>NC_014246.1:0-2146480 GCF_000196535.1 Mobiluncus curtisii ATCC 43063 | reverse complement strand
ATTTGGAAGAGCTCTGTGCCACCAAGATTCGAGACCGTGATGGAAACCTGCATTATTCCTTGGTCCCTACCGAGGGCACCGCAGGGAACGCTAAACCTCTCAACGGCAGTCTTGATTATTGGGTAAAACAATTTTTGCTGAAGTCTACGTGCGTTTGTAATCAAGTCATTCTGCGCACGCACCCCGCAGCTGCTTCGCCACTAGCTTCGATAGTAGATAAAGAAAACCTTGAGGGAGTCTTGGGCACGATAGCGGGAGATAATACTCTGTTGATAATTTGTCGTGATGAAGCAGCTGCCCAAGCGCTCCATACCCTCATACTTTCCATCTCCGGAATGGAATAGCTCTCCCAGAACCACTACGTTACCGCTCATCCTGACTAAACTAGCAGTGAGGCTCGGCAATAGGTACCGAGGTTGAATGTAGTTTGAGGAAAGAGGACTCTAGAAACATGCAACAAAGCAACTTGAAACTGATCACAGAGCTGCGCCATGAGCTCCATGCTCATCCTGAAATTTCCGGGCAAGAAACGGAAACCAAACACCGGTTGATGAGCTTTCTAGCCGAGCACACCTCCTTTGCTATTCATGACGAAGGCAGTTGGTTTTGGGTGAAGATTCCCGGAACGAATTCCAGCCAGCCAGCCATCGGTTTCCGTGCAGACTACGATGCGCTGCCCATTCCGGAAGATTTGGACCTCCCTTATGCCTCTCAGAATCCTGGTGTAGCGCACAAGTGTGGTCATGACGGGCACAGTTCCGCTCTGGCGGGATTAGCTCTGGAATTGGCAGGGCATGAAGTGCCATCAGACGTTTATCTCATTTTTCAGCCTGCCGAAGAAACCGGGGCTGGGGGATACGCCAGTTCCCGTCTCATTGAACGTGAAGGAATCGACCAAATTTATGCTTTCCACAACTGGAGCGGAATTCCTCGCGGCTGTGTGGCTTTACGACGTGGCGTGTCGCAGTGTGCCTCGCAAGGACTGAGCCTGGATTTTAAAGGCATTACCACGCACGCCAGCAACCCGGAAGCTGGACTGAACCCCAGCGAAGCGATTGCGCAGCTGGTTCTCTACGTTATGGATTTGGCAGGAGTGGCGAGACTCGGTAATCGGCATTCTTGTTTTGAGGGATTCGTGCTGGCCACCGTGGTAGGAATCGAAGTCGGACGCAAGGACTTTGGTATCTCGGCTTCTCACGGGGAGCTGAACTTAACTCTGCGCGCCGAAAACGAGTCTGACCTGGCAAAGCTGAAGAGCCTGATTTGTGACGAGGCTTCCCGCCTAGCGAAACAGACCTCCCTGCTGCTGTCCCTGACTGACTGCGACGTATTTCCTGAAACATGCAACGATGACGCAGCGATAGACCTGGTTGTCGCCGCCGCGCAACGTGCCGGTCTGCCGGTAGTGTACCTGGAAAAGCCCTACCGTGCTTCGGAAGATTTCGGACATTACCTGAAACTTGCCAGCGGGGCGATGGTTTATATCGGTAATGGGGAAGATTGGCCACCCCTGCATACCTCTGCCTATGACTTCTTGGACAGTAACCTGGAAGTGGCCGTGGATTTGTGGTTGTCTATTCTGGGATTCGTGGTGCCTCATGTCAATTTGAGCGCGAATGGTTAGTTGTGCGTCATTTAGTTTGAGCGCGAAGTGGGGGTTAGGCGCTGCGGTGAAGCGTCCTGGGTTTTGTTCCGCTTCTTATGTGGGTGCTAGTTGTTTAGCATGGGTTTGGTTGTAGCGGGTTATCACCTCCTCGGGGGTGGAATAGTTCAGGGATTCGTGAAGGTGGGTATTGTTCCATCAGTGAACCCAGTTCATGGTGGCGAACTCGACCTCGGACAGGGTTTCCCAGGTTTGCGAATAGATAAGTTCGGTCTTATATAAACCATTTACGGTCTCTGCCAGGGCGTTATCGTAGGAGTCTCCCACGGTTCCGGTAGAAGGTTTTATACCGTAATCAGTGAGTTTGTCGTTATAGGCAATGGAGGTGTACTGGCTACCGTGATCGCAATGATGCACCAGGCCTGCAAGATTGTCTCTTGCTAGGGCTATGGCCTGCTCGAGTGCTTGCAGGGACAGTACCTCGGTTTTCATTGATGACCTGGTAGCCCACCCCACAATCTTTCGAGAATACACATCGGTTACGAACGCTGTATAAACAAAACCAGAAAGAGCACGAACATAGGTAATATCTGCTACCCACAACCTGTTAGGTCTATCTGCTCTAAACTGGCGATTAACTAGATTAGGGCGTGCATCAGGGACCTTAGAAGGACGGGTAGTAACTGGTCTACGTCCCCTACGCGCCCCGCAAATCCCGTCCAGACGCATCAATCTGCCAGTCTGTTCCCGCCCGATATCCCATCCAGTCCGGCGCATAGCACGCCAGATTTTACGAATCCCGTAAACACGGTAATTCTGGTCGAAAATCTTCACGATTTCCTCGATTAACAAGGCATCTCTCAATTGCCTAGCGCTCACTTTTCGGGTCTTTGCCGCCCGGTAACCACGTGGCGTGAGGAAGCCCCCAACCGTGTGCTCGTTCATAACCCGGCAAATACGCTCGACCGAGAAACAATCACGATACTCATCAATAAACGCAATCATTTCATCCCGGGGTGGTCGAGTTCTTTGGCGAAAAAAGCCGATGCGAGCTTCAAACTCTCGTTAGTACGTTTAAGCTCCGCGTTTTCCTTACGCAACCGCCTTATCTCGGCAGACTCCTCCCGACTAACCCCCGGGTCTTTCTCCCCGGTCTATCTCGGCTTGAACAACCCAGCGACGCAATGATTCACGACTCACACCAAGTTTCAATCCGATATCACTGATAACCGCCCATCTCGAAACCCCAGAACCGTCTCGAAGCCAGTCAAACACCAACCCAACAGCACAATCCCTAAACTCCCGCGAATACTTCCAAGGCATAAAACAACCCTCACAAAAAACCTAGGAACAAAACCCGGGACACTTCAATTAAACTTGTACGCGAAGCGCTCGTAGCTCAATGGATAGAGCATCTGACTACGGATCAGAAGGTTGGGGGTTCGAGTCCCTTCGGGCGCGCTGCTGAATGATTTTCACCGTCTTGGCGCAGTGTCGTTTTCCCGTTTCCTGGTTTTTCAGTCTGTTTGCGTGTGCCAGTGCCAGCAACGAATGCGCAACCCGTGGAATAACTTGCCAGGCACGGACTCAAATACCCCTTAAAGCCTGACGAGGCGAACAAACCCCACCGACCTTGTGCAGCCAGAGCCCGACGCTTGTGCCACCTCCCGAACGCGCTACCACCCCCCAAAACCGCCTACTGTAACATGAAAATATATGCATTCTCTGGATGCGGACTACAGGGGGACAAAGAAGGGTATACGCATAATTATTCAAATTTGAAAATCCCTCGATTTACGTGTGAACAGGTAATACAATGAATTAGTGCGAAAAATAACAGATGTTTTTAGGGCAGCGGCAATGGGGCGCATACCCCGAGAACGCTGTTTTCGAGACCGCACACTTCACTCCATATAGAAGGGTAAAGAATGAGCAACGACAATGCTGTTGCGGAAACAGAGGAAGTTAAGCTTCCCCTATTCCCGTTGATTGCTTTTGGTATAGGTTCCATGGTTGGAGCGGGTATCTTCGGGATACCGAGCCAGATGGCTGGCAAAGCGGCGCCGGGACCGCTGTTGATAGGTTGGTTGATTACCGGCATCGGTATGCTGATGCTGGCTTTCGTGTTCCAATCTCTGGCAACAACTCGTCCAGACATCACTGGTGGTGTTTATGGCTACGCACGCGAAGGCCTGGGCAACTTCGGCGGCTTTATGTCCGCCTGGTCATACTGGTTATCGGCTTGGGCCGGCAACCTCTCTTACATTGCCTTTTTCACGTCAGCTCTGGGTGGATTCGCGGTATTCTCCGGCTTGATGCAAGGAGATTCCGTTTCTATCGCGGGGTTGATATTCGGTCTGGTCTGCCTGTGGTTGATTCACTTCCTGATTTTGGCCGGTATCCGTACCGCAGCGTTCGTGAACACGATTGTTACCGCGGTTAAGATTATTCCGATTGTTGTCTTTATCATCTGTGCTGCTGTGGCTTTCAAGGTCGGTTTCTTTACGGCTGACTTCTGGGGCAACGTGGTGCAGGTTGGTCCCGAGGGCGAAGAAGTCGGGCTTGGTCCGGTGATGGCTCAGGTTTCCCACATGATGCTGGTTACGGTTTGGGTGTTCATCGGTATCGAAGGTGCTTCGGTGTACTCCACTCGTGCCAAGAAGTCCAGCGATGTGGCCAAGGCTACGGTTATCGCTTTCCTTACCGTGCTGGCATTGCTGGTATTTGTGAACGTCCTGTCCTACGGCTTGATGGCCCAGCCCGAGTTGGCTGGACTCGCCGATCCGTCCATGGGCGGTGCGATGGCGGCTGCGGTCGGTCCTTGGGGTGCCGGATTCATCAACATTGCGGTGCTAATCTCCGTGGCTGGCGCTATGCTGACCTGGGTCATGCTGGCCTCCGAGATTCTATTCGTGCCGGCAGCTGACCACAACATCATGGCGGCCTTTGGCAAGACGAACCGGAAAGGCTCCCCGACAGTTTCGCTGTGGGTGACCAACATTGTGTCTTCCATTGTCTACATCATCATGATTTTGGGCTTTGCCTCGAGCTACACCGACTTGATTACCATCGCGGCCTCGCTGATTATTCCGTGCTACGTGATTTCGGCAATCTACCAGATTATTCAGACCTCGCATGGACGCAACGAAGCGGAAGGTGTGAAGTCTTCTAAGGGCTACCGGATGTGCGTTGGCGTCATCGCTACCGTCTACACGGTCTGGTTGCTGTGGGCTGGCGGCATCGGGCTGCTGTTCCTCAACGGTTTGCTGTGGTTGATTGGCTCCCCGCTGTATTACAAGGGACGTAAGGAACAATATCCTGACCGGCCGGCTTTCCAGGGTAAAGACAAGATTTTGCTGGGCGTGGCTGTAGCTTTCACGGTACTGCTGATTATCTGGGTCACCGTATTCAAGGGTGACTTCATCAGCGCTATGTTCTGGAACGGTCTGTAAAGACTACCGACAATTGAATCTTGCGTTTTCTTTGGCGATGGCTCGGTGAGGTCACCCGACCGACCCGGGACATCGCCAAAGAAAACCTCTTGAAAGATAACTTCATATCCACACAGCATGAGGACTAAAGGGGTCCTCTCGGCTCGGTTCGTACACTTGTACCGATGACTATAAGTCTTCGCGCCCTGAGGCGACCTGCGTACGTACCAAAACAACGATTACGTTAGAAAGGAATCAATATGAACAACAAAGTTGGTGTTTACTCTGAGGCAGGGGTTCTGCGTACTGTGATGGTTTGCAGGCCTGATTTAGCTCATAAGCGGCTAACTCCTGAAAACTGCTCGGACCTACTATTCGATGATGTCTTGTGGGTCGAAGAAGCGCAGAAGCACCACGATGACTTCGTGGCTCAGATGAAGGCCCGCGACATCGAAGTACTCGATATGCAGGTCATGCTGAGCGAAATCCTGGATAACAAGGAAGCTCGCAAGTTTATCCTGGATCGCCGTGTCGCCGACGACATGGTTAACCCCATCGTCGCCAAGGACTTCCGTGATTACTTCACGGAAATGGACTCCAAGGAACTGGCACGTTACCTCATCGGCGGTATCAACCTCGATGAGATTCCCGATGAAGTCGGCGGCGTGTACAAGAAAGCTGTGACCCCTGACGGTTACAACCTGCACGACTGGATTTTCAATCCGCTGCCCAATACTCAGTTCACTCGTGACAACTCCGCTTGGGTGTTCAATGGCGTGTCCCTGAACCCGATGTACTGGCAGGCTCGCCGTCAGGAGACCCTCCTGACTCACGCGATTTACCAGTACCACCCGCGTTTCGCTAACGAGGACTTTAACATCTGGTTCGGCGCTGACCCAGACAAGAAGTGGCACCCCAACACCTTCATCGAAGGCGGCGACGTGATGCCTCTGAAGGATGGTGTGCTGCTGGTCGGCATGGGCGAGCGTACCTCGCTCAACGCCACTACGGAGCTGGCCAAGGAATTGTTCGCCAAGAAGGCTGCTGAGCGCGTCATCGTGGCGCGTATTCCGCGGACTCGTGCGGCAATGCACCTGGACACCATCTTTACGTTCTGCTCCGAGGACGTCGTAAACGCTTACATGCCTTACGTCGACAATACTTGGACCTTCTCGCTGCGTCCTGATGAGTCCAAGTCCAGCGGCGTCGACATTCGCCGCGACGGCACGAAGCTGGTCGACACCTTGAACGAAGCGCTGGGCGTGAAGTTCCATGTCTGCCCCACCGGCGGCGACTACTTCAACGTCGAACGCGAACAGTGGAACGACGCGAACAACACCCTGGCTATTGCACCGGGGGTTGTGATGGGCTACCGCTCCAACATCGAGACCAACAAGAACCTGCGCAATGCTGGTATCGAGGTCCTCGAGATTGACGGCGCCGAACTCGGTCGTGGCCGCGGTGGCTCGCGTTGCATGAGCTGCCCGATTGCTCGCGACCCGCTCTACAAGTAGAGCCACTCGTAAGCGGTTATAAGTTTCCCCTCCGGGCTGCCTCGGAGGTTATCAACGGGGCAGCCCACGGGGGTATGTTTTTTCTGGCCGGTAACCGTAGCGGTGCTGTTATGGTACTATCCAGAAATTTGGAGATTATTCTCCACGCATTACCCATCAACAAGAAAAAACCTATTTGAAAGGAAAACCCATGACTGATTTTCACGGTCGTCACTTTTTGAAAGAACTCGACTTTACTCCTGCCGAGTGGCTGGAACTGCTCGAGCTGGCTGCTGAACTGAAAGCCGCGAAGAAAGAAGGTCGCGAAGTTCAGTACCTGAAGAACAAGAACATTGCTCTGATTTTCGAAAAGACTTCGACCCGTACCCGCTGCTCTTTTGAAGTTGCTGCCTACGATCAGGGCGCTCACGTAACCTATCTGGATCCCTCCGGCTCTCAGATGGGTCACAAGGAGTCTATTGAGGATACTGCCCGCGTGTTGGGTCGTTTCTATGACGGTATCGAATACCGTGGTGACTCCCAGCACAAGGTAGATGTCCTGGCTGAAATGTCCGGCGTGCCGGTGTGGAACGGCTTGACCGATGCTTGGCATCCCACCCAGATGCTGTGTGACATGCTGACCATGCACGAGCAGAGCGGCAAGCCTTACAACGAGATTTCTTTCGCTTACGTGGGCGACTCCCGCTTCAACATGGCTAACTCTCTGTTGATTTCCGGCGCGATGCTGGGAATGGACGTGCGGATTGTGGCTCCTAAGGAACTGTGGAACTCCCCGGAGATTATTGCTAAGGCTGAAGAAATCGCCAAGCAGACCGGTGCCAAGATCCTGCACACCGAGAGCGTTGATGAAGGCGTCAAGGGCGTGGACTTCGTCTACACCGATATTTGGGTTTCCATGGGTGAGCCGAAGGAAGTTTGGGATGAACGCATCAAGCTGCTGAAGCCCTACCAGGTGAACGCTGAACTGATGGCCAAGACTGGTAACCCGAACACCAAGTTCCTGCACTGCTTGCCGTCTTTCCATGACCGCCACACGACCGTTGGTGAAGACATCTACCAGAAGTACGGCTTGGACGGTATGGAAGTAACCGACGATGTCTTTAACGGTGAATGCTCCGTGGTGTTCGATCAGGCCGAAAACCGGATGCACACGATTAAAGCCGTAATGGTGGCGACGCTAGGAGAGAAGTAAGAGATGCGTATAGTTATTGCTTTGGGCGGCAACGCCCTGCTGCGCCGTGGAGAAAAGCCGGATTCCGCCACGCAGATTGCTAACGTTGAGCTGGCAGTGCAGAAACTCGCGCCCTTGGCGGAAGAACATGAAGTGGTTATCACCCACGGTAATGGTCCCCAGGTTGGCGTGTTGGCTTTGCAGTCAGCTAACGATCCGAATCTGACCCAGCCCTATCCTTTCGATACTTTGGGTGCACAAACCCAGGGCATGATTGGTTACTGGCTGTTGCAGTCTCTGCAGAATAACCTTCCGGGGCGGCATGTGGCTTCTTTCGTGAACCAGACTCTGGTTTTGGCTGGAGACCCTGCATTCGATAACCCGACCAAGTTCGTAGGCCAGGTTTACAACAAGGAAGAATCCGAAGAGCTGGCGAAGTCTCGTGGCTGGATAATGAAAGCTGACGGAGAGTACTTCCGTCGCGTTGTCGGCTCGCCTAAGCCGCAGCGTGTGGTAGAGACCCGGTTGATTCGCCGGATGCTCGACATTGGCGCTGTCGTGGTCTGCGCGGGTGGCGGCGGTATTCCTGTCGTCCGTAATGAAAAGGGCAAGCTGCAGGGCGTGGAGGCAGTAATCGACAAAGATTTGACTGCCGCGACCCTGGCCGAGCACCTGGATGCCGATTTCCTGATGATTTTGACCGATGTTCCCGCTGTAATGGAGAACTTCGGCACTCCCGAGCAAAAGGAAATTCACCGGGCCAGCCCTGCCGCTATGCGCGCAGGTGGCTTCCCCGCCGGCTCTATGGGGCCGAAGGTCGAAGCAGCTTGCCGCTTTGTCGAGCTGACCGGTGATGTTGCTGCGATTGGGCAGCTCAGCGATGCTCAAAAGATTATCGCGGGTGAATCTGGCACCATCATTACCCCCGGCGGTAATTACAGTGGTCCCGATGAGATTACCCGTCGCGACTGCAAGAAGATGTAGTACCAAGATGGTGCGGCTGTCACCATCTCGGAAGGCTTGAAAACGCCTTTCGTTGCGAATAATCTGTATTCGCGGGGAAGCTTAGGCTTCCCCGCGAATCGCATTTAACTGCATGAACCACAAGGCCTTCGACCTGATTTGGTAGCGTAACTCAAAAATGAAATGGTTTAGGATTATAGCGTTTGCAGATGCAGTCAAGAGTGCGATGGACTTGGATAAGGGCATCCGGTGGATCCGCGGGGAGGACAATGCTAACCGGTATGGAACGAACCGAACTGGAAAAATTTTCACCGCAGGTCAATTTGCCCGCGGACTTCGTAACTTTTTGGAGCAACACGCTGCAGGACTCTCGTCAGATTCCAGCACATATTCAACTGCAACAGGTCAATACCCCGATAGAGACCGTCGAATTTTACGATGTGACCTTTCCCGGATTTGCCGGGGAGAGCATCAAAGGTTGGTTGGCAGGAGCGCCTGGATTTACCAAGTGTGAAGGTCAACCCCTCATCGTGGAGTACCTCGGCTACGGTGTGGGGCGTGGGGTACCCGGAGAACGCCTGTTCTGGCCTTCTGCCGGTTACGTGCATCTCATTATGGACAGTCGCGGTCAAGGTGGAGACTGCGGCACCGGGGGAGCCACTCCTGACCCGCATCCAGCCCCTCCACACGCCTTCGGGTTCTTTACCCTGGGCATCGAAAATCGTGAAACCTATTATTTTCGCCGTCTGATAACTGACGCCCACCGAGCTATTGATGCCGCAGCGACCTTAAACTTTATCGACCCGAAACGAATTTTTGTAGCTGGAGCGTCCCAAGGCGGAACCTTGGCGGTTTGTGTCGGAGCGTGGCACCAGGGCGTGCGGGCAGTGTTGTCGGATTTAGCTTTGGGCAACGTAATGTATGGGGTCAGCCATAATAATCACATGCCTTACCGGGAAGTGCAGCGTTATCTGCGTGCCTATCCGGATCAATACGAGCAGGTAGAAACAACCCTGTCGTATTTTGATGCCGTCAATTTTGCGCGACAAGCCATGCACCCGGCCTATTTCTCAGTGTCGCTCAGCGATGAGTACGTGCCTCCCGCCTGCACCTACTCAATCTTCAACGAGTGGAGCGGAGATAAATGCCTGGAAGTGTATCCCTTTAACGAACACGACGACCCGAATCTGCACCACCTGTTAAAGCAACACGCCTGGTTGGAGCAGTTCCACTAACTTTCTATGGCGTCCCAGTCCGGGGTGTGCGCTGAAAGCGGAGGTCGCCAATCGGGCGCCGATTGCGGGCTTGCCAGCAGGGCGATTTGGGTATTGACCCCTTTCACCGTATCTAGGGCGAGTTTACGTCCGGAGATAAACCCCAGCGCTCCGCCAATACCCAGGGGAATGAAACGCCCCACAAGGTGTCCCGAAAGTTTTTTAGAAATCTTTTTCCCCGCGAACTGAGCCAAAGCCTTATTGGCTGAGCTCAGAGTGGCGGTAGCATTGTTGGCAACTTGAATTCGTGCCCAATTCCAGATGCCCACTCCAGCTTGGTCATAGACCACTTTGCTCGCCTCATCCCCAAGGATTGCCGAGAGCACCAAAGTCTTGCGCGCTTCCAAATTTTCGGTGGCAATACCGGAAAGCCGCGCCATAGTCAACACATAAAGCGCCGTATTGGCAGCAAATACGCTCAGTTCTAGCCCGGTCAAAGCTGCCCCGATTGCCAGCCCGGAGCCAGGAACCGCGGCTCCTGCCCCCACTCCTGCCGATGCCGTTTGAGATACCCGCACGTAGCGCCGCGTCACCAAATCCATCAGCTCAGGTGTGGAAATCCCCCGATGCTTATCTAGTAGCCGGGCAACTGTTCGCTCGATATGCCGTTCCGGCAGACCCAACATCGCATCCAGCAGGGCATCAATATTTGGGGAGAGTTTCTGCATATGACCAATCTATCGCGAAGAGCGCGATTTCTCGCGGGGACGGTGTATCTGAGAACAGCTAAAACAAAGTTCCCTGAATCCCTGCGCCTCCAGTTTCTAGTGGCGCGTCGGCTGTAATCGGGCTTACAGAAGAACAGGCATTTACAGGCGACTGGGATGGTGCTGCCAAGGCACACAGCTCCGGGCTCAAGCCTGGACCAGTTTGAGGGGAACGTCCCTGTTGATATGCGGTAGCAGCCCCCCGAGCCAGCTTGTCGACTTTCTCGTTGAGAGTGTGTCCGGCGTGACCTTTTACCCAGCGGAAGTCCACCGCGCGTCCCGACAGTTCAGCATCTAGGCGTTTCATCAGGTCATCGTTCAGCACCGCTTTGCCGTCAGCTTTGCGCCAGCCGCGGCGTTTCCATCCCGGCATCCACTTCGTTACCGAGTTGATGACATATTGAGAATCACACAGGAAATGAATGGTCAGGTTGGGAATATCGGAAGTCTTTTCCAAAAAGTCCACCACCGCCATCAGTTCACCACGGTTGTTCGTGGACTTTGTCCAGCCGCCTGCTGACCAACAATTTTCGTCAACGTACCACGCCCATCCGGCTGGTCCGGGATTTCCCAAGGCAGAGCCGTCCGCCGCTACTGTGATTTCCATGTTTTCCATCCTAAGGGCAAGAGGTGCGAAAACGACAGCGGTACTAGCACCTGCAGAAAAACAAAACTGAGGATTTTAACTGCTCTAGGTACGTGTAGACTTAATGATGAAAACAGAATAGTGGATCGATTGCAAAGGATAAGAACAGTGACAGAATCAGACAATCCTCGTCCTTGGGAAAACTTGGCAGAGGAACCGAAAGAAAATTGGCGCGAGCGCAAAGGCGAGTCTCGCGAAAATGAGGGGGACGACCGCGGGTCGCGCGGTGACAAACGAGATAACGAACGTAAAGGTCGCGGGGGGTTCAAAGGCGACCGTAAAGGCGGATACAAGTCAGGTGGCAAGTACAGTCGCGAGGAACGCGGTGGAAAACGTGGCGGCTACTCGGGACGCCCTCGTCGCGACAACGACCGCGATGATTGGCGGCGCGATGACCGGGGTGGCAAACGTAACTTTGAGCGTGGCGGGGAACGCCGTGACTCGGGGCGCTCGGGTTTCCGCTCCGCAGGTTCGGAACGTGGCTCACGCTACAACGATCGGGGATACAACCGCAGTCGCACCGGGTCGGATAAACGCGGTCACGGTACGACCGGACGCTCCCGGTATCTGGAAATCCCCGCTTCAATTACTTGGGATATGTTGGATAAAGAGGCTTGGTCTCGCCTGAGTCCGCTGCCGAAAGAAACCGCGGAAAACGTGGCTCGGCACCTGGTCATGTCCGCGGAACTGTTCGACACGCAGCCCGAACTGGCTCATGAATATGCGCGGGCAGCCCTAAAGATGGCTTGGCGTATCGACGTGGTTCGTGAAGCTGTTGCTTTGACTGCCTACGCCTGTGGCAAGTACAGTGAAGCACTGCGCGAAGTGAAAACTGCCCGGCGGATGAGCGGCATCGAAGTGCTGAAATCGGTAGAAGCCGACTCGGAACGCGGTCTGGGACGTCCCGAAAAAGCGTTGGAAATCATCAAGTCGGTGAAACCGGGGGATTTGGATCGAACGGAACAATTTGAACTTGCTTTGGTGGAGTCCTCTGCCAGGGCAGATTTGGGTGAATATGAGACCGGGCTGGCAGTCATTGAAGCAGCCTTGGCTCAGGTGGATTCCGATGCAGAGAGCTTTGAATATGGACGACTACTCAGCGTGAAGGCTGACCGGCTGCGTGAGCTGGGGCGGGATGAGGAAGCCGCCGCTGCACAGGCGTTAATTCCGCGGGAACCAGAGGACGTTGAAATCCTCGATATTCAAGAAGCTGAAGAAGCCGAGCAAAAGGCTAACCCGACCACTTTGCAAGGGGCGAATGTCCCCCTGGCTCAGCTTTACCCCCTGTTACTTACCGATTTGGACGGGGTAACCTGGAATGGGGCGCAACCGGTAGACGGGGTCGCGCAAAGCATTTCCGCAGGTCGCGAATTGGGCGGAAAGTTCGTGTTCCTGACCAATAATGCGGCGCGCATACCGCAAGACGTGGTGGCGAAATTAGCTGCTGCTGGGGTTGAAGTCGAACCCGATGACATCGTGACTTCCGCGCAAGATGGGGCAGCAAAGCTCAGCGAACTGCTGGAACCGGGGTCGAAAGTCCTGTGCGTCGGGGGTGAAGGAGTGCCACATGCGGTGCAGGAGGCGGGCTTTGAAGCCGTGTCCACGGCTGACCAAAAGCCTGCGGGGGTCTTGCAAGGACTTGGTTTCGAGGTGGGCTGGGCAGAACTGTCCGAGGCCTGTTACGCCATCGCGAACGGCGCGAAGTGGGTGGTTACAAATATGGATTACTCTCTGCCGACCGAAAAAGGCCGAGGCATCGGTAACGGTTCCCTGGTGGAAGCGATTCGTCGTGTTACCAAGAGCGAACCGATAGTGTGCGGCAAGCCGGAACTTTCTATCTACGATTTAGCGATTAAGCGTTGCCACGATTATCTGATGGGAAATGAAGAAATCGCCGCGGAAGTCAAAGCCAATGAAGAAGCCGCTGCGGCGGCACGTGAGCAGGCAAAGCAGGCTCGTGAAGCCAAAGAGGATCCGGATAGCGAACCCGTAGTTCTCAGCGAGGCGGACCTGGCGAAAGAAAAAGAATTCGATCGGGTGAAGGCGGCGGAACGTAAACACCGAATCTTGAAACGGCACGCACTGGCCATTGGCGACCAATTGGCAACCGACATCCTCGGGGCAAACAACGCCCAGTTGGCGTCTTGTGTAGTGCTGACTGGGCTCACTAAACCTCGTGATTTAGTGATGGCTCCGCCCGCCCAAAGACCCACCTTTGTGGCTCTGGATTTGGCTGACCTGTCAGTACCGATTGAACGTCCGGAACTGCGCAATCGCGGCTGGTGGTACACCGAAAACACGCGGGCTCGGGTCAATGGCCACGATATTGAAGTCCGCGGGCTGGGAGTGTTAAGCGAGGACGGTACCGTCGTATCTCTGGGAGAATTCCGCGCTATTCTGGCAGCCGTATGGTACGCCCGCGAGCAGGGCAACCGAGTGGATTGCCCCGAGTTTAGCGTGGTGCGTGAAGTCGAACGAGACTACGGCGAGGAAGACGACCTAGACCCCGACGAAACCGCTCCTGAGTACAACGACGCAAAACCGGTGGTGGAACAAGGGACCACAGATGTCGAATAAACAAGCTCCCACTCCTGCGGCATTGAATGCCCAGGACCTGCATGATTACCGGGAAGAAATTGAAGCTGCGCACGAAGCACCCCTGGAATCACAGCTGGAACTGCTGCAAAAGGTAGCCACCGACCTGCAGACGGTCTTACACGGGGACGAGGCGCTGTCAGCGAGTCATGGGTAAACGCGCGAGGCTAGACACGGAGCTGGTGCGCCGTCACTTGGCTCCCAGCCGCACCCAAGCGGCAGCGATGATTACTGCCGGGCAAGTGTTGGTCGATGGTCAGGAGGCTCTGAAACCTGCTCGGCAGGTCGAATTGAGCTCGGCCATCGTACTGCGCGACCCGGACACAGTCCACTATGTGTCTAGGGGCGCCCACAAATTGTTGGGGGCGCTAGATTACCTGGAGCTTTATGGACCATCGACACCGGTGATAGCCGGGGCGGTGTGTCTCGACGCAGGTGCCTCCACAGGCGGATTTACCGACGTGTTATTGCGTCGTGGCGCGACCAAAGTGTTTGCGGTTGATGTGGGCTATGGTCAACTGGCATGGAGTTTGCGCACCGACAGTCGAGTGGTGAACCTCGAACGAACCAACGTGCGCACGCTGGATTCCGCCCTCATCACCCCGCCTGCGGACCTGGTCGTGGGGGATTTGTCCTTTATCTCACTAGGTTTGGTTCTGCCGGCACTACAACGCGCCGCCAACTCGCAGGCGCAGTACCTACTGATGGTGAAACCTCAGTTTGAAATCGGTCGCGACGGCTTGGGGCGCGGAGGCGTGGTCAGGAATCCTGATGATCGGGGAGAGACCGTCAAGAATGTTGCCCATCAGGCGCACGTGGCAGGACTGGCGGTACTGAACGTGGCTCCGGCTGGACTGCCAGGTCCCAGTGGAAATGTTGAATACTTCCTCTACCTCACCGCGCAGTCTGTGGCGCGGCAGCGAAATCTCCCCGACCTGGAGGGTGAGTTGTTAGAAAACGCCGTTGCGGAAGCTATTGCCAAGGGACCGCAGACGTAAAACATCCGTGCCCAATGGCTTGTGGGTGTGAGAAAATGGAGCGGATAGAAGGGAAAGTTATGGAACAGGAAGTCCGGGGTATGCTGGGGGCGACACCGCCGGAACAACTACAGACTGGTGACGACGTGTGTCAGGATTTGGGAGGATACGCGGATTGCTGCGGAGCCAGCGAGGCTGAGCCCGCTGGTGAATATCAACCTCCCAGCCCGGAATTAGTCCAGAAATATGCACGAAAGGCGCATCCTGGTGAGTAAAGAACGAACCATTATGGTGTTTCACCACCATTACCGCCAGCCCGCTATTGTGGCGGCAGCCAGTGTCCGTGGATACCTGGAAAATGCGGGAATCACTGTGGTAGATCGCACCAGTACGGAGCCAATTGAGCTCATCATTGTGCTGGGTGGGGACGGAACCATTCTGGAAGCTGCGAATATCGCTCATCGTCAGGGCGTCCCGGTCATTGGAGTTAATCTGGGGCACGTGGGATTCCTCGCCGAAGCAGAGGAAGAAGAGCTTGGTGAGCTGTGCGAGCGGGTGGTGCGCGGTGAGTATCAGGTGGAACGCAGAATGTGCATCGACGTGGAAGTGCGTCATCCTGATGGTTCAGTGCAATCAGAGTGGGCTGCCAATGACATCGCGGTGTTGAGCACCGATAAAGGTCATCCCGCACTGCTGGCTTTTGGCGTTGATGGAGAAGCAGTTTCCGAGTACGGGGCGGACGGTTTAATCGTATCGACTCCGACGGGGTCTACTGCCTATAACTTTTCGGTCGGGGGTCCGGTGGTATGGCCTGATGTGCAAGCCTTGGTGCTTTCCCCACTGGCTGCTCACGGCTTGTTTACACGTTCCCTGGTGCTGGGACCCTCGTCAGTGCTAGAGATTCAAGTGCTGCCCCAACAGGTGCAGGACTGCGAAGTTTGGGCTGATGGGAGACGGATTTTGCCCGCACCGTTGGGGTCTTCTATTCGGGTCACGAAGTCCACCACCGATATGCAGTTGGCGCGATTGGTATCCCTGCCGTTCTCCGCTCGGTTGGTGAAAAAATTTGGTTTACCCGTGGAAGGGTGGCGAGGTCGCTAATGCTGGAATCGCTGCGGATTGAAAATTTGGGGACGATTAGCTCCGTCGCGCTGGAGTTTAGTCCAGGGTTTACGGTCATTACTGGCGAGACTGGAGCCGGTAAAACTATGCTGCTGACTTCGCTGGACTGGCTGCTGGGGGCAAAAGTCGAGCCCGCACTGGTTTCCCACGGTGCTCAAAAGGCCGTGGTTGAGGGTAGTTTTCAGGTGGATAACGCGGCTGGAGCAGTCGTGGAAGAAGCCGGTGGGGTGGTTGAGGACGGCGTAGCCGAGGTGTCAAGAGTGGTGCCCTTAGCTTCACGTTCCAAGGCTCACCTGGGAGGACGCACGGTTCCTGCCGCTATTTTGGGTGAGTTCGGTTCTAGCTTGGTGTCGGTTCATGGTCAAGCCGCGCAAGGTCGGCTACGTACCGAGCGGGCTCAGCGTGACGCTTTGGATGCTTATGGAGACGAACCGCATAGGCGGGCTTTGGAACGGTACCTTCGAGATTGGGAGGCTTTGAGTCTCGCCCAGAAGGCTTTTACTCAGTGGGAAGTCAACGCTGAAAAGCGCGAACAACGCCGTGAAGTGTTGGAACGGTTTTGTGAGGAGTTTGACACTCTCCGGCCTGAGGACGGCGAATTCACGGAACTTAGTGCCAGTGTAGCGAAACTGTCCAACGTGGAAAGTTTGCGTGAAAACGTCGCTGCGGCGCTGGGGGCTATTGAAAATGAGGCGGATTCCACCCCGACAGCCATCGATTTGGTCGCCGTGGCTACCCGAGCTCTACAGCGGGCGGCGGAAGAGGACTCGAGCTTGCAAGAGGTCGCGCAAAGCGTGAGTGGAGTCGGCTATGCCCTCGACGATGCGGCTCGTGAGCTGGGGGTTTATCTGCAGGATTTGAATGCTGACCCGGAGGCACTCCAGGAGGCTTTAAGCCGGCGGGCCGCGTTTACCGATTTGAGTTTACGCTTGGGAGTGGAACCGGAAAACTTGGGCACGGCATGGCAGGATACCGTTACCGAGATGCAAGGTCTGCAGGGCGGAACGGAACATTTAGAACAGCTACGCCTCGCGAAGGAAGCTGCGGCTGAGGCAGTAAACCAGTCGGCAGCAAAACTGCATGAGGCTCGTGAAAAAACGGCACGCGCGCTCAGTAAGGCGATTAATGCGGAACTGGTGGGGCTGGATATGAAAGACACCCAGGTCAACGTGGAAGTCCGCCAAAAGGAGCCAGGTGCCCACGGCGCTGACCGAGTTGAGTTTATGCTGCGCCCGCACCCAAAAGCTCCTGTGCTGGCATTATCTAGCGCCGCCTCTGGCGGGGAACTTTCCCGTATCATGCTAGCTCTGGAAGTGACCCTGGCAGACCGGAGTTCCCGGTTATCCCAGACCAATCAAACTATCCAAAACCCGCAGAACGTCGGGACTCGTGGCACTTTTGTGTTCGATGAAGTCGACGCGGGGATTGGAGGGCAAGCCGGTATTGAAGTCGGGCGGCGTCTGGCACGTCTGGCTCAGGAATATCAGGTCATTGTGGTGACTCACCTGGCACAGGTCGCGGCGTTTGGAGACAGCCAGGTGCAGATTACCAAGAGTGGCGGGGAGAGCCGGATTACAGTGCTGAATCAGGAATCGCGACGCGAGGAGCTGGCGCGGATGATTTCCGGGACGAAGCTCACAAAAACGGCGCTTGCGCACGCCGATGAGTTAATCGAACTGGCTCGTGTGGGACAATCGGAGTCATGATGGCATTGTTTGGCCGAAAACGTAATCAAAAGACAGGAACCAACCTGGGCGGTCTGGTACGCATTGATACACGTACCAAAAATCTGACAAAACGCTTGGGAGCTGGAGAAGTCGCCGTTATTTCGCACCAAGATTTAGACTGGGTGGCTGCCGAGTCACTGAAGGCAATCGAACCTGCCGCGGTGCTGAATGCAGAAAAGTCCACTTCTGGACGATACCCGAACCAAGGACCGAAAGTCCTCATTGAGGCGGGAATTCCCCTCATAGATGATTTAGGTTCGGACATTATGAGCCTGAAAGAAGGTCAACGCGTCGAAATTCGGGATAACCAGGTGTTTTGTGAGGGCAAGCTGGTTGCCGAAGGAGTGCGACAGACCGAGGAAACGAACGCTGCCAATATGGAGGCAGCGAAGGCTTCCCTGGGCGTCCAGATTGAGGCTTTCACTGCCAACACTATGGAATACCTAAAGAAGGAACGGGATTTGATTCTTGATTCCGTGGGTGTTCCGGATTTGCGGACGAACTTTACCGGACGCCAGGTCTTGATGGTGGTACGTGGTTACAACTACAAAGAAGACCTGCTGATGCTCAAGCCCTACATTCGCGAGTATCGCCCCATCCTGATTGGAGTAGATGGCGGAGCGGATGCGCTGTTAGAGAACGGTTTGAAGCCTGACCTGGTGGTGGGCGATATGGACTCCGTGACCGATAAGGCACTGACCTGCGGGGCGGAAATCGTGGTACATGCCTATCCCAATGGAAAAGCCCCCGGTTTGACCAGGGTGCAGGAACTTGGTGTGGAGCACGTAGTGTTTCCGGCCGCGGGCACGTCTGAAGACATCACGATGCTCTTGGCAGATGAAAAAGGTGCCGAACTCATCGTCGCCTTGGGAACCCACGCCACCTTGGTGGAATTCCTGGACAAGGGACGTGCCGGAATGTCCTCAACTTTCTTGACCCGCTTGAAAGTTGGCAGCAAACTCATCGATGCCAAGGGCGTTTCCAAACTTTATCGTCCCCGAATTGCGAACTGGCAGATGGGATTGTTAGTGGTGGCTGGTCTGTTGGCAATGCTGGCAGCATTAGGCTCAACCACGGGCGGACAGACTTTCCTGGGGCTGGTGGCTGCGAACATGGATGCCTGGTGGCATGGCCTGAGGGGCTTGATTGGATAACTGAGATTGTGAATTTGTGAAAGTTAGATTGGAAGAAAACTTATGATTGATTTTCGGTATCACCTGGTTTCGCTGGTGGCGGTTTTCTTGGCTCTCGCGGTGGGGATTATCCTTGGCGCTGGACCGTTGGCTGATCCCATCGGGGACACTTTGACGGGGCAAGTCGACAAGCTCCGGGAAGATCGTAATCAGCTCAACGATCAACTGACCCAAGCCCAGTCTCGAATCAATGTACAAGACCAGACGGTGGAACAGTTCGCGCCGCGGATATTCAACGGACTTCTGCAAGGCACGGGGGTTGCACTGGTGGTGCTGCCGGATGCCGAAGCTGAAGATGTGAAATCCGTGAGTGAAATTGTTACCGCGGCGGGTGGTAGCGTCAACGCTCAAATCAACTTACAAGATAGCTTCTTCGCCCCCGCGAAACAGGCTTACCGGGATGCGCTTTCCGGTCAAATCAGACAGTACCTGACCGATACCGCCCGTGCCACCACGCCGGAATCCACTTTGGCAGCGGCGATTGGTCAGCTGATTTTCACCGGTCAAAATGATTCGCTTTCTGGAATTCTGACGGTGGAAGAAACCCCCCTTATTCAGGTTGCTAACCCAGCGACTCAACCGGCTCGCTCCGCGATTATTGTGGGTTCCGGTCCGCTGAAACCGCAGAATGAGAAACAGCAGAAGGCATCGGAAAAAAGAACCAAGAGCATCGTTGAATTCGCGCAGACCCTCAATACGTTTGCCTCGGGAGTGGTGCTTTACGGTTCGGCTCAGGGAGAGAACGACCTCTTGACCAAAGTGCGGGCGGGCGGAAATCCCGTTCCCACGGTGGACGGCATCGGTACCAAAACTTCACTTCTTTCTCTGCCATTTGCTTTGGTGGCACGTATGAATGGCACTGCTGGAGCCTGGGGCAGTGAACAGAAAGCCTCCGCCCTGGTGCCGCCCTTCATGGAAGTTCCTGCTCCGCCCGCTCCAACTGAGGCCCCCGCCGCCCCGGTCGATTCACCAGCTCCACAGTGAGATTCGGTCAAAACAATCCAGGAACAAAACCGGAAGGCAAGTTATGCAGATTAACTTCCAGCGCACGAATTTCCACGGTCGGAATGTGAGTCTCTGGGGAGGGACAGCAGTTGGTGTCTTGCTGCCGGTAGCTCAAATCATTTCGGGAAGGCGGAATTCTACGGCTCTGCAGGTCGCTATAGCTGCGGCGGGTAGCGCCGCGGCAGGGTTCTTTGACGACATGTCTGACGGCGATGCTACCAACAAGTCCACTAAAGGGCTGCGCGGTCATATCGGGGCATTGAAAGAGGGGCGATTGAGTCCCGGTTTGATTAAAATGTTGGCTCTCATAGCTACAGGGGCTGTGGCAGCTCGCCCACGCCGCGATATTTGGGGTTGGATAATCCAAGCCGGGGTTATCGCGGGGAGCGCAAACTTGCTCAATCTGTTGGATCTCAGACCGGGTCGGGCTCTCAAAGTGGCGTTACTGGGAGGCGCTGCCGGATTCTTACCCGCCCACAGTGGGTGCAACTTCGCACGTCGACGCCTGGCGGCAACAAACTGTGCTGTTATCGCCGCTGCCCTGCCCTTAGATTTGCGTGAAGTCACCATGTTGGGCGACACGGGCGCAAACGCTTTGGGAGCAGCTTTGGGAACCACTTGGTCGCAGGGAAGAACTACCCGCACCAACCTCGTGACCTTGGCGGGAATCGCTGTCCTGACCCTGGCTAGTGAAAAAATCAGTTTCTCGAAAGTCATCGACAGTCACCCGGTGCTAAAAGCTGGAGACAACTGGGGACGTTTGCCCGCGTAGGATTCGCGTGGAACGGCACGTTACATAAACAGTCCGAAAGGTGAGTAAACCGATTTGAGAAAGCGTGAAAAAACCGTTACGAACCCGGTAGCCGCTTTAGCAGGGGCAGCCGGGACCGTAGCGGTGATTACGCTAGTCTCCAGGGTTTTTGGTTTCGGACGATGGTTGGCTCAAGCCACCTGGGTCGGAGCGGACACGGTCGGCAACGCCTATGCCTCGGCGAACCAAATCCCCAATGTGATTTTTGAGGTCGTGGTAGGGGGCGCTTTGGCTTCCATTACCATCCCCCTGCTGGCTCAAGCTATTGCCGGTTCGCTGAAAGACGAAGTGAATCGTATCGCTTCGGCGCTGCTCACCTGGACGCTGACCATGCTGGTTCCGCTGGGGTTAATAGTTTTCGTGGCAGCAGAGCCTATCGCCGCGGTGCTGCCTGTCTCGGTAGGTTCCGACGTTGCCACACAAAATGCACTGACAGCTTATTTCCTGAGGGTGTTTGCCTTCCAGATTCCTCTCTACGGGGTCGCCGTGGTGCTGGGGGGAATCCTCCAAGCTCACCATCGGTTTGCCTGGCCAGCCCTGATGCCGGCGTTTTCCTCCGTAGTAACCATTGGTGCCTATGCCGCCTACGGCGCCGGGAGCGGCTCTGACCCGACCGAATACACGGCTATTACCGCTCTGGCATGGGGAACTACCGCAGGCGTGCTGGTGCTGAGCGTTCCACTGTTCATTCCCGTCTGGAACGTGGGAGTGCGCCTCAAACTCGTATGGAAGATGCCCCGGGAACAATTCCGGCACGCTCTCACGTTGGGAGCCTACGGTATCGGAGCCCTGCTGGCAGCCCAAGGCTACATGCTCGCCACATTGTTCCTGACCCGGTGGGGCGGGGTGGAAGGCACTATCAATGTTTTTCAGTATTCCCAAGCTATCTATCTGCTGCCCTACGCGCTGTTCACTTTTCCGGTCGCGACTGTCGTATTCCCGCTATTGACCAGGAGCTTCGCCGCGGGGCAGACCGTAAAAGCTGGAGAGCTGACCACCAGTTCCACCGCGTTAATTGCCGGTCTGTCTCTGCTGGGTGTCTCCGGTTTGATCGTGGTGGCACCCGGTATGGCAGCCATTTTTGCATGGAACAGACCCATTCCGGGACTGGAAATGGCAGTCGTGGCGATGGCTCCTGCCCTGGTGGGATACGCCTTGCTCTATCACTTGTCAAGAGTGTTTATTGCCCTTAATCATGCCCAGCATTCCTTTTTCGCAGCACTGCTGGGGTGGGGGATAGCTGCTATCAGCGGATGGCTGCTGATTATCGTTTTGGCGCCTTCGCGCGGTAACGGTGTTGCTACGCTCCTCGCACTGGGCGCTGGCAATGTCCTGGGTATGAGCGCGGCAGGGGTTTATCTGCTGATAATGTGGGGACGTCTCCAGGTGGGTTCTCCGGCACAAGTGTTGCGGGCATTGTTGATTGCTCTGCCCGGCGCTGTCCTGGGGGGCGCTTTCGGGCGCTTATCCTATGCGGGGGTCATGACCCTAGATCTGCCCCTGGGAGTGCTCTGGGCAATTCTCGCAGCCGGTTTTGTGGCGGTAATCTGTGCCTTGCCGGGACTGAAAATCATTGCCACGCCCTTCTGGAAACAAACCCGGGCCGCCCGCCAGGTTCCCGAAACCGTCGAAACAAGCGAGAACCTTGAGCAAAGCTCCTCCCCGCAGAATTCCCGACAGTCCCAACTGCAGACACCGCGTTCGGAAGAAGGCGAATCGTGAAAATAACCATGGTGATGGGTGAAGCCGCACACTCGATGGGCACTTTCGTGGCATCGCTTTCCAGCGTTTTGGTAGCGAAAGGTCACGATGTCCAGATTATCGCGGAACCCACCAGCGCTAAGCGGTATCGTCTCAAGAATGTTTTGCCACTGTGGCTCGTGACACCCCGGAGACTGTTCCTGATAGGTACGAATTTGCGACGATTGCGCCGGGCCCAAGACGTGTTAAAAAACTCTGATGTCATCCACGTTCACGGGTTGAAAGCGGCGCTGTATGCTCTGGTATTGACCACGTTCATGCCTAACACCCCGCCACTTTTAGTCTCGCTTTATGAACTGAATGATGAACGTCGGGATACCGTCTGGCGGCGGTTGCTGTTTCGGTGGATGGATAACCGGGCCTCTCTCATTTCGGGGTCCTCGCTGCGCTTGACCGCAAAAATTGACCGCAAATCCTCGGCGGACACTGACTCGGCAGTATCTTTCCTGGTCAGCCCCAGGGTAGAAAAACTCTTGCAGACCGGAATGCTCAATCGTAAGGAGCGGGTGAGTAACTGGACCAAATTGGCAGCTGCGGAACGGTTGCGCAACCGTGGTCAGCTGGTGCTGGGAATTGGTCCAATTGAGCAAGAAAAGCGTTTTGACCGATTCGTTCGTGCTATGCAGCGGGTGACTTATCCAGCCACAGGAGTGGTCATCGGGGATGGGGATCCGCAGCTGCTGGCGGGTTTGCGTTCTTACGGCACCGACGCACAAGTGTCTTTCCTGGGGTGGCGCAAGTCCTTGGATACCTGGTTGCAGGCAGCGAGCGTGTTGGTGATTACTTCGGAGTGGGAGTCGCGGGGTTTCATCGCCCAAGAAGCCATGAGCTTGGGGCTGCCGATTGTGGCTGCTCCGGTTGGAAAATTGCGGGATATCCTGCTGCCCGCCGGAGTGGCGGTGGAAAGCCCCCCAGGTGAAAGTTTGACCAGAGGGGAACACCTCGCGGGAACGTCACGAGAGACGGAACTGGGCATCGGCAGCCTTGTGGTAGACACAGACGATGCTGATGCGACAGCTCAAGCCATCACAAAACTGCTCGCTAACCCCAGTATTTGGTATGAAAAGCAAGAGTCTGCGAGACATCGCGCCGCAACCTGGCCGACTACCGACCAAGTCGCTAGCGAATGGCTGGGATTCTATCGGCGATTCTAATCGGGGCAGTCCCAGCCAGAAAACCAGAGCACCCCGGAACCACAAACAGGAGACCACAATGACTGATAACCCCTCGCAGTTGGCGTCACCAACAGATGAGCGAACCGAATTTCCCGTAGTGGATTCCAAGGAAGTGTTTAGGGGTAAAGTCTTTTCTTTGCTCACCGAGCAGGTTAGCTATGGAGACGGGATGGCGACTCGGGATTTTGTGAAGCATCCGGGGGCGGTAGCCATCGTTCCTCTGCGGGAAGGCGCAGAGAGCGCTTCGGGAGAGCCGGAAGTACTGCTGATTAGCCAGTATCGTCACCCGGTGAGGGCGACCTTGTGGGAGATTCCTGCGGGACTGCTGGACATCGCGGGGGAGGACCCGCTGCGGGCAGCGCAACGGGAACTCGCGGAAGAAGCCGACTTGCGGGCTGCACGGTGGGATGTGCTGGTGGATTATTTCACCACGCCAGGCGGATCGTCTGAAGCCCTGCGCGTGTTCTTGGCTCGCGATTTAACTCTGATTCCGGTACCGGAGCGCAGTTTTCAACGTGAAGCTGAGGAAGCGTTCATGACGCGACGCTGGGTGGGGCTGGGAGATGCCGTGGCAGCGATTTTTGCGGGTCAGATACACAATCCTTCTGTGGTCGTGGGAGTGCTGTCTACCGCGCTGGCGCTGGGGTTGCCAGATGTTTCCCCGGTTTCGTTACGTCCGGTGGCAGCCCCGTGGTTTCGGAAAATCTATCAGGATTAGCCTTGGTGCTAGCCGGGGAAGGTCCCTTTTCACTGACACTGGCGGGGCTAGACTGACGGGGATTCAAAAATGATTTCTGATACACTTCTGTTGCGCAATTTTTCAATAAAACCCCTGTTTGGTGTGTTTTGGCGGCTTTTAAGCAATGACTAGCTTGGGAAAATATGCTAGATTTAGGAAAGTCATAGTTGATGTAAAGATTTTGACGAAGGGGGAGCGGGATGCCAGCAATCGTAGATGATCAGGGCACCCGTCAAGTCGTTCTGGACCTAATCATTGAAAAGGGTCCCATTACCGCTTCTGTCTTGGCTAATATCCTCAAACTTACTCCGGCAGCAGTTCGGCGCCACCTCATCTATCTGGAAGAAAGTGGGCAAATCGAGAACCTTGAAGCCACCGGAAAGATTCGCGGTCGCGGACGTCCGGCACGTCACTATGTAGCGACTGACGCTGGACGTGCTACGTTGCCAGATGGTTATTCGCAGATGGCGAACAAAGCTCTGGACTACTTGCAGCAGGTCGCCGGGGATCAAGCCATCGAAGACTTTGCCAACCGGCACTCGCGGGAGGTGGAACGCCGCTATGCTCCGGTGGTTCACGCTGCCGGAGACGACCCACAAGCGCGGGTTGTCGCTTTGGCAGATGCGCTGGCGCAAGATGGCTATGCCGCGACCGTTCGACAAACTGCGCACGGGTTGGCGCTGCAACTTTGCCAAGGATCCTGCCCGGTGCAGGACGTGGCCAAGTCCTATCCAAAACTTTGCGAAGCCGAAACGCAGGCTTTTTCTCGACTGCTCGATACCCATGTGCAGCGTCTCGCCACTCTCGCCGAGGGGGATCATGCTTGTACCACCAGCGTGCCGCTAACCTTGCGCAAAAACGGAACCGTGAGCAGCATTAATGTGTTGAGTGGGGTGAAGGTCGCGCGTCGGGGGGAATAAAATAGTGAGGATGTCTCCTGGTGGCTCTTGAGAGTTAAGCCCCGGATGAATTGTCTAGACTTAGAGAAAACCTCGGATGAAAGGATAGAGATGAGCGATGCTCTGACTGAGTCAGATCAGAAAAAGCGCGCGGATGATGAGATTATCGAATCTATTTCCGATAAGTACGAGTTCGGCTGGCATGATTCCGATGCTGCTGGGCAAGCCGCAAAGCGTGGCTTGGATGAGGACGTGGTGCGCTACATCTCCAAGATGAAAGATGAACCGGAATGGATGTTGAAACTGCGGTTGAAAGCCCTGAAAATCTTTCAACGCAAACCCATTCCGAATTGGGGTCCCGATTTGAGCTTCCTGGACTTTGACGAGTTCAAGTACTTCGTGCGGGCAGCCGATAAAGTGGCTCAATCCTGGGATGACCTGCCCGAGGACATCAAACAAACCTATGACCGTCTGGGTATTCCGGAAGCGGAGCGGCAACGCTTAGTGGATGGAGTGGCTGCCCAGTACGAATCGGAGGTCGTTTACCACCAAATCCGTGAGGACCTCGAGAAACAAGGCGTTATCTTCCTTGATACCGATACGGGATTGAAAGAATATCCTGAACTGTTCCAGGAATACTTTGGGCGGGCAGTACCGGCAGGAGATAACAAGTTTGCTGCCCTGAACACGGCGGTATGGTCCGGCGGTTCTTTCATCTACGTTCCCAAGGGAGTGCAGTGCACAGTTCCCCTGCAGGCGTACTTCCGCATCAATACCGAAAGCATGGGTCAGTTTGAACGGACATTGATTATCGCTGACGAAGGTTCCTACGTCCACTACGTGGAAGGCTGTACCGCCCCGATTTACCAATCGGATTCCTTGCACGCCGCCATCGTGGAAATTTTTGTGAGAAAGAATGCCCGCGTGCGCTACACGACCATCCAAAACTGGTCGAATAACGTGTTGAACCTGGTGACCCAACGCGCCTTTTGCGAGGAAGGCGCCACAATGGAGTGGATTGACGGCAACATCGGTTCACGCATCAACATGAAGTATCCCTCGGTATATCTGCTGGGCGAACACGCTCACGGCGAGACTCTGTCCATTGCTTTTGCAGGCAAGGGCCAGCATCAAGACACCGGCTCAAAAATGCTGCATCGGGCACCGCACACGTCCTCGCATATTGTCAGCAAATCTATCTCCCGGCAAGGGGGACGCTCGTCATACCGGGGTCTGGTCGATATTGCCGAAAATGCCACTGGTTCCAAGTCCAACGTACTGTGCGACGCCCTGCTGGTGGACACCATTTCCCGCTCCGACACCTATCCTTATGTGGATGTGCGCAACGACGAGGTCGAAATGGGTCACGAGGCAACCGTTTCCAAAGTGTCCGAGGACCAGCTGTTCTACCTGATGAGCCGGGGACTGACTGAGACGGAAGCGATGGCAACCATCGTGCGCGGATTCGTAGAGCCTATTGCCAAGGAACTGCCGATGGAATACGCCTTAGAGCTGAATCGACTAATTGAACTACAGATGGAAGGCTCGGTGGGTTAAATGACTGAAGTGACTATGCCAACTGGCGATGCGCTGACCGCACCGACCCCAACTCGACTGACCTCCACGTCAGTAGAGGATTTTCCGATGCCTACCGGACGGGAAGAAGCCTGGAGATTTACCCCTCTGTCCCGATTCGCCGGTTTACTGGAAGAATCTCTGGAGGGCGGCGGTGCCAAGTTTGCGATAGATGGCGTGGCTTTGCGCGCTGACGAACCAGTCCAGCCCGAGGCGGGTGTGACCCTGAAACTGTCCGCGTTGGTGGGGCTGTCACCACTGGCAGGAGCACCTTTCGATCGTGCCGGAGTGGTGGGTTGGAACAACATTTCCCAGACCCTTGACGTGGCGGTTACAGGCGTGGTTAGTCGACCGGTCTGGATTGATGTCACTGCGGAAGGCACCGACACGGTCGGTCACGTGCGGATACATGCGGAAAAGAACTCCCAAGCCACCATTGTGCTGCGTCACCGTGGTGGCGGTTCCCTGAACGAGACCTTGGAAGTGAAAGCGGAGCCGGGCGCGAAACTGAACGTGGTTAGCCTGCAAGCCTGGGACGCCACCGCTGTGCATATGGCGACTCAACAGCTGACTTTGAGTGAAAACGCCAGCGTGAAACACGCCAACGTTACTTTGGGAGGGGACTCAGTCCGTATTGCGATGGGAGTGAACCTTCCTGCAGAACGCAGCGATTTGAACCTGTTGGGGCTGTACTTTACTAACTCAGAACAACATCAGGAACACCGGCTGTTCATTGAGCACAAGGGGCAAAAGTCTAAGTCCCGGGTGACCTACAAAGGGGCTTTGCAAGGTCAGGATGCCCATGCCGTATGGGTTGGTGACGTTGGCATCGGGCCGCAGGCTTTCGGGACTGATTCCTACGAACTGAACCGAAACCTGGTGCTGGGTAAAGGACCCCGCGTGGATTCCGTGCCGAATCTAGAAATTCATAACGGCGAAATCGAAGGTGCCGGACATGCTTCCGCAACCGGCAGATTTGACGATGAACAGCTGTTCTATTTGCAAAGTCGTGGCATCGATGCAGTCAATGCGAAACGACTGGTGGTGCGGGCGTTCTATGCGGAGCTATTGAATATGCTAGAAATACCGGAACTGACCGACTATGTATTGGAAACCGTAGATAGCCACCTGAGCGTAGGGAGTTTGCAATGAGCTTTATTAATGTTGCCAGTGTTGACGAGATTGAGCCGGGAACCGGCAAAGAAGTTAGCGTGGAAGGCACCGACATCGTAGTATTGCGCAGCGATGAGGGAGATTTTCACGCGATGGCAAAGGAATGCCCGCACGCCGGAGTATCCATGGTGGACGGCATTATTGAAGATGGCTGTGTGGAATGCGTCGCGCACGGGGCACAATTTGATTTGGAGACAGGTCAGCCCCTGTCTCCGGCGTACGACCCGCTTAAGATTTACCCGGTGCAAATTGTTGACGGATTTATCGCGGTGGATTTGAAAGCATAACAAAGCCCGTCTCAGCGTGGGAAACGTGTGAGTCGCTCGGAATGGAACAAGAAACAGGAGAAAACAGTGTCAGTGTTGGAAGTAAAGAACCTTAAAGCCCAGGTGGAGACTCCAGAGGGACCAAAAAAGATTTTGAAAGGCGTAAACCTGACCATCAACTCCGGGGAAGTACACGCCATTATGGGACCCAACGGTTCGGGCAAATCGACTTTGAGCTATGTCTTGGCAGGACACCCGAATTATGAGGTTACCGGTGGTGAGGCTCTGCTGGACGGAAAGAATATCCTGGAGATGAGCGTGGATGAGCGCGCTCGGGCGGGTTTGTTCCTGGCGATGCAGTACCCCGTCGAAGTTCCTGGCGTGAGCGTGTCGAATTTCCTGCGTGCTGCCAAGACCGCGGTGGCGGGGCAAGCTCCGTCGCTACGCAAATGGATGAAAGAAGTCAACGGCGCTTTTGACGACTTTAAGATGGAGAAAGAATTTGCCAGTCGGGATTTGAACGCGGGTTTTTCCGGCGGGGAAAAGAAACGCTTGGAAATCCTGCAGATGCAGCTGTTGGCACCACAGTTTGCGATTCTGGACGAAACGGATTCCGGCTTGGATATTGACGCCCTCAAAATCGTTTCCGAAGGTATCAACCGGGTTCACGAGTCTGCCAATACAGGAATTCTGCTGATTACCCACTATTCCCGGATTTTACGCTACGTACATCCCGATTTCGTTCATGTTTTTGTGGACGGGCGTATCAGCAAAGAAGGCGGACCCGAATTGGCAGACGAACTCGAAGCTGAAGGCTACGACAAGTACCTGGGAGCCTCGACGGCTGCCTGAGTGCGGCACGACAGGCAAAGGGAAGGAGTGGTCATGGTTACAGTCTCGAAGACGACAGATTTTAGCCCGGCGGAGCTCGCCCGGATGCGTGCGGATTTTCCGATTCTGACCATTCCGGGACGTGATGGTCAGCCCCTCGATTACCTGGATTCGGGGGCAACCTCACAAAAGCCGGCAGCGGTGTTGGATGCCATTGACGATTTTTACCGTCATCACAATGGGGCGGTGCATCGCGGCACCCACCAGCTCGGCGACGAAGCAACCTCCCTTTTTGAAGATGCTCGGCAGGACGTGGCGGACTTCTTAGGGGTGAGCGACCCCGAAGAAATCGTGTGGACTTCGGGGGCAACCGCAGCGTTAAACCTGGTGGCTTACGGGTTTGCAGCTGCTACCTGGGAGCGTGCAGGCGGTCCTTTTGCCTTGCAGCCCGGTGATGAAATCGTGTTCACCAGGGCGGAGCATCACGCTAACCTGGTGCCGTGGCAGTTGGTCGCTAAACGTACCGGAGCTGTGACGAAAGTCATCGAACTCACTCCCGACGGGCGCGTGGACGTGAATCACCTGGAGGATGTCATTACGTCGCGCACGCGGGTGGTTGCGTTCACGCACCTGTCCAACGTGACGGGAGCGGTGACAGACATCGCGCCAATTATTGCTGCCGCCCGGGCAGTCGGTGCCATCGTCGTGATGGATACCTGCCAGTCCAGTGCTCACCTGCCGCTGGACGTGGATCAGCTGGGCGTTGACTTTACGTGTTTTTCCGGGCACAAGATGCTTGGACCCACCGGGGTAGGAGCCTTGTGGGGGAGGCGTGAGTTACTCGAGCAGCTGCCGGTATTCCTCAGTGGCGGTTCTATGATTGAAAACGTCACGGTGGAAGAAACTACTTTCATGCCGGCTCCCTATCGGTTTGAAGCCGGTACACAGCCGGTAGCCCAGATTGTCGGGTGGGCTGCCGCTTGCAAATACCTGCAAGAACTGGGGATGGAACGGGTCGCTGCACACGAACAGGCTCTCACCGCTTATGCCCTGCCGAGACTGGTCGACATTCCCGGTGTGAAGGTACTGGGTCCCACCGACATGACGCATCGCGCGGGGGTGTTGTCTTTTGAAATGAAGGGCATTCATCCTCATGACCTGGGGCAATACTTGGATTCTCAAGGGGTGGCGGTACGCGTGGGACATCACTGTGCCATTCCGCTGCATCGGTTCTTTGGGGTAAGCGCCTCCACCCGAGCCACGTTCAGTCCTACCACGACTATTGAAGAGGTTGATCGTTGGCTGCAGGCGTTACCCCAGGCCGCGAAGTTCTTTGGGGTTACACCCGAGGGTGACTGATAGACAGAAGGAATACAAGTGAACGAACTGGAAAACCTGTATCAACAGCTCATCTTGGAGCAGTCCAAAGCTCGGCATGGTGCCGGTACTCTGCCCGGCTGGGCAGCGAGTTCCCACCAGGTCAATCCGACTTGCGGAGATGAGGTTACGCTGCAGGTGAAAGTGACAGACGGAAAGTTGCGTGAACTGGTGTGGGACGGGCATGGCTGCTCGATTTCGCAAGCGTCTCTGTCGATGATGTGGGAGCTGGTGCAGGGACAGGACCTGGAAGCCGTGCACGGGCTGGAACAGGATTTCAACGAAATGATGCATTCACGTGGTCGAGGGGTGGACGAAGACCTACTCGATCGCCTGGGCGATGCATCCAGTTTGGAAGGAGTCTCTCGGTACGTCAATCGTGTGAAATGCGCTCTGCTGGGGTGGATGGCTTTGAAAGATGCCCTGGCTCAGGCGGAAGTGACGGATGGAACCGGCGGCGGGACCCAGACGGCGCCGCACTGTGACCCGAAAGTGATGAACCGGACTTGTGACCCGCAACACCCCCAAATGGCAAAGGAATAAATCCATGAGCGAAGAACCCTTGAGCAAAGAATTATTGAACGAATTGGGAACTCCCGACACCAGCGCGATGGTGGAATCCGAGGGCAGCGCCACGCCAGCGGGGGCAGTAACCGTGGTCGAAGGGGTAGCGGCGGACACCGTGTCGGCACCAGGAGCAGAGCTTTCCGAGGAACAGCGAGCTCTGGTGGAAGAAATCGTGGAACTGCTGAAGGACGTCATCGACCCGGAACTGGGCATCAACATCGTGGATTTGGGGTTGCTTTACGGGCTGCACCTGGACGGAGATGCCCTGGTCATTGATATGACTCTGACCTCTGCCGGCTGCCCGCTGACGGATATGATTGAACGCCAATGCCGTTTCGTGCTGGAAGATTTGATGAAAACCGTGTCAATCAACTGGGTGTGGCTGCCACCGTGGGGTCCAGACAAAATCACTGAGGACGGTCGCGAGCAGCTGCGGGCTCTCGGTTTCAACGTGTGATTCACTCAGAGGCGAATTTGTGCTGCCTGGGGCGGGCTAAGGTATTTCACAGTTAGATTTGGCTTGAGGAATAACATGGGCGCAAAGATTCCTCGGCTCTTGTTAGAATTACCCCATGTCCCACCTTTTTACGCCGTTTCGACTGAAAAACCTCGAGACCCGCAACCGCTTGTGGATGCCGCCGATGTGCCAATTTACTGCCTCTTCCGAGGGACCGTCTGCGGGTTGGCCTAACGATTGGCATGAAGTTCACTACGGTGCTAGGGCAGCAGGCGGGGTGGGCGCTGTCATCGTGGAAGCGACCGCGGTGAACCCGGAAGGACGCATTAGTCCCTTTGATTTAATGCTGGATCGGGACGAGAAAATCCCCGCGTTCGCGCGACTGGCTACCCTCATCAAGGAAGGTGGCGCGGCTGCCGGCATTCAGATTTCTCACGCGGGCAGAAAAGCCTCCGCTTCTCCGTCCGGTACTCCCTTGGCTCCAGAAGACTCCGACTTGGGAGGAATCGGTTGGCATACGGTGGCTCCCAGTCCGATTCCGTTTACTGCCCGCCACGAGACTCCACGTGAAATGAGTGTCGCGGAGATTCGTCAGACACAAACGGATTTCGTCTCTGCCATCCGCCGCGCCCTGGAAGCCGGGTTCGATTTTGTGGAGCTTCACGGTGCCCACGGTTACCTGTTGAGCCAGTTTATTTCTCCGCTGACGAACCAGCGTACTGACGAGTACGGTGGTGACTTGCAGGGAAGGTTCCGGTTTTGGCGCGAGCTGGTCATTACGATTAGAGGGGAGCTGGGAGAGAACTTCCCGCTCTTAATGCGAATTTCCGCGACAAACTGGGTACCCAGCGGAGCTTTCGGTTTGCAGCGTGACGTCACCCTAGAGGACTGGGGTCGTATTGTCCAGGATTTGGCAGCCTTCGGCGTTGACTTCATTGACGTGTCCACCGGTGGTCTGATTGCCGGGGTGGAAATTCCGCAGGCCCCCGGTTATCAGGTGAAATACGCCACTGAGATTCAAGACCGAGGCCCGCTTCCTGTTTCAGCAGTCGGCTTGATTACCGAACCGGCGCAAGCTGAGCAGATTTTGGTCAACGGTCAAGCTTCTGTGATTCAGGTTGGCAGACCGCTGCTGACTGATCCCTCGCTGCCATTGGCTTGGGCGGCACGTTTGGGTGATGAAGCCCCGATTCCCAAGCCTTATATCAATGGCACTCCGCGCAGCTGATGTCTATCAGCCTTGACTTCGAGGCGGCGCGACTATTGACCTTAGGGCAGCGGTTCAACGGGAACTACTTTGCCTTCGCAATCAGAGCTTGACCCAGATACGTCACGAATCGCTGCAATTCGGCACGCACCTCGTTAGCGTCCTTGACTGGATTCTTGCCGTCAAAATACACCCGAATTTCCAAGTTACCGACTCTCTGAAACACCCCGACTTCGGTAGTGGCAAGCTGGCCTTCACCGGGGTCCGTTCTGCTAGTCATCATCAAGCCGTCTTGGGCTCCGTCAAGCGGATAATCCGCCGCGGCGGTGGTAAACCGGAGGCTTTTGTCTCCGGGAGCCGTCACTGCATAAGTGGGACAGGCTTGTGCTAAATCCCGCTGGACTTTAATGGCTTTCTGGGCCTGCGCCACGGAATCATAAGCTCGCAGTTGAGTGCGCACAACGGTGGCGTGATTATTAAGGTTAGCTTGGGAAAAAGCAGCGGGGATGCTTTCCTGATCCGCATACGAGTCGAGAACTTTTTGCTGGCACTTTTCAGGTTTAAAGGTAGTTTGCCGCAACAAATCTAACGCTTGGTGATCGGCAGAGCGCATCGAAGCGGTGGTCTCTTCGTCATAGACTTTCAGGCTTTCACCTTTGAGTTTTAACCCACTCAAAATAATGGCCAGATTCGGACCGGAAAACTGTTTCACCATTGTGGGGAGGTCATCTTTTTGCTTGACATAAGCGCTGTCAGGGTGATCCAGAGTCTGTTTCGTACCGGTGGTACATCCGCTCAACGTTGCTGCCAGCAGTGCCGCCCCCAGGATGCTGGCGACGGTCTTTTGATAACGCATCAGTTTTCCTCTCTAGTCTGTTTCAAACAGTTTACCGTTTCGTGTGGTGTGGATAGACAACGGTTTAATCTACTTCAACCAGTTCCAGATAAGTTTCGTCCCACAGGTCCTCATCACCATCGGGCAGCAGCAGAACCCGTTGCGGATCCAGTGCCTTCACCGCGCCCGGATCGTGGGTGACCAAGATTACTGCCCCTTCATAGGTGGCTAAGGAATTTAGAATCTCCTCGCGCGAGGCAGGATCCAAGTTGTTGGTCGGTTCGTCCAGCAGCAGTACGTTCGCCCCGCTCACCACCAATGTGGCTAAAGCTAGACGGGTCTTTTCTCCGCCGGACAGCACTGCGGTGGGTTTATCTGCATCCGCTCCGGAGAACAGGAACTGTCCCAGCAGGGAACGTACCTGGGTGTCGTCAAGTTCCGGAGCTGCCCGCCGTAAGTTCTCTACCACGGAGAGGGAGTTGTCCAGCGTCTCGTGTTCTTGGGCGTAATAGCCGAGCTTCAATCCGTGACCAGGAACCACTCGTCCCGTGTCGCTGGTCTCCAAGCCAGCTAGGATACGCAGCATGGTCGTCTTTCCCGCGCCGTTGAAGCCTAACACCACCACTTTTGAACCGCGGTCGATAGCCAGCGTCAGATTGGTAAAAACTTCCAAGGAACCGTAAGTTTTAGAAATTCCCTCCGCGGATAGGGGAACTTTTCCACAAGGCTGGGGCTGAGGGAAATCCAGTTTGGCGACTTTTTCCTTCGGACCTTCCGCCTGGGTATTTTCCAGCAGCTGCGCCGCTCGGCGCAGCATCTGTTGGGCAGCCACAGCCTTGGTGGCTTTCGCGTGGAGACGTTCGCCTTGAGCTTGCAGAGCCGCGGCTTTCTTTTCTGCTACCGCCCGTTCCCGTTTCCGCCGTACCTCATCATCAGCGCGAGCCTGCAAATATGCCTTCCAACCCATGTGGTACACGTCCAACACGCCACGCATCGCATCCAAATACAAAACCTGGTTCAGGGTTTCGTCCAAGAGCTTGACATTGTGCGAAATAATCAGGACTCCGCCAGGGAATGAACGCAGGTACCCGCGCAGCCACACTATCGAGTCGTGGTCTAAGTGGTTGGTCGGTTCGTCCAGCAGCAGGGTGTCTGCCCCGGAAAACAGCACGCGTGCCAGCTCGACCCGGCGGCGTTGCCCTCCGGAGAGCGTCCCCAAAGGCTGCCGTAATGTTTCGTTAGAAATCCCTAAGTTAGCGGCGATTTGTGCAGCTTCGGAAGCTGCCGCGTAACCGCCGGACATGTGAAACTCCTGATCCAGGCGCACATATTTTTCCATGGCCTTTTGCTGTTTTTCGCCTGATTCACGACTCATCGCCTCCTCCGCTTTGCGGATGCGAGATTCGATGACATCCAGTCCGCGCACGCTCAAGATGTGGTCGCGCACTATCTGGTCGGGATCAACTTCCCGAGGATCTTGGGGAAGGTAGCCTGGGGCGGTCGACCGGGATACGGTTCCCTCAACTTGAATAGCATCGGGCAGACCGGTACCGCTCAGTAGTCTCATTAGGGTGGTCTTGCCGGCGCCGTTGCGCCCCACCAAACCGACCCGCATACCTTTGTTGACCTGGAATGAAGCGTGTTCCATCAGGATGCGATCCGCGATCCGTAAGGTGAGGTCAGTGGCAGTAATCACCCCAAGAGTTTAGTCGGAAAACCGCCAGAACTGAAAACCTGCTCAACCGACCTTGTGACGTGAGATCGCAATTTACAAAATCCGTCTGGCAGAGGACTCTCAGGACGGAAAACCACCCCAAAAGTGTGCGTCTGATTATTTTCGGGTGCGAATCCACAGACGGTCGAATTCCCAGGCGGAGAGTTCCGCAGCGACTTCGCCGTGGCGTTCCATGCCGTGCAGTAACTCCCCGGCTTCGCGCAGCAGCGAGAGCGCCCAATGAATGGTGGTTTCTCGGTCCGACCCGGCAGAATAAACCAGTTGTACCGCGCATTTTCGCAGGTAGCGGGCCCGCAAAAGCGGTCGTTCGCTGTACAAATCCGCAGCGCAACCATAGAGCCCAGCGGCGCGGATGCCCTGCAGATCGCGTGCTGCCAAATCCGCGGCAATAACCGTAAATTCTTGCTCCAGTGCCAGATTCCCGTGGCGCTGCGCCCACGCTGAAACTTCCTCAGCGTATTCAATGCCTTTTTTGGCGCGTCCCATCCGCGCCAGCGAACGAGCCAGCACTGCTTTGACGCCGATGCGACGGGATTTTCCCAGATTCAGCTGGTCAAAAAGCCGGAGAGTCTCTATACCGTGGGAAATGACGTCTTGATCCAGATGCATTTCGGCATCGAGATCAGTTCGAGTGGCACTCAGCAGGGCTTGCTGGAGCAGCAGCCCCTCCGATTTGGCCTGCTGGAATAACGTTTTTACCCGATTCAGGGCAGCGGCGTAGTTCCCGCTATCCTGATCCATTTGCAGACGAAACATTCCGATGGTCATGCGGGCGCCCTGCAGATCAGAAAAAATCCCCGGGTTGCCCTCTAAATCGTCAAGAAAAAACAGTGCCTGCTCCCGCTGCCCTTGAGCCAGATAGATTTTCACCTGTAACAGAGCGGAATCCAGACGAATCCGGGCTGAGCTGACCGCAGCTTCACCGCGGAGAATCCGGGCGGCTCGCAAATCCCCCAATTCCAGCAGGCTGTTTGCTAAAAGCACCAAGGATTCAGATTTTTCTAATGAATCAGGTACTCTGGCGAGGAATTTAATCAGCTGTGCTGCGGTCTCGGAAGCCTCCGCCGGAGGAATCTGAGGCAATAGTAGAGCGTGTGCCTGCGCCAGGGCATAGGTAGCCCCCCTCAAATCGTCTCGATGATGACACCACACTGCGACTTGTTTCCAGATGGAGGCTGCCGCGCTGTTCTCACCGCGGGCTACCAGCATATCTGCCCATAGGCGCAGAATGTTCAGATTTTCTGTCTCGCTGCGACTCGGGCTGGGAGCAAAAGGTTCAGCAAGAGGGAAAGCCTGCAGGGCATAAGCCAGCAGATGCAGACTGACGGAATGCGACGAGGTGGCGTACTGGCTGGCCAAATCCGGCAGCAGCAGCGTAATATCCATCCGATTTGCCATTACGCTTTTCCCTCCTCGGACGAGTCTGACGGTGGTGGTGCACTTTCGTTAGGCACAATCGAAGTGTCCGCGTCACCCTCGACACTCGCCATCCAGGTGCGCAGTTCATTCCATTTAGCAAGTTCCTGCGCAGCGAGTTCGCGTTCTCCCTCCGGAGTGGACATCAACAGCGAAAGCGCTTCCTCCAAAAGATCCTTTGCTAGAGACAGTGCAGTTCTTGCTTCAATAGATTTAACATCCGGAGTAATCTCTAGGTGCTGTAGCGTTTCCGCTTCCAGTCTTGCGGCGGGGTCGTCCGGGAATGGCGCACAGGAGTCCTCGGGCAGCTCCCGACGCGGAGGTTTCAGACCTACGGTCTCTAAAATCGCCGCGGACTCTTTACGTAGGAAGCGGGCTCGCAGCGATATTTCACCACCGGCTAGTTCCGCGCAGAATCCGTAAAGATTAGCGGCACGAGCTTGATCTCCGCTAGCTCTGGCAGATTTAGCTCCCATTTCAAACAGCACAATGGCGGTATCTACGTCCCCGTGTTCCCGAGCTCGCGTGCCGGCAATCTCAGCGCAATTAACCGCCTGAATATGCCGCCCTAAACTGGCCAAACTTTGAACCAAGACAATGTCCAAAGTCCTCACCACCTCGTTATTGATACCGAGATCGTGAGCTACATCCAGAGCCCAGGACGCTAAATCAACCACGATTTCCGTTTTGTTCAGTTCCACCAGGGAAGAAATCTGTTCCATTGCCGCAATCACAGCCATGTAGGGCAGGTCATAGTCGCGGCACAGGTCGGTCACAATCCGGAGGTGATTGGCGGCATCTACGTGACGGCCTATGGCTCGATACCAGGTCCCTAAGAACTCGCGCACCTCGACTTGTAACGCCAGTGGGTCTTCGGAATCGCGCCCTAATATAAGTTCCCCGAATTCCAAAGCCTCATCAATCTGCCCGCAGCAAGCCAGCAGCACGGCATCAGCCAGGTCCAAACTGGCTTTGAGAGATTCTTTTTCGGGACAGATAACCCGAGCTTGATCCAGGGTCTCCCGGCCATCAGCATTGGCTCCAATGAGAGCAAAACCGTGCACCAGATGGGCGAGGGTTGCCGTGGACAAATCCGGATTTTGTGCCATAGCTGCGGGATTATCCAAAAGCAGATTCACGATGTCTCGCAAATCCTTACGAATATCTCCCACAAAAGTTGAGCCGTGCTCGGTGTCATCATCGAGACGGAAAGATCGATCCACGTGCAGCTGCGCCAGAGCGGCCGCTTGGGACACTATGTCGCCCGCCCCTGCGGCTTGGGTAGCCGCGAACTTAAAGATAGCCCGACAGGCACTGACATCCCCCAAAGCATCTAAAATGGTTGCCCGCAGTCGCAGGAACGAGATAGCGTGGCGAGGCGCCACCGCGCTCAGAGGAGCGTTCGGAAAAGCCTGCAGCATCCGGTCCGCGAGCCGCCACGCATAAGATCCGGTCGCATCCGTATACGCTTCACACAGCTCATCCAGAGAATCCGGAACAGGAGGTAAGGCGAAACGTTGCATGAAGAAAGTTTATCCCGCCAACAGGGACAAATCGTCCAAGAGCGCGCGAGGTTTGCCCGAAATAGTAGCATCTATAAACTCGTCAGCCCGCACCAGCCAGTTACGCGCCACACTCAAATCGTCCAACTGCCAATAAGCCTGCACCAGGTAGCACGCCAAACGCAGCGACTGACGGTGATCGTCCACTCGTTCACCGATTTCCAGCAGCAGTTCACCCGTATCTATAACCTCGTTCCACTTGCCGGCCGCGGCCAAGAAAGCCACCCGGTTTGTCCCCAGCACCAAGCGTTCTTTATCGGCAGAAATCGCAGCTGGCAGCGCTGAAAAATCAATCGACTCCTCAAAGGCTCGCAGCTGTTTCTCGACGGCAGAGGCCTGTTGAAAGTCCAACAAATGAAACTCTGGAACAGGTTGATGCGCCCAAGACGGATCGTCTAGCTCTGGCAGCACCCATTCTGGACTGTTTTCGCTCAACCCCTGTTCGGCGAGCAGATTCTTTACGCCAAAACGGACTCGCAAAAGGTCTTTCACCGCAGCGAAAGAACACAGGGGAGCTTCGTGCAGACTCTGGGTGACCCTTGTGGACATGGTGTTGTTAGCGTTACGGAAGTCAAAAGCCAACGCAAGTTTCATGGCTACCGATTCCAACCGGGCTTGTGCCAGCGCTATAGTATCCGCCGGACTGAGACTCTCGAAGGAGAGCCAACGATTCGACCCGTTGATAGCAAATCCGAGGGGCGGCACTTTTGTGCCCGTCCCAATAAAAGCCCCCACGGCGCGGGAGAGGAAAGTTGCCGCGGAGCGGGTCGCCACCAGTAAATCCCAAGGGTCCTCAGGATTAGCGAACCATTGCGCATGGGTTTCCAGCAGTTCCAAGCCTTCGGGAATGTTCCACGTCGCCGCGCAAAAACGCAGGTGAGAAGCAATGTCACCGAGGTATTGGGAAGTTTCGGTTTGGTGACGGTAAGAACGTTCGTGAGCGCGCCACGCCGCATCACCTTCGCCTGCCCAAGACAGTGGCAGCATCAGGAGGGGATTGATGTCATCCGGTTGAATGCACTGCCAGTCAGCGGCAGCGCACCGCTCCAAAGCATCGCGATAGAGGGAGAGCGCTTGGGGAAATTCCGAAGCGTTGACTGCCCAAGCGATGCGGGAACGATAATGGTGCAGGGGACAGTCCGCCTCGTCGCGAACTTCCCGGGGCAGTTCTTCCAAAGCAGAAATAATATCGAGAGCTTCGCGAGCGGCTTCGCGATGTCCCCGTCCCAACTCCACCTGGTGTCGGGTAATCCAGCGGGAACGCAAGGAAATACCCGCTTCAGTCGTGAAGTATTCCATCCAGTAGGTCAAGTGTTCGAGGAGTTTCGCGCTTACGCCGGGGTGTCGGGCTGCCAAGGTAGGAATTTGCAGCAGCTGTTGGGCGATGACCTGGGTTTGAGTTTCGTTCGGGACCATTTGCCCGTGCGCGACCTGCTGTAGCACCCACGACAGGGTCGCCAAGGCGGATTCGGAGTCGCCGGATTCGAGGGCATCCCACACGACTTCCAGGCGGATGGTGGCTTCCACTTCGTCCAGACCGTGTTTTTGAGCCAGAGTCGCCAGTTCTTCCAGGCGATGCAGGCGATCTGTACTCAATGGTTCACGCAAAGCAGTTTCCAGATCATCGCCAATCTGCATGGTCAGAATTTCTGGATCCACTCCGGGGACGAAGCCGTCGGACTCAAAAATGCTCATTAGCACCCATTCTTACATATTCACAAGGTTCCTCGTCCGGTTTCCCGGTGTGTCACACGTGCTAGGACAGCGCGCCCCGGTATGGTGATTTTAACCGGGATAGGTAAGGGGGAGTCTGTTGAGCATAACGTTTTCCGATGATGCTTACTCTTTTGACTCCGCATCTGATGATTCTGCCCCCCACAGCGCGGCGGTGTTGTCCACGCAATTGATGAATGCTGCCTCGATTCCTCCCGGACTGCCACGTACAAAAGCGACTTTAGACGTGGTGAGTGCAGCTCGTGACGCTGGATATGACGATTTGTTGGCAGGGGCTGAAATTGAGCTGATTGGCTGCTATCTGGAAGGTCGGAATCCCGGCAAGGCTTTGGAAGCATTTTCTTCAACGCTGACCCGCCTGTTGCATCGCCCGGAACTGTATGATTCGCGTCAGTTGGAGCAACTCTCTCGCTTCTATCCCGAGGTCATCGAGAGTGCCTGTACACACCCTGATGTCCCCCTGTCCCTGCTGAATCATTTATTGGCTGGCTTGCAGGCTTTCCAAGCTAGCCTTGGTCCCTCGCCGGCTGCCGGGGATTACCTGCGTCATCGGATGCGGGAAGCCTTGGGGAACCCTGCTGAGGAACGGTATTTTTTGGATCGTGCTATCGACCGGATTACTCCCGCGGATCATCCGGCTCTGGGGCGCGCGATAGATATTTCGCAGGTGGCACTGGCTTGGGAGCATCATCCCGACCAGGCCTTGCAGGTGTCGTGGCGGATGTTGACTCACGAGATTCCGGCTCCGCAAAAGGCGCGGTTGCTGCGGGTGATGCTACCGGGGCTGGTCGCCGCTGATGCTTGGCAGGTTGCCTGGGAAGCGCACTTGGTGGCTTATGAATATGATCGTGAGAACTCCCGGCTTTCCGAGCTGTGCGAACACTTTCAATTTCTAGCGGTGGCAGGGATGTGGTCACGCCTGCTCCTGTTACTGGAGCGGCACCTGGGGTTGATTCGTCAGGCTCACGACCCGTGGGATTTATTGGTCGGGATGCGTGCCCTCGTCGGGGCTTTAGAAGCGTTGGATTGGGCTGGATATGGGAGGTATTCCCTGAAGGTGTCGTTGGCTTCGACTTCGCGTTTCCACGAGATTCCTGCCCTGGTGCATCCAACTGTGGCACAGGCTCGCGATTTGCTGGGGCAGGCAGCTGCCACACTGGCAGCCCGGTATGACGAGCGTAACGGCAATGTTGAGGTGTCATCGTCTTTGGGGTTGCTGGATTCTCACCTGCTTCCCGACGGTTTGTTACTGCAGGGAACCGAAGGAGACGCGCGGTTTATGGCGCGGCTGTTGCGGGCGCGGGCTCTCTTGGAATGCAACCAGGGATTTGACGCTTTGCTACTGCTGGGAGGGCTGGAACAGACGAACTTCCCCTCCGTGCGACGTCTGGGTCCCGAGATTCGGATGCTGACATCTTTGGCGCGGATGCAGATGTCTCATGATTCTGCCAGTGCCGCGGAATCATCGACTGCTGGATCCTCCCCGGAATCCCAGTCTGCCTAGCCTTCTGCGGTCTCGGCGAAGGCACCGTTACCGTGGCTGCTCGCCCTGCAGCTTGTGCAGGAATTGGCGAGTCCGTTCCTGAGTAGGGTGGTGAATGAGCTGTTCCGCGGGACCTTCTTCCAACACGGTGCCGCCGTCCATGAAAACGGCACGGTCCGCAACTTGGGCGGCGAACTCCATCTCGTGAGTGACGATGACCATAGTCATTCGTTCGTCAGCCAGAGAGCGGATAATAGCCAAGATTTCGCCGGTGAGCTCAGGATCTAGCGCGGAAGTTGGTTCGTCAAAATACAGCATCCGCGGCTTCAATGCGAGCGCCCGAGCGATGGCCACGCGCTGCTTTTGACCTCCGCTCAGCTCAGAGGGGTAAGCATTGCCTTTATCTCCCAAGTTCATACGTTCCAAGAGCTGGTGGGCTTCGGCGCGAACCTCGGTCGGATTGCGATGCTGCACTTTAATCGGGGCATCGGTGAGGTTGCGCATGACATTCCAGTGGGGGAACAGGTTGAAGTTCTGGAACACCAGCCCGTAATCATGCCGGAACCGTTTCTCGTCGCCACTCGAGGTTTTTTCACCATTTTTCATGCTCAGGGCGGTTTCTCCGAAGTACTCGATGCTTCCGGAATCCATGCGATCCAGGAACGTGGCGCAACGCAGTAAAGTGGATTTGCCCGAACCGGAAGGACCCAGAATCGCCAGGACCTCACCCTGCTCGACCTGTATGCAGACCCCCTTCAGGACTTCCAGGTTGCCGAAGCTCTTGTGCATGTCTTTGATGGATAGTGCGGTGCTCATTTTTTCCTGCTTTGCTGGTGACATCTCAGATTTGGTATTTGCTGACGCGTTTTTCCAACTTGTTCATGGTCACAGCCACCACCATGTTAAAGACGTAATAGAAAATCCCGGCAGCGACGAAAGGTGCCATCGAGGCGGTGGTGGAGGCATATTCCCTGGCAATGGAAAACATTTCCAGGAAAGAAATGACTTGGGCCAGGGAAGTGTCCTTGACCAGGGTGATGACTTCGTTGGTGATGGAAGGCAGTACCGTGCGAAACATTTGGGGCAGCTTGATGGTGTAGAAAGTGCGCTGCTGGGAGTACCCCAGTACAAACGCCGCTTCAGTTTGCCCCTGGGGGATAGCTTGGAAACCGCCACGATAGATTTCGGCAAAATAGGCTGCGTAGTTGACGGAAAAAGCGATGATGGCTGCCCAGAAGTTGTATGACGCGCTGATAGGCACTTTGAACAGGTAATACGGTCCGAAATACACGACCATGAGCTGCAGCATCAGGGGAGTGCCGCGCATAATCGAGATATAGAACTGCACTATCCAGTTCAGGGGTTTAAACGGAACCACGCGTCCGGCATACACCAGCAATCCCAAGGGAAGGGAAAGAATCAGGGTCAGCGCGAACAGAATCACGGTGCGACCAAAGCCCAGGGTCAGTTCAGGAAGAAAAGTCCACTCGTTCATATTGCATTCTCAAGCCGAGGAGTTTGCGGTGCCGTTGGTTACGGTACCTAGGAAATCGCGGCACCACAAACTCACTTTTGCATACGTTTACTTGTTGATAACGGCTTTTTCTAAGCCGTATTTCTGGGCGAGTTCCATGAACTTGCCGTCTGCTTTCATCTGGTCCAGGGTGGTTTGTACCTGGTCACGCAAGGCTTTATTGCCGAGTTTGAAGCCTATGCCGTACTGTTCGGTTTGCACCGGTTTTTCCATAATGGTGTACATGCCCTTTTGCCGTGTCTCCAGTTGGTAGTTGGCGACTCCAAGGTCCACGACTACCGCATCGGCAGCTCCCGCTTCCAAACTCATGAATGCGTTGTTGTAGTCGGGAACTTTGTTGAGGGTCTTAAACGAAGCGAGCAATTCCTTGTTCGATTCGTCCTCGAGGGCTGCTAAACCGGATGAATCAGCTTGCACAATGACGGTCTTGCCTGCCAGATCTGCAGCGTCTTTCAGGTTGTCGGCGCTGCGCGTCACAAAGACGATGGAGTTATCCACATAAGGCTTTGACCAAGTGTATTTGTCCTCGCGACCGTTCATGGTGAAACCGTTCCACAAGCAGTCCACTGAACCTGATGAGAGCTGCATATCTTTGGAATCCCAGTCGATAGGTTTCTTTTCTAGGGTCCAGTGGTTGCGCTTCGCTACTTCGGTCGCTAAATCCATGTCAAAACCGGTATATTCCCCAGTTTTTTCGTCTTTGTAACCGTAAGGGGGAAAGTTTGCGTCGAAGCCGACCACAAACTTGTCGCCGGCGCTTTTCGCCACATTGTCACCCGCGTTACCGGCATTGTTACTTGCCGCACCGCCGCAACCAGCTAAAGAAAAAGCCAGGGCGAAACCCGCTGCTACGCTGACAATTTTTTTGAAGACCATTGTTTTTCCTTTAGATAGTGAAAAAGTTGTTTTTGTCTTTTGCAGTCTAACAGTGCGGTCGCCGGGAATTAAACCGTGACGGAAATTTGTGTAATTCCAAAACACGCCGAAGCGCATCCCGGTTAATCGCATAACACTCACTAAATTTCTGGCGTCAAAAAGGCGGCGTTACTTTAACCCTTAAGTTCAAGGTTAAGGTTGGAAGGGGAAACCATTATGGAACCAGCACCACTGGCAGTCATCCGTGTCGTAGGCGTCGGGGGTGGCGGTGTCAACGCGGTGAACCGAATGATTGAATCAAATCTGCGTGGCGTGGAGTTCATCGCGATTAACACCGACGCACAGGCACTGCTCATGTCAGACGCGGACGTCAAACTTGAGATTGGCAGAGAGTCCACACGCGGATTGGGCGCGGGAGCTGATCCGGAAGTTGGCAAAGCTGCCGCAACTGCTCACGAGGACGATATTCGTGAGGTGCTGCGCGACTCTAACATGGTTTTTGTCACCGCTGGAGAAGGCGGTGGCACCGGTACAGGGGCGGCACCGATTGTGGCAGGTATCGCTCGCGAGCTCGGGGCTTTGACCATTGGTGTGGTCACCCGACCTTTCCAGTTTGAGGGGCGTCGTCGGGAACAGCAAGCTGATCGAGGCATCGAGGCACTGCGCGAACAAGTCGATGCCCTCATCGTGATTCCGAACCAGCGTCTGTTGGAATCCACGGAGGAGAACCTCTCGGTTTTGGAGGCTTTCCGTGCCGCTGACCAGGTCTTGCAATCGTCCGTGCAAGGCATTACCGAAATCATCACTATCCCGGGCACTATCAACGTTGACTTTGCCGATGTAACCACCACCTTGAAAGACGCCAAGACCGCTCTGATGGGCATCGGGACGGCTACCGGTCCGGACCGCGCACGCGTTTCGGTTGATATGGCAATCTCTTCACCGCTGTTAGAAAGCTCTATGGACGGCGCTGACCGCGTACTTATTTTCTTCCAAGGCGGAACAGACATGGGTATGCAAGAAATGAACGATGCTGCCGAGATGGTTCGTGAACTCGCCGATCAGGACGCTAACGTCATTATCGGCTACGCCCCGAACGAAGAATTTGCCGATGAGATTAAAGTGACGGTTATCGCCGCGGGGTTTGGAAGTAAGGACGCGGCTGCAGCTTCTGCGCGGGTCGTCCAGACTTCTGCTGTTTCCCGCACCGCAGCGCGTCCCGCCCCGGCTGTACCGAGTGCTAAGCCGGCGGTGCCAACTCGGAATAGTGAACCGAGTGAGCCTCGTCCCGCGCCCCAGCCTAGTGCAGAAACTCCCGCAGCCCCGCAACCCGCCCCGGCACCTGTTGCCGCCCCGGCGCCGGCTGAGCCCGCTGCAGAGAAAGAAGAAATTCTTGACGGAATAGAAGCCCGGCTGGCACAGCATCGCCATGAGCCGGCAGCGAAAGTCCCGGAGCTGAAAGCGCCGAAATTCCCTGCGGGAACCGAAGCGGTGGGCAGCTTGCGTCCCAAAGCAGAGCAACACAAACCCGATATTAAACTCACCAGTTTGAACGGAATTCCTGACGCGAAACACGAGCCTCTGGCTGTCACCTCCGGGATTCGTCCGGTATCTCCCGATGCGGCAAGTGTGCCGGACTATGTGGACTCCTCGCGTGAACAGCGGGCTCCGGCACTGCGCCTGGAACACGTATTCGATGATATTGCGGGAGACGATGAGCTCGACATACCGGACTTCTTGAAATAAATCTGCCGTGCGCAGGCGGTAATACTGGCGCGGCTGAAAACTTTTTCCTATCTCCCAATAAAAGCCGTTCCCGTCGTTGACTACCAGTCAGCGACGGGGCGGTTTTTGCATTTTCTCGCTTCGATTGGCGACACTCCGTAAAAATTCCCCAATAAACACCGGTTATCGCGTAACCTCGTTCCAGTTGTCTAAAAATACAATCGAGACCTAGGGGAGAAAATATGGGGCTGGCGTTGCGTAACGTTTTAGAGAAAGTCGGTTTGCGGGAACCCGACGTCGATGATTACGAAGACGAGGAATTTATCGAAGACGAGACTCCTTTGGGCGAGCTGCACGAATTCCCCGGTTCTACAGAATCTGAAGCTGCGCCGGAAGCTCCGGTGGAGGCTCCAGTCGTCACTATTGACCGGATTAAGACCGCCAAGCCCACGACGTATTCCGATGCCAAAGAGATTGGCGATTACCTGCGCGATAACGTTCCAGTCATCCTCAATCTTGCTTATCTTTCGGTCAAGGAAGCGCAGCGTATGGTTGATTTTGCATCCGGTCTGACTTATGGTCTGCGCGGTTCTTTCGAGGAAGTTGGCACCCGAGTGTTCTTGCTTTCTCCCCAGAACCTTAAAACTATCGAGGACACACCAAAATCCTCGACTTCCCTGTTGCAAACTTTGTGACCACCAGTCTCCTTCCATCCTGAGGTTCCCCCGTCGCGTCCCCGTGGCGGGGGAACCTCAGTCTGTTCGGTCTGCGACTCTCAGGTAGGATGTGTGCTGTGAGTATGGTGCAATTGCTGGGTCTGGTCATTTATTACGTGATAAATGTTTATGTTTTTATACTGATTTTGCGGGTAGTTCTGGACTGGGTACAGATTTTGGCCAGAGACTGGCGTCCCCAGGGAATTATTTTGGTGTTAGCTAACTTGATTTATGCCCTGACAGATCCGCCGGTACGCTTCTTTGGGCGCTTAATCCCCCCGCTACGCATTGGCGGATTGGCTCTTGACATGGGATTTATGGTGCTTTTCATATTGCTGTTCGTGGTGCAGAGGATGGCAGTCAGTATTGTTTTTATGGTTTAGTTGCCACGTTTTGGCTTTTGACGGTCCGCGGAATTAGCAAATTTCCCCCTTTTCGGAGTAAGTTTTAAACCTCAGTATTCACACAAGTAACAAAAAATGTGTAACAATGTCTTTTGTACAAAACGTGCGAATGCCCAAGAGGTTTTGGAAATCGGGGCGCAAGCCCCCTGACACGGACGAGGTGACGAATATGGCGTTGCTCACCACAGATGACATCGTCAACAAGAAGTTTCAGCCCACGAAATTCCGCGAAGGCTATGACCAAGATGAAGTGGACGATTTCTTGGACGAGGTGGTGAATACCCTCGATACCCTGACTAAAGAGCGTGACTCGCTCCGGGTCGAGCTGGATGAAGCAAACCGCAAGATTGCTGAACTGAGCAACGGCGTGGCGCCGGTGGCGGAAACAGTTTCCGAACCGGCTGTTCCGGAACCTGCCCCGGTGGCAGAACCCGCTCCGGCTACGGGCGAGGTTCCCGAGTCGACTTCTGCTGTCTCCATGCTGGATATGGCGCAGCGCCTGCACGACGAATACGTGCAAGACGGTCAAAAGAAGGGCGAAGAGATTATTGCCGATGCCCGCGTCGAAGCTGATCGCATCGTTGCCGAGGCGGAGCAAGAACATACCCGGGTACTGACTCAGTTGGAGCAGGAGCGTGGCATGTTGGAGCGCAAGATTGAAGAGCTCAAGACTTTCGAATCCGAATACCGCTCCAAGATGAGTTCTTTCCTGGAAGGTATTCTTTCGGACTTGGCGAACTCTGCCCCGACCAACTAAATTGGCGCTCGCAATCAAACTTGCCCCGCAGTCAACGTGGCACCCTTTCCGGGTCTCACGTTGGCTGCTGGTCATTTTTATCGGATTGATTATTGGTGCGGTTGACCAAGTCACGAAGGCTCTGGCGGTTAACTTGCTGCCCTCCAACGGATCCGCATTGCCCTTGCTTGGCTCTTGGGTTACCTTGCACGTGACGCACAATTCCGGGGCAGCATTGTCGTTGCTCGATTCGGCCACAATAGTTGTCACGGTGTTGAGTTGCCTTTTGACTCTCGTTTTACTCGTGCTGGCGTTGATGACCCCCAATAGTATCTGGGCTGGCGTTTTAGCGGTCATTGCCGGTGGCGGGTTGAGCAATATCGTGGATCGGGGGCGCGGCAACCCGTGGGGAACCGGTGCGGTCATTGACTTTATTGACTACTTTGGGTGGTTTGTAGGTAATGTGGCCGACGTCTTCGTGGTTGTCGGGGTTGCAGTGGTGTTCGTATTGATGTTGCGAGGCATGCCGCTGGGTGTGGTGTGGTTGCGGCGTGCAGACGTCGCAGCGGCCCTTGAAAGCGGGAAATCCGTCCATGGCAAGCACGGTGTTTACATTTTCTTAGACGAAGCAAAGGACGCCTTGTGAGTCGCCTGTTGCCCGTTCCAGAAGGGTTGGCGGGATTGCGGGCTGACGTTGGTCTGTCGCGGCTGCTGGGGCTGTCACGAGCAAAAACAGGAGCCTTGTTAGAATCCGGAGCGGTCATACAAGACGGGGAAACTCTCAAAAAATCCGATCAACTCGCTGCCGGCAATCTGCTGGAAATCGATATTCCCGAGCCTACTGGCTACGTTCCCGAAGTCACCCGCGTGGATAATTTGGGAATTTTATATGCCGATGATGATTTGGTGGTGGTGGACAAGCCAGCCGGGGTCGCCGCCCATACAGGTCCCGGTTGGGAGGGCCCCACAGTAGTCGGTGCGCTTAGAGCTGCGGGGATTCGGGTGTCGACCTCCGGTCCAGTGGAACGTGAAGGAATCGTGCATCGTCTGGACGCGGGAACCTCGGGAGCGATGGTCGTCGCTAAATCAGAACTCGCCTACGGCAAACTGAAAAACGAGTTTCGCTATCACCGGGTCGAAAAAATTTATACCGCCCTCGCCACGGGAAAGGTGAAACCCCCGGTAGGAACCATTGATGCTCCTATTGGGCGGGCGCCGGGGCGCGAGTTTAAGATGGCGGTAGTCTCCGGGGGAAAGCCCGCGGTAACGCACTATGACATCATCGAGGAGCTTCCGGGCGCAACCCTGTTGAAAGTCCAGCTGGAGACGGGGAGAACCCACCAGATTCGCGTGCATCTCGCGGCTATCGGACATCCCTTGGTGGGAGACACGGAATACGGGGCGGATCGGAAGACAGCCGCCCGGCTGGGTCTGGAGCGGCAATGGCTGCACGCCAGTAGGCTGGCGTTTAAGCATCCGCGAACCGGGCTAGAAGTCGCAGTGCAGGCTCCGTTACCAGCTGATTTAGCGACTGCTGTAGAGCTTTTGCGCCAATAATCAAACTGGAATCTGCGAGCCACATCCTCACCGGAGAGACTGGGACCTTTCAGGTTCGGCGTGCAAAATCGACTAAGATTAATCCATGCCTAGTTCCGATTTCGTCCACCTTCACGTCCACACTGATTACTCGATTTTGGATGGGGCAGCAAAGATTAAGCGGCTGGTTGCTAAAGCGGTAGAAAACCAGCAGAAAGCCGTGGCGATTACCGACCACGGTTACCTATTCGGGGCTTTTGAGTTTTATCAAGAATGCCGTAACGCCGGAATCAAACCCATTATTGGTTTGGAAGCTTATGTCACGCCGGGAACTTCGCGTTTTGACACCACGCGGGTGCAGTGGGGGACTTTGGAACAGCAAAAGGCCGGTGACGACGTGTCCGCTCGTGGCGCCTACACGCATATGACACTGCTGTCCCACACGACTGAGGGGATGCACAACCTGTTTCGGCTCGGTTCTTATGCCTCCCTGGACGGTCAGATGGGGAAATGGCCGCGGGCTGACCGGGAACTGTTGGAGCGCTATCACGAGGGACTCATCGGCACAGCAGGCTGTCCCTCTGGAGAGGTCCAGACGCGGCTGCGTTTGGGGCAGTATCAGGAAGCCGTGCGTGCCGCCGGGGAACTGCAAGATATTTTTGGCAAAGACTATTTCTATGTGGAACTGATGGATCACGGGTTGTCCATCGAAAACCGTGTGCGGAAAGACCTGCTGCGCTTAGCTCGAGAAATCAACGCACCCATCATCGCAACCAACGACTCACACTATGTTTATAAGGAAGACCGGGAGATTCAGGATGCCATGCTGTGCATCAACTCCGGGGATCGTCTGTCTAACCCGGATCGGTTCCGCTTTGACGGTACGGATTATTATCTGCGCCCCAGCGAGGAAATGCATGAGCTGTTTGCGGAAATCCCCGAAGCCCTAGATAACACCCTGTTGATTGCGGAACAGTGCAATGTCGAATTTCCAGACGTGAAAGAGGGCACCTTCATGCCGGTGTTCCCGGTACCTGCCGGGGAAGATGAAGTGTCCTGGTTCATCAAGGAAGTCGAACGCGGTTTACAGTATCGTTTCCCAAATGGCATTTCTGAAGAAGTCAGGAAACGTGCCGACTACGAAGTCGAGATTATTGTGCAGATGGGATTCCCGTCGTACTTCCTGATTGTTTCAGACTACATTCAGTGGGCTAAAGACAACGGGATTAGAGTCGGACCGGGGCGTGGCTCCGGCGCAGGTTCCATGGTTGCCTATGCGATGCGCATCACGGACCTGGATCCCATCAAGCACGGGCTGTTGTTTGAACGTTTCCTCAATCCCGAGCGGGTGTCCATGCCGGATATCGACGTGGACTTTGACGACCGCCGTCGTCAGGACGTAATCGACTACGTGACCCGCAAATACGGCAAGGACAAAGTGTCCCAGGTCGTGACCTACGGCACGATTAAATCAAAGCAAGCTCTTAAAGACGCGGCGCGGATTTCGGGCGCGGATTTCTCAAAAGGGGAGAAACTCACCAAGGCAATGCCACCGGCGGTCATGGGCAAGGATATTCCCCTGTCAGGCATGTATAACCCGCAACATCCGCGTTACAAAGAAGCCGAAGAGTTCCGCAAAGTCGTGGCGGAGGATCCCTTTAATCGCCAAATTTTCGACCTGGCAGCCGGGGTGGAAGGCATGGTTCGCCAGTGGGGGGTACACGCCTGCGCGGTCATCATGTCTCGAGAAACCTTGACGGACGTCATTCCCATGATGAAACGCCCGCAAGACGGAGCCATGATTACCCAGTTCGACTACCCGACTTGTGAGCACCTCGGTCTGCTTAAGATGGACTTCCTGGGGCTAAAGAACCTCACCATTATTTCCGACGCCCTGGACAACATCAAGATTAACGGCAAGACTCCTCCCGATTTGGAACGCTTGGACGTCGATGACAAGGCGACTTATGAACTGTTGTCCACCGGAGAGACCCTGGGCGTGTTCCAGCTCGATGGTGGGGGAATGCGCACCCTGCTGAAGCAGCTGCGACCCACCGAGTTCGATGATATTTCCGCTCTGGTGGCACTGTATCGACCCGGACCGATGGGCGCGAATTCCCACACGAACTATGCATTTCGGAAAAACGGACTGCAAAAGATTGAGCCAATTCATAGTGAGCTGGAAGAACCCCTCAAGGATATCCTTGGCTATACGTACGGTCTGATTATCTACCAAGAACAGGTCATGGCTATCGCCCAAAAGGTCGCCGGGTTCACCCTGGGGCAGGCTGATATTTTGCGTAAAGCCATGGGGAAAAAGAAAAAAGACGTCCTGGACAAGCAATACGTGAAGTTCCACGATGGAATGATTGAGCACGGTTATTCCGAGGATTGTTGTGAAACCCTGTGGGGAATCCTGGTGCCCTTCGCCGACTACGCATTTAACAAATCCCACTCCGCGGCATACGGGCTGATTGCATACTGGACCGCCTATCTAAAGGCAAACTTCCCGACCGAGTATATGGCGGCGGTGCTGACCACCCAGACGGATAAAGACAAACTGGGGATGTACCTGAACGAGGTGCGCCGCATGGGAATCAAGGTCTTGCCTCCCGATGTGAACCAGTCTTACGGGGTTTTTGCACCTGATGGAAATGACATTCGTTTCGGACTGGCCTCAATCCGTAACGTTGGTGAAAACGTGGTGGCAGAAATCATCAAAGCACGCCAAGAAAAAGGTGCCTACACGTCCTTTTCCGATTTCCTGAAAAAGGTTCCGGCGGAAGTCTGCAATAAGCGCACCATCGGTTCACTGATTAAGGCTGGAGCTTTTGATGCTTTCGGGGCGCCGCGCAGCGCTCTCACCGCGATTCATGAGCAGGCAGTGGAAGCTGTGGTGTCCACGAAACGGCAAGAGTCCAACGGGCAGTTCGACCTGTTCGCTGCCCTCGAGATGGAGGGGACAGAGTCCCCGGACAATCTGTTAGGTTCAGCCAGTATCGATATTCCGGATATTTCTGAGTGGCCCAAAAACGAACTGCTCGCTTTTGAACGTGAAATGTTGGGCATGTACGTCTCGGATCATCCGCTGTCAGGCATGAATCGGGTGTTGGAAGGCTTGGCTGAAGACCGGATTGTTGATCTGACTTCGGACGAGGGGAAAGGCAACGATTCCCCGGTTAAGATTGCCGGTCTGGTGACCGCGGTAAATGTTAAAATTTCCAAACGGTCTGGACAGCAGTGGGCGATTGCCAAAATCGAAGACATGACCGGTTCCGTGGAAGTGTTGTTCTTTGCGAAAACCTATGAAAACATTGCCGGTGACCTGGTCCAGGATAATATCGTGGTGGTCGGCGGACGGCTGCGCCGCGAGGATGAATCTGTCTCGATTTATGCCAGTGACCTGAGCGTACCCAAGATGTCGCTCCATCTGGATCACTTGGATGAGGTTGAGTTATTGCTTCCTGCCGAGCGCTGCACGAAAGAAAACATGCGTGCCTTTGGGGCTCTGCTGGAACGTTTTCCCGGTCAGGCTCCGGTACGTTTACATATCCTGGAGGAAGGGGAACTCCAAGTTTTGGATTTGGGACCCGAACGCCGGGTTAACGCCGGTCCGGACTTCCTGGGCGAGCTGCGTGCCATGCTGGGATATGACTCGATTATCACACCGGGAACTAACCCCTTGGAATCCAACGCGGCAGCTGAAGTTGCTAAACTTTCTCCGGTTAATCCTCTTGCAGAGCAGAGACCGTCGGGTACGACTTTATTTGATGCATCCAGCCTCTAGCCTGTTACTGTATCCTAGAAACGGCGGTCTTTTCATGAATTTGCATTTAGATATCTTCGAAGTCATATGAAAAAAGGTCTGGATTCGGGCGGTAAGTCTCCAACCAGGTTTTAGTGGTGTGAACGTGAGCTTGTGCCAAAAATGATGCTCGTTCAGGGTCCCGTTTTTTGATTGCTTGAACAATCTCTAGGTGGGCGCTATCACTAACTTTTTTCAAATCTAGTCTTTCAGGATTTTCATAAATGTGGTAATCTCTACCGCGTTGACGCAGCACTTTGAGCAGAGAAATGATGGCTTGGTCATTCGCGGCACTGGTTATGAGCTTGTGAAACTCTGTATCAAGGATTTGTGCTTCGTATCCGGGATTGCATTTCCTCAAATCCATTGCTATTCGTTCAAGTTCCTCGATTTGAATGTCTGAGAGTCTCGCTGCTGCTTGGGAGGCACAGTAGCCTTCCAGTATTTCCCTAAGGGTGAATAATTCGATGAAAGAATCAAGGGGTAACAGCGGAACGATAGCGGTAAGTGCATCCACCACGTTTTTTGGCGTTAGTTGGGATACGCGCGCGCTAGCATTCCTTTTTAGATTTAACACTCCAGCCACGCGCAGCATTTTCTGGGCCTCCCGCAGCGAGCTGCGTGAAACTTTAAAGCGTTCGCACAGCTCAATCTCGGAGGGGAGAGCCTGCCCTGGTTTTATTTCTCCAGTGGCAATCATTCTGCACAGACCCAAGCGGGCTTGTTCTACTGCATCTTGCATAGTTCTACCTTACAAGTAAAAGGTCCTAGCACTTCTAAAATCTGAATTGTCAGACAATTAAGTAAAAATTGCGAAAATTATCTCTATTTATTTCTTTAGGTGTTAGAATTGCCAGACAAGGAGGTTTGAACAATGAAGTTCCCCACTATATACCCGTATAACTCAGGTCCCAGCTGGTCTCTCGATCCCAGATGCAAACATCTCAATCACGGTTCCTTCGGTGCAGTACCTGTGGAGGTGCAGGCTGAACAAAATCGGCTTCGTACATTGATGGAACAAAACCCTGTGAGCTGGTTTTCGGCAGCTCACGAGCGGGTAGGTGATGCGCGCGAGGAAATGGCGAGGCTGCTGGGGGTGGACTCCTCACACCTTGCTTTTGTTTTCAACGTTTCGGCGGGTGCGTCCGTTGTTTACCAGAGATTTATGTCGCGAGGTCCTGTTCACACTCTGGTTACGGATCACGGTTATGGTGCGGTTTCGATGGGGGCTAGGCGTTTGTCTCAGCGTACAGGAGGAACTTTCAATGTGGTTTCTGTTCCTTTGAATGCCACTTCGGCAGAAGTAGTGGATATTCTTACTGAAAAGATGCAAAACACCCCACGCGGATTGCTTGTTATCGATCAGATTACGTCAGCCACAGCCCGACGTTTTCCGGCTAACGAGATTTGTAAAAAGGCTCGGGAACTAGGGTTTGCCACCCTAGTGGACGGGGCACATTCCCTCGGCGTTTTGGAAAATCCAATTTCCCTCGACGCAGATTACTGGGTTGGTAACTTGCATAAATTTGCTTGCGCGCCACGCGGTGCAGCTTTGCTATATTCAAGGGATGCTGATCAAGAGCTATTCCCCTTAATTGATTCCTGGGGTGCTGAGCTCGAATTTCCTAGGCGTTTTGACCACACAGGAACTATGGACACCACGGCGTGGCTCACCGCACCATTTGCCTGGAGCCTCATCGACAAGATGGTTGGTTGGGATAATGTTAGGGAGTGGTCTAGTCATCTAGCTGATGAAGGCGAGAAAATCCTTGACGCGCCGCTGCGTCAGTGGATGGACAATCCTTTTCCCGATGTAGGGCAGAAGGTTGGTCCACTGCGATTGGTGCGATTACCGCTTGGCTTGGGACAGACGCGTGAACAAAGCGATGCGTTGCGTATTCCGCTCATTGAAGCCACGGGAATAGCACTTTCCTTCACAAGTTTCCACGGTCAAGGTTTTCTTCGCTTTTCAACCCATATATATAACTCGTTGTCGGATTTTGACTATCTTGCCAGCGAAGGTATCCCCCTGCTGTACCAATGGGCGAGCCAGAATTCGACTGAATCCAACATATGAACAACAAAGAATAGGAGGAATAATGCGTAAACACATCGCCGTGTTAATTGCAGCCTCATTTGCCCTGGCACTTGGGCTTACTGGTTGCAGCTCAAGTAGTGGAGATGACTCACAAGGACTGGTTAAGCTCCAGATGGTTGAGTCACTAACTAATCCGGCTCGTACCGAGTTGATTCGAGGTCTGCTGAAGGATTTTGAAAAAGAACATCCAAATATCAAGGTAGAGTTGATTTCTCCACCAACGGAGCAAGCAGACCAAAAAATTCAGCAAATGCTTCAATCCGGTTCCGGGGTTGATGTTTTGGAAGTTCGTGACCTGACTGTTGGACCTTTCAGTAATAATGGCTGGCTTTACGACATGGCTCCGGATCTTAAAAACTGGGATGGTTTCGATAAGCTCACCAATCAGGCTCAAAAATTCACCGTCAATGCTGATGGGAAATCTTACTTCATTCCTTATGGTTTCTACGGTCTGAGTCTGTTCTACCGAACTGACTTGGTGAAACAGGCCGGATTCGAGGGAGCGCCGAAGTCCTGGGAGGAATTGACGGAGCAAGCCGCTAAGATTCAGAGTCCTGCGCAAAATCGCTACGGTTACGCCTTCCGCGGGGGTCCAAACTCAGCTGGGCAATTGATGAGTATTCTCGAAGCCTACAATGCAGATAACCTCGACATAGCCAACGCATACAAGGTTAAAAGTGGTAAGACGATTTTTGCGACCCCGGAGTCTAAAACCGCTTTGGATAAATACGTGGAGCTATACAAGACAGGTTCTCCAGAGTCCTCAGTTTCCTGGGGGTATGCTGAAATGGTGCAGGGTTTCACCAATGGCTCTACCGCGTTTTTACTTCAGGATCCTGAGGTTATTGCTACGGTGAAGGAATCATCCCTGTCTGAAGACCAGTGGGGTGTGGCGCCCAATCCGGTGGGACCGACGGGGAAAGCAGCCTGGCCAATGGCTACGGCGGGCTGGGGCGTGACTCAGTTCTCTAAGCACAAAACTGAGGCAGTGGAACTGGTGAAATGGTTGGCTGGGGATTCTTCCACGACTTTTGCGAAGGAAAACTCTCTCGTGCCGATTCTTCAGGCTGCCGGGGAAGACGAATTCTTCAAAACCGGTCCCTGGGCTGCTTACGTAGAAATGACATCTAACCCGGATACCTGGATCTCCGTTGAGGAACCTCGTGGGGTTGCTTGGTGGACCGAATGGATGCAGCGTTCAGAAGCTGATTTACAGAAAGTTCTCCTGAACCAGATGACCGCCTCCCAGATGCTCTCGGGGTGGGATAAATTCTGGACAGAAAAGTGGCAAGGGTAGCTGCGATGTTCTCAGGGAAGAAAGCTGTGGGTGCGTCTGCTGAAGTCGGGCGCGCCCACAGCCGGCGCCCGTTTTCGAGCAGGTTCGCCCTGACGATAATGGTATTTCTAGCGCCCGCTTTCATCTTCGTAGCTATCTTCACCTACTACCCGATGCTACGTGGTGCCCAGATGGCATTCCGAAAATGGGACTTGTGGAATCTTAACGACACGCCATTTGTTGGTTTCGGTAACTTCCAGCAACTCATTTTTAATCCTCTGTTTCTGCACACAATGGTGAACTCTCTCATCTGGGTGGTGGCATCTATCATTCCCCAGTTCGTAATCGGGTTCTTAATAGCCTTAGCTCTACGCAATCGCTTCAGGTTCAGAGGCTTGTATCAAGCTGTTATCTTTTACCCCTGGGCGGTGTCAGGGTTCTTGATTGGCATACTCTTCAGGTGGATGTTTAACAGTGAATTTGGCGTGTTTAATGATTTGTTAATGCGAGCCGGTATTGTAGATTCTCCCGTTCCATGGCTGGCAAAACCAGAATTAGCATTCGTTGCCGTGATCATCGCGAACATCTGGTATGGGGTGGCTTTCTTCGCAATTATGATTCTGGCTGCGTTGCAATCTGTGCCTCAAGATATGTTGGAGGCGGCGGCAATAGACGGCGCGAGTCGTATACGCGCCCTGTTCAGCATAATCATTCCTTCGATTCGTTCAACCTTGATACTCACAATCCTGCTGCGAATAATCTGGATTTTTAACTTTCCGGATATTATTTACGCCATGACGGGAGGGGGTCCTGGTAACCAGACACATATCGCAACGACTTGGATGATTCAGTTCACCCAACAAGGCAGTTATGGCTTGGCTTCCGCACTCGGCTTCATCATTGTTGGCGTACTTACGGTGTTCACCGGCATGTATCTACTGCTCTTATCAAGGAGTGATGATGCAAAGTAGAACCCCCATGTACCTAAAGATAATAAAAGTCTGCGGCTTGACCCTATGGTTTGTCATTACAGTGTTCCCGCTTTACTGGATTCTCCTCACATCCTTTAAGCCAGCAAGTCAAATCGCCGAATATCCCGTTCGATATTGGCCCAGAGTCTTTTCTATAGAGAACTACGTGAATCTCTTTTCCAAGGCTCAGTTCGGAACCTATATGTTCAACTCTTTGACAGTGTCTCTGCTTGGGTCGATTGTTGCCACATTGATTGCCCTTCTCAGCGGCTACACATTGTCGCGTTTTACTTTTCGGTCAAAAGGAGCGGTACTAATCGCATTTCTCGTCACGCAGATGATACCGATGTTTATTGCCCTCGGTCCGCTCTATCAAATGTTCACTACCTTGGGCTTGATTGATACCCGAGCCGGTTTAGTCCTAATCTACATTGCTATGACAATACCTTTTTCCTCGATAATGCTGCGGGGTTTCTTCGATAATGTTCCCGACTCTCTCGAAGAAGCAGCGATGGTAGATGGTTTGAACAGATTCTCCGCTCTATGGCGTATCATTGTGCCGGTTATGCTGCCGGGAATCACAGCGACTTTCATATTTAACTTTGTTAATATCTGGAACGAACTGTTCTTGTCCGTGACACTAATAAACTCGGATTCTAAACGAACAATCCCAACAGCATTGAACAGTTTCATCTCTAGTTTCAACATTGAGTGGGGACCGATGTCCGCTGCTGCCGTGTTAACAATCTTTCCTACTATGATACTGTTTTCTTTCGCTAGTAGGTGGATTGTAGCTGGTCTAACCCAAGGTGCTACTAAGGGATAGCTGTATGATGTTACCGTGTTTAACTTATTGGATTTTTCAAAAGAAGACGTTGATGCTGCAGTGCTGCGCGAGCGCCTTCCACGGGCAGCCCTCGACGTAGAGCAGGCTGTGGCGGCGGTAACGCCCCTGATTGAAGCGGTGCGTCGGGAAGGCGCCAAAGCCTTGCGAGACCAATCCGAGCAGTTCGACCGGGTCCGCCCGCGCCTGTTACGAGTTCCAGAGACTCAAATTGACCGCGCCTTGCAGGAACTGGATCCGGCGCTGCGCGAAGCGATTGAAACTTCCATTGCCAATAACCGCAAAGGTCACGAGGCACAGTTGCCCCACCCGGTCGTCACCGAGATTATTCCCGGTGGTACTGTTACGCAGCGTTGGATTCCGGCGCGGCGCGTGGGACTGTACGTTCCGGGCGGGCTGGCAGTCTATCCCAGCTCGGTCATCATGAATGTGGTGGCAGCACAAGTGGCGGGGGTGGACCAGATTGCTCTGGCCTCCCCGGCACAGCGGGCTTTCGACGGCTCGGTACACCCGACCGTGCTGGCGACCTGCGCCTTATTAGGAGTGCGTGAAGTCTATGCCATGGGCGGGGCAGGCGCGATTGGTGCATTTGCCTACGGCGCGAAAGGAGAGACCGCAGATGACGGTCAGGTTCTGGTGGAGCCTGTGGACGTCGTTACCGGTCCGGGCAATATCTATGTCGCGGCGGCGAAACGTGTGGTATCCAGTGTCTGCGGTATCGACGCCGAAGCCGGTACCACCGAGATTGCCATCATCGCGGATAGCAGCGCCACTCCGAAATTTGTTGCTGCAGATTTAATCAGCCAAGCCGAACACGACCCCGCAGCCGCCTCGGTCCTGATTACCGACTCGACCGAACTTGTGACCCAGGTGCGCGCCGAACTGGAACGCCAAATTCCCCAACGCGACCACCACGAACGCATCGTCACTGCCCTATCCGGGCCACAATCGGGCACTATCCTCACTCGGGATATTGAACAATCCATTGCCGTGGCAAACGCGTACGGCGCTGAACACCTCGAGATTCAAACCGCTGATGCTCGCGAGGTGGCAGCAAAAATACACAATGCGGGGGCAATCTTTGTCGGTGACTACACCCCGGTGCCCCTGGGGGACTACCTAGCAGGCTCCAACCACGTCTTGCCCACCGGAGGCACGGCCTCCCACGCTTCGGGACTGAACGTGATGGCATTCTTAAAGTCTGTGCAACAGATTGAATACACCCAGCAAGCTGCGGATGCGCTGACCGACCGCCTGGTGGTATTCAGTCATGCCGAGGACCTGGAAGGTCACGGAGCGTCCCTGCTGGCACGTCGGGAAGGCAAATAAATGAGTGCCTCAGATGCCCGTGCCATGACTGAGTGCTCGATTCAACTGCCCGTGCGGACGGACCTGGTCGGGCTAGAACCCTACGGGGCGCCCCAGTTGCAGGTGCCGGTGGCTATCAATGTGAACGAAAACCCCTATCCGGTGCCAGCTCCGGTGATAGAAGCGATAACCACGGCGGTGCGGGAGGTAGCAGGCAACTTAAACCGTTATCCCGACCGGGATTTTCCGGAACTACGCCTTGCTTTGAGCGATTATTTGGAGCGGGAATCCGGGGTGCGAGTGGCTCCCGAGTGGATATGGGCTGCCAATGGTTCTAACGAGGTCATGCATCATTTGTTTAGCGCTTTTGGGGGACCGGGACATCCGGCGCTGTCGTCCTCACCCACGTACTCGATGTATCCCGAATATGCTCGCAACACCCTGACTGAGCTGCTGGACGTGCCGCGGCGGGAGGACTTTTCCGTGGACGTGGTCGCGTTGAAGCAAGCCGTAGACCACGCACACCCGGCGTTGCTGGTGCTGGCTTCTCCCAACAATCCCACGGGGACTCACCTGAGCTCCGCGGATGTGGCTGAAATCTTGAACTTTACCCGTACCAGTGGACCGCAGGGGAGCGCGACCCTGGTGGTCATTGACGAAGCCTACGGCGAGTTTCGCCGTGACGGGGTGCCTTCCGCTCTGGAACTGTTGGCGGCGCACCCGCACCTGGTAGTGTCCAGGACCATGTCTAAGGCTTTCGCGATGGCTGGTTTGCGACTGGGATACCTGGCGGCTCATCCGCAGATTATTTCCCAGCTCATGCTGGTGCGATTGCCCTATCATCTGTCGGCTTTGACCCAAGCGGCAGCTCTGGCAGCGCTGTCTCGGGCAGATTTGTTGCAAGCACAGGTGGCAAAGATGCGCCACACTCGCGACCGCATGGTGCAAACTCTGCGAGGAATGGGTTTGACCGTGGCAGAATCGGATACGAACTTTGTTTTCTTTGGAAAGTTCGGCAATCGTCAAAAAGTCTGGCAAGATTTACTTGACCGTGGCGTGTTGATTCGCGTAGTCGGACCCGATGGCTGGCTGCGAGCCAGCGTGGGCACTGAGGAGGAAACTGAGGCGTTTCTTTCCGCCCTGAAGGAGGCATTGCAATGAACGAAACTCGAACCCCCAGGGTGGCGGAGGTCACGCGGGCAACGTCGGAATCGCGGGTAAAGGTGCGGGTGAACCTGGACGGTACCGGTCAAGCCAACATTCACACGACGGTGCCGTTTTATGACCATATGCTCACCGCTTTGGCACGTCATTCCCTGATTGATTTGGACATTGCAGCCTCGGGAGACACCGACATTGATGTCCATCACACAGTGGAAGATACGGCTATTGTTTTGGGGCAGGCTTTGCGTGAAGCGTTGGGGGACAAGGCGGGTATCAGCCGTTTCGGTGACGCTTGCGTGCCCCTGGACGAAGCCCTGGCTCACGCGGTGGTGGATTTGGCGGGACGCCCTTACGTCGTCTGCGAAGGAGAACCGGAAGGTCAGCAGTATCACCTGATTGGCGGACACTTCACAGGTTCGCTGACCTATCACGTGTTTGAATCTCTGGCGCTAAATGCCGGGATATGCCTGCATTTGCGCCTGCTGGCGGGACGGGATCCGCACCATATCGTAGAGGCTCAATTTAAGGCTTTGGCACGGGCGTTAAAGGTCGCAGTGGAATATGATTCGCGCGTGGTAGGTGTCCCTTCCACCAAAGGAACTCTGTAACATCAGGGAAGGCTAGTGATGAGTGAACCGCAAGAACCCCGAAAACCTGAGGACAACGGGCAGGATTCCGCCGATCAGCAAGCCTATGATGCCGAGTTTGCTGACCTCATCGCAAAATTGGGAGATGTTGACTTTGAACCGGAGTCCGCGGTTTCCAGTCAGGACGAACAGCTGGATTTACCTGAGGAATCAGAGCCTCCGCTGGTGAATCGGCAAGCCACTGCATGTTTTCTGACCCCGGTGGCTTCGGCGGAAGCCTTGGGGGCGCTGTGCGCTTTGAGCGGTATCTCGGCGGTTGTGGTGCCCACAGAAGCCGGGGCGATGGTGGTACAAAACCTGGAGCTGACCGAGGAACAGTGGGGAATGGCGCTGTTGGTCGAAAGTCTCAATGAACTCGACTCAGATTTGGACACGGTCGCGTCCACGCTGACGGAGATTATTCGGATGCCGGTGGTGGTGTTTTCTGCGCTGTTGGCTCCCGGTACCGAACAGGAGCCCGGCGTGACCGGTCAGGTTTTGGCGGGTCGTTGGGTCAATCAGGCTTTTGAGTCAGATTTGCCGGCGGGGCTGGTTATTGCACAAATGCCAATCGTGATTGAGGAATTAGTGCTGGGTCGGGTTAATCCGGCGGAGGTGGACGGGGCGGTAGATACCGTCGATATTCCCCGCTGGAAAGCTTTGCGGATGTTGGGCAGAGGCATTAAAAACTCTCGTGAAGAACGCCGGCGCCAACGTGGACAGACAGATTCTCACGATGACGCGATGGGGGACACGGACGCAGCAGGGCGGGGGGACGCCTCATGATTGCTCCCCAAGTCGTCGTGCTGGATCACGGATATGGCAATGTTCTTTCCGTTGCGCACGCCCTGGAGCGGGCAGGGGCACGGGTGTCTCTCTCGGCTGACCCGACGGAAGTTGCCCACGCAGACGGTTTGGTGGTTCCTGGAGTGGGGGCATTCGCGGCGGTGATGCGGTCCCTGCAGGCCTCTCGTGCTCCCCAGATGATTGAGCGTCGTCTCGCCGGAGGTCGCCCGGTACTGGGCATCTGCGTCGGGTTGCAGGTCATGTTTGAAAGCGGCGACGAAAACGGGGAAGTAACTGAAGGCTTGGGCGAATGGCCTGGAATGGTGACAGCTCTGCCCGCAGCGCGTTTACCACATATGGGCTGGTCAAAAGTGCACGTCCCGGCGCAGTCGCAGCTGTTGGCGGGGCTTGACGGGCAGAGGTTTTATTTTGTGCACTCTTATGCTTGCCTCAGCGACCCCGCCGCAGCCTTAGGGACAGACGAGGAATCGCGGCGACTGTTCCGCCCTCCGCTGGTGTCTTGGGCGCATTACGGAGCCGACTTTGTGGCAGCAGTGGAAAACCGAGCCTTGTGCGCCACTCAATTCCACCCGGAAAAGTCCGGACCAGCCGGGGCGCGCGTGTTCGCAAACTGGTTAGAGATGCTCTAGTGGTGGCGGGTCGTGAATCGACCCTGGAAAGGACGCTCAATGACACAATTAGTGCTGTTACCAGCAATTGACTTGGTTGACGGAAAAGCGACCCGGCTGACCGAGGGTAAAGCCGGAACCGAAAAAGTTTACGGCGAGCCCGCACAAGTCGCGGCGGAGTTCCTCGCTACCGGAGCGCAGTGGCTGCACCTAGTCGACCTGGATGCCGCTTTCGGGCGGGGCTCCAACGCCGACCTGGTGGAGTCGCTGGTGAAAACCTATCCGGGCTTGAATATTGAGGTCAGTGGGGGATTACGTGACGATGACTCGCTGTGCCGTATGCTCGATGCGGGAGCGGCGCGGGTAAACCTGGGTACTGCTGCAATCGAAAATCCCGAGTGGTGCGCCACGGTCATTGAGCGGTTTGGGCAGCGCATCGCAATCGGTTTAGACGTGCGCGGCGAACGGGTGTATGGTCGCGGCTGGGTCAGTGAAGGACCACTGCTGGACCAGATTGTGCGGGATTTGGACGCTTTGGGGTGCGCCCGTTACGTGGTGACGGACGTGTCGAAAGACGGCACTTTGACTGGACCGAACCTGGAGCTGCTGGCTCACGTGTGTCAATCCAGCCCTGCAAAAGTCGTGGCGAGCGGGGGAGTGTGTGCTCTGCGCGACCTGCAGACCCTGCGGGATTTGGCTGTCAAACACCCCAACTTGGAGGGGGTCATCGTTGGTAAAGCCATCTATGAGCGACGTTTCACGGTTGCTGAAGCCTTGGCGAACCTGGCGGACTGACGCAGTGAGGTTCTGTTTGAAAGCGCGGCAGCATACATGAAACACCTGGCGAGCAATCCCTTTGCGTCGGATTGTGGTGATTTGCTGCCCGGAACCCAGCGCGCCCTGGAACTTGCCGCGGTCAAAGACGTGGGGGCAGCGCAGGCTGAACTGTTTTCAGCGCTGCAAACGGAGCGTCTCATTGTGGAGGCGCCCGTGGCTGTCTCCGGAAGCTGTGAATCACCGACCTTTGCGGGTGTTTATGCCCCCTACGGGTCGGCTTTGCCGGTGTATTCCAGCGCCACGCGTTTCGCGGAGCTAACGAACCCGGAAGACCGACCGTTGCTGGTCAATCCCGCACGAATCGCCTTGGCAGCGCTGGCTACTGAAGGATTTATATGGCTGGATGCCCCGGTAATACTAGGTAGCGCTACTCAGGCCAAGCCGCTGGCGAAAAATCCGGAGTGGATTCACGCCTATGCTCCGAGCATCATGCTGGGACCACCCGCGTTGAATGCCCTAGCCAGCGGCGACAACTGGCTCCCCGCCTGGGAAGATGCCGGACTTGCGACACTGCTCTATTCACTGTCAGCCCATACAGGCGTCGAAATCGAGACCATCGCAGCCGGTCCGGCAGGGGGACTGGTCGTTACAGTCCGCACCCCCGACGACCTAGATGCCGCGAAACTTGCCGTCAAACGGTTCCACAAATCCCTTCTGCGTTCGCCAGAAGTCTCCCCTCGCGCTACTTACGTGCAACTCCTTCCCGTGCGCTGACGACCTCCGCGCTGGCTATCCCTGCGCTCGGTGACGCGACGTTACCGGGTGTGAGCGGGAAGACTGGTGGATCTGACACGGGACGCTAGCGCTGCCACCGCCCCACCGCCCTTGTGAAAGGCATTAAGCGTGGGGAATATCGCCCAACCAGTCAGCAACGTGTTGAATCAAGGCTTCGTCAAAAACATCATCCGAGTGGTGTTCGCCAATCCACTTCTGAATCGAACCACCGGCTGCCGCGTCCATCTGTTTCCGAGCCTCCGCAGGCTTAACCAGGACCTGCCACAGCATGTTCTTGGCTTCTTCCACCGAGTGATAAAAAAATGGGTAGTCTGCCGGCACCAAGGCGTGAGCCCATTCGAGGTCAGGAAAGACGCCGATGACTCCCGCCCCCAAGGCTTCCACGTATTCGATGCCGTAAGATTCTTCCTCAGTGGTCGCCAGGAAAGCGGTCGTATGCGCCAAAGCCCCCCAATAGGACTGGCGCGTGGCTGTCAGGGGTCCCACCCAAATCCAGTCACGATGGGAAAACTTCATGGCGGCTTCGCTGACCAGGTGGGTTTCGTGCAAACGCATCTCGACCCGCAGCGGAATCTGGCGGTGTACCCAGTTGACCACGTCCAAGAAAATATCCGGGCGCTTCTTTGCCGAAAGATAAATCGAGGGGTAGAGCACGACCGGAATCTCCGTCTCTACCCGCGGACGGACATGAGCCAGACGGAACCCCAGGTTTACCCACCCCAGCTGCATCTGTTCATGCAGCGGTTTCACAGTCCATTTTTCTGCCATCTCCCGGACTTCCATAGCGGTGCGTTCCGAGTTCGCAAAAGTGGGGAACAGGGCACAGGACAGAGCCATGGAGGCAATGCCTTCTACCGTCGTCAATTCGCGCGGAGACCACCACATGAAGTTCATGATGTGCGGTTTCGTCGCTCCGGCATTGTGCATTTTTTGCCACAGTCGCGGTGAATCAATGACATCCATATTGATAACCGCCGTGTCAGTCGGGTCGAGCATCTCGAGGGGAGCCACACTGAAGTTTTCGGCGCGCCGGGCGGGACCGCCTATCAGGATGGAGTCGGGGAAGTTACGCAAAACCCGTCGCACCAGAGTGTCGCCGGCAGAATGCCCAGACACCCGCCCGGTTTCGTCAACTTGGGCATTTTCCCACTTGATTGCCAATTTCATGGTTATTCCCCTTTCTGTTCCGCAGTCTGGTCGGATGGCTGCGGGGGATTACTTTGCGATGGCTCTGCCGTTAATTCGAGGTCGGGAACGTGTTTCAAAAGGTCGGTGTCTGACGGTGATGCCTCGAGGATTTCGTCCAGCGCGGCCGCGTCGATGGGGGCTTCAATGCCTCCGGGGCGAGGAATCGCCTTGAATGAGGAACGGGCGACCCGATTCTTAACACTGGGAATCCCGTTCAACTCGGTGTCAACCGGCGGTTCGTGATCATGCATAGCGTCCCGAGAGGCCCCACGGATACGCATATGATAGAAACTGCACCACACGAAGTAGGCTGAAGCCACAAAAAAGACCCCAGCTAGGATATGCACCAGCCGTGCCTGACCCTGGTTCGTCAGACTCACTGCCAATTCCACTGCCAACAGACCAAACAGGGTGGTGAATTTGATAATCGGGTTGAGAGCTACCGAGGACGTGTCCTTGAACGGATCGCCGACCGTATCACCGACGATAGTCGCATCGTGCAGTTCGGTGCCCTTCATATGCAAATCGACTTCCACGACCTTTTTCGCGTTGTCCCAAGCCCCGCCGGCATTAGCCATAAATATGGCTTGGTACAAACCAAAAATAGCGATAGAAATCAGGTAGCCGATGAAAAAGAACGGCTCGGCAAAGGCGAAAGACAGCGTGGCAAAGAACACTGCCAGGAAGATAAGCAGCATCCCCTGCTGAGCGTACTGTGTACAAATTTCTACCACCGCGCGGCTGTCCTTTTCGGAGGCCCGTTCGCTGCTGGCATCAAGGTGGATATTATCTTTGATAAACGCCACGGCGCGGTTTGCCCCGGTCGTTACCGCCTGGATAGAGGCCCCGGAGAACCAGTAAATGACGGCACCTCCGGTAATCAACCCCAGCAGGAAAGGAGCGTGCAGCAGGGAGAGATTGCCCACGGCTTGTGTGTCCTGCAAACGATTCGTGAGGGTCATGATGATGGAGAAAATCATGGTGGTGGCGCCCACTACGGCGGTGCCGATGAGAACCGGCTTTGCCGTGGCTTTAAACGTGTTGCCCGCCCCATCATTGTCCTCCAGCATGAGTTTCGCGGTGTCCCATGCGGGTTTAATAGTGAAGTCTGACATCAGCTCGGCTTCGATGTTCTCGACCGATTCGATACGCGAGAGTTCATAGACAGATTGGGCATTGTCAGTGACAGGACCGTAAGAGTCCACGGCGATGGTTACCGGACCCATCCCCAAGAAACCAAAAGCTACCAGTCCAAAAGCGAACACTGCCGGAGATGCCATCAGGGATTGCGGTATCAGCAGGGAGATTAGGAAGGCAATTCCCATCAAACCCACTATCGTCATCCCCAGCCAGTACCCGGACATATTGCCGGAAACCATGCCGGACAAAATGTTTAGCGAGGCACCGCCCTCACGAGAAGATTTCACCGTTTCCCGCACGAAACGCGCTTTGGTAGAGGTAAATACTTTCACAAGTTCAGGAATCAATGCCCCCGCGAGGGTCCCGCAGGTAATGATGGTCGCCAGTTTCAGCCACAGGTGGTTGCCTTGCTCACCCAGTACAAAGAAAGTCACCAGGAAAATCAACACGATGCATAGCATCGAAGTCAGCCAGACCAGCGTAGTCAAGGGGGTCTCAAAGTTCATGCGTTTCGCGTCACCATAACGCCCTTTGACCCACAGGGCATTGAGGGCGTACGCCAGTGCCGCACCCAGAATCATTGCCGCGCGCACCGTAAAAATCCACACCAGCAACAGCGCCTGAATGGAAGTGTCGGGGACTGCCAGGATGACGTAAGTTACCAGGGCTACACCGGTGACTCCGTAAGTTTCAAAGCCGTCAGCGGAAGGTCCCACCGAATCTCCGGCATTGTCCCCGGTGCAGTCTGCGATAACCCCAGGGTTACGCGGGTCGTCCTCGTCAATTTTGAACACAATCTTCATGAGGTCCGCGCCAATATCGGCAATCTTGGTAAAGATACCCCCGGCGATACGCAGGGCGGACGCTCCCAGGGACTCTCCGATAGCGAAACCGATGAAACACGAACCAGCCACGTCAGCGGGCAGGAACACCAGAATAACCAGCATCATGAATAGCTCGAGGGAAATCAGCACGGTACCGATGGACATCCCGGCCTGCAGCGGAATCTGGTGGACAGGGTAGGGCTTGCCGCGCAGCGAGGCAAAAGCTGCCCGGGCGTTAGCAAAAGTGTTGACCCGAATGCCAAACCAGGCAACGGCAAACGATCCGCCCATCCCCAACAGGCTGAACAACACCACAATTCCGACTTTGCCCCAGCTAAATCCCACCAGTACCTTGTAGTAAATGAGAATGATTACCGTGATGAAAGCCCACAGCAGCAACAGGAATTTGCCTTGCTTCACCAGGTAGGCTTTGCAAGTGGAGTAAATGAGTTCCGCTACTTCTAGCATGGATTGATGCACTGGTAGGCTGCGGAGTTTAAAAAACGTCACGATTCCAAATGCCAGACCTGCCAGGCACACTATCATGCCAAAGATTAGCAAGCTGGTACCGGCTATGCCGTGAACGTTAGCGAGGGACAAATCGGGAAGCACCAGGTTTGCCTCCCCGCCGCCGGGTCCGTCGCCTGGTTTTGCGCTGATTAGCGGGAATACCCCTGTCGGGCTTGCATCCATAACCTTTAAGCTAGGAATCATTGGTCAGCCTCGTTTCCATAGGTCGTTACCTTGTTTGTAATTTTAGGAGGTATTTCCGGTATTTTGGGGGATTCTAAGCGGAAGCTTGGGGTTGTTCCTGACAATGTCAAGTCGGGCTGTCACAAGTGCAGTAGCCTTCGTTGTCATTACAGGAAATCTTTGCGCGGTTGCGGTTCCGTTCGTTCCAGTCGCGTTTCAGGCAACCGAAATGTGCGAAAACCTCGTGGATGCGCTAGAATCAACTCCGTTCGGCTGTATGCCGAAGTAAGCGGAAAGTTTTCCCACCTCCACCCGGTGTAGTTTCCTGAGGGACGCACGTCTTGGGTTATGGTCTAAAGCGCTCGGCTGTGCTTTCTATGCCACGGTTGCGGGGTAACTTTGCGTGTGCTTTGGTTCGCGGCGTGGTTACAAGCAAGGAGTCCTCATTACTGACGTAAGGATTAATGACCAAATTCGGGTGCCCGAAGTGCGCCTGGTTGGTGTCAACGGCGAACAAATCGGAGTGGTGGCCACCATGAAGGCCGTCTCTTTAGCTGATGACGCCGGTCTGGACCTGGTGGAAGTCGCTCCCGATGCGCATCCGCCAGTTTGCAAACTGATGGATTACGGCAAATACAAGTACGAAGCCGCGCAAAAGGCTCGTGATCAGCGCCGGAATCAAGCCAGTACCCAACTGAAAGAAATTCGCCTGGGACTTAAGATTGACAGTCACGACTACGAAGTGAAAAAGGGTCACATTCTGCGCTTCCTCAACGGCGGAGACAAAGTCAAAATCATGATTAAGTTCCGGGGACGGGAACAGAGCCGCCCGGAAATGGGAATCAAACTTTTAGAACGCTTGGCTGAGGACATCGCGGATGATGGTGTTGTCGAGTCTGCCCCCCGTCAAGACGGTCGTTCTATGACTATGGTGATTGGTCCGGTTAAGAAAAAGACTGACGCCATGAGCCAGCAGCGCAAGCGCCGTGAGGACGAACGTCAAGCGAAGCGTGACGCTAAGGCGGAACGGGCGTTACGGAATCAGCAGCGGGTGGCACAACAGGCAAACGCCCCGGTTTTGAAGCCGTTGACATTTGACCAACTCGGTTCGAGCAACCTGAGCGCCGCGGCTCCTAAAGCTACAGAGCCTGCTGATGTAAAGCCGGCGAAAGCGCCAGCCCGAAAGAAACCTGCCAGCTCTGTGAATCCAGAAACTTCGGCGGCAGCGGAAAAACCTGCTGCACAGAGTCCAGCGGCTGCCCAAAGCCCGGAGGTTGGCGAAAAACCGGCAACGCGGAAAGCCCCGGCACGGAAGACAGCCGCCAAGACTGCGACAAAGACCGCTGCTAAAACTGCAAAGGCGAGCGATGCCCCTGCTGAGAGCAGTGCCAAGACTCCTGCCCGGAAAACGACTAGTACTACCAAAAAATCTGCCCCCAAGACAACCGCGGGCAAAACCGATAAACCGGCCACCAAGAAGGCCCCGCTTAAGAAAGAGGAGAAATAATATGCCAAAGAATAAAACCCATTCTGGGACTAAAAAGCGGATTCGTGTTACTGGCTCCGGCAAACTGATGCGTGAACAGACTAATAAGCGTCACCTGCTGGAACATAAGTCGTCTCGGCGCACTCGTCGCCTCAGCCAGGATCAGGTCGTGGCTCCCGCTGACGTGAAACGTATGAAGAAGCTGTTGGGTAAGTAAAGGAAAAAGGAGATAAATCATGGCACGTGTCAAGCGCGCAGTAAATGCTCACAAGAAACGCCGCACCACTCTGGAACGGGCCGAGGGCTACCGCGGTCAGCGTTCCCGCCTGTACCGCAAGGCTAAGGAACAGGTCACCCACAGTTTTGTGTATAACTACCGGGACCGCAAGGTCCGCAAAGGCGACTTCCGTCGCTTGTGGATTACCCGCATCAATGCGGCTTGCCGCGCCCAGGGTATGACCTACAACCGCTTCATGCAGGGTCTGCGTCTGGCTGGTATCGAAGTCGATCGTCGGATGCTGGCAGAACTGGCAGTGAGCGACATTGCTGCTTTCAATGAATTGGTTAAGGCAGCTCAAGCTGCCCTGCCCAAAGATGTAAACGCTCCCGCGGCTGCCTAAGCCCAGCGTTTATCGAGCAAAACTCTATGGTAGAACGCCGCGAAATTCTCGACAACCCCGGAAGCGATCGCATCCGGAAGGTGGCGGGGCTTTCGCGGCGTTCCGCGCGCCTTCGTTCGGGACTGACCCGGGTGGAAGGTCCCCAAGCAGTCACTGAGCTGCTGCACTGTGCGCCCCAGGGGGCAGTCACAGATTTATATGTGACTGAGGCGGGTGCTGCGACTCGTCCGGAACTGCTGGAATTCGCGCAGTCCACGGTATCCGCTGGGGGACTGCATATACATACTGTTTCCCCGCAAGTTGAGAAGGCTCTGAGTGACGCTGCACAAGGGTGGATTGCAGTGGCGCGTTTCGAGGCTTTTCCGTCTGTGACAGGCTCTCCCGAGGGAAGTTTGGCTTTGATTTTGCCTGCCACCCAAGACCCCGGTAACGTGGGGACGCTGATTCGGCTGGCTGATGCTTGTGGGGCATCGACAGTGTTTATGGGGCAGGATTGCGCAGACGCGACCAGCCCGAAAGTAATCCGTGCCTCGGTGGGCAGTGTGTTCCATGTTCCCACCCCGCGGTTCCAGGATTTGGCAGCGGTGGTGAAGGCTCTGCGATCCGAGGGATGGACCATCGTGGGCACGTCCCTATCCGGAGACGTCATGCTGACTCCCGTTACTGCCGGGACTTGGAGCAACAAGAAAGTCGCCTGGGTCATGGGTAACGAGGCACACGGACTGGACGCAACTGAGGAGTCCTGGTGCGACGTGCTGGTGTCCATTCCCATGTTTGGGCGTGCCGAGTCCCTAAACGTGACGTCCGCAGCGACCTTGTGCTTGTGGATGAGTGCGGTTGCGCAACGGATGTAGCCGGTGGTTTTCCCGGTCGCTGCGGATTCGGCACGTAAACGGGGGAGCCTAGTTCAGTGCTTTTAGCGCATCTTCAAAGTTAGGATCCGTGGTGATTTCGTCGACCAGCTGCGTGTATTTCACCACACCGTTCGGATCAACAATCACGATAGACCGTGCGAATAAGCCTGCCATAGGGGAGTCAGCTATCTGCACGCCGTAATCTTCACCAAAACTGGAACGGAAGGCTGAAGTCGTGGTGACGTGATCAATCCCTTCTGCAGCGCAAAACCGACCTAGGGCGAAAGGAAGGTCACGCGAAACACAGATGACTTCCACTCCCTCGAGCTGGGCGGTTTCGGCGTTGAAACGACGTACAGAAGCCGCGCAAACCCCCGTATCGATAGAGGGGAAAATATTGAGAAGCACAGTCTTGCCACGTAAATCAGACAATTTCACTTCGGACAAGTCCTGTTTGACGGTCACGAAATCCGGGGCGGGAGAACCCACCGCGGGCAGTGAACCAACAGTGTTTACGGGATTACCTTGCAAATGAGTTGTTGCCATATACCCATCCTAACAGTGTCCCATCCCGGTCAGGTCAAACCATAGCGGTGCCGGGGTGAGTCTAAATTAACGCCAAAACCCGAATCACACGTTCGTGGCGGGAAGAGACTGCTGCATTTGCTGAAAACAAATACCGCGCCAAGGGCGGACCCTGACGCGGCATTCAAGAAGTGAATTGGGGTTAGCGACCCGTATTACGCACCACTCGATTGGACTTAATGCACTTGGTGCACACGTTCAAATGACGGGGAGTGCCCTCGACGATGGCGCGAACCCGCTGAATGTTCGGGTTGAAACGACGCTTGTTGCGCCGGTGAGAGTGAGACACGCTCATCCCGAAACCGGGACCTTTTCCACATACATCGCATACCGCAGCCATGTTCTTACCTCTGATTTCCTGTAATTTTTCAAAGCCATTCACGGGGTTGAACCCGCAGCTCTAAACGAGCAACCTCACTATGATAAGGCAAAACCCGCTGATTTTCAAATCGTATCCCACTTTGGAGGCGTGTTGTCGCACGACTCCAAGACTACGGTAGTTCCAAACACGGCGTTGAACTCGCAGACTAGAATGAGACTGTCAGGACAATGCAGTCCTGGTAAATCGCGCGTACAAATCCTTTATCCGAGAAAACAGATAGGAGCGATGATGACTGGGCGTATCGAAGAGGACTTGCTCGGGAAACGAGAAATTCCTGAGGACGCATACTATGGAGTACAAACCTTGCGGGCAATCGAGAATTTCCATATCTCGGGCAAGAAGATTCAAGATGTTCCCGAATTCGTACGCGCCATGGTCCAGGTCAAAAAGGCTGTGGCGTTAGCGAACGAGGAACTGCACGTACTGCCTCATGACATTGCCCGTGCCATTGTGGCTGGCTGCGATGAAGTGCTGGTGAAAGGTCGCGCGATGGATCAGTTCCCGGTGGACGTGTTCCAGGGTGGGGCGGGCACCTCGGTGAACATGAACACGAACGAAGTTGTGGCAAACTTGGCGCTGGAACTGTTGGGCTATGAAAAAGGTCGCTACGACATCATTAATCCCAATGACCATGTGAACAAGAGCCAATCTACCAATGATGCCTATCCCACCGGGTTTCGGGTGGCGGTGTTTACCTTGCTGCGTGGGGTCGAGCGGGCGGTGCGGGAACTGTCCGAGGCTTTTGCACGTAAAGGCGAGGAGTTTAAAGACATCCTGAAAATGGGGCGCACCCAGCTCCAGGACGCTGTTCCGATGACGTTGGGGCAAGAATTCAATGGTTTTTCGGTCAACATGACCGAGGAACTGACACGTTTGTCAGTGGCGGGAGATTTACTGCTGGAAATGAACCTGGGCGCGACCGCTATCGGCACCGGCGTGAACACCCCGGAGGGTTATCCACAAGTCGCGTGCCAAAAGCTGGCGGAGGTGACCGGTTACGACATTGTTCCGGCGACGAACCTGTTAGAGGCCACTTCGGATAACGGTGCTTACCTGGCAGTCCATGCGGTGCTGAAGCGGTTGGCATCCAAACTGTCAAAAATTTGTGATGATTTGCGGCTGCTTTCGTCGGGTCCCCGCTGTGGTCTGCACGAAATTAATCTTCCCGAGATGCAGCCGGGTTCCTCGATTATGCCTGCCAAAGTCAACCCGGTCATTCCCGAGGTTGTCGATCAAGTCTGTTTTAAAGTTATGGGCAACGATGTTGCCCTCACCCATGCTGCCGCTGCGGGGCAGCTGCAGCTAAACGTGATGGAACCAGCTGCCGCTCAATGCATGTTCGAATCTATTGAGCTGCTGACCAACGCTATCGACACCTTGCGCACCAAGTGCATTGACGGTATCACCGCGAATCCCGAAGTCTGCGAGGCTTACGTACACAATTCCATCGGTATTGTCACCTACCTCAATGACATTATCGGTCACCATAATGGTGATTTGATTGGTAAGGAAGCTGCCAAGACAGGCAAATCCGTCAAAGAACTGGTAATCGAGAAAGGTCTGATGAGCGCTACGGAACTTGACGAAGTGCTCAGTGTAGAGTCCCTCATGAGTCCCCACTACACTGGCAAGGTTTGGGGTGACGAGGAAAGAGGTTTGCCTTCGCGTTGAATGCGTGGTGAGGACAGTTCCCGAGTCCGATTGGTCCCATTGTCGTTTCGGGTAGCGGCAGTGGGACCAATATGTTGGTCACGGCGCGAAGCGGGCAGAAACCGGAATGGGAATCGGAAAAATTGGTCGATAGCGGGTAACTTGGAAAGAAAACAGAGGGGAACAGTTTGGATACCGCGCGACAAAAGCTAGAGACTAATGACCTGCGTGAGTGGTGCGTGCGCACGGGGGCGGTCCTGAACCAGGCGCGGGAATTGTTGGATGATCTCAACACTTTTCCGGTGCCAAACTTTAATACCGGGACCAATCTGGCGAACTCTTGGGCGGTGGCGACACGGGCGACTCAAACCTTGCCCCTTCCGCTGCGTCCTGCCGAATTTATGGCTGCGGTGAGTCGCGAAGTGGCGAAATTTCCCCACGGTTCGGTCGGAATTTTTCTCGCTTCCGGTTTTGCGGCCTGTGCTGAAGCTTGGGGGGATGCACCGGTGGTGCGTCCTGCTGATTTGCTGATGTCCGTCGACGCTATGGACAGGGCGTTTCGAGAAGTCAGCGGGTCAGATACTTGGGAATTTGGGTTGTCCCGATTGATTACTACCGTTTCAGAACAGCTATCGGAGCTGGAATTATTGACGTTGTCTCAAGTCGTGGACACGGCTTTGGTTTGTGCGCAGGAGGCCACTATTGATTCTGCTGATGCCCACGGTGGGGTGGGGGATGCTGGTCTGGCAGGTGCGTGTTTGATTTTTGCCTCTTTGGCAGACTTGGCGGCAACGGCTGAAGGGGACGTTCCCACCAATGTTTCCACGGTACAAGCCATGCTGAGTGATTGGGCTAATCGATCGCGTAGCGTTGCGGAAAGTCTGCGTCACACGGTGCCGGGCGGCGAATTTGGCGCTACTTTCCATTTTGAAGCCCTGGACATGCCCACCGGAAAACTGCGGGAAAGTCTGCGAGCAGCCAGTTCCGAAGTGCTGATATGTAAGGTTCTGGATGGAATTGGAGCGGGTCGTTTCGTGGCTCACGTACACACTCCATCACCGCTGGCAGCCCTGCCATATCCGCACGGGGCGGTGTTGATTCACCATCTCGGAAGGAACCCCGAGGCTTTCGAAGGCGATGAAGATCCCCTGACTCGACTCACTGCTGATTTTGACAATGTGGTGGTGCTGTCTGACTTTGCTGCCCGTCAGGCTCCGTTGGTGACCCCCGGTCTGCTGGTTCTCAGCGCCGCTCCGGCACTGGTAGAGACCTACGCGAGGGCGGGAGCCACGGTCCTTTTGGGGACGGAAAATTCCGAACAGATTTGCTGGGCGTGGCGTTCTCTCCCGAAAGGTCGCGCTGCTCTCATCATTCCTGCTGACCCCGAAACGCGAAAAATGGCTCTGACGATGCGTGATTCTCTGGATGATGCCGAGTTATCGGATTCTCCCGTGATGGTGGCCGACACCGAAGACGAACTGAGTGCTGCGTGGCTGGTGCAATCTCTGCAGGGGAAGCAATTTCGTGGCGAGAATCTGGAGCAATTGCGCGATCTGGAAACTGCTTGCCGGGATTTGAAAGCCGGCATCCGTGTTGAGCCTTTGTCCCACCATGACCTAGATACCCAAATCCGGGATCTGGTCAATGATCTGGGACCAAACCGGGAACTCCACGCAGTAATCAGTTCTGGAAACGTCAGTACGGACCGGATGAATTTGCAGCTTGCTTTGGCGAACTATGCCGATATCGAACTGGTTGCCTACTACGGAGGACAGCCTGGCTCCACCTACATCGGGGTCAGATTTTGAAGCCTGACCCCGGTCTGACTGTGACGGTCTTCCATTTCTCAAAACTTTCGAATTTTCGGTGCGAGGCTCCCTGATAGGGTGAAATCATGGTTAACTTGCAGACCCCTCTCGAGCGGATAATTAAGGCGAAGTCTGTCGTCTCCAAATTCGCTCACCTAGGAGTGCTAACCTTGGGTGACCTGCTCTGGTATCCGCCACGACGGACTTATAGGTGGGGGGAACTGACAAATTTTGACTCGCTGATTCCCGGAACGGATGTCACCGTTTTTGCGGTGGTCATGGACTCGCACTTGGGCTGGACTCGTCGTCACGACAAAGCCATGCTCACGGTAACCCTGCAGGACCAACTGGAAACCGATGCGCGCAACGAGGGAGGTGCCCGTCCGGACTTGTGGGGTCAGAGAGCTAACCGCCTGACCGTGCGTTTCTTTGCGAAACATCCCAACGCCTTAAATCTGCATGCAAATCGCCTGGAAAAGGGAACGTTAGCGGTTTTTGCCGGGCGGCTTTCGGGGAAACCAGACAGCCTTGCCAGTGAAGCCTTCTTGGCTCATCCGGAATATCGGGTGCTTGCCGATTATGACCCGGAGATCGTGAAAACACTTTCGACCCAACCCCAGCCGCTATATCACGCCACCGCGGGTCTACCCTCGTGGAAGATTGGGAAAATTATCGACGCGCAGCTGCTGATGGTAAACCCTGCGGAGATTCCCGAAGCTATTCCCGACTCGCTGCGCCGGGAGAGGAACCTCCCTGATGCCTACACAGCTTTGCTCGGTCTGCACCACCCGGAGACTGATGCTCAATACCAAGCGGCGCTGGACTATCTGCGTTTCCGCGAGGCTTTCACGCTGGGGGCAGCTCTGGCGAAAGCCCGTAATCAGATTCAATCCCATCCGGCCTGGTCCTTGCCGGTTTCGCAGGATGTTTTCGAGTCGAGTACGGACTCAGACGGGGAACCTGGTGACTTGGTCGCACAAGCCGTGGCGGGGTTGCCTTTCCAGCTCACTGCGGGGCAACGCCAGGTTTGGGAAGAAATCGCCGGGGATATTGCCCGCGAAGTTCCGATGAATCGACTGTTGCAGGGGGAAGTCGGGTCGGGCAAGACCGTAGTGTCGGCTTTGGCATGTCTCGCCGCGGTACAAAACGGTTTTCAGGCGGCTTTCATGGCGCCCACCGAAGTCCTTGCCCACCAGCATTTTCAGACCTTGAATCGGCTGTTAGGGGACCTGGCTGACCCTCTGGGGGGTCTTTCCGGGGAACAGCCCGGCACGGATAATGTCCCACTGCGTTTACTGACCGGGTCAACACCCGCCCCGGAGAAACGAGAAATTGCAGACCGGGGTGCGGCCGGTGAGCCGATGCTGGTGGTGGGAACTCAGGCCCTGCTGACTGAGTCGCTGCAGTTATCCCGACTGGCCTTGGTTGTAGTTGACGAACAGCACCGTTTTGGGGTGGAACAACGTGGCGCCCTGCTGACGAGAGGGGAGAGAGCGCCGCATTTCTTGACGATGACCGCTACCCCGATACCGCGAACCGTCGCCATGACCGTGTTTGGGGACCTGGATGTTTCCGTATTGCGTCAGCTGCCCGCGGGGCGTGCGGAGGTTCAGACGTTCCTGGTCAATGAGGCAAATGTACGGTGGGTCACACGTGCCTGGAGCCGAGCCGCGGAAGAAATCAAACAGGGGGGACGTGTTTATGTGCTCTGCCCCAAGATTGCGCCGGATGCCACGGGACAGAACCCTGTTTCCTCCAGTGATTCTCGGCATCCGCCGCAAGGTGACCGGAAAACTCGGAAACCTGCGGTGCAAACCAGTTGGGGTGATGATTTAGCGGGGTTCGGTGAACTCGAGGCACTGGAGCCCGACCGGATTCTGCACACCGTCACCCAGACCGCGGCGCGACTGGCTGCCCTGCCTATATTCAGGGATGTTCCTATCGGGGTGGCGCATTCCAACCTGGATTCTGCCGCCAAACAACAGGCAGTGTCAGACTTTGCCGCGGGTCGCACCCCACTGTTGGTGTCCACCACGGTTGTGGAAGTCGGCATGGATGTGCCCGAAGCCTCCATGATGATCATCTTGGATGCAGACCGCTACGGGATTTCGCAGCTACATCAGCTACGAGGGCGGATTGGTCGCGGTTCTCGACCTGGCGTTTGCCTCGCTATTGCCCCCCTGGATTTCCCACCCGTTTCGGGCAATCTGCCGGAAATGATGGCACTAGCGGGGGCGGGGACACTGTCTCCGGCTCTGGCACGTTTGTGCGCTTTTGCGGCGAGCCGGGATGGATTTGCGCTGGCTGAAGCCGACTTGACTATCCGGCGAGAGGGTGACGTGCTGGGACAGAACCAGTCGGGTCGCCGCTCCCGACTGAAAGTGCTTTCCTTGGTTAATGATGCGGAAGTTATTACTGCCGCGAAAGTTGCGGCGGCGGCATTGGTCGCGGCAGACCCACAGCTTAGCGCTCATCCAGAGTTGGCTAGGCTGGTATTTGAGCTGGGGGATGGTGCCCAGAATCTCACCAAGTCATAGGGGAGTACGGTAGGCGTGTTTAAACTTGGTAAAATTCCACCTATGTGTTCATGGTGGCGGCGTCTGGGAGCATTTGTCGCGATGCTAGCAGTAACGCTGGCAGTACTACTTCCGCAGGCTAGCGCGATGACCGAGGTCGTGCACGAACCACAATTTCCCACCGCGAGGTGGACACAAAACGCTGACGTTATCCTTCCTTCTCCGGATGCCCCCGGCGTGTTGTTTTTAGGGATGAGCGGTCTGAAACCCAGCGATCTTGATTTACAGGGCAATCAACTGGGTCAAATGCTGGTTCCGTTCACATTTTCGGCACTGAGTACCAGGTCTTTTCGGATTTATACCTGCCCCACTGAGGGATGGATGCAACTGCGTGCCCGTGGCGATGTCGCGGACGAAGAAGGACGTCGACTGGCGCAAACTGTGGGGGCGCAGTGCTTGGGGATGAAACTGGTGAAGAGTGACGGTACGACCGCGGAAACCCCAGCGCAGATAACTCCCGCCGCCCCGTCCTTGCCCAAAACTACAGCGGTCACCTATGCACAGTTCAAAGGTCGTACGGAAAACATCACCTGGCCCGCGCGCGGGATTTTTGCTCCGGATGCGTGGGCAGTAGGAAGAAATGCGGGAATTCCGCTGGCGAATCACCGCGGTCAGGTCGCGCATTGGCAACCTTTGCCGGTAATCCCTGAAATGGAGCGGATTAATCCCTCCGCGCTGGATTCTCTCTATAACGAGCGTACCGGGGCTGGTGCCCGAGCTGCCTTTGACGCCAAAGCGCAACAGCCTGTTCCGCCGCTGGGCAAGCCCCTAAAGAACCGGACAGCCCTGGCATCCGCCTGGCAAGAACTTCTCGCTGCTGCCCCCAGCGATGTCGTGGTGGATTTGGATACCGTTGACACCGCCGTTCTGAACCAGAACACTTACGACACGGCAAAGACCCTATCCTTACAGCAACTTTCTGCCATCTTGAGCGCAAATCAGAGTGCAGCGCATCCTCGACCGGTGGTTATTGCTTCTTTGGGAGATTTTGAAGGAGCCAGGTCGCTGCAGCTGCTAGCCGCACAGACTCCGGGATTGGCGCTGACGGATGGGAAACCATCCGCGACCCCGAGGAAAGGATTGACTGAAACCACCGGTGTGCTCTATACCTCCACGACTCATGCTCTCGGCTTAGCAACCCTTGCCGACGTACGCGGTTTAGTGTTCAATGCGCGTGCCTATGTGGAACCCAAGATGGTCCCACCGGCAAATATAATCCTTCCCGAGCTGAGCGTCACCCCGGTCGCCGGCGTCGCTAAGGCTTGTGCCATGATTACTGAACAGCAGCGCCATGCTACCTCCGCCCTGCGAGCCAATTCGCCGTGGTATCAGGTGTTTCACCTGTTTTCCTACCTCGCTATGGGGGCGCTGCTAATTTGGGCTTTCGCTTCGTCTGGCACGCGACGCTTGGCGAACAACTGGTGGGTGGTGCGGCTCCTGGGTCTTGTCGCTTTCGCGATGCTTCCAGCTGCGCTGATCCTGAACTGGATTCCGTGGTGGAACTTGCCTGGTACCGACTCGGCGGTCGGATCAGTCGGGATATCCCTGGCTTTGACCGCGGTGATTACGGCGGTTTTGGTGGCTTCTCTGTGGCGTAACTCTCACGCGGTGGCTATCCTAGCGGGGATTTCGTGTTTCATTTTAGCGCTGGACATCATGCTGGGATCTGCCCACCAACGCAACGGATTCATGGGCTCTCTGGTGCTCAGTTCGCGGCGTTACTACGGTATCTCTAATCGCACCTACATCATCCTCATTGCCGGAGCTTTGCTGGCATTGCTGCCGGTACTGCAACGTTTCTGGGGTCAGCGTCGAGCTGGATGGATTACAGCAGGGCTCGGTGTCGCGGTTCTTTTAGTCGATGCTTTACCCGGTTGGGGCGCCGATTTTGGGGGACCTCCGGGAATTATTCTGGCTTTCGGGATTGTCGCCCTGATGGCTGCGGGGGTGCCGCCACGCTGGTGGCACGCTGGTTTATGGGTGGTGTCTACTCTGGCGGTGATGGGGATTATCGGCTGGTTCTCCCGCGGCTCAGACAGCCATATTGGGAATTTTTGGTCCAATTTGGGCAGCAGCGAAAGCCGGGAGCTAATTGCCGGAAAAGTCCGTGACGTGCTGCGTTCCTTTGTGAACAATCTGGGGGTCGTTATCCTTTTGGTGCTGGTGGTCGCGGTATTAGCGACGACTTTGGTGATTGTGAAACGCCGCCAGGTGTCCTGGCCGCGGTGGGTGTCTTCTTGGAATCAGCTCACCGACCAGCCCGCGCTGCGCGTAGTGGCTTTAGGTATCTTACTGGGCATGGCGGTGGCGGTGCCTATCAACGATTCCGGGATGATGATTGTAAAAGAAGCCATCTATCTGGTGCTGCCGCCCCTTGGTGCCATCATTGCGCAGGGTGCCGCTCAACTGAACCTCAGCTCGACACCCTCTGCAAATAAGTAACCAGGGTATCGCCGTAGTTTTTGGCGGCATAGGCTTGCAGTCCCGAAGGAATTTCAGGAGCAGGAAACTTTTTTGACGTCTCCAAGACCATGATTCCTTCCGGGCTGAGATGCGCGGTCAGACCTGCCAGAATCTCGCAGAGCACATAAGGCGCCAAAGCATAGGGGGGGTCCAAAAAAATGAGGTCAAAACAATCCGTCGGCTTCAGCTCCGAAACGAACTTGGCAGCGTCTTTCACCAGGACGCGCACGCGGTCGCGGTAGCGCAGGGCGTCGATGTTCGCGCGCAACACTTTGGCTGCAGACCCGGCGGCATCTACGAAAACCGCAGACGCCCCGCCGCGGGACAGCGCCTCCAAACCGAGAGCTCCTGAACCAGCAAACAAATCCAAAACGGTGGCACCTTGTGGGAACCCCGAACAAAGCAGGTGAGAGAACATCGCTTCGCGCACCCGCTCCGAAGTGGGACGGGTCCCCGACTTCGGGACATTCAGGCGCAAGCCCCCTTTTTCGCCAGCAACAATTCGTGTCACAGACCACAGCCTAGTCGAATTGCCGGTAATCTGGATACGTGACTCAAGCGCTTTGCCCCGGAACTTTTGATCCCTTCACCTATGGGCACCTCGATATGGTGAAGCAATGTTTAGCTTTTGCCGATGTCGTGGTAATCGGAATTGCTAATAACTCAAAGAAAACTCCACTGCTTTCAGTGGAGAAACGTATCGAACTGGCGCAGACCACTATCCGGGAAGCTAAACTCGAGACGCGTGTCAATGTAGAGACCGTGGAGGGACTGTTAGCTGATTTCTGTAAAGAACATCAGATTGACGTCATCGCGAAAGGGCTGCGCACGTCCCAGGACTTTGATTACGAAAATCCAATGAGTCAGATGAATCGCCAAATCGGAGCTCCGCCGACCGTATTCGTGGGCTGCAAACCAGCGCTGATTCACGTCTCAAGTTCTATGGTTAAAGAAGTCGCCAGTTACGGGGCTGATGTCTATACGATGGTATGTGCGGATACTGCGCGGGCTCTGTATGAGGCTTACCAAGTCAGCCCGCCAAACCGGGATAATAATGTCATTGCAGCCCGTTTCGACAAACACAACAGCTAGGGAGAAAAATGAGCGAGGAAAACAGGGACGACGAGATGAAGGAATCGGCGGATTTACCTACCGCAACAGAGGACAGCGTGGACGAAACCGCTGCCGAGCAGGTAACCTCTGAGACTCTCGGCGAGGAGGTGGACTCAGCAACGCCGGAACAGAGCGATAAAGCAGAAATCGTGGAGCCGGAAGCCCTAACCTCGGAACAAATGGTGGCGGCACTGAACGCTCAGGACTATAAAGGCTCGGAGCTGATGGATGTATTAGCCCAGATAGAAGCCTTAATTTCACAAGCGCGCTCCCTGCCGATGAGTTCATCCGTGCTGGTCAATAAGGCTCAGGCACTCTCCTTGGTGGAATCGGCGCGCGAAGCCATGCCGGCAGATATCCGTATTGCAAACCAGATTGTAGCTGGAGCCAATGCGGTCATCGCCCGTGCCCAAGAGGAGGCAGAGGAAGCCTTGACGCAAGCCAATTCCACTTCTGAACGTATCCAAGCCGATGCCCATGCTCGTGCCGATGAATTGGTCAATCAGGAACGTATCGTCGTTATGGCCAAGGAACGTGCCGAGATGATTATCGAGACCGCGACCCAACAGGCTACTGACCTAGCGGCGGGAGCGGATCGCTATTGTGAGGAAAAGCTGACGGTGCTGGAAGAAACCCTCGACAAGCTAAAGGAACAGTCCGCCGCGGGGCGGAGAGTCTTAAGTGAACGCGCGCGCTTCAACCCCGACGATTTGCCCCACCTGGAAGGGGAGAACGCGGAGGTTAAAAATGACTAGCAGCGTCACAGCGCGTGATGCCGGTAAGCCCTCCGCTCGGTCCACCGGTACGCAGACCGGGTCTGGCTACTGCATCGGTTTAACCTCTCTGCTGGGCAATCCCGGAAAGACGCTGGAACTGCACGATTACCTGTTGCCGTTGCCAAGCACGTGGACGAATGGAGTCGTGGCTTTGCGGGAGCCCGAAGGTAGTTTCGAGGTCAGCTTGCAGTCCCTGCACGAGGGGATATTGGTCAGCTTGCAGGGGACGGTGCCGACCGATGCCCAATGCTCGCGCTGTTTGGACCCGGTTCCAAGTACAGTAGAGGTTAACGAAACGCAGATGTTTTTCTTTCCCGGAGCGCGCGAAGCTGCCCGCCGGGAGGGAGACGAGGAATGGGAAGACATCCTTGAAGTGAGTGCCGAAGACGAGGTGGACCTCGAACCGGTGCTGCGGGACGCTCTGGTGCTAGGCATGGAGACTCTGCCATTGTGCCGACCCGACTGTCAAGGATTGTGCCCGGATTGCGGAGAAAAATTTGAGAATTTGCCCGCCGATCACCATCACGAAGTTTTGGACCCGCGGTGGGCGGCGTTGGGAGATTTAGCGAAAGAGCTGCGCGCCCAGGAAACTGGAGGGGACGAAGCCTCGTGAATCAGTCCCCACGAAACACAGACAAAATTGGCGAACCGGGTCAATCTCGAGCCACCCTAGAACGTTTACTGGCGGACTGGGGACAACCGGTCGATACAGAACTTTTGGTGGTCGCGATGACGCACCGGTCCTTTGCCCACGAACATGGGAAAACTGGCTCAACCGGCACGAATGAACGGTTGGAATTCCTAGGGGATGCGGTGCTACAGATTGTGGTCACCGAATACCTGTTCCGTAACTTCCCCGATGTTCCCGAAGGGGAGTTGGCTCCGATGCGGGCCGCCACCGTCAGTCAAACCCCACTGGCGGAAGTTGCACGACGACTGCATCTGGGCGATTACATCTTGCTGGGAATCGGTGAGGACCGACAGGGAGGTCGAGAAAAGGACTCCATCCTGTCCGACACTTTAGAGGCTCTGATTGGTGCGTCCTACCTCACCTCAGGGTTGGAATCGACGCGCGTCACTATCGAGCGTCACCTCCGCCGATACTTGCGCAACGCGCCGCGCCGGGCGGTCGGGATGGATTGGAAGACCCATCTGAGCGAGTTCGCGGCCGCTAATTCTCTGGGTGAACCGGAGTACGTGGTGCAGGGGAGTGGACCGGACCATGCTCGGGTATTTACTGCTCAAATTCGTATAGCCGGTGAAGTGCTGGGCGAAGGTCAGGGAACCTCCAAGAAATCCGCTGAGCACAGCGCAGCCGAGGCAGCTTTCGAAATTTTGCAAGACCGTTTCGGGGAATAGATAGCATATGCCGGAGCTTCCCGAAGTGGAGACAATTCGCCGTAATCTGGAGCAAACCGTGGTGGGTGCGCGGGTTCTCGGTGCCAGCGACCCCACCCATGAGCGTACTTTGCGCAATCAGCAGGGGGGAATCACAGGGTTGCGCGCAGGACTGGTGGGGGCGCGTCTGGGCGCGGCAGTACGACGCGGAAAGTTTTTGTGGTTTCCTTTGCTAGGGGATACCCCCAGGGAAAAAGGTCCGCTTGCCCTCGTGATGCACCTGGGTATGTCGGGACAGCTGCGAGTGGAATCTAGGGGCGCGACTTTGCACCGTAAAGAGGCAGCCGCGTCACCACAAGCCGCTCCGCAGCATTCGAGAGAGACTCGACTTTTGCCTCATGAACGCCTTCGCTTCACTCTCGACAATGAGAAAGACCTGGTATTTTGCGACCAGCGCACCTTTGGTCATGTCGAACTCCGACCGTTGCAACCCACCGCGGATGGTGCTCCCGGAGGGATGGGTGCCCCGGAACCGCTGCTACCGCAGGGCGTGGAACATATTGCCCGCGATGTGCTCGATCCGTGCCGAGATACAACAGATTTCGTGAAAAAAACTCATGCCAGCACGCGAGCAATCAAAACCAAGTTGTTGGATCAGAGCATTGTCTCCGGTATCGGAAACATTTATGCAGATGAAGGCTTATTTGCTGCCCGGATACATCCCGCTGCTCCCGGTCGGTCGCTCAGCGATAGGAAACTGCGGAAATTGCTAGGTGCCGTGGCGGCGGTGATGGAACAGGCGTTGGTCTTTGGGGGTACTTCATTTGACCGCTTATACGTGAATTCTTGGGGCAATCCAGGCGAATTCGCAAAAGAATTGCAGGTTTACGGACGGGGTGGACAAAGTTGCCACCGCTGCGGGACACGGCTCGATAAGATGATTATTGACGGTCGCTCCAGCGTGTTTTGTCCACGCTGCCAGCGAAAGCGTTAGGAAGGACCAGAGATGACTGAGCTGTCGGAAATTCGCGTCATGATTGTCGACGATCACGAGATTGTACGCCGTGGCATCGCTGAGATCGTGGATAGGGCTGCGGATTTACAGGTCGTCGCCGAAGCCGGCTCAGTTGCCGAGGCCCTCTCGAGAGCCGAGTTGGCAAACCCTAATGTGGTTTTGGTGGACTTGCAGCTGCCCGATGGCACCGGCATTGATTTGATTCGACAACTGCGAGTGATGACACCAAACGCGCGCATGATTGTGTTGACCTCCTTTGATGATGACGAGGCCCTGGCAGAATCCTTGGAAGTTGGGGCGGCTGCTTATTTGTTGAAGACTGTGGCAGGGGTGGAAATCACTAACGTTATCAAAGCAGTAGCGGCAGGCAGAACTCTGCTTGATGAACGCACCGTGACACGCACCAGCGCTAATCGCAGCGGTCCTACCGAACACTTGACCCCTACCGAAAAGAAAATTCTGGGATTAATCGGCGATGGTCTGTCTAATCGAGAAATCGGGGACACTTTGGGAGTGGCTGAAAAGACCGTGAAAAACCACATTACCGCACTGCTGTCGAAGATGGGTCTGCAGCGGCGCACTCAGGTGGCAGCGTGGGTGGCTTCGCAGCGCTCTGCCGAGTGGCGCAAGAATTCTCCGCGTGCCGAACTGTAACCACCACAGCAGTTGACCAGGGGGTACCTCTCGCGTAGCTACTCAAGCGGAATGCACCAGGTCAGAAGGGTTCCGCTGGCTCCGTCAGGGCGTTTTCCGATGCGCATCATCCCCAGGTGAATCGTGGCGCGGGCGGTCATGTTGGCTAAGCCTGAATGGTGATCAATCCTGGAATCAAGCCCGCACCCGTCATCCTGAATCTCTACTCGCAGCATCCCATTGGTCTGGGTGGGCAGGGGAACGCTTGCTTCATTGAGGGCGCAGCGAGGCGGAACCAACCCCGGATTAAACCAAATATCGACTTCCAGACGTACCTCAGTAGCATGAGCGTGCCGAGCCACATTCGTCAGTCCCTCTCGTACTACCGCAAGAACATCAGAGATGAGAGAATCCGGTAACCTGTGGCGCAGCCGTTCCTCCATCCTTTCCATATTGTCCAGAGTGCAAACTTCATTATCTAGGCGCACAATGAGTGACGGGGCAAAGCCGAGGGAGCGGCGAGACAGCGAAGCCTCCATTCGCAACCCACCCAAAAGTTCCGGTTCGGCAGTGTCTTGATCTTTCAGTTCACTGACAATCCGACGGATTTCCCCTACCGAGTCGCCCACTGAATGCAGCGCTTCATCCAGAGTCGTGCGAATTGTCTGTGCCGTGAGTTCCCGATCGCTGAGGTCTTCCTTTAGCGCTTCGAGATGCAGAGAAGTCGCGAACAATTGTTGGATAGCCAGGTCATGCAGGTCGCGGGCAATGCGCTGGCGTTCTTCCAACAGCTCCGCACGATCCTCGGACTGTCGCACGCCGGACAAGCGCAACGCTAGGGTAGCTTGGGCCGCAAAATTCTCGGCGGAGCGCAAATCCGGGACGGTAAATTCGGGGCTGCCGGGATTGCGAAATAGGATAATCACACCGCTGGCAGCACCGCGCTCGCTCATCGGGGCATAGAGAGCCGGACCAAAAATGGACAGTTCCGGAATTCGCAGTAAGTTGGCGCGCTCCATAGATTCCACGATAATGCCAACATTGTTGCGGATGACCGACTGGGCGCGTCCTTCGGGAGGAAATTCCAAACCAATCATCTGTGCGGCTGCCTCGCCGTCAGCAATTTCACAGATGTATTTTCCGCCCAAGCTGGGCAGCACAATCAAGGTCGTATCAGCCTCCGCCACCCGACGCACGGAGGAAGCAATGAGAGCCAGTGCTTCCTCCTCATCGGTATCTTCCAACAGAGCCGTGGTGATGCTTTGGCTCATGCGGTTCCATCGCTGTAAAGTTTCAAGCTCCAAGTTCAGTGCATTAATTTTTTCACGCAAAACAGCATGACTTTCCCCTAAATATTTATTGACCTTGGGGCTGACTCGCTCAGACGTAGCTCTTCTCCTGTTCTAGGTTCCAACGGTAAGTGGGGTTAGTCTCGACCAAACTAGCGTGTGTTCCCCGCGCGGTGATGCGGGTCACCTCGTCATTTTCGCTATCCAGCTTACCGAGCACAATAACTTCATCGGCTTTGTCCAGGGCGCTGAGCCGGTGAGTGACCAACAGCACACCACGTTCCCCACTCTTGCCGGTAGACAGCAGGTCGGAGACAAGCTGGTCAGCCATAGCCCCGTCCAGATGCTCGCCGGGCTCGTCCAGGGCAAGGAGTTGCGCTGGGGTCGCCAAAGCTCGTGCCAACAGGATGCGTCGGCGCTCCCCGCCGCTCAACGCTGCCCCGTCCATGCCGAGTAGAGTGTCCAGACCATCTGGGGCAGCCTGCAGCCACTGACCCATCCCGGCCTCTTGCAACAGCTTTTCCGCTTCTAGGGTTCCTACATTGGCTCGTGCTACCCGAATGTTTTCCAGGGCGGTAGTGGCAAAAATATGGGCGTCCTCTGCGGTCATCACGATTTTTTCACTCACGATGGACCGCGGCAGCGCGGTGATGTCGATTCCTCCCAGTGTCAGGCTGCCACCTCGGGGGGGAATCAAGCCTGCCAAAGTATAAAGCAGTGTGGATTTGCCAATTCCAGAGCGCCCGACAATTGCCAAAGCCTTGCCGGGGCATAGGTCCAGGTCAATCCCGCTGGCAATAATCGGTCCGCCGGGCCACCCAATCTCCAGGTCTTTTGCCACCAGATGAGCCTCAACTTCGGTGACGGGTGAGATTTCCGCGTGGTGCCCTTCCTCGTTGAAGACTGCCTTCGGGGCAGCATTGCTGTTCGGGGCGGCGTCCGCGGCGTAAATCTGTTTCAGGGCTGTCTCGACATAGTCCGCTCCACCCATCAAATCCACCAGCCGGGTCGCGGCGGCACCGGAGGACACCAGCTGTACCGCAGCGGCAGCCAGTTGGGAGGTTCCTTCAAAGGCTGCCAGGGGAGCCAGCACTAAAATCGCCAGGTTTACGTCCCACAGTTGACCGCTGACGACCAGGGGAGTGCCAATCAGGAAACCGCACAGGACTGCCGCGCCCATCGAAATATTGTCAATAAAGGCGGCGATTGCAGAAGGACGGGCAGCCTTGTCTTTAAGCTTTTGGATGACTTGTTCCACCTGGTTCAGGTGGTCTTGTGCGGCTTGCAAGCGTCCGGAAACCGCCAACTCGCTGGCATTCATCAGCAGGTTTTGGGCGCTGGCAGTCAGCTCTATCTGAGCCTGCTGGGAGGCTAACTCGGCGATACGTGCCGAACGAATCGTCAGGAGGGGTCCCACCACGCCAGCCATCAGCAGGCAGATTAGCAGCGTGAGCGCCGCCAGGGGAGCCAGGAACCAGAATAATATAACGGTGGCGATGGCAGTGATAGCGGTAACCATTCCGGGGAGGACAGACTTCACCACGAAGTCTCCGACCGAATCGACATCGCCTCCGGTACGCGCCAAGATTTCTCCGCGTCGCAAAGCCGCGATGTTCTTTGCCGGGCGACCAGCCAAAATGCGGTAAACCGTGTGGCGCAAATCAGCGACTCCCAACAGGGCGACCTTGTGAGACGCTAGGCGCTCCAGATAGCGAAAGAGTGCCCTGCCAATCCCAAAGAAACGTACCGCTACGGCTGCGACCGCCAAATCCATCCACAGAGCGTCAATCTGGGCAGCACGGGCAATGAGCCAAGCCGCCACGACCGACAGCCCGATGGCGCAGACTAACGTCGAAACACCCAAGAGAATAGCCAGAGCCATATTGGCACGATTCAAGCGCATCATTCTGTAGGTCAGGCGCAGGTTACGCAGCTCCTCGCGAGAAATAAATGCGGTATTTGGCATGGCAGAGCTGGCGGACTCAGCAGCAGATTCCATAAACTCGGCGGGAAAAGTTGACTTGTTGCTACTCATGCGCGCACCTCGTTATCAGCAAAATCAAGATTCAAAATGAGTGGGGGCAAATCCTCACGCCCATCCGGTTTGCGTTTGTGTGCTCGGACCTTCGGCTTTGCCGCAGCTGCTGCCTGGGCTTCCTGTTCCACCTCAGCTGCGGTGAAGGGTCTGGTGTCTACCGGAATGGACACATCGGCTACGTTCAGCACTGCTTGACGGTGGGCAATGACAACTACGGTTTTACCTTGGGACTTTAGGGTTTTAATTCCAGCGATTACCTGGGTTTCCAGGTTCGCATCGAGGTGCGCGGTCGGCTCGTCCAAGACGATGAGCTGCGCCTGTTGAGTCAGTGCATGGGTCAGTGCCAAGCGTTGCCGCTGACCGACGGACAGACCCAAGCCACCAGCGCCAAGCTGGGTCAACCAGCCTTGTGACAACCCCTGTACCACCTCGTCAAAGTGCGTGATGCGACTGGCTTCCACTAGGGCGGGACTGGGCTCGGTTCCGGACTCGCCTAAGTTTTCTAACACTGTGCCGGGCAGGATAGCAGGATTTTGAGGAACCCAAGCACACTGCTCCCACCACGAGGCGAGGTCGATTTCGGGCAGTGGTACACTCCCCGCAGGTCCGCTCACCGTCAGTTCCCCCTGGTCGATGGTTTGCAGCCCTAGTATGCTCATAGCAGTGGTCGTTTTCCCGGAACCGCTGGCACCGGTCAGAGCATAAATTTTCCCCGGTTCGAGGTTGGCAGTCAGACTGGAAGGAGCCCACATTCCGCGGGCTTTCACCCCTACGTCATGCAGCTGGATAGTGGCTTTGGTCAGGTCAGGAGCCGCGATATGTCCGGTTTTGGGCAACGGTTCTTCCAAGATAGCAAAAGCGGCTTCCGCGGCGGTAACCCCATCAGAGGAGGCATGGAACTGTTTGCCCACTTCCCGCAGCGGGCTAAACACCTCCGGTGTCAGCATAATGACCAGCAGTCCGGTGAACAGGTCAAGTTGGTTATTCAACAAGCGAATTCCTACTTCGACCGCTACCAGTGCTACACACAGTGTGGTCAAGAATTCCAGGGCACCGCCACTCATAAACGCGACACGTAAAGTCTGCATGGTGGAACGGGAATATTCGTATCCGACTCGTTTTACCTGCTTGGCAGGATCTTGTTCGCGACCCAATGATTTCAGAGTAGCCAGACCAGCCAAGAGATCCACCAGCTGACCGCCCATGCGTTTCATGGAAGCCAAACGTTTATCAGAGTATTCCTGGGTCAAAATCCCGATGAGAATCATGAACAGGGGGATGAGTGGGATAGTTGCCAGTACGAAAATGGCACTAATCCAGTCGAGGTAAACGATTACCAACAATGTCAGGGGAGTAACTGTCACCGAGAGTAAAAGCTGGGGGAGAAAAAAGACAAAGTAGGCGTCGAGATCTTTCAAGGCGCGTACGACTGTGGTGACGGTGTCTTGACCGTGTTGGGTTTGCCAGCGGGGACCGAGCTTCGTGGCATGAGTCAGGACTTTTTGCCGGATTTCCCGGATCGCGCCCGTCGCTGCTCGGTGCGCAAACCACTGTCGAATCAGCAGGGACAAGCCCCTGCCCAAAAGGACTAAGACCAACACGCCGAGGGTGGGAACGATGAAAGACAGAGGCTGATGTTCCATGATGACCGGGGTCGCGGCTTTGGAGATAAGCCAATCTTGCGCGATGATGAAAACTGCTGAGAGAAAACCGAAAACGGTGATAAAGATAATGTATCCGCGGGCGGTTTTGGCGTACTTCAGCAGTCGGGGATCCAGGGGTTTCACCCCCTCAGCTTTCCATATTTTAGAGAAAATCTCCACAGCGAGCTCAGCTAAAAATCCCTGATAAAACTGGTGCGGGCGGGTCACCGTGGTGACCCGCCCGTAACGGTTTAGACCGTCGTCGCTTTATTTAGCCAACCAGGAAGTTCGCGCCTTCGCGAATCTTGCCGGGCTCCAGACCGCCCGCAGGCGCCACGCTGATACGAGCGCGGAACATGTAGACCGACCAGATAGTGTAGCCCAACACGATTGGAACCAGGATGATGGCCGCTACGGTCATCACAATCTGGGTACTGGGAGAAGCCGCAGACTGAGCAATAGTCAGCGAGTATGCCGGATCAATCGAGGACTTCATCACGTTGGGGAAGAGCATGGCGAACACCCAGGCAACGCTCATTGCAATCGCAACGGAGTTGAAAGTGAAAGCCTTAGCCGAAGCGCCCTTGAACGCGAAGAGCAGGCTGACGATGAGGCAGACTGCAGCGACAACCAGGAACACCAGGGCGAAGAGGAAACCAGCGCCCTTGAACGCGAAAGTGCCCCACACCGCAAAGACCGCGGTTAGGACGGTCGAAACCAGACCCAACTTCGGGGCAAGCGCGACTGCGCGTTCCTGTACCGCTCCGTCGGTCTTCAGAGCCAAGAAGTTGGCACCTTGGACCAAGGACAGGGAGGCAATCACCAAACCACCGAGAATTGCGAAGCCAGAACCGCCAATCAGCAAGCTCACCAGCTGGCTGAAGGGGAATTCGCCCAAACCAATGAAGGAGTGAATCTGAGACATACCGGCGTTAGCGATGTCGACGTTCTCAGGACCAACCTCGGTGAACGGAGTCTTGGGATCTGCCACGATAATCTTCATGCCAGCGACCAGGTTGCCAAAGGCTACGCCCAGCAGAACCGGAACCAGCCAAGCTGCGATGGTCTGGATAGTATCCCAAGTGCCACGCCACTGCAGCGTGTCCACCTTGTTACGCCATTCAATAGCCGCAATACGACCAATCAAGCACAGCAGAACCAAGAACAAAGCGATGTACATACCGGAGAACATCACGGCGTACCATTCGGGGGATGAAGCGAAAGTCGCACCACCAGCGGTGAGCAGCCACACTTCGTTGCCGTCCCAGTGCGGACCGATGGCGCGAACCATCTGACCACGCTCGTCATCGGTCTTACCGATGATGCGCAGCAACATGCCCGTGCCCAAGCCGTAGCCTTCGAGGACGAGATAACCAGCCCACAGAACCGCTACGAGGATAAACCAAAGGATTTGCAGAAAAGTCATTGTCTGAATTCCTCCTTAGTAAGCGAACGACAAGTCTTGAGAGGCAGCGTTCGGACCACCATCGGAGGCCGGGGTGTTGATGCCCTCTTTGGAGTAACGAACCATGAGCTTGAACCAGATGATACCGAGCACCAGGTAAACCAAAGTGAACAGAATCAGCGAAATCAAGAACTCAAGCGGGTTGACTACACCAGACAAACCATCGCCAGTCAGCATGAATACGCCGGCAGCGTCGGTCTTAACCGCGAGGTCTGAACCAAAAGCGTCCTGGTTCGGGTACACGATGAAGGGCTGACGACCAAACTCGGTCATAATCCAGCCGAAGGATGCCGACAGGAACGGCATCGGCAGCGTAATCAGGGCGAGATTCTTCAGACCCTTAGAGGTCGAAACCTTGCCACCGCGAGTCTGGTACAGACCAACCAGTGCCAAGACTGCGCAGAACAGCCCCAAGCCCATCATCAAGCGGAAGGACCAGAATACCAAGAGCAGGGAAGGCGAGTAAGGCGCCCAGCTGTAAACACCGGTTTCACCCTTAATCCCGGAGGTGTTAGCGGTGTCGATATTCGGAGCCTTATCACCGAACTTGTCCGCGGCGTTCTCCAACATGGTCTGGGTACGCTCGGAAGAGTCAGCCATACCAGCGATAGAACGGGAGAACGAGTTGTGTGCCACGAAACCGAGCAGACCCGGAATCTTACCGACACCGACCTCGGTCAACGGCCAAGTACCGTCGTCGTTCTTTTGGATGTCCTGCGGGCAATCCGAGAAGGCTAGCAGCGCCAGTGCGCCGGATTCACCGGCACACAGACCCTCAGCGGCAGCCATCTTGGCAGGCTGGTAGTAAACCAGGTGCTGACCTTGCAGGTGACCCGAAGCGATGGTCAAAACACCGGAGACCAACATGATGGTCATGCCCCAGCGGGCAATCGGACGCCAGACTTCGCGAGCTTCGGTATCGCCGATACCGCCAGCGTTGGCGGCGCGAACCATCCACCACAAAGAAATGCCAGCCACGATGGTGGAGGCCAGCAAAATAGAAGAAGTTACTACGTGGAACACCGCGAGCCACATGGTGGAGTTGGTAACAACCTGGAAGAACGCGGTAGCGCCATTCAAGGTTGCACGACCGGTAGCCGGGTCAAAGACTGCCCCTACCGGGCGCTGCATCCAGGAGTTAGCGCCGATAATCCACAACATAGAAGTGTTGACGCCGACCATTACCAGCCAAGACACGACAACGTGAGCTTTCTTGGAGATCTTGCCCCAACCGAAAATCCACACTCCGAGGAACGTGGACTCCATAAAGAACGAGAGCAGAGCCTCAAAAGCCAGAGGAGCGCCGAAGATATCACCGACGAAGCGGGAGTACTCGGACCAGCCCATGCCGAATTGGAATTCCTGCACGATACCGGTTGCAACGCCCAGGGCAAAGTTAACAATAAACAGCCTTCCAAAGAACCGTGTCGCCTTTAGCCAGTATTCCTTGCCGGTGCGGTACCACAGTGTTTCCATCAGTGCTACCAGCAAGGACATGCCAATGGTGAACGGAACCAGGATGAAGTGGTAGACGGTTGTGATACCGAACTGCCACCGCGCCAAGTCGAGGCTTTCAAGCCCCATTGAGACGACGGTCACCTTTTCCGCCTTTCAGTAGAATTTATAGAAATTGCATGAGGACCAGATTTACTTCGTGGTCACGCAGCGTAATCGCCAAGTGAACCTGAGCCATCTCTTAAATCTACCCTAAAATTTTACCAACTTGTACATTTCGGACCTGCGCAGAAGTTTTTTTCTGGGCAAAATTCTCACGGTGCGATAGGATGTCGGACAGAGATAGGAATGTCTTGAGCAGCCCAAGTCGGCGACTCGGAACTTTTTGTGGACGCAGTCTCACGGTTTCATTAGTCCGGTTTATCCCGTCTCTCTCTAGACTTTCCACCGTTTGGTGATGACTGATAACTAAATAGACCGGCAGGTTGCTGGCTGGTCTCTGCAGGAGCTTTATAGTGAATAAGACAACAGAATCTGATGCTAATACGGTTGCTAAAAAAACTTCCCGTAATTCTGGTGCGGCACGCGCGCGTACTCGGGTCTCCGCAGCCAAAGATACGAAAGACGAGACTTTCCAAAAAGTTAATTCCTCAGCCAGCAAGGCAGTAAAGGATTCCAATCCGACTTTCTCTGCTTCGCAAGCGTTGTCTGCCGCCAGTGCGCCCAGTGCCGGGGTAGCTCTGCCTGCTGCCAGTTTGCTTTTCCAGGCCCCGGACCTGTCCAGCTTTGCGCCGGCAGCACCAGCCGAAGAAAAACCCGCTCGTAATTCCCGCTCTAAACAAGGCAGTGGCAGTGGCGCCACAGCTGAGTCGGAAAGCCACGGTCGAAAGAAGTCTGCGGCTACAAAGAATGAATCGGCATCGAGCTCTCGGACTAACTCCAGAACTTCCAGTCGCAAAAAACCTTCGGCGAACGATACCCCAGAGGGAGCTAACTCTCCCGCCGACCGGAAAGACACGACTTCAGAGGACGAGAACAGTACGACGCGTCGGCGCCGTCGCCGGACTCGTTCCGATAGTGGGGAGAACGAGGAAGTCAAGGCTCTCGACGGCTCCACCCGGTTGGAAGCAAAACGGATTCGCCGGAAGGCGGGACGAAAGGAGAGTCGTAAACGGACTCCCATCACGGAAGCGGAATTCCTGGCTCGCCGAGAAAACGTGAAGCGCGAGATGGTCGTGCGCGAACGAGACAATCTGAACCAGATTGCGGTTTTAGAGGACGGCTTACTGGTCGAACATTATGTTTCGCGCCATACCCAAGAGACTGCCGTGGGTAACGTTTACTTGGGCAAGGTACAAAACGTGCTGTCCTCGATGGAGGCGGCTTTCGTAGACATTGGTAAGGGTCGCAACGCGGTCCTCTATGCCGGGGAAGTAAACTGGGACGCCGCCGGTTTGAATGCTAAGACTGGGCGTATTGAGGAAGCCCTCAATCCTGGTGACCTGGTTTTGGTACAGGTCACCAAGGATCCGATTGGTCATAAGGGTGCCCGTTTGACGTCACAAATTACCCTGGCTGGTCGTCACCTAGTGTTGGTGCCCAGCGGTGCGATGACCGGTATTTCACGCAAATTGCCTGAGGAGGAACGTAAACGTCTGAAGGCTCTGCTGAAAACTATGATTCCGGCTGGGTACGGAGTGATTGTGCGGACTGCTGCGGAGGGCGCCACGGAAGAACAGCTGCGTGCCGATGTGGAGCGTCTCACTCGGATTTGGGAAGAAATCGAGACGAAACAGCGCAAGACCCGCAACGGACCGGTCCTGCTGCACGGAGAACCCGAACTGGCAGTGCGGGTCGTGCGTGACATATTTAATGAGGACTTCCGCTCCCTGACCATTCAGGGTGACAACGCATGGAAGACCATTTCCAAGTATGTGCGCGATTTGTCCCCAGAATTAAAGGACCGCCTGAAGCATTGGGAAGGCGAGGACGACATTTTTGCTGCCCATCGTATTGATGAACAGCTCGCAAAAGGCTTTGAACGCAAAGTATGGCTGCCCAGTGGCGGCTATCTCATTATCGATAGAACCGAAGCAATGACGGTCATTGATGTGAACACCGGGCGCTATATCGGGGCGGGAGGCACCCTGGAAGAAACCGTCACCAAGAACAACTTGGAGGCCGCCGAAGAAATCGTGCGTCAGCTGCGGCTGCGAGATATCGGTGGCATCGTGGTCATCGACTTTGTGGACATGGTTATCGAATCGAACCGGGATTTGGTACTGCGCCGCCTGGTGGAATGCTTGGGTCGTGATCGGACTCGTCACCAGGTCACCGAAGTGACCTCCCTGGGTCTGATTCAGATGACCCGCAAACGGGTCGGGCAGGGGCTGGTGGAAGCCTTTTCGACCCAGTGTGAATGCTGTGATGGGCGTGGCTTCATCGTCCACGATGTGCCGGTTGAGAACAATGGGCAAGCCCCGGAAGACGTGGTGTCACATTCCTCTGCCCGACGCGGTTCGGCGTCTGGGACCAGCTCGAAACGTGGTCGGTCCCGAGCGAAATCCGTGAAGGAAACAAATCCGGAAGTGCGTCAGACTATGGCGGCTATCGCTACCGCAGCTCATGCCTCTGAGGAACATGAGTCATCCGCAACCGCCTCGGAATCGCACTCGTCGCGAACTACGGAACCGAAACTTTTGACATCATCGACGGAAAGACCTTCCCTGGAAAAGGCTGCGGAAGAACCCTCCTTAGAAAGGGCCACCGAGAAACCCGCTTTGGATGGTGCACAAGCGCGCCTAGAACTGACTGAAGCCGAGACTCCCACGGAGAATACTGCGCCGCGTCGTCGTCACCGGAGGGCTGCTTCTACCGGGGTCATCAATACGGATTCCACGGACGCCGATATTGTGGTCTCACAAGGGTAGTTTCCCGGTTTTTTCGCAGTTGGTCCGGTTCCACAGAGGGGTACCGGCAGTTTTGAGAGTGAGGCGTCTTGGGTAACCTTTTGGGTGGGCAAAACCTGCATGTGGAATACCCGGACAAGCTGCTGCTGGACGATGTCACGGTGGGAGTTTCCGCTGGGGATCGTATCGGAATCGTTGGTCGCAACGGAGATGGCAAATCAACGCTGCTGCGGGTGCTGTTTGGAGCCCAACAGCCACATTCCGGGCTCGTTACCCGGCGCAACGGGCTGCGGGTGGCTCTGTTGGGACAAGAGGATGTTTTAAGCGGCTCCGACACTGTGGAAACTGTGCTGTTGGCAGGCTCCAAACACCACGAAGTCCTCAGTGACCCGCGCATTCGCGAAGTGCTGGACGGGCTGCTGCCCGCTATCGCATGGGAATCGCCGGTGGAAGCCCTGAGCGGAGGACAGCGGCGACGTCTCGCCCTGGCCAAACTCCTGATTGGCGATTGGGACGTCATCGGGCTGGACGAGCCCACGAACCACCTGGATATGGAAGGCGTAGCGTGGCTGGCGCACCACCTCAATCGCCGCTGGTCCACGCGGGAGGGTGCCCTGCTGCTGGTGACGCACGACCGGTGGTTTCTCGATGCGGTGTCGCGCGATACTTGGGAAGTTCACGACGGTAGGGTGGAGCCCTTTGAAGGAGGCTACGCGGCATATATTTTGGCTCGCGTGGAACGTGATCGCCAGGCCGCCCTCGCTGCCGAAAAGCGTCAAAACCTGTTACGCAAAGAACTGGCGTGGCTGCGGCGCGGAGCTCCGGCGCGAACTTCCAAACCGAAGTTTCGCATCGATGCCGCCAACGCTCTCATCGAAGATGTCCCGCCGGTGCGCGACACGGTGCAGCTGGTGAAACTGGCCACCGGCAGGCTCGGCAAAATCGTCGTGGACCTGGTGGACGTGGATTTTTCCTACGACGGGTCGGACGATTCACGCCCGGTTTTACGCGATGTGACGTGGCGGGTGGCGCCGGGAGAGCGCGCCGGAATCTTGGGAGCTAATGGGGCGGGAAAGTCAACCCTGCTGGGTTTGCTGGCAGGGGAGCTCACCCCGACTCGGGGACGGCGCCGCGAAGGTAAAACCGTCCAGATTGGCATCTTGGACCAAGAGTTTCGGGCACTGCGTGAAATCGCGGAGTACCGTGTCTATCAGGTACTGGGCAAGCTCAAAGGTTCTTTCGAAGTTGAGGGCAAGGAACTCAGCCCCGCCCAGATGCTGGAACGTTTGGGATTCAATTCCTCTCAGCTACAAGCCAAAGTGGGGGCGTTGAGCGGAGGACAGAAACGACGTCTGCAAATCCTGCTGTTACTGCTGGAAGAACCGAATGTGATGATTCTGGACGAGCCCACCAACGATATTGATACGGATACTCTGACCGCTTTGGAAGACTTGTTGGATGCCTGGTCAGGAACGTTGCTGGTGGTCTCCCATGACCGCTATCTCATCGAACGCATTACCGATAATCAATACGCCGTTATTGACCACGGGTTGCGCCACCTTCCCGGAGGCGTGGACGAATATTTGGAGCTGGCAGCTCAGGCGCGGCAAGCCAGCCGACCCAAGTCTGACGAGCCGTTGACGTCACAGACTCCCCTTGTGAACGGAAAAACCAGTTCCAAAGCCGATTACGAAACCCAAAAACGTCTGCAATCCGTGGAACGCAAGATTGCCAAGGCCACCGCGCAGGTCGCCCAGATTGAATCTCAGCTGGCAGCCACAGACCCCGCAGACTATGAAAAACTGGCAGATTTAGCCAAAGAATTGCACGCTGCCCGTGATCAACTCGAACGACTTGAGGAACAATGGATGGAAGCGGCGGAAGAGCTTTAGATTTGGGCGCTTGCAAATCCTGAACTTCCCCCGGCAACTCGATAAGCTGGAAACATGAGTGAAGATTCCACCCCGACGGTTCCCTCCGGTATTCCCCAGTTGGATGCCCAGTCCGTGCGCGACGTTAGCGAACGCGCCCAGATGATGATTATTACCGGGATGAGTGGGGCTGGGCGCAGCCAAACCGCTCAGGTCTTGGAGGATTTGAACTGGTATGTGGTGGATAATCTGCCTCCCCGGATGCTCGGTCCTTTGGCGCGTATGATGACCCCCGGCGGCGAGGGTGTGCACCGTCTAGCAGTGGTCGTGGATGTCCGTTCGCGCAGTTTCTTTTCCGAATTTATGTCGACCTTGGATGCCTTACGCGAAGCTCAAGTCGATCTGCAAGTGTTGTTTCTCGACTGTTCGGACGCGGTGCTGGTGCGGCGCTACGAACAGGTGCGCCGCCCGCATCCGCTGCAGGGGGAAGGGCGGATTATGGACGGGATTGCCTCGGAACGGGATTTGCTCGGACCGATTCGCGACCGTGCCAATATTTATGTGGATACGACCCACATGAATGTTCACGACCTGGCCAGGAGGATTCGTGAAATCGTGTCCGGAGAATCCGTCAATGGTTTGAACGTGACGGTGATGAGTTTCGGGTTTAAATACGGTTTACCCATGGACGCCGATCACGTGGTCGATGTGAGATTTTTCCCTAATCCTTACTGGGTGACGGAGCTGCGGCATCTGACCGGTCGGGACGAAGCAGTGGCGAAATATGTCCTGAGTCAGCCTGGAGCCAGTGAATTTGCCCAAAACTATGTTGATACTCTGGCACCGGTGCTGAATGGCTACCTGCACGAGTTGAAGCCGTTTGTGACGATTGCCGTGGGGTGTACCGGAGGTCAGCATCGTTCGGTGGCGATGGCAGAACGCCTGTCTAACCTGTTGCGATCTAAAGGTTTCCAGGTGCGTACCGCGCATCGTGATATTGGTAAGGAATAATTCGGGGGATTGTAAGCATGGAGACACAAGGACATTATTTTGAACCTCCCCAAGATTCCGTGTGGCCGGGGCGCGCGAGCGGTCCGAAAGTGGTGGCTTTTGGTGGGGGACACGGACTGTATGCTACGCTTTCAGCTCTGCGTCACCTCACTACTGACCTCACGGCGGTCGTCACCGTAGCTGATGATGGAGGTTCCAGCGGGCGTTTACGGCAGGAGTTCGACCTGCTGCCACCGGGGGATTTGCGCATGGCTTTGGCAGCGCTGTGCGATGAGTCTGATTGGGGTCTAACCTGGCGTGATATCCTGCAGTTTCGGTTTAAATCGAACGGAGAAATGAACGGCCACAACCTGGGCAATCTGTTGTTGGCTGGCTTGTGGCAGATTCTGGATGATCCGGTGGCGGGACTGGAATGGATGACCCGGCTGTTGGATGCACAAGGTCGAGTGTTGCCGATGTCTACCGTCCCCATGGCTATCGAAGCTGATTTGGAAGTCAACGGAGAAATCCAAACGATACGCGGGCAATCTAAGATCGCGAAAGCGCCGGGAGTGGTGCGCAGAATCCGTTTGGATCCTCCCGACGCTCCGGTTACGCCGCAGGTCCTGCAGGCGCTCACAAGTGCGGATTGGGTGGTTTTGGGACCGGGTTCCTGGTACACCTCGGTGATGCCACATTTGCTGATTGCAGACTTACGGAAGGCGTTGGTGCGCTCTCCGGCACGGAAAGCGCTGGTGCTGAACCTCAGCCGCCAACGCGGAGAGACACAAGACTTGACCCTTCCCGACCATTTGCGGGTATTGCATCAGATTGTGCCGGAGTTGCGACTGTCTGTGGTCATTGGGGATCCCGTTTCGGTGACCGATATTGATGACTTGCAAGATGCCGCTAACGACCTGGGAAGTCAGGTCATGTTGCGCCAGATTTCAATCGGAGACGGCACCCCACGTCACGATTCCTTGCGGCTAGCGGCTGCGTTCAAGGATGCAATGAGCGGAAACTGGGGAGATTTATCCAGTATCGAGGTCCTCGACAATCATTAGCTAGAATGGTGATTGGACTCACTAATCGGCTCATAAACGTGCCGATTCTCACAACCAGGAGGAAGTTACACTATGTCCCTTACGGCAGCCGCGAAAGACGAGCTCGCGGGGGTTCGCGTCGAATCGCGAGCTGATTTTCGCGCTGAGATATCTGCGCTGCTGCGATTCGCGGGGGGAATTCACCTGGTGGCGGGATCCATCGTGGTGGAAGCGGAACTGGATCATGCCAATAGTGCGAAGCGGCTGCAGTTCGCTTTGCAGAACCTGTATCACGCGGCATCTTCCGTGGTGGTGGTCAGTGGAACCGGAATCCGTAAATCGGATCGTTACGTGGTGCGGGTGGTCTCCGGGGCGGAAAAGCTGGCGAAAGAAACTGGTCTGTTGGATAAGCAGGGGCGTCCGGTGCGAGGTCTGGCACCGGAAATTATCGCCGGGTCCCTGTCCGGATGTGTCGCCGCGTGGCGCGGAGCTTTCTTGGCGCGTGGTTCGCTGACGGAACCAACCCGATCATCGGCACTGGAAGTTACGGCGCCCGGTCCTGAAGCGGCACTTGCTCTGGTAGGGATGGCACGGCGGATGGGAGCGAACGCAAAATCACGAGAAGTGCGTCAACTTTGTCGAGTAGCCGTGCGAGAAAACGATTCGATTCGGGCGTTGCTGACGCAGATGGGTGCGTTAAAGGCTTTAAACGAGTGGGCAGATAAACGTGAAAGGCGCGAAAAGCGCGGGGAAGTCAACCGGTTGGCTAATTTTGATGATGCCAATATGCGCCGATCCACCCGGGCTGCCGTGCTGGCAGGGGCACGTGTGCGCCGGGCTTTTGAAATCCTGGGCGATGACATTCCGCCGCATCTCATTTCCGCGGGGCGGCTGCGGCTGGAATACAAACAGGCTTCGCTGGAAGAACTCGGTCAGCTCAGTGAGCCGCAGCTGACGAAAGACGCGGTGGCAGGTCGAATTCGTCGTCTGTTGGCAATGGCTGATAAACGAGCCGAAGAATTGGGGATTCCTGACACCGAGTCAGGGTTAAATTCAGAAGTGTTGGATTCATGACCTTTACCGGCTATGCCGTGTTGTATCCGGGTCAAGTGCCGCGTGACCCTGTTAACGGCGACGTGAGGTATCCATGAAACCGCAGGATTTCCCCAAAGCCTCCGAGATTCCCATGCAACCGGGGGTGTACCGGTGGCGCGATGAACGTAATCGGGTCATCTATGTGGGGAAAGCCAAGAACTTGCGTAATCGGCTGACCTCATACTTTGTAGATCCGGCACGCCTGCATCCGCGCACGGCGAAGATGGTCGCAACTGCCGCTTCGGTGTCCTGGGTGGTGGTCGGTTCCGAGGTTGAAGCCTTGACCTTGGAATACACCTGGATTAAAGAACACGATCCCAAGTTCAACGTGATGTTTAAGGATGACAAGTCCTACCCGTACTTCGCGGTGACGATGAACCAGGAATATCCGCGCATGGGAGTGTTGCGTACTGCCCATCAACGCGGGGTGCGCTACTTCGGTCCCTACACGGCAGTGTGGGCAATTCGTCAAACCCTCGACCTGCTGCAAACGGTGTTTCCGGTGCGGACCTGCTCTGACGGGGTATTTGCACGGGCTCAAGCCGCTAATCGGGCGTGCTTATTGGGCTATATCGGACGGTGCGCCGCGCCATGTATCGGTCGTGTTAGTGCCGCGCAGCATCGGGAACTGGCAGAAAAAGTCTGCGACTTCATGAGTGGACGCGATGCCGGGTTCCTTCGCGAAATCGAGACTGCCATGTGGGACGATGCCCAGGCTTATCGTTTTGAGGAGGCTGCGCGGAAACGGGACCAACTGGAGGCGCTGCGTAAGGTTTTGGAAAAAAACGCCGCGGTGCTTAGCGATGATACAGATGCGGATTTGTTCGCCCTCGAAGCCGATGAACTTCAGGTTTCTGTCCAAGTGTTTTATGTGCGCGCAGGGCGAATTCGCGGACAGCGCGGTTGGGTGAGTGCGCGGGAAGAGGATCTGGACGAGCCCTCCTTGATGGCACGCGCTTTGGAACAAATTTATGGAGAAGCGGCGGCAGACTTTGCTCACGAGGGGGGAGTCGCGCGACCGCGGCGAGTTGGACCCAGTTCTGCCAACGATACGGCGCATTTTGACACCTCCGTCATCCCTAAAGAAATTTTGGTTTCGGTTTCTCCGGCAGACGTGGGTATGCTGCAGCGTTGGTTGGGTGCCTTGCGGGGCTCCCAAGTGAGCATCCGGGTGCCACAGCGAGGGGCGAAACGTGAAGCTCTCTCGCGGGTACAGCTCAACGCGGTGGAAGGGCTCCGACTGTACAAGACTCGGCGGGCTCGGGATTTGACGCAGCGAAACCTGGCATTGAACGAGCTGGGACGGCTGCTCGAGATTGATCCACCGCTGCGCATTGAATGCTACGACATTTCCCATACCCAAGGAACCTTTCAAATGGGCTCCATGGTGGTCTTCGAGGACGGTGCCCCCCGCAAAGACGCCTACCGGAAGTTTTCGATTCGAGGTGAGGACGGCACGGGGACCCCGGATGATACCACCGCCATGAACGAAGTGTTGCGCCGGCGCTTTGAACGTCTCATTCAGGAAGAAAACGGACAGAGCTCGGCGCAATCCGAGCCTAATGCAACAACTACCGCGCGCGGCACGGACCTGGTAGAAACAAAACATCCTTCCCCCCAGACGACGCCTTCTGTTGCCCTACCCCCCTTGGGAACAGAAAGAGAACCACGACGGTTTTCCTATCGTCCCGATTTGGTCGTGGTAGACGGAGCGCTGCCCCAGGTTCATGCTGCTCGGGCAGCGATGGATGAGGTCGGGGTATGGGACATTCCAGTCATTGGGCTGGCGAAACGCTTGGAGGAAGTCTGGCGGGTGGACGACGATTTTCCGGTCATTTTCCCGCGTACCTCCGAGGCTCTGTACCTGTTGCAATATCTACGCGATGAATCCCATCGCTTTGCCATCAGCGCGCATCGTCAGAAACGCGCCCGTGCCATGACGCGTTCGATTTTGGATGCGGCACCGGGCGTGGGTCCCGCTAAACAGAAGGCGTTACTCAGGCACTTTGGTTCGGTGAAACGGTTACGTGAAGCCAGTGCCGCAGAGATTGCCGAGGTTCCCGGTTTTGGCTTGAAATCCGCGGAAAATCTCGTGGCTTTCCTAAATAATTCTGGGAATTCTGGTAAAAATTAACTTATGTCTGATCACCCAACTGAGCTGCGTCTACGCGGAATTAGGTTTAACCTCTTGGCGAAAAACCTGGTCAGCGGGGTTGCGGTGCTGCTGGCTCCGGGACTGATATTTGTAGTCTCCCTAGTGGTTTTGTTCCGCCTGCTGTTGCGGGTCGGCAACCATTCCCAAGGTGCGCTCAGCGTCAACCTACCGCTTGTGATTAGCGCCCTCGTTATTGTGGGAGCGCTCGGGGCAGCGGGGGCTTGGGTACTTATCAGATTCATCTCGCGTTCCATTACCGACACTGCTAGCTCGGTACAGCGCAGTGCTCAAGCGATAGCGGCGGGAGACTTCACGGTAGAGGCCAGGGGCGTGACCAATGATGAACTGTCCGACTTGGCACAGGTGATGAATGAAACTCGTATAGCTCTCAGCCGGCTGATGAATGAAACGCGGAGCGTATATCACCAAGTTTCTGCGGAACAAACTGGATTGAACGTAGCGGTCAATGCCTTGGGGGATACCGGCGGACAGGTCAGTCAGGAAGTCGCCACGGTTACACCACAAGCCCAGAAGCTCACCAAGTCAGCGGAGGAACTGGCTGCTGCCGCTGCCGAGATTTCTGCATCCCGTAGTGACATTGCTCGCCACACTGAGCAAGCCTTAGCGATTGGGCACAGTGAAGTGCAGGACTTGGTTGAAATTTCTCAGGTCATTCAAGAGTTTCAATCCCACAGCCGGGATATTTCTGTTTCTGTGGATAAAATCGCGCAAATTGCGGAAAGAACCAGCTTGCTAGCTTTGAACGCCACCATCGAATCAGCGAAAGCCGGAGAAATCGGCGCGGGTTTTGCCGTTGTGGCAGGTCAGATTAAAGAACTCGCGGTGCAAACCAGCACGGCAGCGGCGGCGGTGACGGAGGCTTCTACAGAAATTCAAGATCGCTGCGACCGGGCTGTCGGTGTGACTGCCGATGTCACCGAAAAATTGAACCAGATTAATGACTCTCAGGAAGTCTCTGCGCAAGCCGTAGCGGATCAGGCTGCGGTAGTAGCGTCGATGGAGGCAGCTTGCACAGGAGCTCTCGCTCAGGCTCGCGCCTTAAGTGAGGAAATCGATATTATCAATGAGGCTGCTGCCGAATCTAAGACCAGTCTGCAAAATATAGATTCCGAATCTGACAGGGTGGAAGAAATTATTTCCTCCACCCGCACCATGATTCATAACCTCCGGATGATTGCGGAAATGGAGGAGCCTCGTCCGTCAGCATCGGAGGAGTCAGAGGAATCGGAGGAACGGCCATGAGGCAAAAGCTGATTTCCATTGCGGGGCAGTTCCGGTTCACCGCCTTTTTGAGTTTTGGATTCTCCGCGCTAGCGGTGGTGTTGCTGCTGGTGGGATTGCAACGAATCCTCTCTCTGGGAGGTCAGCCTCAAGCCCAGCAGCGTGAGATTTTCACCCAAATCATTATTCAGGTCATCTTGATAGGGATTTTGGCAATTCTGGGAACGATAATCGGCTTTACCATGCGGGCTCGAATCCGTCGCTCGGTGAAATCTGTGTCCCTGACCCTGGCAGATTCCGCGGCGGGCAATTTCACGAAACGCGCCCAGATTTATGCCCAAGACGAAATCGGGGAGATGTCGAAGGCTGTCAACGAAGCGATGGTTTCTCTGTCCTCGCTGGTGGTTAATCTGCGCGGTGGTGTGGACGGACTGCGGAATTTTGCCGCGCTTGCCGGCGACCAAGCGGAAATCGTCAAAACGGGCAACGATCGAGTCTTTGAAAGCAGCAACCGGCTGTCTACCACGGGGACGGAATTGGGACAAACAGCGCAAACTTTGACGGATAACGGTACCGCGGTAGCGGGGGACATCGCGCATCTCTCCGAAATTGCCACCAGCAACGAAGTCTTGCGTTCGGAAGGCATCACTGCCGCGCGCAATCTCAATACCGCGGTCACTGAGCTGAAACACTCGGTGGAAAAAATCATGACTTTGATGACAGATATTTCTGTAATCTCTGAACAAACCAACATGCTGGCACTGAACGCCACCATTGAAGCCGCTCGCAGCACGGATGCCGGGCGGGGCTTTGCTGTAGTTGCCAACCAAGCCAAAGATTTGGCTTCGCAAACAGCTCAAACCACCGGTGAGGTCCTCAGCCAGGTCGCCCAGCTGCAGACTCAGGCAATCGCCGGGGAACAGCGCATTGAGTTTCTGTTGACCCAGCTGGAGGCTCTGAGCACGTCCCAACAGGCTGTCAATCTGGACGTAACCCGTCAAGAAACTGCTTTGTCCACAGCTAATACCGGCATCGAACAGGTGCGTGAGTCCTCTGCGGACCTGTTTACCCACTCGCAGTCCTTAGCGTCACTCTCCCATACTGCCCATACGCAATCTGAGCAGTTCCAGGAACACATGAGTGTGGTGCAGGACGCCGTGTCCACCTTGGACCAGCGAATGGCTCGGTTTACGGTCTAGCTTGCCAGGATTGTCTCGTGAGCTGGCACTGTACCTTTCCTGCTGATTTGCGTCTGGTTGCTTTTGACCTGGACGACACACTGGCGCACTCAAAAATGCCCCTGGACGAAGAGATGGCAGTTGCCCTGGCTCAGCTGCTGAACAGCTATGAGGTCGCCATTATCTCTGGTGGTCAACTCTCTCAGTTCCAATCCCAAGTTCTGTCCCGACTCGCCAATCAACTGGCATCGCAATGCACGCTGCATCTGCTGCCCACCTGCGGCACCCAGTACTACCGGATAGAACCGGGCACGAGACCGGAGCGGCTGGTGCGCGTCTACCGTCGAGATTTGGCGGCGGACCTGCGGCGACAGGCTGTTGAAACCATCGAAAAGACGGCTCGTGAACTCGGCTTCTGGGCTGCCTCGCCGTGGGGAAATATCATTGAGGACCGTGGCACTCAGGTGACATTTTCCGCTTTGGGACAGCAAGCCCCGCTCGCGGCAAAACGAGCCTGGGACCCAGATGGTTCTAAAAAATCCGCTTTGGTGAAAGCTTTGAGAGAACGGCTCTCCCAGCTGGAGGTACGCAGCGGTGGGGCGACCTCGGTGGATGTCACAGCTCGTGGAGTGGACAAAGCCTACGGCATCCGTTCCCTGCTGGAATCGACCGGATATACGCCGCGCAACCTTGTGTTCTTGGGTGACCGTCTCGATGAACGGGGCAATGACTATCCGGTGTTGTCAACCGGGGTGCCGTGTCAAGCGGTGAGCGGTCCCGAGGACACTTTGGACTGGCTGCAGCGGTTGTTGGCGTCGAAATCATAAGTTTGGGTTGGCGAGCAGCCGTTTACGGGCGGTTTGTGGCGGTCGCCCAGCAGGCGATAGCGATAGCACCTGCCACGTTGAGAGAATCGACTCCGTGAGCCATCGCGATGCGCACCACTTTATCGGCGCGAGCAATCGTCTGCGGTTTCAATCCGTCCCGTTCAGCTCCCGCAATCAAAGCTACTTTTCGACTCGGAGCAGCGCCCAGTTCCATCGCGTAATCTCGCAAATCCTGGGAGTCCTCCCTCAATGCCAGAGCAGCCAGTTCAAACCCCGCCTCGTGGAATAGTGCCGGATCAGGCCAGCGCTCCAGCCGGGTCCAAGGCACTTGAAAAATCGTGCCCATGGAAACCCGTACTGCCCGGCGATACAGGGGGTCAGCGCACGAGGGAGTGACCATTATTGCGTCATAGCCGCAGGCCGCGGCGCTGCGCACCGCTGCTCCCACATTTGTGTGATCCACCAAATCTTCCAGAATCAAGACCCGCGAGGCATGTTTCAGGATTTCACGCGGATTTGGGGCAGGTTTGCGGAGCATTGCCGCAATAGCCCCGCGATGCAAATGGAAACCAACCAAGCGTTCCAACAGGTCTTCTGAAGCCACGAATACAGGAATGGGACCACCATCGGGGGCAAATCCGGTGGCGGGGCTGGCAGCGAGAAACGGGCGGATAATCTCTAACCAATGCGGAGCCAATAGCAGGGAACGCGGAGTAAACCCGGCGCGCAGGGCGCGACCGATGACTTCGTTTGATTCCGCCATGAACAGTCCCTGTTCGGCTTCCAGACTGCGGCGCAGATTCACGTCTTTTAACTGGGTATAGTCATGGAGATATTCCGGGTAAGCAGTGAGGGAATCCAAGTCAATCAGCACGCTTAATTGTGCCTGTTATTCTCTATAAATCCCAACTTTAGACCGAAAATACGCGGATTTGCTAGGTTTTCCACAAGGGCGGAAAAATCTGGGTTTTCCACAGGTAACGAAATATTTTCTCGACATTAGTACTGGTTACGAGAACACTGAAAACCGAGAAGTCACACTACCGCCGGGTCTGGGGGAAACAGAAGGGAACATCTATGGCGACTTTGGAAATTATGCAGGAACTGCGCAATTGGAGGGCAAAGGAAGTACCGCATCACGACGTTAGCTGCGATTGTGAGCGCTGTAACTTAGCAAAGACCATGTCTTTGGAAAGTTTGCGGGGACTCATCGGCAATCCGCTGCTGGACCCCGGCATCTATGGTCCTCGGGGTTGGACAGTGATGGAAGGAGTCACCACCCTCACGCTGCCTTACTCGGATTGGATGTGGTTCGACATGGCACGGGAATATCCCGATGTGGAGGTGGAGGAAATGGTTGACTATCTGCCTTACTCGGACGGGGACGCGTGGTTAGCGACTCAGCTGTTGAAAGTGATACCGCCCAATGCATTGGACGAGCGGCAAAACTACGCTCCGCGGGTGGAGGATCTGTTGCAGTTCGTGGCGAAGCATCCCGGTGAGGCGTTCTTTTCAGGCTACATGATTGGACCCCAGCGCTTTGATGAACGGTTGAGTATAGATACTATTTTCGTCTCTCCGCAGCTGCTGGAGCTTGCAACGGACAACGAAGATGCACACGCCGCCTATGCCGGTTTGAAACGATTTGAATTGGGAGAGGACGCTTGTCCCGATGAAATCAACGCCTTTCATAACCAACATCTGAATCAGCAGCTGTGGCGTTTTTGGTGGGATTAGGCGGGAATCAGACTCGATACGTGTGGGGTGCAGGCTGTTTCTCCCCGGTCAGTAGCTAGCTGTGGGTCAGTTCCCGATTCAGGTGTGCTGGCCAGGCGGGACCCTCATAGATGAATGCCGAGAATCCTTCAATGAGGTTCGCACCGGCAGCCAGCATGGCGCGGGCGTCCTCAGGAGTGGTGATACCGCCGACCCCGATAATGGTTTTTTCAGGACTCAGGTGTTCTCGCAATAATTTCACGACCTCCAGGGCGCGGTTTCGCAATGGCTCTCCAGACATTCCACCGGCTCCCAAATCGTGCTTAATAGTCGTGTTGGTCGCTACCACCCCAGTCAAGCCTTCATCCATGGTCAGCTGTGCCACCGCGGCAATGTCCTCATCGACCAAATCCGGAGCAATTTTTACAAACACGGGCAGCTCGGATAGCCCTTGGGACTCCAGTTCGCGCTGCACCGCTTTGACAATGGGAAGCAAGGAGGAAACTGCCTGTAGGTCACGCAATCCGGGGGTATTGGGGGAGGACACGTTGATGACCAGGAAATCCACCAAGGCAGCCAATACCCGCGTGACTTTACGGTAATCTGCGGGAGCTTTTTCGGGGGGAGTGACCTTATTCTTTCCGATATTAGCTCCGATGATGATTCGCTCGCCGTATTCGGCTCGCCAGCGGCGAAGCCGGCGGGCTGCTGCACGGGCACCTTCATTGTTGAAACCCATCGCATTGCGCAGGGCACGCTGTTGCGGGATACGCCACAAGCGAGGACGGTCATTACCGGGTTGCGGCAGGGGAGTGATGGTTCCGATTTCCATGAACCCGAAGCCCAGCGCGTCCCACATGGCGATTGCACGGGCTTCTTTGTCCATGCCTGCTGCCAATCCCAGGGGACCGTAAGTCCGGAACTTGGTCCCCGCAGGGGCAGAATCGAAGTTAGGACGAGGCAGGGGCCAAGTAAAAGTTGGTTCGCCGCGGTGGACTATCCGGGCAGCCACCTGGCGGGTCAACCCGAAACGCCCCCAAAATTCCAGCCAGTCAATAGCGCGCCGGTGGACCCACTCGGCATCGAGTTTCACGAAAAGGTGACGAAACACAAACTTGTACATAATGGCAAGTCTAATCGGGACGGTCGAGAAACGGCACTAGGGACGCTGCAACGGCGACTTGGGATGATCTTCGGGTTGCGTATGAACCACGAATTTACCCAGTACATCGTCAATAAGAGCGTTCAAATGGTCATCAATAGTTACGTCTAGGGCACCTACATTGTCCTCAATCTGAGATGCTTTGGAAGCTCCGATGATGACGCCGGAAACATTGGGACGTGCCAGCAGCCATGCCAAAGCCAGCTGATTCATGCGGCACCCGGCTTCTTCCGCCACTCGGCGCAAGCCTTGTACCGCTGCCAGCAGGTCGTCCTGCATCCACCGGCGCATGAACTTGGCGCCAGCTTTGTGGGCAGCGCGCGTCTTTTCTTTCGGAGTCTCTCCCGGACGGTACTTGCCAGTCAACACCCCTTGTGCCAGAGGAGAAAAACACAGGTGTCCCATGCCGTTGTGTTCGCAAGCCTCGACGACCCCGTCCTCGACGACTCGCCACAGCAGAGAATATTCAGCCTGATTGGAAATTAGGGGAATCTTTAGTTCGCGAGCCAAATGCGCGGCATCACGAATCTGGTCGGGATACCACTCGGAAACCCCGACATAAAGAATCTTGCCGGCGCGCACCAGGTCAGCAAAAGCCAGCATGGTTTCTTCCAGCGGAGTTTCGTAATCGAAACGATGGGCCTGATAAACATCCAGGTAATCTGTGCGCAGTCGTTTCAACGAGTTGTGGCAAGACTCGAAAATATGCTTGCGGGACAGTCCGGCGTCATTCGGACCGAAGCCCTTGACCGGCCAATAAACCTTGGACATCAGCACCAAGTCCTGACGATCCACGTCCCGCAAAGCCCGACCCAAGACTTTTTCGGCAGCGCCATTGGCGTAAACATCGGCGGTATCGAAAGTAAAGATTCCGTTTTCCAGAGCAACCCGAACGGCTTTTTCAGCAGCCTTATCATCAACTTGAGCGCCATGGGTGAGCCAGTTTCCGAGAACCAGCGAAGAAATCTTAAGTCCAGAGTTACCTAAAAAACGTGTTTCCATGATGCCCAGTCTATAAGTTTTAGGACCGGGGCGGAGACTCTTGCCGTTTCGCTACCGCTGAAATTACGGTGTTTTAATAAAAACCTGTGAAATTACCGGGAATTTTGCTGTTGCTTAGCAGCTTTGCCCCGCGCTACTTGCGGCTTCGGGCTGCGCCACCGGCGAATCATGATGGCGCGGGTAAAGGCGTACCAGCGCAATCCACGTGGGATATTTTCCAAGCCCAGGCGCTTGACGCACTGTCGGTGGGCTCGCCCTGCGATGATACCGCCATCTAACATGCCCAGAATCAAGACTGCGTAGGAGCCAAACAAGGTCCACGTGTTGACCTTTTGTGCTAGTTCAGTGTCTTGTCGGTTCAAAATAGAAACAGCAATCAAGCTGAGAGCCATGAGCACCAGCATCGTGACCAGCATAAATTCGGCAAAAGAATAGCGGGAATCGATGAAATCACGGGTCATCCGACGAGCCTGACCGCGATGTTGATAAGGCAGCAAATCCTCGCGACCGGTGCGTAAGCCTTCCTGTTCGCGTTCATAGCGACGGCGGGACTCCTCACGTGCTCGTTCTTTCGCGATTTTCTTATCAACGCCTAGCAGCCCTTGATAGTTGCGGGCTTCCTGCTGTTTTCGGGAGGGGGTTGGTCCCTTCTTTTGGCGTGGATTGGTGGAGGATTTAGATTCCCCTGGGTTTTTAGATTCGCTGGGCTGTGGCTTTTTTAATAGACTCATGATAGGCAAATCATGCCACAGATTTTTTATGTTGGAAAACCGGGAAAGCGACCGGCAAATGAATAAAGGGAAAGGAAAATGCGGTGGAGGAAGTAACCTTGCGCGAACGCGTAACTGCCGATTTCAACAATGTTGTCGAGTTCTTGAAAGACCTGGTGCGGATTCCCGCGGTGTCCTCGCTGCCGGAACATGCCTCGGACATGCAGGTCAGCGCGGAATACATCGTGAAAAATTTGGAAGCAGCCGGCGCGACGGCACGCATTGTGACCGTGACAGATTCGAAAACCGGGCTGGTTTCTCGTCCCGCAATTTTGGCTGAAAAGTCCGGACCAGCTGGGGCTCCCACCGTGCTGCTCTATGCCCACCATGACGTGCAGCCCACGGGGGATTTGGACAAGTGGGACTCGGACCCGTTTGAGCCAGTGGAGCGCGACGGACGCCTCTATGGGCGCGGTGCCAGTGATGATGGCGCGGGGGTAGCGACCCATTTGGGAATGCTGCGCGCGTGGGGAGACAAACTGCCCGTCAATGTGAAAATTTTTATCGAAGGTGAGGAAGAAGTCGGCTCTCCGACCTTTAACGCCTTCCTGGAACAGAATCGGGAATTCCTGCAAGCCGATGTCATCATCGTGACTGATTCCGGGAACTGGGACGTTCACCAGCCAGCCCTGACCACGGGTCTGCGCGGTGTGTTGAGCGTAGACGTGAACGTCAAAACTCTGGATCACGCCGTGCATTCCGGAGCTTTCGGTGGGGTCACCGTAGATGCCTTGACCTGCCTGTGCCGGCTCCTCGCTACTTTGCACAATCAGAAGGGCAGTGTGGCGGTTCCCGGATTGGTGACGAAGACGGTGGCGGACGTGGACTATCCGGAAGATGACTTGCGGAAACAAATGGGAGCCGTGGCAGGTCTGGAACTGACGGGGACTGGGGACCTTGCCTCCCGCCTGTGGACCCAGCCGGCTATCAGCGTCATCGGGATTGACGCGCCCAGCGTGGCGAACAGCTCTAATACCATCATTCCGCAGGCGAAAGCACGAATCTCGATGCGTATCGCGCCCGGTCAAGATCCTCAAAAGGCGGCGCAAGCGCTGTCGGATTACCTGGTAGCAAACGCTCCTTTCGGTGCCGAGGTCAGTGTGGAATGCCTGGAAACTGGACCAGCTTATGCCGCCAACCTGGACTCTCCGGTGCTGGCTTTGATGCACGGAGCCCTGACTGATGCTTTTGGGGTCAAGAGCGTCAATATCGGTCAAGGCGGTTCGATTCCGTTCATCGCCACGTTCCAGGAATTCTTCCCCGCTGCCGAAGTCCTCGTGACCGGGGTCGAGGATCCCTACACCAACGCTCACTCTGAGAACGAGTCCCAAGATATAGCGGATTTGCAGGGAGCAGTGCTTGCTGAGTCTCTGTTATTGGGACGTCTAGCCAAGGATGCGAACACGCCCCAGAATTAGGTGGCACTCGGTGCGGATACAAATCCTGGCGACCCCCGAATTCGCCGAATTTGCCCAGGACTTTTGCGGCGCTTGGAGCCAGAACCATCTGGCTGACACCCTGCACCTAGAGGTGGCAGATTTACGGTCAACGCAGTCGTCGCAGCCGGTGAAATCGAGAAACGCGAGTCCCGCCCTAACCACGCCAGCCAATCCCGCCCCGAACAGTGGCGGCACGGCGCTTGTGAGAGGACTGACGATTGCCAGTCCTCGGCAAGTCCAACTGGATGCGCAGGCGGATTTGTACCTGGTCATTCAGCCGGAAATCACCGACGTCCCCGACCCGACTGACTTAGCGAACCTGGTCGTCGCGAGGGCGACGCGGCGAGGTCTTCAACCGGTGGTGGTTTTGGCTGCCGATTCCCCGCTGTCACGTCGCCAGCTGCAGGAATCTGGCATCGCGCAAGCTTACTTCCTCGCCGAACACCCCGCACGTAGTGCCGCGCAGTGGGGGCGTATCTTGGGTCAAACGTGGCGTTTGCCCGATTGAGAGAAATCAAATGCCTACCGGCGCTGATATTTCCAGTTCGGGAGGGTACAGAAACCGAGGAAGAAAAACGGCGCAAATAAGGTTAAACTAAGTTGCAGTGTTTTCTCATGAAAGGAATATAGATGGAGACTTCTCCCTTGACCCACGAAGTCACTTTAACAGATGCCGCCGTAGCCAAGATTAAATCCTTACTGGAACAGGAAGGTCGCGATGATTTGCGGTTGCGCGTGGGCGTAGCTCCCGGAGGCTGCTCCGGCTTGATTTACCAACTCGAATTTGACGATGAACTGTCCGAAGACGATGCGGTGCGCGATTTTGATGGCGTGGAACTGGTTGTCGACAAAATGAGCGTGCCCTATCTGGCTGGTGCCACCGTAGATTTCCAGGACACCCTGGCTCAGACCGGGTTCGTGATTGATAACCCGAATGCTGCCAATACTTGTTCTTGCGGAGGATCTTTCCACTAGATTCCATTAGAGAAAAATCAACCGGAGGTTACGGCGAGCCTGGTTCTGTAGGCTCGCCGTTTCTCTATCGTCGTAAGGCAATCCAACGGAACGGGAAACACAAAGTTGCAAAGTCAATGACGATTAGGTTCGAATGTCGGTTGGTTCAAGGTAAAATCGGGTTTGGACAATTCTGAACTTGAGTATTCCTGGGGAGTATTGTGTTACGTAAATTTGCTTTCGCCCTAGCGGCTGCCAGTCTCGCGCTGTCGCTGACTGCCTGTTCTAAACCTGCTGGTAGCGAGATGCCCACTGTGGCTTCACCTCAGTTCGGGACGATACCGGAGATTAATTTCCCGGCAGCCCCGCCTCCGGAAGCGCCCGTGATGAAGATTCTCGATGATGGTGACGGGAAAGGCGAAGAAGTCAAAGACGGTGACCTGGTCGTCGTCGATTATTACGGCAAAGTTTGGGGCGGAGCCGTAATGCCCGATTCCACCATTACTGATACTGCCGGTCCTCGCGCGATTTCACTGGCTCACCCGCCAATCGAAGGCTGGAAAGAACTCCGTGGGGTCAAGGTCGGTCAACGGGTGTTGATGATTTTGCCTCCGAGCCAGGCATACGGTGAGATGGGTTCCAGCAGTATCGGGGTTAAAAAGGACGATACGCTAGCTTACGTGGTCGACGTGCGTTTAGCAGTGTCTCCAGACGCCGCCTCCAAGTTCCAAGTCACTCCGACCAATAACCCGCTGCCAAACGGTATTAGCATCAACCCGGACGGACAGGGAGCTTACACTCTGAACACTGCCGCAGCTGGGGCATATCCCTCTGCCCAAGACACCGCAGTCTACGCCACCGGTGACGGTCCGGCGGTTAAAGCGGGACAGGGCGTCATTGTGAAGCGGGTCAGCACAGATTGGAACGGACAGACCACCGCTGCGGACTGGAATGCCAGTGAGATGATTTCAGTTTCAGCTGATTCCATGGGACTGGCTGATCTGCCATTGGGAAGTCTGGTCTTGGTCATCACTCCGGCTACGCCCACTGCTGACCCCCAGGCAACCTTGTTACAGCTGGTTGCCGCTTACGATTCCAGTCGTTAATACCGCAGCGAGCGGGACACAAAACCTGAATTTTGGAAAAAGAGGAGCAATCTTGCAATACCTACAGAAGAGACTAGCGGTACTTTCCCTGTTTGCTTTAGTGGTCGCGGGTTTGACAGCTTGCCAAGAGACCCCTAAGGAGCAAAATGCTCCGCTTGCCAATCCGAAAAACTGTGTGAACACCATTACCCCAGCCACGTCTGCGGAACCCGCAGCGGTTAAGCCGGTGGAAAATGGACCGGTTCCTGCCGTCGACCCTTCCGATGGTTTCGGAACGGAACCGAACATTGCGGCGGGGACAGGACCGGCTCCGAAAGATTTTATCCGTACGGTCTTGCATGAAGGCACCGGGACAGTAGTTTCGGCAAACGCAGACGTCATCGTCCACTACAAGGGACAAAAGTGGAACGGTGAGGTTTTTGACGACTCCTGGCAAAAAGGTGAACCCGCTTCTTTCTCTCTGGGCAGCAACATTATTGAAGGCTGGAGATGGGGTCTGGCAGGACGCAACGTTGGCGATCGGATTGAGCTTGTCATTCCGCCGCGCCTAGCCTACGGGGAGCTTACGGAACGGGAACAAGCTGCCAAAGACGCCGGTCAGCCTCTGCCGGGCAAGAATCACCCGTTAGCCGGTGAAACCTTGGTTTTCGTGATAGACATTCTGTTCGCGCCTCCCGTGATGGAGGAAACCCAATTGGCCGCCTACACCCAACTTTTGGGGCAGTCAAAGCCCACCGGGGCAAAACTTCCTGACGGTCTGCGTATCTATTGCGGACCCGGCACCGAACCGCAACCGGCTTATATCGAAGGTTCAAAAGTTCCCGGCAAGCCTTTTAACGTTTGGACTTTGGAAGGTCAGGGACAGCCTATTCAAGCTGGCGACCAAGTGGGATATGTGGTTGTTTCTGGTTCTTGGGGTGACAAACCCACTTCTACCTGGATTAACGGTAAGGGAGTTTTGTGGGCGGATGCGGAAACCATGAAAGCCGTGGGGAAAAATGTCGGTTCCCGCCTGGTGATGGTGGGACCTCCGAACAAATCCGCGCCGCGCGGAGTAGTCCAGATTGTCGATATTGTAGACGCTATCGCTCTTCCGACCCTGGGATAGGGCGGACGTCACAAGGGTTTTCGGCTCGACCGGAGGGGTGACACCCGACGGTCGTGGGGGATGCTGAACTGTTTGGTGTGCACCCAATAGGTAGGTAAAATGTTTATGTCTTCAGTAAAGGAGCGAATTCTATGGAAGCAAAAGCTGGCACTGATGCCGTGCAAGTCATGCTTTTCAGTGGCAATCCCCATACTCGTCAAGCTGTCATGGATGCTGCCGGACTCAGCGGTAGTTTTGATATGCCACCGATTGAATGGCAGGAAGTAGCGACGTCGGATGCGGTGAAACAAAATTTTGCCGAAGACCGCTACGCGGCACTGGTGCTTGACGCAGAAACCTATCAGGAGGGTGGACAGTCAGTGGCGCGTTGGCTTAATATCCATGCGGATAAGGTCCCGCCTATCATCATGCTGGTGGCTCGTCAACAGGACGAATGGATGTCACGCTGGTCTGGAGCGAGCTATAGCGTGCCCGCTCCTTATGAGGCAGACGCGGTGATGGCTGCCTTGCGACAGGCTCTTGCAGAGACTGCCTGAATGCCTTAGTGACGGCGGAGGGGCAGCAGCAAACCTAAACCCACCGCTAGGGCAATCAAACACAAAGTAGCTGCCACTGCCGAGTAAATCGGCTGGGTAATTCCCAAGACTACGAAGCCGATGATGGCGGCAGCCAGCAGCAGCCAGCCGACCTTGGTGCGGGTCCGCAAAGTCGGTAATGGGGGATTGGGCGCTACGAAACCTTCGGTGTCTTCCACTGGGGTCCAGTCCCGAGGTCCGAAACCTCCGAGTTCAGGAGTAGCCGCCGCGAGTTGCTCGAAACGACGGTTTACTTCCTCAGGGGTTTCCTCATTGCGATCCTTGTGACCGCTTCGATTACGAAACGTCATAATTGAACTATACATGAAGCCCTGTGGGCACTGGAGGTATCGACTGTGTACAGATTTCCAAAGTTTGTCGCTGGACCGTTGTTGCACCTCTTGTTTCAGCCGTGGATACGCGGAGCAGATAACATTCCCGAAACCGGTCCGGCAATTTTGGCTTCCAATCACCTCGCGGTTATTGACTCAGTGTTCCTGCCATTGATGATTAAACGGGAAATTACTTTCGTCGGGAAATCAGATTACTTTACCGGTACCGGTATAAAGGGCTGGATTACCAAGCATTTTATGCAGTCCGTGGGGGTCATTCCAGTGGATCGTTCCGGTGGTAAGGCTTCCCAGGTCGCTTTGGATAAGGGACTGCAAGTTTTGGAACGCGGCGACCTATTCGGTATTTATCCCGAAGGCACGCGTTCTCCGGACGGCAGGCTTTATCGCGGTAAAACGGGGATTGCCCGACTGTCTCTCATCAGTGGCGCTCCGATTATTCCGGTGGCAATGGTGGGAACGAACAAATCGCAGCCCATCGGCAAGACCATCCCGAAGCTGGAACGTATCGGTGTCATCATCGGGAAACCTCTGGATTTTTCTCGCTACAAGGGCATGGAAAACAACCGCTATGTGCTGCGTTCCATTACCGACGAAGTCATGTATGACCTGATGCTGCTGTCCGGGCAGGAATACGTGGATGAATATGCCGCCAATGTGAAAAAGCGTTTGGAGATACAGCGCAAAACCAGCAAGGAAACCAGCAAAGACTCCGAAACCGCCGCTAGTGAGGTCGGTACGGCGGAGGCATCTCCCGCGGAGGGACAATCCGATACACAACCAGATGTAGCCGCCCAACCAGGCGACGAACCCCAGAATGTAAAGAAATAGGATAACAAGAAAGGCAGAAATATGGCTCTGAAACGAGTGGCTCTGTTGACAGCGGGCGGTTTTGCGCCGTGTCTGTCCACCGCGGTGGGCATGTTGATTGAACGGTACACCGAGTTGGAACCGGAGGTGGACATCATCGCGTACGAGCACGGCTATCACGGTCTGCTCACCGGCAAATACTTGCAGATTGATGATGATGCCAGGGCTAATGCCGCCCGGTTGCAGCTCTACGGTGGTTCACCCATCGGGAACTCTCGGGTCAAGTTGACGAACACCGCCGACCTGGTGAAGCGCGGTCTCATCAAGGAAGGCGAGGATGCGCTGAAAGTCGCCGCGGACCAATTGGTGAAGGACGGCGTAGACGTGCTGCACACCATTGGGGGGGACGATACGAACACGACCGCTGCCGATTTGGCAGCTTATCTGGAGGAGCACAACTATCACCTCACTGTGGTGGGGCTGCCCAAGACGATTGACAATGACGTGGTGCCGATTCGCCAATCCTTAGGTGCCTACACCGCGGCAGAAAATACTTCCATATTTGCCCAACACATCATTTCGGAATCCCGGGTATCTCCGCGGATGTTGATTGTCCACGAGGTAATGGGACGCAACTGTGGCTGGTTGACGGCTTACTCGGCAAAGCTGTATCGCGAGTGGCTGGACCAGCAAACCTTTGTGCCTTCGGTCGGGCTGGATCGCAAACACTGGGATATTAACGGCATCTATGTGCCGGAAATGCACATGGACATTGAGTCCGAAGGCAAGCGCCTTAAGAAAATTATGGACGAAAACGATACGGTCAACATTTTCCTGTCTGAAGGTGCCGGGGTCATGGACATCGTGGCAGAGATGGAAGCCCAAAACCAGGTCGTCAATCGTGATGCGTTCGGTCACGTGCGTCTGGATGAAATCAATCCGGGACAATACTTTGCCAAACGTTTCGCCCAGGCAGTCGACGCGGAAAAAGTCTTGGTTCAAAAATCTGGCTATTTCGCCCGTTCTGCCCCGTCCAATCAGGCTGATTTGCAGCTCATTAAAGGCATGGTGGACCTGGGTGTGCAGTGTGCCATCGCCGGAGAATCCGGGGTTATTGGGCATGATGAAGAAAATGGTAACCGTCTGAGCTGTATTGATTTCCAGCGCATCAAGGGTGGCAAGCCTTTCGACGTGAACCTGCCGTGGTTCCGCCAGATGCTCCAGGAGATTGGTCAAGCCTAGGCTTTTTTAGGTTTTCTCACTCGCCGCGCTCCGGGTTAAACTGTAGAAAGTTGCCCGGAGCGGGGCTTTTTAATGGCAAACACGAAATGGAAACGCGAAAATGGTCTTGAATGCACTTAGAGATTTTGAAACTGTGTGGCGTGGCGCACCTGCCCTCCAGCAGCCGCGCTATCCTGACCCAGACCAGGTCTCTGCGGTCTGTGCAGCATTGAAGCAGCGTCCGCCACTGGTTTTTGCCGGGGAAGTCAATGAACTGCAACACTTGATGGCACAAGCCTGTGTCGGGGAGGCTTTCGTGCTGACTGGCGGAGATTGTGCCGAAACTTTTGCTGAATCCACTGCCGACCACTTGAAACTGAAAATTCAGACCATCCTGCAGATGGCAGTCGTTTTGGCTTACGGTGGGGGACTGCCCGTCATCAAAATGGGTCGCATGGCGGGGCAGTATGCCAAACCCCGTTCTGCTGATACAGAAACTCGTGACGGCGTGACGTTAGAGTCCTACCGAGGCGATGCCGTCAACGGACACGAGTTCACCGCAGAGTCGCGTACTCCTGACCCGCACCGGCTGATGTCCTGCTACCAGTATTCAGCTGCCACACTGAACCTGATTCGGGCCTTCACCCAGGGCGGTTACGCCGATATGCGCCGAGTTCACGAGTGGAACAAAGGCTTTATGCGTAACCGGGCGTACGCAAAATTCGATGACCTGGCTACCGCGATTGACGCGGCAATGCAGTTCATGAAAGCTACCGGGGTTCCCTCCGATGCACTGCGAACCACTGAGTTCTATTCCTCGCATGAAGCGTTGCTCCTGGAATACGAAAATGCCCTGACCCGCGTGGATTCCATCAGCGGTGATTTGTATGACACTTCCGCACACTTCCTGTGGATTGGAGAACGCACCCGTCAAGTGAACGGGGCGCACGTGGCTTTACTGTCACAGGTGAAAAATCCTCTGGGCGTTAAGCTCGGACCGAACTCGACTCCCGATGATGTGAAAGGGCTGGTGGAAAGGTTAAACCCGGAGGGCGTGGCGGGACGCCTGACTTTCATCACCCGGATGGGAGCCAGCAATATCCGGGAAAAACTTCCCCCCCTGCTGCAAGCCGGCAAAGACACCGGCACTCCTCTGGTGTGGATGTGCGATCCGATGCACGGCAACACGGTAAAGACCGGTTCGGGCTACAAAACTCGTCACTTTGAGACGATTCTGGACGAGGTGCGGGGATTTTTTGCCGCTCACGAGGCTATCGGGACAGTTCCGGGGGGCATTCACGTGGAACTGACGGGCGAGGACGTGACCGAAATTGTTGGCGGTACGGAAACTATCGACGAATCCGCCCTGGCAAACCGTTACGAAACCCTGGTGGATCCGCGTCTGAACCACCAACAGGCTCTAGAACTGGCTTTCTTAGTGGCGCAAATGCTGGCGCAAGCGAAACCGGGCATCCAACCGGCAGATTTAGAGAACTTCCCGGCGCTAGGTTTTTAATCTGTCACCGGTGGCAACGCTTTAACCTGCCGGAGACTCTGAATGGCAGTCGCGACGCCGGTCCGCCGGGTTTAAGTTCGTTCAGAACAGAGTAATCGTTACCGTGGATCCGACTTTAGCTTGGGTTCCGGCGCCTGGATTGGAATTCAAGACCCGCTTGGAATCTCCGAAAGTACGCTTTACATTCACCGTGAATCCAGCTGACTCCAGGGCAGAGCGGGCCTCGCCTTCGCTTTTACCAAATACATTTGGTACTGCTGCCATCTCTGGACCTTTAGAAACCACCAGGGTCACTTGGTCGAGACGGTGGAGGGTCGTGTTGGGAGCCACACTTTGGCTGATGACCTTGCCTTTGGGAACGCCATCCGAGAATTCTTCCTTAACCTGTGGCTGTAAACCAACCTTGGTCAATTCACTTTGAGCTTCCGAACCTGGTTTGCCGACCAAATCTAGCATCGTAACCGGCTGACGACCTTTGGAAACCGTAACTTTAACTATCGTGTTGTGCGGCACACTGGCATTGGGTGCAGGGTCTTGGGCAGAAACCTGCCCCTCCGGCACGGTGTCATGGAATTCCTCGCTGATCTGCGGGGCGTTGAAGCGAGCCTTTTTCACCAGCTCCAAGGCATCTTCCTGAGTCTTTCCCGTCAAATCGGGCATCGTCAGCATTTCGACGCCCTTGGAGACAAAAATCTTTGCGGTCTGGAAACGCCCCAAGGGTTTACCCGGCGCTGGATCGGTACGGGCTACGTTCCCGGCAGGAACGTTGTCATCAAACACATCCACACGTTCAAAAGTTACGTCGGCGGCAGTGAGGGATTTGGAGGCATCCGACCACTGTTGGTTGACCACGTCCACCATGGGTCGATACGAACCCGGTCCCCACATAAAGAACCAGGTCAGGATAGCCGCTAGCAGGACTATGGCGCCGATAATTCCCCCAATTAAGAACCACCGCGTCTTTCGGTGGGAAGTATCTGTGGATGGGGTATCAGAGTTACGCACGGAATTTGCCCGACGTTCCCGGCGGCGCTTCCACCAAGACTTGTGATGCGTAGGGGAGCCAGGGGCACCGGGCAGGGGAACTTCGTTGAGAGTCGGCGTTAATTCCTGATCCGAGTCGACCTCAACAGTGTCGGGTGCGGGCTGAGCGTCGCCGTGCAGCGCCATTTCGGTGGGACTCAGCCCAGCAATGGTTTCGTCAACCAGTTCCAGGGCAGCATCCCCGTTCAAAGGTCGCTTGGCAGGATCCCGTGTCGTGAGTTTCGCAATCAGGTCATCGACGGACTGTGGCACCCAGGGCTGGGTCTCCCTGATGCGTGGAACGTCTTGGTTCACGTGGGCGTAGGCGATTTGGATGGGAGAATCGCCGGAAAACGGGGGGACTCCAGCCAAAAGCTCGAAAAGCATGATGCCGGTGGCGTAAACGTCCACGCGGGAATCTGCGGCTGTTCCCGACACGGTTTCGGGAGACAGGTACGCCACTGTCCCCAAGATTGAACCGGTAGTGGCAGCGGTAACTTCGGAGGCGGCACGCGCCAAACCGAAATCGGCGACCTTTACCTGACCGGTTTCTGGCAGCAGCACGTTTTCCGGTTTCACGTCACGGTGAACCAGACCGGAGCGATGCGCAGCGGCGAGGGCTTGGAGAATTTCCCTGGTGATTTGGAGGGCTTCACTGACCGGCAGGCACCCCCGTGAACGCAGGTAGGTACGCAGGTTAGGACCCTTTACCAGTTCCATCACCAGGTAGCTAGAGCCTTGGGCACTACCCTGGTCATACACCGCGACCACACCGGGATGGGTCAGTTTTGCTGCCGCTCGAGCCTCCCGGCGAAACCGGGCGACGAAGTCCTGGGACTCTGCCAGGTGGGGGTACATAATTTTCAATGCTACCGGTCGGTCCAGGCGCGTGTCTCGTGCCCGATACACGGTAGCCATCCCACCGCGGGCGAGTCTCTTTTCAATGACGTAACGACCATCAATAGTCTGTCCCACCAAGTGATCCGTAGGTTCCCGCGGCGCCTGAGGGCTGGTGGGGGTGGGCTGGGCAGGCGGGAAAGAATCGGGCATGTTGCCGTTGGAGTGACGTCCTGTAGAAGTGGGTTTGGGTGCTGGTACCGCGGTCGTTGCTCCGGTACCGTCGAAATTTTCCGTTTCTTTGTCACTCACGCCCAAAAGTCTAGGTTAAATTGTTCCGTATTTCTGTGTCCCTCCCCGTGACGCGCCGCTTTTTGCATTAGTTTTGCATTGTGAGTGAAATCTGGAAGGAATATAACTGGCTGACTATCAGCGAAGCGGCGGCTTATCTGGGTGTGGAACCGAAAGCTATCCGCTCCTGGCTCAAAGAATTATCTTTGCTAGCGTTGCCCTCACCAGAGGATGGAAAGCTGCGTATTCCCCAGGTCTTCCTGGTGCCAGCTGAATCGGCGGGAGATTATTGCGGACCCTTGGAGGTCCTGCGGGGTACCTTAATCCTGTTGCGTGATGGCGGGTTCAGCGATGTCGAAGCAATGAACTGGATGCTCAGCGTGGACGACAGCCTAGGGGACACCCCGTTGAATGCACTGCGGGCGGGACGCAAGAAAGCTGTGCGTCGGGTGGCAGGAGCTTTGGCACTCTGAATAGTTAGTGCTGATTAGCTGGCGCGGTTCACCAGGGAGGAACCGAAAGCGGCGAGTTGTCGTTTCACCTCTGCGTCGCACGGCATAGCGTCTAGGAATTCCTGGGATTGCTCCAGGTGCTCATTCATCAGGTCAGAAATCGCGCGTCGCGCTCCGGAACCGGTGATAATGGCGCAAATGTTGTCGATGATGGGTGGGGTCAAGTCCGGCGCTCCCCAGTAGCGCATCAAGTAGTCTCGCCCTCGGTCATCAGTCATTTCCCAAGCGAGAGCGAGCTGTGCAGTACGTTTCCCAGAACGAATATCGTCACCGGAGGGTTTTCCGGTCAGTTCTTGATCTCCGAAAATCCCCAAATCGTCGTCACGCAGCTGGTAAGCCACGCCCAAGGGAGTGGCGAATCCTTCCAATTGCTCAATGAGGGAATCATTGGCGCCGCGCAACGCCGCTCCCAACAGCAGCGGTATTACTACAGAGTAACGCGCGGTCTTGTGCTTGATAATTTCCATAGCCGCCTCCCGAGAGGGGGGCATATCAGGTGAGAGCTCACGAGTCTCTGCGGAAAGGTCGAGGAACTGTCCGTAAGCCACTTCGGCTTGCATCGTAACGAAGAAATTACTGGCTCGATGGGCATTTTCCACAGAAAGCGTGCTGATGGCCTGGGAAAAGTAAGAGTTTGCAGCCGCATAGAGCAAGTCTCCCCACAAGATAGCAGCGGAATCGCCGAAACGAGGTCCACCCATGGGGAAAGACGTCATAAATGCGATTTGCGCAGCAGGTAGACCGCGACGTTTTATGGCATTGTCGATGATGTCGTCATGAACCAGAGCTGAGGTTTGAAACAGCTCGAGACTGGCGCCCAGGTCCAGCAGTTGGTCGGGAATCTCACCTGTCCGCAGGGGACCGGCGGCGCTAATCCAACCCATGTAGGCGGCGATGGCTCGGAAACGCTTACCCCGGGTGAGTAGTCCGCTAGCGGGGGCAGAGAATCCGTCTAGCTGCGCGTTTGTTAAGGCTTTGCTGTTGCAATATTTCCACGGCTCGGCAAGTCGGGCGCTGACTCCGGAGCGCACGTCAGCTATCAGGGAAATTTCCTCGAGCATGACCCAAATTTACCATGTCATGAGCAATTTTGTTAGTATGAAATTATAATTGTGCCTTGTACGTTTTGAAACAATTCCTCAATGCGAAAGGTTCTCGGTGTCTACCAGCGAAAAGTCCCTTGAAAATCAAGGCGAAACCAGCCCTACTACCACTCGGAAGACTGCCGGCAAGGCAGCAGGCGCCAAAGCTGGTTCCACCACTCGGAAAGCTAGCACCAAGGCGGGACAGAAAGTCTCTAAGGCGCAGTCGGAGGCGAAATCAACCGCCAAATCTGCAACGAAATCTAAGGCATCGACCGGATCCAAGAGCGCCGCAGCGAAGGCTACCAAGACCGCTGCTAAATCTGGCGGGAAAGCTAGCACAAAGACTGGCGCTAAAACTGCAGGGAAAACCGCGGCGAAATCCACCACCAAGACCAGAGCAAAATCCAGTGCCAAATCAGGTGAAAAGACCACCACTCGGAAAACCCGGACCTCCAAGGCAAAAGCCACGGAGACGAGCACGGGTACGAAGCGGAGGAAGTCTGCAACCAATCAAGAACTACCTGAAGAGTCTGTAAAATCTCCGGAACTCGAAGTCGAGGACGAAATCGAGGAAGAAGTCGAAGATAAGGACAACGAACCTGATGAAGGCGAGCTGGAAGACCCGGAAATCGAGGATTTAGCAGACCTCGAGGGCGACGACGAAGAAGATGATGCAGACAGTGAGGAAGACGCTGAGGATACTGAGGACGACGAGGACGAGGACGCTTCCCACGAGGATAAATCGAAAGATACCAAACTAGGGTCTAAAGCTAAATCCTCGACCAGTGCGGAATATACCCTCTCCGAAAAAGATGATGCGGACGAGCCGGCTCAAAAGGTGACCGTAGCTGGGGCGACTTCCGATCCGGTCAAGGATTACCTGAAGCAAATCGGCAAGGTCGCGCTGTTGAACGCGGAACAGGAAGTGGACCTGTCCAAGCGCATCGAAGCTGGTCTGTACGCGGAGCACCTGTTGAAGACTAAGCAGGAAACCATGACTCCGAAACAGATTCGGGAACTGCACTATGTCGTTCAAGACGGGCAGATGGCAAAGAATCACCTGCTAGAGGCAAACCTGCGCTTGGTAGTGGCTCTGGCAAAGAAATATACCGGACGTGGTATGTTGTTCCTTGACTTGATTCAAGAGGGCAACTTAGGTCTGATACGTGCGGTAGAAAAATTCGATTATTCCAAAGGTTACAAGTTCTCTACCTACGCCACCTGGTGGATTCGTCAGGCCATCACCCGTGCTATGGCAGACCAGGCGCGTACCATCCGGATTCCGGTACACATGGTGGAAGTCATTAATAAACTGGCGCGGGTGCAACGCCAAATGCTGCAGGATCTGGGACGCGAACCCACCCCTGATGAGCTGGCGCAAGAACTTGAAATGACCCCAGAAAAGGTCGTGGAAGTCCAGAAATACGGTCGCGAGCCGATTTCCCTGCACACCCCGCTGGGTGAGGACGGTGACTCTGAATTCGGGGATTTGATTGAAGACTCCGAAGCAGTAGTGCCTGCCGATGCCGTTAGCTTTATGATGCTCCAAGAACAGCTACAACGTGTTTTGGACACGTTGAGCGAACGAGAATCTGGCGTGATTGCCATGCGTTTCGGTCTCAAGGATGGTCAACCCAAGACTCTGGACGAAATCGGGCGCCGCTACGGGGTCACCCGCGAGCGTATCCGCCAGATTGAGGCCAAGACAATGTCCAAGCTGCGTCACCCGGCTCGTTCTCAGTCTTTGCGCGATTACTTGAACTAACCGCGACTCCCGTTAGACGAGTGTGCTATCGCGTTGATGGCGGGGATGGCGTATCAGCGACGTCTGGGGGACGTCGCGCCGCTGTAGCCCTGAGCTGAGTGATGAAGCGTCCTGGGTTTTGTTCCTATCTGTTTTTGAGAGGATTGGAACATATCGCAGGGGTGTTCGCTGGAGTTTAGGAATCGTGCGGTGAGGATGGTTGGTGATCGTCTGTCTGATGATAGGTCGTGTACGCAGTGGCGGGCTATCAGCGAGATTGCTCCACGGCTGGGTACATCAGTTGAGTCGTTGCGCCGCTGGTATGAGCAGCATCTTGATGTGGGGGATATTGTCCTCCAAGTAGGGCTCGGAGATCTGACGGAACCCGAGGTTTTCATAGAACCCCTGGGCATAGACCTGTCCCTCCAGATAGATGGCTTCAGCGTGGAAATGCTCTTGAGCCACGCGTATTCCCGCTTTCATGATTTCAGAACCCAAGCCCTGGCGGCGGCGCGCAGCAATGACGCGGCCAATCGAGACATATTCGCTCTCCACGCCGCGATCCAAGACGCGCAGGTAAGCCAGAATCTCGCCGTCCTCTTCCAACCACACGTGCAGAGAATCCTCATCTCGCCCATCAATTTCCGGGTAGGGGCAAGCCTGTTCGACCACGAAAACATCCACCCTGAGTTTCAAGATTGCATACAGTTCCGTGTTACTGAGTTGCGCAAAAGTCTTAACCTTCAGCTCCAAAGGCGACGCCTCCTGTGTCGTGGGTTTTCATGTGTTATCAGCGTTTTAGTCTACCAGCGGTTTACTGTGGCGACACAGCGTGAAAACCGGGGGCGCGGGGGCAAAAAGCGCGAAGCCCGGCAAGGCAACCTGAACCGGAGCGCCACGGCGCATAGGATATAGCCCGTGGTTACAGCTAAAGATGTCTCTGATTACTCTGCCCACCACCTTTCCGTCTTGGAAGGGCTGGAGGCGGTGCGCAAGCGTCCCGCTATGTATATAGGCTCGACTGATAAGCGCGGGCTCATGCATTGCCTGTGGGAAATTATCGATAACTCGGTCGATGAAGCTTTGGCTGGGTTCTGTGACCACATCGAAGTCGTGCTTTATCCCGATCATTCAGCGGAAGTGCGCGATAACGGTCGTGGCGTGCCGATAGACGAAGTGCCCGGCACGGGCTTGAGCGGTGTGGAAGTCGTCTACACGAAACTGCACGCGGGCGGCAAATTCGATGCCGGACTGTACAAGGTCGCGGGAGGTTTGCACGGGGTGGGTGCCTCGGTGGTCAACGCCCTGTCCGCCCGTATGGACGTGGCGGTCGACCGGGATGGTTACACCCACGGATTGCAGTTTCGTAGGGGCGAACCCGGCGTGTTCAGCGACACGGAGGAACTGAACCCCAACAACGCTTTCCTACCTTTCGAGGATTCCTCCAAGCTAACGAAGCTCGGCAAGGTTAAGAAAGGTACCACCGGGACGCGGGTACGCTTTTGGGCGGACTACCAGATTTTCCCCAAGGAGGTTGACTTCAGCTACGAGGACCTGTCTAATCGGGCGCGCAAAACCTCGTTCCTGGTTCCCGGTCTGGCCATCACCATCACCGACCTGCGTGGAGAGGAAACTCTCACCGATACGTTCTTGCACAAGGGCGGTACGGTCGACTTTGTGGACTATCTCGCGCCGGACCGTGCCATCACTGACACTTGGCAGTTACAGGGGAGCGGCACCTTCATGGAGATTGTGCAAGTGCCGAACCAACAGACGGGTCATTTGGAGCCTAAAGAGATGGAGCGCACCTGTGAGGTCGACGTGGCGCTGCGCTGGGGAGTGGGCTATGACACTGTGGAACAAAGCTACGTAAACATTATCGAAACCCCGGTCGGTGGCACGCACCTGGCGGGCTTCGAAGCGGGGTTGGTGAAAACCCTGCGCGCGGCAATCCAAGCCAACTCACGGCGTCTGAAACTGGGCGCTAAAGAATCGAAAATCGAGAAAGAGGACATTCTGACAGGCATGACCGCCGTCATCACCGTGCGCTTGCCCGAACCCGAATTTGAGGGGCAAACAAAAGAAGCCCTGGGCAGCGCCAAAGTCAAGCCGATTGTGACCAAAGTCGTGACTGAGGAGCTGGAAGCAAAGCTGAACTCCCGGAAACGCGAGGATAAAAACCAGGTTTCCGCCCTTCTGGACAAAATCGTGGCAGAGATGCGTTCACGCCTGTCCGCTCGGCTGTCCAAAGAGATTACGCGACGGAAAAACGCGCTGGAAACCTCGACTCTCCCGACGAAACTTGTGGATTGCCGCAGTGACGACGTCGAGAAATCCGAGCTGTTCATCGTGGAGGGCGATTCTGCGCTGGGCACCGCGAAAGCTGCTCGGAACTCCGAATTTCAAGCTCTGTTCCCGATTCGCGGCAAAATCCTCAACGTGCAAAAGACCGGCACTGCCCAAATGCTGGCTAACGCGGAATGCGCGGCGATTATCCAGGTCCTCGGGGCTGGGTCGGGGCGCACTTTCGACATTTCACAAGCCCGGTACGGCAAAGTCATCATGATGACGGATGCGGACGTGGATGGGGCGCATATCCGCACGCTGCTGTTGACCCTGTTCTTCCGCTATATGCGACCCATGATTGCCGCAGGTCGAGTCTTTGCTGCCGTCCCGCCGCTGCACCGGATTCAGGTCAACGCGAAAGGCAAGACGCCCGGCGAATTCCTCTACACCTATTCAGAGGATCAGCTCCATAAAGAGCTGGGGAAACTGGAACAGACCGGACGAACCTACAAGGAACCCATTCAGCGTTACAAAGGCTTGGGCGAGATGGACGCCGACCAGTTGGCAGAAACGACCATGGATCCGCAACACCGCACGCTGCGGCGAATCCGTTTAAGCGATGAAGCCGCTGTCAATCGGGCAGAAGAGGTCTTTGAGTTGTTGATGGGTTCGGCAGTGCCACCGCGGCGAGAATTCATCATCGAGGGAGCTTCGAAGTTGGACGCCGAGATGATTGACGCCTAGAATCGTCAGATAAGCTCCGGATTGGTGTCCGATTTCACCAGGAACCAATCAAAGTCATGGCAACGGCTTCTAACAAGCGAGGGGGAGATTTGGCTCAACTTTTTGCGTACCCAGCTTCCACTCCAGGACTCACCTGGAAACCGCTGGAGGTCACGCATAAGCCAGACCTGATGCGACTCATTGTCGAGATGGAACGTATCGACAATCCGCCCTACCGGACTTCCCCGGCGGAAGTTGATTCAATCTTTCAATCTGAATTTTGCGGACTAAGCGCCTGGGATCAGGACTCGCGGATGGTCGCCTACGCCATCGTGCGTATCGACGAAACCGACGGAGTACAAGCGATTTGCTCCGGAGGAGTGGGAGCGAGCTGGCGGAATCGTGGGGTCGGTTCCATCATTTTCCAGTGGGAAGTCCAGACTGCGCACACTATGCTGACAGACAAGCCGCGTCCTGCCCAGATTGTGTGTTTCGTGGACCAGGCAGCCAGTGGTGCCGAGCCACAGCTGCGCGCCAGCGGTTTTCTTCCCGCCCATACTTATCTGGAATTGCGTCGTGATTTGGCAGCTCCGGGAGAACTGGTAGCCCCCGGTCAATATCTGGAAATTATCCCGTGGTCACCGGATTTTGATGACCATGTACGTCGGGCTCACAACGAGCTGATGTCTTTAGCAGCCGGCGCGCCCGCCCAAGATATGCAGACTTGGCAGTCTAGCCGACCCTTCTTTGCCCCGCAATGGTCATTTATTGCCTTGGACAAATCCAGTGATGTCGCCGAAATAGCCGGGTATTTGCTATCCGCCCGCTATGAGCAAGATTGGGAGGCAATGGGGTTCACCCAAGGTTATACCGAAATCCTGGGGGTCCTGCCTGATTACGCGGAAACGCAGGTAGCGGCGGCTTTGCTATCTCATGCCATCGCTTCATACCAAGAATCGGGAATGCAATACGCCGCGGTGGGATTGGATCAGGAAAACCCGACTGAGGTTGCACAACTCTATACTGATTTCGGGTATGAAGTTACGGGAGGTTCGACTGAGTGGGTGGTGAACCTGCCTGCCGAAACTACAGACCCTGCGGATGCTTCCGCCTTGCGAGAAGAAGTCGCAAAAATGAATCGCGAGTCTGCCACGGCGCTACTGAAGCGAAAAAGAGAGAAAATCGGGCGTAAATCTCAGTAAAGACCCTGCTTGCGGGAGCGTCTCTCGACGTCTCAGACTCCGGCGCAACGATGAGGATAGAAAATATACTGCAATCGAGTATTAGCCAAAATAGGCGATATTAGATTTCAAGTTCGATCCAGAACCATCCCTACGTTCGTCTAATTCTGGCAGTTTGACTGGCTGACCGTGGGCATCGATGGCGTGTATTGGATCCGGACCCACAAAAGCCATATCGAGCGCATACTCGCCCTTTAGGAAACGCTGCACTCGCACCCCTTGTGCGCCCCGACCCTTTACGGGATAGCGATCCAGCGGTGTGAGTTTAATGGAACTTTGATTCGCCCCCGGCATCGCGTTCATAATGGCAGAGACAGTGGCGACGGTAGTAGCTGCAACCAGCTCATCAGGGACGATAGCTCCGGCAATGACCTGCGTGTGTTCTTTCAGACTCATACCTGCGACCCCGCCGGCATTGCGCCCCTGGGGGCGAACTTTATTAGCGGGAGTTCGCAGCAGCTGGGCATCCGTTGAAATCATCACGATTTGAGCGTCATCCGGGCAAGCTCCGGCATAAATCAACTGGTCCGTACCCTCCAGATTGATGATGCTGAAGCGGTCTTGGGTACTGGGATAGTCCGGTCGCATCCGTTTCACGATGCCGCGTGCGGTCATCATTCCGACCGTTTCGTCTTCATCCAAGGTGAGGATACCGACCACAGTTTCCCCGTCCTCCAAACGAGCTGCAGCTGATAGTTGCGGGGCGCCGTCAAAAGACCAGAGGGGCGCACTTTCCGTGAGACTCAACTCTATATCCTCAGTTTCGGTTGAACCTGCGGCAGTTGCGCTACTAGCGCCGGCAGAGTCAGCCAATGAGGACTTTTCCCCCGGAGGAAGACTCAACACGTCCAGACGCACCACAAAACCCGATGAAGTCACGACTCCGAAAGACCCTCGCGTATGGGTCAGTATAGAGCCGGCGATGGTGCTGTTGAAACCCTCTAAACGGGTCACGGGACCGGTATGTGTCAAACGGATAGCTCGCCCGTCGGCACCCAGGATAATCCGGCACGGTACATCGGGAACCTCCAGGGGCACATCCGACACCGTCATCGCCCCCAAAACCGGCAGTGCAGCGTCTTTTGAAGCCGCCACAGCTGAACCGTCCTCTTCCAGCAACACGGTACGACGTGGCGTAGACAGACGCGCCGCGGTCTGACGCATATCGGAACGTACCACGTCATGCAGTTTTTCGGTGGATGCCAAAATTTGTTCCAGTTCGGCAATCGCTTGTCGCAGCTCATCAGCTTCCGCCTCCAGCTCCAGGCGGGAGAACTTAGTCAGCCGCCGCAACCGTAGCTCTAGGATGAACTCCGCCTGGGCTTCGGACAAATCGAATACTGTCATCAAACGTTGACGAGCCGCGGCGGAATCATCCGAGGTCCGAATGACCTCGATGACCTCATCCAGATTCAGCACGGCAATGAGCAACCCATCGACCAAATGCAGGCGTTCTTGCTTTTTCTTCAGACGGAATTCGCTGCGCCGTCGAGTGACCTCCACACGGTGGTCGACAAACACCTGCAGTGCTGCTTTCAGACCCAGCGTGCGCGGCTGGCCATCGACCAGGGCGACGGTATTAATGCCGAAAGATTCCTGCAGGGGAGTGTACTTATACAGCGAAGCCAAAACAGCTTCGGGGTGAAAACCGTTCTTAACCTCGACCACCAGGCGCATTCCGTGCGTCCGATCGGAGAGGTCCTGCCAGCCCGAAACGCCTTTGACCTTTCCGGAGCTGACAGATTCTTTCAGTTTTTCCGCGACTCGCTCGGGACCGACCTGGTAAGGCAGTTCAGTAATGACAATGCCACGCTTACGAGCCGTGACCTGTTCGATGGTCGCCCTGGCACGAGTGATAAAAATGCCTCTCCCGTTTTCGTAGGCTTCACGGATTCCGTCCAAGCCCACAATAATTCCGCCTCCGGGAAGGTCCGGACCGGGGCAGTACTTCATCAGTTCCGCGGTGTCGGCTTGCGGATGATCCAGTAAGTGAATGGCGGCGTTAATCGTTTCGCCCACGTTGTGAGGTGGAATGTTAGTCGCCATGCCTACCGCGATCCCGTTCGCGCCGTTGACCAGCAGATTCGGGAACTCAGCTGGGAGTACCGCAGGCTGGGTGAGCTGATTGTCATAGTTTGGCACAAAATCGACAACGTCCTCGTCCAAATCGTCCACCAGTGCCAAAGCGGCGGGAGCCAAGCGAGCCTCGGTGTAACGCGCGGCGGCGGGGCCGTCATCCAGCGAACCGAAGTTGCCGTGACCGTCGATAAGCGGCACGCGCATGGTGAAAGGCTGTGCCAGACGCACCAGGGCATCGTAGATGGCAGAGTCCCCGTGCGGATGCAGCTTACCCATGACATCACCAACGACACGTTGCGACTTAACGTGCCCTTTATCAGGTGTCAGACCCATTTGTTTCATCTGAAACAGGATGCGACGCTGGACTGGTTTCAACCCGTCTTTCGCATCTGGTAGGGCGCGCGCGTGAATGACTGAATAGGCATATTCCAGGAAGGAATGCTCCATTTCCTCGTTGATGTCGATGTCTTGGATGCGTTCGAGGGAGGAGTCAGACATGACATCAATTCTTACGATTTTTCCTGCTCTTACGCCGCTTGCCACACCGGCGGGGTCGGAAATGATTGAATGGAAGGGTGAGCAACACGGAATTTCACATTGAAATCATGGCTGCGGGCGATGCTGATTTACGCCTCGATGCCCTGCTGGAAAGCGAATTTGCGGCTGCTGGCTGGTCCACCTTACCTCAGCAGCCTCCCTCCGCCCCGGATTCGACTGATAGCCCTGCCGGAGCCCCAGTCGTCCTCGTCCTGATTGACGGTCTGGGATGGTGGAACTTGAACGAATACCTGGGACATGCACCGAACTTACGTGCTCTGGTGAAAGCCGCCACAGCCTCGGGACAGACCTTAACCGCTCGCAGCGTGTGCCCCTCCACTACTGCAGCCGCGATTACTTCCACTCTGACCGGGCTGGCTCCCGGACGGCACAATATGCTGTCCTACCAGCTGATAGACCCGGTGGCACAGGCGAAATTTAACTTGATTACCTTCGAGGATTATCCGGGACGGACCGAAGAATTCCAACCCGAATCGACTTGGTTTGAGCGACTGCACGCGGCGAAAATTCCGGCTTTTGCTTTGGGACCGAAAAAATTTATCGGTGGCGGACTGACTCGAGCTGCCCTGCGGGGCGCGACGTATGTGGCTTCTGAAAACCTGGAGGCACGAGCCCATGATGCCGCGAACGTGTCGAAACAGGGCGGAATGACGTATTTCTATATCGCAGAAGTCGATCATGCCGGACATGGTTACGGGGTGGGATCCGATAAGTGGGTGAAAAACTTGGAAAAGGCTGATCGCGCCATTGGAATCATGCTGGATAGTCTGGCACCAGGAGTGAGGGTCATCATCACCGCAGATCACGGCATGTTGAACACGTCCCCTGAAGTCACCGTGGATTTGGCAAAGACTGCGGCGGCAGAATTTATCGCTGACGCCAGCGGGGAAGGACGCGTCCTGCACGTCCACGCCCAGCCGGGAGCGGCAGCGGTGCTGCAAGAAACGCTGCAGACACTGCTGGGGCCAGCCAAAGTGCTGAATCGCGACCAGGCAGAAGCCTTATTTGCTGCCTACAACGGCACCCCGGTGCGCCGGAAGGAACTGTTGGGAGATGTGGTCATATTTGCAGCGGGGACAGGTCAGACCTTGGACTCGCGATTTTTCAAAGAACAGGTATTCCAGATGAAAGGTCTGCACGGGGGCTTGAGCGAATCAGAAATGCGCGTTCCGCTGCTGCGTTATGTCAGCTGAGTCTCTCTCAGTCTGCCTTAGAGCCAAACAGAATCTCGTCCCAAGAAGGCATGGCAGCACGCCCCCGGCGTGTGGTGTGTCTACCTGTGTCAGCGGCAGGCTGAGCTGGATTTGGCTGCAAATCTTCCATCCCCGGTAACACGCCACTATCTGTGGGCAGTGCGGGTGACTGGGCAGCTGGAGGAGACTGGCGTTTCGCGGCTTCGAGGGACAAAACGTCCGCATCTGGGAGCGGCGAAACAGCGTCTGGAGTGGGTGCGGCTGGCGGTGCAGTCTCAGCATCCGGGGCAAACCCGGACGCAATGGCTGCCTCCATCGCGGAAACATCGTCTTCTTCGTCTCCGGTCACCACGGAAAGCCGGGTTCCTCGAGCAGCGTTCAGCTCTTCGAGCAGAGCTTCGGTAGCGCTCGTTTCTGGAGATTGTTCCGGGATGGGTTTGGTGGTTGGAGAGGGGGAAACCTCAGTCTCTGGGGCAGAACCGAAGCGGAAATGTCCTCGGCTCAGCAGGGTGTCGGAACCGGCGGGGGTAGCGGTCTCTGTCAGCCAGCGTGCCTGTTCGTCCAATGCCGTCAACGTGCGGTTTTCGTGGTCAAAGTCCCAGTTTGCCTCCAGGGCTTTGGCGTCCTGTACGAACTCCAGGTGAACCAGCCAGTTTTCGCCGGGTTGCCGGGTGGCATCCCAAATCAAGGAAGTGGGGCTGACTCCGCGGGTCGCCAAGCGGTCGATAACCAACTCGCCCAGAGCCGGGGCATCTTTATCAGGCGAAACCCGAGTTTCCTGAGCCTGACGGGCAGTATAAATCCGTTCTGCCAAAACCGGAGCTTCGTAACGTTTCACCTGAGCCAAGTCCATGCCGGCGCTGGTGGCGACCTCTTGGGCGGACGCGCCACCGCGAATCAAAGTTTGAATGTCTTTGGGGCGTAAATCCTGGGTGTTGGAAGCGGATAGCGCCGCCACAACTTTCCGACGCTGCTGGCGCACTATGGAGCGCAGCTCTTCGTCGAGAGGTAAAAGGAAGCGTTCACCTTCTGTGTCAACTAACACAAGGTGTTCGCCGTCAGTATGAATTCCAAGCAAAGAAAGGCTGCGCATTTTTCCTCCTGGACTAAACATTGCCAAAATCGGGGGCAGTTTTCACGTCAACCCGCCGTAGCGTTGCCGACAGGTCGCAATTTCCTTAAAGTAGTGCTAATATCGCGACGCACCAAATCGTTTATTTTAAGGGAGTGCAATGGCCACCGATTACGATGCCCCGCGCAAGCGAGATGAGGAAAATCCTGAGGAATCCATCGAGGAGTTAAAGACTCAGCGAAAGAATTCCGAAGATGCTTCCGTTGATGAGGACGAGAATGAAGCTGCCGATTCCTTCGAGCTGCCTGGCGCGGATTTATCCAATGAGGAACTCTCAGTTCGGGTAGTTCCCAAACAGGACGACGAGTTCGTGTGTTCACAATGCTTTATTGTGCATCATGCGTCACAACTGGCTGGGGAGGAAAACGGTCAGCCGGTGTGCATGGATTGTGCGGGTGTAGCCTGATGGGACTGTTTTTTAAGCGACGTCAGAAAACTGCGAATGCTCGTGAGCTTCAAGACGATTCCACCAGTGCGGTAACCTCGGGGACACCCGATTCAGCTCCGGTATCGTCCGAGGCTGTGGAGACGAAAGACCAGCCCGCAGGTCCCCGGGACGTCAAACAACTTGCTGACCAGGACACCTCCCAGTACGCAGACTTCGGAGTGTTCTTGCTGCCTCAAATTCCCGGTCTGGCGGTGCATCCGGAATCTCCGCTGGATGAAAAAACTTTTGGTTCTCTGACCATGCAGATTGGTAAGGCAGCGGTAGAACTCCTGGCAGTTGCCGCGCCGAAATCAAAGCGCTTGTGGCCTGAACTGCGTGCGCAGGTGCGCGGAGAGACCACCGCTGCGGGCAACACTTGTGAAGAACGCGAAGGAAGCTTCGGTACCGAACTGTTCGTACAGTTAGTAGCACAAGACGCTCAGGGCAACCGGGGACGCGTACAGGTTCGCTATTGCGGAGTGGACGGTCCGAACTGGTTTGTGCGCTTGGTTTTTAACGGCATGGTGCAAGCTGATGACCCGGATTTGCAGGCGTTGGAGAAAGCTGTCCGTCAGGTCGTGGTGGTGCGCGGTTCCCGACCGATGAGTCCACGCTCGGTCATCCCCGTGGTTTTGCCTGACGATTTGGCACGTCAGTTGGCAGCTTTGCGCGAGCAGCAGCAAGCCTAATCGCGCGGCGAGCAGACGAGTTAACCATGTCACCACGTCAACAGATTACGCGTGTCGGCACCGTGCTTTCCACGTCTTTCCTGTCTCCCGCCGACGTACCGTCTTTCCGGATATGTCTGGAAACTGCCGGGGGATTCATTAACGTGCGCTGGCTGGGGCGGATGGAGGTTCCCGGAGTGACCTTGGGGCGCCGTCTGCAAGTGTGCGGCATTCCGTTACAAGGGTCGGACGGTGTAGAACTGATTAACCCTGACTATCACCTCTTGGGAGCAACGAATGAGTAAAGAAAACGACCAAGAAGCGATTATTGCCGGGCTCAATGACTTCAAAGATACCCTGGGGCGGAACATGGGGGGCAAGCTGGATGCGGAAGAATTCTCCCTTCGCCAAGCCGTAGGGGGGTGGCGCGGCATTATCGAGTCCATCGGACCGACGCTGGTTTTTGTGGTGGCGTTTGTGGCAGGCTGCGATGTCCTGAAAGCCGGTGCGATTTCGTTGGGCTTTGCTGTGGGCTTGATTATCGCGCGGCTTATTGGTCATTCCTCGATTATGCAAGCATTTGCAGGATTCTGGGTCGTCATCATCGGTGTGCTGTGGGCCATGTTCAGCGGCAAAGGCGAGAACTACTTCTTGCTGAGCCTGATTATTAATGCGGTTTATGCCACCGTGATTTTGGTGTCGATTTTGGTGCGTTTCCCCGTTATCGGTCTGTTAGTCGGATGGTTTCGTGCCCAGGGTTTGCGCTGGCGGACAAATCCGAGACTGAAGGCAGATAAACAGGCATATTACGCGGTGACAGTCATCTGGCTGGGAGTATTCACGCTCCGTCTAGCTGTGAAAACACCTCTCTACCTGGGAGGAAACGTGCCCTGGCTGGGAACCTTCCAGATTCTGTTGGGTGTGCCGCTATTCGCCGTGGCGCTCTACCTGAGTTGGCTCCTGCTGCGTCGCACTCACGGGAAGTTCCTCGACTCCGGTCTCGCTGGCGTCGGTTCCTCCGACACCGACGCTGCCCACACCCCCGACAGCGCTTGCTGAATCCGCGGCGTCCGTAACTGTCAGAAGCTTTCCGACCTGGGCAATCGCTTCTTCATTCTGCTCGGGGAACAGGAACAACAGCTGATCTGAAGCACGTAAACTCGCGACCAGGTGCGGAGCCAGCGCTGTTCCGTCTTGCATGACCGCAGTCAGCAAAACCCCCGTGGGCCACTCAATTTCGCCCGGGTTCCTGCCCAAAACTGGGGAATCAGCGGAAAGGACTATAGAAAATAATCCGTTGTGGGAGTTATTGAACCGGAATATCGGCACCAAAGTACCAACGCTCAAGGCCTCCTCGACCAGGGCAGTCATCATCCGGGGAGTAGAAATCGGCACGTCCACGCCCCAAGACTCATTGAACATCCACTCATTCTTGGGATTATTAATCCGACCCACCACCCGAGGTACCCCGAACTGGGTCTTGGCCAGAAGTGCAATAACCAGATTAGCCTGGTCGTTGCCGGTAGACGCAACGACCACATCGGCTTGCGCTGCCCCCGCCTGTTCCATGGTCTCGGGAGTGGATAAATCTCCCAGAATCCAGTTCGCCTCTGGAACTGAGGAAACTTTCATCGCCTCGGGGCTGGAGTCGGCAATTGTGACCTGATGCCCCCTGGCTAGCAGCTCCCTGGCGATGGAGCGACCGATTGAGCCCGCCCCGGCAATAACAATCAGCATGATTACTCCTTGAAATTCCTCGCCAAACGGGATGCCACCGCTTCACGTTGAGACTCGGCAACGAAATAAAACAACTCGTCGTTTTCCTGTAACACGGTCGAAGCCTCAACCATCAGCACTTTCGAAAAACGCAGGACATAAGCCGCTCGAATCCCCAGCTCAGCCTCTAAAGCGGAAATCTCGTGCCCGACCCAGCTGGGGCCCACGGGCACGCGGCACAGACTCAAATATCCGGTGTCCTCGGTATATACGACATCCGGGGGTAGCGGCAAGACTCGCGCCAGCAATAATGCGGTGGTGCGATCCACCGAACCGACAGTGGGGATACCCAACCGTTCATAGACTTCAGCGCGACGGGGGTCGGAAATTCGTGCCACCACTTTCTTTACATGATAAATTTCGCGAGCCATGCGTGCCGCCAGGATATTGGCATTGTCATCATCAGCCACCGCCGCGAAAGCGTAGGCGTCCTCGATGCCAGCCTGGAGCTGGGTGTTGCGGTCATACCCTTCACCAGTCAGCTTTTGCCCCTGAAAATTTTTGTACAGCCGGCGGAAAGATTCCGTGTTGTTGTCAATAATTGCCAGGGTGTGCCCCCGGTCCTCAATCGCTTTCGCCAGCGTGGTTCCGACGCGTCCACAGCCCATGATTACAAAATGCACTCTTAAAACATAACCTGAAAGGCTTAAAATCGGCGACATTTCAGGGGTTCGGGAGGTAAATTCTTTCCGGTTTGAATCCGAGCGGCTAAAGTTGAGACGTGTTGAAGAATCTGACTCCTCGAGAGGGCTGGCGGGAGAACTTTATCCAGCTGGCATTCTTTGCACCAAAATTTTGGTTCCCTGCCCTCATTGCGGCTTCGGTATTCCCCTCTTTGATTGCATATTCGGGACCGATTTTCTCCGCAGTAGCCCTGTGGATTGTAGCGTTTATGCTGATTGCTGGGTTGATAACAACGCTCGCCCACGGGTATTCCCTGGGGCAAACCCACCGTTTAGATTCCACAGCCGCCTTGGTGCAAGCCAACTTAGGTTCGTTTCTCGGTGCCCTCACCGCGGCGGCGTCATTGCTGGCGATGGTCGTTGCCGTAGCTGCGTTGGTCTCTACCGCTACCACGTTCATCGTGGTTTCCGTGGGGCTGCCCGAAAGTTATCGGGTGTGGATTTTAATTTCCGGTTTCGTCTTGCTGTTGCTGGCGCTGTTTCGTCCCGAACCTGTCCGCAAGGTGATTCCGTGGCTCACCCTGATTATATTCGTGGTTGGTTTTCTGCTGCTGGCATACGGTTTCTGGCATTACCTGCGCAATGGAGCCAAGCCCGGTTTGCTGGAGTTGCTCAGTTCCACCACGAAAGCCAAGAACGCCGTCGCCGATGCAAATCTGGAGTCTGGGTGGAGGGCTGCTGCTGTAGCCGCGCTGCTGCTGGTGCCCGTGACCCCCGCGGTGACTTTGTTCCGCAACGAGAATCGCCAGCCGCTTTCGGGGCTGATATTCCGGATTCTAGGTGGTTCAGCAGCAGCCATGTTTGCCGCTACGGTCTATCTGTCGTTTACGGTTGCCGGATTCCATTGGACCCGCTTGGATACGGTGATTCAAGGACCGGGCAACCTGGCTTTATTGCTGGGTGTTTTGCTGGACAAGCATGGGTGGTTGGTCATCCCGGTCATGTCTCTGTTCGCGGTGGGATGCTTGATAAGTGCTTACATCTATATCTCCAGCGCCTCCACTTTGCTCGCTGATTTGAGCAGACATGACCTGACGGTACATCAGGTTCCCGTGTCGTGGATGCGCCGAGGTCGTTCGGCTTCAATTTTGATATTCATGACGGTCACGTTCGGGGTAGCGCTGACGGTGCACAGCCGTATGGGAGTGGCGGCGCTGACCTGGGTGACCTTCGTGGCAATCTCTAGCTTCCTAGGTCAGGTCGCGCGGATGCGCATGTGGCGTTCTCGGTTCCACAGCGGGGTTACCTTCGCGCAGCGGCGTCAATCCAAGCGGTATTACCGGATTGCCATTATCAGCGTCATTATTAGCTTGATTATCCTGATTGTGGTTTCGGTGGCGTTTAACTCATTTTTTGAGTTCTATGTGCTGGCCACCTGGGTCGGACTGGGACTGCTCATTTACATACTCAACTTTTATTACCGAAGGGTGCAATACAAAATGTCGCAGCTCGAACACGCCGAAACCCCGGTGAAACATACTCTCGCCCTCGTGCTGGTGTCGCGTTTTAATGCGTCTGCCCTAAAAGCCATCCGTTACGCGTGGGCGGCGCATCACCCTAATGTCGAGGTAGTACACGTGCTTGAGCCAGATGAGGATGAAACGGCGGTGCGTCACCAGTGGCAGGAGTTAGGAATCACCGCTACGTTGACCCTGATTCCGAACGAGGGCGGTAACCGCCTGCAGTCGGTTCAGAAATATCTCAACGCGAAACTTGATATGGATCCGCTGACCTCTATCTCGGTATATTTGCCGAGATACGTGCCGAAATGTAAAGCTTTGGGATTGCTACACAATGCCGCTGAACGCACTTATGCTCGTCATTTGGTGCGACTGGCACGAGTGACAATCACCTGGGTCAGCTTATTGGGGGGAAAGGAATCTGATGCAAACTGAAATCATTACGCTGGGCGGACCGGCTCACGGTGGATATTGCGTGGGGCGTCTGGCTGCAGGCAAAGTCATCATGGTTCGAGGGGGACTTCCGGGAGAAACGGTAGAGGTAGAAGTTACTTCTGAGCGGTCCAAAGTTGCCTATGGGCGAGTCGTGCAGGTGAAAACAGCCAGTGCGGATCGGGTCCCACACATCTGGCCCGAGGGGGAGACCAAAGACTTGGGCGGGGTGGAACTGGGGCACGTTGCTTATCCCGCTCAGTTGCGTTGGAAGCGTGACGTGGTGCGCGACGCCATCCGGCGAAATGGCAGTTCGGAACTATTGGCGGAACTGGATCAGGCGCATCCCGGTTGGGAAGTGGAATCGTCTGGTTCTGAGCCGGGTCGTACCCGCGTGAGCTTTACGGTCTGCGAAGGCGGGGGGCTGGGCATGTATGAAGCTGCGGCTCACAATGTCCATACGGTGCGTTCTTTTCCGCTGCTGGTGCCTGAGTTGGTCGACTTGGATTTGTTCCGGCGGCATTGGGAGTTTACGCCGGGAACCCGTCTGCGCGTCATTGCTCCGTCAAGCTCCGCGCCGGTACTGTTTGTCGATGGACAGACTTTGAGCGTGGACGGAGAGCCGACAACCTCGCGGGTGCGGGAGACGGTCCACGTGGATGACCTGACTTTTACATACCGAATTTTTTCCGGGTCATTTTGGCAGACTGACCGGCGTGCCCCCGCAATCCTCGCGGCGGCACTTCGGGATGCTCTTGGTCAGATAGAGGGATTTGAAGCGTGGGAGCTCTATTCCGGTTCAGGGCTGTTTTCACTGTTCCTGGCTCAGGGGCTGGGCGCAAAAGGGCGTTTGACCACGGTGGAAGGTGACGGTCCGGCGACGAAATCCGCTGCCTACAATTTAGCGAAGGCTGGTTTTGACCAGGTAGAGGTACGGCGCGGTGATGTTTCCCCACAGTTGTTGCGTTCTTTGCCGATGGGAGAGATGGTTAGTCAGGGCACGTTGGTGGTGGCTGATCCGCCACGATTGGGTTTGGGTAAAGCGGTGGCACGAGCGATTTGTGCGCAGCATCCGGATTTGGTGGCGTTATTTTCCTGCGACCCGGTTAGCTGTGCGCGGGACCTGGAAACCATGCGTCAGTTGGGTTACCGGGTTAAGACTTGGCGAGTCTTCGATTTATTCCCCTACACCAGCCACGTGGAGACGGTAGCACTTTTGTCCAAACTCGATGTCGAAAAGCACATAAGTGTTGAAATTGAGCTGGATGAGATGGATTTGACAAGTGCGGGGAGTAAGGCAACATATAAACAAATTCAAAACTATGTTTTGGAAAAGTTTAGGTTTAAAGTATCTACTCGGTACATTGCACAAGTTAAGAAAAAGCATGGTTTAGAAGTTAGAGAACACTATAATATTCCAAAGAACGAGAAGCAGAAAGTTCCACAGTGTCCAATTCAAAAAGAAGAAGCTATTTTAGATGCGTTGAAGCATTTTAAGATGTTGTAATGTTATACTAAATATATGTTTAAGTTGAGGAAAAAATAATGAATACTAATGTATTGAATAAATTATCCTTTTACTGTTCTGAAAAAGAGAATCAATTTTTTGACAGAAAAAGCGCTAAAATTAAACCTTTAGACATTTTAAAGCATTTGGTTGCATTTTCCAATGCAGAGGGTGGGCAATTAGTTATAGGGATTGAAGACGATGGGACGATTACGGGCTTTAATTATGAAGGTGCTCATTCGATTGATGAGTATAGAAATATATTTATAACTGAATTAAAAGAAACTCCAATAAATCCCCAATTTAATATTTTAGATGTAAAAAATAATAAAGGTATTGATGATAAGATATTGGTCATATCTGTAGATGTTTCTACAGATAGAGTTATAAAATCTTATAATGGAAAAGTTTTCCTTCGACAAAATGATAGATCTATAGAATTAAATTTTGAGCAGATTCTTCAATTACAGTATGATAAAGGACAAAGGTATTTTGAGGATGAAGTTGTTCAATTATCAAGTATAGATGATATAGATGATGAACTAATAGATGATTATAAGAGAATTTTGAACATAGATGAACTTTCTAGCGAAGAAGTGTTGAAAGCTAGAAATTTAATGATTAATGGAAAACTGACTAATGCGGGGCTTTTGCTATTTGGGAAAAACCCTTCTAAATTTTTACCACAGGCAAGACTAAGAGTTATTAAATATAGTGGAATGTATCAAAGGGTTGGTACAGAAATAAATATCATTAAGGAAAAAACATTTGATAAAGCGATACCTAACATTATTAGAGAAGCAAGAGTATTTATTAATACGCAACTAAGAGATTTTCAATATTTAGATAAAGATGGAAAATTTAAAATAATGCCAGAATATCCAGAATTTGCATGGTTTGAGGGAATAGTCAATGCTTTGACTCACCGAAATTATGCAATCCGAGGGGAGCATATTAAGGTGTTAATATTTGACGATAGGCTAGAAATACTTAGTCCCGGGCTACTACCTAATATTGTAACCATAGAAAATATTCTAAATCAAAGATATTCAAGGAATCCAAGAATTGCAAGAACTCTATGTGAATTTGGATGGGTAAAAGAAATGAATGAAGGCGTTAAGAGAATATATTCTGAAATGGAAAAGCTGTTTCTAAAGGAGCCTAAATATGCAGAACCTAACAATAGTGTTTTATTAGTTTTAGAAAACAATATTTTAAATAGAAGTATTAGAACAATAGATAAAATTAAAGGCAAAATTTCTGAGGAGGTGTTTGATAAACTAAGTCAAGATGAAAAAACTATTATACATTTTATGTATAACAGTGGGGAAAAAATAACTACAAAAATGGCGACAGAACTTATTGAAAAAGGTTCAACATTTTGTAGGAAGTTACTTAAAAATCTTGCTGATAAAGATTTATTAGAGTGGCATGGTACTTCTCAAAACGATCGTACACAATACTATACTCTAAAATTCTAAGAAGAGTTGAGAAGAACGCAGAAGAGTTGAGAAGAACGCAGAAGAGTTGAGAAGAACGCAGAAGAGTTGAGAAGAACGCAGAAGAGTTGAGAAGAACGCAGAAGAGTTGAGAAGAACGCAGAAGAGTTGAGAAGAACGCAGAAGAGTTGAGAAGAACGCAGAAGAGTTGAGAAGAACGCAGAAGAGTTGAGAAGAACGCAGAAGAGTTGAGAAGAACGCAGAAGAGTTGAGAAGAACGCAGAAGAGTTGAGAAGAACGCAGAAGAGTTGAGAAGAACGCAGAAGAGTTGAGAAGAACGCAGAAGAGTTGAGAATATAGGTTTGGACAATGGTGAGCACGTTGAGAGCGTTGTGTTGATGTCAAGAGTCGAAGGGAAATAGTCGTGAAAGATTAAGTATCCGGCGGTTTTTGGGCAATCGGGCAAATTTGGCGTTGGGCAGGACGAACGCTTCTCGGAACTTATCCACGGGCAGATCAGGTCAAAAAGTGTGAGAGTTGAGTTGCCTTAATAGATGTCACTATGTTGAGTTGTCGAGTTAGATGTTGGGGTAGTTGTGGCTGTGAGATAGATGTCTAATTCGGATAATAGTTTTCGGCAGGAAAGACATGATGAAACTGTAGTATATGCAAATAGGAAGGTCTATGCGATAAATTCAGGTATTTTAGGAGAAAAGGAATATATGGATATTTGGGATACAATGTATGAAAAGGTGAAGGCACAATTTCATCCGGAGGAAGTTTCTCCATTCATTTACGCACATCATGTTGTATGTGCAATAGAAGCTGAAAACGGAGAAATTTTCAGGGGTTTCTGCATTGAGAGCTGCAGTGGTGTTCTTAATTTGTGCGCAGAACGCGTGGCCGCTCTTAATATGTATGTGAATAGTGGACAGACGAAGGTGAAGCGCCTGATCGCATTCCGCGACAAGGCACCTTATGGAGCGGGAAGCGGTATGCCTTGTGGAGCGTGTAGAGAATTCTTTTATCAATTGAATGAAGAAAATGAAAAAATGGAGATTATGGAGGACTTTGAACAGCGGAAGACTGTCACATTGAAGGAGCTCATGCCAAATTGGTGGGGCAAAGATAGATATGCTGAAGCAAAAGCAAAATGACCGTCCCGCTTGTATAGACAGATTAAGTCTCCCGCACTGCCATCCCGGTTTCAAGCCTTCGTCATGATCTTATGGATCGAGCAAGGAGAATGGCGAGAGTGAATACTGAGCACCATCTGTGGGTTGACATGACGGATGAGGAAATGCTCAGAAGCTGCGGACTCATACTTGAGAATCCGGAAACGAACAAGGAAGGTATCACACTTGCGGCAGTCTTACTCTTTGGTACGAATAGCCGTATCATGTCCGTGTTACCTCAGCATAAGACAGACGCTATTTTCAGAGTGTTCAATGTTGATCGTTATGATGTTCTGCATATTTGGGGCGTTAGCTTCTTTTATTCAAGGAGAAGTTGGAATAGGTATATCTGGCTTTGTTATCGGTTTCCTATTTAGTCCCTATGGGCTTCCGATGATAGGAGCGACTGTGATAGAGTTTATTGAATTGATAAATTATAAGATTAAGTCGGTGTAGACAAATTTGAATTTCTGGAGGAGAAAATGGTGGATGAATTAAGAAAAGAAATTGCAATTTAGCAGAAAAAAGGATTGCCATTTATCATGGCATCGGTGATTATATGGCTTCTGATAGTACTTGTGTCAGTTTTAGATATCAATATGGATATGAAAAATTTATTGGTATTTTGCTGTTCATGCCCATTATTACCGCTGGCTTGGCTCATTGGTAACCTTATAAAGGTGGATATCTTTTCAAAACAAAATCCACTTGGACAATTTGGCTTCATTTTCACCTTAAATCAAATGATTTATTTATTAATCGTTATGTGGGTGTTTAGTGCGGTTCCGGAAAAGATGATTATGGTATACGCTATTGTGTTTGGAGCACATTTATTTCCCTATTCATGGTTGTATCAATCAAAGGGATATACAGTTGCTGCAATTTCCATTCCGATGATTCCTTGATTTTAGGATGTGCATTAAACGGTACAACGGTTGCTGTTGTGGCATGTATTATTAAGATAGTATTTGCTTGTGTATTACATATGGAATTAAAGAAAATGGGAGATAACTACAACAAATCCCAGTTTGTAGAGCTTAGCAAGGATCAAGTTTCTATGAAATAAAAATCTAAATCTAAATACGTTATGTGTAAATAATTAAGGCGGTAGTAATACCGTCTTTTTTGATGCCTAAAAAGGTTTCAGAATTCAAGGCTAAAGTTTCAGAGTTCAAAGCTAAGGTTTCATTGTATCCAACACGTAATGAAACTATATACGAAAACTGTCAACGAGATTGATGAACTGAAAGGTAAGAAACAGCAGCTTCTTATAGAAAAAGCAGGTCAAGAAGATGCTAAAAGACGAATCAGAGAAATGGAAGATTTTCTGAAAAGCGAGCGACACGAGCTTAGTGAATATGACGAGAAGCTGGTAAGAAAGAGCATCATAAAAGTCAAAAGGCTGTAAGCGTCTGAAACGTTACACAATCCAACCTAGGGGGAACCCTCTCTAGGCTGTTTTTATGCTCAAAAACCAAGTTATCAAGCCAATCTTAAACCTTTTAACGATAGCTTTTCCTATCGTTAAAAAGTGCACCCACTATCAATAGTGTGCACTCAAAAAAGTGTAGCTATACTTGGGTTCTCTCAATCCATGTGGAGAGTTTATGCTTGCTATCGGCTCAGGTTAGGTAAATTGTCGGTGGCAGTTGAAAATGGTGCGTTTTTGGCTGTTGAATTTTGAGCAGTTTTATTTTACTGGGTTTGGTTGGTCGTGGTTGCGTAGTCGGTAGGATTTTCCGCTGGTTTGCAGGACTTGGGCGTGGTGGACTACGCGGTCGATTATTGCTGTGGCTATGGTTGTGGAGCCTAGGATTTCTCCCCATTGGCTGAATGGTAGGTTGGAAGTGATTATTAGCGAGCCTTGTTCGTAGCGGTCTGAGATGAGTTGGAAGAACAGGTTCGCGGCGTCCGCATCGATTGGGAGGTACCCGAACTCGTCAATGATGAGAAGGGGGTATTTTTTCAACCGTTTTAATGCTTGGGCTAGCTGTGCGTGGTTGTGCGCGGTTTGCAGGGTTTCTATCCAGCCTTGAGCGGTGTTGAACAAAACGTTAGTGTTTTGTTCTATCACTTTCATTCCCCGGCTTACAGCGAGATGGGTTTTCCCGGTCCCGGGCGGGCCTAGGAGGATAATGTTTTCCGCTTTAGCGATGTAGGCTCCTGAAGCATTGGGGAGTATCTCGTTCCTGATTTGGGGCTGGTAGTCAAAATCGAACTCTTCCATGGTTTTGCGGTACGGGAAATGGGCTCGTTGTAGCTTGTTCTGGATTCCTACGGCTTGACGTGCTGAGACCTCGGTCTCGAGTACGACCGCGAGGAATTCTTCCATGGACCAGCCCTGGTCTTTAGCCATGTCTATCATGTGTTGGAAGGTCTTGGCTATGCGAGGTGTTTTCAATGCGTGAGTGTAAAAAATGATGTCTTTAGTTACCTGGGTCATTGGTTATGCTCCTATCTTGAAAACCCGGTCGTATTCTTCTAACGTTGTCTGCGCAGTGAGGACAGGCTTGGGATTGTGTTCAATCAGCCGGAGTTTCTCCCTTAACTGGCGGGCTTTAGCCACATGGGCTGGGTCTTTGATGGTTATCCCAGAGCCCCACGCTCGCCGGTGTTTAGCAACCAGGCTTCCTTTGCAGGTAACGCTAACAGTGTTCAGGTCAGCCCTGACCTGGACGAGAGCGGCTATGCATTCCGGACTCACGGAATAATGGTTCCCGTCCAGGGAAACATAATAATCCCGTCCCAGCCGGACTTCTTTGAACCAGCCACACTGTGGTTTCACGGGTGGTAACGACGCGAAATGAGTCAGTTCCTCCTGATACATTTCAGCAGGTATAGCATGTAACGTGGCATGCGTACGACCGTTAGCTTTCACCATCCAATCATCGAGCTGAGCCTGTAAATCCTGCGGGGAAAGAAAATGCCGTCCTGGCATGAATGATGTTTCTGCGTACCTATTAAACCGCTCGATAGTCCCTTTGGATTCCGGGTCTCTGGGAGGGAGCTGTTTGAGCGTGGCTCCAAGTACTCCCATGAACCCGCTAACCCCTGCAGCGAGATGATTACCACGCCCGATACCAGACTCGTTATCCCAAATGAACCGGCGTGGTACACCACCAAAACGCTGCACCCCTTCCCACATACCCTGTAACAGGTCAGCAGTTGTACGTGTAGGAATCACCACGCATACCGTGTAACGTGAATACGCGCAAGCCATCACAAAAACCGGAACTAGACATTCCCGCCCGTCATCCAACGGCACTTTGTACGGAGGAAACCACAAATCACACTGGACAGCGTCCCCGATATCCCATTCCAGCCGGTCTGCCGGATCAATAGGTAAGAACTCAGGACGTATCAAAGCAACATGATAACGTAACAACCTCCCAGACCGCGGCCAGCCAATCCGTTCCGCGATAACCGTTGCCGGCATACGCGGTGTTTCCTGAAGCAACGAGCGGACCCTGGCCTCGTAAGCATCAAAACACGAACCCCTCCCAGAACGTTGATAACGCGGCAGCGAATCCGCCCCAACAGCACGCGCCACCGTGTTACGCGCCAACCCCAAATCCCTAGCAATCTGCGCTTTCGGAACACCCGACCGCGCCAAAGACCGAATAACTTCCCAATCATGCAACGAAATCACACTCCTAATCTGACAGAAGTGCTCAATTTTCAAATGCCAAAACTGCTCAAATTTCAGATGCCACTAACATAAATGTATGCAGCTTATCGAAACACCCCGCATGGTACTGCGGAAACCTGAACTATCTGATTTAGAACCCTTATTTCAAATCCATTCGGATCCAGCTACTAATCGCTATAACCCAGCCGGACCAGTGCGTGACCGTGAGACTTTTCAACAAGAATTGAAGACGTGGATTGAACACCATGAGAAGTACGGTTTTGGGTATTATGTCATTATCGATAAAAGCGATAGTGGTTACGTGGGTGTCTGTGGGCTTAAACACGTCTTTATTCAAGAGCAGCGCTATTTGAATCTCTATTACCGGATTACTCCAGAAAAAATGCGCCGCGGATATGTTAAGGAAGCCGCCAGAACGATTATTGATACTGTGCTTCAATCTGATGGGTCAGATAGGGCTGGCGAGGCGGAATGTCCTTCGCCGCAATCTCGTATAGTTGTTGCCTTGACCTTGAATACAAATCTACCTTCCATTCGTACCGCGATGTCACTCGGTCTGAAACATTATCCTGGATTAGATGATTATGCGGGTGATGGGAACGTCTATTATTTTAACTCTGAATATTTTGAACAAAAAGAATCTTAAATGACGGGAAACGGTTAATACCTGAGTTTCACGATTATAGTGCCCCAGTACGCTTCAATCCGCCTTATGTTATGCAATCGTGTAGAGGAAACCCGTCTTCCATAATGATAGGTGCGCGGGAAAATATTAATGGCATCGGCGACAGTGATACGAAAGCTGCTGAATAATTTGTCGGCTTCAGGTTTTATTTCAGGTTCTCTACGAAGGATAATATTTGCGGTTTTGGCCCTGAGTTCTTTGACTGGTACCCCTTCAGGGCTTTCTTTGAGCTGGTTTTTAGAGTCTCGAACCCGGACCCAGAACATTTGCGCAACAAGAGTTTTGCGTATTGGGCGCACTTCAGGAACGTGAAAACGTCTCGCCCCACCCTTGTGAAGTTGGTCGATGATTGCCCCAGAAGCTGTATGTGCCGGGCATAACACCAGATAGCAGGGGATTCGACATTTGATGTCTGGCAGTATTCAAAAAATGTATGCCAACCAGAATTGTGCGTGTTGTGAATTTGCCAAATAAAATATATCTTGATGTCGAGATAAATTTTGTGGCGTTGGCGCCACCTCAGAGGAGGTTATTAATGGCCAGTTTGAACAGCTTAAATGCTCGCAAGACATTGCAGGTGGGAGATAAATCCTACGAGATTTTCTCTCTCGATGCCGTGGAAGGCTTAAAACAACTTCCTTACGCCCTGCGCATTTTGGGTGAAAACCTGCTGCGTAACGAAGACGGAGCCAACATTACGGCAGACCAAATTAAGGCTTTGGCAGCATGGAATCCTGACGCGCAGCCCAGTACGGAAATTCAGTTCACCCCGGCTCGCGTGGTGATGCAAGACTTTACCGGCGTGCCCTGCGTAGTTGATTTGGCAACCATGCGCGAAGCCGTGAAAGAGCTGGGCGGAGATCCCAAGAAAATCAACCCGTTAGCTCCGGCGGAAATGGTCATCGACCATTCGGTCCAGATTGACTACTTCGGGCGCGTTGACGCGCTGAAACTCAACACGGACAAGGAATACGAACGTAACTCGGAACGTTACAAGTTCTTGCGCTGGGGACAGGGTGCCTTTAACAACTTCCGCGTAGTGCCTCCGGGGACCGGCATCATTCACCAGGTCAACATCGAGTACTTGGCGCGTTCCGTGTTCACCAAAGAACTGCCCGATGGCACGGTACAGGCTTATCCTGACACCTGTGTCGGTACTGATTCCCACACCACCATGGTCAACGGGTTGGGTGTGCTGGGCTGGGGAGTCGGCGGTATTGAAGCCGAAGCCGCTATGCTCGGGCAACCGGTGTCCATGCTGATTCCGCGCGTGGTCGGCTTTAAGCTCAGTGGCTCCATCCCAGCCTCCGCTACCGCTACGGACGTGGTGCTGACCATCACCCAGATGCTGCGCGAGCACGGCGTGGTCGGCAAGTTTGTGGAGTTCTATGGCGAGGGTGTCACGCAGGTGCCGCTGGCTAACCGCGCCACCATCGGCAATATGTCTCCCGAATTCGGCTCGACGGCAGCCATCTTCCCCATCGACCAGGTCACCGTGGATTACCTGCGCTTGACCGGACGTGACGAAGAACGCTGCGCTCTGGTGGAGGCTTACGCTAAGGAACAGGGTCTGTGGCACGATCCTAGCTTCGAGCCGAAGTATTCGGAGTACCTGGAACTCGATTTGTCCACCGTGGTGCCTTCCATTGCCGGTCCGAAGCGTCCGCAAGACCGCATTAAGTTGAGCGATGCCAAACGAACTTTCGAGCAGACCCTGGTGCCCACGTATGCTCCCGAAGCGCATAAACGCGTAGAACTAACCACCGCTGACGGCACCAAGACCGACCTGGATCATGGTCGCGTTGTCATAGCCTCCATTACATCTTGCACGAACACCTCCAACCCCTCGGTGATGATGGCTGCCGGTCTGCTGGCTCGCAACGCTCGTGCCAAAGGACTGAAGTCGAAGCCCTGGGTTAAAACTTCGGTGGCTCCCGGTTCCCAAGTCGTCACGGACTACTTTGATCAGTCAGGTCTGTGGAAACCATTGGATGAGCTGGGATTTAACTTGGTAGGTTACGGCTGTGCGACCTGCATTGGTAACTCTGGTCCTCTTTCTCCCGAAATCTCGAAGGTCATCAACGACAATGATTTGGCAGTTACAGCGGTGCTATCAGGTAACCGTAACTTCGAGGGACGTATCTCTCCTGACGTAAAGATGAACTACCTGGCTTCTCCGCCGCTGGTTGTGGCATACGCCCTGGCTGGCACCATGGACTTCGATTTTGCGACGGAGCCCCTGGGTCAGGATCAGCATGGCAACGACGTGTTCTTGCGTGACATTTGGCCCGACCCCACTGAGGTGCAACGGACTATCGACGAAACCATCAACCGTGATATGTACACGAAAGATTACGCAAACGTGTTTGCTGGTGACGAACGCTGGCAGTCCTTGCCGACTCCGGAAGGCAGCCGCTTTACCTGGGACGATGCCTCGACCTATGTGCGCAAGGCGCCTTTCTTTGACGGAATGAAGATGGAGCCCGAACCGGTTCGGGACATCCACGGGGCTCGGGTTTTGCTGAAACTGGGCGATTCCGTCACGACTGACCACATCTCTCCGGCTGGCGCCTTTAAGCCCGAAACTCCCGCTGGTCAGTACTTGACCAGCAATGGGGTGCAGCCCAAGGACTTCAACAGCTACGGTTCGCGTCGTGGCAACCATGAAGTCATGATGCGCGGCACGTTCGCGAACATCCGCATTAAGAACCAGCTGCTGGACGGGGTGGAGGGCGGTTTCACCCGCGACTTTACTAAGGATGGCGGTCCCCAGGCTTATGTGTATGACGCCTCGATGCACTACCAGGCTGAAGGAATTCCACTGGTCGTGTTGGGGGGCAAGGAATACGGTACGGGGTCCAGCCGTGACTGGGCTGCAAAAGGCACGCGCCTGCTGGGCGTGAAAGCCGTTATCGCGCAGTCCTTCGAGCGTATCCACCGCTCCAACCTGATTGGGATGGGAATTCTGCCGCTGCAGTTCCCGGAAGGAGAATCTGCGGACTCGCTGGGGCTGGACGGGACGGAAACCTTCGATATCAGCGGTGTAACTGTCCTGAACGAAGGAAAAACTCCAGAGACGGTGAAAGTCTGTGCCACTAAGGCAGATGGTTCCAAAGTTCAGTTCGACGCGGTGGTGCGTATCGACACCCCCGGAGAAGCTGACTATTACCGCAACGACGGCATTTTGCGTTACGTGCTGCGTAACTTAGTAAAGGCCTAAGTCGCCGCGGCACAATCGTCAACAGCTCCCCGAATTGCCTTTTGGTCGGTTCGGGGAGTTATTTTGACAAATTCATAGCAAAAACGTTGCCGTGCCACCGTTCCACACTGGAAAGGTATGAAAGGAAACACAGAAACCGGATAGAATGAAGCAGCATCTTTTTGAGGAGTTTCACGATTTTATGTCCCAACTTGAACCCGTACGTGCGCAAAATGCCGACTTGGTGTCCCTGCTCCTGTTGCCGACGATTTCTTCGCCACGCGATTTGCGGCACCTAAACCACCAGGAACTCAATCGTTTATCTGGGGAAATTCGTCAATTCCTGGTGGAATCAGTCGCCAAAACGGGGGGACACCTGGGACCGAATTTGGGCGTAGTCGAGCTGACCATAGCCTTGCACCGCGTGTTCGATGTCACTCGAGACACTTTCGTTTTTGACACGGGACACCAAACTTACGTTCACAAGCTTCTGACAGGGCGGCAAGATTTTTCTCGACTGCGTCAACGCGGAGGGCTATCAGGTTATCCTTCCCGGGCAGAATCCGAAACTGACGTGCTGGAAAACTCTCACGCCTCAGCCGCGCTGTCCTGGGCGGACGGGATTACCAAGGCAAACCGTCTGACCGGAAATCAAGGCTGGGTCGTGTCGGTCATCGGTGATGGGGCGATGACCGGCGGCATGGCTTGGGAAGCCCTGAACAACATTGCCGAACAAAACGAAGGTCGGCTGATTATTGTTTTGAACGACAACGGGCGTTCCTACGCTCCGACTATCGGCGGACTGGCACATCACCTCGATGCGCTGCGAGTTACCCCCCAGTATGACAAGGCTCTGAAATGGGGTAAACGAACTCTGAAAGGTGGCGGACCCGTAGGGAACCTGGTGTATTCCGGGCTGCACGCCGCGAAAGCCGGGTTGCGTGACATGGTTGCCTCCGCTGAGGGGGTCTTGTTTGACGAGCTGGGGATTACCTATACCGGTCCGATTGATGGACACGATATTGCCGCCCTAGAATTTAGCTTTACCAGGGCAAAAGCCGCCAATAAGCCCGTATTGGTGCATGTCATCACGCAAAAAGGGCGTGGCTACACCCCGGCGGAAGAAAACGACTCTGACCACTTCCACGCAATTGGACGGATTCACCCGGAGACAGGATTGCCCATCGAACCGAAGCGATTTGAATGGACACAGGTTTTTGCCGACGAAATCTGTAAGTTGGCACGTGAGAACGAAAAAATTGTCGCTTTGACCGCCGCCATGCTCCGCCCGGTGGGGCTGTGCCCAATGCAACGAGAGTTTCCGAACCGAGTTTTCGACGTGGGCATTGCCGAAGCAGACGCCCTCGCCACCGCTGCTGGTCTGGCTTACGGCGGGATGCATCCAGTTGTTGCGTTGTATTCCACGTTTTTAAATCGGGGCTATGACCAGTTGCTGATGGATATAGCTCTGCATCGGGCAGGGGTGACAATTGTGGAGGACCGTTCCGGTATAACGGGAAACGACGGTGCCAGCCACAACGGCATGTGGGACTTGGCTCTGGCGGGAACCGTGCCCGGTCTGCGTCTGGCTGCCCCGCGTGATGCTGTGACCTTGCGTGAAGAACTCCGGGAGGCTCTCCAGGTTGAGGACGGTCCCACCATCGTGCGCTATCCGAAAGGTTCGCTGCCTGAACCTTTACCTGCTTGGAAACGAGCTCATGGCTGTGACGTGCTGTGGGAATCTGCAGAGTTCGTGGGCCCCACTACCCAAACTCGTGAGCCGAATGACAGCTCAAGTCGCCCCCAGAACATTCTGATTGTGGCAACCGGAGCATTTGCCCACTTGGGGGTGGAAGTCGCCAAACAGCTCGATGCCTCCAACGATTTGGCAGTACGCGTAGTCGATCCGCGATGGCTGATTCCCGTGCCCGCAGATTTAGTGGCGGCAGCAGGCGCCTACGACTGGGTCGTAACTCTAGAGGATGGTCTGGTAGAAGGTGGCTTTGGTTCTCAACTGCGCAATGCTGCAGCGGCATTGGACATCTTTACTCCGGTGCTGTCCTACGGGATTCCGAGACAATTTCTGCATCACGCCACCCGCGATGAAATCCGAAAAGAACTGGGTCTAACCCCGCAGGCGCTAGTCGATTCTATTAATTCTCGGATTTGAGGGCTTGCACCAGCGAATCCAAAGTATTTTCAATTTGCCAGGGTCGTGCCTGGCTGGCCTGCAGCACCTCGAGGACTTGGGACTTTGTGGCGTCATCAGGCAGCATCCAAGCCAGCCGGCGGATAGTTTTCGGTTCCAACATGGCTTCGTGGTTGACGTCTAGCTGGGCTGCCACGCCTGCCACGGATTCACGCAAACGCCGCCACCGGTCGGCTTCTTGCGGATGATTATGTGTGAAAGAGCGCGAATCTGGAACGTCACCGGGAATGCGTGGGGCGCGCCGTGGGGGGAGCTCTTGAGGGGACAATTGGTAGGACCTTCGCAAAGCTGCAAACCAACGGTCAGCTCGTTTTCGTCCGATCCGGTCATGGCGAAAATCCTCCAAAGCCGCCATGTAACGTTTCCCTTTTGGCAGCCCTACCGCGAGGGCAATCATGGCAGCGTTCGTCAACACTTTGGTCGGCGCCAAATCTTCTTGCTGTGCCAGGTCATCACGGGAATACCACAGTTCCCGCAAGGCGGCGAGATTGCGTGGGGCGTGAACCTTTCCAGAACCGGGGACGTGGCGCCACGGATCAGGTTTAGGAGCGGGTGGCTGAAAGTCCAGCAGAAAGTCGAATTCTTGCTCTGCCCAATCGTCTTTGTCTGCGTCTTGCAGCTGTAACCACAAATGATTGCGCAGGTCAATGAGGTAATCTACGTCCAGTGCCGCATAGGTTTGCCAATCGGAGGGCAGGGGACGGGTGGACCAATCCGCGGCGGAATGTTCCTTTGCCAAGCTGATACCCAGTACCTGTTCCAGGACCGCTGCCAAACCAAATCCCTGAAAATTCAGCAGCTTCGCCGCCAGCTCGGTGTCGAACAGCAACTGTGGACGCATCCCCAGTTCCAACAGATACGGCAAGTCTTGAGTGGCGTCGTGCAAAATCCACTCCGCCTTGCCAATAGCCCGGCTCAACGGCTCCAAATCGGGAAAGGCTATAGGGTCGATGAGGAACGTCCCCGCCCCTTCGCGGCGCAGTTGCACCAGGTAAGCGCCTTGTGAATAGCGAAAAGAACCGGCTCGTTCGGTATCGAGAGCCACCGGACCCGTGGCATCGGCGATAAGTTCACAGACTCGCGCCAGGGCTGCGGAAGTATTCACAATCGGAGCCAAAGGCTCACGAGTACGGGTAACCAGTCGCGGGGTACTGGCTTGTGACATTGAGGTGGTGCTCGACATAACGGTTCTATGTTATATAACCTGTCGCGTTTACGCCCGTCTAGGCGCACCGTGTGAGTATTTCCGAGAATTCTATTTAGTGCATAAGAGCAGCGGGGAAGGTCTTAACGGCGCAGTTGCGTGACGTTTTCCTCGGGGGAGAGCCCGGTTGCCTGCAGCATTGTATCCAACCACGCCAGGAAATGGGCGCTCAAATCGGGGCTGCCTGGAGTCCAAGAAGCGCGAATCTCCAGAGTGGCAGAGGTGGCACGCAGTGCGAAGCCCTCAAAAGAACGGTTGATGGTGGTGGTGGCAGTGCCCACCAAGTGTCCGTAATCAGCGTCGCGACTCGCCAAACATTCCCGCAGCCACGACCAAGCGACTTCTCCCGCCAGGGGGTCTTCCCCTAAAGCTAGCTCCGTATCGGTCGCCACCAAAGCAATTACCCGAAACTCGCCGCCCCAACCTTCTTGGGTCTGCGGATCGTAGAGACACACAAACCTACCGGTAGCGGGAGCTTCCGCCTCCACATGCAGTGCGGTTTCCGCGCTTATTGCCACCGCGTAAGGGGCAATCTTTGTCGGGGCAGGAACCTCGTGAATGGAAACGCGGGGCGGCACCGACGCCTGTCGCAGTGACAAGAGAGCGAGCTTCCACGCCGGGGGTACCTGCGCCTGCGCCGCTGAACTCGCCTTGCTCACTCTCTCAGCGTAAGCGAGAGAACCGGAAAACCGACCGTACCACGCCCTACAGACCCGAAATACCTTCTGACCGAGAGACACCCGACCTAGAGTGTGCGCTCAGCCATAGGTGACGCTAAAACCATAATGGAACGTGAACGCACCGTAATGGTCTCAGGAGAACCCAACAGTTCTGCCCGCACGAAATCTGTCTCAATAGGCTCTGGCGAGGTCGTGTCAATCACCCGATACCACTGCAAATCGTGGGTCCATCGCGGCATGGTGAACTCCAAGTCCTTTTCAGAGGCATTGAACATCAGGATAAAATCATCATCCTGCACGCGCTCGCCACGCTTGCCCGGCTCGTCAATAGACGCGCCGTTCAGAGAAATCGTCAGGGCTTTGGCGTAAGCTGTGGTCCACTCTTCATCGGTCATATGCTCACCGTTCACACTGAACCACTCGATGTCGCCGCGGTCTGATTCTCCGCCACGTGCCGCATCTCCAGCTAGGAACCGGCGACGGCGAAACACCGGATGCTCGTTGCGCAGGTGAATCAGGGTGCGGGTAAAGTCAAACATTTTTTGGTCGCGCGCATCCTCATCCCAATGGATCCAGGTGATTTCGTTATCCTGGCAATACCCGTTGTTGTTGCCGCCCTGGGTACGCCCTAACTCGTCTCCGTGAGAAATCATGGGAACCCCTTGGGATAGCAGCAGGGTGGTGAGAAAGTTGAAGCGTTGGCGCCGGCGCAGCTCATTGATTGACTCGTCGCTGCTGGGACCTTCCTCCCCGTAATTCCACGATTTGTTGTTATTATCGCCGTCAACCCCGCCTTCGCCGTTGGCTTCGTTGTGTTTTTCGTTATAGGAAACCAAGTCCAGCAGGGTAAATCCGTCATGCGCAGTCACAAAGTTGATGGAGGCCACCGGCAGGCGCCCCGTGTGGGCATAGAGATCTGCCGAACCGCTGAACCGAGACGCGAACTCGCCCAGCTTTGCCGGCTCGCCACGCCAGTAATCTCGCACCGTGTCACGATATTTGCCGTTCCATTCCGACCACAGAATCGGGAATCCGCCCACGTTGTAGCCGCCTTCACCGACATCCCAAGGCTCGGCAATAAGCTTAACCTGGGAAATAATCGGGTCTTGGTGGATGATGTCAAAGAACGCCGAAAGTTTGTCGACCGAGCTGAGTTCCCGCGCTAGGGTCGATGCGAGGTCAAACCGGAACCCATCGACGTGCATTTCGGTAATCCAGTACCGCAGGGAATCCATAATCAGCTGCAGCACTGCGGGGGAGCGCATCAGCAGGGAGTTGCCGGTTCCAGTCGTGTCGAAGTAGTGTGCCCGGTCGCCTTCAACCAGGCGGTAGTACACTTCGTTGTCCAAGCCACGGAAAGACAGAGTCGGTCCCAGCTGGTTGCCTTCGGCAGTGTGGTTATAGACGACATCGAGGATGACTTCGATGCCTGCCGAATGCAGGTCTTTGACCATTTGCTTAAATTCTTCGACCTGGCGGTCGCCTTGACGATTTGAACAATAGGCGTTATGTGGAGCAAAGTAACCGATAGTGTTGTAACCCCAATAGTTTTTCAAGCCTTTTGCCTCTAGGGAAGGATCGGTAACGAATTGGTGCACGGGCATGAGTTCCACCGCGTTCACACCTAAATGTTTCAGATAGGCAACGGTGTTCGGATGCCCCATCCCCGCGTAAGTGCCCCGCAGAGGTTCGGGAATGGCAGGATTCAACATGGTCATACCCTTGACATGAGTTTCATAAATGACCAGGTCTGGGTAATCCAAACAGGGATGACGGTCATTGCCCCAATCAAAGAAGGGGTTGATGACGACGGAATGCATCGTGTGCGCGGCTGAGTCCGCCTCCGAATAACCGTCCGGTTCTCCGGCAGGATAAGCGAAAATCGACATGTCGCCGTCTAAGTCTCCGGCGATGGCTTTGGCATAAGGATCCAGCAACAATTTGCTCGGATTGAAGCGTTGCCCGTTAGCAGGGTTATAAGGACCGTAGACGCGATATCCGTAGTGTTGCCCAGGGCGGAGATTGGGGATGTAGCCGTGCCACACGTGACCATCAACTTCATCCAAAGTGAAACGTTCGGTTTCTCGTCCGTATTCGTCTACCAAACAGAGTTCCACTCTTTCAGCGTTAGCTGAATAAACTGCAAAATTTGTTCCGCTCCCGTAATAAGTTGCCCCCAGCGGATAAGGTTTTCCTGGCCACATTTCCATAACTTAAATATCTCATACTCCCCCTCGGTGCGCTGCATGGGGTTTGTTAGGGTTACTTTTCGTTCGGGGGGATGTCGACTTTGTCGGCGGATTTAAGTTTCAGAAGTCCGCTCCACAGGTTAGCGCGATTGTCCTCAGTTTCGTCGGGCAGCGGGGGAATTTTGTCGGCAGTCGAGTCTTGCCACCAACCACGTTTCTGCAGCAGCGGTTCGACCATGCGGACGAACTCGGCGGCAATCTGGCGATAGGTGTCGGTGTTGGGGTGGAAACCGTCCTCGGCTCGAATCATGAGAGTTCGCCAGAGTGGCACATCTCCCAAGTGGCGAATGGGAACCAAAATATGGTCTGACTCGGAAACGACGCGAGTCAGGATATCGTTCATTTCGATGGCACGTTTATCTGCCGGTAGTGGTTTTGCCGGGGGAACTTCAGAGATAAGGGCGGGGGCAGGTAGGCTTTCAACGATAATTTCCATCTGCCGTTGGAAATTTTTAGGGTTTTGACCCTCCGCGGAAAATACGTCGTTACCGCCTATGTCCAGGGTGATGATGTCTGGCGTCAGACCCGTGGCCAGCATCTGCGGAATCTGCGCGTTCACCACAGTCGAGGCGACGGCCCCGGAAATGGAATAATTCAGCACAATCACCCGACGCTGTGTGGCGCGTCGCAGATAAGAGGCAAACAAAGCCACGTAAGAGTCGTGTACGTCCTCGCACCCCACCCCTTGTGCAGCGGAATCACCTAGAGCAACGTAAACCAGGGGAGGAGCGTTTTTGATCTTGGAGGGACGGTGTAGTTTCTGACCGGTTTGCGGAAAGATGAGTTTGTTGGAGTACCAGTCGCTACGGTGCAGATAGTGTTGCGCCCCGTTGGAGAGCAGCGCAAAGCTGGGGGCGTAGATTTCCGGATTTGTCAGCATTCCCAGTTCGTTTAGTTTAGCTAGCCCGGAAATGACGTGGTCTTCCCAGAACCAGCGGTGACTGGAAACCTCTTGATGGACCTTCCACATCCCCGCCGCCGCAGTGCCCGCCCAGACCAGGGACGATGACGTTCCCAGTGCCGTGAGGGCAGAAACTTTTGCCGAAGCGGGCAATTCTCGAAACAGCTCGAGTACCGTCTCAACAGAAATTTTTTTGGCAACCATAGTTTCAGCTTACTCGGCTCGCGCTGTTTTAAGCGCGCCAGAACGTGTATGGTGGGCCATACTGGGATCGAACCAGTGACCTCTTCCGTGTCGCCTGGTGTTAACGACACACCCCTAAGAGGGTGCTGGTTGGGTAGTCACGGTATGCCCCAGATAAGCGGGCATAAGAAAACCGCCCTGGCGTATAGCCAAGACGGTTCAGATATGCGTTGAGGCGGTAAGCCTGCCCGTGCTACTGCGTAGCCTGGTGGGCTGGCCCCGCCTCAACGACTAAAGTATCTCATTAAACCCTAGGAAATGGCATCCAATATGTCTTGGTAGTATTCCTCGTCGAAAAAGGGTTTAAGAGCAAGGATTTCATCCAACACATCAGCAGGAATGTCTCTTGACGAGTTCTCTACCACGGCACTTATTCCTGCATGTGCAGCAAACGTTCCATCATTGTCGATGAAACTGTTCATGTCCTCTAGCTCTTTTTTGGTAATCACGTTTCGTTCATACATGTGCTGGAGGACAGCTCTTGTTTCAGATTCGCCATTCATGTTTCTCCATATGCTGTTGTATCCAGTTGAGGGTTCTTAGCTGAAGTTCTTCGTCCCACGATGTGTTCACTTCGTATTCGGTATCGCGTAAGAGTTTCTCGGGTACTTCAACGGAATCCAATAAAGCGAACTGAAGAAAGTCGTCTATCTCCATCCAGGAATCGCCTTCAGCGCGATCACTTTCGATTAGAGATTGTGCCTCGTCGGACAGATGACTGAATAAATAGGTGTCGTAGTCTTTCAGGATTTGTATCAAGTTAGACATTGCGCTCACCTCTGCTGCATTTTATCCCGGTTCGCAGGACCTTTTCTATTTTACCCGATTGGGTATTGACGTAGAATCCCTTACCGGTTACCGGGAATGCTAATCTGAATTTTGTGTATGTGAACTGCACCAGAACGTGGAAAACTCGGGGATGACATCGTCGAAATCTTTATCAGTTTGCAACGCTCTCAGGGCGTGTCGCGACGTGGACTCTCCCGAGAGTCTGGCGTGAAGTTAGGTCGGCTTGGAAATATTCTGTCGCGCAACTACACGCTTACGATTGACGAAATCGGCGCTATCTCAACAGCGCTGAATGTGTACGCCTGGGAGGTTGTGGCTGCTGCGGAGTGGTGGTGTACGGGCAGCCCTCGGCAGGACTCACCAGCAAGGGCAAATCGATGTCGCAGCGCTCATCGAGGCTGCAGCCCGCTACCAAGATAAAGACTGCGCCCCAACCTCAGCAGCCCCGAAGATAACCCCACTATTCTCTGACCGGCGCAACGACGGCTTCTACGGCTACGAAGCCCTGCCCCGCAGGGCATAGCATCCAGGCAAGTTTTCTTGACGCTGGATACTTTTGTCAAGTATGATTGACGTATGGAGTTTAAGGAAAGCGCCTTCAAACACGGATACAACCGCACGGAAATCACCCACGCTATCCGCAACGCTTGGCGAATCCTTGACCTCGACGAAGGCGTAACCCTATTCCTTCGGGAAACATCCTTGAAATACTAACCAACAGAGACGGCACCGTATTCCATGCGATGCAAGCCAGACCAAAATTCTTCCAATAAAAGGTGATAACAATGGAAACCAAAACAAAACTAAGTGACGAAGAATACGCCTTACAGTTCATCAAGTCAGACCCGCAAGACATCATCCGAAACGTCAAGGCAATCCACGAGGGAGAAATCCTACGTCTTATACAGACCGCTCGCGATAGGAAAGAAGCTGCCGAACATGACCTCGTAGACGCAGTACGCCAGGCTCGCGCCGAGGGCGTTACTTGGCAAGCCATTGGCGGGCTACTCGGCATGAGCCGCCAAGGCGCACAATCCTTTTACGCCGAACGCATCGCCTAATACTGTAAAGAAAGGACTAACATCCATGCCCGCCCGTTATCTGGCTCTCACTGACGTTGCCAATCGTATCGGCATAGCTGAAGGCACTATCCGCTCTTACTCGGCTAAAGGAATGCTCCCTGAACCTGACGCATACACAGGTACGGGTGCCCGGGCTGTGCGTGGCTGGCTACCCGAAACCATAGACGCGTGGAACCAGGCACGCCCAGGACGCGGGAACTGGGGTAATAATAGGGGCAGTTCAGCGGATTTGTAATATTATGACCCGTTTTGAAACATTACCATCGTAAATCTGACCTATCCAGTGGTCTCGTTGTGTGTCATAGTAGAGACTTCCGGTGCCGTATGTGCGGTTTTTTCATGGTTGCCGCTTTTTCTTTTTTAGGAAGTGCTACCTTGACGCTCTGACTGGGGTTTTGGGAACGCTATTTTTGGGTGCCTCCACCGGTTTTGTGGTGCTATTGGTGGTGCTTTTTTAGCGATTATTTCCGACTATTTCCGATTATTTCAGAAATAAAAATAACAGCCCCGAAGCCCTTATTTGCTGGGGTTTCGGGGGTGTTTTTCCTGGTGGGCCATACTGGGATCGAACCAGTGACCTCTTCCGTGTGAAGGAAGCGCGCTACCGCTGCGCTAATGGCCCAAGGCTTATAAAGTTTAGCCTTATGTGGCTCGGAACGCAAAACGTTGACGGAATGCGGGAGAAAGGACGGTATCTGGCACTCGGTGGGGTTAGGGAACGTTGAGTCGAGCCGAAAAATCTGCGTGGAATCTTATTCACTAGTTTTAGCCGAAACTGGTCGCGAGAGAAACAAACTGGTACATGTTAAGAAAAATGCCCAGACAATTATCAGAATTTCTACAGCTATCGTTTAGAATTCTAATATGTGTGAGGTTTCAGATTCTGCTGTTCTCGTTAAAAAGCGCGTAACTTTGGATGATGTGGCAAAGGTGGCACACGTGGCGACCTCTACCGCTTCGCGGGCGTTGAATCGTCCGGGGCGTATCAATGCTGAGACAGAAGCCCTGGTGCGCCAGGTTGCGATTGAACTAGGTTACGAGAGGCCCGAAAATTTTTGGTTGCGGACGCACGTACTGACCCAAAAAGTTGGGGTCGTGATTGCGTTGGAGCAGTATCGCATGTTGGCTGCGATACAGGACAAATTGATTCTGGAGCATTACTTGCCGGTCTTGTATCCCACTGTTCCAAACCAAAGCGCGCGAATTATCAAGCGGGAGTTCAATAATGTAGACGGTCTGATTATCGATAATCCGCAAACACCCGGACGTATTCACTTGGAAATCCCTAATACTGAGCCACTGGTGGTGACGAATTGCGTGATTGACGAAGCGACTTGTGTCGTGCCGGATACGGAACAGGGAGTGGCGGTCTTGCTGACGCATCTAAAGTCGTTGCGTCATCGGTCGATTACCTACTTTTACGCAAAGGATTGCTGGCTGGGCGAGAGCATTTTGCAGGCTTTGCAGTCTGGATGTGAGCAAGCGGGAGTGATTTTGCATCCGGTGGGAAACGTGGGAAATAACCTGGAGGCTGGCGCTCGTGCAGTCGCGGCGTGGTGCCGGCACAAGGACAGTGCGGCGGTTTTTTGTGGAGATTATTCTGCCCTCGGGTTTATGCAAGAGCTGAACCGTTCGCTAAAGATGCTGGTGCCTGACGATGTTTCTGTCGTTGCCATCGGTGATGCCTTTATCGGACGTTTATGCCCTTCCGTCACCACGACTCTGGAGGTTCCGTACCGGAGAATTGGTACTGAAGCGGTGCGCCAGTTGCTCAGTCAGATTTATCATCCGTCCGGTCGCGAAAGACGGGTGAAACCGATGAAAATGAGCCTCGTAAACGGTGGTACTACAGGCATTTCTTGATTTGAGTGCCGGCTGGCTCCGTGCCGTATTTGCAACCTCTGGTGACTTATGTATAAGATACTGGGGTTGGTTTTTCCAGCGTGTTGCGGATGTAGCTCAGTTGGTAGAGCATCACCTTGCCAAGGTGAGGGTCGCGGGTTCGAGTCCCGTCATCCGCTCGGTTTTTGGGGGAATCGAGCCTCGGTTCGGTTCCCCTCAAAAATTGGCTGTCTGAGGAGTCCTACCGGGTGCGTAACAGGTACTGGGTTTGGGCTTCTTTATAGAGTATGATACTCAAGACCACATTGGTGGGTTGGCCGAGTGGCTAGGCAGCGGCCTGCAAAGCCGTATACACCGGTTCGAGTCCGGTACCCACTTCGACGGGCGGTTGGCGCAGCTGGTTAGCGCGTTTCCTTGACACGGAAGAGGTCGCAGGTTCGAGTCCTGTATCGCCCACCACGACGCAGGTCGAGGATAAAGCCACGACCTGCGTTTTTTGGTTTTATGAGCCGGGCAAGCTTGCTTGCAAAGGCTCATAAAACCAAAAAACGTTAGCGGGGGACCCGCTGGTGGTTTTATCCGAGACCAAGGAAGTGGCGCGCAATTTTGCGGAGCAAAATTGCTGGCACCTCGGCGCGGGTTTGGTTGCTATTTTGCGGAGCAAGATAGCTGGTACTTAACATGGCTGCTAAATCTCCCAGAATGTTTTTCCTATTATTTCCCGCGCGTATAAGATTGTCTCAGTAAACCAAGACTGAGAAAGGCGCAAAGTGTCCGAGATCAACGTCACTATTGACGGGAAAGCAACCCAGATTGAATCCACTATCACCGGTGAAGATTTGTACCGGGATCGTAAAGAAGTCATTGCTTACTTCATCAACGGTCAGGCACGTGACCTGTATCGCGAACTCCATGACGGGGACACAGTTGAAGCCATCACTATCGACTCTGAGATGGGCTTGAACATCTTGCGACACTCCTGCACTCACGTGATGGCTCAGGCAGTCAAGCAGGTTCGCCCGAATGTGAAGTACGGCATCGGTCCTTTCATCGAAAACGGTTTTTACTATGATTTCGGTGTCGATGAGCCTTTCACTCCGGAAGATTTGAAAGCCATTGAGAAATACATGGCGCGGATTTGTAAAGAAGACCAGAAGTTCGTGCGCCGGGTCGTTACCGAAGATGAAGGTCGCGCTGAACTCGCCGATCAGCCTTACAAGCTGGAATTGATTGGCTTGAAAGGAACAGACTCCGACAATGACCAGGCTGCCGCCGGAGCTTCGGTGGAAGTCGGGGGCAGTGAGCTGACGATTTACGATAACGTGCGCAACAACGGTGAGGTGGCGTGGAAGGACTTGTGCCGTGGTCCTCACGTACCTTCGACCCGGCTCTTAAACGGCGTGTTTAAGCTGATGAAAGTATCAGCCGCGTACTGGCGCGGTGACCAGGCAAATGACTCTCTGCAACGTATCTATGGCACCGCTTGGGCGACTAAAGATGATTTGAAAGAGTACGTGACCCGCATGGAGGAGGCTGCCAAGCGCGACCATCGCCGGCTGGGCAACGAGCTCGATTTGTTCAGTTTCCCGGAGGAAATCGGATCTGGTTTGGCGGTGTTCCATCCCAAGGGTGCGATGGTGCGTATGGAAATGGAAAACTATTCTCGACGTCGCCATCTGGAAGAAGGGTACTCTTTCGTTTACACCCCGCATGTCACTAAGGGTCAGCTGTTTGAAACGTCGGGGCACTTGGAGTGGTACAAAGACGGTATGTTCCCGCCCATGCGTGTGGATGAGGAGTGCGATGATCAGGGCAATGTCACCAAGGAAGGCTTCGACTACTACTTGAAGCCTATGAACTGCCCCATGCACAACCTCATCTATAAATCTCGTTCGCGTTCCTATCGGGAGCTACCGCTGCGCTTGTTTGAGTTCGGAACGGTCTACCGTTACGAGAAATCTGGTGTGGTTCACGGTCTCACTCGCGGACGTGGCTTCACCCAGGATGACAGCCATATCTATTGCACGCGCGAACAGATGAAAGACGAGCTGACAAAACTGTTGACTTTCGTGCTGGATTTGCTCAAAGACTACGGGTTGGATGACTTTTACCTGGAACTTTCTACAAAGAATCCGCACAAGTTTGTGGGGTCTGACGAGATTTGGGAGGAAGCGACCAATACGTTGGCGGAAGTTGCCACAGCTTCGGGCTTGGAACTGGTTCCGGATCCAGAGGGAGCGGCGTTCTATGGTCCCAAGATTTCCGTGCAAGCTCGAGATGCAATCGGTCGCACATGGCAGATGTCGACCATTCAGCTGGACTTTAACCTGCCCGAACGCTTTGATTTGGAATACACCGCGGCGGATGGAAGTCGGCAACGTCCCGTGATGATTCACCGTGCCTTGTTCGGTTCAATCGAACGCTTCTTTGGGGTGCTGACTGAGCACTATGCGGGAGCATTCCCGGCTTGGCTGGCGCCGGTGCAGGTGCGTTTGGTGCCGGTGGCAGAGGCATTCAATGACTACTGCGAAGACATTGCGAACCGTTTGCGTGCGGAAAACGTTCGGGTCGAGGTGGATACGACCGATGACCGTTTCGGTAAGAAAATCCGCAATGCTGCCAAGGATAAGATTCCTTTCACTCTCATTGCTGGTGGGGAGGACGCTGAGGCAAACGCGGTGTCTTTCCGCTATCGCGGTGGGGAGCAAAAGAACGGTGTCCCAATTGACCAAGCGATTGCGGAAATCCTGGAGGTTATCCGCAGTCGCAGGAACGACTAAGATGACTGACTTACCCGCGGAATCAAGCGAAAATTTCGGTGCGCAAACTGACGGGATGGAACGATTGTGGACCCCTCATCGCATGGTGTACATCGATGATGGACCGCATCGTGATGTGAAAGCCTGTCCGTTTTGTGAGGGTCCGAAAGGCGAGGACGAACAGAGTCTCATTGTGTATCGAGGCAAGACTTGCTTCGTGGTGATGAACCTGTTTCCTTACAATCCCGGTCATGTTCTGGTTTTGCCCTATCGGCATATTCCCGATTACACCGATTTGGACTTTGCGGAACGTGTCGAATTTGGCGAACTCACCGCGCACACTATGGAGGTCATCCGTCAGGTCAAAGCTCCGCAAGGGTTTAATCTGGGGATGAATCAGGGCGCGGTCGCGGGAGCAGGAATCGCGGGTCACCTACACCAGCACATCGTGCCGCGGTGGGCGGGGGACGCGAATTTCTTTCCCATCGTGGCGCGTACCAAGGCAGTTCCGGAGCTGTTGGGTCAGACTCGTCAGGTGTTGGCTGAGGCTTTCGGCGATTGGCAGCCGCGCGAAATCTGAAACTTTCCCGGTATGGGACTTGAGAAACTGTTGCTAGATCACAATGAAGACCACCAAGACTAACGCCATGCGACTGTTGGACGGTGCCGGAGTAGCTTATGAAACGTCGAGCTACTCCACGGAAGGGGACGTCGGCGCGCTCCATACTGCCGAAGTCCTGGGGATTCCCCCTGAACTCATTTACAAGACCCTGGTGTTGGAAGATGGGCAGGGCGGTCACTATGTCGCGGTCGTTCCCGCCGATGCTGAGCTGGACTTGAAAAAGACTGCCACGCATTTCGGCGTGAAACACGTCCAGCTCATCAATTGGCGGACCCTGCGGGAAGTGACCGGCTATATCCGCGGAGGATGTTCCCCTTTGGGAATGAAAAAATTGTTTCCCACGGTCATCGAGGAAACTGCCATATTGCTCGATAAGTTCTATGTTTCGGCAGGGCTGCGGGGCTTGCAAATTGTGGTTAATCCTCAGGATTTGGCACCAGTGGTGTCGGCCGGTTTCGCGGATATAGTGCAGTAATAGCTAAAATGGGGACGATTGAGAAATTTTAAGAGTATGTACAAGGAAAGAAGGAAAAATGTCTGATCAACTGGCGCAAGGCACTGGAACTGATTTAGTGAAGCGGGGTATGGCGCAGATGCTCAAGGGCGGTGTCATTATGGACGTCGTAAATGCCGAGCAAGCCAAGATTGCCCAAGATGCCGGTGCCGTGGCGGTGATGGCTCTGGAGCGCGTTCCGGCGGATATTCGCGCCGAAGGTGGAGTCGCCCGTATGAGCGACCCTGATTTGATTGATGAGATTATCAATGCGGTGTCTATTCCTGTGATGGCAAAAGCCCGAATTGGTCATTTTGCGGAAGCTCAGGTGTTACAGAGCCTGGGTGTGGATTACATCGATGAATCCGAAGTTCTGACCCCGGCTGACTACAAGCATCACATCAACAAGTGGGATTTCACCGTGCCTTTCGTGTGTGGCGCCACCAACCTCGGTGAGGCTTTGCGTCGTATCAGTGAGGGCGCTGCCATGATTCGTTCCAAGGGTGAAGCCGGTACCGGGGACGTGTCCAACGCGGTGACCCATATGCGCACCATGACTTCTCAGATCAACCGTTTGACCACCATGCGTCCCGATGAGCTCTTTGACGCCGCCAAGGAATTGCAGGCTCCCTATCCGCTGGTCAAAGAGGTTGCGGAAACCGGGAAGCTGCCGGTCGTGCTGTTCACCGCGGGCGGTATCGCCACCCCGGCTGACGCGGCGTTGATGATGCAGTTGGGTTCCGAGGGCGTGTTCGTGGGCTCCGGCATCTTTAAGTCCGGTGATCCGGCGAAGCGCGCGGCGGCGATTGTGAAGGCTACGGCTCGCTACAACGAACCGGAAGTGGTCGCTGAGGTGTCCCGTTCCTTGGGTGAAGCCATGGTCGGCATCAACGTTCACGATATTCCTGACGAGGCACGCCTAGCTCAGCGCGGTTGGTAAATCGCTGGCTCGGTCGTGAGCCAGCATGTTCGCGTCTTTAGGAAAAACCACAGAAAAGGATGATTTTGGATCAAAAACAATGGCGCGTAGGCGTCTTGGCTCTGCAGGGTTCGGTGATTGAGCATGTCCGAGCCCTGCAGGCTTTGGGAGCCCTTCCTGTGGAGGTAAAAGTTAGCGCTCACCTGCAGGATTTGGACGGTTTGATTATTCCCGGCGGGGAATCTACCACCATGTATAAGTTGGCGCGAGCCTTCGACCTGTTCGATTCCTTAAAAGCCTTTGTTCACAGTGGAAAAGCCATTTATGGCAGCTGCGCAGGCATGATTATGCTGGCTGACCACATTGTTGACGGTATCGAGGGGCAAGAGACGCTGGGAGGATTGGACGTGGTAGTGCGACGTAACGCGTTCGGTCGACAGGTCGATTCGGCGCAAAGTTTCGTCGACCCCGGTTCCTTCGGGGGCGACCAGCCCCTTCCGGCGGTATTTATTCGCGCTCCTTGGGTGGAGTCGGTCGGATCGGGGGTGGAAGTGCTCTCGACTTGGCAGCAAACTCCCCAGTCGACTCCGCGAGTGGTGGCAGTACGCCAAGGTCCCTTGTTGGCGACCTCATTCCACCCCGAAGTAACCGATGACCTGCGAGTACATAGCTACTTCTTGAACCTTGTGAAAGCTCAGACCAACTGAGAGCCACTAAAAGGGGAAAGATCATGGACGAAGTCTGGCGTTCGGCACAGCACTGTGATGCTGTGCCGAACGCGGGGTTCGAGAGTGATACGCAGACCTCTCTGGAGGACTATTTCCTGAATGAATGGCCCCAGGATGAGGACGGCTATAACCATCGCCAGGCCGCACGAGTCGTGGCTTTCAACAGTCGTGACGAGTTGCTATTGCTGCGTGGGCATGACTTTTCTGACTTCGACCACTGGTGGTGGTTTACCGTCGGCGGCGGACTGGAGATAGGGGAGGACCCGCGAGCTGGGGCAATACGGGAGTTCTTTGAAGAAACCGGTTACCGTCTGCAGCCAGACGCGTTGGTTGGTCCGGTGCTATGCCGGCACGCCACCTTCGAGTTTCACGCGTTGACTTGCCGCCAAGACGAGCTGTTTTTTCTGACCTGGCTGCCTGGAGAACCCGTGTTTGTGCGAGACGGGTTTACCGCCGTCGAACAGAAAGTCTTGGATGAAATGAGATGGTGGAACCTCGCTGCATTACAGTGCGAAATCGCTGATGGTGCGGTGGTTTACCCGCAGGATTTAGTTTCCCTGGCGCGCGGCTGGCTGCGGGGCTGGGATGGGACCTGCCCGGAAATCAGTGAAGGTACCGTGGGGAAGCGCCGCCCTGCTGGTTAAACTTTTGGTGCCTGATCACAGAACAGGCACCAAAAGCATTTATTTTGACCGAAGTCAGTAATGAAAGGCGTTTTCGGTGCCTCCGATTGTGGGGTGTGCAGGTTCGCCGTGGCATGCCGCTATCCCTAGGCTAGCTTTCAGGCTAAAATTTGTAGCCATGCTCGCGTCCTCGCTTTCCGTGTTTGATGTCATCCAAGTCGGTGTCGGACCTTCCGCTTCACACACCGTCGGGCCGATGCGCGCCGGTGCGGATTTCGTGGCACTATTGCTTGATTCTGGGCAGCCTTTCCGGCGTCTGGAAGTTGAGCTCCAGGGTTCTTTGGGTGCCACTGGTCGCGGACACCTCAGCGATGGTGCGGTGCTGGGAGGTCTTTCCGGTTTCGTTCCCGCTACGGTACAGCCCGGCGCGGTAGCGCGTCTGTTGGACGCGGTGACTCCGGAAGGGGCACTAGTCTTGCCGGGCGGGTTGACGGTGCCGTTCTGCTTTAAGCGGGATTTGCTTTACCGACCGCAGACGATAGCCCCATTCCACGCGAATTCTCTCGTGATTAGAGCCTACGATGATGCTCAGGTTACCTTTTCGAAACGCTACTATTCCACCGGTGGGGGGTTCGTCACCCGTGACGAGGCAGATTTCGGGGAACCCGGTGAACTGACCTCCCTCGATGAGGGTACCGCCGCAGCTGACGTGCCCTACCCGTACAACTCTATGGATGACCTTTTGCAACTGGCGCAAAGTGAGGGAAAATCCCTCGGCGACCTGGTGCGAGCCAATGAGCTAAGTCGGATGACCAAGACTGAGCTGGGGCAAGGTCTGGACAACCTGCGCAAGATGATGAACAAATGCATAGATAACGGCTGCACCAGCACGGAAACCATTCTGCCTGGCGGATTGTCCGTGCCGCGCCGAGCGCACCGATTGTTCCTCCACTTGCGAGCTCGAGATGGCAAGCCCGGCACTCCGGCGATTTGGCGTAGCTTCGCGCAAGACCCTATGCGCGCAATGGACTGGGTGAACCTGTGGGCGCTGTCCGTAAACGAGGAAAACGCGGCTGGCGGAATGGTGGTGCGAGCCCCCACAAATGGTTCGGCGGGTATCGTGGCAGCGGTGGGGCGTTACCTGCAGTGGTTTTGTCCCGAAGTGGAACAGAAATGTGGCTCGGCGCAGCGCGACTACCTGACGGTGGCAGGGGCGGTAGGTGGAATTATTAAAACGAATGCCTCTGTCGCTGGGGCAGAAGTCGGCTGTCAGGGTGAAGTCGGATCCGCGGCAGCTATGGCAGCGGGAGGCTTGGCTGCCGCTTTGGGGGGCAGTCCTCACCAGATTGAGAACGCCGCTGAAATCGCGATGGAGCATCATCTGGGCTTGACCTGCGACCCTATCGGCGGTCTGGTGCAGGTTCCCTGCATCGAACGCAATGCTATCGCTGCCATCAAAGCTATTAACGCCGCCCGCATGAGCTTGTGGGGAGACGGAACACATCGGGTCAGCTTTGACGAAGTTATTGAGACTATGCACCAGACTGGTCTGGATATGAACTCAAAATACAAAGAAACCGCCACCGGGGGGCTGGCGGTCAACGTCGTGGAATGCTGAAAAATCAGCGTTTAGAAATCGAAATTTGGGTTTCATGCGGCTACGGTCCGATGATTGTGTCGGAATTGCGGTAATCTCAGTTGGACGATACGAGGAACGTTTTATTAAACTGTCTTCGTTATAGGCAAGAAGTTTAAGGAGATACACCAATGTCGGGTCACTCAAAATGGGCCACCACGAAACATAAGAAGGCTGCCATCGACGCCAAGCGCGGCAAGCTGTTTGCGCGCCTGATTAAGAATATCGAAGTGGCGGCGCGTACCGGCGGCGGTGATCCTGCCGGTAATCCGACCCTTTTTGATGCCATTCAGAAAGCCAAGAAATCCTCCGTTCCTGCGGATAACATCGATCGCGCGGTGAAGCGCGGCTCTGGTGCTGAATCCGGTGGTGCAGACTGGCAGTCCATTACTTACGAAGGCTACGGACCTAGCGGGGTGGGCTTCATCGTGGAGTGCCTCACCGATAATAAGAATCGCGCGGTGTCTGAAGTGCGGACTATCTTTAGCCGTAACGGTGGCAATATCGCCGATTCTGGTTCCGTTTCTTACCAGTTTGCCCGCCGTGGGGTCATCGAGGTCGCCAAAGTTGACGGCTTGGACGAAGACAAGATTCTGGAAGCGGTGTTGGCAGCTGGCGCTGATGATGTGGAAGATGCTGGTGAAATTTTTGTAATTGAGACTGAACCGACGGATTTGGTGGCGGTGCGTACCGCTTTGCAGGATGCTGGGATTGACTACGACTCGGCGGAATCCCAGTTCGTTCCTTCGGTCAAGGTGGGCTTGGACTTGGATGCCTATCGCAAGGTCATGCGCCTGTTCGACGCTCTCGAGGATAGCGATGACGTGCAGAACGTGTACATGAACGGCGATGCTTCCGATGATGTCATCGCACAATACGAAGCCGAATAGTAAACGTCTCTATGCGAGTTTTGGGCATCGACCCCGGTATCACCAGGTGTGGTATCGGGGTCGTTGACTTTGATACGAGCCGGCGGTGTACTTTGGTCTATGTCGATGTGGTGCGCAGTGACCCGAACACTGCCACACAGTTTCGACTCTTGAAAATTTCACAAGGGGTGGCTGAAGCTATCAATCGCTTTCAGCCGGACATTGTGGCTTTGGAGCGTCCTTTTGCAAAGGAAAATCGTCAATCTGTAGCTACCACTATGCAGGCGATGGGCATCGCCATGGTTGAAGCAGCGCGTCAGGGGCTCCCTGTAGCAGTACACACGCCCTCGGAGGTGAAAGCAGCTGTGAGTGGTAATGGGAGCGCCTCTAAAGCGCAGGTACAGGCTATGGTGGCACGGATTTTGCGCTTAGATAAACCACCAAAGCCCGCCGATGCGGCTGACGCATTAGCTATTGCTATCACTCAAGCCTGGCGTGGCACGGGGATTCTCGGAGCGGGTGCGGATGGAGACTTTAGTATCAGTTTGAGTGGGAAAGTGAAAACGGCAGCCGGCACTCACTTGACTGCTGCCCAACGCTTGTGGGCAGAAGCGGAAGCAAAAACTCGACGTTCCGGCGCGGTGGATCCACGACGACACCAGAAACCGCTATAGTACAAATGTTCGAATTTTCAACCACGAGGACAATTAGTGATTTCTGTAATTAAAGGGGAGGTCGTCTCCAAGAAGCTGGACCGAGCTACGGTGCTGGTGGGGGGATTGGGATTGGAATTTCTTGCCACCCCCAATACCTTGGCAACTTTGGTTCCGGGAACGACCGCCACGGTGCAAACATACCTGGTGGTTCGCGAAGATTCCTTGACTCTGTATGGATTTGCTTCTCCCTCGGAACGTGATACTTTTGCGACTTTGATGCAAGTCAAAGGGATTGGTCCCAAGCTCGGATTAGCGGCCCTCTCAGTTTTGAGCCCCGAAGCCCTAGCTGCAGCGGTGGCTAACAGTGATGTGGCGGCGTTGCAAGGCATTCCCGGTGTGGGCAAGAAGTCCGCTGAACGGATGATTCTGGAAATCGGGGACAAACTCGGTGGCGTATCTGGCGTGGCAGCATCCACAGGTGCGACAGCCGGTTTTAACGCCAGTACCGTCGTCGAAGCGCTGAGCAATCTGGGTTACAACCAAGCCCTCGCTACCGAAGCGGTCAACGCGGTATCAGCCAGTGATGCTCCCACCGCATTGCGGGAAGCCTTAAAGTACCTGGGGAGCAAACGTGGCTGAAGATACAGATTTCTCTCATGAGCAGCGTTTGGTGGATTCCTCCGCGCCCGATGCGGAACGCGCCGCCGAAGCGGCTTTGCGCCCCAAGACGCTCGGTGATTTCATCGGTCAGGAAACTGTCAAGACCCAGTTGCAGCTGGTCCTTTCGGCAGCAAAAGAACGGGGTGAGGCTGCCGACCATGTTTTGTTAGCGGGTCCTCCGGGGCTGGGTAAGACGACTCTGGCAATGATTATCGCCGCTGAAATGTCATCCTCACTGCGACTGACTTCCGGTCCTGCCATCGGTCACGCTGGTGATCTAGCGGCGATACTGTCTTCTCTGCAAGAGGACGATGTCCTGTTTATTGACGAAATTCACCGGTTGGCACGTCCTGCCGAAGAAATGCTTTACCTGGCAATGGAAGATTTTCGAGTTGATGTCGTAGTGGGCAAAGGACCTGGCGCCACATCTATTCCTCTGACGCTGCCACCCTTTACCCTGGTCGGAGCCACAACTCGGGCGGGTCTGCTCCCAGCACCCCTGCGTGACCGCTTCGGTTTCACCGCGCATCTGGAGCCCTACCAGCCCCCAGATTTGGCACTCATCGTGAAACGTTCTGCCAGTTTGCTGGGGTCTGAGATTACCGAGGACGCTGCCAGCGAAATTGCCCGCCGTTCGCGTGGTACGCCTCGGGTAGCGAACCGTCTGTTGCGCCGGGTCATTGACTTTGCCCTGGTTCATGGTCATCCCCGGTGTGATTTGGAATCGGCACGTCGTGCCTTGGAACTGTTCGAGGTCGACGAGCTGGGCTTGGATCGCTTGGATCGCAGTGTTTTACGTGCGGTAATAGAGAGATTTGCGGGAGGCCCGGTTGGTTTGCACACCCTCGCGGTGTCCGTCGGGGAGGAACCAGAGACGATTGAAGAAGTCGTGGAGCCGTTCCTGGTGAGAGAAGGTCTCTTGATACGTACCAATCGAGGTCGCGCCATCACTCCGAAAGGTTGCGAACACTTAGGCGTTACTCCACCGGCGGAAAATGCTCTGTTTTAGCGGGTATATTTTCCGTTTTTATCGTGCAGGCTTTAGACTTGGACGGTCGCCTAATTTAAGGAAGGTTTATCTGTGCTGCCATTTCAAAATGCCGCAAGCAATGCCCAAAATCCCATGATTACTTGGGGGATACTTGGTTTAGCGTTTTTGTTGATGATTATTTTTATGCGCAGGTCCGGTCAGAAACGCTTGTCTCAGATGGAAGAGCAGCGTAAGTCTATGGAACAGATGATGACTCCGGGGACTTGGGTGCGTACCACCTCCGGTTTCTTTGGCAAAGTCGTTGAAGTTAGTGGGGAAGTTATTACCTTGGCTAATCTGACCGGTGAGGAAACCTTGTGGGATATTCGAGCTATCGCCAAAGTGGAGGATCCGAACTTTGGAACCGTTAGTGACTCTGATTCCGTGACGGAAACGGATTCGGTAGCTGCTGACCCGGAAGCACCTGAAACCAAGCCAGAGGAATCAGGATTTGGCTCCAACGTGGAAGATAATTCCACACCCGGTGAGGACACTGAAAAAGGTGAGGGTCACACCTTTTGACCCCGAGACTTTTACGACACACATTGAAAGCTAGATAAAGAAGGAAAATCTGTGGCTGCCAAGAAGACTAAGAACAAGGCGTTGCGCACACTCATATTTTTCGCCGTGATTGTGGTGGCTCTGGCGGGGACCCTGGTTGGTTCGACCATTTTCTCAAATGGCTCGTATGCCCCGAAGCTGGCTATCGATCTAGAAGGTGGAACCCAGCTGATTCTCACCCCGAAAAATACAGAAGCCAAGGCAAAAGCCATCTCTGACGCCGATATTGAACAAGCTATTGAAGTCATCCGCCAGCGTATCGACGCCTCCGGTGTCGCCGAGGCCGAGATTGCGCGGAATGGTCAAGAGAACATTTCGGTAGGTATCCCCGGCAACCCCAGCGAAGAAACTTTGGCACTGATTCAACAGTCCGCAGTCATGCGTTTCCGTACCGTGCTGCTGAGCGCGCCAGGTAATGCTACTAATAATGAGGATCCCCAAGCGCTTCTGGGACAGTTGACGGGGGCTGCGGCTCCTGCCGGACAGGGGCAACCAGCCGCCGGAGAAACCGGTGGTCAACAAACTCAGACCACGGTGGGCGAAGGCAATAATACCGTGACGATTCCGCCTTCTGCGCCGACAGAAAAGGGTCAAACACAGTCTTTGGTCTTAAACTCTACGGATCCCAACGCTACTCCTGCGCCGACAAGCGATCCGGGCAAGCCGGCACCCACACCGGCTGCTAAACAGCACCCCTCCGCCGCGATTCCTTTCGATGAACTCATGAAACAGGCGGAAAAATATCCCGATACTCCCGCCGGTGAGTCCAAAGTCATCAACGACCGGAAACACATCACGGTACGGGATATGTTCATCTTTAATCATTTGGATTGTACCGACCCGGCATCTCTCAAAGGTGGTTCCCTGGACGACCCGAAAAAGAATTTGGTGGCTTGCTCTAAGGAAGGTTACGAAAAGTACATCTTGGGTCCCGAGGTACTTTCCGGTACCGACTTGGTCTCCGCGTCTTCCGGAATGGGCACTAACCAGCAGGGTAACGCTACCGGTCAGTGGGAAGTTGCGCTGAAACTTGATGCCGATGGCGCCAAGAAATTCGATGCCGTGGCAAAGGTTCTCTATCCCAACCAAACTCAGGGGAGCAACCGTAATCCTGACAATAACCGTTTCGCGATTGTGCTGGACTCCCTGGTCGTCAGTGCTCCGGGGGTAAACGCTCCCGCGTTCGGGGGCTCGGCATCTATCTCCGGTTCCTTGACGAGAGAATCCTCCGCCACTTTGGCTAATCAGCTCCAGTTCGGTTCGCTGCCTCTGAACTTTGAACAGCAATCCAAGCAATCCATCTCGGCGACCTTGGGTGGGGAACACCTGAAAGTCGGGTTCTATGCCGCTATCGTTGGCTTGATTCTGGTCGTGCTGTATCTGCTGCAGCAATATCATGCTTTGGCAGGTTTGGCGACGGCATCCCTGCTTCTGGCTGGCGGCATCGTGTACTTGGCAGTGGCTATTCTGTCTTGGTCGATGGGATACCGACTTTCGCTGGCAGGGGTGGTCGGTTTGATTGTGGCAGTCGGTGTGACCATGGACTCGTTCATCATCTATTTCGAACGTATCCGCGACGAGGTTCGTGATGGCAAGCCCCTGGCAACCGCGGTGGAAACCGGATGGAACCGTGCGAAACGCACCATTGTGGTGTCCGATATTGTGAACATCGTGGCTGCGGTGGTTCTCTATGTTCTGGCTGTTGGTGGTGTGCAGGGCTTCGCATTTACCTTGGGTCTAACCACGTTGGTTGACTTGGGAATTATCTTCCTGTTCACTCACCCCATGATGTCGTTGCTCATCAAGACTCGTTACTTCGGTGAAGGTCGGAAGTTCAGCGGTCTCGATCCCCTGCACCTTGGTGCCAGCAGCGACCGCATCTATATGCGTTCCACCGCAACCGCGACTTCTTCTCGTAAAAAGAAATCTGCGCAAAAGGTCGCGTCGCCAACTATCTCTCTGGCTCGCCAAAAGGCTGGTTTGCTGCAGACAGACGAGGAAGATACTGCAGATACAGCTGCCACTCCGAACGCGAATCTAGAATCGGATACTCCCGCGACTGAGTCTGCAGCGGAAACTTCCTCGACTGAATCGCAGTCTGAGACTGCGAAATCTGATGAGAGCGGGGACACCACCTCGAAAGACGAACCCACTCAGACAGAGGAGGACGCGAAATGATGAGTTATGCCCAGTGGGGTAATGCGCTTTACTCCGGAAAAAAGTCTTATGGAATCATTAAAAATCGACGGATTCCGCTCACTGTCGGAGCTATTCTGATGGCAATATCCGTTATCGGAATCGCGATTTTCGGGTTGAACCCGTCTATTGAATTCACCGGTGGCGCTGAGTTTGTAGTCACGAACACCGTGAAAAATCCGCCTCAGCAACCTGCATATAACGCGGTCAAAGCTGCCGGTCTGAACGAACAGACTAAAGTCGCGCAGATGGGCACGAACGGTCTGCGCGTTCAAACCAGTCAGCAGCCCAACGACGTGGAGCTCAAGATTCAGCAAGAGCTGGCAAAGGCTTACCACGTGGACATTAAGAAAGTCTCCAAAACTTCCATTGGTCCGTCTTGGGGTGCTTCGGTGTCCAAGCAGGCTTTGGTTGGTTTGCTGGTATTCATGGGCATGATTGCTGTGCTGTTGATGGCGTACTTCCGCACCTGGACCATGTCCTTTTCCGCGCTGTTTGCCTTACTGCACGACTTCCTGATTACCTTGGGCGTTTTTGCCTACACACATATTGAGATTACTCCGGCAACGATTATCGGCTTGCTGACGATTCTGGGGTATTCACTCTATGACACGGTGGTGGTATTCGATAAAATCCGCGAAAATACTCGTGATATGTTCAATCAGTCGCGCTCCAAGTACAACGAACTGGCGAACCTCTCGATTAACCAAACCATGGTGCGTTCCATCAACACCTCCATCACCGGTATTCTGCCGGTGTCGGCGATTCTGTTCCTGGGAGCGGCGCTACTGGGTACATCCACTCTGTTGGATATCTCGATGCCGCTGTTTATCGGCATGATTGTGGGTACCTTCAGCTCCATCTTTATTGCCACCCCGATGCTGACGCTGATTCGAGGACGTTCCCAAGCAATCAAAGACCACAACGCCAAGGTGGATAAGGCTCGCGCTGCCGCGGTGGAATCCGGTGCCGCTACTCTCAAGGAAGACGGTACTTTCCAAGAAATTACTCCCGCGGTGGTAGCCGCTCCCATGGTTCCCGGACACCATAAGGGACAAGCTTCTCAGCCGAAACGGAAGAAGAACAAGAAATGAATACGGCGGTTGATTTTGACCCGCGGCTGCACCAGATTATTACTTCGCATCTGGCAGAGATTCCTGATTTTCCTCAGCCTGGGGTTCTGTTTCGTGACTTTTCCCCGCTACTGGCTTCGGGGGATCCTTTTCGGGAATTGATTGCGGGGATTGCCCAGCATTATCGCGGTCGAATCAACGCGGTTGCGGGGTTGGAGTCACGCGGTTTTATTCTTTCCTCGCCTTTGGCTGTGGAACTAGGTGTGCCCATGATTATGGTGCGTAAGGCAGGGAAACTGCCCGGTCACGTAATCAGTGAATCCTATGACCTGGAATATGGTTCGGCGACAATTCAAGTCCAACCGGAAACAGTGCAAGGCTTTGACAGTATCTTGGTAGTGGATGACCTGTTAGCGACGGGTGGTACTGCCGCCGCGTCCGTGAAACTGTTGGAAAAAGCCGGGGGACATGTCAGCGAGATCTTGGTATTGATGGAGCTGAAAGCGATGAACGGACGCAAGCACTTGGGCAATACCCCATTCCACTCTCTCGTTGAACTGTAAACAGATTTATTCCTTTTGGGGTATTTCGAATTTAGCTGGTCAATTCGTTGAATTTACGTTTGATTTTGGAAAAAAATCCAGGTCACGCCCAATTCAACTAACGCTCATCGGGTAAAACAATTAGAATCTCTGTATGGAGCAAGCGCCGGAGATTGTCAATGAGCCCAGTGAGAGCACTGGCGCGTTGCGGGGTTCCCTGTTTCGGCTGGTTCGTTCCCGGAGTCCTTACCGGGAGCTAGAACCCGTAATCCGGGCAGTCAAAGAAAACCACCCGAAAGCAGACTTCGACCTCGTGGAACGGGCTTATAAGACTGCTGAACGCTACCATCGGGGTCAGTTTCGAAAGTCCGGAGAGCCTTACATTACTCATCCGGTGGCAGTCGCGACCATCCTCGCTGAACTGGGTATGTCGGAAACGACGGTTGCCGCGGGTTTGCTGCATGACACAGTCGAGGACACCGACTATTCTCTGGAACAATGCCAGCGAGACTTTGGTGAGGACATTGCCGCTTTGGTTGACGGGGTCACCAAACTCGACAAAGTAAAATACGGGGATTCTGCACCTGCTGAAACCATCCGAAAAATGCTGGTAGCGATGGCGAAAGACATCCGGGTCCTGCTGATTAAACTCTCTGACCGTCTGCATAATGCGCGTACTTGGCGCTACGTTAGTAAAGAAAGCGCAGCGCGCAAAGCCAAGGAAACCCTGGAAATTTATGCCCCGCTGGCGCATCGGATGGGACTCAACGCTATTAAGTGGGAACTGGAGGATTTAGCATTTAAAACCCTCTATCCCCAGATTTATCAAGAAATCGACAAACTCATTCAGGAAGCTGCCCCCCGGCGAGAAGAACAACTCAGCGCCATTATCCAAACTATTGAAGGCGACTTGCGGGAAGCGAAGATTAAGGGGACAGTGAACGGTCGCCCGAAGCACCACTACTCGATTTATCAAAAGATGATTGTGCGTGGGCGTGACTTCAACGACATTTATGACTTGGTGGCAGTGCGTGTCCTGGTGGAATCTGTGCGAGATTGCTATGCCGTGCTGGGGCTGATGCACTCTCGATGGTCTCCGATGCTGGGGCGGTTCAAAGACTATATCGCGATGCCGAAATACAACCTGTACCAGTCGCTGCACACCACGGTGATTGGACCTAAGGGGAAACCCGTAGAGATTCAGATTCGTACTTTTGAGATGCACCGCCGTGCCGAATTCGGGATTGCTGCGCACTGGAAGTACAAGGAAAACCCGAACGCTAAATCCTTAAAGAAGTCCGAGGGCGGCAAGGTCTTGGACCTGGAAAATGAGATGGGTTGGTTGCGTCAACTGGTTGACTGGCAAAAGCAAACCCAAGACTCGGGGGAGTTCCTCGACTCACTGCGTTACGAAATTAACTCTGCGCAAGTTTACGTCTTCACCCCGAAAGGTCAGGTTGTGGTGTTGGCTGCCGGATCCACACCGGTCGATTTCGCCTATTCCGTGCACACCGAAGTAGGAAATAAGACGGTCGGCGCCAAAGTCAACGGCAAACTGGTTCCTTTGGACTCGAAACTGGAAAACGGCGACACGGTGGAAATCTTCACTTCTAAGTCTCCCGGTGCCTCTCCCAGTCGAGACTGGTTGTCATTTGTGGCGACCCCACGTGCCAAATCCAAAATTAAAGCCTGGTTTTCAAAGGAACGCCGTGAGGAATCCATCGATAAAGGTCGCGAAATCCTGGCAAAAGAAATTCGCAAACAAAAGTTGCCGTTACATCAACTCGCCAGCCACGAATTTTTGGAAACAGTAGCCAGTCAGCTGGGATTACCAAATGTTGATACTCTTTATGCGACCATCGGGGATGCCCACGTCAGCGCGCAGAATGTAGTGGAACGCCTGCTGACCTTTACCGGTACTCTCACCGATGATGATGAGGACACTTTGGCAGAGGAAGAAGTCGTCCCCACTCACGCGCCTACTTCTGAATCTCGTACCGGGGGATCCGGTGTATTGGTCGACGGTCAGGACGCCGATGACCTCTGGGTGAAGTTGGCAAAGTGTTGTACCCCGGTTCCCGGTGACGAAATTATGGGATTTGTCACGCGAGGGCACGGTGTTTCCGTGCATCGCGTGGACTGTGTGAATGCAAAGAATCTCGATGCCTCACAACCGGAACGTGTCATCAAAGTTAATTGGGCGCAACATGCCAAGACCCCGTTCCTGGTTCAGGTACAAATCGAGGCTCTGGACCGCGGGGGATTGTTGAGTGACGTAACCAGGGTTCTCACCGATAATCACGTGAATATTCTCTCGGGTAATATTTCCACCACTCGCGACCGGGTGGCGTATTCACGTTGGGCTTTTGAACTCGCCGAGCCTTCTCACCTGCAAGACATCCTCAATGACTTGGGACGTATCTCGGGAGTTTATTCCGCAACGCGCGTGACTCCTGGGAAAAACGGAACCATAGAACCAATCCCGCAGTCTTAAACTGCAGGGGAATCCCAGTTACGGGAAGACTTTATCTCTGGCTACGGTAATTCGGGGAGGTTACTCCGCCGCAGCTTTACGAGCCTGGTCCAGCCAACCCTTCCGGGCTTGCAAATCTTCTTCCAGTTTTTGGGTGTCCTTGCCGGCTTGTTTCGCGGCAGCAATCTTGCTTTCAAGTTTGGCGATTTTTTCTTCGAGCTGACCGACCAGACCCTCAGCACGGGCTTTCGTCTCGGGATTGGACTTTACCCAGGCATCGTTCTCAGCTTTCGCGATGGCCTGTTCCACGGAACGTAACCCGTTTTCCAAACGCTGCATATCTCCACGGGGGACCCGTCCAGCCTCGTCCCACTTATCCAGCAAGGCGCGGAATTTTGCCTTGGTGGTTTCCAGGTCCTTCACCGGCATGAGGGCTTTCGCTTGTTGCAGCAGCTGTTCTTTCACCTCAAGATTAGCTTGTTCTTCGGTATTGGTCTTGGCATTGTCAGCGCTGCGAGCATCGAAAAAGACCTGCTGGGCGGCACGGAAGCGTTCCCACAGAGCATCGTCATCTTTTCGGGAAGCCCGTCCGGCAGCTTTCCATTCCGCCATCAAATCTCGGTAGGCGGCTGAGGTCCGCGCCCAATCAGTCGAGTTGGCAAGCTCTTCAGCACGCTTAATCAGGGCTTCTTTAGCATTTCGAACTTCCGCCCGCCGAGCATCAAGTTGGGAAAAGAAAGACTTGCGGTGTCGATCAAAAGACGTGCGAGCTGCCGAAAAGCGTTTCCACAAGGCATCCTCAGTGGTGCGATCGATACGTGGACCCTTGCGTTGGGAGTCTTTCCACGATTCCAGCAATTCGCGCAAGCGTTCCCCGGATTGTTTCCACTGGGTGCGCTCCGGGTCTTGGGCAGCAATCTTTTCTGCCGTTTCCACAATCTTGGTACGGGCTTCCAGAGCCTGCGCCTTAGCGACTTCGCGTTCTGCTGCCAGCTGTTCTTTGCGGGCGGTACCCAGCTCCCGCAGTTTTTCAATACGCGAACGCAGCCCAGCCAGGTTGCCTACTACCATTGGGGATTCCATGGCCTTGTCCAAGGACTTCAGCGTGGCATCAATGTCGTGGGCCTTTAACGTTGCCAAACGTGCTTGTGCCAAATCGACTTGGGCTTGCAGGTCGAGGAAACGACGCACGTAAAGCGCTAGAGGCTGTTCTGGAATTCCGTCCGCGTATTGACCGACTTCCCGTTCGGTGTCGCCGTCTTTGACAAAAACTCGACCTTGGTCGTCAACACGACCGTATTTGGAGGCTTCGTCCATAGCAATTTTCTCTACCGACCCCACGGACTTGTTCTGATTAGCGTTCTCAAGATGTACCGGGGTGAGCTGCGCGGGTTTTTCTGCAGACTGGGGCGCTGGTGTTGCGGAGGATACTTCGCTGGCTGTTGATTCGGGAAGGGGAGCGGCTGGTGACTCAGTTTGAGGTTGGCTGCTCGCTGCAACTTCAGTCTGGGTAGGTCCTGTTGAGGTGTCACCAGAGAGATTTTCCTGGGGTTCCTTGATTCCGCTGGTGTTGGATTCCTGTTCAGACGTGACCATGAATTTTTCCTCCTGACGGGGTTAGTGCCGCGGCACTTTCCGTACGCGTTGGTAAGTATATTTCCAGGATTACTTTACTTGAAAAGACGCACTTTCGGGAAACTGGGTGAAAGAAAATTCGTGATGAAAAAAATCAGTTAGCCTTGAACCATGGACGTGTTACGGATTGTTTCGCCAATTTATGGGGAAAATTGCTATGTTGCAGTAACTGCTAACAAATCCGCGCTGGTCGTTGATCCCGGCGCAAAAACTGCCCCGCGTATCAAAGCACTCTTGTCAGAGCTCGAAGCCGAACTGGCTGCGGTATTGCTGACTCACGGTCATGCGGATCACCTGTGGAACACAGCCCAGGTGGTCGCCAGCAACCCGGAGGTTCCGATTTATTTGGCAAAACCCGATCATTTCTGGATGGATGCACCCGGTCCAGGGGTCCAGCTGGGAGTAGACAATTACTTCACAGAAATGGACGGAGCCTGGGAACCAGTGACGGTCCAGGCTCCCCCTGATGAATTATTCACGGGCGGGGGAGCACAAATTATTCCCGATTTGACGCTCCGCGCCTTGCCTGCCCCCGGTCATTCGCCTGGTTGCACCATGTTTTTTGGGGCGGCAAAAGGCGAAGATCACGGTCAAGGACTTGGCTTTGACGGTCGTGAGGACCAGACATTTTGCTTTTCCGGTGACGTGATATTTAAAGGCTCAATCGGACGCACCGACTTACCCCATTCTGACCCTGAGGTGATGACGGAAACCTTGCGAACCCTCAAAATCAGCATCAATCCGGACACCCTACTGCTGCCCGGTCACGGAGAAAGTACCACTTGGGCAGCGGAACTAGCGACCAACCCATTTCTGAGATGACATGGGAAAATGAGAGAATATGCCCATGATGACATCACTTTCAGGTTTTCCTGAGTTCACGCCGGAGGAAAAAATCCTTGAGGACGAGCTGATTTCTCGTCTGACCAAAGTATTTGAGCTGCACGGATTTTCTCATTTAGAGACGCGCGCTATAGAACCTCTCAGTGAGCTGGAACGCAAGGGAGAAACCTCCAAAGAGGTCTACGTCCTGTCTCGCCTGCAAGACAAGGAAGGCAAAGAGGACCGTAAGAACGGACTGCACTTTGATTTGACTGTGCCGTTGGCGCGTTACGTGTTAGAAAACTCGCACTTGCTGCGGTTCCCATTCAAGCGTTATCAGATTCAAAAGGTATGGCGTGGCGAGCGTCCCCAGGAGGGTCGTTTCCGCGAGTTTGTTCAGGCCGATATTGATATGGTGGCAGCCGAAACTTTACCGCCCCAATTTGAGATTGAGGCTCCGTTGATTATGGCGCAGGCTTTGGACTCCCTGCCGATTCCCACCCCGGTGGTACACGTGAATTCCCGCAAGATTTTGCAGGGTGTCTGCAACGCCTTGGGTATCGCACACGTGGAGGGGGTCCTGCAAGTCATAGACAAACATGACAAGGTCAGCCCCGATGATTTTGCAGGAATGCTCAGTGAACTCGGTCTCGATACGTCCCAAGTACAGACCCTGGTGAACTTGGCAGACATTTGTGGTGCTGATGAAAGCGTCATCCAACAGGTGCGTGATCTGGGACTACAAGATGACCTGTTGGAGGAAGGCCTGGAGGACGTGGCGCGGATGCTGCGCAGCGTTCCCGACCACGAGAAAGGCAACGTGGTCGCTGACTTTAAGATTGCCCGTGGGCTCGATTACTACACCGGCATGGTTTACGAAACATTCATCACGGGAGCTGAATCTTACGGTTCCATCTGTTCCGGGGGGCGCTACGATAACTTGGTTTCGCAGGGTAAACGCCACTTTCCGGGGGTGGGTATGTCTATCGGCTTGACCCGTCTCATCTCGATTATTCTGGCTAACGATTGGGCTAAAGTGTCCCGTCAGGTTCCGACCTGTGTCTTGGTTGCGGTAGATAGTGAGGAAACCAGAGGACAAGCCGAGAACGTGGCTTGGAAGCTGCGGGCTCGCGGTATCAACACGGAAGTCAGCCCCACCGCTGCCAAGTATGGCAAACAAATCAAATACGCGGTGACTCGTGGTATTCCCTACGTGTGGTTTGTGGAATCCGGGGAAGTTAAGAATCTAATTAACGAAACCCAGGAAAGTGCCCAAGCCGACACGTTTACGCCCGCGCCCGACCTTCTGAAACCGCAGGTGATTGCCAACTATGAATAAATCGCCAGCGGTAGCTTTGGATGAGTTGGCTCAGCAGCTGGAGGACCTAATGTTTGGTTTTCCGGCAGCGCAGGCTGCCGCCACAAAGCTGCGAGACTCGGCGATTTCTCGGCTGCGCGAACATCTGTGCGCGAGAGGCACTGATTTGGACGGGCCTCTGGTAGCAGTGCTGGCAGGCTCCACCGGGGTGGGCAAATCGACCATCCTGAATTCCTTGGTCGGTTCCCAAGTCCCGACTTCCGTGAGACGCCCCACGACCCTCACCCCAGTGCTGGTGTACCATCCCGATGACGAGCTGTGGCTGGCGGCGGATCGTATCTTAGGGGGCTTTGAAAAGATACGTCTGTTAGAGGACGACACGTGGGACGACCCCGCAACCTTAGATTCCCCGACAGAACAGGCGAGAGCGGCTAGTGAAGACTCTGGGACGGCACCCCGACCCCAGCTGATTCTGCGCGCGACTCCAAAGATAACCCCAGGTATATGCCTCATTGATTGTCCCGACTTGGATTCCTATCTGGACACGAACCGAGATTTAGCACAGCACCTTTTGGAAGTGGCTGACCTATGGATTTTTGTGACTACCGCCAACCGCTACCGGGATGAACCAGGACTGGAACTGTTGCGGAAAGCTGCCAGGCGCGATGTTGCTATTGGCGCGGTGCTAAATCGGGTCGCCAAAGGTGCCCTCCTGACGACAAAGCAGGATTTCAGTGCGGAAATTGCAGGCAGCAACCTCAAAGATGTCCCGATTTTTGCCATCTTGGAGACACAAATCGCCGACGGAGAGCTGCCTGCCGAAGATTTAGTTCCCTTGCGTAACTGGCTGGATAATCTGGCGGGGGACGCCTTGCTACATTCCGCCATGGCTCGCCAGACCCTGTTCGGTTCTCTGCAGGAAGTCTTGGATTCGAGCGAAGAAGTGTTCGCTGCAGCCGCCGCAGAGACGCAGCTGCGCAGCGATGCGGAGCAAACCGTGGAGCGACTGGAACAACAGTTACGAGATTTTGTTGATGCGCAGATCGCGGATCCGACTTGGTTCCAAGGAGAGCCTGCGGATTTGTTGGAGCCTTGTGTGCGCCACCATCTCGAGGAATACCGGGCTGAAAATAACTGGGTACGCCAGCGGCTGAAATGGAAAAATGCTTGGCTCAAGCAGCAAACGCAATTGGATTTGGCGCTAGATTCAGTCCAGCGAGCAGTGGCAAGTAGTGTATCCAACCTGGACTTTCAGATGGAACAAATGATTGCCCAGAGCATTCAGCATTCCACTTTGCCAGTGCCAGACCAGCTTTTCGACAACACAGCCTCGCCCCTGGATGGGGGCGAACTCTTGGAACAGTGGTCTCTCACGCCGACGGAGTGCTATCGCCAAATGGGACAGAACCGGGATGAGGAGCTTTCCGCAGAGGAACTCCAGATGCTATTCTTGGCGATCCTTTTCGCGGGGGTAGCGTCACCCGAAACCTGCGAGTTCACCGGGGTCGACCAGCTTTTGGGAGATTATTTTGATACCGAAATTCTTATGCAGCTGCAATCGTGGAGCCTGGCGATGCTGCGCAATGGGCTGTACGCGCGGGTCAACCAGCATATTGTCGCCTTGCGCCAAAGCATTCCCCATCCCGCCAACTCAGAGGTAATCGCCACGGGACGAAAGACGCTGCGTATCCTGCGAGAGGAGTGGTCCTAGTGCCTCGGAACAATCCCGAACAACGCAAAAATCGGATGCAGGCAGCCCTCCAACGTGCCTTGGAATGCCTTGCTGACGCTCAGGTTACGTCCAGTGCCGAGACCTTCCTGACCCGGACCCACGAAGACTTACGCCGTTTGGAGGAGCAGCTAGCACGCCGAGACGCCTTGGATCCTCAGGTCACGGTGGTGGCGGTAGCTGGACCAAGCGGTACTGGAAAATCCACGGTAGTCAACACCTTGCTCCGCCGCAACGGTCTGGTGCCGACCGGGACACACCGTCCCACCACGACGGAACTGGTCGCATATGTTGACGCGGAGGTGACTGGGGCACCATTTTTGGAGCTGAGTGGAATTTCTCGCAGCGTCAGTGTGGAGTTTTGCTCTACCGGGTCCAATCTTGTCGGGGAAAACCAGCGCGAGGCTGGCGAAGCTCATCAGGTGCGTTCGTCTCGGGGAAATCACTTGATTGTGGTTGAAGTGCCCGATACATTGTTAGTCCCGGAGCTGACCTCAGCAGTGTCGCAGGTATTGGAAACGGCGGATTTAATCTTGTGGACCACAGATTCCCAAAAATATGCCGACGCGGCTTTTCACCGCCAGATTTCCACCTTTCCGCGGCAGCAAAATTCGTACTTTGTTTTGACTCACACCGAGGGCTTGACCGCGAGTCAACAAGGGACTCTAAATCAAGAGCTTGCTGCTATTGCGGAACGGCTCGGGGTTAGTTCCGAAATCTTGCAAATTTCGGTTTATGAAGATTCAAGTTTGGCACAGTTCCGGGAAACCGTAGCTGAAATTTCTCGTGCGCCGGAAGCCCGTTGGAGGAGCGAACAAGCCGCGATCAGTCGTATCGCCATGCGGTCGTGTCAAGACTTGGAACTGAAAATGAATGGAGAATCGTCTCCTCTGTCCGATTCATCCCCGTCTGACTCTGCGTCGCCGAGCACAGCCGAAAAAAAGCTGGTTGACCAGGTGGCTCAGGTCAGTGGTCTCGTGGCAGTGCAAACGAACTTTTTCAAACGGTACCTGCAGGCAGGAGGATTTTGGACCCTGTGGCCGGTGCTGAATTGGCTAGCCGGTATCAAACCGCTGGCTTCTTCCAGTGAGAATTCTGCAATCACGGTGGGCGAAACTGCTGCGGATGAACCCGTCGACGACAACTCTGTCCAGAGCTCTGCGGACTCTTCTGCAGAACACCCGTCAGAAGATAGCACAGCTGCAGCCTCCACGGACGCTTCGACAAGCACGGGTGAGGTCGAGGGGTCAGCAACCCCGCAAGCTGATTCGCTAAACCGAGTTTCCACCCAGGTCAACACCGCGGGAATTACAAGTGCAGCTCGTGCCTATGCCGTGGTTGTCAGCACGGATCGTCCTTCCAAATGGATTAACTTTGCCCAACTTAAGGCAATAGAACTGTCCGGCAATCTGGCTAGTGCTCTCACTTTGGCTCTGGAATCGTGGAAATTCCCGGCGCGTCCCACCCGGACCTGGTGGCGGATCTGGCGTATAGGACATTGGTTCTGGTTAGCAGCGCTGCTGGGGGGTCTGCTGTGGAGCCTCATTGCGGGGGTTGCCTTCCTCGGAGGAGCCGGCACTAGCGCGGTCGGACGGATGGTAGGACCGGCGCCGTTGCCCCTCGTGATTTTCGCCGTGGCCATCGTGGGTACCTTGGCATGGAGTTTGGCAGGAGCCAAAATGCTGCGCCGCGGGGCGCAAAACTACGGGAAAGAATGCGCTGATAAATTCCGCGCCCTCATTCTGGAAGTGACTCGTCAGGCGTTCCTGGTCAAAATGAATCAGAATTTGGATGTGTATCCCCAGCTGTCCGAGCTGTTTTTGGAAATGCGCGGGGAAGCGCAATCCTGTTAGCTTTCTCGGCTGCACGCCACAGGTTATTTTCTAGGGTTTTCCCTCAGCTCAGATAGGCGTTAAACTTTAGACAGCCCACTTGCTGGGGTCGGGGTATCGCCCCGGTGTTTACTTGAGACGATTTTTCAAAGGAAGGCATAAGTTGCTGCGAAATCACAAATGTGCGGAATTGAACCTGAATCACGATGGTCAGACCGTCACCCTCTGCGGTTGGGTGGATCGTCGCCGAGACCACGGTGGAGTAGCTTTCATGGACTTGCGTGATGCCTCCGGGATCGTGCAGCTGGTCGTCAGCGAAGAAGTGGTACGGGAAGTCCGTAATGAATACGTGCTCAAGGTCACCGGTAAGGTGCGCAAACGCCCCGAAGGTAATGAAAATCCCGATATTGCCACCGGAGAAATTGAGGTTATGGCGGACGATGTCGAGATTCTTAATTCTTGCGCGACCCTGCCTTTCCAAGTTTCGGAACATGCTGAGGACTCCAAGGTAGGCGAAGACATCCGGTTGCGTTATCGTTTCGTTGATTTGCGTCGTCGTCAACTGCATGACAACCTGGTGCTGCGTTCTCGGATTTCTCAAATCGCGCGGCGGGTCATGGAGGAACATGAGTTTCTTGAGATTGAAACCCCGACCCTGACGCGTTCCACCCCGGAAGGGGCGCGCGACTTTGTGGTTCCCGCGCGGATTCGACCCGGCTCGTGGTATGCCTTGCCGCAGTCACCCCAGTTGTTCAAGCAGCTACTGATGGTCGGTGGAATGGAACGCTACTTCCAGTTGGCTCGTTGCTACCGAGACGAGGATTCCCGCGCCGATCGCCAGCCTGAGTTTACGCAGCTCGATATGGAAATGAGTTTCGTTGATCAAGACGATGTCATCGAGGTGACCGAACACCTGCTGAAAGAGATTTGGAAAGTCATCGGCTATGACCTGACCACTCCGATTCCGCGGATGCCTTTCCAGGAAGCTATGGATCGTTTCGGCTCCGACAAGCCGGATTTGCGGTTCGGATACGAGCTTGTGGATTTGACCGACTTTTTTAAAGACACCCCGTTTAAGATTTTCCAAGCGCCCTACGTGGGAGCGGTAGTCATGCCCGGAGGTGGTTCCCAGCCACGCCGTACTTTTGACAAGTGGCAAGAATGGGCGAAAGCCCGCGGCGCGAAAGGTCTGGCATACGTGACCTTGGATGAAAAAGGCGAAGCTGGCGGTCCGGTGGCAAAGAATATTTCAGATGCGGAAAAGGTCGGTTTGGCAGCTGCCACCGGAGCCCAACCGGGTGACTGCATTTTCTTTGCCGCGGGGGACAAGACCGCTTCACAAACGTTGTTGGGGGCAGCACGTTTGGAGATTGGCAAGCGCTGTGACCTCATCGATGAAAAGGCGTGGGCTTTCACCTGGGTGGTGGACGCGCCGCTGTTCAAGCCCTCCGGAGAGGCAGAAGCGGAAGGTGACGTAGCCCTGGGACACTCCGCATGGACCGCTGTACACCACGCATTTACTTCGCCGAAACCGGAATGTCTCGATACTTTTGACACCGATCCGGGCAGCGCCTTGGCTTATGCATATGACATTGTGTGCAATGGGGTGGAGCTCGGCGGTGGTTCCATCCGTATCCACCGTCGCGATATTCAGGAGCGGGTGTTTAAAGTTATGGGCTTCTCTCAGGAAGAGGCGCAGGCTCGCTTTGGGTTCTTACTCGATGCTTTCAAGTACGGTGCCCCGCCGCATGGCGGTCTGGCTCTGGGCTGGGATCGCATCGCCGGGATGCTGACGGGTTCTCCGTCGATCCGCGACGTTATCGCTTTCCCAAAGGCTGGCGACGGTTTGGATCCGCTCACCGGTGCGCCCGCTCCGATTACGGACGAACAACGCAAAGAAACCGGCGTGGACTACGTGCCGGAAGAGGACGAAGACGACGAGTCAACTGAGGTCAGCAAATAAACGCTGTAGACGGCGCTTCTGAAAAGAATCACCGCGAGTTGTCTCTCCACTGCCAGCTATCCCTTCTAAAATGGATGGGATAGCTGGCAGTTTTTTACCAAAGGGAAAATAATGAGTGCGAAAATTTTTGAACTGCATCCGGAAAATCCGCAGGCTCGTTCGTTGCGCCAAATTGTCGAGATTATCCAAGACGGTGGCATTATGGCGTATCCCACTGATTCTGGATATGCGTTGGGCTGTGCTTTGGCTAACGGGGCTGGTCTGGAACGCATTCGGAAAATTCGTCAGCTTGATGACAAACACCATTTCACGCTGGTATGCCACGACTTTTCTCAGCTGGGTCAGCTGGTGATGGTGTCGAATTCTCAATACCGGCTGATTAAATCGCTGACTCCGGGTCCCTATACGTTTATTCTGAAAGGCACCAAGGAAGTACCTCGCGCCACGTTGAACAAAAAGAAACATACCGTAGGCGTGCGGATTCCCGCTCATAAGGTTGCGTTATCACTGGTAGAAGCCCTGGGAGAGGCCATTTTGTCCTGCACCTTGCTGTTGCCCGGCGATACGGAACCGTTGAGCGACCCGGTGGAAGTTATTGCCAAGTTGGGACATCTGCTGGATGTAATCGTTGACTCCCCAATTGGTTCGGATCAGGCAACTACCGTCATCAACATGGAGGACGATGTGCCCATCGTGACCAGGGAAGGAGCCGGTCCAGTTGATTTCTTGGAGTAGCGATTAGTCGCTTGCCTCCGCAGCGGTACCGTTGGCTTCAAGGCTCTCAAGGGCAGGTGCGCCGTCTATTGCGTTGGGTTCGCTCTGGTCTGGAAGTTCATCTTCCCAAACCAATTCGGAGTCTTGTGACTTTCGCGCCGGGTAAGTCTCCAACAGGGGAGAGAGGAACAGTCGGCTGAACAATACGTTGAGCAGCACCACGATGACGAGGGCGAAAGCCGACTGTTTCACGGGCATGGCGTGCATCGGCAGGAAAGCCAGAAAAATCGCCAGGTGAACCACAGAGCGAGTCCACAGGGCACCACGGGTTTGAGTTAATTCGTTTAGCAACGGGTCATCGTCCAAGTCCGCGAGTTCCTCAGGGAGGTGGTGTTTCGATTTATTCATGGCATAGAACTGATAATCCAGGGATAGCGCGAAACCGAAACCTGCCAATAAAACTGCCACGTTAGGGTCGACTCCTCCGGAACGCGCCAGTTTAGGCAAGAACGCGCCCCACCCGTCTTGGAAAACTAAGGTTGTCAGCCCTAACGCCACCAACAGATTCAAGGAGTTCAGCAAAGTCGCCCACACTGCCGCCCAGACATGCCTGGTGGCGCGCAAAATGACCAAGAAAGTAGCCAGGACCATAACTCCTGCCAGCGGGGGGACAAACTTGATTAGCTCGGAGGCGAAATCAACCTGGTTGGCGGCCTGTCCAGTGGTCCATTTTGGAAATTTCGAAGGTAGTTTGCGGATAGTTTTCACAATCTCTCCGGCTTGCCGGTTGGTGATACCCGGTTTCAAATCAACGTTCAAAACGCTGAAGTCTCCAGCGATTTCGGTGTTACCCGCAGTCATTGCCGCCACACCGGGGATTTTCCCTACTGCCACCGACCAGCTTTGCATATTTGCGGCGGTAGTTTTACCGAGAATCTGAATATCAGGGGTAGCAGCCGTGGTACCGTAATGGGCGGCACGCAAAGACTCAAATTTTGCGGCATTTGTTCCCGGGGGGAAAGTGGTTTGTCCTGATGTATGCCAAGTAATCCCAAAGGTGGGAACAGCCAGCACCAGCAGAAACACCACCAGGACACCCGTCAAAATCGGTCTGGCAGGCTTTCGTGAGGCAAATGGCGCCCACAGCCGGGTGCCCAGAGAACGTATCCGGGAGGAAACGGCACTCAAGACCTGTCGATGCCATTGCGGACGAGGGCAATCCAACCAGGTGATACCGAGGTACAGCAGCGAGGGAATTAACGTGGCTCCGATTGCGTAGCATTCCAGAATCGAGAACATGCTGACCAGAGCCACCCAGCGCAGGCTGCTGGCAGGGAATATGGCGACCATAATCAATCCCAGCACAATCAATGCCGTGGAAATCAGCATGGCAGGCGCCGAATGTGCGAAAACTTCATCTAAGGGGGTGAGTGAGTCGCGACGCTTGCGCAGCCGTCGTCCACGAGGCTTGGAAACGCGCGGAATCTCGGCAGTGTATTTCATGACTGCTAAACGAGAGCGACTGCGGCTGATGAGAAACACCGCATACCCGGTCACCACCCCTAGTGAAAGCATAGTGACCAGGGCAGAGTCACCGGGAGCGGGTTTGACGACGAGGGAAACTAGCGTAGCGATGGTGCGCGTCACAATCCACCCGCAAAGGCTCGGAATGAAAGCGAGCAGAGCCAGGCGCAGACGTCCCATAGCCCCAAACAGCACCGTGAAAATCAGCAGCAAAGCAATCAGATTAGCCTGGAGAGAATCGTGATGCGCATTGAGAGCCACTTCGCGATTATTCAAGTCTTGATCTGTGACGAGTCCCGTGGCGTGGGGCGCAAATGAGCGCATGTCACCGGCGATTTGGCTTAAAGCGTGCTCAGTCATGGCGCGGATATCATCGGCACGTTGGGGAAACTGGGTCAGATCCAGCAGTACCACCATCATGAAACCGTGCTTATCTTTTGCAATAAACTTGTCCATCAAAGTTTTCGCGTCGGGGTTATTGACGTCGTCACCTTTCGCGAAGGGATACAGCACCCCTGCCGGAATTACCCCCGGAACCTCGCTGAAACTCGCCGCCGCGGAGTCCAGCACATTCTTAACTTCCGCACGTTGCTTATCCATGTCCACGCCGGTGACGATGAGGTACGCCTGATAGTTCGAGCTACGGCTGTCATTGAGGATTTGCGATGCCACGTAGGATTCCGAACCGGGGATTGATACCAGGCGGTTTTCAACGCGATTCCACATGCTTCCAAAACCAAAACCGGTCAATGTAAAAACTGCACAGATAACTATCACCAGAGCCCAAATCAACACCGTGGGGAGGGGGCGTCGATTCAACCGGCGATATAGTTTGAAAAACATGTTATGCATTGTCTCACACACTTTGGGGTAATTTTCACTAGGGTGGTGGCATGGACTTGTTTGATTCCTTGAGTGATACCGGCAAGGGGGTTCCGGAGTTTCGCCCGGATGCCCCTTTGGCAGTGCGGATGCGTCCACGTAACGTCGAAGAATTGGTGGGGCAGTCGCACCTTTTGGCACCCAATTCCCCATTGCAGAGGCTGTTACGGGGAGACACCGAGATGACCTCCTCGGTGATTCTCTACGGTCCGCCCGGCACCGGTAAAACGACTTTGGCATATTTGGTGGCGCAGGCAGGAGGTCGAGACTATGCCCAGCTGTCTGCCATCAATGCGGGAGTGAAAGAAGTTCGAGAGGTCATCAATGCGGCGAAGCAACGGCTGAGCCTGAGCGGACAAGAAACCATATTATTCCTGGATGAAGTTCACCGGTTTTCTAAATCGCAACAGGACTCGCTGCTGCCGGCAGTGGAGAACCGGTGGGTTATCCTGGTGGCTGCCACCACTGAAAATCCGGCTTTCTCGGTTATTTCTCCGCTGCTGTCTCGGTCCCTCTTGCTGACCCTGCAACCTTTAACGAACCGGGACATTGAAATCATCATGGACCGGGCTTTGGCAGATGAACGGGGACTGGGTGGGAAATACACCCTGACTCCGGACGCTAGGGAAAGTCTCATCAGATTAGCCGGCGCGGACGGGCGCAAAGCCCTGACTCTGTTGGAGGCTGCTGCCGGAGGAGCGGATTCCCGGGCTGCGAGCGAGATTACTGAAGACGATGTGGCAGCGGCAGCGGACACGGCTGTGGTGCGCTACGGTATTGACGAGCATTATGACGTGGCGTCGGCGTTTATCAAGTCGATGCGCGGCTCTGACCCCGACGCTGCCCTGCACTATTTGGCGCGGATGATTAAAGCCGGGGAAGACCCGCGTTTCATTGCCCGCCGCGTCGTTATCGCGGCGGCAGAAGACGTCGGGTTGGCAGACCCCAGTGTGCTGCCCCTGGCGGTCGCGGCAGCACAAGCGGTGCAATTGATTGGGATGCCAGAGGGGCGGATTCCCCTGGCAGAGGCTGTCGTCGCGGTGGCGACTGCTCCAAAGTCGAATCGGGCTTACGTAGGTATCAACTCCGCTTTAGCTGACGTGGAGTCCGGCAACATTGGAACCGTTCCGACCTATCTGCGGGATCAGCATTATCCGGGTGCCGCTACGGATAGGAAAATCGTCGGTACCTATCGCTACCCCCACGACGACACTCGCGGTATAGTCACGCAGCAATACCTGCCTGACCCACTGAAAGACAAGATTTATTACGAGCCTTCCGCGCACGGGTGGGAAGTCACTTTGGGTGATAGGCTGGCAAAAATACGCAAGATTCAAAAAATGGGGTAAGATAGCTAAGTTGCCCGGCGCTTTGGTTGACCTTCGGTTGCTTGGCGTCCGGACACCTGGGGTCTTAGCCATGAAGGTGACCCCTCCCCGTTGAGATGCCCTCGCGGGGCGACTTTGCGATAAGACAGGAAGAATAATAATGGGAAACCGTTCTCGGAAAATGGTGCGCTTGTCTCGCGCCTTGGGGATGCCGCTGACCCCGAAAGCTAAGCGGTACTTTGAACGTCGTCCGTATGGACCCGGCGAACATGGTCGCGCTCGTCGTCGTAGTGAATCCGACTACGCGGTGCGTTTGAAAGAAAAGCAGCGTTTGCGCGCCCAGTACGCCATTCGTGAGGCTCAGCTGGTGAAGACCTTCCAGGAGGCTCGCCGGATGGAAGGTCAGACCGGTGACAACCTGGTGGAATTGCTGGAAATGCGTCTTGATGCCCTGGTGTTGCGTGCCGGCTTTGGTCGCACTATGTTCCAGGCTCGCCAGGCGGTAACACACCGTCACATTCTGGTTGACGGCAAGATTGTGGACCGTCCCTCTTACAAGGTGCGTCCCGGACAGACCGTGCAGGTTAAACCGACCTCCCAGGTGAAGGACCCCTTCGTGGTAGCCGCACGCGGTTCGCACCGCGATGTGCTGCCTCCCGTCCCTGATTACCTGAAGGTCGATTTGGAAAAGTTGCGTTTTACGTTGGAACGTAAGCCGAAGCGCGAAGAAGTTCCGATTCAGTGTGAAGTGCAACTGGTCGTGGAGCACTATTCCCGCTAAACCTTACAGTGGCCCTGGGATTTTCCCAGGGCCAATTGTTTAAAGTTAGAATGCTTACGGCGCAAATCGCGCCGAAAACGCGGAAATGGGTCGCTATACCGGGACAGGAGAATGACATGATTGGTGAAATTGCCGGGATTATTGCCGCCGTGACTTTTGCGGTATTGGTGCTGGTTTTGGCTGTGCCACTGTGGAAACTGGGCGGAGTTTTTTCCCAACTGGAGCAATCCATTAAAGCAATCGGAGACGAAACGGTCGTGGCGGTCAAACAGGGGCAGACTTCTTTGGACCAGGTCAATAACCAGTTAGAACGGGTCGATTCTATGACCTCGGCAGCGAATCGTTCCGTCGAGGATCTCTCGGCATTGACGACCTTGTTTACGGCGACGCTCGGTCGACCGCTGATTAAAGTCGCGGCGTTTAGCTACGCGGTGCGTAAAGCTATGGGTATTGACCGAAAGAATGCGAAGTAGGGGGAGGAATGTCGAATACGGCAAAAGTAGTGGGAACGACGCTGCTCCTTTCGGCAGGGGCGGCGCTGGCGGCATACTTCACCGTGACCCCGTTCCGGCAGACTGTTGATCAGATGACCGAGCGTTTCCGTGCGGATATGTCGCAGCGTGAGGGGGAACTCATCGAGGCTCTCAGCTCCAGTGATTCAGAAATCGAACAGGCTCGTGAGACCTGGAACGCTCGGAAGGACGACGGCGCGGGTTTCAAAGTTGGACGCGGACGCCACCGTGACTCTGCTGCAGATGATGACCTGGACTTTTAATTACATTCATCGACAATAAACGAAAGCCACCCGGAACCAACCGACCGGGAGACTAGGACAGATAATTCCGGGAACAGCCCGGAGCTGAAAGAAAGAAACATATACATGCGTACTGCGGAAGTTCGTCAGCGTTGGCTGGATTTTTTTGCAAAGAATGGTCACGAGGTTCGTCCCTCGGTGCCACTTATTTCTCCCGACCCCTCGATTTTGTTCACTATCGCGGGGATGGTTCCGTTCATTCCTTACATTGTGGGGACTGAACCGGCACCGTGGCCGCGAGCCACATCGGTGCAAAAGTGTATTCGCACTAACGATATTGATGAGGTCGGGAAGACCACTCGTCACGGTACTTTCTTTCAGATGTGCGGGAACTTTTCTTTCGGTGACTACTTTAAGGAAGGTGCTTCGAAGTTTGCCTGGGACCTGCTGACCGGCAGTCAAAAGGACGGCGGTTACGGTCTGGATGGCGACAAGCTTTGGGTCACCATTTGGGAGCAGGACGAAGCCGCTTGGGACATTTGGACTCGGCAAATCGGTCTGGACCCTACCCACGTCCAAAAACTTCCGCGCGAAGAAATCTTTTGGGATACCGGTCAGCCCGGTCCTGCCGGTCCCTGTGCGGAGATTCACTTGGATCGCGGTCCCGAATACGGTCCCGAGGGCGGTCCGGAAGTTGACACACAAGGCGACCGCTACCTAGAACTGTGGAACCTGGTTTTTGATGAATTTCTCCGTGGCGAGGGCACTGGGAAGGATTACCCACTGCTGGGTAAGCTCGACCAGACCGCTATCGATACAGGCTTGGGCTTGGAACGTCTGGCTTTCGTCCTCCAAGGCAAAGACAACATGTACGAAATCGACGAAGTGTTCCCCGTCATTGCCGCCGCTCAGGATATGTCTGGACGTCGCTACACCTCTAGTACTGACCAGATGGATGTGCATTTCCGTATCGTGGCTGATCATGTGCGTTCCAGCCTGATGTTGATTGGCGATGGGGTTCGTCCCAGCAATGAGGGGCGAGGCTACGTGCTGCGCCGCTTGATGCGCCGCGCAGTCCGTTCCATGCGACTGTTGGGCGTATCCGAGGCTGTCATGCCACAGTTGTTACCGGCTTCCATGAATGTGATGAAAGCCTCCTATCCGGAACTGGAAAAGGACTGGGATACTATCTCCGAAGTGGCTTATGCCGAGGAGGACGCTTTCCGTCGCACCCTCGATGCCGGAACCGTCATCTTGGATACCGCGGTGGCGAAAGCGAAACAATCCGGTGCGGCTCTGAGCGGCGATGATGCTTTCCAACTGCATGACACTTATGGTTTCCCCTTGTCCCTGACCTTAGAAATCGCAGCGGAAGCCGGAGTTAAGGTGGACGAGAAACGTTTCACTGAGCTGATGAATGAGCAAAAGCAGCGTGCCCGAGCGGATGCCGTTGCCAAAAAGACCGGTCACGTGGACACACACGTTTATCACGAGTTGGCTGCGAAACTAGGCGAAAACAACACGGTGGAGTTCCTGGGATACACCGAAACCAGCGCTCCGGCGCGAGTGGTCGGCATCTTGCAGGACGGCAAACCGGTACCGGTCGCGACAGCGCCGGCTACCATTGAAGTCTTGCTAGATCGGACCCCGTTCTATGCCGAAGCCGGCGGGCAACTGGCTGACCAAGGTCAGATTACTTTCGCTGGTGGTGGCGTACTGGATGTGGCTGATGTCCAGGCTCCCGTGAAGGGATTGCCGATGCACCGGGGAACTTTGACGGAAGGTCAGGTCACCCTCGGTGAGGACGCTCAAGCCACGATTGATGTGGAGCGTCGTGGAGCGATTGCACGGGCGCACACCTCTACCCATGTCATTCACCAGATTCTGTTGGATTCTTTAGGACAGGGCGCGACTCAAGCGGGGTCGGAAAATGCTCCCTGGCACGTCCGGTTTGATTTCCGCAATGCGAAGGCTCTCCCCGATTCTTTAATGGCAGACATTGAGGCGGAAGCTAACGAACGGGTACAGACCAATATGACTGTTACCGACTACCAGATGCCGATTGAAGAAGCTCGCAAGACTGGTGCCCAGGCAATTTTCGGGGAAAAGTACGGCAAGATTGTGCGGATTGTTGATATTGGCGACGGTTGGTCCAGGGAGTTCTGTGGCGGCACTCACGTGCCGTTGACTGGGCATATTGGGTCTATTGCGTTACTGGGAGAATCCTCAATTGGCTCTGGGGTACGGCGTATCGAAGCGTTGGTTGGAAACGGTGCGTCGGGATTCCAAGCGAAAGAACACGCGTTGGTGTCTCAGGTCACGCAGCTGGTCGGCGCCAAGCCGGAAACCCTGGTGGAACGGATTACTTCCCTAATGGATCGGCTTAAGACCGCGGAAAAAGAACTCGAAAAGACCCGGTTGGCAGCATTGCTGTCCAATCTGGACGACTACGCTAAATCTGCTGAAACGCTGTGTGGCGTACAGGTCATTCACCAGGTCGCCCCAGCAGGTTCTGTGGACGACTTGCGTCAAGCAGCCACCACTTTGCGAGCACGATTCTCTAACGCAAATCCGGCGGTCGTTGCTTTGGCAGCCGTTATTGGCGGAAAACCAATGCTGGTTGTGGCAGTGAACGAAGCGGCTCGTGAAAAGGGCGTGAAAGCTGGGGCGCTGGTAAAGGCCGGTGCCGCTGCGATGGGCGGTGGCGGCGGCGGCAAGGATGACTTGGCGCAAGGTGGTGGAGCCCTCGCTGGGAAACCCGAAACCGGTCTGAATGCCCTCGTGGATACCCTGCGAACCATACTCACGAAGTAAGCAACTTGTCGGTTCGGGCTGGTCCCGAGCCGACAAGTCGAGAGGAGATAGCGCACAGGATGGTTGCCGGAAACTTTCTCGCCATAGACGTGGGCAAGGCGCGCATCGGAGTCGCCCGCTCGGTGTCGGGTACCTCCTTGGCTCTACCGGTGAAGACTCTGCAGGTGCAGCCGGACGGTTCTGAACTGGATGAACTGTTGGCAATCATTACGGACAGTAACCCTGCAGCTGTGTTTGTGGGCTTGCCGAAACTGATGAGTGGCAAAGAAGGCGAGGCGGCGCGGATGGCACGGTCTTATGCCCGGCGTTTAGTGCGGCGACTTGGTGAGCTACCGGTGCATCTCATTGATGAACGATTGAGCTCGGCTGATGCGCACGCCAAACTGCAACAAGCGGGAGTCTGCGCCCGCCGCCAAAAGGAGATGGTTGACCAACTTGCTGCCGTGACCATCCTCACGCGAGCTTTAGAAACTTTAACTCAAACAGGAAACTTACCTGGTGAGTTGGTTATCATTTAGTAAACCACGGAACAAGGGAAGTACATGTCAGAAACTGAAGATTTAGCTTCGATGGGACCCCGACGCCGACGTCGGTATTTGGCTCAACACGGTCAGGCTGCCTTGAGTCAGCTTGACTCGCAGTCTCCCGCGACCTCGGCACTTCCACCCGAGGCGGCTCTTCCGCAGACTCCAATACCGGCGTCGCCTTTCGTCGCATCTCCGTACACAACGGTTCAGCCAGAACCACACGAACTTCCAAACTTTCGTGACTATCACGAGGAACCTCACCCCCCGTCTTTTCCCCGCGTGACCCCAGACATACCCCCAGCCGCAGACACGACCTGGGAATCTCTGTTACAGGACACGCAGGTTACTCCCGCCGAGCAACCTGAAGTTACTCTGAGTGACAATCGTCGGCGTGATAAGCGATCCCGAATTCGGCGCCGTAAAACTATGCGCAATCGCACTTTTATCATCCTGGCTATAGTCGTGACGCTGCTGGTGATAGCGATTGTTTTTGGTGCCATCATCTTCAACCGTTGGTTGAGCGCAAAGGGAGCCGATTATGAAGGCAGCGGCACCGGTCAGGTCATGGTGACCGTTCCCGAGGGTGCTCTGGGGTCAGACATTGGTAGCATTCTGGCTAAAGCGCAGGTCGTGGCCTCTTCACAGGCTTTCTTTAATGCCTGCCGTGACCAAGAGGCGGCGTGTTCTGCGATTCAGCCCGGAACTTATGCCATGGCTAAACACATGTCTGCCGTCAACGCTTTGTCAATCTTGATTGACAAAGCAAACCGGGTCGATGATCAAATTACGATTGGTCCCGGTCTGACAAAGTGGCAGGTCAAAGAGCAGCTAGTCAACACTGCTGGATTCAGCGATGCGGACGTGGAGGCAGCTTTTGCCAAAGCTCCAGGGCTACCCAAAGTCGCTGGGGGAAACATCGAAGGCTGGTTAGCTCCCGGAACGTACCTGGTGGGACCTGGTCAGGACGCGACCGAAACGGTGCGCCAGATGGTGGCAGCGAACGTGAAACGGCTGCGAGAGTCAGGAATTCCTGAAGACCAGTGGGAGACCTTCCTCACCAAGGCATCTATCGTCCAGCGTGAGGGCAGTGACCTGCAAAAACAGGACTATGCAAAGATTGCTCGGGTTCTGGAAAACCGCATGGATACGAGCAAAGAAACCGTCGGGTTCTTGAACATGGATTCCACGGTTATCTACGGCTTGGGTGAAGCCTCGAAATCGCGCAAAATTCCGACCTCCGGTGAGGTTGCTGACGCTTCCAATCCGTACAATACTTACCGTCACAAGGGGCTTCCGCCGGGACCTATCGGGGTCGTGGGTCAGGACGCTTTTGACGGTACCCACAACCCGCCACCGGGAGACTGGCTTTACTTCACCACGGTAGATTTGAACACTGGTGAAACCCGTTTCAGTGCGACCATGGAGGAACAGAAAGCCAATGTGGAGTTGTTGAAACAGTTCTGTAAGGATCACTCCAATATTTGTAAAGGGTAGCGGGTCGTGCCGTACTGTTTGGTCCTGGGAGACCCAATTTCACATTCTTTGTCTCCCGTCATACATCTTGCAGCGTATCGCGAACTGGGTTTGAACTGGGATTTTCGGCGCCAACAGGTTCAGCGGGGGACACTCAATGCATTCCTGTCCGGAGCGGATACCCAATTGCGTGGCTTGGCGGTGACCATGCCTCTGAAGCCAGAAGCGCTGCAGGTTGCCACTTTTGCTGACGGTTTGGCTAAAGCTACCGGCGCGGTTAACACCCTGGTCCCGGCTACGGGAGGGGACTGGACTGGATTTAATACTGACGTCCGGGGCATTGTCGAGGCTTTTCGGGGAGCTACCGGGGAGGAATTGCCGTCAACGGGCAGCGCGGTTATCTTTGGCTCGGGCTCCACAGCGGCTTCTGCCCTAGCGGCTTGCGCAGAGCTGGGGATGAAAGAACTGACCATAATTTCGCGGAATACGGAACAAACGGGGGCGGCCTTTCAAGCCGCACGACGGATGGGCTTGTGCATTTCCGCAGTGGCGTGGCACCAGACCGAGGCGGTCAACCTAGCCCTGAGCGCGGCACGCCTGCTGATGGGAACAGTTCCCGCCCCCGTCCAAGATGCCCTGCCAATGGCGCAGCTGCGGATTAATCCGAATTCGATATTACTGGACGCGGCTTACGCACCGTGGCCGACTCCGGTCGCCCGCTGGGCAAAGTCCTGCGGTGCTCAGATTATCCCTGGTTGGGAAATGCTGCTGCACCAAGGCGTCGCTCAGGTTAAATTGTTCACCGGAGAGGAAATTGACGCTGCGGTTTTACGCCCCACTTTGCTGAAAGTCGTCAACTCCACAGATTAGAATAAGTGCGAGCTTTGTCTCATGATTTGCAGGCTCCCTATGCAGTTACAGCGCAGTAACGAGAGAGAGGACCGATGCTCTGGCACGTTTTGACATGGATTTTTAGCGGAATTTGGGGTTTTGTGGTGGGCGCACTGACCACCAAAATCCTGCGTCAACGCCATCTCGAACTGCCAGATTTGCATTACCTACCGTTTTCACTGTGCCTCACCTTTGTTACGGTATTAATTAACGTCGCCCAGTGGCTCATTCTGGAATACTTTTCAAACGACATGTGTTGCACGCATCTGTTGCTTACGCTACCGGTGTATTTGAGTACCGCTCCGTTCTGTGCGTTATTCCTGACTGACGCCCGCTATCGGCTGCTGCCGAACCGGTTGCTGGGATTGGGAGCGGCTATGCTTCTGCCTCTGTTGAGTATTGTCGCCATAATCCTGCATGACCCGGAGGCGCTGGCACGGGTCTGGGGTCTGTCTTTGGCTATGGGGTTGGTTCTGGCTTTCGCCACGCATTTCGGTTTAGGGATGGGAGACGTCAAACTCGGAGCGCTACTCAGTGCCTGGTTAGGTCTTTATGATTGGTTTGCACCCCTGGTCATGCTGCTGTTGGCATCCTTTTTAGCCGGAGTGTTTGCCCTAATTCTCATCATCAGCAAGAAGCTCGATTTAGACAATGACATTGCTTTTGGTCCCTGGCTCATCACGGGTGCGTTCATTACGTGGGTCGTGTATCTCCCTTCGATATTGGACGGTATCTAGCTGGGGTTGCTATCACGAGGGCGGGGCATCCGGTTCGGGATGTTTTGCGAAATGTGGCAAGATGAACTCATGCTGGAATGTGTCACTGCGGGGGAATCGCACGGAGCTGCCCTGGTCGCTGTGCTCAGCGGGTTACCTGCGGGCATTGAAATCACCACTGATACCCTGACCAAAGCCCTGGAACAACGGAGAAGGGGATACGGCAGGGGAGCGCGCCAAAAGTTTGAGCAGGACGTGGTGACCATCCTGTCGGGGTTGCGTCACGGAAAAACGTTGGGTTCTCCGGTAGCTGTAGAAATTAAGAACACAGAATGGCCCAGATGGCAGACTGTCATGAGCCCGGACCCGGTGCCTCGTCGGGCGCTGCTTCGGGACGCGGGGCGAGGCGACGTGCGTGAGGTGGCACGGAACCAGAAACTTACGAAACCGCGGCCGGGACATGCTGATTTTGCAGGCATGATGAAGTACGGCTTCACTGATGCCCGTAATGTGTTGGAACGTTCTTCGGCTCGCGAAACCGCTGCCCGGGTGGCGTTGGGGGCTTTTGCGCAAGCATTTCTGGATCAGGTCGCAGGTATTCGTATAGTGTCTCATGTCACGTCCCTGGGACCGGTTTCGGTTTCTCTGCGTGCCCCGGTGCCTCGACCAGAAGATGTGGATTATCTGGATCGTGACCCGGTGCGCTGCTTGGATCCGCATACGTCTGAACAGATGGTGCAGGCTATCGACCAAGCGCAGCATACGGGTGACACTTTAGGAGGAGTGATTCAGGTCATTGCTTACGGGGTGCCGGTCGGTTTAGGCTCTCACGTGAGCCGCGACCGCCGGCTGGATGCGCGTCTCGCCGCTGCCTTGGTTTCTATGCAAGCTGTAAAAGGGGTAGAAATTGGTGCTGCTTTCCTGCAAGCCTCCCTGCCGGGCAGCAAAGCTCACGACCCTCTCTACCGTGGTGACCAGCCCGCTGAGGCAAACACCGGCTTGGGCATGATAGTGCGCCCCAGTAACCTGGCAGGTGGCATCGAAGGCGGAATGTCCAACGGCAATCCGATTGTGGTCTCTGCTGCGGTGAAACCTATCTCTACAGTGCCCCACGCCCTACCCACCCTGGATGTGGCAGATGGCAGCCCTGCAACCGGGTTACACCAGCGTTCGGATACAACCGCCGTGGTACCGGCGGCGGTCATCGCGCAGGCCGAAGTTGCCCTGGTGCTGGCTGATGCTCTGTTGGAAAAAACTGGCGGGGATTCGGTAGCGGAGTGTTCGCGAAACTTATGGGCTTATTTGGACGAAGTCACCCAAAGGAACACATTTTCATGACTCGCAAGATTGTTTTGATGGGATTACCAACCTCCGGTAAGACCAAAACTGCCAGGCTGTTGGCTCAAATGTTGCACGCCACCTGGGTTGATACCGATTTAGAAATTGAGCGGCGTTTCGGCAAAGCTATTCCTTGGATTTTTAAAGAACTTGGGGAGGAAGGCTTTCGCGCCCTCGAATATGCGGTGGTACGGGATGTTCTGCGCGGACCAGCACAGATTGTTTCCCTGGGAGGTGGTGCCCCAACCTATGTCCCGACCCGTGAGTTGCTGCATGGACACACTGTCTACTATCTGAAAGCGGATCCAGACTTTCTGGTGGACCGTCGGGGGGGACGTGCCGGGCGTCCTGGATCACATAAAGGCACCCAAGTCCGTCCTTTGCTGGCAGGCGATTTGCGGAAACGGATGCATGAGCTGTATTGGGAACGAAGAGATATTTATGAAAGCATCGCTTCGGTGGTCATCGACGCGCAGCGCAAAAGTGGCGAAATAGCAAATGCCATTATCACGCAGGAAGAAACTCTGGCAGGTCGTCTCTGGGTGTCTACTCCGAGCCAACCCTATGCCGTCAGTTTCGGGCGAGATTTAAATTCTCAGGTGACCGACTTGATGAAGGCTCACACGAAAAAAGTTTTGGTGTTGAGCGCGCCTCCGGTCGCATCGGCAGCAAACAGTTTAGCGCTGCACCTAGATTCGTTGGGCAAACACGTCACCGTGAAAGTGTTGCCTGACGGAGAGGCTGCTAAGCAGCTTCCGGTGCTTTCTGAAGTATGGGAAGCAGCTGCCAGTGCCGGTCTGGAACGCCGCGATTTAGTGGTTGCCCTGGGCGGAGGAGCCACTACTGATTTGGGTGGTTTCGCGGCTGCGACCTGGCTACGCGGCATTGACCTCATCACGGTGCCGACCACCCTGCTGGCGATGGTTGATGCCGCAGTTGGAGGCAAGACTGGTATTGATTGGAGTACCGGGAAGAATTTGGTGGGAGCGTTTTATCCTCCCATCGGGGTGGCGGTGGATTTCACGACTTTGCGGACGCTCTCTCCCCAGCATCTGCGAGAAGGCTTAGCGGAGGCTCTGAAGTGTGGGTTTATCCGCGACCAACAGATTCTAGACATTGCTCGGGATAATGCGCCGGCGCTGCTGGATCCCGATTCCCCTTCGCTTCGCGAAATTATTCGGCTGGCTGTCACGGTAAAAGCCGACGTGGTATCTGCCGATTTATATGAATCAGGCCAGCGGGAACACCTGAATTACGGTCATACTTTGGCGCACGCCATAGAACGGGTAGAGGACTACCGTTTCCCCCATGGTCTAGCAGTGTCTATTGGGATGGTGTTTGCGGCAAACCTCGCCACGGTGCTGGGTTTAGGTTCAAAAGACTTGTCTGCGCGCCTGCGTGAGCAGCTGGAAGCTGTCGGTCTGCCCACCACCTATACCGACCACACTTTTGCGGAACTATTACCCGTCATGTTCACCGATAAAAAAGTTCGTGGCGGGCAGTTGCGGTTTGTCCTGCTGGAAGATTGGGGCAAACCCGTGGTCGTTCCGGTGGCTGATTCCCAAGCCCTGGTCAAGGCGGCTGAACTGACAGGAATTCCCCTGTGAGTCGACGCTGTTCGCTAGCTTTAGTGTCTCTGCCGGGAGCTCGCCTGCAGGAGTTGGCACAGGCAATTTCGCCGAACCTCGGGCTGCCCGTAATAGGTGCAGAGGACTTCGGTTCCTGGTCGCCGCACTGCGCTCCCGCCGTGTTCGTGCTGCCCTCTGACGTGCTCGAGAGCGGGGCAACTGACCGGGTAGAGGACTTTCGGCACGCCGGGAATCCGGTCTTTTTCCTGGATCTGCCATGGGAGGACTCGTGGCACGCGATGAACCCGGAGAATCTCCGTGACCCCAACGGCTTGCCTTGGCGCGCAGCCTATCGTCGCTTAGCCAAAAGCCGTCGCGAGCAACTCATGGCGCACGCTGACCACACGGTCGACGTGGACGGTACTTTCACAGAATTGGCGCACCGCCTGTTGAAAGTTATTACTACAAACGGCTATAGTTAGCCAGTGGTCTGCTTTTTCGGTAGACTGTTTGAGCTGATTTTGCTAACTGTTAAGACTGTAAAGGATGAAACGTGGCAACGACTAATGATTTGAAAAACGGCTTGGTGATGAAGATTGACAACCAGTTGTGGCAGGTTGTCGAATTCCAACATGTAAAGCCCGGTAAAGGACCGGCTTTCGTGCGCACCAAGATTAAGAACATCCTTTCGGGCAAAATCGTTGACCGGACCTTTAACGCGGGACTAAAGATTGAAACCGCGACCGTGGATCGTCGCGACATGACCTACTCATACAACGACGGCACCGATTACGTATTCATGGACGAAAAGACCTTCGAAATGGTCAACGTCACCCCTGAAATCGTTGGGGATGCCGCACACTTCCTGTTGGAAAACCAGAAATGCATCCTGGCTTTCAACGAAGGCAACGTTTTGTTTATCGAGTTGCCCGCTTCGGTCGTGCTTGAGATTTCGCATACGGAACCCGGTCTGCAAGGTGACCGCTCCAATGCGGGCACCAAGCCTGCCACCCTAGAGACGGGATACGACATTCAGGTACCGCTGTTCTTGAATATCGGTGACAAAGTGAAGGTTGATACCCGCTCTGGCGACTACATTTCGCGGGTCACTGATTAATACTGTCGTGGACGCGAGCCGGGGCGCAGGCTTCCGGCTCGCGTTACGCATTTTCGCGAGGGGATGAGACCGTGGGACATAAATTGCCGCGACGCACGCGGGAGCGGGTACGTGCCGTTGACGTGCTGTATGAGGCGCACGTGCGGGGCTGGGACACTCCTGAAGGCATATTTTCTCTGTCTCAGCTGCGTCAAGACGAGACTACCGCCCAAACTCCATTACCGGCGTATGCCGTGGAAATATTGGAAGGCGTGGCGGAGCATTTGGAGCGGATTGACGCAGCTCTAGCTACGTACTCAAAAGCCTGGCCTTTGCATCGGATGCCGGAGGTCGACCTGGCGATTATGCGGGTCGCGGCTTGGGAAATCTTGTTCAATCCTGATGTTACTGGACCGGTCGCTATCACCGCGGCGATGCAAATCGCAGAGGAACGATCGACTGACGAATCGCCGAAATTTATTAACGGTTTGCTGGGCGCCATCGACGACATGAGGGATACGTTGAGCAATACTGAGACTGACCAAACTTTGAGTGGTGAGGCAATTGCCAAACTTGAGTCCTCGGTACCTCAGAGCTTCGATACCGTCGCCAAGACCGCAGCGGCGGGCGGTGTTTTGGAACAGATTGACTTAGACAGCCTGGAATAGAGTCCGCAGTTAGTCTCGATTCATCATTTCACGCAAGATGTCCGCGGATTTTTCCGAGTTCTCCAAAGTCTCGTTGATGGTTTGGGCTTTCTGTTGTGCTTTTGCCCACTTTTGGAAACGAGCCGCAGCCTCTGGTGAGTTGTCTGGTTGGGTGACCTCGTTACTCAATCCCGGCTTGTCCTCGTTGCCAAAAAGAAGCTGCATTAATAGCTCGCGTTTCTCGTCCATAACCCTATTATCGGCGATTAATTCCCCGAGTTTAGCCTGAAAACGCCCGATGTTGAGATTTGTGGGCGGTGGTGTGTCTGTTGCGTGCAGAGACACCATAACTGACCCATTTTTCGGCGTCATGGCGTGAGATTCGGAGGTGACAGAAAAAACGTGTACTATTGAGTCGCTATAAAACCTTTAATTTTGCCCTGTGAGGCAGAAAGGAAAAATATGGAAAAAACAGTGTTGGGCAGTGCTGACATTGCCCGTTCGCTGAAACGACTGGCCTTCGAGATAATGGAGAAAAACCAAGGTCTTGAAGATGTCGTTCTGTTAGGAATCCCCACCCGTGGCGTTGATTTAGCCAATCGGTTGGGGTCTTTTTTAAAGGAAAATAATCCCGATACAGACGTCCCGGTTGGCACCTTGGACATCACTCTGTACCGCGATGATCTTTCCCGTCAACCGATACGAGTCCCGAAGCCCACTGTGATGCCCAAGGGCGGCATTGACGGCAAGACGGTCATCCTGGTCGACGATGTGCTTTATTCCGGACGAACCATCCGGGCTGCGCTCGATGCTTTGAATGACCACGGTCGACCTGCCCAGGTGCAGTTAGCCGTGCTGGTGGACCGCGGTCACCGTGAACTTCCGATTCGCGCCGACTACATCGGCAAGAATCTGCCCACGTCACGCGCGGAACAGATACTCGTAAAACTTCAAGACAGTGACGGCGAAGACGCCGTGATTATTGCAGACGGGAAGGAATAAAGACTATGCGACATTTGCTCTCTGCGGCTGATTTGAGCCACGAAGATGTCCTGAAAATTTTGGATACTGCCGAAGCTATGGCGATGACCCAGGCTCAAAAGGTAAAAAAACTGCCGACCCTGCGCGGCAAAACCGTGGTCAACCTCTTTTTTGAGAACTCCACCCGCACCCGGATTTCTTTTGAAACCGCTGCCAAGCGTCTCAGCGCGGACGTCATCAACTTTTCCGCGAAAGGCTCCTCAGTAGCCAAAGGCGAGTCTTTGAAAGACACGGCTTTGACCCTGCAGGCCATGCGGGTTGACGGTATCGTAATCCGTCATTCCTCCTCCGGAGCGGCTTACCGTTTGGCTAACGCTGGGTGGTCTGACGTGCCGGTGCTTAACGCTGGTGATGGTGAACACCAGCACCCTACCCAGGCTCTGCTCGACGCGATGACACTGCGCCGCCACTACCTCGGTTTGAGCGGCGGTGACTTGGCGGGCAAAGACCTCAATGGAGCCAACGTGGTGATCGTGGGCGACATCCTGCACTCTCGCGTGGCCCGTTCCAATGTGGACCTGATGTCAACTTTGGGTGCCCACGTGACCCTGGTTGGTCCGCCGACCCTGATGCCGGTCGGAGTGGAAAATTGGAAATGTGATGTGAACTACGACTTGGATGCGGCTTTGGCAACTGACCCTGACGCGGTCATGATGCTGCGGGTACAACGCGAGCGTATGAGCTCTGCCGGTGGCGGTTATTTCCCCTCCGTGGTCGAATATCACCGCGCTTACGGTTTGAATAATGTCCGTTTCGCTAACCTGCCGGAACACACGGTAATCATGCACCCCGGTCCGATGAACCGTGGGGTGGAAATCTGCGCCCAAGCCGCAGATTCCGCAAAGTCTGTCATTGTTGAACAAGTTGGAAACGGCGTGAGCGTCCGGATGGCTGCCCTCTACCTTTTGCTTGCGCCGGAAGGAGGCCTGCTGTGAAGGAATACTTGATTAAAAACGTAACCCTGCCGAACGGCAAAGGGGCTGACATTGCTGTCAAAGACGGCATTTTTGCAGGGGTAGGGGTCAACGCGGCGGATGCAGTTTCGGCTGGCGCTACCACCATTGATGCCAACGGCTTAGTGGCTCTGCCCGGTCTGGTTGATATGCACACTCACCTGCGCGAACCCGGTGGCGAAGACGCGGAAACAGTAGCGTCGGGGACCCTCTCAGCTGCTTATGGCGGTTACACCTGTGTTCACGCGATGGCTAACACGACCCCGGTTCAGGACAACGCCGGTATCGTCGAGCAGGTTGTCCACTTGGGGAACCTGGCGGGCTGGGTGCAGGTGTGCCCAGTTGGCGCCGTTTCCGCCGGTCTGCAAGGCGAACACCTGGCTGACTTGGGGTCTATGAACCGTTCGGATGCGCACGTCACGGTGTTTTCTGATGATGGTAAATGCGTTTCTGACCCAGTGCTGATGCGTCGTGCTCTGGAATACGTGAAAACCTTTGACGGTGTAGTCGCGCAGCACGCCCAGGATCCGCGTCTGACCGAAGGCGCCCAGATGAACGAGTCTCCGCTGTCAGCGGAAATGGGTATGCCTGGATGGCCGGCGGTGGCGGAAGAAGCCATTATCTTGCGTGATATTCAGTTGGCTTCTCACGTGGGTTCACGAGTCCACATTTGTCACGTGTCTACCGCAGGTTCGGTTGACATTGTGCGTTGGGCCAAGAGCCGCGGCATTGCCGTGACTGCCGAAGCCACCCCGCACCATATCTTGCTGACCGAAGATAAGGCGCAAACTTACGACCCGCGCTACAAGGTCAACCCGCCGCTGCGCACCTCTGCGGACACCGAAGCCGTGGTGGCAGGTCTGCTGGACGGCACTATCGACTGCATCGGCACCGACCACGCGCCACATCCTCTGGAAGATAAGGACTGTGAGTGGCAAGCTGGGGCTTGCGGCATGATTGGTTTGGAAACCGCTCTGCCGGTGGTCCAGAAAGTCATGGTCGATACTGGCAAGTTCACGTGGGAGGACGTGGCACGAGTCATGTCCACCGCGCCGGCACACATCGGGCGAGTCAAAGAACAGGGTCAGGGCATCGTCACCGGTAAACCGGCGAACCTGACCTTGTGGGATCCCTCCACACGCCGCACTATTGACCTGAACTCCCAGCATTCCCTGTCCACAAACACACCCTACCTGGGCATGGAGCTGCCCGGTCAGGCGCGGTACACCATGTGGAAGGGCGAGTTCACGATTATGGATGCCACGGCTATCCCGCTCGACCAGCGCTGAAAGTATGACCGTGACGGAACTGCCCAATCTGGGTAGCAATCTGCGCGGTTATACCCGGTCTGTGTCGCCGGGTTATATCTGAACTAAATCGACTTCGAAGGCTTTGTCTAAGTGGGCAAAGCCTTCGAAGTTGCTTTTAATGAGCGACGCGAAGGAGCTCGAGTTTCAACGCGCGATTCCGATTCCAAATACTTTGCGCCACCAAATAAATTAAAGAGTGGACCGTCGCAGGCAATCTTTTGGGGAAACGTGAACTGAAAATGGAAAAGTTTGTTACCCGGAACCCCGGTAAGGCATAAAATAACTTTTCAAGACGTTCGAGCGTAGTTGCTCGAGCAGATTCTTGACACTAACTGCGAAAGGGAAGCTATGAGCGCTGCGCCGGAAACTAATCCTGTTAAACCCTTCGGGAAACGCTGCTTGGAAACCATTGCGAACCAGGGTCCCCTGTGTGTGGGCATTGATCCTCATCCGGAGCTGCTGGATGCTTGGGGATTGCCACGCAGCGGGGCCGGCGTCTGGGATTTCGCCATGCGCGTGATAGACGCGCTGGGTGATTTGTGTGGATTCTTTAAACCGCAGTCGGCGCTGTTCGAGGAATACGGCACTTCTGGAATCTCTGCGCTCACCGCGACATTGCGGGCGATTCATGATGTCGGGGCAATCAGTATTGCGGATGTGAAGCGCGGTGACATTGGTTCTACTATGAGTGCTTACGCAAGGGCGTATCTGTCAGAAGGACCGTTGGAAGCGGACGCGATGACGTTGAGTCCTTTCTTGGGATTTGAGTCGCTGCGTCCCGCGCTGGACTTGGCAAAACAGAACGGAAAAGGGACTTTTGTGCTCGCGTTAACTTCAAACCCAGAGTCTGCTCCCGTCCAATCAGCGATGATTATGAATGCGGGCGGACAGCCGGTATCTTCCCTGGCTGCGGACATTATGCAACGTGTGGGTGCGGAGAATCACGTGGCGGCACAAGCGGGACACTGGGGTCACGTGGGCATGGTGGTTGGAGCTACTGTAGGGGAGCGGATGCGCGGTCTAGAGCCTTTGCTAGATGCCGCTAATGCGCCCCTGCTGGTTCCTGGTTTTGGAGCCCAGGGTGGAAACACTGAAAGTATCGCCACAGTCTTTGGAAAGGCCACTGAACGGATTATTGTTTCGAGTTCTCGCGGAATTTTACGCTGCGGTCCGGAACCGAGCGCGCTGCAGGCAGCCTTCAAAGAAAATTTAGATTCCCTTAAATCCCTAATTTCGTGAAGCAATCCTGTATAGAATGCTCAATAGAGTTGGTCATTGACCAATTCGCGTTCACAAAGAAGTCAGAAAACAGGAGTTTAGCAAATGGCACTTCCTCCACTTACCGCTGAACAGCGCGCAGAAGCTTTGAAGAAAGCGGCTGCGGCGCGTAAACACCGTGCTGAGATTAAAGCTGATTTAAAGAACCGCAAAAAGACGCTATCGCAAATCCTTAAGGCTGCCGAAAAGGACGAAGCCCTAGCAAAGATGAAAGTTCAGTCCTTGCTGGAGTCGCTGCCTCGGGTTGGCGCTAAAACTGCCGCTTTGGCAATGGAAGAAATCGGGATTTCCCCCGCTCGTCGCATTCGTGGTCTGGGACCCCACCAGACTGCCGAACTTATCAAGCGTTTCGGCTGATGGTCGCTGCCGGCTCCGCTGCCCGGCTGTTCATACTTAGCGGACCTACCGCTGTTGGAAAAGGAACAGTGGTAGGTTCGCTTTGTGCGACTTTTCCGGGTGAGTTTTATCTTTCTGTCTCTGCCACCACTCGTGACCCTCGACCGGGGGAAGTGGACGGACAGTCCTATTTCTTTATGACGAATCCCCAATTTGAGCAGCTTATTGAATCCGGGGGTCTGCTCGAGTGGGCACGAGTCCACGGCAAGAATTATTACGGTACTCCCGCAGACCCGGTCGATGAGGCATTGCGTCAGGGCAAACCGGTTCTGTTGGAAATCGATTTGGCAGGAGCCCGGCAGGTGAAAGCGAAACGCCCGGATGCTCATACCATTTTCCTCAAACCCCCGTCTTGGGAAGAGCTGGTGCGTCGTCTGCAAGGTCGCGGTACGGAATCTTCCGAAGAACAGCTCCTGCGTCTTAATACGGCGCGCACGGAACTGGCTGCCGCCACGGAATTTGATGAGATTGTGGTCAACGACGAAGTGCCCGCCACCACCGCGCAACTGGCTAAAATTATGGGTTTGCGCTAGGATAGCTGGGCTGAAGAAACCAAATTCACTATTGAGGGGAAACTTTTATGACCGGAACCGTCGCCCGCCCCGAGGGCATTACCGACCCGCCTATTGATGACCTGTTGGAAAACGTTGATTCCAAGTACGCTTTGGTGGCTTTCGCGGCGGCTCGCGCACGCCAGATTAACACGTACAATCAGCAGCTGGAAGCTGGTTTGTTGGATACTATCGGTCCGCTGGTTGAACACGGTCCGCGAGAAAAGCCACTGTCCATCGCGATGCACGAAATCGCCCAGGGCATGTTGGACATGGAGCTGAAGGGCGATGAGCCCGAGGAAGAAACTCCTGAGGAAGACACGCCGGCACCGGTGGATCCGCTGGCAGCCTTGGCAGCATCTTTCCCCGAGGGGCTGGCGAAAGATGACGACGCCTGATAGCAGCGCCCCCGACGCTCCTGAAAAAACCGTCATTTTGGGGGTGGGTGCCTCCGTGGCTGCTTTCAAAGCCATCGAGGTGCTGCGCAATCTCATTGCTGCCGGCGTTGATGTGTGGGTTTGTCCCACGGTCGATTCCCTCAATTTTGTGGGAAAAGCGACTTGGGAATCCCTAAGTAATCACCCCATTCACACCAACGTATTTCAGACTCCGGACTTCATCACCCACATTACTCTGGCCAGGCAAACTGACCTGTTCCTAACGGTGGGGGCTTCTGCCGATTTGATGGCGCGGTTCCGCGTAGGCATGGCAGACGAGTTTCTCACGCTGGTCGCTCTCGCGGTAAATTGCCCACGTCTCATCGCGCCATCTATGCATCCTACGATGTGGGAGAACCCGGCAACACAGGAAAACGCTGCGGTGCTGCGTGATTGGGGCTGGCATTTTATCGGTCCCGGAACCGGTAAGCTGGCTGACAACACTTATGGCATGGGACGTTTGAGTGAACCTGAAGTCATCTGTGATGAGGTTCTGACACAGCTAGGTGTGAGTGTCCCCGGTTCAAATAATTAGTTTTCACAAGGTCGCCCCATGAGTTTTTGTTCTGTAGTGGTTTCCGCGGGGGGAACCCGCGAGCCTTGGGACGAGGTGCGTTTTTTAGGGAATCGTTCCACCGGGCGCCAGGGTTGCGAAGTGGCTCGGGCTGCCCTTGAGGCTGGCGCAGCGGTCACTCTCGTGGCTGCCAATGTGGAAGCTGCGTTGATTCCTCACGGAGTGACGGTTGTGGACGCGCCTACCGCTGAGGATATGCTGCACCATATGACCGCCTTCTTGCCGCAGGCAGACTTGGTGGTCATGTGCGCCGCAGTAGCTGACTTTCGCCCGATTCGTGTTGCCGGAAAAATTTCCCGCCACGACGCAACAATCCCTACCTTGGAACTGGAACGTACCCCAGACGTCCTTCTGAACCTGATTCGACAGCGGCGCGAAGGACAGACCATTGTCGGATTTGGGGCGTTGGCCGGCAGCGAAGCACAGGTACGGGAGAACGGTCGTAAGAAAGCTCTGGATAAGGGCGCTGACCTGCTGTGTGTTAATCGTGTAGGGGACGGTCACGGCTTTGCGACCGCGACCAACACTTTGATATTTTTTGATTCCCAAGGAAACGAACGAGGTCAAGCCAGCGGCACGAAATTTGAGGTGGCACAAGCTATGTTGCGGCTAGCTGGAGAAATCTCACAAAGTCACTAGAATTAATTTATGAGTAAAAAAGTAACTTTCACATCTGAATCTGTCACTGAAGGACATCCCGATAAGGTTTGTGACCGGATTGCCGACTCAATCCTGGACGCTATTTTGGAACAAGATCCGGCGGCGCACGTTGCGGTAGAAACGTTCGTTACGACCGGACTGGTGCATGTTATGGGTGAGGTGACGACTGAGGCCTACGTGGAGATTCCCCACATTGTGCGCCACGAAATCGCCCAGATTGGATACACGTCCTCGGATATTGGTTTCGATGGACGCAGCTGTGGCGTGATGGTGTCTCTGGGGCAGCAATCGCCAGACATCGAAGCGGGCGTCAGTCATTCTCTGGAAGTGCGTCAGCGTCCGGAAGCCTACGATCCTCTGGACGAGCAGGGTGCCGGGGATCAAGGCATCATGTTCGGCTATGCCTGTGATGAAACCCCGGATTTGATGCCCATGCCGATATGGTTGGCACATAAACTTTCCCAACGCCTGGCTCAGGTGCGCAAAGAAGGAATTGTATCCGGATTACGTCCCGACGGCAAAACTCAGGTCTCTATTGAGTACGAGGACGGGGTGCCACGTGCCCTGTCGACCGTCGTGGTATCCACCCAACATGCTCCAGATCGCACCCAGGCTGAGCTCCATGCCATGGTCGAAGCGGAGGTGATTCGTCCGGTGCTCGACCAGTTGAATATCGAATTGGACACGAAAAACGCGGAAATTTTGGTGAACCCCTCGGGACAGTTCATTATCGGCGGACCTGCTGCAGACTCCGGTTTGACCGGTCGCAAGATTATCGTCGATACCTACGGGGGCATGGCACGTCACGGGGGAGGAGCGTTTTCTGGCAAGGACGCTTCAAAGGTCGACCGTTCTGCGTCTTACGCCCTGCGTTGGATAACCAAGAACATCGTGGCGGCAGGTCTGGCGAAGCGTTGCGAGATCCAAATCGCGTATGCCATTGGTCGAGCCAATCCGGTGTCTCTGTCGGTGGAAACCTTCGGGACCGGAGTCGTGTCGGATGAGGAACTGGCAGCGGCGATTCGTGAGACCTTCGATTTGCGACCTGCGGCCATCATTCGAGATTTGGATTTGACTCGTCCGATTTTCCGCTACACCAGCAACTATGGACATTTCGGACGAGACGGTTTCAGCTGGGAAGAGACCAATCGAGCGCAGGCTCTCAAGGATTATTTTCAGTGAAGCCGACTGCGGGGCAGGGCAGGGTTTTGCCCTGACTATCGGGATGAAATGACAACTGTTAGATTTTCGTCTCCGGGGTATGAGCTGTAATTAAGTCGTGTTTTCTGAACCGATTTTGCCGCTGGACGATTTCGCACCTCCCGAACCTCGGGAGGTGCGGGTCGACGGTGTGGAAAAGCCTGTGGCAGCAGTTCTGCTCAATACGTTTGCTCCTGCTTTGTCTCATCCTCTTGACTTCCTGATTCCTGCGAAACTTGATGCTGTGGCGGTTCCAGGGGTGCTGGTGAAAGTGAAAGTGGGGGCGAAACGCTACACCGGGGTCATCGTGGAACGCAAGGATAGTACCGATTGGCAAAAACCGCTGCGGGAAATCGAACGGACTTTGGGTGACCTGCCCTTGTTGGACATCCCCACTCTGGAACTGCTGGAAAATGTCTCTCTGTACTACGGGACGGGACCTTCCGCCCTATTGCGTTACGCCCTGCCGGAGCGGCGAGTCAAGGTAGAACAGGACTTTTCTACCGCCCCTTCCGAGCTGGACCCGATTCCAGTCACCGTGCCACCACCAGAACAAACAACTTGGGCACGCTACGCAGGTGGCGTCGAGTTTTTCTCTGACTTGTGTCAGGGACGCCACCCTCGTGCTGTGGTCAGCGCGTTGCCACTGGGGAATAATTCGCATTTCCAGCCATCGTCGCGATTTCAGCCTATCGCTGAGTTAGTGTCGGCGGCATGGTCGAACGGGGAGCAATCCCTGATAGTGATGCCTACGGTAGAACAAGCCGACGAGGCATATCTGTATTTGCGTGACTACTTCGCCGACTCGGATCAAGTGGTGCTCTACACCTCAGAAATTCCCACTGCAGCTTCCTATGAAACATTTTTGCGTTCGCGTTTCGGGACTGCCGCAGTGGTGGTCGGCACCCGCGGTGCGGTGTTCTTACCGTTGGCGCGCCCCGGTTTGTTTTTTCTCTGGGATGATTTGGCTTGGTCCCTTAGCTCGGACATGTTCCCGAACTTTTCTGCCCGACAAGTCCTGCTGATGCGTTCTCAGCTCTGTGGCATAGCCTTAGTGTTGGCGCATTATTCAGTCAACGCAGGGGATTTGCAGCTCGTGACCCGTCACTTTGCTCGCGGGTTGGCTCCCAATCGCGAGGTCTTGCGCCAATGCACGGGACGATTTGAATTCCTCAGCGAGGATGCTCAGTTGGCAGAAGGGATGACGGGGGCAATGCTCCTACCGAATGCCGCTTTGCGTTTGGTTCGCCGGGGTCTGCAGTCCGGACCGGTTTTACTGCTGATTCCCCCCGATGGAGCGTTTTCGGTCGTGAGTTGCGCAAACTGCGGTGCTAATGCTGTGTGTGAAGTGTGTGCTGGACCGTTGACCTTTGAGGGTTCCCGCCTGGTCTGCACCCGCTGTGGTAATGTCCCCGCACACTATGCCTGTTTGCGCTGTGCCAGCACGAAACTGCGCGGTCGCCACCTGCAGTCACGTACCGTGATTGATGATATTGGGCGGGCTTTTTCGGGGGTGCCGGTGTTGGTTTCGCGTCCCGGAAAAGGACGAATTGGTCTCGTAGATGGAGCCTCGCGCCTGGTCATAGCCTATCCAGGCGGTGAACCTTTCGCCACGGGGGGATACGAAGCTGCGGTTATCCTGCGGGCTCACATGTGGGCTAATCGGACCGCGTTGTGGACTGCCCAAGAACTCATGCGGCAATTTTTAGCAGCCGGATCCTTGGTAAAACCAGAAGGGCGTATTTTGGTGACCAACCGGATTGATTCGCGTCTGGAACAAGCCCTGGTACGTTGGGATCCCTGGAGTTTTGCTGCCCATGACTTGCGGGAACGCGAAGCGGGTCACTTTGCCCCCGCGTGGCGCACGGCTTTGCTGCAAGGGTCATCACTGAGTGAAGTGTTGGCATTTTTGCGCCAGGATTTCCCCGAAATCATGGTATTTGGTCCGGTTCCCGCACGTGATAATCCCGCACTCAGCACCGCTTTTGTGTCAGTGTCGCTGCGTGATAGCCAAGAATTTGGGCGGGCATTGCGCGCGGTGGAACTCCAAAATGCGCGCGAACGTAAATCCGGTAGTAGCGGTTTGCGTATCGTGGTGGATCCTCCCGATCCTGCCGGTCAAATCGGATAAGTAGTGTCAGCTCCTCGAAAAACCCCAGTTGAACTTAGATAGGATAGATTGCATGCGTATTGTTTTTGCCGGTTCCCCCCCAGTTGCCCTTCCCGTGTTGGAATACCTTGAGCAATCTGCACACGACCTGGTGGCGGTGTTGTCACGCCCGGATGCGCCCTCCGGACGAGGGCGGAAAATGGCTCCGTCAGCGGTATCCAGTTACGCGACTCAGCATGACCTGATGCTTTATCAGCCTAAAACTCTAAAGAATAATGCAGAAGCTGCCACATTTTTGCGTGACCTCCAGCCTGATTTGGGCATCGTCGTGGCTTACGGGGCGATTCTGCCGGCTGACATTTTAGAGATTCCTCAGTTTGGGTGGATTAATATCCATTTTTCACTGTTGCCACGCTGGCGGGGTGCCGCCCCGGTGCAGCGCGCTTTGCAAGCGGGGGATACTGAAACTGGAGTGACGGTATTTCAACTGGAACAGGCTTTGGACACTGGTCCCATTTATGCGACCTGTTCTTATACGGTGCCGGAGCAAGCTACGGCGGGAGACGTATTGCAAGAACTTGCCGAACTCAGCGTCAAACCGCTGGAACAAGCGCTATCCATGATTGCGCGAGGCGTTGCGCCGGAACCGCAATCCGACATCGGCATCACTTATGCGTCGCCGTTGCAGCCAGCAGAAGGTGAAATTGACTGGTCCGCTGCAGATGACACGATTGCCTGCCAGATTAAAGGATTTATGCCTTCTCCGGGAGCCTGGACGATGTGGCAGGGTTCCCGCATGAAATTGGGTGTACTGGAAGTAAATCCGCCCGTAACGATGCCTATCCCGTCTCTGGAACCCGGTCAGATTTTTACCACTCGTCACGAGGTGTGGGTTGGCACCGGTTCCGCCCCTGTTTGTTTAGGCGCGGTGGCTCCCGCCGGAAAAAAACCTATGCCAGCTGACGCGTGGGCGCGTGGAGCCCACCTGGAAAGCGGTGCGAAATTTGAACCTTCGCACTCGATGGGGGGACAAGAGTGAAGCATCCCGGGACATCTTCTGGAGGTAAGCCGCGTACACCGCGCAACCCTGCAAAATCCACGGGCACGGGACGAAATTTCCGTAACTCCCGCACCGGTTACGCCTATCGCAGTAAAACCCGGCGCGACCCCGCTCGTGACGTCGCATTCCAAGCCTTGCGCCGGGTAGACCAAGACCATGCTTACGCAAACTTGGTTTTGCCCGGTCTGATTGAACGAGCACGGTTGCATCGACGTGACGCGGCTTTTGCCACCGAGCTGGTGTATGGCACCCTGCGTTTACAAGGACGCTACGACGCTATCATCGGGCTGCTGAGTGACCGAGACATCGCAGCTTTGGATTCGGAGTTAGTGACGGTGTTGCGGATGGGGATTCATCAGATCCTCCAGATGCGAGTGGAAGATTATGCCGCGGTAGACACCATGGTTGACCTGGCACGCGACCGTTTATCTGCCGGTCCGGCAGGAATGGTAAATGCGGTGTTGCGCAAGGTTACGGAACATGACCTGTCCTATTGGCTCGATGCCATCACTTCGGGACTGACCGGAGAAAAAGCCCTGAGTCGAGCGTTTTCCTATCCGGAATGGATTGTGTGGGCGCTGCGCGATGCCCTGGTCGCCACGGGTCGTGATGCCGGTGAGCTACCGGGACTTTTGCACGCCCAAAATCGTCCTGCCTACGTGACCCTGTGCGCCCGACCAGGGTTGATTAGTGCAGATGAGCTGGCGACCGCTGCCGAAACTTATCTCGATGCAGACACACGTTTGGGTGAGCTCTCGGATTGCGCAGTGGTGCTGTCTGGAGGCGACCCGCGGCGGCTGCGTGCGGTGGAGCGTGGTCTCGCCGGGGTTGAGGACGAAGGCTCGCAGCTGGTTGCCAAAGTCTTGGCAGCAGCACCCGTGACGGGGGTGGAGCGGACCTGGGTCGATTTATGTGCTGGTCCGGGCGGGAAAACGGCACTGCTGGCGGGGCTGGCGCGCTCACGTGACGTTTCTGTCATTGCTAATGAGGTTTCGCCGCACCGGGCTGAATTGGTGCGAGACTCTACGAAAGCATTTACAGACCAAATCGTGCAGGTATTACAAGGCGACGGTCGCGATTTCGGGGGACTTCATCCCGGCAAGGCCGACCGGGTTCTGGTGGATGCACCATGTTCGGGCTTAGGGTCGCTGCGGCGTCGGCCGGAAGCCCGGTGGAACAAATCCGCCACCGATTTAAAGGATTTGACCGCCCTACAGCAGGATCTGCTGCGTTCCGCATTGGAAACTGTCAAGCCTGGGGGTGTGGTGGGATACGCGACTTGTAGCCCGCATCTGGCTGAGACCCGCCAGGTGGTAGAAACCACAGTGAAAAATCGCGCGGATTTGCGAGTCCTCGATGCCCCCGCGGTAGCGCGTGAGATTATCGTCAACTCGGAACATGACCTTGGTCCGGGACCGTACCTGCAGCTGTGGCCTGACCGAGACGGTACCGATGCCATGTTCCTGGCGTTGATACAGAAAAAGTCCCCTACAGAAGAGGCAATCGCACCAAAACAGTCCGAAACAGACCTCGAAATCAGACAATAGAAGAAAGAATGGATTTGATATGAGCCTTAAGATTTATCCCTCCGTGCTGAACTGTGACCAGATGCATTTTGCCAAAGCGTTGCAAGACATTAAAAGCGCTGATGGGGTTCATCTCGATATTATGGACAATCACTTTGTGCCCAACCTGACGTGGGGACTGCCCACCGCCACGGCGGTGTTAAACTCCACCAGACTGCCGGTTGATGCCCACCTGATGATTGAAAATCCAGACCGTTGGTCCTTGGAATATGCCAAGGCTGGCTGCGCAATCGTCTGTTTCCACCTGGAAGCCTCCCGTGCCCCGATACGAACCGCAGACGTACTGCACAGCTTGGGCGCCAAAGTTGGCATTGCGTTGAATCCAGCGACCCCTGCCAGCGCCATTAAAGATATTTTGGGACGCTTTGACCAAGTGACAGTCATGAGTGTGGAGCCGGGCTTTGGGGGGCAAAAGTTTATCCCTGAGGTTCTTCCCAAGATTCGCCAGCTGCGCGCATATGCCGAAGACGCCCGCTTGCCCCTCGACATTGAAGTTGACGGGGGAATTAACGATGATACCTTGCCTCTTGTGCTGCAAGCCGGAGCAAATGTGGTGGTGGCAGGGTCCTATGTGTTCAAGCGCAACCCCGAACAGGCTATCGCCACGTTGCGCACCATTGGTGCAACCGACCATACCCATTAGCCTCCTCCGGAAATTTGACCGCAGCGCCTCGCTGAGGGGCTATACTGTAGATAGCTCTGGGGGCTGTGTGATTCAGCACCGGCGGTTAAAGTCCGCGACCTCGTGCTTGCACGAGTTGAATCGGTGAAATTCCGATACCGACGGTTATAGTCCGGATGGGAAGAGCCGTGCGTTTCACCGTGCCTGGGTTTGCTTACTCAGGCGTTGGTCAGCGTTCATCTTTCTTTGCCCTGGGCTGTCCAATGAGGTGCTGCACCGAAAGGGGTGAAGATGTCGATGAGTCAGAACCGGGCAACGCCAACGTTTCATGCCGTCTCGGGATTTCGACCGCTCAATGTCATTGCCCCGCTTTCTTTAGCGTTGCTCATTGTGGCAGTCTGGTTCCTCGCGACGAGTTCTGGAAACATTCCGACCTTTATTTTGCCGCGTCCCAGCGATGTAGTTAGCTCCGGTGTGGAGCTGTTGAGCGGGAAAACTTTTTGGGTTTGCCTGGGAAACACCTTGCTGGCAGCGGCGGGCGGAACCGTTTTGGGATTGATAGTGAGCGTGCCGCTTTCTTTTGCGATTCATCATCTGCGACTCCTGAACGCGGCAGTCCAGCCGTTTTTGGGAGCTTCCCAAGCGGTTCCGGCAGTAGCTCTGGCGCCGCTGCTGTTGATTTGGCTGCCGACTCCGCGTCTCGCCATCGCGATGTTGTGCGCGTTGATGGTGTTTTTCCCCATTTTGGTTTCTACCACTGTGGGTTTGCATCACCTGAACGCCAGCATTTTAGAAGCTGCCAAACTCGATGGTGCCGGAACTTGGGACTTGTTGCGATACATGGAGATTCCCCTGGTATTGCCGTCTTTACTGGGGGGCATCCGTAACGGTGTGACCCTGTCTATCACCGGGGCAGTGGTGGGTGAGATGGTCATCGGTGGGCATGGTATGGGCACCCTGATTACTCTGCAGTCACACAACGTGGATACACCGGGCATGTTCGTGAGTTTAATCATGATTTGCACCGTCGCCGCGCTAATTTACCTGGGGGTATATCGCCTGGAGCGTCATTCCAAAACTGTAAACGCAGTTTAGCTGTGTCTCTAAGAAAGGTTCACGAGAAAATGTCACATCGTTTCATCAAGTCCCTAGCAGGGTTGGCGATGAGTGCCGTACTCCTCGCGGGTTGTGCTGCCGGTTCCACTGCGGAAAAGGGAAGTTCCGCGAGGTCTGCCGGTAGTCCTGCCGGGGCGAACCGGGCGGTCACAATCGGTTTGACTTATATCCCCAATGTACAGTTTGCGCCGTTCTATGTGGCAGCCCAAGACCGGCTGTTCCGTTGGGACGGTGGTGGGGGAGTCCGCCAGCAGCCCGTTAACCTGCGTCACCACGGTGCTGATGAGGGACTGTTCAACGCCCTTTTGTCCCACAAAGAGGACTACGTGGTGGCGTTTGCTGACGAAGCGGTACAGGCGATATCCGCCGGTATGGATTTGTGCGTCACGGGTATCCTCTACCAAAAATATCCGGTGGAAGTTATCGCCACCAAGCAATCGGGGATTACCTCTTGGGCGGATTTGAAAGGAAAAACCGTAGGCGTACCGGGTCGCTTCGGCTCGAGCTGGTTTGGTTTCCAGGCAGGTTTACAGCAGGCGGGTTTGAGTCTGGATGACGTGAAAATTTCGGAAATCGGATATACCCAACAGACTCAAATGGCCACCGGAAAAGTTGATGCGGTGGTCGGATTTTCCAATAATGACCTGGTCCAGTTCCAGTTGGCAGGGCTCGCAGTGACCGAGATTCCGCTGCCGCCAAATCTGCCGTTAGTCGGTGCTGCCGTGGTGACGACCGGCGAAAACTGTAAAACCCAAGATTCTGTGAATGAGGGCGTCATCAACGCTATGGCGCAAGCCGTCAACAGTATCCAGCAAAATCCAGAGAAAGCGGTGGAATACACAAAAAAGTATGACCAAACGCTTAACACCGCTGCTTCCTTGCAGGCTGCCAAGAAAGTCAATCAGGCGACGCTGGAGCTGGAGCAAATGCCTGGCTACGACCCGGCTGACCCTGGTCGCGCTGCCGCTCCCGACCCGCAAAAATTCAAGGACATGATAGCCCTGTTAGATGAAATCGGAGCGTTGGATAAAAAAGTCGACCTCAGTTCTCTGGACCAGGCAGGTTTAGAAAAAATTGCCCGACCGTGGCAGTCGCTGCAGGCCCATTCTTCAGCCACGAAATAGATGCGGGGAACCTCGGAGGATCCGGATGGCATACACCCATATTTAATTCTGTCATATTGATATTTGGGAAAACTTCTGCCATTGCATAATCTTTAAACGTGAATAACTTCGAAGAACTGTATGAGATTATCGAAAGCCGAAAGAACGAACGTCCGGAGGGATCCCGCACGGTTGAGGAGCTAGACAGGGGGGTCCACGGGATTGGCAAAAAGATTGTAGAAGAAGCTGCCGAAGTGTGGATGGCGTGCGAATATGAATCGGATGAAGCCGCCCAGATTGAAATCTCACAGCTCATTTATCATTTGCAGGTCATGATGGTGGCGAAAGGGTTTACTCCCCAAGACATCTATCAACATATGTAGGACAGGGGCAACTTCGTCTAAAGTTTGCGTCCGATAACACCCGGAAACCAGTCACAATAGTTTGAGAAAAGGGGAATCAGCCATGTTACGAATCGCGGTGCCGAATAAGGGGTCACTGTGCGAACCGGCGGTCACGATGCTAAAAGAAGCCGGTTACAAGGTAACTCGGCGGGGACGTGAGCTGACGATTATTGACAAAAGCAACGATGTCGAGTTCTTTTTCCTGCGTCCGCGTGACATTGCAGTTTATGTCGGTGCCGGGGTCGTGTCTTGCGGTATTACCGGGCGGGATTTGCTGATTGACTCCGGAGTAGCCGCGGTGGAATATCTGGGGTTGGACTTTGCCCGTTCCACATTCCGGTTTGCTGGACCGGCGGGTAAGTTCCAAGAAGTGGAGGATATCCAGGGCAAACGAGTCGCGACTTCCTATGACTTGCTGCTGAAAAAGTTTCTCGCCGAGCATGAAATTTCTGGGGTCAGCGTGGTACACCTGGACGGTGCGGTGGAGTCTTCAGTCCAGCTGGGTATCGCCGATTTGATTGCTGATGTGGTCGAGACTGGTTCTACGTTGCGAGCTGCAGGTTTGCATACTTTCGGGAAACCTTTGATGGAATCTGAGGCCTTGCTGATTACTGCCGCGGGACAGGAGACTCATGCCCAGCTGCAAACTTTGGCAGCACGCCTGCGGGGCGTGATGGTAGCGCGAACCTACGTGCTGATGGACTACAACGCTCCTTCCGCCCAACTTGCAGACTTGCTAGCGATTACGCCCGGTATTGAATCTCCAACCATTTCCGACTTAGCTGAGGATGCCTGGAAAGCTGTGCGCGTCATGGTGAAAGCCGCGGATGTGAACCTCATTATGGATCGTCTCTATGCGGCGGGGGCACGTGGAATCATTGTGACTGACCTGAAGGCGTGCCGTCTGTAACACTGCGGTCCCCTCAGAGACGCGGCGCGGGGTCTTTCTCTGATTTCTTGGCTTCAGGGACTGGCACAGTGGCTCCGTAGACTCCCGCGGCTGCCGCCGCTAGGAAAGCGGCTGGGTCTTCGCTTAGGGTCCTGCCCATGGTGGAAAGTTTCACCGGGAACTCCTCCAGAGCTGCGTACAGTCCCGTAGTGGGTTGGTTGATAACCCTGTGGTGTTCCTGCAGAAGGCTCAGTTGGGACTTCACCAGGGGCGTGAAGGTTCCTTTCGGGTCGGCGAGGGTCTTTTCAACAGGATTGTCTATGTCGAAAATGGGAAGTACGACATCCAGAGGAGGCAACCCCATCCAAGTCAGCATGGTTAGGGAATGATGCGAAATTCCGTAGTGGCGGGGGCGCGCGTCACCACTGGACATGCGCAGCACTGCAATTGGATGACCGTTTAACGCCGAGGCGGTATGTAAAAATTGTGCTCCGTCCACCCCCGAGTAACCCCAGCGAGTACCGGTGCCCAGGTTGCCCGGACCTTGTGACACAATGACTGCGTCAGCTTTTACCACCGCAGACGCTACGAACAGGGCGGAAGGAAAACTCACGGCTTCGTAATCGCCCCCAAAACACTGACCGCAGGTAATGGTGGCAGCTAAACTGCCGGACTCACGCATTTGAGCTACGGTACGGGAATACGCTAACGGCAGAGCGCCGCCATCGGTTTGAATATAAACCAGCCGGGCTCGCGGGTTGTGGTGCAGGAATCCCGCCACGATAGCCGGTAGAGCCGAATGCAAATCCGTCACCAGAACCGGAAGTCCATCTAGCGTATCAGCGGAACGCAGCAGAGAGTGGTAGGGGCTGTCCGGTTCGTCCGCGCCCAACACTACCTTTTGATGTGGGGTGTAACGAGCCTTCACCAAGTGACCGGGATTAGGCAGCTCGTCCGCCGGCAGACGGGTTTCATTAGCCAGAACCATGGCTTCGCCACCGGTACCCAAGGCCTTTGCCAGGGGAGAAACTTCAATCTGGATGATGTCACCGGGCTGCGCGGCACCGAGCAACTCTGGATAGCAGATGGCTCGGCAGGTGTCACCGGGCTGGAAACTCACGGCAGGTCCGGAATCTTGTTGGGGAGGCGCAGCTACAATTTCGCAGAGCAAAACCTGATGAGGGGTCTGCCGCCGCACTTCCAGAACACGTGCTTTCCGAATCATCACGGCTTAAGCATAGCCGCTTTACGCCTGGGTTCAGAACAATCCTGAAGGCGCACAGCTATAATTTTTGTATGCACCAGGTATCCAACGAGCCCGACATTTTCGATGCAGACGACGATTATGAATGGCGCGAAGACCTCCCTAGTGAATCGCAACTTGCCTCGGCATCGCGACGTTACCAGGGGCTTTTAACGATTTTTTATCGAAATGCCCGCCCTCTGACTTATGACGAAATCTATGCCGCCTACAATGCCACCATTGGACCTTACCTGCCGGTCAGCCCCGACACCGACCAGACGCAGCCGCATGACGCTTACAGCCTCAAAATCCGCAATGATATTAAAACTCTGAATAAAATCCTGGGCGGGATTATCGTCCAAGATGAACGCAACAATGCGGGGACTGCCCACCGATACCTGCTGCGACCCGATGTGAGTCGCCAAACGCACTTGGCTTTTGATGCTGCTGAATCAGTCTGGGTACACGTCGCACTGGGATTATTAGAAGGCGACTTTACCCAGATTGATTCCCATGTCCGTTCCGTCAGCGAAATCGACCCCGCAAATCCGTTAGAAGTGCAATCTCAAGCACTCATTTCGCGGTTTACGCAGGATGTTTTTCGGGCAATTGCCGCGGCACAGATAATCGAGTTTGATTATCAGGCACGCTATGGTGAATCTACGCATCGACGAGTGCGACCCACGCGGATGATGCTGTCGCGCGGTTTTTTCTACGTTCGCGGTTTTGACGAAACTCGCCAAGGTTTCCGGACCTTTAAGTTGTCTCGACTCAGTAACCCGGTGATTATGGACCAGACCTTTGACGTTGCGGAACACGTTGAATCCCCGCGCAACGTTTCTCTGGAGAGCCCCCTGGAACGCGTCATTTTTGTGGCGGATCCTGAAAAAGCCTCCGAAGCCGTCATGAATGCGGAACTCATCTGTGAGTATGCCGATTTCGCCTGCCAAGCGCCGAAACTGGGGCTGGACGTACCCGACCGGGTTCCTTCAGGATGGAATTTGTATCGTGCCAAACGACCAGATTTCTATACATGGAGCCGTTTAGCCACCGAAGCAATGGCGCACCTGACAGTGCTGGACCCACCGAAACTTGTGACGGCGACCATACAAGCGGCTCAGCGTCTGACTCATCTCGAATTGACGGCGGGCGAGTCTGAAACCGGACGGCTGAAGTTTGACGAGTTTAGCCACCGCACCGCGGGCGTTTCTATAGATAACCAGACGCGCGTCACAGCTGAATCCCTGGCAGTGATGACGTTTATCCTCAAACACAGCGCGGCAGGTAACACCTGTACCGTATCTGAACTGGCCAAACATTTTGGTCTGCAAACTGCAGACATCAAAAACATTATTTGGGATTTCTTGGACTTAGACGCGGCAGCCAGCAACGCAGATTCTGACTATGACAGTTTCCTGCCCTCGATTCGTAAAGACGGAACGATTGAAGTCAACGGTTCTCGCAGTTGGGTGATGCCCCCGTCCTTTAGCGCTCATGAGGCGCTGTCCCTCCTGTTGGGGCTGGAAGTCGCCGGATATTTGGCGCCGTCGTCACAAGAGGCGATTGCGACCGCTCGTCTGAAGGTTGCCTCCTGGTTGGGGCAAGTGCATGAACTGACCGCCCCTCAGTTGGTGACCAATACGGTGCCGCCCTCGATTCAGAACTCTTTGGAAACGTTGAATCGGGCGATAGAACAGGGTCGCACGGTCGTTTTCACCTATACCAATGCCAGCTGGGATACTGCGCCGCGCCGAGTGGCACCCCAGTCTGTCTATACGGATCGCTACCACGTGTATCTGGTGGGAGTGAATCTGGATAAACGCAAGTGGCACAAGTACCGCCTGGATCGCCTCAGTGACCTGCATGTCACCGCGGATCCGATTCCTGACAAACTCCCGCAAAAACCCAGCTACAAGTACCAGACGGTCGATCTGGAGCTAAAGAACCAAGCGAAATCCTATGTTGACACGATTCTTCACGCCCAGACGGTGGAACAATCCGCGACCACATACCGGGTGCGTTTGAAAGTGAAAGATCCTGCCTGGCTGCAGCGGGTGATACAGATTCTCGCCACCGATATTACAGCCATTGTCGGTGGACCTGCACATCAGACCGTAGTGGAGGCAGCTCGACAGACGGGTGTCGCGGCTTTGTCTCGATATACCGAACTCGACTCCACGCGGGCGGTAGCGGACGGGTAAGATTGAGTTATGAGTGTTCAGGGTATCGTGTGGCTCATCGCCGTAATTTGTGCCGTGGCAATTTTTGTGGCGACGACCGTATGGATTATTTTGCGGGGGATACGTCTCTATCGGACGGTTCGCGATATTGAGATGCCCGTCCACGATGCCTTGGAGCCAGTTAGCGAACCGGTCCGAAAGCCGGCACCTACGGGAGACCCTGCAACTTTGAGCGCAGCACGCGTGGCTCGCGCCGAGGTGAAACAGGCTCGCAAGGTCAACAAACAACGCCGCCTGAACGCCGCTCATGACCGTTGGGCGAGCTACGATTTGGTGGCACCGCGGCAGTAAACATCTGAAATTATGAGTCCTAAACGTCACCGTTACCGTGAAAGCCAGAAAGCTGCCGCACGATTGGCGCAAACGGAATCCGCCGACGCGACCAACCCCTCTCCTGCACAGCGTTATCAGGCTTTCAAAGCGACCCAGCAGTCTCCGGAACTCTACGAGTTCCAAGCTCTGTTTGATTTTCCCTTGGACGACTTTCAAATCGAGGCCTGCCAGGTACTCGATAAGGGGCAAGATGTTTTGGTTAGTGCCCCGACTTCAGCTGGGAAAACTATTGTCGGCTTTTACGGGATTTTCCTGGCTTTGCGCCAGGGCAAACGCCTGTTTTACACGACCCCGATTAAAGCTCTGTCCAACCAAAAGTATCTGGAACTGGTGGAGTTATTCGGTGTCGATAATGTCGGATTGTTGACCGGCGACACCGCGATAAATGGCGACGCCGCCATCATTGTGATGACCACCGAAGTGCTGCGGAACATGATTTACGCCGCGGCGCCGCTGGCAGACCTGGGATATGTAGTCATGGATGAGGTTCATTATCTCTCCGATCATTTCCGTGGACCGGTGTGGGAAGAAATCATTATTCACCTCGATGCGGCGGTGCGTCTGATTTGCCTTTCTGCCACGATTTCTAACGCTAATGTTTTCGCCCAATGGCTCCAGACTTTGCGCGGTCCCACCACCGTCATTTCGACCTCTGTCCGCCCGGTGCCGTTGAAACACTTTATGATTAGCGCCTCGGGCGAAGTTCTGCCCCTATTTGCCAAAGGTGAGGTGGGTGGACACCTGAACCGGGCTCTGCTAGCGCAAGCTGCCCAGCAGGTCATGCCGCGTCGGGGGCGGATGCCCCGCCGGATTCGCGCGGACAGACCCGCCGTAGCACGCAGTCTGGAACAGCAGGATTTGCTCCCGGCGATTGTGTTTATATTTTCCCGGCAGGGCTGTAACGATGCGGCAGCGCAGGTGTTTGACGCCGGTCTACGTTTCACCACTACAGAAGAAGCCGACCAGATTCGTCTCGAGGTAGAAACTACGCTGGCAGGGTTCAGCCAGGGCGATTTGAGCGCTATTGACGTTTCGAACTGGGAAGAAACCCTGGCTGCCGGTATCGCCCCACATCACGCCGGATTACTGCCGATTCAAAAGCAACTGACCGAGTCGCTATTCGCGAAAGGCTTGATTCGCCTGGTCTTTGCTACCGAAACGCTGGCCCTCGGGATTAACATGCCTGCCCGCACCGTTGTCCTGGAATCGCTGAATAAATGGAACGGTCAGGAACGCGCGAACTTGACGCCGGGGGAGTACACCCAGCTCACGGGTCGCGCTGGACGCCGCGGGATTGATTCGGTGGGACATGCGCTGACTCTCATGGAAGTGAAGAATCCGCCCCAGCTGCTGGCTAATTTGGCGAGTCAACAAACCTACCCGCTGCACTCGGCTTTCGTACCAACGTTTAACATGGCAGTAAACCTGCTGGCTCGCACTACGCTGGAGGGGGCAAAGGAAACCGTTGAAAAGTCTTTTGCTCAATATGTAGCGTTGGGAAGTTCACGCAAATTGTTCGCACAACTGCGCCGGTTTGAAGATTTGGCAGCGGATCAAGAACGCAGTGCCAGTTGCGAGCGCGGGGACGTGATGGCGCTGCTGGACTTGATGAACGCCCTTTCCAAAACCGAAAAACAAGCTAAACAGCGACGCCACAGCGGGGAAAATACCCCCCAGAACCAGCAAGCCGACCGTCGGGCTATAGAGCAGGCACGCGCCCAGATGAAAGCCCACCCGGTCTATAACTGTCCAGAACGGGACAAACATCTGGTGAAAGCCCGCCAGGCTGCCAAAAACCGAGAATCTGCCCGGATCACTCGCCAGCGGATTGAAACTCGCACAAAGTCCCTGGCACGTCAGTTGGATCACACCTGTCAAGTGCTGCGGGAACTGGACTATGTTGATGATAATTTTCAGCTTCGTGACGCGGGAATCATGTTGCAGTCGGTCTATAACGAGCGTGATTTGCTGGTGGTGGAATGTTTACGTCGCGGCGTCTTCGATGACTTGAACGTGGCGGATTTAGCAGGGGCGCTCTCGGTGTGCCTGGCGCAAAACCGTACTGGCGGACTGTCCCGTTTGATTCCAGCCGAGGCATCTGCCAGTCTGGCGATAGCACTGGAATCGATGGGGCGAATTAACTTTGAAATCGCTACTCTCCAGCAAGAACACTATCTGGAGGCATACCCGCCATTGGAGACAGATTTGTTGCCTGGAGTTGTGGCGTGGGCGCAAGACATCAGTCTCGGGCAATGCTTGGAGCTGACCGGCATGAGCGCCGGGGACTTCGTGCGGGTCATCCGCCAGGTTATAGACCTCGCCGACCAGTTGCGCAAACTGAACCTCAATCCGGCTCTGCACGCGAAATTCCGCAGCGTTATCAATCAGGTGAAGCGGGGAGTGGTGACGTGGGACTTCTGATAGCTCTGCCCCTAGCTTTCATAGGGGGAGTGGAGGGAGCCCTGGCTTTTCCGCACTGGAATGTGTGGCCTTTGCTGATTCTTTCCCTCATGATTTTGCTGGGAACCTTGCGTCGCCAGTTCGGTCGTGGTTCTCGCAGGCGGCGTGTTCTGTTAGTGTCAGCAGTGTGGGGGCTCGGTTTTTTCGGTCCGCAGCTGAGCTGGACCGGGGTTTCTGCAGGTTCAGCTTTTCCGTGGATTGCCCTGACGATTTTAGAGACGCTGTTTATTTGTTTTTTTGCACAAGTGTGGGTGCGTGGGGATCAGGCTATTCCACGGTTTCCCCGTTCGTTGGGGATGTTACGGCTGGTTTGGGCGCCTCTGGCATGGGTCGGCGTGGAACAGTTGCGCTCCTTGATTCCTTTCGGTGGGTTTCCCTGGGCAAAACTTGCTTTTGCGGTGGTGGATACGCCGTTGTTGGCATGGGCACCCTGGGGAGGCAGTGTGCTGGTCAGCGGGGTTTGTGTATTCATAGCCGCTGCCGTGCTGGAACTTTTGAATCGCCACCGTGGTCTGATGCTGAGGATGGTGTCGCTGGTCGCTCTCATTGCCGTCGTCGTATTCCCCACCTTGGTGCATCCGGCGTTGCCCGTTGTTACCAGGCATGTGACAGTCGCTGCGGTCCAGGGCAATACGCCGGGACGCGAGCCACAAACGGCATTCGGGCAGCCTTATGAAGTGTTGCTAAACCACGTAGCGGAGTCTCTCCGCCTGCGTCAACGGACGTCTCGTCACGTTGATTTGGTGTTGTGGGCGGAAAACGCGGCAGACATAGACCCGCGGACCAGTCATCATGCAGCTGCTCTGGTGAACCAGGTGACAGCCGCCTTTCAAGCTCCGCTCATCACGGGTACGTTAGGAGCGGGAGCCCGCGGACCAGGCGTAGCTAACCTTGCCGGATCGAACCTCGACACAAGTTCTTTGCAAAACACCATCTTGGTGTGGACCAACGGGCAAGCCCGCGACACTTATGCCAAGAAGCATCTGGTTCCTTTCGGCGAGTACCTGCCTTGGCGAAAATTTTTTGCCACATTTATTCCCTTTTTAGCCGATTTGGTTCCCGCGGACCTAATTGCCGGGCAGAGTGTGGCACAGCTTGAGGTTTCGCTCTCCGGTCGAGACGTGCATTTGGCCAGTCCCATCTGTTACGAGATTGCTGACGATGACCTGGTGCGACAAGCGGTCAAAGGTGCGAACTTTATCTATGTGCCTACCTCGAGTTCCTTCTTTGGTTCTTCCGATGAAGCTGACCAGCAACTCGCTATTGCCCGCTTTCGTGCAGCTGAACACGGTTTGGACACCATCCAAGTATCCACGATGGATTCCACAGCCCGGATTAATGCTCGTGGACAGATTGTGGGGCGGGTGATTCCAAACTTCCAGGCAGGCAGTTTCGTCACGAGCCTTCCTCTGCGCAGCGGGACCACCCCCGCAACCTTCACCGGCGAACTGCTCGGTCTGGGGGCGCAGGTATTGGTGGTGCTGGCGGCGGTTTTACAAGTTTTATTGGCACTCTCAGAAAGTTGGAAACGTGAAAAACACTAACTATAACGCGCAGACCGTTATCGCTATCCCGACCTATAACGAGCGAGAAAACCTCGAGTGGATTACCACAGAGGTTTTGGCGCAAGCGCCAGGAATTCACATCCTCATCGTGGATGATAATTCACCTGATGGGACGGGGGAATTGGCAGACGCTTTAGCTGCGAATCACCCGCAGCTTCATGTGTTGCACCGCACGGGTAAGGAGGGTCTGGGACCGGCTTATTTGGCAGCATTTGCCTGGGCGGATAGCCACGGATACAGCTGGGTTGGGGAATTCGATGCAGATGGTTCGCACCAGCCTCGGGATTTACCGCGTCTGTTGGCTTTAGCTCATGGTAGCGGTCGTCCGGACCTGGTCATCGGATCGCGCTGGCGGCGTGGGGGAGCGACCTCAGGGTGGTCGCTCCCGCGTCAGGCGCTGAGCCGGGCGGGAAGCGTTTATGTCAATGTGGTGCTGGGATTGGGCGTAGCTGACACCACAGCGGGTTTCCGGGTCTATCGGGTGGATTTCCTGTCCCGTTTATTGCAGCGTTACGTCATTGAATCAAAAGGGTACGGTTTCCAGATTGAGATGACCTGGCGGACGCGCCGGGCGGGGGGCAAGATTGTGGAAGTGCCCATTACCTTTGTGGAACGCCGGGCAGGTACTTCGAAAATGAGCGGGTCAATCATTAAGGAAGCGTTCCTAGAAGTCGCCAAGTGGCGGATACGGGAACTATGCCAACGTGCCTAGTGTTATGTCATTTTATTAGTGTAGCTCCACGGAGTGTTGAAACCGGGAATATTAGCGTCCGTAGTGGCGCCGCCCGGAACGCAAGGCTTCTAAACGCTCATCAAGCAGCACGCGGAGTTCCTCCTCGCTGCGTCGTTCAATGAGATGTTCCCAGTGGTTGCGCTGAGGTTTAGCTGTGTTTTCCTCCTGGAAGTCTTCCGCGCCGTTGCGTACCGCAGTCTTGGAGCAAATCGGGCAATCCCAGGTGTCAGGCACCTCGGCGTCAATGGCGAAGGGAATATCGAAAGCGTGTCCTTCCGGGCAGGTGTAGTCTACGTTTTGGCGCTCGACGAAAACGACGCCTTCTTCAGACTCGAGAGAATTGGAACCCATACGCATCCCGCGTAGTGCGCGATCAGCCACGATTAGTGCCTCCTTTTATGCTTAGCGGTTCATTCTAACCGATTTAGCGGAATTTTGCTCAAGGACGGTGCGAAGCTTTGGTATCGCACGCTCGCGACGCTCCTTCAATCCGATAATATATATTATGTCATTTTACACATGGCGGGTTTATGTGTCTGTCCCCGCGGATATATGTACAAAAAAGTGTCCCGGTCGTTACGCATCTCCCTAACCTCCGACCGGGACACTACCTTGCCAAAAAGTTTGGCACCGCGCTTGTGAACGCGAGAAACCTCTCAGCTGACTTGACGCCGACGCGCGCGACGCTCCGCCAGTTCATCGTGGACCACCACGTTGTCATCATTAATGTTTTCTACAGGCAGCTGCGCCAGCTCGCCCTCAATTTCGTGCCAGACGCGACCTACCGCGATGCCGAACACACCTTGTCCGCCCTGCACCAAGTCGATAACTTCGTCCTGTGACGTGCAGGCGTAAACCGAAGCGCCATCACTCATCAAGGTGATGCCAGCTAAATCCTCGACACCCATCTTGGACAGAGTCGCTACCGCAACTCGAATCTGTTGCAGGGAAACACCGGTATCCAGCAGACGTTTAACCACCTTTAACAGCAGGCAATCCCGGAAAGAATAGAGACGCTGGGACCCTGAACCGCGGGCGTTACGCACAGAAGGCTCTACCAAACCGGTACGCGCCCAGTAATCGAGCTGCCGGTAGGTAATTCCGGCTGCTTTACAGGCAGTCGGTCCGCGGAACCCGGTTTCTTCGTCAATAACCGGCAGGGTTTCACCAAATAGCATCCCCTGCTTAATCTGCGGTACTCCAGATTTGCTCGGCTTTTCCAAGGCAACCTCCGTTCAAGTATGTTTCTATTTTAGATTATGCACCATAGAAACTTGGTCCGATGCGCGGCGCGCCCAAACCTTGCACTTAAAGTTTAAGTGCAAGGTTGTCGGGGAACCAAACTTTATTCCCGCAGCCTTACAGCTCCTCGACACCGACAGTCAGCAATGCCTCAGCTAACGCCGCTAGCTGTGCCGAGAGTTCCGTTGCTCGCATTTGGGCACGATCCTTGGCAACAGCGTTATTCTTTTGCCGCTCCGGAGCCACCACTCGATCCACCAAATCCAAAATCGCATTGACCGCAGAATAGACGGAACGCAAATTGCGTGGCTCGATACCCTGCTTTTCCAAGACTTCCAAAGCCTGCACCACCGCAACTGCCCCGGCAGAAAAGCGGGAGGAAAAATCTGGAGCAATGAGCTTGGCATTGACCGCCTTTTCCAACAGTTCATCAGAAGCGCCGGTATAAACCTGTAAATCACGCAACGAAATCCGGGAGTGAGTCGGCAGGCGCATTTGTCCTTCCGAAGCCACCACTCGCATGACTGGCTGCACCGGCAGGGGCTCCTCCCCCAAATCCAACAGCCGCAAATTTTCGCCAATCTGATTTAGAGGCAAGTAACTGTCCCGCTGGGCTTTCAGGGCGTACCGTATCCGCTCCACATCTGCCAGGGAGTAACCGCGGTAACCGTTGGACATCCGTGCCGGGCTGACAATCCCGTGCTTCTCAAAATTGCGCAATTTAGCCTGAGATACCGAAGGAAATTCCTTCACGATAATCTCGTGGACTCGTCCAATAGACATAGTTGGCTTATGGCTTACCTCGGGAGGCCACGAGCTGCCAATGTCATTGACTTTTCGGGCGACCTGACTCATTGCTTAAAATTCACCGCCGGGTAGTAAGCCAATCTAAACTTGCCAATCTGGACTTCTTCCCCCGAAGTCAGCAGGTGCGACTCTACCCTTTCCCGGTCAATATAGGTGCCGTTGAGAGAACCGACATCGCGAACCATGTAGCCGTTTTCCTGGCGAATAAACTCGCAATGCCGGCGCGAAACCGTTACATCATCAAGGAAAATATCCGACTTGGGATGTCTGCCCGCGGTGATGCGGTCTGTATCGAGCAGGAAACGCGCCCCCGCGGAGGGACCACGCTGCACAATTAACAGTGCCGAACCTGCAGGTAGAGCCGCCACAGCTTCCTCGTCAGCGGAGGACAGAACTCGCTTACCCAGTTCTGGTTCCGTTTCGGTAACGCTGCCTATAGCCCCAAATACTGCCGTTTCAGTAGGGTCCGGTCCTGGATTCGTTTCCGACACTTCGTCCTCCTTAAAAAATCACGTATCTCTACTTTAGTAGAAGCGCCGGAAAAAAGTTAACCGATTTGTTATCTTTCGGTCTGTCACAAGCTCGAACGGTAATCCAGGACCTAGAATGGCATTTGCGTGTAAGTTAAGAGACGGAATATCGGGGTAAAGGGGAAATATAGTGACGGATGCAGCCTACCTTGAATGGGCGCTTTCTCTGACTGATAAGCAAATCGGAGTCACTCCCCTAGCACCACCTGCCGCTGCCCTGACTTTCCCCTTTTCCGCGGACTCCCTGAATGCAACCCTTCGCCAGTTGCGCGCTGGCGGGACTTTCCCTCTTTCTACCGTTGGTGGGGATGCGGACACGCAGCTCACTACCGCCGAACATTGGCGCTGGCTCTTGGCAAATCGATGCGATGGTCTGGAACTACAACTCGCTTTCGGTTTCCTGGTCGCGAACCGTGGGAGTGTTCGTTTTCCAATTTTTCAAGCCAGATTAGACCCCGACCCCGATCGTCCCCTGGGATATTTACGGCTGGCACCGGGCGACAAACTGGAGCTGAACAGTACAGTAGTGCGTTTGTTGCACCAAAAGTTTCGGATTCCGTCCCGCTGGGTGAAAGCCGGTCGAACTTCTCGCGGGCTCGACCTCGACGCCATTCTGTCGGCTTTGGAAAAAGCTCTGCAAGATAGCTCCCTCCATGGCAAAATGCAGCTGGAACGTCAAGCTGCTCTGGGGCTGTCTCATTGTAACTGGTCCCCCGTGGCGACCGACCTGAAAGCGCACCACCAGGATTACAGCAGTTCCGCCCTAGTGAAACGTTATGCCACCACCAATGCCCCCACCCAACTTTCCGAAGATAACACTGACACCGTCCCTCTCTCGGGAGATGTTTTTGCGCCTCTAAAAGCCGACCGCAAACAACTCCAGATACCAAAGTTATTTGGTCAAGGTCATAGCCTCATTCTGTCCGGAGCCCCGGCGACCGGCAAGACTGATGCCGTCGTGAATGCACTGGCGCAGTCTCTGGTACAGCAGCATTCCGTTCTGGTCGTGGGGAGTCGCACCAGTCTTAAGAAACTGCGTAACCGGGTTCGTAAAGCCGGATTTGAACACGTGTTCCTCACTCTCGACCCGCAAGCCGAGACTCGCGATGAGCGCAGCCGGGATTTGCTTCGAGGGGCTTGGGATCGCCCAGTCAACGCTGACGCGGGATACCTGGATTCTTGCCGAGCTTCCCTGAAAACTCTGTCCCAGGATTTGGATTTGTATCTCAACCAGATTCACGAGGTCGGTCCCAACCATGTTTCCGCATGGCAGGCTTACACTGCACAAATCATGACTGCCGCCGAGTTGGAACCCGAAGAACGGGTTTTGGCAGGTCGTCTGGCGGCGGCTCCGAACTTCCCCTATCTGTCTAATGACCGGTCTGCTGCGGCGAAACTTGGCAAAGAATTGGCAAATCTGGATGCTAACTCGGTGAATGGCATCGGTGCTAATCCCTGGTCCCTGGTGGGCGAAAGTGCGCGCAGCATAGACCGCACGGAATTGAAATTGGCGTTGCAAACCTTGGAAGATGCCATTACCCAGGCTCACCCTGCCGTGTTGGAAATTATGTCTGCCGCTTCCGACCTGGCAGCCTGGCCAATTTTCGCGCGATGGCTGGACCTGCTAGAGATTGGATACGGCAGGGCTCCAGTGGAACTAACCGAAGCGGAACGTAGTGCGGTTACTTCCGGAATCGAAACTTTGCAACAGTCCTTGCAAGACCTGTGGGACGAAGCCACTCCCCTGCTAGAAATTGCTGCCCCCGCTTACCATTCCGGCAAAGATTTAGACTTGCTGATGGATGCGCGTCACGCCGAAGCCTCCGGTGGGTTTACCCGCAACAGTCGCCGCAAAGCCGTGTTATCTCAGCTGCAGCCCTACCTCACTGGTCCGGTTACCCCCAATAAGGTCGCGGAGTTATTAGACGACCTCAATGCCCTGCGGATGCGCGCGGAAGCCTTGGGCTCGCAAATTGGCGCCAATCCCGTGTTAGGGCTGAAAGATTTTGACGCCTTAGCCCCCGACTCGCGTGAAAAATTCGCAAACCATGCCGATACGGTGCGAAGCGCTATCGAATTGGGGCGGTATCTGCCCAGCCGCCGCGATGATTTGGAGTCTTTGATGCCTCTGGCTCGCCAGGGTGGTCGTTTAGGTCAGCAAGTGCGCGCGATTTCTGACGCTTTTGCTGAGGTTTTACAGTCTTTGCAGGTCTCGAGTACGGATTTGGAAACGTGGTCACAAGGTCTGCCACCCTTGGGTCGTTACTTGCAGGTTCGCAAGGTTTGGGGAACGTCGCTCAGCTCGGAGGACTCGACCCTGGACGATATTTTGGCTTTTCGAGCCCTGACCCCTCAGCTGAGAGCCTTGGGGCTGGATGACCTGGTCACCTGGGTGGCAGAAGGAACTCTCGGCGGAATGGCGATTCAAGGCGTGTTGGAACACGCTTTGTCGGTCGCGGCGGTACGCGAGCGGCAGCGAGCCTTGGCGCAGCAGGGGTTTGATCCGGTGACTCATGCCGCCCAGGTGGAACGACTCTCGCTGAACTGCACGGAAACTCGTCGAGAAATCCTAAATCAGGTGATTACCGCGGCAGGCGAATTTGCTCAGCGTGCAGATAAAGAAACCTTGCGCAGTTTTGGGGCACGATTGCGTGACGATAATTTCTCCATCCGTCAAGCACTGCGTGAACACTTGGACGGTGTCTTGACTCGTACCCCAATTGTGGGTTTGACTCCGCTGGAAGTCGTGACCTATTTGCCTGATTTTACCCAGAAAACACCCCGTTTTGATGCCGTGGTGATTCTCGATGCCTCCGAGCTACCTTCCGGGTCCGTGGTGAAAGCCCTCGCGGGAGCGGCACAAGCCATGTTCGTGGCGAGCCTGCCCGCAGCCACGAGTTTTGCAAAAGGTCGGGCGCGCAGCGCCTACGAGTTCGCTAAGTCAGCAGGTTTTCCCGAATACGAACTGACTATCCGCTATGGTCGAGATTTAACCCCCACCCCCGGTCGTTTGGCACAGCTGCTCAGTCCTGATCAGCTGGACACCTGGCCGGTAGCACAAGTGCAAGCGCATCCAGTCTTAATTATGGAATTTCCCGCCGCGCATCATCCCCTTCCCCTGCACCTTGCCAGCGAAAATCCGGGCTGGCAGGGACTGGGCGCCGATTACGTGTGGTTTGAAAAGGCCGGGAATCTGCTGATGAATCTGTGCCTGAAAAACCGTGGTAAAGCCGTCACGGCGCTGACCTGGACGGCTGAGTTAGCAGCGGGTATCCGCTGGTATCTCGATGACGCTAACCGACAGGGTGAAATCAATCTGATGAATCTGCGGGTCACCCACCTGGGTGCAGCCGGAGCAGCGTTCCCCAGCGCCGATACAGGAGTACCGGGGAATAGCGGAGGCTTCAGCGATGGTGACGGCGTCGCAGCTTGCGATTTGCTGGTGTGTTTCCTGGGGTCTGATTCGCAGCCGGAGACGTCGAAATCTGCGGTTACACGTGATTTGCCCCTGGCTTGGACTCGAATTTTGTTAGAGACAAATCGCCAGGTGCTATTTGTCGTCAACCGCGACCTCGATCAATCTGGGCTGCCTGCCATACTGCAAGACGTCTTAAACGTCCCGAGCATCATGCCCGATACCGTTCCAGTTTCGGCAGTGCGTGACCACCTCGCGAGGCTACTGAGTCACGCGGGTTTGGAGGTCCGCACAGATATGGGGTCGGCATCATTACGTCTGGATTTAGCGGTTCGTGGTGATGCAGGCGCGCCGTGGCTAGGTCTGATTTTGGATAGTCCCGAACAGCGACAGGTTCATTCCGCTTGGGATCGAGAGGTCGGTATTCCCCAATTCCTCCTGGAACATTGCGGTTTTGGCGCTATCGAACATGTGTATTTGACTCAGCTGATGGAAAACACAGATGAAGTGACGCGGCGTCTCGTTTCTATAGCGTTAGACCTCGCATTTCCCGGTGACGTTACGGACGGCTCGGTAGCGAGCGATGACCGCTACACCTCTCCGTCACGTATTGCAGCGGCGCAAAATAACCGTGACGACGAGCCGTGGAAAGTTCCCGATGAAACGGAATGGGATTTACCGCAGCCCCTACGTGAAGCCGCGGCTCACACGCAGACCGACGAGTCTGTCCCTCCTCCCGCCCCGATGCCAGCCCTGCCACAAAACGAAGCTGTTTCTGAGGAAACAAAGCCGGAACCTTCTGCGCCTACACCGCCTCCGTCGGAACAGCCTGCCGCCCGCATCGAGGACCTTCCCCCTGCCGTACAACGGAAAACTCGTTCAGCGCTACCGGTCATCGCGGACATTCCCGCGGATACATTTGCGCATGTAGAGAGAGGAGAGCTCACCTCGACTCACGATGCTCCAACTCTGGGAGATCAGCTCGGAGCACAAGAAACCGACTTTTTTATAGAACTTGCCCAAAATCCTGAGTCGAACGAGGAACTCGGCAAAATTTCTAAGCCCGGTTTGGGTGCGTTCGCCCCCCTCTTTTCCCCTGAGGAAACCGCGGAAGGCACTGAAAAAACTGATACCCCCGCGATGTCTACATCGCCCCTGGCAAACCCCATACCAGAACCTTCCGAAGCCAAGCTCCCCAGTTTTACTGCGCAAATTCCCGCCATTGTTCGTTCTAAAACGGTCCCGCAGCCGTTTGTTCCCCGCGGAAAACCCTTACAGAATCAGGGTTCCAAGGAAGTCCTAGATGATTTACAGGACCCCGCTAATGCTGCCGCTGTGGCTGACGTGTTGGCGCAGGTGCTCTATACGGAGGGACCTATCGGGGAAGTTCGGCTGGCTAAACTCGTTGCCGATGCCTTCGGAATGCAACGTCTACATCCGAAACGCCGTCAACGGATTTTGGAACTGCTTAATCCAGAAGTCCAGAAAATTAAGACGAAATTCGGCACATTTGTTTGGCCTGCCGGAACATCAGCCGCGGATTTTACCGTGTTTCGAACTGGGTCAATCTATGGTCAACGCTCCTTGGTAGACATCTGTGACGAAGAGTTTAATAATGCTTTGACCTGGGTTATCGACACGCAGCAGCCCCTTGAGGACGAGACCTCAGAAGCAGTGGCACGAGTGCTAGATTTAACTCCAGCGCGTACCGATATTCGTCAACGGATGCAAGACGGACTGAAGTCTTTGGAACAGACCGGACGAATCCGGCGTCTGGCGGGTCACCTGTATCTGCAATAATTTTCAAATGTTGAAACATTCCCATCTCTCAGGGTTTAATGGCGGTAAGTGATTGGAGTTCACAGATGTCAAAACAGAAAAAAGGTTCTTCTCGAACGAACTTGACGGTGTCTCGACCCGGCAATCGTTCTGGCGCCATCTTGGCGATTGTTTTGGTCGCCATCGTGCTGGCGTTGATTATCGTTTTCGTTAAGATTGCGACCACGAAACACGAGTTAGAGGCTCAGCCTACGGACACCATCGCGGGAACGAAGACGATGATTGGCTATGCCGAACCCCAAACCTACGCCGCCGGGCGGGGCATCTGGCTCAAAGATGGCAAAGTTTTGACTAACGACGAAATCACTGCCGAGTCGAAAAAAGGCACTAAGGTCCTGGAACTGTACTACGACTACTTGTGCAACATCTGTAATGACTTCGAAGACCAACTCAACCAAGGTAAACAGCTCAACGACTTGGTCGAGGGCGGTCAGGCGATAGTCGTGTTGCGCCCAACCCTGACTCACGCCCAGCAGCTGAAGTTCCCCAACATTGCGTATTCTGCGAATAACCTCATGTACTGGACCGCAGAAAATAAGCCCGAGAAACTATGGGGACTCAGCAAGGACTTGACCAAGTTCGCGATGGATAACTATAAGTCCGCTGATTACGAAAAGAACCAGAACAATGAACAGTGGGCGCAGACCATCCGTAACCCCGATGCGGAACTGGCTAAAATTGCTGGAAAACACGGCATAGACTACAAATCAGTGCCACCGGCTACCGAACAATCTGGTCTGATGCCGATTAATATTTTGGCGCAGCAGCGTCTCAAGAGCCTCGGTCGGGAAAATGCGGGGACACCCCTGTACATTGCGAACGGTCACCCCGTCGACATGAGTGGAATCGGGAAAGACGACAAGCTGCTTGAGAAAGCCACCCTGTAAGGTCTTTTCCGTCGTGGATAGTTTCGGCGCATCTCCCAACATTTTGGTCAGATGCGCCGATTGACGTTCGACTGGTGGGAACTGGTCATTCCTGAGGCTGAAAACTAAGCGCCACCGAATTCATGCAAAATCGGTTTCCGGTCGGGGTTTGCGGCGCGTCCGGGAATACGTGTCCCAAGTGAGATCCACAGTTTGCACAGCGAACTTCGGTGCGGGTCATGCCGTGGGATGTATCGGTCACTTCGCGTACGGCTCCCGGCTTCGCTTCAAAAAAGCTTGGCCAACCGCACCCGGAATCAAACTTTGTGTCGGCATCAAACAGTGTCGCCCCGCAGGCTCCGCAGCTGTAGAGACCATCACGGGATTCAAAGAGCAATTCCCCGGTACCCGGTCGTTCCGTAGCGGCTTGACGGAGCACCGCATAAGCGCGGGGGCTCAGTCGTTCTTTCCATTCCTCGTCGCTCAAATTTACAGTCATTTTGTGCCTTTCACTTTGAGGATTTCTGCCAAGTATTGCCCGGTAAATGAACCGGGTACTGTTGCCACGGTTTCTGGAGTGCCTTCCGCAACCACCGTACCGCCGCCTTTACCGCCTTCTGGACCGAGGTCGATAACCCAGTCAGCACACTTGATGACATCCAGGTTATGTTCGATGACCACGACCGTGTTACCTTTCTCGACCAGTCCCTGCAGGATGACCATAAGCTTGCGGATGTCGTCGACGTGCAGACCAGTGGTTGGTTCGTCAAGCACATAAATGGCGCGCCCGTTCGTGCGTTTGTGCAGTTCACTGGCTAGTTTGACCCGTTGGGCTTCGCCTCCAGACAGCGTGGTTGCGCTCTGCCCAAGTTTCACGTAGCCCAAGCCGACCGCTGTCAATGTGTCCAAGTAGCGAGACACGCTGGGAATTGCGGAAAAGAACTGGGCGGCTTGTGCAATCGGCAAATCCAAAACATCGCGCACATTTTTTCCGTGATAGTACACTTCCAAGGTCTCCCGGTTATACCGCGCCCCGGCGCAAACCTCACAGGGCACATAAACATCGGGCAGAAAATTCATCTCGATTTTCAATGTGCCGTCACCTCGGCAAGCTTCACAGCGTCCGCCCTTGACGTTAAAGGAAAAGCGCCCCGGACCGTATCCGCGAATCCGGGCTTCTTCAGTCTGGGCAAAGAGCTTTCGGATTGCATCCCATACTCCGGTATAAGTCGCAGGATTCGAACGTGGAGTGCGACCGATGGGTGATTGGTCCACGTGGATAATCTTGTCCAGATGAGCAGCGCCGTCAATCTGCTTGTGACGTCCCGGCACCGTGTGGGCGCGGTTCAAATCCCTGGCTAACGCTTGGTACAAAATGGAGTTGACCAGCGTGGATTTACCGGATCCTGACACCCCAGTGACGGCGATGAGGCATCCCAGGGGGAACGATACGTCAATGTTTCGTAGGTTATTTTCGCGCGCGCCTCTTACTGTCAGAATGCGCTCCGGGTCAGGTTTGCGGCGATGCTGCGGGATTTCAATAGATTTCCGTCCCGCTAAATAATCTGCGGTAAGCGAAGACTTATTTCGCAATAATTCCTTGACGGTTCCGGAATGCACAATCTGTCCGCCGGACACTCCTGCGCCGGGACCAATATCCACCACCCAATCTGCTGCCCGGATAGTGTCTTCATCGTGTTCCACCACGATGAGGGTATTGCCTAAATCACGCAAACCTTTCAGGGTATCAATGAGGCGTTGGTTATCTCGCTGGTGTAGACCGATGGAAGGCTCATCCAAGACATAAAGCACGCCTACCAGTCCGGATCCAATCTGAGTAGCTAACCGAATACGTTGTGCTTCACCGCCTGACAAGGTGTTGGCAGCTCGTGACAAAGTGAGATAGTTCAATCCCACATCAATTAGGAAAGCCAATCGCGCGTGTACCTCTTGTAAAATCGGTGCAGCGATTTTAGCTTTCATACCCGATAAAGGAATATCCTTTAAATAGGATTGCGCTTCATCAATTGATAAATCCGTGACTTCTGAGATATTGAGTTTCCCGATGCGAACGGCCAGAACTTCAGGCTTTAACCGCCGTCCCTGGCACGTCGGACAGGGAACTTCGCGCATATAACCTTCATATTTGGCTTTGGATAAATCAGAATCGGTTTCATCGTAACGACGCTGGATATAGTTCGCTGCCCCCTCAAAGCCCGTGGTATATACCCGTTCCCGTCCCCACCGGTTGCGATATTTCACTCGTACCTTATAGTTCTTGCCCCACATCAAATAGTCGCGTACTTGTGCAGACAAATCCTTCCACGGAGTGTCGAGGTCAAAGCCTACTTCATCACCCAGTCCTGTTAATATACGTTGCATGGTATCTTTGGAACTCGTCCAAGGGCTGACAGCGCCTTCACGCAGGGTCAAATCAGGATTTGGTACCACCAGTTCTGGGTCAATCACTAACCGAGAACCAATTCCGGAACAATCGGGACAGGCTCCGTATGGCGCATTAAAAGAGAACGTCCGCGGTTCGATTTCTTCCAAAGCGAGCGGATGATTATTTGGGCAGGCTCGTTTTTCTGAAAATCGACGACTGCGTTCAGGGTCGTCCGGGTCGCGGTCCACAAAATCCACCACGACCAGTCCTTCTGCCAACTCTAAAGCGGTCTCAATAGAATCCGCCACTCGTGAACGGGAGCCTTCCCGAATTACTACCCGGTCGACAGACACCGAAATGTCGTGCTTCAGTTGTTTTTCCAGGGTCGGTGGTTCTTCCAGGCGATGAGTTTCACCATCCACGCGCATCCGGGTAAAGCCCTTGGCGGCGAGCTGTGCAAACAATTCCGAGTACTCGCCTTTACGCCCCCGGACCACTGGAGCCAAGACCTCTAACCGCGTCCCCTCCCCCAAAGTGAACAGCCAATTCACGATTTGTTCCGCAGACTGGGCAGTAATTTCCTCGCCGCACACCGGACAATACTGGGTGCCGGCTCTCGCAAACAGCAGGCGCAGATAATCGTAAATCTCGGTAATGGTACCCACGGTGGAGCGTGGGTTGTGAGATGTAGACTTCTGGTCAATCGACACCGCGGGGGATAGACCTTCTATGAAATCCACCACGGGTTTGTCCATCCGCCCGAGGAACTGCCGAGCATAGGAGGACAGCGATTCTACGTAACGGCGCTGCCCTTCTGCAAAAATTGTGTCAAAAGCTAGCGATGACTTGCCCGAGCCGGACAGACCGGTGAACACCACCAAAGCATTCCGAGGGATTTCAACGTCGACTGCCTTGAGGTTATGTTCGCGAGCTCCGTGGACTTTCAAAGTTTCATGCACCTGTTAAGTTTAATGCCCAAGTGTGTTTCTGACGATTCGGATCGGTTTCGTTGGCGCTGGGCACACGCCTAGAATTGCAGCATGAGTAAAGTCGTCGTTATCTACCACTATGACCCCGCTCGGGAAGCCGACCGAGCCACGATTCGCCCCGAACACCTGGCTTACCTGGGAAACTTGGAAAAATCAGGGAAACTTCAGGCCGCCGGTGCCTGGATGAACGAAACCGAAAAGCCCGGTGCGCTGCTGCTGATGAACGTCGAGACGCCGGAGGAGGCGTTGATGTTTCTCAAGCACGATCCCAATCAGGTCCACGGCATCGTGCAAGCCATTGAGACTCACCAGTGGGGTCCGGCGATCGGTTCCTAAGGGCTACTTCAAAAGAGTTAGTTGGCACGGCTCCATGCCTTTCATTCGGTGGTTTTTTGCTTACGTAGACTGGTTCGTTTTTACCCTCCTGCTGATTATGGTTGCGGGGATTTTTATCCCTCTGCCGGTCACTGTGGTGACTGGGGTGGGGTCAGTCAGCCACTACGCCATTGCGGTACTGTTCTTTGTCTACGGGGCACGTTTAAAAACCGTCGAAGTGCTGGGCGGACTAAAAAACTATCGCCTGCAGCTGGTCATTTTGACCTCCACTTTCGTGCTCTATCCCCTGTTGGGAATGTTGAATTACCAATCCTGTGGATGGTTTTTGGGACCGAGTTTTGCCCTGGGCATGTATTACACCTGTCTGTTGCCCTCCACGGTGCAATCCTCCATTGGGTTCACATCCATTGCCGGGGGTAATGTCGCCGGGGCAGTCACTGCCGCCACTATCTCCAACCTAGTCGGGACATTTGCAACTCCCCTGCTGGTGCTGTTGCTGTTAGGGAGGGTCGGTACCGTCTCTCTAACGACGTTACGCGATATTGCCATACTGATTTTGCTGCCTTTTGTTCTGGGACAGCTAAGTGGTCGATGGACCCGCGATTGGCTGAATGCTCACCCCGTCATCACCAAAACCGTCGATAAGGGCACGATTTATTTGGTCGTTATCGCGGCAGTTTCCAGCGCAAAGCTGCATGGCTTGTGGGACACCGTGGAAGCTTTAGACTTCGTGCTGATAGGTGCAGATGCGCTGGTCATTGTCGGTATCATGCTGATTTTGACCTGGTATGGGTGGGGGAAACTTTGCGCCTTGAATCGGGCTGACCGTATAGCTGCCATGATGTGTGGCTCAAAAAAATCTCTCGCTACCGGTCTGCCGATGGCGATGATTATCTTCCCAACCTCCACGTTCGGTGCTATCGCGGTGCCCATCATGCTGCTGCATTTGGAACAGCTCATCATGTGTTCGGTCATTGCTACGCAGCTCGGGCGTGGTGCCGGTCCTCGTCAGGCTGATTTCTAAAATTCTCTAACCTCGTACTCCCCAAGCTACTGCTTCGCTAATAGCCCCTGATCCGCCGATAATGACGGAGGCAGCGCGGTTGGGCAAGTGTGCCAATCTGGCTGCCGTTGGCGGTGAAAGCCGACTTGGGTCGGTCAGCAACAGGCAAGCATTACGGTGAGCTGCCAGAGCTGCTCCTGCCAGCCCATCGGGAAAGCTCACTCCGCTGGCTACCACCGCGGAGGTTGCCCCGGGGGCAAAGGCTTGTGCCACAAACTGAGCTGTTTGATAACGATCCAGACCTTGAATCGGTTGCGATCGGAAATCCGCTAACCCCGACTGGTTCCACGCTTGCGCTGCCGGTCCCCCAATGGGGAATATGCTTCCTCCCGACTGTGCCCGGTGATTTTGGATGAACTCTGTAGTCTCTGGAGGCAGGGAGGCTCCTGCATTCAGCACCACCACGCCGTGTATAGAAGCCGCTCCCGCTCCCGCACTCAGGGCGTCAGGGAAAGACATTCCGTCTGCCAGCAAGATAGGAGTTTGCGCAATTCCACGCTGGTTCCATTCCGTAATCGTCTGGCGAGCTACCGCCGCGGCAGTGCCGTAGCGATTCATGCCGTAAATTCGACTCACCTGAATTCCCCGTGCCTGGAAATCCCTCATCGTGGCAGGGTCAAAAGTCACTTGACCTCCCACCAATCTCACGTCGCGAATTCCCCTCCCCAGAATCTCGGCGACTATGCCGGGTTCGATGCGGGGACCGTTAGATAGCACCAGCGGTGCGTCCAGCGCTGCAGCTAGCGGACCGGCACTCAAAGCATCGGGTGCTGTTCTCCCGGTGGCAATGACCAGGGAAGGTCCGGTGAACCCGCCTTGTCGCCAGGCTTGCAGAGATGTCTCGACACGATTGGTGCCGGCAATTCTTCCCGGAGCGGTCCCCGGTTGAGGCTGAGCAGCAGGCTGTGGCTGCGGTTGCGGCTCGGGTTTTGTTGGGGAGGGCGATACTACCCTCGCAATGCCGTCGATACTGGAAACTCCGATAGTTTCAAAAATCCAGTTGGCAAAAGCAGAACTCGGCACATATTTGTAGTCTTCAGAGAGCAGGAAGCCTCGTGGTGTTTGCACCGCTGCTGAGAGCACCCCATAGAGCTTTCCCCCACTAATGAGAGGTCCGCCGGAGTCACCAACCTCTGAATACTTACCTCGTGAGGAACGAGCATAGAGATAACCATCATTGAGAGTGCCGAGAGAAGTTAATTGTGTCGTTTTAAGATTCAATCCGGTACCAAACCCATAGGCCTCACTTACCTGTCCGGAGGGCAAATTTTGACTGCTGAAAGGCAAGATGGCTCTACCAGGGGAATCTAAACGCACCAAGGCTATGTCATAGTGGGGATGCGCGACAATACCCGTTACCGCAAGGGGAAAGTTTCGATTGATGCTCGCCCCCACCGAAGCGTAAGCGACTTCTAGGTTGGCATTCGCCACGCAATGCGCAGCTGTAAGGACCCAATTTGCGGCTACGAAAGAACCGCTGCATTCCATCCATCCGCTATCAGATTGATTAGAAATACGTAAAGCAGCTGCCCAGCCTGATTCATTTGGATCAGTTAGGTTCCCACCCTCGATGGCATAGGCGGGGGTTTCATATCCCGCTGCCAGACCGAGGGTTGCCCCTAAAATGGAAAAAAGGGCGATGCACCGATAGATAAAACGTCCGCTCACGTTTTTATTATCGGTGAAAATCGCAGATTTTTAAGCATCCGGATGGTTCTGAACTGTTCCATTCGATTGATTCTTTTGACGGCGTCGGCTGACCAACAGGGAGACCACCGCGGTAATAATCAGCACCGCAACGATGTAGCCCAAAGACACCACGTTGCTCGTTTCAGGCAATCCCGTAAAGGGCTGACCGCCGTTGATAAACGGAATCTCATTCGTGCTCAAGGCGTGAATTATGAGCTTTGCCCCGATGAAACCCAGAATGGCGGCCAGACCGTAATGTAAGAAAATCAAACGTTCCATCAGACCTTCAATTAGGAAGTACAGTTGGCGCAGTCCCATTAACGCAAAAGCATTGGCAGCAAACACGATAAAGGCTTCGTTAGTTAGACCAAAAATGGCAGGAATGGAGTCTACGGCAAACATCACGTCTGCTGATCCCACCGCTACGACCACCAGCAGGAAAGGAGTGATGTGACGTTTACCGTCAATCTTGGCAAAGTATTGATGCCCCACGTAATCGGGCGTGACCGGGAAAATCCGGCGTACCCCGGACACAAAAAAGTTATCTTTGTACTCCGCTTCTTCCTCTGCGTCAGCGCTGCCTTCGCGAATCTGCTGTAGCGCAGTGAAGAGCAGGAACAGCCCGAAAATATAAAAAATCCAACTGAAATGTTCGATGAGGGCGGCGCCCAACAAAATGAAGATTAAACGGAATACCAACGCCAAAGTGATGCCAACCGCAATAATTTTTTGCTGAACTTCCCGCGGCGCTTTAAATGCAGCAATGATGATAACGAATACAAACAGGTTATCCAGCGACAATGACCACTCGGTTACCCAGCCGGCGAAGTATTGTCCGCCTAGGTCCCAGCCCAACGTCAAGCTGATAACCAATCCGGCTACCAAAGCTATGGAAATGTAGATGATGGTCCACGCTGCAGACTCCCGCAGCGATGGAAAGTGGTCTTTGCGTACGTGGGCGAAAAAATCAAAAGTCAAAACGCCGATAATTACGACAAACAGAATTATCCAAGCCAACAGGGGCACATGCATATGTAAACTTTCCTCCGGTACGAAATCGTTGGGTACCGAAAGTCTCTCCCCGCCTGCGGTTCAGCAGGCTGGTGACACCGAGTGACGCGGTTCCGCAGCATTGGCAGCGGACGGTTTCACCGTGATGACGATGCCCCATTAGTGGGAATACTCCCCTTCGCACCAGCGATTGTACCAGGATGCGGTCACGTTTCTAAAATATAAGGACTTAAGTACTATGATGACGCTGTCGAAGCATTGTGCCCGCGTTGTTGCTGGTTTAATTATTTTCAGAAAGGTTCAATATGTACATAACCACAGTTGTACCCGCGGGAGCCGCTGGAACCACGGCTAATCCCGCAGGCATCGCCATCGCGATGATCATCTATTTCGTAGCCATGATTCTGATTGGCGTCTATGGTTATACCCGTTCCAAGAGCCTGGACGACTATATGCTGGGCGGTCGCGATTTGCCCCCGTTTGTAGCCGCCCTTTCCGCAGGTGCGGCTGACATGTCTGGCTGGCTGATGATGGGGCTGCCCGGTGCCATGTACTTGAGCGGGATTTTTAACGGCTGGATTGCAATCGGTTTAACCGTTGGAGCCTGGATTAACTGGCTGGTCACCGCGCCACGTTTACGTGCATATACGGAAGTCGCCGGTGACTCGATTACCGTCCCTTCGTTTTTTTCAAACCGTACCCACGATACTTCTAAGATCATCCGCTACGTAGCGGGCATTATCATCGTGGTGTTCTTTACGTTGTACGTATCCTCCGGCATGGTGGCTGGTGGCACTTTCTTTCACTCGACTTTTGGCTGGGACTATCACGTCGGCATGGTTTTCGTAGCGGGCATCGTGATTCTCTACACTTTGGTGGGCGGGTTCCTGGCGGTGTCTTGGACCGATATGGTGCAAGGGCTAATCATGATGGTGGCGCTGGTAGCGGTGCCAATTATGGGTCTGTTTGTTATCGGTGGTTTCGGCGGTGTTGCGGCGGGCTTGTCCATCACCGGCGATAACTCCCTGCTGAACCCCCTGGGTACCGGACTTGACGCCGTAGGCTGGATGGACTGGGTTTCCAACGTCGCGTGGGGACTGGGGTACTTCGGGATGCCCCACATTATTGTGCGTTTCATGGCGCTGCGTTCTCCGCGCCAAGCCACTCCGGCACGTCGTTTCTGGCTGGGTTGGATGGTTTTCTGTCTACTCGGCACCGGCATGACCGCCATCATTGGTCGTGCCATGAGCGAGCAAGGCATCATCCCCGACCTTATGCCCAAAGACGGGGTGGAAGGTAACCCCCAGGAAACCGTGTTCCTGGTCATGGGTACGAAACTGTTCCCCGCCGTTCTGGCAGGGTTCATGCTGGCTGCTATCCTTGCGGCGATTATGTCCACCGTCTCCTCCCAATTGCTGGTAACGTCTTCGGCGATGGTCGAGGACATCTATCACGGTGCCACCAAAAAGGAACTCAGTGATTACAAGGGCGTTCTGCTCGGTCGGATTACGGTTCTTTTGGTGTCCATAGTGGCGGCTTTGCTGGCGATAGATCCCACGAACTCCGTATTGGGACTGGTGTCTTTTGCTTGGGCAGGTTTTGGGGCTGCCTTTGGTCCCATCGTCATTTTGTCTCTCTATTGGAAGAAACTGACCTGGCAAGGAGCGGCTTCCGGAATGGTTGCAGGCGCGGGGGTAGCAGTGCTGTGGAACAAGGCGTTCAACAACGGTGACGCTTCGTGGGTCGCCTATACGCACCTGTATGAAATTGTGCCTGGTTTCCTGGCTTGCTTGCTGGTGGCGTGGCTCATCTCGCAAGCCACCTGGCGGGACGACCCGCAGATTCTTGAGGAATTTGAGCGCGCCGTGGCTATTGCCAAAGGACGACCTGATCCGAAAGGACTGCTGGTGGCATTTGAGGAAAAAGGAACTGATTCCGCGGCGGAATAGCCGTTTTTATAACTTTTCACAAGAAAGGTTAAAGTATCTGCAAAATATTGCAGTAGATTATAGGTAGAAAGTGACTGAATTGCTCTGGTGAGCAATGAGTACCTCCCGAGCGAAAACACAACCCAAAGGAGACAAGTTGAAACCGCTCAATGAACAAGAATTAGCTGAACTGAGGGAAGTCGGTCAGTTGGCTGTCGAGAGAGCTCAAAAGTGGATTGAGGCCTCAAAGAAGTACCCGATTGACTACGCTTCTAAGCTGCTGTCACGCACCTTAAAGGATCCGCGTGGTTTGGATTTTACCGTCGCATTTGTCGATGAAGTGGTACGTCCGGAGGACATTAAAATTGCCGGCAAGAACCTGTCGGCTTTGGTGAAAGAAAATCAGCCTTCTTTCCTGCCCCCCTACCTGAAGCTGCCGGCTGTGTACGGTGGAGCTTTGGGCACGCTCATCCCTGATATTGCGGTTCCGGCGGCCCGGCGCATATTCCGGGAACTGGTAGGCGACTTGGCGATTGACGTGACCAACAAGTCCTTGGGACGAGCTATCGCGAAATTGCGCGCTGACGGTTCTCGGCTGAACATGAACCTTTTGGGTGAAGCGGTATTGGGCAATAAAGAGGCCTCCCGACGCTTGAACGACGTGGTGGAATTGCTGCAGCGTGACGATGTGGACTATGTGTCTATCAAAGTCTCCGCCGTAACCGGTCCGCACATTGCTTGGGACTACCAAGAGATGGTGGCTTACGCGGTCGAAAACCTGTTGCCGCTGTACCGGGAGGCCAACAAGTTCAGCCCCAAGAAGTTCATCAACTTGGACATGGAGGAATACCACGACCTGCATATGACTATCGATGTGTTCAAGCAGCTGCTGGACCACGAGGAGTTCAAAGACCTGGAGGCAGGTATCGTGCTTCAGGCCTACCTGCCGGATTCACTCGCTGCCATGCAAGACTTGCAAACTTGGGCGGCAAAGCGCGTCGCAAACGGCGGGGCTCGAGTTAAAGTGCGGGTGGTTAAAGGCGCAAACCTGTCCATGGAACACGTCGACGCCATGATGCACGGCTGGTCGATGACCCCGCAGCCCTCGAAGCAGCACACTGATGCGAACTATATGCGTATCCTCAACTATGCGTTGACTCCTGAGCACACCCAGAATATTCGCATCGGGGTGGCTGGTATGAACGTGTTTACTGCCGGCTTTGCTTACGAGCTGGCGAACCAGCGCGGAGTGTTCCAAAACCATGGCTGCGAGTTCGAAATGCTGACAGGCATGAACAGCTCCATGGCGCGCGCGGTCATGGAGGACACCGGTCCGCTGCTGTACTACGTTCCGGTGGTACACCCCGAGGAGTTCGACGTCGCCATCAGTTACCTGGTGCGTCGTCTCGAAGAGATCGCCGCGGAAGAAAACTTCATGAGCGCGGCTTTTGAGCTGACCACGAACCAGTCTATGTACGAACGGGAACGCAACCGTTTCGAAAAGGCTATTTCTATGCTCAATGACCTGGAATTCGGGCCGCGCCGTCTGCAAGACCGGAGCCAGGAAACCGCGGAGGAACTGGCCAAACTTGTCCAGGATGACTCCGGTGAGTGGATTTTCCGCAATGTTCCGGATTCCGATCCCTCCCTGCCTGCCAACGTGGCTTGGGGTGAGGCAATTGCTGCCAGGATGCGCAATTCTCAGGTCGGTCAAAAGACCGTTGACGCCTCCAAGATTAACAACGAGGACGAATTGCAGCAGGTGTTGCATCGCGCTGAGAAAGGTGGTCAAAAGTGGCTGGCACTCAGCCCGAAGGAACGCGCCGAAATCCTACACCGGGCAGGTGTCATCATGGGTCAGCGTCGCGGCGAATTCCTCGAAGTGATGGGTTCCGAAGCCGGTAAAGCTATCGACCAAGGAGACGTGGAGGTTTCCGAAGCAGTTGATTACGCTCACTACTACGCCGCTGAGTCCATCGCGATGACAAAGGTAGCGGGGGCTAAATTCACTCCTGCCAAGATTACCGTGGTGACTCCCCCGTGGAATTTCCCGGTGGCGATTCCCGTTGGTTCGACCATTGCTGGTTTGGCAGCGGGTTCTCCGGTTATTTTGAAACCTGCCTCCCCCACCCGCCGCTGTGGGGCATTGCTTGCGGAATGCCTGTGGGAAGCCGGCGTGCCCAAGGATGTGCTGCAGTTTGTGACCCTCGCCAATCACGACTTGGGCAAGACTCTGGTCACCGATTCGCGGGTAGAACGAGTCATTCTGACCGGCGGTATCGAGACCGCGCAAATGTTCCGCTCCTGGCGTCCCGACCTGGGTCTGCTGGCTGAGACTTCCGGCAAGAATGCCATAATCGTCACACCTTCGGCGGATCTTGACCTAGCGGTCAAAGACGTGGTCACAAGTGCGTTTGGGCATGCTGGTCAAAAGTGTTCGGCTGCCTCCCTGGTCATTTTGGTTGGCACCGTGGGCACTTCCAAGCGTTTCCACAATCAGCTGATTGACGCGGTGCAGTCCCTGAAAGTTGGCTATCCGTGGGATTTGGGTATCCAGATGGGGCCGGTCGTGGAAAAGCCCGGCGAGAAGTTGCGGCGCGGCTTGACCCAGCTGGAGCCCGGTCAGAGCTGGGCAGTCAAGCCTAAGCAACTGGATGATTCCGGGCGACTGTGGAGTCCAGGCGTGCGCGCCAATGTGAAACCCGGCAGCGAATACCACTTAACCGAATACTTCGGTCCGATTTTGGGCGTGATGCGCTGCGACACTTTGGAAGAAGCTGTCGAGTTGCAAAATCAGGTCGAATACGGTTTGACCGGCGGGATTCACTCGCTGAATCCGGACGAAATCAAGTATTGGCTCGATCATGTCCAGGTCGGTAATGCCTATATCAACCGTGGTATTACCGGCGCGATCGTGCGCCGTCAGCCGTTCGGTGGCTGGAAGCGTTCCGTAGTGGGTGCGGGTTCCAAGGCAGGTGGTCCCTCCTACCTGTACGCGTTGGGTGAATGGAGTCCAGACGATGCTACGTTGAGCGACATTACCGGTTCCGCATCCGGTGCTTTGGCGCGTGAATTGACCGCGCTAGCTGATGAAATCGGTGACCGCGACAAGCTTGAGAAGTCGTTGGCTGGTGATGAAACCGCTTATGCACAGGAATTTCAGGTCAATCGCGATCCGTCCCAGCTCGGTGTGGAGCGCAACATTTTCCGTTGTCTGCCGGTCCCAGTGGTGGTGCGAATCGGTGAAAACGTCAAGAACTGGGAGATTGCCCACGTGCTGCACGCTGGTTTGCTGATGGGTTCCAAGATAACGATTTCGACCGCCAAACCATTGATAACCGGTTTGGCAGGTTTTGCCTCCCAACACGGCGTCAGTGTGATGGTTCAAGATGAAGCTGCCTGGTTGAACTGGGCTCGAAGCTGGGCGGCTCACGATGCCGGCTATGACGGGCGTATCCGCATCCTTGGTGAAACCCGCACCAAGGTCGCCGAAGCTATCAACGGTTCAGTTGATATTGCTATCTGGGATCACCCGGTAACGTATTCTGGTCGAGTCGAAATGATTCCGTTCTTCCACGAGCAGGCAGTTGCTTTGACGAACCATCGCTTTGGTGATCCCACACCAATCACCAAGGGCATCCTGGAGGAACACGTGGTGGATTACTAATCCCCCTACCTGTTCGGTCTCGAGCTCCTAACTTAATCGTCCGGTGGCTGCTGAAACTCAGCAGCCACCGGCGTTTTTAGCAAACTTAGACACTGCAAAGCCGAGTGCGCCGAAGCGGGCAAAGCCAAGCCAACCCGACCGCCCTTGTGCATACTTTAACCTGAAGCACAATCCCGGAACGCTAGTTGCCCAGGGGTTTGCCACGGCGAATTTCTTTCTTAAGGTCGGCGATTTCATCTCGCAGCCGGGCTGCTAGCTCGAATCGCAGTTCGCTGGCAGCGGTATGCATCTGATCGGTCAGTTCTGCAACCAGCGATGGTAAGTCCACGGTGTTTTCATGCGCACCAGCCTGACTCGGCTGGTCCTCTGTCGCATTGACACGCGCTCTATTGATAACTTCCAATGCCGCACGAGCTGCTGCCGCGTCCTGAGCTGCGCTACGGGCCGCAGCAGAAGGCTTTTGGTCAGGCTGACGGTACCCGGTGCCCAATAATTCTGCGGTATCAATGTCTTCGCGTGCCAGCATATCGGTCACGTCAGAGATTTTTTTGCGTAACGGCTGCGGATCGATACCGTGAGCTTCGTTATAAGCAATCTGTTTATGGCGGCGCCGCTCAGTTTCATCAATTGCCTCCCGCATCGCGTCGGAAACCGCGTCGGCGTACATATGGACTTCACCGTGCACATTACGGGCCGCTCGCCCAATCGTTTGAATCAGGGACTTCGTGGAACGCAAGAAACCTTGCTTGTCGGCATCCAAAATCGAAACCAGCGAAACCTCGGGCAAATCCAACCCCTCACGCAACAGGTTAATGCCTACCAAGACATCGAACTCGCCTTGACGCAAGGAACGCAGCAGCTCCACCCGGCGCAACGTATCCACATCCGAGTGCAGGTATTCCACCCGGATGCCGCGCTGAGCCAGGTATGTGGTCAAGTCCTCCGCCATGCGTTTGGTCAGTGTGGTCACCAAGACCCGCTCATCAGCTTCGGTACGCAGGCGAATCTGTTCCATCAGGTCGTCAATCTGACCCTCCACCGGTTTCACCACAATCTTCGGGTCAACCAGACCGGTAGGACGAATGATTTGCTCCACTACCCCGTCGCTGAGCCCCAGTTCATAGTCACCCGGTGTGGCAGACAAATATACCGTTTGCCCGATGCGGTCTTGGAATTCTTCCCATTTCAAGGGACGGTTATCCATCGCTGAGGGCAGGCGAAATCCGAAATCCACCAGCGTGCGTTTGCGTGACATGTCACCTTCAAACATGCCGCCAATCTGGGGCACCGTCACGTGAGACTCGTCAATAACCAGCAGGAAATCCTCCGGGAAGTAATCCAGCAGGGTGTGGGGTGGCTCGCCCGGTTGCCGACCATCAATGTGCAGAGAATAATTCTCAATGCCCGCACACATCCCAATTTGGCGCAGCATCTCTAAGTCATAGGTGGTACGCATCCTGAGGCGCTGTTCTTCCAACAGTTTGCCTTGGTCGTGGAACCATTTGCAGCGTTCTTCCAGTTCACTCTCGATTCCGGCGAGGGCGCGTTCCATGCGCTCAGGACCGGCGACATAGTGAGAGGCTGGGAACACGTAGATTTCGTTCACTTCGTGCAAGGTTGCCCCGGTCACCGGGTGCAGCAAAGCCAGAGCGTCAATCTCATCGCCGAACATTTCCACGCGCACCCCAAGCTCTTCATACATGGGAATAATGTCAATCGTGTCTCCGCGCACCCGAAAATTGCCACGCGTAAATTCCACATCATTGCGGTTGTACTGCATCTGCACAAATCGCTTGATGAGGTCTTGACGTTCAATCTGCATTCCTCGGGTCAGGTGAATGCCACGCGAAACGTACTCTTCCGGGGTACCCAAACCGTAAATGCAAGACACCGAGGAAACTACTACCACGTCCCGGCGCGTCAGCAGTGAGTTTGTCGCCGAGTGCCGCAAGCGTTCGACTTCATCGTTGATTGCGGAATCTTTTTCGATATAGGTATCGGTCTGCGGTACGTATGCTTCGGGTTGATAGTAGTCGTAGTAAGACACGAAGTATTCCACGGCGTTATGGGGTAATAGTTCCCGAAATTCGGCGGTCAACTGGGCTGCCAGAGTTTTGTTTGGTTCCAGCACAAGGGTGGGGCGTTGCAGTTTTTCGATGAGCCAAGCGGTGGTGGCGGTCTTGCCGGTGCCTGTCGCACCCAAGAGAACAACGTCCTTTTCACCGGAGTTAATCCGTTCGGCTAACTCTGCGATGGCTTCTGGCTGGTCCCCAGAGGGGGTGTATTCGCTGACGACTTCCAGCGGAATCGGATTTTCTACCAAATCACGAGGTAACGCCTTTTTTTCAGTCATAGTCCCAGTTTAGGCAAATCCGGGTCACGGTGCTTTGCAAAGGGGAATCTCCGACCGGTTAAACCCGCGAGAGAAGATTCCAAAGCGCCGTAGCGTCCGCGTTGAGGTCCTCAGGCGTACCGCAGTTGTCCACCCAAAACGTTGCAATGGCTTCACGCTGTACGCGACTGGCTTGTGCATTAATCCTGGCACGAGCTTGCGCCTCGGTCAGTTGACGACCCCCAATTAGACGTGACAGACGCACTTCCAGGGGGGCATCCACCATGACGCAACAGTCAAAACGGGTGTGATTGCCGGTTTCGGTGAGCAGGGGAATCTCCGCTAGCAGCACGTCCCCTGGTTCCAGGGATGCTAAAACTAGGTCCATTTCCTGCCATACCAAGGGGTGCAAGATGCTTTCCAAGCGAGCCTTCGCGGCGGGGTCAGAGAAAATGAGTTGTGCCAAGGCAGCACGGTTCAGTTGTCCTCCGGGCTCCCATACCGATGCCCCAAAAGCTTCCCTAATCTGAGTTAATGCCCGCCCTGGGGAACCGGTGATAGTGCGCAACACTTCATCCGCATCAAATCGAACCCCGCCCAGGGCGGCTAAACAGTTGGTGAACGCCGTTTTTCCGGAACCAATACCACCGCTGATACCGACTTTAAGGGCGCGGTCATCCGGGGCGGAAAACTTACGCAGTTGTTTAAGCATCCAATGCTTTCAGTAAGATGTCACTAATGGCAGGATTTGCTCCCACGGTCATCAACTGCAGAGTCAAGGTCACCGTGTCTTCCAACATGACAGATGCTTTTTCGATAGCAACTTTTTCGCCGGTCATTGCCTGGTGCATGATGGGAATGATTGCGGTGAAGCCGTCCTGCAGCAAAATTTCGTGTCCCAACCCCAATCGCGCGGTAAACGCCAGGACAGGAATACTGCGCTGTCGAGCCAGCTGTGCCACGCCCCAAGGTGTCTTGCCACGTTGGGTTTGTCGGTCTAGCTGCCCTTCCCCGGTCAACACCAAGTCAGCACCTTCCATAGCCTCGTTGAGGTTCGTGGCTTCGGCTACGACTTCGAAACCGTGGCGATTTTCCGCACCTAAGGCGAGGAAAGCAGCTCCCATGCCTCCGGCGGCACCGGATCCTTCCACGTCAACTACCTTGGTACCGGTGGTTTCTTCCAACAACCGACCCCAGTTCTTAAGGCAGCGATCGAGTTTGCCTAACTGCAGTGGCTTAGCACCCTTTTGCGGACCAAATGAGGCGGATGCGCCACTGGAACCAGTGAGGGGGTTACGCACATCGTTAGCTGCCACAATCTTTACTTTGCTCAAGCGCGGATCCAGCCCGGACAAATCCAACCGGGCGGCGTTAGCCAAAACATGTACTTTCGGTTCGAGCTCGTGGCCAGCCTCGTCAAACAATTTTGCTCCGAGATTGTGCATCATGCCCCAGCCACCATCGTTGGTCGCGGAGCCGCCTAAACCGACCACAATAGTTTCGGGATCCAAATCCAAGGCGGCTTTCAGGAGCATCCCGACGCCTTCGGTGTTGGACTCCATAACGTTGCGTTCCAACATGGAAATGTACATAATTCCGCAAGCTTCAGCGGTATCCAAGACTACCATTCGTCGCGCCGGAATCCAGGTAAACTCGCCTTGGCGGGCGCGCCCCAGAGCATCTACGGTCGGGGCTGTTTTCACTTCTCCACCGTAAGCGTTGAGCATGACCGCAGCGGTCCCTTCTCCGCCATCCGCCACCGGTACCGAAACCGTTTCCGCATCCGGGAAAATGGCTTCAATCCCGCGTTTCATCGCAGCTACTGCATCCGCGGCGGACAACGAACCTTTAAACGAATCCGGGGCAATGACAATTTTCACGGCAGATACCTCTCTGTGCTGTTCTCAAGTTGTGGCGACGCGGAAAGTTTCATCCGGTCGATAAAACCGCAATCTTTCCCAGCTTAAGCCACCGGGCGGGGAAATGTGGTGAAATGCCGGAACAAAATCGGACATAAAAGTGGTGCGGAAACCAATAGGTCTCCGCACCACTGATGAAATTGTATTGGCGTTGCAGCCGAACTGAACTGGTCAGAAAGTTTACTCTCCTGCCAACTTGTCGCGCAGCGCCGCCAAGGCTTCGTCGTCCGCCAAGGTACCGGAGGTATCGGCTTCTTCCTCAGTGGCGGAGCTGTAGGAAGTTTGTTCCGCTACGCCCTGTGCGATAGCAGCTTCTTTATCGGCTTCCTGAGCGACCTTAACCTGTTCTTTGTGAGCTTCGAAACGGGCTTGCGCAGCCGCGTAGGAGGTCTCCCAAGCAGCGCGCTGCTCTTCGTAGCCCTCCATCCACTCATTAGTTTCCGGATCGAAACCTTCGGGGTACTTGTAGTTACCCTCCGCGTCGTATTCAGCGGACATGCCGTAAAGCGACGGATCAAAGTCATCAGATGCCAAATCAACGCCCTCGTTGGCCTGCTTCAAGGACAGCGAGATACGGCGACGTTCGAGGTCAATGTCGATTACCTTAACAAAGATTTCGTCACCAATCTTGGCGACCTGCTCGGGAACTTCGACATGACGGGTGGCCAACTCGGACACGTGAACCAGACCCTCGATACCATCCTCGACTCGGACAAACACACCGAAAGGCACCAACTTGGTGACCTTACCAGGCACAATCTGACCAATCTTGTGGGTACGAGCAAAGGTCTGCCACGGATCTTCCTGGGTAGCCTTCAAGGACAGGGACACGCGTTCGCGATCGAAGTCAACGTCGAGAACCTCCACGGTGACTTCCTGACCGACCTGAACCACCTCGGAGGGGTGATCGATATGCTTCCAGGACAGCTCGGAAACATGCACCAGACCGTCCACGCCGCCCAAATCGACGAACGCGCCGAAGTTGACGATAGAGGACACCACGCCCTTGCGAACCTGACCCTTTTGCAAGGTCGACAGGAACGTAGTGCGCACCTCGGACTGGGTCTGTTCCAAGAAAGCGCGACGGGACAAGACCACGTTGTTACGGTTCTTGTCCAACTCGATAATCTTGGTTTCCAGCTGGCGACCAATGTAAGGCTGCAGGTCACGCACGCGACGCATCTCTACCAGGGAGGCCGGCAGGAACCCGCGCAGCCCGATGTCAATAATCAAACCACCCTTGACAACCTCAATGACGGTGCCGGTGACGACTCCGTCTTCCTGCTTCACCTTTTCGATGTCGCCCCAGGCGCGTTCGTACTGAGCGCGTTTCTTGGACAGCAACAGGCGGCCTTCTTTGTCTTCCTTTTGGAGGACCAGAGCTTCGATTTCGTCACCAACTTTGACTTCCGCGTCGGGATCCACGTCATGTTTAATGGACAGTTCGCGGGAAAGAATAACGCCTTCGGTTTTGTAACCAATATCGAGCAAAACTTCGTCGCGATCAACTTTCACGACGGTACCGGAGACAAGGTCACCATCATTGAAGTACTTGATGGTCTTGTCGATTTCTTTGATGAGGTCCTCAGTCGAGCCGATGTCATTAATAGCAACCTGAGGAACAGTAGTAGGGACATTAGTAGTGGACATTTAGTTGGTGACTCCAAGGTCAGATAGTAGGAATAATTACCGATGTTTTCTCACCTCACGATGGCAGAAAAGCTACCCCGAAGCGATAAAACACCAAGCATCAATTCTACCGGATAGAGCCGGTCTATCCAAATTAATCCCCAAAATTCTTCGTATCTCAAATCTCCCTGGCTGCGTACGGCAAGGTAAATATTCGGTTTACTCCAGGTAAACACGCGGAACGTCCAGATTAAAGCGACTGGCAAAAATATGGTTTAATGCAGGAATGCAGTCTATTTTGAACTTGTTTAAAAAAGGTGGCATCTTGCTTTGGGTTGTCATCGCTATAGTTCTGGGCATCATCTTTGGGCTTTTTGTCCCCACGCCCTTCGTAGTGGTTTTCGCCACGTTCAACTCACTTTTCGGTCAGTTCCTGAATTTCTGTATCCCGCTGATTATCATCGGGCTGGTCACCCCCGCTATTGCCGACCTGGGGTCCGGTTCGGCGAAGTGGCTGGGACTGACCGCCGTGGTCGCCTACATCTCGACGATGTATTCCGGGTTCCTGACATATGGCGTCTCTGAGAGCATCTTGCCTAATTTCTTGCGCAAGGGTTCGCTAGCCTCCGTTACGGATCCTTCGGCTTCCAGCATCGCCCCGGCGGTAACTTTAGAGATACCCGCCCCGATTTCCGTGCTGGGTGCGCTCATTTTGTCCTTCATTATGGGTATCGGTCTGTCCATGGTGTCCCGCGGTACATTGCGTCGTGCTTTTGTAGAATTCCGCGCCATCATCATCAAGTTGATTGAGAAAGTCATCATTCCCCTGCTGCCGATTCACATCTTCGGAATCTTCCTTAACATGACCAAGACCGGCGAAGTTTACAACGTTATCGCCGTGCTGGCAGTGGTGGTCATCCTCGTACTGGTGCTAGAGGTCGTTATCTTGGTCAGCTTGTACTTAGTCGGCGGTTTGGCTTTCGGAGTCAATCCTTTCAAAGCGCTGTTGACGATGCTGCCCGCTTACGCAACTGCTTTGGGTACGTCTTCCTCTGCCGCTTCGATTCCGGTGACGCTGCGCCAAGTTAAAAAGATTGGTGTTCCCGATCCGGTTGCCTCGTTCACTGTGCCGTTGTGCGCCACGATTCACTTGGCGGGGTCGACTTCGAAAATTACCGCTTTTGCGTTGGCTATCATCATGACTTCCGATATCAAGGTTACCGCCGCCCAATTCGTCGGGTTCATCTTTATGCTGGGCGTGACGATGGTGGCAGCTCCGGGCGTTCCCGGTGGCGCGATTATGGCAGCGACCGGCATTCTGTCTTCTATGTTGGGATTCAACGATGCACAAGTCGCGTTGATGATTGCGTCTTACATCGCCCTCGATCCCTTCGGGACCGCCACGAACGTGACCGGTGATGGAGCCATCTCTATGCTGATGGCGCGTTTCTCAAGCGGCAAGATTGATGACAATGACAAAGAGATTGCCCAGAGCTTCGCCGGCGAAAACAATTTCGACACCGATAAATATCTGGAAGGTGTCAAGTAACCACTATCCTGAAACCTAACAGACCGGTGCCGGGTCGAATGCCTCGGTGCCGGTCTGTTGCATTTAATGTGCCGCAGCCCTCCAGTTAGGTCCAATACCGACCGACACTTCCAACGGAACTCGCAATTTCGCAACCCCGGTCATTGCCTGGCGGACCAAGGTTTCCAACCGCTCCGTTTCTCCCGGAGCTACCTCTAAGACGAGCTCATCATGGACTTGCAGCAACACCCGAGACTGCAACTGTTCCTGACGCAAATCAGCATCGACCTGAAGCATGGCTGCTTTCATGAGGTCGGCAGCACTACCCTGAATAGGCGCGTTTAGCGCCGCGCGCCGAGCATTATCAGCCACGTTACGATTAGTGGAACGCAGCTCAGGTAGGTAACGGCGCCTGCCCCGCATGGTTTCGGTGTATCCAACCCTGGTCGCGGTGGCGACAATCTGATTCAGGTACTCCCGAACTTTCCCGAAACGTTCAAAATAGGTGTCCATCAGCTGTTTGGCATCTCGTTGAGAGATGTTGAGTTGCGCAGCCAGTCCATAAGCACTCAGCCCGTACGCCAAACCATATGACGTTGCCTTAACATGGGAACGCTGGGTCGGAGTAACTTCGTCAGGCTGGACTCCATATACCAAAGCAGCCACCGAACGGTGCAGATCCTCGCCGGACGCAAACGCTGCCAGCAGTCCTTCATCACCGGAGAGGTGCGCCATAATTCGCATCTCAATCTGAGAATAATCAGCTGTCATTAATGCGGCGTATGGTTTCTGAGGCACAAAGGCTTCGCGAATTTTTTGTCCATCCACCGTGCGGGCTGGAATATTCTGCAAATTTGGGTCAATGGAAGACAACCGTCCGGTCGCCGCTACAGTTTGCCCAAAAGTGGTATGAATCCTGCCGTCGTCTGCCACCCGTTCGCGCAGATTGCGAACAATTTGTAAAAGTTTTATCCGGTCGCGATGGTATAAAAGTGCTTCGAGGAAAGGGTGTGGGTTGTAGCGAGCAAGCTCTTCCAAAGCCTTCGCATCAGTAGTATATCCGGTTTTGGTTTTTTTAGTTTTAGGCAGTTCCAGTTGGGTAAAAAGGACTTCTTGCAGCTGCTTCGGGGACGACAAATTGACTTCTCGACCAATAGAGTCGAAGGCGGATTGTTGCGCCATCGCGACTTCGGATTGTAGACTCTGGGCATATTCATCAAGATAAATTGTATCTATACCGATACCGGTATATTCCATCTTCTCTAAAATATATGACAGCGGATTCTCAAGTTCCAGTAACCCGTCTACCTGGCGGAAGTGTGCCAATTGCTCGAGCGTGGGTTGCATCTGCAGCAGCGCGTATGCGTAGATGGCTTGGTTAATGAGTGTTTGAGGCCAAGGCTGAGCTGAGGAGTTCCCGTCCAATTCCACGCCCAAGTCCAACGTCATCTGTTCGCTTATCTTGCTGATATCTGAGGGCTTTTCATCGATTTCCCATCCCAGCAAACGTTTCGTAACACCAGCAAACTTGGTTCGATTCCCATCAGGATTGACCAGGTAATCGAGCATTTTTATGTCCGTGACCGCACCGTGCAGCTCCCAACCGTGGGCATGCAGCGCATGACGCAGCGATTTTGCGTCATATACGGTCTTTTTGCGGTCACCTGCCAAAGCATCGCACAACAAATGCTCCGTCTGAGGCGTTAGTTCATCAGGCACAATCAACACACATTGTCCCTGACAATCACGTTCTGCGGCGAGAAACAGCCAATCAATTCGCGGATTTGTCACCCCGATATTACCCACAGCCCAGATTCCTAAGCTGGAACTCTGGGTATTTTGTAACCAATCGGAAAATTGAGTTGCCGTGAAGTCCGATCCTAAGCGGAAGCGCTGGGGTTCCGGTACCACCCCGTAACCATCCGCATCCTGTGGTTCCGGTTCGGTCTGGGTACGGTCAAGTTCCATCGTTGCCGAATCACCATTGATTGATGTCACACCAAAAGCCTGTCCGAGTCTCAGGATTTGGGTGCGCATCTGTTTGAATTCTAGTTCATCACAAATTTCCTGAATTGCCTGCGGATCAAAACCAGTCCAGTGCAAATCCTCCAGGCTGAGAGGAAGTTGCAGGTCGGTGCGCAATCGATTGAGCTGTCGATTTCGCAGGACGTCGTCTATGTGCTGACGCAAATTTTCCCCACGTTTCCCCTTCAGTTCGTCACGATGCTCCAACAACGAATCCAGAGAACCATATTCATTAATCCACGACGCGGCGACTTTTTCCCCGACCAAGGGTACGCCCGGCAAATTATCAGCGTGCTCGCCTACCAGAGCGGCAATCTCCGGGTACTGCTGTGGCCAGACATCATATCGGTCCTTCACCGCTTGTGGCGTCATACGTTTTGTCTCTGAAATGCTGCGCCCGGGGTAAAGCACGGTAACATCATCAGAAATGAGCTGAAATGAGTCGCGGTCGCCCGATGAAACCAAGACCTCCATGCCACTTTTGGTCCCTTTGGTCGCCAAAGTCGCCAAGATATCATCAGCTTCTACGTTGGGCTCCGTTAGCCATTTAATCCCCATCGCACTGAGCATTTTTTGGATGTTTTCAACTTGTCCGATGAACTCGGGAGGGGTTTCGGCACGCCCTCCCTTGTAGTCAGGGTAGATGTCGGTGCGGAAGGAATGTCGGGAGAGGTCGAACGCTGCCCCGATATGAGTTGGCTTTTCGGCGCGTATCATCGTCAACAGCATGGAGAAAAATCCGTGCACCGCATTAGTATAGACACCGGTAGAGGTGCGGAAATGTTCCGGGTCACGGCTAAAGAAAGCACGAAAAGCCAAGGAGTGACCGTCCAACACCAACAAACGTTTTTTACTCATGTCTGTAAGGTTATCAAGAACCCCGGAGGTAAAAATGGATCAGGACAATCTCGGTCCCGCTATCGAAAAAATGGGCATCACGTTTTCCGAGCTCACCGCAGAACACGCAGTCGGTATCATGCCCCTGGAAGGAAACACCCAACCTTTTGGGATACTGCACGGCGGAGCCGCCGCCCTGTTAGCAGAATCTGTAGCTTCATTCGCCGCTCACCAGTGGGCTAAACAGTTCGGTAAGAGCGCTGTCGGAGCGCACCTAGATATTACGCATCTCAAACCGGGCACCAGTGACCGCATCATCTGCACCGCCGATGCAGTTCACCTGGGACGACGCACCGCAGTCTATCGCTTTGACAACACCAGCGAGGACACCGGCAAGATCATCTCCACCGGTCTCATGACCTGCTACCTGGTAGAAGAGCAGCCCCGTTAATCCCCCAGCTGGTCAATGACCGCATCCGCCACTTCCCGCATGGACAAACGGCGATCCATAGAAGTCTTTTGAATCCAACGGAACGCTTCTGGCTCCGTCAGTTCCATCTTTTCCATCAACAAACCTTTAGCGCGGTCGACTTGTTTACGAGTAGTGAGCCGATCTTGTAAATCAGCAATGGAATCTTCCAAAGAAAGCAGTTCCTGGTGACGCGACAGGGCGACCTCTACCGCGGGCAGTAAATCCTTCGGATCGAACGGTTTCACCAGGTACGCCATAGTGCCGGCATCTTTGGCGCGTTCAATGAGTTCCTTATCCGAGAATGCAGTGAGCATCACGATGGCACAGGGCGTCTCTTTCATGATTTTTTCGGCAGCAGCGATGCCGTCGAGCTTTGGCATTTTTACATCCATCACGATTAAGTCTGGTTCCAGTTCCAATGCCAAAGTCACGGCTTCTTCACCGTCAGCAGCTTCGCCAACCACCTCGAAATCGTTTTCTTTCATAGTTTCGACGATGTCGAGCCGGATTAAAGCTTCATCCTCAGCCACGATTACTCGCCTGTGTACTTTTGTGTCCTTTACCGCAGATGCCGTCTTCGCCATCTCTCCAGATCCCCCTCATGAGTGGACTCGATTTGATTTTCTCGTTAGATACTTTAGTATATATGAAGTCATTGTGATGGTTGTTTATCAGACTTTCGCAAAGAACGCCCTGGTAGCCCAACTGGTAGAGGCGGTCGGCTCAAACCCGGCTTGTTAAGGGTTCGAATCCCTTCCGGGGTACTACACGTTTCGTTGCAGTACCAACAAAAAACATGCATTCTTTTTTCTTGATTCCATTTTCTGCTGATGTGTGCTGATACCCAGCGGATAAGAAACCGAAAATCAGTAACCCTACTCACCGATGAGAGTGATTTCGTCGGGTTTTTGCGGCAGGACTTTTTTCACATAAGAGTCAATAGCTTCGTGTAAGCTGACTTGCTCACCGCGATTTTCCGAGAGATACCAACGGTGATCCAGAATCTCGTGAAACACCTGCGCCGGTTCCAGCTTAGACAGCAGTTCCTCGGGAAGAGCCGCCAAAATAGGTTCGTAGACTTTAGTCATCCAGCGGTGCGCCACCACATCATCAGGGACATTCTCGAGATGATTAAGCACCCGGAAGGTCTTCATATCGTTGATCATGCGCCGCCCCTGATTTTCCTGGACATCTAAGCCGGTCAAACGCATCACTTGACGGTGATAGTGTCCAGAGTCCACTACCTTGGGCTGAATCAGCAGTTGGCGTCCTCCCTCCGCGGTACCCGTCTTCATCTTTAGCTCCCCCACGTCGAAGCCCAGATTATTCAAACGCCGAATGCGATCTTCGATACGCCAAGTTTCATCCGCGTTGAATGTCTCTACAGAAGTCAGTTCATCCCACAGGGTGTCGTAGCGGTCTTGGAGCAAGTTGCCTATCTCGACAGTGTCGGCAGTTTCGTCGAGAGTTCCTGCGGCCTGCAAATCCATCAGCTCGCCAATAATATTTACCCGAGCAATTTCTACGTCATAGGAACGCTGTCCGTAAGTCAAACCCTCCGGGTGCAGCTCCCCGGTTTCCGCGTCGACCAGATAAGCAGCAAATGCGCCAGCATCCCGTCGAAATAACGTGTTAGAAAGCGAGACGTCTCCCCAATAGAACCCCAACAGATGCAGTCTGACCAGCAGCACCGCCAAAGAATCAATGAGGCGAGTAGCAGTATCAGGGCTCATATTGGCGTTAAACAAAGTTCGATACGGCAGGGAGAAAGGCAGGTGATAGGTTACCAGAGCACTGTTGAGCTCTTCCCCTGTAGCATCAGTACGGTGAGTAACGTGAGCCAGCGGCTCTACCACCGGTTGCTCCAAACGCACCAGGTCACGCAACAGGGAATACTCGTGGCGCGCCTTTTCCTCCGAAATTTCTTTTACCGCTATGAGCCGCGGTCCGAGATTCACGAAACGCACAATGTGGCGTGAAATCCCGTGCGGAAAGGAGGCGATATAGCGCTCAGGCCATTCTTCCAAGGGCAATTCCCAAGGCAAATCCAGTAAAGCGGGTTCCGCGGTGGCCGCGGTCACTGAGAACGTCACTCCCCTAGTGTAAGCTAAGACGATAATTAATTATCGATTAGTTGGTGAAACATTTGTGAGAGGAAGTTTTTATGAGCCGGAAAATCGGGTTTGACCACGAGTTATACATCAAAATGCAGTCTCAACATATCGCGGAGCGTCGCAAAGAAATCGGGGGACGTCTCTACCTGGAAATGGGGGGCAAGCTCTATGACGATATGCACGCCTCCAGAGTCCTGCCGGGGTTCACTCCTGATAACAAAATTTCGATGCTGCGTCAGTTAAAGGACGAGATTGAGATTTTGGTCTGCGTCAGCGCCTTGGACTTGCAGCGGCAAAAGCGACGCGCCGATTTGGACATTACTTACGAAGAAGACGTGTTGCGACTGATAGACGTGTTCCGCGAAGGCGGTTTCTTGGTCGAGAACGTGGTGATGACCCAACTTGCAGACGACAACGCCCTGGCTTTTGCATTCAAAGAACGCCTGGAACGACTGGGGCTGAAAGTCGCGAGACACCGCATTATCGAGGGCTATCCCTCAAATACGAAACTGGTGCTGTCCGAGGACGGCTTCGGTCGTAACGACTACGTAGAAGTCAGCCGTGACCTCATCGTAGTTACCGCTCCCGGTCCTGGTTCCGGCAAACTGGCAACCTGCCTGTCTCAGGTCTATCATGACAATAAACGCGGCATTGAAGCAGGCTACGCCAAGTTTGAGACCTTCCCCATCTGGAACCTGCCCCTGGAACATCCCGTGAATTTGGCTTACCAAGCCGCAACCGCGGATTTGGAAGACATCAACCTCATCGACCCTTACCATTTGGCGGCACATGGAGTACAGGTCACCAGCTACAACCGCGATACTGAAACGTTCCCGCTGCTGAAAACCATGCTGGAGCAGCTCACCGGGAAATCCCCCTATCAAAGCCCCACAGACATGGGTGTCAATATGGCAGGTTATTGCATCAGCGATGACGAAGTTTGCCAAGAAGCCTCCCGTCAAGAAATTATCCGCCGCTACTATAAGGCTTTGGTTGAAGAGGCTCGAGACGGTCGCGATGCTGAGGAATCCAACCGGATTGCGGTGCTAATGGCAAAAGCGGGCATCTCCACTTGGGAACGTCGCGTAGTGGGAGCTGCCCTGGAAGTCGAAGCCGCCACTAATCAGCCTGGCAGCGCTATTGAACTCCACGACGGCACGATTATCACCGGCAAGACCTCCCCTCTGCTGGGTTGCTCCGCTGCCATGCTGCTGAACGCACTGAAGTACCTGGCAAACATTAATCCGGAGATGGACTTGCTGTCCCGCGAGTCAATTGAGCCGATTCAAACCCTCAAAACCCAACATTTGGGTTCGCACAACCCACGCCTGCATACCGATGAAGTGCTGATTGCCCTTTCCGTTTCCGCGGGAACTTCCGCAGAAGCGCGCGCCGCGCTGGGAATGCTCAAGGAATTGGAGGGCACGAACGTACACACGACCACTATCCTGGGGTCAGTGGATGAAGGAATATTTAGAAACCTTGGAATCCAAGTCACTTCGGAACCGAAGTTCCAGCGCAAGCGCCTGTACCGCAAACGCTAAACCTCTCGAACTGCGGCGCGCCGAGTAATACGTCCTGTTTTCCGGGTGAGTCCCCGCGGACTCACCCGGAAAACAGGACTTCATGGTTAGATGAGTTTAGAACTCGGTGATAACTGAACGGATTACCTCGCCGCGCATGAGCTGTTCGTAAGCTTCGGTAATCTGGTCCAAGCGGATGCGCTGGGTGACGATGTCGTGCATATTGAGCCGACCGTCCACTGCCAGGTCCGCATAGTAGGGAATATCGTGCTTCGGATTTGTCGCCCCCATCCACACGCCTTTGAAGCCGCGCTGCATAAATAGCAGGTTGATGGGGTCAATCTCTAAGGAAATCGTGGCATCCGGTTTCGCCAAACCGATACAGTAGGCGGTCCCACCCTGAGCCAGCATATCCCAGCACTGTTTCATAGTTTCCGTAAACCCGATGGCTTCGAAGGACTTGTCTACCCCACCGCCGGTGATGCGGCGCACAGCCTCGACTGGATCTTCTTTCTTAGCGTTGACCACATGGGTGGCGCCGAACTTCTTGGCGAATTCGAGCTTGTTGTCGAACACGTCAATAGCGATGATGGTGCGCGCGCCACACACCCGTGCCCCGGAGATTACGTTCAGTCCAATGCCTCCGGTGCCGATGACCGCGACCAAATCCCCCGGCTGCACTTTCGCCGAGTTCTTTGCCGCTCCGAATCCGGTGATGGTAGCGCATCCGATGCAAGCGGCCTCAGCCATATCTACCTGATTATTCACGACCGCCAACTGATTTTGGTGAATCAGAGACTTAGAAGCGAAACCGCCAATCCCCAGCGCTTGGGTAATCGGACGCCCATCGGGGAACTGCAGACGCGGTGGCTCCCCCGGCTGGCGTACGCATTCTTCCTGATGACGGCAGGAATGTGCTTTTCCTCCCATGCATTTATCGCAATGTCCGCAAATTTGCTCCAGGGTGGCCACCACGTGGTCTCCCGGTTTAATTCCCACAACTTCCGGACCGACAGCCTCTACCGTGCCGGCGACCTCGTGGCCCAGAACAGCCGGGAATTCAAACATTTTGTCGTCGTCTTCCACCAGGTGCAAATCCGAGTGGCACAGACCGGAAGCCTCGATATTGACCAGCACTTCGGCTTTGATGGGATCATCGAGGATGAGTTCTTCGGGCTTAGAAAACCCTTTACCAACGCCATACGCGATGGAGGCGCGAATTTTTTGAGGCATGACTTTCTCCTTTGATAGTCCGTTGGGTACTGGATTAGAATCTCCAACCTTATGCTCAATTATTTCGTCTCTCTGCCTTTTCACAAGGGACCGGGGTCCCTCTTTCATAAACTATTTCATTTATTTTTCCGCGAGCAAGGATTGCTTTACTTAATGTTTCCGCTTTTGCGCCGCTGTGTTAGCGCACCAGAGCCAGCTCGGACCAGTGCGTCGTGCCGCGGTTAGACAGCATCTCTCGCTTCATGGTCCAGTCCGGGGCAGCTTTCAGTCCTGCCAGCCCCAGCCCTACAGAGCCCTCCCCCACCGCCGCGTTAACTCGGTCAATAATTTTTCCCCGGCGTCGTGATTCCGGGTCCGGAGCAAAAATGGGCAACGGCTCTTGCGGATCAGGTTTACCCAAGTCTGTCAGACAGATGCCTGCCCGCACGTAATCTGCTCGTGGATCGACCTGTCCCAGCAGGACCTTTGCGGCTGCTTTCAGGACTGTCACCGGGTCATCGGTACGCGGGTGTAGTGGAGCCATCGCGCTAATCCGCGAAAACGGCTCCTTGTACCAGGCGGTAGAGGCAAAAGCCCACAGAGCCCCAGCGGTCATCTGTTGGCGGCGCAGACGGTGCGTCACATTTTGGGAATAGATGGACAGGACCTGATAAGCCTGCGTAACCCCACGCACTGGCGTAGAAAATGAACGTGAATACATGACTTGGTGAGTGCGCACCGCATCTCGCTCAATAATCTCGATGCAGGGCACCCCATTGAGCTCCAACACGGTTTGCTGCAGATTCACGTTGAAACGGCGGCGAATTTCGCCGGGGTTGGCTCTCTGTAATTGCAACGCATCTGTAATCCCCAGAGCCTCCAGGCGGTTTTTCAGGCGTCGCCCTATTCCCCATAAATCAGCAATCTCAGTACCGCGTAGAATCCTGTCGTGTTGAGCCGGGGTATAAGCATCCCAGCTGGCTACCCCGCCCAAGGCCGGGGTATGTTTGGCACCGTGGGAAGCGAGTTTTGCCAAAGTCCGGGTCGGGGCGATTCCGACTGAAACCGGCACCCCCAGGTCGTGCAGGATTCGGGATCGTAAGCTGCGGGCTATGCCCACGAACTCCGTGGGTCTGCCATAGAGCGTCAGAAACGCCTCGTCGATGGAATAGACCTCTACCGAGGCGGAGAACTGACGCAAGATTTCCATAATTCGCGCCGAGATAGAGCCGTAAAGTTCGTAGTTACTGGACCGCGCCACGACGCCGCATGCCTCAGCCCGCGCCCTAATTTGAAACCAAGGCATACCCATCTTGATGCCTAATGCTTTCGCTTCTCGTGAGCGCGCCACCACGCAGCCATCATTGTTAGACAACACCACTACCGGACGCCCGAAAAGCTCCGGATGAAAAATCCGTTCGCAACTGGCAAAGCAAGAATCTACGTCTACTAAGGCAAACCGATGCACCAGCCCGCTCTGGTCTTTGCATCCCTCACGGGCGTTTACCTCGCAGCGGGAGGTCTGTTCGGGTTCGTGGCAGCCCTCCGGATTTAGAGTCGGTGCAGACATCGCGTCACCACCCCCCAAATTTGTAATTCGGAGGGGTGCAGTATGGGGTAGGTAGGATTAGCGGGATGCAGTTCCGGTCCGTGAGTTCCAAAGTGCAGGCGTTTCACCGTCATTTCACCGTCAATGATGGCAATAACGACGTTGCCTTCACTTGCCTCTAGAGAACGGTCCACAATGAGTTCGTCCCCGTCGCTGATGCCTGCATTAATCATAGAATCCCCCGCGACCCGTACCAGGAAAGTCGCCGGTCGATTGCGGATGAGATGTTCGTTCAAATCAATGTCGCGGTCAAAGTAATCCTGAGACGGTGAAGGCCATCCTGCCGGCGCCAAATCCGGCGCAAGAGGAAGTCCGTTAGGTAGCTCTGACTGCACTAGCGCGTAGGGGCGCCACGATTTTACAGACCACACAGTATCGAACATATGTTCGAGTCTAGCATGTTTTATTCCGTTTGGTTAGCACACTAAAAATTCGCGGCAAGCCGGGGGCTTGCCGCGAATTTACGTCAAAATGCCTAGCTGTTAAGCAGCTGTCGTCACCAAATCTAACCCTAAGAAATCTAGGGCACGGACTCGACGAGCACCGCCCTCGTTCAAATCACGCAGAGCCGACTCAATCATCGGATCGTGACGGTAAGCGTCAAACCAGGGACGCACCACTTCTGACAAAATCGACCGAGGCGACAAGTTAAGAGCTTGGCGGTCAGAGTTACGGTCAAAAAGAGACCATGTGAGATGATGTATAGATTCATTCATATTCATTTTGTTTTACCTTCTTCCTCTTCATCCTCTGAGGGGCGGACGCATCGGTTGCGCCGGTAACCCCTCGCAGTAAAAACCCCTAGGAATTACTGCTTAGCTATTCATTGTACCGCATCATCCGTAAAATTGCTGCTTAAATCGGGTCGTTGTCCGAAATAAATTTATTTTTCGGGGTCTTTTTCAGTACTGGCAGTCATTTTTGGCTCAGATTTAGACTTGGGCTCAAAAGGGGATTTTTCTCGGTTAAGCTCGATGGATTGCGTTTCCGGGCAATCCGGGGCGGAGTGGGTCACCTCGGTCAGAACAGGAGGAAGTTTCCGGTAACGAGCCACCCCAAATACAGCTAGCCCCGCAACGGCAATAACACCGGCAACGACTTGGAACCAGCGGACTCCCCCAGCAACCGTGTACTGGTAGTCGATACGCACAAACTCCAGGAAAAATCGCCCCAGACTGTACAGGAACAGGTACAGACCAATGATTTCCCACGCGCAGAGGCGTCCCCAAGATTGATTGGTCGGGGGACACAAATCCGCCTGTTGCACAAACTCGGAATTATGGGAACGCTTACGGAGTTTTTCATACAGCAGCAGGATGCCCATGGCGAAAAGGTTCCAGATAATTTCATAGAGAAAAGTTGGGTGGAACAGGGTGCCTGGTGCCGTGTTTGCGGGAGCCATCTGGGGACTAATCTCTAGTCCCCAGGGCAAGGTCGTGGCTCTGCCATAGACTTCCTGATTAAAGTAGTTACCCAAGCGTCCCAGAGCTTGAGCCGCTAGCATCGCGGGCGCCAGAGCATCCAGGAACACCCCTACGGGCTGTCGTTTGACGCGGAGGAAACACACGATGGCGAGGAATCCGCCGATGATACCGCCATAGATAGCCAAGCCGCCTTGCCAGATAGCAAATGGTTTCCACCACGGGATACCCGGACCAAAGTAATCGCCAGGATAGGAAAACACTGCCATAGCCCGCGCCCCAACGATACCCAGCAAGCAAATCCAGACCCCAATGTCGCCCACCAGCTCCGGATTGCCTCCGCGGGCTTGGTAACGCTTGGAGGTCCAGAAAATCGCCAGCGCCATGCCCAAAATAATCCAAAAGGCATACCAGCGAACCGTGAGCGGTCCCAAGCTGAACAAAATCGGCGAAGGCGGAGAGGGAATGCTGGTGCGGACAGCAGAAAGCGGACCGTGATATGTAGACAAAACCGCTAACGCAGGGGTAAAACTCAGGGAAAACATTACTCGTGACCTTCAGTGTTATGGCGATACCGGGATGCCCGATCGGGACGCAAAGCAGGATGCTGCGCTGCAGAAGTCATCTTGCGCAACAGATTCACCGGGTCAGGAGAACGCACCAGCGCTTCACCGACCAAGATGGCATCAGCCCCGACCCGAGCATAATCAAAGACTTCCTGTGGACCATGCACCCCAGATTCCGCAACCACGGTGATGTCGGGAGGAATGACGTCAATAGTTTGCTCGCACATGGAGCGATCTACCGCACCCGTTTCTCGGTTCCGAGCGTTGATACCGATGAGACGTGCCCCGGCCGAAATAGCCTGCCGCGCCTCCAAACGAGAATGACACTCTACCAAAGCGCACATTCCCAATGAATGTGTCCGTTCCACCAACGATTCCAATACTATCGGTTCCAGCAAAGCCACCATCAGCAGCACCATATCCGCGCCCATCGCCCGCGACTCGTGAATCTGATAGGGAGTGACCACATATTCCTTGCGCAGCAGCGGCACGTCCAGAGCCTGACGGACCTGTACAAAGTCCTCTGTCGTCCCCAGGTAGTTAGGATGATCCGTCACCACAGAAACCGCTACTGCCCCGCCTTCGATGTATTCCCTGGCTAATTCCACCGGATCTTCAATGGGATTGAGAAAACCAGCGGTCGGAGTTTGCCGTTTGATTTCCCCCATGATGGCGACAAAACCGGGACGGGAGTGCAGCACCGCCAAGCCGTCTTTTGGGCTGGGAGCGTGACGAGCCTGCTCTTTGACGAGTTCCAAAGGCACTGTGGCCTCGCGCAGGGCAACCCCAGCTTTGGCTTGACGGTAAAACTCCTCATAAGTCAGCATCAATAACCCGCCGTCTCCGTCGCCCCGTCGGGGGGCTTGCACCAGGGTTCTGAGGTCGCCACATCTGCGTCCACTCGCGCCGGCGCGATGACTCCTCCAGCATCAAAACAAGACCGGGTACCGGTGTGGCAGGCGGCACCTACCTGTTTCACCTGCAGCAGCAGCGCGTCTCCGTCGCAGTCCATCTCGATTCGGCGCAGGAACTGAACATGACCGGATGTGTCACCTTTACGCCAATAGACTTGCCGGCTGCGCGACCAGAAAGTGACCCGCCCTTCGCGCAGAGTGCGCGCCAAAGCCTCATCGTTCATGTAACCGACCATGAGCACGCGTTTCGTGTCAAAATCTTGAATTACCGCAGCAAACAGCCCCTGGGCGTCGCGTTTCAGACGCTGGGACACATCATCGGGTAATTCGGTCACGGAATTATATTGCCAGCAGACGTGATATTTACCCAAATCGCTGAGAGCAAAATAAATTGCCTAAACGCACAAGCCTGTTCCCGGTCAGGCGATAAGGTCGCGAAGTCCGCACGCCGTGCTGTAAAAACTAGCGAACCGGGAACCCTGCCGCGCTTAAAGCCGCCTTAACTTCCGGCACTGAAATTTCCCCAAAGTGAAAGACGGAAGCCCCCAAGACCGCATCCGCCCCGGCTTGTGCAGCTGCCACGAAATGTTCGACGCGACCTGCACCCCCGGAAGCAATGAGGGGAACGGGACAAACCGGACGAACCGCCTGTAGCATCTCAATGTCGAAGCCGGACTTGGTGCCGTCAGCGTCCATCGAGTTCAACAGCACTTCCCCAGCACCGTGTTCGCAGGCCTGATTAATCCATTCCAAAAGGTCAATACCGGTAGATTGTTTGCCTCCATGTGTGGTGACTTCATAGCCCGAAGGAGTGCGTACCTCGCCCTGCACTCGCCTGGCATCCGCCGACAGCACCAACACTTGCACTCCGAAGCGCGACGCAATCTCGGTGATGAGTTCCGGGCGAGCAATCGCGGCGGTGTTGATACTGACCTTATCGGCACCGGATTTCAGCAAACGTTCCACGTCCGCAACGCTGCGCACCCCACCACCGACCGTCAGGGGTACAAAAATCTCACGAGCGCACTGCTGCACGACTTCTGCCATCGTCGCCCGCCCCTCCACGGAGGCAGACACGTCCAGGAACGTTATTTCGTCCGCCCCAGCTGCGCAGTAACTCGCCGCCAGTTCGACAGGATCTCCCGCATCGCGCAAGTTTTCAAAATTGACCCCTTTGACTACGCGACCCGCATTTACATCCAAACAGGGAATCACTCGCACTGTCAGAGTGTCATCAGCGTAACGGTTCGACATTTGTCACCTCAAGATTCTTTCGTCATTTCGGGATTATCCCAGGCCGCCAAAATATCTATAACCAAGATAGTTGCCTGGTTCCCGGAGCCTTCGGCAGGAGGCACTTCCAGCAGCATCCGAGAGCCAATCTTGCGATCCACAATGCCGCGCGCTGCCCCCTGCTGCACTTTATCATCGAGTTTCAGTTTCACCGGTTCAGACCAGTGATCTTTCAGCAGTGCGGGCGGATTCGAGTAGGAAAATTCCTGATATTTCACCAGTACCGTCTGACCGGGAGCCACTGTCGCCCCCGAACCAGTAATCAGAGGATAGAAACGAAAATCACCGCTGAAGTCCGAGACGATGCTGGGGCGAACTTGCCCCTGGTCTTCGGTAACGGTTACCCCCGCCTCGGGCGGTAGTGGCTTCATCTGAGCATTCAGGGAGGTAGGAATAATATCTATAACCCCGATTTCCATGGTGGACGTGCCCTGTTTCTCGACAGGCTGTTTCAACAGGTAGCGTGACCCTTCGGTGGCACCCCGCACCGCGTGATACAGTTCCGTACCGAAGACCTTGGCAGAAAGCGGACCTACCAACACGGATTCATCACCAGGGGTGGATTCCAGTTTCCCGGTCATTCCCGAAAAGACCGTCACCCGCAACGCGACCATGGTATTGTCTTGAATCTTTTGCCCGTCGCCTTTTATCAGACGTTCAGTAGAGCTTCGTTCCAGAGGAATGGGCTCAGACAGGGTCAGCACGGGTTGCGCCCCGATCGCGCCCAAGACTTCAATCTTTGATTTCGCGGGGTCGCTGACAGCCACGGCGCTGCGATACCACATAATCAAAAGTGCTAAGGCAACAGTGAGCGCCAAGAGAATTCCTAAAGTGAGGGCAATCGGGACGACCTTCGTCTTTGCTAATGGTTTCGGTCTCCGAGGTAGAGACGCCGCACGTCGCAATTTCGCCGCCCGACGGGGGCTGTGAACCTTTGGCTTTACCGGCTCAACGAAAGCCCGATTTTGCACGTCTTCACGTCGCAAACTGACCGTAGGCACCATTTCGGGAGGAAGACTCAGGATTGCTTCTGGTACCGGAGCTTCTGTGGGTACAGATACTTCGACGGGGGCATCCTCGATAACTGAATCCGGGATTGGAGACACTTCCGTATCGCTCGAGGTAACGTCGAGATTGGCGGGTTCCGTCCACGGGATGTAATCCATTTGGTTCGGAATTGGGGCGGGCGTTTGCCCCGGTTGTTGTGCCGCCACGCGGGTGGAACGACGCGGTAACACGGCAGGCATTGCCGGCGGAGTGAGGGGTATCGATACCACCTGTTCTTCTGGGGGCACAAGGGCGGGGGGCGGAGTTTCGACAGGCGGTGCCGGGGCTGCGGCGGGGGGCAGTTCCTGACCGGACGGGGACGTTTGACGAAGTTGCGAGTCTGCTTTCCGGGTCATTTCCTGGAAAGCTTCTAAGTCCTCGAAGCCGTTGGCTTTTAACCAAGACGTCAGCAGGTCTTTGGCACCTTCCGTTATCGGCTGGGTCGCGGCAGAGGACTTTTGCTCGGCATCCTCCGCCATCATTCGGGCACGCCGACGCGGCGAAAGGTTCGGGTCTACCTCACGCCTAACGTAAGTTCCTGCATCAACCGGACCTGCGGCCCGGTGCGAGGAACGCCGGGGGCTTTCTTCGCTCAAACTTCCTCCATTGTTTTCATAAGCATATCGACTTCTGGGCTGGTAACTGCAAAGGGGTCGCTGAGTGTCACGGTTCCCAATCCCGATTCCGGCAGACGTAGATGAGTCCAGTCCACTTGCAAATCTGCCCGGTGTTCCCGCGCCGCTGTAATCAATGCGCCGCGCACCTTGGCGCGAGTGTTTTTCGGAGGTACCGTTTTCGCAGCCTCAACCGCGTTCGGGCAGGTCAACCTAGTTGCTAAGCCGCGCTGATCCAAGCGAAGCCCTCCGGGGGTGATGTCGTGATAAGCCAGATCCAAACGTGCCATTTTGGAGTCAGACCATTCCAAATCGTGACGTTGACGCAGACCATTCAGTAACGAAAATTTTGTCGCCCAATCCAAATGCCCCGTTAAAGCGTCCAAATCTTGATTCCGTAGCGCCGTCAACCATTGCCCCCAATGCGCCAAAACTTCGCGATAGTCCGCACCCATCTCAGCCCCGGAAAACACTTCTGAGAGACGGTCGCGGAAAGTTTCTTGCATATCCAGTGCGCTCCAGAGTCGTCCATCCGTCAGTTCCACCCGAATCTGCCCCCCAAAATTTGTGACATCCGAGGTGATGTCGCGTAACGCGACGATGGGTGAGGTCAGAGAGAGGTCAGAAAAATCCACCCCCGCCTCCAGGGCTGCCAGCAACAGGTTCATCGTCGCGATTTTGAAACGTGTCGGAGGCTCTAAAACGTTGGAATCACCCACAATGACGTGCAAACGACGATACCGTTTCGGGTCCGCGTGGGGTTCGTCGCGTGTGTTCACCAACGGGCGGGTGGAAGTGGTGGCGGCGGACACGGCGTCATCTATCTGGAAAGCCCGCTGTGAGAAGCAATAGCGGGTTTTCCCTTGAATCCGCAGCAGGGCACCAGCCCCGGTGATGACTTGACGGGTCACTAAGAAAGAGACGAGAGCATCGACCAGGGAACGAAACTTCCCATCTCGGTACAGCAGATAGTTTTCGTGGCAGCCGCACGAGTGACCCGCCGCATCCAAGTTGTTTTTAAACAGGTGTACCTGGGTTTTCGTGCCAGTTTGGGCGCTCAGACGATTGCTGGCCCCAGCCGCCATATCCGCCAGGATTTCCACCCCGGCGCGGTCTTGGTTGAGCACATCGTCTAGGCTCAAGCATTCCGCTGTGGCGTATTCGGGATGGGATCCGACATCGAGATAGAGCCGTGCCCCGTTGGGAAGGAACACTGAAGTGCTTTGGTTGCGGGCGAGGAGGTCACGAAACAACACCCGTCCAGCCGTGTCCGCATCCGCCACCGGCTTTCCTCCCGACACCGCCGCGGCAAGAATGCCATATTCCGTCTCGATACCGAAAATGCGGCGCGGCAAGCAGTCCAGGTGAGCGTTTCGCGCCAAGGTTCACTCGCCGCCTTTTTGCACGAACCCTTGCACGAAGGTCCCCGCATCCTCGGCAACCAGGTCCTCGATTTCGTCAAGCAGGTCGTCCAGTCCTGCGGGTTCTTGAATCTGACCGTATCCGACAGGAAACGCACTCGAGTCAGGTGAGGTGGGGGTTGCCGGATAATTTGTCTGGTCTTGTTTCATAACATTCTCCATTGTGCCACTTCATCTCCACCTTTAGGGTAAGCATAGCCTGTGCAATCACGAAGTTAACGCCTGATTAGAGAACGGATCACGCAGGGAAATCCGCTGCAGCCGATCCCGCCCGACACGAACCACCAAAGCTGTCCAACTAGCTGCAACCAAGTCTTTTCGGTGGGCTACTGCCTCTCCACGGACTTTCGCGCGTGTGCCGGCAGGGGGCTGGGTGGCAGCCAAATTAATATCCGTAGCGGGCGCGACCTCCTCAACGTGACCTTTCGCTCGCAACTTATCGACCGGGGACAAGCCGGGTCGCAAATCAGCCCATTGAATGTCCAGAGCAGCCAATTTTTCACTGGACCAGCCACCGGGAATTCGCCGACTCAATGCCTGGAAAATCGTACGTTTCGCCACCCATTCGACCCGCCGCGCCGCTGCTACAGGATCCTCGCGCAGCATCCGCACGGTATCTACCCAGGTCAGTGCATCAGTGAGCGCATCCGCTAACAGAACGTCCCGGTCTTGGGAATGCAAGAAATCTGCCACTGTGTTTGCCGCAACCCACTGCCACTCCAACGCGCTGCGCTCTGTCCCGTCGGCACACTGCAAGGTCGTCTGAAAATCAATGTCGTGGGACACCTGCCACCCGGCTGATACCGGGTCGCACTCTAGAAACAATCCCTCTACCGGCGGAGCCTTGTGACTAATCTTCCAAGCCGTTTCCACAGCTGCCAGCCACGCCCGGCTCGCGGCAACTTTAGCCAAGATAGAGCCGGGGAACCGATTCGCATCGCCGTTGATGACGTGCAGACGGCGCCACTTTGAACCGGCATGAGATTCGTCACGAGTATTGACGATGGGTCGGTTGAACGTGGTTTGCAAACCAACCAAATCGCCGACAAAATCTGCACGTTGCGACATCTGGAAACCGCAAGTTTCACTGTTCTTTCCGATACCGACCCGACCGGCACCGCAAATCACCGGTCGCGTCACCAAAAATGGCACCAAACAATCGCGCAGCAGCGGAAACGGCACTTCCCGAGCCAACAGGTAGTTCTCATGTGAACCGTAAGACCACCCTTTGGAATCAGTGTTGTTCTTGTACAGCACAATCGGTGAACCATAGCTGGAGGCAACGCTCATGGCTCGTCGGGCCACATATTCCCCCGCTACGTCCCACACCACCGCATCGCGGGCGGTCAAAACTTCGGGAGTGGAGTACTCGGGGTGAGCATGGTCAACATAGAAACGTCCTCCATTGGTTAACACCACATTCGTCAGCATGGGAGAGGATTGACCCACCAACTCTTGCACTGAAAACGTGTCCTTCGCAGCAGTCTCCACACCTGGAGATGCCGGGGCAAACCGCTGGGGGTCATCAGTCAACATGGTCGGGTCAGCACTGGCGCGGTCCAACCGCGTGCCTCGCAAATCTTGGAGAGGATCCTCTCCTTCCCAGTCCCAGCCAATCGCCTGCCCATCCGGACGCAAACTCGCCTGCCAGGAACGCACAGCTTGTGCCGCCACCACGGACAGGCTCTCAGGACTCTGCCGGAAGTCGGGTTGAGTGTATACTTCCGAATCCGGGTCAATCGCTATGCCATACTCGGTTTCGATTCCTACCACGCGTTGATTTGTCACAAGCCCAGCCCCTGACTAGGAATATGACGGGTCGCGGACGACCCCGCTGGCAATGCAGTTGATTCCCAAGTCTCGTGCCAGCGCCTCCGGTGGCAGCAGCGACGTTAGTGCCGCAGTCTGCGCGATAGTGTCCGCAAGGGCGGCGTTGAGATCCTCCCAGCGAATCCCGTGCCCGTCGCCTTTCAGTTCACGACCTATCGCTAAATTTTTGGCTTGGTTCGCAATCGAAACCAGCAACGCCCCGGAAATCATGTCGCTAAAAAACACTTTCCGTTCGTGTTCTTTACCCCCTACCTCGACGTAGCGCAGGGTGCACAGATAAGTGGCTGGTTCCTGGACAAACAGGCGATTGACCGCGGCTTCCACCAGGTTTACAGCAAAAATTGTCGCTCCCCCGGCCGCGGACATTTGCGCCTCATCGAAAGGGGTCGCTGGGCTGAAATGGTGAGCCAAAATACCCCGCGCCGCCGCCTCATCCGGACGCCCCACGCGAATTTTGACGTCAAAGCGACCGGGGCGCAGCAGTGCCGGATCAATCATGTCCTCCCGGTTTGAAGCGCCAATGACTATCACGTCTCGCAGCTCATCCAAACCGTCCATCTCGGTCAACAGCTGCGGTACCAACATAGTTTCCACATCGGAGGAAATACCCGAGCCGCGGGTACGGAACAGGGCTTCCATCTCATCAAAAAACACCACCACGGGGTGCGTACCCGCTGACAGTTCTCTAGCGCGGTCAAAAATGGCACGTATCTGCCGTTCCGTTTCGCCCACGAACTTGCTGAGCAGTTCGGGTCCTTTCACGGAGAGAAACACGCTGGGTTGGTCGTATTGCACCGCCAGGGATGTCGCCACAGCCTTGGCAAGCATGGTTTTTCCACAACCGGGAGGTCCGTACAGCAAGACACCTTTGGGTGCGCTCAGACCGTAGGAGGCAAACAGATTGCGATGGGTATAGGGCATCTCCACCGCCGCCCGGATATGCGCGATCTCCGTGTCCAGCCCCCCAATATCGTCATAGGTGACTCCCGGCACTTCGGGCTGCAATGCTTGTTCGACCCCGGCGCTTTCGAGCAGTTCCAATCCCCAACCTGCCCGCGTATTTACCAAAAGGGTGTCACCGACTTTCAAGGTTTCGGCAAAACCGGGGCGCAGCCGCACCGCAACTTCCGTTCCGCTGGATAGGCGTACTACCGACCGATCCATCTTTAGGTCACATACGGTAGCCACAGTTCCAAAGAGGGAACGTGGGGCGATACCCACCACCACCGGGGTGGCGTCTATCCACACGGCGTCACCCGGTTGGAGCTGGTCCACCCCCGCGAACTCCTGCACCGCTAAGCGAACGTGCTTTCCGTCCCAAGCGACCTCTGCCAGTCGAGAGGGCTGGTTGACATCCGTTCCGGTCACAGTATCGGTGGAAAATCCTTCAAAAATAGCGTGCGACAAGGGCGGTTGACCGATTTGTCGCAGCTGGGAACGCAGAGACTCCAGTTGGGTTTTTGATTCTCGCAGAGCAGCTTTCAGGCGTGCGTTGTGTTCTCCGACAGAAATAACCTCACGTTTCAGATCTTCGATACTCGGATTGGAATCATTCATCGCGCTCCTCCTGATGTGTCTCCCGGCGAGCCGTCTGATCCCGTTGATAGGCGGCTTTTTCCGTGGCATCCCGGATGACGCGACGCAATTTTTGATCCGAAATTGGGCGCGGGGCCTCATAGTCAAGGGTTTCGTCTTCCCACAGGGCGTCGCGGGAGTCGAACTGTCCCACTGCTTCCTCGCCGTGCCGAATGGAAGTTTCGCCGTCAGCCAGGCGGCGCGCTGTAAATATAAATCCCGTATGGGCAATCATGCGGTGATCAGGTCGGACCGCCAAACCGTCAACATGCCACGGTCGAACCAGGGACTCCCAAGAGCGCAACGACGTGAATCCGCCGAAGTTTCGTAGGTCTTGCACCATCCGCGCCAGCTGCGTAATGGTGGTGAGATAGCAGGTCAGCACCCCGCCAGGCACCAGCACTCGATGGACCTGTTCCAGGTGCTCCCACGGCTTTAACATGTCCAGCACCACCCGGTCCACAGATTTATCTGCCACGCCATCTCGCAGCCCTGCACTGAGATCAGCCAGGCGCAACTCCCAGTTGCTCACGTCCCCACAAAACCACATCTCTACGTTGCATCGCGCTACCTCTGCAAAATCGGGACGTAACTCAAAACTGGTGACATGCCCGGATGACCCTACTGCCCCCAACAGGCTCATAGTCATAGCACCACTGCCCACCCCGGCTTCGACAACGTTCGCACCGGGGAAAATATCGCCTTCCATCACGATTTGCGCAGCGTCTTTTGGATAGAGGATTTGCGCCCCGCGTGGCATGGACAGATGATAATCAACCAGCAGGGGACGCAAGGCGGTGAAGCGATGTTCGCCGCGCTCCGAAGGAAAAATTGTGCCCTCCGGTTTCCCAATAATTTCTTGGTGACGCAAGGTTCCTTGATGGCATTGGAAATAGCCGTTTTCGCGCAGTAGAGTCGTATGCACTCGACCTTTTTCATCGGTCAGCTGGACCCACTCTCCACTGCGAAACGGACCGCGGCGACGCGCTGGACCGCCGGGAATGAATGGTTTTTCCTGAGATTGAGCCATAGCCATTATCTTAACCTATGGTTTTTCACCCCGACGCAATCGGTCTGGTAAACGAAGAGATTTTTGGCAGTCAGGCGATAACCTGAAGGCATGAGTGAATCGTCATCTGCCCCCGCTCCTCGTCCCCCAGCGCTTTCGGCATCTTCGGCGAAACAGTTTCAACAATGTCCCCTAAAGTGGCGTTTCAAATACGTTGATAAACTCCCAGAACCGCAAAGCCCCGCCGCTTTGCGCGGCAGTTTAGTGCATAAGGTGCTGGAGGATATGTTTGATTTGCCTCCCGCCGAGCGACAAGCTCCCACGGTGCGTGAAACCGTGGACCGCGCTTGGGAAAAGGTCACGGATGGAGCTTATAAACTTTCCGAAGTCTTGGCACAGACTTCCGAGCAGGAGTTGAAAGCTGCCGCCCGCCAGCTTATTGATGCTTATTTTTCCTTGGAAGATCCGCGCCGGCTGCATCCTAGCGGTCGGGAGCTGGGGGTGGAAACGGTATTATCCAGCGGTTTAAAGCTGCGCGGATTTATCGACCGTGTAGAACAGGCAGGCAACGGGGACGTACGCATCATTGATTACAAGACCGGCAAGGCTCCCGATATGCGCTTTACCGGAGAATACGTCTTTCAGATGCGGATGTATGCTCTGCTGTACCGGGAACAATATCAAGTCACTCCCAAGCGGACCCAGTTGTTGTTCCTGGGAGGCAACCCTCAGGTTCTGACGTTCGACCCCACAGATGCCAACGTAGACGAGTTCGCAGCTGAAATTAACGCGCTGTGGTCAGACATAGCTGCTCACCTGCACGCGAATCGTTTTGAAACGCGGAAATCTCGACTCTGCGACTGGTGTTACTTTCAAAACCTCTGTCCCGTTTTCGGTGGTATTAGCCCGGAAGTCGACCCAGCAATGTTAGAAAAAATTTCGGAAATCGGTCCTGCCGCCGCGGGCTAGGCAGTTCACGAACCTTCCTCGACTAGGCTGGAAATCATGGAGATGCGACGTCTGGGAAATACCGGTATGCGGGTTTCAGCTTTGGGTTTGGGAACCCTAACTTGGGGACGAGATACCTTAGAATCCGAAGCAGCCGCTCAGCTCGAGGCTTTCGTCGAGGTCGGGGGGAACTTGATTGATACTTCCCCAACTTACGGAGACGGTCAAGCCGAGGTGGTGTTGGGTCATCTGCTGGGTTCCGCTGGTAGCTCTACCGCGATGGATACCGAATTCCCCGCACCTCATTTTGCCCGCGAAGACCTGGTTATCGTGTCAAAAGCGGGGGTCTCGCGGCGGCATGATGAATCTTTCGTGGACGCCTCCCGCCAGAACCTGTTGGGCAGTCTGGATCGAACCCTGCGCAATTTGGGCACTGATTACGTGGATTTGTGGTTGCTGCAGGTTCCCGATCCGCACACCGACTTTGACCTGATACTGGGGACGTTATGGTCGGCATGGTCGAGCGGAAAAGCGCGGTATGTGGGGCTGTCTAATCATGCGGGCTGGCAGTGTGCTTACGCAGCGGCACGTCTGCGGGAAGGCACAGTTAATGTGCCGGGTTTAGCGGCGGTGGAAAATGAGTACTCGTTGTTGAACCGGCAGGCGGAAGCCGAAGTTTTACCTGCTGCCCAGTCGCTGGGATTTGGGTTTTTGGGATGGTCGGCGCTGGGTCGCGGGGTCTTGACCGGTAAATATCGCAATTCGGTGCCGCCGGATTCTCGCGCCGCCTCTATTCATCTGCAAGGTTTTGTGCAGCCTTATCTGCAAGGAAGGTATCGCAGCATCGTGGAATCGGTAGCGACCGCGGCGCAGGGTTTGGAAGTTTCTCCGTTGGCAGTGTCACTCGCTTGGGCTTTGCAAAAGCCCGGTGTGTCCAGTGCCATAGTCGGGGCGCGCAGTGCCGAACAATTCCGTCAAGTCTTGGGGGCGCTAGATACGAAAGTGCCACGTCAAGTCATGTCGGCTTTAGATGAGGTTTCTGACCCGCGACTACCGGTGACCTAGTGCTTTTGCATCTGACTCTGATTACGCATAGCGCACCACACCCCAGGAGAGGCGACGTGACAGCCGAAATCAGTCCTCACCGTGCAGGTCAAAGTCCTCTAAGTCGCCTTCGTCCAGATAATCGTTGTCGTCGTCTTCATCATCATCATCGAGGTCATCGATGAAATCGTCGTCGTCTTCGTCATCGTCGTATTCCTCGTCGTCATCTTCGAGGATGTCAAAGGGCAACTCGACCCCGGTGGCAGTAAACAGCGCATCATCGTAGGTAAAAAAGGCGTCACGAAGCTTTTCTTCGGCATCGCTCAAGACCGACGAATCGTCCATATCGCTGTCGGCTACAGATGCCACTTCCAAATGCCGCTGCAGTGCGGCAATCAAATTATCTAACTCCGTACGAGGATTTTTCATAAGTCCAATTCTAATGTGCAGGACCAAACATTGCAGGACAATTCAGGGGGAAACCAGGGGCTTTACCCCGTCAATGTGACTCCAGGGAAAGGTCTGGTGACACCTGGTGCGAACCTGCCGTAAGGAACCGATCCGGTTAGAGAAACAACATACTCTAAGGCAGATGCAGCTGACCTCTGACCATGGTCACCATCAGGTCGGTGCCTTTGATTTCGGAGGTTTCGTCAGGACCTACGATTTGTGATTCTCCGTTAGGACCGGTCAGCTGGGACGCTCCCCCCTCGACTCCCAAGGGCAAAACAATCCACATCTTACCGGGGGTATAGGTGGTGGAGGGTGCCTGCCCGGCAATCTCCGCTTTAATATTTGCCACCACTACCCGCGCGTGTGCCCGAGCCGCGTCAGCCCGTTTAGACTCGTGAACATCGGTAATATCGCCGACCGCGTAGACGTGATTCTGACCTTTTACCCGCAGGTATTCATCCACCGTGACCTGCCCCTCATTGTTGAGGGAATCACCGTAGTTTGCCCGCAGATAGCCCGAAGCCGTTTGGGCACCGTAGCACAGGAACCACATATCGGCGTCGATTCCCACTCCGGCTTGCGTCTCGACATGGAAAGGAGCCAACTCCCCGATATCGGTTGGCGGTAAATACGCCAAGGGAGCGCCCAAAACCAGACGCACTCCCGCCTGTTGCAAATCCGCGGTCAAAACCTCACGCAGGTCTTCGGCATACTCGTTAGACCCCAAAATATGCGGGGAACGATCCACCATAATGATTTCTATATCCGGAAAGTTCGTAAACAGCTCGCCGGCGAATTCAATGGCAACAGTACCCGCGCCAACCAGCATGACCCGCTTCGCTTGCGACAAATTATTCCGGGTTTCTTCCAGACGCCGTTTCGCCAACGAAGCTGTCGGGATATTGTGTTTCGCCGGATAGGGGTAGGTGGTCCCAGTCGCTAAAACCAGGTAATCCGCTTCAATAGGGTCATGATTTGCCAGGTGAACGGTGGTTCCCTCGACGCGGGTCGCTTCTCCGTGCACGACCCGACCGTGCTTTAATAGGCGCGAGTAGGGCATGAATATGGTGTGGGTCCAAATATCATCGACGGCGGCACGCAAAGCTGCTGCGTGATGCACGAACTGGTCTTTTTGTTCCACCAAAGTCACTTCGGCGACATCATCCAAACCGCCTGCCACGGTGATTCCCCCATATCCACCACCGACTACAGTAACTCGGACCACACTACCTCCCGCTTCAGCTCCTCTAGGATTGACGCCTTCCAACAAAACGTCTTAATCCTAACCTAAATGCCAGCTAGTGCACCGGTTTCGCGATAAATATTTCAACCGGTTCGGAGTGAGGTTTACAGTTCTGGCGCCAGCGGGACCTGCAAGGCTCGGGCAATGTTCGGGGGAAAGAATCCCTCCCCTTTCAAAACTTTACCGTCATCGCGATAAATCGGTTTCCCGTCCGGACCCAGCTTCGACAGATTGGACGCTTGAACTTCCTGCAATACTGCCGGCAGGTTGATTCCCGCCTCCAGAGCCATGCCGTAAACAACGTAGGTCAAATCTGCCAACGCATCGGCGACCTCGACAGTGTCGCGAGCGCCCTCGTCCAGTTCACTGATTCCGTCCATCACCCCGCGCAGCGCCGCATAGGCTTTCTGACCGTATAGCGCGCGCACCAACTCGGAAGTTTCTTCTAAAATCAGTGACAAGCGCATATGCATCCGCTCGTTTTCGATGTTTGGTCCCGTTGTCACCACTGGCAGGTCATAGACTTGGTGAAATTGCCGCACGAGGGCTTCCGGGTCACGCGGGTCGGGGGTAGGCAGTTCTGGTTGGCTCATTTTGTACTTCTTTCCCTAGTCCGAGGTGTTTCCCCGGTCACTGAGTTGCAATCGTTTCACAAGGGCGGTCCACTCGGTTGCCGGTTCGAGCGGGTCTCCCTGCAGCAGCGTCGCCACGGCACGGTCTTCTCGTTGTCCCTGATGCAAGCCAATACCACGCAAAATTCCGCCAAACCGAAAACCGCAATGCCACGCGACCCGGATGGACGCCAGATTTTCCGGGTGCGCTTCCAAGGTCACGCATTCAAAGCCCAACAGATTAAACGCGGTGGTGACTGCAAGTTGCAATGCTTCACGCATCAGCCCGCGTCCCCGCCATTCGGGCGCTATCCAATAACCGACATTTACAGTCTTTTCCATCCCGACTCGCAGCGAAATCGTCCCTGCCAGGTGGGCGGTTTGAGAATCAAAAGCACGGATAATCCAGCTGGCTCCCCCCTCGTCCCACAACCGGGGGCAAAGTTCGTTTAAAAAGTTGTCCGCGTGTTCCGGGCCGAAAGGCACTGGGATATTGGTAAATCTCTGGATTCCGGGGTCTTGGCAAGCTGCCGCGACTTCAGGTGCGTCCGCAGCCCGTGGCACGTCCAAGGTTAGGAGGGTGCCGTGCACCGGGAAGGGTCGATGCGCCCCGATTTCTCCTGCAGCGGCACTGGTGGAAACAAATTTAGCGATTCCCTGAACGAAAGGCGTTTCAGACATGAATCCCCCCGAACGAAAATACAACAAGGACCCGGATTACCGGGTCTTGTGCGAGGAAAGGGACTTGAACCCTCACGACCGCAATTGGTCACAAGCACCTCAAGCTTGCGCGTCTACCATTCCGCCACCCTCGCTGGCGCCAAAGGCAAATCAAATTTAGCGGGTTTAGCCGTCATTCTCAAGATGAGTTCCGCGACGGAAACACAGACCGCGAAATTTAGCGAAAAAACCGCGGATTGCCGATGCCGAAACGGAGCTCAGTCAGCTTCGGCGAATTGCCATATCTCGACCATGGAGGCGGTCGGAGTCAGGAAAAAGGCATTCTCATCCACATCGTCCTTGCCAGTCGCACTGGCTTTCACCAGAACGTAACCACTGGCCAGCTTGATACCAATCTGAGCCGGATCCGTGGCGGCTTCTGCGGAAAGAGTACCGTCCGGACGCATAAAACGAACCGTTTTTGCCGAGCCGCGCATCACCTCGGCGACCTCGGCGTTACCCGAGTAAACCCCAATCACAATCAGACCTGAACCCACCAGCGGATCACCGCGCACCAGGGATTTAGCCCGGACGGCAGAACGTTGGAAATAATTACGCCCTTCAACAATGTCATCAATCACGGTTTCATTCTTTCACGCCCACATAGTCAATGCCAGAATTTGGGGAATATTTACCAGGTGCTCGGGCCACCGGGCGACGCTGCCAGGAGCACTGCCGAAGTTTCATCCCAGCAGGCTGCGTAACTGATCGAGGGTGATTCCCGCAGACACTTCCCGATTCTCCTGACCGGAGAGTACCGCCCCAATGAGGTCGCGTTTCTTTTCTTGTAGCTCCAGGACGCGCTGTTCAATCGTGTCGGTAGCGACCAGCCGGTAAACATTGACGAATCGTTTTTGCCCCAGTCGGTGTGCTCTATCGACGGCCTGAGCCTCCGCCGCTGGATTCCACCACGGGTCGGTGAGAAACACGTAATCTGCCTGCGTGAGATTCAAACCAAATCCACCAGCCTTTAACGAAATCAGGAATACATCGACTTCTCCGTTTTGGAACCGTGCCACCTGCCGGTCGCGATCACGACTGGTGCCATCCAGATAGGCGTAGTCAATTCCCGCCTGATCCAGCCTTTCCCGCAGTATCGCCAAGAAAGACGTGAACTGAGAAAACACCAGCGCCTGATGACGCTGTCGGGGATTCAAGTTGCTATCATCGCGCAGCCCCTCCAGCGTTTGCAGCAGGTACGTGACTTTTGCCCCGTCCTCGTGTGCCTGCGGGTCGATGAGCTTGGCGCTCAGAGCAAGTTGGCGCAGTCGGGTCAAAGCCGTGAGGATGTTGATGCGAGGAGAATTGGCATCTGCGACTTGGGCTCGAGCTGCCGTCAAATATTTGGCGTACCAGGTGCGCTGCGCCGGTTCCAGGTCAATAGAGACTATCTGTTCAATCTTTTCCGGCAGCTCCTGAGCGACGCTGTCCTTGGTGCGACGCAGCAGGAACGGCGCCACCCGGTCAGAAAGTTCGGCAGCTGCCTCACCGCGATCACTGAGGGCTTCAGCGGCAAAACGGCGCGTGAATACCGATAGGCTGGGCAACACCGTGGGAACTGTCAGGGACATAATCGACCACAGGTCAGTGGCAGTATTTTCAATAGGTGTACCGGTCAAGGCAAAAGCCCACTTGGCGCGCAGACGCACCAAGGCTTTATGGGTGGCAGTGGAAGGGTTTTTCACAAATTGGGCTTCATCGAAAACTAAACCTGAAAAGCTCTGGGTCTGCCAAAAGTCTATGTCCATGCGCGCCAACGTGTAGGTAGTCAGCACCAAGTCCGCTTGCTTTACTTCGCGAGCGACCCGCTCCCAGTCCGCCGCGACCTTACCGACACTGGTCTTTTGCGCGTACAGATGCAAATCCGGGAACCACCGTGACGCCTGTTCCTCCCAAGTTCCCATCAAGCTGGCGGGAACTATCACAAACACCGCCCCGGCAGCGTTCGCGGGACTATCCATCAACTGCTGTTTTTGCCCAGCGATGACCGCCAGCATCTGCATGGTCTTGCCCAAACCCATATCATCAGCCAAGATGCCACCCAAACCAGCTGTAGCTCGAGCCATCATCCAATGGAAACCGTCCTCTTGATAGCCACGCCAAGTGCCTCGCGCCAATGCGGGTGTCGAAACTTCAGGCGGGTCCACCAATTTGTTGACGGCATGTTCCCAATCTCCGGAGAAGTGACGCGTCGTCGCCAGCGCGTCCAACGCCGAGACCAGTCCGAAATTGGAAATTCCGACCGAAAAGTCCGCCCCTCCGGAAAAATCGTTGAGCCCTAAATCGGTAAACTCCCGAATCAGCCGTTTCAGCTGCTGATTTTTCGCCGCATACAAATCCACCCAGTTACCCTCAGGGGTTTGCCACCAGCGTTCCACCCGCCCCAGGGCTGCCAGAAATTCTTTTGTGTCCAAGTCCTCTTGCCCCAGGCGCAACCCCAGGTCCAGCCCATAACGCAGCCCCCAGCCCCGCGGCTCGTCTTCAGGCAGTCCTTCAAAATCCGCAGCAAAGTCAGGGGCATCTTCGTCAGACTGGGATGTTGCTTGACCGGGAGAAATAATCTGGTCAATCCGCAGGTCAAGCGCAGGACCATCCGAAAAAATCTGAATGTGTTGCAGTTCGGGGGATATGTCCACTTCGGCACGTTGAGAAGCATTAATGGTTGCAATCAGCTCGCGAATCCGATCCAACTCAAAAATGGGAAATTTTTTCGTAAAGAACGTCTGAATCTCGGATGCATTCCATCCCCCCAGGGAGCCGACGCTATGCATCGCCTTTTGGATTTCCGAATCCGCAGTATTGGGATCCAGGGGCACTTCCACGGTGTCAGTGGCGGAACGACGACGTACGGTCCAGCGTATTTCGACCAGTTGGGGATTCATTTCGTGGAGGCGCAACAATCCACATAACTGAGGTGTACCAAAAGCATGTTCCTGGACCAGATTCATTGAGTCCGGGGACAGCATCCCCAGTTCTCCCAGGTGTTTGGCATAGTTCGCCCAAAAATCGTTGGCTTGCGCAGCCGGGATTTCCCATCGGGCCTGCGCCGCAGCCAGCGCGTGCAGTTCCTCGTTTACTCCCGCTTTAATTCCCGTACAGGCTACGAAACGCCCGCGCAACACTTGCAGTCTGGTGCCGAGAGACTGGCAGTCGGCGTCAGCGGTGTCTGCCGTTTCGTAGCGAGGTCCGGGCACAGAGTTTTCAGCACGAGCCACCACCGTCACCGAGCCGTCCTCGTGTGGGGTGATGACCAGGACGGCTTGAGACCCCCTAGTAGTGGGACATAACACAGTAGTACGAGTCGTGTCCGAATAGACGGTAACTCCGCTGGTGACGCACTTCTCCAGGAGGTCCAGACCGGTAGCGTCAAGGTGGCTTAACTTCACGAGTTGGGCGTGGGCACTGTGCTCAAAAAGGTGACGCATCGCGACGAGCTGGGTCGTATTCAGTCCCTTGGTGACAGATACCCACCGGGAGGTGAGGTCGCGCCAAGTAGCGCGTTTTTCTGTCCATTCCCCAGACAATGCCAGTCGCAGCGGAATCAGGGTTTCTCCGTCTATCTGGATAGCCAAAGGCTGGTTCGTAAAGTCCACTTCGCTAGCGTTGAGTAGACTTCCGAGCCCGGCACGCCAATCCATTTCATCAGCCATTCTGTCTATTTTACAGGTTTCAGCTCCGGATTTTTCATTGCATCATGAAACCTACTTAGAATAGGGGTGTTATGTTGCACGTGATTTTCTTTGAACCTCGCATTGCCGGGAACACCGGTGCGGCGATTCGCCTGGCTGCCTGTACCGGAGCTACCCTGCATGTGGTCGAACCGACCGTGTTCGACCTGGATAACGACACCAAGTTGAAGCGGGCAGGACTGGACTATCACGACCTGGCGCATCTGGAGCGTCACCCTGATTTGGACGACTGCTTGGCGCACGTGCCCGGCAAACTTTATGCCTTCACCGGTCATACTGACATCTTGCTGCCCCAGATTCAGTTCCAGGACGGGGATGGTCTCATGTTTGGTCCCGAAGATACCGGGCTGCCGGTTGAAGTCATGGATGACCCCCGTGTCACCAGCCGGGTTCGCATTCCTATGCTGGACGGACGTCGTTCCTTGAACCTCTCGATTTCGGCGGCGATTGGGCTGTATTATGCCTGGGGTCAACTCGATTACGCCGGCGGCATGTAGTTTCGTTTCCCGCGTTCACAAGTCTTGATTTCCCGTTTTTCCGCGCGCCTGCGCGGTTTTCTCCTTCCCTCATGTTAATCTCGGGGAGAGAGGGAGCACGTGTGATTAAATACTTGGGTTCAAAACGCACTTTGGTGCCGGCGTTGGCACAGATTGCGAACCTGTCGGGCGCGCGCACCGCCCTTGACGCGTTTACCGGGACGACCAGGGTTGCCCAAGCATTTAAAGCTCTCGGGATTACTACCGCCGCTAATGACGTGGCCAGCTATTCCCGGGTGCTGTCGGATTGCTATATCGCCACCGACAAACGTCAGATAAACGACCGCGAGCTGCGAACTATCTTGTGCGACTTAGAAGCCACCCCCGGCGAGCCGGGATACTTTACGGAAACGTTTTGCGAAAAATCCCGGTTCTTCCAACCGCAGAACGGAGCGCGTATCGATGCTATCCGCAATCGGATTGAGGCGGAGTTTGCCGCCGACCCCCGATACCCTATCCTGCTGACTTCTCTGATGGAGGCGGCAGACCGAGTGGACTCCACGACCGGGCTGCAGATGGCGTACCTGAAACAGTGGGCTCCGCGCTCGTACAATAACCTGGAACTGCGAGTGCCCGAGCTTCTGGACGGCACGGGTACCACCTACCAGCGTGACACGAACGCACTCATCGCTGACCCCGCGACTCCGCATTTTGACATGGTTTACCTCGATCCGCCCTATAACCAGCATCGTTACTTTACGAACTACCACATCTGGGAGACGCTGATTCGTTGGGATTGTCCCGAGGCTTACGGCGTGGCACAAAAGCGGATAGACGCGCGGGATTCCGCCACACATTCGGCGTATAACCGGAAACGCGAGATGCCCCAGGCTCTGCAAAGCCTGATTTCGCAGATAGACACGGACACGCTGGTGCTGTCCTATAACAATGAATCTTGGATTGATTTTGACACCCTGTTTGACGTGGTGGCTGCCCGTTTTGAGGACTGCGTGGCGCTGGCTTTTGACTATAAACGCTACGTGGGCGCCCAGATTGGCATTTACAATCCAGAAGGAACCAAGGTTGGTAAAGTCACCCACCTGCGAAATCTGGAATACCTGTTCGTCGGCTGCAGCGCGCAGGTTGGCGCGCGTATCCGGACCGCTTTCCACGTCCCCGACGCCCCGGCAGCTCCCTCAGAACCGCGCCTCCTCGCCCAAGTAGGCTAGCCGGTCTTTCGTAGATGAATCAAACTTGAGAGTGTCGAGGCGTAGCGAAAACAGGCAAACGAAACTCTATTGAAAGACTAAGAGTTAGTGAAGATTTTTGTACAGATACCATCTTCTAATTCGTTGATTGAGTAGATGTGTTCCATACTTTCAAAGGTTTCCCGGAGATTCCCCCGCGCTTTATCCCATCCCTTGCCATCAGTAAACCAGACGAATTCAAAACCTGGAATTTGTTGAGCTTCTTGAGCAAGTTGTTTGTAGGAGCGGGCGGTTTCGTTGAGTTTTGAGCCTCCTGAACCGTAGAAATTTGTCTCAATTCCAAAAATCGTAGTATCAGTGCAAACCACAAAGTCAAAACGCTTAGAGCTTTTGCCGCTGTTGGTGAGAGGATCCATGTTCAAACCCCACAACTGCAAATTCTTTGCGTAAATTTCCTTGAAATAAGTACCGGAATCGGGCTTATCCCAGCTGTCTTTCTCACGGGTCAGACCTGCTTTTTCCAAGTAACTTTCGACGAGTTCCTCCATGAGGTGCCCACCCCGGTTCTTCCGAGCATTGGAATCAAGACCCGCTTCAACCCCAGTCACGTAATCGTAAAGATTATCTATGATACGGTTGCTAATCAAGTTGAACAACCCAGTTTTTTCCATAAACAAAGCACAGTCCTGGTCACTGAGATGAACAGCCGAAAAGTCAAAAAGGCGGTAACCGTCATCTGGATCCAAGACGGAAATCGTGGCTTCACGTTTAGCGATTAAGATAGGGATGGCTCGACGAATCTCTGGGTAGCGTGAGATTAGATTCATGAACTCAAAATGAATATTCCTTGAACCGACCAGTGAATTAAGAATGTTTAACTCAACCTTGATACTGTCAGTTTGCCTAAATATCTTATTCCAGTCAACGTAATAGCCATAGGTAGCGATGGATTCTTTGAAATGACCAATCCAAGTTTCAAAATCACGCAATGGTCTGTTCTTTCTGTTGCAGAGCTGCTTTCTCTGGGGTTGAAGTCAAACCCAGCAGTCGTTTTTTAGCAATTTCAAGGTATTCAGTATTGTTGTCAATGCCGATACCACTGCGCCCCAGTCGGTTAGCGACCACCACCGTGGTCCCTGATCCCACAAACGGATCTAGCACTAAATCCCCTTCATTGGTTGAAGCTAGTATGATTCTTTCCAACAAGTACTCGGGTTTCTGGGTGGGGTGTTTGCCGAAAGCTTTTTCATTTTTCGGGGTCAGTGTCCCTTGCCAAACGTCCTTCATCTGTTTTCCATCATTGAGTTCTTTCATCAACCCGTAGTTAAACTTGTGCTTGGCTTTATTTTCGTCTTTACGTGCCCAAATGACAGTCTCCGTGGAATGCGTAAAACACCGGCAGCCCAAATTCGGAGGGGGATTTAGTTTCTGCCAGGTGATGTTGTTCAATATCTTGAATCGTTCTTGTTCCAAAGCAAAACCAATGGAATAAATGTTGTGGAACGTGCCGGAAATCCAGATACTGCCGTCTAGTTTCAAGACACGTTTGCATTCACGAATCCAATGCCGGTTGAACTCGTGTTTTTCTGACAGTGGCAGCCCCTTGTCCCAATCACCCTTGTTGACCGAGACCTGTTTACCGCCAGAGCAAGAAATTCCATCGTTGGAGAGAAAATACGGTGGGTCAGCAAAAATCATGTCGACGCTCTGTTCCTCGATATTCTTAAGAGCATCAAATACATCTGCAAGAATCAGCTTCGCCGTGGGGGTTTGAAAAAATATGCGTGATGCCTCAGCTTTCGTCATCCGGGGCTCCCAGATAATTAGTGACGATGACTTCGGTTCCTCTCCGCTTTGAAGCATCGGAATTAATTGCACGCCGTACCGATACGACATCAATTCTGTAGTCTTGATAAAGTTCCCGGATCAGGCGCGTGTCATGGTTGGTGAGCATCACGAAACAACCCCGTTTATCCAAGTCCTTAAATAAAACTGCCAGACGTTCGTGGTCTTCTTTATGGAACCCCTCTTTGGTGTAGTCCTGAAAACTATCTGCTTTTAAAGGCGCATAGGGACTATCGAGAAAAACGAAATCACCCCTGCCCGCGCCCCGACAAGCCTGCTCGAAGTCAACATTTAGCAAAGTCGCGCCCTGGAGCATTCTGGAAACTGCATAAATGTTGTCCTCGTTGAGAGACGGACCGGTAGAACCGTTATAAGGAACGTTGAACTCCCCTTTTGCATTGACCCGGTACAACCCGTTGAAGCAATGCTTATTTAAGAACAACATTAACGCGTCCGATTCCAGCCCATAATCTTGTTTGCGGATTAAATCGTTGTACCGGCTGCGCAGCGTGTAAAAATACTCGCTGGCGGGCTCTTTTTCCTGAGGCAATGCGCCATCAATCGTATTAACCGCGTCAATAATCCCCTCTGGGTCTGTCTGAATCCGCCGGTAGAGACTCATGAGCGCTGAATTTATATCGTTTACGGTCATCCTTGGCGGTTGCAGCTTGAACAGAACCGCACCACCACCCAGAAATGGCTCGAAATAATGATTGTACTGGGCTGGCGCGCGCCCCATGATGCGATCCAGCAATTGCCGCTTGCCTCCAGCCCACTTCACCACGGGTTCCGGATTCTTCACGCCCAATCGCCTCCGCCCACTCTCATCCGTACCAGTGTAGCGGTTACCTCGCAACGTAACAGATCACTAGGGCGCTGGCTCACTCTTCGGGGAGCAAAACGATTCCGTCCATGTCGGCGTGCAAGGTGTCTCCGGGACGCCACGTGATGCCCCCGAAGTTTAGCTCGACGTCGGTTTCACCCACGCTGTCTTTGATGGATTTGCGTGGGGTTGTGCCCAGCGCTTTTATGCCCAGAGCCAGACCGCGAATCGTTGCCGAGTCACGAATCGCCCCGTTGATGACGACTCCCGTCCAACCGTTCTTTACCGCAGCACCCGCAATCAGGTCCCCGCATAAGGCCGCGTGTAGGTCACCTTCGCCGTCAACAACCAAGACCCGACCCCGCCCCGGCGTGTTGAGCGTGGCTTTCACCAGACCACTGTCCAGGTGACAATGAATGGTTGTAATCTTTCCGGCAAAAGCCTTGTGCCCGCCAAAGTTGGTCATCTGCATATCACAAACCCGCAGCTTGTCACCATATTCATCATACAAATCTGTGGTTGCGAGAGGGGCTATCATGTCTTGCTTCATTGTCGTTTCCTTTCCGAAACACCACCGCATAGCCGGAACAATCAGACGAAAACGGGCCTGGGGCGCTGTGTTGGTTTCCCCAGTTTAACGAATTTTCAAAACTACCGGGAAGGGAAACTGACCCCCAGGAACTTGGCGACTTCACGAGTATCCGGGTGGGCTTTTAACTCGTCCAACGTGCCGGTCTGACGAATCACGCCAGCCAGCATTATTCCCACCCGGTCCGCCACCAACGACGCTTCTGCCTGATCATGAGTTACGTAAACAGCGGTGATTTGGCTGCGTTTCACGATGTCGCGAATTTCGGCAGCTAGCTCATATTTCAACTGTTCGTCAAGGGCCGAAAGTGGCTCATCCAGCAGCAGCAGTTTTGGTCTGGCAGCCAAGGCGCGAGCGAGGGCGACCCGACCAGCCTGCCCTCCTGACAGAGTATCAACCCGGCGCTTTTCCATGCCTTTCAACCGCACCAACTGCAGCATTTCGGCGACCGTGTGGGCTATTTCTGTTTTGCGGGGGCGCGGTCGGCGCAGTTCTAGGGCGTAGCCGACGTTGCGTTCCACGTTGCGGTTGGCAAACAGTTGGCAATCTTGGAACAGCATCGCGAACCCGCGCCGATGCGTCGGAACGGGTTGTTGGTTGACACCGTCCCAGGTCAGAGTGCCGGAGTCGGCAGACAGTAATCCTGCCACAATCTGTAGCAGGGTCGATTTCCCACAGCCGGAAGGTCCCAGCAGCACCATAATCTCGCCCCGCTTCACGTCCAGATTCACGGATTGCAAGATAGGCACTGGCTTCTCGCCGCGGCGATTTGGCGGGTAGGAAAATGTGATTTGCCGCAGGCACAAGCCCGGGTGGGCAGTTTCGTTCACGTGTTTATTCTCCCTTCGAGGACAGTTTAAGTCGCCACCGCAAACCTCGCGTAGCCGTGGCAAAACCGTTTTCTGCCACGAACATCACCAACGCACAAGTCAGCGCCAGCACCACGCTCGCGGCGGCGCTCGCCCCTTGTGCCTGCGCGGACGGACGGGAACTCAAAGCAAAAATTGCTACCGGGAGCGTAGGCTCTAGCGGTCTGGCCAGGAAACTGGTCGCCCCGAACTCGCCCAGGGAAATCGCGAAAGCAAAGCCAGCCCCGACCCCGCTGACCCGCGCCAAAACGGGCAACTCGACGGTGACAAAAGACTGCAGCCGATTTGCCCCCAGAGTCGCTGCCGCTTCTCGCAGATGTGGATTGATGGCCCGCAAGGTCGGCAAGACCGAGCGTAACACCAGTGGCACCGCCACCACCGCTTGTGCAGCTGCCAAAAACAACGCGTTAGCGGGCAGGGAAAGTGGCGGAGCCTGCAAAGTTATCAGCATTCCGAACCCCACCGTGACCGCACTGACGCCTTGGGGAGAGGAAAACAGCATATCGAACAGTTCTTGAGCCCCGCGCCACCGCGAATTCAGCGGCACTCGGCGCGACACGACCAGAGCCACCGATAACCCCATGACCAGGGAAATCACGCATGAGAGTAACGCCACCTGCAGGGAATACCCCCACGCTCCCCAAGCCGTGCCCGGCAGCTGCGCCACGATTCCCGGCTGTCCCAATGCCTGATAGTTTGCCAGTGTCCAGCGACCTGCCAGACGCAGCGAAGCCACCACCATGAAAACCAGTGGCACTGCCACTAACAGAATCCCCAGACCCGTCAAGACCAGCGCGAAAGTGTCCTCACGGCGCACCCGCCGGGGCGGCACGGTGCGCAGCGCCCCCGCGCGCTCGAAGCGAGCCCGCGCGACCCCGTTAATCCCCAAAGCTGCCAGCACGATGAGAATTTGCAGGATGGACAAAACCGCGGCTCCTGAAAGATTGAGATAGCTGGCAGTTTCCAGGTAAATCTCGACTTCCAACGTCGTGATTTTTACTCCACCGAGCACCCGAATCAGACCGTAAGACGTAATGCAATACAGGAACACCAACGAAGCTGCGGCAAAAATCGCCGGTCCCAGCCGGGGCAAGGTCACGGTCAGGAACGCCCGAGCCGGACTGGCACCCAATGCCCGCGCGGCTTGTGCGGGACGCGGATCCAAACGCATCCAGGCGTTGCCGACTATCCTCGCGACCAGGGAAAAGTTAAAAAACACCATCGCCAAGATAATCGCGGCGCGACTCTCGGAAAGTCCCAGGAAACCCAAGGGGGCACCCGGACCCAACAAATTCTGGAATGCTACGCCAACCACTACCGATGGCAGCACGAAGGGCACCCCGGTCAGGGTGCGCCACACTCGGCGTCCCGGAATCCTCAGCCCGTAAAGCGCCCACGCCCCGGCGACCCCCAGAAACACTGAGAATACTGTCCCCAGCAAACCCATTTCCAGGGTCCAAAACAGCGTCGTCCAGGTCCGGGTTCGACCGAGCATCTCGCGCAGCGACCCGCCAACGCAGGCAGTCCCACCCGAACCCAGACCGGTCGCCGTGCCGCTCAGCCCCAGACCGATAATCCGCAGGGTCGGCCACAGAAAAAACAGCCCCAGGAAAGCCAGCGGCAGGAACACCATCACCGCTAGAGCCACCCTGGGGGCTGTCTTTTCCATTTATCGCCTTTCGAACGCTCGGGGCGCCTAGCCCATAATCGAGGCCCAGGAACGTACCCAGGCTTCGCGGTTCTTAACCACGTCGGCTTCTTTCAGCACGGCAGCCTGACCAGAGGGGGCGCCGAACTTCGCCAGCGGTTCGGGCAACTGTACCGAATCCAGCACCGGGTACATGTAGTTGTTCTCGGTCAGGTCCTTTTGCGCTGTTTCTTCGGTCAAGAACTGAACCAGCGCCGCCGCGCCCGCCGGGTTCTTGGCACCTTTCAGTACCCCGGCGTATTCAACCTGCTGATAGCAAGTCGCCGGCACGTTCCCGATAGTAGAAACGCTCCCGTCATCACTGACTGCCCAAGCCGGAGATGACGCATAGGACACCATAATCGGATACGCCGCGCTACCGTTGTCATTAGAACCTGCCGTAAAGTCAACGTTGAACGCATCATCCCAGGAGCCTACGGACTTCACCCCGTTTGCTTTCAGTGACTTCCAGTAATCCATCCACCCGTTTTCACCCTTAGCTTTGATGGTGGACAGCAGGAAAGCCAGACCCGGCGTGGACGTACGAGGATCCTCTACCACGGTCAGATTTTTGTATTCCGGCTTTGTCAGGTCATCGAAAGTCGCCGGAGGCTGCTGACCTTTCTTTTGGAAGTAAGAGACATCGTAATTCACACAAACCTCGCCACGATCCACCGGGACCAATTGTTTTGAATCCCCGCGCAACTTTTGCACGCTAGGAGCGAGTTTCCCGGTGAAATCAGCCAAGGCTCCGGCATCAACGGCAGCCTGAGCAGTGTTGTTATCAAAACCGAACACGGCGTCACCCAACGGCGCGTCCTTGGTCAAAATCAGCTTGTTAGTCAGCTCTACCCCGTCGCCATTTTTCACGACCTTTAGCTTGTAACCGGTTTTGTCGGTAAAGGCGGCGGCAGTTTCATCGCTCAACGGGAATGAATCATAGGTCACAAGGGTCACCGTGCCGCTGGACTTGTTACTGTCAGTTCCCGGTGTGCCGGTGGCGCTGCTGGTCGGACGGGAATCGGTACAGCCCGCCAGCAAAGCCGCGCACATCCCTGCTGCAGCCAACACTGCCAAAGTCCGGGACGAGGCTTGTCCCCGAGTAATAGAAAACATATCTGCCCTTTCTAGAATCAGTAAGAGCAGGGGAAAAGTTCACGTCCTGAGCGACGTGAACCGAGATTTTACTCGACTTCCTCGGCAACATTACTTGCCTGGTGCGAGGGTCTGCCCGCCACATGCTACGCATTAAGACTCGGCACTCTCAGCGAATTTCGCTCCCCTGTCGTGCCTCTAAGTATATGCCATCACCAGACAAAATCTGTGGGCGCGCCGATTTGGCGGACCCCTGGGGGAAAGGTAAAAATAGAATGGTAAATATGTATAAATTTTACCTTGCAGGAGGTTCCGGCATGTTTAATGATTCACAATCAGTAATTAACTTTGTCAAAGAAAAAAACATTCGTTTCATCGATGTGCGCTTTTCCGACCTTTATGGAACTATGCAGCACCTCACCATCCCCACCAATATGCTTGAGGAAACCCTCACCGAGGGGATGATGTTTGACGGGTCGTCCATTAATGGTTTCACCGCGATTCATGAATCCGATATGAAGCTAATTCCCGACCCCACCGCGGCCTTCGTCGATCCTTTCCGTAAGGAGCCGACTCTGGTGCTGTATTCCTCCATCGTGGATCCCTTCACGAACGAACCATTTTCTCGCGATCCGCGTGGCGTGACGCAAAAGGCAGAGGCCTACCTGAAGTCCACCGGTATCGCCGACACAGCGTTCCTGGCTCCCGAACCGGAGTTTTACATTTTTGATTCCATCCAGTTCCGCACGGATCCCCACGATACTTTCGTAAAAATTGGTTCTCGGGAATCGCCGGAGACCTCCGGCGATTGGGAGGACGGGCACAACTTGGGCAACAAGATGCCTTTCCAAGCCGGCTACGTCCCCGTCCCCCCGATGGACGCCACCGCTGATGACCGTGACGCCATTGTGCGCGCCTTGCAAGAGACGGGGTTCGAAATCGAACGTGCTCACCACGAAGTCGGGGCGTCGGGTCAGCAGGAAATCAACTACACCTATTCCACTCTGCTGCACGCCGCAGACAACCTCACGGTGTTCAAATACATCGTGAAAAACAAGGCTATCGAACTGGGCAAGACCGTCACTTTCATGCCGAAGCCGCTGTGGGGTCAGGCCGGTTCGGGTATGCACTGCCACGTGTCTCTGTGGAAAGACGGCAATCCCCTGTTCTACGGCGAAAACGGCTATGGCGGTCTGTCTGACATGGCACGTTGGTTTATCGGCGGGTTGCTGCGTCACGCCGCCGCTATTCTGCCGTTTACGAACCCGTCCATCAACTCGTTCCGCCGCTTGGTTCCGGGCTTTGAAGCCCCCGTGAACCTGGTGTATTCCGCGCGTAACCGGTCGGCTTGCATTCGTATTCCGGTCACCGGCACTTCCCCGAAAGCAAAGCGTGTCGAGTACCGTGTGCCGGACACGTCTGCGAACCCTTACCTGGCTTTCCCCGCCATTCTGATGGCTGGTCTGGATGGAATCCGCAATCGTATCGAACCTGCCGACCCTATCGACAAGGACCTTTACGAGCTTCCTCCCGAGGAATACCGCGATATCGAGAAACTGCCACCGTCGTTGGATTTGGCTCTGAATGCCCTGGAGGATGACTACGAATTCTTGACCGAAGGTGACGTTTTCACCACGGACCTGTTAGAGACATGGATACGCTTGAAGCGCGAAAATGAGGTGCAAAAGCTGTTCGTGCATCCTCACCCGCTTGAGTTTGAGCTGTACTACAACTGCTGATAGCCGCGATTTCGCCTGGATTCACGAGGGTCCTGCGGCATTTCCGCGTTGCCGTCACCTCTTTCGGGGTGGCGGTGGCGCATTTTTATCGCGAGGGTTTTCACGCATCAACCGTGGTCCTATTAACAGCATAATCCCGATGATTGTCGCAAAGCTCAGGGCAACAATTTCCTCTGCAACCACGCCGTCGACGAACACCCGCATCACAACCAGGGTTATCACCAACACGCCGCACAGGCTGATGAGATTGCCGGCCGTGAGGTTGGCAATGCCGAGGTTCAGGTTTAGGGTCTGCTGCAGTTTCGCCCCAAATCCGCTGGCTGCCGCGACTTGGCTCATATAGACCGGATCTTCCGACACCCCGGCGACGCTGGCACCTAGCTGACCGGCTTTCGGTGCTGGGTCCTGGGGCGTCAAGGGAGCTGGTAACGCGGGAGCCGGATTGGCGTCGGGTAGTATAGCGGCGTTGCGTGCCTGGCTTTGGGGATGGGCAGCTGCAGTTTTTCCTTCTCCTTCGGATGCCGCTGCCTGGGTCACGGCTTGCTGTGCGCTGGCTTGGGCAGCATTGGCTTGACGTACCGCTGCTTCGGGTAAGGCTGCCGGGACTGCTGTTCCGCCAGGAGCGCTCGCGAGTGTACCCGCGGGGCGCGTGGGAGCAGGAGCAGCCTGGGTCTGTGCTCCTTCCGCTCGCAAAGTCGCTGCACCGGCGGCTGTCTGCGGGACTGCTGCTGAGCCTGGAGTTGCTGTAGCAGCACTGTTTGCCTGTGTGGGCGGGGCGGATTGAGCTGAAGCGGATGCCGCCGTAGTGCCCGGATTAGCGGTTCCTGCGGCAGAAGCCGCGTTAGCCGCGGTGGTGGTACCTCCACTTTGCACTGCGGCATAAAGGTTTGCCCCTTGCCCGGGAGGAATTATTTGGGCGCGTCCCAAAGACGTTTGCACCGTTCCGGGAGACACCGTGGATTGGGAAAATGATTGCAGCATTCGCGCCAAAGAATTTGGATTTGTAGCGGGCCTTTGACCCGCTGCCTGCCCAGCGGCATTCTGCCAGGCACTGCGTGAGTTTTGCAGTGCAGAGTCAAGGTTGGCGCCGGAAGTTCCCGTGTTGGGCAGCAGTTGAGTCGCCGGTGAGGCGTTGGATTGTGCCGGCGTCGTATTGGGTTTCCCGCTGGACGCGGCGGAATTATTTTGTGCCGAAGCAAGACCTGCCGTTACATTGGCGATGACGGCAGAGTTTTGCGGAGCGGGCAAGCCGGTCGCGCTCAGATTTTGTTGAGCGGCTGCCCCCATATTAGCAGCTGCATTGTTGACCGCCGCTTGCGCATTTTGTGCGGCAGTGCTGGCATTTTGTGGGGCAGCGTTAGCAGCATTTGCAGCATTAGCAACACCCGCATTGCCTAGCGGAAAGGAGGGACCGACCGCAGGTATGCTCATGAACCTTCCCTCTCTCTCAAATAAATTTATCTGAAACGTTTCACCTACCGAACTGACATCCCTCATATCGGCTCAGTTGCTTTCATTATGAGACTCCCCCGAGACAAAATCCATCATTTTGGCAGGTTAAGCCAAATGCTATGTAAAGTGTTTCGACGTATTTTGCGGTATGTTAAACCTATTGATTCAGGAGGCTCTGTTGACCACAAATTATTACGCCACCCCCGCCCAAATCAGTTTGGAACCCAATGATTCCATACCTGCGCTGTTTTTCACCCGTGCCCGGCGCACTCCCCAAGCCGTCGTGATGATGCGTCCGCAGCCTTTTGGTGACGGTTGGGAAGAAATCACCGCCTCGACGATGGCGAACCAAATTATCGATGTAGCGCGCGGGCTTATCGGAATGGGCTTAGAGTCCGGAGACTGCATCGGCATTATGGCAGGGACCTCCTACGAGTGGGTGCTGTTAGATTATGCTGCCCAATCAGCTGGCTTAACCGTCGTGCCCATCTATGAGACTGATTCCGCATCCCAAGTGGACTGGATCTTGGAGGATACCGGGGCGCGGTTGGTGATTACTGAAACTGCGACCCAAGCCCGTTTGGTTGAGTCTACGGGACGAGTTGTGGATTGCGGGGTGGCAGCTATCCAAGACGGTGCGCTGGACCAAATTCGTCTCAAGGGCACCAACGTCCGGAAACAGGAAGTTAAGGAACGTTTATCCGCAGTCAACCTTGATTCTCTACTCTCTATCGTCTATACCTCTGGAACTACCGGCAGACCGAAAGGTGTAGAACTGACCCAGCGTAACTTCGTTTATATGGCGCTAATGATTGGGGACAGTCTGCCTGAAGTCGTCGACAACAAAAAGACCCGTCTGCTGCTGTTTTTGCCACTGGCTCACGTGTTCGCCCGCTTCAGCTCCTACACGGTGCTTTCGGGTCGCGGCGTGCTGGGTTGCGTTCCAAATGTGAAAAACATGTTGAACGACCTGCAATCATTCCGCCCCACCAGCATGATCGTGGTGCCACGAGTTCTGGAAAAAATTTACACTGCAGCTCAAGTCAAGGCTGGTCGTGGCTTAAAGCACAGCATTTTTAACTGGGCTGCCGCGCAAGCCATTCACTATTCAGAGGCTCTCAACGATCCGAATCGAAAGTTTGTGGGGTTCCGTTTGCATCGGTCGCGTGCCATTGCTGATAAGTTGCTGTTTTCTAAACTATTGGATCTCATGGGTGGAGAATGCCGGTGGGTCATCAGTGGCGGGGCTCCTCTCGGGGCGCGTCTGGGACATTTTTTCCGTGGCGTAGGTTTAACCGTGATTGAAGGCTGGGGCTTGACGGAAACTGCTGGTCCGGCGACCGGGAACCTTCCCGGTAACATCCGAATCGGCACCGTAGGGCGTCCCTTGCCCGGCGTGGAACTAAAAATTGACGCCAGCGGTGAAATCTTTGTTCGTTCCAGAATCGTGATGCGTGGGTACCGTAATAACCCCGAGGCTACTGGCGAAGTTTTGGACTCTGACGGCTGGTTCGCCAGTGGAGACTTGGGCGAAATAGATGACGACGGATATCTCAGCATTACCGGACGCAAGAAAGAACTTATTGTGACTGCTTCTGGCAAGAACGTATCCCCTGCACCATTGGAGGACTCGTTCCGGGGTCATCCTCTGGTTTCCAATGTGGTCGTCATCGGAGACAAGAGACCTTTCGTGTCGGCTTTGGTGACTCTGGATCGTGAGATGTTGCCGACATGGCTCGCCAACCACAAACTTCCGCCCATGGATCCGGCTACTGCCGCTATTCATCCCGCCGTTCAAGAATCTCTGATGCGGGGTGCCCAGCGGGCATCTGCCAGTGTCTCCAGGGCGGAATCCATTCGCAAGGTGCGTGTTATTATCGGCGACTTTACCGTGGATAACGGTCTCTTGACTCCTTCTTTGAAGGTTCGTCGTGAACAGGTCATTAAGAAATACGCCAAGGAAATCGAAGCCATTTACGCGAAATAGTCCTGTGTTCTAAACAGTCTTACACGCGAAATAGTCCTGTGCACATTATCACGGAAGCTAGATAGCTCCGTGCTGCCTGAAATTAGTCAGGTTGAAACCCACACGCGATTTCATTGAGAGAGCTCTAGACAGTTAAATCAGTTTGGACCCGCGCGTGGCGGGTCCAAACTGTGGAGGTGTTTCAGTAATTCTGATTGAACGAGTTACTTTTCAATCGCGTTAGCGCGACGACGTGTGGTAGCAACTGCGCCAGCCAGCAATCCAGCACCTGCAATCAAGGCTGCTACGGAGAGCAGCGCGGCGTACTGGGCGATGGAACCGGTGCGTGCCAGAGAGCGGCTCAAGGTGCCGGCTTCGGCAACGGTCTGAGCCCGGTTCATCTGCGCCTGCTGAGCAGGAGCTGCTTGCACGGCTGAGGTCTGTACTGCGGTGGCAGGAACCACGTTCGCATTGACAGCCGGAGCTTCAGAAACAGCTGCGTTCAACAGCGGAGTGGACTGTCCGGGAACCAGAGCCGGACCGGCAGGTTCCGGAAGTTCAAACCAAGCAACCTGGCGCTGGCTATTGGGATCAGATTGCGGATTGTTGTCGGTCTTTGCCATGGTCAGCAAGGGAGCAGGAGCCTGAGGATCAGGTTCGGCTACCGGAGCAGCATCCGCGTCCATAGCGCTGTAGTGAGGTACCACGTAAGTAACGGGCACTACCTGCGCCGGGGCGGGCTCAGCAGCCTCTACCTCTTTGGCAGGAGCAGCTTCCTCAGCAGCAGCGTCATCTTTTGCCGGAGTGGTCTGTTCCTGAGCCGGTTCAGACGTACCCGCAGCAGCAGTTTCATCAGCCGAGGTGCTTTCCTGCGGAGCAGGTTCCGCAGCCTCAGCAGGCTTCTCGGAAGTTGCTTCCTCGGTAGCAGACGGTTCTGCCTGAGCATCCTGCGCCTTGGCATTCTCCTCAGTTACAGCCTCACTACCAGCGACCGTAATGTCATTATCTGCGGCAGTTGCACCTGCCACCTCGATGGCCGGATCCGCTTCCAATGCGGTCTGGGTGCCATCATCTGCGAAAGACGGGGCGAAACCCATCATCGCGGCTATAAGTAAGCCGCCTCCTGCGGCATAAAGCTTATGTGTGTTCTTCATAATCGGAGACCTCCATGCTCCAGCGATACCCTGTATATCGCTCCTCGGTTGTTTCCATCCGGTTTTCCGTCTTTCCGCAACCTGTACCCATAAGTATAGCCCCTTTTGGCGCCATGATGCGGATTGATTCCTGCTGTAGGTACCCCAAAATGGGGTCAAATTTTGCATCTCAGCAAGTTTTAAGCTGGGTGACAGGAAAAATCGCTGAATTATCAACATTTAAAACCTTTACGAGCGGTAAAAGATAGTACATAAATGTGAGCAGTATCACATTCGCAAAGTTCGACTAGGGGTGTCTTTTGACCTGACATTAAAATCTTTTTTGTTTGTTCATTTGCACTTTTGAACCGCCAAGTTTTTAGCCATAATCCCAGATAAAACGGCATTTCTAATTTCGGGACGGTTCTGACCAATCCGACACGCCGGGAACATTCAAAAATTTCCCCGATGTCGCCACTGATTTCCCCAGAGATTTCCTAAAAATACTCAGGCACTCAGGAACACTCGGTGAATTTGGGTGATTTTTCAGCCGACCTTCAGATAAGGGGTGAGTTTAAGGATAAACATCGCTCTGTATTGCTCACTGCGTCACGCTTCTCGGACTTATCTGGTGAACAAATTTCAAAAATTAATCAGCTGTTTGGAGTATCCATTGATAGCTAACGTTGGGAGACAAATTTTACTCTCACGAAACTGGAAGCCGGGACATCCGCCCTTACCGGCTTGCAAAGACAATAATGCAACGGTTTTGGATGCACTCGAGATGCCGCTGCGGGAAATCTTGACAGCGTCGACGCGCGCTAGCTTGATTCCCTTCAAGATCACGAGGAACTGGTGATGAGCAAAAGCCAAATGTGGAACTAATGAGCCCACTGCATCGATATAGCCAGAGAAGCAGCCGGGATACTCGCTATCAGTATGAAGCAAAGCCACTCTCACAAAGCCCGTGTCACAGAGGGCGTCATAACCCGAAGCGTCTAGCAATTCATGCTTCGCGCTTCGGGTTATGACGCACCAAGGACTTGCTCTTTTAGGCATCAAGGAAAAACTTAACACCTTTAAATTTTCATGACTATTCCACATTCGCGAAATCCGAATTAACGGAAACACCAAGCAAATGCGATAGACGATAAGCTATTTCGCAATCGCTTCAGATTTCTGATAAGTAAACTGAGAAATATAGCCATCCATAGTATGCGCTGCAGAAACCAAACCTTTGGTGGCCTCCTGCAGCTGCATCACGCCCTGACCAGCATTTTCCGCAATCGACTGATACTCAGAGACCGTCTGGGTGATTTCTCCGGATCCGGTGGCGGCTTCTTGTACAGAGCGTGACATTTCCGTTGTCGTAGATGTCTGCTGCTCTACCGCCGCTGCAATTGTCGTCTGGAAATCATTAATCTGCTGGATAATCTCCGAGATTCGCTCAATAGCAGCCACTGCCCCATCCGTATCAGCCTGAATCGCGGTAATCTTTGCCGTGATTTCTTCAGTAGCCTTACCAGTCTCTTGCGCCAGATCCTTGACTTCCCCAGCCACCACTGCGAAGCCCTTACCAGCCTCTCCGGCTCGCGCCGCCTCAATCGTCGCATTTAGAGCTAACAAATTAGTCTGCTCGGCAATCCCAGTAATGGTTTTAATTACGTCACCGATTTCACGTGAAGATGCGCCCAGTTTCGCCACGGTCTCGTTAGTCCGCTTCGCCACCTCAGTCGCATCATTAGCTACCCGCGAAGCCTCATTCGCATTAGACGCGATTTCTCGAATAGATGCACCCATTTCTTCGGCACCAGCCGCGACAGTTTGAATAGACTGGGTCACATCACCTGCCGCTCCAGCTACCACCTCTGTCTGCGCGATAACTTCTTGAGTCTTTTCATGTGCCCAATCGATTTCCGTACCCACTTCGGTAGCCACCGATTTAACTTCCCCCGCTACCTCTGCAGCGGAACCCACAATACCCCGCAGAGCCGACTGTGTATCATTGAGTTTCTGCGCCACGTCACCGACTTCATCGTTCAGAAGAATCTGCGCCTCAACTGTCAAATCACCCGCTGCCATCGCTCCAATTGCATCACCAGCAGAACGCACCGTGCGACGCAAAGTACGGCGTACCAGCATCGCGGAGAGCAGGGAAATCCCCAAAACCACCACGAAAATCACTAGCATCACGGCAATCATCGTGAAACTGGTTTTCACGACCTGTTTAACTACATTATTCATCTTGTCAACGCACACATTCACGATTTCGGGAATCATCGTGTTGAGTTTGTCGACGTATTGCGAAACGTCGATTGCATCACCCTCGGCATATTTGCGTTCTCCGTATAGCTTGGTGATTTTTTGTGAAGCTTCGTGGAATTCCTTGGTTACTTCTGCGGTTTCTTTGACCATATTCGCTATCTGCGGGTCATTGATACTGGAGAGTTTCTCGATACTCTTGTCCGTCAGCTCAATATAGTGATTGACTTCCTTGGTGTGCTCCTGTATTAGCGTGGCTCGCAGTTCGTCTGTAATCGTTGTTTTCAGCAGCGAAAGGCGTTTGACTTCGTTTTGTGCCACTATCAGCCGCAGCATGTCGTGGTTAAAGCTACGCGCAGTCTGGACTTCATTCTGCACTTGGGAGTACACCCTGACGGAACCAGCATACATATTAATCCCGATCACAAAGACCAGCATCATAATTAGCAATCCCACTATGCCAGAGAAGCCAATCGTACCAATCTGCACCAGCAGCGGAATTCGCCGCATTTTTTGACCATTGCTGTTACTCTGGTTTTTATTTTCGGCTAATTTCGGGGTTCTCGCTGTATCGTTGGTCAGGCTAAGCTTTGCGTCGTTCATGCTTTGCGTTTCAATAGTCATGTTTTCTTTTCCCTCTCCTAGTGCTTCAACTCGTTCAAGCGGGAAACCAAATCCTGCGATTGACCACTCAAGCGACCCATCTTTTCATCCACCCCAGTGAACCGATCCGCCAGTTCACTAGTCTGCTTTGCAATATGCGCCACATTCTCCGCAATCGTCGTGGAACTATCCGCTGCCTCCGAAACCGAACGCGACATCTCATTAGTGGTAGCAGTCTGTTCCTCTACCGCCGCCGCAATCGTCGTCTGGTAATCATTAATCGAAGCAATAATCCCCGAAATTTCCTCGATAGCCGACACCGCTGCCTGCGTATCAAGCTGAATCTGTTCAACCTTTAACGCCACGTCCTCAGTCGCGCGTCCAGTCTCCGCAGCCAAATCCTTCACCTCAGAAGCAACCACCGCAAAACCGCGACCAGCATCACCAGCTCGCGCCGCTTCAATGGTCGCATTCAAAGCCAACAAATTAGTCTGCTCTGCCACCGCGGTAATCGTCCCAATAACCTCACCAATCTCACGCGAAGACTCCCCCAACTTCGCCACCGTCTCATTGGTCTGTACCGCCACTTCAGAAGCCTCTTTCGCCACCTCGGCAGCAGAATTCGCATTAGCCGAAATCTCCCGAATAGAAGCACTCATCTGTTCCGCTCCAGCAGCCACCGTCTGAATCGAATGAGAAACCTGTTCCGCCGCCGCAGCACCGCTGTTGATATAGTCAGCACCCCGACGAGCTGCCTCAACGGCTCCGCGAGAGCCCTCCGAAATATCCCGAGTGACCCCCATAACTTCCTGTGCGGAAACTACTGTCGAGCGAATGCCTTCACGCATCCTCCCCATAGCCGAATTAAATTCTTCGCTCATATCTCCGACTTCGTCAGAACTAACTCTGGGCACCTCCACCGTAAAATCGCCATCAGCCAGCATATCCATTCCCTCGGAGAGCACCTGAGAAGCCCGAGTCAAGGAATTTACTATGCGTTTGGTTGAAAATATGGCAATAACCAGACCGACTACCAGCAGCACACCAGCAAATGCGATAGCTGTCTTTTCGATTTTGTCACGTAGGCTGGCTGCATTTTGGCTGCGCTCCCCATAAGTATTCAGGAGTTTTGCCGCCGTATCTGAAAATTCGTAGGCGTGATCAGTTTGCCAGATACCAAATTCATCGGCGGCGGCAGCAGTCGCAACCCGGTCCGTGGACACATTCGTGATGAACGCTTGCCACCGTTTAGCGTATTCAGCCGCTGCAGTTTCCATGTCAGAGACCATTTGCTTTTGTTCCCCGGTCAATGGAGAAGCCTCTAGCTGTTTCAAATCTGAGTCAACGCGTTCCAGGGCAGTAGCGACTGCGGTGGCGTTAGGATTGTCCGCGCCCACCGCCGTCAATTCCCAAGTCTGGACTTGAGTTGCCAGCTTGGACTCCTCAGCTCGCATCCCAATCCAAGTCAAGCGTGAGTCTTCTATGGCAGAAATGTTCTTGAAATTATCGTTTTCAGTCCTAAATGCACCGCCGTATGCTTGCACCGAAATAATCATGTAAATCAACATAATTAGCAGCAATACAGCAACGATTACGGACGCTAGAGCTGTCTTTACAGCAATAGTAAAACGGAACTTTTTATTCAATTCGCCACTCCTTGAGCTAGGGAAAAACTCGATTAGTCGACCCAGCAGAACTCGGCACAACTCAGATTTTCGCAGTAAAGATTAACACCATAACAATAGCTATAAAAAACTTTGGCTTATCAAACGTACATTGACGTGTCAGGGGTTTCATTCCCCTTTCAATACGGGCGTTAGTCGTCTACCATAGGCTCGATTTCATTGAGTAATCGCGCCTTTGATGGCGGAACAATCCCATGATTCACAGAGGCAGTGGTTTCATGCTCCGGGTATGCGCCAGCATTTGAGAGCGCTTCGCACCAAAATTGGTTGAAAGTGCACAAAATCGTTGAGTTTTTGTTAAATCAGAGTGAATCTTAACGGTTTTCAATACCACAAACTCAGGTATTCTTGCAGGTCACAACCAGTTTATCGGTCGGGCTGACAGGATTTGAACCTGCGACCCCTTGACCCCCAGTCAAGTGCGCTACCAAACTGCGCCACAGCCCGATTGCCTTCCAGGCAACATGGATACTTTACCCTATTGAACACCGAAGGGAAAAACGCCACCGCCCCGAACGCTCAAAATATAGATAATTCGTTGAAAATACGCGGAAAAATTCTTAGCGACCTTTCCGCTTTTCCCGCACCCGTACCCCGATGCGCACCGGAGTTCCCACGAAACCGAAGGCATCTCGCAGGCGATGTTCGATGAAACGCCGGTACTGCGGATCCAAAAAACCGGTCGTAAACAGAACAAAACGTGGCGGGCACACTCCCGCCTGGGTGGCGTAGAGAATCCGCGGCTGTTTGCCACCACGCAGGGGATGCGGGTGAGCCGCGACCAATTCACCCAAAAACGCATTCAAACGCGATGTCGGGATACGAATCGTCCATCCCTCCAAAGCGGCTCGCAGCGCCCTGGTAATTCGGTTCGTGTGCCAGCCAGTTTTTGCGGAGATGTTAATCTTTGGCGCCCAGGACACATGTGCCAAGTCCGATTCTTGTTCGTATTTCAGCTCACCCTGACGGTATTCGTCCACCAGGTCCCACTTGTTGTTCACCAGCACTAAGGCCCGCCCCGCTTCGATGACCTGGTTTACGACCCGCACATCTTGCTCAGTGAGAGGTTCTCCCCCATCCAACAAGACCAGCGCCACATCGGCGTTTTCGATGGCAGCTTGGGTGCGCAACACCGAGTAGTAATCTGCCCCCACGCTGCGCTTAACCCGTCGGCGCACCCCCGCGGTATCTACAAAAACCCACTGCTGTCCGTCCAGCTCCAAGACCTCATCCACCGGATCCCGGGTGGTGCCGGGAACTTCTGAGACCACAGCTCGTCCCGCCCCAGAAAGGGAGTTGAGCAGTGAGGACTTGCCTACGTTGGGACGCCCCACGAGGGCGACTCGAGGCGTTGAATCTTCGGCACGAGTCACCTGTGTGGCTCCAGATTCAGGCAATACCTGCAGGATAGCGTCCAGCAAGTCTCCCGTCCCGCGCCCATGCAAGGCAGAAATCGGGTAGGGCTGACCCATGCCGAGGTTCCACAAGGCGGCAGCATCGGCCTCCTGACGCTCCGAGTCCACCTTGTTGGCGACCAGCAGCACCGGTTTGCCCGCGCGTCGCAGCAGCTTCATCAAACGCTCATCAGTAGCGGTTGCCCCCACGTTCGCGTCCACCACAAACAGAGCGGCATCCGCCAGGTCAATTGCGATTTCAGCCTGGTCGGCAACCGCCCGATCCAGCCCGGAAACCCCGACGTCCCAGCCGCCAGTATCAACCAGGTGAAAGTTGCGCCCATTCCAATGAGCATCGTACGTGACGCGATCCCGAGTCACTCCCGGCTCATCCAGTACCACGGCTTCGCGACGTCCCAAGATTCGATTCACCAAGGTGGATTTACCAACATTGGGACGCCCCACCACGGCGAGAGTAGGCCAATTTGGCACAGCGTGCAGTCCGGCATCATCCAGAGACATGTCTCCGGAGAGCAAATCCAAGTCCTCCGGCTCCAAATCATAATCTTGCAAACCCTCGCGCAGCATCGCCTCCCGCGCCGCATCCGCAGGGTCTACCGTGCCGTCATCGACAAAGTTTTCGTATGCAACTTCCGGAAGTTCGCCATTGGGCGCACTCGGTTTGGTCTGGTCTACCGCTGTCGAGTCGCCGGCGTCTCCGGTGGTTTTCTCAGTCATCTTCCCCCCGTGCGTTACTGCCTGGCCAATTCGTGCCAAGCCTCAATTTGTCGCTTGATCAATCAGACGCATAACGGTATCTAAAGTTTGCGACACGCTCAAATCGGTAGAGTCCAACGTGGTCACCCCATCGGCAGCCGTATGGAAGGAAGTGACCTTGGCATCGCGAGCATCACGGTCTAAAACCAGGGCGCGTTCCCGATCCAAAGTTTCACTGCGAGCATCACCTTGATCCTCCAACGCCCGCCGACTGACCCGCGTTTCCGCGCTGGCAGTCAACAGAATCCGCACTTGTGCATCGGGCGCGACCACGGTGGTGATGTCCCGACCTTCCACCACGATACCCCGGGTAGATTGGCGCGCTTGAACGATAATGTCGCGCTGCAGGGCAATCAGCACAGTACGCACTTCTGGCACGCTCGAGACGGATGACACGATGGTATTGATGTGATCCGTGCGAATCACGTGCATAACGTCGATACCGTCCACAAAAATCCGTGGGGCGTGCGGTACTGCATTAACCGTAAGTTTCATTTCCCGCACCGCTGCAGCGATGGCTGCTGAATCGTTGAGATCCACCCCGCGGTGCTCCACTCCCCAAGCCGCGGCACGATACATCGCTCCCGTATCGAGATAGCCCAAGTCCAGGGCTGCCGCCACGTTTCGCGAAATGGTGGATTTGCCCGAACCGCTGGGTCCATCGATGGCGACCACTACCCCGCGTCCCAAAATCTTTTCGCGCAATGCCTCATAGTTCGCGTATTCCATCAATCCCCTACACTTTCCAGATACTAAGCGAGAATCCAGTATTCCACATTGAAACCGGAATGCCCTAGGCAAGTCCATCTTACCGACAAAAGAGCTTGTAATGACCCGTTTTTGCCGAAAAATCCGGCGCCAAAGGCACTCCGGGTTCAGACCTCTGCCAGAGACCAGCCCTGTTGCGCCAGATGCTCCATCAGCGGTTCTACCGAAGCCGGGGTCACATATAGGTAGGCGAGACCGCGTGCTTGCCCCAAAGAGTGTTCCAAGCGGAAATCCTCCACGTTGATGCCGGCGGAGCCCACATCGTTGAACAAACCTCCCAAGAAACCCGGTTCGTCTGGAACCAGCACCGCTACCACCCCGTACTTCGAGGCCGCGTCACCGTGCTTGCCGGGAATTCGTCCCACGCCCTCGTTTCCGCGCACCAACACGGTGTTGATTGCCCCCACCGCGGGAGAATTCCAGGCGGTGCGCGCGCTAGTCTCAGAGGGTTCACAAGGTCGGGTGGGCAGGACTATTTCTTCCAGGTTACCGTACGGGTTGCCGGGTTCGCGAGGACCTTCTGGGCTCAATCCCGCAATGAGAGCCTGCAAGTTGCGCTGCAATTCCACCAGAATTTCGCGCACCGCAGTTTCGTTTCCTGCCAAGATGGCATTCCAGAGTCGCGGGTCTGAAGCTGCAATGCGCGTTACATCCCGTAAGCCGCCTCCCGCCAGTTCCAACGCTGCCGGAGGTGCCGTCACTAACAGCCCCGCCATCAGGGACGACACCAGCTGGGGTACGTGCGATACCAGCGCTACTGCCCGGTCGTGTTCGTCAGCATCCAGAGTCAACATGAACGCACCTAAGTCCGTCCCCAAAGTTCGTGCTGCTAGCACTGCGTCAGGGCGGGTCGTCTCATGCGCCACCACCACCCAGGGGCGTCCCGCGAATAAGTCCGCGGTGGCAGCTCCAACTCCGTTCACTTCCTTGCCCGCCATAGGATGTACTGAACAATAGCGCGACGCCATCGCACCATCCTCCGCCACGACCTCGTGCACCACGGCGTTCTTTACGGAACTGACATCAAACACGAAAGCCGTGGGAAACTCCCGCAAAGCCCCTAACACGACTTCTGCAGTCACATCAGGAGGGGTCGCCACCAACACTAGGGAAGGCGCGGGCAAGCCCTCCTGCCAGACCCGACCGGCTCCCAGGCTCTCGCCTAAAGCCATCGCGGTGGGGGAAGCATCTCGCAGGTAAACGTCCACACCCGCGCGACGCAGCGCCAGACCGATAGACCCCCCGATTAAACCCGCGCCGATAATTAACACCGGACCCTGCGTGCCAACCACGGCAGCACCGGGCTGCGGGGCAGATTGCGGCAAGGTTTCATTCATAGTCCCACCATTTCTTGCAGGGCTGCCAGCTCTTTGCCGTGCAGCAGCCGGAACTGACCTTCTTTCAAGCCGTCCAAAGTTAGGTTGGCGATTCCGGTGCGGGTCAGGGCGGAGACTGGATGCCCCACCGCGGAGAGCAGGCGACGCACCACGCGATTCTTGCCCGAATGCAGGGTCAGCTGCACAATCGACGAGCCCCTCCGCACTTCGATCAGTTTGAATTTATCGACCTTGACTTTGCCGTCCTCCAGCTCAACACCGCGGCGCAACACCTTGCCCAGACCCATCTTGACCTGACCTTGCACCACCGCGACATAGGTTTTCGGGACTTCGTAAGATGGGTGCATGATTCGGTTTGCCAGCTCTCCGTTGTTGGTCAGCAACAGCAACCCCGCCGTGGCGGCATCCAGGCGACCCACGTTATAGACTCGCTCGGGCAGCTTCGTCACCCAATCCCCGATGCAGGGTCGGTCATCCTCAGGCTGCATGGAAGAAACCGTGCCAACGGGCTTGTGAAAAGCCCAGACCTGCAGGACCGTATCGGTATGAATCCGCTGCCCGTCCACTGTAATCCGGTCCGTAGGCAGGACTTTTACCCCCATTTCGCGCACCGTTTCGCCGTTAATCTGCACGCGACCCCGCGCAATTAAGTCCTCGCTGGCGCGCCGCGAAGCAACGCCGGCGCGGGATAGTACCTTTTGGAGACGCTCGGGTTCACTGGTGGATTCCGGTCGGGACTGGGGCGTAGTGTCAAGCTCTGGCAAGGGCGGATTGTCACTGGTGACGGTGTTTTCGGTTTCGTTCTCAGTCATCTTCTCTGCTTTCTGTTTCATTCATTTCGCGTCCATCCGCGCTTTGTTGAGTTTGGGCATCCCACAGCATGTCTGCCGTTTCCGCTGCGAGGACCTGGGATAAATCGGGGTTGGCCGGCATGTAAGGCGCGAGAGGCGGCAACTGTTCCAGACTATCCAACCCGGTCTGTTCCAAGAAAGCCGCGGTGGTTCGGTACATCAAAGCTCCGAGGTTCGTCTGACCACATTCCTCAATTAGCCCGCGCGCGGCGAGGTTCCGCATCACGGAATCCACGTTCACCCCGCGAATGGCAGCGACTTGGGCACGAGTACAGGGCTGTTTGTAAGCCACCACCGCCAAAGTTTCCAACGCCGCTTGTGAGAGTCGACCGGTGGAGCCGAGAGTCACGAAACGCTGCACCAAGGTCTGAAACTGGGGTGCCACATAAATGCGCCATCCACCGCCGACTTCCCGCAGCTCAAATCCACGCGGACGGCTAAACAAGTTTCCATCCCCACCTGCGCCGCGGTATTCCGCCGCTAACCCCTGCAGGGCTTCGTACACCTCGGTTTCGGGGGTTTGCAGGGCTTGGGATAACATGTCCACGCCCACCGGCGCTTCTGTAATCATCAAAATGGCTTCCAATGCAGCCCACAAGTCTTGGTTGTCGCTCATTCCCATTCGTCCTCAATCTGGGGTTCGGTTTCGTTTTCGCTGGAGCCGACCCAGGTGATAACTAACTTACCCAAAGGATTTTTCTGGGTAAAACTCAATACCCCGGAGCGATACATATCCAGCAGCGCTAAGAATCGCGAAATGACCACCGGCAACGTTTTGGCATCTGCCACGAGTTCTTTAAACGTCAAGCTGTGAGCCTTTTTCAGCCGCTCGGTCAGTACCGCGGTCTGCTCGTGAACTGAGACAAGCGGATCGTGCAGGTGGGCAACCAAGACTTGGGGAGGGAGAGCGTACAAAGTCCCGGCGGCGCGACGAGCCAGTTCCTCGGGGTCTATCTGGGTTTTCAGTTCTGCCAGGACGTGCTTCAAAGCCGGCTCGTCTCCCGGTACACGCCCCGTCACCAGTTGAAATACCTCCAACTGTTCCTCAACGAAGTTCGAGGCTTCTTTATAGGTTTGATACTGGATGAGCCGGGAAATTAGCAGGTCCTGGGCTTCTAGGAGTTCCAGGTCTTCCTCACTGTCAGCCATGCCCGGCAAGAGACGCGCGGCTTTAATATCCAACAGGGTTGCCGCGATAACCAGGAATTCGGTAGCTTCTGCCAGGCTGGGCCATTTATCCAGATAAGCGAGGAAATCCGCGGTCACTTCGGCGAGGGCAAAAGCGGTGATGTCCAGTTTGCGTTTCGCGACCAGGTCTGCCAGCAAGTGAAACGGACCGGTGTACTCGGGTGAATGGACCTCAAAAGCGGGGGTGTCCACCGCGTCCACGCCCGTTTCTGCCTGAGGTTTGTCCGTTTCGGTGTCGGACAGGTTCGAGGCAGGGTTAGGCGACATAGCCCTTGGCTATCACTTCGCGCGCCAAACGACGATAGGCTTGGGCACCCTCGTGGGTAGGAGCAAATTCGATGATGGGTCGGGTCGCTACGGTAGAGTCAGGGAACTTCACGGTGCGTTTAATGACCGTGGAGAACATCTTGTCTTGGAAGGCTTCGACCAGGCGTTCCTGAACTTCCTTGGAATGTAGGGTTCGCGTATCCACCAAAGTCGCCAAAATGCCGTCTAACTGCAGTTTCGGGTTCAACCGGTCGCGGACGGTTTCAATGGTTTCCATCAGCAGCGCCACCCCACGCAGGGCGAAGAATTCGGTGGATACCGGAATAATCACCCCGTGAGCCGCCGTCAAAGCATTGACGGTAAGCAAACCTAGTGACGGCTGACAGTCAATGATAATCGCGTCATATTCTGACTCCACTTCCCGCAGCACCCTAGCCAGGATAGATTCCCGCGCCACTTCGTTTACCAATTGCAGCTCTGCAGCGGAAAGGTCGATGTTAGCCGGAATGATGTCCAGATTTTCCGTGCTGGTGTGGTGAATGACATCGGCAGTCGTCAAGTCGCGGTGCGGGCCGACCATGAGGGAATAGATAGTCGTGTCCATCTCGTGACCGTTGATTCCCAAACCGACCGATGCTGCGCCCTGCGGATCGAAATCGACCAACAGGACTTTGCGACCGTATTCCGCCAGGGCTGCTGCCAAGTTAATAGATGTCGTGGTTTTGCCGACCCCACCCTTTTGGTTACACATGGCGATAATCCGCGCCGGACCGTGACCTTTCAGAGGCTTCGGGACCGGAAATTCTTTATCTGTATCAGGAACAGGCATCATCGCGGGTTGGTTAGCATTCACCTCTCCAGTTTACCCAAAGTTGTTCCGTTGATATACCACCTCACCGCCGGTTCCTGGCAAGTAGGTTTCCTACCAGCGTGCCCTCACTGGAACCCAATTTTTTGAATCGGAATCGGTTTTATCCCTTCCTTCCCGTAGGAATCCAGCTCGTAAGAATTCCGCGGTATCGGGAAACATCTGGTGTCAATGCTCATAGCTACTGTTCCCAGACGGCATCTGGCTGTAAAATCGTTAGGGGTGTCTGCCGTGTGGCAGACACCCCAACGTGGTCAGGAATGCGAGTTTCTGACCATCAGCCAGTTTCAGATGCGGCTAATTTACAACAGCCCACCAGTAGTGCGGATTGTTTTCGGTCGAGTTCTTACCATCCCAATAGAAACACTTTAAACCAGTTTTGTCAGCGGCACAGGAATAGGCTAAACCCGGAAGACCTACTTCGAAGCGTTTTCCGAGGGGGAAGGGTTTGGTCCATTCGGGGTGTTCAGCACCTTTACGGCACTGAGAAGGATAAAAAGCTCTAGCAGTCCCGTCATTATTGTTGGGTTTGGCTGCAAAGAACGTTCCCCAGCCGTAAATAGCCGTAGGATCCGTTTCAGCACCGTAAGCTCTGTAATTCGGATCAGTAAACCAACGTTGCGCGTCGCTCAAATCCTTAAAATTCCAAGGCCATAGATCCAGAAGGCGTTGCGGAGTCATGTCAGTGTAAGGTTCGGCAGGAAAAAACATCGGCAGCTCAAATGCATCGTAGACCATACGGAATTCGTGACCAGTATCTCCCAGGCAGTACGAATACGAAGCAGGGATATCGATATCACGCGGTAACTCCTCGGGTTCGCCTGCTAATGGGTAGTTGGCGCGCATTTCTGCGAGGGTCATGTCTGCCAATGGTTTCTTGGGGATTATGCCGGTGATGGCGGCTTTGACGGTAGCATCGGGCATGACGCCGGTCCCGCCGATAATCATCAGCTTGCTAGCACCCAGGGCGTCAGCTTTCGCTTTCACACCCTCCCCGTTAGATGGGCTGAGCAGGATAACTCCGTCTTTGGCGGCTCCGGCGACCATCGCGTCTTTCAACGCTGTACCCGATGCCAGGTACACGACACTGCCAGGCTTTTGAGCCTTAGCATATTTAGCAATCGCGAACGCGGTCTCATACCGGTTCACCCCCGCCAAACGAGCCATCGCTTTACCACCAGCAGCCGTGTTGAGAATGGTATCCGGCACTACAGCCCCGCCACCCAGGGCAGTAACCTTGGGGGCTTTCAGTTCGGAGACGACCCCGGGCAAGGCTGCCGCCGACGCATCAGACGTAAACGTCAAAATCGGACCATCACGCAGCACACTAGCCGCGACCGCGTCAGGGGAACCCGAACCCGTATTCTTGGTGATGTAAACGTTCTTTGGGGTGCCGTTGACTTTCATCCACTGTTTCGCGATAGCCACCGCCGTAGCATTACGATCAGCCCCCGCCAGGCGAACCACCTCGGCACCTGTAGCTTTCGCTTGGTCCTCGATAGCCTGCGGCACCGCACCAACACCACCAAGAATGATAATCTTGCCGGGCTTCACCCCACCCAGATTCAGACCCTTACCATCAGTCAACACCACCGGGCCATCCCCAATAGTCGCCGCCGGCAGGGCATCCACCGGGTTACGATTAGAAGCCACATACACCACCTTCCAATCAGCCCCCCACGTATGCTTCGCCACCGCCAGGGACGTCTCCACCCCAGACGAGCCAGCCAAACGCTCATGCGCCAACTCACCAGCCACCGCCGGCACGCTAGACACACCAGCCAAACCAAACATAGAACCAGCCGCAACCAGCCCCACCAAACATCTCTTCACACCCATATCAAACTCCTAACATTAGAAAAAAACTGGGCAACAAAATGCTAAAAAATACCCCCCCCCCGCACGCTGTTCACCACCAGCGAACACCACCCTTGTGCGATAAACCCGTGTTTGCGATAATTAACACATGAGTACAACCGTGGAATTACCTCCTGACTTGGCAGAGAAAGTTAGCCAAATCGCTTCTGCACGCGGTGTCGACTCCAGCTACTTAGCCGCCAGTTTTATCCGTGAGGGCATCGCCTCCGTGCGATTCACCCCAACGCCTCCCCCGTTTAGGGTCGTGAAAGACCCCAATACCGGATGGTCATCGCTTTCCCTGGGGCGCACGGTAACTTCTGCGGAAGTCAAGGCATTCCTAGCGCAGGACGAAGATGACGAACTACCTGATTGACGCCAATGCGCTGATTGCTTTCAATGTCAGCACCCACCAACATCACGATGTGGTTCTGCGCTGGTTTGCACAGGCGGATACAGTCCTGCTGTGTCCCATCACGGAGGGCGCGCTATTCCCAAAGTGCAGAGAATCCCTGACGACCTACACTACGACAATGCCGACTGGACAGGAGTTCAGGGACACCGCCAAGTTACCGATGTTTACTTGACCGAGCTCGCACAGCATCACGATGCCTTGCTGGCAACTTTCGACCAAGGTATTGCCTCCCTACGCCCAGACGCAACATTTCTGATTCAATAGACGGCTCAGAACCTTTGTCGCGGCGTTTTCATTACTCCCGACGGCAATGCGCCGACTGGTTCAGTGCGCACTGTTTTCACCCAGGTTTACGCCCCGAGGTTTCCGACCGGCAGGCTCAACCCTATTAATTTGCGTCGGTGTGCCATATATGACATACCTACGCGTTATAAATAGTTTTTATCCCAGTTACTTCGAGAAGCTCAGGGCACCGTCAGTGTAGATAACTAGGGGGATTTGGGCTGTAGCTGCCATTATTGGCAGCTACAGCCCAAATCCCACCCTTTATCACCCAACGCAAGCAAACTTGGTGTCGGGCGCGACCAGAGCAAGGGAGGCGACTCAGCGCCTCCACTAAAAGCGATACCTCGGCAGAGGGCATATGCACGAACGACCGATTTCAAACCAAAAAAACACGCCATTACCCCACCAAGAATTTCTAAAACCCCTGGTAGACACGTTTCCGAAGTGATTGAGTTGCGCCAAACCGAACCGAAATCGGTCATTCACGCACCGGACACACCAAACCAGACTCACTGTATTACGCACCATGAACGCAAGCCGAACCAGGATGCTGGGCGCGACCGGAGCAAGGGGGCGACTCAGCGAGAGGCTGGGGGGTGAGAGTTTTGCGACAATAGTCGCGCAAAACGCGAGGGGGTACTCCCCCTTCCGCCTCTCGCGAGCGCCCCCGCGACGAAGCGCCCAACGAAGACCGATACTTCACCATCGCGCACGCGGATGTGCCGAAGCGTAGACTTCCCGGAGCATGTCGTTCGAGACTTTCGTATAAATCTGAGTGGTGGTGACCGAGGCGTGACCGAGCAATTCCTGTACCGCGCGGACGTCCGCGCCACCTTGCAACAGGTGCGTAGCAAAGCAGTGTCGCAGAGTATGTGGGCCAACCGGAACGGTAATCTGAGCGCGCTGCGCCGCGGCTTGGATGATCGCCCAGGCACTTTGCCGACTGAGGGGTCGCCCCAGAGTATTCAAAAAGACCCGCCCTTGTGAACGACCTTTTTCTGCCAAACGCGGACGCACCCGCACCAGGTATGCTTCCAGGGCATCTTTGGCGAGGTGACCCAACATGGACAGGCGTTCCTTACGACCCTTGCCAAACAGACGTACCAGCGGAATTTCTTCATCGAGATTAATATCATCCACCGCCAGATTAACCGCCTCAGAAATTCGGGCTCCCGTCGCATAGAGAAATTCCAACAACGCCCGATCTCGCAGCGCATTGTCGTCACCGGGCGCGCTCGCGGCCTCCAGCAACGTTTGGACTTCTTCCACCGTCAACACCGTGGGCAGATGAGCGCCGACTTTGGCTGGTGCGATACCTTTCGTTGGGTTAGCGCGGACAGCCCCGGTTTCATAAGCATAGCGATGCCAGGAACGCACACTGGCGATGGCACGGCGCGCCGAGGAGGGAGCCACCGCGGCATAGTCACCAAAACCCGCTTCTAGGGCTCGCGCAAACGACTCTAATAACGGCAAGGTGACTTCATCGAGACTGTTGACACCGTTAGCAATCAGGAACGTGATGTAACGACGCAAATCCCTGGTATATGCCGCCACGGTATGCGGGGAGGCACCGCGCTCCACCACCAGATAGTCCAGGTAGGGTTGGGGATTCAACAGTTCGGGACACATGAAATCGGGGGCAGGTCGTGAGCCCATGTATTCCCCCTTTCGCCCGGTTTTTTTATAGTATCGAGTGGTGGGACAAATTCCGCGAGTATCTATCCAACTTTCCGATATTTTAGGTGATGAGTTATGTCTTTTGTGGCAAGTGAGCTAGACAAACAAGCTATTAAAGCTGCCAAAGCTCTGGCGGCAGACGCAGTGGAAAACGCCGGTAATGGGCATCCGGGAACCCCGATCTCTTTAGCCCCCGCTGCTTACCTGCTCTATCAATATGTGATGCGCAGTGACCCGGCAGACCCCTGGTGGTTGGGTCGAGATCGTTTCGTTTTGAGTGCCGGGCACGCCTCGGCACTGCAGTATGTCCAGCTGTTTCTGGCTGGCTACGGGATAGAGCTGGAGGATCTGAAACGGTTCCGTCAATCGGGCGGGCTGTTGACCGGTCATCCTGAATACCGTCACCAGCCGGGTGTGGAAGTGACCACCGGACCTTTGGGCACCGGCATAGCGGCAGCGGTCGGGATGGCTATGGAACAGCGACGCTTGCGCGGACTGCTGGACCCAGACGCAGCACCCGGCGAAAGCCCCTTTGACCATCATATTTATGTGGTATCCGGAGACGGCTGTCTGCAAGAAGGCATCAGTTACGAGGCGATGTCCCTGGCGGGTACTCAGGAACTCGGAAACCTCATCTATCTGTATGATGAAAACCGGATTTCTATTGAGGACGATATTGAGATTGCTTTCACTGAGGATATTCGCGCCCGGTTTGAATCTCAGGGTTGGCACTACCAAGAAGTGTCCTGGTTGCAAGACGACGGGTCTTACGTGGAAAACCTGGAGGCTCTGTTTGCCGCTTTCGAGAATGCAAAAGCCGAAACGCGCAAACCCTCAATCATTAAGTTGCGTACCATTATTGGCTGGCCGTCGCCGAACAAACAGAACCAGGGGGGCATTCACGGCTCCGCTCTGGGCGCTTCAGAGCTGGAGGGTCTTAAGGCCGCGCTGGGGCTGGACCCCACAAAGATGTTCGACATTCCTGCCGAAATTGTTGCCGCGACCAGGGAAAACGTCGCGAAACGGGCACAGGCATTCCGCTCCGAATGGGACCCGCGCTTTGCCACCTGGCAGCAATCCCACCCGCAGCAGGCTGCCTTGCTGAAGCGTCTACAGGATGGGAAGTTGCCCGCCGACGTGGAATCAGCACTGCCGCAGTTCGAGCCCGGCAGCGCAATCGCCACCCGCGCCGCCTCCGGCAAAGTCATCAACGCTTTGGCAGGCGTGCTGCCCGAGTTGTGGGGCGGCAGCGCGGACTTGGCAGGTTCCAATAACACTGCCATTGCTGACGAGTCGTCTTTTGCTCCTGCCGACCGCGCCACGAAGGCGTGGACGAACGTTAGCGAATGGGGGCGTAATCTGCATTTTGGGGTGCGCGAGCACGCTATGGCAGGGATTCTCAACGGCATCGCTACCAGCGGTTTGACCCGTCCCTACGCGGGTACTTTCCTGGTATTCTCAGACTTTATGCGCGGGGCGGTGCGCCTCTCGGCGTTGATGAAGCTGCCGGTCACTTACGTATGGACCCACGATTCTATCGGGGTCGGTGAGGATGGGCCGACTCACCAGCCGGTAGAGACGCTGACCAGCTTGCGCGCTATTCCGAACCTGGCGGTGGTACGTCCTGCGGACGGCGCGGAAACCGCGTATGCCTGGTTAGAAATCATGCGGCGACGCGGTCCGGCAGGGTTGGCGCTGAGCCGTCAAAAGCTGCCCAATCCTGCCCGCGGGGCAGACACCGGCTTGGCGAGTGCAAAAAATGTGGCGCGCGGTGGTTACGTGCTGAAAGACTTTGGGGACAATCCCGCGGTCATTTTGCTGGCGACCGGTTCCGAGGTCGCTCTGGCTCTGCAGGCTGGCGAGAAGCTAGCGGAGGAAGGCGTGGTGGCACGAGTGGTTTCTCTGCCTTGCCTGGAGTGGTTCGAGGAACAGGACGCAGCTTATCGGGAATCGGTTTTGCCGACGTCAATCCGAGCCCGGGTGTCCATCGAGGCTGGACTGGCGATGCCGTGGTATCGCTATCTGGGCGACGCGGGGACAGCCGTCTCGGTGGAAACGTTTGGTACCCCGGCAAGTGGTGCGGATAACTTTGCCCACTTCGGGTTCACCGTGGAAAACGTAGTCGCGAAAGCCAAAGAGAGCTTGGTTAAAGCCTAAGCAAAGGTCCCAGAAACCAGTGGAAGCCCCGGATATATTCCGGGGCTTCCACTTTTAAGTTTAAACGTGACTTACTTTTGAGCCGGAGCGGGACTGGTCGGCAATGCCGGAGTCGGGTTGGCAGGAGCCGTAACCGGCGCGGTAGGCGCGTGGTTTCCTTTGGCGTCGGGCGCTGCCGGTTTATCCATAGTGAATGCAAACAGCACGATGGCAAAAAGCCACACTAGGGACACCACAACGGTCAAAATATTCAGATTGCGCTGACCCACACCAGAAGAGGACATTGCCGAGGTCAAGCCGCCGCCGAACATATCGGACATGCCACCACCTTGACCCTTATGCATCAAAATGGACAATATCAGCAGCAGCGAAGTAATGACCAAAAGCACCTGCGCCACAATGTTGAAAGCAAATAACATGTTTTCCTCTGCGTTTATCAGTTCATGAACTCAGCCTTGCAATGATACCACGACCCAGGTATTAAGATAGTTTCGTGCCCGCAACACCCAAAGATTTATCGGCTCTCAATGCCACTATCGCTGTCTTTATCGGCGGGGCACTAGGCGCGATGCTGCGATGGGGTGGGTCTTTGGCGGCTCACAGTGTCGCCACGTCGCCAATATGCCGGGGAATGTGTCAAAGCATTGTCGGGGGCGGCGGAGTCAACATCGACACCTGGATATTGAACCTGCTGTCGGTGCTGGTACTGGCATATTTAACGGGTCGTTTAGTGTCCAATCCACATCGGCGTCATTCCCAAGCCCTGAAATTGTCAATCGGCACGGGTTTTTGCGGAGGTCTGGGAACATACGGGGGTCCAGTCTGGCAGATAGTGGTCTATCAGCAGTTTCATTTGAGTCACCTGCTGGAATTATTGGCGATGTTTGCTGTGTCTCTGCCGCTCGGGCTATTTGCGCTGTGGCTGGGGACTCGGCGGGCTTTCGTGTCTGGCGATGACGGGAGGTTGGCATGATTCCCCTGTTGATAGCTCTCGGTGGAGGACTGGGCGCCATTGCCCGCTTTGGCATGGATAAGATGACCACGCACTTTATCGACAAGTTACGCGACCGACGCAGCACCAAACACCCCAGTGAAACCGTGACCGGAAAGCGCTTGTGGGGTGGCTGGGGAATTATTTTCGTTAACGTCACGGGGTGTTTCCTGGTGGGCTGGGTCGCGACCGCGCCGTGGCTCGATGTTGTCATGAGTGGACCTTTGCAAGCGCAGCTGCCCACGCACACGGTGGCGGACGTGCTGCAAGCCGGTTTCCTGGGTGCCTACACGACCTTTTCCACCGCCATCATGGACACTATCGGCTATACCTGGAAGCCTCAGTTTAACTTTGGGTACGCCGTGAAAGCCACGTTACTGATAGGAGTGGTCATTTTTGTCTGTATCGGCGCGGCGCTGGCGGGCGTGGCGCTGAACACCGGCGTTTTCGTCCTGCCGAACCTGCATTCCTAGTGATGCCAGCGAAAAAACGCAGGGTCTAACACGGCACCAAGAGGACTTCTGGTGGGCTGGGGGTCAGGCATCTGCGCGCCGGAGTATGTCACATCTAAGCACATAAAAAACCTGTACTTTTGCGGAATCTAGACGTAAAATTGCGCCATCGCGCTCTGTACAAGATGAAGCGAAAGTGAGGGAAGTTAACATGGACGTTTTTAGCATTAGAACTCATACTCCTCCCCCAGATTATTTGATGGTTAATTCCACCCAGATAAACTCAGCACCGAGTTTCAAGGTCGATAGTCTAAATCTGGGTTCACTGATTACTGACAATATAGAAATTAGTGATGCCGCTAAATTGGCAGCAGCAGCTTTCAAGGACTTTTCGAGCGTAGACAACATTCTGCGCCGTGCCGATAATTCTTTAAACGCTTTCGCAAAAGAATATGTTCGGCGACGCGATTTAATAATTAAGGCTGGACAAACTGATGAAACCTACAAAGCCAATCAAGCGAAGTTGATTGACGCTCTCGATACCGCGATGCGAGATCGAGTTTCAGCCTTTGCTGATGACTGTGTGGCGCTGATTAGTAATGCAGCTTCTATTGTCTCAGCTGGGGATGCAGATTTGGTGCAATCTGGCTGGGTGCGAGGCTATAAAGGAAGCGAAAAACTCTGGCTTTCAAGCTCTGAAGAACGCGGCATTAAGGCTGATATCAAAGAAATGTTCTCTCAGGTCATGAAGTCCGGGGGCGAGTCCGTGCCGTCTGGCAAAAACGACAGTTCGGTCCCTAATGGTCGATTCTTAGCCTCTTCTGATTTTGCGGGGCGCTCTTTTTACCGAAAGCTGGAGGATTTTTCCAGTGCGATAATCGATAAAGGGTTTACTCGTTGGGCTATGAAAGGAACCGAGGAAGGGCAACGTTCCGTACGGGCGATTAACGATCAAAGAGCAGCTCAAAATTCGGATTTGCAACGTCTAGACCTTAAAGCCTTTCAACATGATTGGGAAAGCTTTATTGTCGATATGGAGGATACCTCGGCAGTTGACAAATTCTCTGACGGTCTCAAAGCCATTTTGAGCCGATTCGATGAAGCAGCGAGCGTACACAAGAGACATAGTGATCTCGAATATGACCAAAGCCCAGCTGTGGACGAGTCAATGAAAAAAGTCGCGGATAAATTGGACCCAAAGGTTCTCGCTGCGGGGACCAAGACCTTTGAGAAATATGCTCCACGCCTAGCGCTATTTGCCGATAAACTGTCCGATTCTCAAAAGTCTTTGCTCGGAGTCATGTATCACGATGCTGAAACTCTGGGGACAAAAAACGCTTTTAAGAAAGTCGACGCATTCGCGAAAGCTCTGGCGACTAAAAACTTTTATGGGTTCAGGTTCGAGCCGCTCAACAACCCCAAGAATCTGACCATATTGAACCTGTTGCAATGGTCTAATGATGACGAAGCGAGCACGGGAATCCCTAAGGATCGCGCTCCACAAAAGTTGACAGCTGATGAACGAAAGGCGTTAATTACCCAGAAATACCTTCCTCACATGGTAGTTGGCAATGAGATAACCCAAAATGAGCTTGCTCACGCCCTGTTCAAACTAGGCAAAGCCGACGAGGTTAAGAGACTGAATCTGAAATACTCTAAATAGTTTTGCCGCTCAGGCGGTGATGCCTGGCACAGAGTCATAAATACTTTTCCGGGGAGGCTACTGATTATCAATAACCTCCCCGGGAAAATTTAGGGTGTCCTGCCGGTGGCGTTACTCACCGAGGCGACAAATCTTGCCAAATTCTTCGGCTTTCAGAGAAGCGCCGCCAACCAGACCTCCGTCCACGTTGGGCTGAGCCATGAGCTCCGCCACGTTCGCGGACTTGACCGAGCCGCCGTAGAGGACGCGGATTCCATCAGCGGTTTCCTGACCGTACAGCTCCGCCAGCTTGGCTCGGATAGCCCCACAAACTTCCTCGGCGTTTTCCGGGGTCGCGGTCTCGCCCGTGCCAATCGCCCAGATAGGTTCGTAGGCGACCACACACTTGGCTGCGTCCGGGGTGGGAATAGCGTCAAAAGCCGCTGCAATCTGTGCCAGAACGTGCTCGACGTGCTTTCCTGCCTTGCGCACCTCCAAAGCCTCGCCACAGCAAATAATCGGCACCATACCTGCCGCCAGAACCTTGCGCGCCTTTTCATTAACGACGGCGTCGCTTTCCTGGTGATATTCGCGGCGTTCCGAGTGCCCCACTACCACGTAGGTGCAGCCCAGCTTGGTCAGCATCGCGGTGGACACTTCGCCGGTGTAGGCACCGTTGTCGTGAGTGGAGACGTCTTGAGCGCCATACTTAATTTTCATGTCGTCGCCGTCGATGGTGGTTTGCACCGAACGAATGTCGGTAAACGGCGGAATGACTGCCACCTCTACTTTGCTAAAGTCGTGACGATGATCTTGCAGATCAAGGTTCAGCTGATTGACCAACTGAATTGCCTCGAGGTGGTCGAGGTTCATCTTCCAGTTGCCTGCCATCAGGGGAATACGTGCCATGCTTAGGCCTCCAATACTTCAATACCGGGCAAGACTTTGCCCTCCAACAATTCTAGTGATGCTCCACCACCGGTAGAGATGTGGCTGAACTTGGACTCATCAAAGCCCAGTTGGCGCACCGCCGCCGCGGAGTCTCCGCCGCCAACGATGCTAAAGGCCGTGCCGTCCTGCATTGCCTTTGCTACCGCTTTGGTACCACCCGCGAATGCCGGGAACTCAAACACGCCCATCGGTCCGTTCCACGCGACGGTCTTTGATTCAGCAATCTTGGCAGCAAAGAGTTCGCGCGATTTCGGTCCAATATCCAGCCCCATCTGGTCTTCAGGGATAGCATCAGCAGCCACTACGGTGGTTGGCCCATCAGGTTTAAACTCGGGCGTCACCACAACGTCAACCGGCAACACCAGTTCAACCCCGTTTTGTTTTGCCTGGTCCAGGTAGCTTTTCACGGTGTCAATCTGGTCAGCTTCCAGCAGGGACTTGCCTACCGCATATCCTTGTGCCGCCAGGAAAGTGTAGGTCATTCCTCCCCCAATCAGCAGGGAGTCAGCTTTCGTCAACAGATTCGCGATAACGCCGAGCTTATCGGAAACTTTCGAGCCTCCCAGCACTACCGTGTAGGGGCGTTCCGGGTTGTCGGTAGCTTTACGCAGCGATTCAATCTCTTTTAACACCAGGAAACCGGCTGCTGCGGGCAGCAGTTTCGCCACGTCATAGACCGAGGTTTGCTTGCGGTGTACTACCCCGAAGCCATCGGACACATAGCAGTCAGCCAACGCCGCCATTTCCGCGGCAAAAGCAGCACGTTCAGCGTCATCTTTCGAGGTTTCACGAGGGTCAAAGCGGACATTTTCCAACATCAAGATTTCACCGGTCGCGAGGGCCTCAGCTTTTGCTTTCGCGTCCGCACCGGTCGTGTCCTGGGCTAAAGTGACTTTGACCCCAATCAACTCAGCGAGTCGCTGCACCACCGGAGCCAGAGAAAATTCGGGCATGACCTGACCTTTGGGACGCCCCAAGTGCGCCATAGTGATGACTTTGGCGCCACTGTCCAGCAACTTTTGCAAGGTGGGCAGAGCCGCGCGAATACGCCCATCGTCAGTAATCTTGCCTTCCTTGAGGGGCACATTAAAGTCGCAGCGCACCAAAACGCGCTTACCGTTCAAATCTCCCAAGGAATCAATAGTTTTCAGCATATTTTTCCTTCCTTATACACTCTGAGGATGCGAAAGGACGCCCGCAAGTCACAGAGAAATGCAGGCGTCCTATCTCAACTCAAGACCCCAAAATTAGAGCTGCTTGCCCATGAACATGACCAGGTCGACCACGCGGTTGGAGTAGCCCCATTCGTTGTCGTACCAGGACACACACTTAATCATGTTGTCAATCTGCTTGGTCAGAGGAGCATCGTAAATCGAGGAGTGCGGATCGGTAACGATGTCGGTGGAGACGATGCCATCGTCGTTGTAATCCAAAATGCCCTTCAACGAGCCCTCAGCGGCAGCCTTCATAGCGGCATTGATGTCATCAATGGAGCAAGACTTCTTCGGGATAAAGCTCAAATCGGTAACAGAACCGGTGATTACCGGCACGCGCAGGGCGTAACCGTCGAGCTTGCCCTTCAACTGGGGAAGCACAAGGGCAACCGCACGGGCAGCACCGGTAGAGGTCGGAACAATGTTTTGAGCCGCAGCGCGGGCGCGACGCAGGTCCTTGTGCGGAGCGTCGTGAATGCGCTGGTCACCGGTGTAGGCGTGGATGGTGGTCATCAAGCCGTATTCAATACCGAACTCATCGTCCAGGACCTTAGCCATCGGAGCCAGGCAGTTCGTGGTGCAAGAAGCGTTAGAAACCACGTTATGCTTTGCCGGATCGTAAGTTTCGTGGTTCACGCCCATGACGAAAGTCGCATCCACATTGCCCTTGGCAGGAGCAGAAATAATGACCTTCTTGGCGCCAGCATTGATGTGCGCACGAGCCGCGTCACCATCGGTAAAGAAACCGGTGGATTCAATCACGATGTCCGCGCCCAAATCGCCCCAGGGCAACTTCGAAGGATCGCGCTCAGCCATAGCCGCGAACTTCTTGCCGTCAACGGTGATGGAATCGTCATCATAGGTGACGTCCTTGCCCAGGCGACCGGTCACCGAATCGTATTTCAACAGGTGAGACAGGGTGTGGTTGTCGGTCAAATCGTTCACGCCAACAATCTCGATGTCCGCGCCCTGCTCCAGGGCAGCGCGGAAGAAGTTACGACCAATACGGCCAAAGCCATTAATACCAACACGGACAGTCACAGTTTCCTCCATCTTGTGCAATCTCTCGTGCACATGTAGGTCCTTTAGATATTAATCCCAGCAGTGAATGCACTGCGGAACCCGGTCAAAATGTCGACCAGCCCTTAAAACCTACCCGAAACGCCCCTATAAATCATCAAAAATCGCGGTTAATTTCTGGTTAATTTCACTCTTTTGCGCCAGAACCTGCACAAAAAACATGTTTTATTAATTCGTGACGCCCTCTTTCGATGATTCGCGGCACATCAGCCGGTACTGCTGGGCATGGAGATAAAACCGCAAACCAACCTAAAAAGGACGTAGGATTCAGGTATGACCAACATTGATGTTTTTTCTAAAGATTTGTCCGCTCTGCACACTCCCCTGGTACTGGCAGTCACCAAAAAAGACGATGAGCTGCAGGTTCCTACTTTCCCCGCCCTGCTGGATTTTGCCCGCGCCGCCGGGATGACCGGAAAACTCGGAGAGGTCAATAGAGTCCCCTCCCCACATGACTTTTCCGCCGACTTTGTCGTGTTTGCCGGGGTCGGTTCCCCGAATACTCCTGCCGACGTGCTCCAGAACTTCCGTGAAGCTGCCGGCAACGTAACCCGCAGCATCACCAGTGAAGAACTTGCTTTTTCTTTCCCCACAAAGAACCGGGAGGAAGTCCTCGCCACGCTAGAGGGGGCACTTCTGGGAGCCTATCGTTTCGCCAAATATCAGTCCAACCCCGCTAAAACTCTGCAGACGCTGTACTTTCCGTCTGGTGATGCTCTCACCGAAACTGAGTACTCCCAGTTGCAAGCCACTATCAAAGCGGTGACGCGAGTCCGTGACCTGGTAAATACCTCGCCCTTGGAGCTGTATCCCGATTCTATGGCTCAGGCTTTCAAAAAAGCCAGCAAGAACTTGCCGGTGAGCTTTGAGAAGTGGGATTACCACGATCTCAAGGACCAGGGCTTTGGCGGACTCGTCGCGGTAGGGAAAGGCTCCAAACGCAAACCCTGCCTGGTGAAGTTGACCTACGCCCCCGAAGGCGCCAAAGCACATGTCGCGCTGGTCGGTAAGGGCATTACTTTTGATTCCGGTGGCTACAGCTTGAAACCGAGCTCTTCGATGCTCACCATGAAGTCCGATATGACCGGCGCCGCCACCATGGGAGCGGTGTGCTTGGCGGCAGCGGAAATGCGCCTGCCGGTTACGGTCACGGCGTGGCTGTGCTTGGCAGAAAATCTGGTCAGCGGGAATGCCTCGCGGGTCGATGACGTCATCACGATGAGAAGCGGGAAAACCGTGGAGATTACTAACACAGATGCGGAAGGGCGCCTGGTGCTGGCAGACGGTTTGACCATGGCGACTGCACAGCATCCCGACTTGGTAATCGACATGGCGACTCTGACCGGCGCCCAGAGAATCGCTTTTGGGACCCGAATTGCCGGGGTAATGGGCTGTCAAAAGGATCGGATACGCGACGCCTCCGTAAAGGTTGGGGAACCGGCTTGGACCGCACCGCTACCCGATTACCTGTTGGAACACTTGCATTCTGATGTGGCTGACATCGCGAATTCTTCCTCGAAACGCGAGGCTGGCATGTTGGTAGCAGGAATCTTCTTGAAACAGTTCGTTGGTGATACACCGTGGGCACATATCGACATCGCTGGTCCAGGTTTTAATACTGGCTCCGCCTGGGGATATACCCCGAAAGGTGGCACCGGTTACGGAGTGCGCACCTTGCTGGAAGTCATCGCCGAGATGGGACGCTAGCTGCGATTTTCTCTCACTTTGTGGGCATTAGCACATGAAAAACATTTAGTGAAAGAATGAACTTGCTGGCATTTGTTCCTATGACAGACTGGAGTTAAACATTGGGCGAAGAACAATACGATGTAGTGATTTTGGGCGGCGGAAATGGCGGTTACGCCTGTGCTTTGCGGGCGACTTCGCTGGGCATGAGCGTGGCTCTGGTCGAAGCGGACAAAGTCGGTGGCACCTGCCTGCATCGCGGTTGCATTCCTACCAAGGCTTTGCTCAGGGCGGCGGAGGTCGCCGATACCGTGCATGAGTCCGGGGAATGGGGCGTCGTTTCTGCTTACGGCGGTGTCGATATGGCTAAAGTGCGGGAATTCCAAAGCGGAATCATCAACAAAATGCATCGCGGTCTGTCTGGGTTGATTAAGAGTCACAAGGTCGAGTTCGTCAACTCTCGCGGTGTGCTTAGCGGGATTGATACGGTCACTGCCGGTGACCGGGTACTCAAAGGTCAGAACATCGTGTTAGCCTCCGGTTCCGTCACCAAGACTTTGGGAATGAACCTGGGTGGGCACATTATCGGTTCCGAGCACGCCCTGTTCCTAGATCGTGTTCCCAATTCGGTAGTGATTTTGGGCGGCGGGGTCATTGGCGTCGAATTTGCCTCCGTGTGGAAGTCTTTCGGGGCAGACGTCACCATCGTTGAGGCTTTGCCGCACTTGGTGCCTAACGAGGACGAGGACGTTTCTAAGGGATTAGAAAAGGCGTTCCGGTCTCGTGGGATTAATTTCATGACCGGGACTCGTTTCCAAAACGCCATAGAGGATGAGTACGGAGTAACGGTCAACACGGAGGACGGTCAGACGCTGCGTGCGGATTATCTGCTGGTGGCGATTGGTCGTGGACCGAACACGGCAAATATGGGTTATGAGGCGCAGGGTATCCCGATGGATCGTGGTTTTGTGCTAGCCAATGAGCGCTTGCACACCGGTGTGGGGAATATTTATGCAGTCGGGGATATTGTGCCCGGTCTGCAGCTGGCGCACCGGGCGACTATGCAGGGGGTCTTTGTGGCTGAGGAAGTCGCGGGACTGCAACCACGTGTAGTGCCCAATGACAACATTCCGCGCGTGACGTTCTGCGAACCCGAAATTGCCTCCGTAGGCTTAACTGAAGCGAAAGCTAAGGAAGTCTACGGCGCGGACAATGTCATCACGAAGCAGTCTAATATGCTGGGCAATGCGAAGTCACAAATGCTGAAAGCAGCTGGTTTCGTGAAACTGATCCAGGTCAAGGACGGTCCGATTGTGGGATTTCATGCTCTGGGTCAGCGCATCGGGGAACAGATTGGTGAGGGTCAGCTCATTGTGAACTGGGAAGCTGACGCAGAGGATTTGGCTTACCTGATGCACACCCACCCGACCCAAAACGAAATGATTGGTGAAGCGGCGATGGCTTTGGCTGGGAAACCGCTACACGGCTGAAACTTCGGGAAAGTCAATCAAAGGATAAGGACGAAATCATGGCTCAATCAGTTGCAATGCCCGCACTTGGGGAATCGGTAACCGAAGGTACCGTCACTAAATGGCTGAAAAACGTCGGCGACACCGTTGCCCTAGACGAACCCCTCCTGGAAGTCTCCACCGACAAAGTCGACACGGAGATACCCAGTCCCGTTGCGGGTGTGCTGACCAAGATTTTGGTTCCAGAGGACGAAACAGTCGATGTGGGCACCATTTTGGCTGAAGTTGGTGATGCTTCTGAGGTCAGTGCCACCCCGGTCGCTCCCGTTGCCCCGGCAGTTTCGACAGTGCCAGAGCTGCCGAATCCGGAGATTCCCTCCACCGTCACCGCTGGCAGCAATGGTGGCGCCCAGGTTGAGTGGTCCTATCCGACAATTCCCCCCATTCCTCCAAAGGCCGCAGAAGTTCCGGTTCCCCCGGTGCCTCCGGTAGTGGCACCAGCTCCGGCTGAACCGACTGTTTCGACTCCCCCGGTGCCCCCGGTTCCCCCCGCTGTGCCGCCGGCTCCAGTAGAATTGGCTGCACCAGTTGCGCCGGTCGCACCATCAGTCGCTCCCACAGCTCCCGCAGCCCCCGTTGCCCCAACTGTCGCGGCTCCCCCGGTTCCACCGATTCCACCGGTGCCACCGGTGCCGCCAACTGTACCAACCACCACAGAGTTTCCGGCAGCACCAGCAATCCCCACACCGCCACCCGCCCCCACAGCACCAGCTGTTCCCGCAGCACCGACGGCTCCCATAGTTGCTGAGACACCGAAAGCGCCAGCTGCCCCCGTGACTCCACCGGCTTCGGTTACTCCGGCTCCGCTGGCAGCACCTGCCGTTCCGGCGACACCTGCCGATAATCAGGCAGAGTACGCCACCCCAATTGTGCGAAAGCTAGCTGCTGAAAAGGGCGTTGACCTCAGCAAGGTGCACGGCACCGGGGTAGGGGGACGAATTCGCAAGCAAGATGTTTTAGACGCTGCTAGCAACATTTCTGACCAGTCGCAACCTCCCGCTGCACCTGTAGCTCCAGAGGTTTCACCAACGCCACCGGCTCCTGCGGATGTAACACCGCCGGCGTCCCCGGTTCCGACCGTTCCCGCCGTTCTGGATTCGCCGGTACCACCGGCTCGGGTTACTCCTGAGGTCCCGGCTCCACCGGTTCCCGTTACAGATACCCCCCGTGCCGCTGCCCCGAGCGGAGATTTGGATATGGCTCGCCTGGCGCAACTCTTTGCCGAAGTGGCAGAAGCCTTCGCGCATAAAGATGCCACGCCGGTGCCGCCAGCTCCGGCAGAATCGGCTGCACCAGTCGCGCCGGTAGCAAAATCAGTCGCTCCCGCAGCTCCCGTTGCCCCAACTGTCACGGCTCCCCCGGTTCCACCGGTTCCCCCGGTGCCACCTGTGCCTCCAGTTCCCTCGGCGCCCCCGGTTCCGCCAACTGTACCAACTACTACAGAGTTTCCGGCAGCACCAGCTGTTCCAGCAGCACCGGCGGCTCCGGAGACTCCTGTCTCCCCGGCGAATGGCACAGGTCAGCCCATTAAAATGCCAGCCCTGGGTGAGTCCGTCACCGAAGGCACTGTCACCAAATGGCTGAAAAACGTCGGCGACCCTGTCGCCTTAGACGAACCTCTCCTGGAAGTCTCCACCGACAAAGTCGACACCGAGATTCCCTCCCCCATTGCTGGCACCATCACCCAAATCGTCATCACTGAAGACGAAACCGTAGACGTCGGCACCGTCCTCGCCTACATCGGTTAGAGCCGGAATTATGTAAAACCGGCTCAATTAAGTCGGACCACCGAAGCAATCTTCCACGGATTGCCGGATAACAGAATCTCAGATTCCGTATCGGGAATTGCCGCAATCTGGTGGTGGTTCCCGATACGGTCAATTTGAGTGTAGGCACCTTGTGTCAGGGTCACTTGCAGACGTACCGAACGCGTGTTCTTGCCAGCGTTGCTTTTATTTCCTGCCACGATAGTTGCCGACTTCACCGCGGTGGATAAACCTTCAATCTGAGCTTGGCTAGACCGCAAAGCAGCCAGTAAGCTCGCATCGGCAGACCCAGCTATCGAATCTTTGACACTGAGTTTTTCCAAAGCCGCCCGGTCCTGACGAATCAGGGCGGTATCGCGTTTGGTCAGTAGCTGCTGCAGGATTTCCTGGGCGGAGGTGTCATCCGTGATGGGATCGCGCAAACTTGGTGGGTGCGGCTGGTCTCCCTCAGAATTGGGCAGCAGATTGGTGGGCGGCGTGGCTGCTGGTGTGGATGACATCACCGGCGAAGCAGTTTCAGGACCTGCCGGGTCCGCAAGGCGTTCCGATGGCGTCGGTGCATCGTGAGGAAACGCAGAAGTGTGGTCCGCTGCGTGAGGTGCATTTGCGCTGTTTTTTCGTCCCGCCCCAGGGCTGACTACCTTGTCTCCGGCGGGTAGCGACGTGCTTGGGGTCGTGGATTGCACGGGGAGAGCTTGGGCAGTATTAGGCAGATTCCCCAGGCGCGGTAACAGGACCGCGCCCAGTGCCAGTGCAGCTCCCATTAAAGCCGGCAATCCCCAGCGCAGTATTGGGCTGGGAGGGCGTATTTCGCGACGTTGCCCCTGTCCGGACCCCGGTCGGCGCAGGTGACGCGAAGACGAAACCAGCTCCGTCGCTACATCGCGTCCTGCCGCCCGCATTCGAGCCGCCATCAGCTCCGCCCCGCTCAGCAAGTCAATGCCGCAACACGGCAAGTTTTCCCAGGCATCGGCGAGTTCCCCCGCGCGGGGACGCGACCTGCCCTCCGGATGTAACGCTGCTTTCAGAAGCCCCGCGTCCATTCCCAATGCCAGCAACACCTGCGCCATCGCATAGACATCGCCGGCTTGTCTGGCTGCTAATGACTCGCCGGAACCTTCAGAGGATGTCCCCGCTGGGTGAGGCGACTCCCCCGCTGCCCCACTCCCGCCCAGCTCGTCTGTTTCCGGAGCGCTAAAAGCCCGAGTCATCCCTACGTCACCGAGCAGATCCACCAAGACCACCCGACCTTGTGCCGTCACCATCACATTGGCAGCCGAAACGTCCCCGTGGCTCAAACCGACCTCGTGCAGCGCTGCCAAACCCCGCGCCAGAGACAGAGCAATGAAGTTGACCTGTGGCGTGCTGAACTCGCGCCCCGCTCGCAAGACCTCGAGGTCTTGCCCGTCAAGATACTCAAAAATTGCTACGTAACGACCATCGGTCAGTTTGCGCAACTCGTGCAATTTCAGCAGGTTCGGACAGGATACCTTTCGCAGTGTTCGCAGTCGCGAGTCCAGCTGCGCCGGCAGAGTCCCACCCAACAGCTGCAGCGCGTGGGTACCGCCCTGTTCATCGACAACTCTCCACATGGGACCGCTCTGACCAAACCCCACCGGTTCATATAGGACATAACCAACAAGTTCCATACCACAATATATATCTAAGCAAAGGAACATAAATCAACAGACATCTTCAAACCTGTGGATAACTTTTGTTACCATGGCACAACTCGGTTTACCCCTGAAGCAAAAATCCCCTAAGATAAAGGCGATGGCTAAGAAAAGTAACACTGTGACCGGGGGCGACGCGTCCGGCAAGAAACGCAACATATTTCAGAATCTCAAGGACTCTTTCACCATCGTGAACCGGTCCTTCCCGTGGATTGTGTGGGCGATTTTGGCGACGCTGGTCGTGGCAGAAGCGTTAACCGTGTGGTACATGATTGTGGGCAAGCACTGGGTCATGGGCGCAATCACCATTGTTTTGGTGCTGATGGTCGTGCCGATGGCTTGGATTTCCGCGTTTTTGTCCCGCGCTATGCTGCGTCAGATTGAGGGGATGAAAGGCTGCGTTGGCGCGCTGCGCCAGCTGCTGCGCCGGTCCTGGTTTGCTGAGGAAGAGCCTGTGGCGGTCAATAAGGATCAAGATTTGGTATGGCGTTTCGTGGGTCCCCGCGGGATTTTCCTGGTTAGTGAAGGACCGCACTCTCGCGCCAGCAAGCTGCTCAACGATGAGACGAAAAAGACCACGCGAGTCGTCGCGCAGGTGCCGGTACACGCCGTAGAGTGCGGCACCGAAGATGGTCAGGTTCGCCTGGAACACTTGATGAAAACCATGTATAAAGCTCCACGCGCTTTGAATCGAAATGAGATTCCCGCAGTACAAAAACGACTGCTGGCGATTCACCGCAATCAGGGACTGCCGATCCCCAAGGGAATTGACCCTTACCGAGTTCGCCCTAATCGGCGCGCTTTGTACGGATAAAATTTATCCACCACTATCACAGACATGCGGGATGAAAAACTGTTACAATTTCTGAATTTTTTATGCGCGGGGATTTGCATAAAGTTGCACAGCTCTGTAAATTTATACCGATAGTTTATTTACACGACCGTCAACAAGGAGAATCTCATGCGTCGTCTTTCCGTTGCTATGCTTCTAGCTGCAGCCTCTTTGGGCTTAGCCGGATGCTCCACCGCTTCTACCGGAAATGCCGGCGGTGACGATGCTAATAATCCGCAACCCAGCGCCGCCCCCACTTTTGATTTTTCAACGATAAAGCCTGACCCCAAGGTCGAGGCGATGGTTCCCGCCGAGGTAAAGGAACGCGGCGTGCTCCGCAACGGCGCTTCTACCAGCTACGCTCCGGCGGAATTCTTGCTGGATGACGGCACCACCCCCACCGGCTACGAAGTGGACATGGTAAAGGCTATCGCCCTGACAATGGGTCTGGATGACGGCACCACCACTACCGAAGCGTTCGGCGCTCTGCTGCCCAAGATTGGCACGACTTACGATTTGGGGGCATCTTCGTTCACGGTTACACCGGAGCGCGTCGCAAACTATGACATGCTGGCTTACATGCGTATGGGTTCCCTATTTGCGGTGGCAAAGGGCAACCCGCAGGGCTTTGACCCCAAGGACATCTGTGGCAAAACCGTCGGAGTGCAGACCGGCACCCTGCAGGAAACTGAGCTGTTGCCGAAACTGAGCAAGCAGTGTGAAGCCAGCGGCAAACCGCCGGTAGACATCCAAAAAGAAGAGCTGCTGTCCAATGTATTCCCGAAAGTCATCTCGGGTCAGTATCAGGCTATGCTAGCCGATGATCCGGTCACGTCTTACTACGTGAAACAAACCCGCGGTCAGATGGAGCAAATTGGTCAGATTCTCGACCCTAGCCCCATCGGGATTGTGGTAGATAACAAAAATCAACAACTGTCCGCCGCGATTAAAGCGGCGATGGATTCCCTGCTGGCATCAGGAAAAATGCGGGAAATCATGGATAACTATGGCGCTGGCGCAGGCTTGTACGACGCGGTGGAGCTGAAAACTTCCGAGGCGAAATAACCCCTCAGCTCGCAGTCTTTGACGTTTCACTTTCCGATTCGGGGAGTCCGTCCGAGAACTACATCGGCGAGACTGAGCAGCCCAAGACATCAAAAGGACGATAACGCATGAGCGAAGAAGACTTGAAATTCAACCATCCACGACCGGTATTCCGTTTAAGCAGATGGGTCAGCGTGGCAGTGGTCGCGCTGGTAGTGCTCGGACTGGTCAACTCCCTTCTCACCAATCCCAACTACCATTGGGAGATGGTGCGAGAGTATCTGACGCACCCGAACTTGATTAAAGGAATCGGCTTCACTCTGGCACTGACGATAGGAGCGATGACAATCGGCGTCACCCTCGCTATTACCATGGCAGTGATGCGCCAGTCCCCGAACCCGGTGTTGAAGGGCGTTGCCTGGTTCTATATCTGGTTCTTCCGCGGCACTCCCGTATATACCCAGTTAATCTTTTGGGGCTTGCTGCCGACGCTGTACCCCATGATTACCCTGGGGATTCCTTTCGGACCGCAACTGTTTGCAGTGGAAACGAAGCTGGTGCTAAACATGTTCTGGTCAGCCATGCTGGGGCTAGGACTGAACGAGGGCGCTTACTTAGCTGAAATTGTGCGCGCTGGGCTAAACTCGGTGAATCCGGGACAGTGGGAGGCTGCTACCGCTCTGGGCATGAAGCGCAGCATGATTTTGCGTCGCATCGTCATTCCCCAAGCTATGCGCGTCATTGTCCCGCCCACTGGCAACGAAACGATTTCGATGTTAAAGACCACTTCCCTGGTTTCGGTGGTGCCGTTTACTTTGGAGCTGAACTTCCAGGCTCAAAACTTGGGACGCCTCACTTTCATGCCGGTGCCGATGATGATTTGCGCTGCGATTTGGTACCTGCTCATCACCTCGATTTTGATGGTGGGTCAGTACTACCTTGAGAAATACTTTGGCAAGGGTTTTAACACGCAGCAGTCCCCCACCTCATCGCGTAGCAAGTCTCTGAGCGCGGTTCCGGCAACGAAAACGCTATTGGATGTGAAATCGTGAGTAATGAGCTGATGCCAAACAATCCTCTAGACAGTAAAGATTCTGGTGGTATCATCGATGCTTTCCCGGATTTACGGCCGGGTAATCACATTCCCGCCCCTGCTGACGTGGTGGGGACCATGGTGGCTTTACGCGATGTCCACAAGTACTTTGGTCACCTGCACGTGTTAAAGGGTATTAACCTGGACATTCACAAGGGCGAGGTGTGCGTTCTCATCGGACCCTCCGGTTCTGGTAAATCTACAGTTTTGCGCTGCATCAATCAGCTGGAAACTATCACTTCCGGACGAATTTACCTGGACGGAGAGCTGTTGGGCATGTCCGAGGAAAAAGCTCCCCTGCCGGGACGGAGACGCTCGTGGTACTTAAAGACCGGCGCTTTGACTGAACGGAACACGGTGCTGCGCGAGCTACCTGATGAAATCGTGTCCGCTCAACGGGAACGTATCGGCATGGTATTTCAGCGTTTCAACCTGTTTCCTCACAAAACTGCTCTCGAAAACGTCATGGAGGCCCCGGTTCACGTCTTGAAGAAACCGCGTGATGAGGCTGCCGAGCAGGCAAAAGCGCTGCTGGATCGGGTTGGTCTGGGAGATCGCATGGACCACTATCCGTCCCAGCTGTCCGGCGGTCAGCAGCAGCGGGTGGCGATTGCCCGTGCTTTGGCGATGGATCCTGAACTGATGCTGTTCGATGAACCGACTTCCGCGCTCGATCCGGAACTGGTCGGTGAAGTGCTGCAGGTTATGAAAGATTTGGCTCGGGACGGGATGACTATGCTGGTGGTGACCCACGAAATTGGCTTCGCCCGAGAGGTCGGTCACACTCTGGCTTTTATGGACGAGGGACAAATCATGGAAATGGGAAGCCCTATCGAGGTTTTGGACAATCCTCGCGAAGCGCGCACCCGCGAGTTTGTCTCGAAGGTGTTATAGGTTAAGCCACGCCTGAATCGGCTCGGTTCCGCCAGCTGCTGTCACTCCAAAACCTATGGTCAGCGATATTGCCGCGACCGGAATAGCAGTCAGCAAATCCACCACGGCGTGCTGCTTGGTGAACTGGGTAGCCAGGACAATAGCCACAGCTACCAAGACCGAGACGACTCGTAGCCACCAGGGCATCTGCACTGTCACCACGGCGGTGAAAGCAATCATCATCGAGGTGGAACAGTGCAAGCTGGGGGCGCAATTGACCCCGCGGTAGCTCGTCTTGTACACCAGTGCCAACAAGCGTTCGGTCAGGCTTTGTCCCAATTCTTGACGCTGAAAAGTAGTGGGATACGCTAAATATGCTGCCACCGAAATGACTACGCAAAATATCCACGCAATCTGGAACACCACCCAGTTTCCCGGTGAAAAAAAGTACAGCGAAATCGGGAAGAATACAATCAGCGGAAACCACAACACGTATGGATAGACGAAAGCGGGAATGCGCGGGATGTGCCGATCTAGACCGCATTGGGGATTATGAAACACGTGCTGGAAACGCTCTGAGCCAAAGTACAGGATACTCTGCAGCAGCAAGATTGCGGCTTGGATTAATATCAACTTGGTCAAGAGGTTCACGGTTTAAGATCTTCTGTTTAGCAGTTTTGCGGGGCGAGCGTATCGAGTCTGACAGCGGTGGCTCAGCTAAGCAACACGGATTCCAGATGTTCGCGGGCTTCTTTGGAGGTGCGGGGTTTACCTCCGGGCACCACCGGCCAATCTTCCAGATGCCGATCGGACCACAGTTCGGCTTTCCAGCCGGCAGTCGGGCTGCCAGTCGCCAACGTGAGGGAACAATTTTGGCAGGGGAACTGCGCCAACAAGTCAAGGGTCAATCCCTCAATCCGGTTTGCGCCCCACACGCGCATAATTGCGCCGTGAATGACGACCGCTACGGTCGCTTCCGGATCATCCTCCAATCCCGCACACAGCCGCGCAATCCCCCGGTCGAAACGCGCTAAAGTTTCGGCACCAGATTCCGCTCCGGGCATCCGTCGCTCCAGGTCGCCAGTCACCCAACCGATAGCGGTATCGAGGTATTCTCGGGTGTCTTCGAGGGTCGTAGACATTTCCAGCGCGCCGGCTCGAACCTCACGCAAATCCGGATCTACCTGCACAGGAATATTGAAAGCCTGTGCCAACGGCTCGGCAGTTTGGCGTGTTCGGAGGATGAAAGAGCAAGCCAAACGCTGCGGAGCCGACCCCACTAACTTGTGAAATTTATCAACCAAAGCCACCGCCTGTTCGCGCCCCGTGGCATTCAGGGGACGCCCCGGCCAAGCCGTGTCCAAAGCCCCCGAGAGGTTCGAGTCAGTTTCCCCATGACGAATCAATACCAGTCGCAACGTTATTCCTTTCTGTGCCCATCCCACCTTAGCGCGTTTTCTCGCCTCAAGCTTATTTTGCTAAGTGACAGTTATTTGCTTACAGAAAGCGGTATCAGCATTTGATTCACTCACGAGGGACGGCAGACGACCGGAGCAAAAATTGAAAATGCTCATCCTCATGAAACCCGAATCTCATGCACACGGACAGTTTTTCCGCATGATTCCAGCACTATAGTATTTTGTTTTAAGTGTTGACTTAATTGCTTTGGTTGAAGTAAGCTGACACAGACGAGTTCGAGTATCCGGCTTCCAACGAAGCAGCCGAATACATTCAATACATTTCCTCACCGGGAGAAACTATGAAGTTCACAGATGGGTATTGGTTAAACCGTAAAGGATGGACGGTGTTTCATCCGCGCCAGATTGTGGGAGTGAAAGTTTCAGGTAGCACTGCAACAGCGGTCGCTTCCACCAAAATATTGAAAAAACGCGGAGACGAATTAGACTCTGCACAACTGACTGTCAATCTGACCCCAGTAGCAGATGGGGTTATCAAGGTTCAACTAGTACATCACCGAGGGTATTTAGACCCTAGCCCAAACTTTGAGCTAAACAACGAAAATATCGGGAATATTGAAATAGATGAAGAGCATGTCCGAGCTTCGGTTACGGCAGGAGATTTGCGGGCGGAAATTTCTGGTCCAGACGATTACAACCTCATTTTTACCAGTCCTGACCATGAACTTACTCGCTCAAAGTTACGCTGCGAGGGCATTGCGATTTCCCCGACTGGCGAAAAGTACCTCCATGAACAGCTAGTAATTCAGCCTGGAGAATCCGTTTACGGTCTTGGTGAACGTTTCGGACCAGTAGTGAAAAATGGTCAAGTCGTAGATATGTGGAACGCAGACGCAGGCACAGCTTCGGAACAAACTTATATAAATGTTCCGTTTTACTTAACGAATCGTGGTTACGGAATTTTTGTAAATCATCCTGAAAAAGTTTCTTTTGAAGTTGGCTCAGAAGTTAACACGCGCGTTCAATTCTCAGTGCCAGGAGAATTTTTGGAGTACTACGTTATCTACGGTCCAAGCCCTAAAGAAATCTTGAATCGCTACACAAAACTAACCGGTCGTCCCCCCCAGCTTCCCGCTTGGTCTTACGGACTATGGCTATCTACCTCGTTCACCACAGATTATTCAGAAGAGACGGTTAACAGCTTCATCGATCAGATGGAGAAACTTAACATCCCACTCTCGGTGATGCACTTCGACTGCTACTGGATGCGCCCCTCGCACTGGTGCGATTTCACATGGGACCCTGAAAAGTTCTCAGACCCGCAAGGTATGCTGCGTAGACTGCACGATCGTGGTATCAGAGTCTGTGTTTGGATTAACCCCTACGTTGGTCAGCAGGGAGAAATTTGGCAAGAAGGGAAGGACAAGGGATATTTCCTAAAAAATATCGACGGCTCGGTGCGCCAGTGGGATCATTGGCAATCTGGCATGTCTTGGGTAGACTTCACTAATCCTGAAGCTAAGCAATGGTACAAAGAACATCTGATTACTTTGCTGAACCAAGGAGTAGATTGTTTCAAAACCGATTTTGGCGAGCGGGTCCCTACGGACGTAGTTTGGCATAACGGCGCTAATCCCGAACGGATGCACAACTATTACACTCATCTCTACAACCAAACTGTTTTTGAGGCCATCAAAGAGGTTCGCGGATCTGAGGAAGCCATCGTGTTTGCGAGATCCGGTACCGCAGGTGGACAGCAATTCCCAGTGCATTGGGGCGGGGATAGCGAGCCGACTTTTGAGTCTATGGGCGAGACTCTCCGCGGTGGTCTATCACTAGGATTGAGCGGCTACGGGTATTGGAGTCACGATATGGGCGGATTCGAAGGAAAACCAAATCCGAACGTGTTCATTAGGTGGTTACCTTTCGGTTTATTGTCATCACACTCTAGGCTACACGGCTCATCCTCTTACCGCGTACCTTGGATCTACGGGGATGCAGCAATCAGAGCGGCACAGCGGTTCACCGCATTGAAGAATCGTCTCATGCCCTATCTCATAACAACCGCGAGAGAAACGAGCAGAACCGGAACTCCAATGTTGCGCCACATGATTCTGGAGCATCCCGAAGACAGAGGTTCTGCCAACGTTGATACCCAGTACTATTTGGGTGACAAAATCTTAGTTGCCCCTGTTTTTACCGATGAAGGAACTGTTCAGTACTACTTGCCGACTACGAGTTGGACTAACCTTCTGGATGGCACTCGGAAAGACCAGATTGGATGGCAGACTGAAAACCATGAGCTGGATTCCCTTCCGGTCATGATCCCAGATGGTACGGTGCTTCCTATAGGCGCTAACTCAAAACGACCAGACTACGACTGGAGCGAAGGTGTCTGTCTTTACATTTTCAATCCCCTACCCGGCGAGACTCCGATTACAGTACCCGGTCCGGACGGCGATGAATTATTCCGCATTCTTCGCCAAGGTTCAGAAATTGAAATCCTCAGCCAATCCAATAAAACCTGGTCTGTTTGTGTTGTCACCAGCCGGAAGGTTGAGGTAAGCAATGGTCAGGTAACTGATGAGATTTTCTGTCCAGAAATTGTTAGTGGTACGAGAATCTTGCCACAAACAAAGACGGATGCCGACAATAAACGTCTAATAACATTCCGATACGTTGAAACAACAAATAACTAATACGAAGGAGATAACTATGAAAGTCAGGATGAATAAGAGGGCTATTGCCCTAGCCGCCGCTGCTCTAGTAGCTATGAGCGGCACCCTAACTGCTTGTGGCTCAGCAGGAGGCTCCAACAGCAGCTCAGGGGAAATTGAAGTCTGGGATTATGAGGGTCAGGGAGTTTCCAATGAAGCGATGGAAGCAGCGGTTAAAGCCTTTGAATCTGAAAATCCCGGTTTAAAGATTAAGCGCACTTCATTTGCTTTTGGAGACTTATCTAAATCCATTGTCCAGGGCGGCGTCGGAGGAGAAGTTCCTGATGTAGCTATTATCGACAACGTGGACAACCAAAATTTTGCTTCTTTGGGTCTGCTCCAAGACATTACCTCGGAAGCCGCTTCACTCAAGAACGATTACTTTGAAGGACCATGGAGTTCTACGCAACTCGATGGCAAGACATTTGGGCTTCCGATGAACTCAAATAACCTAGCTTTGTTCTACAACAAGACTATGTTTGCCGAAGCCGGTATCACAGAGCCACCAAGCACTTGGGAGGAACTGGCAGCCACTTCCAAAAAGCTTGCGACTGACGGTAAAGCAGGTTTGGCAATCTCGGGCGTTAAGAATGAGCAAGGTACCTTCCAGGTGCTGCCGTTTGTCTGGCAGGCTGGTGGTGATATTGACAACTACGCGAAGTACGGTGGACAAGCCTTGAGCTTCCTGAAAAGGATGATTGACGATGGCGCTATGTCCTCAGCCGTGGCTAACTACTCTCAGGAAGACGCCCGTACCCAGTTCACTACCGGACAAACGGCAATGATGGTAAATGGTCCATGGGAGATTTCCAACATGAAAGATGTCGACTTTGAATGGGGCGTAGCTCCTCTGCCAAAGGGACAGCGTGCTGCGACCGGTCTGGGCGGCGAAAACATTGTGGCTTTCGCGAGTGCCAAGAACCCAGAAGGAGCACTGAAATTCGTGAAGTGGATGACCTCTCAGAAGGGCGTTCAGACATTCTGTGATATTTCAGGACAACTTTCCCCCCGCCCGGATCTATCCGGAAAGTTGAAGCTGTCGACCGATGCGAATATGCAAGTCTTTGAAAAACAAATGCAAGACACACACGCACGTTCTTACGGTGAGAACTACAACAAGATTTCCGAGGCCATTCAGCTTTCCATCCAGGAAGCCTTAACTGGAGCTAAGAGCCCTGAACAAGCCGCTAAAGATGCCGAAGCCACTATTTCTAAACTATTACCCAAGAAATAGCCTAAGAGGTGACCATGGCAGCGGAAGTATCCAACAAGACAAACGGAAAAATTAAGAAAAAGCAAAGCAGCCAACTACGTCTCGGACTGCTCCTAGCGGCACCTGCCCTGATTTATATCCTAATATTCATGGCGTTTCCCCTTTTCTACAATTTTTTTCTGAGTCTCACAGAAGCAAATGGCGCGAACCTTATTACCAGAACATTCACGTTTAATAATTTCAAGAACTACACTACAGTTCTGCATGATCATGAATTCTGGAACGGTCTGGTTCTATCGTTAATTTTCACCATTGCCTGTTTGGTATCTCAATACGTCATAGGATTTGCCTTGGCGCTATTTTTTAGGAGACCATTTCCCGGCAACGGTGTTATGCGAGCCTTGCTACTTGTCGGTTGGATACTTCCGCCCGTGGTTACTGGCACCATATTTAAATGGATATTTGATTCCGATTACGGCATTTTGAATTATGTCCTCATAAATATGGGGGTAATTAACGAAGGTATTAAATGGTTAACAGTGGGTCCCACCGCGCTTTTAGCTATCATTATTGCAAATCTTTGGGTCGGAATTCCCTTCAATCTTTTACTTTTACTCTCCGGACTTCATACTATTGATGATTCCCTTTATGAAGCCGCCCACGTAGATGGGGCAAATCCTTGGCAGCAATTCTGGAAGATTACCTTCCCTCTGATGAAACCAGTCTCTATTTCTGTCTTATTGCTTGGGGTAATTAACACATACAAGGTCTTTGACCTAATCTATACCATGACCAAAGGAGGTCCGGTAGATGCCACATCTACACTACCCGTTTACACCTATCTTGAGACATACAAGCTCTTCCAGTTCGGTAACGGAGCTGCAGCATCAGTTCTCACACTGATACTACCTTTAGTTCTCTCCTGGTTCTATGTACGCTCCCTAAATGAGGAGGATTTACGATGAATATTGTTCGTTTATCCAACCAGACGAAAATGAATATTTTCAAGTCAGCGATTGGCTGGCTTATAATCGTCATCTACCTCTTCCCTGTTTATTGGATGATAAATACTTCATTTAAGACAGGCAAGGAGATGTTTGCCAATCCACCAACACTCATTCCGCATGACTTTTACATCGGATCGTATAAAGCAGTTTTTACAGGGAATTACGGTACGTGGAACGCGTTGCTTAATTCAATAGTCATTTCAGTTTCTGTACTTTTATTGACCCTTGTTATCGCTATTCCATCATCTTACGCTGTTGCGAGATTACGGACTCGCACGACCACATCAATGATGGTTATGTTAACAGTAGTACAATTACTGCCAGCTATCGCCATATCAATTCCTATGTTCGTAATGTTCCGACAAGTCGGGTTGGTAAACACATACGTATCGGTCATTTTGGCGGATATTTCCGTAACTTTACCTTTTGCTGTCATTTTGCTGAGACCGTACTTTAAACAGTTCCCTTATGAAGTAGAAGAAGCAGCACAGCTGGATGGTTTAAACACTTTACAAACCATCATGAGAATTGTCATGCCAACGATTAAACCTGGGTTAGTCATGATTGGATCATTCTCTTTCCTCATGGCTTGGGGTGAATTTACCTTTGCGCTAACTTTAACAACAAATCAGAACATTCAACCGCTAACAGTAGCACTGAATAGGATTATTGGCCAATATGGAACAAACTGGAATGATTTAATGGCGGTTGCAACAATTATTGCTTTACCAGTTCTTCTTATCTTTATATTCCTACAGCGTTACATTGTTGCAGGTTTAGCAGGAGGAGCCACTAAAGGATAAAGTTCTAATAAACTTTATTTATCTACGGCTCGGAATTTCCCGAAATGTGTAGGGGCATCTAGGAGCGCTTGGAATCCTTGGATAGCGGCCCCCCGCACAGCGGGCATTTCATAGGCAGAGCCAGTAATTTGCAGAGAACGTTGCTCATCTGCAATAGTGTGTAAACGCATCAGTCGTTTCACTTCTTCGCTGTAGTCTGCAAACAAGTTGGTCACATCGCCACCGATGATGATGAGGGACACGTCCAGAATGTTTGTCAATGCAGCTAATGCCATGCCCAGTGCTCTTGCCGACTCAACCAAAGCAGCATTATCGCCACTCCTAATCTCCAACGCCTGTCTGCCAACATACCGCTCTAAGCAGCCCTGTGCTCCGCATTTACATTGAATCCCGCGCGGATCAATTGTTAGGTGACCAATCTCCCCTACCCAACCATGACGACCCAAATAAAGCTGCCTATTCTCTATAACCGCAGCGCCTACACCAACACCACCGGAAATATAGGCAAATGTATCAAGACCGGAAGGGCATCCGGGACGTTTCCACGTATGAGCCAAAGCTGCCATATTTGCCTCGTTGTGTACTTCAATCGACTTGACCGAGAACTGAATGACACGATTCACTTGTTGACACACGTCAACGTTAGTCCAGTCGAGGTTCGGAGCATAGATGACGCTGCCGTTGTCACTATCAACAAGACCAGGCACTGACACCGTCACAGCAAAAATCACGGCTCTGCTGGAGAGATTGGAAACAAACAGGTTCAGCTCGTTACCTACCAGAGAAAATACTTCCTCCGAAGATAAGGCAGGCACATCAAGTTCAAATTGTTTCCGAAACAGTTCCTCTCCTCCGAGGCCTAGTCCCATCATGCGAATCCAGGAAACCCCAATATCCACGCCCAGAGAGACTAAATTATTATTTCCCACTAGGACCCTACCCGGTCGCCCCGGACCGCCTGTCATGACGGGTGGCAGCTCATGAAGTAATCCCAAGGAAACCAGCTGATCAGAAAGGCGCGTCGCGGTAGCTCTGGTGATTTGCACCTTGGAGGCAATTGCGGCACGAGTAATCGCTTCATCTGAGTCAGCGTAAAGAACTTCATGTAGCACTCGTCTCAGGTTCATTACACGCTGGGTAGAAACAGAGACGAACTCTTGCATAACGCTCCTTACGGATGTGTAACCCCACGGAAACCAAAATCCCAAACAGCGTTATCTTATCAAGTCACCAGCCTGTTTGGCCGCTCCTAATGCCACATACTCTCCTCGCGGCGCTACCTCGATGTCTATTCCGAGTTTAACGGGCAATATCTCAGTTACGGCAGGGGACTTTGCCCCGCCACCAATAAGGGTGGCTTTGTTAATCTCCACACCACATCCTTGAATGGCTTGTAGGGCATAATCAATGAGTCCCACTAGCCCCTCCACAGCGGCTCGCGCCAAGTGGGCAGGGTCATAGTTGTGCAGGGTCATTCCTCGTATTTCCGCGGTAGCATCAGGCAAATTCGGAGTGCGTTCGCCTTGAAAATAGGGAATCATCTGTAACCCGTCCGTATCCGAAACCTGCAACGCCAGCTGGTCAAAAGTAGACAGGTCTACCCCCAAGAGAGCTGCAGTTTTGTCCATAACTTGAGTTCCATTCAACGTACAGGTCAATGGCAGCCAATTACCTGTGGCATCCATAAATCCGGTAACCGAACCGGACTTATCAATAACCGGCTTATCCGAAACTACTGAAACCACGCAAGAGGTTCCAATGGAAATAGCAGCCTCGCCAACACGCAAGCCCAAGCCCAGAGCCGCGCCCGCGTTGTCCCCGCACCCCGGAGCTATTTTCGTTCCTGCCCGCAACCCAATCTCTGGAATGTCACGTGCAACTACACCGCCTACGCCTTGCGGGGGAACGACTTTAGGCAAGACAAGGTGACGAGCTTCTCGCTCGGGAATTCGCAAAGCGTGCGAAAGTAAATCATACCGATACTCACCAGTACGAGCATCTAAATATGCCGTACCCGAAGCATCGGATCTATCCGTAAAGAGAGCATGTATATTTGCGATGCCTTGTATCCTCCAAGATAACCAATCATGAGGTAGGCAAATCGCCGCAACCCGCGACCAAGATTGGGGCTCCTGATCGACTAACCATCTCAACTTTGTAATGGTCAACGAGGCGACCGGTGCGCAGCCAGAGGATTCAACCCAGAAATCTAATCCATTTTCTTCCACTAGTTGGTTAGCGGCAGCGGCTGAACGGGTATCGTTCCACAGTAACGCATCACGCACAACAGTCCCGTTTTGATCTAAAGTGACCAAACCATGCTGTTGAGCTCCTACACTTATCGCTTCTACATCGACTAGCCCCCCAGCTTGTTGAGCTGCGGAGATAAAGGCTTCCCACCAACGTTCCGGATTGACGGAAGTTCCTTCCGGGTGAGACGCACTTCCCTGCCGGAGAACCTGTTGACTCTCAGTGTCCCAAATCAATACCTTGGTGGATTGCGTTGAAGAATCCACACCAGCTACAACGGCCATATTCTCTCCTAAGCCCTCACCACTATGAAAAATCCTGTAGTGATTCTCACATGGGGGACAAGCAGACGATTCGATTTAGATATTAGACCCTATCCCACAAGGTGACGCATAGCCTGTTGGTACAGCTCTACAAAGTGATATTCACGTTGCGATGCCTGTTCCGGGTTAACGGTAGGGCTGTTCATAAATTCCGCGTAAGTTTCACCCTCGTTCATGGTAGGTTTGCACAGCTCCAACACGGAAGCTGCTTCCATAAGTTCCTTAGTAAGTGGATCCGCGCGGAATGCGAGAGCTTTTTCCTTAAGCATTAGATACATTTCCATGTTCGCCGCCGCGGAAGCCCAAACACCTTCAAATCCCTCAGTCCGAGAGGGCTTATAATCAAAATGAATTGGACCTTCATAACGATTTCCGCCTCCGGGGAACCCATTGACCAGCAAATCCACTGTGAAGAAAGCAGATGCCAAGTCTCCGTGACCGAAGCATTTATCCTGGTCATATTTCAGCCCAGATTGCCCGTTCAAATCAATGTGGAAAAGCTTTCCAGCATTCAGCGCTTGTGCCAAAGCGTGGTTATAGTTCAGATTAGCCATTTGTTCATGACCTGTTTCTGGGTTCAGACCCACGACGTCCCCATTTTCCAGCTCAGCAATTAATGCCAGAGCATGACCAACTGAGGGCAGGAAGATGTCACCGCGAGGTTCATTTGGCTTGGGTTCCAGTCCGATGCGCAAGTTGTAGCCTTTTTCTTTAATGTAGCCCGCAACAGCATCTAAGCCTTCCTTGTACCGTTCAAAAGCGGCGTTAAGATCCTTGGAGGAATCGTACTCGGCACCTTCGCGACCTCCCCACATAACGAAAGTCGAGGCGCCCATTTCCGCAGCCAAGTCAACGTTTTTCAGAATTTTCTTGAGGCCGAAGCGACGAATTTCCCGGTCATTGTTCGTCAACCCTCCGTCCTTAAAAATAGGATGAGTAAATGTGTTGGTCGTAACCATTTCAATAACTAATCCTGCCCCGTCGCAGGCTTCTTTAAATCTCTTTATGGTATCTTGACGCTGTTGTTCACTTGCTGCAAAATCGAACACATCGTTATCGTGAAAAGTCACACCCCAGGCACCTAGCTCGGCGAGCTTTTCGGCATATTCCCAAGGATCCAATGCTTCACGTGTGGCTACCCCAAACGGGTCCACACCCTGCCAACCAACTGTCCAAATACCGAAGGAAAATTTATCTTCTTTGCATGGCTTACGCATTTTTAGTGCTCCTTTACACTTGTGGCGTGAATTATCAACGTTTTATGCGTTCTATTGACTGTGTCTGGCATAGACTCAAGCCTACACATTTTGTTCAATCTTAAAACTAACACCACTACTGCATCGCGTCAAGGGTTCCAGGCTCAATATTTGACGCAAAATAGCAGCAGTTTCTGGATTGAAATCCCCAGAGATTTCAGGAGTAAAAAATCTGTTCCACTACTCCGCGCGCCAGGCGCGCGGCGCGCATCCAGTCATCGGTTAAGTCTTGGTGCGTGCCCTCTGGGTAGCCCAACAGCGCCGCGGTGGTCACCAATAGGCGATCGACTGGCAACACATCGAGTTTTTTCCCGGTAGTCCGCCCTGAGCCCAACACGTTCGCTGCCCGAATAGACATTGCCATCATCCATGCAGTGCGCAAGATTTCCGCGTCCGAGGCAGGAATCAGCCCCGCGCTCACCGCTGCTCGCAGGGCGTCGCCGGTGGACACGCAGCGCAACCCGGGCACGGTGTGGGCATGACACATTTGCAATAATTGTACCGACCATTCCACGTCGGATAGTCCCCCCGGCCCCAGCTTAACGTGGCGTACTGCCGCCCCGGTCTTGCCCGCACCGGACACCTGACCGCCACCAATCCGTTCCGACTCCATCCGGGCTTTTAACCGGCGAATCTCTTTCAGTTCTTTATCCTCCGGCGGGGTGTCGAACCGCACCGGATCTACAATCTCGGCAAAATCTGTGCGCAAAGTCGATGAACCCACCACGGGACGCGCCCGCAGCAGGGCTTGACGCTCCCAAGCGCTAGCCCAGCGCGCATAATAATCCTTCAGCAAATCTAAGTCCTTGGACACAGCCCCGGAACGACCTTCGGGACGTAAATCAGTATCGACGCGCCAAGCACCGGCTTGGGACCCGCTCAAGATTGAACTGACGGTATTGACCAGGCTGGTCGCTTCCATCACGGCACGCTTGCGAATTTCTGACGTGGCAGAGTCTGCCTCTGTCCCCACTACCGGCAAATCCGCCGGCGTTGCCCGCAAATATCCCCCTGCCGGATTGCCCGGCTCCTGCCACGGACGATAGTAAAACACCACGTCAGCATCAGAAGGGTAACCAGATTCACCACCGCCAAATCGACCCATCCCCACTATTAAGTGGTCCGCATAATATCCAGCGGACGCTAAAGCGCGCGTCGCAGGACTCGCAAGCGCAACCTGCGCGGACGGTGGCTCCCCACCGCCCTTGTGACCAGGTGCAGTCGGAGGCAGCTGCGCTTTGAGCTTCCGTAATGCCAGGTCGAAAGCCCCCGCGAGGACGGCTTCACCCACGTCAGTTAAACGCTGGGCGGTTCGCAGCGGGTCAATGCCTTGCAGCACGTCCACCATAGCTGCCCGCAACAGTTCCCGTCCGCGCACTGCCCGCAGCCGCGCGGCTTGCTTGTCCAAATCCGGTTGGCGCTCAAAAGTAGCCAGGATTTCGCGCTCGAGTTCCTCGCGTGTACGCCCGCGTAACTGAGACTCGTCATCAAGCCACTTAATAGCGTCTGGATTAGCGGGCAACAGACCCGCCACCAAAGGCGAAGACGACAGCAACCGGGTCAAACTCCGGGCAGCGGTACCCGAATCACGCAGCAAACCAAGATACCAATGCGTATCCCCCAAGGCATCGGACACTTGCCGGAAAGCCAACAAACCGCCATCAGGATCCACCCCATCAGCAAGCCAATCCAGCAGCACCGGCAAGAGCTGGCGTTGAATCGCCGCCCGCCGACTCATTCCAGAAGTCAAAGCTTCAATATGTTCCAAAGCGCGCTTGGGGTCGCGGTAACCGATAGCTTGCAACCGGGATTGCGCGGCAACACTGTCCAAAGCCGCTACCCCCGCTGACAGTTTCGCCATCGCAGGCAGCAACGGGCGGTAGTAAATCTCCTCGTGCAGTCCCCGAACCTTGTGCCGCACTTCCTGCCAAGCCTGAGTCAGTTTCGCCCCCTCAGAAAACCGCGTCACATCAATAGAGCGCGCGACCCTCCGCAGCTGAGCATCCTGGGGAAACAGGTGCGTGCGGCGCATTCGGTCCAGCTGGGTGCGATGCTCAATGACCCGCAGGAACCGGTAATAGTCAGCCATTTCTTCGCCCTGGTCGCGACCTATGTAGCCTCCAGCAATGAGGGCTTGTAAAGCGTCCAAGGTTCCGCGCACCCGCAGGCTCTCATCGACCCTGCCATGCACCAGCTGCAACAGCTGTACCGTAAACTCCACATCACGCAGCCCCCCGGCGCCGAGTTTAATTTCCCGGCCTGCCTTTTTCGGATCCAGCAGCTTTTCTACCCGCCGCCGCATAGCTCGGGTATCTTCCACGAAACCTTCGCGTTCTACCGCGGACCACACAAAAGGACGGATGGTGCTCAGGTAACGGGCGCCCAGTTCCCGGTCCCCTGCTGCCGGGCGAGCCTTCAGCAGTGCCTGAAATTCCCAAGTCTTTGCCCAACGCTGGTAATAATCCAGGTGAGATTCCAGATTACGCACCAGCGCGCCATCCTTGCCCTCGGGACGCAGCGCGGCATCCAAAATCCACAGTGCCGGTTCCGGTCCAGTCGCAGAACAATAGGAACCGAGCGCCTGCGCCATCGCGGTGGCACGCCGATTTACCTCGGCGGGGTCCAGGTCGGCATCCTCCTGGGCTTGCCCCACATAAATAACATCGACGTCGGAAATATAGTTCAGCTCCCGCGCCCCGGTCTTTCCCATTGCCACCACGCTAAAAGCAATCAGACCCTCCGGGTCATGATCGCGGCGAGCTAATGCCAGACTCGCCTCTAGCGCGGCATCGACCAGGTCGCTGATGCGCCGGGAAGTCGCTTGAAACTCAGCCTTGGCGGCTGTTTCTCCCGCGTGAGCCAGGTCCTCCGCAGCCAGTTGCGCCAGCAGCGCGTAGTAAACCCGCCGCAGTTCCAAGTCGTGAGCTTGCGGGTCAGCGACCCAGCACGGGTTTTTGACCGTACCCAGATTCTTTGCCCCTACCGCGCGGAGCAGCCGTGCCGAGTAGGTCTCCGGTTCAGGCTCCTGTTCCAGGAGTTCAAGGGCTGCCGGGTGCGTCGCCAGGTAACTGGCAAAGAATTCAGACGCCCCCAACAGCTGCAATGTGCGGTTTCCAATTTGGCGCACACTCAGCGTCTCGGTAATGCCCGACGGGTGGGCGGCATCCTCAGAAAAAATTCGATCCAAACCCAACAGCACCAGGTCAGGGTCCGCTGTCTGACCGAGATTCTCGATGAGTTGCGGGATGTCCACCTGGGGAGCTGCCTGCGTGATGGCAGTCAACCGGGTCTTGGCACGCTCGACGTCTTCCACCCCGGAGGTTAGCAGCGCCACCGTCTCGGAATACTCTCGAGCCATTCTCTCCCTTTCAGCCCCACAGTCCCCACCGCCGCGGGGGAACCATTGGCATGGACTAATGCAAATGCAGCAACAAGCGTTTCTCTTGTTCCGTCACCTGGTGGCGGTACTCGGTCCATTCCGCCAGCCGCGTGCGCAACACGTAATCAAAGACTTCTTCACCCAGGACCGCCGGCACCAACTCGGAATCTTGCAGATAGCAAATCGCGTCTTCCAAAGAACGCGGCAGAGTCTCGATGCCGTAGGCTTTCCGTTCCGCATCGCTCATCTCCCACACGTTGTCCTCGGCTTCTTCGGGCAGTTCCATGCGCTGCTCAATTCCTTTTAGCCCCGCTTCGATAATCAGGGCAAACCCCAGGTATGGGTTCATCGCGGGGTCGGGAGCACGGTACTCGACCCTGGTGTAAGTGTGCAGACCTGGCTTGTGATCTGCCACACGTATCAGAGCGGAAGGATTATGGTGCCCCCAGCAGACGAAAGCTGGCGCCTCATCCCCGCCCCACAGTCGCTTATACGAGTTCACATGCTGATTGACAATGGCAGAGATTTCCTTGGCATAGTGCAGCAGACCGGCGGTGAACTGGCGTCCCACAATGGACAGATGGTCAGCGGCGGCGGGATCATAAAACGCATTTTGGTCGCCCTCCCACAGCGAAAAATGCACGTGCATCCCGTTACCGGGAAAATCAATATCCGGTTTAGGCATAAACGTCGCCAGCAGACCTTTGACTTCTGCCAGGTCCTCTACCGCTTCACGCGTAGTCACCAGATTATCCGCACAAGACAGGGCATCGACGGAACGCAAGTCGATTTCGTTTTGTCCGGGACCCCCCTCGTGATGGGAAAACTCAACCGAAATGCCGCACTCTTCCAGCATCCGCACTGCCCACCGACGAAAGGCGTTGCCCGGACCTGCAGAAACGTGATCGAAGTAACCGCCCTGGTCCACCGGGCGCAGGCGCTCCTCCAAACTGCCGGGCTGTTTGAACAGGTAAAACTCGATTTCGGGATGCGCGTAGGGCACGAATCCCAGCGCTTGAGCCCGTTTCATGGTGCGTTCCAGCACGTAGCGAGGGTCGGAATGCGAACGGGTCCCGTCCGGGTTGTACACGTCACAGAACATCCTCCCGATAGTGTCCTCCGAGATGTCCGCGAGCTGGGGCATAATCTGAAACGTTGTGGCATCGGGGAACAGCAACATATCTGATTCCGCCACGCGGGTGAAACCTTCCACGGAAGAGCCGTCAAAAGCCACTCCTTCTGTAAAGGCTCGTTCCAGTTCTACCGGCGCAATCGTGACAGATTTCAAGACACCCAACACATCGGTGAACATGAGACGCACATATTTCACGTCGCGTTCCCCCACCTGCCGAATCACGTCTTCTTGGCGAGAATCCACGGTTTTCTCCCTTTCAATAGTGTGTTCCGGGGTTTTCCCGGATGCTCAAAGTGTCCTGGTCTAAGACTTCATTCTGGCGGTGTAGCGCCCCTGCTCCGTGTGCGTTATCTCCAGTTCAAGACCATACATGGCGCTCATAGTGGAGCTGGTCAGCACGTTTTCAAGGGGACCGGCGGCAAACACGCGGCCTTCCTTAAGTGCTAGCGCGTGGGTAAACCCGGGGGGGATTTCCTCCAAGTGATGCGTAACCATGACCATGACCGGGCTTTTCGGGTCGCGCGCCAATTCCGCCAGACCGCTCAGCAACAGTTCGCGCCCGCCCAGGTCGAGGGCAGCTGCCGGTTCGTCCAAAATCAGCATTTCCGGGTCTATCATGAGGGCTCGAGCCACCAAAACGCGCTGTTTCTCGCCTTGGCTCAAGGTGGCAAAGTCGCGGTCTTTCAAATCTGCCACCTCAAACATGCTCATCAGAGCTTGGGCACGTTGCACGTCCACCGTTTCGTAGCTCTCCCGCCAGGATGCCGTCATCCCCCAAATCGCGGATAGTACGGTCTTTTCTACGGTTTCCTGCGGGGGAATCTGACCGGCGAGAGCCGGGGAGGCGTATCCCACCCGCTGACGAATCTCCGCAATCTCGGTTTTCCCTAATACTTCGTCCAGGATTTCCACCCGCCCTCGCGAGGGGTAAATCCGCCCCGCCAGCATATCCACCAAGGTGGTCTTTCCTGCCCCGTTGGGTCCCAGCACCACCCAGTGCTGTCCCAGGTGAATCCGCCAATTGACGTTATGCAAAATAGAGGTGCGATTACGCCACAATTCAACGTTGTCACACCGGGCGACCAAAGTCATACTGTTCTTTCCTATCCGTGGCTGGAGGGCTTTAGGTTAATTGTGACGCTGGGCAATGACTTTTTCATACAGTGCCATAGTTTTTTCCCCAATTGCCTCCCAAGTGAAGTGTTCTTGGGCGCGCTTACGACCCGCCTGTCCCATCTCCCGGGCGCGTTCGGGATGAGTCAGCATCTCAGTAATCCGCTGCGCCATCGCGCACTCGAATTCTTCAGGATGCAGGGGCTTGCCCGTACCGTCATTGACCTGTTCAATGGGTACCAAAAAGCCGGTTTCCCCATCAACAACCACATCGGGAATACCCCCGGTATCGGTAGCGACCACGGGCAAGCCGCAAGCCATCGCCTCTAGGTTCACTATTCCCAGCGGCTCGTAAATCGAGGGAGTCACAAACAAGGTCGAGCCGGTCAACAGGGCAATCATGTGGGCGCGGTCCAGCATGTCCGCAATCCACACTACTCCCGGACGCTCCCGCTGCAGGTCATGCACCAGGCTTTCAACCTCCGCCATAATCTCTGGGGTGTCGGGCGCTCCCGCGCACAAAACGATTTGGGCGTCACACGGTACGTCGCGCAGCGCCCGCAACAGGTAAGGCAGACCCTTTTGTCGAGTAATACGCCCGACGAAAGCTATCGTGAGGGCATCTTCGTTCAGACCATAGTCCGCCCAGACTCGACTGCGGAATTCGGGAGTGATATTAGAGAAATCCCAGGTCGTCAGGTCAATGCCATTGTGGATGACATGGACTCGATCAGGCTCGACAGCGGGATAGCAACGCAAAATGTCGTCTTTCATAGCGTGAGACACTGCCACGATGGCGTCTGCGGCTTCGTAAGCCGTTTTTTCTGCCCAGGAAGAGATCCGGTATCCCCCGCCGAGTTGTTCAGCTTTCCACGGACGCAACGGTTCCAGGGAATGGGCGGAAATAACATGCGGAATGTCATACATCAAAGAAGCCCAATGCCCGCCCATATTTGCGTACCAAGTATGGGAATGCACCACGTCAGCCCCGGCTGCATCAGTCACAAATTCTAGGTCCACACCCAAAGTGCGGATGGCAGCGTTCGCGTCTGCCAACCCTTCCAGATAGTCGTAGCCGGTGACCCCCGGCTCGCCGCCTTCCGTGCCGGGGGTGCGAGGTCCCTCAAAACAGTGCACCCTCACTTCTGCCCGCTGCCGCAAGACCTTGGCGAGTTCGGTAACGTGAACTCCAGCTCCCCCGTAGACTTTCGGAGGATATTCCCGACTCATCAAATCAACCCGCATGGCAACCTCGCTTTAACACAAATCGACCCAGTACAACTCGGTCCGTAGTATCCCCGGAAAACCCCTGAGTGGCGAACCGCGACTGCACCTCTAACCTATCCCATTTGCGCGTAAAAAAACCTGAGAAATACCACACAAAAGCTAAAAAATCTCCTAGAGTTAATGCATGGCACAACCGAAAGTTTTGACAATTATTCTCGCTGGCGGCGAGGGCAAACGCCTGATGCCTCTCACTGAAGACCGCGCCAAGCCCGCGGTGCCTTTCGGCGGTCACTACCGACTGATTGACTTCGCGTTGTCAAACGTGGTGAACTCCGGCTATCACCGGGTTATCGTCCTGACCCAATACAAGTCACATTCCTTAGACCGACACATCGCTACGGCCTGGCATATGTCGAACATTCTGGGCAACTATGTGGCACCTGTACCAGCTCAGCAACGCACCGGGAAACACTGGTACATGGGGTCAGCAGACGCAATTTTTCAATCTGAAAACATCATCAGTGACGAACGCCCTGATTACGTGCTGATTATCGGGGCTGACAACATCTACCGGATGGACTTCTCACAGATGGTGGAGGAACACATCGAGTCTGGACTGCCCGCCACGGTGGCAGGCATTCGGCAGCCTCTGCAAATGGCATCTTCCTTTGGAGTCATTGAAGCCGACGAAGCCGGGAAAATCACTGCTTTCCGGGAAAAACCCCACGATGCGGTCGGGCTGCCCGATGCACCCAATCAAGTCCTCGCCTCCATGGGTAACTACGTATTCAACACTGATGCCCTGCTCGAGGCACTGCAGCGAGACTCTCAAAATGACGACTCAAATCACGATATGGGTGGGGACATAGTGCCATATTTTGTCTCTCGCGGGGAAGCCCACTGCTACGACTTTATCCGCAACGATATCCCCGGTTCGACCGAACGGGACCGGGACTATTGGCGTGACGTCGGTACTATTGACGCCTATTACGAAGCGTCAATGGACCTCATTGCGGTCCACCCCATTTTTAACCTGTATAACCCGAAGTGGCCGATTATGACGACGGTGGACGGCGAACTGCCCCCCGCCAAATTCGTCTACGGGGATGATTCCCGCATGGGACATGCCATTGACTCTTTTGTCTCCAGCGGCACGATTATTTCTGGGGCTCTGTGTGTCCACTCAATCATTTCCCCCGGAGTTCGTATGAATTCCTGGTCCGAAGTGACTGACTCGGTCTTGATGAACGGCGTGGTACTGGCGCGGCATGCAAAAGTCGACCGTGCTATCTTGGACAAGAACGTTTACGTTGGTGAGGGCGTCACTATTGGCGTTGACCTCGAACAAGACCGGGCGCGCGGCTTCCTGGTGACTGATTCCGGGATTACGGTCGTCCCCAAAGGCACTCGGGTCGAGCAGTAGCCCATGGCTGAACTCTCGCTGCCCCTGCGTTTTACCTGCGTGTGGGAAAAAGACACTGCGGATATAGCCCCGGAGGCGTTTCTGTCCGCGGTGCTGCACGCTACCGGACTGAACCCCGCCGCGCCACCAGTCCGTTCCTCGTCAGAGGAACTTAATCGAGTATCTCTGGAAGTTCCCGCCGCACCATCTACCTCTCGGGAACAGAGAGCGGCGTGGACCCGCGCTATTGAAATTGAACTGGATTCACCGCAACTCGCTGTAGCGATAACGTCTGGAGAAATGGCGTTACGAGGTCCTGCCCTTGTAGTTTTGGACGGGGATTCTACGTTGTTTACCGGGGAAGGCATCGACCTAGTGGCTGCCCACGCCGGGACACAGGCAGAAGTCGCTTCCATCACTGCTGCCGCAATGCGCGGAGAACTCGACTTTGCCCAGTCCCTGCGGCGTCGCATGGGAACATTACGGGGTCTATCGGTCAGTGTCTTGGATCAAGTGCGCCAGGATTATCATTTTTCACCGGGAGCGACACAGATGGTGTCGGCTTTTCATCACCACGGCGTAAAAGTCGGGGTGGTGTCCGGCGGGTTCATGGAACTGGTGGAACCACCCGCAACGCAAATCGGGCTGGACTTCGTTAAGGCCAACCGGTTCGAGGTGGCAAACGGTCAGCTCACCGGTGCCCCTGAGGGAGACATTGTGACCGCCGAAACTAAGGAAACTTGTCTGCGTTCGTGGGCAGCCGAGCTAGGTATAGGTCTCAATCGCTGCGTAGCGATGGGAGACGGCGCCAATGACCTGAAAATGGTTTGCGCCGCTGGATTGGGGGTCGCCTACCAAGCCAAACCTGCCCTGCAAGCCGCTGCTGATGTGCGTCTCTCGTGGTCTAACCTCGCGGTACTAGCGGCGCTCACTCTCCCGAGCTGACTCAATCCGGTTCTCGCGAAAGTTGTTTGTCTGAGCAGCTCCACGTTCGCATTCAGCGGGTTGAAGGGCGCTCCGGGTTGGAAACGTCGACCACTTTCACGTCCTGCACCGTGAACAAAAGCTTAGCTACCTGGGCTTTTTCCACCGAGTCACGCGAATTACCCCAAATTAAACTGCGCCCGTCACGCAACTTAAACTGCAGCTGAGCCGGATCGTCGGAAGTCACCGCGGCAATCATAGATCGCAGTTCCTGGGGCATATCCCCAAAGGCAATTAAAGCTGCATCTACCAGCTTGCGAGTTTGCCCGCCGAGCTTCTCCATATCGACATCCAGCTGCGGCAGTCCCGCCACATCGCCAGGGGCAATCTCCAACACCACTCCGGATCGATCAACACCCACGACCTTGCCATTTTGCCGCACGGTAGCCACCGGAACACGCTCCACAACGTGAATGTTCAAACCGTGCAGCCAAGCCGGTGAAACTTTCGCGTCCTTCAGGGCACTAACTTCCTGCAGCACCGTTTTTGCCACACCTGCCGTCGCCAGACTGGTGATAGAGCGTCCCTCGAAACGTTGAGTAGCTTGGCAAATCTGGCCAATGTCTACATTGCGAGTGCCCGTGACATGGCATTTGGAGAGCTGGTAGGCGAATAGTGGCGAAAAAAACAGCACATACAAAACAATCAGGATTCCCAGCAGCACCCCTATCAGTCCGGAAACCCGCAGTCGTAGCCGGTGACGGCGAATAAATTCTTGTTCCTCTAACCGATCCAACAGCGTGTTATCTACGCTTGCCACCCGCAGCGAATCCCAGGGGGAACTTGCCTCAAAACGAGCCCCCTCAGCGGAGGTTGCCTTTGGATTGCGTTTATGCTGAGAAACTTTTTGGGCAGCTTTCACCGCCTCTCGGTTTGCCTTCGCAGCCCGCTTTTGCGCTTTCTTAGTAGCTTTTTTTTCGTCGCGTTCCTGTTTGTTGAGTTGCGCCGGAGTCGGCTTTTTTGATTTTGCTTCGGAAGCAGAAGTTCCGGGGTTCGCCGTATCGGTCGCGGTGGCGCGCTCACGAGGGCGGGACGGAGCGTCCTTGCCGAGGTCAACGCTTTTGGGGTCAACTACGGGTCGCCGGGATCGCCCCCGACGAGAGCCACGACCCTCTGCGGGCTTCCCCAGGGTGGGACGAGAAGGTGGTTTCACGCCTGGCTCGCTTTCGCCTGAGTCGCTTGTTCCACCGATGCATAGTCATGTCCTGCGGCAATAGCGTGACCGACGTGAGTGATGGAGCCAGCCCCCAAGAACAACAGAAAATCGCCGGGACGAGCAGCCCGGAACGCGTGCAGTCCCGCCGCGTACATATCCGCTACATAGGTTCCCTTCCCGAGATGCTCGGTGATGATATTGCCATTCACACCGGGAATCGGCGCTTCGCGAGCAGCATATACCGAGCATACGGTCAAGTCATCCACCGTAGCAAAAACGCGGGCGAAAGCATCGACGTTATGGTAGGTTCGAGAATACAGATGCGGCTGGAAGCACACCAGCAGTCTGCCCTTACCTGCCAGGTCACGAGCCGCCTGCAAGGTAGCAGCAATCTCGGTGGGATGGTGTCCATAATCGTCATAGATACGTACCCCATCGCGTTCTCCAACCGGCTGCATCCGGCGGTCAGCTCCCGAAAAAGTCCTTAACGCCGCGATGAACTGGGGCAAGTCAACCCCCAGGACATAGGCAGCCCCCAGGGCCCCACCCGCATTCAACAGCATGTGTTGACCGCCGATACGCAAGTTCAACTGCCCATGAAACACCTGCTGTCCAGCATCGGTGATAGTAACTTGGCATTGACCTCGACCCGGTCCCAGTTCCGGTTCGTGCAACTGCACTACGACATCTCCAGCCAGGGGGACCCCGAAACCATAGGAAATAACCCGTGGACCGTCAGCGCCGCCTCGCTCTGAAACCTGCTCAGCGAGCCTTTTGACCCCGGCATCATCGGCACACAGCACCAACGCCCCACCCTTGCGCAGTCGACCGGTAAAGTCCACGAACGCCTGCTCAAACGCTGCCGAGCTGCCCCAGTGATCGAGGTGATCCGGCTCAATGTTGGTGATGACTTCCACCGCGGGTGAATAATTCAGGAAAGATCCATCGGATTCATCAGCCTCGATGACAAAGGCGGAACCTGATCCCAAACGTGCTCCCGTCCCCAAATCGGCGATAATTCCCCCGATAGCAAAGGACGGATCCGCGCCAATGTCCAGCAGGGCGTGAGCCATCATGGATGAAGTGCTGGTCTTGCCATGCGCCCCAGCCACCGCCACCAGCTCGTGAGAACGAGTACAAAAGTCCAGGGCTTGAGAACGATGCCAGATTTCTAAGCCCAGAGCCTTGGCGCGGGCAGCTTCGGGGTTATCCTCATGTATCGCTGAAGTCACCACCACGATGGCATTAGCGGGAACCTGTTCCTCCCGGTGTCCCACGTAAACATTGATACCCGCCTCGCGCAGTTGTCCCAAGGTATCAGCTGGCACCTGGTCGGAACCGGACACCTGATACCCCAGGTCATGCAGCAATAGCGCGAGGACACTCATGCCCGCCCCGCCGATACCAATCAGATAAAATTCCTGGTCAGAGGGGACCTCGTGGGCAGCAGTGACGTTGGACAGATTCGTGGAACTGTCTTTAAATTCGTGCATGTTTAGACCTCCTCGGATTTTCCGGATGTTTCACGCCAGACTGTCAGGATGAGATCGCAGAGATTTTCTGCCCCGCGCGTGGTACCGACCTGGGCTGCCGCCGCGCGCATGGTGGCGTTTTGCTCGGGGTCTAGCAGACGTAGCAGCAGTTCGGCAGCGGTAGACTCAGTTAGTTTCTTTTGATCGAGCAAGAACGCTCCCTCGGCTTCCACTACCCCGCGCGCGTTCAGAGCCTGTTCCCCATTGCCAATGGGTAGAGGCACGTAAAGAGTAGGAATCGCCAGGGCGGTATTTTCCGCGACAGTTGCCGCCCCCGCACGGCACACTACACAGTCAGCTAGCGCCAGACCATAGTGCATCTCGGTGAGATAGTCTCGCACCTGGTAACGCTGCTCCAGATGATGTTTCGTAACGAAATCCTGGACCGGACCGTCCTTACCTTTCCCGGTGAGGTGAATGACCTGGGCGGAAGGATTTTCCTGGAACACTCGCAAAAGCGCGTCGGGCAAGACTTCGTTGAGACGTTGCGCTCCCAGAGAGCCTCCGGTTATCAACACCGTGGGGTTCGAAGGCGGCAAACCAAAGAATTCGGCAGCTTCAGCACGTGCCGCGTCCCTGGTCAGGGGCATTTCCAGCTGATGAGCCAGTGCGAGGATGCTGGGTCGCAAGGGCAGACCGACCACGCGGGTCTCACCGTGTTTCGATTTCAGCCCGGTACCCTCAAAAGTCAGACCAACCCCAGCGGCGTAGCGTGATCCCACCCGATTGGCAAGCCCCGGCCTGGCATTTTGTTCATGAATGACGATGGGAATGCCCAGGCGTTTCGCGGCGAAATACACCGGAGTGGAAACGTAGCCACCAAAGCCCACCACCAGGCGTACCCCCCGTTTTTGGAAAGTATCGCGCAGCAACGCCACCACGCGACGCATCTTGACGGGCAAACGGACCAAATCCGAACTTGGACGACGCGGCATGGGCAAGCGGGGAATGGTCAACAGTTCGTAGCCGGCGGCAGGAACTAACTCACTTTCCAACCCTTCGGAAGTGCCCACGACCAGAGGATCGAAGTCGAATGTAGTGGACTTTAGTGCGGCAATAGTCGCCAGCAAAGGATTCACGTGTCCCGCGGTACCGCCGCCTGCGAAAACAATGACCGGTCTCGAGATGTCACTCACACCCTCAACTTTAGCGTGTTTTATCCAGAAACTTTTTCAGGGCACGGTTTAAGGTGCGGTTGTCGGGAAGTATGCGACCGTTTTTCCCCACTTCACCGATGTCAAGAGAAACGTTCAACGGTGCACCCGTCCGGGCAGCAACACCGCTGCCCCGCGCCGCAGGGGACGCATCCGAGCTTTCAGGGCTGCGTCCGCCCCTGGTTCGGCACGCGCGAAACACATCATCATTCCCATCGCTGCCATGATGGAGAGCAAGGAGGATCCACCTGAAGAAAGCAGCGGTAGGGGCACCCCAATAATCGGGAGCAGACCAATCACGGCACCGATATTGATGATAGTTTGGGAAAAAATCCAGCCTGTCAGACCCGCTACGGTGTAGCACACGAACGGATTGGTTTCGGGAGTCATCATCCGCATCATTGTCAAGCACAGCACCACAAACAAACCCAGAACCAGGAAAGTCCCCAGAATTCCAAATTCCTCACCCAAGATGGCAAAAATATAATCCGTATCCGCTTCCGGCAGGTAGGACCATTTTTCTCGGCTGGCTCCCGGACCGACCCCGGTCAATCCCCCGGTAGCCAAAGACCACAAGCCGTGCTGTCGCTGGTAGCCAATACCGGTGGGGTCAGTGGTGGAGGCATCCATGAATCCAAAGACGCGGCGGCGACGGTTGGCGGAACTCATCACCGCCAGGGTGACCCCAAAAATTCCCAACAGGATGATCCCCGCAAAGTATCGCCAGGGAATCCCTGCCACGAATACCGCCGACAAAATGAGCGCTGCCATCACCATCGCGGTGCCCAAATCTCGCCCAATCATGACCAAGCCCAGCGACCCTACCGCGGGCAGCCCGGCATTGAGCAGCCAGTGTTTCTGATCTCTAGCCTCCCGCAGTTCCGGATCTGCCAAGACCCGCCCCAACGCAACTACCAGAGCCAGCTTCATAAACTCGGAAGGCTGGATGGTAAAGACACCACCGAGGTTAATCCAGTTCGTGTTACCGCCCGCAGAGGCACCGTGCATACCCGGCACGAACACCATAATCTGCAGCGACCATGACGCTCCCAGGAACCACCAGGTCCACTTTTGATAAAAAGCCAACGGAATTCTAGAAGTAATCAGCAAAATCAGCAGTGCCGCGGCATAAATCAGCGAACGTTTCCCAAAGGACAGAAACGGGTTTGCCCCACTTTCCAGGGCGGTGATGGTCGAGGCAGAAAACACCAGTATAAAGCCAATGATGAACAGCAGCAGGGTGGTGACCAAAATCAGGTAATAACTCAGGACCGGCTGGTTCTTCCACCCCCCAATCAAGGTAGGGAGCGCGGGCTTTTCCCGGGATGACGCGGCGGCTCGGGCTGAGACGGAGTTGACGTCAACCAAGACGGGGGCTGACTTTCGCGAGGAAACCTTCGGTAGTTTTGCGTCTCGAGGTGTCTTAGGAGCCTTGTTCCTCCCCGCCATCTTGGTTCTCCCCCAGTCTCCGCGCCACTTGAGCAAATTGGTCGCCACGCTCGTGATAGTTGTTGAACTGATCCCATGAGGCACAAGCCGGAGCCAACAGCACGGTGTCCCCCGAAACGGCTAAAGCTCGCGCCTCGTTGAGTGTTCTCTCCATAAGATTGTCCCCCGGAGCGACCCGTTTCACTGGGATTCCCGCGCCGTTTTCAGCAAATGCACTCTCGAAAGGCTCCGGATCCAGACCAATCAGCACGGCAGCTTTCACCTTCGGAGCCACCGCTTGCACCAGAGAATGAAAATCTTGACCTTTCGCGTCGCCCCCGACTATCCACACGGCACGCTTATCGGCAATATCACGCAGTGACGCGGCTGCCGCGTGTGTATTTGTCGCTTTGGAATCATCAATATAGGTCACGCCCCCGAACGTGCCTACTACAGCACGGCGATGATTTGCCAGCTCAAACTCGCGAATTCCGCGGCGCACCCAAACAGGCTGCAAACCGTAGGAGCGCGCCAGTCCGGCTGCTGCCAGAGTATCTGCCAGCAGGGCTGAGGTCGGCGTTTTTGCTCCGCTCAAGTGTTCCAGGTCCGCAAAAGTTGCCAGTTCCAGCGCCTGGGTTTCGTTATTTTCCCCAAAAGCGCGGTCCACAATGACATCCTCAATCACACCCAAAAAGCCCGGGGTGGGAATACCCGGTGTTAAACCGATGCACTTTTCCACAGGAAAGCCCTGTTCCTGGACGAAACGTTTGCTTAGCACCTTGGTCGGCAGTTCCTCAGTAGCAGGATACAGGGCGGCACGCTGCACCCCGCAATAGACTTTCGATTTGTCCCAAGCATACTCGTCGGCGCTGCCGTGCCAGTCGATATGATCAGGCGCGAAGTTTAGCCACACGGATGCCCAAGGTTTCAAGCTGTAAGTGGAATGTAGCTGTGCCGAGGACAATTCCACCGCTAGTGCATCCACGGCTCCTTCGGCAGCCACTTGGACGATGGGCGTGCCATAGTTACCCACTGCGGTTGCTACGACGCCACCAGTAATGAGCATCTGTGCCAGCATTCCGGTCGTGGTGGTCTTTCCATTCGTGCCGGTAATGCACAACCACTTGCAGTTACGGTTACCGATGGCTTCCTGAATCTGCCACGCCAGTTCGACTTCTGACCACATGGGCGCGCTAGCCTCGGGGAGGCGATAGAGAGGATTATGCGGAGCAATTCCTGGAGAGACTATGAAAAGTTTGTGCCCTTTCGCGGCGGCTGCCTCGCCCTGGAGCTGTTCGCCCGTGGCGGCGCAATAGTCCACCCGGTCACCAAGTTCCTCACGTGCCTGTTGTAAGGCGTCCGGGTTCGCGTCGTAGCAGGTCACATGGGCTCCGAGAGCGGCCAGCACGTCGGCTGCGGCACGCCCGGACTTCCCCAGCCCCAATACGCCAATGGAAGCACCGGAAAATTGTGTATCTTTCACAGTTTCATCACCCAATCGAAATAAAACAGTCCCACTCCAACGGCCGTCATCAACCCAGCAATAATCCAAAAGCGCACGACCACGGTAATTTCTTTCCAACCCAACAATTCAAAGTGATGATGAATCGGAGCCATCTTAAACACGCGCTTGTGAGTGGCTTTAAAGAACCCGACCTGAATAATGTCACTGATGACTTCCATCACGAACAGACCACCGATAATGATTGCCAGGAACTCGGTGTGGGTGAAAATCGAAACTCCCGCCAGAATACCTCCCAGTGCAAGTGAGCCGGTATCGCCCATAAAAATACGCGCCGGTGAGGCATTCCACCACAAAAATCCAATCAGCGCCCCGACCACTGCCGCACAGAAAATCGCAATGTCCAGCGGGTCGCGGATTTCAGCGTAACACGCGGGAGCTTTCGTGCCCTCGATACCGCAGCGCTGCGAGAACTGCCAGAAAGACATCATGGTGTACCCGCCGAAGACGAAAATCGAAGCGCCGGTCGCTAACCCATCCAGACCATCCGTCAGGTTCACCGCGTTAGACCAGGCTGCCACCAGGAAGTTTGCCCAAATCAGGAACAGCACCACGCCCAGCCCAATACCGGCGAAAGCCAAATCCAGGTTCGTGTCCCGGATGATAGAAATTTTCGTGGAAGCGGGGCTCAGCCCACGTGAGTTCTCAAATCCTAGTGCCAGTCCAGAAAATATGGACCCTACCGCCAACTGACCAAGTATCTTCCCAGTCGGGTTTAGCCCTAGAGAACGGTGTTTAGAAATCTTAATCCAATCGTCTAACCAGCCGATGAATCCCAGACCGACCAGCAAGAAGATGAGAACCAGGGACGAAACGGTAGGTCCCTTGCCACTGGTCACGACCTGGTGAACGTGTCCCGCTCCCCACCCGATAATGATGGCAAGGATGATGATGACCCCGCCCATGGTGGGCGTACCGCGTTTCGTATAGTGCGCGGTGGGACCATCCTGGCGAATAAACTGACCGTACTGCCTGTTGACCAGCCATTTCGCATAGAACGGGGTGACCAGCAGGGCAAATAGAAGGGCGATAAAACCGGCAGTCAATACCGCAGTCATCGGACGCGGCCCCTTTCTTCAATTTCTTGCGCCAATTTCCACAAACCCGAACCGTGAGAACCTTTAACCAAAATCAAATCACCGGGACGCACAATCTCTTGCAGCAACCGACCGGCAGCGGTGGCATCCATCACCTGATGACTTTCCCCGTCGCGCTTCAGCGCGGAGTACGCGCTTTCGATGTGCTTCGCCATCGGTCCGACGGTCAGCAGCACCGAAATTCCGAGGTTCGCGGCGTAACGCCCGATTTCTCCATGCAGTTGCGGAGATGTCTCGCCCAGTTCCAGCATGTCCCCCAGCACAATCACCACGCGCCGAGTGGCTCCCGATTTCGCAATCACGTCCAGGGCGGCTCGCACCGAATCTGGGTTCGCGTTATACGCATCGTCAATGAGGTCGACTCCGTCTGCCAAATGCACCAGGTTCATGCGATGTTCGCTGACCGGAGTAGCATTTGAGAGCACAGTTGCAATCTCGGCAGGAGTCATCCCGGCGACATGCGCAATCGCCGCGGCTGCCACCGCATTGGTGACGTGATGCGCACCGAGGAGCTGCAGCTGTACCGGAGCGCTACCCTCCGGGGTGTGCAGCAGGAAACTGCCACGTGCGGCCTCGTCCAGTCGCAAGTCGGTGATGCGCACCGGGGTGTTCTTTTTCGTTGAAAAGTACATGAGACGTCCCGAAGTCCGTCCGCTCATGGCTTCCACCCGCGGGTCGTCCGCATTCAAAATGGCCATCCCTGAAGGCCCCAAGTTTTCCAGGATGGTCGCTTTCTCGGCTGCTAAGGCTTCAACCGATGAATACGACTCCAGGTGTGCCACTCCCACCATCAGGACCAGAGCCACATCCAGTGGCGCAATGTCGGTCAGATAGGCGATGTCACCGGGCTGCGAAGCGCCCATTTCCAAAACCAGGTACTCGGTAGACACGTCCGCTTCCAAGACTGTCAGCGGCAGTCCGACCTCATTATTGAATGATGCCACGGGGGCAACAGTGGCACCTTTGGTGGATAAAAGCTGCTTCGTCAGGTCTTTGGTGGTGGTCTTCCCGGCGGACCCCGTAATGCCAATGACGAGTTTTAGTTTGCCGGTTCCTCCGCGGGCTTGGGCACGCAGTTGTCGCAAGTGCGCCCGAGCCAGCCGCCCCAAGGCATATTGCGGGTCGGAGACCTGCAGCACGGTCAACTGGTCCAACTCTTCGGCGGTCGCCCACCCTTGATTGAGAATCTCGGTGCGGTCGTGGCTGACGATGGCAACCTTTCCCCCACGGCGAGCCACGGAACCCAAGAAGTGATGCCCGTCAGTGTTTTCTCCAGGCAACGCCACAAAGACATCTCCGGTGCTGACCAAACGCGAATCGGTGTGCGCACTGCCTTGAATCCGAGTCGAGTTTTCCCCAGGTTCCAAACCAATCGCCTCACGTAGGGCGTCAAGGGTCATATCTATCAAAGGTGGACTCCTTCAAAAGGCAAACAAATCAGCTTTAATCTTATCCCACGCCATCCCCGGTCAGAAAAGGGGGTCAGTTCCGCTTGGACAGAGCCTCGCGGGCGACCACCCGATCGTCGAGGTCATATTGACCTTCCGGCGTGAACATGATGGACTCGTGTCCCCGCCCCGTAATCACGACCGTATCTTCGGGACGCGCGTCTAAAATGGCTCGCTCTATTGCCACCTCCCGCGGGGCGACCTCCACAAATTTTTCCTCGTAACCCTTCATTCCAGCCATCACGTCTCGGCGAATCCCGCTGGGTTCTTCCTCGTGAATATCCCCGTCGGTAACGTAGGTGAAATCCGCCAGCTCGGCAGCAATCTGACCCAGAATCGGACGTTTCCCCGGATCACGCTGTCCGTCAGCGCCCATCACCAACAGCAACCGACCTTTGGTCGAAATCCGCATGGTGTCTAGCAAAACCTTGGTGGAATCCGGGTTGTGTGCAAAGTCCACAATCACCCGTGGCTCTTCACACAGCAGTTCCATCCGTCCCGGCACGTCCAGTCGGATGGGATTCACGGTAAGGTGGCGCAAAATGTCGCCGTCTAACTGACGCGGGCTGGGAGACAATCCTGTCACCACCATGACGATGGCAAGGGCGGCATTGATTGCGTTAAACGTGCCGGGCATCCGTACCTGCACGGAGGCTTCTTTGCCATCGAAAGCCCGCAGTCGCAGTTCAGTAAAGCCACCGTCCAGTTCGATAATTTTCCCTTGCCAATCAGCCGGTCGACCCGTCAGAGACAGGGTCACGAAATCATGTTGCCCGCTACGTTCCAGCTGCTCTGCCAGGCGCTGACCCCACACGCCGTCAACGATGATGACTTGGCGATCACTGCGCTGCTGGGAGAACAGCGAAGCCTTGGTCTGGAAGTATTGTTCCATCGTGCCGTGGTAATCCAAGTGATCCTGGGACAGGTTCGTAAATCCGACGCAAGCAAAATGCAGCGGATCCACCCGCCCCATCGCCAAAGCGTGCGAAGAGACTTCCACCACCATGTGATGCACATTTTCCTGCACCGTCGTAGCCGCGAAGGCTTGCAGCTGCGGGGCTTGCGGTGTCGTGATGAAAGCGGGAGCGGTTTTCTTTCCCACCGCGGCTTCTACCGTGCCCACCAGCGAGGATAGGTGCCCCACTCGGTGCAGTAGGTGACGCAAAAGGTAGGTGGTGGTGGTTTTTCCGTTTGTACCCGTCACGCCCCACGCGCTCAATTGCTGACAGGGACGGTTGAAGGCAATAGCTGCGGCTTGACCGGCCACGGAAGCCACATCGGGCACGATAATAGCGGGGATGTCCAGGTCCGTGAGGAACGCCATCCCTGCCGGATCACTCAACACTGCCCCGGCTCCACGCGAAGCTGCGTCGGCGGCAAACTTGGCGCCATGCACGTGGAACCCAGGCATCGCCACAAATAGTTCACCGCCGCGCACCGCTCGATTATCAATCACCGCACCGCGCACACGCCCGCCGTCACCGTGAACCGTGCCGCCCACGGCTTGTGCCAAATCCGTAACTTCGACCCAGGGCAAGCGATGCAAATCCGGCGCGTAGGGGTCAAAAGCAACTTCCAGAGTCATATTTCTCTAATCTCCAATCGGATACAGCTGTGGCTTCGTGTCGGTGGGTGGGATTCCCAGTTCTCTAATCGTAGCCCCCGCAATCTCTTTAAAGGCAGGTACCGCCACCACTGCACCATATATTGAGGCAGAAGGGCGGTGTACCACCACGGTGATAACCACGCGGGGATTATCTGCGGGAAACACCCCGGTAAAGGACCCGACGGTCCCGGTTTGCCTGCCATTGGCTTCAATAATCTGGGTGGTACCGGTCTTTCCTGCCACCGGGTAGCCCTCAATTTGGGCATCAGGAGCGCCACCCTTTGCAGAGACAACACCTTCCATCATGGTCAGCAATTCCCGAGACGTATCCTTGGTATAGACCCTGGTCCCCGCATCCACAGATCTCTTTTCCACGCTGCCGTCAGGTTTCTTCCACGATTCGATGAGATGGGGTTGCACTTCCACGCCCCCGTTCGCCACCGTGGCGATACCGTTGGTGACCTGGAGGATGGTTGCGGCTATACCTTGACCAAACATGATGGTGTAACGTTGGCGTCCGTCCCATTTTTCGGGCGCTGCCAGTAGACCTGCACTTTCGCCGGGCAGTTCAACACCGGTGAGCTTGCCAAAACCGAGTTGTTTCAGTTTTTGATACCGATCGGTGTCCGTCACCAGGTCACCAACCTGGACGATTCCCACGTTCGATGATTTCGCAATAATCCCCGCCGCGGTGAGTGCGTAGGTACCGTGCGGAGTCGAGTCCCGGAAACTTTGCCCGTTAGACATGGTGATTGCAGCCGGCACAGTAAATGTACTGGTAGGAGTAACTTTACCGGCATCAATGACCGCCCCCATGGTGTGAACTTTCAAGGTCGACCCCGGCTCATAAACCGTAGAGACGGCTTTGGATCCGCGATTTTTATCACTGGTTTTGGTGGGATCTGAGGGGTTGACAGTATCCGTCTCGCACAGGGCGAGGATTTTTCCAGTACCGACCTCTTGGACTTCTGCCATGACGGATTGCGCCCCGAACTGAGAGCGAGATTTTTCGACTACCTGCTGACAGGTATTCTGCAAATCCAGCAGGATAGTCGTCTTAATGGTTTGCCCGGCAATGGCTTCCTTGCGATAGTTGTCTTGAACCGGGATGGTTTGTCCCTTCCGACCGATTTCCGTGAAGTCTTTGCCATCCACCCCGGCGAGCTTGCTATTTTGGCTCAATTCCAGCCCTGCTAAGCCCACCCCGTCGATATTGGTAAAACCGATGATGTTTCCTGCCACGTTGCCGTTGGGATAAATCCGTTTCGTGATTTCTTCGGGCTCAATGCCTGGGATTCCCAGTTTCGCGACTTTGCGCCAGACTTCGGGGGTCACTTCTTTGGCAATGTACACGAACGTTGAAGGCTTTTTACCGGGTTGCGCGGTCAGTTTTCCGCCCAGCTCGGCGGGTTCAGCTTTCAAAATCGGAGCCAGTTTCTTTGCTGCCGCTGCCGGTCCGTAAGCCGCAACCTCGGGTCGGTCGAATTGGTCATAGATAACCTTCGGGTTACCCTGGGCATCTTTACCCGCGGTCTTCGGCTGAAAATAGGTATTGATTTTAACCTGATTAACCCCGATATTGTAACGTTTCACGGAGGTTGCCATCTGCCTGCCAGACGAGTCCAGAATGTCCCCACGCTGAGCCTTAATGACGTGAATGCGACTGCGCTGATCCTGAGCTGCCGCGGCGAGTTCCGGTCCCTGTACCAACTGCACCACCACCAAACGAACTGCAAAAATGCACAGCACCGCGATGATGGTCCCCACCAACAGGTTTTTTCGGACTCTACTCACCAGACCAGTTTCGCCCCGAGCTGCCCTGTTTTCACGTTCCCACGCCGTGAACGCGAGGGGTTTCGCCAGGCGAGACGCCCTCTGCAACCCCTAGTGCGCAGCTTTCCCGGGAATGATTTCGCCAGTCGACAATGTCACATAGCCCTGTTCCCCGGCGGGAACCAATCCGATTTCGCGGGCTTTTTCTGCCAGATATTGCGGCGATTGGGCTTCACGAGCCTGGGTCACCAAGTCAGCTTGCTGGTCGAGCAACAAGTTCAACTCGTTTTGCATGGCGTACATGTCGTAGGAAGTCATCGCCAACTGAGTATTGATGACGACGGGTACGACCAGAGCAACGACGAGCATCGCTGCCACCGTCAGCCACATCGGCCACGTGATACGACGCTTCTGAAAATTCGGAACCAGTTGCAGCTGCGGTCGGGAGGCACTCCGAGCCGGGAGCGGCGTCCCAGCAACATTGCCGGGTTTGCGCAAAGCCAGGTTGGAAGTGGCTACGTTAGTCACGAGGGTCTCCTTCATCTAGGGGGCGGACGGGGTTTTGAGCACGTAATTTCATCAGGGTGGGAAACCGTTTTTCTGCCGGTTTTGGTTTGGTTCTCACAAGGTTCCCCGCGCGAGTTTCCGGGTGGGGTTCCCGCGTCTTTTCCACGGCGCGCAATCGCAACGAGGCGGCGCGTGGATTCTGAGCGACCTCAGACTCATCAGCTAGACGAGAGCCATGTGTGAGGTCGCGCAGCCAAGGCTGCGCCTGTTCAGGCAGCACGGGTAACCCCTTGGGCGCCGCGGGGTGAATCCCTGCCGCGAAAGCCCTCTTGACCAGGCGGTCCTCCAGGGACTGATAGCTTTCAACCACGATGCGTCCACCGACTCGCACGCTTGCCAGCGCCTTTGTCAGGAAACGTTCCAAATCGCCGAGTTCGTCGTTAACCGCCACCCGCAGGGCTTGGAACGTGCGTTTGGCAGGGTTCCCTCCGGTACGCCGCGCCGGGGCGGGAATCGTGTCGCGGATGATTTGTACCAGTTGTCCGGAAACTTGCAAAGGCTGATTCTGTCGGGCTTTCACGATAGCTTTCGCGAGGGGCCAAGAAAATTTTTCTTCACCGTAGGTGTGCAGCACCGCGGCAATTTCTTCTACCTCTGCCAAGTTCAAGAAATCGGCGGCGGTGAAACCGGAGCTCTGATTCATTCGCATGTCCAGAGGAGCTTCCGGATGCGCATAGGCAAAACCGCGTTCCGCCTCGTCCAGCTGCAGTGACGAAACTCCTAGGTCAGCTAAAATCCCGTCGACTTGGCTCAGACCGTGTTGCGCCAACACGTCGTCCAGTTCCCCGTATGTCGTACCGACGATGCTGAGGCGATTGGCGAAATCACTGAGTCGAGTTGCCGCCAAATCCCGAGCCTGCGGGTCACGGTCGATACCGATGATTCGCAACTGCGGATGGCTCTCCAATAGGTATGCGCTGTGTCCCCCCATACCGAGAGTGGCATCGACCAAGACAGGACCTTGAACATTGTGAAAGTCGGCGGTGGAGGAAAGTGGGGTGACAGCTTCTGAGGTGGGGGTCAAAGCGGGTGCCAGTAAATCAGCGCACACCGCAGCCAGCACCGGCTGGTGGATTTCGGCAACTGATTTCACGTTTCTTCTTTCTCCTCAGGGTATGCCCCCGTGTTTCTAGCGTCTCCCGCGTTAGCCAGGTTTCCCACCGTGTCTGCCTGCGGGGAAGAGCATTCAGAATCGGTAGGACACCAAACCCACGCGGGTTTATGCAGTTATGCGCGAGTTTTCTCACAGCAGCCCCGGAAGGATTTCTTCCGAAACTTCTGAAAAGTCCTCCTCGGCGGCAGCCAAGAATTCGTTCCAGGTCTTGAGGTCCCAAATCTCGACCCGGGAACCCGCTCCGAAAACCGCCAGGTCACGGTCTAATCCGGCGTATTCACGCAGTGCGGGCGGAATGTTAATCCGTCCTTGCTTGTCCGGGATTTGATCGCTCGCCCCAGACAGCAACACGCGGGAAAAGTTACGCGCCTGCTTGTGGGTGAGGGGAGCCTGGCGGAGTTCCGCGTACAGGGCTTGGAACTCGCCAGTCTCAAACGCATAAACGCAGTGGTCTTGACCTTTGGTCAAAACGACTCCGCCTGCGAGTTGCTCCCGAAAGCGGGCAGGCAGTATCAGGCGACCCTTGTCATCGAGCTTTGGCTCGTAGGTCCCTAAGAACACGACCTTCCCTTTCACCCTCAGCGTGACGCTGAATTTTGACCCGATACCTATAAGGTTTTCGTTATACCCCACTTTACTCCACTTTCATCCACGAATATGCAAAAACGCGATAAATTTCGCATTTCTAACAAAAGAATCGTTGAAAATTCAGAGAATTATTGAGTGGAGGAAATATTTGCAATTATCCCCTCAAGGACGGATTAAAAGGGATGTTGAGAAACAAAAAACCGGCTACCGAAACTCGGTAACCGGACAAAACCCTCGAGTCAGCGACTCGACACAAGGCGAGATAACAGACTATTCACCCTGTTGGCGACGCTCCCAGCGTTCATTTTGGCGATCCATAAAGGAACCGCGGGAAGCTGGCGCGCCGGCAGGTTGGCTGCGAGGGGCAGGCTTCGAAGCGGAAGACTTTGACCCGACCCCAAAAATTTTCAAAAACCCCAGGACGATAACCACGAACCCCAGCACTCCCACGAGAGTACCTAAGAAATCCAGACCATTCAGATAGGGCGTGGCAATGAGCCCTCCAATCAGGACCGTCGCCCCAATCAGCACCAAAACGACCCCGAAAGCAACCCGCCGCGGGCGACTCACCGCAGACTCGCCGACCTTCGTGGAAGTCTGACGCATCCTGTCAGCCATTCTGGGATCCTCATTGTGGAGTTGAGCCTCCATCTGCGCCAGGACTTGCTTTTCATAGTCCGACAATGCCATGACCATGCCCTTTCAATGCGCGGTCGAGGAAAACATCCCAAAACCAAAACCAACATGTTACTACAAACCAGTTTACCTGTTTTTATCCTAATCGCGCCACATGACCTGGAAACGAATCGACCGAAACTCGATAAACAGCCCTTTTTACTGGTTTAATTGTGTTATGCAAGCGTTAATTATTGGTCTGTGGTGGGTTGTGGCACTAATCTTAGCGGCAATCCTCATCTATCGAGCACGTCCTCAGAGCAGCGTAGAACGCTACCGTATCCAGGCGTATATCAAAGAAGTCGAGCCCCTCACCGAGGACGATACCATGCGTTCCCTGCCTTACGAGGTCACGGTCCTTTTGCCATTTCAAGACCCCGGTGAAGCTAACTCATATTATTACGTAACTTTAAACCCCGAAGACCTCCATGTCGGTCGAGCTCGGACCTGCGCTCGCTATCACCTTCCGCTGCCCGCATGGGTCTCGGTTGTCGATCCACGCGACATCCGTTTTGAAAACTCTCACTCCTGGAACACGGAAACCATCATCAACGCGGTACTGCTGTTGATTGCACAGTTCATCATGACTGGCATCTGCCTGTTCAACATGGAACTCATCACGAACTCAGACCCCTATTTCGTGCTCCTGTTCCCGCCCACGATACTGTTCTTTGCATTCGTCACTCTCTATGGTCTCCTGCGCTTTGGACAAGCTGTCGCGGTGTGGGTTCGCGTGACGTCCAGCCCCGCCACCGTGCCGGCTTCGATCAGCGGCATTCGACGCCTCAACGGTCGCGCCGGGCGCCCCGGCGGCTTTGAAGTGTCCCTGCTGTGGGCACCGCTAGGAATGCCGGCACAATACGGCAAGGTGCGGATTCCCGGCTTCCAGCGACGCACCAGCCTTTTGCTGCAAAAACTGGTGCGAACCCAGCTAAAGGAAGAAGCGGAAGGAGTGTGGCGGGTCGCCCCGGCAATTCCCCCGGAACGTCCCCAACCCCATACGGCAGTTTCTGAACTGCACACTCCCGACGGACCTACCATGGTGAAAATCACCGCTTTACCGGAAAATGATCCGCGATTTGACCCACGTCCTCCAAAAGCTCGTGCCGCCGCGGAAAAAGCCCGACTAAAGCGAGAGGCGGAACTGTTGGCGCAACGCGAAGCCTTTGAACGCGCCACCGCACGAGCCCGCATTGAGGAAGCTAATCGGGCGGAACTCGGCGACGAAACAAACAGTCTCGATGAAGTCGCCGCCCAGGGACCTCAGGCTTGGTATTACCCGATGAACCCCTCGCGGGTAAACCTGGTGGGAGTGGGCACAGATCCGGGAAATCGCGCAAATCTGATTGGACCCGGCATCGGCTGGCTCGGCATAGCTATATTGACCGGGCTGACTGTAGCATGGCTCGGTTTTATCAATCCCGACATTATGTTCCCGGTCTACAATGCCCCCTCCGGGGATCAGCCACTGGGTGGTTGGACTCGCTAACCATCCGGTATTTCAGGAGACCGGTCTGGGTTAATCCTCCGGGGTATCGCGACGGTGACGCCCCCGACGAGGACGGAGCCGTTCAATGTTGCGTTTCTCATAAGGCGTGTCGCGCAGGGAAGAAATCCCAGAAGCATCGGCGACCGGGAGGGACTCTTCATTAAGGTTTGAGAGTTTCGCCCCGCGATTCAACCGATCGGCGCGTTTCAAAAATTCTTCAAGACGAGCCCCGAGTTCTTCAGCGGTAGGCAGCGGTTCCTCTGGAGTTTCAATAATCGCCATCGGTTCGGCTTCGTCAAAATGCTGTTCTAGAATCTCGACGATGTGTCCAGCTTCCTCGGACTGTTCAACCATCTGGTTGATTTGTCCCAAGGTGAGGGCAGAAGCCGCTTCGATGTCTCCTACGGGCAGTGCCAATCCGGTCTTTGCTGCCACCGCGGACATCAGCGCCGCAGCCGCCGGCGGGTAGTCCCCTTCTGCCAAATAATACGGTACCGCCGCAATGATTCCGACCGCATCCAGACCGGTTTGTCCCAAGGTGAACTCGATGAGTTGGTCCATCCCTGCCGGCAAAATCATCTCACCGACCATTTTGGGTTGCTTGGGCAGGCTCTCGGAACGAGCCCCGTGCAGGTGCACCGGAGTGGGACGAGTATGGGGTACTCCCGCGGGCATTCCCGTCACACCGACGGTCTGACGCACACCTAAACGCCGCACAATCTCCTGGATAGTCTCCAAAAACAGATTCCATTGGGCATCCGGCTCGGGACCGTGGAGCACCAAGAAATTTCGATCATTGTCATCGCTGAGTAAATCGAGACGAATTTCGGGCATTTCCACTTCGGTAAACTTCCAGTCCGAAAAGCTCAACCAGGGACGATGGGAACGAAAATCTACCAATTTATCGGAATTGAAGGTCGCAATAGTCTGATGCGGCAGGGCTTCCACCAGGTGTTCCAACATACCCCGCCCAGAATGTCCGGCATCCATCGCCCCGTTGAGGTGATGCAGCATGACATCGGCATGACCACTGAAGTCCGCGCCGGGCGCTAATAAAGAATCAAATTTGTCTGCGTCCATTTTTCCCTCGAAAAGTTCAACCCCTAAATGTTATCAAGACTTGCCCCCAATTCGCTCCCCGTAAGCCTTTTAGGGCATAATTGAGTACCCTTTTGATGCCTTGAGGAGAGAAAAATTGGCTGACGCAACGGTGCCGTCGTCCCAGCAATCCGAGATTGCCAAGGAACAGACTTTCGTTGACCGCGCCTATAAAACTCTCGATGAAATGCGGGTCTATTACCGCCGGCGACAAGACGAGGTCGCCGCAGAGATGAGTTCTAATCCCTCTGCCAGGGCTGACCGCGATGCTTTAGCAGCCCATTATGGTGATGCCGCTACACGCCTGGAAAGTGTGGAAAATCGCCTGGTCTTTGGAGGTTTAAACCTAAACGACGGGACCAGTTTCCACATTGGTCGGATTGGTTTACGCGACTTTGACCCCACCGACGCTGAGTCCGCTACCCCGGAGCTTTCCCCGACTGAGAACTCTCCCGCGGACCTGGCGCCGACATCACCAGAAAAACTTGCCGATATGCCTGGCGAAGGCATGTCTCGTCAACTGCTGGTGGATTGGCGAGCGAAAGTCGCCCAGCCTTTCTATCAAGCTACGGCAGTAGCCCCGATGGGAGTGTGGAAGCGGCGGCACGTCGCCACCAGTTTGCGTCAAGTGGTGGGCGTGGAGGACGAACTGTTGACTTCCTCCCCTGACACTGATGCTGTGCAAACGGCAACGCTGCAGGGTGAAGGTGCTTTGATGGCAGCGCTCTCACGTGCCCGTAGTGGTCAGATGTCGGACATTGTCTCAACGATCCAAGCGGAACAAGACCGGGTGATTCGTTCTGACCTGAATGCTTTTTTAGTGGTGCAGGGCGGACCGGGAACCGGCAAGACCGCGGTGGCACTGCATCGGGCGGCTTACCTACTCTATGCCCACCGCGATCAGCTGGATTCACAAGGGGTGTTGGTCGTTGGTCCCAATCACACGTTTTTGCGCTACATCGAGCGAGTACTTCCTGCCCTGGGCGAGACCGGAGTGGTTAGCCTGACTATTGGAGAATGTTTCCCCGGTGTACACACCGTGGCAGAGCGTCCGGAGTTGCGCGCTCTGAAAGGCGACACCCGCTGGATTAAAGTCGCCGCCGCGGCCGTGGCAGATTTGAAACGTCCGCCCCGCGAAGATCAAATGCTGCAACTGGATCACGTCCAACTAAATCTGAGCGCCGCTTTGATTCGTGACGCGATGGAAGCCGGATCACACGGTGGCTCCACACACAATCAACACTGGGCGGCGTATGCCAAATTCCTGGTTCGCGAGTTGACCAAGCTCTATGCCGGTCAGACCCCCACCAAAGAAGACATGGAGTGGATGACCGAGGAAATCCGAGCTTCTGCGGAAGTTCGCCGAGCCGTCAACCGCTGCTATCTCCCCGCGTCTGCCCCTGACCTGTTGGCGCGTCTCTATGCTTACCCGGATTATTTGCAGCGTATCGCTTCGGGAATTTTCACCGCGGAGGAAATCGTCGCCTTGCAACGTCCCAAGACCAGTCCCTTTACCGATGCTGATGTGCCCATTTTGGATGAGCTGGCAGAGTTGCTGGGGCCCCTACCCGGAATGACAGATTCGGCGACGCAGCGTCGCAATCGCGAACAGCGCGAAATTGAACGCGCGGCAGAGGCCATCGAGGCAATGGATCTGGGCGGAGGACTCATCAACGCACGGATGTTGGCGCGTTCATCCCGCGGTGAAGTGAGTCTCTCTCCCCTGGCTCAACGCGCCCGCGCGGACCGCTCCTGGGCTTACGGTCACGTGGTTGTGGACGAGGCACAGGAGCTTTCCCCGATGGACTGGCACCTGTTGCTGCGCCGGTGCCCCTCCCGGTCGTTCACCGTGGTTGGTGACGTGAACCAAACGTCGCAGCGCTCATCGACTCCACTGTCTTGGGAAACCCTGCTGGGACCTGCCCGGCGCGCTGCGCCGGTGATGGAGCAGCTCACCATCAACTACCGTACCCCTCGTGCCGTGATGGATTTGGCGCAAAAGGTGCTGGCGGCCACCAAGCACACGGTAGTGCCGTTGCAATCAGCGCGGGACGTAGCGGACTCCCTGGTGTTTACACGTCTCCAGGGTGAGCCACATGCGAATCTGCACGAACCAGTCTCTGGACCGGGGAACCTGGTGCCTACGCTCCGCGAAACCCTTCAGTCGGAAACGGCACGTTTAGAGGCAGAAGTCGGTTCGGATGCCGGTAAGCTGGCGATTATTGTCCCCGCTGCGGCGCATTCGTACCTGGCTGCGACTTTGGGCTTGGAAACCGCGGATGTGGTAGCTGACCAGGTGTGTTGCCTGGATCCGCGAGCGGCAAAAGGTCTGGAGTTTGACACCGTCATCCTGGTGGAACCAGCCGTTATCGCTGACCAGTCCGCCGGAGATTTGTATGTGGCGATGACGCGCTGCACGAAACGGATGCATGTTTTAGCCAGCGTTTTACCCGCCGGAATGGAACTTTGCCCCACCGCGCCGTAAAGCCACCCCTTGAGATGCGCCCTGACGTGGGATTTCAGCACTGCGCTCTTTTGGTCTAAAGTGGTGATATGACGAAGATACTGCTGCTTGAAAACCCCCACGAAGTCGCGAACAAAGTATTTAGCGACGCAAATGTCCAAGTCGACCGGATAGATGGTTCTCTGGATGAAAACGACCTGATTAAGGCTCTCCAGGGCTATCAGATGGTTGGGATTCGCTCCAAGACGAACCTGAGCAAACGAGTTTTTGATGAATGCCCGGACTTGGTCTGCGCTGGGACTTTCACGATTGGTACCAACCAAATCGACTTGAAAGAAGCAGCGAAACACGGGGTGGCAGTGTTCAACGCCCCTTATTCCAACACGCGTTCCGTAGCGGAGCTAGCCATCGCTGAGATTATTGCGCTGGCACGTCAACTGCCAGTACGCAACGCTCACCTGCAAAATGCTGATTGGCAAAAGACCGCCAAGGGCTCTCATGAGGTGCGTGGCAAGACCTTGGGGATTATCGGCTATTCTTCGACCGGTACCCAGCTGTCCATCTTGGCAGAAGCTATGGGGATGAAAGTCCAGTTCTATGACTTGGCAAAGAAGCTGCCCATCGGCAACGCGAAACAGTGCAACTCCCTTGAGGAAGCCCTGCAAGGCGCTGATTTTGTGTCCTTGCATGTGGATGGGCGCGCTTCTAATGAAAATATGTTTACCAAAGTACAGATGAACCAGATGAAGCCGGGGGCGAAGCTGTTGAATCTGTCCCGTGGTTTCGTCGTCAATCTCGATGATTTGGCAGAGGCTCTGGATTCCGGTCAAATTGGGGGCTGCGCCATCGACGTGTTCCCTGATGAACCGCGCAAAAATGGTGAGGAGTTCCACTCCCCGATTATGGGTAAGGAAAACACCATCCTTACTCCGCACATTGGCGGGTCCACCTTGGAAGCTCAAGAGGACATTGGCTGGTTTGTGGCTGGCAAGATTTGCACTTACCTACAGTCCGGTGAAACCGTGATGAGTGTAAACATGCCGAATTTGAGCCTTGAGCCGACGGATAATACCAAGTACCGCATCACTTTGATTCACAAGAACGTCCCTGGCGTAATGGCGAAAATCAACCAGTTGTTCTCTGATGCCGGAGTGAACATCGAAGGTCAGGTCTTGGGCACTAACGGCGAAGTCGGCTACGTCATCGGTGATATTTCCTCCGAAATGCCCAAGGCAGCGCTCGATGAGATTGCCAAGTTTGATTCCACGCTCTCCGTGCGCTGCATTCCGATGGCGCACTTCGTTCGAGACGAAGAGACCGCGATTAACTAACTCCTCTACGGGGCTCAAAAGGTCGGGTCGGAGGCTTGGCATGTCCCGTAGACTGATTAGTGTTTCCGTGCAAATTCCGGGTGAAAGGGATTTGACCGGCGTGTTTGCGTTAGGGTGGAAGTATGACTGAAACAGTGGATTTGTTGGAACTGGCTCCCGCCGCGGGCATTCACCTACCTAGGTACGTGCATACTCCGCCCGAGGATGATTCTGAGCTGACCAAACGGATGCGTCTGCTCTACAATCCGGACGTTCCGGCGCAAATCCCCGTCACTGATCAGTTGATGATTGATGTCTTGCGAACTCAGTCCAATAAATATCCCCGCCGTGTCGCTTTGGATTTTTTCGGCGCCACCACGACTTATCGGGAACTGGGCGAAAATGTGCAGCGCACTTCGGCGCTGCTACTTCAGCACGGGGTCAAGCGCGGGGATCGAGTTTCGGTTGTGGCTCCGAATTGTCCCCAGTTCGTCTATCTGCTCTATTCCTGCCTGCAGCTGGGAGCGGTGTGTGTGTTGCACAACCCGTTGGCTGCCCCCATGGAGTTGAAGTGGCAAATCGAAAATGCCGAATCGAAACTGGTTTTTGTATGGCAAAAGACTGCTTTAAGCGTCGCCGAAATGGTACGTGGCATGGACACCGAAATTATTTCTCTCGATGTCTCTGCCGCCCTGCCGCGCCGGTTGCGTTTTGCCCTGCACCTGCCGATTAAGAAGGCCAAGGAGTTTCATAATCAGCTTTGCGACCCGCAAGCCAAGGATTTACCCGATTACGATACCCTGCTGGAAAAGCAAAAACCGCATAACCGCATCGTGCGAGTCGATCCTGACGTTCCCGCCGTGATGCTGCACACGGGCGGAACCACCGGCAAGCCGAAAGCGGTTATTTTGACCAACCGCAACTTGGTGTCGAACTTATTTGCCAATACAACTTGGGTGACCAAGCTGCGTCCCGGCAAGGAAACCTGGTTCTGTGTTCTGCCGTTTTTCCACGCTTTCGGTCTGACCCTGTCTCTGAACGGTGCGATTGGTTTGGGAGCCACCGCGGTGATTTTCCCGAAATTCAGCACCAGAGCAGCCCTAGCCGCTCAACGCCGACGTCCGGGCACATTCATTGTGGGAGTGCCTCCGATTTTTGACCGGCTCGCGAAAGCAGCCGAGAACAACCCGAAGATTGACCTTTCAACTTTCCGATACGCCATTTCCGGAGCCATGCCACTGACCCAGGAGGTTGCAAAACGCTGGGAAAAAGCTACTTCCGGCTACATCATCGAGGGCTACGGGATGACGGAAACTTCTCCGACGGTATTGGGTTCCCCGATGAGCCCCGAACGCAAGCTCGGTTATATGGGTATCGTGTTTCCTTCCATTCAAGTGCGAGTCGTCGATCCCGACACCCTCGTTGATGTTGAACCTGGCGAAGTCGGGGAACTTATCGTCAAAGGACCGGGGTGCTCTCCCGGTTATTGGCGTGACCAAGTGGAAACCGATTTACTGTTCACCCCGGATCGTTGGTTGCGCACCGGCGACTTGGTTGAAGAACACGAGGGATTCTTACGGATGAGTGACCGTCGCAAAGAGCTCATCATCATTTCTGGTTTCAATGTCTACCCCTCGGTCGTGGAGGCAGCAATTGCTTCAATGCCCCAGGTCGCAGAGGTCGCCGTGGTCGGCATTCCCGATCAAGCTGACGCTGCCCGAGGTGAACAGGTCCATGCGGCAGTGGTGCTCAATCCCGGAGCGACCCTGACTTTAGACAAGATTCGAGATTGGGTTGCCGATTCACTCCCCCGTTACGCAATTCCGCGTTCAGTTTCCTTCCCCGAGCAGTTGGCACATAACCAACTGGGCAAGATTCAGCGTCGCAAAGTGCGTCAGACCGTTATGGAACGCCTCTCTGAAGGCTTCCGCATGTAGGGGTTATATCCGCGGAGGAAAGTGGCGTGACGGCTTCCTGAGGAATCCGGATCAGCTCCCGTCTAGCTGTGCGAATGATTCTTTAACGAAGCAATGGCGTCCTCAAAATCCTCCAGGGAATTGAATTCAGAATAGACCGAGGCGAAACGCAGATAGGCCACTTCATCCAGTTCCTTAAGCGGTTCCAAGATAGCTTTGCCGACTTCTTCGGAATTGATAATGGCCTTTCCGGAGGCGCGCAGGGTTTCCTCCACGCCTTGCGCCATGAGAGCAAGCTGATCCTCGCTAACTGGACGACCTTGGGTAGCTTTAGCTAGACCGGCAATGACTTTACTGCGCCGGAACGGTTCCGTCGCTCCGGAGCGTTTTTTAATCAGCAACATTGTGGTTTCCAAAGTGGTGAAACGCCGACCGCAACTGGGACATTCGCGACGCCGCCGGATGGAGGCACCATCATCGGCAGTACGAGAATCAATCACTCGGGAATCCTCGTGATGACAAAACGGACAGTGCACGTCGCCCTCCTTAACCGCTGCAAGACTATAGGTTTCACCGTAAGTGCAAACCGAAGTTTTCGCAAGCTGGAGAATAGGGCTGGACACATCCATTTCAGTAAACCGGAACCAGCAGCGTTTGCCCGGCGTTCAACACAGAACTCGCATCCAAGGCATTTGCGTCCATCATATCCGCCAAGACCTCGTCAGCGGGGACACCGGTAGCGTTAGCAGCGGCAATGTCCCACATCGTGTCTCCCGGCACCACCGTGTGTAGCGTGAAATCCGTGGGGACGAAATCCGGGCTGAGCCCTAGCCCCAGCACCATCCCCAGGAACACCATCACGAGAGCAGCCAAGATAAACAGTGCCACGCGTAAAGCCGCGGCATCCCACGACAAAACCGACTGTGCAGATGCAACAGAGGACTCCCGCGCTTTTGAAACCAGATGTAAGTAAGCCGGACGAGATTGCCGCCCTCTCGAAGCACGCACCGCCGGATGATTTGGAGCTAGCTCACAAAGCTCAAAATCCGAGAAACTCGGCGCTAAAACCGCTGTCATGGTAGTCCCTCCATTCATTCGAACATTTGTTCGTTCGAACATCTGTACGTATAATATAAACCATCGCCGGCGCGTTGTCGAGTCAAAATCGAACATTTGTGCGACTATTGATTTTGAACGCAAAACCAGCCGGACGATTGCCAGTCTGACATAGACCCCAGAGACGAAAATCTGCGAGTTACGTCAGATGCCTATTGCAGCTATTGCGCGCAAATTATCCAGATAAAAGGAGCAGCAGTGAGCGACCTGACCAAACGACAGCAGGAAGTATTAACCACCTTGTACCGGCTCAGTCAAAAGCTCGCCTATCCCCCTTCGGTGCGAGAACTCGCCGAGGCCATGGGTCTGTCCTCCCCATCCTCCGTCAAGCACCACCTGGATGTGCTGACCCAAAAGGGCTACCTGCGCCGAGCTCCCAACACCCCACGCGCTTTGGAATTTGTGAAACTTCCCGAGGGCTTCGAGGCACCCTCACCAGACCCGGTATCCGGGGCATCCCAATCTGCCACCATTACCACCATTCCGGTGGGTATCGCGGACACTGCCGTGGCAACCCCGGTTCCCCTGGTAGGACAAATTGCAGCAGGTGCCCCCATCACAGCAGAGGAAATGGTTGAAGATACTTTTGCCCTGCCCCGACGCTTCACCGGTTCGGGCGAATTGTTCATGCTCACGGTAAAGGGCGATTCCATGCAAGAGGGCGGAATTTTAGACGGCGATTGGGTCGTGGTACGCCACCAGAACGAAGCTCGCAATGGTGAAATCGTAGCAGCGATGCTTGACGGCGAGGCTACCGTAAAAGAATTTTCCCGCGCCGACGGTCACGTTTGGCTGCTGCCCCACAATGAAAACTATGCGCCCATCCCCGGCGACACAGCCACCATTTTGGGCAAGGTCGTCACCGTAATCCGCTCTCTGTGACGTTTGGGTCGCAGCCCGCTCTAGGGAACTTGCTTTTGTAGTCGTCGCAAAGCGTCCAACACTACCTGAGAGTCTTCCGTAGGCCACAAGGGTGGCAAGGAGGCTCGCAAAAATCCTCCGTACCGCGCAGTCGCCAAGCGTGAATCCAACACCGCGACTACCCCGCGATCCGTGGCTGAACGCAGCAGCCGCCCGGTTCCCTGCGCCAGCAACAGGGCGGCATGTGTCAGGGAGACTTCCATGAAGTCGCTGCCCCCAGCACGTTTAACCGCGTCACAGCGCGCCTCGATTACCGGGTCGCTGGGCACCGGGAAGGGGATGCGGTCAATCAACACTAAACGGCACGTATTGCCGGGTAAATCCACCCCCTGCCACAGGGAGAGAGTGCCCATTAAACAGGCGGAGGCGTCTTCGCGCATATCCTTGACCAGGGCTGCCATAGAATCCTCACCTTGGACCATGATGGGCAAATCGGTACGTTCTCTGAGCACTTCCCCAGCGCGCTCTGCCATCTTGCGTGAGGAAAACAGTCCCAATGCCCCACCCCCCGAGGCTTCCACCAAGTCGACCAGTCGATTCCAGAACACGTCGGGGTGCTCCCCCCGCGTGGGAGCCGGTAAGTCCCGTGCCAGGTACAAAATTCCTTGACGATCGTGACGGAATGGAGAACCGACGTCTAACGTCTCCGGCTTCGGAGTGTCGAGCTGCAAACCCATCTTGTGCATGAGCGGCGCAAAGGTACCCCCTAACTTGAGCGTGGCAGAGGTCGCGATGATGGCGTGTTCATTCCACAATCGATTCGCGAGCTTTCCCGCCACATCCAAGGGAGCGGTGTACAGCCGGGGTTCTTGGTCGCCATCACGTCCCCGAGTCAGCCACAGAATCGTTTCCCCGTTCGCAACAGATTCTGGGGTCATCGTCTCAAGCGTATCTAACAGGCTGGTCAGTGCGGCTTTCGCGACAGCAATCTTGGCTGCATCCGCGCGTTGCCCTCCGGTGGATTCTGTGTCAGCTCCGGCTTTCGCGCTTAATTCTGTCAGGGCAGTTTTCAGGGGTGACAGGGCCAGCATCCGGCATTCCGCTACCGCCGCGGGCATTTCCGTGAAACGGCTATCTTCCAAATTCTGCAGTGCCACGCCTAGCATGATGGCTTGCTGCGCGAGTTCCTCGCTACCGGAAACCCCCAAACTGGCTGCTGCTTTGGCACAGCTGGCCAACATATTGGCACTGAACTCAGTGGATGCCTGGGAACGTACCCTCTCGGATAGCTCATGAGCCTCGTCAATGATGATGGCCTCACACGGGGGTAAGGGATTCTGTTTTCCGGCAGCCTCCAGACCAATCATGGCGTGGTTAGTTACAACAATCTGCGCCTGCGCTGCCTTATCGCGAGCTGAAACTTGAAAGCATTCGGAACGAAACGGGCATTTTTCGCCGACACATTCCAAGCTGGACAGGGAAACCTGCCGCCAGGATCGGGCGGTGATACCGCGCGGAGCTTCATCTCGATCCCCGGTCGTCGTTTCCCGAGCCCACTCGTAGAGTCTTTTCGTTTCAGCAGCAAATCCCTGCATTTGGCGTGTGGTTCTCGCCCCCGGTCCCGCCGTGGTCTCGCCACTTCCGGCAATCCCAGAAAACGGGGAATCTTCCATGGTGGAGAACAAATCGTCCTCGCTCCCTTCATATCCACCGTTCAATTTGTGCAGGCAGACATAGTTTTGCCAGCCTTTGAGGACCTCCACACGCAGGGCAGAACCGGTAACATTTTGCACCGCTTCCACCGCCAGGGGGGCATCTTTAGTAATAATTTGGCTTTGCAGAGCCAAAGTTGCAGTAGAAATCACCACGCGTGCGTCCTCGTGCAGGCAGTACAACAACGCCGGCAGTAAATATCCCAGAGATTTTCCGGTCCCAGTCCCAGCCTGAACTGCTAATTTTCCGCCTGAATGCAGTGTTCGTTCCACCGCAGCTGCCATCGCAGCCTGTCCTGGTCGTTCACTTCCTCCCAATAGAGACACCGCCGCAGTAAGCGCCTTTTGCAGCTCTGAACTGGGAATATAACCAGCAAAAGAATCCCCCGAAGCAGTCGGGTCGACCGCCGTCTCGTCATCTCTCGTTGGCGCCACTGTCGTCTCCCTCGCTGGTACCGCAATCATCTTCCATTGCTTGATTTAACAGTTTTGCCCCCAAAGCCGGAGGCACCCAAGCGTCTATGAAAGTGCCGTCTGCACGGTTCTGACGAGTCAAAAGTTTGCCGTCACGATATATTCGTTCCAGCAGACCCGTGTTTTCCCACTTCACCACCACCCGGACTCGTTGCCCCGGCCACGGTAGACGGTCAGCGATGGATTGCTGCAGAGCTTCGATGCCTTCCCCAGTCCGGGCGGAAACATAGTATGCCTCTGGTAAGGAATGACGCAGCAACGCGAGGGCGGGAGCCGAAGCCTGATCGATTTTGTTTACCACCATCATCACGGGAATCTCCTCGATACCCTCCACAAGTTCCAGAGTGGCATCCACCGCCGCAACCTGCGCCATCGGATCCGGGTTAGAACCATCCACAACATGCAAAATCAAATCAGCCATGGCGGTTTCTTCCAAAGTGGAACGAAACGCCTCAACCAGCTCGGTGGGCAGACGTCTCACGAACCCAACCGTATCCGCCAGGGTATATTCCCGCCCCTCGGGAGTATGCGCCCGACGTACACTGGGATCAAGAGTGGCGAACAGGGCATCATGCACCAGCAGATTAGCCCCTGCCAAACGATTCAGCAACGAGGACTTACCAGCATTGGTGTACCCCACAATCGCGACCGCGGGTATTCCTCCCGCTTTACGACTGGCTCGTTTGGCCTCCCGGGTCGGAGCCAAAGCCTTCAGATTGCGCCGTAGTCTTGCCATCCGGGACCGAATTCGACGCCTGTCGAGCTCAATTTTGGTTTCGCCCGGACCACGAGCGCCGATACCATCTCCCGCGGCAGCGCGTCCCCCGGCTTGCCGGCTCATTGATTCACCCCAACCGCGCAGCCGCGGCAGCAAGTATTCCAGCTGTGCCAGCTCCACCTGGGCTTTACCTTCCCGTGAGGTAGCGTGCTGGGCAAAAATATCCAAAATGAGGGCAGTGCGGTCGATGACCTTAACTTTCACCACGTCCTCCAGGGCGCGACGTTGACTGGGGGCTAACTCATCATCAACGATGACCGTGTCTGCCCCTAGAGTAGCAACCTGAGTTTGCAGCTCGTGGGCTTTTCCCCGTCCCAAGAAAGTTGCCACGTCAGGCTTATCACGCCGCTGCAACAACCCGGCAAGCACGACGGCTCCCGCCGTTTTCGCCAAGGCAGCAAGCTCTTGCAGAGACAGCTCAGCCTCGTCTCGGTCGGCGGCAAAAATCCCCACCACGATGACTTTTTCTAGGCGAACCTCACGGTACTCGACCTCACTAATGTCCTGCAGCTCGGAGCCAATAGATTCTACCCGCCCCAAGGCATAGCGATCAGCCCATCGCTGGGCTTGCTCAGCAGTGTCGAGCTGAGACCATGATGCCATGTCGGACTCGGGCTCCCCTCCCGCCGGCGGCACAGCAGCGGGCAAAAGGAAATCCAAGTTCGGGTAATCCTCCGTGTTTTCCTGCAAGTTATAGTCCTTCCGCCTAGAATTTAGGGTATCTCCTAGCCCATGCAAGTAAAGGTTTGAGCTTTGGTTTTAAAGGATACAACGGACCCCGGAGACGAAAATTTCGATGCTCCGTCGGTTCGGCGTGTCTCCCCATTTGGTCAGTCGCTTCCACGCACGGCTCCCGTCCCCAGCCCCACCGACGATCGCCTCAAGAAGCGCCACAAATCCTTGTTCAATGTGCCTGACTGGCGCCCCGAGGAAGAAATTATCCTCGAAGCTGCTGAGCTCGATTCCACCATTATGGTTCCCGAAAGACTGCGCCGAACTAAGCCGAAGGTCATTGACTCCACCCCCGATAGAACCCCCACGGATTCCGCGCATCCTGCCGAAACAGATTCTTCGACACGCCCTGCTGCAGAAAACTCCGCTACATCACCAGCTGCGGGAACGACCGCAGATCAGACTGTCTATCCCGAACCTGGCACCCCCGCTTCATCTCCCCCAATAAAACACGATAAGCCTGCGGACAAGCCCGGCACCGCTGGTGCGTCCAATCCTTCAAGAGCAGCGCAAAAACCCATTATTGCAGGCACTTCACGTCTAGTTTCGCAACACCCGGAACGCCCTCATGTAGCTTCGGGTCGGTCTGTCGAATCAGCAAACTTACGCTCGCCGGTGGAAATCGCCAATATCGGGGCACAATTGCTGGGAAATTTGCTGGTGTTAATGATTCCCACTCTGTGCGTGCTGTTACTCTCCGGGTGGGGTCCGCAAGAAATCGCGATTATTTTTGAAGATTTTTGGTCCTTTCTCGGTCTGGCAATCCTGGTCACCATAGTTCTAGTCGTTTTGGACGAAGCGGCACAAGTCGTGGCAGCACGTCTGAGTATTCCGCAACTGTTGGAGTGGATGATTGAGTTCGTGCTTTCCGCCTTGGGCGCGGGCGCTTGCCTATTTTTCTTTACGCACAGCATTTTGGGGGCGTTCTTGCTGGGGCTGATTGTTAGTGTACTCACTTCGTTAATTAGCCACGTGGTCGCTAAACTTTTCTGAGACAAGTTAGGAGGTCCCTTGAGTTCGCAGCCTGCCGGCGAGCACTATTTCGCATCCACCCCCCATTCCAAGGGTTCCGTTCGGGAACTAACGGTTTCTCTAGCCGGTCGTGATTTTCGCGTCACGACTGCGCATGGAGTTTTTTCCGGACAAGGTTTGGACAAGGGCACCGCGGTATTGTTGCGCAAGGTTCCCCCTCTGCCTCCCTCACAAGAGCTGGGTGGTTCCGGAGTTTTGGTCGACGTGGGCTGCGGATGGGGACCGTTAGCATTGACTTTAGCCGCCGAGTGTCCCTCCGCTCAGGTTTACGCCGTGGATGTAAACGCCCGCGCCCTGGAACTGACCAGAGCAAATGCGACCGCAAACGGACTGCACAATATCCAAGTGCTGAGTGAAGCTGACGCTTTTGCCGCATTGGGACCAAACTCTGTAGATGTGATTTGGTCGAACCCGCCGGTGCGCGTGGGCAAAATGGCACTACACGCCATGTGGGAGGCTTGGCGAACTCGCCTGAAGCCCGAGGGGGTTGCTTACCTGGTGATGGGACGCAACCTGGGATCCGATCCGTTCCTGGCATATCTCAATGAGCACGGCTGGATCGGGGAAAAAATCGCGTCATCGAAAGGATTCCGGGTACTGCAGCTGCGTCGCAGTGCTTGACATCGCCCCAAAGATTCCTGGAAAATGCGTCCTCCCTGCAGACTTAGGTAATTACATTCCCGCTCCGGTATTCCCGCGAAATGCCCACTTTCCTAGAAAATTATGACTTTACGCGGCGCGAAATTAATCGCGTCCCCGTTTTTACCCCAAAGCAAGAGCGTGCCCCGTAACATTTATGTATGCCGCAGCTGACCGCTCAACGTCCGCGGGTGGTGACACTAGACCGTATCTGCGAAGCTCTAGACGGCGTTTCTCGCAGTTATGTTGTGGACGTTTACGACTCTAGGCGCACAGTGATGATACCTGGCGCGACCGCCACCAGTTATATTGACTTGGTGTCGGGAATTTTGCGCGTGCGCTCGGTTTGGCGAGCCAGAGTTTCTATCCACGAACGTTCCCGGCTGCTGCCTTACATCCTGCACCACAATCGCGAGGCGGTCGGTCCTCGAGTAGTGACTTTTTTGCACGATAATCACTATCACCTCTGCGCTCAAACGAGTGTCCAGGTCGCAGTCGGTATGGGCGACCAGCAGTTAGAAGCCCATCTGCTGCTGGCTTTGATTATGGCTGAACGTTTCTTTTCTGGCGTGGAAGCGGATTTTCCCTGCAACCAGAATGCGGAAAAGGACTTTTCCCATCATCTTCTGCTCCCGAAGCAAAACGTTATTCAGATCGTTCCGGGGTTTTCGGATAATTCTCTCACTGCACCGGTCAGCGTGGACTCGGTAGCTCAGGCAGCAGCCCGCCTTAACCTGCGAGTGTACCGTGACGGCACGGTGCTGCGCCTGCGCGATTCGGATGACTTGATAGTTTTGCGGATATTTGGGGAGGATACCTGGCTGTCCACATCCCTGCTGGTTGAGTTGGGGCAACCGTTTCTTGCCGAAAACTTGTTTACTGCCATCAATGAGTTAAATACCTGTAACGCCTTGGGCGTAACTTCGGTTCTGGGGATGCGAACCCAGCCCTATCTGCGTTTTGATTATTTGGTTTCCGTAGGTGAAGGTTTGAGCGAACGCCAGTTAGACACGGAAATTGTGGCAGGAATGTCAGTGACCCAGAATCTGGCTGCGAACCTGCGCAAAAAAGCCCCGGCTCTGTTCCTCTAAGCCAGTTTGATTCCAGGTCATTTCCACCGTCCGCTTGTCGCGGCGGAACCACTTGATTTGTCGCCGAGACAGCTGCCGAGTCGCTAGCGCAGTGGCAGCGATACCGTCCTCCACCGTCATCTCCCCGCGCAGCACCGCCAGAGCCTGGCTGTACCCGGTGGCCTTTTGCGCGGTGATGCCCCAGGGGTGAACCCGGTCGGCAGCGAGTCGTGCCGTTTCCTCAAGCAGTCCTTGGCTAAACATTTCACGCGAACGCGCGTTGATACGTTCGTCCAGTTCATCAAGTTTTCGCGTCAGGTAAAACACGTGGGTGTCAGGCTGCCAGTATTCCCCGCGCGGCAAAGTCGCGGAAAATGGACGCCCGGTAATTTCCATGACTTCCAAGGCCCTGACCAGGCGACGCGCATTGAGCGGCTCAATGGTTTCGGCTGCTTTCGGGTCCTGGCGCTGCAAGATTCCATGAAGTTGTCTCGCTCCGAGCTGTTCCGCTTGCGCCTCCCATCTAGCGCGAACCGCGGGGTCGGTGGGAGGAAACTCCAGCACATCCAGCAATGCTCGCACGTACAGTCCGCTACCACCCACTACCAGAGGCAAAGCTCCGCGAGATTGAATCTCTGCCACGTCGGCGCGAGCATATTTCTGGTAAGCCGCCACCGATGCTTCCGCATCGGGCCAGAGCACGTCTATCTGATGATGTGGAATTCCCTGACGTTCAGATTCCGGAGTTTTGGCAGTGCCTATGTCCATGCCTCGATACAGCTGAAAAGCATCCGCACTAATAATCTCTGCCCCGCCCGGAAATCTGGCGTTTAACTCCGGGTCATGGGACATTCGCTGCGCGAAATCCAACCCCAGGTTACTTTTTCCCGTAGCAGTCGGACCCACAATCGCCACAATCACGGTTAAGTTCCTATTTTGCCAATCCCGACTTAATACCGGGGATTCCCAAGAGGGTGCCACGAGGTTTTTCGAGATGCGCCACTTCCCACAAATCTCCGGCGTGAGTAGGACGTACGGTGAATTCGCCATCCGGAATGAGGGCGGAATCTGCCACGAGGTGATGCGGCGCGCCGTGGGTCACACGAACCGTCACGAAGTCTCCAGGACGAACTTTGATACCTTGCGGAACTGCAAAGTGAACCAGACGATTGTCCTGGGCGCGTCCGCTCATTCGAGCAGTGGCTTCGTCTTTGCGACCGCCCGCAGTGACCAGGACTTCCACGATCCGACCCTCTTGTTTTTCGTTTTCCTCCAAGGTGATTTTTTCTTGCAGTTCCAAAAGTCGTTGGTAGCGTTGCGCTACAATTTCCGGATCCACCTGGTCGTCTCGGTCGGCAGCAGGGGTGCCGGGTCGGCGTGAATAAATGAATGTAAACGCGGCTTGGAACCGCGCCTCGCTGAGAACGTCAAGCGTGTCTTGGAAATCAACTTCGGTTTCTCCGGGAAAACCGACGATAACATCTGTGGTAATAGCAGCTTCCGGTATCGCTGACCTGACTTCCCGCAGAATCCTTAAAAATCGTTCCGACCGGTAGGAACGCCGCATCTGCCGCAAGATTCGGTCCGAACCAGATTGCAGCGGGAAGTGTAGCGATGGCATTACTGTTGGAGTTTCCGCCATTGCCGCGATAACTTCCTCGGTAAAGGCAGCGGGATGCGGAGAAGTAAACCGGAGACGCTCCAATCCCGGCGTTTTTCCGACTTCTCGCAATAAATCTGCAAATGCGCCGCGCCTTCCGAAGCTCATTCCGTAACTGTTTACGTTTTGTCCCAAAAGGGTAACTTCCAAGGCACCTGCGTCTACTACCGCTTTGACCTCCGCCACGATGTCGGCGGGATTACGATCCCGTTCCCGCCCCCGCAGGGAGGGCACGATGCAAAAAGTACAGGTGTTGTTGCAACCTACCGAGATGGATACCCAAGCCGAAGCCGGAGACTGCCGATGCGCAGGCAGGACGGAGGGGAATACTTTCAGGCTCTCCTCGATTTCCACCGCGGCCTCTTGGTTATGTTCAGCCCGTTTCAGCAGTACCGGAAGGGCATCGATATTATGCGTCCCAAAGACTGCATCCACCCACGGCGCCCGATCAATGATTTTCGAGCCTTCCTGCTGTGCGAAGCATCCGCCCACTGCAATCATCATTCCGGGGCGGTTACGTTTCACATCTGCCAGCTGTCCCAAATGACCATAGAGTTTCGTACCAGCAGCCTCACGTACCGAACAGGTATTTAAAACGACCAAGTCAGCCCCACCGTCTCCGGCATTGGTGGCTCGTGCAGCTTTTTGCGGAACCTCAGCAACCGGCACCCAGCCGGCAGCATCAAGCAGACCTGCCATGCGTTCCGAGTCGTGTTCGTTCATCTGGCAGCCCAGCGTTTTCACCAGGTATGTTCGCGGAGTATCCATCACCGGCTCATTTTATGTCATGCCGCTTGCGCCCGTCACTTTCGCTATCTAACGCAACCTTCGACGTCTGCCACGACCGGCGCCAGGTCTGGAATCCTCAGCCGAGATAAGACACCAGTAACTCCAAGGCTGCCCGTACAAAAGCCACGCGGATTTCGGCACGAGTGCCAGGCTGGTCTATCGCTTGCACTTCCGTCCCCTGTGGCGTGGTCAGACTGACAAACCCTTTCCCCGGTGCCACGCCTTCATCCGGACCAGGACCTGCAACTCCGGTGGTAGACAACGCAAAATCAGAGTGAAACATCTCTCGTACCGCAGTGCTCATCTGCTGTGCAACCTGGGGGTCATACGCGGTGTTAGTTCGCAGCAGCTCAGAGCTCACACTCAGTACCGCGGTTTTCATCTCATTGGTATAGGTCACCACTCCGCCGCGAAATGTTTGGGAAGCTCCGGGAATCCTGACAAAGGCATCTGCCAGCAGACCCCCGGTCAGTGATTCCGCACAAGAAATCGACATCCCTCTCTCAGTGAGTTTCCCCAACGCCTTGGTAGCTAAATCATCAACCGGTACTGCCTCACTCATCGTTTCGTCCCTCCAGGTTCCACCCCTCGTCAACTCAGACCGTCCGCTTTCAAATCGTCCAGCACAGCATTAACTACTGTGGTGGCAAGCGCTGTGGAAAATCCACGTGTCGCCACATAGCGCCACAGCTTAGCTTTCAGCTTCCGGAAATCCTCAAAATTGCTCAAATCTAAGCCCCGCCGCGCTGCCGCAAGTTTGCTCTCTAGCATGGTCCGGGCGTTTTCTGTTTCCCATTCTGGATCCTCAGCGTCCAAAGCCGCTATGCCCGCGGTGATTGATTGCGTATCTAACCCACGCTTTTCCAAATCCGCAACCAACTTCGCTCGTGACATTCCTGGACGCCGGCAACGTTGGCGTAAGAATTCCACGGTGTAGTCGCGGTCATTGAGCCACCCACGGGCAGCGAAAGCTGCCACTACGTCATCAATAGCCGTCTCGCCGAATCCTTTGGCAGCGAGATAGTCGCGCATCTGTGACTCAGTGACTGCCCTGCGATCCAGCAGGGACAAACCAGCTTCCGCGGCGGCATCCGCCGCCGCGTCCACTACCCGTAAACTCATGAGGCTTTTTGAACTTTCTTGGCGGATGCACCTTTATCTGCAGCTTCATCGTCCATCACGACAGCGAGTTTCTGGCTCGCGGCAGACTCCGGTTGCGATTCCGCATTCGGGTCCTCACGCACACCTAAAGCAATGAGAATCTTGTCTTCAATTTCGGCACTAAGCTCGGGGTTATCCACCAAGAACTTTCGCACGTTCTCTTTTCCTTGACCCAACTGCATTTCGCCGTAGGTAAACCAAGAACCCGATTTCGTCACAATGCCTGAGTCCACCCCCAGGTCAATCAGACCACCCTCACGGGAAATGCCCTGACCATACATGATGTCGAATTCCGCTTGGCGGAAAGGCGGCGCCATCTTATTCTTCACGATCTTGGCACGAGTTCGGTTGCCGACGGCGTCCCCATTTTCTTTCAGCGTCTCAATCCGGCGCACGTCGATACGTACCGATGCGTAGAACTTCAACGCTTTCCCGCCGGTCGTGGTTTCGGGAGAGCCAAAGAACACACCAATCTTTTCGCGCAACTGGTTAATAAAAATTGCGGTAGTACCCGTAGCCGACAGCGCTCCGGTAATCTTTCGCAGCGCTTGGCTCATCAAACGAGCCTGCAAGCCCACGTGGGAATCCCCCATATCCCCTTCGATTTCAGCCTTCGGCACCAGAGCCGCGACCGAGTCAATGACGATGATGTCCAGACCACCACTGCGAATCAACATATCCGCAATTTCTAGCGCTTGCTCTCCGGTGTCGGGTTGGCTGACCAGCAGATTGTCAATGTCAACACCGAGCTTTTGCGCATAAACCGGATCCAAAGCATGTTCCGCATCAATGAAAGCTGCGTTTCCGCCCTGCTTCTGAGCATTCGCCACCGCGTGTAAAGCCACAGTGGTCTTACCGGATGATTCTGGACCATAAATCTCAATAATGCGCCCCCGCGGAAGCCCCCCAATACCCAAAGCCACGTCCAGGGCTACTGAGCCCGTAGGAATGACCGAAACATTTGTGTTCACAGCCGAGTCGCCCAGCCGCATCACGGAACCTTTGCCAAACTGCTTATCAATCTGACCTAGCGCAGTTTGCAACGCTTTTGCGCGTTCGTCTTTTGCCATTGCGTATTCCTTTCATCTACGCGGCTCTCCGCCGCCCCAATAGTTCGGGTGTGATTGTTGAGCTCCTCTCCGAAGCTCTCAAGATGAACTTACGCCCCACCCCGGAAGCGAAAAATCGAAAGTTTTTTCACCTGTGGAAAAGTCCCTTTCAACTCATCTGTGGAAAACATTATATCGAACATGCGTTCGAATCATCCGACACGCCGACCGACCGCAAGAATTCCACACTACCCGCCCTTTTGCATCCATCCATTCCCACCCCGCTAAAGCAAGTCGACCTGGTCCCGCCCGAAGCTACTGCAACTTTTGACGATTCTTTTACTAAAGAAACCTGCGCGAGAAGCCACTCGAAACGCGTGATTGCCTAAAATTCTGGTGCATTTTGCCGATGTAGAGACTGTCGCTAGGAAAGTGACCGGAGTCTATTTAGCCACGGAGGGCGAGATGGCCACAATGTTTGCCATGCGTGATTTCGGGATACGGAATCTTTACGTTCCCGGAATGGCTCAGCGTGCCGAAATTCGCTCTTTTGCCCAAAAGAATGGCACACTCACCGATGAGCACAAAAAGGCTCTGGATGCCCTCGATAAGTTTGAAATGGAACAAGCCCGCGCCCGCGCTTTGGCAAAGCAAAAACAAACAAAATCACGAAATTTCGGCGCCTCCGCGGGGACTAGCATCTCGATTGGTTTTGCCGCTGATTCCGCGCAGGCCAAGAGTTTGGCACGCAGCTATGAGGCCGATGCGATGACATATTCAATGCAGGCTCGCGTCGCCGCGGACATGGGCAATGATGCCGCCGCTCGCTGCTTTGAGGCCAAAGCTCGCCAGGCAGTGAGCGACGCTAACAAAATGTATGCCAAGGCCGCTGAGCTGGGTCGACAGGAAGCTGAGAGGCGCAAGGAAAAAATCGAACGCGAAGGCAAAGAGCGAATTGAACGGCGCAAGGCGATGGAAAAAGCCCGCGAAGCTGCTGCCGAAGCGAAACGCAAGCGTCTGGAAATCGCGCAAAAGAAAGTTTCAGAGGGCTGGACACACCTGCGCGAAGCCGAAAAGGCAACTCAAAAACGCAAGAAGGCGGAAGCTGAGATGTGGGCTAAGCGCATCGAAGAAAGCCAGTTCTGGATTCATCAGATGCACCTGGTTCAGATGGGTCAACACCCTGACCAAGCCATCGCTCAGGCTCAGATTCAAGCCTTTCACGATGCAGCTACCTCAGTCGCCGTAGTCGCTCCGGACTTTACTCCCGCAAAAGCTCCTGCGGAGCAAGTAATCGTTTAGGATTCCGCTTCATTTTCCGTCACTGCACAAGGGCGGTGAATGGATCTTTCGGTCCTGGTATTGTTTTGGGGCTCGTCCCGTGATTTCAGGAGGACAACCCCTGTTTTCGCCGTGACCAGGTGGTTTGATTGCGCAGCGTTCCAACAGCCCAGCAAATCAGGAATATCAGGAAAGAAATCGTGGTGATATAGGGCGAAATTGGCAATCCCGGTCCGAGAGAGAGCAGGATTCCTCCCTCCGCGGCAATCAGGGCAAACAGCACTGACCAAGCGTGCTGGCGCAGTGGATTCGCTGAGATGCGCGCAGCCGCTGCCCCCGGCGTAATCAGCAGTGACAAAACCAACAACGCTCCCACCATCTGTACCGCTAGCGCCACGACCAAACCGAGAATAAGCATGAAACACAAATTCATCACGCGAGGGGAAACCCCTTTGGATAAAGCGACTACCGGATCTACCGCTGCATAATACAGGCGGCGCCCAAAACAAGCTATAGTGACCAAAACCAAGATTCCAACAACGGCAAATACCGTCAGCTGGTTTTCATCCACGGACACAATCTGACCCGTCAGGAGCCCAAATTTGTTGGCAGAACGCCCTTTGTAAAGCGCTAGGAACAGCACCCCAATACCCAATCCAAACGGTAGCAGCACTCCGATAAGGGCATTTGTGCCCCAGCGCCGGGTGTAGGTTGCGGACATTAATAGTGCCGCCACGATAGAGCCTGCGATAGCTCCCCCGGTGACACTGGCTCCGAGGAACAGCGCCACGGATGCTCCGGCAAAAGATAGTTCAGACGTTCCATGAACTGCAAAAGCCGCATCTCGCAGCTGCACCAACGGACTGAGAATCCCGGAAACAACAGCCAAAATTGCCGCTGCAACCAGCGATTCCCGAACCAGCGGTACCAGTTGCCAGAAGTCATGAAAATTGATGATTGCATCCATTAGTGACCCGCTTCCTTCGGATTGTGCGGCGACTCGGCTGATTCAAAATGGCTGGCATGATGGTGTCCATGCAGAGCTTCCTCTACAAAGCCGGAATCGGTCCCGTTCTGGGCACCAACCACGAAATAGGTCCCTCCCAAGTTAACGACGCGAACTTCTTCACCGTATAAAGCCGACAAAGTTTCACTGGACATGACTTCTGGCACCGAGCCGACCGCAGCTCGTCCGAGGGCGATATAGACTACTGTATCCAGCAGTTTCTCCACCGGGTTCAGTTCGTGTGTGACCAACAGAATTGCAGTGCCCTGCGATGACAGGTTATCAAAAATCTTCACAATGTCAGCTTGGTGTTTGAGGTCAAGCGACGCCAAGGGTTCATCGACCAGCAGCAAATCGGGACGTTCCACGATGGCGGCTGCGATACGCAAACGCTGCAGCTCACCCCCGGAAAGTCCACTAATCGGTACGTCTGCGTAGCTCTGTGCCCCGACCAGGGCTAAAGCCCGCTCGACTTTATCCCGCGCGCCGGCGGAACTCCAGAATCCCAGTTTGGCTCCGTCAAGCCCTAAGTACACCACGTCCCGTCCGCGAATCTGCACAGATTTCGGGAAACGCCCATGCTGTGGAAGATACGAAATTTTTGCGGTGTCTTGGCGGAAAATAATGCCGTTGGCAGGCTTCACATCACCGAGCACCGACTTTAGCAGAGTCGTTTTGCCAGCCCCATTTTGTCCCAAGATTCCGACTACCTGCCCCGGTTGAACCCTGAGATTCAAACCGGAAAACACCTGCCGTGTCCCGTATCGCAGTGTCACGTCTCGCATTTCTAGGAGCGGTTCTTCCCCCATCTGAACTTTTCCTTCCCCGTCCCCCGGTTTATTTCCTGGCTCCGTCTACCTTAACGTATTTTGTCCGGGCTCCAGGAGCTGCGCTCTGATCTGAAGCCCGGACAGTTTTATACCCTACTCATGTATTACTTTAAAGCATTGTCAATCTGATCTAGGGCTGCACCAATCCAGCTGACATAGTCGCTAGCTCCTGCCAAGGTCTCGGTTAATGTCACCACCGGGATACCCTTCGCTTTCGCAGCGTCCTGCAAGTCCTGAGACACCGGGTCTTCCGTCTGGGAGTTAAGCAGCAGCATATCCACTTTCCCATCCGTAATCAGAGCCTTGGTATCAGCTTGCGTCTTCACGCTGGGACCAGATTCAGTTTCGGATTGTTCCACGTATTCCTCGGGAGTCAAGTCGTGAATGCCGGCATCTTCCAACAGATAGTTCGCCAACGGTTCAGTGGCGAGAGAATGCTTTTCGCCCCGTGCCTTAATCTGTTCCGCCTGCGATTCCAATTCATCCAGCTTGCCTTGGAATGCTTTTGCTGCATCTTGGTAAGCCGCGGCATTATCGCTGTCTGCCTTACTCATCGTGCTAGCCACAGCTTTCGCAACTTCGCTTACCGCGTGCAAGTCATAAAAAACGTGTTCGTTTACCGCGCAATGGTGATGGTGATGGTGATGGTGGTGCCCTTCGTGCTCATGACCTTCTTCATGAGCTTCTTCATGCTCGTGAGCTTCCTCATGCTCATGACCTTCCTCGTGCTCGTGCGCATCTTCATGCTCGTGTCCGGCCTCATGATCATGCCCCTCAGCGTCACCACAATCTATGCCTGCCAATTCCACAGCATTGAGCACAGTTGGTTTTTTGCCTGCTGACTTAGCCAACTGCAGCGCCCAATCGTCATAGCCGCCTCCGTTCACGATTACCACAGAAGCTTGGTTCACAAGTTTCTTGTCCTTGACACTCGCTTCGTAGGAATGCGGATCCAGGTTTGGCTGGTCAATCGACGTAATCACATCGGCTTTATCCCCCACCACAGCTTTAGCCACTGATGCCCACACATCAGTAGACGCGTACACCGTAGGTTTCGCCGCAGCGTCCCCTGCCGCGTCTTTGGTTTGCGTATCGTTTGTGGTCGAACAGGCGGACATACTCACAGCTAATGCAGCGGCGCCGAACAAGGCGCCAACAGTTTGCAACTTCATGTTTTCCTTTCCCTTACGGGTTTAGTTTTATTCTTATTGCGAATCGTTCTCATTATCACTCAACTGGAAAACGCTGTCAAAACGAGACACAATGTTAGGCAAGAAGCGCAAAAATGAGAGGGAAACTATCAATGGGCAACGATAAACCGACACCCCCAAGCCCCGCCCGTCAGCGCAAAACGCGGCAGCTAGAAGCCGTTCTCTCCGCCGTCAGAGGAGTGACCGATTTTCAATCTGCCGCTGATGTCTTTACAAAACTCCAACTCAAAGACAATCCTGTGGGGTTGGCGACCGTTTATCGTAATCTCGCAGCACTGGCTGATGAAGGCATCCTGGACACGGTAAGGTCCACCGACGGCACGACGCTGTACCGAGAATGTGAGAGCTCCGAACACCATCACCACCTGGTGTGCCGCAACTGCGGAAAGACCGAAGAATTCCACTTGAAAGGGTTAGAGAAAACACTCAACGAGATGGGTCAAGAAATGGGCTTTTCCGCATTGAATCACATAGTTGAGCTGACCGGCATCTGCTCGGAATGTGCCGATAAAGAATAATCCGGTTTTATGTATATTGAGTTTATTGCAAGATTTGCCCTTTGAGCAGTCCGATGAGCCTATCTAATACCCGCGGGTCTTGACGCAGACCGTTGTGCTCGTATTCACTGGTGACCCACAGCCGGCAATCCTTCAAGAGCCGGGCAGTCTCGACAGAAAACCGCAACGGCACATAAGCATCTTCGTAATACGCTGCCGCCGCGACTGGCACGTCGGCGCTTGCCAGACGCGTAGCGGAATACAATTGCTCCCATTCTTGATTGGCAATTATCTCAGCAGTTTCACGTAAAGGTCGCAGCTCAGATGACTCCTCAAACAGGTCACGAGGCAGGTGCTCTCCCGCGAAAAATGTCCCATCATCTTTTACTTCTGGTGGCATGGTACGGCTAGCCGCCCAGCGCGTGCTTACTCCGTCCGCATAACAAGACTCATGCAGGATGGCATAAAGCGGATTGCGTCCCCCAAATGGCAGCATCGCCGCTAAATCATGACGAAATGCGGGCGAATACGGATCATTTTCCAGCAGTTCATGCAACTTCATACCTCCGCCTTGCGCGCCCAAGACAATTCCGACGGTACGCCACCAATCCGCGCCGACTTTATCACCGTTTGGTGTAACAACCTCCCCTTCCTGCGCCAGGTCATAAATCTGTCGCACCCGGTCGCGATCCTCAGGAAATCGGCGATAGTAGGTTTCGGATTTGTCCATCATTATCCGCCAAGTTTCCGCGTAAATATCCTCGATGGGGCGACCCACCGCTGTCAGACCACCCGTCAGGATAGCTCCAGACAGACCTTCCGGATGAGAGCTGAGATAACGTACGGAAGTAAATCCCCCAAAGGACTGCCCCAACAGTGTCCAGGGCTCCCCTCCCAGGTAAGCACGCAGGGCTTCGGCATCTCGAACAATCTCATCAGCACGCAAGTGCGTCAGATATTCTGCCTGTGCAGATGGGGTCAGCCCCGCCAGGGGACCAAAATCCAAATCTGCCGAAACCGGGGTAGAGCGCCCCGTACCGCGCTGATCAAGCATGACGACTTGATAGTCCTCGAGAGCGCGCGGCAACCAAGATGGCTGTGGCGAAGGGCACAGTGAAGGTCGGGCTGCCTCGTGTCCGGGACCACCTTGCAGGAACAGCAGGTAAGGGCGCTTTTCCCCCTCCTGACCGGTGACGACTCGCGCAAAGATGTCAATCATCCCTGCAGCGGGGTTGCGGTAATCCAGCGGTACTTGCAAAGTAATTTCACGGAGTTTCAGTCCCGGCAACAATTTCACTTCTTCACTCATGTGTTTCAGCATAATGCCAGCCACCAGACTTAGCCGTAGACTTGGAGGTATGTTTTGCGAATACTTTGAGGCGCGAGTCTGCCGTTCGTGTCCCCTCATAAGAGAGCCTTACGACCTGCAAGTGCGAAACAAGGAACGGTCCATCCGCCGGGTTCTGGCGTCTCTCGACCGCCCCACCTCGCGCCGCACTCCCGCGCATCCCCCCGCAATAAAGTCGCGTTTCGAGTGGCTACCAACCTACCGCAGTCCGGAGACAGGTTTCCGTAATAAAGCAAAAATGGTGGTGTCGGGGTCTAAAAAGTCGATTGTCCTGGGACTGGCTCCCAACGAGAAACATCCCACCGGTATAGATTTGCAGTCTTGTCCACTGTATGCCCCGGCAATTCACGCCGCTTTCACACCCATCAGAGCTTGGCTGCAGCGACTCGGAGCTCGTCCCTACAATATCCCCACTGCGAAGGGCGAGGTGAAATATGTGCTGGTCAGTGCTAATCCTGCGGGCGACTTGATGGTGCGCCTGGTGCTGCGTTCCAAAGCTGCCTTGCATCGAGTTGAACACACTTGGTCCGAACTCCAAGCGGAGCTGCCTAATCTGCGCGTGTTTTCGGTAAACATTCAGCCGGAACATACCACGGTTATTGAAGGTCGTGAGGAAATCATCCTCTCTTCGGAGAGATATATACCCATGCCCGGTATTGGCACGGATTTATGGCTAGCACCAGGAGCGTTCTTTCAAACAAATACCGCAGCTTCTCAAGCCCTGTATGCACAAGCTGCCACTTGGGCGCGGAAACTCCAACCGGAAACCGCTTGGGATTTATATTGCGGAGTGGGTGGTTTTGCCTTTGCCCTGAGTTCCGCCGGGGTCGCGCAAGTGACTGGTGTAGAAGTCGTGGGACCCGCTATTGACGGCGCGAAACATGCCGTTACCGAACTAGCGAGTGCGACGGCAACTGTTCCGGTAGAACCAAGCAATAAAAATGACGGCACTCCCAACACCCCCAGCGCAGCTCCCCGTCCACATTTCATCACTGCCGATGCAACTAAGTGGGCAGTTAACCAAACACTGATGCCACCAGATTTGGTAGTGGTGAACCCGCCGCGGCGAGGTCTGGGACCTGATTTATCGTCCTGGCTGGAACGCTCCGGCATCCCGCACCTCATCTATTCCTCCTGTTTCCCCGGGACGCTGGTGGAGGACCTGCGGCGGATGCGTTCCTACCAAATTAGGGCAGCCAAGCTGGTAGACATGTTCCCACATACTTCACATGTTGAGTGTGTCGTTTTGATGTCAAGGGCTGACTAGATGGGTCGGTCCACGCTACCCCTCCCTGAGGTGCACGAATCCGGTTCAGACAAATTTTGATGTTGAAAAATCAGTTATATGCTAGAATGATTTCTAAAGCGCGAGACTCGCCCACAAAGGAGGCAATAAAATGGCGAATAGCAGGAAGTTCGTAGCAGTGACGAGAGATGTTAGCTTAACTGTGAAGAGAGCTGATTCATTCAATATTAGTTATGTTAACTGCGAAAAAGGCAACTTTAAAATCGAAGAAGATCAAAACGGTATAAGACTTATTCAAACAGAAAAAATATCACCTTTTTACTGGTTACAGTGGCTAACTAAAGGCAGTCCTGAAGTCATCGTTACATTGCCTGAAAGTATTGATATCTGCGAGATTGAAGCTGAATCAAATCAAGCCATAATAACAGATATCAAGACTGACAAGATTTATGCAGAGGTACAAAATGGCAAGGTAGAAGCTAGAAATATTGAGGCTAACGATGTCTTTCTAAAATGCCTTAATGGTTCTGCCGTGGCTAAAAATGTCGAAGTAGCCCACGTATGCACGGTTGAGACAATCAATGGCGCGAGTGTCCTAGAAGGATTAATTGCCAAAGACGCCGGTCTGGAAGTAGCCTGCGAGAATGGCATTACTGAAATTTCTGATAAGAATAAAGCCAATCTTGGTTATAAATCAGACGAATGTGCTCACTATGTCGTACATTGCCTTAATGGAAAAGCTGTTGTGAAGTAATATGCTTAGGGCGTTTTTATATCTAACACCAACACCAGTTACAAAAAACAGACCATTGATAACTACTGCATGTCGGATGCTGAGATGACAAGCTAATCCGCGTTCTATGATGCGTCTAGTTAAAAAATTGCGTCCACAGTGCCCCCGTTACTCAATAGAATGCAGATGTGCTCGAGGTGTTTGCAATATACGTAAGGCGCCTGGCATTGCTTTCACGAAATGCCACACTTAAATAAGTTTTCTCCTAACAGGTAGACATCCAAACCGTCACAAGGCAAAGTCAGTAATTAATGGAAGTACTACGTATGTTGTTTACAGAAGCAGTCGTATTATGTGCGGTATTTTTTATGCTCTGCTTTTTAGGAACCGGAACTGACGCCAAAAACTTAAAGAATTACAGTTCTTATCCTGATGAGGCACAGATTAGAATTCGCGCTATCCCGGAATACCAAAACCAATTCAAGACAAAGGGACAATTCGCAACCTTTATAACGAATTTCCTCCTCTTCCTGACCATATTATTTGTTTTCGGGATATTTATCCGCCAGCGCAGCTTTACACACAATTTTCTCTCAGTGTTATTCCTCGGACAAACCTTGAACGTTTTCGACCTCATTGTCATTGATTTGCTCTGGTGGCGGCACACCCCTCGAATTCGGCTCTCCAAGGTACCACAACCTGATCTCTATCGAAATCCTCGAAAGCACCTCCACGCTTTCATCAAGGCTTTTATCATGTTCCTTACCATAGCCCTGATTGACGGATACCTGCTGACACTGTTTTGACGCCACCTCCTGAACACAAGACCGGTCCGAGGCTTACCACCACGGTTTTCCCGCCCCACGGGACTTGTGCACCGCCCCTCATGTCAGCTTTCGTCGGCAATATCACGGAAACTGTATTCGCGTTCTGACTATCGTTTACATTACCCCACACCTTGCTGTCTCAGGGTTGCACCCACAAAGCTTAAATTCTTTACAAAATTAACCCAAAATTATCCCAATTATTCCTGTTATCTACAGTTTTGCGTTATGTTAAAGGGGTGAATAACCCGGAGCTAACTCCTGCAACGAGAGGACCACGCAGGTGGTCACGTTCTTGGACACCCGGCATCTTTCACGCCAAGACGGAGACAATTGCTCCCCTGGAGTTCCCTGTTACCAAATGGAAATTTGCCCTTCTGCTAACCCAAGTCGGCATTTATGCTTGTTTATTTGCTCCCATTCAGCTTCTCATCGGCATGCAGGCCTCGATGATAACGCGCGATTACAAAGAGATGGTGCTTTCCGTGGTCACCGGTTGCGGCGCATTTATGGCAATGTTCGCGACCCCCATTTTTGGAGCTTTGTCTGACCGGACTTATTCAAAATACGGACGCCGGGCACCTTGGGTCCTAGGCGGAGTATTATTTGGAATTTTCGCGATGATGGGGCTGACTCTGTCTTGGTCTCCTTGGGCTTTGGCAGGATCTTGGGTTTTGGTTCAGGGCGCGTTAAACGCGTCGTTCATCGCAATCAACGCCATTCCGAACGATTCGGTCAGGGTTGAGTACCGTGGCGAAATGGGTGGCTGGTTGGGCGCCGGTCAGAATTTAGGCGCTTTGCTGGGAGTAGGTTTAGCTACCTTATGCACGAGCCTGGTCGATGGCTACCAGGGAATCGTGGTGGCGTACGTCATTCTCGCTTTGTTGCTGACCGTCTGTGTGGCTCCCTACCTGTTGAAATCTAATGACCGTTTCCTCGGCGCCCGTCGAGACCCCATCTCCGTCACACAATTTTTCCGGCGCTTCTGGATTCCTCCGCACAAATACCCGGATTTCATCTGGACTTGGCTGTCTCGTCTCTTTATGTTCACCGCTTTCATGACCATAGCGCTTTACCTGCTGTATTACCTTGAAGATGTGCTGCATTACCCAAATCCAGCCACGGGTGTCCTGATTTTGTCCACGATTTACGCGGTGCTGACCATGATTACGTCTTTCATCATTGGTTTCGTTGCGGACTACTTGATGAAATACCGCCGGCTCATCTTCATTTCTTCGGTCATCATGGGCATTGGTAGCCTGATTCTCGCGTTCTTACAAACTTGGACCTGGACAATTTTCGCTGCGGTGTTTATTGGGATTGGTCACGGTATTTTCATTGCGGTGAGCTTTGCAATTACCACCCGAGTCCTGCCGCCTACCGATGATTCCGGTCGTGACCTTGGTGTCTTTAACATGTCCGCGACCTTCCCACAGGTACTTTCCCCCATCTTCGGAGTGCCGGTGATTGTCCTCATCGCCAGCTATTCTATGGGCTACACGGTTTTGTTTGGCGCTATGACCGTGATGTTCCTCATCGGCGGGCTGATGATATATAAAGTGAAATCTGTAGAGTAATCGCGATTTCGGAGTAACCTCGGGTGGGATGACTGCCAGAATGGAGGGAAATGATGCCGTCACAAGTCATGGTGGACAGTTTTGGGGTCCCGTTACTTCCTCTCGGTGGAGATGACGAAGGTTCAAGCAAGCCCGTTGCGAGAATTCCTCAACTTGGTTTTGGCACCTATAAAATAGCTCCCGAAAATGCTCAAGAAATCGTGGAAAATGCGCTAGAAGTAGGGTACCGACACATTGATACCGCCCAAATGTATGGCAATGAATCGGAAGTTGGCGCTGCGCTTCAGGCATCGGGAATTCCGCGCAGTCAGGTTTTCTTAACCACTAAACTGAACAATCCCAATCACGAGCCGGATATTGCCCGCCGGGCTTTCACGGAGTCATTGCAGCGTTTACAAACTGATTACGTGGATTTGTTCTTGATTCACTGGCCGATGCCCGAGGCTTACGGTGGGGATTATCCCGGTTTGTGGCGAGTGTTGCAGGAGTTCGTGGCAGAGGGTCGAGCTCGTCATGTGGGGGTGTCCAATTTCGAGGTCTCACATTTGCAGCGACTGCTGACCGAGACAGGAATTTTTCCGCAGGTCAACCAGGTCGAAGCGCATCCGTGGTTTGCCAATAACGCAGTGCGCGATTTCACCAAAGCAAATGGAGGAGTTATTGAGGCTTGGTCTCCCCTGGCACGGGGACGATTCTTTGACACGCCAGCATTGCTCGAAACTGCCAAACGCTTGGGACGGACTCCTGCGCAAGTGGTGCTGCGCTGGGCTATAGAACGTGGGGATGTGGTTATCCCGAAGTCGAATCACGCTGAGAGGATGCGAGAGAACTTCGCGGTGTTGGAGTTTGAACTCGATGCGCCCGCGCGAGCAACCCTCGACAGTTTGAATCGAGGCGAGTCGGGTCGCACCGGTTCCCATCCTGACCGCGTGAACGGTGCGAAATAAACGTTTCTATGACCTCTGGATGATATATCACCAGCACGTTGCGGTAATCAGTCCCGCGGCTCCCGATACTTGTGAATCTGACCCTCACCAGTGATACCGTCAATGGCGTAAACCGAGAGCCAACCGTCCTTTTCCACGCCAGATTCGAGGTCAATTACCCCTGGGTTTACAAAGTTTTCCCGGCTTTCGTTGCGGTGCCCGTGCAGTTGAACGATTTCAGGGTCCCCCATTTCGGGGAAATTCTTAAACTCGTAGCGCCGCCGATAGGTGTTGGCTCGGGTTCCGACTCCAAAGATAAAGTAATCATCGGGTAAATCGCAGTAGCCCTGACGGCGAATTTCCCGAATAGTTTCGGGATATACCCCACCGTGGGATACAAAGTATTCACGCGCCCCCTGGCGTTTTTCAAATCCGGATTGCGTTCCCGGCTCATCGGATCTGAGTGGTTTGGCGACTGTCCCTCCCACGCGGAAGTCATAGAACGGCACAGTGGAACGATACCAATCTTCGAGTTGCTGATGTGTCGCGCCAGCTGACAGCAACTGTTTCACAGATTCTTCTGTGGCGCTCTTCGTTCCTCGTCCTTTCAGTGCGTTCAAAAGGGATTTCTCGTGGTTTCCGGTAACCACTACGTTGTCTACAGAGCGCAGGATTTTCCACACTTTTCCGGCATCGGGACCGCGATCAAACAGGTCGCCCACGAAAACCCATTTGGCATCTGGGGCACCAAGTTCTGCCACGGCATGTTCCAAGGCTCCACCACAAGACTGCACATCACCGACTACGCGTACCGGTCGATTGCCCAGGTCTACCTGGCAAGTTTTGAAACAATCCAGCATCTGTGCCGGGGTAATGGTCTGCGGTGGCGGAACGGAATCGAAACGATCCAAGAATGACTCAATATCGGGAATCCGGTCTCCCCCGCGTTTGAGATTACGGGATAACAATTCCTCACGGCTGACTTGAGTAAAGTCCACCGCCAAAACGTCGTAACCGTGCGAATCCGCTAGTGCTTCCCATTGGGAACGTGAGCGCGGGGAAGCATTGACCGCATCAATAATGACCGGAGAGCCTAGGAACATCAAATTATCGGCTTGTTCCTGCACGATGCGACGAGTCAAACGCTGCAAATGCTCGCCGGCGATTAATACCTTTTCTCCATCGAGAGCGGGGACATAACGGGAAAACATGCGACGCACTTCATCAGCATTGACGGAAAATTCATCTAACTTATTTTCCTGCACAAACGTAGTCTTACCGGCTCCCTGCGGACCATACAGTATAAAAAGTTTGCGCATTTCTCTGCCACTTTCGCGTGTTTTCGCCTCTTTCTCTCGGGATTTTAGGAAGATTACCAGAATTACTGTGACCTGGTATCCACCTAGATGAGGCTCCTCTTACTTTTCATTTCTATCAGATTATCAGTGCTTTTTACAAACAATTGACTTCAAGACATTTTGGAATACAACCGAAAATATCCGTGAATCGCTCGCTGTCGGTAGCGCCTGTCCCCGTACCCGTCTCAGTATTATTTCAGTCTTGTTGCCGCGCTACACAAAGTAACCTGAGAGACAAAATGCCACGGGAAAATGCATCGTAAATAAGTCGAAGGGCGATAATCAAGCAGATTACCGCCCTTCGCTATGAAATTTTGCAAACAAATCCCTAAGCGTGCTTGCTTACGTTGATTTCAAATTCCGCATCCGTGCTGGGTTTGATTTCCACGCTACAAGCGAGAGTCTCGCCAGCGATGAGTGCCTCGTGAGTCTTGACCCACGCAACTTTTTCTGCCGGTACTCCCAGTTTCAGGTCAATCCGGTCAGCCACGTCCAGCCCCGCGTTCTTGCGAGCATCCTGCACCGCACGAATCGCGTCGCGCGCATAGCCTTCTGACTCCAGTTCCTCGGTCACTTCCGTATCCAGCACCACGAACGTACCACTGTCCAGAACATCGGCAACGGTACCTGGCTCGGCAGCAACCTTCGTCACTAACCCGAACTGTTCACCAGTGAGATGCACCGGCTGCCCGTCGAGTTCCACCTTGTCAAACGCTACCGTGTCACCGTCCAAGTGCCACTGACCGGACTTTTGCGCCTGGAACAGCGCAGAAGTCAGTTTGCGTACCTCAGGGGCAAAAGCCTTGGGGTTGAGAGTCAGTTCTTGTGTCGACTGCAATCCGGACTCGGCGACGCTGAGTACCTCCACAGACTTCACGTTTACCTCGGAGGCAATGAGAGATGTGTAGTCACGCAGCGTTTCCGGATTTGCGGCGACCACTTGAAGCCGGTTCAGCGGCAAACGTACCCGCAGGTTAGCGCCCTTACGCAGAGCATGAGCAGCGGAAACGACATCACGGACCTCGTTCATGGAGTCTACGAGTGAGGCATCGTGCACAGCGTCATCCCAATTCGGGTAATCGGTCATATGCACCGAGCGCTCTCCGGTCAACCCTCGCCAGATTTCTTCAGCTATCAAAGGTAACAGCGGAGCCATCGCCCGCATCAGAGCTTCTAACACGGTATAGAGCACGTCAAATGCGGCTGGGTCTTCATCCCAAAAACGCTGGCGAGAAATACGAATATACCAGTTATTCAATACTTCGGTGAATTGGCGTACGTGTTCGCAGGCCTCCGGGATGTGGAAATTATCCAACTCCGTGCGCAAATCATGGAATAGCTGCCGGGCAGCGGACAGCAGGTAGCGGTCCATCATCGGCAGCGCGTTCACACGCGCCGCATCGAACACGTCCACGAGCTTTGCCTCGTAGCCAGCGCCCTTCTGACAGGTACCGGCATAGAGAGTAAAGAAGTAATAAGCATTCCACACCGGCAAAATCGTTTGCCGCACCGTGTCACGGATGCCCTTATCGGTCACAATCAGGTTGCCTCCGCTGACCACCGGGGAACTCATCAGGAACCAGCGCATCGCATCGGCACCATACTTGTCAAAGACTTCGTTAACATCCGGGTAATTGCGCAGAGATTTACTCATCTTGCGCCCGTCATCACCCAGGACGATACCGTGGGAGATGCAGTTTAAGAACGCCGGTCGATCAAACAGCGCGGTAGCCAGGACGTGCAAGGTATAGAACCAGCCACGGGTTTGACCGATGTATTCCACAATGAAATCACCGGGGTAATGCGTTTCAAACCAATCCCGATTTTCAAATGGATAGTGAACCTGAGCGTAAGGCATGGAGCCAGATTCAAACCAGCAGTCCAGCACCTCCGGGACGCGGCGCATCATGGATTTTCCGCTGGGATCATCAGGATTAGGACGAGTCAGCTCATCAATGAACGGGCGGTGGAGGTTCTCGATTTTGACTCCAAAATCACGTTCCAGCTCTTCAAAAGAGCCATAAACGTCAATTCGCGGATAGGCAGGATTATCTGATTTCCATACTGGAATCGGGGACCCCCAGAAACGGTTGCGTGAAATTGACCAGTCTCGCGCTCCTGCCAGCCAGTTACCAAAGATACCATTCTTGGTATGTTCCGGTGTCCAAGTGATTTGCTGGTTCAATTCCACCATCCGGTCACGAAACTCCGTAACTCGCACGAACCACGACGATACGGCTTTATAGATTAGTGGTTTGCGGCAGCGCCAGCAGTGCGGATAGGAGTGCTCGTAAGAGGCGGCTTTCACCAGGTAGGGACGCTGCCGCGCGTCACGAGTCGCTACCGGTCCGGTTTGGTCACGTAGATCCGCGATAATGTAGCGGTTTGCCTCAAAAACGTTCTTTCCCGCATAATCTGTGACTTCCGCGGTGAGGACACCATCACCGTCTACCGGCATGACCACCCCGATTTGATTCGAGGCACAAACGTTCATGTCGTCCTCGCCAAAGGCTGGGGCGAGGTGCACCAACCCGGTACCGTCCTCGGTAGACACAAAGTCGGCGCCGATGATGGTCCAGGCATTTGAACCGGGTCCCACGTGTCCCGGCTGGTCTGCCGTGCCATCAGCGATAGCGGCAGCTTTGGCGTCTTCAAAGTAGTCAAAAATGGGATAGTACGCCTTGCCAATCAATTCGGAGCCTTTAAAAGGCGCGGATACCTGCGGGTTTTCCCCAAGTTCCTTTTCGTAGGCTCCCAAGCGAGCCTGGGCGAGGATTACAGTTTGTCCCTGCAGATCCCCTTGAGTCGGCGTGACCCGCACATAGTCGATGTCCTCCCCGACGGCAACCGCCAAGTTACTGGGCAGCGTCCACGGTGTCGTGGTCCAAATCAGCACCATCTCGTCTGTGTCGCGCAGGCGCAGCCCCACTGTAACGGTCTGGTCGGTGCGATTTTGATAGATGTCGTCGTCCATCTTAAGTTCGTGGTTCGACAGGGGCGTACCGTCGTGCCAGCAATAAGGCAGCACTTTAAAGCCTTCATAGATGAGACCCTTGTCGTACAGGGTCTTGAACGCCCAAATGACCGACTCCATAAAGGTGGGGTCGAGGGTCTTGTAGTCGTTTCCAAAGTCGACCCAGCGCGCTTGACGCGTCACGTACTCTTCCCACTCTTTGGTATATTTCAGCACGGAATCGCGACATGCCTGGTTGAAGGCTTCAATGCCCATCCCGCCCGGACCTTCGATTTGTTCCTTGTCCTCGATGCCCAGAATGCGTTCCGCCTCCAGTTCGGCAGGCAGTCCGTGCGTGTCCCATCCGAAGCGACGCTCCACGCGGCGACCCCGCATAGTCTGGTAACGCCCCACGATGTCTTTCACATAGCCGGTCAAGAGGTGTCCGTAGTGTGGCAAGCCATTAGCAAAGGGCGGTCCATCATAAAATACGAACTCGTTACTGCCATCCTGCCCGGCTTCACGGGACTCTACTGAAGCCTGGAACGTATGGTCCTCAGCCCAAAAAGCCAGGGTTTCGGTTTCTTGTATGGGAAAATTCGGGCTGGCGTCTAGGGAAGTATCCCGGTGTTTGGGGTAAAACCCGCGTCTTTTCTCGCTCATCTTCGTCCTTATCGCGAATCGTTCATTCACGAGGACGCCTCCGACACTTTGTCGGTGGACGCGGTACCACCTCGCTTGCGCACGTGGTGCTGTCGTAGTCTGGGCGCCGACCTATCCGGTGCGGTCAAACTATGCAGGCGACCAAGTGAGCCGCTCAAGACAGCTGTGACGGGCCTACCCGTCGGAGTCTAGTGAGTCGCATACTCGGCACGCGACCGTTCTTTCCGAAGCTCCCCGGCGATACCCGGACTCAATGACCCCGGACCGGTTCAACGCGGATTCCACTCTATCCAGTTTTTTCTCTGGACTCAAACAAGGTGACATTTTGTCTGAGTTTCAGAAAGACCAACGGTTAGGACGGATTATCTCCCTGTGGGGTGTAGCTCAAAATGTCTCCCGGCTGGCACTCCAAAACTTGGCAGATTTTATCCAAGGTGGAAAAGCGGATTGCCTTGGCGTGACCATTTTTCAATATCGAAATATTCGCCGCGGTGATGTCTACAGCCTGTGCAAAGTCCTGAACCGACATACCCCGCTGGGCCAGCAACACCGACAGATTTACCGTAATCACTTAGATGACCTCCGCTAATTCTGCGGCATCGTCCAGCGCGGCTTGAAAAATACTCTTAGCCAGGCTGACCAGGGAGAATAGCCCCACTCCCAAAACTATTCCGCCGAGGAATAAAAGTGGCGGCTCCGGTCTGGTTGCCGGTGCAAAAATGCTCATATGCCCACCGGTTAGCGCGACGATACCGGGACCGATAGCAACCATGAGACGCGCTAAATTGATCCATTTCATGGTTTTAGCACTAAAAAAAGCTCCCTTGCTAACTGCCCTTACCAGCATAATCAACGCCACAATCAGTACCTGCACGCAAATGAGCGCCGCAACGGCTGCCAGCGCGTAGGGTACAACTAGGTGTCGAACCTCGGGGAACTCCTCTCCTGTTTCCCATGCCGCATATGCGCAAAACAACTGGAGCAACAACACCCCTGGAAGAGCTGCAATCAAGGCAATTTGTGACAGAATTACGTAAATTTGAGAAAACTTCATATATCGATTATCGATACTTATATATCGTTTGTCAATAGGTATTACTGCACGAACTGGCACGTAGCCACGCCCGGTTGCGCCTCTGGAACAATTCACTCACCGACCAAAGACCCATAAAACCTGTGAAAACGCTACAGTTTAGAGTGAACATCCTGCCAGAAAAACATCTGGGCACTTCAGATTGAAGCCCAACTAGCATCTACCAGGGGGACGTATGAAAGCCGAGGAATTGTGGGATCAGGCTCGTGCAGTGGCTCTGGAGCTGCCCGGTGCTGAGCCGTGGGTGTATTCCCCGCAGTGGGAGGCTGTAAAAGTGTGTGGGAAATGGTTCGCGGTCATGGTGGAGGTCCGCGACACTCCGGTCGTGAACTTGGCCGTGTTGCCTGAGGACGGCCTGGCACTGACCCAACGCTATGCGGAAATCACTCCCGGCTGGCATATGAACAAAGACCGCTGGATCAGCGTGCATCCCGGCGGGGAAGTCGACCTGGACCTGTTGAAAGAACTGGTCGAGGAATCTTACCTTAACGTGGTATCACGGCTGCCGAAACTGGTACGGCAAAAACTAGCGCGCCACTCCAATATCCATCAACCCCGCAGATGACGCAACGCCGATTCCGGATTTGCCAGCAGGTCCTCCGGTTTCCCCTGTTCCACGATGTGCCCTAAATCGAGCACTGCCACCCAATCAGCTTGGGCGATTTGATCCAGGTTGTGCGTAATCTCTAAAACGGTGGGACGCGGCACCATAGCGCGCAGATTATCATTGATGCCCGAAGCTAGAGACGGCGGCAAATGCGCAGTGTGCTCGTCCAAGATAAGGACCTGAGATTGACGCAGCAGGGCACGAGCCAGAGAAAGCCGCTGCCGCTGCCCCCCACTGAGGTCGGTTCCCTGCGAAGCCACTCGATGCTGCAGTCCTCCCGACATCGCTTTCACTTCCTCATCCAACCCTGCCATCGCCAAAGCCCACCAGAGCTGCTGGTCACTGGCTTGCGGACGGGACAAACGCAAGTTTTCGGCAATAGTCATATCGAAAATTGTTGATTCGGCGTTGACTAAAGATACAGCGTCGCGCAGGGACGCCAGTCGATAATCTCGCAAACTGCGCCCGTCTAAGCGGACCGTTCCCGTATCGGGATCATAAAACCGCAACAGCAAGCGAGCCAGGGTCGACTTGCCACTGCCCGTTGCCCCCACCAGGGCGGTCCACGAACTGGGTGCTAGTTTTAGGCTCACCTGTGCAATAGTCCCCGGCGTCGGGTTAGTCTGCGAAATCGTGTGGGTGGATTCAGGATAGCGGAAGCTAACATTGCTAAATTCCACTGCTACAGGGGTGGTTTGCGGCACGTCTTCCGTCCCCTCGCAAAGTTCCAGCCCGGCATGAGTCAGCTGGTAGACGCGCCGTGCTGCGGCGAGGGAGGTATTCAGTTCGGTACCAAAATCCACCACCGCGTTAAACCCATCCCAGCAACGCAAAACGGCAAAAATGATTGCTATCCAGGCTGCCATTCCCAGCGCCTCCGCCTGATAGAGTGGCGCGCCCACCGCCAGCAGAATTAGCACGGCAGCCATTCGCCACGCCGAGAGGAAAGCCCCTCGAAAAGCGGACTTGCTAGCTTCTTGCAGACTAGCTTGGACCAGCGCTTCACCCAACTTGTCACTGCCGGTCAGACGGGCGTTGCACAAGCCGTATCCGACAACTTCCGCCAAGCCTCCCAACGAGTCGGTAACATCGACAGCAACGCGTCCACGAGCAGCAAGTTTTTTGCGTGCTGCCAAATGCCCAGAATATATACCGAGCCAGGGTATCAATAGTCCCACTATGAGAATTCCTGCCACAGTTACACCTATTTGCCAAGGTGCTACCGCAAAAGTCGCCACGATAACAATGCTGGGAATCAGGAAAGCGGTCAGCGCTGGAGCAAACGTGTGCGCAAAGAAAACCTCTATACGATCTATATCTTTCGTGAGACGCGACAAGAGGTCCCCGCTGTGATTATCGGTCACGATAGCGGGAGCTTGGGGGAAAATGGCTCGATACGCCTGAGCCCGCAAGAGTTCCAAGGCTTTAAACGCAACCAGGTGCCCCCAGTATTGTTCCAGATAGCGTGCCAAACCTTTCAAAAGCGCGGTTCCAGTCATTATCGTCACTAACCCACCCACGTTAGCAAAGGAACTGTGGATGCAACCGCAATCCAGATAACTCTTCACCAGGTTAACCAGCAGCACTGCAGGTACGGCAAAGAGCACGATACCCAGAATTTGATCGACTAACCTAGCCATGGCGGACCCCGCGAGGGGACCCAGCACGGAGCGAGTTGAGGACAGTAACCAGCGGATGACTGACCGCACCCCCACCGCAGCTTCTGCGGAACCGCCTGCGGAGGAGGGTGTGCTATCGCTCTGGCATGAGAGAGCAGGTGCCGTGTTTGTTAAGTCAGAAGCGTGTTCCACAGGTTTCACCGAACCACCAGCTCTCCGTGCTCGACCTGCAAAACGCGGTCTGCCAACGCAGTCAGTGCTCCGCGGTGCGACACCATGATAAGCGTATAGTTTCGTCCCAAGGCATTGAGGGCATCCAAAATTTTCCTCTCAGAATTCAAGTCAACTTGAGAAGTCGCTTCATCCAGCAACAAAATTTTTCGACCACTCCCGATGGCTCGCGCCAAGCTGAGACGCTGTTTTTGTCCGCTCGATAGCCCCACTCCGTTCTCACCCAGAGGAGTATCCAGCCCCAGGGGCATCTGTTTAATTTCGTCGTCAAGATGAGCTAACCGCAGAGCATCCCATAACTCGGTATCAGAAGCCTCCGGGGCTGACATCTGGAGGTTTTCCCTCACGGTTCCGGTAAATAGCCAGGTGCTTTGGCTGACCAAAGCCGAGCACTGCGCTAAGTCGGTGTCTGTCCCGGAGATCATCACCCTCCCCTCACTCGGGGTCAAGAACCCTTTCATTACATTCAAGAGGGTGGTTTTTCCCTGTCCGGAATCGCCCACAATCGCCACGCGCTCACCCTGAGACACGCTGAGGTTGACTCCTTGCAAGACTTCGCGGCTCCCGTATCGCACCTTGACATTTTCCAGATAAACCGCGGGAATCTCAGTCTTCTCCGCCACAAGCTCATCATCTGGGATTCCCGCATCGGTGGGACGCGCCGTGCTGACGTTCCCACAGTGAGCAGCCGATTGGTTAGCGTGTGAGTTGAGGAATCCTGAAATGGCGCGACCGGCTGCCCGCCCGCTCATCGCTACATAGAAAAACGCCCCGAAGTGGTCAATCGGTTCCAGCAGCAGCATTGCCAATCCCAGCGCGGTAACGGATTTACCCAGAGACAGCTCCCCCAGGGACACCAAGTACATTGACAAGGCAGCTACAGACGTGATGACAAACAGTGAAAACACCGTATCCAGGACAAAAATAATGACTTGATTGGACCGCAGCAGACCCATAGTCGCACGTCGATTATCTTCGCCCACTGTCTCCAGCTCATCGCCCATGCGACCTGCCGCCCCCAGCAGCTGCAGAGTCGTCAGTCCCTGCAATACTTCCAGGTAGTTTGCCGCTAATGCCGCTCGCGCCCGCGCGGATTTCGCCGAAGAACGCCGAAAGAGCTTTCGAAAAAGCCAGACCGTCCCTACTGCTAACGGCAGGCACAGTGCCAGTGCGAGCGCCAGAAAGGGATGGACCAAAAACCCCATTGCCACCACTATCAACACTGGCGCGCTAAAGGAACCTTGTACCTCAGGCAGGAATCCTTGACGATACCGGGTAAACTTTTCCGCTGACTCGGTTGCCAACGCCACGATTTTCCCGGTGCTGTCCTGGTTCATCCGCGCGGGTCCAGAGCGAAATGCTTCGCGCAACAGAACACGTCGCACGTGATTTTCTTCACGTATTTGAGAGCGGGCCGCGCACCGTGAGAGCGAAAAATTCGCCCCAAAGACCAGGGCAATCCCCGCAATTGCCAGCGCCCACGAAAGGGCTGGTGCAGACGACCACTCGGGGTGGAGGTAATTGTCGAGAATGTCTCCTGCTGCGACGACCACCGTAATCATGCCGAGGGTCATGAGCCAAAACAGTCCCAAGATTCCACGATTAGCGCGGCGTCCATCGGCAGTTTGCAACGCGGCAAACTGGACTTTACCCGGTTTTTTCGGAACTACATGAGGGGCGTTCAATAGCTGGTAACCACTTCGACTCGTTGGAGTTCTTTGACGTCGGTATAACCCGTCGTTGCCATGGTCCGACGCAGGGCACCCATCATATTGAGGGTTCCTTCGGCATTATCAGCAGGACCGAACATAACCTGTTCCAGAGTGCCGACGGTGCCGACTTTGACCCGAGAACCGCGTGGCAATGTGGAGTGATGTGCCTCACTACCCCAATGCCAGCCGTGACCGGGCGCCTCAGAAGCCCTAGCCAGAGCGCTTCCCAGCATTACGGCGTCCGCTCCACAAGCGATGGCTTTTACCACGTCTCCCGCAAAACCAATGCCACCATCGGCGATAACATGCACATATCTGCCACCGGATTCATCCAAGAAATCCCGGCGTGCCGCTGCCACATCCGCTACGGCCGTCGCCATCGGCACATGTATCCCCATGGTACGACGGGTCGTAGACGCGGCTCCTCCCCCAAATCCCACCAGCACCCCGGCAGCTCCGGTGCGCATCAGGTGCAGCGCTCCAGTATAGGTAGCGACGCCTCCCACTATGATTGGAATGTCTACCTGATGCACAAATTGCTTCAGGTTTAGCGGCTCTATCTGGGAGGACACATGATCAGCGGATACGGTAGAACCGCGCACCACAAACAAATCCAATGCTGAATCTGCCACTTGCTCCCATAGTTTTTGGGTGCCTGCCGGACTCATAGCCCCTGCCACAATGACATCAGCAGCTTTGATTTCCTCTAACCTGGCACGCATCAGCTCCGGTTTAACCGGCTCGGTGTAGATTTCCTGCAACTTGGCGGTGGCTTTGGCTCCGACTTCGTCAAGCTCTGCCAGCTCTTCGTACAAGGGTAGGGGGTCATCATATCGAGTCCACAGTCCCTCCAGGTCCAAGACTCCGACTCCGCCCATTTTCCCCAAGGCGATAGCATTTTGAGGGCTCATCACCGAATCCATCGGCGCGCCCATGATCGGAACCTGCATGTAATAAGCGTCAAATTGCCAGGCTAGAGACACGTCACGAGGATCTCTGGTACGGCGCGAGGGCACCACCGCGATTTCATCAAAAGAATAGGCTCGACGCCCCCGCTTGCCACGTCCAATCTGAACTTCTTCATTCATAGATTTAGCCTACCAAAATGCACCCCAGCTGGAGCGGCTGGCAGGTCCGAGAGTCAGGTCCCGGCACCCTATCGCGGTAATCATGCCCGCCCCAACTGGATTAGAGTCCGGTGTTTAAAGTCCTGATACGCATCCTCACCGGCGATAATAGCCTGACGGATGCTATCTACCAAGTGAACGGTGTAATACTCGTTGTGAATGGTCAGCAGGGTAGAAGCCAGCATTTCCTTGGCTTTCAGCAGGTGATGCAGATAGGCGCGCGTGTAGTTTGTGCAGGTGTAGCAGCCACACCCCTCTTGGAGCGGGCTGAAGTCCTCGCGAAAAGCGGCTCGCGCCATATTAGTCCTGCCTGTGGGCAGATACGCTGCTCCGGTACGCGCCACGCGAGACGGAGATACGCAGTCGAAAGTGTCGGCTCCGTTTTCGATGCCGGCAAAGAAATCTTCTGGTTCTGAAATCCCCAACAGGTGGCGCGGACGGTCTTCGGGCAGCTCCTGGCACACCCAGGAACAAATCAAGCCGAGATTTTCCTTTTCCAGGGCACCTCCGATACCAAACCCGTCAAAGTGGCGACCTGAAATTTCCATCTTCCCGAGGTCATGCGCGGCTTTCCGGCGTAAATCCTCCCATTGGGCTCCTTGAATTACTCCGAAAAGCATCTGATAAGGCTTGCCGGCACGTTCTACGGTGAGCCGCTCGTGTTCTGCCAGGCAGCGTTCCGCCCATCGCCGCGTGCGTTCCAGGGAAATCACCTGGTAGTCGTAGGAATGCAACAGGGATGTCAACTCATCGAAAGCGAAAATAATATCGGCACCCAGGTGGTGCTGAATCTGCATAGAGATTTCGGGTGTGAACCGATGTTTGGTTCCATCCAGGTGCGAACGAAAATTCACACCGTCATCATCGACCCGCGCCAGACCGGGATGTGCCTGGCGTTTATCGGGAGGGGTTAGCTCGGCGGATTCTTCCGCCTGCTCCAAAAGTTTGCGTTTGTCCCCGGAGCGCTCATGGTTGCCGTGTTCGCGCGAAGCCGTACGCTCTCGAGATGAGGCGGCGAATTCTTGACTGAGGACCTTCTTGTATCCCGCCCCTAGGCTGAGGACTTGAAATCCCCCCGAATCAGTGAATGTGGGACCATCCCAATGCATAAAAGCTGCCAGACCCCCGGCTTTATCGACCAATTCCGGTCCCGGCTGCAAATACAGATGGTAGGCGTTTGCCAGTACTGCCGACGCACCAAGCTCGCGAATCATCTCTGGAATCAGCGCTTTCACAGTCGCTTTTGTACCAACAGGTACAAAAGCTGGGGTGGGAATATCGCCGTGGGGAGTGTGGATAACCCCGGCTCGCCCCAATTGACCCAGACGAGCCACAACCTCAAAGTTTTCACTCATTCAAACATCACCCCAGGTTAGGAACATTTAGTCGAAACGGTTTCTGTACCGATTGGTCAATTATTTGTCACCAGAGGGCGCTCTACGAGAGTTTCTATATCAATCGGTACATAATTTTTCTCGCCTCGCTTCACCAATCCGATGACCTGAATACTGATTGGCGACATAACAATCTCCAACGCGCACTTGTACACGTAGCCAGTCAATACGTAGTTGAGGAATTCCGGACCTGAAATCAAACCGGCAAAAGCGATGGTGCAAAATGCCACGGTATCTACCAATTCACCGACCAAGGTAGAAGCAATCATACGAACCCAGAGTAAACGCTCCCCCGTGTGACCTTTGATCCGCACCAGGACCAGAGCATTTAGCAACTGCCCCAGTACATACCCCACCAGGGAAGCTGCCACGATACGCGGGACGAACCCAAAAACCTGAGAAAAAGCGGGAGTAATGAAGTCCCCACTGGCGGGCGGTGCTTTAGCGACCAGGAAAAACAGTCCAGAAGCCAAGATAGAAATCCCGAATCCAGTCAGCACCGCTCGACGCGCCCCGCGGAATCCATAGACTTCCGAAAGAATATCTCCCAAGATGTAGGTGAAGGGGAACATGACTGCTCCCCCATCAAAAATCAACCCCAGGGGTCCCCCGATGAGTTTGGTGGCGGAGATATTAGAAATTAGCAGCAGCGCGACAAACAAGGTCATGAAAATATCAAAAAAACGTCCCTTGCCCATAGCCACGAAGTTGACCACTGGGCGCGAGGTCGATGGCACAGAGCTTTCGACCGATTTCACTGTTTTATTCTCCCTTACTATTAATCTGACGTAGCGACCGGCAACGCTAAAACTGTGGCCAGTGCAGTGACACCGGGCGGAAATCCGGCTTCCGCGCCGACATAAACTCATTAAAACTTCGAGCCCATTGACTATGCCCCACCGCCTGGAACTGCATCATCTCCCCCGGACCCATTTCCAGTAACTCCGGAAATCGCTCAGACATGGCACCGAGCAAATCCAGAGTCGCAGAGACATCGGCTTGTGCATTATGGAAGTCCTCACGCAGTGGCAAATCGTAGGCGGTGCAGACGGATGCCAAATTACGTTTCCCCTTGCGATAACGATCCAGAATTCGGTCTAAAACTAGCGGATCAACGATTGGTCCGACTGTTCCTTCCAGGCGCTGTCGCAAAGTTGGCAAATTGTGACGCGCCAACTCCGCCTCCAGAATCGCGAAATCAAAGGTAACGTTGAAACCCACTACGGGCACTCCCCGGCGCATTGTTTCCGCGACGATACCAGCGACTTCCTCGAGACCAACCCGCGGGTCGACCCCGTTAGCTTGCAAGTATTCATCAGTCAGACCGTTAACCCGACCAGCAGCAGGAGGCATCGGAACGCCGGGATTGATAATCCAATAACGCGGCGAATCCGTACCGTTTATCCTGCGTATCAGCGACACCGTGGCGATACGGTCACGCGACGTAAAAACACCCGTCGTCTCCGTGTCAAAGCCCAGGACCTCCTGATTAAGCCAGGGAGTATTCAGCTGGTTCACTTCATCCATAACCAAAGTCTCTCACACACCCTGCAGGCGAAAATCTTTGGTCTCAGTGACGCTGATAGTTCGGGGCTTCCACAGTGACTTCAACATCGTGAGGATGAGATTCCTTTAAGCCTGCCTGAGTGATGCGCACGAAACGCCCCTGGTGACGCAGCTCGTCAATGGTATGCGCCCCGGTATAGAACATAGATTGGTGCAGCCCTCCGACCAGCTGATAAATCACCGAACCGAGAGTGCCTTGATAGGGAACCTGCCCTTCGATGCCTTCGGGAACAATCTTGTCATCGCTGGTCACATCAGCCTGGAAATACCGGTCCTTTGAATAGGACTTGCGTCCCCGCGAGCTCATGGCGCCCAGCGAACCCATCCCGCGATAGTGTTTCCACTGCTTTCCGTTCATAAACACCAGTTCACCTGGGGATTCCTCACAGCCTGCCAACAGGGAACCCAGCATTACCGTATGAGCACCAGCAACTAGGGCTTTAGCAATATCGCCGGAGTACTGCAAACCACCGTCGGCGATAAGCGGTACATCCGCACGGGCACACGCTTCTGCAGCCATCATGATGGCAGTAATCTGAGGCACGCCCACCCCCGCTACCACACGAGTGGTACAGATTGACCCCGGACCAACACCGACCTTCACGCCGTCGACGCCCGCATCAATCAGGGCTTGTGCCCCCTCCCTGGTGGCGACGTTACCGCCCACTACTTGCACCCCGGAGAAACCAGAGTCAGTCTTGATTCGCGAAATCATCTCTAAAGCCAGCTTTGCCCCGCCGTTAGCGGTATCCACGATCAGGGCATCCACGCCTGCCTCCGCCAAGGCTTCAGCACGTTCCCACGCGTCGCCCCAATAGCCGATAGCGGCGCCCACCACCAAACGACCTTGAGAATCCTTAGTCGCATGGGGGAATTGCTCCGTCTTTACGAAGTCTTTGACCGTAATCAGACCGGTCAACTTGCCGTTTTCATCAATCAGAGGCAGTTTCTCAATACGATTTTCTGCCAACAGTTTCATCGCTTCTTCGCGAGAGATGCCGGTGCGTCCGGTAATCAACGGCATCGGGGTCATGCAGTCCCGGACTGTCTTGGTGCCCCACTGGGCAGTAGGCACGAAACGCAAGTCACGATTGGTGATGATACCCAGCAGCTCATAGTCATCAGTCACGACCGGCAAGCCCGACACCCGATATTTAGCGCACAGTTCGTCCAGCTGTTCAATAGTGGCATTAGGTCCGATGGTGACAGGGTCAGTCACCATGCCCGACTCGGAGCGTTTCACTTGACGCACCTGCTGGGCTTGGCTCTCGATAGAGAGATTACGGTGCAAAATCCCGATGCCCCCCTGGCGCGCCATAGCGATTGCCATCCGTGATTCAGTGACGGTGTCCATAGCGGCAGAAATCAGCGGGATATGAAGTTTGATTTCTTTGGAAAAGCGCGTGGAGGTATCCACTTCGGCGGGAATCACATCAGTGACCTCTGGCAACAACAGCACATCATCGTAGGTCAAACCGGTCAAAAACCGCGGTTCGACGCCATTTTCAAGGTCTCGCAAGGGATTCGTGATTTCGCTCATATGCCTTCCTTAAATGCCTGGGAATAATTCTTTCGACGTTGATGCTTATTCTAACGCTCTCGCGCTAGCGGTGCTGACGGGGTGAGAAGCACAGTTTACGTGGACTTGTCGGGAAGTCACAAGCACGGGGTCACAAGTTTGGTTCACTACTACTGAAGGACGGTGCGGTGACCCTAAATCGTCCTGTGGTAGGACGCAGGATTGCCAGCACACCACCTAATCTTGAAGGGTAAGAGAAACCACGCGAGGGAAAGGAAGAAAATGAGTAATGTAACGTATCTCCCCGCTCCGACTATTGAATCTTGGGAATGGCAAGACGAAGCTGCCTGCAAGGATTTGGGGACGGCGGCTTTCTTCCATCCTGACGGTGAACGTGGTGGCACTCGGCGGCGTCGCGCTGCGCAGGCTAAAGCAATTTGCGCGACTTGCCCGGTATTGGAACAGTGCCGCAATTACGCTTTGAACGCACATGAACCTTATGGAATTTGGGGCGGCATGACCGAAGAGGAACGCGCCGCTTATTGGAAGGAACGGGAGGCTAAATCCGCATAGACCTGTAGAACCCGGCGAGGGTGAACCCGCCACTAGAAATTGCATTTGTTTTGGGGGCTGAGCCACTGGCTCAGCCCCCAAAATGTATATATAAACTTAAAACCGAATCGCCTGCCCGCCCCGCCAAAACACTATTTTCGGACGCGCCGGATTGTGGCGAAAAATCCAGTTTACTCGCTAACCCACGTCACCGCGCAGACGCACGGACAGGCAGGTCACGCAACCTTCGAGCTTCTCGTACTCGCCGATGTCTACCGCGACCACTTCGTAACCCATGCTCTCAAAGAGTTCCTTGGACTTGGGAGCGGCGGCGGACATCAGAATCTTGTTATCCTCGAGCAAAACGACGTGCGAACCGGGTTCTTCGGGAACTTCCATGAACTTGTCCCACACGGTCGGGTCGTCCACCAGCGGTTTGTAGCCGACTACAGTGCCGTCGTACAAGGCGGTGACACCGCTCTTGAGGTGGAGCACCTTAGTCATTTCCACGGGGATGACTTCCGCGTTGAATTCCTTCAAGTACTCGGCAAGCTGGCGCACCCCTTCTTCGTTGGTGCGGCCACCGGGCGTTTGTCCGACCCAGACTTTACCGTCAAACTTCAGGATGTCTCCCCCGTCCACGGTGCCGGGTTCCTTAATGTAAACCACGCGGTATCCGGCATCCCGAACCGCTTTTTCGACTCCCGCAACTTCAGCGCGGCGCTCCGGAGCTCCGGAGCGAGTGATGATGGCGAGATCTCCATAGACAAAAACAGGATCCTCAATGAATACCGAATCGGGGCAATCAGGAGCGGGCTCGACCTCGACGGTTTCCCACCCATTATCATTGAGTGCCTTGACGTAGCCTTCCCACTGGCGCAAACCCAGATCATAAGAGACAGCAGATTTTTCAATGTGCGTCACAATCCCATCAGCCATTTTGGGGCTGGGGCGACGAACTAATGCTAATTTCCTAGTCATAGCTTCCAGCGTAGTGGTGGACCGAAAACCCGTCAAGGGATCGGCGTACCTTATGTATTTTGAGCGCGAGGGTGATGTGGTGCCTCATATAGTTTGAGCGCGAAAATAGGTTGTTGGTATGAATGATGGAGTGGTTTCTATGGGTGCGCGTGTTGAGGTCACGAAGCGGTTACGCCAGGCGTATCGCGGGGCTTCTAAAAAGGAAAAGGGCAGGGTGCTGGATAGTTTTTGTGAGTCTACGGGATTGTCCAGAGCTACCGCGAGGAGGTATTTGACCAGTGATGTCACTGGAAATCCTGGCGTGGTCAGGATTGATTACCGTAAGGCCAGGGCGACAAAGTATTCAACGGTAGCGAAGAGGATACTACAACGGGTTTGGGTGCTATCAGGATGCCAATGCGGTAAATATTTGGCAGTATCGATGCGTGTTTAGCTTGATTCCCTTGAAACGCATGAGGAACTGGTGATAGGAAGAGCCGGGTATAGCCAGAAAATACGTGACGAGTTACTGGGAATGTCTGCTTCTACGATAGACCGGTATCTCAAAGAAGCCCGCCAATCTCTAGAGCTGAGGGGTATTTCGAGTACGAAACCAGGAGCATTGTTACGTAACTCGATAAAAATCAGGAAAGCCGGGGACGAGATTGCTGACGAGCCAGGATTTTTCGAGAGGTACACGGTGGCGCATTGCGGGCCGAGTCTCAAGGGAGAGCTCGTCCGTACCCTGACGTTAACCGACGTGAACACGGGCTGGATACATTTAGAAGCCCTGCAGAATAACGCCCGGGTGCATATGCTCAAAGCTCTAGACTCTGCGATAGAAACCATCCCGTACCAGGTCCAGGACCTGGACTGTGATAACGGTAGCGAGTTCATTAACCGGGAAGTCATTAACTGGGCATCTAGCCTGGACGTATTCTTCACACGCTCGCGCCCTTACAAGAAGAACGACCAGGCACATGTGGAATCTAAAAACAACCATGTAGTGCGTAAATACGGCTTCCACTACCGTTATGACACACCCAAAGAATTGAAAGTCCTGCGCAAGCTATGGAAAACAGTGTGCTTACGTATGAACCTGTTCACTCCTACCAGGAAACCCATAGGCTGGAACCAAGACAGTGTAGGCAGACGTAAACGCGTCTACGACACACCAGCCACACCCCTAGACCGTTTACTAGCCTCCGGGATACTCTCAAGGACACAAATCAAAGAACTACAACAGTTACGCGATTCCACGAATCCTGCCGAGCTAACCCGCGATATCCTACGCTACCAAGCCATACTCACCGACCTAGCCAGAACCCCTACCGAGGTACTCACTATCAGCATGGAACAAAACCACGCTAAACATAAAGCCCTACTCACCCAAGGCATCAAAACCCGCAGCGCCTAACCCCCACTTCGCGCTCAAATTGACATGAGGCACCACGGGGATTTGCGTGCTGAGATGACTGGGCTCGCTGAGATATCGGTGGAGCCCTCATATTTTCTATGGTTTCGGGGCCACGGCGCTGGAATGTGCCAGGAGAAGTGAGGTTATAGCTTAACAGAAAAGACCGGACATACGTCCGGCCTTTTCAAAAATGTGTCTCGATTACTCGACCACAGCGAGCAAGTCGCGAGCAGAGAGAATAACGTATTCCTCACCCTGGTACTTGACTTCGGTTCCGCCGTACTTGGCGTAGATAACCTTGTCGCCTTCCTTGACATCCATCGGCACACGCACGCCCTTGTCGTCAACACGACCGGGACCTACCGCCACGACGGTGCCTTCCTGCGGCTTTTCTTTTGCCATATCCGGGATGACCAGACCCGAAGCGGTAACCGTTTCCGCTTCCAGCTGCTTAATAACAACCCGATCTTCCAAAGGTTTAATGCAAACCGACACTGCGATTGCCCTTTCTCTAAGTTTCTGATGATATTTCACCAACCGAGCGCCGTCGCGGGTGGCACCCTGCCAGTCAATTTATATTTTATGACGCATTTAGCACTCTCGCAACCCGAGTGCTAAGTCAGTTTCAAATCACTCGATTTTATTGTCGCCCCGCACGGTTCTCCCCTTTCCCTCCCTGCCCTTTAAGATTGGACTATGGCAGAAAATTCGCTGGCGCCCCTGTTGCACAAAGAAGGATTCCAATTGCTGGAATCCTTGGGAACTCTGGGACCCTACTCCCCGACACTCGCGGACAAATTAAGCGCTGGTCTGCGCAAACGTGGGGTGGCACCAGCGCTGGTGGCAGCCATTTTGACCCAGCTGGAGCTGCGCGAAGCAGCGCGAGCAAAATTCGGGGATTTCGCGCGAGGAATGCTGTTCACGCGAAACGGCCTGGAGCAGGCCACGCGTTTGCCGGTAGCGGCTGTACACGCTGGACGTTTTCGCGACGCCGGATGTCACCAGGTCGCTGATTTGGGCTGCGGGTTAGGTACCGAGTCCCTCGCTTTGGCTGGTTTAGGGATGCTGGTAACGGCTTTTGAACTCGATGAAGCCACCGCAGCAGCGGCTTTGCTGAATCTCCGTGCCTATCCCGAAGCCCGTGTCACACAGGCAGATATTTTAGAACTGGATTGGGACCAGCTGCGTGCCGAGGGCGTTGATGGCGCCTTCGCAGACCCCGCCCGGCGAGACTCCTCTGGCAGGCGACTGCAGCCGGAGTCTTGGAAACCCCCGCTTTCGCGTATTCTCGCTTGGCAGGATGAGATTCCCCATGGAAACCTCGGCGTAAAAATCGCCCCTGGAATCAACTATCAAGTCCTGCCCGCACAGGGCGAAATCCAATGGATTTCTGTGGGGGGCGAGCTTGTGGAGGCGGGAATCTGGTTGGGTGACCTGATCCGTCAGAAGGGTCGGTCCGCCCTGTTGATGGATAATAACGGGAAAATCGTGGTTACGTTGCACGACGAAACCGCCGCCCCGTGCAACACTCCTGCCCGACTGAGTGAGACCATCGCGACAGAAGATGAACTGGGTAAATGGATCTTTGAGCCTGATGACGCAATTATCCGGGCAGGACTGCTAGCTCAGATTGCAGAACAAACATACACAAAGACGGTATCGGAAAAAATTGCCTATTTGACCAAAGATTCTGATCCAAATGGGGCTGACACGAAACTAGGGAGCTGGTTTGAGACACTCGCGGTCCTCCCTCTGGATGAAAAGAAGATTCGCACCGTACTAAAGACGCGACCAATCAGGTCTTTGGAAATTAAAAAACGCGGTGCCAACGTCTCACCCGCCCAACTACGTCGAAAGGTACTCACCAAGACCGTGAAAGACGGAGAGGACCTAACCTTGATAGCGACCCGTTTGGGCAGGCGACACCGCGCAATCTTGTGCCGACGCCGCACCGAGATTTAAACGCGGGGAAAAACCAACTAAACTGAACCCGTGTTAAACGGTGAGAAACTGACTTTAGGACTTGAATCTACCTGCGATGAAACTGGAGCTGCCATCGTCGCGGGGAAAACCCAGCTATTAGCGAACGTGGTCGCTACCTCGATGGATGAATATGCCCGTTACGGGGGAATTATCCCCGAGATTGCTTCACGGGCACACTTGGAATCATTCCTACCTGTGGTCAGTAAAGCCTTGGATGAGGCAGGAGTAAAGCTCGCAGACATTGACCAGATTGGAGTATCCGCTGGTCCAGGGCTGATTGGTTCGTTGGCGGTAGGAATTGCCGGGGCAAAAGCCCTGGCAGTCGCCACCGGAAAGCCACTATACGGAGTCAATCATGTCATTGGTCACCTGGCAGTTGACCAGCTGGTGAACGGTGATTTGGACCTGCCAGCGGTAGGACTGGTGGTCAGCGGCGGGCACACAAACCTGCTGCTCATTACCGATTTCGCAGCTCCAGATGGGATCAGAGAGTTGGGCGGCACTCTCGATGACGCCTCGGGGGAAGCCTTTGACAAGGTTGGACGAGTGCTGGGGCTGCCCTATCCCGGAGGACCACACGTGGATCGGATGTCCCGCGAAGGCAATCTGGGAGCGATTGATTTTCCGCGCGGTCTAGCAGGAGCAAAGTACGCCAAAACACACCCTTATGATTTTTCTTTCTCCGGACTGAAAACCGCCGTGGCTCGCTATGTTAGCCAGCTCGAAGCCACCCCGGAAGTACGCAACCGTCCGGACTTTACCGAGGATTTTGTACCCGCTCGTGAGGGCAAACCATGGCTGCCGGTAGCGGATATTTGCCGTGGATTTTCGGAATCTGTCAATGACTCCCTGGTCAGCAAGACTATGCGAGCGCTAACCGATTTCGAGGCAAAAACCCTGGTGGTGGGCGGCGGATATTCCGCGAATTCCCGACTGCGTGAATGGCTGACAGAGGAATGCACGAGTGCTGGCGTTACCCTGCGGATTCCCCCACTGAAGTTCTGTACCGACAACGGCGCGCAAATCGCTGCCATCACGGCAGAAATTGCCGGGTCTATCGACCCCAGCCGTCCCGACTTTTCGCCAGTTTCCGCCTTGGAATTGACACGCGTAATTGTTTAGCTTCCGATGTTGCTTTAGTGACGAATCAAACCACGCACCCTCAACAAAAAGCTTCTCAGCAGACCCTTGTGAAAGAATCTGCTGAAGCACACCCCGCGTCGGCACAGTCCTCATCTCAACTAGGCGAAAAAGGTATGCTAAGAACCATGACGGAAACAAAGTCAAGCGAAACCGTAAAACTGGTGCTAACCCTCTCTTGCCCAGACCAACCGGGGATTGTCCACGCTGTCTCTGGCATGGTGGTCAGCGCGGGAGGCAATATCATCCAGTCAGCCCAGTTTGCAGATCTCGATAGCGGATTGTTTTTCATGCGGGTTGAGATGGACGTCCCCTGTGCTCACGATATTCGCTCCCGTGTAGAAACCCTAGCTGCCGAGTTTGATATGGCTTGGGAATTGGATGAGATTGGTCGGGCACTGCGCACCGTCATCATGGTTTCCAAAGAGGGGCATTGCCTGTCCGACCTGCTCTATCGCGTGCGGGATCACTCGATTCCGATTGATGTGAAAGCGGTCGTGGGCAACCATCCCGATTTAGCTCCCATCGCGACTTTCTACCAGGTACCGTTTATTTTGGTACCGGTCACGAAAGACAACAAACCCGAAGCGGAACGGCAGCTGCTAGACTTGGTCGCCGCGGAAAAGGTCGAACTGGTGGTGTTGGCGCGTTATATGCAGATTCTTTCCGACAAGCTGTGCCGGGAAATGAGCGGGCGAATCATCAACATTCACCACTCTTTCCTGCCATCGTTCAAGGGCGCAAAGCCGTATGACCAGGCTCATGACCGTGGCGTGAAACTCATTGGAGCCACCGCGCACTACGTCACAGCGGATTTGGATGAGGGTCCCATCATCGAACAGGACGTTTCCCGCGTGGATCACACATTTACCGCTATTGACATGCGTAAACAGGGTCAAGACGTGGAACGCCGCGTGCTAGCGCAGGCCGTAAAATGGCACGCCGAGCATCGCGTGTTGATGAACGGCGACCGCACCGTGATTTTCCGGTAACGACGCCGAATCAGAGTTTGCTATGTCGGACAAGTTGCCCCCGGACAGCCCACACGCCAACCGACACGCCCCGGACGGCACTCCTTCTGATAGCGCGCAACCCGGCAACCCCGAAACCGCACCTTTGGAACAAACTTATCGGCAAGAAACTCGCGACATCCGCCGTATCGCTTTCATTCTGAACCCTGCCTCCGCTAAAGGTCACGCCCGCAAAACTGCTCGGGTCGCCCGAAAAGTGCTGCACAAGCGCGGTCTGGAGATTGTGGATTTTCCCTGCGATACTGCGGCACAAGCCCGGGAATCGGCTCGCCAGGCCGTAGCTGATTCCACGGTGGACGCCATCGTCGTTTCCGGTGGAGACGGGATACTTTCACTGGTGCTCCAAGAACAGGTTGGTTCCGACAAGCCTCTGGGAATTATTCCCGCAGGTTCTGGCAATGATCATGCTCGCCACCTTGGGATTCCGCTGAATCCACGTAAATCCGCGGGCATCATCGCGGATGGTTTCGTCAGCCAAACCGACCTGGGACTAGCGACTTTTACCGATATGCACGGCAAGGTACAGCAGCGTTGGTGGTCCACCATAACTTGTGTCGGATTCGACCAAATGGTGGCAGATAAAACCCAGGAAATGCGCTGGCCACACGGGTCACTGCGCTATATTTTGTCCCTGTTCATAATTCTGACAAAGTTCCATCCCCGACCAGTGCGGCTCAGTCTCGACGGGGTGGTTTGGGGCGAGGAACACCTGACTTTGTGCGCCGTTGCCAACGGAAAGTGCTACGGCGGCGGTGTGGTTGTGGCTCCGCAAGCATCCAGCTATGACGGAGTTTTCTCGATAGCGACGTTGAGCTCAATGCCCCGCCGGAAAGTACTCCGCCCCTTGTTCGCTGCCAAAAGGGGGAGATTCGCTGGTGCTCCCGGGGTAACTTTTCACGAGGCACGCCGAGTCAGTTTAGAGATGGAAGGATTGGCTCCCATTGCCGATGGGGAACGCCTGGGATACGGGACGGTTAACTTGGAATGCGTGCCCAGAGCCGGGTGGTTTATTGTGCCGCATCATAGAGAGAAATAGGTCAAAGCTGCGAACCCGCCGTCTCAATAGTTTGCTCAAATCGACATCGCCCGTCGGGGGATTTGCAAGGACTCGCTCCGCTCGCCTTGCCCCCACCGCTCAGAATCATTTCGTCGGGGGATTTGCAAGGACTCGCTCCGCTCGCCTTGCATACCCCTCCTCGCTCGCGCCCATGAAAGTAAACTTTCATGGGCGCTCGCTCGTCGGGGTGACAGGATTTGAACCTGCGACATCCTGCTCCCAAAGCAGGCGCGCTACCAAGCTGCGCTACACCCCGGAAAAGGTACAGTTTATGGTACAGGAAAGTTCGAGTTGTAGGAAACCCATCCGAACCGGTAAACTCATTTCGTACGCGGGCGTAGCTCAATGGTAGAGCCCCAGCCTTCCAAGCTGATTACGCGGGTTCGATTCCCGTCGCCCGCTCCATTGACTAAAAGCCGGGCTTTAGCCCGGCTTTTAGTCAATCTGTGGGGTCGCGACGGGAATCGAAGGGTTAAAGGACAAATTGTGTGTTTTTATCCGGGGTTTTTCGTTGTGGTAGAGCTTTAAAGTCGGTTTGAAAGTTGGTTTGGCTGAACTTTGGGGTCGGTCAAATTGTGTGTCTGTTTTCTCGTGTTTTGCTTGTGTTGGCGGGGGAAAGTCGGGTTGAAAGTTGGTCGGTTCATGCTGATGGCATGAATATGATGAAATGCCCGGCGTGTAATACTCCTTTGAAACGTAATGGAAAGACTTCTTCTGGTTCTCAACGTTGGCGTTGTAAGGAGTGCGGAAGGTCTAAGGTCGGAAAGATTGATAACTCTGCTAAAGAGCTTAATCGTTTCCTGAGCTGGCTGTTGTCGCGTCAGCGGCAGAAAGACATGCCCGGAGCGGGCCGGACGTTTCGTCGTCATGCAGCTAAGTTCTGGTGTTTATGGCCGTTCTCTCCGATCGTGGACGAGGTTCATGACGTGGTGTTTGTCGACGGGATTTATCTGGGGCGCAAGGCCGTGGTTTTGATTGCCTGTACTCGTCAGCATGTGTTGGGCTGGTATGTGGCTAGGAACGAGAACATTAACGCGTGGAAATCCTTGCTGGATCGGATAGCGCCCCCGCTTCTAGTCGTGAGCGATGGTGGGTCAGGTTTCAAAACCGCTAGAGCAGCTTCTTGGCCGGGCACGCAGGTCCAGCGTTGCACATATCACGCGTTTATGCAGGTACGACGTTACATCACCATGAATCCGAAACTGCCAGCCGGGAAATAACTCGGGAGAATAGCTCGCGACCTGTTACATGTCCATAACGTGGAAGAATCTCTACAATGGCTGGTCGGGTTCAACAACTGGTGCCTGGAATGGGAAGCCTTCCTCGCGGAAGAAACCATAAACGAATACGGCACAAGATGCTTGACCCACGAGAAACTCGTTCGCGCCCGGGACTCGCTAATTAGGCTCATAAAATCCGGTAACCTGTTCACCTATCTCGATCCTGACCTCGCAGACCAGACCCTGACCTGCCTACCAGCAATGAACAACCAGATCGAAGGCGGGATAAACGCTCAACTCCGTGCCATGCTCAAAGACCACCGCGGAATGAGCCTGGCCAGGCGAATCAAAGCGATTTTCTGGTGGTGCTACCAACACATCGAAAACCCCGCGACTCCAGCAGAAATCCTGAAAATAATGCCTACGGATACGCAACTCGAGGAATACTACCTAAACCAGGAAAACCTACACATCACACAAAGAAACCTCCCCGGATGGGGCGAAGTGTCCTGGGTTTTGTTCCTAGGTTTTTTGTGAGGGTTGTTTCATGCCTTGGAAGTATTCGCGGGAGTTTAGGGATCGTGCTGTTGGGTTGGTGTTTGACCGGCTTCGGGATGATCCTGGTTCGAGAGCAGCGATTATTAGTGATACCGGGTTAAAGCTTGGTGTGAGTCGTGAATCATTGCGTCGCTGGGCTGTTCAAGCCGAGATAGACCAGGGAGAAAGACCCGGGGGTTAGTCGGGAGGAGTCTGCCGAGATAAGGCGGTTGCGTAAAGAAAACGCGGAGCTTAAACGTGCTAACGAGATTTTGAAGCTCGCATCGGCTTTTTTCGCCAAAGAACTCGACCACCCCGGGATGAAATGATTGCGTTTATTGACCAGTATCGTGATTGTTTCTCGGTCGAGTGTATTTGCCGGGTTATGAACGAGCACATGGTTGGGGGCTTCCTCACGCCACGTGGTTACCGGGCGGCAAAGACCCGAAAAGTGAGCGCTAGGCAATTGAGAGATGCTGTGCTAGTAGAGGAAATCGTAAAGATTTTCGACCAGAATTACCGTGTTTATGGGATTCGTAAAATCTGGCGTGCTATGCGCCGGGCGGGGTTTGCTATCGGGCGGGAACAGACTGGCAGATTGATGCGCCTGGCCGGGATTTGCGGGGCGCGTAGGGGACGTAGACCAGTTACTACTCGTCCTTCTAAGGTCCCTGATGCACGCCCTAATCTAGTTAATCGCCAGTGTAGAGCAGATAGGCCTAACAGGTTGTGGGTCGCGGATATCACTTATGTCAGAACTGTGTCGGGTTTCGTGTACACAGCTTTTGTTACAGACGTGTATTCACGCAAGATTGTGGGCTGGGCTAGGTCAACTATGCCCCTGAGGCGTTGCCGTTAGAGGCCTTAGAACAGGCGATAGGATGCGCTAAAGACAATCTGGCAGGACTAATCCATCACACTGACCATGGTTCTCAATACGTAAGCATTAAATACAGTCAACGACTAACAGATGCAGGGATTAGATCATCGACCGGAACTATTGGGGATTCTTACGATAACGCGCTAGCCGAGACCGTCAACGGGCTATACAAAACCGAGTTGATTTACTCCCAGACCTGGCGCTCATGCACCGAAGTCGAATGGGCGACCCTGAACTGGGTGTACCGGTGGAATCACCAGCGTCTCCACGAATCGCTAGATTATTCCACCCCCGAGGAAGTGATAACCCAATATAATCAAACCCATGCTAAACAACTAGCACCCGTATAAGAAACGGAACAAAACCTGGGACACTTCACTAAAGTACTAGTAAAGGAGGGAACTGAGTGTCTAAACCTTCACGAATCGTGGGGCTTGATGTAGCGCGCTCACTCGCGATCATCGGAATGATAGTTATCCACATGGCCTCGCTACTTTGGAGTACCAAAGTAATACTCTCTGGCCTACCCGCATCATTATTTGCCATCATCGCCGGCGCGACGATGATGATTATTGGACGAAACTACACCAGCGCCACTTTCTTGCGGCTGATAGCCCGAGGCGCTTTAATCATCCTCATCGGCCTGGCACTACTGCCCGTGGGTGGACAAATCCAAGTGGTTCTCATCGTAATGGGCCTGGTAATGATCCTAGTTTCCTGGATGCCCGCATTGGGAACGTGGTGGAGGCTCGGTCTATTTATTGCCGCCACAATCGCCGCAACAATAGTTTACGCCCCCATCGAACTGCCACAGATTTATCCGCTATTGGCATGGATTGCATACTTCATCGGTGGCATGCTTCTTTTCGATGTGTACCTGCGCGACCGACTACATCGCAACCCCGATGAGAACAGCAACCCTAACACTCGACTGAGCTGGATCGTAACCGCTATCAGCGTTGTCATCGCTGGTATCGGCATCTACTTCCGATTTGACCCAGACATTCCCAGCTGGCTCAGCTTTACCGGTCACACCGGTGTTGCCGGAGAGATTATCCTCTCCGTTGCCGTTGCAGCCGTAGTGATCCACCTATGTGTGCTCATAGGCAATCTCTCTTCAACCTTAGTTTACCCTTTCGCTGCCATGGGAACAATGTCGCTAACCATTTACATTCTGCACATTCTCACCGCTTTCTACTGGCAGCAAAATGTCGCGTTGCATTCCACTTTGTCAGCAATCGGTTTCATCGTATTCTTCCTCGTCGCAGCCAGCCTCTGGAAGAAGTTTGCAGGACAGGGTCCTGCTGAGAAACTCGTTGCCACCACGATCAAGGTCATTGTTCCTTCTAAGAAAGGGAATTAACCGTGAAAAAATCACATTTTTCGTTCGCTGCCATTGTCAGCGCCACCCTGCTAATGACTGCAACTCCGGCTCTCGCACTCGAATATGGAGATCCGGCGCCCGATAATGCGGAAAGCAGTTCCGTTGCCGCGCTCAAAATGGGCAAAATCGGCAGCTTTGGTGACTGCACAGGCACACTCATTGCCGACCAGTGGGTACTCACAGCGCGCCACTGTCTAGAGTCAGTCAACAATGAAGGCACCCAGGCACGCATCGCTGGAAAGGTCTACAACGCTGATTCCTGGGCTCTTTCGCCCACATCTGACGCGGGGTTACTTCACCTGACTGAGAAAGTGACTAACGCAACCCCCGCAAAAATCTCCCACGATATTCCAACCCCAGGGCAGACGGGAACTCTTTACGGTTGGAGTAGCAGCTCGTCAATGGCACGATCTGGACAGCTACCAATGGCCAAAATGGTTGTCAAAGAGCTACTAGGTGGCGCACCTTCCGGTTCTGACACGCCGAGTGCTCCCGAAACTCCTTCCGATTCCAAGACACCTACCGGCGCTGATGCGTCTACAGAGACTGCCCCGCCACAGGCTCCACAGTCAAAACCTGGAATGACAGAAACTGGCCAAACCGAGTCTAATCCTGAGGGGATGTCGGAAGTCCCAGCCGACAACTCCATACAGCCTAGGATCGAAACCTCTATCTTGGATGTGCAGTCAGTTTCTGGAGCTGGCATGCAGGGCGGTGACTCTGGTGGCCCGTTCTTTGTCGACGGAAAGCTTGCGGGACTTGCTACCGCTGGAACTGCCAATGGGGATCCGGACCTTCCCTCCCCTAGTGCTGCAATCACCACAGTTGCAGGCACCGCCGAATGGATCGACAACATTATCTCTGACCGCGACACCCAAAGCGTTCTAACTGCAGAAAACACTCCTGCACCGCCAAAGAACATTCAAAGCAGTGGCGATAATATTTGGGGTTACCTTGCGATCGCACTCGTAGGCCTTGCCGTGGGAGCAATCGGCTCACGTATCCGCAATGCGCGCCAGTAAGGATTCCTACTGGACTGTCTAGCGAATAGCATTTCACCCTTTGAAGCCGTCTCCCAGAAAACTGGGTGGCGGCTTCAAACATTAGCTCTTTTACAGTCATGCGACCCGTATCTGACCCCCTTGCCTACTGAAGTTCACAACCGATCAGCATTGCTGCTGAACCAACAGGAAGATCATAGAAAGCCAGTAACCGAAACCTGGCTCAATCCGTGCTCGGGTCACGAAACAGGGTTAAAGGACAAATTGTTTTTTGTTTGGGTTTTTGGTTGTGTTTTTGCGTTAAAGCCGGGTTTTAAGTTGGTTTGGCTCAACTTTGAGGTCGGTCATTTTGTGTGTTTTTTGGGCGGGTTTTTCGTTGGGGTAGCGGCTTAAAGTCTGGTTTTAAGTTTGGTATTTCATGCTTGAGGGCATGAGTAGACTTAAATGCCCGTTTTGTGGTGGAGCGTTAAAGCGTAATGGTAGGACTAGCTCTGGGCGGCAGCGTTGGCGTTGCGGGGGTTGTGGGAGGTCTGAAACCAGGCGTATTGATAACTCGGCTAATGAGTTGCAGGTTTTCTTGTCGTGGCTGTTTGAAGCGTCCCGGGTTTTGTTCCTAGGTTTTTTGTGAGGGTTGTTTCATGCCTTGGAAGTATTCGCGGGAGTTTAGGGATCGTGCTGTTGGGTTGGTGTTTGACCGGCTTCGGGATGATCCTGGTTCGAGAGCAGCGATTATTAGTGATACCGGGTTAAAGCTTGGTGTGAGTCGTGAATCATTGCGTCGCTGGGCTGTTCAAGCCGAGATAGACCAGGGAGAAAGACCCGGGGGTTAGTCGGGAGGAGTCTGCCGAGATAAGGCGGTTGCGTAAAGAAAACGCGGAGCTTAAACGTGCTAACGAGATTTTGAAGCTCGCATCGGCTTTTTTCGCCAAAGAACTCGACCACCCCGGGATGAAATGATTGCGTTTATTGACCAGTATCGTGATTGTTTCTCGGTCGAGTGTATTTGCCGGGTTATGAACGAGCACATGGTTGGGGGCTTCCTCACGCCACGTGGTTACCGGGCGGCAAAGACCCGAAAAGTGTGTGCTAGGCGATTGAGAGATGCTGTGCTAGTAGAGGAAATCGTAAAGATTTTCGACCAGAATTACCGTGTTTATGGGATTCGTAAAATCTGGCGTGCTATGCGCCGGGCGGGGTTTGCTATCGGGCGGGAACAGACTGGCAGATTGATGCGCCTGGCCGGGATTTGCGGGGGCGCGTAGGGGACGTAGACCAGTTACTACTCGTCCTTCTAAGGTCCCTGATGCACGCCCTAATCTAGTTAATCGCCAGTGTAGAGCAGATAGGCCTAACAGGTTGTGGGTCGCGGATATCACTTATGTCAGAACTGTGTCGGGTTTCGTGTACACAGCTTTTGTTACAGACGTGTATTCACGCAAGATTGTGGGCTGGGCTAGGTCAACTATGCCCCTGAGGCGTTGCCGTTAGAGGCCTTAGAACAGGCGATAGGATGCGCTAAAGACAATCTGGCAGGACTAATCCATCACACTGACCATGGTTCTCAATACGTAAGCATTAAATACAGTCAACGACTAACAGATGCAGGGATTAGATCATCGACCGGAACTATTGGGGATTCTTACGATAACGCGCTAGCCGAGACCGTCAACGGGCTATACAAAACCGAGTTGATTTACTCCCAGACCTGGCGCTCATGCACCGAAGTCGAATGGGCGACCCTGAACTGGGTGTACCGGTGGAATCACCAGCGTCTCCACGAATCGCTAGATTATTCCACCCCCGAGGAAGTGATAACCCAATATAATCAAACCCATGCTAAACAACTAGCACCCGTATAAGAAACGGAACAAAACCTGGGACACTTCACTACCCCCCCCCAGACACACAATTTGTCCTTTAACCCGAGAATGAGCCGTCGCGAAAACGGTGAAGGCGGCATAAAAGCAATGCCCAGTGGGCATTGCGCCGCCGAAACACCAAATAGAAAGCGGCAGCGATGCAGTCGCATGAGACACTGAGTAAAACTGTGCTGATACCAAATTTCTGCACTTAAAACCCCAGGTGAACCAACACTTTCAAATTTAACACGGTTAGGCTAACCTAATTAACGCTTTTTGTTATTCATTGTCTGAGAGGGTTTTAGTAAGAGATATGACTGAAAATATCGAGGAAACAACAGCAACGGTGCACACTTCATCCAGAAAGGGGTTGGCAAACTCCGTACTTGGAACCCGGAACTTGATGACCGTAGCTGCATTAGCAGTGGTTGGGCTAATTATTTTGCTCCCTCTGAACTACATTTCGCCACTGCTCGCCACTTCCCCGCGGGGCGTTTTGATTGGCTGTTCTATCATGGGGTTTTGGGTTATCCCCTATCTGTTGCCTTCGACTATTGTTCGCCGTCCGGGTGCCACCATGCTAGCCTCCCTCATTATCGGCGTAATTTGTATCTTCGTCACGCCTACCGGTCCCATGGCTATAATCGGAAATCTGATAGGGGGTCTGTACATCGAAGTTCCCCTCGCAGTAATGCTTTACCGCCAGTGGAAGACCTGGGCATTCATGATTTCTGCAGGAGTTTTTGGTCTGTTGAATGGACTCCTCTACTTGACCATGCTCAAGGAAGCTATAGGGATACCGTTTGGCACGGCATATGTGGTAACTTCTATCGTTTCAGCCCTGCTGGGCGGGCTGGTAACTGTAGGCATTACTCGCCTGTTGAACAAGGCAGGCGTGGGTGTGGCTAACCGTGCTTAATCAGACATGCAATCAGGTCAAAGAGAGCCTGAAAGTTCGGGGGCTGAGTGTCCACTATTACGGTCAAGAAAAGTGGGTTCTGTCTGATGTTGACCTGAGCTACCTGGAGGGACAAGTTTGCGCTGTCATTGGTCCCTCTGGCTGCGGTAAAACCACTTTAATTAGAACCATCTGCGGATTGATACCGCACTGTTTACCGAGTGAATATTCAGGCTGTGTCGAGTTGTGTGGGACACAAATCGCTGATGCCAGTGTAGAGTTTATCGCCCGGCAGGTTGCCTATGTGGGGCAGAACCCCGATGCTGCCGTAATCACGCGTAGCGTGCATGATGACATCGCGTTTGCACTACAAAATCTCTGTCTGGATCCAGATACGATTGAATCGCGGGTAGTACAGGCTGCTGCGCAGGTCGGCTTGGGCGAAAAGCTACATGATAATCCTTGGACCTTATCCGGTGGACAACGTCAGCGTCTGGCAATAGCTGTGGTGCTGGCAATGCGTCCGAAGTTGCTGGTTCTAGATGAACCCACTTCAACTATTGACAGCCTTGGAAGTAGAGATTTTTATGACCTAATTGAACAGCTGGTTCACCAGGACCTCGGAGTCATCGTGATTGACCATGATTTAGATCCGTTGCTGCCAATCTGTGATTCCGTGCTTGCGTTGAACGAAAAAGGTGAAATCATCGCGGCGGGAACGCCCCGCGAAGTGTTCTTAAACCACACCCAGGAATTAGCGCGTTGCGGAATCTGGTTGCCGCGAGCGATCCGTTCGGGGTGCAAGGAAGCGCTGACTTGCTCCGAAGCCGGCATTGAATTGCCACAGCTAAACGAGTTTTGTGACAGTCAAGTTAAATACTGGATGAGGGACGACTCGGGATGGCACGAGACCGGAGAGTCGGTATCCGCGCGACCGGAGGCACTGCTGAAGCTAAATGACTTTTCGGTACCGCGCCGCTGTCCAAGCATCAGCGCAGAGTTCGCTGCTGGCGATTTCGTCGCAGTAATCGGACAAAACGGTGCCGGAAAATCATCGATGCTCTCCGCCCTTGCCGGTCTGCTGCGTTTCGAGGGCAATGCTTCGGTTACGGGCATCCCCCTAAAAAAGGGCAATCACCAGGTGGGTTATGTGTTTCAGAATCCTGAACACCAGATGGTGGCAGCCACCGTACGCAAAGAACTGAGCGTCGGAAAGGTAACGGATTCCCAAATCAACGACCTTTTGAATCGTTTCCATCTGCAAGCAGTCAGCGAGCAACATCCACTAACGCTTTCTGGTGGTCAGCAACGGCGGCTTTCCGTAGCCACGATGGTGGCGGAGCAACGCAAAGTAATCGTTCTCGATGAGCCGACTTACGGACAAGACTGGGCAAACACTTGCGAGTTGATGGAGTTCATCCAGCAACTGTGCTCTACAGGGCACCTGGTCATTATGGCTACGCATGATTTGGAGCTCGCCAAAAAATACTGCTCACACATAATCGCACTGCCATTTTCCCCACAGGTTACGGCTCCGGCTGCCCTCCCGCAGCACGAAACTCGCGGTCTTTTCGACAGCTTCAATCCCCTGACTTTGTTTATCGCACTTGTGCCGCTCATGGTGATGATATTCGTCCTCAAGAATCCGGTGGTTAATTTTTCGCTGCTCTCCGTGTCCAGCCTGGCGATGCTGCTGGCAGGAGCAAACCGGACACGTGCCCTGGGAAGCATTCTCGGTTCGTGGCTGGTTGCTGCTTTTATGATTTGGATGTTCTCTGACAACGACGTTCTCTCTATGGCGTCAAGGCTAAACGATGTTGGCACGAGCTATGCCGCCGGTAGCGGAATTGGAGCCCTGATAGCTTTAGTTCTGCTTTCGGGCATCTATAGCGACCCGACAAAGATGCTGGTGAGCTTAAACCAGACTTTTAAAGTGCCCTACCGAATCACTTCCGCCGGTATCGCGGCGGTGAGTTTTATTACCCGCTTCCAGAACGACTTCAAAGTACTGCGAACCGCAAAAGCCCTGCGTGGAGTCGGGCAGCGCTACGGGATTTTTGCGCCGGTAGCGCGTTGGGCAGGCTCACTGGTTCCGTTGGCGATTCTCGCCGTTCAACACGGTGAGAGAGTCGCGTTGTCGATGGATTCTCGTGGCTTCGGCGCTTTTCCTAAACGCACCGAGTTAATTTCCGCCCCTTGGCGAGTACGCGACTGGGCGCTGGTGGTCACAATCTGGATCGTAACCACCATATTGTGTCTATTTTTCTGAAAGGCTCTACATGAAAAAGATGTCTGTTGCAGACTTAATTAAACCCGCAAGAACGTCGATGATTGTCTCCGGTCTGCTCACCGCATGCGGGGCAATACTAGGCATAATGCCCTACATCTCGCTGCACCAAATGGCTCTAATCTGGTTACACGGTGTTACTCGAGACGGTCTGACCGGAAACATCTGGTTCTGGGCTGCAAGTGCCTTCCTCTCACTTTTTATCGGACAGTCTCTCTATGTAGCAGGTCTGGGCGTTACGCACCTCTCCGAAGCAAAACTTCGCCACAAGATGCGTCAACAAGTTGTAGACGCATTAGCCAATTTGCCCCTGGGTCAGGTAAACGCCTACTCGCGCGGGCAAATCAGAAAGATGGTTTGTGACGATACTGCGGCCGTGCACACCATGGTGGCGCACCTACCTGGGGATGCCACGAATGCAGTGGTATCTCTGGTCGCGGGGTTCGGCTACCTGCTGTGGGTGGATTGGCGAGTGTGCCTGGTTCTGTTTGGTATCTGGATTGCCGTAATTTTGCTAATTTACGTACTTAATATGCGCGGGTACGGAGACTTAACCGCGCATTTTGGAAAGGCGCAAACCGGTCTGGCTAATGCCACCGTGGAAATGCTGGAAGGCATCAAAGAGATTAAAAACTTTCAAGCCGTAGACGCCACAAAAACTAAGTTCAATGAGGCCAGAGAAAAATTTTCCAGCATCTCGTACAGCTGGGTTTCACAATCAGGTAAAGCCGTTTCTAGTATCGGTGCGCTGCTTCGTCCCGCAGTGATTTTTGTGACTGTGGCACTGTTGACAGTTATTTTCGTCAAGAACGGTTGGATGCAGATTGCCGATACTCTGCCATTCTTTTTGATTGCACCGGGTGTTCCCGATGGCTTAGCCACGCTAATCAGTCTGTTACAGCATCTCTACGAAGCGAGACTCGCCGCGCAGAGTACTGTCAAATTACTTTCTCTGGAACCGATGAAATTCGGTAGCCAAACTGCTGGCGATGCCTCTGACGTGGGCAGAGTGGAGATGCGCGACGTCACTTTCTCGTATGAACCAGACACGCCAGCTGTTAAAAAGGTTTCCTTTACCGCCCAGCCGGGCACGGTTACCGCCCTGGTAGGTCCCTCAGGTGGCGGCAAGTCAACGTTGGCAAAACTGATTGCCCGGTTCTATGAAGCGGACAGCGGGACAGTTTTGGTCAATGGGGTTGACGTGCGCGATGCCAGTAATACTTTGTTGCTCGGTTCCGTGGCAATAATGCTGCAAGAGGTGGCGCTCGCTCATGACAGCGTATTTAATAACATTGCGCTAGCCAAACCTGACGCCAGTCTCTCGGAAGTAGAAGCAGCCGCGAAAGCCGCCTGCATTCACGAGCGCATCATGCAGCTACCAAATGGCTATGACACGATTTTGGGTGACGAGGGCGGGTTCCTCTCCGGTGGTGAAAAACAGCGTGTGGCTCTGGCTCGGGCATATCTGCAGGATGCTTCGATTCTGATTCTTGACGAAGCGACAGCCCAAGCTGATCCCCGCTCCGAGCAGCAAATACATGAAGCTCTCGCGAAGTTAACCACGGGTAAAACGGTAATTGTTATTGCGCATCGTCTGGCGACAATCCGCAATGTGGATCAAATCTTGGTAATCGAAGACGGTCAGATTGTTGAGCGTGGTTGCCACGACGAATTAATGGAAAAAGACGGGCGATATGCCACGATGTGGCGGACTCAGATGGTGAGGTAGGTCAGGATATGTGGAAATCAATGACTAAAATCGCTGACGGTGCACAGCTTCGCACCATAATTTCGTGGTTCGTAGCCTCAGCAGTGCTGCAGGGGTTGACGCTTTCGGTCACAATCTGGTTCATGCAGAGTTTCTATTCCGGTTCAGACCAGACTGTGTTTTGGCTAATTGTGCTGACAGTTCTGGGTCTGGCAACGTTTATCGTCGACGCGGTTGCCATGTTTTCATCGTATCGAGTTAGTGTCTTTGTGGTTTGCGACACAATGATTTCTCGTATCGCTGAGCACGTACTGGGACTTCCGCTCGGTTGGTTCAACGCAAAACGAGAGGCGGCAGTCGCCAATGCGACTTCCCGAGAGGTGAACACGCTGTCACACTTTGCCTCAATCGTAATTCCAACGCTTTGTAACTCATTCATCGTGCCGTTGGTGATGATTATTGCCACCGCATTCATTTCTTGGTCTCTGGCATTAATCATGACCGCGGTAATCATCCCGCTCTATCTCATCTGGCGAGGTATGCAAGCTGCTCTCACCAGGGCAAATGAGATAGAAGATCGATCTGCGCAGCAAGCCGCTGGTCGACTGATTGAATTTGCCCGGCTCCAGACCGTCCTACGAGCGACGGGCAGGTCCAGTTCTTGGAATCCGGTTACTATCGCACTGAAGGCCGATTCAAAAGCAACTCTCGACGGACTGAGAATCAAAAGTCGACCGGGGCAAGCTTTTACCTTTGTGGTGCACACCGCTTTTGCTGCCATAGTGTGCGTGGGAGTGTGCCTGGTGAACCAAACCTCCCTTACCCCCATCACGTTTTTAGCGATTATGGCGATTACCGCCCGGATGCTATACCCCTTGACGAAAGCTGCTTTGATTGCTTCCGAGCTGAATAACGTAAAGGTAGCCCTCGACTCCGTAACCGAGATTATAGATGCCAGACCGCTTCCCGAGCCGAGCACAACTCAACAGAAGCTGCCTCAGGGCGAAGACATAGAGTTCGCGGGAGTTTCTTTCCGCTACGTGGATAATTGCCCGGTCTTGAATGACATCAGCCTGGTGGCGGAACAGGGACAGATTACGGCTCTGGTGGGTCCCTCGGGTGCGGGTAAATCAACCATTTTGCGTCTGGTGGGCAGGTTCTGGGATGCCAATTCCGGTTCCGTGAAAATCGGTGGCGCAGATGTACGGGATATTCCCACCAAAGACCTCATGGAAATGATTTCGTTCGTGTTCCAGGATGTCTATCTGTTCGATATGACTATTGCGGAAAACCTCAGGATAGCTAAACCCGATGCGAGTGACGCCGAACTTGAATCGGCTGCCAAACGTGCGCAACTGGACAAAGTAATCGAAGCTCTGCCCCATGGTTGGCAGACAAATGTCGGACCAGCTGGTCAAAGCCTTTCCGGTGGGGAGCGCCAGCGGGTGGCGATTGCTCGCGCTTTCTTAAAAGACGCCCCGATTTTGTTGCTAGACGAAATCACTTCCGCATTGGATAGCGAGAATGAATCAGCCATCACGAAAGTAATTAGTGACCTGGCTGTGGGGCGAACTGTAATTGTTGTCGCGCATCGACTTTCGACCATTCGCGATGCTGATAAGGTCGTATTTTTGCAGCCTGACGATTCTTCAGGGGCACAGGTCATACAAGCTGGTTCGGTAGACGAGCTAACGGCTGAGGAAGGTCCGTTCCGTGATTTCCTCGCAGCTTCTAACGCCGTTTCAAGCTGGCAAATTAGTTCCCACCAACAACAGTAATGACAATATCCGGTAAGTCACCATGACTTCTGGCTGATTGTTTCAGGGATTACATTTCCGGGCAGCGACGGCATATTCCGTGTATTCTTTATTGGTATGCGCGCTCAATCACTTTGGGCGCAGAAAGTCATGCCGGAGGCAAAGGGGATTCCGCTGACAGAAATCTCTAAAAACTAGGTGCGGAGTAGTAACCATGGCAAAGATGAATTCAACGGGAATGCCGGTACTGTGTTTAGGTGAAGCACTAATTGACGTCATTGAACGTGCCGGCGAGGTTGAAGAAAAAGTGGGCGGTAGCCCCTTGAATGTGGCGTGCGGTTTGGCCAGTCTGGGACACCCCACCGCACTCGCGTCTTGGTGGGGTGATGATTCCCGGGGCAACCGCCTTGAAGCTCACTTGCTCTCTGCCGGGGTAGAGATTATCGCGGGCAGCGACCATGCTGAAAAAACCCCGATTGCTAACGCCCATATTGACTCCGCCGGTCGGGCGACCTACGACTTCGAGCTGGATTGGCAAGTGCCACCGCTGCCGGACGCAACTCAGATTAGCCATCTGCATACCGGCAGTTTCGCCGCAACGCTCGCGCCCGGCGCTGGTGCAGTGGTGGCAGCAGTAAAGTCGATGGCGATTCGGGGAACCGTCAGCTACGACCCAAATGTGCGTCCTTCGCTGATGGGTACACCAGAGGAAGTCCGACCTCAGATTGAAGAAATCATCAGTCTCGCTGATGTGGTGAAAGCCAGTGATGAGGATATTGCCTGGCTCTACGGCGAGGGTGTGCCCCTCGAGTCGGTGCTGCACAAATGGAAAAGTATGGGACCTGGGCTGGTCATTGCCACTCGCGGACCGTGGGGTTCCTATGCGCTGTGCGCGAACGACCGGGACATGCTGGTAGTAGATTCGCTCAATATAGAGGTCGCGGACACTGTGGGCGCCGGAGATTCTTTTATGGCGGGGCTGATTTCTGGTTTGCTCGACGCGGGGTTGCTTGGCTCAGGAGCAGCTAAAGCCCGGCTACGGCAAGCGCGTCTGGGTGACGTGCAACCAGCTTTACACCGAGCCACTATCACTTCGGGACTCACGGTCAGCAAAGTCGGAGCCTACTCCCCTACTCGCTCCGAGGTTGCCGAAGTCCTCACTGCCGACCCCACGCTTTAAATCGTCGCCGTCTCCGGGCACAGTGGCAGGTTTAGCGTGTAGCGTGTGGCAGAACCCATGAAATTAGTCGAGTTGCGCTGCTGCTTCCAGCATCCGCTCTACCGGCGGACGGTATTTGCCGTTCGCGTCACGAGTCTCGGCGCTGTCTCGCAAATAAGCATCCAGGAATTCCCGCAGCGCGCTGCCCACGCCCAGACCGGAAAGCTCACCGGTTTGAGGGTCAATAGCGACGTGTGCCCGACCGGCAAAACTCACTAGCCACATGTCCTCGCCCACCGGTACATTCGGGCTGAGTCGGGGCATCTCGAAAGGAAAGTCCAGATATTTGGCACCCAATCGTTGATAAAACGCCCACCGCCGACGCGGATCGCCATGCTGTTCAGAAGCTACGTGCAGATGAGGATTTTCCACTTCCCCCAAAATCAAGAGTGGGTTGTGGCACGATTCCCACTGCGAGATAGCCCGGTGAAACAGCTCAGAGCCGACGCCATGTCCGCGGGTCAGGGGACTCACTGCCAGCCAACTGAGCATGGTAATTTCCGGGGTGGCAAACCAACCGATTGCCGCCCCTAATGGTCGTGAACCGTCCCATGCTGAGCACACCTGGAGTCCGCTGCCCGCTAGCTCTGTAATCAAATCATCAGGGTTTCCCAGTTCTTCGGGTCCAAAAGAGACTTCCAGCAGGTCACGAACCAAAATTTCGGCTTGACCGGGTTTTAAATCATTTTGATACTCAATGTGCACACTTACACCCTAGCCCAAGACCAGATTGAAGCCTATTCCCTCAAAGCGTGATCCGACCTTATGCCCCAGCCAGTAACTCGGCTGTGGATGCACCTAACGGGCTTTCCCGCGCAGCATTGCGCCAGGGGGAATAATCTGCGCGCAGGGTAAAGAAAACTCGCGTGCCGGGTGATTAATTTCATTCACCATTTCCCCCGTTTCGTCACGTATCCCCGCATAAGGTATCTGGAACGGAATTGGCTCAGTTCCTGGCATCAGGAACTCTACTTGCTGTCCTGGCACCATCTTATTGCGAGAAAGCACCGTCAAGCACTGCGTGTCGGTGTCATAATCTACCGCAGTGCCCAACCACAGCCAATCACTAATATACCCGCCTCGGGTAATGCTTTCGCCGACTGTTTTTTCGGGGTAAAAGAAACCGGTACTGTACTCTCGGTGGGTTACTTTGTACGGTTCTTGCAAGACCCATTCAGGCAAGGCAAAAGTATCGTCACGTGCCAGGTCGGTCGCGTTTTCCTTTCCGTTCAGATACGTAGTGACCGCGGTTTTATAGGCATTAGTGAGAGCCGCGACGTAATACTCACCCTTGGCACGGCCTTCTATTTTCAAGCTGGTGACCCCAGCGGCAATAACCTCATCCAGGTGTGCCAGCATGTTCAGATCCTGAGAATTGAACAGGTAGGTGCCATTATCCGTCACCTCGACGGGAAAAAACTCACCGGGGCGTTTTTCCTCGACCACATGATATTTCCATCGACAGCTTTGGGCGCAGTCTCCATGATTGGCATCCCGTCCCGTGGTGTATTTTGAAATCAAACAGCGCCCGGAAAAAGCCATACACATGGAACCGTGTACGAATGCCTCAATCTCTAAGTCACCGGGAATTTTCGCACGCATTTCTCGAATCTCCGGCAAACTCATCTCCCGAGCTAAAACGACACGTTTTGCGCCCAGCTCATGCAAAGCGGCTGCTGCCTGATAGTTCATCACCCCGGCTTGAGTGGAAATATGCAGCTCAGTATGCGGTGCAATCTGTCGAGCTGCCATCAAAACACCAATATCCGTAACAATGAGCGCATCCACTCCGATTTCCGCCAGTGCCCCCAAGTAAGCGTTCATTCCCGCAACTTCTGCGTTGCCAGGAATGATATTCACGGTGGCATAGACCCGGACATCGTGAGCGTGGGCATAGCGAATACCCTGTTCAATATCCTCTAACGTGAAGTTTTTCGACGCTGCGCGCATCCCGAATTCTGCCCCGCCGCAGTACACCGCATCCGCGCCGTAATCCACCGCGGTCTTTAACACCCGCAAGTTTCCTGCTGGCGCTAACACTTCGGGACTGCGTCTCCGGGTAATCTTTGGTAGTTTCACATTCACGAAGCGAGCCTTACTCTGAGAGATACTCCACTGAAATGTTCGCCCGATTTAACCGGCTACGCATAATCTCAATAGCTTCTGGGTTTTCATCTATTAATACGAAACGGCGCTCAAGAGTGCCCGCGACTGCCCCGGTCGTGCCGGAACCTGCAAAAAAATCTAATACCCAGTCCCCCGGACGGCTCGAAGCCTGGACGATGCGCCGCAAAATACCCTCGGGTTTTTGGGTGGCATATCCGGTCTTTTCCTTTCCGGTAGGGGAAACTATAGTGTGCCACCACACGTCAGTCGGAAGTTTGCCCCGTGCCGCCTTTTCCGGAGTGACCAAGCCAGGAGCCATATAAGGTTCACGATCCACTGAATCGGAATCAAAATAATACTGTTTTTGGTCTTTAACATATACCAGGATATTGTCATGTTTGGCGGGCCATTTTCGCTTGGAACGCCCTCCGTAGTCATACGCCCAAATAATCTCATTCAGGAAACAATCCCGCCCAAACAGCGCATCCAACAACACTTTTGCATAGTGAACCTCACGATAGTCCAAATGCAGGTATAATGTCCCGGTGGGAGCCAGTAAACGCCAGGCCTGCTCTAAGCGAGGCTCTAGAAAACCCCAATAATCAGAAAAACTATCATTATAGGCGGTAACTTTCCCGCGCACAGTCTCATAAGTTTGCCCCTGAAACCCCACCCGTGAACCAACAACCGGGACATCGGAACGCACGGTTTTCAGGGACTGACGCGACTGCACCTTTCCCGTATTGAACGGTGGATCTATATAAATGAGTTGAAAAGACTCGTCTGGTAGCTGCTCCAGTACGGGCAGGTTATCCCCCGCTACCACCAGATTTGATCCGGTGAAATTCCAAGAGCTGATAGACATCTGTTGAGTTGCCACGCCGGTTAGTTCTTTCCCGGATGGACGCCCAAAGCGCTCAGCAGCTCGGCAGGGGTCGAGACGACTTGGACCGCCCCGCGTTCTTCGCCTGGTTGAGTCGTATCGCCCCAGGTAGTCAGAATTGCCGAAATGCCATTAATCTGAGCACCCTCGATGTCATAGAACCGATCCCCAACCATCACAACACGCCGCTTGTCCTGTGGTTCCTCCACGCCAAACTGTTGCAAAGCCCAGGCAATTACCGCAGGTTTGTCCACCCGCGACGTGCCCGGGATCACCCCCGAAACGACCTCAAAGAAATCTGCTATGCCCAAGTGCTGGAGGATCTGCAAAGACATCTCTTGAGACTTGGTGGTAGCCAAGCCCAGGCGGTATCCCCGAGCGCGCAGCTTTTCCAGCATTTCCCGGATACCGGGATAAAGCGGCACATCAATAGCATTGGGCCAATACATTTCACGATACCGCGCGACCATGAAAGCCACTCGTTGCTCGTCAGCATCCGGTTCCATATCCCGCATCGAATCAGCGAGAGGCGGACCCACATATTTCTTGTAAGCGTCGGGCGAAAGCATCCGACCGTGCAGCTCCAAATCCAAAGCTGCAAAATACTCGGTAATTCGAGACACGGAATCTGTCAGGGTGCCGTCCATATCCAACAAAACGATTTCGACTCTACTCAAGTCCACCACGGTGCTGCCTCCATCTCCGAGCCTTACCCGGAAACCTGCCCGAAATAACTTTTGAGATGCTTAAACACGTAACGCCCAGCACCGGGGCCGGGCGTCGCGAATATCGACCTTGTTAGTCTTCGACGGTCAAACGGCCAGTCTGGTAAGCCTTCACCAGGCGACGCGGAATCGCGACTTCCTGACCCTGAACCTTAACGTTATCAAGCTGCGTCAACTTAGCCGTCCAAGCAGAACGACGTGCACGAGTGTTGGCGCGGGACATTTTGCGCTTGGGTACTGCCATTGCCCTGCGCTCCTTTCAGTTGGTGATTGTTCACAAGACATACAATGTTAGCAACAATTTTATATTTTTATCAAACTGAACCACCGTGAGGTAAAAGGATGAGGCATCGTTACGTGACCATCGCCGAGGACGCACCGGGATATTTCGAGCTGGAAATTAAACGGTCGCGTTTCCTGGGAGTGGCACGAGGTATCGTGGATGAACCCACCGCCCGTCAGGTAATCGAAACCGAACGGAAACAGTATCCCGATGCGCGCCATCACTGTTCAGCTTTTACTTATTTGCCTGCAGGATGGGAACACGGTGTGCAAGCGGTCCAGCATTCCAATGACGACGGGGAGCCCAGTGGAACCGCCGGGCGTCCCATGCTCGATGTGTTACTGGGCAGCGAAATGCAAAACGTTTGCGTGATAGTGACACGATATTTTGGCGGGATAAAGCTGGGAACTGGCGGCTTAGTGCGAGCCTACAGTGAGGCAGCGCAGGGCGCTATTGCGGCTGCGGGAAGGCTTGAGGTCAAATCCGCACCTGTGGTGTCCTTTGACGTCGCCGCTAACCGCGCGGCTGCCCTGGAATCTTGGCTACACTCGCGAAACTGCAAACCCCTGAGTGTAACCTGGTCAAACCGGGTCACGTTTGAACTGGCGGTGGAAGGCTGCACCCAGGACGAACTTGCCGCGTCTCTCGCCGCCCAGCTCGGCGCGCCGGTAACTTTTGGCGAGGCGGGAATAAAAGTAGTGCGCTCACGGTTGTAATAGACTGCACTGTCAGGAAAACGAACGGAAATACCGAAAAAGAGATTTAAGGGATTAAAAATGAGCTATGCGAACGACGTCACGGCAACTATCGGACACACTCCTCTGGTGAAGATTAATCGGATACTACCCGCGGGAACCGGCGCAAAGGTGCTGGCAAAAATGGAGTTCACGAACCCTGGTGGTTCGGTAAAAGACCGACCTGGCTTGGCGATTATTCGCGCTGCCGAAGCCTCGGGTGCGCTCCAGCCCGGTGGCACTATTGTGGAGGCTACCAGCGGTAACACCGGGGTTGCCCTGTGCATGGTGGGGGCTGCGCTGGGGTATCGGGTGGTCATCTCGATGCCATCCTCCATGAGCGTGGAGCGTCGACAGCTGATGAAGGCTTATGGGGCAGAGTTGCTGCTGACCGACCCCGCAGGGGGGATGGCAGCCGCAGTTAAAGCTGCCGAGGACTACTTAGCGAACCACCCCGAAGCTGTATTCGCTGGGCAGTTCGATAATCCTGCCAATCCTGAGATTCACTACCGCACCACCGGTCCCGAAATTTGGGAACAGACTGAGGGACACGTTGACGCGTTTGTGGCTGGAGTGGGATCCGGCGGCACGGTTTCCGGGGTTGGAAAGTTCCTCAAGGAACAGAACCCAGAAGTGTGGGTCGTGGCAGTAGAACCGGCAGAATCGGCTCTGCTGTCCACCGGTCAGGCAGGTGCCCATAAGATTCAGGGGATTGGCGCCAACTTTGTGCCCGATAACTACGACCGTGCAACCGTTGACGAAGTCATAACGGTGACCTCTAACGATGCCATCGAGACGGCGCGGAAAGCCGCCACGCAAGAAGGTCTTTTGGTTGGGATATCCTCCGGGGCGAACCTAGCGGCAGCCGCTGCCCTCGCCGCACGACCTGAATTTGCCGGCAAGACCGTGGTGACTTTGCTTCCCGACACCGGCGAACGCTACCTGTCCACGGTACTGTTCGCGCACTTGGGCGACTGAGGAACCGCGACAACCAGGCTGATTGAACCCACCGCCCTGGTGCAGTTTCGGCGAATGAACGGGGATGACCCGACCCGCCCGGGCTGGCTCGGACCGGCTCGGGCGGACTCAAGCAGAGCACTTTAACTTGCCGGACAAGCCGCCCGAAACGAGCCTCGGGAACGATAGCCTAGAATAGTTAGCGTCCGGTCGTTCAACCAACCAGAGGAAGTACCCGTCCTGATGACTTTCGTGAGACACACCACCCCGCCACGGCATCTGCCCGCCAATAAACTCGGCGTGCGGGACTTGCTGTTGGAGGACTTGGACACAGCTTTGAAACGTGACCCCGCCGCACGCGGACGCTTAGAAGTCGCGCTCACTTATCCGGGAGTTCACGCTCTGTGGGCACACCGGCTGTCCAATCGGTTTTGGGTCAATGGTTTTAAAATGATTGCGCGTCTGATTCAGGAATTCGCCCGCCTCATCACGGGAGTAGACATCCACCCGGCCGCGACCATCGGACGCCGACTCTTTATCGACCACGCAACCGGGGTGGTCATCGGAGAAACCGCGGTTGTTGGCGAGGACTGCCTAATTTTTCACGGGGTGACCCTGGGCGGGCAGTCCATGAACCGGGGCAAACGCCACCCGACCTTGGGTAATGAGGTCATGGTGGGTGCCGGAGCAAAAGTCCTGGGCGCCATCAACATCGGAGACGGCGCCAAAATCGGCGCCAACGCCGTAGTCGTCAAGGACGTTCCTGCCGGGCGTATCGCCCTGGGAGTGCCGGCGAAGCTGCGCAATCCCAAGAAACCGGTCAGTCCCGATATGAACATCGATCCCTCGCTGTTCATCTAGGCGCTGCGTGTTTACTCGAGTTTGGGAGCCGGCAAACCGATATAAATCGTCTCGAGGTATTCCGCAATCCCCTCGGTGGAGCCTTCGCGCCCCAGCCCGGACTGTTTGACCCCGCCGAAAGGTGCTCCGGCGTTGGAAATCGTGGCGGAGTTGAATCCAATCATCCCGATTTCGATGCGCTGCGCCAGGCGCAAAATGCGCTCCCACGAGGAAGTATGTACGTATCCGCCCAAGCCCATCCGGTCGGCGTTGACCAGGCGCACCAGTTCCTCTTCCGAGCGGAAAGGCACCACGGGTGCGACCGGCCCAAAGATTTCCTCGGTGACGATTTCACTGTCGGGGCTGACGTTCGTGAGGACCGTGGGCGGGTAATAGAATCCCCCGGGGTCAACAGTTTGGGGGTCCAAGTTGCCGGTTCCCCCGACTTTTTCCGCCCCTTGGGCGAGGGCCTTGTCAACCATGGTGCGAACTTTTTCAAGTTGGCTGCGGTTGATGAGCGGACCGACATCCACCCCCTCGCTCATCCCGTCGCCAACCTTTTGCGCCCGCATCGCGGCGGCGAACTTCGTGACGAACTCGTCATAAACTCCCTCTTGAATAAAGAAATGATCCGCCGCGTTGCAGGCCTCACCCATGTTGCGCATCTTGGTGATGAGGGCGGCGTCCACCGCACGGTCCACATCCGCGTCATCAAAGACGACAAACGGCGCATTGCCCCCGAGCTCCATAGAGGTGCGCAATACACTGTCCGCGGCGGTCTTGAGCAAATCCTTACCAACTTCAGTCGAACCGGTGAACGAAAGTTTCCGCACCCGTGAGTCATGCAGCCAAGTGTCGCTGACTTCCCCGGAATGAAGGGTGGGAACCACGGAAAGCACCCCGGCAGGCAGGCCCGCTTCTTCCAAAATTCGCGCCAGGAACAGTGCTGTCAGCGGGGTGTCTCGCGCCGGTTTCAACACGCAGACGCACCCGGCTGCTACAGCAGGACCAATCTTGCGAGTTCCCATCGCGAGCGGGAAATTCCACGGAGTGATAAACACGCAGGGCCCCACCGGGCGTTTGATGACCATGGCTTGCAGGCTGCCTTCCGGTAAGCGGTAGTAATCCCCCCGAACCCGGCAGGCTTCTTCGGAAAACCAACGGAAAAACTCCGCTCCGTAGGTGACTTCCCCGTCGGCTTGTGCCAGAGGTTTACCCATCTCCAGGGTAATCGTTACCGCCAGGGCGTAGCGATATTTGCCGTCCATTAGCTCAAAGGCTCGCCGGAGGATTTCGCCGCGTTCACGAGGCGGGGTTGCCTCCCATTCTTGCTGAATTGCACAGGCTTTGTCTAAGGCGGCTTGGGCGTCCGCGGCGTTGCCGCTGGCAACCTGCGCCAGGGCGGCGCCAGTTGCAGGGTTCAAGACCTCGAAGCGCTCGTCTGCCGCGCCGGGTTCCCAGTTACCACCGATAAAGAGGTCTTTGGGCAGCCATTCCAGAAGTTTTTTCGGGTCGATGACACCGTCAGTTTCAAAAGGTAAAACGTCGTTGCTCATACTTTTACCTTACCGCTCGTTGACGCTATTGTGCCGCGGTTAGGAATCGGGAAAACCGGGGTTCAATCTGGGACAACACGAACGACCGATTTCAGACCCGGTTTCCCAGATTCGGGGTTCGGTGGGAATTCATTACCGCAGGTTGAGGGCTTTCGAGAATGGTTCGCGCTTAAATTTCGCGTTGAAAACGGTCGTTCGTGCAAGACCCACCCGCTGCGCTTGGATTAATCGTCACTGCGGCCTATCAATCGCCCCGCCGAAGCGGCGGTCGCGGTGCTGGTAGGCCAATAAATCCCGCCACAGAGCCGCCCGCCCGTACTCGGGCCACGGTTCGGGGGCGAAAACAAGTTCCGCGTAAGCCGCCTGCCACGGCAAAAAGTTAGAGGTGCGCTGCTCCCCGGAAGTGCGAATGAGCAGGTCAACATCCGGTACATCCGGCAGATACAGTTCCCGAGCGAAAGTAGCCTCGGTGATACGCTCGGGATTTAGTGTTCCCGCTGCGACTCGCTGGGCAAGTTTCCGAGCCGCGTCAGCGAGTTCCGCACGCCCCCCGTAATTGAGACACATAATCAGCTGAGTGCCGGTGTTTCCCCTGGTCAAGGTCTCTGCCCTCCGCAGTTCGGTGAGGACCGATTTCCACAAGCGGCCTTCCCGCCCACTCCACCGCACGCGAACTCCCCAAGCATTCAGTTCATCGCGTCGATCCCGCAGCACCCGGCGTGAATATCCCATCAGGAACTTCACCTCTGCCGGACTGCGTTTCCAGTTTTCAGTAGAAAACGCGTACACACTTAAGAATTTCACCCCCGCCTCGACAGCTCCCGCAATGGTGTCCATCAGGGCGTATTCCCCTGCCTCGTGACCGGCAGTGCGGTTCAAGCCCTGTGCGTTCGCCCAGCGCCCATTCCCATCCATGATGATTGCCACGTGTGAGACAGCCCCGCGTGACAATCCAGACGGCAACTCAGGATTCTCCCGCGGCGGAGTGATGCTACGTACCCAGGATTTTTCCACGTCGTAGCCCTAAGCAAGTTCCAGTAGGGACATGGATTTCAGACGACGCTCCACGTGCCATTGCACGAAGGTCGAAACTAAAGCATGGGCCTCGGCACGTGCCTTCCATCCGCTTTCTTGGGCAATTTGCCAATCTCCGGTAGCCAACGCTGCCAACAAGCGCATCGTCTCAGAATCAACCGGGCGCGCCCCGGTTAGCTTGCAGTTTACGCACATCGCTCCGCCGCCACTGGGATTAAAGTACTCGTGCGGTCCCCTGGCTCCGCAGGATGCGCAATCCCAGCAGCTTGCCGCCCAGCCCGCCAATGACATGAGACGTAACAGGTAAGAATCCAGAATCAAAGACGGCTCATGACGCCCCGTCGCGAGAGCATGCAAGGCCCCATTAGTTAGGTGGTAGTACCTCTCGTTAGTCCAAGAGTCTTCGGTGAGACGTTCCAGGGTTTCCACCATCAGGTTGGCAGCGGTGTAGCGAGCGTAATCGTTAGCGAGACTGCGACCGTAGGGTGCCAGGATTTCTACTTGTTCGATATGGTGCAGGTTGGACTTGCCCCAGCGAATCTGAATGTCGACCGTCCCAAAAGGTTCCAGTCGCGCGCCCAGGCGCGAAGTGGTCTTACGTACTCCCCGCCCCACGCAGCGCAAAAGCCCGTGTTTCTCAGTCAGCAGGGTCACGATGCGATCAGCTTCTCCCAAGTCCTGGGTACGCAAGACAACTGCCGCATCTCGAAACGTTCTCATCAAGAATCATTATGCCACGTCTGGCTTTAGAGATTAGCTAAAATTCGTGGAAATAGGGCATTACGCGGCGACAAGGAACAAAGCTAACAGCACCGTAACCGCCACCGTGCCAGTCGAAACTGAGACCTGTTCCGGGCATGTCGCAGCAGTCAGGGCGATGCTTAAAACAAAGCCTTACTCGTATTTGAACTGTTCCAGCTGAGACTTCAGACCTTCCCCTGCCTGTTTCATACGTAGGCTAGTGTTCGCCAATTCTTGGATTGGCTGTTGGGCATTAGCAGCTGACTCTGCATATTCATTAATCTTTGCCGCAATATCAGACGATCCAGTAGCGGCCTCAGAAATAGACCTTGACATGTCATTGGTGACCGTAGTTTGTTCTTCTACTGCTGCCGCAATAGTAGTTTGATAATCATTGATCTCATTTACAATCTCGCTAATACGGCGAATCGCTTCAACTGCCGATTCAGTGTCAGCCTGAATCTTTTGAATCTTATGGGTGATTTCCTCGGCGTCTTTGGCAGTTTCGGAAGCTAAATCCTTAACTTCTCCTGCCACGACGGCAAATCCTTTTCCGGAATCTCCCGCTCTCGCAGCTTCGATGGTTGCGTTCAAAGCCAGCAAATTCGTTTGTCCGGCTATCTCGGTAATCGTGCGCACCACGTCGTCAATCTCTCGAGAAGACACACTGAGTTCTTCCACGGTCTTTCTGGTGCTATCAGCAATCTTGGTCGCCTCTTGAGCTACCTTTGCAGCTTCAATCGCGTTAGAGCTAATCTCGCGAATAGCGCTGCCCATTTCTTCAGCTCCTGCCGCAACCGTCTGCACGTTAAACGAAACCTGCTCGGCTGCGCCTCCCACGGCGTGCGCCTGCAAGTTCTTTTCCCCCACTACCTGGGCTGCTTTAGAGGTGAGACTCTCCACGTAAGATGCCTGTTGTGCAACGGTAACGGCAGTCTGATGCGCTTTACCAAATATTTCACGCAAACGTATCTGTGAAGCATTGAGCGAATTCACCATGTCAGAAATTTCGTCATCAGTGTGGCTCACGGCTGTTACCGTCAAGTCTCGCTTTGCCATTGCCTGAAGAGCATGTTGCATAGAATCTGTCGAAGCGCTCATCCGTTTGCGCAGCCTCGCCGTCAATATCACCACCAGGACGGCAATAATGACTACCATGACCAGCTGCGACAGAACTGTCAGCCAAGTGGTAGAGACTGCAGTCTCTTGAGCGTCAGCGCGCTCCTTGTGCAACAGGTCTCCTAGAGTAGAGATTTCTCTTTCACTAGAATCTAGGTTCTCCAATAATGCTGCTTTTAATCCGGATACATCTCGATCTTTATCAGCTTGCAACTGATTAACAATGTCTTTACCTATTTTGATGTTTTCAGATTGCAGCGCGCCGACCTTGTCAATTTGCGCATCAATCTGGCTACTTTGAGACAGTTTCTTAAACTCATCCAAGTATTCAGTAACCTTTTGAGCTGCAGTTTCACTATTTGCCTGAGACTCTTGGGGTGACCGTCCAGCTTCCAAATCATTTGCCGCTGCGAGCTGATATTTCGTCACTTGTTTAACTTCCGCGTGCATCACATTCAAATTGACGCTGACACTGGACAGCTCCATTGAGGTGTTGACTTTCCCATCATAGAGGACGGAGATTGCAGCGGACATGAGCAGGATTACCAGCATTGCCACGATACCTCGCAGCGCCACAGTCAGGAATTCCTTCCTGAATGAGCTGCGCCGATTCTGGCGATCAGTCGGGGAATTATTGACTTGCGGAGATGCGGAGACAACGGCGTCTAGCGGTACTTTAGTGTTCACGGTTTCTTGGCTTTCCATAGGTTGTCACATTCCCTCTAGTAAACGAAATTACTCATCTCCGCGTCCAGAGAAGCGGTTTCTACGGACACAGATTTAGCTCGTTTCACTGAATCTTCCAAATCATTTGTAGAATCCCTGGTTGCGGATGCGATGTCTTGGATATTGGAAGCTATCTCGGTGGAACCATTTGAGGCTTCCGTAATCGATTTAGACATTTCGTTTGCCGTGGCAGTTTGTTCTTCCACCGCTGCTGCGATAGTCGTCTGGAAGTCATTGAGTTGAGAGATAATATCGCTAATCTCCGTAATGGCTTTGATGGCTCTGTCCGTGTCTTGCTGAATCTTTTCAATCCTCGTGGCAACTTCCGCGGTTGCTCTGGAAGTTTCAGCAGCCAAGTCTTTGACTTCGCTGGCGACCACGGCAAATCCTTTCCCCGCTTCTCCGGCACGGGACGCCTCAATCGTCGCGTTCAAAGCCAACAGATTGGTCTGTTCGGCTACTGCGGTAATAGTTTCAATAACTTCACCAATCTCTTTCGAGGACGACCCGAGCTGTACCATCGTTTCGTTGGTCGATTGAGCGACTTCAGTAGCTTCTGTCGCCACCTTCGATGCCTCAGCTGCGTTAGTGGAAATTTCTCTAATGGAACTGCTCATTTCCTCTGCGGCGGCCGCCACTGAAGAGATAGAAGCCGAGACTTGTTCAGCCGCGGCTGCCACTGAAATCACCGTTTCGGAAGCCTTCCGAGCTTCGCCAATAATCGCCGCTCCATCAGCGCTCATCTGCGCTGTAGTGGTGTTAACATCCCGAGTCGTGTTCACCACATCCGCGGTTACCTTACGCAGCTGCCCCACCGCAACTGTGAATTGTTGAGTTAAATATCCCACTTCATCATTGCTGAAACGTTGCGGCTTTGCGGTTAAATCTTCACGTGCTAAAGCGTCAAGAGCCGCTACGTTTTGGGCTGCCGAACGACTCACTGCCTTTGACAAGAACAATCCGAGCAAAATCATGACGATGAAACCCAAAGCGCTAACCACAATCGTGAAAGTACTGCTGAGAGTAGAGCTTAAGGTGATGGCTCGTTTATCAGACTGTTTATCTGTCGCAACTTGAGAAACCAACTGGTCCATAGCGGCATTCATGGATTCAGACGTGGCTGAAAGCTCTGCAGCGTGGTCGCGCATCGCGTCGGCTACTCCCCCAGGTAATTGAGGAGCCTCCTGTTGCATGGCAGCAACTAAATCATTGTGATTATCAGCCAGATTCTTAATCTCTTGATATAAGTGAAGCATTGCCCCACTCAGTTTCTCAGTCTTGACCTCTGAAACGCCTTTCGCGAATTGGTCATTAGCCTGGAGGTAGGTGTCAACTGTCTGTCCCAACTCGCCCGTTGACTCGTGGGTAAGGCGCGCTTCTAGAATCTCCAAGGTATTCCACTGATTAAGCAACGATGCCAGCGATTCATTTGCGTTTGCGCGCTCAATTGATTCGTTCATGGTTCGGTTACCCACAAACATTCCCGCCCAAGTGGCGCCTAGTGCAAGCACTGCCACCACCGCTAACAGGACGTTTACTAGAGTCAACTTCGCACGTAGATTTACTGTCTTTTCCGTATTCTGCGACTTCATCATCTTCCTGAGGGAACAACTGTCAACTAACCACACTATGGTATCTGTTTAACCAGGCTAATGGCGTACATTGAAATTTTTTTCCCGCAAAAAGCCTCCAGCGCTGATTTCCGGTTTTCCCGCGAACTGACCCAAAGCAACAATGTTCATCGTTGCAAGAGCATCAGACCTCAGACGAAACAGATAAAGCCGGCAACAGGTTATTCCCCGCCACTGCACGAAATATGGAGTAGCTCAGTTAGTCTGCGGTATCAGCATCGCTAGTCACCCTGCAGAGTTAGTTAAACCAGTAACGAAAACCTCACCACGGTCGCCTTCTGACCCGTCATCTCGATACGTTGCACTTTCAAGAACACGTAACCGAACCGTCCTCTTGGGATTGGCGCTGCGCCCGATTAATCGCCGAGATTACAGCCTTATAGGCAGCGCGGATGGTCGAGGAATCAATGCCGACCCCCCACAGCACCTCGCCGTCTACCACGGCCTCGACGTAAGCCGCAGCGGTCGCATCCCGGCCGGCGCTCAAAGCGTGCTCCACATAATCCAAAATTCGCACTTCCATGCCCATCTGTTCGAACGCATGGACGAAAGCGTCAATAGGACCATTACCAAAAGACTCCAACTGCAGCTTCACACCACGGTCGTTGAGGGAAATCGAGACTTCCGTGTCCCCGTCCGAAGGCGCCGGAACGGAAGAAACATGTGCCCCGTCAAGCAAGAAACGCCCCCAGTGACGCGAGTCAATCCCCGCTTCTGACGCCGGCAAGTATTCATCGGCAAAAATTTGCCACAGGGCGTTCGCCCCCAATTCCCCACCGAAGCGGTCGGTAGTGCGCTGTACAATCTTTGAAAACTCGATTTGCAGGCGTCGTGGCAGGTCGAGGTGATGATTTTCTTTCATCAGGTAGGCGATACCGCCCTTGCCGGATTGCGAGTTTACGCGCACAATAGCTTCGTAGTTGCGCCCCACATCGTGAGGGTCAATAGGCAGGTAAGGCAGTTCCCAGATAACTTGCTTTTCGTCTCCGCCCGCGTCCCGGACTTTCTGTTCGCGCGCAGTGAAGCCTTTCTTAATCGCGTCTTGATGGGAGCCGGAGAAGGACGTGTAGACCAATTCCCCCACGTAGGGCAGCCGCGGCGGGGTGGTCATGCGTGTGCAGCTCTCGACGATAGCGCGAACTTCATCAAGATTGGACAGATCCAGTTGCGGGTCGATGCCCTGGCTAAATAGGTTCATCGCCAGAGTGACCAGGTCAACGTTGCCAGTTCGTTCACCTTGACCTAACAGGCATCCTTCAATCCGGTCTGCCCCCGCCATCTGCGCCAGTTCAGCGGTCGCGATACCGGTGCCACGGTCGTTGTGGTTGTGGGCAGAAACGCAGACATGTTCCCGGTGCGAAATGTGGCGGCAGAAGTACTCAACTTGATCGGCGTAAACGTTGGGGGTGCAGCGTTCCACAGTGGTAGGCAAGTTGAGGATGATTTCCCGCTCGCTGTCGGGCTGCCAAACTTCCATGACAGCTTCGCAAACCTCCAGGGCAAAATCGATTTCCGTGTCTACGAAAATCTCCGGGGAATACTCGTATCCAAAAATCGTGTCCTCCCCCAGGATTTTTTCAGCTCCGGCGATGACCTCACGAGTACCGGACACTGCCATCGCGATGGTTTGCGCTTTATCGTTGTGAAACACAACTTGGCGAAAGACCGGGGCGGTCGCATTGTAGAGATGTACGGTCGCGCGATGGTAGCCCTTAATGGCTTGCAGGGTGCGTTCCAGCAGCTCCGGGCGGGATTGCGAGAGGACTGAACAGGTCACGTCCTCGGGAATGGCGTCATCCTCGACCAAGGAACGTACAAAGTCAAAGTCGGTTTGGGATGCGGCCGGGAAACCAATTTCGATTTCTTTGAAGCCCAGACGCACCAGGAGGTCAAACATTTCGCGTTTACGCGCGGGATCCATCGGCTCGATGAGGGCTTGGTTGCCGTCTCGTAGGTCGGTGGATAACCAGCGTGGGGCTTTGGTGATTCGGTTGTTGGGCCAAGTCCGTTCCGGAAGTGAGATGGGGTTGGTGTCCAGGAACGGGCGATATTTGCCGTGAGGCATTCCGGAGGTTTGCTGACGATTGGTAAATCCAGAGGTACGCATGATGAAAATCCTTTGCTGTTGTTGCTGTTATCTGAGTTGCCAGGCGAGCAGAAAACTCCGCGCAGGGGGCCTGGCCGATTCAGAGCCCTACGCGGTTAGGCAACAGCAGCATGGTTTGCGACACAGTCTCATCGTACCACTGGTTTCAGTTTACGAAATTGCTGTCTCAATATGAGAAATTAGCGCAGTTCACGCAGGAAGTTGTGATCGAGGTACCAGCGCAGGGGCTTATCCAAAACCACTATTGCCCCGCCCCCCGGATTGCTGGCAGTTTTCGCGGTAAGCCCCTCTAAAACTGCCAGGGGCAGAGGTGCCATAACTTCAAAAACCCGGTAGGGCTTCTCGTTCTTTAAGCTAATTCCCCGCTGCGCCAAGGGGGTGCCCAGTGCAAACAAGAACTGGGCTTTGTCATCGTCAAAGCAATCCAAGAGATCACCGGGACGCAGTTCATTCGAGCCAGGTTTCCCCCCGCGGGAAATCGTGCGGGCATCAATTCCGATGGCGGTGCGGTGACCACGCTCGGCGGCGTTGACCGGCAATTCACCAGTTTCTGGTTTTTCCCGCACCAATCGAGCGACCAGGGATACTGCCGATTCCAAGTCAGGCAGCACTTCGTAGGCGGCGAACTCGGCACCGCGCTGCGAACCGACCACGTATCCTTCTTCGCCCCAAGGAGCGACTACCCACGGCTCTTCTGGCGCCAGCGGTAATTGGGGGTCACGAGGATCAAACCCGCGCACGACTTCGTTCTCAGTCAGTCCGCGTTGCGCACACAGTTCGTCAAAATATGACTTGTAACGAGATACCTCGCCGTTCTCAGATTCAGCGTTTCCCGGCGGTTGAGGCACATCCCACGTGACCTCGGGACGCCCGGAATGCTTGCCGGCACGTTTTTCTGCCCGCTCGGTCCACGCCAGACTCGCCAACTGGGCAATTTCCTCGTTCGCATCTTTACGCAGTTCAGCAATGACTTTCAACGGTGTCAGTTCATTAGCGACCGCCGCCTTTTGCACCCGACTATCGCCGTCCTTGGCGAGTTTAGCGAGCACATAAGCGGGAGTGCGTTCCTGCATCGCGACCAGGTAACGAGCCCGCCACGGGGCAAATAGTGCAATCGTTTCAAACACGGTGTCGGGCAAATTCTGTGATTGCGCCACATACTCAGCCAAATCCGGGCGGGTGCGAATGATCTCCTCCCAGATGAAAGTCGGCGCCACGTCCGTCATTGCCCGCATGAAGTCCTCTTCATCATCCGAAGTACACAGGCGAGCGAACTCCTGGACCGAACCAATCACGTCGATGCCCTCCTTTGGCAACAAGAGAAGATATACATCTAAAGTTTAAGCCATAGGAGGGCACCAGCGTGAGCTTTCATCTCAGTATTGAGTTGTGTCGCGGATCGAGAGGACCATTCAGCCGCATTTATTCATATTTGAATTTGCCCAGTTCATCGCGTAAAGCCTCCGCTTTGGACTGCAAATCCGAAGCGGTCGTCGCTAGAGCATTCAACGGTTCTATCGCTTGGCTGGCGGCGCCGGCAAACTGACCTATATTCGTTGCAATCGTGGAAGAACCGGAGGCTGCCTCCGTCACGGAACGCGCCATCTCATTGGTGGTGGCAGTCTGTTCCTCGACCGCAGCGGCAATGGTGGTTTGGAAGTCGTTAATTTGAGAAATAATCTCGGAGATGCGTCGGATGGCCCTCACGGCGGAATCCGTGTCCTCTTGAATCTTGGCAATCCGTCCCGTGACGTTGTCCGTGGCTTTAGCCGTTTCCGCAGCCAAATCCTTGACCTCGCCAGCGACTACCGCAAAGCCCTTGCCCGCTTCTCCAGCGCGCGCTGCCTCAATGGTGGCGTTGAGTGCCAGCAGGTTAGTTTGCTCCGCAATAGCGGTGATGGTGTGGATGACGTCATCAATTTCCTTCGACGATCTGCCCAGTTTTTCAACAGTCTGGGTGGTCGCCTCAGCGGCGGCGGTAGCCTCCTGGGCGACTCGCGCTGCCTCGTTGGCATTAGACGAAATCTCCCGGATAGCCGAGCCCATCTCTTCTGCGCCCGCGGCAACGGTCTGGACATTAAAGGAAACCTGTTCCGCTGCTCCCGCAACCGCATTGGCTTGTGACGCCGAATCGGCTGCTGCTTTGGCAGTCTTGGAAGTCAGGTCCACCACTGTTTCCGACTCGGAACGAACCGTCTCGGAAGTACGCGCCGCTGCGCCAAATGCCTCTTGCAAGGTGGTGTTGGAAAGGTTCACTGCCCGTGACATGTCTGCCAGCTCATCATTGGAATTAATGACTGCGCGACGCGTCAGGTCGCCTTGGGACAAGCCTTTCACCACGGTTTCCACAGATTCTACGGAATTCGTGATGGAATGGCGCACCCTACCCATGAATATTGCTGCCGTGCCTGCCAAGAAAGCCAAAAATACTATCTGGAAAATCGACGCTTGGATGCGCTGTTCATGCATCTCTTTTTGAGACTGGTTCACTTCTTGGGTGAGCAGTGATGTCAATTTATCCTGCTGGGCAACCATATCGTTGACAGTTTGGGGAATGACCGTGTTCAGGATTTCGGAATTCTGTCCCTGATTGGATTGCAGTTCGGAAGTGGATTGGGCAATGACCTCGCGCAGGTTATCAGCAGATTTCATAATCTCCTGCGTCGCCTCTCGAACCTGATCGGAGTGCGTGGTGTCAATAATGTTTTGGAGGTTCTTTTCCAACACATCTTGGGCTGCTTCCAGCTTCTTAGCCTGTTCCTCATCCGGGTGGCCTTCCAAGATGGAACGGGCGTACGCGTACTGATGTTGACCAATCTCGAGAGTCTCGGCTTCCATCAAAGATAATGTTTCCGCATTAGCAGATGCGTTCAAATACCCTGTGGTGCTGTGGTTAGTCTGAACTACCGTAAAGAGGGCGGCAATCCCGATGATGAGCACTCCCACAAATCCTGGCAACGCTCCTCTAAACAGTCGCATCATCAGGGTGGTGCGCTTGTATACCTTTTCTGGTTTCGTCGTGGTATTCGATTGAGTCTTCATTTCCTGCTCCCCTAGCTGTGTGACCGGATTAGTCTGAGTCATACTTCTCACTGTCCTTCCCGGTAGGTAAATTCGCTAAGTTGCTGGTTCAAATCTTGTGTCTGGTCCACCACGCCTTCTGCCCTGCTGATGGAATCGCGGAGGTTATCGGCACTGGTGTTGGTAGTTTGGGCTATCTCGTTAATATTTGCTGCAATCTCAGTAGAACCGGAAGACGCTTCCGAAATAGACTTGGTCATTTCATTAGTGGTAGCAGTTTGCTCTTCCACTGCTGCCGCGATAGTCGCCTGGAAGTCGTTGATTTGAGCGATGACGTCACTAATCTGGCTGATAGCTTCCACCGCCTGACTGGTGTCGACTTGAATCTGTTCAATTCGCGCGGCCACGTCAGCGGTAGCTGTGGTAGTTTCTGCCGCCAAGTCCTTCACTTCGCTAGCCACGACCGCGAATCCGCGACCGGCATCTCCGGCACGAGCGGCTTCAATAGTAGCGTTGAGCGCCAGCAGGTTGGTCTGTTCCGCCACCGCTGTAATCGTTTCGATAACCTCACCGATTTCTTGGCTAGATTCGCCCAGCTTAGTTACGGTTTCGTTTGTCTGAGACGCTACTTCGGTGGCTTCTTGTGCAACCCGGGCTGCCTCATTGGCGTTTGACGAAATCTCGCGAATCGAAGCTCCCATTTCTTCCGCAGCTGCCGCTACCGTGGCAATACTGGTAGAAACTTGCTCGGCGGCAGCCGCGACGGAGGTAATCACATTACTGGCTTGTTCAATAGTGCCGATGAGGTCATGACCGTCACCCACCATCTTTTGGGTAGTGGTGTGTACTTCTTCAGCTGTTGTCACAGTCTTACCGAAAATGTTACGCAACTTTTCGGCTGCAATCTCGAGCTTGTCCGCCAGACGCCCAATTTCATCATTTGTATATTTAACCGGGTGAATAACCAAGTCTTTGCGGGACAGTTGATTCAAAGCTGCGGAGCTTTCTTGAGCAGATTTCACAAAACCACGCGACATCTTTAGGTTCATCAGCAGCATAACGAACAAAATCACCACGCCGGCAACGATAATCGCTGCCACCATCAGAGGCTGAACAATTTTTATTTTGTCACTGATGGCTTGGTTTTGAACGCCAAGATCCGCGCTCAACGTTCCGATGTTATCGCTAATCGATGTCGAAACATTATGAATATTTTCCGCATTAGCGCCCACGGCACCGCGCAGGCTATCCAGAGAAGTCGCGGACCCGCTGACCTGTGTCAACATGGAATTCAGCGATGCCGCATCTGATTTTATGTTATCGAAAGTGGCTTGATTCTGAGCTTTAAGCTGGTCCGTGGGGAAACTCTCCACATGCTGATTGAAAGCATCCAAGTCCTGGAGATACTTTTCAAAAGTCTGCAACGCGTTCGGATCGTTGCGCAGAGCGGTATAGGTCCCTTGCGACCAGAGGAATTCTGCGGAGTGCCATTCCTCTGCTAACTTGGTGATTTCCTGTGCCGTCTGCGAGTTAGAGGCTTTTTGGGAAACGTCTGCATTCGCAATACCGAACCCAATCCATTCCACTATCAACAGCAAAACTGCTGCTACAGCGGCAAACGTATTTACAAGAACCATCTTTTTCCCGAGAGAGATTTTTTTGCCGCCAGTCTTCAGGCTCTCGCCGACCTGTACGGTAGCACCAGTCTGTGCTGGTGCCGCCTTTTTCTTCGACATCTAAGAACGCCGCCTTCCATAAACGTATCCGTATCCGATAAACCGAATCATCCTACATAGAGCATAATCGCTGTTCATCGCTAACATTTTAGGCTTTTTCCCATTTTTTGTGTGCCATTGCAACGAATTTACCCAAAATAGGTTTCCCCAACCGGAAAACCCGGTCGGGGAAACTTGTGAAATATTGGGCAAAAAACCTCTCGAACTACACCTTCGGGCGCACCCCGAGATGCATCAAGCCCCAGGTCAGAGACTCGACGAGGGCTTCCCAGGACGCTTCAATCACGTCCTCCCCCACCCCAACAGTGGTCCATTGGATGTCTCCGTTCGTGGTGGTAATCAGCACCCGCACGGTCGCGTCCGTTCCGGAAGTCGTGTCTAAAATCCGCACTTTGTAATCTACGAGTTCAAAATTCGTGATGTCCGGGTAGGTTTGGGACAATGCCTGACGCAGCGCGTGATCCAGCGCGTTGACCGGACCGTTGCCTTCCCCGGTGACAATTTTGCGACCGTCACGAGTCCGCAGCTTGACGGTGGCTTCGGCTTCTGCTTCCCCGTTTTCGCTGAGAGACGCTCGACCAGCCTGGACCAAAGTTCGCCACGTCTCGACCTCGAAATAGGTCGGTAAGTCCCCGCCTTGTGCCCGCACCAGTAGCTCAAAGGAGGCGTCAGCCGCGTCGAAGACGTAACCGTGAGACTCCTTTTCCTTCACTGCTTCGACAACGCGACCGGTCAAGTAGGGTGTCCCGGACAGGTCAATGCCCAACTCTTTGGCTTTCAGCTGCACTGATGCCCGTCCTGCCATCTCAGAAACCAACATCCGCATATCGTTGCCCACCGTCGCGGGATCAATGTGTTGATACAAGTCTGGATTCACGCGGATAGCCGAAGCGTGCAGACCTGCCTTGTGCGCAAACGAAGAATCCCCCACGTAAGGCAGACGCTTAGACGGCTGCAGATTCGTGATTTCTGCAACGCGATGCGAAGTGCGTGTCAGCTCCGCGAGACCTTTTTCGTTCAGCAGGGCGGGGCGACCCAGTTTGATTTCAATGTTGCCGGCAAGGGTGAGGATGTCAGCGTTACCGGTGCGTTCCCCGTAGCCGTTCACACAGCCCTGGACCTGCGCCGCCCCGGCTTCAATGGCAGCCATAGCGTTAGCCACGGCACACCCCGTGTCATTGTGGGTATGAATCCCGATTTTTACCTGAGTCAAGCCGTTTTTATCCAGGTAGTCGCGGGCTTCCATGACTTTCGCGCCGATGCTAGAGGGCAGATTGCCACCGTTGGTGTCGCACAGCACGACCGTTTCCGCACCCGCTTCACCGGCGGCTTTCAGCACTTTCAGCCCGTATTCGGCATCGTGGGTCAAGCCGTCGAAGTAATGTTCGGCATCCAGGAACACACGCCGACCTTCCTTAACCAGGAATTGCACCGTATCGCGCACCATCGCTAAGTTCTCTTGACCGGTAGTTTTTAGGGCATCCGTAACATGACGCAAATCGGATTTTGCCACCAGGGTAATCACCGGTGCCCCGGACTCTAGCAGTGCTAGGACCTGGGGGTCCTCACTGGCTTTAGTTCCCACCTTGCGGGTGGCGCCGAAAGCTGCCAGAGTCGCGTGGCGCAGCTGCAGTTTCGACAACGCCAGCGCGAAAAACTCGGTGTCTTTCGGAATCGCGCCGGGCCATCCGCCCTCAATAAAGCTAACTCCTAAATCATCGAGGGCTTGGGCAATATTGAGCTTGTCCGCTACAGACAGCGAAATGCCCTCCATCTGGGCACCGTCACGCAAAGTTGTATCGTATATCTCTATCGGCTGAGTCGTCGTTTTCATGCACCCATGTTACAAAAGTCCCCCGCAAGAAATTAATTGAGCTCCATTTCCACTGCATTAATTTCATTGATTTAAATTACGTGTCCCTGAGAGAGTACTATTGCTACTACCATGCCGAAACCAATAGGTAATGAATCACGCTATAACCCAGGCATCGATGGCTTGAGAACTCTCGCTGTCCTCGGCGTAATTTGCTATCACCTCGGCTTCAAATGGATGCCCGGAGGCTTGGCTGGTGTAGGCGTATTCTTTACCATCTCGGGTTACCTCATCACCGGTAACCTCATGCGTTCTTGGTATCACCACGGCAACCTGGGGCTAAAAACCTTTTGGCTGCGCCGCCTGCGCCGCTTAATGCCCGCAGTCATCCTCACAGTGCTGGTCATCTGGGCACTCACGCCGTTTTTTAAAGCTGAAAACTGGTCCGACTATCGTCTCGGCGGGCTTACCACCATTTTCTACGTCAATAACTGGGCCACCATTTTCTGGGGCGATTCTTATTTTGACCAGTTCGCCCAGAGCCCCTTTGAGCATATGTGGTCGCTGTCGGTCGAGGAACAGTTCTATCTGTTCTGGCCGCTGGTGCTGCTCTTGTTCTTGGTCATCAGCCGCGGTCGCCGTATCCCCCTCCTGGTCCTGACCTCAATACTCACTGTCGGTTCCTTCGCGTGGCTGGCCTACGGATACTCTCTCGGCATGGATGCCACCCGCCTTTATGAAGGTACCGATACTCGCGCGGGCGGTCTGCTGGTGGGGGCTATCCTCGCCATTGCGATGATTCAGCCCACTGATCCCAGCGCGACACGCCCCCTCATCGGCAGGGTCATCTCTCGAAGGGATAACTACCCGGCGGAAGCTTTGGGATGGCTCGGTCTGGGCGCGGTGCTGGTCATTTATTTCTTTATTCCAGATTCTTCACCAGCCTTGTTCAACGGCTTACTGGTGGTTCTCTCGCTGGCTACCGCGGCATTGCTCTTTGCTGTCTCGAACCGCTACACGCAGATATATCAGCTCTTTGCGCTCCGCCCCCTCGCCTGGATTGGGGAGAGGTCTTACGCCATGTATCTGTGGCACATGCCACTTATTGCTTTCCTTTACACGCCTCTGCAGGTGATACCGGTCTTTGCCCGAGCCTTGATTATCATCGGAGCTACCATTGGTCTGGCTGCATTGTCTTGGACCCTGGTCGAGGATCCCATTCGTCGCAACGGCTTCTTTGTCCCTCTGTGGCGGTGGCTGGCTCGCAGAGGCTCCCTACCCCACGCTCTGTGGTCTTTCCCTCTCGCTTTCCTCCTCATCTTTGCCCTGGTCGGCGTGCCAACCAATGCAGCTACGAGCTATCACAATCAGCTCGAGGCAAAACAGGCAGCCCTGGCAAAGGCTCAAGCGGAACGGGAACGTAAAGCGGCTCAGGCACGCGCCCTCGCGGCGACTCACACCCGATGCCACCAAATCATCCACGTGGGAGATTCCACCTCCCTGGCAATGTTCACCGATGCCGGAGTGCTCAATCCGGCTGACAATGCTGAGAAGACCTACGCGGACACCGGCGCCACGAAAGTTACCAACTCTAGCTTCGGGGCGCGCGCCACCAATCAGGGGTTTAAGGATTTTCCGTCCGGTAACGACTCTATCCGCGAAATCCTCGCTGGCGGGATTGATAAAGATTCATGCTTTGTGATTGCTCTGGGAACGAACGATGCCGCGAATATGAACGTCTATGGCGGCACCGACTACGACACTCATATTCGCACCACCATGGACATCATCGGACCGAACTACCCGGTGCTCTGGATTACGACTGTAGTAAACCCGAACGGATCGCCCCGATGGTACACCAAGGATGTTATGGACGCTTGGAATGCAGAGCTTTACCACCAGCAGCAACGCTACCCCAATATGTGGGTCTATCCGTGGGATCGGGATGTCCGCCCCGAGTGGTTCCTCACCGGTGATGGGGTACACTACAACACCATTGGAAACTCCGAACGTTCCCGGCGCTTTGCGCAAGCTGTGGTCAACGCCTGGCCGCTGACTTTGGAAGGGGACAAAGCGCCGCTGCTACCGAAGAAACGGCTCGCCCCGAAACAGCGTGTCGTGACGGGAATACCTCCCCAATAGGCTGAGCTGAGTCTCACCACCAGCGGGTTTTTCCTGGCGCTTAGCCCCAACCTCCGAATTATTTTTAAGGTGTCGGTGGGGAGATGATTCCGGATCAGAGAATCGGGTTTCCGGTTGCAGATAATCTCAGTGTCATGAAAAATAAATATGTGAAAGAAAATGAACGTATGTGGGCGATGTTCGCTCATCTCTCGGTAGTTATCGCTATGGCGGTTTCAGCAGGCTGGCTGTCCTTCCTCGGACCGCTCATCGTCTGGTTGGTGAAAAAGGACAGTTCCCCAGCCGTGCGCGTTGCCGCTGCTGGAGCGTTTAATTTTAACGTCACCATGTGGCTGGCCAGCATCGCCGGGTGGATTGCTTTCTTTACCATCGTATTAATTCCGCTCTCTCTGATTCTGTGGCTGGCGGTGTTTGTGCTGACCTTGTGGCACAGCATCCGTGGCGCTATAGCCGCCTCTAACCAGCAGGTCTACCTCTACCCCTGGCAGCTGCCCATTCTTAATTGATTGCTAACTTTGTGGTTTCCAGATAGACGTCGTTCTATCTGGAAACACCTCGTTGCCATAAGCTCAGACACGAAAACATTAGTTGTAGCCTAGGGGCTAGCATTTTTCAATGGTCATGGTTAGAGGATACGAGATGTGAGCTAAGTGCAGGGCTTGGAAAATAATCCGCGTTAGCCTGCCGATTACTATGGGATTCCAAACGTCCACTTTGACCTGTCGTGAATCAGATTGTCTCGAATTCGGGCTGGTCTGACGTGGTGTGCTCGACGCCGCCTGATTGTATGAGGCGGTTTCGGAACCATAAAATATGTGCTTTTCCTGATGTTGGACAAGTTCGGAAAATATATCCCAAAATGGTATAATATTTTGGTCGGCATATTCGATGGTTACCGTCGCTTGTTGCGGCTTGCGGAAGTTCTCTGCAATGATTTCGAGATACGATTCTCCCCTGACATCTGGAAAAATCACCCGCGGAATAACCTCACCGACGAACCGCTGCAGCCGGGACATTGCTGAACTCGTCTCAACGGATGGCTGCCCATAGGACACGATTTGCTTGCCGAGGGAAAACTCAAACGAACCAACCCTTATGAATACTCCATCGACGGTGGCAGGCTTCACCAGCCGCACACAATGCGACATCGCCGCGAACAGCAGCGCGAACGGAGGCTTTTGCGATTCTGGGAAAGATACATAAACCCATGAAAGCAAGTCAGGAATGTCTCGTGGCCAAGACTCCTCCGGATAGTAGTACCAAGCGGCACACCGGTTCTCCTCGAAGTCCAAGCATTCTTCACTCCAGCCAGTAAATAGCTCGACAAATTCCTGTCTCTCGGAATCGGACAGGATATTCCCCTGGCTGGCGCCAGAATGCGAAATAAATGCGACCTCTAAGGTACTGTCCATATCAACCTTTTAGGCTACGACACCCGGTAACACCAGCCGTGGGAGTCCTCGCGGCGTCCCCACTGAATGTCGGTGATGACATCGTGCAGGTGCTTGGTCATCGGACCGGTAGGAACCTCCAACTCAAAGTCTTTCCCACCGAGTTTGCCAATAGGGGTCACGACCGCGGCCGTCCCGCAAGCCAGGAACTCGGCGACCTTACCGGCGCGAATATCATCCAACAGCTGGTGCAGGGCGATACGTTCCTCACTGACAGTAATGCCCTCGTCAGCCAGAACCTGAATAATCGCACCGCGGGTGCCGCCCTCCAAAATACACCCGTTGAGCTGCGGAGTCGCCACCTTGCCGTCACGGTACACCACAAAGACGTTCATGCCCCCCAGCTCGTCGATATAGGTGTTCGTTTCTCCGTCCAGGAAACACACCTGCGCGTAGCCCTTTTCTGCGGCAATCTCTTGAGGTTGCAGAGATGCCGCATAGTTACCGGAAGTCTTAGCTTCACCGGTACCGCCCGGTCCGGCACGATGGTAATCTTCCGATACATAAATTGACACCGGTGAAAAACCATTTTTAAAGTAAGAGCCCGAAGGCGAACCGATATTGAGATAAGTCACCTCATGCGCCGGATGTACCCCCAGGAAAGATTCCGAGGCGTACATAAAGGGACGCAGGTACAGGGTGGCGCCGTCTTTGACGGGAACCCAGCGGGCGTCGGCGCGCACCAAATCCACACAAGACCCCACGAAGTCCTCAACCGGGATTTCCGGCAGCGCCATGCGGCGTGCGGATTGATTGAACCGGTTTGCGTTGAAAGCGGGACGGAACAGCCAAATCGTGCCATCAGCGCGGCGGTACGCCTTTAATCCCTCAAAAACCTCCTGACCGTAATGCAACACTGAGGTTCCCGGATACACGGGCAGTGGTCCATAAGGACGCAAGTCTTTTTCTTGCCAGCCGCCGTCCTTGGTCCACCGCGCGTGCGCCATATAATCACTAAAGGATTGACCGAAAGCAAGTTTTTCCATTACCTCTTGGTAGGTGGATTCAGTGGCCTTGTGGTCGTGTGGCTGGGCAGGGAAACGTCCCGCTAGTTCGTCAGCGTCAGGCAACGGTTTTTTTGCAAGTTCTTCGAGGTTACTCATGTCGTTCTTCTTTCTTTAGGTTATTGACAGGCAAAAGTCGGTTAGGGGACGTAATGTCCAGGATTTTCAGCGTTTACGGGGATTGGCAGTCACCAGACCTATAGATAGGCAGCTATGGCGTCGCCAATTTCGCTGGTAGTACGCGCTAGCGGAGTTCCTGCCGCAGAGGCTTCGGCGCGGTGAGCCATGTCCGCGTCAATAGCGCGTTGGATATGCGCTGCCAACTGGGGATAGTCCAGATGGTTCAGCATCAATACCAGGCTCGCAATAGTGGCAGTCGGGTCGGCTTTGCCTTGACCCGCGATGTCTGGGGCGGAACCGTGGACGGGTTCAAACATGGACGGGAAGTTTTTTTCCGGGTTGATGTTTCCCGATGCCGCCAAGCCAATACCGCCGGTGATTGCTCCCGCTTCGTCGGTCAAGATGTCACCGAACAGGTTGTCGGTCACAATCACGTCAAACCGGGATGGGTTCGTAACCAGGAAAATCGTGGCAGCATCGACGTGCAAATAATCGACTTTGACTTCTGGAAATTCCTCCCCGACTTCCTCCACGCAACGGCGCCACAGGTGTCCGGCGTTAACCAGCACATTGTGCTTGTGGACGTAAGTCAGATGTTGGCGCCGGGACTGGGCTTGGGCAAAAGCGTAGCGCACGACACGTTCCACGCCGTGACGAGTGTTCACGGACACTTCGGTAGCAATCTCTTGTGGCGTGCCCTGACGCAACACCCCACCGTTGCCGCAGTACAGGCCTTCCGTGCCTTCGCGCACCACCACAAAATCAATGTTGCCTGGATTCGACAACGGAGTCGGCACCCCCGGATAGTATTTGGAAGGGCGCAAATTCACATAGTGGTCAAAGTCGAAACGCAGCTTCAACAGCAGCCCGCGCTCTAACACCCCAGACTGTACGGAGGGATCACCGACTGCACCCAGCAAAATTGCGTCGTGACCGCGCAAGGATTGTTCCGTGGCTTCATCCAAAACCACCCCATCGCGATGGTACCGTGCTGCCCCTAAATCGTAGAGGGTAGTTTTCAAGTCAACGCCTGCCCCGTCCAGGACCTTTTTGAGAACCTTCACGGCCTCGGGAACGACCTCGTGACCGATGCCATCCCCCGGAATCAGAGCCAAATCAATACTCGTCATGATGTCATGCCAACTTTCTTTTTACTTCTAACTTTGTCAGTTTTTCCGGTCAGATTCGCAGTTTTTCGGGCAGCTTCGTGGTTTTTGACCGGAACTGGCTCAGCTTCGTCGGGATGAACCCCGCTCAGTTGAGCCGCCACTATAGCCACCATGATGAGGCTGCCACCCACCAGGAGCCGCCAGGTCAAGGCTTCGCCGCTAAACACCACCGAAAAGAGAGTGGCAAAAAGCGGTTCACACGCCATAATCAAAGCTGCCTCGGTAGAGGACATCCGCGCTTGTGCCCACGTTTGGACGAACAGAGTGCCCAGGGCACAAACCAGAGCCATATAAACCAAGTCAGCCCAGACGATAGCGTTGGGTGGCAAGGTAAGTTCCCCATCCGATAGCGCCGGAACCGCGTTCACCACCGCGGGTCCTACCATCTGCATCGCCGCCAGTGCTCCTGCGGAGCGTCCCGGCGAAATCACACCGAGGGAGGCCACGTGAGCCGCAAAGAACACTGCTCCCAACAGGGTTATAAGCTCCCCCAAGCCAAAAGACCATCCCCGCAAGGAAAGCGCCGCCAAGCCGAGCGTGGCCAGCAACATCCAGAGCCAGGTAATCGGTTTGAAGTGTTCCCGGAACAGAATCATTGCCACAAAAGGTACCAGGACCACAGACATGGCAGTGATGAACCCTGAAGTCGCGGCGGTAGTCATGTTTAGTCCCCACGTTTGTGACAGTTGCCCCAAACCGTGAAGAACCCCTGCCCCAAAGCCCAGCGCCAGAGTCTTCCAACCTGCCGTACGCAGTTCTCGAAACCACAACAGACACGCCACTACAGACGCAAGCGCAAAGCGCACAGTCAGGAAGTCGGCTGCCGGAACCTCAGTCAACACATGATCCTTTACCATGAAAAAAGTTGACCCCCACGCAGCGCAAGCTAAAGCCAACGCAAAAATGGGGATTAACTTTTTCATCACGAGGTCCTTATCTGTGCTGGGCGATTAGCGGGCGGCGTGACCCTCCACATAATCGGTGTCTTTATTGGTATTCCAGGTAAACATCTGACGCAGTTGAGCACCAACTTTTTCAATCTGGTGACCTTCACCAGCGGCGCGCAGACGCTTAAAATCAGGAGCTCCGGCAGCTTGATCATCCATGAACCGCTTGGCGAAGCTGCCGTTTTGAATGTCTGCCAAGACGTCCTTCATGTGGGATTTAACATCGGGAGTAATGACGCGCGGACCGGAGACGTAATCGCCATACTCAGCCGTATCAGAGATAGACCAGCGCATCTTGGACAGACCGCCTTCGTTGATGAGGTCCACAATCAACTTCATCTCATGGCATACCTCGAAATAGGCGATTTCAGGCTGGTAACCGGCCTCAACCAGAGTTTCAAAACCGTACTGGATGAGCTGGGAAATTCCGCCGCACAACACGTTTTGTTCGCCGAACAGGTCAGTTTCGGTTTCTTCGGTAAAGGTCGTCTTGATGACACCCGCACGGGTCCCTCCGATGCCTTTCGCGTAGGACTTCGTCAGCTCCCAAGCGTGACCGGAGGCGTCACGCTCCACGGCGATAACGTCGGGGACGCCCTGACCGGCAACGAAAGTACGGCGCACCACGTGACCCGGACCCTTGGGAGCCACCATGCATACGTCGTGACCGGGACCGGGCTGGATGTATCCGAAACGGATGTTGAACCCGTGAGCAAAGAACAGGGCAGCGTTCGGCTTCAAGTTCGGCTCAATTTCAGCTCGGTAGACAGCGCTTTGCACCTGATCCGGCAGCAAAATCATGACCACATCGGCGTCTTTCACCGCCTCTGCCACGGGCTTTACCGACAAGCCCTGTTCCTCAGCTTTCGCCCAGGACGAGGAACCTTCACGCAAGCCCACGACCACATCGACCCCGGAGTCACGCAGGTTCAGCGCGTGGGCATGCCCCTGCGAGCCGTAACCAATTACGGCTACTTTTTGAGACTGGATGAGCGACAGGTCAGCGTCGTCTTCGTAATAAATTTCTGCCATGATTATTCTCCTTAATAATTGTAGAGGTGTTTCATTGAAAAAGATATAGGGCTCAATCTGTGCAAATAATAAGCAAAATCCTGTTAATCTGCACCTAAATTTGATCGGTGATAGATTTCGAGCCGCGCCCTATCGCGACATTGCCCGATTGGACGATTTCCCGAACTCCGTAAGGCTCCAATTCACGCAGCAGCGCCGCATGTTTCGCTGGGGAGCCAATAGATTCGATGACCAAGGTGCTTCGCGCCACGTCCACGACATGTGCCCGGAACAGTTCTACAATCTGGAGCACCGCGGTTCGATTCGTATCGTCAGCTGATACTTTAATCAGCACCAGTTCCCGCTCGACTGCCCGTTCGGGATCCAACTCCACGATTTTCAGCACGTTGACCAGCTTGTTCAGCTGTTTGGTGACCTGTTCCAGGGACACTTCGGACACATCAATCACGATGGTGATGCGCGAAATCTCCGGTTTCTCAGTTTCCCCCACCGCGAGGGATTGAATATTAAAGGCACGGCGGGCAAACAGTGCCGCCACGCGTGCCAAAACACCAGGCTTGTTTTCGACAAGCACCGACAGGGTATGCGTCATGTTCATGTTTAGTCCTCCCAGGTCACAGTCTTGTCAGGGGCATAAATGACTTTATCGTTGGTCTGCCCGGCGGGAACCATCGGGAATACCATAGCGTCGGGGCTGACCAGCACCTCAACCACGACCGGACGGTCGTTAATCTGGTGAGCCGTTTCCAGAGCTTTTCGCAAATCCTTCGGATCGGTTACTCGGATTCCCTCGGCTCCGTAGGCCTTCGCCAACAGCATGAAGTCGGGGATTCCCACCCGGTCAGCCTCGGCGAAGTTCCGGACCCCATCATGCAGATCAGTCTGAGAATAGCGCTGGTTATAGAACAAGGTCTGCCATTGACGCACCATCCCCAGCGAGGAGTTATTAATCAGCATCACCTTTATCGGGATATTCAACTGTGTGCAGGTAGCCAGTTCCTGATTCGTCATCTGGAACGAGCCGTCCCCGTCGATGAGCCAGACTTCCCGATCCGGATTAGCGACTTTCGCGCCCATCGCGGCAGGAACCCCAAATCCCATCGTCCCCAGACCGCAGGACGAAATGTAGGTGCGCGGGTAACGGTAGGTCATGAACTGGGACGCCCACATCTGATGCTGTCCAACGCCGGTGACCACGATTGCGTCCTCGTCACTGACTTCGTCAAGCACCTTAATCGCCTTTTGGGGACTGACCAGTCCGTCCAAGGTATCGTCAAAGTAGACGGGATACTTGTCTTTGAGTTTAGTCAAGGACTTCATCCACGGAGTCAGGTCCGGTCTGCCGTACTGTTTGTAGGCTTGGGGCAAGGCTCGCAGCAGGGCTGCCATGACGTCTTTGAGGTTTCCCACGATGGGAACATCAGCGTGACGAATCTTTGAGATTTCCGCCGCATCAATATCAACGTGAATGACTTTGGCGTGCGGCGCAAAGCATTTCACATCCCCGGTAACTCGGTCATCAAACCGGGTACCCAGCGCAATCAACAGGTCAGCCTGTTGCATAGAGAGCACCGCGGACACGTGTCCGTGCATCCCCGGCATCCCCATATGCTGTGGGGAGTCATCCGGAAAAGCACCCCGCGCGGTCAGGGTGGTGACCACGGGCGCCCCCGTCGCATCCGCAAGTTCCCGCAGTTCCGGAGCGGCATTGGCGCCAATCACACCACCGCCGACATAAAGTACCGGACGATGCGCCACCGCGATTTCGGTCGCGGCTGCCACGATTTGCTGCTTGGAAGGTTTACCGGGCAGTTTATATCCGGGCAGTTCCATCGGCGGGGGCCAGGTGAAAGCCATTTTTTTGTTCTGGGCAGTCTTCGTGACATCCACCAGCACCGGTCCGGGACGACCGGAAGTTGCAATGAAAAAAGCCTCGGCGAGACGCGAGGGAATGTCCTCGGGACGCGTGACCAGGAAACTGTGTTTGGTCAGGGGCATTGAGGCTCCCACAATGTCGGATTCCTGGAATGCGTCGGTACCGATTGATTCCGCTCCGACCTGACCAGTTATCGCCACCATCGGAACCGAGTCCATCATGGCGTCAGCCAGACCGGTCAGAAGGTTCGTGGCGGCAGGTCCCGAGGTCACCAAGCAGACCCCGGTTTTCCCGGTGGATTTCGCGTAGCCTTCCGCGGCGTGGGCTGCGCCCTGTTCGTGGCGGGCAAGTACGAAGTTTAGTTTCTGGGAGTCATACAGCGGATCAAAAGTGGAGAGAATCGCCCCACCGGGGAGTCCGAAAATATCGGTCACGCCCAGTTCCTCCAGGGTACGAATGATTGCTTTCGCACCGGTCATGACTTCCCCGCGAGCTGCGGGATCAACTTCATTGGGGGTCTCCTCCGGGCCATAGGCACCCATGGATTTCTTTTCTGGTTCGCTCATGCCCTCAAATGTAACTCTGGGTCAAATGAGAGCGAAACTCGCAAGGGTAAAATCTCACTATGTGGATTTCCGACCGAATAGTGAGACGGATGAAGCCGGGGAAGATCCCGGTCCCCACCACAAAAATATAGCTTCTATGTAGGTCCTAAAACCGGGGAAAACCAAATTATTTTCTCCAGCTGTGCCCTTAGTCCTGATTAATGGCGTCCACCAGATGGTTAAATCTTTTTGTGTCATTGAATCTAAATTTTCCCCGACGCGTGAAAGAGCAGACCGCAATGTTTCTGTCAAAGCACTTGGAACGACTGCGTGGCGAGCGCGACCACGCTTTTACCCCCAAGCCAAAATCGACCGACACCCCTATTGAAGTCAGTACGCAAAGTGTGGTGGAGTACGAAAAGATTCGTATCCAGCTCACAGAAGTGTCCCGCACAATTATGCGCTTAGGTCACATGCTGCAGTCCTGCGGGGCTTCTGCCTACCGCATTAAGATTTCGATGGCCCGCTTGGCTACCGCGTTGGGCGCCGATGAACACCATGTTCAAGTCACCTTTGGTGAAATCAGCTCCACCGTCTATCTGCGTCCCTTTTCCCGTACCGAAATCTCAGAGCAGAGGGACTTTGGAACCAACGCCGCGAAACTCGATCGGCTGCGGCTATTTATTCAAAACATCAAGCCGGATACCCCCGTCAGCGAAGCAAACCGGCTCATGGATCGCATTGAGTCCTACAAACCTGAATTCAATAAGATTGCTAATACATTGGCAGCAGGATTTGCCTGCGCCTGCTTCTGTTTCCTGAACCGCGGCGGGCTCATCGAGTGTATATTGGCAGGTTTAGCTGCGGGATTCGGGCAAAGCGTGCGCCGGATGATGATGGCAAAGAAAACGAACCATTTTGCAGTCTGGATGACTGCCGGTTTTGCCGCCTCAGTGGTTTATATTTGCTGCGCCGAGCTCCTGGAAACGTGCTTGAGGAGAGTCTATTCATCCGCGGTCCTGGCAACCATACCGCCTTGGGTTACTGCTGATCCTCTCGGATTCCGGGTGGGAGTGGTGTCTGCGGTTCTATTTTTAGTTCCCGGTTTCCCGCTCATTACCTCGATGCTCGATTTGGTGCGCATGGACCTTTCCGCCGGGATACCCCGCCTGGTATACACCTTGATGCTGATTATTTCCGCCGGCGTGAGCGTGTGGATCGTGTCCCTCACCTTCCATTGGGCAGTTGATCCCGCGGTGAACCCGCCTCTGGAGGGAAACTGGCTCTACTTGACTCGCACGGTCTGTTCATTTGTGGCCTCTGCCGGGTTCGCCATGCTGTTTAACTCGAACCGGCGCCTGTGCGTTTATGCCGGTCTGATATGCGCCCTGGTCAATCCGCTGCGTTTTTTCGTCGTGGAATCAGGGCTAAATTGGCAGTTTTCCGTAGGACTGGAGGCGCTGGCAATCGGGCTGCTGGCAGACTTTATCTCTCGCCTGTCAAACTTTAACTACTCACGAGTCTCGTTGTCCGTGCCGGCAGCGGTACTGATGGTTCCGGGGGTTCCCCTCTATTCAGCCTTGGTACACCTCAATGAGGGGAATTTTATGGGGGCTATTGCCTCCCTCACCGAGGTGTCTATAGTCATTTTGGCAATTGGTATCGGACTTTCCACAGCCCGGATGCTAACGGATCGAAACTGGCTGCAAGACAAGGAAATTGTTGATACCCACCCCGTCCTCCACGCCGACGCTGACGATTCTTTCAGTATGCGTTGATAGACTGACTTTGTTGGTTTTCCCGACCACGAGGTTGATTTATCACGACGTCTCTGGAGGGCATTTTGTTCGAATTTTTCGCAGCTCACCCCATTGTCCTTTTAGCTGCTTTATTGGGTATAGGCATGGCGTTTGGACACATCAAGGTCAAAGGTGTTTCCTTGGGCGCAGCAGCGGTACTGTTCCTCGCGATTGCCGTCTCGGCGTGGGCCAGTGCATCGGGCATAAAGCTCATGATTCCAAAAGAAATCGCGGTATTAGGGCTCTCACTGTTTGCGTTTTGTATTGGTTCAAACTCTGGTTCGAACTTTTTTGCAACCCTTCAGACTGCCTGGAAATCCATCCTCCTGCTGGTCGGTGTCTATGTGGGAGTCAGCGCTGTCGCGGTGGGTATCGGCACCCTTCTGGGAATGCCTGTCAGCCAAATTGTGGGTACCCTCTCGGGGGCACTGACTAACACTCCGATGCTCGAAGCAGGAGGGGAAACTTCTGGAGACAATGCCACCGCCACGGTCGGTTATTCTATTGCTTACCTGTACGGCGTCCTGGGAATGATATTTTTTGCCTCGCTGGCACTGAAAAAAGGCAAAAATGACCGCGATGCGCCCAGCCCCGTCGTGTCCAAAACAATCCGAGTGGAAATCGACACCCAACCTCGCTTGGGAGAAATCTTCGAGCGTTTCGACGAAAAATTGGCTTTTTCACGTCTGCGCCGCGGTGAACATGGACCCATCACCCGTCCCAACATGTCGGATACGCTCAACCCCGGTGACCTGATTACCATTGTGGGTGAAGCCTCAGCGGTCCACACCATCATTGAAGAATTGGGGCACTCGTCCTCCCATTCACTACAGACCGACCGCACCTACCTGGACTATCGACGCATTACCCTTTCCGATGCCACCAAAGCCGGCAAGACGATTGCAGAGCTAAACATGGGCGACCGCTTTGGTGCCACTGTCTCTCGCGTCCGTCGCGGCGATGTGGATATGGTAGCTTACCCGGATTTGACCTTGCAGTTAGGCGACCGGTTGCGCGTGGTAGCACCAAAATCTAATATCGCTACCATCACCAAATACTTGGGTGATTCCACCCGCGGACTCACTTCCCTTAACCCGGTGGCACTGGGAATTGGGATGACCCTGGGGTTCCTCATCGGCGAAATTCCCATCCCCAATCCCGGAGGCGGATATTTCAGCGTCGGGTATGCCGCTGGAACCATCATCATGGGACTGATTATGGGACGCATCGGACGTATCGGTCCCTTTGTCACCACCCTGCCCTACACGACGGGTCAAGTCTTGGGCGAAATCGGGCTGCTGCTGTTCCTAGCCCAAGCTGGCACAAACGCCGGAGGTTCCATCCAAACCGCGTTCACCGGTGGAGATTGGTGGAAGATTCTGCTTCTGGGCTTCATCATCACCAACATTTTTGGACTTGCCCTGTTTATCTTGATGCGTGTGGTAGCCAAGATGGGGGGCACGAAACTCTCCGGCTTCATGGGCGGCGCCCAAACCCAGCCGGCGGTGTTGGGATTCGCTAATGATCAAACCAACACCGACCCGCGGGTTTCCTTGGGCTATGCCATGGCTTATCCCGTCGCGATGATTACCAAGATTCTGTGCGGCACCTTCGTCGGGATGATTTAACGCGGCTCTTACTGATGGTAGCGGGAGACGAGCTTGCTGAGCTGGCTGGATGAGTCAGCGACTGCCTGACCGGCTTCCAGAGTCGTGCGGGCGCCCGCAGCGGACTTCTCAGCCTTAGCCGAAACCGTCTCAATCGTGCCCACGATGTCCTGAGTCGTCTGTGCGGCGCCACTAACGACACCAAACATCTCATTTGTCGTTGCCGTCTGTTCCTCTACCGCCGAAGCAATCGTCTGTTGGGAATCGTTGATTCGCGCGATGACCTCACTGATTTGCGCGATGGCCTCAGCTGCCTTCGTGGAATCCTCCTGGATAGAATTGACCCGCTCGGAAATATCTGCCGTCGCCACTGCGGTCTGCGCAGCCAAATCTTTCACCTCACCAGCAACAACCGCGAAGCCTTTACCGGCGTCTCCGGCTCGTGCTGCCTCAATCGTCGCGTTGAGCGCCAGCAGGTTCGTCTGTTCTGCAATCGAAGTAATCGAATTGGTAATCTCTCCGATAGACTGCGAAGACTCGCCCAAGGTATCGATAACTTTCGTCGCAGAACCGACCGACTCCACCGCTTCTTCTGAAATCCGCGAAGCCGACGTGGCAGACTCAGAAATCTGGCGGATAGCCGCCTGCATTTCTTCCATCGCCGTGCTCAAAGTATCCATATTGGTCGCCAGCAGCTGCGCCTGTTCAGCCGCGCCCGCTGCCTGAGAACGAGTGTCCTGAGCGGTTTGGTCTAGCTCAGCAGCCGTATCTGCCAGATTACCCGCATGTTCATGCAAGCCTTTGGACGTTCCGCTAACTTCCCCAATCAGCTCGTTGACCTGGTCATTTTGCCCATTGAAAGCCTTGGCCAAATCCCGAATCTCCGGCACTCCGGTATCGTCACGCAACCGGAAACTCAAATCATACTGGTCGTGATTCTGCAAAGCCTCAGTATGCCGTGACAGAGGCAGGCGAACAGTGCGCAACGCGGCGAGCAAGAACAGCAACACCGTCACTGCCAGAACAATGAATATCGCAATCAGAATATAGATGGTGACCTTTTGTAGGGAGGCCGCCCGCCCCATTTGCGTATCCGCGGCATTAGCAGAGCCGTTTTCGATTTGATTCAACCTGTTCAGTGGCGACATTACAGACTTGTACGAATTGGAATAGATTTCCCCGAACACCATGTCTGTAGCAGTTTGCAGCTGCGTCTCGGGATCCATAGCCCGTTCCTCTGCAGAGAACTGGAAATTTTCCAAATCCGCAGGCAGCGTACTAAAGTCAGTGCCACGGCTCAGAGCTGCCAAAGCCATCGCGTGTATTTCAGTGTCTTGGGTAGCTTTTGCCGCTTCCAGCGACTGCTGCACCAGTTTGTTTTCATCTGCCGTACCGTCGTTATCGGCGATGAGATGGGCTCCGTACTCAGAATCGCGATTCACATAAATCTGGTTGAAGTAATCCATCATGGCTTCTTCCAGACCGGAAACCACAAAGTCCCGCGCATTGTCAGCCAGGTTTGTCCGGGCATTCTTAATGTAGGTAATCCCGTTATTGCGCTGGTTCGATTCTTCTTGCGCCTGATTGACCTGACCGGTCGTGACAATGGTGCCGATTTGGGCGATGAGACCGAAAACTACCAACGCCATCACCACAATCATGGTGAATTTAATCATTGCTGAAAAACGCATTTTATTTCCTCCCTGACCTAGGCAATCGGCGGATTCAAGGTCGCATAGTTGAGTGCAATGAATTCCTCACCCCACGGCGCGAGGACTTCCTTGAGCATTCCCGTGTCCATCATTTTTTGCAGACCGGCTTGGATAGCTTTCGCCAATTCCGGGTTGTCTTTCGCGGTCGCCGGACCCTGCGGCGCCACCTGGAAAGCCTCACCTGCGGTGGCAAACTTTGGATTTCGCGACTCGGCATAAGCCATAATCGGGCTTTCCCCAATAATGGCGTCCAAAGTTCCCGCCGCGACCTGCTCTATCAACTTTTCCTGATCTTCGTCAGTAACAACCTGTATCGCCGGTTTTCCGGCTTTCACGCATGAATCACTGTTCGCCTGTAAAGTTTCAGCCTGTGTGGTGCCTGACTGGGCGGCAACTTTCAATCCGCAGGAATTGGCAGGATCAAAATTTTTAGGATTGCCCGCCTGGGTTCCATAGATGTACCCGGACTGAATGTAAGTAACCATATTGACCCGTGACATCCGCGCCTTCGTGGCGGTCATAGATGCCACACCGACATCATAGGTACCATCGTTAACCTTGGGAATAATCGCATCGAAGTCTTCATCACTAATTTTGAGTTCCGACACCCCCATCAGCCTTGACAAGGCTTTCATAACATCAACCTCGTAGCCGACAGGCTGTTTGTTACTATCCAGGAACTCCGCAGGGGAATAAGGAATATCCATCACTACCCGTAACGTCTCCCGGTTTGCCTGCGGAACCATCGCCACAATCTCAGGGTCAGGTTTAATGGAATCAAAATTATATGATTTAACGCCAGCTGCACTGGTCGAACCCGCACAGGATGCCAGCGTTCCTGCCAACAGAACAGCACCCGCTGCTGCCGAAATTTTTTTCATCGAGGGCCACATTGCCTCTGCTCTCCTTCCCAGAGAGGAAACCACCTAAACTTTACTAGCCTATAGTATCCCAAAGTATGGAATATGAATTTGAATTCACGCAATTGGCGGGTTTAGCGTCGCATAGTGCAGTGCAATGGATTCTTCCCCCCACGTGGAAAGAACGTTATTTAACAACCCCGTATCAATCATCTTTTGCAGACCGGCCTGCACGGCTTTCGCCAGTTCTGGATTATCTTTCGCAATAGCCGGACCCTGGGGAGCCACGTGGAAAGCCTCGCCCACGGTGGCAAACTTTGGATTCCGCGACTCGGCATAAGCCATAATCGGACTCTCCCCAATAATGGCATCCAACGTTCCCGCCGCAACCTGCTGTATCAAATCTTCTTGATTATCACTTGAAACAATCTGTATAGCTGGTTTTCCAGCCTTTAAACATGATGCGCTTACATCTTGCAGTGCGTTTTCTTGGCTGGTTTCTGATTTAGCGGCTACCTTGAGTCCACAGGGATTCGCGGGATCGAAATTCTTAGGGTTTCCCCCCTGCGTGCCGTAAATAAATCCCGCCTGAATGTAGGAAATCATATTAACCTGAGCCATCCGGCTCTTCTTAATGGTAATGGATGCCATACCAAGGTCATAAGTTCCGTCATTAACTTTGGGAATAATCGCATCGAAGTCTTCATCACTAATTTTGAGTTCCGACACCCCCATCAGCCTTGACAAGGCTTTTAAGACATCTACCTCGTAACCCGTAGGCTGATTATTGTCGTCGAGAAACATAGCGGGGGAATAAGGAATATCCATCGCTACGCGTAACGTCTCCCGGTTTGCCTGCGGAACCATCGCCACAATCTCGGGGTCAGGTTTAATGGAATCAAAATCATACGACTTGCCCCCCGCTGAATCTGAGTTTCCCATGCATGATGCCAAGGATAAGGTCAAGAGAATGGCACCTGCCGCTGCTGGAATTTTTTTCATTACAGACCTCATTATCTTTATTCTCCTCCCCAGGGGAAACAGTCTACGATGTTTACATTAACATGGTACCGCTGGGGTGGAAAGATAAGAATATTTTCAGGAATTTGTCCGGTCTAAAATCTCCAAGACATGCCCCAATACCGGTGTGAGGACCTCTATCGTGTCCCGCACCGCACCCGGAGAACCGGGGGCGCACACCACCAGTGCGGCTCCCGCCTGCCGCGTGGAAATCCCCACCACCGGACGAGACAGCATCCCCAGAGGCGCAGCCTGCCGATTACGTTCCAGTAGCGCGGCTTCGGCGCCGCTTAAACGTGCTACCACCAGGCTCTCCACAGCTTCAGGAGTGAGGTCACGCGGGCTAATCCCCGTTCCTCCCGTCGTAAAGACTAATCGCGCACCACTGTGGCACGCTGCCGCTACGGCCTGGTGCACAGAATCCACACCATCAGGAACCACCATCGGCCCGCTCACCACAAATCCCAGTTCAGACAACATTTCTACCGCCAACGGACCGGACCGATCCGAGTTCACACCCGCAGAAACGGAATCAGAAACCGTAATGACGTAAGCCGGTGTCTCCGGCGGTAACGATTGGGCAGCATGAGTCATGATTCTCGCTCCCAGGTCCCCGAACGACCGCCGGACTTATAAGTCACGAAGGCTTCCCGTAAAGTAATCTGGCGATCTACCCCTTTTAGCATGTCCACCAGCGCCAATGCTCCCACGGTTACCGCGGTCAGAGCCTCCATCTCAACTCCGGTACGTTCTACGCACTTCACCGTAGAACGCAGAATCACCTCGTTGCCTTCCGAGGTGATGTCTAGGGCAACATAGGTAATCCCCAAGGGGTGTGCCAGCGGGAGCAGCTCCGGGGTGCGTTTCACCGCCTGGATACCGGCGATGCGCGCCACCGCTAGGGCGTCTCCTTTCGGGACACGATTATCGCGTAAAGCCGCGGCTACCTGGGGCGACACGCTGACTATGGCTTGCGCACGCGCTTCGCGCAACGTTTCATTTTTCGCTGACACGTCCACCATCCGAGCCTCGCCGTGTTCGTTCAGGTGGTTCATGGGTAGGGTATTTTCCATCACAAGTCTCCCCGTAAACACCCCAGTTCGGGGTCTGTTTCCTCATCTGACCCTTTTAATATATGCAGGAAATTGTTTCCCTGACTAGAATTGTCACGTGGAATTTTTTGGGATAAGCGGTTCGGAGCTGCTGCTCATTTTAGTCGTAGGCGTCATCGTCATTGGTCCACGGAACGCGGCTCAGGCTCTGCTCTGGTTCAAAAAAGTCATCGAGTGGTTGCGGGAATGGTCCGCTCGGCTACGCGAAGAAGCAAATTTCACCAAGTCCGGCTTGAGCGTTGACTTAAGCAGCTTTGATCCACGAGAATACGACCCCCGCAAGATGATTAAAGACGCCGTCGCCGAAGAAATGCAGCTGTGGATGGAACAAGTCGCTGACATAGAAAAAGCCGCTAGCACCGAGAAAACCGTCACCACTGACCTTGTGACGAAAAAATCCACAGACACCCCCAAACCATCGATTGACTCTGCCCCCGGCGATTCCCCCACGGAGCCACCAGCTGCCCCCCGGCAAGAAAAGCCCGCGTAAACTGGTAAGCTGGTAATGATTTAGCCAGTTAAAAAGGAGAAACTTATGGTTCCGGCGCATGTGATGTTGTTCAGCGTAAGCCCCTTGGTGTGGATTACTGTCATCATTATTTTGGTCGTGGTTTTTGGTGCCTCGAAGCTGCCGGAGATTGCTCGCAACGTAGGCAAGTCTGCGAAAGTCCTGAAAGAAGAACTCAACGATTTGACCGAGGACACCAAATCTGACGGCAGAGTAATTGAGGGTCAGAATGACACCACTGCGGACAATTCCGCGAAAACTGACCCGACTTCTGGCAACGGTGCCGCTCAGTAATCCCGCGCGTGCCTGCTGAGAAATTACCTGACAAGAAACGTGATGCCCGCTCTGAAGGCGTCATGTCAGTCACCGCTCACCTCGCTGAGCTGCGCAGACGTCTGATTTGGTCATTTGTGGGCATCGCCCTGGCGACAATTGGGGGATGGTTTCTCTACGAATTCGCGCTGGCGCACATCACTGCCCCCATGAAAGACGTCGCTGGCGCGAACCTAAACTTTCAAACTATCGGCGCGGCGTTTGACCTGAAAATCCGCGTGTCCCTGTGGTTGGGGGTGCTGCTGGCTTCACCGTGGTGGATTTTTCAGCTAGTGGCTTTCATCTGGCCCGGTCTGCGACGCCGAGAACGCCTGTGGATGTTGATATTCGGTGTCGCTGGTGTCATCTTGTTCGCTGCCGGAGCAGTTTTCGGCGATTGGACCGCACCGCGAGCCGTGTCGATTCTGTCCTCGTTCACTCCCCCGGATTCGGCGATGCTGCTACAGGCAGATTCCTATATCAAGTTCTATATTCGCCTGGTTTTAGCGTTCGGGATTTCTTTCCTGATTCCCGAGATTTTGGTCATGCTGAACTTCCTGGGGGTGCTCAAAGCCCGCACCATGTTAAAGGGCTGGCGTTGGGCAACCATGGTGGCGTTTATTTTTTCGGCTATCGCCAACCCACTGCCAACTCCGTGGCCCGTCATTTTGCAGGCCTCCGCCCTGCTGGCACTGTATTTCCTGGCGGTTGGAATCGCGGCGCTCCACGATTGGCTCCGTTCCTGGAACGCTACCTAAGTCCCACGGTTCCACGCCTCTCCGAGGTTAAATTTCGATGACTTTCACAATCGACCACGGCGCCACAGACTCAACATCCCGGTCAATCAGCATCAAGGCGTTCGCTTTATGCAGCGAAGCCACCAAGTGTGACTTCGACCCCAAGCGGTGAGTACGCTGCACCGTGGGGGTTTCCCCCGGCTGTCCCGGCGTCAAACGGACGGGCACCACCTGGACTTTCCCACGTGGCGAAGTCCACTCCTCCACTACGGTCGCTTCCCGGCAGACATGCGCCTGGTCAGGATCCCGACCACTGAGTTTCGCCAGAACTGGCAGCACAAACAGATGCCAGGAAACAAAAACCGAAACCGGGTTTCCCGGCAGGGTCAACACCGGGACGCGGCGCCCCCCACTTACCTCGACGAAGCCGTAACCTTGAGGTTTGCCCGGTTGTAAAGCAACTCGTGCAAAATGGAATCCCCATTCACTGACGCCCTGTTTCACCACTTCATACGCGCCGGCAGAAACCCCTCCCGAAGTCACGACCAAGTCGCTCGTCTCTGCAACCTGGCGCAAGGTTTCTCTAAACTGTGCCACATCATCCCCGCATTGTCCTGCAAAGCTCACCTCCGCCTGGGCCACACGTGCCAAGGCTGCTGCCAGAGACGAGTTAGAATCCGGAATCATCGACCCTTCCAGCGATGCCCCCGCCCCTGCCAGTTCAGAACCGGTGGCAATAATTCCCACCCGCACTCGTGGGAACACCGTAACTTTGGCATAGCCTCCCGAGATAGCCGAAGCAATCGCCCCCGGACTCATGACCTCGCCAGCAGCCAGGACTTCGCTGCCCACCGGCAGGTCCTCACCTGCCCGACGCACGTTCGCCCCAGCTCGCGGAACACGATGAATAGTGACCTGTTCCGGTAGCGGAACCGGACCGGGCTTTTGATCCGTGTCCTCCACTTTCACCACCGTGTCCGCCCCCGCGGGCATTTTTGCGCCGGTCATAATCCGCCACGCCTGACCCGGCTGGCAATCCGCGCTCGGATCTGTGCCCGCCGGAATATCGCCCGCCACCGGCAATGTTACAGAACCGTCAACCGGCAGCCCCGCACTGTTGAAAGCGAAGCCGTCCATCGCCGAGTTCGTAAAGGGCGGAACCGACAGCCGGGAGATGACGGGTTCTGCCAAAGTCAGCCCCAAAGAGTCGCCCACGGGAAGCTCCCGCGGGGCTAGGGGAACGATTTCAGCCAGGAGACTCGCCAAAAAGTCTTGGTAATCAAGCAATTTTTCGGTGTTACTCATGATTTCTCTCCTTTACGGTCACCAGTCTCACCGGACAGGGTTTCGGAATAGTTTGGGTTCGGGAATTGGGCAGCAGCGCGAGTCGAATAATCCACCACGTTCCATTTGCCCCTGCGGGCATCCCCAATAACCAGGCGTCCGATGAGGGGCTCCCCCCAACCGGCAACCATTTTGAGGACTTCGGTAGCCATCAGCGACCCGGCTTGCCCGCAGACCGGGCCGAGAATACCCACTGTAGCCGAGTCTGGAGTACTCGCGGGCGGGGGCTGAGTCGGATACAACGTGCGCAAACACGTCCCGACCGCTGGGGAAAACACACTGACCTCGAAGTTTGTTCCGACTGCGGAGCCCCACACTAGGGGGCGGGATAACTTCGCGCAAGTGTCAGAAATCAGGTATTTCGAAGCAAACGTATCGGTGGCATCCACCACCAGGTCATATCGAGAGATAATCGCGGCGGCGTTCTGTGCATCCAACGAAGGCTCCGCACTGACATTCACTTCGGGATTCAACGCGCGGACGGTGGCAGCGGCAGAAGCCGTTTTTAGCTCGCCTTGGCGGTTAAACGGGTGAATGACTTGGCGCCCCAAGTTGCTCAAGCTCACCGTGTCACCGTCAGCAATCCCCAGGGCTCCCCCCGCTGCAGACAGGCCGACCCCGGCAGCAGCGAGGTAAGCAATGATGGGTGAACCCAGACCGCCAGCGCCAACCACCAGGACTTTTGCACTCATAACACGATCCTGACCGGACGCCCCAAACCCCGGAATCGCACAGTGGGCAGCGTAGCGGCTCTGGGGCTGAAAGTCCGTATCGACGTTCGACCACACCGCATCACCCTCGGAAAAAACCTGTTTCTTCCAAACAGGAACCCGGTCTTTAACGGCATCAATCAGCCAAGACACCGTAGAAAAAGCAGCCCGTCGGTGCGCGGCAGAAACCCCCGCCAAAACAGCTACTTCACCAATCGACAGGTGCCCCACGCGATGCAGCACCGCCACCTCCTGGACACCAGGAACCGCGCTGGCCTCACTGGCGATCTGTTGCAATTCGCCGGCAGCATCCGGGTGAGCGCTATAGGTAATCGCCTCCACCCCGCGCCCCTGGTCATGGTTGCGCACCCGACCGATGAACACGAGCTGGCAGCCTGCGGTAGGCGCGGTGAAGTTCGCCTCGAACCGCGCTGGATCTAAAGGCTTATTGGTCAAGTCCGCTTGCAGTATGGTCGCCAAAGAGTCTCCTATGAATTGATTTTTGCGTTAGTTGGATGTGCGGTTCAGGGGCACTCCCTTTTTAAGGAACGCTCGCTGCGAATGCAAACCATTGCATTCGCACACCGCGAGCGACTCCAACGGCTAGCTCACGAGCGCTCCGCGCTCTGCTTTATATTTTATTAAGGAACGCTCGCTGCGAATGCAAACCATTGCATTCGCACACCGCGAGCGACTCCAACGGCTAGCTCACGAGCGCTCCGCGCTCTGCTTTATATTTTATTAAGGAACGCTCGCTGCGAATGCAAACCATTGCATTCGCACACCGCGAGCGACTCCAACGGCTAGCTCACGAGCGCTCCGCGCTCTGCTAGCCGCCAGCAAACGGCGGTAAAACATCGATGGTGAGGTCGGTGAGATCATCGAGGTCCGCGAGGCGCTTCTGTCCCGATTCGCGCAGCCCCCCCACCAGGTATGACGAAATGGAAAGCACCCGATTCAAGTCACTGCCGCATCCGCCAGCCTGAGCCGCTGTCTCCGCCACACTCAAATCCCGCGCTACCTGTACCGTCGCCACATCAGTACCCGCCGCTTCCGCCGCGGCCGCGAAAAACCGCACTTGCACCCCAACCGTGTCACCGTCATTTTCCCGCATCTTTACCCCCCAATCTGAGCCATCGGAATCGTGGGAGAGTGAAAATCCTGCTGTCCCAAGCCGTGTCCGGAAGGTTTTTCCCAGGTCACCCCAGCCCACGCTTGAGCCAGTTCATCATCGCTAGCCCCGCTGCGCAGCAGCATCCCCAGGTCACAGCTCAAGTCAGAGAACAAACAGGGACGCACTACCCCGGTCGGGGAAAGTCGGGTTCGATTACAGTTTGCACAGAAAGGCGCCGAAACTGAGGAAATTATCCCCATCGTCCCCAAACGTTGGGTGCGGGCGGAGTTAAACACGACAAAACGAGTCGCCGGGGCGTGAATATCAACGTTGTCTCGCACCGGCTCCAGGTGAAACTCACGTTCCAAAGTCGGACGCAGTTGAGAAAAATCCAGCTGTTGCGTGGAGTCGACCCGAACCGCGTGTGGACCAAATGGCATGTATTCAATGGCGCGCCACTCGATACCCCGCTCCAAACAAAATCGCAGCAACTCCGGAGCTTCCCGCAGACTGACGCGGTCCAACATCACCGTGTTCATTTTCACCGTCTGAAAGCCGGCGGACAGGGCAGCATCTATCCCTGCCAGAGCCTTCGCGAGCTCATCGCGCCCGGCAATTTGGGCAAACCGGTTCGGGTCGAGCGTATCCAGAGAAATATTAATGCGCCGGATTCCTGTCGCCCGTAATGCCGCGGCCAGCGGCGCCAAGCTACGTGCATTCGTGGTCAGTGCCAACTGAGGATCCAGACCTGCTGAGACGAAAGACTCACGAACGCCAGCTGCAATCTCTAACAAATCCGGTCGCAACAGGGGCTCCCCACCGGTCAGACGAACCTGAGTAATCCCCAAACGGTGTATTGCTATACCCGCTAAACGCAAAATTTCCGAGGCGTCCAGCAGCTCCCGGCGTGGCACCCATTTCACACCCCCGCGCGGCAGGCAATACGAACAGCGCAAGTCGCAGCGATCAGTCACCGACAAGCGCAAGTCACGCGCCGTCCGTCCCCAGCTGTCTCGCAGTGGCACAGTCCAAGCAGAGGTCAGCGGAGCCACCTGGCTCACACGATTGACTCGCGTTAGCGTCTCCGTCAAACCTGCCTACTTCCTCAGCGATGGGTGTATCAGGTCATTCTATCGCGTCGCCATGATTATTCCAGTTCACTAGGCATTTTCGGTTCGTCCTCGCTCCCTGTTGCTTTTACCATTATGCTGAAAGGTGCGAGCCAAACGGCTCGGCATATTTTTAACCACATGAGTCGAGGAGCAGACATGGCAACAGAAAATCGCAAGGACGACCCAGAAAAAATGGCAAAAATGGCAGCGTGGCTACAAGCCGCCAGCCGAGAGCTCCAGCTGCCCGGAGAGACTATTGCCCCCGTCCAGGAGGAACTGCTGAATCTCATCAGCGAAGTCGCACATGGACCGTCTCGTCCGGGGGCTCCCCTGACGGCTTTCCTGGTCGGATATGCCGCGGGTGGAGATATAGAGAAAGCGGCTGTGAATGTAGCCAAACTTCGCGACCTGGTCGCCCAGTACCCCGCGGATTGAAACTACACAGACACTGTCAGCCACAAGGCGGTTTCCGCAAATTCTGGTCAAACCTCGGAAAATATCCGCAGAATTTAAGATAAGGTGGCAAGTATGTCTCAGTTACGGATTAAGGATGCCGCGAATTTACTGGGTGTCAGCGATGATACGCTGCGACGCTGGATAGACGCCGGTCATCTCAGTTCCGGAACCGATAGCGCGGGACGCAAGGTTGTCGACGGGGCAGAACTGGCGATAATCGCCCAGGATAAAGCCAAAGATTTCGGTGACACGGATTCCACGGGTTCCATCTCTGCCCGCAACCATTTCCGCGGTCTGGTCACCAAAATTGTTTCGGACAAAGTCATGAGTCAGGTGGAACTGCAGTGCGGTCCCTTCCGCGTGGTGTCCCTCATTTCTACCGAGTCGGTGAAAGAACTCGGACTGGTGCCCGGCGCGGTAGCCACCGCCCGAGTCAAAGCCACGAATGTCGTAATTGATGCATCTTAGGGAAAACCTAACGACACCCTAGGCTCGCCACGATGAAACTGCCGGCACCGGAGAATCGCCGAACCGGCTATTGCGAAAGGGAAAATGATGAAAAAATTCGCACGTCTCGGAGCAGGCTTGGCAATCCTCGCCCTGGCTGCAACCGGTCTCACGGCTTGCGGTTCGGACAACTCGAAACCTGCAGACTCCGAACCGAGTAAAACCGCCGACGCCAAGATGATTCAGGTGTTTGCTGCGGCTTCTCTCAAGGCCAGTTTTTCTGAGCTGGGTGAATCTTTCCAAAAGGAAAACCCCGACATTACCGTAAAGTTCAACTTCGACGGCTCCTCCTCTCTGTTCGATCAGATGCAAGGTGGCGCCAAAGCGGACGTGTTCGCCTCCGCTGACGAAAAGAACATGAAGAAAGCCACCGACGCGGGTCTGAACGCCGGCGAGCCCAGCATTTTTGTGAACAATACCCTGACTCTGGCAGTCCCGAAAGGAAACCCAGCCGGGGTCACCGGTCTGAATGACTCTCTCAACGGCAAGAAGCTGGTAATTTGCGCTGACGGGGTTCCCTGTGGCAATGCTTACCGTGAACTGGCGCAAAAGGTCGGTTTCACCGGTCAAGCCGTGTCCGAAGAGACTTCGGTCAAGGACGTGATGGGTAAGGTCGTCAGCGGTGAAGCTGACGCGGGCGTGGTGTACCAGACCGACGCTTTGGCAGAAAAGGACTCGGTGGACACTATCGAGATTCCTGGCTCTGACACCGTGGTCAATGCTTACCCGATTATGGTCACCAAGATGGCTGCCGAAAATGGCAACGATGCTGCCGCGAAAGCGTTCGTGGACTTTGTGTTGTCTGATGCGGCACAAAAGGTCTTTGCCAAGTACGGGTTCATGAGCCCCGCTAAGTAAGGTTTCGCGTTGAACGCTAATAACCACGGTTTTCCCCGCTGGCTGTATTTGCCAGCGGGGATAGCCTTACTGTTGGTCGTTTTGCCCATCTTGGGGCTCATGGTGCGTGTGCCGTGGATCCGTCTGGCGGAAATCCTGACCCGCGACGAGTCCCGTGATGCTCTGCTGTTGAGTCTGCGCACCTGCCTGGTTTCACTGGTGCTGGTGCTGATTCTCGGCACGCCCCTGGCGCTGCTGATTTCGCGCACCGAGGGTTTTTGGGCGTACGTGTGGCGCACTTTTGCAGTCCTGCCCATGGTGTTGCCGCCGGTCGTAGCTGGTTTAGCGCTCTTGGTGACACTGGGACGGCGCGGCGTAGTAGGCCAATACCTGTCTCTGGCTGGTATCGAGATTGGGTTCACCACCATAGCCGTGGTACTGGGACAAACATTCGTGGCAATGCCTTACTATGTGGTGTCTCTAGAGTCCGCGCTGCGCACTTTTGATTCCGGTTATGAACGAATTGCGGCGACTTTGGGGGCGTCTCCGACTTATGTCTTGCGCCGCGTTACGTTGCCCTTGCTCACTCCTGCCATAGTCGGGGGCGCCACCATGGCTTTTGCCCGCGCCTTGGGCGAGTTCGGGGCGACCCTGACTTTCGCAGGCTCTCTGCAAGGGGTGACCCGCACCCTCCCCCAGGCTATCTATTTGTTGCGCGAGGACGACTCTGACCTGGCTTTAGCGCTGTCTGTAGTGCTGGTACTGCTGGCTGCCACCATGATGGGATTGTCTGCCATTTTTACCACTCGCCGCACCAAACAGCTCACAATGCAACCGGAAAATGGTGATGACCAGTGAATTCTAGTTCTGAGACCGCAGTAAACTCTGCGAATTCCCCCGCTGCCCTCGCAGCGGGGGGAGAAGTCCTGGTAAACGCGGGTATCACGGAACGCAATGTCACCGTACAGTGCGCTTTTCCGGCGGGGCTGATTACTGCCATCGTCGGACCAAACGGAGCCGGCAAGTCCACCATTTTGGGGATGATTTCCGGGCTGCTGACTCCCGATTCGGGCGAGGTTCGCAGCGGAGAGACGGTATTTGCTGATGCCACCCGGTCTCTGCCACCTCATCAGCGTCCCGTCGCGATGCTGACCCAAAAGCCTCTGCTGTTTCCTCACCTGAGCGTGCTGGAAAATGTGGCGTTTGGTCCACGTGCCCGGCATCTGTCACGGTCTGAATCGCGGCGTATCGCGCGCCAAGAGTTAGCGGCGGTAGGCGCTTTGGAACTGGCGGATCGTCCTGCCACGGCTCTGTCCGGAGGGCAGTCGCAGCGCGTGGCTTTGGCTCGTGCTCTGGCGACGCACCCGCAAGTCGTGCTGTTGGACGAACCATTTTCCGCCCTTGACGTTGAAACTTCTGCGAAAATGCGGGAAGTTCTGTCAAAGCGGTTGCGTCAAGAGCCGCGACCCACGGTGATTTTTGTGACCCACGATCCCCTCGATGTATGGATGCTGGCTGATCACGTAGTCGCCATCGAAAACGGGCATTTGATTGGGGAAGGCACCGTGGTAGAAATGCTGGGTCAGCCTGCCACGAAGTTCTTGGAAAATCTGTCCGGAATGAACCTGTTGGCTGGGATCATTGAGGAATCCGACGAGGTCGCCACCGTTAATGCCAGTGGAGTGGAATTGATCGGACTGTGGCAAGGAAACAGTCATCCAGGTCCCCAAACCCCAGCTCTCACCGCTTTTGCCCCGCAATCTGTGGCTCTGTTCGACACACCCGTTTCTGGCTCTCCGCGCAATACCTGGCAGGCGCGCGTCACGGACATCACGCCGCGAGGTGCGGTGCAGTGGATCAGTTTGAATCTAGCAGGGGGGCAAAGCATTCAAGCCGTGTTGACCCCACAGGCAGTCAATGCTCTGCATCTGGCTCCCGGTTCACCCATTTATGCTGAGGTCAAAGCCACGCAAATTACGGTGTATCCGCGTTAAATTTTTGAGAAGCGGAAATATAAGGTGAAAATAGCGCGGTAGCTGTCATTATTGGCAGCTACCGCCCAAATCCCACCTTATAATCCCCAATCTCAGTTTGATATCTATGGAATTGGCTCCCGGGGGCACTCTTTCAGCACCCCCATCATGGCCTGTTTCTCTGCCGGGGTCACCCACAGTCCGTATTTCGCTTTCACCGCAATCTGACGCGCCACGTAAGCACAGCGGTAATCTCGCGCAGGTGGCAGCCATGCAGCCGCATCTTGAGATTGTTTATCCTGGTTTACCTGACCTTTTACTGCTTCCAAGTTCAGCGGGTCGTTGGCAATAGCCTCCCGTTCCTGCTGGCTGAGCTGCTGTCCGCCGGTACGCCACACGTTACCCAACGCCACCACGTGGTCAATCTGGACCGCGTCGGAGGTTTCCTGTGACCGCCTAAAATCAATAGTTTCCCCGGCGTACTTGTCGTGCAGGACGCCACTTTGCACCACGCAGTGCGCGGGGGTGGTGGGCGTAGCCGCCCGGTATTGCACATTCTCTAGGTCGCGAGCCAGCACCTCGTTGCGGGTATTACAATCGTTGCCGTCGAGGTCCAGCCACCCCTTGCCGAACAGTCGCTCGCGGTCAAAATCGTGGAAAGGATCTTTGTCACGTACTTCCAGTTTGTCCAACACGTCCCTGGCGAGGGTTCCCGTTGTTTTCCCGGCGGCGTCACGAGTTCGTTCTCCGGCGTTCCCGGATTGGCTGGTGGAATGGGTCCGGTCACCGCCGAGGAGCCCGAAGAACCAGCCGTCATCCCCGACAAACTGGGTACCCAAACCGGTCACTGCCACCACGGCGAACGCTACCAGAGCCAGGCTGCGTCCGCGCTGGTTACGGTTCGAGCTCTTGCCGAACCACCCGTCCCACGGTGCGACCTGCGGAGTTTCCGGTTCCAGACCGGGATTTTCCTCCGGGGTGGAGCCCTGACCGATTTTGTCCAATTTGCTCATGTTTCCAGCCTAACGAAGTAATCTTGTCCGGTCACATCTGCCACCAGCGCCACCCCACGAGCATTCTCCCCACAGTCGGCAAAATCGATGACCGCGTCTCGTGACGGCGCCATCACGGCGCGGGGAACGAAAACACCATCGGAAAAACCGGCAAAATTCGGGTCAATAGCTGCCCAATCCACCAGCTCTATCCAGTCCAGTTGGTCGGAATTTCCGGTTGTTTCGACCTTAGCTGGGGGCTCTGTTACCGTGGTGGCGTCCAATTTTGCGACGCTGGTGGCAACTTCTCGCCCCAGCAATTCCAAGTTCTCTAAGATTCGATGAGCATTCCAGGACGCAGTTTCCCGCCAAACTTCAAAGCCAACCCCGGTTTGCACCAGGCGCCGCCGCGCCAAATGCACCCCCAAACTATTGCGTTCTATCCCCAGGAAACGTCGTCCCAGCTGAGCTGCTGCCACCAGGGTAGAACCGGAACCGGCAAAGCAATCCATCACCAGTCCCCCCGGCGGACACGCCGCGGCAATAGCGCGTTGCATGACTTCCAGCGGTTTTTGAGTTGGATACCCTACCCAGGTATCAGAATGATTCGGTGGTCGGGAAATCTGCCAAACGTCGGGAGCAACCATGCCCTGCGGATTAAACAGCTCGCGACGCTTGGGAGCAATAGCAGCGTTATACGCCACCCGTACCGCATCGGGGTCAAAATAGTAGCGGCGTCGGTTCCGGGCATAAAACAGGATGGTGTCGTGTTTATGACCGAAGGCTCGCCGGGATCCCCCGCCCGAAGCGTAAGCCCACACAATCTCATTAATGAGGTTGCGCCCCCCGAATACCTCATCCATGATCAAGCGCAGCGTAGCGGAGGAATGCCAATCGCAGTGGAGAAATATCGTCCCTGTTGGCGACAAAAATCGCCGTAGCACTGTCAGTCTCTCGTAAAGATTTTGTAGGTAATCTGCGGTTTGCCAACGGTCGCCGTATTGTTTCACAGTGATGGTGCGTTTCGAGTCACCTCGATGATGGGTCTGAATTCGTTGCACATAATCTGTCCCGGAGTTAAACGGTGGATCAATATAGATACAGTCAACGCTGCCCTCATATTGGGGCAGCAATCCACTCATGACCTGCAGGTTTTCCCCGACATAAATGCGATTTTCGCTCCCTGATACCGCCGTTTCAATCCCCAACATTTCCGGATACCGTTCGGCAGGGACGTAAGGCCGAGGTGTCACCAGTTCCACATCGTGTTTTCCGCGCCATTTCAAAGCCAGTTCCGGGGATTTTTCCTGCACCATCCCATCCTACTGTGGGCAGGTCAGCCGGTAATAACCAGCCGAAATCGGGTGTCGCGGCGCTTTCACCTCCAGTGAAATTTCACCCCCGGACCTGGAGCAGTCGGCTAAAATGGAAGCTGCAGCCATACAGGAGGAGGCGAATCATGAGTGGGGATAGCGGGAATCTTTTCGATAATCCTTTCGAGTCTCCTTTCGACAGCGTGCCCTTTTCGGTTAATCGGCTGCCCAACCTGACTCGCGACCGGGTTAAGAAAGTCTTGGAAAGTCATAAGTGGAGCTACCAGGTCAATCATGACGGGGATGTGGGCGGAGCCTGGCAAAACGGTATCTATTATTTTCAAGTCACCGGCGAAAAAGACACCATCCTCTGTGTACGCGGCACTTGGCGCGGGGAACCGGAGCTGGACGACTTCATCTTGATTAACTCTATTTGTAACCGCTGGAACACCGAGTATTACTGGCCGAAAGCCTACGCACGGGTCACCGAAGACCGCGAAGTCTATGTGCATACGGAACTGCCAATCAGCTGGCGCAACGGTCTGACAGATGCGCAGCTGGACGAACAGGTTCGCTGTGCACTGGAGTCCAGCGAGGATTTCTTTGAACAGCTGGAACAGCAGCTACCCAACGCAATGCCTCAACCGGACGAAGATTCCGAATAAACGTTAGCTGGGCAACATCCACCATAGGGCGCGACCTTTCGCCCGGTAACGTTCCAGGAAACGTTCCGTCCGTACCGCCCAGTATGGTCCCAAGCCGTGACGCACCCGCAATACCTGTCGCGCCGCGTCACTGCTTTTCTTTGGGTAGGTCAGCTCGGCATAAAAGCCTCGCGAGGAAATCAACCCGTAATCCCAACATAAGCTCAACACCGTCTCGATTTCTTCCAGAGTTTCGGGCAAAACTTTGTTTTTTTGACCTGTCAGTTCTTCGATAATCAAGTCCGAAACCTGTCGGCTCATTAAATGCGCCATATCGCGGGTTTGCATGGGGACAGGTGTCGGGGCAGAATCTTTACCTTCCACAAGTTCGCGCGTGTCCATCGCAATAGCCGAACCAATTCCGAAAATATTGCGATGAGTAGGATTGCGGAAAGTCCGCGGCAGCAGAGTCACCACCTGGCCGGAACCGTTCTGCTGGGTTTTGGCATCCACCCGCAGCCGCCCCCAACCATCGTACAAGTCACCACGCAAATCCGCTCCGTTGGCGTCATACACTGACAGGGGGGTGAGCACCCGCGCTGCCTCCACCGCCACCAAATCGCATTCCATTTCTCCGGGCTGCCCCTCGCCATGCACCGGAACGAAACGCACCCTCCGCCCATTTATTGACGCTAAACGCATATCTTGGTGCAGAATCAGGCGGTGGGACTCGATGAGATGCACCAGCGCGGTCTGCATGTCCTCTTCCATCTTCGGTTCATCGGTGTGACCGTACATCCAAGGTCGCCCAGCATCGAAAAAGTGCAGTTCCACCCGCGAACGCAGAAAAGCAGCTCGCAGTACCTCGTCCACGCACAGAGCATATTCCAGTGCCCCGTAAAACCCGCCCATGCCGCGGGCGGAACGACCGATGGCAATCACTTTCGGCTTGTCGTCCACCGGGGAATCCTGCAGTTCAAACAGCAAGCGGCGAAGCTCCGCTTCCCCTGCAATGGCGCTATCCAGGCGATCCAGGACACAGGTCGGCACCGTGGTGGCTTCTGCGGGAATGCCTGCCACCCGATCAATGTCATGCCCGGTGGCAATGACCAGGTAATCGTAAGGCACGCGCGCGACCTGCCCCTCGAGGTGCGAGCCGGTAAAAGTCATCTGGACTTGAGGACGCTGGTCGTCCCGGTAGCCCTTGGGGTAGACCGCGGTAGCCATGCCTTGATGGAAGATGATACCTTTGCGCCGATAAAGCGGACCGAGCTGGACAGTTTGACGCTGCGCCAGCTGCAAGCCGGAAGCAATCTGTGCCATGACGTCGGGATTCGTCCAGGTCGAACTCGGACTGATAACGATGACCTCATGATCGTCTTTCAGGCGGTGTTTCAGCCCGAGGGCTGTGGAATGACCGGCCATTCCGGCTCCAATCACAACAATTCGCGCCATCTCAGTATCCTTTTTTCTTCAGGAGTTCCGCCGAAAACGTTGCCCCGCAACGTTTTTTCACCGGCTCCACCCCACCACGCACCGACACACACTCGCTACGCTCGCTGTCGGCACGCCAACCTGCTCCAATCACAACAATTCGCGCCATGATTCACTCAGACGGTTTTCCCAGGCGGACTTTGATAGTGCTGGTGGCCTGTTCCACAGGTTTGATTTTAAGCTGGTCTATATTCACGTGCGCGGGCAAGCTTAGGGTCCATTCAATAGCCTGGGCAATATCCGCCCCCACCAGCGGATAATCCACTCCGGCGTACACCCCTGCAGCTTGTTCCCGGTCCTCCAGGCGAGAGAGGGAAAATTCCGGGGTTTGCACCAATCCCGGCATAATCTCGATAATGCGAATCGGTTTCCCTACCAGCTCTAGGCGCAGTGTCTCGGGCAGCATCGCCTCGGCGTGTTTGGCAGCGGTATAGCCCGCCCCACCCGGATACGTCTCATGACCGGCAGTTGAAGTGACGAACACGATATCCCCGCCCCCGTGAGCCAACATATGAGGCAGGAAAGCTTGGGTGACCTGCAGGGAAGACAAAACGTTGATGCTGTACATGGTTTTCCACCGGTCCAGCTTTGCCTCTATCACGGTGTCGGTGCCCCGGGCTCCCCCGGCATTATTTACCACCGCGTCCACGACCTGTCCCTCGGCGGTCGCCCACTCATACAGAGCCTGCACGTGCTCAGGAATGGTCAGGTCAGCGGCAAAAGCCGCGCAACCCGTCTCATAAGCCAGTGCCGCCAATCTTTCGGCGCGACGTGCGGTCGCCAGGACATCCCATCCAGAGGCGCACAGCCGCTTCACAGTTTCCCAGCCAATTCCGGTAGAAGCCCCGGTCACCAGCGCTCGTCCCGGCTGACGCGCTGGACGGGTCTCGGGAACTGCGATTCCAAAACTTTGGGGGTCAAGAGTTTGTGCGGACGGCTTTACCGGTCCGGGTGTGAAGCTCATTTTCGCTCACCTTTCCAGAATTTTTGGCTACGGGGGCACGCTATAGACTTAGCCTATAGGAAAACGACACCAGCGGTTCCTTTCCAACGCGGGGAATAAACCGCGGACACCAGGAAAAGAGGCAAGATGAAACTCGGTTTTATTGGCATGGGTGCCATGGGTTCTGCAATTGCGGCGGGAGCCCTGCGGCGCGGCTTCGTCAAGGCCTGCGACCTGAGTTTTTCTGATTTCAGTGTGACACCGGGGTCGCATCCGCTGACTAATGAGTTTGGAGTCTCACAAGTGGCTTCCAATCGGGAACTGGTCGGGACAGTTGACGCGGTGGTCATTGCGGTGAAACCGAAACACATCACCTCGGTCCTCACCGAAATCTCTCCCGAACTGGGAGGAAAGCTGGTCATTTCCATCGCTGGTGGAGTCGATTTGGCGCATCTGGAGGGCTGGCTGACCCCTGACACCCCCATCGTGCGGGTCATGCCAAACCTGAACGCACAGGTCAACGCCGCCATGTCGGCCTTGTGCGCGAACGCGGCAGTGACCCCGGAACAAAAGCAGTACGCCCTGGGTCTGTTCAACGCGGTAGGTCGCACGGTCGAGCTGGAGGAATCCCTGTTCCCCGCATTTACTGCCATTGCTGGATGTGCACCTGCCTGGACTTATACCTATGTCGAGGCTTTGGCGAAAGCAGGCGTCGCGGCGGGATTGACAAAAGCGGCAGCCATCGAGTCAGCGACCCAGATGCTGTTAGGCTCTGCCCTCATGTTGCAAGATGGTCTGGAAAAGGGCGCTCACCCCGGTCAACTGGTCGATAGAGTGTGCTCCCCCGGCGGCTCCACCATTGCCGGTCTGCTGGCAGGCGAGGATGCCGGATTCTCGCGGACCGTAGTGCGCATGGTTGAGGGCGCGATGGCAGGGGACGCCAAAGCAACCCAGAAATAATCCGCACCCCGCCAAATGCGTTAGGGCAGCAGGAACGCAAGCGGGTAAACTATTGCAGGTAAATCACAACGATAAAAGGAAAACCATGACCGAGAGACTGAAAGCTCCGAGAGTACCTGAAAAGACGACCCTTGACGGCATTGAGGACAAATGGCGCGAGGTATGGACACAGACGCAGACCTACGCTTTTGACCCGGACACCAAGCGGGAAGCCGTTTATTCTATCGACACCCCGCCCCCCACCGTCTCTGGCTCGCTGCATGTCGGTCACGTGTTTTCCTATACACACACGGATGTGGTGGCGCGTTATCAGCGGATGCGCGGCAAGAACGTGTTTTACCCGATGGGCTGGGACGACAATGGTCTGCCCACCGAACGTCGGGTGCAAAACTATTTTGGGGTGCGCTGCGACCCGTCCTTGCCCTATGTGCCCAATTTCACTCCACCGTACGAGGGCGGAGAAGGCAAGTCCATTAAGAACGCCGACCAGGTGCCAATCAGCCGCAAAAACTTCGTGGAGCTATGCGAACGCCTGACCTCTCAGGACGAAAAACAGTTCGAGGAGCTCTGGCGCACGCTGGGACTGTCAATCGACTGGTCCTACACGATGCAAACTATCGGCAAGCCTGCGCAAAAGGTCGCACAGACGTTTTTCCTGCGTAACTTTGCCCGTGGCGAGGTGTACGCTGCCGAAGCGCCAGGTCTGTGGGACGTCACGTTCCAGACGGCGGTGGCGCAAGCTGAGCTGGAGGCGCGCGACTATCCGGGTTCCTACCATTCTTTCGCGTTCCATCGCGAAGACGGCAAGGGCGACATCGTGATTGAAACGACCCGTCCGGAACTGCTGGGGGCGTGCTGTGCGCTGATTGCCCACCCTGATGACGAACGCTACACCGATTTGTTCGGCACCTACGTGACTTCACCAGGGTTTGATGTGCGGGTTCCCGTATTGGCTCACCCCGAGGCGGAGATGGACAAGGGTTCCGGTATCGCCATGTGCTGCACGTTCGGCGACCTGGTGGATGTGGATTGGTGGCGGGATTTGCAGCTGCCGACCAGGGCTATCCTGCGCAAGGACGGTCGGATTATTCCTGACGTGCCGGACTGGATTACTTCCGAGCGCGGTCGGGCGCTGTATCAGGAAACCGCTGGGAAAACGACGTTCTCTGCCCGCAAAGCCATCGTCGAGGCGTTGCGGGAATCCGGGGAGATGCTGGGGGATCCGAAACCGACCCAGCGGATGACGAACTTTTACGAAAAGGGCGACAAGCCCCTGGAAATCGTGACTTCACGCCAGTGGTATATCCGTAATGGCGGTCGTCCCTACTCTCGCACCGCGGGGGGCACGGATTTGCGCGAGGAACTGTTGGCGCGCGGTCGTGAACTCGACTTTGTGCCTGATTTCATGCGGGTTCGCTACGAGAACTGGGTCAACGGTTTGAACACCGACTGGCTGATTTCCCGCCAGCGTTTCTTTGGGGTGCCACTGCCCCTGTGGTATCCCGTTAAGGATTCTGGCGAAACAGACTTTGACCACCCGATTTTGCCCAGCGAAGATATGTTGCCTATCGATCCCACCACGGATACCCCCGCCGGATTTACTGAATCTCAGCGTGGTGTGCCGGGCGGTTTCGTGGCAGAAGTCGACATTATGGATACGTGGGCGACCTCCAGCCTGACTCCCGAAATCTATTCCGGTTTTGGGCGGGACGAAAAGCTGTTTGCGGCGACTTTCCCGATGGATTTGCGTCCTCAGGGTCAAGACATCATTCGTACTTGGCTGTTCTCTACCGTGGTGCGGTCGCATCTGGAGTTTGACACTCTCCCGTGGCGTCAAGCCGCGATTTCGGGCTGGATTTTGGATCCTGACCACAAAAAGATGTCCAAGTCCAAAGGCAACGTGGTGACCCCGATGGCACTGCTGGAAAAGCATTCTTCCGACGCGGTGCGTTATTGGGCAGCCTCAGCCCGGTTAGGGACGGACGCGGCCTTTGACGAAGGCGAGATGAAGGTCGGACGGCGTTTGGCTATCAAGCTGTTGAACGCTTCGAAGTTCGCGCTCTCCATGGGTGGGGACGCCGACCTGGTTTTGGACCCGGCGCTGGTAACCGTCGAGGTAGACCGGTCTTTGATTGCTATCCTAGCGGAAGTTATCACGTCTGCTACCAAGGCGTTTGAAGAAATGAACCATGCTCGTGCCTTGGAGGTGACCGAGAGTTTCTTCTGGACGCTGTGTGATGATTACTTGGAGCTGGTCAAGGATCGCGCTTACGGCAAGGATTCGGCAGCTGATGCTGCCGCGGTCGCCTCTGCACGCACGACCCTGGCACTGGCTATTGATAGCGTGGTGCGTCTGCTCGCGCCGTTCTTGCCTTTCACCACCGAGGAAGTGTGGTCCTGGTATCGCACCGGGTCGGTGCATCGGGCGGCTTGGCCCAGCACTGACGGTTTGGATAGCGTGAGTGGCAATCCCGAGGTGCTGCAGGCAGCCGGCGGGGCACTGTCGGCTCTCCGTAAGGTCAAGTCTGATGCCAAAGTGTCTCAGCGTACCCCGTTCTTGCACGCTACGGTGACTTTCCCCGCCTCCGCAGTTGCCTGCGCCGAGGCGGCTCGCGCTGACCTTATGGCAGCCAACCACGTGGAGGGCAATCTGGAGTTCGCCGCCGGCGAGGTTGAATCCCCGCAGGTCAGCGCCGCTGAGCTGGGCGAACCCCCCGCAAAACCGGCGAAACCTGGTAAGTGACAGCGGGTCTGCCAAGAGCAGAACCCACCGACTTATTAAGTGCCGGCTGAGGGGCGTTCTGAGCTTCTCAGCCGGCATCAAACAGGGTTAGTCAGGATTGCGAAAGTTAAGCCCCGTAAGAGTGCGAATCTCGCGGTTGCGGGCGAGTCGTCACGGGTTTCCAGCCGCGCGGAGTCTTCGCTCCCCGTATCCCCTCCGTACGGGAACGATAGACCACGTAGGGACGGGTTGGGTACATAACCGGAGCGGAAACTACGTGAACCAGCCTGGTGAACGGCCAAATCGCGAACAGCAGAAGTCCGGCGATGATGTGCATTTTAAAGGAGCTAGGTACCCCCGCAAGCAGCTCCGGCTGGGGTTGGAAAGTCAGGATTGACCGCAACCAGGGGCTGATAGTTTCCCGGTAGTCGTAGCCATTCGCCCCGCCCAGCACCTGATTTTGCAAAGTGGCCCAAAATCCCAGGCCAATCGGGAGGCACAGCAGAACATACATGAAGATATCGTTCTTCGTGGTGGCGAAACGTACCGATTTATTGACAATACGCCGATAGAGCAACCCCAGCAGGCCAACGACCGCAGCTACCCCCGCCGTCATGCCGCCAATGGTTGCCATCAGGTGATATCCGTGCTCAGAAACCCCCGAGGCCGTGGTCCAAGACTTGGGGATAAGCAACCCCATCACGTGCCCCACTCCGACAAACAAGATTCCGAAGTGGAACAGCGGCGAAGCCCACCGCAACAAAGTCGACTCGTAAATCTGGGAGGAACGCGAGGTCCACCCAAACTTGTCGTAACGGTAACGCCAAATCAGGCCTACTATCAGCAAGCCCAATGCTAGATACGGGAACCCAGTCCACAAGAAAAGCTCAAAGGGATTCATCAGTGTGCCTCCTGTTTTGGTGCCAAAAAGAACGGTTGGGACTGCACGCCGACCATCTCGGCGGGCGGGCCTTGCAAGATAAGTTTACGGAACGCTGCTTTTGCCTTTTCGTCCAGCGGGTCTAGCGTCAAAATCAGCCCCGCAACGACGGAGGACCAGGGGCTTTTCAAGGATTCCAAGGCTACCCGGAGCACTTCCAAACCATCACGATGGATATTGAGAAGATGCTCAGCCAGCTCATCGCCACTGCGAGCCGCTAGCTCCAGGACGGCTGGTAAATAATCCGGCAGTTCTCCCCCACAGACTTTCCAGCCCATCGCCTCAAAGGCCTGTTGGAAAGCCAAAATAGCAGAGCCACGCATCCGAGTGTCCCCCGTCGAATAGTACGAAAGGTACAAATTGCACTTGCGTTTCTGGTCAAACGTTCGCACATATAAATCCTCAATCTCACGCAAATTGTGCGAGTCTGCCCAATCCAGAAAGGACTGAAATTCATCGGCAACTTCCGGCTCCACGTTGTCCAGCTCCAACCGAATGATGGACAGCTGATTATGGTAGTCCTCACTCGGATAGTCCAACAGGACTGAGGCAATCATCTGTGCGGTCCGTGATTGTCCAGCTTCTGTCGAATTCAGAGCCTCTCGTGGTGGCAGGTCCGACAGTACCTGACTCATTGATGAACCTCCAACGGAACAAAAGTCCTGGTGGATCCAGTATTGCAGAAAGCAGGAATGCCCTCCCCGTCCCGACCGGGACCGCCCAGCACATCCAAGGAACAACCTAATTCGCGCAAACCTCGTGGGGTTTCCGCCCCGGCAGTGGGCACCACGAAACGGTCATCGTACTTGGCAATAGCCAGGAGCCGGTACATTTCCTCCATTTGTTCCCCAGTCATGCCCACGGCTTTTGCTCCCGTTTCGTCAGGTTCTTCTCCTAATTGGCGTCCACGCATGTAGCTACGCATGGCAGCCAGGCGGCGCAGGGACTTTTCTACCGGCACGGTGTCTCCCGCTGTGAACAGCCCGGCGAGGTACTCAAGAGGAATCCGCATGGTCGCGATGGACGTCAACAGGACTTTAGCGTCCTCACCGTCGGCACCCGCAGCCGTGACCGCATCCACCACCGGGGACAGCGGAGGAATGTACCAAACCATAGGTAATGTGCGATATTCCGGATGCAGTGGCAGTGCCACCTCATATTCTGAAATGAGCCGGTACACTGGCGATTCTTGAGCCGCTTGAATCCAGGAATGTGGCACCCCGTTTGCTTCCGCAGCGGCCCGCACCTTTGGGTCAAAAGGATCCAGCAGCAGGCTGCGCTGGGAATGGTACAGGTCCTGGGGGTCTCGGACCGCGGCTGCCTCACCGACTCGATCTGCATCGTAGAGCAAGACACCCAAGTAGCGCAGACGCCCGACACAAGTTTCGGAACAAACCGTGGGCTCCCCCGCCTCCAAGCGAGGGTAGCAAAGGGTACATTTTTCTGCTTTTCCGGTTAGGTGGTTGAAATAGACTTTCTTGTACGGACAAGCTGAAACGCACATCCGCCAACCGCGACATTTATTTTGGTCTACCAGCACGATGCCGTCCTCCGTGCGCTTGTACATCGCGGTTCCCGGACAAGCCGAAACACAGGCTGGGTTAAGGCAATGTTCGCAAATCCGGGGCAGGTAAAACATGAAAGTATCTTGAATCTGGGTCTTAATCTGCACTGTCATTTGTTCCAAGATGGGATCCCGGGGCAAAATTTCCAGCGAACCAGCCAAATCATCGTCCCAGTTGGGACCCCAATTAGGCTGATTTATATGTTCACCTGTAATTTGTTTCACCGGACGGGCACTCGGTAAATATTTCGAGTCCTTGGGAGCCGCTAACAGCTTCTCATACTCGTAGGTCCAAGGCTCGTAATAATCATCTAGGGTGGGCATCTGTGGATTGGCGAAAATTTTGGTCAGTTCATGTAACCGACCACCGCCACGAAGGCGGAGCTTGCCAGAAGACGTGAGTTTCCAGCCACCGCGATACTTTCCTTGGTTCTCCCATTCTTTTGGGTATCCCACACCGGGCTTGGTCTCCACGTTGTTGAACCACACGTACTCCGTGCCTTCCCGGTTCGTCCACGCTTGTTTACAGGTGACTGAACAGGTATGACATCCGATGCATTTATCGAGATTCATCACCATTGCGATTTGGGCAAGTATCTTCATGAGAACTTCACCTCCGTGGTACGCCGACGAATCAACGTCACTTCGTCTCGTTGATTGCCGGTGGGACCAATGTAGTTAAACCCGTAGGTCAGCTGGGCATGACCTCCGGCCATATGGGTTGGTTTCAACAAAATCCGGGTCAGTGAGTTGTGGATACCTCCGCGTAAACCCGACTTTTGTGAGATGGGTGTGCCGCTGACCCGCTCTTGTGCGTGATACATATACACCGTCCCTGGCGGCATTCGGTGAGACACCACCGCTCGCGCCGCCACGGCACCGTTACGGTTATAGGCCTCTACCCAGTCATTGTCCTTGACCCCAATCTTGGCGGCATCTTCGGGAGACATCCAGATAGTCTGTCCACCCCGTCCCAGAGTCAACATATATAGATTGTCGTAATACTGGGAGTGGATGGCCCACTTGTTGTGGGGGGTCAGGTAACGCACCGCAACTTGTGCCACGCCGTCATCTCTGGAAAGCTCGCCCACCACGGCATCTCCGTAAATCCGCGCCAAGTCCAACGGGGGGCGATACACCGGTAAAGACTCACCGATGTCAATCATCCAGTCGTGATCCAGATAGTAATGCATTCGCCCCGTAAAGGTGTGGAAAGGCTTGAGATGTTCAATGTTGATGACGAAAGAAGAATAGCGCCTTCCACCGTGTTCAGAACCGGACCATTCCGGTGAGGTGATGACCGAGCGGGGCTGAATGGTAATTTCTCTAAACGTCAGTCGTTTTTCTTCGTCACCAAGAGCCAACTGCGCCAGCTTTTGACCGGTTTGGGCTTCATATTGGCAAAAGCCTTGCACCGCGATACGCCCGTTTGTGGTGCCGGACATCTGCATCACCGCGTCCGCCGCTTTAATCGGAGTATCCAAGAGCGGACGCCCTTGCCCAATACCACTGGTAGCTACCCCGTTCATCCCTCGCAGCACTTCGACTTCCCGATCTGGTTTCAGAGTGATTCCCTTGATGGGCAAACCGAGTTTTTCCACGTTGGGACCGAGCGTGGTGAACTTTTCATAAATCTTGGTGTAGTCACGCTCCACCGGGATGAACTTTGGCAAGGTTTTGCCGGGGATGAGTTCACGCGTCTGCAAGGGCTCCACGATTCCATGTGGCAAAGCCATCTCATCAGGACTGTCATGCGCAATCGGCGCCATGACCACATCTTGTTTGGTACCTAAGTGACGCTGCGCCATTTCAGACACCAGATATGCCAAATCCCGAAACACCTCAAAGTCAGAGCGAGCCTGCCACGGCGGCACTACCGCTTGATTGAACGAATGCAGGAACGGATGCATATCGGTTGACGAAATATCGTATTTCTCATACCAGGTGGCTGCCGGCAGCACAATGTCTGAAAACAGCGTGGTAGAGGTGTTCCGGAAGTCAGCCGTGAACATAAGGTCGAGTTTGCCGATACCCGGGTCGTCCCGCCACTTCATCAGCTTCGGACGGCATTCTGGCGCGAGTTCATCAGCTGTAACTGCGTTGTCGGCTCCAATCATGTGACGCGCGAAGTACTCCGCACCTTTGGCGGAGGAACCCATCAGGTTCGTACGCCAGTTAGCGAGAATACGGGTAAAGTTTCGCGGGTTGTCGGGATCGGTGCAAGCAAAGTGCAGACGATCTGTCTGGAGCTCCTGCACCACGTATTCGCCAGGTTTCATCCCGGCTTCTTTGGCAGCTTCACCAATTTCCAATGCGGAACGGTCAAACTGCGGGTAGGAGGGCATCCAGCCGCGTTGGGAGGCTTCAACTAACGTGTCCGCATTCGTCAAGCCTTTCCAGTCAGCCAGTGGAGATCCCACTTGACCAGCCAGAGAACCGTCATAACGCCACTGGTCGGTCAACAGATACCAGAATCCCGTGGAAATCATTTGCCGAGGAGGACGGGACCAGTCCAGACCCATAGCGTATTGTTGCCAACCCGCAATCGGGCGGACCTTTTCTTGACCGACGTAGTGCGCCCAACCGCCGCCGTTCACCCCTTGGGTGGCACACATGGTTGTGAGGGCCAGGAAAGTGCGATATATCGTGTCGGAGTGGAAAAAGTGGTTCGTCCCCGCACCCATCACAATCATGGATCGACCTTTTGAATCGAGGGCATTCTGAGCAAACTCGCGGGCAATCCGGATGGCTGCGTGCATGGGTACGCCGGTATGTTCTTCCTGCCAGGCAGGAGTTCCGGGGGTAGAGCCGTCATCGTAACCGCGGGGCCATTCACCGGGCAGGTCACCGCGTTTCACCCCATATTCAGCCAGCAACAAATCGTAAACAGTCGTGACGTAATCCGAGCCAACTTTGAAAGCGGGAACTCCGCGTTTCACCAAACCGGCACCAATCGCTACCGTTTCGGATTGAGAGCTCGGCAGGTCAAAACGTGGCAATACAATTTCAATGCCTGTGGCATCAGGTCGGTCAAGCGCCGAAATCGCTGGTTGGACCCCGTCCAGAGCTAAATTCCAATGACCTTTGCCGCTAGATTCGCCCCACCTGTCAGCCAGAGTCCCGCCGGGATCTTTGATGGTTCCATCCACGTCGAGCACCAGTCCGCGATGCTCCGGATTAGGCCGATTCTTCAAGTCTCCCGCCAGCTCAGCAGGCAAATCAGCAGCTGTGAGGAACTTGCCGGGCACCACTCCGTGTTCGGTTTCCTGTAGTTTGACCAGGAAAGGCGCATCCGTGTAGCGCGACATGTAATCCAGGAAAAATGGCTCCCGGCGTTTAACGTGGAACTCGCTCAAGATTACATGACCCATAGCTTGTGCCAGAGCCCCGTCCGTGCCGGGGTTTACCCGCAGCCACTCATCACCAAACTTGGTGTTATCAGCATAATCAGGCGAAATCGCCACGACTTTTTGCCCGTGATAGCGGGCTTCGGTCATGAAGTGAGCGTCTGGGGTACGGGTCAAGGGAATGTTCGAACCCCACATGATGAGGTACTGCGAGTTGAACCAGTCGCCAGACTCGGGAACATCGGTTTGATCGCCAAAAACTTGCGGCGAGGCGGGAGGAAGGTCAGCGTACCAGTCATAGAAAGACAGCATGACCCCGCCCAGCAATTCATAAAACCGCGATCCGGCGGCGTATGAAATCATCGACATAGCGGGAATCACCGAGAACCCGGCTAACCGGTCCGGACCGTATTCTTTGACGGTATAGACGTGGGCCGCGGCGATAATCTCATTGGCCTCATCCCAACCGATTCGCACCATGCCGCCTTTACCACGCTGGGATTTGTAGTCTTTGGCTTTTTGCGGATCCTCCACAATCGCTCCCCAAGCCTCTACCGGATCCTTGCCCGATTTCCGTTCCTCTCGGTACAAATCCAGCAGGACTCCTCGAATATGGGGGTAACGAATCCGGGTCGGAGAGTATTCATACCAAGAATAGGCGGCTCCACGGGGGCAACCGCGCGGTTCATAATCAGGCAGATCCGACCCGGTGGAGGGATAATCAACGGCTTGGGATTCCCAGGTGATGATGCCGTCTTTTACATACACTTTCCACGAACAAGACCCGGTGCAGTTCACCCCGTGAGTCGAACGCACGACCTTGTCGTAGGACCAGCGTTGCCGATAGAAAGCGTCAGCGTCACGGCCACCTTCGATAAACAGCTGGCGGGAATCGCCAGACATTTCGCCGCGGCGCAGTTTTGAGCCCAGCGCGAATACTCCCGAGGGAACGTCTTTGTATCCCCCACCTTGGATTTTCGATTCACTCATCGTTTACTACCTCCACTTGGCAAGGTCTAACCGGGGAACGGAGCGTTCTTGCGGGCATAAAGTACCCAGCACAGAACCGAACAGAAAATGCAGTACGCGGTGGTACCAAAAAAGAACTGCGCCGCCGGGATAACAGCAAGACCCGCCCCGACCAGGAACGGTCCGAGCGCAGCTACCGAAGCCGTGAAACCGATGGCTCCGCCGGCTTGGCGTTTGGGCATAATCATGGGCATCTGTTTAAAGGTGCCAGCGTTTCCGATTCCTGCAAAGAAGAACATAATCAGCATCGTCCAGAGGAACCCGTTGAAGTCCGCAGTGGATTGGGGATTTATCAAGAAAAATCCAGAAATTCCCAGTGTGACAGCCATTCCGACACCGGAAACAAACGTCCAGATGCCGCCGCCAAACTTATCACACAGAGGTCCCCACAAAACCCGCACTATGGAGCCGATGAGCGGACCGAGGAAGGCATAGGTGGCACCCTGCACAGCTAGATGCAAGGTTGAATCTGGTCCATAGTTGTTGTTGATGAGCAAACCGAACTGAGCCGAGGCGCCCGAGAAAATCCCGAAAGTCATCACATAGAGCAGCGTCATGTACCAAGTGTTTTTGTTTGAAAAGATGTCCATCTGTTCCCGAATGTTGGCTTTCACCGGAACATCTTTGAGTAGCGTGAACGCGAGGATAGCTGCCACGAGGGACCACGGAACAAAGAAGATGGCAGGGTTGTGAACCCAGATATCGCCGTTGGGGCCGCTTTGCGGAGCTAGCCAGGACAAACCGAACAGGGAGAATCCCATGAGGATAGGCCCGACGATTTGAATGATGGACATACCCAAGTTTCCGATACCGGCTTGGAGGTTCAGCGCGGTTCCGGACAGACGCTTGGGGAAAAAGTAGCCGGTTGACGGCATATATCCCGAGAAAGAACCTCCGCCAATACCGCACATGAACGCCAAAGTCAGCAGCCACCAGTAGGGAGTGTCCGCATTTTGCACAGCGAAAAACCAGCCAAACATGGGAATGGTGAACAGGATTGAAGAAATCCCCACCAACTTGCGCGTTCCAATCACCGGGGGGAGGAAAGTGTAGATGAAACGAATCAAGCCCCCAGACAGGCCTGGCATCGCTGCCAGCCAGTACAGCTGCGCTTTGCTGAGTCCGAAGCCGATTTCATTGAGTTTTGGCGCCAATGCCGACACCAAGAACCACACGCAGAACGCCATAATCATCGAGTAGGTGGAAACCACCAGGGTCGTCCAGGCAATTTTTGAGCTCCACTGCTGGGAATCTTCGGGATTCCAGTTTTTCAACAGTTTTCCGGAGGCATCTAGTTTCTGAGTCTCTGCGGTCATGTCTCTCCTTAATCCATAAACCACTCCGGCGATTATTGAACACCTGTCTAAAAGCTAACAGAGTTAAACGATTCTTAGGCAGATTTTAAAATCCAAGTCATGGAACCGCGTTTAACCAGGTAATCAACCTCGGTTCATCGATAAAATGTGCCAGAAACGTGACGTGAGCAGCTATAAACTGATGGTAATTTAGTTACGTAGCAGATGCGTAAATGGAGATTTCGTTCAGGAGGTCATCATGGCAGAGCATTCTCAGGTTACCGCGGCCATCATCACTGTTGATTCGCGAGTGGTCAGTGGCGACAAACCACCGAAGGGTGCTGCCAAAGCTCGTGAGCTGCTGAAAGACTTCGGAATTGCGGTAGTCCGTGAGGAGGTCATCGACGACCTCGCCGCTCCCCTGCGAGCCGAGTTTGAACGGGCACAACAGGTCGGTGCGCGCCTCATCGTGACTGTGGGCTCTACCGGGGTTTCTGCCCGAAATATCGTGCCCGAAACCACGCTGGCGGTGTGCGATGTGGAGTTGCCGGGGATTGCTGAACAGATTCGTGCCGTAGGGCTGAAAAACACGCCGCAATCGGTGTTGTCTCGCGCCGTAGTTGGAGTGACTTCCCGGACTTCTCGTGGGGCGGTCATCGTGAACTGCCCCAGTTCCTCGGGCGGGGTCGCTGATGCCTTGCAGGTGGTGCTCCCCCTGCTGCATTACATCATTGAACAGCTTGACCAGACCCAGGCATAAGGGTCAGCTGAGAGAGGACCGCCCGGGAGCGAGCCGTGGCGGGGACTATCATCAGAAAATGAACCATAGTTCATAAATCCATCGAAATTGGATAAAAAATGAACCGTACTTCAAAAATAGAAAGCGGTTTCTGAGAATCAAACCTCAACGGCGGGGGGAATTTCTAAACGCGCTGCTAATCTACGCGCGTCTTCGGGCGTGTCGACGTCCATGCAATAATGCTGCGGGTCTGCCACCGCGGTTACCTGCAGATGGGAAAAACCGCTGCGGATTGACCGGTTCCGAACTTGGGGCAGTTCCCGCAAGGCGCCCAGCCGGTAGCATCCGTGCAGGTAGTGAAGTCGCGTTTCACAATCGTCGGTCTGCGGTGCCGCCCCGGCACAGCCCTCCAGATGCGTGCACAGGTTCCCCCACAGCCTTGGAGTCAGTGGCGCGTCGCAGGGCATGACTGCCACCATCGCAGAATCCGGCAGGTCCCCCAATTGAGACACCCCAGCATTGAGACCCGCCAGTGGTCCGCCCAGAGGGGGATCTTCCAACGTCAGCACTACCCCGGAGGGAATCGACAGGCGCGCGGGAGCGACCACTACAAGGCGACCGGAGAACCTGGTGCGCTCGATTTCGGCAAAAACCCAGTCAATGAGCCTGGTGCCACCCACCAGATAATCAGGTTTGGACACCCCACCCAAACGTTTCGCGGTACCTCCTGCCAAAATCACCGCCGCGTCCGGCACCACCACCGGGTTTTCTGCACAGTCACACATTTATCGTTCAGTCCACTTCTTGTGTCTCTTGCCCCCCTGGGGAATAGTTAGGTAAATTCTAGGTTCTATACGCAATTTTGGTTTAATTATCGGCGGGGGGCAAAAGTCGCCGCGGCACCAAGTCCGTGATGGCGTTAGGCTTTTGGCGTGTCGCTCAGTGGCAGTGGCTCGGGTAAATCTAGCGTGATGTGCAACTGTAGCGCGGGATCGGAAAACACTCTCCCGTTGGAAGTCATGGCGAGGGCACGATACGCCGCGCCCAAAACGCCCTTTTGAGTCAAATCGTGCAGCAGGGGGGTACCCCCCGCAATCAGCGCGGTAGAGAGGGCTTCACAGCTCATCGCGTCCGGTCCCGCCACGAGAGCCGCACATATATCAGTAAATGCCAGCTGTCCGTCCAGACCGCGAATGTGGCTGCGCACCAGGGTGGGGACAATTTCTGTTTGCGGTAGCGCCGAAAAAGAGAGGGACTCGTTTTCTATCTGCAAGTTTCCCAGGAATTCTGAGCCAATCCAGGGTGATTGCACTTTGATGGTTGCCTGTCGGTCAGGCGCCACAATGGACGAACCCCCGAAAGAAACCAAGATGTCGCTGCCCCCCGATTCTGCAATGAGGGAAGCCAGGTGCGCGGCAGCGTAACCTTTAGCGATGCCTCCTAAATCCAGACATCCCGCCCCCGCATGAACCGTGAGACGAGCCTGCTCGCCTCGCAGCTGTAACGTTTCGGCGCTCAAGCCCAGGCGCGGAAATAGTTTAAAGAACCCCCCGGTACGCTGCGACCAATCTTTCGCCGCGTGAAACACCGCAGCACAGTGCGGTCCGACATTAATCCACTCCGTATCCAGCCGGCTCACGGGGGAATCTGCCCGGAACCGCGACAAATCATCCTCCAGCTGCGCCACTCTTTGCGGCAGGCTCACCCGGAGCACTTCCGCGACCTGGTGAGTGTTGCGCCACGAGACCGTCACCAGCGTCCCCATCGCCGCAAAGGTAATCGTGGTTTCTTCTTGCGGAGCCGGCGTGAGGTGCACAACGCCTACTTTTGCGCGGTATCCATAGCCGCCTCTACCGCGTCGAGGAATAACCGATGTGACAGAGACGCCCCCGCCACCCTATCGACCTTATTTTGGTCTCCGGTTTTCTGGAACTGCTGCACATAGCGCTGTTCAGCACTGATAGCGTCTTGGGCGCGCTGATAGAACTCCGTGTCTACCGTGCCACTGGCGGTCTTGCCGTAATTTTCATCATGCGGCGTCCCGTCTTTGTCGTAGAGACGGAACTCGGCGTTAACTACCTGACCGCCTTTAATCGTGAAGCGAACTTTGCCAACGGTACCGTCTTCTTCGGGCTGTGAGCTTCCCGCGTATTGCCCATCGGGCAAAGTTGAGGCCGCCGGATAAGTTGCACAGCCGCTCAGGGCGACCATGCCGATGGCGAGCAATGCCCCCGCGGTGTTTTTACGCATCTTTACCTCCTGTTTCCAGCGCCTCCGGCGTGCCTGCTGCGGAAGTTTGCGGCTTATTGTGGACTTCGCTGGTGATTTTGCCATGTTCCAAAATAATTTGGCGTTGACCTTGCCGGGCGACATTGGCATCGTGGGTAACGACCAGCAGCGTGGTACCTTCTCGGTGCAGCTGCGAAAAGAAATCAATCACGATGTTTTCGTTTGCCTCGTCGAGGTTACCGGTCGGTTCGTCTGCCAGAATGACGGAGGGATGATTGATGAGGGCACGAGCCACGCACACGCGCTGCTGCTCCCCTCCGGACAGTTCATGAGGGAGGTGGGTGGCGCGAGCTGACATGCCCACACGGTCCAGAGCCTCCATTGCTTCGGCTTCATCGGGTAAGGAGTGGTAATACTGTGCCATCATCACGTTCTCCACCGCGGAAAGGTGCTTGACCAAGTGGAACTGTTGAAAGATGAGACCAATCTTGCGACGGCGGACAGCTGCCAATTCCAGCTCACCCATCTTGTCCAGGCGCTCCCCCTCCAGATAAACCAGTCCTTCGGTAGGAGAATCCAGGCATCCCAAGATATTCATCAAGGTTGACTTGCCTGAACCGGAAGGTCCCACCACGGAGAGCCACTCGCCTTTGGTCACGTCCAGACTGACGTTATCCAGCGCTGCCAACTCGCCATATTTACGTGACACATTCTCTACTCGATAAATCAGTTGTTTATCAACATTTTCTGCCATAGCATTCTCACTCTCCACCAAGAACGTTTATAGGATTAATCCGGGCAATGCGTTTAGCCGGCCAGAGAGAGCCGATAACCGCTACCGCTACCGAAAACACAATCGTGAGGATAATAATTATCCAGTTAATTTCTACTCGCGCCAGGAATACTTTTTGCAATATGTAATCAGCCAGTCCAATTCCCAGCAGCACTCCCAAGAAGCCTCCGAACAGCCCAAGCAGTATAGACTCTCCAATCAACTCCTCGAACACGTCCTTGCTCAAAGCACCCAAAGCCTTTTTCAGTCCAATTTCTCGAGAACGTTCCGACACAATCGAACTCAGTGTTGCGGATACCGCAATCAGCATTAGGGCGGAAATAATAATACTGACCACCCAAATCAGGTTACTGAGCGTATGGGCGATGCGCGTTTCGTTTTGCGTAGTCCGGCGCACCACCTCAGCGTCAATCCCGCTGACCTTTTTCTCAATGGTTTTCGCTAAGGTGCTGAGCTGGGACGTGTCGCCTTTCAGAGAATATTCCACCAAACTGTAGTGGTCGGCGACACCACCCATGGCAGCGTAACTATCCGGGCTTAACACCGCCAAGTCGTCCTCGGGACCACCGGTGCGCAGCAGCCCGGAAATTTCCAACTGTTTGCCGGAATGGTTAGAGTCTCCTGAGTTCTCCGCATTGTTGTTTTCCCGCAGTTGCGCCACCTTGAGTCCAATCAGGTCACCAACGTGCAGACGGAACTTGTCTGCGAGGTTCACACCTAACAGAATCTGTTCGCTGCCCTGCGGCACTTTCCCCTCGATTGACCAGTAGGGACGAACCGAGCGGGCATCGGCGAATTTCGTCACCATGAGGGGCACAGGCTGTTGTCCATAGAGCAGGTTACCGTAGCTATATCCAGCCCGCCCCAACAGGCTCTCGCCACACTGCCGGTCTATGGCAGACACGGTTTCGGGGGTAATTACGTTGGAACCTTGCGGCAGCACCACCAGGTTTGCTCCAAAAGAGCGCAGTTCCTTGGCAATATAGTCGGGAACCGTCACCGCCACTAGCCCCAGCCCGGAGAGGGTAGAGGCGCCCATGGCGATTGCTAGGGAAGCAATTAAAACTCGTGAGAAACGGTGCGCGAACGCTTTCCAGATGATGCGCACGAACATTCGTTTGTGTGAATTCATTCCCGCCTACTTTCTGTGCAGGACTCGTGCCGGCTGCAAAGTCACCAGCGCCCGGATGGAAGGTAAACAGCCCAGCAAAACAGTCATGCCTACGATGACCGCCATCAGGGGGAACACCACCGGGCGGATATTGATACTGACCCCAAATACGAGGTGACCGACCAGTTGTGCCAGCCCGATGCCGCCCAGACACCCGAAGGCGGCTCCAACCAGGCTCACGAGGAACGTTTCCGTCAAAATCATCAGCACCACGAACAGATTGCGCGCTCCTAGGGCTTTCATCAGTCCGATTTCGGCAGAACGTTCCATCACTGAAGCGGTCACCAGGTTAGCAATGCCCAGAGCGGATCCCGCCATGGCCAAGATTGCTACCAGAGTCATAATTAGCTGGGTTTTCTCCAGAATCGTGCCCTCACTGTCGGCGATTTGGTGGACGGGAGTGGCCACGGCATTGCTCATGACTTCCTCAATTTGATAGGCGATTGAGGAAGTATAAGCGGTGCAATACCACGTCTCCCAGTCATCCAGTGACAGCGAGCTCGGATCGCGGGCAGCTCGACGTGACAGGTCATTTTCTGGCGTGGTGATAGCCCGGACCTCAACCCTATCGACCTGCCCCGGACGATTGGACAGTGTCTGGGCTATGCTCAAATCAGCGAAAAGCTGCCGGTCTTCATTGGAACCGGAGGTAAAAATGCCGCTGATAGTCAGGGTGGGACTGGGCGCGGAGCCGGATATCCCGGGTGGCGGTTGCAACGTGAGTGAATCCCCCAAGTGCCAACCGTTTTGCTTTGCCAGTTTCGTTCCAACCATGACTTCGTCGGGAGCCTTCGGCCAGCTGCCTTTCACTTCCCACCAGTCGCGCATGTCTGCCATGCCGGTATCGACTTTTTCCCCCGTGGGAATAGCCAGCTTCTTGCGAAACCAAGTACCGACCACATCGACATCGTGACCGGAATACTCCGCCTTGGTCTCTAGGAACGGGGCAAAGTTTTCGATGTTGTACGCCCAAAATATGGTTTTCAGCTTTGCCAGTTCGGATTCCTGTAGCGCTCCGGACTGGGTATTTGCTGAACTATCCGTATCCTCGAAGTCATAGAGTTGGGAAACGACGGATTTTCCTTGCGGCAGGACTTGGATATTGGCACCGTAAGAACCGAGTTCCTGCTTGATTTTGTCCCCCACGTCCAGCATGACTGCCAGCATGGAAGTCGTGAGTCCCGCTCCTAAGAATATCGTCACCGCAATCATGAGGCGCTTGCCGACCTGCCGACGTAACGCCTTGAAAATCATCCTGAAAAAGAACATGGAAACTTTACCTTAGAGCCTTAGATTATTTTGGTTTTAAAGATTTTGGCGTGCCCGTTCAGCTCGTCAGCAAAAAACCGCAATTCTTTCGGGCCCACTTCATACTTAATCGGAATGGGATTGCAGCCACCGGGGAAACCAATAGTTTGAATGTTCATCATTACTCCGCAGCGTCGGCAAATGACTTTTCCGCCGTCTTCGTAGTAACCGGATTCGCCGCAGATTTCACATGCATCGAGACCGCAGCCATAAGCCACGGCGTTCTTTTTAATGACGATGAAACGTACCTGGGTGCCGTCTTTGGTCACGTAAGCAAACCGGTGCAGGTGTCCATCAGACACGAGTTCACGGCTCACGGAAACGATATTGCCCTTCACAGTGGACGGCTCTATCGGGGATAGCTCAGGCACGGCTTCTGCCACACGTTTACCGACAGTCAAAGCAGAAACGAAGACGACCGTACCCCCCAATGCCAGCTCCAAAAAGTGACGGCGAGAAATTCGATCCGCTTTTGCTAAACGTGCTTCCGGTCCGGAAACATTGACGGGTTTGGAGCTGAACCAAATGGCGATGATGCCGGGAATGGCGGTGAGTACCACCAGAGTCAGCAGCATGACGGTGTTGGCATTTTGAATCCACAACACGAGTTCAAAAATGGTCCGCGAGCGGGGCAGGAAACCACGAGCGGCGAGCTGCTGATAGAGCAGGATAGAGCGCGGACCGATGACTACCAAAAACACCGCGGTAGTAATTGCCAAACGCACCATCGCGGGAACCAGCTTGGTCGCGTGTACATACGCCCATCCAGCGATGACCACCAGCAAAGAACCAAACACAAAGCCGGCAAATCGTGCCAGCGATTCAGTTTCTAATGGGGAGGACCCCATCAGCACGATTTCATCGGTAGAAAATGCGTATTCAAAGCCGAAATTGATGATGATACTCACCGCAGTCAACAGCGAGACTACCAGCAGCGCCCGATGCTTAGCGCTTTGTTTAATGTCATAGAGGTCGGCCGCACCAAACCACCAAGACATCCCCAGGAAGCCCAGAGAGCAAATCAGCATTACTGGAACCAGATAGAAGTTCATGGTGGGAACATCTATCAGGTTCGTATTCAGTCGAAACCATGCCAAAATCGCCGCCGCTAGGGCTGCCACTACCAGCACGACGGTGGTAATCCGAGCAACAACTCGGCGTTCCATCGGCGTGTGCGGTCGTGTTGCCAGCAGAATTGCCAGCGGCACGAAGAGTGGCAGCCCATAGCGGAGGGCGACAACAAATAACTTGAGCAATGAAATCTACTTAGAGAATCTGCCCGTCCCACTGCCAGTTCTTGAACTCGAACTTCAGCGGTTCCTTCCAGAAGCGTCCCTTCACTGCAGAGGAGTCCTTACCGGTGTGCAGCATGAACTTGTCTGCCGGAGAGGGGATGGTGATGGTCACATCGTACAGACCGGGCTTGAGCTTGATGTTGTTACCGTAGTGGGGACCATCGACCGCAATCATCGGCATCATGGTGCCCAGGTCAGTTTCCTCACCGGTCTTTTGATCTTTAACCACGACCTTGAGGTCATCCAGGTAAGGCATGAAAGTATCTGCCGGGTAGCCGAATTCTTCGGCCTTTTCATTGGTCGAGACGTCAATTTCAAAGTGCATATCGGACTCGGAAGCCGGAGGCATCTTCATTGAGCCATGTTCCATATCGACAGCCTGGAAATAAACGACGTTTACATTCAGTGGCCCGTTGCTTTGCTCGCCAGAATCGCCGACCGGAATCTCCTTGATACCCACAACATTGGGATCGCTGGGGGTTTCCGGTTGTTCCTGCTCAGACGAGGCCGCCGGTTTGGAATCCTGAGGCTTAGCCTGGTTGTTTGCAGAGTTTCCGCCACAACCGCTGAGGCTCGCTCCCAACGCCAGGACGGCTGCCAGAGCCAGTAGCTTCTTCTTCATTATTTTTCCTTTCCGCTGTGCGCTTCGACAGCGTCTTGTGTGTGTTCCCTCGAAGAGTGTTCTTCGGGAGCTTTATCATTATTATCCGCGACCGAGGTGTCGGATTGAGTCTGGTCTGCACCCGTCGTGGATTTGTCAGCCTTTGCCTGGTGGCGTTGCAGCAGCGCCAAACCGACCAAAACTGCGGCGACGATAATCTGAGCGACGAGGGTTTCCGCGGTAGGGTAGATTCCCAAGAACACCACGGTAGGAACGGAAGGCACCACGTGTGCCCCGACCAAAGCAGCTTCTTGCAGCTCTTTAATCGCCCCACCCACGATAGCTATAGCCAGCAACGCTAGCAATATCGACGTCCACTTAAAGAAAGGCTTGAGTGGCAAACGTACCCCGAACTGCCATACCAGCACAAATAGAATTGCCAGGATGACTACCGCGGTCAAGCCACCCGCAACGATATACCAATAATCGCTGTGGGTCTTCGCCCCGGCGACAATCGGGTAAAAGAACAGGATTGTTTCGGCGCCCTCCCTGGCTACGGTGAGGAAAGACACAAACGCCAGGGCAAAAACGCCTCCCGAGGCAGTCTTTTCACCCGCAGTCGCTTTAATGTATTCTTCCCAACGCTTGCCACTTGACTTGCTGAGAATCCAGTTGGACACGTAAATCAGCATGAGGGCTGCCGCCAGACCGGTGACGCCTTCGAGCAGTTCCTGCCCCATTCCGCTCTGTACGCTGGCGCTGAGTTGACCAAACAGGATAGCCAAACCGATAGAAAGGACCACGGCGATAATCACACCCACCAGGATTCCACGTAGCTGGTCACGCCGTCCCGCTTTCAACGCGTAAGTCACCAACGCTGCCACCACCAGCAGCGCCTCCGCGCCCTCACGCAACAGAATCAGGAAAGCAGCAAAGAAACCGGAAATCCCCAGCGGTCCGGTGTCCTGCGTTTTTTCATCCAGGAACTGTGCATCCTCAACGAGCTTCGAAATCAAATCCTTCCCGAGTTTCTCCTGTTGATCTTGGCTGCGACCGTCTTTGTAGCCCTGTCGCAAGTCGCTGAACATGCCTTCAATCTCGGTTACCCGGCTGAATCCTTTATGCACAATGGTGTTGTTTTCAAACCCGTCAGCTTCGTAATGCCCCAGATAGGCTTCGGTAGCCAGGGTGAAGGCTCGATTAGCCTGCCCCTTGACATAGGCGCTTTGCGCATCGGTGATAGTTTGCGCAATTGTGTCCGCTACCCTGCTCCATTGATCAGACACCTTCGGAGCTTTGATTAGCTTAGTTACCGTATCTTTCAGGGAGACGACGACTTTGTCGCTGGCTTCTCGGAGTTGCTCCGGGCTCGCGCCGTCACGGCTGAGATTCCGCAAGTTTAATAGTTCGGCGACGAACTGGTCGTCGACATCACGCCCCAATGCGTGTTTAACCTGGTCTTCCAGACCGCTGGTCTGGTAGTTCTCATAGTAGGCTTGGCGAATCAGAGTCTGGACCGCGCTCGGGTCTCCCGCTTCTGGAACCGCGTTCAGCTTTTCCTGCATTACTTCCACCACGTCAGCCCATTGGCCTAGATCGGAGTTTTGGGATGCGGCTGCGCTGGGCCAAATCAGACCCCCGAACGCCAGTGCCACCACCAGAGCAAAAAAGCCTAAAATAAACCGTAGTCCTCGTGCCCAAGGGGAGGGCAGATTTCTGGTTGTGTTCACGATTCCATCAACTTCTTTCCAATTTGAAACATGTCAAGGCTACAAAAAAATAATTAATAAGGCAAGCCTTGCCTTATTTATATAGCAACCTTGGACGGTGTAAAACAGATTTCCCCGCAGTCGCTCCTCGCGGTCTAACGCGCCTCTTCCAAGCAGCCCTTAAGCATAGTAAATCTACGGTTGCAGTATTCATAAGCGGCGGTGTCGTGCGTGACCATGACAACCGCGCGCCCCTCCTGGGTCAGTTCCCGGAAGAGTCGCAACACCGCCGCGGTGGAAGCCTCATCCAAATCCCCGGTAGGTTCGTCTGCCAATAGAACCTCCGGTTGGGTCATAAGCGCGCGGGCGATAGCGACTCGACGCATCTCTCCCCCGGACAGTTCCGCGGGCCAAGCATGAGATAGGTCTGCAATGTCGAGCTTTTCCAGTAAATCTAACGCACGATTGACGGGCAACGACTCCACCGCTACGGGAGACTTTTTCCGCGTGGAACGCCCTTGTGCCGGCAAAGTCGCGGGCAGCACCACGTTATCCAACACGTTGAGGGAACTTACCAGGGTCTGCTGTTGCGTAACCATCCCCAAACGAAACCGGCGCAGTTGGGACAGCTCCCGATCCGAGAGACGGGACAAGTCCTGCCCTGCCACCTGAACCGTTCCGGAACTGGGACGCAGCAAACCCATCATCAGGTTCAGCAGGGTCGTTTTCCCGTTACCCGATTTGCCTGAAATGACTACGAACTGATTGGCGTCTATCTCCAAGCTGACCTGGTCTACCGCGTTAAAATCGCGTCCTCGCCGCGAAAACTTCTTCGTAACCGCACACAGTTCCAGCAGCATCTATTGACCCTCCCGCACAGCCTTGTAGGTTTCTTTTTGCAAGATGCGAATCGCTGAAACCGCGCTAGCCAGAGCCGCCCCCAGACACACCGTCACCAGGATGAGGACAGCCAGAGAACACTGACTCCACAGGTCACTTTGCAGATAGGGCTGTTTCAAAGCCTTTTGGATAGCGTTACCGAAGGGGTGCATCAGCGCCGCGCTGAAGCCCAACCCCAGTATGCTGCCGCCCACGCTAATCAACAGATTTTCCTTGAGCAGCATTGTGGTGAGCATCCGCTTCGTCGCACCCATAATTCGCAGCGAACCCAGTTCTTTGCTCCGCGACATGACGCTGACCCAGTTGACAGTCACCAGCACTGCTAGGGAAACTGCCCAAAAGATAATCAGAAAAATCTGCAGCGCACCCACAATGTGTCCCACTCCTTCTTTGAGCCGGGAACTAATCCCGTTAGCGGACACAAAGCCCAGTCCCTCCAACTGCGGAGATTTGGAGATATACTGCGCCACTTCTTCCGGAGCGTAACCAGGCTTGACCTTTACCATCACGGCAGAAACCCGATGTCCAATCTCATCTGTGGGCAAGACCGGATGTCCCACCTTTTCGGCTTGGCGCGCCAAAATCTTTGTGGTCGCTAGATTGGCAAACACGGAAGAATCCAGGTTCGTGCCGGTCGGAGCCAGCCGCGCGCTCACGGGGAATTCATAGTTAAACAGGCGAATCTTGCCTTGGGCGTTGATTTGGACTTTGGACCCTGCGACCAGTTCCCCGTCCTGCAAACCACGAGAATAAGTGGCTTGAATCCAGGGCTTAATCACGAAGTCGGTGTCCGGATCGATGCCGATAATTTGCAGCCTCACTTCGCAGCAGCTTGCCATCAGAGAAGCAATATAGGTCTGCGTGGTGACCCGCTCCACTCCGGCAACGTTAGCAACCAAATCAGCCACATCATCTTGCAGCAGGAATCCGCTCGGCTTGCCCCCGCAAAGGTAAATATCCTTTGCGGATTGCTCAAACTGAGAGGGCACGACCATTATGTCCGCCCCCAGGCGTTCTTTGACCGATGACAACCCCTGACTGAGGTTCAGCGAGACCATCCCCGCCGCAAACGTTATCCCGCTGAGCAGGACCGCTACCAAGAACAGTCCTAAGCTGCGATAACGGTAATATTTAAGATTGCGAAAAGGGAGTTTGCCCCAGGTGATTTGGCTGCTTTGCATGACGGATTAGGCCGCCGCTTTCTGAGCTACCGGGCGCTTCTTTTGATCCAGGAATATCGCCCCAGCAACTGCCAGGATGCCCACACAGCTCAACGCCAGCAGCGTCGGCTTGGCGTAAAGGCTGCAAGACATCTCCTCGTTTTTGCACACTCCAATCAGCACGGTGACGATCAAGATCTCCAGCACGTAGATGAGCGCCGCACTAATGTTCAGACCGGTACGAATCTGAGCGTTCACGAAAAACGCAATCAAACCGATGACCAACAGGAGGATTCCAATCCCTAAGCTGGCTTGAGCAGTCCAATAGCACGCCATGTGGTCATGAGCTTCACCCATAGCCTTACCAGCCTGACCCATGTGATCCATGTGTTCCATGTGATCCATATTTTCCATACCACCGGAGTCTTTCATCCCGGACATATGTTCCATGCCGGAATGATGCTTGGCAGCGAACTCGCAAACCGGTGCAAAAGTCCGGGGCGCGATGGCAATGAGCAGTCCCAACACAATGGTGGGCAGTGAACCAATGATTTTATCTTTCATGGGATTTTCTCCTTAACGATTTAATGACGCTGCCAATCATGACATAGCACAAAACAATTAGCAAGGCTCGCCTTACCTAATTACCGGGAAAACCGCCTTGACCAGCCAGAAAATAGCGTCCAAATATTAGCGGGAGGGTGTCTCCCGCACTGCTTCGTGGTGCCGGATGACCTCATCAACGATAAACCGCAGGAACTTCTTGGCAAACTCTGGATCCAGTCCCGACGACACCGCCAAAGCCTGGAGCCGCGCCACCTGCTGTGCCTCGCGCTCAGGGTCAGCCGGCGGCAAATCCAGCCGTGCTTTTAGCTGTCCGACTTTTTGGGTGCAACGGAACCTCTCTGCCAGCAGATGCACCAGCGCCGCGTCGATGTTGTCGATGGTGGCTCGGTATTCCTTGAGTTCAGCAGGGGTTTGCGGCGGATTTGCGGAGATAGCTTCGGCTTGCGTAGTGTTCATTGTTGCCCCTTCACTAGGTTCCCCTCTCACTTTACCGGGTCCCCTCCCCACCGCGGAAAGTTTCTCAAGACGTAAAACGGAGCCGCCCCCAGGAAAACGGCAAGCTCGGCGCGAACCCGCCGGGGAACCTTGTGACGTAAATGTTAGGCGGTCTTGGCGACCGAACCGCCGTGAATGTCCTGCAGCACGTAGGTGGGCTCTGCGCCCTCAAACACACACTCCGCTTCGATAATGACTTCTGCCACATCTTCACGTGAGGGCAGGTCAAACATGATTTGAGAGAGAGTATTTTCCATCAGGGTCGACAGCGAACGCGCCCCGGTACCGCGTTTTTCAGCCAGTTCGGCCACCGCGTGAATCGCCGCATCGGTGAAAGTCAGTTTCACCCCGTCGAGCTCAAACAGGTGCTGGTATTGCTTTAAGATGGCGTTCTTAGGCTCAGTCAAAACCCGGGACAAATCGTCAACATCCAGGGCTGACACATTGGTAATGACCGGCAGACGACCGATGAACTCCGGAATCAAACCGAACTTGTGCAGATCATCGGGGGTCACTTTAGCAAACAGGTCGCCGTGTTCCTTTACGGACTTGAGATCCGAGCCAAACCCGGTGGAGCGCTGCCCCAACCGAGCTTTCACAATTTCATCGAGACCCGCAAACGCCCCGGCAGCAATGAACAGGATTGAGGAGGTATCAATCTCGATAAATTCCTGATGCGGGTGTTTGCGCCCGCCCTGCGGCGGCACGGAGGCGGTCGTGCCCTCGATAATCTTTAGCAGAGCCTGCTGCACGCCCTCGCCGGACACGTCACGAGTGATGGAGGCGTTTTCACCCTTACGGGAAATCTTGTCGATTTCGTCAATATAGATGATGCCGCGTTCCGCCTTTTTCACGTCCCCATCGGCGGCTTGAATCAAGCGCAGCAGGATGTTTTCCACGTCTTCGCCCACGTAGCCGGCTTCGGTCAGGGCGGTAGCGTCCACGATACAGAACGGGACTTTCAACAGGCGTGCCAAAGACCTCGCCAGGTGCGTCTTTCCGGTTCCGGTGGGACCGAGCAACAGGATATTCGACTTCGTCAGCTCCATGCCCGTGTCTTCGCCGTGGCGTTGGGCGCGCACGCGCTTGTAGTGGTTATAGACCGCCACAGACAGGGCGCGTTTCGCGTTTTCCTGACCAATCACGTATTCCTGCAGGAAATCAAAGATTTCATGGGGAGTCGGCAGGACGTCCAACCCGCCCGAGGGACTGCCTTCGAGCTCCTCGGCAATAATGTCATTGCACAGTTCGATGCATTCATCACAGATATATACGCCCGGACCGGCGATGAGCTTACGAACCTGACGCTGGGACTTTCCACAGAAAGAACACTTCAGCAGGTCGACCGATTCGGCAGTGCGTGACATGAGTTCCTCTCATAGACGAGTTCGGGCTGATTACGATTCTATGGTTTTAGAGGTTTTTATTCTCGTTAACACGCCTTTGAGGGTCAATCAGACGACTCTGGGGTGCCGCTCGGCGGGTTTTGGTGTTCTATAGGGCGTTTCGGGCAAGGATCTTGCGTCGGCACCGCGCGAGGTTTCTGGTGCCGGAGGGTAGCGCCGCGCCTACTATTGGCGGTAGTCAAATACCCACATTTGTAGGTGTATTTGTTCCGGCTGACATATTAGTATTAAGCAGTCTCCGGTATTAACCGAGGACATCTGAAAAGTCATAAATATAAGGGGGCGCGATGCCTGACGTAATAGCTTACTTATTCATCGGTCTGGGAGTGCTGTCCGGTCTGTCTATGATTGTATTTCGCAACAAAACCAACGGTACCGCCCAGATTTGGACGGTTCTGCTAGCTCTGGCAATAATCATTGCCTTGGCGGTCTTGAATCTCCTGCAAGTTCTGAATCCTCTCAGCAACGTGGCCATAATCTGTATCAGCCTTGGGGCCATAGTCAGTGTCTTCTCTGGGAAATCATCAAACTGAGAGACCCGCCCCGCGCTTCTGAACAGTAGGCACCTCAGGGCACATCAGTACAAACAAAGCTAACCAATGCTAACCACAGCCAAATAATCACGTGGCTCCACGCTATCAAAGCGTGAAGCCACGTTGATGGCAAGTCACAATTAACTCGCGCTGCCTTTGCGCGGTTCCAGCACCTGGTCAATCAGACCATATTCCAGCGCCTGGGGAGCCGTGAGAATCTTGTCCCGGTCAATGTCCTCGTGCATTTGCTCCACGCTGCGCTTGGAATGCTTCGACAGCGTTTCCTCCAACCAAGCCCGCATCCGGTCGATTTCCTCAGCAATAATCGCCAAATCGGTAGCCTGACCCTGAGCGCCCTGAATAGCCGGCTGGTGAATTAGCACCCGCGCGTTGGGCAGCGCCAGACGCTTGCCCGGAGCACCCCCCGCCAGCAGCACCGCCGCCGCGGACGCTGCCTGACCCAAACAAACCGTCTGAATCTCAGGCTTAATGTATTGCATCGTGTCATAAATCGCCGTCATCGCAGTGAAAGACCCGCCCGGAGAGTTGATGTACATGGTAATGAGTGAATCGGGATCTTGGCTCTCCAGCACCAGCAGCTGCGCCATCACGTCGTCGGCAGAAGCATCGTCGACCTGGTTACCCAGGAACACAATCCGATCCTCAAACAGTTTTGCATAAGGGTCCTGGCGTTTGTATCCGTACGCCGTACGTTCCTCGAAAGTCGGCAAGATATAGCGCGCACTGGGCATTGCCGGAGCCATCCCCGCGGGGACAGACGCATTCATGGGCGAAACCGCAGCGATCCCGGCTCCGGTCATTCCTAAATTACCTTGATAATGCCTCATTACTCCCCCTTATTTGAGCTTTGTACCGCAGCAGCGCTCTCTACCACCGCATCAATAAACCCATATTCCAGGGCTTCTTGAGCGGTAAACCAGTGGTCACGATCCGCGTCCCTGGTGATTTCTTCCAGGGTGTGACCGGTGCGTTCGGCAGTAATCTGTGCCAATTCGTGTTTCATCGCCAGAATCAAGTCAGCGTTAATCCGCACTTCAGAGGCAGTGCCTTGCACCCCACCGAGCGGCTGGTGCATGAGGATGCGTGCGTGGGGCGTCGCGAAACGCTTGCCTTTGGTTCCGGCAGTCAGCAAGAACTGTCCCATAGATGCCGCCATTCCCATCGCCACGGTCACCACGTCTGGCTTCACATACTGCATGGTGTCATAGATTGCCATGCCCGCGGTGACGGAGCCGCCGGGAGAATTGATGTATAGGTAGATGTCAGAATCCGGGTCCTCGGCCGCCAACAGCAACATCTGGGCGCAAATCGCATTGGCATTTTCCTGGCTGACCTCATCGCCCAGCCAAATAATGCGCTCTTTGAGCAGGCGCTTGTAAATAAACCCACCCGTGGGTACATCGGGCGTATCTTCGTCGCGATTAACTACGGTCACGTTTCCTCCTCGCTTGGTTCACTTAACCCTAACGGAAAATTGCGCGTCATTCGCGCTGCATTCACCCGGTTTCGCTATGGGCTAAGCCCAAGTTTGCCCGGATGCGCCCGGTCGGGGGTCAGCCGATTTGATTCACTGTTTTGCACAAGTCTGGTCCCAAAGTTTTTCCTTCAGTTTGCCTCTACGGGGGCGACGGCGGGTATGGCAAAAGGCGGGTCCCAGTCTGTGCCGGGACCCGCCTTTTGCTCAAGATTTACTTTTCCTCGGTGTCCGCGTCTTCTTCCGCGTCCTCGTCCTCACCAACGAAGTCCTTCAAGTCCACGACCTCACCGTTCGTGTCTTTTACGGTAACCTCCCCGAGGGCCGCCGCGATGGACTTGTTCCGAGCGATTTCCTGGATAAATGCGGGAATCCGGTTGTTCTGTTCAGCGCTTTGCAACAACATGGAGGGGTCCATGCCGTAAGCCTGCGCGGTCTGGAGCACAAACTCCAGCAGCTCCTGCTGCGACACGTTCATCTGGCGCTCTTCTGCCAGAGCGTCCAAGATAATCTGAACTTTCAAATCCTGCTCGACAGCTTCCTGAGCTTTCTTCTTGTCATCCTCGCTGGCGTCCTCTCCGAGCTGTGCCGCCACGGTTTCATCCAAAATCCCTTGGGGCAACGGGAATTCCAGCTCTTCGCGCAGCTTTTCCACCAGCTTGTCGCGGGCTGCCATAGCCTGTGTTGCCCGAGCCTGTCGGTCCACGTTTTCCGCAAGTTCTTTCTTTAGATCAGCAATGGTGTCGTACTCGGAAACCATCATGGCGAATTCGTCGTCCGCTTCTGGCAGGACCTGTTCCTTTACGGAATCCACAGTCACCGTAACCTGGGCGGTTTCTCCCCCGTGCGGTCCAGACTTCAGCTGCGTCTCAAATGTCTTGGTTTCTCCAGCTTTCAGACCTTTCAAGGCCTCATCCAGACCTTCGACGAGCCCGCCAGCACCTACGTGATAGGAGGTTTGATTCAGGGAATCGACCTCTTTGCCGTCAATCTCGCTCTTCAGGTCCAGAGTGACGAAATCGTCCTGCTTAACGGCGCGTTCTACGGTCTTCAGAGTCGCGAAACGGCGACGCAGGTTCTCCAGCTCAGTTTCCAGGGCTTTCGGGTCGTCTTTAATCGCGTCAACTTCCAAGCTCAGCTGAGAAAAGTCCGGCAGCTTAACCTCGGGGCGTACTTCCACTTCCACCGTGAACTTCAAATCGCCACCGGCGGCGCCCTCTACGTTGGGGGTATCGGTCACGTCCACGTCAGGCTGACCCATCGGAGCGATCTTATGCTCCTGCACAGCTTGACCGTAATATTCCGGCAACGCGTGATTGACCGCTTCCTCAATGACCGCACCGCGACCGATGTAGGATTCCAGCACCCGCGCCGGAACGTGTCCGCGGCGGAAACCGGGAATGTTGACCTGTTTGCCGTATTCCTTGAAAACCTTATCCATTTCGGGTTTGAATTCCTGATAAGGAACCTCGATTGCCAATTTGACCTTTGTGGGGTTGAGGTTTTCAACAGTGCTCTTCACTTTGTCTCCAAAATCGTTCGTTTATGCGGTCTGCCGGACAGTCCGACCCGCCTGGTTTTCATAAGCTTCTAAATCTTACGACATTAGCCCCTTTTTCCGAAACTTAAAACCAGGGTGGGGCAAGGATTTCGCAAAAGCGAATCTCAGCGGTTTGCACCGCGCGCCATGAGGCTGATTCCCAGCCAATCGGGGCTCACGTGAGAGGAAGACATGACCCGCAGACCTGCGGTTTTTGCAGCCTCCTCGACGAACTGGGTATCCACCGAATTCGGCTTGCCAGACACGGGAGACATGACCCAAATCAGCCCACCATCGTCGAGATTCCCAGACGCATCAACCAATAAATCTGCCAAATCATCAACTTCGCCGTCTTCGGCACGCCACCAAATCAGCGCCCCGTCCGAGACATCCCCGTAGTCCTCGTCTACCAACTCGTTTCCGAGGAAGTCCTCGATGGTATGACGCAGCCCCTCGTCAACGTCATCGTCATAATAAAATTCTTGGATAATCGCCCCTTTGGCGAAACCAAGACCTAGCTGAGATTTGTTTACGCGATCCTTTTGAGTTTGTTCCGCAGGGGCGGAAGCCTTGTTCGTCATAAGTTTAGGATATATGAAACCATGCCTCCGTGGGGAATTTACTTCAGACTATCCCCACCATGCCAAAGTTACTCTCCCGGAAACAGGCTCAAACGACCTTGTGCAGGTACTTCACCGGGGCACCGACCCCCGCCCAACGGTAGGGCTCAAGTTCCTCGTCCCACGCGCGCCCCAAAGCTAAGTCCAGTTCACGGCGCATTTGCAGAGGATTATCCGCGTGTTCCAAAGCTGCCAAAATCCGTCCCTCGGGTACCACCACATTACCCACGCTGTCGGTTTGGGCATAAAAAATTCCCAATTCCGGAGTGTGAGACCAGCGTCCGCCGTCCGTGCCGGGAGCTGCGTCCTCGGTCACTTCGTAACGCAGGTGCTCCCAACCACGCAGAGCTGAAGCCAACTTAGCACCGGTGCCAACCATACCCACCCAGGAAAATTCGGTGCGGAAAAACGCAGGGTCGGCTTCTTGGACCGTCCAGTCCAAATTGACCTCGGTATTTAGTACCGTCCCCGCCGCCCATTCAATATGCGGGCACAGCGCTCTGGGCGCCGTGTGTATAAACAGGACACCTCGCGTGTATTGGTTCATGGTTACCTCCTGTTGTTTGGGAGTTGAGTCACAGCTCAACGAGCCGGTGTTGCGGCTTCCCCTCCGAACACCGAATCACAACGAGGTAACTTATGTTCCTATTATGCGCTAAACGCGCGACAGTTGCACGTCAATCTGGAATCTACAGACCCATTTTCCGGATTTGTTGCAACGCTTCCTTGCGGTATTTACGTTCCAATTTGTCCAGGTAAAGGTGACCTTCCAGGTGATCACATTCATGCTGCAGGCAACGCCCCATCAGCTCTTCGCCCTCTACCACCAGTGGCTTTCCATCCAAGTCGATGCCCTCTACGCGGGCATACCAAGCGCGTTTTGTAGGGTAAAACAGCCCTGGCACGCTCAAGCAGCCCTCGTCACCGTCCTGGTATTCATCTTCGCTCATAGCGACCAGTTTCGGATTCAAAACGTAGCCGATTTCCCCGTCAATATTCCAGGAAAATGCCCGCAGGCTGACCCCGATTTGGTTCGCTGCCAGCCCAGCGCGACCGTCCTCATCCACGTTCTCTAGCAGGTCCTCAACCAGCTGTTTCACGCCGGGGTCACGCGGGTCCGTAATCCAGTCACAAGGGGTGCGCAGCACGGGATCTCCTACCACGCGAATCTCTCGAAATGCCATGTTGACCTCTCTTTGCCGTCGCCGGGGCGCCTAGTTTTGATCCTTTTCCCACTGATCAGGCTCGCCAATCAGCTCCGTCGAAGTGAGGGAGAAAGCTGTTTTCGCCGTCTCTTTCTCGATGGCTTGCAAAAGTTCCTCCACGCAGCTTTCCGGGGTCGTTTCCTGAGTCGTACCTTCGCGGCGCTGACGGATTTCGACCTTGCCTTCAGCCAAGCCCTTGCCCACGACCAGCGCATATGGCATCCCCAGCAGTTCCGCATCCTTGAACTTTACCCCAGCGGAAGCCTTGGGGCGGTCGTCATACAGCACCTGCAGACCCGCCGCGTCCAGTTGGCACGCGAGCTTTTCCGCGGTGGCAAAAATCTCTGGATCTTTGCCGGTGGCCAGCACGTGAACCTGGAACGGGGCGATATTGAGCGGCCACATCAGCCCCCGATCGTCGTGGTTTTCTTCGGCAATCGCCGCCACCAGACGCGACACACCAATACCGTACGACCCCATCGTCACGACTTGTGACTTCCCGTTTTCATCCAGCACGCTCAGTCCCAGGGCTTTGGCATACTTGCGTCCCAACGCAAAGATGTGACCGATTTCGATGCCGCGTTCCAATGTCAACGACCCCGAGCCGTCGGGAGCCGGGTCGCCTTCCATGACTTCCGCCGCTTCTATAGTGGCATCTGCCGTAAAATCGCGCCCACACACCAGGTTGAACACGTGCATCCCCGGCTGGTTGGCTCCTGCCACCCAGCGTGTGCCCGGAACAATTCGCGGATCTATCAGATAGCGCGGGGAACCGACAGGATTACCATCGGCATCCGTGGTGCGTTTCGACGAGTTCGGGCCGATGACCTGCGGACCGATGTAACCGGGAACCAAATCCGGGTAGGCTTCCAGGTCTTTGGCTTCTGCCATACGCACGTCAGCGGGAGACAGGCTCGCCTCCAGGCGTTTCATATCAACTTCGCGGTTGCCGGGCACGCCGATGACCAGCACTTCTTTGCGTCCGTCAGGATAGTCAGCGACCACCACCACGTTCTTCAGGGTGTCACTGGCTTCCCAAGGTCGGTCCGGGCGCGGATAGAGTTTATTCGCCTGGTTCACCAACGCTTCAATCGTGGTAGCGTCAGGAGTCGGGCGCACTTCCGCGGCCGGGGCGTCCTCATACGGGAGGGGCTCAGGAGCGATGGTGGTGACAGCTTCCGCGTTGGCGGCGTAACCTCCGGGGGACTTCACGAAGGTGTCCTCACCGATAGCGCAGGGGAACAGGAATTCTTCGGAGGCGGAACCGCCCATCGGACCGCTCATCGCGTGACAAATCACGAAATCCAGCCCGAGACGGGTAAAGACCCGGCGGTATGCACCGCGGTGCAGGGCGTAGGAGTGCTCCAGTCCATCGTCTGTCAGGTCAAAGGAATAGGAGTCTTTCATCACGAACTCGCGACCCCGGATGATTCCCGCGCGCGGACGAGCCTCGTCACGGTACTTTTCTTTCATCTGGTACAGAATGACCGGCAGGTCTTTGTACGAGGTGTACATATCCTTTACTGCCAGGGTAAACATTTCTTCGTGGGTGGGAGCCAGCAGGTAATCCCCTTCTTTGCGATCCTTGAGCTTAAACAGCGAAGGACCGAACTCTTCCCAGCGGTTCGTCGCCACGTAAGGCTCGCTGGAGAGCAGCATCGGGAACTGTAATTCCTGTCCCCCAATGCGGTCCATCTCTTCACGCACGATGTTTTCCACGCGCCGCAGCGTTTTCAACCCCAATGGCAGCCAGGTGTAAATTCCTGGCGCGGCGCGGCGAATATAACCGGCTCGGACCAGTAACTTGTGGGAATCAACTTCGGCTTCGACCGGGTCTTCACGCAGGGTGCGGACAAAGAAAGAGGACATTTTTGTAAGCATTCCTCAACTTTACCGCGAAACCTGCTGAAAGATTAAACCATCCCGACCTCGGGATTTACGCACCAACGCGCACGGTTATAGTCGCGGATAGCGGGCTAGTGGCGCGATGCGTGTAAATCCCGGCGATGCCAGAACAGATTTTCTTCCGTGTCTCGATCGGTAGCGCGCAACAGGGCTTGCCACACCTCTAAGGGATCCGCGCCGCGCTCTAACGCCTGGTGCGCCGTCATGCCCCATTCGGTCAATACTTGATCGCTGACCAGGGTTTCACCCAATCCGTGCGGGAATACTTCTGCCAGTGCTTGCTTAAACTGGGAGCGCGTCATGCCGCGCTGCACCGGACCACCTTGGAATGCCGGCATCAGGAAATCGGGGCGCAGTCGATGCTGTCCAGCAGCTCATCGGGCACCAGCTCCGGAACCACTACGCCCTCAACCGCCGCGATACGATCCGCAACTTCATGCAACACAAAAGACACCGGCGCTTCCAACGCGTAACAGATGGACGCCAACAACTCGCTAGAGGCTTCCTTTTGACCGCGTTCTACCTCGGAAAGGTACCCCAAGGACACGCGCGCCTTTGCCGACACATCACGCAGAGTCAGACCGCGGGTTTGGCGCAGCTGACGCAAAACCTCTCCGAGCTCGTGACGCAATACGGGCGTAGAGGGTTTAGCAACTGGAGGAATCCGCATCATGGATTCAGAATACCGCTTTTTAGGCGCGTTTCGCACCCCCGCCCGATTCGCCGGTCTGACCGAACGTCCCAAGCTGGTCCCCGGACGCAGCGCGTAAGGCAACTTCATGTTGGAAAAGGCGTCTGTTTTGTTCATCACAATCAATTTAACCAACTTTGTCAGGTATTTATTCCCCTGGCTGCACCCCAACCGAGGAGTCACCACAATTAGAAGTCTTCGGGGGCGCGGCTAGCGTTGCGCAGCCGGATGCATTGCCTGGCGCACATAGTCAACCCCGGTGAACACCGTAATGGCTACGACCAGTACCGACAGGACTATTGCCACAATGCGCACCACCGACCAAGCCGCGGGAACCAAAGCTTCCCACGGAATCAACAGCAGCAAAATCAACGCTATCTGGGTCACGGTCTTCAGCTTGCCGCCGCGGCTGGCAGGCATGACTCGCCCCCGACGCGCCAACACCAGACGCATCAGAGTAATCCCCAGCTCTCGCACCAACACCGGGACAGTGACCGCCCAAAACACCGACCAGTGCAGACTGAGCAAGATAAACGCGCTGAGCACCAGGGCTTTATCCGCGATAGGATCGGCGAGTTTGCCGAAATCGGTGACTAGGTTCAGCCGCCGGGCTAATGTCCCGTCTAACTTGTCGGTCGCGGAAGCCACGGCGAACACCGCAAAAGCCCACACTTGTGCCTTCACTCCCGGCAACAGCATCAACCAAATAAATACCGGCACTAAAATCAGGCGAATGACCGTGAGCACATTGGCGATGTTAAAGTTCGGGGGGGCGGGCGGCTGGGACGCGCCCTGCAGGTTTGCGGTCATGGATCCATCCTAATCAGAAGGGCAAAGGCTCGGTATCGTCTTTATCGTATAGCTCTTGATGCCCCACTTGCGGTGTCGCCGGTGGTGCCGGATACGGGAGGGTCGCCGAGTCGGGTTTATCGGAAAATGCCACCGTGGGGTCAAGGGGGTGCGCGTCGGTGTCACCAGCGTCTGACGGTAACTGGTCTGTATCCTCGTCATCAGCAGGTTTATCGAGAGATTCCGTAGGAGTCGGGTCCACTGCAGACGGACTGTCCGCAATGGAGTCGGTTTCGCCGCGCAGCATGGCGAGGACACCGGGCAGGTCCTCGTTCGTGACCAGGACTTCGCGTGGCTTGGAGCCTTCCGAGGGACCCACCACCCCGTATGTTTCGAGGATATCCATCAACCGACCAGCTTTGGCGAACCCCTTGCGCAGTTTACGTTGAATCATCGAAGTAGAGCCGAGCTGAGTGGAAACCACCAACTCGGCGGCTGCCAACACATCGTCCAAGTCATCACCGATTTCTTCAGGGACCTTGGTTTCTTCACTGCTCTGTTCGCTGGTGACGTCTTCCCGATACACGGGTTCCATCTGTGCCTTGACGTGAGCCACGACACGCATGATTTCTTCCTCCGAGACCCAGGCTCCCTGCACTCGTTGCGGCTTAGATTCACCACTGGGCAGGTAGAGAGCATCGCCCTGACCGATGAGTTTTTCTGCCCCGGACTGATCCAAAATCACGCGAGAATCCTGGTTGGAGGAAGTCGCAAAAGCCAACCGAGAGGGCACATTCGCTTTGATAATGCCCGTGACCACATCCACGGAGGGACGCTGCGTCGCCAACACCAGGTGAATTCCTGCCGCGCGACCCAGCTGCGTGATGCGTTGAATGGAGGCTTCCACGTCCCGTGGTGCAACCATCATCAAATCTGCCAACTCGTCCACTACCACCAGCAGGTAGGGCATCCATTCTGGCTCAAAGCGTGACTCGGGCAGCTTTTGCACCTTGCCGGCACGCAGTGCCTGATTAAAATCATCAACGTGGCGGTATCCGTAGTTCGACAGGGTGTCGTAGCGCATATCCATCTCATTGACGCACCATTCCAGAGCTGTCGCGGCTTTCTTTGCTGAAGTAATAATGGGCGTGACCAGGTGGGGAATCCCGGCATAAGCGGTGAGCTCCACTCGTTTCGGATCGACCAGAATCAGCCGGACCTGTTCCGGGGTGGCTCGCATCATGATGGAAGTAATCATCGAGTTAATGAACGAAGATTTACCCGATCCGGTCGCGCCGGCGACCAGCAGGTGCGGGGTCTTGGCAATGTTGGTCAGGACGTAATCGCCCTCCACGTCTTTGCCGACCCCGGTGACCAGAGGATGCGTGAGGCGCGAGGCTGCTTCGGAACGCAGCACGTCACCGAGGTAAACGTTTTCGCGGTCCGCGTTGGGAATTTCAATCCCAATCGCGGATTTTCCAGGAATGGGAGACAAAATCCGCACTTCCGGAGACGCTACCGCGTAAGCAATATCCTTGGACAACCCCTCTACCTTAGAGACTTTTTCTCCCGGACCGAGCGTCACTTCGTACTGAGTCACCGTCGGTCCCCGTGAAAAGCCGGTGACCTCAGCTGCCACCCCGAACTGCTGAAACACGTTGGTCAGAGACTCGATGACACGGTCATTCGCCGGGGACCGTGTCACGTGCGCAGGTCCGATTTTTAACAGGTCTAAAGAGGGCAGGTGGTAGTCGATATCGTGTCCCAAGCCGGTGTGCACGCGTTCGGGCAGGCTGTCCTCAGCTTTGGCGGGGGGCTCAGGCGGAAGTACCGGCTCTGGGGGTCGGCTTTCTGCCTTGTGCCGCCCTGATTGTTTCCGTGCCGGCAGCAGTTCCGTGGCACCCGTAACGGGTGACTCTGGCAAAGTCTGGGTCGCAGCAGGGACGGGGGGTTGCGCTGACGGAGCCACGTTCGGCTCGATAACCTTAGTTTCCTCCGGGTCAGACTGGGGATGCGGTCGTTTCCAAGGCATCCGCGAAGGTGTCATGACTTCGGTGGCACCGGTGAGGTCGACCGTCTCCGGCTCCTCCTCGCTGGTGGCAGGTTCTGGGCTGAGCCAGGCAAAGCGTTGACGTATCAATGAAACCAGGGTGGCTGCCGGAATTCCCCCGGTGATGAGGATGCCAATCAGCATGATGATGACCAGCAGCGGGAACGCGCCCCACGGCGAAAATAACACGCCGATGGGATGACCGAAGAACCACCCCAGCAGACCTCCTGCCGTCATGATTTCAGGAAAACCTGTAGAGGGCCAAGGCAAGCCCTTTGCCACGTGGACCATTCCCGACAGCGCCGCCAAGATGACGGAAAGCCCCACCAGAATTCGGGTTTCCCGCGCGCCGCGGGACCGGGTGACCTCCGCAGCTTCTGCCTCGGTCACGCCGGCATTGCCGGGGTCAGGAAAGAACCGTCCCCGCAGGAACAAACGTATGGCGAGGAAGCCTAATCCAAAGGGCAGAATGACGGCGAACACCCCAAAAAGTCCCGCGACAGCCAGATGAATCACGTTCCCTGCCGTACCGGACAGTCCAAACCATTCCCGCAGCGCGACCAAAATCCCTAATGCAATCAGGCACAGCCCCAAAATGTCGCGTTTCACCTGGGGGTCCAAAGTGGATTGGGGCAGCTCGGGTTGATTGCTCGCGCTGGGTGATTTTTGGTTACCGCCAACAGACCCGCGCTTCGGAGAGTTAGTTTTCACTTGTTTTTTGGTCGCACTCATAGCGTTCCTAGACTATCCGCCGGCAGAGCTTTTTTGGCACTCCCACGCCGAAAAAAGCGGGATTAGAGCCGGGGATTCGTAGCCAGGAAGTTGTCGATTTGAGAAGCTGTGGGGATTCGGTAGTAGCTCCGCCGCCCCATCGCCAGCGCGGCTGCTGCGTTGGCTCTCGCGCAAGCCTGTTCCAGCGACGACCCCATTATGAGCGAAGCCAGCAGCACCCCGGTATGGGCTTCTCCAGCTCCAGTAGTATCCATCAAATCGGTGGGATAAGCAGGGACTCCCCGTGGAGTCTGCCCGGCAGATTCCTGAATGATTGCCCCGTTTTGCCCGTCACGCAGCACTAACGCAGTTTCCGGTTTCACGTAACGGCGCAGTACCTCAGCAATAGGACCGCGCCCCAACCGCATCCGCATCGTATCTGCCTGGTGCTTATTTAGAGTCAATAAATCCGCCCGGGCCAGGACTTTCACCATCACATCTAAATCGACTTCCCCCACCAACGGACCCCCCGCCACCGCGAGGTACAGATTCTCCGGCAGTTGTTCAATCCAATTCGTGAGAATCTCGGCAAGCTGCGGATATGCCAGGTCGTTGAGGCTGACAAAGACATAGTCATTTCCCCGCAAAATTATCCCTGCCAGGTCACGCGGGTCAGGCTCGACTTCTACGCCAGGGGACGTAATCACACTGCGTACCCCTTCGGAGTCTATGGCGGCAATCCTCAACCCGATGTCCCCCACAATTTCGCGGGAGAGCACAGAAATTCCTTCTCGCCCCAAGGAGTGTCGGGCTTGAATCGAGTTCGGACCGGTTCCCAGTGGGGCGGTCACGCAGGCGGCGACACCTTGCCGCGCCACGGTGGCGACCACGTAGAAACCTCCTGCTACGACAGCCCCTTCCATGATGGAGGCACGGACTTCGGCACCCTGATCGGGCAGATGGTCAACCCGCAGGGGCAGCTCCAAGTTGATGGACTGAGTAGAGATAAAACGTGCCACAGCGATTCTCCCTGAGCTAGTCAGCTTCCAACACCAGGGGCACAATCATGGGCGCGCGCTTCAATCGCTTGGACACCCAGCGTCCCAAGGTCCGGCGCGCGACCCGTTCCATATCCCGCACGTTGGCTTGTCCGTCCGCAGCTGCTGCACTCAAAGCGTCAGCGATAGCCGGTTCAATGTCTCTAAACACGTCATCATTTTCTGCCACTCCTCGCGCGATAACGGTCGGACCAGCGAGGATAGTCCCGGTGCTCATCTCCATCACCACGTAAACCGCCACAAACCCCTCTTGTGCCAGGACGCGACGGTCATACAGTTCAGACTCCCCAATCTCACCAATGGACGTGCCATCCACATAGATAAAGTCACACGGCACCTGACCCACAATCTGTGCCTCGCCGTTCTTAACCTCCACGCAGACCCCGTCCTCTGCGAGCATGACGCGACGCGGATCGACTCCGGTCTTTACGGCATGTTTCCCATTGGCGACCAAGTGGCGAATCTCGCCGTGAATGGGCATCACGTTCTTTGGCTTCACGATGTTATAGGCATAGAGCAGCTCGCCCGTGGCGGCGTGACCGGACACGTGAACCCTCGAATTACCCTTGTGCACGACCTGCGCGCCCAGACGAATGAGCTGATTAATGACGCGCCCCACCGAGTTTTCATTACCGGGAATCAGGGAGGACGCCAACACCACCGTGTCGCCCTGACCGATAGAAATCGTCCGGTGCGAACGGTTGGCTATCCGCGACAGGGCTGCCATCGGTTCGCCCTGCGAGCCAGTAGCCATGTACACACGACGTTCAGGAGGCAGGGAATTGACGTCCTTAAGGTCAATCAGCACGCCATCCGGCACGGTCATGTAGCCAGCCTCCGCGGCGATGGTCATGTTGCGTTCCATGGACCGCCCCACCAGGGCGACCTTCCGGTTAGATTTCGCGGCAGCGTTCAAGACCTGCTGCACCCGGTGGACGTGGGAGGCAAACGAAGCGACCACAATCTGACCGGTAGCGTGGAGGAATACGTCCTCAAGCACCGGCCCAATCTCACGCTCCGAAGTGATAAAGCCGGGGACTTCGGCATTCGTAGAGTCTACGCAGAACAAGTCGACTCCGGCTTCACCCCAGCGCGCGAAAGCACGCAGGTCGGTAATGCGCCCATCCAGGGGCAGCTGGTCCATCTTAAAGTCCCCGGTAATCAGCGCGGAGCCGGCTTTTGTGCGCACCATGACTGCCAAGGCATCCGGAATCGAGTGGTTTACTGCGCAAAACTCGAGGTGGAATGGTCCCAAGTCGAGCCGCTCACCCTCCGCCTTGACCCGCAGGTTTGTGGTCGGCAGGCGATGCTCCAAAAGTTTCGGTTCCACGAACGCCAGTGTCAGGTGCGAACCGTAGACGGGAATGTCCTCGCGCAGTTTCAACAGGTAGGGCACCGCCCCGATGTGATCCTCGTGACCGTGAGTCAGCACCACGCCGACCACATCCGCCATCCGGTCTTGGATATAGGTGAAATCCGGCAAGATGAGGTCTACTCCCGGCTGGATTTCTTCGGGGAACAGCACCCCGCAATCCACAATCAGGATTTTGCCTTCAGTTTCCAAAACGGTCATGTTGCGACCGACTTCACCCAGACCACCCAAGGGCACCACTCGCAAGACATCGGGCTTGGCAGGTCCGGGTTGGGGCAGCTGAAAAATATCTTCACTCACGCCCCTATCTTAGCGGTTTCGCCCTGCTCCAGGCTGACGCACCCGCCCCGGCGTGCCTGTCACAGGACAAACCGAGTGCGTTCACGGTCGCCTGCGGCACTCGGAGGACACTTCGTCCACCTGGTGGAACCCCTGTCCGCCCTGTGAACGCCGGTGCCTTGACGGAAATAACGGGGACGGTTTACTCCCCCGGTCCTAACCGCACCTCAATAGTGGCACGTTTCGCCAGTTCAGCCGCCCAGTCCCGGACTTGTGCAGCGGTAACGGCGTGCATCTGTTCCAGCTTCGCCGCTAACGGGATATAAGCCCCACGCAGGATTTCAGCATGAGCCAGACGATTGGCACGCACAGTATTGTCTTCCAGGCTCAGCAGGGTGGCTCCGCGTAGCTGCCCTTTGGCTCGAGCTAGCTCGTCCGCGGGGATCGGGTCGGTGGCAATTTCTTCCAGTTCGGCACGCAGTAGCGCCGCTACCTCGTCCGCATTCGCCGGATTGCAGGTCGCGGTTAACCCAAAACTACCTGCGTCCCGGTAAGACGAGTTAAACGCGTAGGTGGTGTATGCCAGACCGCGCTTTTCCCGGATATTTTGGAACAGGCGTGAGCTCATCCCTCCGCCCAGGACGGTATTCAGCACATTCATCACGTGCATATGTTCATCCGCCACTCCCGGTCCCGGTCCGCCGATGATGATGCGACTCTGTTCAAACTTGCCGTCGACGATAAAGACTCCAGACTCAGGTTTCCAAGCGCCCCGACCTGATGCGTTGAGACTGTTTCCACAACGGTCAGCGGAGCTGCCCAGCGGGACGGATACCGCGGTGTTGAAATCTAAGGCGGGTTGGGCAGGGTCAGGCGCGGATTGCCATTGCGACCACGGGGAGTCGGGACGGTGCAGCGCCCGCGCCACCAGTTCACACACCTGATCGTGATTGACTTCTCCCGCGGCCGCCACCACCAGGCGATCCGGAGCATATCCGGCCTGGTAGTGAGCCACTATCGCCTCCAAGGTATCGGCTTTTACCGATTCAATCGTGCCGCCAATGGGACGCCCCAACGGATGAGTCGCAAAGACTCGGCGGGTAAATTCGTCAAAAGCCTGTTCGCTGGGGTTATCCAGCGCCATCGTCAGCTCGTCGAGGATAATGCCACGTTCCATCTCAAAATCGGCAGCGTTGAGCAAGGGCGCGCATACCATATCCATCAGGACGTCAACCGCCATCGGCACGTCCTCACCCAAGACTTCTGCGTAGTAGTGGGTGCATTCTCTGCCGGTAGCGGCGTTAGAGTCGCCTCCGACCGCATCAAACTCCATAGCTATCTGATGGGCGGTGCGCCGCGTGGTTCCTTTAAACAAAAGGTGTTCCAGAAAGTGTGTGGAGCCACGCGCCCCCTCGACCTCGTCACGAGAGCCGCGCGCGACCCACAGCGCCACAGTGGCGGCGCGGGTGCCCAGCATCCGCTCAGTGATAACGCGCGTTCCCCCAGGCAAAATCGTCCGGCGAATCGCCCCGTCCTCCAAGGTCACGTCCGCGCCGGGAGCACCTGCGGGAAGCGCCGGAAGCGGATCGGCAACAGGTTTCAAATCAGTCATAGTGACCCAATTTTACTAGACTGGTACGCATGTCCCAGCACAACTTTGGTAAACAGGAAAAACCCGACGATTCCGACCAGTCCTCCGCGCACGCAAATCCGGAGGGAACCCCTCGGGCGGGGAAAATTCCTCCTCCCAAACCCGGAAAATCTGCGCTGCCGAAACAATCTCTGTGGCGCTCCGCGGCTGACGTGTGGCCTTTCGTGTTGGGATCTTTCGGATGCGCCCTAGCGTCGTACTTCTTGACCTATGCCGGCTCAGCCTATGAACAGCCGAATTCGCTGACCACCGGAGCGACCGTCATGTTGATGGCAGCAGGAGCTTGCGTGCTGGCTGCCACCGTCGGGCTGGTTCACCTGGCGTTTTCTGTTTCCGCAAAAGTGTTGTGGGCGATAGGTGTCGGTCTGGGGACAGCGCTGTCGGTGGCAGCTTTCGTTGTGGCAGGGATGCACGTTGCCCCCGGATTTGTGTTTGGTGTGACGTTCCTGGTGCTGTGTGTGCCGGGGTATTTTCTAGGTCGGCGCGCTGATGACTACCGCGCCCAGTTCCCCAAACGCAGCCATTTCCTGGGTGACTGGGATTAGGAATTGAGCCAGCAGCTCAGCTCCCGGAGCCTGGGGCGGAGCCGCGAGTGTTCCCGACCGCCCTGGCGCAACCACCCCACGATGCTGACTCTAACGCGGGCTAAACCCGACCTGAGAGGTTGACCGGGGACGCTTTTGCGTAATATTTCAAAAGGACGTCCGCCCGCGCAAGGCGTCAAGCTGACGGCGTTCCTTTTTGGTGGGACGTCCAGTGCCGCGCGGTCGATAGATAACCGCAGCATTAGCGGGGTTCGTCAAGCGTTCCGGAGTGACGTCTGTATAGCATTTCACGGCTTCGGGCGCCCCTACACGCTTGGGAATCAGGGCTATAACCTTCAGGACTCGGTCAAAACCCGCGACTCGTAGCCGCACTTCGTCCCCCGCCCGCACCGCGCTGGAGGCTTTCGCGCTTACCCCGTTGATTTTCACGTGTCCAGCGCGCGCCGCCGCGGTCGCAAGTGATCGCGACTTCACTTGTCGCACCGCCCACAACCACACGTCGACGCGCATTTTATCCATCCCCCCAGTCTACTCGCTGCTGGCAGGCAGCGGTTGACCGGGGCAATTGCTCAGGATATGTACCATCGCATCGCGTTCTGACGGAGTCACCCACAGCCGATACTTAGCTTTGACCGCAATTTGGCGCGAGACGTAGGCACATCGGAAACCTTGACGCGGTGGCAGCCACGTCGCCGCATCGCTGTCTGATTTTTGCTGGTTGAGCCGACCGTCCACTGCCAGCAGGTTCAACGGATCGTTCGCCAGGGTTTCGCGCTGAGCGGCGCTCAAGGCTTGGGCGCCTTTCTGCCAGGCGTCAGACAGGGCAACGACGTGGTCAATCTGGATAGCCGCCGCCTGTGACTTGTGGAAATACTTAGTTTCGCCGGAATATGGCTCTGTCAGGGTTCCGCTCAGTACCACGCATCCATGGGTGTTTGCTTTCCAGGTCTTGTTGGTCAAATCCCGGTTCAGAATGTCGTTGCGGGTGTCGCAGCCGTTGTGGTCAATATCGCGCCATCGCCGACCGAATTCCGCCCGCCGATATCCGGTTTTCGGCGCCCGTCCTTTCACGGGCAGGGACGCCAGCGCTGCCGCAGCGTCCCCTGAGGTTTCCGGGGTGGGCGTGGTCGGGATGGGTTCAACAGTAATTTCTGGGGTCGGTGTGGGGGAAGAGTCAGAAGAGGTGGGGGTGGGCGCATCGGTGACGCGTGGCACTTTGGGGGAGATGGCGGGACTGGTGGAAGTGGCGGGGTCGGGAACTAAATCGTTGGGTTTATAGCCCATCCCGCTGCCTAGCACTACTAGAATAAGCAACACCCCGACGCCAACCAGCAGCTTCTTAGTTGAGCTGATCTGTTTGGTCGGGGCTTTGCCTGGCTTACTGGTTGGCATCTGGTTTTCTTTCACAGCCCCATTCTAGGGTGAGGGGGTAATATAAAAATTTCGACGGTTGAGTACCCGGTATTCTCAGATTTCTATTTACGCTAGCAAGCGGTCATGATTACCTCGGAAAAACATCTCCATAGTCTTTGATGCGGAAATTTGACCAAATATTTAAGTTTTTGTTAGGCTAGCCTTACAACATTATTATCAGGACAAAGGAAATGTAATGTCAGAAGATGTTCAAAAAGAAGACCTTCAAAAGCAAATTGATGAACGACGTACCAATTTTTGCATGAATCTTTGCCCCGGTTGCAAGGCTGCTCGCGCAAAGCAAAAGGGTTTTTGGTATCACACTGTGAAAGTATGTGATGACAAACTGTGTCCCTGGTGTGCTGCATATTATCGCACCCAAGGAAAACGCGCTTACGAGCCTCTCGATCCGATTGAATGATTATCATGACACACCTGGAAGAGTACTATCAAAACAAACCCTACCCTTTCTTCATTGTGCACATGATTGCAATTGTAGGTTTTGTAGCCCTTCTCATTACTTCTCTAATTATGCTAGTAGCCCATAATTCAGGAACAGCCGTAATCGTTATACATAAGTTGTCTTCCTGGCTCTTAATGATAGGTCTGGTTATCAGCGGGGTCGAAGCTCTGGTTGTAAAGCTCTTTGCTCCGAGCGCAAAACGTAAACCTTTTGGTTATAGAATTCCTGTCTTAAAAGAAATAACCACCAGGCAAGAAGTTGCCATATATACCACCTATTGTGTGCTGTCTTGGGCGCTCCTCCCCATCGTATTTATATTCGCGTTCCTCAGCGGTATGGGCGCAGTGGGGATTTCATCACCAGTGCTGCCCTTCCACACCATGGATCCAGGGTTGTTGGCTCACTTCCACCACATTAGCGGTGCCTTATTTGTCATCATGATTATCCTGCATGTCGCACTTTCAGTTCCGGCGCGCCGGGCCAGAGAGAAAGCAAATCAGGCGATTAGTTCGAATAATTAATCCTCTCTGAGGTTATTAATTCGCCGTTTAATTTTCCGCACTCCCTAATTGTTTAGGTAAGCCCCTAGGCATCCTGCCCTCACGCCCCGAGATTTTCAGTGGTATTCTGACTTAAGAATTTGAGGAGCTATCATGAGCAATTTGGATATTCACGCAGCGGTCACCGAACTAGGTTCTTGGCAGGACGAAACCTATCAATGGCTCCACCAACACCCCGAACTTTCGATGTCAGAGACAGAAACCTGCAATTTTATCGAGAAACAGCTGCAGGACTTTGGCTACCAGACCGAAATAATCGGTGGGGGCGTGGTCGGAATACTGCGCAATGGCACGGGGAAAACCACGCTTTTCCGCGCCGACATGGACGGTCTGCCGGTGAGAGAAGAAACCGGGTTACCTTATGCCTCCACCATCACTCGACGCGACCGGGACGGAAACGAAGTGCCGGTGATGCACGCCTGCGGGCACGACGTACACATTACTGCGGGTCTGGGGGCAGCACGAGTGCTAGCTGCGCATCGTGATAGCTGGAGTGGCACCCATATCGCCCTATTTCAGCCCGGTGAAGAAACTGCCGAGGGCGCAAAATCCATGGTAGCAGCGGGTCTGGTCGATAAAATTCCTCGCCCCGACGTGGCTTTCGGTCAGCACGTCCTGACCGGTCCCATGCCCACCGGCGCGGTCGGCACCCATGTCGGAGCAATTTTGTCTACGGGTGCATCATTAAAGATTACCTTGCATGGCAAGGGCTCACATGGCTCCATGCCTCATATGGGCATTGATCCGGTGGTACTCGCCTCGACGATTGTGATGCGGTTGCAGACTATCGTCTCGCGCGAAATCGATCCTTTCCAAATGGCAGTAGTGACTGTGGGGTCGGTGCAAGCTGGCACAAAATCGAATATCATTCCCGAACGCGCCACCCTTTTGGTCAATATCCGCGCTTATGACGTAGCGGTGCGCGAACACTTACTGACAGCCATAAAGCGGATAGTTAACGCCGAGTGCGTGGCGGCAGGTAGCCCGAAACCTGCCGAGTTTGAGCTTTATGATTCCTATCCCCTGACCGCTAACGACCCGCAGGTTACGAAAAAAGTGACGGAGGCATTTCTTGCCCACTTTGGTGCTGAACGGGTAGGCGATTGCGGTGAGGTTCCCGCCTCCGAGGATTTCAGCACCATCCCGGACGCGTTCGGGATTCCCTATTGCTATTGGGGCTTGGGTGGTTTCCGCGACGATGACCCCAAGTTTCCTAACCATAACCCCAAGTTCGCACCGGTCATGCAACCCACGCTAGCCACGGGCATCGAAGCCGTTCTAGCCGCGGTGATGGCTTGGTTGGGGAAATCGGAACAGGAGTAATGCCCGTTCAGCTTGAGGCGTCCCGGTCTGCTTTACACCGTTGAGAGCGCATTCCTCTGACGCGGTTATACGCCTGCACCCAGTGCTGAGATAGGTACGGGGGAAAACGGCTCAAAAGACCTCGATGCACCGGATACAAAAAAGCTCCCGCGGCTGGATTCGAACCAGCAACCTGCCGATTACTTCTTTTCCCTGCTTGGGATGTGGTTAAGGCGGCTTTTCGTCTATTAAATAGCACATGAAATCTAAAACATGGGAAAACTGCGCTAGTGCATATTTACAGCATCTAAAAGCTGCCGGGCGCGCTAAAGGCACAATTCGGATTCACCGGTATTACCTGCAGGTCATGCGCGGGATTGCTCCATGCCCCGGATTAGTATCACGGGAAAGGCTTGAGGCATGGCTTGCTGAGCATGATTGGAAACCAGAAACAAGACGAAGTGCCCAGGGCGTTGCTCACCAATTTTTCAAGTTCTTGGTCGAAGATGGCATTTTGAAAGATTCACCAGCTGAATTTCTTAAGCCTGTCCACGTACCCGATGGAGTACCCCACCCCGCACCAGAATCAGCCGTAAGGCATGCGCTACAAAATGCGCCAAAGCGGACCGCGCTAATGGTGAGGTTCGCGGCGCTTTGCGGGCTTAGGGCGTGTGAAATTTGCACTTTGCGAGGAAACGCCTGGGATGGTGAACTGCTGAGAGTAAAGGGCAAAGGTGGAAGGGTTCGGGTGATTCCGTTGCAGGATTCCACGCTGATTTATAGCTTAGAGAGTTGTCCAGGTTGGCTATTTCCTGGGCGTATTGACGGGCATTTGAGCGCGCAATACACAGCGAAGCTACTGGGTAGCGCACTGCCTCCAGGGGTTACAGGGCATTCTCTACGCCACCGGTTCGGAACTGTCGCGTACCGGGCAACTCACGACCTTCTGGCCGTGGGCGCTGTGATGGGACATGTAAAAACGGATACGACGAAGCGTTATATCAAGCTCGACCTCGACCCATTGGCACGGGCGGTACAGGCCGCGCAACTTTGACATGACAAATAAGAATTGTGCAGACGTTCCACCTTTACGTTGCAGCTATATACATGTATAGTATTAAGTGTTAGGGCAACCGCCCTAACAACAGGAAAGCCCCGGAGGTCATTCCGGGGCTTAGAGGAAAAGGAGATTGAGATGATCGCATTCATCGAAATCCTGATTTCCCTTCCTGAAGCTATTCTAGCGCTGATTCTCATTTTTGAGAAGATGCACCGGAACAGCAAGGAAGATTAGGAAGTCGCCCCGTCCCCTCACCGGGGGGCGGGGCTTCCTCTGAAATTCACCAAGGGGGCTATCATGTTTCTTTCATTGCAGGGCGTGGCTGAGTATGCCGGGCTTGCCTATGGCACTATCAAGGCCTATTTCGCACGAGGCTATCTCCCTGAACCTGATGTTGCAATCGGTATGCGCGATAAAGTCACAGCCTACGGCTGGTCTACCGACACTATCGACCACTGGCTAGCCAATCGCCCTGGACGCGGGGCGCGTACCGACTTAAAGCGCGCTAAATAAGTCCGCGCTGGATTTTTTCGAGTTCTTTCCATAGGCGAGTGTGGTTTTCTCTCGCGTCTGCTGTAAGGTTTTGCAAATCGTCGTGTAATTCGCCTTGTCGGTGTCCTAGGCTTTTTATACGGTCGTCGAGCATGTTGATTGCGTCGCGCATGGAAGAACCGTGATTTGGTTTCATTTCTTTTGCTGCTGATTTCGCATATATCGCGGCGATTATTGCGGCGATGCCGCTCAGGATAGCGCCGATGCCCTGCAAATCGGTGAGCCAGGTAGGCATTAGTCCCCCTTGTTTCGGGTTGGTCGGTAAACTAGCGCGGTTCCGGTTGCGAGGATTGCACCAGCTAGGGCAATCCATAGGGGCGCGGTTTGGTCGCTTATCACACCGTAGGCGCTTAGTAGTGGTATTAGCGCGGTGACGATTCCGTAGAGCCAGGACCGCACGGGCGGCGGAATAAGCTCAGTAATAGATTTGGTTTCAAGGGTTTCTTCGTGGTTTCCCATGGGTGTGTTCCTTTCTAGCGGTGGTTGAGCCAGGTTTGCCATGCCGTCATAGTCTGTTTGCCGGCGTAGCCGTCAGTTGGCACGCCTAGGAATTGCTGGGTTTTCATTACCGTTTCGCGCCCAAAATATCCATCTGCAGCGGCTCCGATTCGCTTTTGCCATGCTTTTATGCAGGTTGAGCCTTTCGCCCCGCGTGTGACCCATTCCCAGCCGCCCGCGGCGTTAGGGACATATTGCCGATTGGCTAGGGGCTGGGAGCTAATCAGCCCGTCTACCGGTGTGCCTATTACGGTCTGGAGGCGGCGGATGGATTGGGTTCCAAAATATCCGTCTACTTCGATAGCCGCCGAGGCTGACGGTAAGGGATTATTCCCGGTGGTGGTGTGTCCGTATTGGGGGCGGAATACGCTACAAACGGTTGACAAGTGGCGTTTGCGTTTGCCCACGCATCCGGTGCGCCCTTTGATGGTGGTGTTGCCCTCGATGGTTTGCAAAGTGGTTCCGAGGTTGGTCTCGACAATGCCGACATGGTCGGAAACGCCTCCGTCCCAGTCGAAAAATACGATATCGCCGGGTTTCGCTTCGTGTTTTGGTACTTCCAGACCGAGTTTTTTCATGGCGTTAATACCGGCGGGGCAATAGGCGAAGTCCCCGCCGGGAGGGTTTATGCCTGCTTGGTGGAAAACCCAGGTAATGAACAATGCGCAAAACGGCACGCCGTTTTTACCAAAGCCGGCACCGTGCTTTACAGCGTAGGCACGTCCGTATTTCGTGCCGGGTTTAGGGTCGTCCCACCGGGAATAGCCGATTTCGGCGGTAGCGGTGTTAAGGATGGTGTTAGCGGTCACCATTTTGTGCCTCCTTACTGGACTGCATTTAGGACGGTTATTTTGAACGGAATATTTTGATTCTTTACCCGGAGTCCTACCGAGAAAGTTTTGTTCTCGTTGACTACAAGGCAAGCGTCATCTTTGAACAGATACTGCGTTACTGGCTTGTCAAGAATCTGATAGCAAGCTTTGTCTATAGAATCAGTATAGTACGACCCTTTAGGAACAACTATTTTATCGAACTCTTTATATGGTACTTCACAGCCCATATATAAACAGTCGCTACCGTAGGGACATTTTAGCTCTGGGAATTTACCGATTTCATCAGCACCTAGCGGAACCGGGGTTAGGATTATTGGGATAGTCAAGTTATCAACGGTTAAATTACTTGTGTGAAGGTTCGACACTTTTTCTTTTAACCCGGTTAAACGACTGGATGCTACGTTGAAGGCGTTACTGTTTGTCTTGTTGACCAGGTATTGGTTGATATCTTCCGCAGTCAGTATTTGACCATCAAAAAAATGAACCATGTTAATTCCTTTCCAAGATAACCAGTAACTCTTGACTAAAATCAAAATTAGTGTTACTGCGAGGGTAGCCGACTGTGATTTTGAAACTGATAGTGTTGCGCTTATACGTGACTCCATTTAGAACGGTGTCTATAGGTATTACATCTTTAATTCTCATGTTTTCAGGGAACGTTATCGAGGCGGTAAAATTAGTTAAACCATTCCAAGTTTTTCCGGATGCCTCCATTTTGTTGCGCACCATATGGAAAGGGTAAGCATTCTTAGGAAGGTGAAAGACTATCGCATTCGGTACGTTTTCGCTTAATTCGGTTTGTTTTTCCTGGATTAGTTCTTGTATCCGTGTTTTTAACGCGGTTAGATCGCCGCGCATTTTCTCGGTATCAATATCATCGTTAACAAGGTATTTATTCACATCATCAGCGGTGAGGATTTGTCCTTGTTCAAATATCTTCGCATCCATATTCAACCTCGATTCCGTCTTGGAGAATGTTCAAGTAGTCTAGTTCTTTTTTCAACTTGTTAAAATCTTCTTCCATCAAGTCAACGTTTAGAGCTTCTATAAAGGCTAAGTCACTTTCGTTGTCTTCCTGGTTCAGTAGATATTTGTTGATCTGTTCCGCGGTGAGGATGTCACCGCGGTTGAATTGTATTGGTTTACTCACGGCTGATTTTCCTTTCTTTTGCTGGTGTGAGGTACAAGCGTTCTTTCCACGTGTAAGGGGTGAGCTGGGACTCGAAGGCATATATTTGATGGTCGCTGGTTTCTTCTTTGAATCTCACTTGGCAGTAGTCAAATAAGTCAAGAGCTGCTAGGGTTTTCGAACAGTTTAGAGCGTTCATTTGTACACTGGAGACTTTCAGCCCGGCTATTTGCTCTTGGGGTCGTTTCAGCAAGTATTCGGCAAGTTGTTGCGCGTTTTGTGCTGTAGATGCGTTAGCTTTCACGCTTCTTGCTGATTGACCATATATAGCCGCGATATTGTTATCAGAGGCTTTATAAGTTTTTGTGGAATCATTCCAACTGTTGTCTTCCTTTATAGCTGTATGGTTTTCCACTACTATTTCCGATACGGTCTCGTTGCTAGCGAAAGACGTGCCTAGGTCGATGTAGTAGAAACTACGCCGCCCAGTATTGTACCGGTCAGTAAATAACGGTGGTGCGGTTGGTTTTTCAATCGCCCATGCTGTGTTTTTCGCTATCCCGGTCAGTGTTGTTTCGTTGAGCCTGGATTTGCCGATGATGAACCCTTTGTCGGTCAGGTTTGCCCCTGCTGCTGCATGGTCGAGCCTGGATTTGCCGATGATAAACGGATTTTCGACCTGTTCTAATACCGGTTCTTGTAATAGTTCCACGCCGTTAACAGCGAGTTTGCCACCGTCTAGGGGGGTTTGCCCGATGATGAAGAAAGGAATATTTTTCCAAATGTTTACCTCGTTGTTCGGGTTAATAATAATTTTTCCCTCGGTAGTCACCCACCAAGCCCCGCCTACCGTGGCGCACGTCATGTCTAAATATTCAGCCAGGTTGGCTTCCATAACGGTAGCGCCAAGCTCATTGGCTACCGGTGTTTGTTCTTCTAGGATGCTCCAATCAATACCGGTGCCCTCCAACAGTTTTCCTATACGGGCTTGCAAAGTGTCAGGCGTGTCAGTGCGTACCCCGTAGCGTTTAACCCCGGCAAGTTCCGCTACATTATCCGCAAATTCGAGAGTGGCAATATCATGCTCTCTGGGACATTTCGCGGGGGTCAGCCTGAAGCTTCTGAGTTTGCCAGTAAAAAGGACACGGCGGGTTAAACGGTGATATAAACGGCATTTAAGTCCTGCACGCAAAACGGTCTTACGTGGGTCAAGGTCTTTTATTTCGATAATGGCACTTCCCGCCTGCGCGACCGGTAAAAGCGTGCTGCCTTTATTCGCCCCTACCCGGTAAGACAGAGTAAGACCTTGCGCGAGAATATCTTTCCAGGTAAAAGTTGGTAGCTCCAAGGAAAGGCTCGCATGATCTAGCCTGGATTGACCGATAATAAACTCCCCGTAGCGCGGTTTAATCACTCCTAAGGGTTCACTGCTGATGCGGGATTTACCGATAATGAATCCCGGCGACAGGTTAGGGGTAAGAACCTCGAAACCTATCAGGTCATAAGGTAGCGGTTTTGACCGGTCAGGAAACCGGATCTGTACCTGTAAGCTAATAATCTGAACACTTGCAATCCCGGTAATAGTCAGTACCGGGTCGAGAATCAGGCCGGTTTCAATAATGATTTGCTGGGTGCCACCCTCAAGAATACGGTGTTGCTCACTGAAAGTAAGATTCACGGTTTTACCAGGTGCGGGTTCCACGCTCAGGTTGAGTAATAGCCGGGTAGGGCTACCAGGACGCATCGGGGAAAAATCCACGCTCACTTTTCCATCTTCGTCCGGTTCAACCAAAATGATACCCTCCGGGCTGAAACTATAGTGAGCTATACCCTGCCATTTACTCAACGGCGGTAACTGAACGTCCTTCCATGTCATGCTACGCATAAACCAGCCCTCTCCCGTTAGCTTGCAGGTAAGACTCCAGAGCCTGAGCAACTACCCTTCCTACCTCCATTGTTGGGGTCAGGGCGTTGACGTGGATATGAATTTCGGGGTGATGTTTCGACCGGTTATCAGCATTTGTAAGTGCTCCAAGCTCGAAATCCGGAGCCTGGAAAGTATTATTCGCAATATCGTTGGTGAGCTCTTTTAGCTGGTCGCGTAGCTTTCCACGCTTAGAGTCCATTCCGTTCATGAGGCCATCCATGATGGCTTTACCGGCTGGCTCCAAAAGCACCCTGTCGTAATCGATAGGCCCCTTGTGTGCAGCTATCCATTCACCGATACCACTCACGAAATCCTTTACCGTATTAAACCCGTTCTTGATTCCGCGCAAGAATCCATCCATTATGGCCTTACCAGGACCAAGCAGAATATCACCGAGATTCCCGATAGCGCTCTTGATTCTTCCACCGATGCCTTTAACGAAATTCACTACCTGGTTAACACCCTTTTTCACGGCATCCACCATTACTTTGAAAGCGGTTTTGATAGTGTTCACGATAATTTCAAAAGCCTTCTTGATGGTGTTAGTGATGGCTTTGAAGGTATTGACGAAAATATTTCTAATCGTGGTAAGTACTTTGGTGACGATGCTTTGCATCGTGGTGAAAATCTTGACGAAGAAAACTTTGATGGCGTTCCAGGTTTTTTCCCAGAAAGCCTTAATAGCATTGAGCCAGGTCGTGAAGATAGTTTTGATGGCATTCCAGATAGCCGTAGCGAACGCTTTGATGGCATTCCAGATTGTAGTAAATACCGTTTTGACGGTATTCCAAACTGTTTTCCAGAAATTCAGCACGAAGTTTAGGTAGGTTACGAAGATTGCCTTGATGCCCTCCCACACGGCCTGGAAGAAGGCAACAATCCCATTCCAGATCATCTCACCGAAGGCTTTGATGCCATTGAAGATGGTCTTGTAGAAGTTGAACACGAAGTTCAGGTAGGTTACGAAGATTGTTTTTATTCCCTCCCACACGGCCTGGAAGAAGGCAACAATCCCATTCCAGATGGTTTCACACGCGGTTTTTATAGCGTTCCATGCACCGATGACAGCATTGCGGAATCCCTCGTTGGTATTCCACGCTACCATGATGGCGGCTACTAGCGCGGCAATGATGGTGATTACTAGACCAATGGGGTTAGCGGCGAAGGCTGCGTTTAGAGCCAGCTGGACTATTTTCAGTCCATTGGCGGCAATCTTCGCGATGTTCAGCCCGGCTGCGAATAGCTTGAATCCACCCGCAACCCCGACAATGGCAGTCGCTAGGGCTCCGAATAAGGCGGGGTGGGTGGTAATCATAGCGGTGAGCTGGGTAATCGCTGGCATGAGCATTTGCACGATTTGCGAGATTATCGGTGCGATAGCGGCCAGGATTGCGCCTAGCAATGGCAAAATCATTTGGATTGCCGGTAGCATGACGGTCACAATCCAGTTAGCTAGCTGCATGGCTACGGGCTCGAGATTGTTAGCCAGGGTGTCGGTCATTTTCTCGATTACCGGCATGCCTTTCTCAGCCACTAATTGCAGAATTTTCGATACCGCCGGGAGGAGAGCCATACCGATTTTGGCTTTGATATTCTCGAACTGGGCACCAAGCACCTGTTGCTGATGGGCTAACGTGTCGGATTCGCGGGCAAAGTTCCCGTGAGCGTCAGCCGTTTGCTTCATGATCAAGGAAAGGGTGGCGGCTTGGTTGGCTTCAGCGGAAAGGGATCCACCGACCTTTTCAAATCCCAGAGACGCGGCTTCCGCGTCAATTTGAGCCTGTTTTAGGGTCACTCCGTAGCGTTCAATCGGGTCGCGTTCACCTTTCAATGCGGATGATAGGGCTTCCACGGCTTCGCGGGTGGTGCCACCATACATGGAGCTCAGGTCTGCGCCGAGCGTGATGAGTTTGTTGGTTTTGGGCGCGAGCTGATCCATGGCGGTGCCGCCGTTTTTTAGCTGTGAGCCAATTAGCGTTCCCAATTCGTTGAATTCGTTTTTTGTCAGACCCACGTCTTTGGCGGCGGTGTTTGCCCAGGCGTGCATTTGGGATGCGTTTCCCTTGAAAACTGCATCTATAGCGCCTACGGACTGTTGCAAATCTGAGGCAGATTTGACTGCTTTTACCCCGAAGGCGACTACGCCAGCCCCTGCGCCGGCCATGGCGATAGCGGTGCCTTTAGCTACGCCGCCAATCTTAGAAAAAGCGCCTTTCATTTTTCCGTGCAGACTATCGAGTTCCTGCTTTGCTTTTCGTGCTGATGCAAGGATTTCGATAGTAATTGTGGGACGAGATGCCATGAGGTTTTACCTCCTTTCGTAGGACTGTTTTATGGCTCTGATTAGCGCTGAGCGTTGCATCAGGGTGAGCTGATAGTATTCGCGCGGGGATATATGGATGAAGCAAGCGAGCTGTGCCCAATCATCGCAATATCCCCTGGCTATTCCCCCGCCGCGTCTGTATCTACGGGGTGGCTTTCGAGATATTGGGCAATCTTTTCGGTCTTTTCGCTGCGTGTAGTCCAGCTTGGTAAATCTTGCTCAAGTAACTGGTTAATCTCATCCACGCTGAGCTGCTCAATATCGCTCAGTTCTGCTTGAAGCCCTAAACGTTTAGAAATCACATACCCAAAAGCCGTGAGGGTTCGTACATCTAAACTGCTTTCTTCGGAAAATTCGCCTAGCCTTTTGCCAGAGTATTTTTCGATGGCTGCGATTTCTCCCAGTGTGAGATTATCTGTACTAATCATGATCCAAGTTCCTTTCGTAATACTTTTTTGATTTCTGTTTCATAGATTTTTGATGCTGGCCATTCTGTTGCCAGTTTGGCTTTGCGGATGAATCGCTGACCTTTTTGCCGGCGGGTACCGTATTCAACAAATGGTGCATAATGCAGCGGTCTACGGCGACCGATTTTGACCCGCGCTTTTCGCTCAGTATTCGCGGTTTTGATGGTGCCTTTGAGCGCTCCTGTAGATACCGGCGTGACTTGCCTGAGATTGCGCGCGCCGATATCGGCGATTTTCTGTAGGGGTCCCTTGAGGGCTTCAAGGGACCCCACAGTTTTCTTCATCCGGGTCATGGCCTTTGAAAGGCCCTCGATTTTTACCCCGGATTCGGTAATGGTGGACTTTGCCATTATTTGCCGGTTTCAGCACTGCCTGAACTGGAAGCACTGGTTCCAGTGTCCCATCCGGCACCGGCTACCTTAGAGCCACTGGTTACCTTTTCAGGAGTGCCGTCAATCTGCCATTCGCCCTCAAAGTCATAGGTGGTGGCACCGGCTGCGCCGCCAATCTTAGGCTTGCTGGCAATGGTTACCTTGCCGGTAAAATGCGGTTTGTCTGCTGCTGGGGTGGCGTTGCCATGCGGCGCATAGACGAAAGGCACGGTTTCGCCTGCATGGTCCCAGATGTAGCTCCAGAAAGATGCCGGATCAGTAGACTGAACAGCCTTGAACTTCAGAGTGTAAGACACATCACCGGAGCCGTTGGCTGCGTCTGCAAAGGTCACGGTGTCTTTATCGGCTTTGCCGGTCTCGATAAAGCACTCGGAGCAGTCAGCCCAATAGTCTTTACCGTCAATAGTGAGCAAAAGCTGGTTGCCTTTGATGCGAGGGCTGGATTTGTAGGTCATTTTAGTTTTCCTTTCGGTATTCGGATTCAACATTCAGTTCATATGCCAGCATTTGCTGGCCATCAGGGGCTTGGAGAACATAGTGGCCTTGCGCGGTCACGTCCAGGTTTTCCAGCGCTTCAAGTACCGTGTCAAGAAGCCGGTCAAGGTTTTCCACCTGGATACCGAAATCCCCGGCGGGGGCGACAACAGCGGTCACTTTGAAGCTGATGGAGTATTCTCCGAAAACTTCCGCTGAATCGATGCGGGGCGCTGTGTCGATGATTACACACGGTGCTTCAACACGTTCAGGGACGTATGAGTATACTTTTAGGCCTTGGGATTCAAGTACCTCTGTCAAATCGGCGCGAGCTTGGGCAATCATGCGACCACCATCTTCAAGAATGGAGCCAGGGTAGCGCGAGCTTGCGCAAGCGGATCAAGCCGTAGCCGGATGGGGCTGGTGCCATCCAAATCAGCAAAAGCCTTCACCCCGTTAGGTGCAGATTTCCGCGCATACAGGTCAGCAGCTGTATCTAGGACCGCGCGTTTCACGATAGCTTCGGGCGGTGGTGTGCTCTCACGGGAATCCTGCAAGAGCACACCAACTAGACTTTCAGCCTCGCTAATGCACGCCTCCAGCGTTTGACTGCTGGAGCTGGTGCCACCGAGATACTCGGAAAGCTCTGCTGGCTCGACCTTGAGATTCATGATTAGGCTCCTGCCAGGCCAGTAATGGGTACCAGGCAGCCGGGCATTTCTGCAGCGAAAGCAGCATAGAAATACACGCTGAAATCCTTGGAAAGATTCAGGATATTCTCATCTTGCAGCCGTACCAGCGAGCTCATATAGGAGCGGATGGCCAAACGGTTTTGGAATACCGCCGAAGCCTTAGCGGCATCCGTATCAAGCACCACCGGGATATTCAAAAGGGCCCCTTTCAGCCCCGCGGCGGTCAAAGTGCCAATGGTGTTTTGGCCGCCTTCATGCTCACTCATCATTGGGCGACCGTCTTTGCCTTCCAGCTTTGCTAATGCTTTGAAAACGGTCTTATCCACGATTAGGTTGTCGATTGTTAGGCCTTGTTCCTCGAAGATAGAGGCCGCATCCACCACCTGATCAACCCAATCACCCCAAGACATCGAAGCCAAGGTTTTGCCGGTGAGCTTTTGCGGGGCCCCGGTCACCACGCCCTCATAGGCAGTGTGGAACTCGTTACGGGCGGTTTTCCCCGCGGCGATGGCCATCGCCCGAAGATGATGATCCAGGATACGCACGTGTCCGCGTTCGATTTCTTGCCGAGAAAGCGTGGTAGCACCGCCAAACGTAGAAATATCAGTGGTTTTCGTCTCCACGCTGACGTTGCCCATTACCAGGTTGTCGCCTTCTTTGGCCTGCTTAGCTACCTTCATGGTGTCGCTCTTGAGCTGGGCATATTCAAGAGTGAAGCCCTCAGCCGGGAGGTTCCCGGTGGTGAAAAGGGTACGGATGCCCGCGCCCTGGTCTACCAGGCGGGTCAGATCACCGACCCATTGCGGGGTCAGCACAGTATCAGCGCTGGTGCCACCCGTGTAGGCGCGCTCTTGGATGGACCGCAGGGCCGTCTGGTCATCTTCATTTCCGCTCAGGACGGATTTGATAAATTCGGCGGCGCTGCGTGTATCTGGCGCGGCCTCGGCGGGTTTTTCCCACGGTTTCGAGGTTTTCAGGACCTCGACCGCGCGGGTCAAATCCTCCACTGTGGAACGTAGCTCTCGCAAGCTCTCGGTTTCGACCGGCTTGGCCGGGGTTTCTTCGGTGAGTTCTGGCATCTCTTTACCTTTCTGTCGGATTTTTTGGACTGATGCATTTTCATAAGCTGGGAACGGGGTGAGTGATACTTCTCTGACCAGGGCTTTTGTTACGGTGCGGTGGATGCCATCCTCACGGTTTTCATCCGCGTATTCCAGCATCTCGAAGCCCACTGATAGCCCGGTGTAAACCCCGGCGCGGGCAAGCTCAAGGGCTTCATCCCCGGCCTGGGTTTTCGCTACTTTTCCGATGATTTCCCAACCGCGCTCAGTATCGCGCCCGGTCAGGGTCCCAATCGGTTTAGCGTGTTCGGCCAGGAGCTTGCACCCGGCTTTAGGCACTTCAACCGCGCCGCGGGCAAATTGCTCAAAGTAGCCTTCAAAGATTTGCGTCTCATCAGCGAAAGGCACCCCGATACCGCTAACTTCACGGGCTTCCACATCCGTGGCACCTACACTGATGGAACGATATTCCAGGTCATTGCTCATTTTCATTCTCACTTTCTTGGCTCTGTAAAGGAGGTAGCCCCTCGATAGCCCTCACCTCATCGATGGTGAGGAATCCTGCATTGATACCGATTTGGTGGGCTTGATACCGGCTCAGAGTGTCGGTACGTAGCAGGGCATCGAGATTGAAGCGTGCTGTTATCCCGCGCGGTAACACATCAGTGATGGCTACCTCGATTTCTCGCAGGTAGGCCATGAGTGTCCACTTGACCATCTGCAAATCTTCTTGCTGAGCATTCGCGTAAGTAGTGGAAGCCCCATCGAGGGGTGCGAGCATGAGCCGGGCGGGAATCCCAAACAGGCGCGCGATTTGGGTCACATTAAAGTTCTGGGTTTCCAGGAACTGGATTTCTTCAGGCTTCAGGGAAAGCACCTGAAACTTGGTGCCTTTACCGAGCACGGCGATGCCTTTACCTATCCCCTGGGTGGCATTCCATTCATCGCGGGTTTCCTTAGCTTGCGCCTGGGTAATCTGCTGCTCGGAGGTCAAAATCCCGGTGGGGATTCCCCCGCCTTTCACCAAAGAAGAAGAATACTCAGCCAAATCCAGCGCCCCGGCTAGGCTTTGTCGTGCTGCTTGGATAGGACCAAGTCCCTCCACTTGACCAGCGACAGTTAAAAGTTTCAGATGGCAGATTTCGCGTGATGAATAAATACGTCCGCTATAAGTGAAATCAATGATTTTGGTTTGCGGGTCTTGCTTCGGTGTCACTTCTAATGGTGGCAAAACATCGAGAGTGAGTACTTGACCAGCTTGGTCGCGCGTAATCAGCCAATAGGCATTGCCGCGCTGAGCCAGGCTAGCCACAGTTTCCACAATGAAGCGGGATTGAGTGGAGCCGATATTAGGGCGACGCACCAGCGAGGGCGGCGGGGTTAACAGATTAGCGCCGCGCCATGCATCAATAGTGAGCTGCTTCGCGGCAGTTTCCAGAATCGAGAGCGCCCGGTAAACGGTTTCCAGCCCCATAGCCTGACGCGGGGACACGGTAAGGAAAGCTTTACGGGCCGGTGGGAGCACCGCCGGATTCGTGATCACATTTTCGCGTTTGAATGGAAACCATCTCATATTTAAAGTTTCCAAAAGTTAATTACTATTTACGTTTTCCCTGTTCAGGTCGTGTGTCGCGGGGGCGGTGTTGGTCTTTACGGCGTGATAGGTATAGATATCCGGCTATGCGGGCTTTTCTACAATCTGGATGCCAGGCGGCCTCATGCTTCATCAGCGATGCGTAAGCCTGGTCAGGGGTGGTAAATATTTGCGCCCATCCACAGGGGCATTGGGCTAAGTGGCTGCATTCGGAGGAATCTACCCACACAAATCTGGTCATATTTTCCACCCTGGTTTAGAAGAATATTTGCGGTCTGGAATCAAAATTGAGAGCCGCATAGGCGGCGGCAATAGCAGCCCTGGCAGCGTCCACAGGCCCCGCACAGTGCCTGGGTGAGATGGCTTGCCCGCCTGAGATTGGCTTCATCACACTATTAGCGAAAGCATCAACAATCTCAGAGTTTCCGTCATGGTGTAGGCGGTTGTCGCTGATGCGAGCGAAAAACTCGCTATTGGCCGAAGCGTATTCACGAGGGCGTAGGGCATAGATTTCTTTACCATTGCGGCGTAGCGCTTCGATGATAGGCCGGTTGTCCCCGGAATCATCAGCCACCACCGCCATGGGCGCGAGCGTTTCTTGCAAGTGTGCGATGGCTTTCTCGACCCAGGCAGCCCCGGCCTTGGACACCAGGCGGTGAATCTGCACAGTTTCGCCATCCTGCCAGGCCGCGTAAATGGTCGCCCCGGTACGCGCCGTAGCTACATCGAAGCCGATAGCTACATCCGGGGGCATGGATGCTGGCTCTGGTTCTGCCAGTTTTTCCCAAGCCTCCAGGTCTACTATGGAGGTTTCCGCGGCGGTGGGCCAAAGATTTAAATAGGAGCGGCGGTAAAGATGGTCAGGCTCGGTTTGTGCCAGGGATTGAATCTTCCACAGCTCTTGTGTGAAACCGATAGCGGGATGGAAAGCTAAAGCCTCATCGCTGCGTAGATTCGCCGCCGCCATTTCTTCATCCGCGCTCCACTCGAAAAACGCGGTAGTGGTGCCAGGGTCATTGATTGCTTGCCTGCCTTTATCCACCAGGGAGCGTAGCCATTCTGAGCGGGTATCACCGGCGGTGGAAATAATCCACACCTGTGAATGCGGGATGGTCAAACCTACTGGGTTGAACGCGGCCATAAGGTCATCGCCTCTGGCTTGGTCGAAAGCCCAGGCCTCATCAACGACAACTAGCGGGCTGGTTTTGCCGTGAATCCCCTCCACGGTGGGAGCGAAAGGCATAATCATGGATTCGGTACCCCGGAAAACGATGCGCTCGTTGCCTGTGCCTTCCAGCACTTTCACGCGGGGCTTGCCATCAGGGGCGATGCCCATATCTTTTCTGAGTTGTTTAGCCAGCTCACCCCATTTCTCGACTGCGTCCTTGCGGGTCTGAGCCGTGTAATACACTTGGCAGCCCGGATTAGCCTGTGCTACCGCGGCCATCAACGCTTTAATCAGCGTGGTTTTACCAGACTGACGCGGCACTGTCACTACCACGGTCTGATACCGGGCCCGTTCAGGATGCTCTGCCTGCCTTTCACCGGCAACATCAGCCACGAGTTTTTGCCACGGCATCAAAGGCGTATTCAAGAACCGGGCCACCAGCTCCACCTGTGCACCGATAGTGGGATTAGCCGGATTCCTGGCAGTAGCGTATTTAGGCATCGACATTTTGCCCCGATTCCGCATTGAGCTGCTCCAGGAAAACCTCATAAGGATCTGCCACATCACTAGAAGACACCTCTGGCAGGCAAGCCAGTAGCTCTTTGAACTGGCCAATCATGGTCACGTGGGCGATGGTCTTTTTTCTGGCTGCGAAAGCCACATCGAGCTCATGAGCCAGGGAATAAAGCAGCTGAATCTCAGCAGCCATGCCCAGCTCTTGCTCGCTGGTAAGATTCAGGGCTTCAATCCTGGCCTTAACCGCTTTGACCATAGCATTGGAAGCCATGAAAGGATCACCTAGGCCGGGTAGCTCTGGCTGCCAGCATTCATTCTCTTGCTTTTCGCTCATTTCCTTTTCCTTTTCCGGCGTTTCGCTGGTATTTAGCCGTTTTTTTAGAGAGTTCCGAAGATAAATATCAGACATGGGGGGCGCGACTGCCGAGGGGTGGCATTCAGAAAAAACCGGCTGGGAACAGATGGCTGTCGTACACCGTAGGGCGGGGCGGTCGGCGCTTTGCGCCCCGTGCAGAGTTACAGCCCAGGTGGCAGGGTCTGAGATTTTCGATACTGTCAGTTCCACCACGAGACCGGGGCACTAAGTGCTCAAGGCTCAGCCGTCTTGGGTGGTTATGACCATAAACAGCCTCGTTAGAGTAGTCAGCCAAGATAGGCTCCTTGCAGTAGATGCAGCTTGAGCCGTACACAGAGACTGCCAATCTAGCCAGGTCCCTGACTTTCCTCCCACCCCAGCTCATGACCGTGCAGCCCTGTCTTTCTCGCACTGCTGTTTCAGCCAGTCGAAACTGCTCACACCTGGGTGTTCTTGGCGCCAAAGCTCGCTAGTACGGCGGTGTTCCTCAGCGGTAAGCCGCTCCAAGTCTTGCTGTACCCGGCGGGCGGTAGCGTTACGCCATGCCTTGCGCCGTTCTTTAGTCCACGGTTTACGGGCTTGCTCATCCTTGCGGCTGTCTTGAATCCGACGGCAATGGGGGCATCTGTTCTTTACATGACCATGGTCACAGAGCAAATAGTTATCTTCTTCATTCATTGGTTCCTCTTCCTTTCCTGTAGCCCATGCGGGCGGTTCGGTCGATGGTTCAATATTTGGCGCGCCGCCGGCGCCGAAGGCGCGGCGCGCCAAATTATTGTTAAGGGGTGTACTCAGTTCCACACGGCGCGACCTGCGATTATGTTGCTCTCGTTTTTTCAGGTCTGCCAGGCGCGCCCGTGTCTCAGCCCGGCGGGCTTGCCACGCCGCGGCACCCTTAGACCATGCTTCACGAACGAACCGCAACAGCACAGGTTTATTAACCTGGATGAACCCCGCCGTAGGGGTACCGTCGCGCAATAAGCCGCGGTTCCAGGTAATGATTCCCAGACCCTCAAGAATGCGTAAACACCGCGCCGTCCAGCGTGTAGACAGCCCTGCCGATTGCGACACTTGCCAAACAGTAGCGTCCATATAGCCACGCCGCCCGCGCGTCCGGGCAACAATAGCGGTAAGCGTGGACCTTACGCCCTGCCACTCATTGCCGCCTAGTTCACCCCACCCGGCGCGCGCCATGGACTGCACCATCACCACTGCCGGGGTCTCGCCGTTAATCGAGCTCATTGATTCGTCTTCCTCAATTGCTCAAAATCTTCTGCGTGTCCCCCCGCTGCGAGGAAAAGCCAATAAGCTGCCTTTTGCAGGCATTCACGAGTATCCGGGTCCGCGTGAGATGGTGGAGTAGCCTCTGGCTTTTCTTCCGGTCTAAGCGGACACCCAAGAGTGAGCAAAGCCGCTACCAGCTCGGGCGGCCATGGATGACGACCAGCCAAATAATGCGACAGCGTTCCGCGGGGCACACCCACAAGGTCAGCTAAATCAGCTTGCCAAATTTTATTGGCACGCATCCATTCACGAACAGATACAGTGAACGGTTGATTTTTATAAATGTTTTTCATAATTCCCCCCAAAACTCGGACTCGTTCAATGCGTCGATAAGGGCGTCCACAGCGCCCACGGTCAGCCCGTAAGTATCCCCGAAGCGGGTAATCTCCAGACCCCGGCAATGCGCAAGCGCTTCCTGAGCTTCCACTAAAGCCGCCTTCAAATGCCGCTCCACACGACCCACCGCAATAGATTCATATACAGGCGTTAAAGTGTTCGTTTCAATCATTATTAGGTGCCTTTCTCAGTAAAGTAGCCTCATGGGCATTTTTGATGGACTTCGCCAAGCCTGGGCTGAAGCGGGCGAAAAGGTAGAACAGGACGCGAAAGCGAAAGCTCGTCAGCGCGGCGCGCAACCGATTAACTGGGATACGTGGGACAAAGGTCGCTATGTCGCGGGCGTTACCTTCAGGCAAAAGCAGATTAAGCTCCTGCTTGCCAGTGAGGGCATGAGGGGCGATCCACAGCGCGGGCAAGCATTTTTCCTTAAAGGGATTATCAAGCCTGAGCCTACAAACCCCAAGGATTCTGGCGCGATTGCGTGCATATCCTCGGGAATCCAATTCGGGTACATCCCGAAGGAAGGTCAAGCCGCGATTCGAGCACGAGCACCCAAGGGAAACAACTGGACTGCCAAAGCCGCGTACGCCTTTTGGCCAAAAGAGGGCACCTGGGTAGCCAAATACTGGATTTAGCACGGTCTAGCCTTCCTCACAAAGCAGAGCGGGGTCATCAATGACCACGCTGTCTGCGTGATGCCCTACGGCGATTCCAGGAATTTTCACACCTGCGTCCTGCAAACGCTCAATGTCTCTCAGGGACCAAGGGATTTGTCCATTCATACGCCGGTTGAAACGAGATTGCTGGTAGGCAATGCTTTTAGCAAGTCTCGACTGTGAGATTTTCCTAGTTTCGAGGTGCTTTTTTACGGCACGGGTTATCAGCTCATTAAGGTCCATGCGCACAAGTTAAGCATTTTTCACATAGGTTACGCAAGCGACACGCGCCAAAGTTATGCTTTTCGGTTGCCCCTTATGCGTTATTTGCATAGGATAGGAGTATGAGTATTGCAGAAATCGCACCTGCCAGCATAGATACAGCAAGCACCGTTGCCGCTAACATTCGCGCTGAATCTGCGAGACGCGGCTATTCTCAGAGCGAGCTAGGTCGCGCGCTTGGAATCACACAGTCACAGGTTAATCGCCGTTGGAGGGGTGTTATTCCATGGCAACTTGATGAGCTAGACGCGGTGGCATATCTGCTTGGCGTTTCAGTAATAGAACTCGTTACCCCGCCTAGAGGTGGTCTGGGGTATGAAAAGCTCCCGCGGCTGGATTCGAACCAGCAACCTGCCGATTAACAGTCGGACGCTCTGCCGTTGAGCTACGCGGGATTGCGGATTAGATTCTAACAGAACTTTTTCACAAATGTCCACTCGCTGCGAGATTACCCGTTTTTGACTGGCACAATCACGTTTTCCCTCCGAGATATTTCGCCGATTCTGGGCGCTGTAGCCGAAAAGTTTCAATTCAGGGCGTGCAGAAATACCACCTCGGCTCGGGAACTTGTTAGGATGTTTACGCCCTGTTAGCTCAGTCGGTCAGAGCAGCGGACTCATAATCCGTTGGTCGTGGGTTCAAGCCCCACACAGGGCACCGCTCAAAACGTTGCAATGGCAATAAAAACGCCCGTCAAGGTGTCGAGTAAAACCTCTTCGTGGGGTCTACGTGGGGTGAGCGAAAAAGTTTCGGCGTGTCTTAATAGTGTTCCAACCCACCCACTAACCGAAAAGAAAACGACAATGAACACGCTCACCCCCCCGCCGCACCTACCCACGACGTTTATACCGCTTCACGCTAGACTGAAAACCTAGCCGAAAGGGAACGAATATGCAGATTCATGCGATTGGCGGAGACCTCACCGAAATGAATGTGGACGCGATTGTTAACGCCGCGAATTCCTCATTGCTGGGTGGAGGCGGCGTCGACGGGGCGATTCATCGCGCGGCGGGACCGGAGCTGCTGGCGGCATGTCACAAGTTGCGGGCGACGCGCTTTCCCGATGGACTCCCGGTAGGACAGGCGGTCGCCACCAGGGGGTTCAATCTGGCGGCGCGATGGGTCATTCACACCGTGGGACCCAACCGTCACGCGGGACAAACCGACCCGCAGCTGCTGCATGACGCTTTTGCCAACTCTCTGCGTGAAGCTGCGCGGGTAGGCGCCCATGACGTGGCGTTTCCCGCTATATCTGGCGGTGTCTACGGCTGGGATATGGCACAAGTCGCGCGCATCGGCGTGGCTGCCGTGCGCGAGTACGCTGCCCAAACGCAGACCCCTCACACCGCTTCGGACGCTGCTGCAGCCCAAGACCAGACCCCAGACGCCGCGCTCCCGATAGATAACGTGTACTTTGTGTTGTTCTCCCCTGAAGCCTTGGAACTGTTCCAGGCAGAGATTGCCCGCACCGAGCCGGAGGACGATTCCTGGCAGCCTGAGGATTTCGAGTTGGCGCCAGGGGACACGAAAACCCACCGCAACGGCATGACCTTGGTCGATGCCTATTGGATTCCCGATGCAGAAGTCGCCTCGTATCGCGCCGATCGCAACGCGGCAGCAGCTGCCTACACGGAGGCATTCCGCGCCGAGGGCTACCGGGTGTTTCGGGAATGGGCAGGTTCAGAGGACGGCGAGGCCATTACCGCCAGCGACAGCGCCGGGAACCTCCGCGCCATGATGCACTTGGATCCTCAGGCGGTCCAGGAATGGCAGGAATTCTCGGCAAAGTATGGCGCCAATGCCCATGCGGAGCTGGTCAAAGCCATCCGTGCCGAGCATCAGTATCTCAAGTTCGCGCCGTCAGATTGACCCCGTCGCGCGGGGAGAGCCGCTCCCCTACGCTGTCCCGGCACGCTGGGTTTCCTGCCCCACAGTGGTTACCGGGATCGCCGGTTCGCCTCCCGCAAAGCTCGCTGCGCCTCGCGGTCGTCCTCGCGCTGGCGGATGGTTTGGCGCTTGTCCCATTCTTGCTTGCCTTTCGCCACCGCAATCTCGACTTTGGCACGTCCGCCCACAAAATACAGCTCTACTGGCACAATCGTGTAGCCTTTTGCCGCCACAGCCCCTTCCAGCTTTATGATTTCGCGCTTGTGCAGCAACAGTTTGCGTTTCCGTTTCGGGGCATGGTTCGTCCAGGAGCCATAAAAGTATTCCGGGATGTTGGCGCCTTGCAGCCAGGCTTCCCCACGGTCCACTTCAACCCAGGCTTCTGAGAGCGAAGCCCGTCCCATCCGCAATGCTTTGACTTCAGTGCCGGTCAGTGACAGTCCCGCTTCGTAGCTGTCCTCCAAGAAATAATCGTGCGCAGCCTTTTTGTTCCGGGCGATGACTTTCTTGGCATCTGACTCTGCTTTGGCACGCTGAGAGGGAGTCAATTTCCCCGATTGACCCGCCCCGTTAGCAGCTTTTTTACCCATAGTGTGCAATTTTAGCGCAAAAGCGCGGTCTGCCAACTTTTCCCCGGTACCGTGAGTACTCCCCACGTCAGGTCATTCGCTGTCTACAGCACGCCCATTGGATTGATAGTTTTCCCGTTTTGCCATACTTCGAAATGCAGGTGACACCCGGTCGAACCGCCGGTGGAACCAACCAACCCGATGACCTGCCCCTTTTGCACAGAAGCGCCGACGGAAACTTTGAACTGGGACTGGTGGCGGTACGTGGTCTGCCACTTGGAACCGTTGATGGTGCCGTGATTGATATAGGTGGATTTACCGCCGGCACCTTCCCAGCCGGCAAATGTCACCGTACCGGACTGTGAGGCGTAAATCGGGGTTCCGCAAGCAATCCCGAAATCCGTGCCGGCATGAAGCCGCCGCGTTTTCGTAATGGGGTGGACGCGGTATCCATAAGGCGAGGTCACCGATAGCGATGAGAGGGGCGCACCAAAAATTCCTCCCGAGATGGAGCGTGCCGGCATAGTGTCCGGCTGTTGATTCAACGCGGCAATTCGCGCGGCTGCCGCCGCCTGCGTGGCTTGTTCTTCCGCGATTTGCTTTTCAAATGCCGCCCGCTGATTGTTCAGCTGCCCCTGCTGGGCGACCTGTTTTTGTTGCAGTTCCTGGAATTCGCCCAGTTTGCGCTGTTGTTCCGCGCGGGCTTCATCCGCAGCTTGCACCGCCTGCTGAGCCTGTGTCTCCAGTTCTCCGATGCGGATACTCACGGCTTCTTGGCGAGCACGGGCGTTGTTATTGGCTGCATTGGCTTCTTGAGCTTCCACGATGGCACGATTTTGTGATTTGGTCGCCGTGGCTGCCACCTGGGCACGCAGCGTGAGTTCATCCAGGGACTGTGAATCCAGCAGCAGGGAAAGTGGCGAGGTTTCCAGCATCGCCCCGCGATATGCCATGCGTGCCATCTGACCGATAGCGACTTGGGTTTTTTCAATGGTTTGCTCACCCTGGGCGATTTGTTCGCGTAGCTCGGTTTTTTGACGATTCGCGATTGCCAGCCGGCTTTGGATTTGCTGATGTTTAGCTTGTGCGTCTGCCAGTTTAACCTGCGCATTGGCAACTTCCGTTTGCGCCACGGGGATAGCTGCCTTGGTTTGTTCCAGGGCGACTGCCAACTGCACCAGATTCGCGTTGACTCCCTCTAGCTGGGACGCTAATTCGGCTTGTTTCTTTTTCGAGGCAGCCTGTTGCGCTTCGAGTTTCTTGCGCTCTTCGGAGTTTTTGTCTGTCCGCACGAGTCCAGTCGCGCTCGATCTCGGGACCGTAGCGTTTGCGGGGGTGAACGGCGCGTTGGCATAGCTAAGCGACGCTGTGGACATCGAGGCAATTCCGATTGCCGCCAGTGCCCCCATGAGCGCTCTCATTTTGCTTCGCACGTGTTCACCTCCTTTTCCGGTTTTCCCGGTAACGCGCTGTGCTAAAAGTTTAGCTAAATACCGAGGTTTTCCCCGTCTGAAACATCGCCCGCGGTGCCCTAAACTCGGGTGTAGCGGTTCAGGGATGCTGCCGAAGCTACGACAGCCAGCAGAATGGCTGCTAGCACCAAGAACGGCGCAATGAGCAGCACATCGTTGGACGAAATCAGCTCGACTACCCCGGAGAGTCCCGACAGCCAGGATCCGACCAGGAACTTTACGCTTGCCCACAGAATCGCTACCGAACCGAGGGCACCAATCGTCGCCGCGACCGCGCCCTCCACCATAAATGGCAGCTGCACAAACAGGTTCGAGGCTCCGACCAGGCGCATAATGGATGTTTCGCGTTCCCGGCTCATCGCGGACAGGCGGATTGTGGTGGTAATCAACAGGACCGCGGCGATAATCATCGCTACTGCCAGCCCGACAGCCAGGTAGGTCGCCTGATGCAGCCCGGTCAACAGTTTCTCCAGGATCTGCTTTTGGTCAATGACTTGGGCAACCCCGTCGCGTCCCTGCAGTTCTTCAACGACCACCCGGTACTGTTCCGGGTTCTTTAGCTTAATCCGGAACGATGCAGGCATCATGTCTGCTTTAACATATTGGTAATACTGTTCGGTCCCTGCCAGCTTTTTGAAACTTTCGAAGGCTTCTTCTTTCGTCTCGAAATACACATTGTCGATGTATTTGCTGAGCCGTTCGGACTTCAGCTGTTCGTCAATCGCCGCAATCTGTGCTTCAGTGGCTTCTTGACCGTTACAGTTGGGAGACACGTCGTCTTTGGTACACATCGACACGGAAATTTCGATTTTGCCGTACCAGGTATCGCGCAGGTTATTAATCTGCATTTCTGCCAGCACTGCTGACCCTACGAACAGCAGGGACACACAGGTCACGATAATCACCGCGACCGTCATCGCCAGATTGCGTCGCAAGCCCTGACCGACCTGGGATAATACGAAAGTTAGTCGCATTATTTCCGACCTCCTCTCCGTGCCGCGCCCACACCTTTCGGTTTCGGAAATGCGCCCAAGCCCGCAGCCGAGCTTTCAGCAGTGTCGACGCCACCCTTTGGCGCTGAGGCTCCATAAATGCCACGTGCCTGGTCGCGTACGACCCGACCTTCGTCCAGTTCAATGACGCGTTTGCGCATCTGGTTCACGATTTCTTCGTCGTGGGTCGCCATCACCACGGTGGTTCCCGCGCGGTTGATTCGGTCCAGTAGTCTCATGATGCCCAAGGACGTGGCGGGGTCGAGGTTGCCGGTCGGCTCGTCTGCCAACAGGATGGGCGGACGGTTCACCATAGCGCGGGCGATTGCCACGCGTTGCTGTTCGCCGCCGCTGAGCTCGTGGGGGAAACGCTTGTCTTTGCCACCCAAGCCGACCATTTGGAGTACTTCGGGGACGACCCGGCGGATAATCCGACGCGGCTTGCCGATGACCTGCAGAGCAATCGCGACATTGTCATACACGTTCTTGTTTTCCAACAGGCGAAAATCTTGGAACACTACGCCTACTTGGCGGCGCAACGCCGGCACTTTCCACCGGGACAGCCGCCCCAGGTCCTTGCCCAAGACCAGGATTTTCCCTTCCGTGGCGCTTTCTTCGCCGAGGACCAGCGACAGGAACGTAGACTTGCCCGATCCGGAGGTCCCGACCAGGAACACGAACTCGCCCCGTTCAATAGTGAGACCCACGTGATCCAGCGCTGGTCGCGCTCCCCGCTTGTAAATTTTGGTGACGTTGTCGAACGTAATCAACCTTTTCTGCTCCCCAGTTCAGTTTCAGGTACCATACCAGTCTATTTATAACAAAACGATAAAAACGGAGTGACACCCGCAGAAGCGCAATCAGCGGGAAATCTGCAATTAATAGGGCTTGTTCGACCGTCGGTGCGGGAGCTTATCCGCATCGTTGACGGCGGGTCGTCTACTGGTCGCGGTGTTTTTCTTGATGTTTGCGCCAGCGAATCGCCGCATCGATAAATCCGTCCAGGTCACCGTCGAAAACGCTGTCGGGGTTGCCCGATTCATAGCCGGTTCGAAGGTCTTTGACCAGCTGTTGCCCATAGAGGAAATAGGAGCGCATCTGGTCGCCCCAGGAGGCTTTGACATCCCCTGCCAGCTCTTTTTTCTTATCGTGTTCTTGCTGGTGGCGCAGCATTAACAGGCGTGACTGCAGCACGCGCATCGCGGCGGCGCGGTTTTGAATCTGGGATTTTTCGTCCTGCATGGAGATGACGATGCCGGTGGGCAGGTGGGTCAGGCGCACCGCGGAATCCGTCGTGTTCACGGACTGACCGCCCGGTCCCGAGGAACGGAACACGTCTATCTTAATGTCGCTTTCGGGCACTTCGATATGGTCGGTCGTTTCAATTAGGGGTATGACCTCTACCGCCGCAAAGGAAGTCTGGCGCTTGCCCGCCGCGTTAAACGGGCTGACCCGCGCCAACCGGTGCGTCCCGGCTTCTACTGATAGCATCCCGTACGCATAGGGGGCATCAACCTGGAATGTTACCGACTTAATCCCCGCTTCTTCCGCATAGGACGTATCCAGCACTTTTGTAGCATAGTGGTGTCGTTCGCAATACCGCAGGTACATCCGCAGCAGCATCTGCGCAAAGTCGGCGGCGTCCACCCCGCCTGCCCCGGAGCGAATGGTGACGACCGCGAAGCGTTCGTCGTATTCCCCGTTCAACAGGGTCTTTACCTCCATCGCGTCCAGATCCCGTTTCAAAGTTTCATAGGTTTGTTCCGCGTCAACGAGGATGGCATCGCGGTCCTCTCCACTTTCTTCTGCCCCCAGCTCGACCAGAGCTTCCATATCGTCGATACGGGCACGCATCTTTTGCAGACGTTGCAAATCGGCTTGTGCTGCCGAAAGTGATTGCGTGACTTTTTGGGCGTGTTCCTGGTCATCCCACAAGTCCGGGGCGGCGGCTTGTTGCGTCAGGTCAGCAATCTTTTGCGTCAACAGTTCAGGGTCCATCACCGCTGAAATCGTCGCGAAAGACGCACGCAGTTTCTCAATCAGGGGTTGAAAATCATCGGGAGAAATCACCTTTTTACCTTACTGGTAATCCGGGGCGGTTCTCAAATGAGTTGCGTGGCGCCCTGCCGGGTTTATACTTGTCCGGTGGCTCGCATCTCCGAGTTTAATCCCGGTCGCAAGATTTCGGCAGCATTCCTGATAACTATCCTGGTGGGTACGGTATTGCTGATGCTCCCAGCATCCCGGAGCGGTGCTGCGGTCGCCACGAGTTTCGATGTCGTGGCTCCCCACGCTATCCCCACCGGGGTTCCTGTTTTTGGTCCCTCGTTTGCGGATGGTGCTCCCCTGTCGATTGCGCTGTTCACCGCTGCCTCTGCCACCAGCGTGACGGGATTAATTGTGGTGGACACGGGCAGCTACTGGTCTGCTTTCGGTCAGGCTGTCATCTTCCTGCTGATTGAGTTGGGCGGTATCGGCACCATGACGATGGTCACACTGTTCGCTTCGGCGTTGCGCAAACGCGCCACTTTTGAGGATCGCGCGATTGCCAAAGTGTGGTTCGGCTTGACTCCGCGGGAAGTCCGGCATTCCGTGGGGCAGATTGTGGTGGCTTCGCTCTTGTTGCAGCTGGGGTTTGCTTTCCTCAATAGTCTCTATCTGTGGTTTTCCCATCATGCCACCTCACCGTTGCAGGCGATGGCACACGGGGTGTTCCTCACGGGTTCCGCTTTTAACAATGCCGGGTTTGCTCCTTATCAGGATTCGTTGATGAGCTTCAGCACTGAGCCTTTCCTGCTGTTGAGTCTGGGGGCGCTCATCGTGATTGGAGGCTTAGGCTTTCCTGTTTGGCTGATGCTTTACCGCAACGGCTGGCATTGGTGGAAGTGGGGCATGACCACCCGGATTATGCTGCTGGGCACCGCGGCGGCGATTGTGTTCGGCTGGGTCGCCATCACGGTTTTGGAATGGCACAATCCGCATACGTTTGGGGCGATGCCTGTCCCCGAGCGCCTGCTCAACGGGTTATTTTCCTCTATCTCGCCACGCACCGCGGGCTTTAACTCTGTTGACATTTCCCAGCAATACCCTGAAACCTGGCTCATCACCGATGGGCTGATGCTGATTGGTGGGGGTCCTGCCGGGACTGCGGGCGGGCTAAAGATTACTACGGCGATTGTGGTGATGGCGACTCTTTGGGGTGAGATTCGGGGTGCCCACGCTATTAATATCTTGGGCTGGCGCCTGGCGCGTTCTGCCCAGCGGCAAGCCTTGGCGGTGCTTTCGCTGTTTTTCGGGCTGGTCGCGGTGGGGGCTTTCCTGCTGATGCTCTTTACCCCTTTCAACCTCAACCAGTGCCTGTTTGAAATCTGTTCCGCCTTGGGGACCGTGGGTCTGAGTACCGGCATCACTCCCCTGTTGCCTGTTGCGGCGCAATTCATGGTCATAATATTTATGATTCTGGGACGTATTGGACCGTTGACCTTAGCAGCGGCCCTCGCCACCCGGAGACGACCGGTAGCTTACGAACTGCCTCGGGATCATCCCCTTATCGGTTAGGACGACACAAATGAGCATATTTAATACGAATTCTGTCCCGGAGCCCCCCGCTCATCCGACCGGGAATCCACAAAGCGCGGTCGTCATTGGCTTGGGACGATTCGGTCTGAGCATGGCGACCGAGTTGGAGGCCAGTGGTGTGGAGGTGCTGGGCATCGATTGTAACCCAGAAGTGGTGCAGCGCGCTTCGGCACTAATTCGTCACGTGGTGCGGGCGGATGCCACGGATAAGGAGGCATTAGCCCAGCTGGCAGTCGATGAGTACGCCTGCGGGGTGGTGACGATTGGTGGCGATTTGGCGGCTTCCATCCTGAGTGCCTCTGCCCTGCTGACCCTGCACTGTCCTCAGGTGTGGGCGAAAGCCTCCAGCGTGGAACAGGGTGAGATTCTCAACCAGATGGGTATCACCCGCGTGTTTTATCCGGAATCCGAGATGGGTTTGCGTGCCGCCCACCAGGTCGCCCAGTCTTTCGAGGACTACATCGACCTGGGACATGGGTTTGCCCTGGTTATCACCAGTCTGGGACCGCGTTACTGCGGAAAGACCTTGGGTGAACTCGACGTACGTCGCCGCGATGGATTCTCTATTGTGGCGATTCAATCCCCCGCTGACACTTGGGAGACCGCTCACGCCAAAACGATTTTGTCCCCCGCTGACCGGGTGATGGTGGTGGCACCCACCCGGATTATTTCCAAAATTACCCGGCGAGATTAATCAAAATTTCATGTAATCGTAAAGCAACAGGGAAATTGCCCTAAAGTAAAATTATTTTACACAGTCTTAACATTAGCCCCGCGCTAGCCTTAACAATCCTTTCTTACTATCTGACTTGGGAGTAAAAGTTCGAGGTATGAAAGGAACACCATGAAAATCTCTCGTATTGGCGCGATTTTTGGCGCTGGCTTGCTTTCCATGTCTTTGTTGACCGGCTGTGAGGGCGGTGGCAATCAGACCGCCTCCGGTACTGACGCCGAGTCCAGCGCAGCGCCTTCGACTCTGAGTGGCACCGTCACTGGTTCCGGCTCCTCCGCGCTGCTGCCCTTGGCGAAAGCCGCGGCCGAGGCTTTCATGCAGGATAACCCCGATGTGACCGTGACGATGAACGGCGGCGGTTCTGGGGAAGGTCTCAAGCAGGTTGCTGCCGGTTCTGTAAACATCGGTAACTCTGACGTTTTCGCTGGTGAAAAGCTCGATACGACCCAGGCCGCCGACTTGGTCGACCACAAGGTTTGCACCATCACCATGGCTCCGGTGGTCAACAAGGATTTGGGGGTAACGAACCTCACCACTGCCCAGCTGACCGATGTCTTTACCGGCAAGACTACGAACTGGAAGGAAGTGGGCGGTCCAGACGAAAAGATTGTGTTGGTCACCCGTCCGTCCTCCTCCGGTACTCGCGCCCTGTTTAAGACCTGGGCGTTGGGTGGTGCCGAGGAGGCCTCCAACCAGTCCCTTGAGACGGACGACTCCGGCACTCTGCTCCAGACCGTGTCCCAGAACAAGGGCGCTATCGGCTATGTGGCGCTGTCTTACCTGGTCGGCAAGGACGAAGTGCAGCCAGTCGCTATCGACGGCGTGAAACCGACCTTGGAAAATACCTACAGCGGTAAATACAAAGTGTGGGGCTATGAGCACATGTACACCAAGGGCAATCCCGATGCGGTGACCAAAGCGTTCCTTGACTACATGATGGGCGACAAGTTCGCCGCTGACCTGGAAAAAATGGGCTACGGTGTGTCCTCCAAGATGTCCGCCCAGGCTGCCGCTTCTCACCCTGACCCCGCGGCATAAAGAGACTCAGGCGCGACTGTACTAATGGCAACCACGGCTTCTTCGGTGCGGGAGCCTGAATCGATGGAAATGCAGATGACTGATGATGTGTCTACTCGTCTCAACTCCACGGATTCAGTGCTCCCGCAAACGCGCAACTCCGCAGCTGGGGCGGGTTTATCCCCCGCCCGGTCGCGGTTCGACTCTCGCGGGGCGGATAAACGTTTCCGTTTGGCAAACAAAATCGGCGGAACCATCGTGGCGATTGCGGGTATTTCCCTCATCGCACTCACGGTCGTGATTGGTCTGTTCCTGCTGTACAAGGGTTCTTTCACCTTTACCGCGTTCCAGCATTCCGTCGGAGAATTCCTGTTTTCCCCGGACTGGAATCCCCAGGACAGCCCGGACTTGACTCTGCGCGGCAGTGTCGGCGCCCTGATTTTTATTCTGGGTTCGCTGATGACCTGTTTCCTGGGTCTGGTCATCGCTACGCCTTTCGCGGTGGGAGCCGCCGTGTTCATCACGGAAATCGCTCCCCGCGCGGGTGAGCGCCTGTTCCGTCCCGCGGTGGAACTGTTCCTCGGTATCCCCTCCGTGGTTTACGGCTGGGTCGGCTTGACCGTCCTGGTGCCTTTTATTCGTGACTATTTTCACGCCCCCCTGGGCGGCTATTCGGTCCTGGCGGCGGGCATCGTCCTGGCGGTCATGATTTTCCCGACCATCACCACGGTTTCTGCCGATGCGATTACTGCGGTTCCTGACCACTACCGCGAGGCGGCCTACGGTCTGGGGGCTACCCGCTGGCAGTCGATTTACCACATTGTCCTGCCTGCCGCGCGGAAAGGCATCTTGACCGGCATTATTCTGGGTTTGGCCAGGGCTTTTGGCGAGGCTCTGGCGGTTGCGATGGTCATCGGCAAAACTCGCGCCCTGCCTGCCGATGTTCTCTCTCCGACCAGTTCGCTGACCACGGCGATTACCGCCGACATGGGAAACACCACCAACGGCGGCGAACACAACTCGGCATTGTGGACCATGGCTTTGCTGCTGTTTCTCATCTCGATGTTCTTTATTTTTGTGATTCACCTCATCGGCACAGAGAGGAAACAGGATCTATGAGTACCGCTACGACTACCGCTTCGGGTCTTTCCGCTCTGATGGAACACCGTATTCGCCGCGCCAAGAGCGTCAACAACCTGATGACCGGCGTCTTTGGCGCTATCGGGGGTTTCTTCCTAATGTTGATTGTGGCGCTGGCGGCATACATTGTGTTTCGCGGCCTGTTGAGTTTTGACCCCGTGTTCCTCAGTTTCAGCCGTGACGGCATCATGAACCAGGTGTTCAACACCGTTTACCTGGTGTTTTTGTCCCTAATTGTGTCCGTTGCGCTCGGTGTTCCCGCCGGAATCTACATGGCTGAATACGCTCCAGAGAACCGCTGGACCGGGTTCATCCGCATCTCTATCGAGTCTCTGTCCTCCCTGCCATCCATCGTGGTCGGTCTGTTCGGTTACCTGGTCTTTATCCTCATGGTGGGGCAACAGTGGAACCTGCTGGCCGGCGCTTTGGCAGTTTCGATTCTGAACTTGCCCCTGGTCACTACATCTACCGAGTCGGCTCTCCGGGCGCTGCCCGCAGACCTGAAGTACGGTTCGGCGGCTTTGGGCGCGACCCGCTGGACCACCATTGTGCGGGTGCAGCTTCCGGCGGCTCTCCCCCACCTGATGACAGGGGTGGTGCTGGCGGCTGAACGCGGTTTCGGGGAGGCTGCCGCCCTGCTCTATACCGCCGGCATGTCCACCAACATCAACTGGTCCTCCATGGACATCACCTCCCCCACCAATGCATTCAACCCCGTGCGTCCCGGCGAGACGTTATCGCTGCACGTGTGGGCGATGCGTACCGAGGCGGTGGAACCCAACGCGGTGGACATCGCTAACTTCTCTGCCGCGGTGTTGGTGATGATTGCCCTCCTGTTCTCGATTGTGGCTCGCACCATCACGAAACGGGTTCACGCCAGCCTGGCGGGCCTGTCTGACCAGGCTCCCCAGGGCGGCACAGGCAAGTGGCGTAAGGTCAACGCTGAAACCCCCGTCCCCGCTACTGACACGGTGAATCGTCCCGAACCGACTATTGACGCTACGAACTTCACCGACCGTTTCCACACTGATAAAGGAAAGGAATAATCACTCATGACTGCGCAAACCAGCGTCCTGGAGTCCCCCACTGCGCCCAAAATTTCCACCACCGCCAAGTTTTCCGCGCGTGACCTGCACCTGCATTACGGCGATTTTGAGGCTCTCAAGGGAGTCAACATCGACATTCAACCCCGCAAAATCACGGCTTTGATTGGCCCCTCCGGCTGCGGCAAGTCGACTTTCCTGAAAACCTTGAATCGAATGAATGACCTGGTCAAGGGCGTTAGCATCACCGGTCAGGTACTGCTGGACGGCGCGGATATTTTCAAGGATATGGACGCCCTCGCCCTGCGGAAGCGGGTGGGCATGGTGTTCCAGCAGCCCAATCCGTTCCCCAAGTCGGTCTTTGACAACATCGCCTATGGGCCGCGTATCAACGGGATTCGCAATCACCGGGAGCTGAGCGAAATCGTGGAGCGTTCCCTGCGTCAAGCCGCGATTTGGGACGAGCTAAAGGATCGCTTGCACAAGTCCGCCCTGGGGCTTTCCGGGGGTCAGCAGCAGCGCCTGTGCATCGCCCGCGCTTTGGCTACCGAACCGGACGTCATCTTAATGGACGAACCGACCTCCGCTCTGGACCCGATTTCTACTTCCAAGATTGAGGAACTGGTCGTGGACCTGGCTCGGGATTACACCATCGTGATTGTGACCCACAATATGCAACAGGCTTCGCGTATCGCCGACAACACGGCGTTCTTCCTGCTGGGCGAACTGGTGGAGTACAACGATACGGAAACCCTGTTCAGCGTGCCGTCGGACCAGCGCACCGAGGACTACATCACGGGTCGGTTCAGCTGACACTGTTTTCGCGTGCCCCGGCGGACTCCGCTGGTGCGCGACGGGGAAATACCGTTCTGAGTTATGGAACAGAAAGTAGGGAGGTAATGCGATCCCGATTCGATCAACAACTCACGCAGCTCAGCGAAATGCTGGTGCAGACCGGAGAGCTGTGCGAACAGGCCATCAGTCAGACCATGGTGGCTCTGTCCAGTTCCAGCGATGAAATCGCCCGTGAAGTCATCCGGGCTGATGCCCACATCGATCAGATGGAACGGGACATTGAGCACTTGTGTCTGAAATTGCTGTTGCAGCAGCAGCCCGTGGCGGGGGATTTACGCCAGGTTTCCGCCGCCCTCAAAATGATTACCGACATGGAACGTATCGGCGATCAGGCAGCGGATATTGCGGAAATCGTGAAGTCTACGGATATGTCCCTGGTGCGAGGATTCCCCAAGATACCTCAGATGGCGGCGAAAACTGCCGCGATGGTCCATGATGCGGTCCAGTCTTTTGTCGACCGCGATTTGGCTTTGGCTACTGCCACCCAAGCGGCGGACGACGCGGTAGACCGGATGTTTGCTGAGGTCGCCACCGAGATGATTGATTTCATTGTGCATGCCGATGCCGCGGACGCTCAAAAGGCTATCGACGTCATCATGATTGCCAAGTATCTGGAACGTATCGGGGATCACGCCACGAACCTCGCCGAGTGGGTGGATTTCTCGATTACGGGGGTACACGATGTCAGCTTCGACACAAAATCCGCCTGAATCGGGCGGTCCTTGGAATAATGGAAGTGTGATTTATTTTGTCGAGGATGACCTGAACATTCGAGATTTGGTCGTTTACACCCTCGGTTCCACCGGTTTTACCGCTCGGGGTTTCGCTGATTATCGGGAATTTCGCGAAGCGATGACGGAGCTGCTCCCGGAAATGATTTTGCTGGACATTATGCTGCCGGGCGTTGATGGTATCCAGATTTTGCGTCGAATTCGGGCTAACCCGGAAACCGAGGGCATTCCGGTCATCATGGTTACGGCAAAAGGCGCCGAGTTTGACAAGGTCAAGTCCTTGGACTTGGGGGCTGACGACTACATCACCAAGCCGTTTGGCATGATGGAGCTGGTGTCACGAGTCCGGGCAGTGCTGCGCCGCGTGGCTCGTCCCGCTGATTCTACTGTTGGGGACGAGGAAATCCTCACCATCGGCTCTATTGACCTGAACCTGCCCCGCCACACGGTCGCGGTTGCGGGTCGGGAGGTGAAACTGACGCTAAAGGAATACCAGCTGTTAGAGGAGCTGATGAGCCAGCCGGGGATTTTGTTTTCCCGCAACAGACTGCTGGATTCAATCTGGGGATACAGTTTCCATGGCGGGACGCGCACGGTCGATGTGCATATTCGCACGCTGCGCAAGAAACTCGGTCCGGCTGCGAAACATATTGAAACCGTGCGTGGCGTTGGCTACAAGATTTCCGAATGAGGGCGTTGTTAGCGTAACCGCCATCGAGTCAAGGGAGATTATATGCGACGCAAGATTCTGGGGGCCATCTCAGGTATTTCTGCCCTAGCCCTGGTGCTTGCTTATGTCGGTTCCGTTTTGTTCTTTTACCAGGTCAATCGTGCCAACATTTTGAACGCGCTGACCGAAGAGGGCAATCTGTTGGCGCTGAGCCTGGAGCATCATCCCGACGGTATGCAGACCCGGATGCTGACCGACTTTCACCGGCAGACCCCGGGGGTTCGCTTGACGTTGGTGGCCAGTGACGGTGAAGTTCTCTATGATTCCGAAGTCCCTGCCGCTCAGATGTCTAACCACGCGAACCGACCCGAGATCGTCTCGGCTTTGAGACGCCAGTCTTCCGGGTTGGGTTCCGATATCGAGGTACGTGATTCTGATACTCTCGGCGAGGATATGTGCTATTACGCGCGGGCTATCCCGTCGGGCAAAATTGTTCGCGTGGCGCGTCCTGTCCGCACGTTTTATGCCACGGTCCTGTCTGGGCTGCCGATTTTGGGCGGCATCGCCCTTGGCGTATTCTGGCTGTCTTTCCTCATTGCGCGACGTCAGGCCCGCCTGATTGTCGCGCCGCTGGAACAGATTGACCTGAACCACCCGCTCTCGGGCACACCTTATGACCGCGACCGGCTGCCCGAGGTCAACAAAAACGGGGTGTTCGGGAACTCCAGCGTTTTCGGTGGCGGAGGGATTTTCGGTTCGGGGGTCTACACCGACACGCCAGCGGACGAGGATCCGAATCAGCCTGAGTCTGCGGAGCCTCCCCTGGACCTCGATATGCTCCAGGTCTACGGCAAGGACCACGAAACGGTCCCGATTTACCCCGAGTTTTTGCCGCTGCTGCAACGTCTGGAACATCAGAATCGGGATAAGGAAGCCGCCGCGCGTTCCCGCCGCGAGTTTTCCGCTAACGTGTCTCACGAGTTGAAAACCCCGCTGACCTCTATCTCTGGATATGCCGAGATTATTCGTAACGGTTTGGTGAGAGACGAGGATATTCCAGGTTTTGCCGAGCGCATTCACCAGGAGTCCTCCCGACTGTTAGACCTGATTGGCGACATTATGGAGCTGTCCCGGCTGGACGAGGGTGGTCTGCCGGCAGAAGCGGGGGAGGTCGATTTGTTTGGTTTGTGCCGTACGGTGGTGGAGCGGCTGCAGCCTCGCGCCGCGGCCTTCGATGTGAAACTGACTCTGTCCGGCTCACACACGACGCTCACCGGGGTGGAACCGCTCCTGGGTGAGATGGTGTACAACCTGGTAGACAACGCGATTAAGTACAATCGCGAGGGCGGTGAGGTGAACGTTTGGGCAGGGACGCACCTGGGCAGGCCCCAGCTGGTCGTGACCGACACGGGTATCGGGATTCCTCTCGAGGATCAGGAGCGCGTGTTTGAGCGGTTTTATCGGGTGGATAAGTCGCATTCACGACAAACCGGGGGTACCGGTTTGGGGCTATCTATCGTCAAACACGCCGCCAGCCTGCATTCGGCAGAGATTACGGTGAACTCGACTCCGGGTCAGGGCACGCGCATCGAAGTGGCTTTCCCGGACGCGGCTTGAATTTAGCGCCACTCAACGACACCAAGCGCGCGCGGATTCGGGGGCGTGACGCGTAGCTGTAGCCGCCTATGAGCTCGTGTCATGGATAGAAATCAGGTTAAGCCGTGAACTAGTTTTTCAAACTGTGATTTCATATAATGAAAAATGTTTAATTTTTGAAAATAAGCTCCGAGGTCACGTTGTAAAACATTCTCTCTTTGAACGTGTCGTGATTATCGGGGAGGGGAAAATTCCATGAATGTTCACTTTAAGCAAGCTGTTGCAGGGATAATTGCGCTGGGACTGGTACTTCCAGGGGCGATGATTTTATCTTCGCCGGGGGAAGCTAGCGCCGCCGAACACAGCACCTATGCAGACTCTCTGAGCGCCGAACCGGTAAAGCTTTCAGGCAGCGAAACTGCTGCGGATGTCATCAAGAACCCCGCGCAGCCAGATATTTACACCCTACGTAGCGACTATGAAATTACAAAAGATGGACATAATATCATCAACTACCAACCCTACGTAGCCACCGTGGGAGCAGCCGCTACCTCAGAGGAACAGAACAAAGTCGACAAGACCATCAAGCTGCCACAGTTTGCTGGCTATAACAAGCCTACGGATAATGCTAATGATCCAATCAATAACTACCACATCGACTACCAACGAGTCGTAGATGCAGCCCAAGCTGGGAGCACCACTGGTGACACCGAATATGGAAAAGTACACCAGGCGAAAAAAGAGTATATATACAAAGGTCTGCCTGGAACCATCACGATAAAGCACGTGTTTCAGGAATTACGAAAAATTAATGAATACAGTAGAAAGCCGGGAACTAACACCGACATTATCACTACGCAAACCGGACAAGTTGGTGACAAGACTCTCATCAAGCCCTTACCGGCTGCTGAAATAGCTGGTTTTGTACCCGAAAATAAAGACCTGCGGGTTTTAATCACGCAACGTGGTCGCAACGTGGAAATGCGTTACAACCGCGCCTACTATGCGGTCACATTTGACACCCAGGATGGGACGGCGGTGCCCACTCGCACCCTGTATTACGGACAAGAAATTCCTGCCATCAACAGCACCGATATCCCCACCAGAATTGGAGCTAAGTTCTTAGGCTGGAAGCCATCTGTCGATTTGCACGGCACTTTGAATGGGACAGAAACTACATTTAAGGCTAAGGAAATCATTAAAGACAGCGCCGGTACCCCACTCAAAGATTTAAACGCCAAACTAATCATGCCGGCTCACCATATAAAGTTCACGGCAGTTTGGGAGGAGAATCCTACGGCAGATTATGCGATTCAATTTTGGACGGAAAAAGCTGATCATGCTGATAACGCTCCCCTCTTACAAAAGTATGAATTCGTGGGCACTCACGTGTACCGGAACAAGGCCACAGGTTACCGTCCGAAGCTGGAGGAAGAGACCATCAAAGGGGTGGAATTCCCCGACTTGGATAAAGAACGTTTAGCTAGAATCTGGAAAGGGGAGAAATTCTACCAAGGTCGCTTCCTGTATCTCAATAAGTTCTACAAGTACAATAAGACTTTAACTGATAACGAAAATGCTGATCCGAATACACCCAGTGAGGTAAAGCCTGTTTCTGCTACCGGCAAGACCGTCTATAACATCTATTTCGACCGACAGGTCTATGACCTGTACTTTACAAAATCCAACTCTAGAGATGATAATAGTACTTTCTATCCTGAAATTTGGCGACATGGCGAAAAACTAGGGGAGCCAGGACACCCCTACCACTTCACAGCCCGATTTAACCAGCGACTGTTAGACTGGCCGAATGACGCCTTAGAAACCAAGGGATTTACTGGTGGCAAACAAAGTTTTGGGTGGGACCTGAACTACACTATACCAACCTCAGATTTCCGCGACACTCCTCCTTACCGGCTAACGGCTAAAGAGTTCTTAGACAATTATAATTACACCGCTAAGGGCGGCTACACCAGTGACATTGACGCAGGCGCCGGTGTCACTATCCCGGTTAATCTGCAGGCCAATCCACAAACTTTCACGACGCTTTCCTTTGGTATCTGGCAATCGGGTTCAAGTGACCCAAGCAATGCGGCTATTCCTCACCACATGGATTTTTGGATGGATGGCTTCGACGAAAACCCAAACTGGGATGGCATAGATGAGAAAGAAAAATATAATAAAATTATAGACTACGACCTTTATAGAAACAAGGCTGATACGGGTAGTTATACCTATTCGCATCCGGCTCCGGTAGTCCAAGGCTTTACCCCTTACGAGAGTCAAGTGAAATCGATACGGCTGGACGAAGATGCGCTTCAAGACATGAACGACGAGCGGAATGATATAACAGATTTTCCGTCTGAAACGGTAAAGAGCCCCTATGACGGGGAAGACCCACACCCCAAGGGTTACATGACATTTATGAAAACTTTCTTTAATCGTGCAGATGAATTTGGCGACGTGGCAGACGGCAGCGAGGAATTTAAAACAAATGGCTATATTTGTTTTCGTTATAAGCGTAATAAGTATAAATTGCGTTTCAATAATGACCCCGCCACCATCAAAGCTGACAGCGAATATAATGCAAGCAATCAGACAGATATCTTTTATCAAAAGCCTTTACAGAATTTGAATCTGGATGACGTTGATACTTTGGTAGACATGGGTCTAACGGATCTTTTAGAACAGGATAGCGAGGGAAACTATCAAGTTAAACGACCCGCCGGACTCGCGCCCAATATGGTATTCAAAGGCTGGGCTCTGGACCCTGCCGGACGGAAAATGGTTTCGGACAGCACGGAAACCATGCCCGCTCACAACCTGGTCCTCTACGCCAAGTGGGAAGAGCCTGACTATAAGTGGAAGGTCACTTTTGACCCGGCAGGCGGCACTTTGCCGCAGATTGACGCCGCACAGCTCGCGACAAAGACAAAGACCATTCGGGAGGCAGTTGGCGCACATTTGAGTAAAGTTACCTACCCTCAGAAAACAGATGCACCGGGCGCTACTCCAGCAGACAAGCAAGTATTCACCGTATTGCATCGACAGAAGCTGGTAGAGCCTATCAAACCCACGCGGGACGACTATTCTTTCCTGGGATGGGAAGTATTGCACTATCAGAAAGATGCTCACGGCAGATACACCGATGAGATTGACAATTCTTATCGTCAGCGATATATCGTCCCGGAACTGTATTCTTTTGGAAATGATGTGGTAGATTCCCTTTATCTCAAGGCTATTTGGGTAAAGAACGACTTTGAAAAGGTTACGGTGTATCACCATTTCTTAGATAGCCAATACCGCATCGACTCAAGCATCCCAGATAATCCTAAAGTCATCGTGTTAGAGCAGGAACGTGCCGGACAATATACGATGGCACTCGCTACTCAACAAAGCGAAGATTGGTTACTTGCCCAACATGACGAATTGCTAAAGACTAAAGATCAGCAGCTTAAGGCACTCTACACCGAATACAACAACCGTTTAGGCTTCGAAAACACTGGTTTCCAACTGTTTAGGGTGGAGCCGAAACAGATTATCGAAAATGGTCATCCCGTACCTAATCCCAGATATAAGAACAACGAATTTCACTTTTTCTATGTTCCTTTCAGGACTCGTCACTACAAAGTTAACTATGTGGACGAAAGAGCCCAGGCGGAATTGCGGACAGCCACCACGGATGCCCAAAAGCAAGCCATTATTAACAAATACCGCCTCCTCAATCAGGAACAGGTCTCTAGCCAAGCACGCCATTACGATGCGCGGAACTACAAACCTATCTCCGGATGGAAACTGGTCTCTGCCCCACAACAGCAGCTCTTTTACGATGTCGATGAAGACACTAATCAGTTGCTCGGAATTAACGGCACTGGTTCTGATGAAATCACCTTCTTTTACCGGGATGTTCGAATCATCGAGGTGCCACAGGGAGGCGTGACTCCTCCCGGATATGTGCGGGTCACGTTTAAGGCCAGTGAGGGCGGTTCCTTTGGCTCGGATGCCACAGGGCACCCCATCACGGAACTGCATTACGATGTCCTCAAGGGTACTAAATCAAGCCAGCTTCCTGTTCCGCAGGAATTGGGAGGCGGTACTCGCAATGCCGATAAATACTATATCACCCCGGATGCAGGCAGGAATTTTGTAAACTGGGACAAAGACCCGCTTTCTCCGGTCATCACGCTTGACGACAGTTCTCATGTCTTTACTGCGCAATTCTCGGCTCCGGCTCCGACTCCGCCTGCTCCGACTCCGGGTCCGACTACCCCGCCTGCTCCGACTCCGGGTCCGACTACCCCACCCGCACCAACACCGGGTCCAACCACACCGCCTGCGCCGACTCCGGGTCCAACCACACCACCTGCGCCGACTCCGGGTCCAACCACACCACCCGCGCCGGCTCCGGGTCCGACTACCCCGCCTGCACCAACTCCGGGTCCGACTACCCCGCCTGCACCAACTCCGGGTGGAGGGGGTCCCTCGACTCCGGTTTCGCCAGCGCCCAACACGCCAAGCACTCCGACTACCCCTAAGCCGAGCCAGCCGAGCGAACCGAGCCAGCCGAGCGAACCGAGCCAGCCTGAAACGCCGGCACCGCCGCGTTCACCTGATAATTTGGGAAAACCGGCTACACCTGCGCTCCCCGGTCGGAGCCTTACCCCCTCTCAAGCACCGTCTGCGCCCATCAGTCCCGACCAGCTGCACAAGTCGAATCCGGCTAATCTTCCGGCGACTGGCGCGAACTCGCTGCTCTATCTCTATGCAGCAATTTTGTTCACCGCAACCGGTGGCTTGATAATAAGGATTAACAGAAGACGGGTTCGGGATTAAAACGAACCTCGGCGGGGCACCGTATATATACGGCGCCCCGCCGTCTTTAATCGTCACAATACCCCGGCGATCATACACACCTACGACATTGCCCAGCCCTTGCGCTAAACACGTCCCCGGTTACATCGCTAATTTGCTGTCCTAGCCCAGGTTATATATACTGTTTAGGCACTTCGGGGCATTGGCGCAGTTGGTAGCGCGCTTCCATGGCATGGAAGAGGTCAGGGGTTCGAATCCCCTATGCTCCACATTACGAAGTCGCGGAAACCTTTGGTTTTCGCGACTTTTGCATTTTACAGTCGTGAGTTTTGGGCGTGCTGAAAGCTGACACCTAGCAGGGTGCCGATGTCTCGATAGGACAGCCCAAGGGCGTAAAGGTCGGATGACGCTTCTTACGCCACGTTGGTGGCTTTGGCTCGCGTTTTTGAAGCTTTGCGCTGCAGTTCGATTGCTGGGGCGGAAACCGAGGTAAACGCCGGGTCTGGAATCACGTTTACTGCGGTGGTTTGCGGGTTTTCCTCCACTTCGGGGAACAGGGTCAGTGCGTCTTGAACCTGCGCGGGAATCTGGGTAAAGGACAAATTGCAGGGATGCTATGCCATGCGGGGCAGGGTGTCGTTGCCGTGGTAGCCGTCGTTGCGCCGGTCGGAGAATAGCGGGGTAGGCTCGATATCAGACAAGTGCTAGGTCTTAGCGGTTTCGTAATTAAGGCTTGACGACAGGCAGAAAATTATGAAACAATCGGGATGCCAGCGAGAAGAGGGTCAGGGATTCTTTTCCACTATGTGGATAGCTGGCAACAATCTTTTTTACACTCCCCACGGGTGCCGAACACAGTCGGACGGAATCCGGGCACACACCTCAAAATCCTGCAAGTTTCTCTTGGACATGCGGCGTTGCAATCCCCAAAGCATATAGTCCGCAATCTGTAATCCCGAGGATGATGCGGAGTCCCAGTAGCAAGGTGTTATTTCTTGGGGCATCTGGTTAGAAATATCCAGCAGAGCCGTCTCGGCTGCGGTTTTCTCGGATTTCGTGCCGAAGGTCGCGAGCACCAGGTACAGGTGGTCGTTTTTGTCGAAAGCTGTTTGGCACAACCCGCGGACGTGTTCATACAATGCTAGTTTGTATAGCCGCATTTTCCCGGCCTGTTGCACGTAACTATACGCCCTGGATTTGTACAGGAATGTCGCATGGAAGACTGGGGGTTGTTGGCTCAGTAACGCGAATACCTGGGCGCGTGTGTTCATGGAGTCGTTTTTTGCGTGGAAACCACGGGGTAGTGATATGCCTTGGTCTTCCAGGGAGGCACGCAATACCAGCGTATTCCACAGGATGTCAGCGTGCTCGTCTTTGAAGGTGGCGGAGCCGATTCCGAAATAGGGGCTGTCGCTTTCTGTTTGCGGTTCCCGGAAATCCAGGGTGCCGGTTTCATCTATGTAGACGAAGTAATCTGCCATAGCGGTAATTCTATGGCATGCTGGACGTCGAACCGGTATCACGATGATTGCGACTGTGTGCCGGTGCCGGTGGTTGGTCGCTGGGTGGTTGATGATTCTGTTCGTGGCGCGCATTGGGAAGGACAGAACCCCGGATACGACTTCGAGGAACTCTACGAGAAAGAATACTTGCCCTATCATCATGCTGGGGACACCCCTGAGGACGTGATGAAACACCGCCGCGCTGTACAGCGTCAAGCTAAACAAGCCGAAAAGCGCAATACCCGCAAGGCTTCACTTGATGGTACTTTGCAAAGGGAAAAGTGGGACGCATACCGGTCTTGGGTTGAGGACCAAGCAAGGTTGAAAGGAATAGTCATTGACGGAGAGGCATTCAAGCTCCCGCTAAAAAATTGGGAAGAACCACCCCGGGACTGGCCGCAAGACTTACCACTACTTCGGGCGAAGGAGTGGAATCATATACTTTTCAGCAATATCAAAGGTGGAGGGCACCTTCAGGGGTACGGTTGGATTAGAGACCGTACGGAATTTGATAAGGAATGGACTCCAGAGGTAATAGCAGACAAATTGCGTAAATTACTTCCGCTAGTGCCCTATGAAAAGGTTGAACGCACAAGTAAGTTTGTGGTGACAGATTCAGGTATCAAGTACACCATCGCATTTTCAGAATCACACGGTATAATAAGAGTAACGACTTTCTATCGGATGGAGGACTAAAATGGATGAGGGCGAAGAGGAAATACGTTTAGTTCTCCAGCATATGCACCAGCAAAAGGTCATTACTGATCAAGAGTTCAAGGATATGAATACACTCATCGATGATGATGGGACTCTTGGTGCACTGGCAGGCATAAGCGCTGTGGTACAGAATGACCCAAATGGCATTCCCTCAGAACTGCTTGACGAAATCCTCGCACTCGAACCAGTGTTTGACGAGGAATACTACCAAGACATGCTAGATGCGTTGCAGGAACGCGTCTAACCAAACAAAACCCATCAGCAACCGTCTTGGCTATACGCCAGGGCGGTTTTCTTATGCCCACTATCCCGGGGCATACCGTGACTACCCAACCAGCCCCCTAGGGTGCGTGTTGTTACACCAGGCGACACGAAAGGTTTGGGGTTTTCTGGTGGCCAATAACTACTCCGAAAGGGAGGCCTAACTATGCCCGAAACAAACACCAACGCTGAGCAGCCCCAGGCGGCTGCAGCATCTGCCGGTGTTCCGGCCGCGGATTCTGTACCGAAGGAGTCGCGTACTTTCACTCAGGAGGAAGTCAACGCTTTCCTCGCTGAGGACCGTCGGAAGACCGCGAAGAAGTATGAGGGATTCGATGCTTTGAAAGCGAAGTTGGCTCAGTACGAATCCTCTAAGACTGACGCTGAGAAGCTTCAGGAAAAGGTAGCTGAGCTCGAGCGGGCGAATCGTGATGCGGTTCGCGCGAAGGTCGCGTCTCAGTATGGGATGCCTATCGAACTGGTTACTGGTGAAACTGAGGAAGAATGCGTGGCTCAGGGTGAAGCGTTCAAGAAAGTTCTTGCTGACGCGAAGCCTGCTGGTCCGTCCTCGAAGGTTTTGGGTAACCCCACGAAGGGGGCACCTGCTTTGAACTCTGACGTGTTGGAAAACGCATTGAGGGCAAAGCTTGGAATCGCGTAATTTCAGCCTCTACAAGACAAGGAGATGACTATGGCTGAGCAAACTAAAGCAACAATGACTAACGAGTTCGCAGGTTTCCTGCGTCCTGACCAAGCCCAACCGATTTTCGATGAGGCTATGAAGACTTCCGTGGTGCAGTCTTTGGCTCGTCAAATCCCGGTTGGGGTTAACGGTGTGGAGATTCCGGTGACTACCGGGAAACCGGAAGCGGGCTGGGTCGCTGAGGCTGGATTGAAGCCCTCGACTTCTACCGCTATTGGGATTAAGACCATGAAACCGCACAAGCTGGCTGCGAAGACTGTGGTCTCTGCTGAGGTAGTCCGTGCTAACCCTGGTGGTTATGTGGACATTTACAAGAAACAGATTGGTGAAGCGTTCGCTTTAGCTTTCGACAAGGCTGCCCTGTTCGGTGGGGTGAAGCGTCCTGGGTTTTGTTCCGCTTCTTATGTGGGTGCTAGTTGTTTAGCATGGGTTTGATTATATTGGGTTATCACCTCCTCGGGGGTGGAATAGTTCAGGGATTCGTGAAGGTGGGTATTGTTCCATCAGTGAACCCAGTTCATGGTGGCGAACTCGACCTCGGACAGGGTTTCCCAGGTTTGCGAATAGATAAGTTCGGTCTTATATAAACCATTTACGGTCTCTGCCAGGGCGTTATCGTAGGAGTCTCCCACGGTTCCGGTAGAAGGTTTTATACCGTAATCAGTGAGTTTGTCGTTATAGGCAATGGAGGTGTACTGGCTACCGTGATCGCAATGATGCACCAGGCCTGCAAGATTGTCTCTTGCTAGGGCTGTTGCCTGCTCGAGTGCTTGCAGGGACAGTACCTCGGTTTTCATTGATGACCGGGTAGCCCACCCCACAATCTTGCGTGAATACACATCGGTTACGAACGCTGTATAAACAAAACCAGAAAGAGCACGAACATAGGTAATATCTGCTACCCACAACCTGTTAGGTCTATCTGCTCTAAACTGGCGATTAACTAGATTAGGGCGTGCATCAGGGACCTTAGAAGGACGGGTAGTAACTGGTCTACGTCCCCTACGCGCCCCGCAAATCCCGTCCAGACGCATCAATCTGCCAGTCTGTTCCCGCCCGATATCCCATCCAGTCCGGCGCATAGCACGCCAGATTTTACGAATCCCGTAAACACGGTAATTCTGGTCGAAAATCTTCACGATTTCCTCGATTAACAAGGCATCTCTCAATTGCCTAGCGCTCACTTTTCGGGTCTTTGCCGCCCGGTAACCACGTGGCGTGAGGAAGCCCCCAACCGTGTGTTCTCTCATAACCCGGCAAATACGCTCGACCGAGAAACAATCACGATACTGGTCAATAAACGCAATCATTTCATCCCGGGGTGGTCGAGTTCTTTGGCGAAAAAAGCCGATGCGAGCTTCAAACTCTCGTTAGTACGTTTAAGCTCCGCGTTTTCTTTACGCAACCGCCTTATCTCGGCAGACTCCTCTCGAGTGACCCCGGGGTCTTTCTCCCTGGTCTATCTCGGCTTGAACAGCCCAGCGGCGCAATGATTCACGACTCACACCAAGTTTCAATCCGATATCACTGATAACCGCCCATCTCGAAACCCCAGAACCGTCTCGAAGCCAGTCAAACACCAACCCAACAGCACAATCCCTAAACTCCCGCGAATACTTCCAAGGCATAAAACAACCCTCACAAAAAACCTAGGAACAAAACCCAGGACGCTTCAGTTTTGAGAGGTTTGAGTTTGTTTGAATCTCGTAGCGACTAGACATCATAGTTCTGCTGAAGTCAACACCGCTTTAGCAGGGATTTTTATGGTTTTTGCTTCTAATCATAAAGAGATTATTTGCGGAACTCGGGATGGTAAAAACTCAGCAAAATTGCCGCAGCTATCAGGACTGTGCAACATGTCATTGGTAGCCACGGAGAGAGTCCGTAAAGTGCGGTGGAGGCTATCGGTGCCACTACATAGGCTGCACCATTGTTAGCATTAATCAACCCGACCAGTCCACCTTGTTCTTCGGGCTTCATTTGCAAAGTAGGCGCCGTGTTGTAGCCAGGCATCGCCAGGCCTAGACCAAAGCCTGTCAAGATGCTGGCCACGATGAACAGTCCAAGATTTAGTGGATAAACCAAGAGCAGTAACCCGAGAAGAACGATTATTAATCCTCTTCTAAAGAGTTTTTTAGCACCCCAGTTTAACCTTGGAGCCACCAAGGCCTGCGCCAGTATCATCACCACACCCATTATTGACATGCACAAAGCGGTGAGCCCTGCTGTGGCGCCGGCCGCTAGCTTCAAAACGTCCTGCAGTAAAAAGCCGAAAAGTGTAGCCACGGTAGAAAAAGCGGTAAACATTAGGAAACCGCAAGCCAGGAACACGAATACTCTTGAATCAAAATAGGAAACTTTTGCCGGTTGAGCGACTTTTTCTTCGCCACCTGTGGGTTTGAATGTTAGCAGCAAAACGGCAACGCCTAAAAGCATGACCAGAGGCATCACCAGCAAGGGCATCATGAAACCTCCTATAGCTGCAAGGCTGCCGCCCAATAAGGCTCCAAGAATAGACGAGAATCCTTGTGCAGCGCCCAAGACTCCCAGACCTTTGACCCGTTGCGTCTCATTGTAGGTATGAGTCACAACGTAGGTTTGCGCGGCTGGGGAAACTGATGCGATGGCACCGCCGTACAGCACTCCCCTAGTTATGACTACTCCTAGAATCAACGCTATGCCGGTTAGCAGACCCTTAAATCCTAGCCACACCACCATAGCGAATCCGCCTAGAGTCAGGATTCCGGCAAGCATGCCAATAAGCAAGATACGCCGAGATCCCCATCGCAATGAGACCCGTCCCCACCTGGTGGAGGTAAGAGAAAACATTATGGCAGCTAACGAAATGGTGGCGCCAATGTGCCATTCCTTCAACCCGATTTCGCGCGATAGCGGAGCCAGAATTGGATTAAGAATCATCTGCCCCATATATGCCAGTAACACCGTCAAAAACAAGGGAAACAGTCCCGCTATTTTTGATTCGACTTTCTCGTTTCGTTCATTAGTGGCGCACATTAAAACATCCTTTCCACAGTGAGCTACCAATCAAGCTGAGACAATACTAGAACAATGTTCTAGTATTGTCGAGGTTGAGGGTATGCTGTTTTCGTGGGAAATAAAGACAAGCGGGTAAACACGGGGAGACGCGCCTGGCTGACGCAAGAAAAGATCATGTACACCGCAATGGAACTGACCCGAGAGTGCGGTCTAGAAAAATGGTCGATTCGTGACCTTGCACAGCGTCTGGGAGTAGTTCCCTCTGTCATCTACCACCATTACCAAAACCGTGACGCCATTACCGCTTCTGTAATAGGCGAAATCACTAGCACCATCGAGCTACCGGACGAGCAGCTGGAATGGAAAGATTGGTTCATCTCCCTAGCAAAAAATGTCAGGCCCGTCTTTCTTGAATTCCCCGGAGTCACAGACAAACTGATGTATGGACATATGAACGACGCGTTGATACCAATCTTGGAGGTGGCTTACGAAAAACTACGGGATGCTGGTTTTAGCAAGTACATTCACATCGCATACTCAATTATCATCAACACGATGCTGTGGAGCATTACTGCTCGCAACTTGCGCAGCCCAACCAAGCAGGAACAGCGCCACGACCTAGACCAAATGATTACCCAACTTCAGCCCCTAGCTGCCTGCTCCACAACGCTGGCTGACATCATCCAAGGCTACTTAATTCCGCTAGCCAACCCGAAAAATGAAGACCGCATGAGTCAGGAATACTTTGAAATCATCATAGAAGTCGTACTCGCCGGTTTAGAGATAGCGATCTTGCCTCGCGAAAACGCCTAACGAACCCGTGAACAAGAGAAATCATCAAACAGGACGAATTGTGCACGAGGATGCGGCTCTTGACGTACGTGAAAATTTCGCTGCCATATGTAAAGCATCAGGTTGGCAGCCTGTATACCCATCTGTTCGGAAGATGATATAAAATCCAAGGGGTCGGAAATAGCTGCCAATTTAGAACTTTGGTATCCGCCGCTGCCATATACTTTATTCTTTTCCATCTGTTTCTTGAGCAGTCCCGGCACGCTGCAGATATTCGGCAAATAGTTGAGGATGCGTAGCGTGCCACTGATGACCCACTCCCGGAACGACTGCGAAGCGAGCCCCAGGAATAAGCCGAGCAATTTTACGCGACGCCGGCAGGTTCGCTTTATCTCTGCTACCGCAAGCCACAGTTACCGGCATCCGCAAAGCTGGCAGCTGCGAAGTGAGATCTAAATATTTCAAGCTATCGAGCACCCCGAAAAGGTCAGCTTTACTCAGCTGCGGTGGACAGACCCACTTCGCGGGCAACAGTCGCATCAGCACGCGCTGCAGGCTCATCAACAGTTTGGGCAGCTTGGCTTGCGGCGCCGAAATAAACAACGAAACGACCTTTTCAGGGTGAGTGATGGCGATTTGTAAAGCTATCACTGCACCTAGTGAGAGCCCGACCAGGTGCACAGGTTCCGTGAGCGTATCAGCAATCTCGTTACTGATGCCCTCTAATGACCAGTCAGCCATCGGAGATTTCACCTTTAAAACCTCGGAAGCTGCGCACTCGGTTTGCGCCAGCTGCTTGACTACCGGATTCCACACCTCACTGGTCTCACCCAACCCGTGCAAGAATACAACTTTGGGAATATCACTCATTTACGCACCGCGAGAACCCCTATAATCAGGCTGGTTATCAGGAAACCGGCGACATTTCCGATAGCAGTAACCGGTGAAACCACATGCGTGACTCCGAGAACAGCAAAACAGAGAGCTGCCAGCAACAGTCCAACTGTCGACAACAGTAGCCAGTGGCGTGTTCGCACATTTTTCTTTTCCATAAAAGCGTCCTCCCCCGGAAGCGTTTTCACTGATTATCCCATAAACGGGTCAGAGCGTTTCCCCACCATGAAACATTTGAGGGAAAAATACCCGCACTTTACTCAAACCAGGTTCTAACTGTCTTTCGGTGCCTCGTAGGATTCCTGGCGGTATGTCTTTCCCAAGGAGATTAAATACGGTCACATGAACCACATAAACAAGGCTATGCAAAACCTGGGACGCTTCAACAACGCGGTAAAATAAGGGTGACTACTTTCTACAGATGGGAGGGCTACACATGGATGAAGGCGAAGAGGAAATACGTTTAGTTCTCCAGCATCTGCTTGACCACAAGATAATCAGCGAAAAAGAGTTTACGGGCATGTGTACCGCCATTAAGTATGACGGAACTTTGACTGCTCTGGCTGGTATAAGCGCCGCGGTACAGAATGACCCGAATGCCATTCCCTCAGAACTGCTTGACGAAATCCTCGCCCTCGAACCAGTGTTTGACGAGGGATATTATGAAGAAATGCTAGATGCGTTAGCCGACCGAACGGCTATGCCCTAACCGCGGTGTCCGACACTCCCACGTTATAGGAATCAATCCGCCAGTACGGCTCGCGATGCTCGGACTGAATCACCGCCCAATGGCAGTTATCCAAGCCGTGCAGCCCATACCACTGGGCGGGGTCGTGCCCCAGCAAACTCACGATTCCCTGCGAAGTGGCAGACCCGTGAGAGACAAACAAAATCGTTTCACCATCAGCGATTTTGTCAGCCCAGTCGCGGTAAGCCTGGGACACACGCAGCCCGACCTCGTGACGCAGCTCTACTTTCGTAGCCTCCGGGTCGGGATCGCCAAAATCACGCCACGAGGTGAAGTCGTCAGGCCAGCCTGCCTTAATCTCCGTAGCGTTGAGCCCTTCCCAATCCCCAAAAGACCGTTCCATCAGGCGTTCGTCAATCTCGACGGACAAACCGAGCCGATCTGCCAGTGCGTGAGCGGTGTCGAAGGCACGACCCAAAGGTGAGGAAACCACCCTTGTGAAGGGAAACCGAGCCAACCCGGCTGCGGCTTCTCGAGCCTGTGCAATGCCCGTCTCGTTGAGAGGGATGTCAATCTGTCCCTGAATCCGTTGCAGCTTGTTGTAATCGGTTTGCCCATGCCGCCACATCACCAAAGTTTTCGGCATCGCCCTGTCCTCCTGTTCGGTCGGCGCATAAGTCCCTGACCCACGTGTTTAGGAAAAATCCTCGCCAATGAGGTCCAGCGGCGAGATCGGTTGAGGCGTCTGCGGGGTGGCACTGGAAGGTGCCGGACCGTCACTCTGCGTGACCGGCACTTCTGAATCAGGTACCTCAATCAGGGGCGCGTCCGCCCACAAACGTTCCAGCGCATAAAACTGCCGGTCGTCCTCTTGCTGGACATGCACCACCAGCAGCCCGTAATCGAGCAACACCCAATGAGCCTGTTCCAGCCCCTCCCGGCGGAGCAACTTTAAACCAGCTTTCGTCATCGCTTCGTCAACAGCATCGACAATCGCCCGCACCTGACGGTCGCTATTGCCCGTAGCCAACACAAACATGTCGGTCAGCACCAAGCGCTCAGAGACATCCAGAGCGATGACCTCCGTGGCTTTCTTTGATTTTGCGGCTTGACCTGCTGCTATGGCGAGTTCGATGGACTTAGCGTCAGCACTCATACAGAAAAAATCCTCATTTCAGTGGTGGAATCGGGTAAAGAAGTCTGTCCCGGCGAGACTGCGGGAGGGTCTGGTGCTGTTGCGCTCAGCGTAACTCCCGGTTCTAGCGTTGTTCCCGAAGCGGTTGTAACCGCAGCGTTCTTGTCCAGAGCAAAGATGAGCATGGCGACGACCAGGACGGTCACCAACACGACCAACGCCCAGCGCGCTGCTTGCCCCAGCATCAGCAAAGTTTCGCCCCAACGCCCGGACTTGCGAATCAAACGTTCGGTTAAGGACTCCTCAAACTCGAACTCTTCCCAGTCGATGTTTTCCAGTTCTTCATCAGTGATGTCATCGCCGAGTTCCTTACGCAAAACCTCCACGTCGGCCTCATGGAACTTCTTTTCAGCTTCTTTAAGTTCCTCAAGCTGCCGAGCCTCTGCCTGTTCCAGGCTCTCACGGCGAGCCGAGCGGGTTTCTTGCGGATTCCACAAGTTAGGCATTCCAGGACGAGTAGGCATTCCGGGGCGACCGTAGGGCATGGGTGGCATCCCATAACCGGGCATTCCCGGCATCCCAGGCATACCCGGCATTCCGGGGCGACCGTAGGGCATGGGTGGCATCCCATAACCGGGCATTCCCGGAATCCCAGGCATACCCGGCATTCCGGGCATTCCCGGCATCCCAGGGCGACCGTAAGGGTTCGGACGTCCCCACATGCCATAGGGAGAACCCGGCTGTCCCGGCATTTGCCCTGGTTGTCCCGGCTGACCAGGCATTCCGGGGCGGTTCGACATTCCCGGCTGGTTCGGCATTTGTCCCGGTTGGTGTGCCGTTCGCGGATTACCGGACGGACCTGCCGAAGTGTGGACCAGCATCTGTCCGGGTTGCCGTGGTTGGTTCGACTGACCAGCTTGACCGGGTGCCGGTTGGGATTGACCGGATACTTGTCCGGGTTGCGACGATTGATTCGGCTGACCGGGCTGTTTAGGTTGGCTGAGTTGATTCGGCTGCCCCTGATTTGGCTGATCCGGCTGGGTGGGCTGCACTGGCTGAACAGGTTGTTTAGGTTGACTGGGCTGATTCGACTGCCCCGGCAGGGAGGGCTGCTCCGGCTGCACCGGTTTACCTGGCAGAGTGGTCGGCACCGGTCGCCCCGGCATTTGCCCCGGCTGAGCCGGCTGGCTAGGACGCCCTGGATGCCCAGTTTGACCGGGCACCGGCTTGGCTTGACCGGGCATCCGATTCGGTTGCGGCGATTGATTTGGATGACCAGTTTGACCGAGCGCCTGTTTAGGCTGCTGCCTCAGCTGGGCAGGCTGACCTGGCTGAACAGGTTGTTTAGGTTGACTGGGCTGATTCTGCTGTCCCTGATTAGGCTGACCCGATTGGGCGGGCTGCTCTGACTTCCCAGGCTGCCCTGGCCGCACCGGTTTACCTGGCTGAGTGGTCGGCACCGGTTGACCCGGCATTTGCCCCGGCTGACCCGGCTGGCTAGGACGCCCTGGATGCCCAGCTTGACCGGGCACCGGTCTGGCTTGACCGGGCGCCTGCCTGGGCATTTGTTTGGGTTGCCCTGGCTGAGCCGGCTTACCCGGCTGGTGAGTCTGTCCCGGTTGCTTCGGTTGCCCTGCCGACAGGGGCGGACGGGCTGCAGAGCCCGGTGTCATTCCCGGAACCGCAGGGTTAACTCGCTGCTGTCCAGCCAACCCCGACTGCGCGGGAACTGCCTGCGGAGAAGTCGGCTGCTGACGCGGTGTGGAACCCAGCTGACCGGCGCGTGGCACCGGAGGAGTCGACCGTGTACCAGGCGTCGTGGCTGGTGCTGCTGCTGGAGATGGCACCCCACCAGGTCCTGTAGTCCGCGGACGTTGCGGAGTCGCACCACTTCCAGAAGCCCCTGGCTGGTGCGGAGTGGAACTGGTCGGAGCGGACGAGGGCGGACGGGACGGGCTGCTCGGAACGGGAGGGTTCGCCCCTGTCTTGAGCAGCTTCGCCGAACCTGTCGAGTTCGGTGCCACTGTGGGAATCATACCCGTGGTAGAAGGGGGCACCGGAGTCCCCGGAGTAGGCAACTGACGAACCGGGGTGTCCGCAGGACGATTTCCCACAGGAACCGCCGGCTTTTCCGGCACCACTGGAGTCGTGCCATGCACGAGTGGGCGCTTCACTCCAGCGACTTGTGGTCCCGCAGCACTCACTGCTTGGGCTTTACCAACGACCGGAATCATGCCGGTCAACGCACCGTCCTTGTCAACAGCACGCACAGCTTGGGCAGTGTTGGGGACTTGCAGAGCAGGACCGGTCGGACCGGCACCGGGCAGCACTTGTCCAGGCCTAGGGGCACTGGCTCCCAAGCCTGGAAGATTAATCGACTGCACCGGCACGGGGCGCGGTCTTGGCTTGCCCTCGCTCACATTCCCCCTCTCGACAAGGTCATTACGGATTCCTCTGGTGAAGCTGCATCATTGACAGCCACCGCCGTCAAAGCCGCCTTGGGGACAGCGTAAGACGCCTCCCCCGAATCTGACTGCAGTCGCGCATCATCAGCATAGAGTCCGTATTTAGCAATATATTGAACGACACCGTCGGGCACTAAGTACCACACCGGTTGGTGCGATTTTACCCGATTCCGACAGTCGGTTGAGCTGATTGCCATGGCAGGAACCTCAACCAGAGAGACATGCTGTGCCGGAAGGTTGACCGGGTTAAAGGAATGCCCCGGTCGAGTAACCCCTATGAAATGCGCCAGCTCGAAAAGCTGGTCGATATCTTTCCAGCGCATGATGTCAGAAATGGCGTCAGCCCCGGTGATAAAGAATAGTTCCACGTCACCTAAAGCGGATTTCAAGTCGGTCAACGTGTCAATCGTATAGGTCGTGGTAGCTCGGTCTATATCCACACGAGACACGGAAAATCGCGGGTTAGAAGCGGTCGCAATCACTGCCATCAGGTAGCGATGCTCCGCTTCCGTGACTGGGCATCCCAGCTTAAATGGCTGTCTAAAAGTGGGCACAAAAATGACCTCATCCAGACCGAAAACCGCCTGAACCTCGGAAGCTGCCACCAGGTGACCGTGGTGAATCGGGTCAAAAGTGCCACCCATCACCCCAATACGACGCCGACGCTGGTTTAACTTGACCGAATTCTCGGAATCCAACGCCCAAACGCATCTGTGCGTGCGAGACTCCATGACGGCCTTTCTTGATCATTTGGTGCTCCAAAATGAGCGCAAAACTTCCTTTATGAAATTATACCCGTCCAGACCTGAGTGGTTCCTGAAAATGGCAAGGAAATCTGTAACCGGGACTGACACGTGCATTCTGCGCTTAGTCAGCCTCCCCAGGATCATTCCACAGACCCGATTCACGTTCAGCGTCCAATTCCTCACGAGCACGTTTCTTGGCGTCCATCCAAGCGTGATAGTCGATACGACGCTGCTGGTTGGTGCGGCGAGTGTTTTCGTAGAGTCGCGAGTCCGTGCCGCGCGCGCCCAGCAGCTCAGCCCCGGCTTGCAGAGTCGGCTCCCAGTCAAAGACCACACCTGTATCGGGGTCCCCGATGACGACGGTGTCTCCCGCTTGTGCTCCGGCTTTCAGCAGGTCGTCCTCGACTCCCAAGTTTGCCAGGCGGTCAGCCAGGTATCCTACTGCTTCATCATTGGTGAAGTCGGTTTGTTTGACCCAGCGTTCCACCTGTTCGCCACGGACCGAGAATCCCGGCGTGCCCTCAATAGTAGTCGTCTCAATAGTGTAGGTCTTGGCGGGGCGAGCCGATTTCGGCTGCGGACGCAGCACGGGGCGCTCGGGGTCATTCTCTGGCAAGTGGGAACGGTATTCCTGGACCATTTCAGCCAGCCCAAAAGCGAGTTCTTTCAAGCCTTCGTGAGTGGTCGCCGAAACCTCAAAGACCGGCCAGCCAAGTTTCGCAAGCTCCGTTTCCATCAGGGCTGCCATATCTCGCCCGTCCGGGACATCAATTTTGTTGAGGATAATGGCGCGTTGGCGCTCCATCAGGGGTGGTAGGAAGTCTCTGCCGGGTCGATACCGGTCCAGGGAACTGGCGTAATGCGCCAGTTCGCGCTCCAAAGTCTTAATGTCTGCCAGCGGTTCACGTTCCGGATCCCACGCCGCCAAGTCCACCACGTGCGCAATCACGCAGCAACGTTCGATGTGACGCAAGAAATCCAGTCCCAGTCCCTTGCCTTGGGCAGCACCGGGAATCAATCCGGGCACGTCCGCCACGGTGTAGCGTGCCGCCGGATTATCCACCACTGCCAGGTTCGGCACCAGGGTCGTGAATGGATAATCCGCAATCTTGGGACGCGCCGCGCTCATAGCAGCGATGAGGGAAGATTTTCCCGCCGAAGGGTATCCCACCAGCGCCACGTCTGCCATCGACTTGAGTTCCAAAATGACGGTGCGTTCTTCACCGGGTTCCCCCAACAGGGCAAAGCCCGGCGCCTTGCGTTTCGCGGATGCCAGACCGTAGTTGCCCATGCCCCCGACCCCGCCACGAGCGATGACCAGTTGCGCCTCCGGGGAGTCTAAATCTGCCAAAAACTCGCCATCCTCGCTGGTGACGACCGTGCCTTGGGGAACGTCCAGGAACAAATCCTCACCGCGACGTCCATCACGGTAATCGCCCATCCCCGCTTGACCATTCTCTGCTTTCACGTGCGGGCGATGATGGAAAGGCAGCAGGGTTGTCTCTTGCGGGTTGACACGCAGAATGACGGATCCTCCGTGACCGCCAGCCCCGCCATCCGGTCCCGCCAACGGCTTGTACTTTTCGCGACGAATGGACGCGCAGCCGTTGCCACCAGTTCCGGCTTGGGCAAAAATTTTTACGTAGTCCACAAAGCTGACCATTTGGGCTGCTGACCTCCTCCGGCTCTCTCAGAGAGCCATCGTTACGTTAAACAGCAAGAGGGCTCGAACGAGCCCCCTCACAACAGTAGTCACTACCAACATTTAGGCGTTGGCAACTTCCTTAATGCTCACGATGCGGCGATCGCGATGACGACCGAACTCCACTTCGCCGGTCTTCAGGGCGAACAGTGTGTCGTCCTTGCCGATGCCCACGTTGAAGCCGGGGTGGTAGTGGGTGCCGCGCTGGCGCACCAAAATTTCACCAGCGTTGACCAGCTGACCGCCGAAACGCTTGACGCCTAGGCGCTGTGCGTTCGAATCGCGACCGTTGTGGGAGGAACCGAGACCTTTCTTATGTGCCATTGTTACACCCCTTACTTAATGGAAGTTATCTTAATGCGGGTCAACGGTTGACGGTGACCTTGACGCTTCCGATAACCAGTCTTGTTCTTAAACTTGACAATGGAAATCTTGGGACCCTTGGCAGCACCCAACACTTCTGCGCTGACCTTTACCTTAGCCACGTCGGCAGCCTGGGACGTCACTTTGGCGCCGTCAACCAACAGAATCGCAGGCAGCTCAATCGTCTCTCCCACTGCCTTATCTACCTTTTCTACCAGCAGCTCTTCACCGACAGAGACTTTCTCCTGTCGACCGCCGGCCTTAACGATTGCATATACCACGTCGAAACTCGCTTTTCTGAATGTATTTCGTCCAATTGTGCCCTCACTATGCGCAAGAAGCACCGAAGTTCTAAATTAGCGGATTTCACCTGGTTTTGCAAAATCAAGTTTCATCCACCGGTCTTGGCGGATGCGCCAACCCAAGGTTGCCAATCTTGCCAGGAAAAACACCCCGCAATAGCATCCCCACAGCCACGCCAATCCCAGGATTCCGTCAGGTGCGAAACGCCACACCAACACCAGAGCCGGGATATAGACAACCAGGTTAATCAGACCCGCGAGAGCCAGGTACCAAGTGTCGTTAGCACCAATCAAGACCCCGTCGAACACAAAAACTACCCCCGCGAGCGGCTGGAAGAACGCCGATACTAGCAACGCCAGTGCGGCGGCAGCCAGAACTTCGGAGTCGTTAGAAAAGACCCGCGGCCAGAGCGGAGCCAGGACCGCAATAATCACCCCCAGCACGACGCCCAGCCCTAATCCCCACAGTGTCACCCGGTGAATCAGGTCGCGCACTGCCCCGCGGTCGGCACGCCCCAGCTCGAAACCAATCAGTGCCTGCACTGCGATAGCCAGAGAATCATGCAGGTTCGCCCCCAAACTCCAGGTGTTCGCGGCAATCTGACGCCCCGCGATGGCAACTTCCCCTTGAGACGCTGCCACCCACAGGGTGCCGAGGATAACAATCTGCATGGTGAGGGTGCGAATCATCAGGGGCACGCCCCCGGTCAGAGCCGCGAAAATTGCCCGGAACTCGGGATGCAGCGCGACTTTGGCGCGCCGAGCTCCGACCATAATTTTCAGCGCAAACGCTGCCCCCATGCCGATACCGGCGAGAGACGTGCCGATTCCCGCCCCGGTGACCCCCAGGTTGAACCCGTAGATAAACGTGGCGTTGAAAGCCACGTTGGCGATAGCCCCGCTCACGGAAATCACCAGGGGAATCTTGGCGTCCAGCACGCCACGCATCGCGCCGGTTCCTGCCAACACCAGCATCATTCCCAGCATCGAGGGAGCCGCCGCGCGCAGATATGCCGCTCCCTGGATATTAACCGGCTGAGCAGCCCCAAATAACGAAACAATCGGTAACGCGCCGACCCACAGGACTGCTGCCAACACCACGCCCACCAGCAGCCCCAACCAGGCACCATCCACCCCGGTCTTGACCGCGCCACGGCGATTCCCTGCACCCAGCTGACGGGACGCCACCGCGGTCGTGGTATAGACCAAGAAAATACAAATCCCTACCAAAAACACGTTGATCGACGAGCCGAGGGTCAATCCTGCCAGCTCAGTGGTACCCACGTGCCCAATCATGGCAGAATCCGCCATCACCATGAGTGGTTCAGCCAGCAGCGATCCCAGGGAGGGCATGGCGAGGGACAAAATCCGCCGGTTCAAGGACGATGTCTGCGGCTCCACCGACGCTCTCACGGGTTCAATAGGTGCAGCCGGCTCAATAGCTTCAGCAGGGTCAGCAGGTTCGTTCGAGGACGGCACGGTGTCCCCCGGTTTCATGTTCACAGTACCGGCTTCAAAATATCGGCAACAATCAGCAACACCGTCATCGCGATGAAAGCGATAACCACAGTAGCGGTCACGGGCAGCATTGCCGCCAAATCGACCGGACCGCCGTCATCCAGACCCCGCGCCCGGCGTACCCACTTGCGGATTCCTTCATAAATCGCGCCCACGGCTTGCCCACCATCCAAAGGCATCAGCGGAATCAGGTTGAACATGAACAGGGTCATGTTCAACGACCCGAACAACAGCAGGAAAGACCGCAGCTTTTCCAGGAAACCGTAGCCAACAGAGTCACTGGCAGCGATAGAGCCCGCGACCTGCCCCATGCCGACGATTCCCATCAGCGAGTTCGGGTCGCGTGGCTGGTTCGGTTGAAACAGCCCGATGGTGGTCTGCCACAGTTTCACCGGCAGAGCCAGCAGGATTTTCGCGGTGCCTTTCCCGGTCTCCCACTGGTAGTTAGTGACTTCTCCCCAGGTGGCATAGTGGCGTTCGGTGGCAGCAATGACACCGATGACGGCACGCTTTTGCCCATCCATAGCTTTGGGAGTCACCTGGATAGTCTGGGTTTTACCGTCACGCCGGACCGTGAGAGTGGCAGGTTTCCCCGGCTGGCTCACCGCGACTTGGCTGATAACTTCGTCCCAGGTCTTCGCAGGTTTACCGTTCCATCCCGTGATAATGTCTCCGGGCATCACCCCCGCCGCGGCCGCGGGAGAATTCGGAGAAACCGTGGCGACTTCGCGGGTAGGTAGCTCATAGCCGATTGCGCTTAACGCCACCAGCACGCACAGGAAACTCAAAGCCAAATTCACCAAAGTGCCACTGACCATCACAATCAGGCGCTGCCAGATGGGCTTGGCATAAAACGCCCGGTGTTCCTGACCGGGAGGAATTTCTTCGTTCGAGGCGAGGCGGGCTTCTTCCGCCGCGGTCAATTCACCTTTGCGGTTTATCGTGCGCCGCCCCGGATGCCCCGGCGCGTACATTCCCACCATTTTCACGTAGCCACCCAGCAGCACCCACTTCATTCCGACTTCGGTTTCCCCGATTTGGCGCGAAAATATCTTTGGCCCGAACCCAATGAAATACTGGGTACACAGGATGTCGAAACGTTTTGCGGGAATCAGGTGACCCAGCTCGTGCAGGGCAATCGACACCAGCAAACCCAGCACGAGGGCAATGATTCCAGTTAAATAATCCATAGCAGTGACGGTTCCCGTAGCGTATCTAGCGGTTCTCGATGAGCTCAACGGCTCGCTGTTTGGCCCAATCCAGGATGTGTTCCAACGCGGACAGGTCCGGGTCGGACACTCCGTGGTGTTCACTGAAGACCTGCTGCACCACGTCATAGATGCCCAGGAAAGGCAGACGTCCGTCCAAGAAAGCATTAACGGCAATTTCATCCGCACTAGCCAGAACCGCGGGGTGAGTATCAGAAGCGGAGATAGCGTGTCGAGCCAAGCTGACCGCCGGGAAAATTGATTCGTTGAGTGGCTCGAACTGCCAGGTCGCGGCACTGCTCCAGTCACAAGCGGGGGCTACCTCACGCAGCCGGGCGGGTGCCGACAGACCCAGGGCAATCGGAATGCGCATATCGGGCGGTGAGGCCTGAAGCAGAGTCGCGCCGTCCCGGAACTGCACCATAGAATGCACAATCGATCCGGGATGCACCACAACGTCGATGTCTTTCGGTTCAATGTCGAACAGCAGCGAAGCCTCGATGACTTCCAGTCCCTTGTTAAACATGGTGGCTGAATTCACGGTCACCAACGGACCCATATCCCAAGTCGGATGGTTCAGGGCTTGCTCTACCGTAACGTGTTCCAGTTCCGCGCGGGTTTTCGAGCGGAACGGACCACCACTGGCAGTCAAGATGAGACGTTCCACTTCGCTGTAGCCGGTGACGGTCGGCGCGCACAAGCCACGTTCGTGCTTGCCAGAGCGGAGTGCTTGCCAGATAGCGCTGTGTTCGGAATCAACCGGCACGATTTGCCCCGGTCGACGCAAAGCGTCTCGCACCAGGGAACCACCAATGACCAGGGATTCTTTGTTTGCCAACGCCAACCGTGCCCCGGAATCTAACGCCCGCAGGGTCGCGTGCAAACCGGAAATTCCTGCGATGGCGTTCAACACGATACCCTGAGGCACAAATCCAGCCGCCGCCTCGACCCCAGCCGGACCGGTCAGCAGGTTATGGCTGGCACGCGGCTTTCCCAGCTGGATCTCTGCCTCACGAATTGCCTCATCCAGCTCCCTCACGGAGCCGTTCGCGACTGCCACCATTGGCACTTCAAATTCGACAGCTTGACGCGCCAACACATCCAGATGTCGCCCGGAGGCAGCCAAACCTTGCACCCGAAAATGTCCGGGATGAGCGCGAACGATGTCCAGAGCCTGAGTTCCGATTGAGCCGGTAGAACCCAAAATTACAATGTCTTGCACCAGTTCATTCTAACGGCAAGTTTAGTTTTCGCTCATTTATAGCCACCCGGAACCCCGCCAGGGGATGGACGAAGCCGCACCAACGCCCTTGTGAAAAACACAATCACTCGACTGCCAGCAACACTTCCACCGCGCGAGCCAGGTACGCGTCAACGGGACCTTCCAGGTATGCCCTGGTTCCTTTCGCCTCCGCAAACACCGAGTCACGGATTTCTTTGCTGGTCAGAGGCTTATTTTCATCAAAATAGGCGACCAGGCGATCCAGCAGCGCGTCCACGTCCTCAATACGGTAGCCACGCTGGCGACCCTGGGGATGAGCAAAACGTTTCCCCACTGGACGCAACAGTCGCGGATAGAGGGTCGTGGCTTGTTCCGCCACCAACGACATCCATGCCTTTTGCCCGTTCACCGCAATATGGTCAGCCCGCGCCCGCGCCACAAAGGCAGATTCCAGCCGGTCCATCGCCGCGTCTACCTCGACAAAGTTGTATCCCCCGCGCACCACGTTGAATCCCTGGGCGCGCACCTGTGCCGCCCCGAAATTTGCTGGTCCACCATTGCCTTCGTATGCCGAACGTGCCTTCGCCAAGAACTTGTCGACCTGGTTGCGGTCGTAACCCTTGCCGAGGAGTTTAGCGGTGCGAAACGTCGTGTCGCTCACGTTCCGGCCCTTTCTTTGTCTCTCCATGCTCTCAACAGTCTGTCCACGCGCTTTCGGGGTGTTCCCTAGGCTGCGGGAGACTGCTTCGCTTTCGCCGCGAGCTGCCCGCAAGCTCCGTCAATATCCGAGCCACGGGTATCTCGTAGCGTAGTGCTGATTCCAGCTTGCCGTAAAATCTCCATGAATTCGTCCATGACACGCGGCAGAGACGCATCCCAGATGCTTCCAGGGGTGGGATTGAGCGGAATCGGGTTCACATGCGCCCAGGTTTTGCCTCTTTCGTTCAGCTTATCCGCCAGCAGCTGCGCTCGCCACGGGTGGTCGTTCATGTCCCTAATCAGGGCGTATTCAATAGAAACGCGTCGACCGGTGGCTTGAAAATACGCATAAGCGGTGTCCAACAGTTCGTCGACTTGGTAGCGCCGGTTCATGGGTATCAGTTCGTTACGCAGCTCATCATCGGGGGCGTGCAGGGATACCGCCAAAGTGACCGGCAGCCCTTCCTGAGTCAGCTTGCGTATTCCCGGCACCAACCCAACAGTGGAAACGACCAGGTTACGTGCCGAGATGCCAAAGCCTTGCGGGACTTCCGCAGTGAGAGTTCGAATCGTGTGCAGCAGGGATTTGTAGTTGGCGAGCGGCTCACCCATGCCCATAAACACCAGGTTAGACAGCCGGGAGGGGCTGCCAAGTTCCCCGTCTTGTGCTGCCTTAGCAGCGAGCCGAACCTGTTCCAAGATTTCTGCCGCCGACAGGTTTCGGGTCAAACCCAGTTGACCGGTCGCACAAAATGGACAGCCCATACCGCAGCCGACCTGAGAGGATACGCACAAGGTGACGCGCTTCGGGTAGCGCATCAGGACGGATTCCACTTGGGCACCGTCGAACAGCCGCCACAGGGTCTTGCGGGTCCATCCCTTATCCGCGACCTGAGTCACGACCGGGGTAATGAGCTCGGGTAACAGGTCCCGAGCGCGTTCCCGGTCAGCGGGACCGAGGTCTGTCATTTGGGCGGGGTCAGCTTCAAAACGTCCAAAATAGTGGCGCGCCACCTGGTCAGCACGAAACGGGCGCATTCCTGCCGCGACTACCGCTTCACGACGCTGCTGAGGATCAAAGTCTGCGAAATGCTGCGGGGCGCGACCACGAGCATGGGCTCGAAAGCTGAGTTCTGCCGTAGCTCCCGCGTGCGTAGCCCCGACCGGAGGTTGGTGGTGGGGCAGAACCTGTCTTTCCATAAGTCTAAGTTTAACGGTTTTTCCGAGAACGTCCGGGTGGGGTTTAGGACAGCACCGGACCTTGTTGGGAAAAAATGGCGAATTTCAACACGATATACGCCACCGGCGCTGCCATCAGGATGGAATCCATCCGATCCAGCAGACCGCCGTGCCCCGGCAAGAGGTGACCCATATCTTTAATGCCCAGTTCCCGCTTCATCAGTGACTCACTCAAGTCCCCGATAGTCCCCACCACAGCCATCAAAACGCCCAAGATAATCCCGTAAAACCACGGAATCCCCATCCAGAACGTGCCCGCTACGGACACGGTGACAGCAAATAAGACCGAACCGGCAAACCCTTCCCACGTCTTGCGCGGAGAAATAGACGGTGACATATGGTGACGTCCCAGGAAACGCCCACATAAATAGCCGCCGGTGTCTGAACCTAAAGTGACGGACAGGACAAACACCGCCGTCGCGGGAGCCCCGCACTCCACCGCCAGCAAAGCCAGGAAGGACCCCAGGAAAGGAATATACGCCACGGTCAGAGTACTGAGAGTAACGTTCTTGAGGGCATCTTCACCGCGGTAGGGACCCGCTAACTGCCACAGCAGGGCAGCCGCCATCGTCAGCAGAGTCGCGGTCAACATGGCTTCCAGACCTACTTGCCAGGCACAGATATAGATACCAATCCCGCCGATAACGACGATTGGCATCCCCAAATGCCGGTCGGTAAACCGGATGGCGTGGCGAAACTCAATCAGACATGCCACAATCGTCACCACGCACAAGGCTGCGAACAGCGGTTTCACCAGGAACAGGGTCAGCCCGTAAGCCGCCAGCAGACCCGCCCCCACCCCGGTGGCAGCCACGAGATTACGACCGCCCTTCCGAGATTTGCTTTGCGAAGACGTCACCGGTTGGGGCTTCACTTTTAGGAAGGGAACGCCCCAGCCCCGTTTACGGCGTTGCGTTGCCGCGCGATTTTCGCGGCGACTGGGTCGGGTCACCGGATGCACCCCAGTTTCCGGGGTCGCCGGCGACACCGATGCTTCGGAAAATCGCGGCGGCTGGAAATTTTCGGTATCAACCATGCTCTTGCAGCCCCAGGTAATGACGAGTAATAACGGGTCGACGGCGCCTAAATAGTCATCAACTCTGATTCTTTGGCAGCCAGTAGCTGATCAATTTCATCAGTGAACTTTTTCGTGATGGAATCAAGTTCCTTTTCCCCGCGTTTGATTTCGTCCTCGCCGAGTTCCTTATTCTTTAGCATAGCTTCGAATTCGTCCTTGGCTTTGCGGCGCAGTGAACGCACGGACTGGCGTCCTTCCTCGGCTTTGGTCTTGGCAATCTTAACGTATTCTTTACGCCGTTCCTCCGTCAGGGCAGGCAGGACGATACGGATGGTTTTACCGTCATCAGTGGGGTTCACGCCCAAATCTGCTTCCGCAATGGCACGAATGATGTCTTGCGAGGCTGACTTGTCAAAAGGCTGAACTATGACGGTACGAGCCTCGGGAATGTTAAAGGAAGCCAACTGCTTTAACGGGGTGGGGGCGCCATAGTAGTCGACCATAATGCCGTCAAACATAGCAGTATTGGCACGACCGGTACGAATGGAAGCGAATTCGTCTTGGGTGGCGCTCAGTGCCTTTGTCATCATGGTCTTGGCAGATTTGAGGGTGTCTTCAATCACGAGTTTCTCCTTTTATTCTTTGCTTTCTCCACAGGTTCCCCGGTGGGTTTCGTTATCTCAATTACTTTTCGCTGTACAGCACAGTGCCGATTTCATCGCCCAGCAATGCCCTAGTGACGTTGCCTGGCTGGGACATGCCAAACACGCGCATCTTCAGTTTGTTTTCGGAGCACAGGGAAAAAGCAGCCGCATCTACGACCTTTAAACCGTCGCGCAGCGCTTTCTCGTAGCTAACCTCATCAAGCTTTACAGCCTCCGGGTTCTGGCGCGGATCGTCAGTGTAGACCCCGTCCACCCCGTTCTTACCCACCAGCAGTTCCTGGCAATGTGTCTCCAGGGCACGCTGGGCACTAACGGTGTCGGTAGAGAAATACGGCATCCCGGCACCTGCTCCGAACACGACCACGCGCCCTTTTTCGAGGTGACGAATGGCACGTAACGGCACATAAGGTTCAGCGACCTGGGTCATCGTGATGGCAGACTGAACCCTGGTGCGCACCCCGGCTTGTTCCAGGAAATCTTGCAGAGCTAGGGCGTTCATCACGGTACCCAACATCCCCATGTAATCCGCTCGTGCGCGATCTAAACCGTGCTGGCTCAGCTCCGCGCCACGAAAGAAGTTTCCGCCACCAACCACAATGGCAACCTGTATTCCCTGAGTCACCGCCGCAGCGACCTGCTGAGCGATATTGGAAACGACATCGGGGTCCAACCCCACTTGCCCGCCACCAAAGACTTCACCAGAAAGTTTCATCAAAACCCGGCGTTTACCGGGGGCTACAGAGCCGTTGTCGCTCATCTATCTTCTCCCTTGAAAGACCAACATCCTTAGTCATTATACGCAAATGCCCCAAAGCCTTCATCGACCCTGGGGCATTTACCTAGTGTAGATGGGTTTCACGAACCCTTCGGGCTTACTCGCCAGCCTGCAAACGCGCGAAAGCGGTGACCTTGCCCTTGGAAGCTTCCACAATCTTGCCGACCGTGGTCTTGGGATCCTTCGCAAAGGGCTGTTCCAGCAGCACGCAGTCCTTGTAAAAGCCCTTCATCCGACCTTCCACAATCTTTGCCACAGCAGCTTCCGGCTTGCCTTCAGCCTTGGTGGTTTCAGTCAGAGTGGCGCGTTCCTTTTCGACTTCCTCGGCAGGAACATCCTCGCAGCTCAGGTACTCCGGGCTGTAGGCAGCGATGTGCATCGCGACATCGTGAGCGACTTCGGCACCAGCCTTGTCGGTAGCCACCATGACGCCAACGGTCGGGGGCAAATCCTGGGAAGAACGGTGCAGGTAGACATCGACGGCTTCACCTTCAACCTGGCGCACGTTGCCGACTTCCAGTTTCTCACCGATAATCGCCGCAACCGCCTCAATGGTGTCCTTGACCGTACCATCAGCAGACTTGGCAGCCAGGAGTTCCTCTACGGTAGCCGCACCGGATGCAGCAGCAGCCTCCAGCACCTTGTCTGCCATCGCGATGAATTTGTCGGTCTTGACCACGAAGTCGGTTTCGGCGTTGACCTCAACCATGGTGCCGCGCTGACCAGCCTCGGTGTCGGTGACCTTGGCAGCAATCAGACCGGCTCCGGCGGAGCGACCTTCGCGCTTAGTCAGGGACTTCAGACCCTTGACTCGGATGATTTTCAGGGCTTCCTCGCGGTCGCCGTTTGCTTCTTCCAGGGCTTTCTTAACGTCAGCTAAGCCCGCACCGGTTTCTTCGCGCAAGTCCTTGAGGTCTTGCATGTTATATTTAGCCAATTTTTCCTCCAGTTTCAGAGCAAGTTTCATGCACCGGGAACTTCTATATTCCCGATAATCCTTTTGAGTGAGCGTTGAAGTGTTATCTCCCCGCTCAGCTGCAGCCGATTACTCGGCTTTTGCGTCGGTAGCTTCGCTCGCAGCGGGTGCAGTTTCCGCCGGCTTATCCGCGGCAGGAGCCTTCGCGTCATCGCCTGCCAGAAGCTCGCGTTCCCACTCCGCCATCGGTTCGGCACTTTCCGGGTTCTCGCCCAGCTGTTTCTTGGAACGAGCCAGCAGACCCTCTGCACAAGCGTCAGCAATCACCTTGGTCAGCAAATCGACTGCGCGAATCGCGTCGTCGTTGCCAGGGATGCCGTAATCTACCTCGTCAGGGTCACAGTTCGTGTCCAGAATGGCAACGACCGGAATCCCAAGCTTTTGGGCTTCCGCAATCGCCAAGTGTTCCTTCTTGGTGTCAACCACCCAGATAGCCGAAGGGGTTTTCGCCATGTCACGGATGCCGCCCAGGGTCTTGGCGAGCTTGTCCTTTTCACGGCGCATCATCAACAGTTCCTTCTTCGTCAATCCCGAAGCGGAAGTGTCCTCAAAGTCGTACTGTTCCAGTTCCTTCAGTCGCTGCAAGCGCTTGTGCACCGTCGAGAAGTTGGTCAGCATCCCGCCCAGCCAACGTTCGTTCACGAAAGGCATCCCCACGCGGGTAGCCTGTTCCTGAATGGACTCTTGAGCCTGCTTCTTGGTGCCCACGAACAGCAGCGTGCCGCCGTGCGCCACGGTTTCCTTTACGAATTCGTAAGCAATATCAATGTCAGCAATGGTTTGCTGCAAATCGAGAATGTAAATGCCGGAACGGTCGGTCAAAATAAACCGCTTCATCTTGGGGTTCCAGCGACGGGTTTGGTGCCCGAAGTGCACGCCGCTTTCCAAAAGCTGGCGCATGGTAACGACTGCCATGTGGCGTCCTTCTTTCAGTTATGGGACACAGCTGTCCCGGCGCACAAGCGCTCCGGAGACGTCTACGTCCAGTTTCGGTTAATGCCTGGTGTTCGCTCGCCTTCCCCACCCCATAGGGACCTGGAGGATTGCGCTCATCACGGCTACGCTGGCAGTAACACCGGCAACGCCGCGATTGCGAACACGCGAAGTCAGCTGCATGGGCAGCTGCGAGGGTTAACTTTACCAAAACTTCCTACAGAAAAGCTAATTCGGCGCGACCTGGCGCGGTTTTGTGGTTTTTCCACAAGCGGGGTCAAATCGGGGTTTTCCACAGGTGAAAGTTTGTTCTCTGGTGCGGGCGTTTCTTTCACGTCACACTGCAGTCATGAGAAAAGTTTTTATCACCTTCTGCTGTTGCCTGACCTTGAGTCTGGTGGGAGGCTCTGCTTCACCTGCCGCCGGAATCACCGTCACCCCAAACTTACCTGCGGTCACCAGCCCAGCCTCGCTAACGACCTTTTCACCGGGGAAAACGCCAGGTCTGCGGGATTTCCTCTATTGGCCCACCGGTCACCCTACCGCAGTACCGCGCAAGTTTGACCCGCCCGCCCAGAAGTGGTTGGCAGGGCACCGCGGTATCGATTTGCGGGTCAGCCCCGGTGAGACTGTCTTTGCCGCGACTGACGCGACGGTACTCTATGCCGGTAATCTGGCGGGACGTCCCGTGATTTCACTCGAAGACACGACGGGGCGGCGCTACACCTACGAGCCGGTAGAACCCGCGGTCGCAGTCGGGGATGAAGTGACTCGCGGTCAAGCCATTGGGACGGCACTGGGAGGACACTGTTCCCCTGGGGACTGTCTACATTTCGGGGTCAAGGACGGTTCAGACGGCTACGTGGATCCGCTGCGTCTGCTGGGGGGAAGGATTCGCCTGTACCCAGTGAGCTAGGTGAGTCGGGGAACACACCGCGCCGCTACCACTCACTCACCAGTATCGGAATACTTGGCGGGAGCTTTATAGATGCCGGTAATCACGTTGTTTCCGTGAATATACTCGACCCGGTACTGGGATACGGTGTTCGAAGGGGGATCGTAGTTCAGGACTTCGCCCTTCTCAGAGCGCGCGATAATCGGCGGTTCCGCATTGCGAGCCACAACCCAAAAAATGGATTGATTCTGTTTGGACTTTCCCGCGGAGACATCGAGGATTTCCGTGCGTGGCACCCCGGTCTCTACGTGAGAATACTTCCGGGTGAAGTCAACGGACCACTGCGACATCTCCTGACACTTCGTGCACGCATCGGTGTAAACCTGGTTTACGAAATGCGCATCTTTCGACGCAAAGCTGTAATACATCGCATAGGTAAAGTACTTCACCACGGTGGCAGCACCGTCCACGGAGAACTCGTGGAAGAATTTCGGCTCATCAAACGGCGCCACTTTCATCATCTGATCTGCAGGAATCTCTTTGAGTTCAGCGGGGGAAGGGTTGTCTTTCACCGTCGCGGTATAACTCGGCGCTGGCTCTCCTGAAACCGGGTCTTTAGTCGTGTTCGGAGCCGCAGGCTCGACCAAGGGAATATCCGCGGTCATCATCTCGCGCGCAGTTCTCTCGGATCCGGAAGCAGTAACCGCCGTACCGCATCCCGTTAACACTGCGGCGGAGCACAGCATCATCAGCGATGCTTGCAAAATCCGCAGTTTTCCGACCATGACGCTCCTCCCGAGACACCATTACCTTGCTTTTCATGATTCATTGTATGTGGTTTAGGAGGAAATTCATAGAGTCAATCCAGCTTTTTCTCAGTTTTGTAAAGACATTCCAGGGACACTATCTTCCCAGCTCACAGGCTTGCTTTTTTCTAGCCTTTAGATATTTTTTGGGGAAACATTTAAATTAGGACTTTAGGCCCGCGGATGCGCCTGCAGATACACTGTCTCTTTCCGGTCACTACGTGCCTTCTCAGTAAATCCCCTTGCTCAAGCCCCACCTTGAGACACAGTCTCCCCAAATAGATTCACAAGATTGATAACTTTCGACGCCTCATCGAGACATAATCTGGGACTAATCGTCCTTCTCCGCAGCGTCAGCGGAGTCATTGATTCTAAGTACCCCCGTTTTCGGGCAAGTTATTGTCTCTTGATTTGCTACATCCCGGCACGCTTTCAAGACATCCACAGCTCCTCCGAATCGAACCCGATCTCCTATTGCCAGAACACTGCCCCAAGGAAGCTTCACGCTCTGCCCCGACAGGGTGGTACCGTAAGGAAAAGACACCGGTAACAATTCATTGTCAGAGCTATCCCTCAACATAACGCATCCTGCGTCGTCCTGTTCCAGAGTACCTTGAAATAGCTGATCGTAACCTCCCGGATATTCAAAGGCATTTGCTACCAGCCTCATTCCGTCCTGCACAGTTTCCACATAGCAATGGTCGATATCAGTCGGCAAAGAATCGCCAGTGACAGCGGCTTGCGGTTTACTTGACATAGAATTATCGATTTCAGGCTGCGTTGCTACGCTCTGACATCCAGCCAAGTAAAGTGCAGCTGCAAATATAAGCAAAAGAATCAGTAAATTTTTATTCATTTCTTTTTTACTCTAACCCCCAGCACAGATTCGGCAATTTGAATAGGCGTAAACACGTCCCTCTCTACACTTCCGAATTTAATATGCCCACTGTGGACGCCATAAGCAATAGAGGATGAAAACCAAGGTCCGCCACTGTCTCCACCCCTCGCCTTTCTTCCACTCATAGCCGTAAGATTACAAATTCCATTAGAAGAGCATGTTCTGATATCCCAAACAGTTTCATCACAGAATCTCGTCCCCGAGCCTCTGCCATTTAGGCACAGATTTTGCCCCACTGTGGGATACGCGGTCTGTGTGACATTTACCAAATGACTCGGAAGGGTGTAGAACTGCGGAGCGGTCCAGGCGGAAGTCGAGAACCAGGATACGTCTCCATATTGACCTTGATGTTTACCCCTCAGCTTTAATGATACGCCACCGTAGGACTGCGGTTCATTTGCGCAATGACCAGCCGTTAATAAACCATTAGGATATCCATTTGAAGATACACTAAATGCCGTTGTGCAGCTTGTGAGATATCCGCCACCATACAGAGCATCATACCCCGATTCTGTGGAATCCGTATAGTCGTATTGTATCTTGAATGGGGATTTCACGTTGGCAGATAATTTTTTATCTTTGAGAAGATTAGAAACCTTATTTATTGAAGAAACCGGAACTTCAATATGGATAACAGCATTGGGCACATCTGTATATGCAGATACCGAGCTACCAAGTTCCTCCCGAAGATTATAAAAGATCTCCTCCTGTTCGCCCATAATCTCATCTTCAGAGAAACCCACACCTCCACTAACTCTCAAATTTGGAATCAAATTTGCCATTTTCAGAACCTTGTCCGGAACATCATTCTTAAAATGAATCTCTGCTTTGCAACCACCGATACGAGACCACGAATAATTGTCAGAGTAATTTAGCCTAGAAAAGTTATCTACTTTATTTACCTCAGCTTGCCACTCTAATGCAATACCGGCATCATTTACACAAGGGCTGGTAAGCTCCTCAGCTGTGGAACTTGGAACTTCCCACAAGGATAATCCAATAAGGATTACTGGAATACACGCCTGGTACCTCAATTTAGCGAACATAGCATTCCCCTTTGAAAACTAAATCGACCGTAAAACTAAATCGACCGTAAAACTAAATCGACCGTAAAACTAAATCGACCGTAAAACTAAATCGACCGTAAAACTAAATCGACCGTAAAACTAAATCGACCGTAAAACTAAATCGACCGTAAAACTAAATCGACCGTGAGATTAAATTATCTCTCAGCTTTCGGATAATCAAGGGACTTTAGGCCCGCGGATGCGCCTGCAGATACACCGCACGGAGCTTATCCATCGACAGGTGTGTATAGCGCTGGGTCGTGGCTAGGCTGGCGTGACCCAGGATTTCTTGGACACTGCGCAAATCCGCCCCTCCATCCAACAGGTGCGTGGCAGCGGTGTGACGTAGCCCGTGTGGCCCCAAGTCCGGTACCTCTGCCTGCGCCGTCAGTCGATGCAGCATTCCGCGGACGATCCGCGTATCCAGCATTCCGCCTTTTGCCCCTAAAAATACCCGGTTCAGCGCAGGCTTTTCCGGATTCACCAGGGCGGGGCGTCCCTTTTCCAGGTACTCTTCTAGCGCCAGACCCGCAGGAATGCCGTACGGCACGACTCGCTGTTTGTCACCTTTTCCCGTCACCCGGACAGTGCGTTGGCTTTTATTAATGTTGCCCAGTTCTAACCCGGTCAGCTCGCTGACCCGAATGCCGGTGGCATAAAGCAGCTCTAAGGCTGCCCAGTCACGCAGTTTCACCGGATTGGGAGCGGTAGAGGCTTCAGGATAAGCGGCGGCACGTGCCGTTTCCAAGAGGTGTGCCGCGTCCGTGGCAGACAAAACCGTGGGCAGGGCGTTATCCGGCCGCGAAGCCCGCAAGTTTTGCCCAGCATCGCCCGGGACTATGCCGCGGACCTGCGCCCACGAGGCAAAAGTGCGAAAGGACGCCACTCGACGAGCCAGCGTGGCGCGGCTCATCCCCGCGCGGCTCATTGCTCCCAGCCACGCCCGAATCCGGGCAGGATTAGCCAAATCTGCACGCAGTTGCTGCGCCGCGGGACCATCCCCGGAATCGGAGTCCACCAGGAAAGTCATTAATTCTCGCAAATCCGTGAGATACGCCCGCACGGTTTGCGGGGAAAGCCCCCGGTTTACGCTCAGCCATTGCCCAAAATCTGCGGTAATTTCTCGGGCAAAGACCGCTGCTGGGTTATTTTCACTCACCTCTTGATTCTACCGGGCGGTTGCTTTCGACCTCAGGCGATATCTCCCTTTTCGGGTTTCAACCTTGCCATCCAGTTCCATCAACCCCAGCTCACTTTGCACCGTACGAGTGCCCAAACCGGCGGCACGCGACACCTGCTCCAAGGACTTCCAAGCCGTTTTCGATAAAACATCAATGACTTTTACGCCGTCACTGCTCAATCCAGCAAAAAGCGAGGGCGCCGGGATTTGTCCGGTCGAGTCGCGCTGGGGCGAAACCGATACCACCCCGGAGATGCTCTTTCCTGCTGATCCCCCGACTCCGAACAAACTTTGTCCCGCCACATTCAGCGGAAACATGAGTTCCATGATTTCCGCCGCGTTCGTCACCAGGGCAGCGCCTTCCCGAATCAGTCGATGGCATCCGACGGAGGCGGTGGAACTGACCGGTCCGGGCACTGCCGCAACCTGACGTCCCTGTTCTGCCCCATGATTGGCAGTGGACATCGCCCCGGAGCGCTCCCCTGCCTCAACCACCACTACAACTTGAGACAAGGCTGAGATGATGCGGTTACGGGTCAAAAACAGGTGTTTAGCAGGTCGCTGGGAGGGCGGGGCTTCGCTGACAATTGCCCCCGTTTGTTGGATTTGAGAAAACAGTCGCGCATTCATGGCGGGATAGAGATTTCCCAGCCCACCGGCCTGCACGCTAATGGTCTTACCGCTCGAAGCGAGTGCCCCTCGATGCGCAGCAGCGTCAATCCCATACGCTCCCCCACTGATAACCCAGATGCCACGCTCTGAGAGTTCATACGCGATTTCTTGGGCTATATCGGTTCCATAGTGAGTCGCGCAACGTGCCCCCACCAGCGCCACCGCACCCTCAGACGCCAGCGCTTGCAAAGCCTGGGGATTACCCCGCACCCACAACGCCAGTGGCGCCACAGCGCCCAGACTATCGACTATCCCGGGCCAAGCCGCGTCGCCAGGCACCACCAGTGCGCCGCCGTCCCGGCTCAGCAGCTGATATTCCATCTCCAGGTTTAGCTCCCGCAGTCGCAAAGCCCAACCTTCGATTTGCGCCACCGACGCGGGCAGCTGAACCGGTTGAAACACAGTGCGAATCATCATGTCGTCAATTTCCGGCAGCTTTGCCGCCAGAAATTTCACGCGTTCCAGGGCTTCCCTCACTCCAAAATGCTCGATGACCTGACCCACGACAGGCTCTCCCGGTTGGGCAATCGCGGTCCATGCCGCACGAGCCTGGCGATCTTCTGGGCTGAGCGTCTGCACGACAGGGTCTCCACGCGACGGTAACGCCACCATTTCGTTCGAGTGTGACAGTTCTTCCGAGACCACATCCGGCGGCGACTTCGGGGCATTCAAGGGCACGTCCTCAGTTAGGCTTAACGTTTTCATAACTTCCTCCCTTTAGGGCAGACTGAATCCTTCGTTTTGGCGCCGTAGCGTCATGGCAGTTCCCAGTTCGGGCAACCCCGGAACAGTTTTTCCGCTCAAATCGGCAACGGTCCACGCCAGGCGCAAGACCCTTTGAGCTCCCCGCATGGACAGGCGCCCCTGTTCCACCACGTTGTCAACCCGCCCAATCAGCTCCCGAGTGAAACCACCTTCGGGCTGTCGCAAAAATGGTCCCGGAATTTCCCGATTCAAATCCCATCCTCGACCCTTCCACCGTTCCCGCTGCACGTCACGAGCACGTTGCACACGGGCGGCGACCACCGTGGTGGTATCAGCGGGTTTCGCTCCCGCGAGCGAGCCTCGCCCCGGAGATTCCACCTGGATTTGGATGTCCATCCGGTCCAACAGCGGTCCGCTCAATCGTTCCAGATATCGTTTGCGTGAATAGGGTGTGCAGGTACAGGTGGCACGCCGACTACCGGCGTTACCGCAGGGGCAGGGATTAGCCGCCATAATCAGTTGGAATCGAGCCGGATACTGGGCTGCACCCGCCGCCCGATGCAGCGTAATCTCCCCGTTTTCCAACGGTTCTCGGAGGGAATCCAAGACCCGCGCCCCGAACTCGGGAGCCTCGTCCAAGAACAACACTCCCCGGTGAGCCAGGGAGGCGGCGCCGGGACGCGGCACTCCCGAGCCTCCTCCCACCATCGCTGCCAGCGTCGCCGAATGATGCGGGGCTTGAAAGGGAGGCTGACAAATTAATCCGTCCAGCGGAGACAACGTTCCGGCGAGGGAATGCAAGGCGGTGACTTCTACGGACTGTTCCAGTTCCAGGGGCGGGAGGATTCCAGGCAGCCGCGATGCCAGCATGGTTTTTCCCGAGCCCGGAGTGCCAATCATCAACAGATGATGACCTCCCGCGGCCGCCACTTCCATCGCCTGACAGGCAGCGGCTTGTCCGCGAATATCCGAAAAATCCCCGCCCAGACTGCAGGCAGGAGCCGGGGTGGTGTCCCCCTCCGCTGCCTCCGCCGGTTCTTCCGGCGGGGGCAGCGGCATCATCAAGTCTCCCCCCAATAACTCGATGACTTGCCCCAGGTGATGCACCCCGACCACGTCCACCCCAGGAACCAGGGAAGCTTCAGCAAGGTTCGCTTGTGGCACCAAAATCTTTGTTTTTCCTGTATTCATGGCGCCGATGACACTGGGTAAAATACCCCGGATTCCAATCACGCGACCATCCAACCCCAGCTCTCCCAACATGATGCATTGTCCAGCTCGGCAGCGGGAAATGACCCCCATCGCAGCTAAAACGCTGACTGCCATCGCCAGGTCGTAGCCTGAGCCGGTCTTTGGCAGTGATGCCGGGGAGAGATTCAACACAATCCGCGTTCCCGGCCATTCATACAGGCAGCTGGTCACCGCAGCGCGCACCCGGTCTTTGGCCTCGCGCACCGCCGTGTCCGGCAGCCCGACCAAGCTGTAGGCGGTCATTCCATCGGAGATATGCGCCTCGACCCGCACCGGACGTGCTTGCATCCCTACCAAGCAAATCGACCAAGCAAATCCTGAACTCATTTCAACCCCTGGAGATGTTTCACCACGGGTTCACCGTGTCCGTCCCAATCCACGCTGCACAAATCTAGGCTGACCGCTCGATGGACTGGGACAATATCCCGTTGCGCCAACCATGCCCCCATAACCCGGCGCATCCGCGCCAGCTTTTTCATGGTGATGGCCTCAATAGGCAACCCGTGCCGATGATTGGAACGAGTCTTAACCTCCACGAACCCCAGAACTCCCTCGGGGCTGAGGGCGACTATGTCGACTTCCCCAGCACGACATCGCCAATTCCGATCCACAATTACATATCCCGCAGCTTTGAGCGACTCTGCAGCCACTTCTTCTCCAGCCATGCCCAGCTGACGATTGTGTAAGTTGTTCCGTGGCGGTGAGACAATTTGCCCCACTGTTCGCAGTGCGGAGTCACCGACTGTATCGTGGCATCGGGGGTTCGTCTCGGTACTGGCTTTATGACTGGTTTCAACGGTATTTGCGTAGCTCATGAACTCAGCTTTGCGCGCGCGACCGCCCTGACCAAGCCCAAACATTTTTACCTGTGGAAAACCGACTTATCCACAGCCCTATAAATGGCGAAAATCCGCCAATCAACCGGTTTTAACGAATTTATTGACGAAATCGAAGCTAGGGAATTTCGATTTCAGGCTTGGTGAGTTCCTCAACGTTGACGTCTTTGAAAGTAAGCACCCGCACGTTTTGCACGAAGCGCGAGGAGCGGTAGACGTCCCAAACCCAGGCGTCCTCCAAAGTAATCTCAAAGAATACGTCCCCGCCGGCATTATTGTGCGTGGTGACGTCTACCTTGTTCGCCAGATAAAAGCGCCGGTCGGTTTCCACCACATAGCTAAACAGGGAAATCACATCGCGATATTCTCGGTATAAATCCAGTTCCAGCCCATTTTCATAGGACTCAATATCGTCGTTGTTGACCATCACGTAACCTTTCGTATTCCTCTACCCTACCGGAGCTTCCAAGTTTTGCGATGCCAGACACTCGCACCCAATTCAGCCAGACCTGCTTTGTGAGCAGGAGTCCCGTATCCGACGTTCCGGGCCCAACCATATCCGGGGTCATGCAAGCTGCGCATGAAGGCATCCCGATACACTTTAGCCAGTACCGCGGCGGCAGCGATTACAGCTGCTTTCCCATCCCCTTTCACCAGGGTTTCCACGCTGACTTCGGGGGAACTCACCAGGTTTCCCGCCTCGGCAAACAGGTCGGGTTGCCGAGGTGAGGCGAGATAGTCGAAGTTTCCGTCCAGCAGCAGTCTCTGGGGCAGGTGTCCCCTGGCGTCCAGCTCGTTTAAAGCACGCCATCCAGCCAAACGCAACGCGGGCATAATCCCTAATTCGTCGATTTCCGTATTCGAAGCCTGACCGATAGCAAAATCCCTGACCCACGCCTGAATGGGGTCTTGCAGCGCTACCCGACGCCGGGCGGTGAGCTGCTTAGAATCGTTCAATCCGACAGGAAAGCCCTGGGGGAAATCCGGATTGTCTAGGCTGCGTTGATCCAGCACTGCCACCCCCACGCACACCGGACCTGCTAACGCGCCACGACCGACCTCGTCCATCCCGCCTATCAGCGGTAGACGTCCTTCGTGACCGTAGCTCCCGCACTGTGCCAACTCTGCCAGAGCCGCAGTCTCCCAAGATAAATCGACCACCGCGGTAGCCTCATTGCGTGGGGGGTGGCGCTTCGTCGGCTTCGGAACTGAATTCATCATTCGGGGTGGCAGGCTTGGGAATGTTATAAAAAGCGCAGCTGGGAGTGATGAATTTCATACGTTCGACCGGCCAAACGACGACGAAGGCGCGACCCACCACGTTCGATTCAGAGACAAATCCATGCGAAGGTTTGTCTTGGTGCCAGCGGGAATCAGCAGAATGAGGTCTATTGTCCCCCATGACCCACAGCGAATTTTTCGGCACGACAACAGAAAATTCTATATCTGAAGAGACTCCGGTTCGGGGGATATAGTCCTCATCAATAGCTTTGCCGTTAATGGTCATCAGACCATCCTCGTCGCAGCAAGAGACATCATCGCCAGGGATTCCAATCACGCGTTTGATCAGATAACCTTGGGAGTCTTCCGGCAGCAGACCCACGAAAATCCCGAAATTCTTCACCTTGGTCGCAATCTGGAACGGAGTACGGTCAGGAGGGCGTTTACGCAGCTGCTCCGCGGCAGTTTGGCTCCATCCTTCCACGTCTTCAAAGACCACAATATCGCCACGGTTAATGTCTCCGTGCCGGGCAGAGAATTTGTTGACCAGCACAGAATCGTTAATCATCAAGGTCTTTTCCATAGACTGCGAGGGAATGTAAAACGGCTGCAACAGGAACAGTCGTACCAGCGAGCTGATTGCCAGAGCCGTAATTACCACCGCGATAAACTCAAAATACCAGGGCAGGTCCAGAGCTAAATGTGGACGCTCTAGACCGTCGAGATTGCCCCGCACCCCCGGTGGCAAGGCATTCATGCCCCGGAATCCAGGCATCCCGGCGCCGCGTCCCGACTTGAACTCGCCGTCCTCATCATCAAGTTTGAAGTCGGTTTCGTCCTCCGCCAAGGCGCCATCTTTCCCTGAAACGTCAGGGATTTCCTCATTATCAAACATCATACCTGGAAAAGGTATAGAACCGTACGGAGGGTAAGGCATTCCCGGATACGGTTCCATCCCCAGGGGCGAGAAACCCGGCGGCATTTGCGTTGGCGGCATCCCGTTGGGGTCCATACCAGGAAATTCCGCCCCATCTGGAAATGCGGGTTGCGGGGGGTAGCCTCCCGGAAAAGCCTCCGGGGGAAAAGGCATTCCCATGCCGTCTGGCGCGTATGGCGCTCCTTCACCGGGCATTGATCCACCGGGGAAACCTTCATAGCCAGGAGGAAAAGACTCTGGCATTGTCCCAGCTCCAGCAAATTGCGGGTTCATGTTGAAGCCATCCGGAGAAGTGCCCGAGGACGGGGCGTCTCGATTGGCGTTCTCAGGCTGCTGGGGCATCGTCATAGTAAAAAAGAATAGCCTAAAAGGCTAAAGGAAACCCAAACATTTCCGGTTTGGGCTTCCTTTAGGATGAATTTTTAGGGCAGCACTCGCCTTGTCTTTCGACTGTCCGGCTGGTCTCACGAATCTCGTATTATCCCAGCGCGGCGACTGCCACAAATCATTGCAAGTTACCGCTTTTCGGCAACCTTAGCAGCCTTGCCGTGGCGATTACGCAGGTAGTACAGCTTGGCACGACGCACATCACCGCGGGTCACGACCTCAATCTTGTCGACAGTCGGGGCGTGCAGCGGGAAAGTACGTTCTACACCGGTTCCGAACGACAGCTTTCGGACAGTGAAAGTTTCGCCCACTCCACCGCCGTGGCGAGCGATAACTACGCCCTGAAAGATCTGAATACGGGAACGGTTCCCTTCGATAACCTTTACGTGAACCTTTACGGTGTCTCCCGGACGAAACTCCGGAGCATCCTCACGCATGGCGGCTTTGCCGATTTCCTCAACCAGAGGCTTCTGCATTATTTCTCCTTGACGCTCCTGCCACAGGTCAAAAACGTCTCACTGCGGGCACCTTCAGTGCCGATGGTGTTTCACTTCGCTATCGGGTCCCCCTGTGGCAGGTTGCCCGCGAAGCCGTACCATTTTGCCACAAATCAGGACAGAAACGCCACTTTTGCCCTTCCGGGACGCTACGCAGCGCTTCTCATTGTGCTGGTTTCGCATCACACGCCCTCGCGACACGTCCGACGAACGGACGTTTCTCAGGCATTGTCGCGGTCGAAAACTCGGCGCATCACCACATCCTGGTTTTGCACGTCTCCCACCGTAAATGTCCGTTTGCCGATACGCCGAAACCCATGATGCTTATAGAATTTTTGGGCACGCTTGTTATAAATCGAAGTCCCCAGGCACACCCCCGGCGCATCGCTGGTACTAGCCAAATCCTGCACCGCCACTTCCAGCAGCGCCCCGGACAATCCGGTGGAATGCAGGGCTTTGCGCACGTAGCACTTTGACAGGTAAGCGTCTCCGGCGACGATTCCCGCCTGGTCAACTTCTGACTCGTCCAGCCCCACTTTTGCGTAAGTGTATCCCACCAGTTCACCGCCCAGCTCTGCCACCCAGTAGCGGTTTTCTTGAGGTGTATTCAGACGCGCCTTAACCGCCGTGGTGTCGAACTCAACGGCTACGAACTGGGCAATTGCATCGTTGCTGAGGTATGCCGGGCACGCCAAAGGAAATGTCTCCGACCCTAAAGCGGACAACGCCAATGCTTCCTCCCGATTCGGCTGACGAATCCGCAAGGGCACCAGCAGTAAATCCGCGGTATCCTTCTGCGCACCACCGATGCCTCGCGTCTCGCACAGCCGGGACAGTCCGATAGCTTCTAAATCCTGTGGGGACACGTAAAGCCACCCTAGCGAAGCGAGCTTTTCCCGCCCTCGCTTGCTTAACAGACCGACGTCCAGACTTGCCAGCAGATCCGGACGCTGCGAGCAGGTCTTTTCAATGGCTCGTTCGCGACGCCAGGCTTCGATTGCCGCGTGGTTTCCACCTTTCAGCACCTCGGGAACAGCCAGGTCACGCCAGATTTCGGGACGCGTATAGCAGGGATATTCCAACAGCCCCGTTCCCTCATATGATTCCTCAACCAAAGATTCCGGATTGCCCACCATGCCGTCAAGGAGCCGCCCAACTGCCTCAATCAGTGCCACAGCAGCGATTTCCCCACCGTTGAGCACATAATCCCCCAAGGAATATTCAAACACTTCCAGGTCGGGATACAGTTGCGAGTCAGTGTAGTGCGAAGCGACTCGCGAGTCGATACCTTCGTAACGCCCACAAGCGATAATGACATTGTCTGCGTGCGCGGCAATCTCCCGAACTTTCGCCTGGGTCAGTGGAATTCCAGAGGGCGTGGGGATAGCCAGGATAGTTTTCGGGTTCACAAGGTCAGTCGGGCGGTTTTCCGGGTCACTTCCCGCGGACTGGTCTCGCAGCCTGTCCCGCGCCGCGTCAATGGCTTTGCCCCAAATGTCAGCACGCATTACCATGCCGGCACCCCCGCCGTACGGGGTGTCATCGACGGAACGATGCGGGTCATCAGTGAAATCGCGCAGATTGGTGACATCCCAGCTCAGCACCCCGTTCTGCGCCGCTTTGCCCAGCAGCGACAGACCGAGCACCTCAAAAAACTCGGGGAAAATCGTCAGAATCTGAAAACGCATCGTCCTCACCCTTATTCAGAAAGTCTCTCCCGGCACCTCCGGGAAACGTCAAACCGCCCTAGTGCGAGGGGAATAGCCCTCCGGGCGGATCCATGGTGACCAACCCATTGTCCAAATCGACATCGGGGACGATTTCATAAACAAAAGGCACCAGGATTTTTTCCCCGTCCGCGGTGGTGACTTCCAGCAAGTCTTGGGCAGGCGCCAGCAGCAGGTCACTGATGGTGCCGAGCGTTTCTCCTGCCAGGTTCATCGCCCGCAGCCCCACCAGTTCGTGACGGTAAAAGCCGTCGTCGTTTTCAGTAGTTTCCGGGTAGTCAGCCGCCTCCGGGTCAGCAGTGGTGTCTGGGGTGTCTCCGGCGTCGGCGCACAAGGGTGGGGCATCGGTCTCTATGTACAGTTTTGTCCCGCTGAGGGTCTCGGCGTCGTTACGGTCGGGAATTTCCTGAAAGGACACCACGAAGTGTTTACCGCTCATCCGTGCTTGGTCTACTGTCAGCGCAGCGGGACTGTTTCGGTTGGTTAACAAGACAGTGCCGGGGGCAAATCGAGAGCGCGGGTCGTCCGTGCGCAGGGCGACTCGGACTTCACCGCGGACGCCACTGGCGCGCCCGATAATTCCCACCGTGAGTTTCACCGCTGACCCCTTTCCTGTCTGATAAGTGCGTTAAAAAGTTTGACCCCTGCTATCGGCAGGGGTCAAACCAAATGACTATTTAGCGCCGATCTTGATCGATAACATCGACACGGACGCTGCCCTGGGTAGACAGTGCGGACACCACCGAACGCAGCGCTTTCGCGGTGCGACCGTTACGACCGATGACTCGACCCAAATCCGAAGGGGCAACGTGTACTTCCAGGAGCTTGCCGCGACGCAAAGACTTTTCGCTCACACGCACGACCTCTGGCTCGTCGACGATGCCGCTAACCAGGTGTTCCAAAGAATCTGCAAGCATCGACATTATTCTGCCGCTTCCTCGGTCTTTTCTTCTGCCGGAGCGTCCTCAGCCTTTTCTTCGGCAGGGGCTTCAGCAGCATCTTCCGCAGCTTCGGCTTCGGCAGCCTTCGCGGCTTCTTCAGCTTCCTTCTTTGCCTTGGCTTCGGCTTCAGCCTTCTTTGCCTTGGCCTTTTCGGCAGCGTCGTCAGCAGCCTTCACAGCTGCCTCTACGTCAGCGCCGGCATCCTTAACCTGAATCCGGTTCTCAACGACCTTGGCACCCTTAAATTGCGCCCAGTCGCCGGACAACACCAGGAAACGGTGCACCGCATCGGAGGGCTGAGCCCCTACACCCAGCCAGTACTGGATGCGTTCCGAGTTCAGTTCAATCAAAGACGGCTGCTGGTTGGGGTCGTATTTGCCGACCTCCTCGATAACACGACCGTCGCGCTTCTTGCGGCTGTCGACCACGACCACTCGATAGATGGGGTGGTGAATTTTACCAATTCGCTTCAAACGAATACGTACTGCCACTGTTGTGACTCTCCTTGTAACTCATGTCGCGAGCCTACAAAACCCCAGGTAGGGAAACACTAAAGCCTTGTTCTGCTCAAAATCCGAGGCTATGGTCACGAGAGGGCGGCAACCAAAGCCCAGTACAACGTTTCATTATGCCCGATTTATCCCGATTTACGCAATTCAATAGCCAGGTTAAATTTAGTCAAAAATGACCTGCCAATTGGGATTGCGATGCGCCTCCAAACACATCTCTACTTGTTCAGGGGTGGTCTTGCCCAGGGACATTTCCGGCAGCTCATCCAGTCCGAACCAGCCAATCTCAGTAGTTTCGAGATTTTCCGCAAAGGCTCCTCCCAACAGGCTACATTCTACGAAAAAGGTGTAAACATGAAATATACCTTTACTGGGATTATGTTTGCGCTTGTCGATTACCGCTAACAGCCTGCCGGTTTTTACCTGCATCCCGGATTCTTCATAAGCCTCCTTGATGGTGTTTTCCCGGACGCTCAAACCCTCGTCAATCCAACCTCCCGGCAGGGACCACCGCCCATCCAGACCTTCGTGTACCAGCAAAATCTTGTCTCCGTCTGCGCCGGGACGTCCCGTACCGTCACCAAAAATGACAGCCCGCGAATCTACTTTCGGTGTTCGGTAGCCGTAATCCTCCAGCAGTACTTCCCGAGCTTGTTCGGGATTGTTGCCTGTCAAGCGCGCCAAGAGTTCCGTTGCCAGTTCCCGAGTTTGGATTGCCCGGTCTCGGTCATAGTCATCATGGCCATAGAACTCTCCAGACTGACCGATGGCCTGCAGCTCCAAAATGAGGTCTACGACATCTTTATTCACGGTATCCACTCACCTTTCCTCACCATCATCAGTTTCAATACCAGCAAGTCCTATAACGGAATGACGGGAAGAATCCATTTGTTCCCCTTGGGGGCTGAATCGGGGACCGTGGTATTTCCGCGATCAACCGCACGGACCCGTTTCGCGGCATCTGTAGCGGCGTGACGTGCGTCGCCAGTCGCGGATAGCGGCAGAACGCCAAGTTTCATCATGGTCTTGACCATCGGCGGTCCCATGTGTCCGCTGACCACTGCCACAATGTCATGGTCCCGCATGAAACCCACTATTTGCGCGTGCAGACTGCCGTGAGGTCCTTGCTCATGCAAGATGTCCCAACCGACTTCAAATTCTTGCCAGGCTGTAATCTCGTCAGCGGCGTCGACGGTTGCTACCGCCATAGTTCGGGCTCTCCCCAGACCACCACCGACCCCGTCACCCATCACATTGATTGCTATATTCAGGTTTTTCTTCTCACTCATTATTTATCCGAATTTCAGTATATCTATTCCTTGGCAAAGCTAGGAGCCTGAACAGGTGGTACCCTCCAGCACCACTTTGCCTCTTTTCTCGGGTTTAATCCTATGCCAGGTCCGGTCGCGGTGCTGAACAAACCCCGAACACCAATTGCTCGGATGACTCGTGCGGTTCCCACGACTAGGATGGTCCCTATGAACAAAACCCCAACTATTTTGGCAACCTCCGGTGGATACAAAAACGGAGAACGAATCTTTACCGAGTTCAACCACCTGGTGATGTATTCTCTCGAGCTGTCCGGAACCACCCGTTCCAAACCGAAACTGGGCTACCTGGACACCGCTGCCGGCGACCAGCATTATCGCTTAGCGCAACGTTATGAAGCGGCTCGTCTAGCGGGGGTGGAACTGAACCCGCTGCAACTGTTCGTCATGCCCAACGTGGACGACATCGAAGGCTATCTCATGGAACAGGATGCGGTCTGGGTCGACGGGGGTTCGGTGGCAAACCTGCTGGCAGTGTGGCGGGTTCACGATTTAGACCAGATTTTCCGGCGAGTCTGGGAGGCCGGCGTCGTCCTGGCAGGGGTGTCTGCCGGTTCTATCTGTTGGCACCGGGGCGGCACCACGGATTCTTTCGGGTCTGAACTTCGCGCCGTCACGAACGGTCTGGGTCTGATTCCCTACGACAACGGCGTGCATTACGATGTCGAAAAGCGCCGCCGCCCCACGGTGCATCGTCTGGTCGCCGAGGGTATCTTGGGGAAAACCTATTGCACCGATAACAATGTGGGTTTGGTCTACCGCGGCACTGAACTGGCAGAAGCGGTCAGCGAAGTGCCGGGCAAGTCAGCCTGGGTCGTCACCAAAGATAACGGCGAAGTCATAGAGGAACGCCTCGAAACCCGTTTCCTGGGATAATTTCAAACTCTAGTCTTGCTGCCAGGACGCCCACAGTGAGGCATATTTACCGCCGGCTGCAACGAGTTCATCGTGCGTACCCAATTCCACGATTCTCCCGTCCATCATGACTGCCACTCGGTCGGCATCGTGGGCGGTATAAAGCCGGTGAGCGATAGCGATAACGCTGCGTCCTGCCAGCACTCGCGACAATGACTGTTCCAGAGAACGGGCTGCAGAGGGATCCATCAGGGAAGTTGCCTCGTCCAGCACCAAAGTGTGCGGGTTCAACAGCACGATTCGCGCCAGGGCGAGCTGCTGGACCTGCGCCGGATTCAGCTTGATTCCAGCGCCGCCGACTTCCGCATATAGCCCGATTTTTTCTGTTTCTGCCTGCGATTTTCCCTCCGGACCGGATGATGCGCCAGGGGTCTGGCTCCCGGTACCGCCCAGTCCGCGAACCCAGTCCACACCCACCGCGTCGAGTACCGCCCACAATTCCTCATCACTTGCGTCGGGTCGCGCCAAACGCAGGTTGGAGGCAATAGTTCCGGTAAACACGTGCTGTTCTTGCGTGACCAAAGCGACTTGCTGATGCAGCTCGCTTTCGGGCAAGTCCACCAGCCGCACTCCCCCAACTGTCACGGACCCGCTGGTGGGCGGGTGAATGCCCGCCAGCATACGCCCCAAAGTGGACTTGCCGGCACCCGATGGTCCGACAATCGCCAACGTTTCACCCCCGCGAAGTTCCAGAGACACTTCGTGCAGCACATTTTGCCCCGCGTGGTACGCGTAGCAAACGTCCCGAGCCACTATCGCGGGCGCACCGGCGGGCGCGTGGGCACTGGCTTCCCGGTCCGGCTCGACTTGTGCGACACCAAAAATTCGCGCCAGCGAAGTGTAAGCTTCCATGGAAACGTCTACCCAAAAAGTCGCCTCCCACACCGGCCCACGCACCTGATAGGCATAGAGCGCAATCGTAGAAACAGCCCCGATAGTCAAGGCGCCGCTGGGCACCAACCAGGCTCCCAGCAATACGATAACTATCAAGGGAGACAGCGTGGCGCACACAATTCCCAAGAACAACCAGGAACGCATCCAGGTACTGTAGCGCTCCTGACGCCAGATTTCGCGAATAATGACATCGAGCTGAGCAATCCGTTTCCCCGACAGCCCCAGAGCGTCCACCGTATCCGCCTGATCCAGAGTTTCCGCTACCGAACCGGACAAATCCGCCCAAGACCGGGCTGAGGACCGATAGGCGGGAACGGTCCGCGGTAAATACCACGCCATCAGCGGCCACACCCCTAGCGGTCCAATGAGCAGCACAAATGCCAATTGTGGGGAGGCCAGAAACGCCGCCACAAACGTCACCACCAACGTTGTGGTAATCATCAGAATCGCCGCGATACCCTGGCGAATCATGAATTGCAGGCGTTCAACGTCTCGCGTGGTGCGCCCCACCAAGTCCCCGGTGCCCGCACTTTCCACGGTCGACAGCGGCAGGTGAATGACAGAATCGACCAGACCATCACGCAGGTGGGCAAAAATCCGTTCGCCCATCACCCGGGCGCGATATTCTGCCAAGAACGAACATATCGCCGCCACCGCGACCACTACCAGGGCAATCACTATTTGTTGACCGACCCAGTCGCGGCTGGCTGCCCCGGCTTGAATACGATCAATGACGCGCCCCAGCAGCCACGGGAGGGTCACTCCCGCCAGGGACGACAACAGCTGCAACCCCACAACTGACCCAATTGCGCCTCGATAGTCGTGAATCAGGTCTTTGACCCCACGCACCACCCGTTTTCTGCTGGCCAAGGGCAGTTTCATGACGGCTCACCACCACTGAGCACCGAGCGGTTGATGATAGCCAGGTACGAAGCGACTGCGGGATCCCCCGACCGAGCTCTTTCCCGAAGTTCCCGGTGCGAGCCACGGACGATTTCCCGCCCCGCCTCGTCGAGCACAATGACTTCATCACAATGCTCCAGCACCAGCACTGACACCGAGACAATGACGGTGGTTTTCCCGTGCCGCGCTTGTGCCAAACGCTGAGCGACCCGCGATTCCGTGTGCGAATCGACCGCGGAAGTCGGCTCAATAGTCACCAGCACCGCCGGATCTGCAGCTACCGCGCGAGCTAAGGCGACGCGTTGGCGCTGACCACCGGACAGAGTGCGCCCTTTTTCTGCCACTGCCCCGTCCAGACCGCCATTCACAGATTCCACCACATCATCGGCATCTGCCACGTGCAGCGCTGCCAACCATCGCGAATCGTGCTCATCATCTTCGGGAAAGATGAGCGAGTCCTCCTGCCGGGTCGCGTTTTCGATGACGTCACGCCATACGAGTTCGCGCACCCCCTTTTCGCGAGGTAACGGCGAGTTGACCCCTCGCACCTGATCCCGCAAAGTTCCGGCAAAAAGCTGCGGGTCGGTGTCTGACAGTAGGATGGCGCTGCGCACGAGGTCGAGGGGGAACGTCCTCACGTCGGTTCCATCAATCAAAAGGGTCGGTTGCGCGCTGTCTTCTTGGCGTGCCAACCGCCGGGCGGTCGCCGCGCTGGTGTCCGGATTGGCGCAGACCAGGCCGGTAATCAAACCCGGCTTCACCGTCACCTCACTAACTGTGTCGGTGAGATAGGACAAGGCAAAATCCTTTTCCTGCCACTGCGCTGGCGATGAGGCAGTTTGGGGCGATGTATCTCCGGAAACATCCACCAAATCCTCGCTCACCAGGGAGGCAACGCCTTGAATTCGCGCGAGTTTGCGAACCCCGACCCAAGCTCTGGTGAATTCTTCCAACGACCGGGTGGCGACCACGATGGGGTTGCGCAAAAATTGTGAGAACCCAAAGAAAGCAACCAAACTGCCTACTGACAGTTCATTGTGAAAGTACAGAATCGCCCCGATACCCACCACCAGAGCGGTAAACAGCATGGGTATGACCGAACGCAACACGCCCAGCAACGCCGCGGGCAGGGCAACCCGAATCCCCGCGTCACGCACCCGAGACGATTGTTTCTGGTAGTGACTTCCGAACACGTCCTCACCGCCGATGCCGCGCAGGACCCGCAGCCCCGCCACCGCATCAGCCGAGATTTCCGTCAGTTTGCCCTGCTCATCGCGGTTCTCGGTTTGTCGCCGCTGCAGCGGTTTGCTCAACAGTCCTATCAGCAGCGATACGATGGGTAACCCGATTAGTACCATCCAAGCCAGCGGCGGTGAAGTGCGAAACATAATGACCAGAATCATGACGGCAGAGAGAATAGCGCCCACCATTTCGGGGAACCACAGTGCCGCACGGCCAATCCGGTCCACATCTGTCAGCATCGAAGTGACTACATCACCAGATTCCAGTTCCCGGTTCACAGCGCGCCCATCTAGGGCTAACTTTCGACCGGCTACCCGCGCGGGAGTCGCCACCGCGGTCATCTGGACTGCAATCTCCGTGAGCTGTCCCGCCATTTGGGTCACCGCCACGCCCAGGATAACCAGGCCGAGAACCACCAACCGAGTCCAGATTTCCCTGGTCAAGCCATGTTCTAGACCTGTATCCAGCACCTTTCCCAGTGCCCAAGGCACACTGACCGACAGCGCATAGTTCAGTCCTGCCACCAGGGAACCAAGCGTGAGCACGCCGAACATAGAACCAACGAGTTTGCGGGCATAGCGGTGAGGATTAGCGGGGTAAACGTCAGGTTCGCCCTGGGGGCTGCCCAGCGGCCAGCGCCATGTGCGAGGGGTTCTCAGCAAGGGCGGCAACGCGACGTGTTCTTCGGCAGCACGACGCTGCAAAATAACGCGTGCGCGGGCAGTATCTTCCATTTACGCAGTCTCTTCGGTGCCGCTGCCAGGGTACGTAATTGAGCTCAGGGCATCGAGAATTTTGGGGAAATCCTGGTGCAAGGTGGTCCAGGCAATGCTGGCGTCTAATTCGTCTACAGTTTGCATCAACCGGTATCGCAGCTCGCAGAGGATTGCCCACGGGATTTCCGGGTTGACTTCCTTTACATCGGAATGAATTTTTGCTGCCGATTCCACCAGTACCGAGATAGAGTGATACGCCGCGAAACGTGACTGCACCCCCGCCGGGGTCTTGGCAAAATACGCCTTTGGGTCACCGGTGGCGATGCCCATGCCTACGTCCAAAGTCCGAGACATGTCATCCACACGCCACCGGGCAGCCGAGACATCGTAAGGGAAGAAAGACTTGTGGAATCCCCACTTTTGAAAATAGGGATATTCTTCAATCTCACGAGGCGAAAAAACATTCCCGGACCGGTATAAATCCACCAGTAAAGGCTCGAACTTAGTTTTTTCATCAAGCCGCGTAACTTCGCGAGGAACTCGGTCGACCTTGGCATTGCCCAATCCGGTATCAATAGACAGGTAGACCGTGGTGCTCAGCTCGTTCTCGAGTTCATTTTGCAAGCCAACCAAATCCAGCATTCCTAGGGGATTCGTGGTGCTAACCAAGAAATCAATCGGGGTAAACGCATCATCTTGACCGGTAGAGACAGGTCCAAACAAGAAAATCTCATCATAGCCGTGCCGCGAAAAAATCCCGCGCACCACATGGCGTTTCATGCCCATCAGGGTGTGTGCCGGGACGCTTACCGCTTTAGCCAAAGCGGTTTCCTCGGCTTCAGAAATACGCCGCTTATGGTTTTCAAAAGCGCTGATATGGGATTGTGGAACTCCGGACATGCCTGCCAGCTCCGCCTGAGTCAAGCCCAGCACGTTGCGGCGCAGCCGCAAAAAAGCGCCGGGTCGGAAATCGCGTAGCGCCATAAATTTCTGTTCCATGCGATAATTATACTCCTGAGGTGTATATAAGGGAATAGTTTTGTTAGCGGAAAAACACCGCTAACGTGTGCCCTCGAGAAATCAGAGATAACGTGCCAGGAAATCGCGGGTTCGTTCCCGTTGCGGATGTTGGAACAGCTGTTCCGGAGCGCCTTGTTCCGCGATGACACCGTCAGCCATGAACACCACGTTCTTGCTGACAGTACGGGCAAACGCCATCTCATGCGTCACCACCAGCATCGTCATGCCTTCCTGAGCCAGCTGTTTCATCACCGCAATGACTTCGCCGACCATTTCCGGATCCAGAGCTGAAGTCGGTTCGTCAAACAACAGCACCTCCGGATCCATCGCCAGGGCACGAGAAATCGCCACCCGCTGCTTTTGCCCACCGGACAACTGCCGCGGTTTCGCGTTTAAGAACGGACTCATCCCGACTTTATCCAGGTAGTGCAACGCTTTTTCTCGCGACTCCTCCCGAGAACGACCCAAGACTTTCATCTGACCAATCATGCAGTTCTTAAGCACCGTCATGTTGTTGAACAGGTTGAAAGATTGAAACACCATCCCCACTTTGGATCGATACTTCGCCTTTTTCATGGAATGGTCGAGGATGTCCGTCCCGTGGTACAGAATCTCGCCCGAAGTGGGAGTTTCCAACAAGTTGATGCAGCGCAGCAAAGTCGATTTCCCAGAACCTGACGCTCCGATAATGGATGCCACGTCACCAGGACGCACCGAAAAATTAATATCTTTGAGCACCTCGTGAGTGCCAAAAGACTTCGAGAGGTGGCGTACCGTGATGATTTCGTCACTGGTGTTGTCAGCCGTGTTCACTTCGCTCATGAGTGCTGTCCTCCCTCGGTACCTGCTGGTTTACCTGTCGCTGGTTTCTTGGCAGGCTTGACTTTTCGTGCCTGACGTTTGGCAGGGTCACGGAAAGTGTAGTTTCCAGCAGCCATCACCAGCTGATCTTCGTTCATTAACTCGTAATCGCGCTGTTCCTGTCCCTCCGCACCGGGCAAGAGTTCGTAGGCATCGTCTCCGTCAATCTTCTTTTCCAGCTTTCGCAACAGGAAGGAGGACAGCAGAGTCAACGTCAAATATCCCACCATCTCGATAGTAGCGGAAGGGAAGTACTTGAAAACAGCACCCGACACCATCTTGTGCACCGAGAAAAACTCCGAGAAACCGATGATAAACATGACCGAAGTGTCTTTGATGTTGATGATGAAATTGTTGCCGATTTGTGGCAGCAAATTCCGCAACGCCTGGGGCAAGATGACATAGAGCATGGTCTGGAAGTGAGTCATGCCTATCGCCCTGGCTCCCTCGGTCTGTCCCGGATCCACGCTGATGATGCCACCGCGCACGGATTCGGCGATGTAAGCACCGGTATTAATGGAAACAACAAAAATCGAGACGCCCCACATGGATTGGAACTGCAGCGCATTATTCGTAAAGTAGGGCAGACCGTAGTAAATGAATACCGCCTGCAAAATCATCGGGGTACCCCGGAATACTTCCACATAGACGCGGATGATTCCCCGAATAATCGCCAAAACAACTCGCTTGTGCAAGGGATCGGTAGAAGGGTGGGGAATAGTATTCAAGATTCCGCAGGCAAACCCAATCACGCAGCCCAGTAAGGTGGCGATAATCGCCAGCAGTACCGTGTTGACGATACCCGTCAAGTACACGCCACCGTACTTATTCAGCAGGGTTACTATGTCCTGCCACAGTGTCCACAGCATTTTCTCTCCTGACGTGTTTCAGTACCGCGGGGAATTAATCCTCTTGGGGCTGAATCTTCACCGCGTCTGCCATCAGGGCATCGAAGTCTTTAGCAGTCTTGCCCGACAGAGCTTTGTTGATGGCATTCTTTAGGGCAGTGTTGCCTTTTTTGACGGAGATACCGATGTTAACGTCCTCATCCGAAACTTGGAAGTCATCACCGTCATCAGGGAAGTCCAGAATCTTCATATCCGGGTATGCCTGAACAGCACCCTGACCGGTGGGCATATCAGTGACCACATAATCGACCTTGCCGGTTTCCAAAGCCACCAGCATCGCAGGCGCAGATTCTGCGGGGGCTTGCCGCTTGGCATCTTTAATTTGGGGAATCAAGGTGTCGTACCAGACAGTGCCAGTTTGGCTGGTGGTCCGACCTCCCGCGAGGTCAGCTAAACCTTTCGCGTTGGCAAACTTGGAATTCGCTTTGGTCAGCACGACGATGCGGGCGTACAGGTACGGTCCGGCAAAGTCCACAGTTTCTTCGCGCTCTTTAGTCATGGACTGACCCGCAATCGCGGCGTCGATTTCACCGGATTGCACCGCTGGAATCAGGGAATCCCACTCCAGCTGTTTAATTTCGAGTTTCCAGCCGTTGGCGTCTGCAATCTGTTTGGCAGTCATCACGTCGTAGCCATTAGCGTACAAAGCGGAATCTTTGATGGGCACCGCATCGTTGGATTTATCGGGTTGTGCCCAGTTATAGGGAGCGTAAGCAGCTTCCATACCGACGGTGAATACTCCGTCTTCCAAACCGGGAATTGCGGTGTCTCCACCAGATGCAGCTGGGGAACCAGCTCCACAGGCGGCGAGGGAAAAGGCCGCAGCTAACAGTGCTGCACCACTCAGTATCTTGTTCATCATTAGTCCTTTCAATCGTTGCAAACAACTTTCGAAAGCTCGAACATGACACCAAAAATGGGGTCATGCTCCATGACCCCATACTTTTGCGCGTATGCGTCATGACAGCTCTCCGCGATAGCGACAGTCGAACGGATATTTTCCGTTCGCCCGGATGCAAATCTTTGGGAAAGATCCGCATCCTCGGCAACCTCCCCTTTCGCTTCCGGGCATCCCTAAAGGATTTCCCCGCCCTGTCGGAAGTTAATGATGTTGGTTGCGCCTCCGTCATGCTTTATCGCTCTCCAGTCTAAAGCTCCGGAGCGAAAGGTGCAAAAAAAGTTAGTAAAATTCGAAGTTCCGCTACCGTTAGCGTCTCTCTCAGGCTCGATTGAGCGGTTCGGCGTCCTCGGCCGATGCACAAGTTCGGTGCGACCGGTCGCCGGTAGGTTACTGCCGGGTGATGTTGACTTTATCTGTTGAACACCTTTCGGTGATAATTGACACGTGAACGCTTCCCTGATTCTTTCCACTCTCGCCCAAGCATTGGTGCTCTTTGCAGTCACTAACATCGACCACTTGATACTGCTGACTTTATGGTTTGTCCACGGTCATCAGCGCCCCGGCACAACGTTGCGTACCTGCGCAGGTCAATACCTCGGTTTCAGCGCTATTTTGGCAGCCACCGTGATCCTGAATCTGATATCCGGTTTCGTCATTCCCGAAGCTCAGTTGCATCTGTTGGGTCTGATACCGCTGATTCTGGGAGTTAAAGCTGGCATTGGGGAAATTTTGGAACGCCGGGAGTCGAACGATTCCAGGGACGCACAGTCAGCCGAATCAAAGCTGGAAGGCAAACCTGTCAGTGTTGGCGCGGTCGCCCTGGTCACCATCGCGAACGGAGGCGACGAAATCGGTGTTTATCTGCCGGTTTTTGCCTTGTCGGCCTGGTGGCAAGTCGCTATGTTCTGCGCGGTGTTTCTGGTGCTGGCTGGTGCGCTGTTGGCTCTGGCGTGGTTCATTACCGGACGTTTAGGGCTCGCGGAGGTTCTGGAACGATTCGAGGCGGTGCTCTTTCCGAGTGTGCTTATCCTGCTCGGGGTGCTCATCCTCGCCGGATGGCTCTAGGCGGCACATGTTTATCCGTCCAGCTTTGTGTCCCCAGCGCAAACCACTTCCAGCACCTCTTTTATCCACAGAGCTGAGGAAGCAAATGTTTCTGCCGCTGGACAATGCCATAAAAATTGAAAAGGTGCAAACGAATCGATGGCGCCAACTGATAGTGGAATCGTGTGACAGCTTGATTCCATCATACGTGGCGCGGCTCGGCAAGCGTCAGTGGCGGATGTTCAGCGCGATACGCGTTTACGGGGGCATCCGGATCGGGGTAACCCATCGCTAGCCCGGTGATTAGCCCATAGTCTTTGGGGATATAAAATTCCTTGTCAACTGGCTTTCGCCAGGTTGCGAGGGTTCCAATCGCGACGGTGCCGAGCCCCCGATTTGCAGCTGCCAGCATGAGGGTAGACAGCATCAGCCCGGTATCTTGAGCAGAAAAGGGCAGTAGCGCACGATGTACGAACACGTAGATTCCCACCGGGGCCTGGAACATTTCGAGGTTTTGGCGCAGCTGCTGGACTCTGCCGGTTTCGTCCCCGCGTTCAATCCCCAGGTGTGTATAGTAGCGTTTTCCGTTCGCTACCTGACGTTTTCGCAGTTCAGGAGGGTATTTGCCCCAGGTTTTAAAGTCGGCTTGGGGCAATTTTCCCTCCCTTAACGCTCGCAGGTAAGCACCGAGTCTACCGCGCAGCATTCCTGAACCAGTTTCCGCATGACTGGCATAGTCAGCACGGATGCGTTCCAAACGCTCCCCCGTAGCTACCGCCAACACGTATCCGCGCGTATTGGACCAGGAGGCACAGTGGCGGGCGTCATCCAAAACGGCTTGTAAAACCTCAGGCTCGACGGGCTTATCAAGATAAGCCCGCACACTGTAGCGAGCTTGCAGCAGCTCAGAAAATTCCACGTTTGGTAGTCTATCCAGAAAACTACACCAATCTCTATAGATAAGGCTTGCCTAAGTATATTTTGCTCAGAGTCCCAACCAAGCTCCCTGGGGTCGGTTGGCGTAAATCTCACGATAGAAATCTTGGCGTTCCAACTTCGCAGCAGCAGCCTCATCCAACAGAACCTTAACATTGTTGTGCAACTGCAGAGCTGAACCCGTACAAGAGATAGAAACCGGACCTTCCACCATGTCCCGAACCGCGTCAGCCTTATTCGCACCAGTAGCCAGAAGCACAATTTTTCGGGCTCGCAAAATGGTGCCAACGCCCTGCGTTAACGCGTGAGTAGGAACCTTGTCGATGTCGCCGGAAAAGAACCTGGCATTATCGCGGCGAGTTTGGGCAGTCAGCACCGCGGGATGCGTCAAGGAATTCAGAGACGTACCCGGCTCATTGAAGGCAATATGACCATCCACCCCGATACCCAATATCTGTATATCAATTCCTCCGGCGTCCACAATGGCTTGTTCGTAGCGACGACACTCCTCTAACAAGTCAGCAGCTAAGCCGTCCTCCCCATATACCTGATTAGGGTCTATATCTGTGATGCTAGCAAACTCGCGGCGAATAAAATTGTGATAAGCCTCGGGATGATCCTGAGGCAGCCCCACATACTCATCTAGCTGGAAAGCCTTAGCGTGACGCAGGGATAAACTTCCCGCCTGCACTCGAAGCGACAGCTCCTGATAAATCGGCAGCGGACTAGAACCAGTCGCCACCCCCAGTACCGCAGCAGGATTGTCCGCATAAACCTCGCAGATTGCCTCCGCTGCAACGACTGCCAATTCCGCCGCGGTTGGTTTAATGATGATTTCCATAATGATTGCCTTCCGTTGCTCCCCGCTATCCCGCTAAGTCTCCCATGACGTCTCACCTCACCTGCTGACCACGGCGAAACACCTGCTGCACCTGCAGAGAGCTCGACTCAACCACCAAATCCGCATAGGCTCCCGGCGCCACTATCCCGATGTCCGTCCTGCCCAACACCGCCGCAGGTCGAGCCGTGGCAGCATGCAGCGCCAACCAAATATCCACTCCTGCGGTATAGGTCGCAAAACGAACTGCCCGCGACATAGTCAGGGTTGAGCCAGCAATAGATCCGTTCGATTTCAACCGCGCCACCGCGTCACGCACTTCTACCTCCAGGGGTCCCAGCAGGTAATCCCCGTCAGGTGCGCCCGCGGCCGCCATCGCATCAGTAACCAATACCGTGTCGCGCCCTTTGGCAGCAAACACGAATTGCACGGTGGCAGCATGGGAATGCACCCCATCAGCGATGAGCTCTACCGGTAATCCCGGTGTTTCCAAAGCCGCCACAATCGGACCGGGCTGGCGATGATGAATCGGTCTCATCGCGTTAAACAAGTGGGTGACATTTTGTGCGCCACTGGCGAGGGCAGCTTTCATCACGTCATAGTCAGCGTTCATATGCCCGGGGGCAGCAATAATTCCCTGCGACACCAACCAGCGCACGGCTTCTAACCCGCCACGACGCTCGATAGCGAGAGTGACCATCTTAACCGGACCGGCTTGGCAGAGGCGCTGTACTTCGTCCAAAGCCGGGTCGCGCAGCAGCTGGGGGTCATGGGCGCCCTTGTATTCCTCTGCCATCCACGGCCCCTCCAGGTGAACACCCAAAATTTCGCCGGCGTCATAGAGCGGAGTCAACTCCCGAATCTGGGATTCCAAGTGGTCCAAAGTGTCCGTGACCAGGCTCGCCATGATAGAGGTCGTACCCTCATAAAGGTGGGTAGCAATGACGGTACGGGCTGCCGCAACTCCGTTCGTGAAAGCCTCTCCCCCGCCACCGTGCGAATGAATGTCTACGAATCCAGGAGCGAGGATTGCCGACCCAAAGTCTACGTCAGCCCGGACTTGCGCGACCGCCGGTCCGCTGAAAACCTCCACGATACGGTCATTTTCCACCCGCACTGCACCGGGTCCCAACACTTGGTTGCCATCGAATAGCGTGTCTGCGCGGTAAATCGTCATGTTGTTCCACTTTCCTCTCAGTTTGTCCTCATGGTGAGCTATGCTCTGTCTCGCCTACCTTCCCTACGAATCAGGACAGGCAGCGACCCCAGCCACAACTGACTGAACCACCGTGGCAATGACGTCAGAGCGTCGCATCGGCTCTCCCAGAGGATATTCACCAACGATACCTAGGGCATAATCTTCATGTCCACCTCTTGCAACGCATGGACGTGGTGAGTACGGAAGAACAGATTTAATCCTGAACTTTCAGACCACACAATCAATAATCGACATTTTTGCAACATCGCAGCACCTCATGTTGGATTCAAGCGCACGGGATACTCCCGCAGGGTCCAGGAAGGGCATAATTAAGCTATGAAAGCAATCATGACTGTAACCGGGCTTGATCACACCGGGATTATCGCGGCGGTAGCGACTGCCTGCGCTGCCCAGAAAGCCAATATCACCAACGTATCCCAGACGCTGATGGGGTCGTACTTTACGATGATTATGCAGCTGGAACTGGATGACATCCCCACCTCTTTGACTAATTTGCAAGAGGCCATGCACACGGTGGAACAGGCTCAAAACTTGGAAATCCGGGTGCAAGCGGAGGCCATCTTTAACGCGATGCACACCCTGTAATTGCTACCATCCCACCCCGAATCCCGTACCTGCCCCGGAAGATGACCGGGAGCCCTTCTGACCCCCTATTGGAGCAAAACAAATGAGCTTAGACACCGAGCGACAAATCATGGAAACCATCCAGATGATTTCCGAGGACAAACTGGACGTGCGCACCGTCACGATGGGGCTGTCGCTGCTGGATTGCGCCGATTCTGACGTGCAGCGCGCCTGTGCCCGTATCGAGGATCGCATCGTACAAGCCGCATCGCGCCTGGTGGCAACCGCTGGAGAGGTGTCGCGGGAGTTCGGGGTGCCGATTATCAACAAGCGGATTTCGGTCACGCCGATTTCCCTGGTGGCAGCCGCTTGCCGTACCTCGAATCCGCTGCCTTTTGCCCAAGCGTTGGATCGCGCCGGCAAAGCCGTCGGGGTCGACTTTGTGGGTGGATATTCCGCGTTGGTGGATGCCGGTGCGACGCAGAGTGACCTGGCGCTGATTGATTCCATCCCCGAGGCTCTGGCCAGCACGGACATCGTGTGTTCGTCGGTCAATATCGGTTCTACCCGCACGGGAATCAATATGTCGGCAGCGCGGCGGATGGGTCAGGTGGTCGTGGATACGGCACAAGCAACCGGCGCGGCTGACGGGATTGGGGCGGCAAAGTTGGTCGTGTTCGCCAATGCGGTGGGTGACAATCCGTTCATGGCAGGGGCGTTCCACGGGGTCAGCCAGCCCGATACGGTCATTTCCGTAGGGATTTCGGGACCGGGAGTGGTGCAGCGCGCCTTGCAGACGGTGCGGGGGCGCCCTTTCGAGGAATGCGCCGAAGCCATCAAGAAATCGGCATTTAAGATTACCCGGATGGGTCAGCTGGTGGGGCAGACCGTGGCGCAGCGTCTGTCTGTGCCTTTTGGAATCGTGGATTTGTCGCTGGCTCCCACGGCGGAAGTCGGCGATTCCGTGGCGGCAATTTTGGAAGAAATGGGCGTCTCCGCGGTGGGCGCGCCGGGCACTACCGCCGCCCTGTTCCTGCTCAATGACGCGGTGAAAAAGGGCGGGTTGATGGCATGCTCGATGGTGGGCGGCTTGTCGGGGTCTTTCATTCCTGTCTCAGAGGACATGAACATGATTAACGGGGTGCAGCGCGGCTCCATCACAATGGCAAAGCTCGAAGCCATGACGGCGATTTGTTCGGTGGGATTGGATATGATTGCAATTCCCGGCGATACTTCCCCCGCTACAATTACCGGTTTAATCGCTGATGAAGCCGCGATTGGTATCGCTTCGGGCAAGACTACTGCGGTACGGGTCATCCCGGTTCCGGGCAAGAGCGTGGGTGACAGCGCCAACTTCGGAGGTCTGTTGGGGTGGGCGCCGGTGATGGGAGTTTCCCAGTTTTCTTCCGCTGACTTTGCGGCTCGGGGCGGGCGGATTCCCGCACCGGTCCATTCCTTTAGGAACTGATTTCCACCGGTTTTCAGGAAATTATGCCCCTGCACGGGGCTTACTTCCGTGCGTAATAAAATTTGAACTGACCGGTCAGTTCAGCTGCCTATGCGCCCGTCATGAAAACACCGCGCACGCTCGCGCTCCCCGCGAAACCCCACCGGAAAAGTCGCGTTCACCCCTCGTGAATGGTGATTTTGCTGATGACCTCGCGGGCTTTCGCGCGCGCCCGGTCGGTATCAGCTCCGACAGCCAGGGCCACCGCCATGCGTCTGCCGACGTGAGCCTCTGGTTTTCCAAAAATTCTCAGCTGCGCATCCGTGCTCGTCCGCAAAGCCGCGTCCACCCCGGTGAAACACGGTGATGCGGATTCAACTGCAGATTTCAAGGGCGCAGATGCGCCCGCGGCGACCTCGGGAAACATGGACGTGTCCACAGGCAGCCCCAAAATCGCCCTGGTGTGCAGATCAAACTCGTTTTGCGGCTGGGTAATCATAGTGACCATGCCGGTGTCGTGAGGGCGCGGGGAAAGCTCCGAGAAGTACACGTCCTCTCCTTTGACAAACATCTCGACCCCAAAAATGCCCAGCATCGGGTTTTCGCCGTCTGCGTTTGCTGACTTGCCGCTCGCTGCGGCCGCCCGTGCGGTATCCTCCGCCAACGCATCGAGGACTTTTTTGGCAATGTTCTGGGCTTTCTTGAGGACTTCCGGGTTCATCGCCTGGGGCTGCCAGGATTCCACGTAATCTCCCGCGGACTGGCGGTGTCCGATGGGTGCGCAAAAACTGGTGCGGACCTGTGTCGGTTCGCTCGGATCCCGGTGGCGTACACTCAACAGGGTGATTTCATAATCAAAAGCGATTTCGCCCTCGACAATGACCCTTCCAGTATCGGCGCGGGCCCCGGAACAGGCTTCTCTCCACGCGGCGGGCAAATCCTCGGCGCGTTCGACACGAGACTGACCGTGCCCCGATGAGGACATAGTGGGCTTTACGAAACAGGGAAACCCGACCTTTGCGGCTCCTTCTTGCAGTGCCGCCAACGAGTCAGCGAAGGCAAAAGGTGAGGTCGGGACTTGCGCCGTCGTGGCTGCCAAAGTGCGGATGCCCTGGCGGTCAAAAGTCAGTTCCACCACTCGTGCGGAGGGAGCTACCCGTGTTCCCTGCCTCGCCGCCGCTACCAATGCACTGGAGGCGAGTTTTTCAACTTCGGGAACAATCAGGTCAGGACGCTCCGACTCAATCACAGCGGCAAGGGCGGTGGTATCGGTCATATCTAACACGCGCTTTGCGGTAGCAACCTGCATCGCTGGCGCCCCCGCGTAAGAATCGCAAGCGATGACGTGGCAACCCAGCCTTTGCAGGGAAATCGTCAGTTCTTTGCCCAGCTCACCCGAGCCAAGCAGCAAGATGCGTACTGGAAAAGTCAGGGGGAAATCACTCATGAAGCTATCCTAGCTTTCCCCACCGTAATTATTTACTGACCTTTTGCCGGCTCACTGCAGTGTTATTTCTTTTTCCCGGTAACACCCATATAAATCCCGATGAGAATCATGGCCACGATAACAGACACAATCCACTGAATCCACTGCACCCCACCATTGGCATTTTGGTAGCCAAACATGCGCACCAGCCAACCGCCGATACCCGCGCCAAGCGCCCCGAGGATGATGGTCCACAAGATACCGATGGGCTGCTTTCCGCGCTTAAAGAGTCTCGCCAAAGCACCAATCACCGCGCCGGTCACAATCATTCCAATGAGCTGTCCCATCAATATTTTCCTTTCATCTCGCCGATTCAGACATAGAATCGACCTATTCAGGCTATCAGCTCGCTCCATAAACCGCAGAACAGCGATTTTGCACGCACCTTCCAACCCAGCACGATGGCAAGACCTCCGCTCACCCCAGCCAATCCCGAGACGGCAGAAATTCCCTGTTTCACCACCCTTTCGACTACGATAAGGAAAAACCTTGGCATAATCACGCCTCACCGGATTTTGAGCTAGATAAGGAAACCTCGTGACAACTCCTCACTCCTCTTCCGAGTCAACCGCGCCCAGCAGCACCGTACCGCCTGTGCCCGGTCATCACGGCGCCCAGACCGTGCACCGCTTCGCTACCCACTGGGGATTCATCCTAGCTTCGGTCGGTTCCGCTGTGGGTATGGCTAATGTGTGGGGCTTCCCCTATAAGCTCGGCAATAATGGCGGGGGCGCTTTCCTGCTTATCTATATTTTCTTTGTCTTGCTGTTCACCTACGTGGGTCTGCCCGCCGAGTTTGCTAACGGGAGGCGTGCTCGCACCGGAACGCTGGGTACTTACCGGTCCGCTTGGGCCACTCGTGGGGATCGGGCAGCCCAGGTCGGAAGTGCGTTGGGCTGGTTACCTTTGGTTGGCTCGCTGTGTATCGCAATCGGTTACGCCGTCATTGTGGCATACGTGTGCAAAGCTCTGTTTGATTCCCTGACCGGAAATCTGATGCAGACTAATACCGAAAAATGGTTTGAAAGTTTTTCAGGAACTGGCTTTTCGGTCGTTCCGTTCCACATCATCGTTGTGGTAGGTACACTGGTTACCCTGTTTCTCGGCGCGAAAAGCATCGAGAAAACCAACCGCATTATGATGCCAGTTTTCTTTGTAATCTTTGTGATTCTGGCGATTCGTGTAGCGCTGATGCCTGGCGTTGTCGAAGGGTATATCTTTATGTTCACCCCGCGCTGGGAGGCACTCATTAACCCTATCGTGTGGGTGTGGGCGATGGGACAAGCGTTCTTTTCCCTCTCCATTACCGGTAGCGGCATGATTGTTTACGGCGCCTACCTGCCTGATGACGAGGACGTGGTGAAAGTTTCGCAGCGTACCGGTTTCTTTGATACTCTCGCGGCTGTAGTGGCAGCACTGGTCATCATTCCCGCATGTTTTGCCTTTAACACCGACGTGGGTGCCGGACCAGGGCTGCTGTTCGTGACCCTGCCCGCCATCATGCAAGATATTCCGCTCGGTCAATTGTTCGCGGTGATTCTGTATGTTGCCATGATTTTTGCCGGGGTTAGCTCACTGCAGAATATGTTTGAAGTCGTGGGTGAATCACTGCTGCACCGTTTCCCACGCCTGAACCGCGTGGCGGTACTGGTTGTCTTGTGCGTGCTCGCTCTCGGGGTGGGCTTGGGCATGGAGGCGCTTAGCTCCTGGGGTCCGTGGATGGATTTGGTGTCGATTTACATCATTCCCCTCGGGGCAAGCTTGGGCGCAATCACCTGGTTCTGGGTCATGAAAAAGGACGATTTGTTGGAAGCGATTAATCGAGGCGCCGCGCGACCTCGAGGGACTTTCTGGCTATCGGTGGGGCGCTTCATCTACGTACCGGTGGCAGTGATTTTGTGCGCCATCGCCCTCATCGGCAAAGTCGCGTTCTAGAGATGTTAGCTTTTGGCGATATTCTGTCCGTCGCGAACGCGGTGGACAGAATATCGCTCGCACCAATTTAGGCGCCACATTTTACTGATTGTCGTCGCCCTAAATTAAGGATTATAAACGCCACAAGTTTGGTACTATAGCGTTCAAATTTTCCTTATTAAACCAGCTGGGACAGGATTTAGTGCCAGTTGTCCCGGTGCAGTTGGGCGCGTGACGCCGGTTCTAGCTGGACTGTGGTGTGGAAAATCGAGATGCCGTGATGGTTTTGCAGGCAGTTCTCAATTTCGCTCAAAATCTCGAGGCTATGTCCATCATGGAAACATTCATCAGCCAACACTACGTGAGCGCTTAACACAGGCAAATCTGAGGAAACTGCAGAAGCGTGCAGGTCATGTACGGCTAAGACATGCGGCAGCTCCAACAGGTGTGCCCGGACCTGATCCAAATCCAAATCCGGAGGAGTGGATTCCAACAAGATTGCCCCCGCCGGACGCAAAATCATGATGGCACGAGGCACGATAAGCGCAGCAATTACCAGCGCCGTCACGGAATCAATCTGAATCCACCCGGTCAAGCGCATCACCACTGCGCTGATGATAACCGCTACGGAACCGAGGGAATCATTCAAGACCTCCAGGAACGCAGCACGCAGATTCAGGTTATTTTGTCGAGAACTCAACAGGATAGTCAGGCTGATGAGGTTGCCCAGCAGACCAATAATACCCACTGCCAGCAGCGCCTGAGCCTCGATAGTTTCGGGGTGTATCAGGCGTTTAATGGCTTCGATAGACGCAAACACACCGATGCAAATCAGCAGCAGAGACTGCAATGCCGCAGAAATAACCTCCGCGCGCCGCCACCCCCACGTGAGACGATCCGTCGCTGGACGATGCTGCAAACTTGCTGCCACCAGCGCAAAAGTCAGACCCGCACAGTCGGTGAGCATATGCCCCAAATCCACCAGCAGGGTCAAGCTGCCGGTCAGGGCTGCGCCCACAATCTCTGCCAGCAACACCGTGAAAGTCACCGCCAGAGCTGCCCGGAGCTGTCCGCGACCGGCCTCGTGAGAGTGAGTATGAGTGTGAGCATGAGTGTGGGCATGAGGGCGGGAATGCCCCGCTGAATGCCCGTCAGAACCGCACGACTCGTGAGGATTGCGAGAATCCTGACCTTCTTGATGATGACTCATGAACTACCGTCCTGTGTGTATCTGCGTGAGCAATAACTGCTTACTTAGTCTAACCTAAGTCACAGGGTTTGCTTTTCGGTGTTCATGTTAAAAAGGCTGGCGCCAAAGCCCGGGTGAGTCTGGTCTTGTGGACAGTCACCCGGCGCTTTGGCACCAAGCTAAAGGAAGGCGTCAAAATTTAGTTTTCCTGGCGGCGGCAAGCCAACACCAGCAACCACGCTCCAGCAAAAGCCGTGAGCCCAGCCACCAGGGACACAGTCTGGGCAACCTGACCGGTACGCGCCAACGCCTGGACCGGGCTATCCGTACCCGCCAAGACCGGCGCCGCAGGCGTCGACGTCTGCATGGCTACCGGCGGGTTTGCCGCGCTGGGAGCGTGAGGACTCTCCGTCACACCCGCCACCAGCGGAGTCAGTAGCGAGGCTCCGCTCTCTGCCGGGTTCATCGGATCTTGGGGAGTCTCAGTCATGCCAGCCACCAGAGGTGCGGGAAGGGTGGTCGTGCTCGAGGTCGGGGGCACCAGTGCAGGCAGCGGAGGCGTCACCACACTGGGGACGGAAGGAATCACACTTGGGACAGAAGGCACCACACGCGACTCAGTCGGAATCCCCCCGCGCACAGGCGGCACCGACTCTATCTGAGCCGGGGAGCTGTCTGCTAAGCAGTTCATGGATTCGTAGCCGGGGATGGTCGCGTCGGCCTCTACCGAGGAAACCACATTACCCCTAGCGTTTTTCAGCACGAAATTCTGGGTAACGTTCTGATCCTCTTGCTTGAGAGCCACCGTCGGGACAGTAACGTTCATAGTTTCAGAATCAACATTTGACACAGTCTTCGGGAAACCGGGCAGTTCCGGGTCGACCTCAAAGGTGTATTCCAGAGAGAAGAAGGTCGCCTCTTTCGTTGCCTGGCTCAACAAGTTACCGGACTCATCACGCAAAACCGCCCGCGCAGTCTTATGACCGTAATCCATCGAACAAGTAAAAACAGGCTGAGCATAGAACATACTAGACAGGTAAAGAGGCAGAGAATCACTGTTGGTTTAAGTGAATTTGCAGTCCGCGCCATCAGACTCAATGCTGAGGACGACATGCTGCGGCGTTTTTGGCTTATAGACAGATAGCCGCACATTGCCGGTAAAACTCCCGTTGCCGCCACCCTTAACACGAACCTGGTAAGTCAGGGTAGCTTCTTTCGACCCGCAACTCAGGCCGGAATCCGGAGCCTGCGCAGCCTCCAAACTCGGAGAATCCATCCTGGCTTTCGTAAGTTTAATGTTAAACAAGGCAATCTTCAGTGGTTTCAGCGTAGGCGCAGCTGCGGAAACACTACTCACCGAAGCCGGCGCTATATCGCTAACTTGAAGGGAAGACCCCTCCGCAGCACTATCCTGAGACCACACTTTTGTAGCAGGTTCGCGGGTTTCCTGAGTCTCGCGGGTTTCCTGAGTCTCGAGCGCTCCTTGAGGCTCTGCGGCGCTAGAAGTCAGTGCAACTGGCGCAGCCTCCTGGTCCAAACTTAACTCATTCGCGAAAGCAGCCGGGGCAGAGGCAACCCCTCCTTCGACCACCAAGCTGGCAAACGATGCCACAGCAAATAAACGATTTCTCAACATGGGCAAATTCTTCACAACAATAGCCTTCCTAAAATTCGATGAAATCCGTTTCCCGCTACATATCAGTAAAAACCGCGGTAGCTTTGTGGTAATCTATGTCGAAATTTGGGCGCAGACCACCCGCGCCGTCCTGGCGCTATCTTGCGACTTCGTCAAATTCCCTGGCAGAAATGCCCCTGACTCATGCGCCTCTAAGGTTTTCCGTAACAAACCAAGCCAGAAGCTCGGCGGCGCGTCAGCTTTGACCTCAACACTCAATGAATCGGCCCCAAGGAAACCCTCATTAGTGAAAGCCTGGAAATGGCCTTCCTTGTCCAGACATTTCAACGATTTCTCAGTATCAAAGCGGGCTAATCCCAGCTAGCCCGCGCCGGCAAAATGCTTTTCACACTATACAAACGACCAGTTCAATGCCGTATGGCTGGCCGAACCTCAATGTAGTCCCCCGACTTACGCATCTGGCCCGTCTCAGAACACGAACGGGTCCTAACTTTGAGAATCCTGGACTCCCCCGTGGTGTCTCACAGAAGTCGTCGAATTCGTCAGAAGTTAGGATCCCTACGCTCGTAATAAAATGACGCCCGCAGTCTCAAACTTTTGCTTTGCGGTAGCCCGCGGCTCTCGCATCATCTTGAGAAGCGAAGCAAGCCTCCGGGGTGGTGCGGTCGTAGTACCTCTGACCGGGCATGTGATAAATCATGGAACTGGCGTTTCCCTTGATTGGGGCGTTTGCCGGGCAGTCCTTACCGATTGGTTGTAAGCCGCCATTGCCAGAAGGCTGGGGCTGGGCTTGAGGCTCAGGCTGGGGCTGCGAGGCAACCTGACATTGCAAATTGGAGTTGTCACTCAACGCACCAGGTCCTCCCACGAAAGTGACTGGCACTGCAGGTTGAACAGGTGAACAATTCTGTTGCGCTAACAGCAAGGGCATCTTTTGCACACCGGCCGCGGGCACAATCGAGAGAGCGTCCGGGAAATTCACTCCCGATGCCAGGAAGGCATTGGCAGCAGGCTTCGCGGCAAAAATTTGGGACGCGGTCTCAAATCGATTAGCTCCGTAAATTCGGTTCGGGTTCGGCAGCCCCGCCAAGAATTCATCAGGAAGGGCACCCGGACCGCCCAGCACCATAGTGTCTGTAGCGCCCAGCTGCTGAGCCACCGACACCGCATACTGTTGCGCACCCGGACCGGTAAGCATAATCGGCACCCCCTCTTGTGCGGCCAACGCTCCCCCGGCCAGCGCATCCGCAAAACCCGTGCCAGTCGCTAAATACACCTTGTTGGCTTTCCCAAACTGCAGAGCAATTTTTTCGGCAGTCTCGTAACGGTTGGCTCCAGAAATTCGCTGCACCGCACCAAACTGTGTCAGCTGAGCCTCAACCTGTGCCGAGACCGCCCCGACACCGCCCAGAATCGTAATGCTGGGCGAACCGAGCTGCTGCAGGTAGGCCTGCTGCCCGGCAGTAATTTGTGAGCCAACCAACAAAATGGGTGCCTGCTGAACGGAGACCCAAGGCCCGGCGGCCAAAGCGTCGGGGAAATTCGTTCCCGTAGCGACAAACACGTTTTTCGCAGCGGGAAAGTACGTCTGAGCAATAGCCAGGGACGTTGCATAACGATCCGTGCCAGCAATACGGGTTCCCACGGCTGAGGCGGGAATTTGCAGAGTTAGAGCAAGAGCAGCGGCGGCAACGCCGGCGAGAGTTTTCCTAAACATGAAACGAATTCTAGGATTTACGCCTCGAAAAAAGTGCCAATCGAAGCGAGGAATCTCTATGAACAGCTCCACCCTGCTCGGCTGACCACCCGCGAAATTGGTTTCAACCAGCCTGATGAGCCTAGGTGAATTGTTACCGTTTCGACTCCACTAACAGCGTGAGTTCACTAATCTGTTGTTTCAGTTCGTTGATTTCAGCACTGGTGGCCGCCCGGTCTTGCTCATTTTTTTCATTCACCACGTCTACAACCCAAGAAGCTAAGGTCGCTGTCACGACACCAATAAGAGCAACGCCGCCTGTCATCAGGCATAACGCAACCACGCGGCCAGTGACGGAAATCGGATATAAGTCTCCGTAGCCCACTGTGGTAATCGTCTCGAAAGCCCACCAAATCGCCTGTGGAAAAGACGTAATCAACGCATCCGAGACACTACGCTCCGCATCCAGCACAGCTAGCGCCGACACGAAAATCAGCAGTGCCGTGCTTGTCACCGAGTACAGGGCTATCTTGCCGCGAAAGGTCGAACCGGCCTTGCGACCAAGTACTTTCATGAAAGTTACGAGCCGCAGCAATCGCAGTGGCCGCAAGATTGGCAGCGCCACGATGAGCAAATCAAACAGGTGCGTGATGAACCACTTGAAACGCGGCTTCGCCAAGAAAAGCCGCACCACGTAATCAGCGACAAACGCGGCCCAGACCACATTCATGATGAGCTCTGTAACGCTGGCGCCCCGGCCTTGCAGGTTACCGATAACTTCCCAGGCGTAGGCCCCCAAAAATAGGACCGCCAGAATCAACAGCGGCCAATCTGTGAAACGCTCCCATGTGTCCAACCTTTTAGATTCGCTCATAAGCACATAATAGTGCCGTTCACAAGGATGGTTTCGCGGTCTTTGGTGGGTAAAGACGGCTGGTCAGGTGCCGAATTTCCCAAGGATTTAGCTGGATTAAGGGTTTATCGGGGCATTGTTCTTTGGTAAAGTGTTGCTCGTTAGGGGTAGCTTAGTGAGCAAGAAATCTAAGATTTGGATTGCCAGCATCCTGGCAGTCATTTCTGTCGCCGCCGCGGTCGGCGGAATCACCATGTATCTGACTAACAAGTGGAAAGTCGTCATTGCTTTAAAAGGCGATTCCACCAGCACTGTTGAATACGGCGACACATGGAAAGACCCCGGCGCTACCGCTTATGGGACCGGCACCCTGTTCACTTTTACTCACGATGACCTCAAGCTACACCGCACCGGCAAAGTCGATACTTCCAAAATCGGCACTTATGAAATCACTTATGCAGCGAAATACCGCGGAACCGAGGGTAAAAAGACTCGCAAAGTTATCGTCCGGGATTCCCAGCCACCCGTCATCACAATCGACGGTGGGGAACAAATCAAACTCCCTTATGGCATTTCCTGGCAGGACTCCTATTCCGCGACAGATAATGCGGACGGCGATTTGACCGCAAAAGTCCAGGTAGGCGGTCAGGTCAATGTAAACGCGGCAGGGTCATACACGCTGCACTATCAAGTCTCGGACTCCAGCGGAAACCTAGGCACGGCAACACGTCAGGTCACCGTGATGCAGCCCGTTGCCCCTAACGCCGACCCGGCGACAGGCTTGGACAAAGTTATCTATCTGACTTTCGACGATGGACCCGGTCCGGCGACGGCACACCTGTTGGATATTTTGGCTGATAAAGGCGTGAAAGCAACGTTCTTTGTGACTAATATGATGGGGCACTCTGACCTGATTGGGCGCGCCTATCGAGAAGGTCACGCAATCGGAATCCACACCTATACTCACCAGTATTCCCAGATTTACTCCAGCGAGGCTGCTTATTGGGCAGACTTCGACCGCGTGGCACAGCTGATTCGCGACCAGACCGGGCAGGACACCAAGATTATGCGGTTCCCCGGAGGCAGCTCCAACACCGTGAGCCGCAGCTACACGCCCGGAATCATGAGCCGCCTGACCAAACTCATGGGTGTGAAAGGCTACACCTATTTTGATTGGAACGTAGATAGTGGGGACGCTTCGGGTCACACCAACAGTGCTTCGGTCTTTCAAAAAATTACCGCCGGAGTGCCAGGAAAATCGGTGTCAGTAGTCCTCTGCCACGACACTCATTCCACCACTGTCGACGCCATGCCACAGGTCATCGACTGGGGCAAGCAAAACGGCTACACTTTCCTGCCGCTCGCCCCCGGCAGCTATCCCGCGCACCATCGGGTCGCGAACTGAGGTCGTTCGTGGGGGCGCACAAGGTCGGTCGGTTCGTGGGTTCACAAGGGTGCTCGTGAGGGTTCACAAGGTCGGTCGCGAGGGTTCACAAGGTCGGTCGCGAGGCCGGGTGGGTACGTTAGGCCCGGTGGTCGGGTAACGGGCAGAAAACCGCGCGGCGGGCAGTGGCGTCGCACAAGACAAGTGGGCAGGACTGCGTGTCCGTTTGCTGTAGCGGTGTCGTTTCTTTCTGTTTTCAAGATTTGCGTGACCGTTTACATATCCGCATTGGAGTACACGCGAATTCCCCAGGTGGTACACTCATAGTATGAGTACCACATATGCGACCGTTGTGGGAGACCGGGGACGCCTGGTCATTCCCTCGACGCTGCGCCACAATCAAAAGTGGGAGCAAGGCACCCAACTGCTGATGCTCGAAACCCCGCACGGAGTTATCGCCATGACCCGCGAACAGGCAAAACAGCTGGTAAAGAAGCAAATCGGGGCGGGTAGCCTGGTTCAGGAACTCATCGCAGAACGGCGCAGCGCGGCTCAGGAAGAATCGTCGTAATGTTTGTCTTAGACGCTTCGGCTCTGCTGGCGTTTTTGCAGGAGGAACCCGGTTGTCAGCGCGTGGAGCAGACACTGGGCCAGGGTGTGGTGAGCGCTGCGAACTGGTCAGAAGTCATCCAAAAGCTCATCTCCCGCGGAGCGGACGTTTCCTTGGCCACAAATTTGCTGTTCTCATACGGACTGAAAGTGCGCGAAGTCAGCGAATCCGATGCGGTCGCGGCGGCGCAGATGTGGCAGCCCGGCACGAGCCTCTCCCTGGGCGACCGCCTCTGCCTCGCCCTCGGCAAAAGACTCAACGCCACCGTCCTAACCGCCGACAAAGCCTGGGGCGAGGGCAACGGAATTGAACAGATTCGGTAGACGTGGCACTCCAGAAACAGGTGGTAATCACTGTGCACCTCTTACAGATTAATTATCTATGATCTTTTACTAGTTTATGCTCTGCTTACAGAAGACTAAAACATTACATTATAGCTGCACTAATGTCGTATAGTGTTTGTTTGTATTCACGTTCCCGGAAGATGTATTTAGTATTAAAAATATCAGCAAAAAGTATCGAGAGCAGTGAAGTTATTAATCGTCGCGACGATCTAAGAATTCAAGATATTGTTGATACTTACGAAGCATCATGTTCTTAACATATTGCTCCATGTAAACGTAATCAGGTGTGCCTGTATCGTTCACGGGAAGCATTAATTCAATACGCTTCATACGAGAAAGAGTTGCTCCATTACCACCCCAATTAAATTTTGCTTTCATCTGATTCTTAAAAAGTGGAATTAAGAACTGGGCTGACCATAAATTCAATTGAGAGCCGGTTATTATTTGAATGTTCTGACCTGTCACGAAAAGGTGAGATTGCCAAAATGCAGTTTGCGTATCTAGTCCTATTGTAATGCAGTTTGCATCGTCTGAACCGAATAAAAGATTCTTATCACTTACAAAGCGGGAAATACCGTTATTTGCATCTGTTCTTGTAACATATGGGATATTTTTTATATTACTATCGATGATTCTGATTCCATCAATGCTACTACTGGTAGAAGCAATCTTAAATAAGCCGTGTTTGCCAAATGCTCTAAATCTATTCCACCTTTTTTCATTTAACGCTGGAAGCTCTTTGTATTTCAATTGGGAAAGCTGCCCAATTATATATTTCTTATAGCGTATAAGCATATCCTCTCTCAATCGAGAAGCATACTGTGCCATAAATTTGTAATCAGGTTCACCAGAATCTTCAAATGGAAGCATAACTCTATCACCATGCAAATGTTGCAGATTACGCTTGTACCCATGACCGTACTTTTCTTGAATCTTATCCTGTGTTGCAACGAAAAATAGTCCTGTATCTCGATTAAGCCAATCAGCATAACCGTAGATAACGTCACTTGTAGATATGAATAGCTCTTCTTTATACATTGCATATCCGGCAGACCCGTCGCCATTTTTAATGAAACCAATACAATTTCCCGGTTGAATCAATTTGTGTGTAGTATTGTTATCTTCAACCACACAAAGAACACCATTTCCACGGTTAGTTGCACCTATATAATTAACTCCTTTTCGTGTTATTTTTAAATGGTTTAGACCTTTTCCTTTACCAGGAACGAACTTATTGAACAATCTTTTAATTTGTTGCGCTCTCCACTTTTTATTACTCAGTGACTGCATTTACATCGCTCTCCTTATTATCCTCAAACAGATACTCGCGGTTCTGCATGACCATCGAGAATTCAAACGTCAGGTAGTCTCCGATGACTTTCTCGAAGTCTTTGTCGGTCGGTATCTCGTCGTTAAAATAATAGAAGCTGTGTAACCACTCATCACCAGGTTCAATTGTCGATTCCACACAGAACTTTGACGGAGCCTCTACACGCCCAAACCACACATCTAGTAAGTGCTGTCGCTTATCCTTAGCAGAATCACCCTCTAGCAGTCCAACGTGAGCGCGAACTTCATAACCATCGTCGCGGAAGTCGATAAACTTACAAACTTTTCTCTTATCGTGTTTTTCATTTGCGGTAAAAATAGCAATAACCGGATTCACGCCGACACCATAGAACGTCTCCGAATTGCAGGTAATGACTCCCTCAAGCGTATGTTTATCCAGAATACTATTTTTGAATTGCTTCTCAGCTTTGCTCTTACCTGTCATTGATGACTGAGGAACAATAACAGCAGCTCTCGCTCCGACCGTCAATGAGTCCAAAAGATGCTCAATGAACGAAAGCTCATACTGCTCCGTATCCGCCTTCGTACCCTGTGAGTAGGGTGGGTTCATCAAACCGACCGTCGCACCTTTGAGTTGCACCTGAGCTGTATTCTTACGCAAGAAATCACAGCATTCCAAATTACTGTTTCCATCTTTACGTAAAATCATATTGGCAGCTGCCACGGCGAACATATTGCTCTGAAGCTCGAAACCGTGGAGCTGTTTCTTCTTGATACTCTTTCTCTGAACGTCTGTGTCCGCCATGGAAAGCATTCTGTGCATCGCGGAAATCAAAAAACCTCCTGTTCCGCACGTAGGATCAAGCACAACATCGTCAATTTTAATATCCAAAAGCTCACACATGAGATCTGTAATATGACGGGGTGTCAAAATGATACCGAGAGTCTGACCGTCACCGCCTGAATAGCTCATAAACTCGCCATAAAAGCGCCCTATGAAATCCTCTGAGGTTTTCTGGTACTTGATATTTTTGAAGACGCGCTCATAAAGGAACTCCGTGTAAAATCTTAACGGCGTCTTCTTGCCTAACGCGTCGTTTTTTTCGTTAAGCCTGAAACTAGTCTTTAGGATAGAAAACTCAGAAAGTAGTTTGTCCTTCTTTGCATCCGGCCCCACGTTGGAGCGGGTCAGACGTGTACGAATAGCCCTTATCAGCTTATCACCATCCCGATTGTCTGAAACCTCGTCACCCTTTAAAGAGTCAATACTGAATCCACCAAACTCGATTTCGTCAAGAGCTAGTAGAATACCGGCTACAACAAGTGGCTTGTCCTGGTCTTTAAGCGTACCGTACGTACGAAGGTATTCATGCAGCTCCGCTGCATCTTTGAGAATCTGTTCTGTAGTCTTCTCGACATCTGTTGCCTCTTCAAGCACATATCGCGTATAATATTCTCTAATGTTCTGTGATGAGAACGATACGAACGACTCGATGTCTGGCAATTGCTTGTATCCCTCGCGGTCATCTACCCAAAGCGGGGTGATTATATGGTGCTTCTCGTCTCCGGAAATGCCTAATGCGAACACTTTCTTAAACGAGCTGTTTTGCGCAATGCGTTTACCATAGAAAAACGCACCATTCACAGCGTAGTCTGTGATTGCCTTCGAATCCGTAGCGATAACACCATCGTCAGTAAGGCTCATATGCTTGCCAGTATCTGCCTTATCTTCGATGACTAGGACGAAATCCTCAACCACAGCCACATATTCGGGAAATCCGACCCTACCAGTTCCTCGCTTCGATGCACTTTTAAGTGCCTCTTTAATTCCCTTAATTTCACTACCCTGTGGTTCGTATTCAATCCCGCACTCGTCGAGCTGCGAAGCAACCCACAAATCAAGCTTAGCTTCTTTCTTTGCCATTTATCCCCTTACTTCCTTACCTAACATTCATGGTTCACAATGCGCCCTGCGACGATGGAACGGAAGAACACGCTGAGCCTTAGCACGAACAGCTTCCAACCACCATCTAGTGCTCTTTTTTCATCATAGAAAAACGAGATAGCAGCATAACCCTATCTTCGGCAGATTAATATGCTAAGGCTTATGCTTGTCTCACTTCATGCTCTCACGGCAACAGCGCAAAGCCGTCTAGCCTCGCCGCCGTACTCGATTTCTTCCGAGTCAGATTTGAATCATTTTAGAGACTCGCGCAACAGTTCTACGATAGCCACAAATTTACGTTCTATGGGAACCACACTCCTCTCTCACTCGCGACCCCCTGCCAGGCCCCAAGAACTACATTGGATGGCTTTTGCCTGCCTTGGGTCACCTTTTGATTCACTCCCTGTTTAGTATCCAATTTCCTGCAATGACTACAGATTTGCGACCCCTACGGTGTTTCATCTCGCCTCGTCAAGGCGTTCGCATGCCTCCAGGGCTTTCGCCGCGAACTTGTCAAAGTCTGACCGATAGCTGGCGTCTTGGATGACGCGGTATTTCTTTAGTTCGTCTTTGGCGGTTTGCTCAGCGATTTTCTGAGAGACCTTTCCAGCGTTCACCAATAAGTTCTCGGCTATCGAGGGTGAGGACTTGATCCAGGAATTCCGCCCACTGTTCCATAGTGGTGGGAATCTCTCGTTTCGCCCGTGATTCCGCGAGATTCAGATAGGCCTCCACGATTCGTCCCAAGTCGGATAACTCTTCTTTGGTGAGGTAGTTCTTAGCGACGGTAACGTCACTGGCTATCACTTTCCCATCCGGTGAGTTCTTCCAGGAAGTCAGCCCCATATGCGGCTTAGCGGCATCGGCGCGCTCCGCGATGAGCTCTGCAGCGGTGTGCCCATGCACAGCGTAATGCAGTTTATTTTGCACGGTGGCAAAGAATGTCTTGGTAGTGGGTGCAGCGGGATTGTAATCAACGGCGGTAGCGTAAATGTCAGTAATCTTTTGGTAAAAACGGCGTTCAGAGAGTCGAATCTCGCGAACTTCTTCGAGCAGTTCCTCGAAATAGTCCTGTCCCAAGACTTCGCCCGATTCCATGCGGGCACGGTCAATGACATATCCGCGCAGGGTAAAGTCGCGCAGAATCCCGGTGGCCCACTGGCGGAACTGAGTGGCGCGAATGGAATTCACGCGGTAGCCCACCGAGATAATCGCGTCCAGGTTGTAGTGCTGAATCTGCCGCGCGACCTGGCGAGAGCCTTCTTGGCGAACTATTGGAAAAATTCCAATAGTTGCTTCTTCGGTCAGTTCTTTAGACTCAAAAATCTGTTGCAGATGGTAGTTAATAGTGCTCACATCCACATCAAACAGCTGTGCCATCAGCTTTTGCGTCAGCCAAATCGTGCCGTCTTGGTAACGCACTTCAATGCCCTCGCCCGCCTCAGCCGTGAAGACCAGGAACTGCCCAGAATCATGCTTTATCATTGTCTGAAACTCGGCGTTTCCCAAGTTCGTTTGAAGTTTAGTCGTCTGCACCATCGCGCTTCTCTCGGTCGTTCTTTGGTGGGGTTTTCCGCGCTCAACACATCACTCATGAGTCTAAACCAAACCCCTCACACAAAAAGAGACCCTCTTAACCCGAACGGCAGCTACAAGAAGTGATCCGCAGCAGGTTTGCGCATGATTAGAATTAAAACCCGCATTGGATAGCGCAACGGAGGGGCAACGATGGTCTTACAAATTGTCTTAGAAGGACTCGTTTTGGGCGCGCTACTGGTTCTGGTCTGCGTCATCGGCATCCGCAAAAGCCCGGTGAATATGGTGTATCTTTACCCTCCCGAAGTGCGGGAACGGTGCGTGAAGTTGGGACTGACCACGCCCGAGAGAATCAAGCGCGACCGCGTGATTTTCAAAGCAACCTGTATTCCCGGCTACATCATTTACGCGCTGGTCTGCGTTTATGCAATCAACGGCGCCAGAGGGTTTCTGGCAGGATTCTGGCAGATAGCGGCAATATTGTTCATCATGGGCCTCATCGACCGTTTCTTTATCGATGAATACTGGGTGGGGCGTACCGATGCGTGGGTCATCCCCGGTACGGAGGATTTGAAGCCCTACATCAAAGCCCGCGACAAGTGCAAAAAGTGGCTGCTCAGCACGGTATGGGTAGTGTTTTTGGCGACTGTCCTGTCCGGTATCGCCGCACTCTTCACCCGCTGAAACGAGAACCACACAGAACACCAAAAAAACCGTCGCGTACCTTTAATCGTGTGTTGGCGACAAAAATGGTCTCGCCAAAACAGCACAACATTTGATGATTGATGACGTGATTCCGCTCGGGATTTAGTGGTTGAGGACGAAGTTGGCGATCAGGGAGTCAATACGGCGGACATCAATTTTCTTGCCGAGTTTGATTTTGATGTGTCCTGCACGTGTCCATAGTTCAACTTCAGAAGTTAAATCGAGAAGTTTTCCAGCGTTCTCGGTTGACCACATATTGATTACGCTATAAGGCAAGGAGTAAATCTCTACTTTCTTGCCTGTCATCCCCTGAGCATCTCGAACGATTAACCGCTTTGAAGTAAAGATTGCCGAATCTCTAAAGGTCTTAAATGCCGCATAAGGCTGTTCTCCTTGAATAAGTAGTTCGCCTACATCGGCGGGAATCGGCACTTCTTCAATGAACATCCACTCAGTAATCGCAGCAGTCTCCATCGGGCATCTCCTTAGTGTAAAAAGTGCTATTTATCAACCCACATTTTCTCATGATCACGCAGGTAAAGTAGGGCAAAAACCATGGCTGAGGGTTTTGGTTTGAAGATTGGCCTGGATGGCGAGCGGGAGTTCATGTGCGCGATTACGGATATTAACCGTAAACGGGGTTAGGGCTAGAACGGCACACCAGTGCCGATTTCGATGTGGCGCGTGAGAGCATGAAGGGCTGCGGTGTCACTTTAGGAGCGCAAGGTATTGCTCACGCGCTTTCACGGCGTGAATAATCAGTTCGTTGCCGATATCGAAAGTCAAAACAAAAACTTCCAAGACTCGCCCTTTGGTGTCGAAACCCAGGCGCTGTTCCCGTTGCGGGTTTTCCTCATCGAGGGGCTCAATCCAGCGTGGAAACGTGGCAACTTGCAGGATGTCATCGCCGTTGATGCGCTGCTTTTTTGCATGTTTGCGTGGATTTTCCAAATATTGAGGCTCACGCCAAGGCTGCCTGGCGAATCAGGGCAGAACGGGTCACATGTCTGGCTGCGGCGCGGGCATCAAGCGTCGCCAGTTCTTCGGGTGTGAATCGAACCGCAACCACCAGACTCGGGGCTTCACCGAGCCCGGACGTCCCCGCCCCGGCTACTTCACCGTTCGCTTCATCGTGAGAGAAGCGAGAAAAAGAACGGCAAGCGAGACCACAAAGAGCCCTCCCAGGCGAATCCATTCCCCCCAGGCGAGAGCGTCGTCTTCAATGACGGTATTTACCACGTCAGCAGCCCAGGTCATCGGCAAGCACCGGGCAATCACCTCCAACACATCGGGCATGGAGTCCACGGGGGCAAACAGTCCGCAGAGCAGCAGTTGCGGACCGATGAAAACCGGCATGAACTGCACTGCCTGGAACTCGGTGGTGGCAAAAGAGCTCGCCAACAGACCGAACGACACGCCAAGCAGAGCGTCACCCACCGCTACCAGGAGCAACGTCCACCAGCTGCCTTCAATCTCCACCCCGAACGTGCCGAGAATCAACGCCTCGAGAATAACCGCTTGCGCCAACGCCAGCAGCGAAAATACCAGCGCATACGAGCCTATTAGATTCCACCTGCTCACCGGCGTGGTCAGCAATCGTTCCAAAGTACCCATGGTGCGTTCCCGCAGCATCACCACCGAAGTGATGATGAACATCATCAACATGGGAAGCACTGCGAGCATAATCGACCCAATCCGATCAAACGGTGCTGGCGCTCCCGGGGGCACTTGAACATCGACAAACACGAAATATAGCAACGTCAAGAGGAGTGCGGGTACGACCAGCACAAGCGCGACAGTGCGCGGGTCATGACGCAACTGGGCGTTAATCCTCGAAACGGTAGCGAGTTTCATCGGTTTGCCTCCTCGTGGTCTTGCTGTTTCACCAGCGCCAAGAAGGCGTCCTCCGCGTTGGTTGTTCGGGTTCGTTCTTGCAGGTGAGCAATAGGTTCGTGGGCGAGGAACTCCCCATCGCGCATCAGCAACACGCTGTCGCAATGCCGCGCTTCGTCCATCACGTGGCTCGAAACCAGCAAGGTCACCCCGCGATTGGCAAGATTGCGAAGCGTGGTCCACAGGGATTCACGAGTGAGCGGATCGAGGCCAACAGTCGGCTCGTCCAAGACTAACAGCTGCGGCTTTCCCACCAGGGCACATGCCAGGGAAGTGCGCGAGGCTTGACCGCCCGAAAGCGTGGACACCAGCTGGTCGCGTTGCTCGTCGAGCCCCACCGTTTCAATAGCCTCAGTCACGCTGGAGCTGCCCACCCCCGCCAGCCGGGCAAAATACGTGACATTATCGGCTACCGAGATATCCGGATAAATCGAGAGATTTTGACTCGTATAGGAAACCAGACGGCGCAGCCTAGGGGTGCCGGCAGACTCGCCCAGAACCCTCACGCTGCCCGAAGTGATGTGCTGGGCACCGACAACCGTGCGAATCAACGTCGTTTTGCCGCACCCTGACGGACCGAGCAGCCCCGTTATCGACCCGGTTGGCAGCTCACAAGAGATGCCGTGCAAAATTTCTTTGCGAGCTTTGCCTTTGCCGCGGGTAACCACTAAGTCATCCACGACCACAGCTGACACGACAGGTGTTTCACCGGTTTTCATTGCTGTCCTCCCCGGAATTAGCGCGTAATGCCCCAGCTAGTGCGCGCACTACGCCGCGCACACGGAAGTTTTCAAGTTCAGCGAGTGTGGCTCTGAGCGACACCAAAACCTCCATTGCAGACACGGAACGTTTCTTACTAATCATAACAGATTTAGAAACGATGCGTATCTATGTAGAAAAATCACCTACAATCGAGGTATGCAATCCAAACGCCGCACCGGAGAGGAACTGCTTGACGCGCTAGCCGCAGCAATCATGGCAGAACTTACCGAACACGGTTACCAAAACCTCACCTTCGAGGGAGTGGCACGCCGCGCGAAAACCAGCAAACCCGTCCTCTATCGGCGATTCACTACACGGTCGGAAATGGTGACATTTGCAGCAGTTCGCACCGCACCCACCTTTCTGACCGAATTACAGGGTTCTACATCGCTGCGCAAGGACTTCCAAAATCTAGTCAACGTTTTACAGCGCTGGATGGAACATATTGAAATCGTCACCGTGCTGGGCGTTCTTTCGGAGGCAAGCCCGCAACAACGTGAGCATTTCTCTGCCGTAACAGTTCACCCCGGATTAGTAGCTGTCACCCGTCTCTATCGGGCAGCAATAGCGCGCGGCGAACTGAGCGAAGCGGTGTTGGATCCGTTTTACGTTCGATTCCCGATGCTGTTGCTGCTGGCGGACATCCTGACGCGCGGCAAAGTCGACAAAACCGAGTTGATGAAACTGGTAGACCGCGTCATCATCCCCCGGCTCACAACTCTTTGACTGCACCCAGCGGCACCGCACAAGGATAACTAGGAGCAACCGAGCGGCGCGCTCCTCTACAACCGGAACTGGTCGAAAAGGGCATAAAAATCCCTGCTGAAGTTGTTTTGACTTCAACAGGGGCGTGGTGGAGGTGGGGGAACGAGCGCGCAAGCACGCTTAGAGGCGCTCTGGCGGTGAAGGCAAATCGTTGCCTTCGCTTAATCGCCTCCGCACTGTTGCGCGGTGGCTCACGCGGCTTACCGCCACTGCCATCGCGCTACGGGGGTTCAATTCCCCGAACTAAAACGTTCAAAACCTCAGCAAACGCTGAGGTTTTGAACGTTGTTACTTAGACGTTCATTTTGATACAAGTTCAGTTTTGGGTGCAGAGATGCAGTTTTGGGTGCAGGGGCATCTTTTTGGGTGCAAATTGTGTGGGCGTGGGTGCAGCTGAAAGTTCAGTTTAGTTGCATATTGATTTCCCAAATGCTCAGCTGGCGCTCTTCGCTCTTGGAGAGTACAGAAGACGCTAATCGCGCGTGTCTAGTAGTCCGGCTTTCACGAAGTGTTTTTTGAGTAGGCGTAGGGCGAATAGAGATCCGATGAGTGCGGTTATTGTGGTCAGTGCCACCATTGCGCCGTAGAGCGGCCATGAGAACAGGTTGAGGTATTGGTTGAGCATTTCCTCAGATAGGTGCAGCATTTCTTTTCGGTCGGTTAGGTATTCAACACTCGAGTAGTACATGGGGAAGGTGAAGCCGGCCGATTGGATGGTGCAACCTACGGTGTAGGCTGCCACTAGGGTTTTGGTGCTTGCATATTTTCCTGCTGTGGCTACTGCTTCTGCTATGACCCATCCAGCAATGCAAAGGACCACACCAATCAAGTTTCCTACCATGAGTCCGGGCAACACGTTTATTGTCCCCATGATTAGGAAAGTGCCCTTCTTTTTTACTTTGCCTGCGAGCAGCAGGTAGGGAATGGCTGTGAAAAGGCAGACGATGGGGATATTGGCTACGGTTCCGAAGATGGTCATGCCTGCGATGCCACCTATGATGATGAATATTGCTAGTGAGATTGCGGCGAAAACACCTACGGTGACTAAATCTTTGACACCTATGAAAGCTGTAGTTTCATTGTTGTCTGGCATTATTTCCTCTTTTCATTGGGTTATTTTGTTGTGTTAACTGGATTGCATTTGCAGCCACCCGACAGCAGCTGTCACTAGCAGGACGCAGGTTGATAGGGCAAGGTCCGCGATGGTGAAACCCATCGAGTAGATGATTGCGGGATTTTTGGTTTTCCCTAGTCCTCGGGTGAGTGCGGACGCGGTGAGTTCGTCGGAAATCTTGGTTGCGCGCATCAGTAGAGGGACAGCGACTAGTTCTATCCATCGCAGTGGATGGATAAATAACTTCAGCGGTGAATCGATGATTGCGCGGGTTTTGAGGCTGTCCGTTAGTGCGCGTATGTCGCTGCGGATGGTTGGCAGGAAACGGAACATTACCATCAGCGGCAAGGTGATTGTTCTAGGTGTTTTCATTTTCGCCAATGCTGCCCCGATACCTTCCAGGGTGGTTGTTTTAGATACAAACGATCCCAGTAGGACCAGTACTAAGAGTTTTTGTGTCATGTAGGCCAGCATGACAAGGGCTACGGACGCGGGGCCTCCCAGAAGCCAGGCAGCGTGTGAAAGGGATTGTGCCACGAGGTAGATTACTGCTGTGATGAGCGCGGTACGCCAGGTACCAAAAGCGAGCGCTAGCAGTGTTGCGAAAGCGAAAGTTATGTGAGCCGAGGTGGGGTGATTAGCGAAAACGGATAGGCTGCCGATAATGGCTGCGACGATTAGAACTGTGCGCGGATCGAGGGTTTTAGTCACGACAGCCCTCCTGTTTTCACTTTTTCGTTCCACTGCCCACGAAGCACAGCCATGGCCTGGTCACTCATAGATTGGTCTTTTATGATTTTTCCCTCGTGCATGACCCAGATTCTGGTTGCGCACGCGCAGAGGAACTCAAAGTCGTGAGATATCAGGAACACTAGGCGTCCGCTACTGGCCATGTCTTTGACCAGTTGTGCCACTACTGTCATGTTGTGTTTGTCTAGTCCACTGGTGGGTTCATCCAGGAAAAGGATTTGCGCCTGGCTGGCTATTGCGCACGCAATAGTAAGGCGTTGTTTTTGGCCACGAGAAAGCGCTTGCGGGTGGGTGTCGGTAAATTGTTCTAGGCCGAGCTGAGCCAGGATTTCTTGCCGGGTCTTTGTTAGTTTCTGCGTTCCCATAGATAATTCATCAGCAACAGAATCTGAGAATAGTTGGTAGTCGGAGTCTTGAACTACCAGTGTGGCTTTCCCTAGCCGATGGGTGGGAGTGTGGTGTTTGCCGTTGATGAGTATTTTTCCGTCGGATTCTTTTTCTAGACCGCAGCAGATTCTTGCCAGTGTTGTTTTCCCGGCTCCGTTATCACCAACAATGGCAATGACCTCACCGCTCACTGCTTTAGCGTTTATCGGCCCGAGTGTGAACGCTCTTGGTTTGTTGCTTCGCTGGGCGCGAGAAAAACGTAGATTGTCAATTCCGATGCCGTTTGCTTCGCTTGATAGTTGTGAAGTACCGGTCTGGGATTTAGAGGTTTTACAAGATAGTTTCCGAAGGTCAAAAATCCGCAATCCGTGATTCGCTAAGGATTGTTCGTCTAATGCGTGAGTCTGGGTGCGGGTATAGGTGGCTGAGATACCTCCGTGGTTAAACACGATGAACCTATCGAGCAGGTCAGTGAGATAAAACAGACGGTGCTCGATGACGATTATGGTTTTGCCTCTGTTTTTTAGGGTGCGTAAAACTTCGGTCAGTTTCTTTGTCGCCCCAAGATCAAGGTTGGCTGAAGGCTCATCAAACAGGTAAATATCCGGATTGGTTGCGTAGCAAGACCCGATAGCGATTTTTTGTAGCTGCCCACTGGAGAGCGTGAACAGGCTACGGTTTTTGAGATCTTCCATTGCCATTGTCTGATAGGCGGCGGCAACCCGCGTCAGCGTTTGTTCCCGGCTCATGCCCTGGTTCGCGCAGCCGAACGCGATTTCGCTGTCTGTGTTGGTCATGAAGAATTGCGAGCGCGGATCTTGGAACACTGTGGCTAACCTGGCACCAATTGTTCCAATATCTAAACTCGCGATCTCGTGCCCGTTGAGGCTAATGGTGCCAGAGATTTCACCTTCCCAGAAACGGGGAGCTAAACCGTTCAGGCAGCGGGCAAACGTGGTTTTTCCTGACCCGCTAGGCCCGGATATGACAATGAATTCACCTTTTTTGATGTCCAGGTTTATTCCTGAAATAGTGCTGGTCGATGAGTTTGCGTAACGAAACTCCAAGTCTTTACATGAAATTGCCAAAGTCTCGCTCATCGGGCACTCCCCAAGTTTTGGGGTTCTAAGGGTGCATGCTTGCCTGTGCGGGTTTTGTCCCACAGAAGACGGTAGGGTCCGTTGGGTGAGGCTAGGAGTTGTTGATGGGTGCCTTTTTGTATGATGCGTCCATCGTGAAGAACCAGTATCTGGTCTGCTGACTGAACAGTGGAAAGACGATGGGTGATGACAAGAACGGTTCGGTTTTTTGTTAAAGCAGTAATCGCTTCTTGCATCAAGGCTTCATTGATTGGGTCGACGTTGGCTGTGGGTTCGTCTAATACAACTATGGGAGCGTCTTTCAAGAAGGCTCTGGCCACGGACAGGCGTTGTCGTTGACCACCGGAAAGCCCCACCCCGTTTTCACCCAGAACCGTGTCATAGCCGTCAGGTAGGGTTGTAATGAAGTCATGTAGCCGAGCTGCCTTTGCTGCCTTGACAATATCCTCATCGCTTGCATCCGCCCTGCCGATACGAATATTGCCTGCCACCGTGTCGGCGAAAAGTTTCACGTCTTGCATGACAATGCTGGTCTGTTCAAGCAGGTCGTCATAGCGCATATTTCTCACGTCTACGCCACCTATTTTGATTGCACCAGCATCGACATCCCAGAAACGAAGCAGCAGATTCGTTATTGTTGTTTTCCCTGCCCCAGACTCACCAACCAAGGCGCACAGGCTTCCTTCCGGCACCGTGAAGCTCACGTCTGCTAGTGTCGGAAGATTCTTTCCGTCGTAAGAAAACGTGACGTGGTCAAATTCGATATCGAAACTGCGTGGTTTAGTCGGGTTTTCAACCTCGCTCACGGCTGGAGCCTCGGTTACTTTCAAGATTCTGGTAAAAGAGTCAACAGCTTTCAGATAGTTCATCCAATGGCCTTCTAAGGCAAAGAACGGTTTGTACAGTTCAGGTGCCACAACGACGAAAACCAAGAAAGAAAAAATATCCAGTTTCCCCGCTAGTGCCATAAATAACCCGCCTGTGATGGCGATAACGAAGGATACGTCAACAATAAGGTTGTAGATGGAGAGCACGAAGACCCGATTACGTGCCGCACGGGTGCTGGCCACCCCGAAATCGGTTACAGAACTCGATAGCAGCTCATCCAAGCTACGGCTTCGTGAAAATGCTTTCAGCACGGGCATACCCCGCACGTATTCAACGAACAGACTAGCTACGTTTGCCCCAGCGTTGCCCACTTCTTTTTCCAAACGTCGTGCATGATGCAGCCCGACCACTAGCCAGACTATGCCCACCGGCAGCGCCGCAATCATAAGTAGCGTCATGCGCCAGTCAAAATAGCTAAGACCGGCAAGAATGGTTATGGAGACGATAATGTCGGCAAACATTCGCGTCCATAAATGCCCGACGACTAACTCCATATTGTCCACATCTTTGTGGATGATTTCGCTGATTTCTCCTAGTCTGCTTTTCGTGTAATACCCCAGGGAGAGTTTTTTGAGTTTAGCGACGATACGGCAGCGAATTTGGAAAGTTAAATCGAACCCAGCCTGATGTTTTTGCTTATCTGCAACGATTCCAGCACCTGTTTTTATTACAAGTAATCCCGCTATAATTGCGCTAATTATGGCAAGATTCATGGTGTCATCTAATGCTGATTTGATGGCGATAAGAGCGGTGAGCATAATCGCTACACCACACCATGCATAAATCACAAAACCTAAAACACTGCGGATGATCATTGCTCGTCCGCTGGCACTCATTGTTTGGAATATGCGTCTGACCATCATCGCACCTGCTTAATGTCCCAGGTATCAACAAGATGCTGAGCGGAAACCAGTTTTCGGTATTGCCCACAGTGCGCCAACAAATCTATATGAGTACCCGTAGCAAGTACCCGCCCAGCATCCATGACAACTATCTGATCTGCTGTTGCTACCGTGTCCAGATGGTGAGCGATGGTTATAATCGTTTTCTGTTTACCTAATTCGTCGATAGCCTCACGAACCAATGCCTCGTTATCGCAGTCAAGGGCGCTGGTTGCTTCATCTAAGATGATGATTGGGCAGTCTTTCAGTATCGCCCTAGCAATAGACAACCGCTGTTTTTGCCCACCAGAAAATCTGTTTCCTGCCTCACCTGCCAAGGTGGCATATCCCTTAGGCAAGCTTTCAATGAACTCATGAATCCGGGCCTTTTTAGCTGCCGCAACAATCTGGTCAAAAGTTGCTGCCTGATTGCCGATACGAATGTTGTCCTCCAAAGAGAGGTTAAACATGAACACGTCCTGCTGCACGATAGCGAAAAGAGCCGACCAATCCTGCTGACTGGTTTGAGTACAATCGACTCCACCGAGCGTGATTCTCCCCTGGGTTGGATCCCAAAAGCCCATTAAAAGATGAGCTAACGTGGTTTTCCCAGACCCGGACGCCCCCACCAAAGCCGTGGTGGTTTTACTAGGAAAAACCAGGTTCACGTCACTCAAGGATTCAACGTCTTTGTTCGGGTAAGTAAAACTCACTCCATCAACAACCAGATCACCGTAGCAAGCAATCTTGGTTACTGTGGGGCGTTGACCGACAGGTGCCTCCACTATGGAGCTAATCGCTGACATCGCCTGGTTGTACATCACCCTATAATGCTGAAGCGTGGCCGTTTTAGCCACAGAGGAAGTGAAGGCACCAGCAAGCATTATCGCAACAATCAGGCTCTCCACACCAATGTGACCGTTTTGTAACAGCCAGGCACCTACAGCCACCACAGCCGCCAGCCCCGATTCCATACACAAACCAATAAGCCCCATCGGAACGGAAATCGTGTTCATAGACCTGGTCACCCAAGTCACGTAATCATCTGAAGCCTCAATAACCTTTGTTGTCTTATCCTCACTCTTAGAAAACGCCTTAATGACCGGGATGGTAGAAACGTATTCGGTTAAACGTTCTTGCAAGGTGGTGTTATATTTAGCAACTATTTCAAACCCTTTAGCCCACTTCGCAGCCGAAACCTTCTTGATGAACATCATGATTGGCAGACCACACACCATCGCTAGTGCTAACCGCAGGTCCAGCACCAACATCGCAATAGTCACCGCCACCGGAACAGCCATGGCCGACGCTGTCTCAGGCAGACCGTGAGCTAGATAAACCTCGACCTGTTCAACATCATTTTTCATCACAGTGGCAAGATCGCCGACTTTTCTAGTCTGGAAAAACCCCAGCGGCAACCGACGAAGATGCGAAAGAATCTCTTGTCGCAAATCAGTCAAACACCCATATGCAACCCGGTGTGCCTGCCACGTGGCCACAAACGTCACCAGCGCTTTTACCAGCAACACAAGTAGCAACACTCCAGCAGCCATCCACAGGTCAGGCGTGCTTAACTGCGCGCGCCAAAGCCTACCAATCAAATACACAACCGCAACTGCCGGGACAAGACCAAGAACCGTACTGACACAGGTCAGCAAGTTAGACAAAAGACTCTCAGAGCGAACCCTGTCAACTAATTTCTTGCTAGCAGACATACCCCACCCCTCAATAATGAATTAATATTCAGTTTTGAGGCAAAAAAATAAATCCTCCCACCATAGACAAGAGTTAAACACTTCAAAGGGAGTTCACCCCTTTGTAATAGCAGCCAATAACCAGCCCTAAAAGTTCTCTCGCCTGCTCAGGACTCTCGTAATGCCGAGCAATCTCTAGCAGCCCTGCAACAAAATTGCTAGCTAATATGTGGGGTAGCAGCGCCGGATAAGGCCCCTTTTTATTCTTTATGAACTCACGCTCAATATGTGACTGCACAGAAGCAATTAAAGATTCTTTAGCACCCTCGTAAGCCGTGCCCTGACTTTTGTCAATCAAAATTACAAACTCTCGATGGTGACGAAGAATAGTCTCGATATACCCTGCGGCTACCTCTTTATATTTATCGAAGGGTGAACCTTTTTCAATGGCTTCTTCCTCATGTGCTATTGCCTCAAAATCAAGCGGCAGCGGTGAGATAACAGTTTGGAACAGCGCCTCTTTATTCTTAAAATAAGAATAAGCCAGCCCTGTCGAAACTCCAGCCCTACTCGCAATGTCAGCAAGGCGCGCCCTAGCGAAACCTTTGGCGAAAAAGACTTCAGAGGCAGCAGCAACCAAGCCGTCACGCACCTCTTCCTTCAACACCTGTGGCACATACACCTCCTGACAATCTTGAATCATCGTTCAGTATTATAAGGCACGCCTTACCTAACTTGTCAAGGCGTAATAGCCACCGACACAACCTCAACATTTACGAGCACCACAAATGGCGATCTGTGCTTTGAACTGGAACTCACTATCCAAAGCCGCATAAACCGACGCGAGGATGCGAAACTACCGCCACAACCCCGTCAAACACCCCGAAACACGCTACAGTGACGCGCCGAACAGCACCCTAACAAGCACAAACACCGCTAACACAACAAAAGACGCCCACCTCGATACTTTGTATCAAAATGAGCGTCCTAATGGTGGAGGTGGGGGGGAACGAGCGCAAGCGCGCTTAGAGGTGCTCCGGCTAAAACGGCACACCAGTGCCGTTTTCACGCCTCCGCACTGTTGCGCGGTGGCTCACGCGGCTTACCGCCGCTGCCATCGCGCTACGAGGGTTCAATTCCCCGAACTAAAACGTTCAAAACCTCAGCAAAAGCTGAGGTTTTGAACGTTGTTATCTAGCTGCCGAAGATGATACAAAGCGGCGGGCGTGACGGCAATGGAGAGAGTAGGCTTTTTCGCTTGATATCAAGCCAAAACAGTGGTTGCACCATTGCGCTAGGAGCGCTGTATTTAGCCGCTACGACAGCGAGCGCATCACGGCTCGATTCACGGTCTGAGAATTTTGGAGCAAACTTCGCACAGAGAAAGCCGTGCTGCGAAATTGTTGCCCCTGCCGCGCAAAGGTTGCTCCACACCCCTCCGCCAGATCGCACAAGCAGCTGCTTTGGATACAAACGGCACGGCGTTTGCGGCAGCACGGTGAGTGGTGTTTTCGCTTGTCAACGCGCGAAAGAGAAGTTGTAGTACTAGATAAACCGTACACCTCCTACCTATGATCCTTTGAAGCTCTTCTTCAAACAATACGGCGCCTAGGTGCGGCTGAACCTCCCGCAGGAGATGCCGCAAAGAGTCGCGTAAAGGTGTCCGTGTTGCTAAAAGGTGTGGATTCATCGTTTGAAGCGTACTGGGTTTTGCCCCGCTTCTTATACGGGGGTCAGCTGGCTGACCTGGTGTTTACTATAGCGGGTGATGATTTCTTCCGGAGTGGTAATTGAAGATTCTCGGGCTAAGCTGTTTTGGGTGTCCGACGGGTGTCCGGATGATTTGGAGCGCCCGAGGGTGTCAAAAGTGCCGGTGGGCGTCATAAGGTGCTTGAATGCTCTCTCGGCTGAAGGGTAACCTTATCGCACTAAAATTGGTGCGATATGGTATCTTGGCTGTATGGTTAACGCATCGAACGCGCCTCGTGAGGATTATGGGAACCTCTGGAAGTTGCTTATCGACAGAAGTATTCGGAAGGGCGAGCTTAGAGACCTTGCCGGTTTGAGCTCGTCAACCATCACGAAGCTGGGTCGAAATCAAACGGTTACTACCGCGACCCTTGGGCGGATTTGTAACGCATTGGACTGTTCGCCCAACGACATTCTGACTTTTGAAAACTGCTATGAGGAAGGAAACGGCGACAAGCAGAATGAGTGAGATGAAGCAGGCATATACTATCAAGCCTCAAACTGTGGTCGCTTCACCCGACAGCAGTACTACCGACTTGATGTTCCCCATTGAGCTTGTTGCTCCAGTCGTGGGCATGGTCCACAGCTTCATTAGACGTGCGCTTGGCAAGAAGTCAATCTTGTCTGAGGTCGACGTTCGTAAACTTCTAGACCAAGACGCATTTTCCGAGACGTTCGTTCCTCGCAGCAGGGTGCTGGAGTATCTCCGTCGAGCCGTCACGGGAGCTGGGCTCGTTGCCGAGAGCCAAGAGGCCATTCGTAGAGATTCCTTCGTCGTGGGAGACGCTCTCCAGCTGATCGAAAAGTTGAAAGATGGTTCAGTGAATGCAGTTGTCACGTCAACGCCGTACTGGGCTATGCGCGTCTATGATGAGCCTGGTGAACGCCTTTGGGCGGATGGGGAGTACTGCTCGTTCGGTCTTGAGCAGACGCCTGAAGGGTTTATTCGCCATTCGGTTGAAGTCTTGTATGCATTGTTGCCGAAAATTGCTTCGGATGGCTCCGTGTGGTGGAACATCATGGATTCTTACAACACTCGTACTCAAATCCGTGGAAGTGCGGTTGAGACACTGCATGCTATGCAGGGCAAGGATGAACGATCGTGGAAAGATCACAAGTATTTGCGGTATTCCGCCGGACACTCATATCTGAAAGATGGTGAGCAGTGTTTGATCCCACAACGGATTGCTCAGCGTGCTGCCCAAATCGGCTACTACGTGAAGAGCACGATCTCGTGGTGCAAGCAGGCCACGACTCCAGAACCCCAGCAGTCCCGAGTCAGCAGAAACGTTGAGTACATTCTGCATCTCACTCGGGAACGAACCCCCAAGTTCAACAAGGCTACCTACTTAGAGTTGCCTTCGGACCTTGGTGGGCGGCAATCGCTTGAGTCGGACAAGCTCAGCGACTTCTGGTACTTGCCAACTTCTTCTGGTCGAGATGGGCATGGAGCCCAGTTCCCGGTTCAGCTTCCGGGGCGATGCATCGCAATCTCGACGGATCCTGGTGATGTGGTTCTTGATCCATTCATGGGCGCTGGAACTACCGCCATTGCAGCGAAGAAGCTGGATAGGAATTATATCGGTTTTGATGTAAGCGCAGAGTACCTTGCCACTGCTGAGCGAGTGTTGGCTTCAATGACCGCGCAGCAAGCACTCTTTACCGCAAGGTCTCGATAACCTTCGAAGCAAGTGCGTTGACGTCTATCACAGAGCTGCTATCCAAACCAAGATATCTGATTCGGTGACCGTCGAACGTCTCGACCATATCTCCAGTTCGAACGGATGGTGAGATGATATAAGCTTCGTTGAGCTGCGCAAACTGCATGTATGTATAGATCTGATATAGATCCTTCGCATCGGGTGCCTTGTACTTCACGTCGAGGACTGCTTCTATAGTTCCTCCGCGGTAGATAGTTAGGTCTGGGATTAGTTCGATTTCGCCATTTGCTAGCAAGAAACTACTAGAGGCAAAACCTTTTTGAACGCTTAGAGCAGTGGGCTGCGCAGCTCTCATGAGACTTGTTCGCACGAAATCTTCGTATAGTCCAGGCATATTGAACAAGAACCCGTCAGACTCCCAACTTTCACCGTGGTCGATTCCGGATGCTTCGAGGATGACAAGGCTAAGGCTGAGTGCATTCTTGTAGTAGGAATGTGAACCGCCAATATTTGTCGTCCGCATCATTTGACTGACCTTGCGGATATCGTCGTATCCGGCAAATGTGGCTGCCTGCCAGTTTGCCCAATCGTGAGTCACACGCCTACCAGGAGCATCACTGGACAAGAGCCCCAATACTCGTTTGGCAGCCGACTTGATGATTCGGTTCTCGGGGACGTCAAATGTCGGTCTGTGCCGTCTCGTTAAGATTGGAGCAGCATCTCCGCGCCGTGCTCGAAGGTTAGTCACCGGCCAGTTTATTTGCCCAACGGCAGACGATGTGGCTTCAAGTGTGGGCTTACGGCGAAATATCTTGGGTTTTGCGGCAAAGGAAAGGAGCTCCTGAGACAACATCTCTGCCAAAGAACTTAAACAGAAGTCGTGCGATCCGCTTGAGTACTCAGACGGAACATCGTTCATTAGTTTAGCAGACTGAGAATCGTGGAGATACAACAGCATCGAAACTGGATTGAGCGATGTATACTTCGGAGAAATGGCAAGTCTTTTGCCATTAAGAAGCGGCACATTCCCAGCAATATTGGTCGCCAGAATCTGTAGCACCCCACCTTGTAGGAGGACACGGATGTTGTCCGGCAAGCCGCTGGGGACATCAGCGGGAGTTAGGCCGGGCAACGTCGAAATCTCGTTTTCGACGGCGTGCCAAGTTTGCATCACGCTGTTCCTGTGAAGAGTTCGTCTACTAGGTTGTCGATTTGCGCGACGACTTCAGGCTCGTAAGCAGAGAAGTGATTCATTAAGACCGGTCGAATTTTCCACATGTAGTACATCCGAAAGTCGTCACTCGGCTGAAGCCCGGCGAAGTAGCCATGACCCAGTGGATACTTGTCTTGAATAGCTGTGAAGACAGTCTTGATGGTTGCGGCCGAATCTGAAGGAATAGCTTTGTGCCTCAATATCGCATCAAGGTCCTCGACGCGTGGACCAAAGTAGACGCTTGCCAAGCGCCCCATGAGGGCGTCGTCAACATCCTCCGTGCTCGTATCAACGTTATTCATGGTGAAGTAGAAAACTACCTCGGGATCGATAGCAATTTGACTACCATCGGGAAGCGTGATTCCGTTGTTGTTGCCTCGGTAGGCTGGCTCGATAAGAGAGAATAACTCGCCCAGAGCCTGGCTAATTCGAGTGCGGTTGATCTCTTCTAGAACGATATGTTTCTTGCCGTTTCGAAGCGCTCGGAGAAGTGGACCTTGAGCCCATTTGAATTCGCCCGGTTTCTCGCCTGGCGCAAGTCCTAGGATGAGGTTCTCATAGCCCCAGCCCTCATGGAGCTGAATAGTCTCACGATCCTCAGAATCACGCAAAACTAGTTCGTCGATGGCGCGGGTCTTCCCGGTTCGGGGCGGTCCAAACAAAAGAATTGCGCGCTCTCCAGCCTCGACTAGCGAGATCAGCTGTTCGCTTGGGGAAATCCTGGTCCATGCAGGTGATGAATCGATTGTCGTCACTGATTGAATCCTCTTTGTGTACTCGAGCCGATCTTCTTTGCGGATCTCGACTTCCAACTTGGCTTCGAATGCTGAATTACAGATTGCAAACAACTCCGCATCACTGAGTGGAGTGTCACTGATCTGGATATCGATTGGCTCATTTACGAAAATTGCCTCGATCTCGCCGGGTTCAAGGTTCAGCTCAAGTATGAGGGCTTCGACGAGTTGCTGCGAGAGCTTATCAGGGTCACTATCGTCAAAGTATTGACCCAGCTCATCCTGCCGGAAGAGCCAAACAGCCATTGCTTCGATAGGGATAGTGACACGGGCGTTCTCTTCTAGGGCGAAGCCGTCTCCACCGTGTCCCAGGCCTTGTGGATAAATCCTTCCGAGTGATACCCGAATCTTGTTTCCTTCATCGGAGAAATCAAGGTATGCTGTGGGCGATCCAGAAACTACTGAATCCGATGTCTTCCATCGCTGAATCGTGGTTTGGATAATGGAACGCGAAGCGTCGCCTTTCATGAAGGCGTAACGGACAGTGTGTGCGAAGGGAACGAACAGTTTTCCTTCAGGGCTGCCGCAGGAGAATAGCCTCTGCAGGGCGGGAGTAGAATTCTGCGTATCGATCAATACTGACGTGTCTCGACTCAAACCCATGTGCTTGAGCGCAAACCAGATCTTGAGCAGGTGGGAAGCGGTCCCTTGGAGCTGGTCGAGTGCCGCGCTGATCGTCTTAGCTGAAAGATACATATTGCCTCTTTGCATGCGGACTTGTAGTTAGAAACGGGAGTCTTATCCGGAGACCGATCAATTCTATCAAATCTGTAGGTCGACTCGTGGGCTGATTAGTCCTAGCTTTTGGTAGCATCGGCTTCGTCCTGTGAGTCTGTTTGGGTCTCGAAGAGGTCTTCGACTTTGCAGTCGAGTGAGGTGCGATCTTCATAAGGACGTCCATGCGTACTGGTTCATTCTTTCCAAGCTTCGCCAGCGAGTTGCTGCTAATTCCTGCCGCTTCTCGGAGTTGAACTTTGTTCATGTTCTTGTCTATGAGAATCTTCCATAGCTTGCTGTATTGAATCTTCATGGGCGGTCCTTTCGGCTCCATTTCTCGCCGAATAGGGCGTGTTCGTTGTTGTCGAGTTTGAGCACCATGGTCTGCTGGATGATGGTTTTGGCTTGTTCGGTGCAGTCGCTTATTTTATCGACGGCGATAAATATCTGCTTCTCGACTTGGTCGTTGTATACGCGGATGAGGTTGCTGAGGTCGGTGCGTGACATGGAGTCGAACATGATGGAGTCGTGCGCGATGGCTGGGAGCGCTGTGTTCTGCGCTATCGCCAGGTCATAAGTGATGACGCCGCGATGGTTAGTGCCGGTGCCTTTGTCTCTTGGGGTTTCAAAGTCGTAGCTGTTGAATGCGTTGAGTGAGAGCCTTGGAGCGTTGTATTCACCACCGGTTACCTCTTCATTGATGGCTTCCATCTGGCTGTTGATCTCGATTTGAATGTGCGAGAGAACTGAATCGAGCTGCTGCTGATAGCGAGTATTGGCCTGCTGCTTTTCTTTTTGGAGCCGATCGCGAGTATCAAAAGCATCGTTTTCGTCTTGTAGCTTATTGATGCGCCGATCGAGTTCTGTGTAGGCATCCAGGAACTCATCTGTGAATGCTTTTGAAGCTGGTATTGAATCTATACGCGCCAGCAGATCAGCCGCCTGCTCCTCGAGCGTTGCAAGTAGCTTGGTGACGCGGGCGTGAGCTGCTTCAAGTTCTTCACCAAGGATTGCTTGTATCTTCGTATGAAACTTTTCGATTTCCACAAGCTTTGCAAGGTTCGCCCCTGGGAAGAATTCTTGCAGACTTTTGAGGTCAGCTTCGGTTGGATATGCTCCGTGGTGGATATTCAGGTCAAGCAGGTGCAGCTCGTCTCTCTTACTTTTGATCTCACGGTGCAGATCATTGAGCTGGCGCTTGAGCTCGTTACGTTCGTTCGCTTTCTCGATTTCTACCGGTTCTACATCAGTCTCATCGGATTGGGCGAGTTTGCGCCGATCTTCCTCTAGAGCAGCAATTTCTACTACGTTCTGCTTGTATTTGGTCATCCCATCAACGGCGGAGGGTATGAACTCATATCGCCGTGCCGCTTTGAATGCTGAGATTCTGTTTTCGGCTTCTTGTAATTGTTCTTTGAAATCCTTGATTTCGTTGTAGCACCCGAATAACGCGATTAGGACGGTGATTGCGTCCTTTTGTGATTCGTCTCCTCCCCGAGTTTGGAGAGGTTTGAGTTCGTTGTGATTGTTCTTGCCGTAGATTCGGAAGAAGCGGCTGAGCGTATTCCTGTATTTCAGCCCTGGCAGATCCATGTGGTACTTCGCGGCAAGCCAAGCGTTGAACTCTTCAATTTTCATTGTTCCGATAACGGTGTGGTTTTCATCGACTCGTGCGACAAATTTAGGGTCGCTGGGAGTCCTAGCGAAGTGGTACTGCCCGTCAGCGAATTCGAATGTGAAGTAAATCGTGTGGTCATCCAGCTCTCTAACAGCATCACTACCCACATACGTGTTGCCACCGAATGCGAAGTCGATGATGAGCATCATGGTTGATTTGCCGATAGATCCGGCTTCGCCTTTAACTGCACCCAGAATGGTGTTCAGGCCGTGAGTGAACTTGATGGGCGGGCGAGGTTGCCCGTTTTCACGGAATAGTCGGCAGCTGATTTGTTTTAGCATCGGTATAGTTTCCCTTCTTCACTGAGCGCAATCCGGCCAAGCGCATACAGGCAATCCAGGGCTTCAATGAGCCTAGTTGGATCAGTATTGGTGCTGGCAAGAGCTAGGGCGATTTCGTTAGGCGTTTTTGGTGTCTCGAGGTTGCGCAGGATTTCTGGCAGCAGTGGCAGCACGCTGTCTTGGTAGGCGAAGAGTTTACTTGGTAGCAGCATCGAACACCTCGCAGGATTGAACGAAGTAGGAGACCACGTAAGAACAATATCTCTGGTCTTGTTTCGTGAGTTGGCTCAGGCGTTTTGATAGTTCGTCGTGAATGACGAGCTTGTCGAATTTCTTGTCCGCGAGCTTTCGATAGGAGGCTTTGATTTGGGCGCGCAGTAGTTCTTCATCGAAAGCTTTTAGGCGAGCTTGTTCTTTTAGCTGGTTTTGGATGAATCTAAAGAATTTTGTCACGTGCTGCATGACCTCATCGAAAAGGAAAAAGTCGGAGAATTCATCTATTTTGTTTTTAACCGCTACGGGATCGAAGTTGAGTGGTTCGAACTCTTTCGGATTCGCGCGTGCCAGGTTTTCTACTACCCTCGTGATGCCACGCTCAATCTGGACAGCACTGAGGGTTTGCCTAGCTCGTGCGCTTCGTTCTTGAATCTCTTTAATCCTTTTCAGTTCTTTTTCCTCGGACTTTCTATGGCCGAGAACATACTGATTGAAGCACTTGGAGCACAAAGTCACGAGGTTTCCGTATTCGGCTTTATCTCCGGCGATACGTGCGGCTTCATATACGACCTGCGATTGCCCACTAGGAGCAACATTTTGTAGAGATTCTCCGCAACCGGGTTTCGAGCACACGTATTTACAGTCTTCGAGGAGACGCGACCCGTATTTATTAATAGCTACCATCGAGCCTGTTTTGGCTCGCTGCAACTTACGATCAGCTTCAAGAGATGGATCGACAGTTAAACGTAGCGATTCCTGAATCAGATCGAAGAATATATCTCCAACGTTATCGACGTTGACTTCCTTGTCGGTGAACGGGGCGATGGATTTGGCAAGTGCTGCTTTTATCTCATCTGCGGCCTCAGTTGGGACACCCTCAATATAATCGAGCGAATCAACGAAAGCTCTGCAGGTTGGATTGTTCAGCATTTCTCGGGCTAGCTTCTTTGACAGTCCGCGTTTGTAGTACTGCGCTAGGGTTGTATCAGCCCGGTCTTCGTCTGGGGTTTTGTCTCGCGAGGTGTACCAGAGTTCTTCAGGCACAGAGCATAGTCGGCTAATCATACTCCGCATATATGGGGCAACGTTCATTCCCTCGCTCAGGTGCGGGTAAGCAGCTTTCATCAGCTCTGTGAATAGGCTCATTGCTCACCCCACCCCGTAATTTTTGTCCTGCTTGTCCTGCACTGTCCTAAACCGTACTGATCGGCGAATGCCTGTTTTCTATCGTAGAAGCCAAGCGAATCGAAGCCTAAGTTGTGCGAGAGATTTCCAGGGTTAATTCTATCGAAATTTGCTCTAAGAATAACTCAACTCGTTTGGTGCTCGAAGCTGGTGGCAGGTTCGCCTAGCTAGATCGCTGATGGTTGCAAACATCGGCGTGTGGCTCCACTGGTGCCGGTGCAAGCTACACAGGCAGATTCCTCTGTAAAACCGAGGGAGCCAATTGAGTGAGCTGACGCTGGCGGGAAATCCGAGGGGGTTTCCCGCCACTTCTCTATCAGCGCTCAAGACGGCTTCGGTTTGCAGAAACAAGTGAATAACGGCAGCTCGCTCATGCGGCTCTTTCTGACAAAGAAAGGGCGCTGCCATGAGCACGACCGACAACAATCAAAATCACGTTACTTTCCGCTTCGATTTCGTCACTGACGAGCACATCGAAGTTCAACTCCCATCCGATAGCCCGATTGCGCAGGCGCTGCTGGAGCATGATGCGCGGTGGAAGAAAACTAACAGGGCAGACACCCGCCGGGATCGGCACTCCTCCCCATCTGAGTTTCCCAAGGAGGGTATGCATTTCGCTGCCGACATTGATATCGAGCGCGATTTTCTGAACAAGCAGGCGGTTGCCACCACGTTCGCTGGCCTGTCTAAGCGCCAGCGTTTCCTGATCGAAGCAGTCGTCTTGGATGGGTATTCGTTCGCTGAACTAGCTCGGGCTGAGCACAAGGACGAGTCAGCGATCCGTCATGCCTATAACCGGGCGATTAAGCGGGCGCGAAAGATTCTCGAGGCTGACCGTCCGGAATCGACCTTTGGCGTGGCTTATAGAGCAAGGCAACAACAGACCGAGAAATAAGGAGTGATTGCAATGCGCAAAACAAAACACACAAGCCTGCTAGGCAGGCTGATCCGGAAAGCAACCGGCCGCACCGACCGCGTCGCAGTTGGCAAGCATCGCAAGCCACGAGTCGAGCCGCAGACAGTGAACCTTGTCGATGATGATGACGATCTGATGGCACTCGCTAAGGCGCTCTACCCCGAGCGTTACGGCATGGATGTGAAGGAGTCAGTGAAATGACTCCGATCAACCATATTGAGAATCTGCGCCAAATTTTCGCCAACATTCGCCAAAATCTCACCGAGCTGAACAGAGAGTTGGAGGCTACCGAGACTGACCTGCTGTATTGGATGGAATCAGGTGTGGAGGCAGACTACATGCTCACCACCGAAACCGATAACGATACTCAGCCGACGCTACCAGAACAAGATCCGGTCGAGCCGGTATCAGAGCCTGTGGAGCTGGTTAGCCTTGAGGATGCTCGCGGTGAACTCGCCGAAATCTCGCGTGCAGGGTTCACCGACGACATCAAGGCACTAATTCGTGCCCAAGGCAAAGTGAAGCTCTCCGAGCTGAGCCTTGAGCAGGTCAACGAGGTGCTCATCTCGGCGAGGGAGGCCGCCAATGCCACCCAGTAAACACGCAACACTGTCCGCTTCCTCGGCACACCGATGGCTCAACTGTCCACCTTCTGCCTTGCTCGCAAAAGGATATGAAGATGCCCCTTCGGAGGCTGCGTTGCAGGGCACGGCAGCACACGCTCTGGCTGAGCACAAGCTCCGCCGGGCACTCAAGCAGCAGTCCAAACGGCCCATCTCAAAATTCGAAGACGACGAGATGGACGAGTACACGGATGACTACGTCGAGTTTGTACTCGAGCAATACGCCAAAGCCCAGGAAACATCGGCTGATGCACTGATCTATATCGAGCAACGCCTCGACTTTAGCCACCTCGTGCCAGATGGTTTCGGCACTGGCGACTGTCTCATCATTGCCGACGGCACCTTGCAGGTCATCGACCTGAAGTACGGACTCGGGGTGCTGGTGGAGGCAGAAGCCAATCCACAACTTCAGCTCTACGCTTTGGGGGCGCTTCGCTTGTTCGATGCGCTTTATGACATTGAACAGGTGACGGTGACTATTTTCCAGCCACGGCGCGACAACGTCTCTACCTGGACGATCAGCGTGACCAAGCTGAACGAGTGGGCGGAACAGACGCTCAAGCCTGCTGCCGAGTTGGCTGCGAACGGTGGCGGCGAGTTTTGTGCCGGTGCCTGGTGTCAGTTCTGCCCCATAGCCGCGACGTGCCGAGCCAGGGCTGAAGCGAATATGAAGCTTGCCAAACACGAGTTCGCTCCCCCAGCGGAACTCTCTGCTGACGAGGTAGCCAACGTGCTCACGCGGATTCCTGAACTAACCAAATGGGCTAGCGACGTACAGGACTACGCCCTCGGAAAGGCTCTCGAAGGTGAGCATTATGCGGGCTTCAAGTTGGTGGCAGGCCGCTCAATCCGCAAATACGCCGATGAGGCTGCAGTGGCTGAGGCTGCGAAAGCTGCTGGCTATAAGGACATCTACAAGCAACAGCTCTTGACCATTACGGCGATGGAAAAGCTCATGGGCAGGAAGCAGTTTGCCGAGGTTCTCGGTGACCTGGTGGTCAAGCCTGAGGGCAAGCCAACACTCGTCCCCTTATCTGACAAACGCCCGGAACTCAGCATGAGTTCTGCGGCTGACGATTTCGGAGGTGATGGAAAGTGAAAACTATCCCGCTCACCAAAGGCCTCGTCGCGGTAGTCGATGATGCAGACTACTCGAAGCTATCGCCATACTCCTGGTACGCCGTTGGCCGTCCAGGAAACGAATATGCAGCTCGCTACGGAGGGCATAACAAAGGATCGAGTAGCCATATTCGGATGCACCGTGAACTCCTTAATGCTCCTGCTGGAATCGAAGTCGATCACGTAAATGGCAACCGACTCGATAACCGCCGAGCAAATCTCAGGCTGGCCACGAGAACGCAGAATGCGTGCAACCGAAGCAAATTCCGAGGCAAACACCATTCACGCTTCAAGGGCGTGACGTATCACGTGCGTGATCAATGTTGGCAAGCATCCATACGCCATCACGACAAGCACATCTACCTAGGCAGTTTTGAGTCCGAAGTAGAAGCAGCCGCCGCCTACAACAAAGCAGCAATCAACTACCAAGGCAAATTCGCCAAACTCAACGAATTACAAGGAGAAAACAAATGAACAAGACAATCCAGAACAAGAAGAACACAACCAAGGTAATCACTGGCGAAGTCCGGCTCAGCTACGCAACGGTCTGGGAGCCTAAATCCATCAATGGCGGCAAGGAGAAATACTCTGCCAGCCTCTTGATTCCGAAAGACGATAAGGAAACGCTGGACGCGATTGAGGCGGCGATTGACGCGGCGATCAAGGAAGGTATTGGTAAGTTTGGTGGCAAGATTCCACCACGCGGCTCCCTCAAGCTCCCGCTGCGTGACGGGGATACAGAGCGTGATGACGAAGCCTACGCCGGGCACTACTTCGTGAACGCCAACTCCATCAACCAGCCACAAATTGTGGATGGCAACGTGGCACCCATCTTGGATCGCTCGGAGGTCTACTCGGGTTGCTACGCACGAGTCTCGATCAACTTCTATGCATTCAATACCAACGGGAATCGCGGCATAGCCTGCGGACTGGGCAACATTCAAAAGACTCGGGACGGAGAACCCCTCGGCGGGCATGTCTCGGCAGCCTCCGAGTTTGATGCGTGGAATGCGGATGAGGACTTCCTCGACTAACCACTAACAGACGGCTGGCGGGATGAAACTATCTCGGTTTCATCCCGCCTACGCGCGCATAGAAAGGAACCCTCACGTGAAATCCTTAGCTCTGGATTTAGAAACATTCTCCGCCGTTAACCTTTCCCAGTGTGGGGTTTACAGGTATTGCGATGATCCAAGCTTTCGTATCCTGCTCTGCTCATATAGCGTCGATGACAGTGACGTGGTGACAGTGGATCTAGCCTCTGGCGAGCAACTACCACCAGAAGTGGTCGCTGCGTTAGATGATCCGAGCGTGATCAAGTGGGCGTATAACGCTGCCTTTGAACGCACCTGCCTCTCTGCCCATCTCGGCCACCGTCTTGATCCTACTGGGTGGCGCTGCACCATGGTCTGGGCAGCAACCCTCGGACTACCTCTCTCCCTCAAAGACGTCGGCACTGTGCTCGGTCTTGCTCATCAGAAACTGGCTGAGGGCAAAGACCTCATCAAATACTTCTCTCTCCCTACCAAAACAGGCATCCGCCACCAACCGAGTGACGATTCTGCCGCCTGGGCGCTGTTCAAGCAGTACAATGCCCGCGACGTCGAGGTAGAAACAACGATCCGCCGCAAGCTCTCCCATCATCCAGTACCGGATGAAGTGTGGGGACAGTATGAGGTGGATCAGCGGATCAATGATCGCGGCATCCACATCGACACCCGATTAGCTACTAACGCGATGGCGTGCGATAAAAAATACCGCAAGCGCACACTCGCCCGCGCTCAGGAGTTGACGGGTTTAGATAATCCGGCATCACCTCTGCAGCTGCAGAGCTGGCTTGCTGAGCAGGGTTGCAAGATCAGCTCGATGGCGAAAGAAGATGTCGATAGTGCGCTCGACACTGCCACCGGCAGCGTGCGTGAGGCACTTGAGCTGCGTCAAGATCTCTCAAAATCCTCGGTGGCGAAGTATCGGAAGATGGCTGATGCGACCTGTGCTGATGGTCGGGCGCATGGGCTGTTGCAGTTTTATGGTGCGTCGCGTACTGGTCGGTGGGCTGGGCGCTTGGTGCAGGTGCAAAATCTCCCCAGAAATTATCTGCCCGACCTCGCCCAAGCACGCTCCTTAGTACACTATGGTGATTTCGATGTACTGGAGATGCTCTATCCATCGGTGCCAGACACGCTCAGCCAACTGATTCGCACCGCATTCATCCCATCTGAGAACCATCGCTTTATTGTTGCCGATTATTCCGCTATCGAAGCCAGAGTGCTCGCGTGGCTCGCTGGCGAGGAAACCACGCTCGCCGCGTTCACGAACGGTGAAGACCTCTACTGCGCCACGGCGAGCGCGATGTTCGGGGTGCCAGTCGAGAAACACGGAGCAAATGCAGAACTCAGGCAGAAAGGCAAGATTGCTGTGCTCGCGTGTGGCTATAACGGCTCTGTGGGTGCGTTGAAAGCCATGGGTGCCTTGAAGATGGGTTTGACTGCGTCGGAGTTGCAGCCGATTGTGGATGCGTGGCGTGCGGCCAACCCCAACATCGTCGCCATGTGGCACGACGTCGACCAGACCGCAATCCAAGCAATCACCACCCGAAGCACCGTAACACTAGGCAACCTGAGTTTCACTGGCACGAAAGGCATGCTGTTCATCACCCTCCCATCCGGTAGGAGACTTGCCTACGTGAAACCCGGTTTGGGCGTGAACAGGTTCGGTGGCACGTCCATCACCTACTGGGGTCAAGGCATCAACCGCAAATGGCAACAGTTAGAAACTTACGGCGGCAAACTCGTCGAGAACATCGTCCAAGCCACCGCCCGCGACTTGCTTGCCGAAGCCATCACCCGCATCGAAAACGCAGGCCACGAGGTGGTGATGCACATTCACGATGAGGTCGTGGTCGACGAATCGAAAGATTCAGGCACCACCGTGGCTGATATCTGCACACTCATGAACCAACTCCCAACATGGGCTCTTGGGCTACCGATAGACGCGGCTGGCTACAAATGTGATTTCTACATGAAGGACTAGCTATTAAACACCATTCATAAGATTTTCATAGGTGTAACGCTCGATGCCTAACCCGCGCAAATAGCCACGAAGAAGGCTCATCGTTAAATCACCCAAACAATCAGTGTTGTCTACCCAGGACATTGGTTGCACCACCCGCTGAACACTGAAGGCCTTCTGCGGATAAGGTGTTGGCCGATACGAAAAGTCGCTCGTATATCGAATGACACCTTTAAGACCCGTTAGTCTCAAAGCTATTTCCCACCCGCCTTGATATCCGAAGTCCTCAGAAATCAAGCTGAGAATTTCAAGATTCTGGGCAAGAAATAATGCGGTTGTGCCAGGGAAGGTATAGAGCACTTCCTCTTCGCCAGGCATTGTTTCGAGGACGCTAGCCGCGGCAAACGTGCTTGACACTGATCCATCGTCTCGAACAGTGATCTGGCGTAAGTTCTTTTCGTTTCTTTGAGAGACAGCCTCGTAAACGCTTCGCAATCCAACCCCGTTTGGATCATGTGCAGGGTTGAAGCAGCTTTTTAATAGATCCTCAAATGATTGCCTTTGGCGAACGCGAGCCAGTATGGCTCGCAGCTCGGCAGTATCAAAATTCTCTAGTGTGAGCTGCCCCTGCGGTTTAGCAAAGAAAAACCCATGCCCATTCTTCGTTTCGCCACCATCGACGAGATTGCGCAGCGGATCTTGTTCCACAAACGCTTCAAACGATTTAGCAAAAAGCTCCTGCTGATTCACTCTCGCTTGAAAAATCCGGCGAACTTCAGTATCCGAGAGCACCCTCTTGCCTTCAGAGGAGCGTCCCCAATAGCGTCCATCAGCCATGTGCGGTGCAACAGCGGATGGTGGAATAGCGATGACGATGACGCTCTTCCCGTTTGGAAGTTGAATTGGTGGATTGAAAACCGGAGAGAGTGGCGGTTCGATCACTGTCGCCGCTACTTGGGAGATTCGAGTTTCTAAACTAGTGGAATCACAACCGACTAACTTATAAGTCTTGTCGACCACACCAAAGATCAGCACTCCACCATCAATGCTCAGCGAGGCCAGGTCGCGAGCAAGCTCAGTATTCACCGCTTTATTTGACGGCCCAAGTTGCACCTTCAGCTCGCACCATTGATTTTCACTGAGAAGTCCGCCCTCAGCGGCAAACGTGAGCTCTTCTAACGTAGACAAATGGACTGATTGGCGACCCGGCCCCAGATAGTAACTCATGTTCTAATTCTCGCAACTTTTTCTCGACTTTTCAGCAAGCCCACCGCCACGCAAGCATTATTGAACCCATCCGCGCTCTACCAGATCGCGCAGATGCTGGTAGGTGGGGTCGTCGAGGGCTGGGCTGCCGTCGCGCATGGTCGCGCTGGTGAAGAATTTTGGATACTCCCCCACTAGTTCTTTCAACCACGTATCCTCGTGGAGCATCCACGCGATTACCATGACCGCGATATAGAGTTCTGGCATCTTGTCACCTGAGAGCTGGTTAGCAAACAGCAGCATGCTCGCAATCGGATACGTGCCAGGCGGATCGATCAGGTCAGGGTCACGTACCAGTTCCCACCAATGAACTGGCACCTCCCAGGCCTCAATCTCGACGAGGTCATGAACGTTATTGTGCAGAGCCGACAAGATCACCAGCTCCCGCACCTCCTCGTAGCGAATCGGGTCCATCGCTGTGAGGAATTCTTCCTCCACGTCCTCGGACATGCAGATCCGTGTGCGCGCCAGATCAGCGTCGGTGAGCCATTCGAGAATGAATCGATCAATGATTGGGAATTGGTGGTGCAGGTGTTCCGAGCCGTCGTGATTGTGACAAACATGTGTATCCATACCTCAATCACAACCGGCCAGCTCGGTGTTGTCGACGGGGTATACCCCGCATTTCCGAATCAGTTTCATGCCGCCCGTCCGGTTTTGACTTCTGCCGTGGTTTAAGGCGAGGGCACAATCCTGCGCTCTCTGACAACCCGATTGAAGGGAGCCACGATGGCACACGAACTACCAGGCGGTGATCGGGAATGACCACCACCGCAACCTTGGATTACGGGATTCCACGCCTGAACGAGAAAGGCTACCGCGACCCCACCGCCTACAAGGCGTTAAAGCTCGTCCAGCAGGCCGAGTTCGGACACCGGCCGCTCACCTATATTTGCTCACCATACTCGGGCGACATCGAAGCAAACACCAAAACCGCCCAAGACCTCAGCGCTTACGCGGTGCAATGCCGAAAGATTCCACTCGCACCCCACCTGTTATTTCCACAATTCATGAACGACGGGGATGTGTGGGAGCGGGAACTCGCCATGCACTTCAACCGTGTCCTGCTCTCCAAATGCGAGGCCATGTGGGTCTACACGCCACGCGTGTCAAAAGGTATGCGCCTCGAAATCGAGTGGGCACACCAACTCGACATCCCCATCTCCTATTTCGACCACAATTTCGAGGAGGTATGTCTCGATGACTGAATTCCATCTCAATCTCGCCACCGTATCGGGTGCGCAACGAAACCTCCACTACCCACGCCACACTGCAATCGTGAGCGCCGCTGATCTGAAGCAAGCTGTGGCGTTCGATCATGTAGCCGCGACCTACGACGGCGATATGCGCGGCAGCGACCGCTTCATTGCCTCTGATTGTGTGGTGATGGATGTGGACAATGACCACTCCGAGAACCCTGCCGAGTGGGTCACGCCAGAAACGCTCGCTCTCATCTTCCCAGATGTCACTTTCGCTACCGCAACCAGCCGTAATCACCAGAAGGACAAGAGCGAGAAGTCGGCTCGGCCACGCTTCCACGCATACCTCCCAATTGCGACCGTCACCGACGGCGATGAGTATGCATCGATTAAGCGCAAGCTTGCATCATTCACCGGCATCTTTGACCGTAACGCTCTCGATAGCGCGCGCTTCATCTACGGCACCACTAGCCCAGAGGTGACGTGGACGGACGGCGAGCTCACCATTGTGGATTTCCTTGACGGAGACAAGTTCGCAGCGCTGGCCATGCATGATGGTGAGATCCGTGAGGGTTCGCGTAATGCGACGATGAGTCGCTTCGCGGGGCGGGTGATCGTGCGTTTCGGCAACAGTGATGAAGCCCGCGAGCTATTCGAGCAGAAAGCTACTCAGTGCGTGCCACCACTACCACCTTCTGAGTTGGATGCGATCTGGCACTCTGCATTGAAGTTTGGTGCGAAAGTCGTCGCAACGCCCGGCTATATTCCACCAGAACGCTACGCCGAAATCCAAGGACTGCGCCCCACCGATTTCACTGATGTCGGTCAAGCCAACGTCCTGGCAGACGAATATGCACAAAAACTCGCATTCTCTGAGGCCACAGATTGGCTGGTGTATAACGGCTCGTTTTGGGAAGAAACCAGACCAGGCTCGCGCGCCATCGCTCAAGAACTCACCACGCGCCAGTTAGAGCAAGCCGCACAGCTGCTCGAGAAAGCCCGTGAGGCGTGTGATTCCACTGGGGTCACTCAGTTGCTGTCAGCGATGAGCCTGACCAAAGCGAAAAACCTATTCACTAACGTGCAGTGGACCGCTTACGAGCAGCTCACTGGTGCTCAGACCTACGAGAAATACGTGCTCAAACGCAGGGATAGCAAGGCGATTACAGCGTCACTAAAGGAGGCAGCTCCGATGCTGCAAGTCACCCAAGCAGACCTCGATGCAGACCCCTTCGCTCTCAACACTCCTGGTGGCACCATTGACCTCACCACCGGGCAAATGTACGAGCACGACTACGGGGATTTCATCACCAAACAAACCACCACCGATCCCGCCACCAAAGGCATGGACACGTGGTTGGCGGCGCTCGAGGTGTTCTTCCAAGGCGACCAAGAACTAATCGACTATGTGCAGCGAATCGTGGGGCTGACCGCGATCGGAAAAGTCTACGTCGAAGCCCTCATCATCGCCTACGGCGACGGCAGGAATGGCAAATCGACGTTTTGGAACACAATCGCTCGGGTGTTAGGCACATACGCGGGCAACATCTCCGCCGATGCTCTCACTGTGGGTGTGAAGCGGAATGTGAAGCCTGAGCTGGCAGAAGCCAAAGGCAAACGCCTCTTGATCGCGGCAGAGACCGAGGAAGGCATGAGGCTCTCCACCTCTATCGCCAAGCAAATGGCATCCACTGATCTGCTTTATGCAGAAAAGAAATATAAGGCGCCCTTCGCGTTCGCTCCTTCGCATACGCTCGTGCTGTATACGAATCACCTACCGCGCGTAGGTGCAATGGATGTTGGTATTTGGCGCAGGCTGATCGTGATCCCATTCGAGGCAAAAATCGAAGGCTCCTCGGACATCAAAAACTACGCCGAACACCTCTACCAAAACGCCGCTGGTGCCGTTCTGCAATGGATCGTTGATGGTGCCCGCAAAGTGATTGATGACGACTTTGTTTTGAAGCCACCACCTAAAGTGCGTCGAGCCCTGGAGGCCTACCGGTTTGAGAACGACTGGATGACACATTTCTTAGACGATAACTGCGAGATCGACCCGAGCTTCACACAGCCCTCGGGCGAGCTTTATAGCGTCTATCGCGCCTACGCGCTCAGCGTGGGCGAATACGCCAGATCCACGTCCGATTTCTATTCAGCCTTGGAACAACTCGGATTCCGCAGACGCCGCACAAAGAACGCACGCTATGTGGACGGACTACGCCTGAAGAGCGAATTCAACCTTTAGCCCCTAAGTGGTGACACTATCTGTCGGTCTATAACAGAACTTTTCTTAAGAGCAATAAAAACAAACATCTATATATAAAAAGTTATGTAAACGACTGGCAGAAAGCGTCACCACGTGAGCAGAAAGCAACACGTGATGAAAGAACAACATTTAGAACAAGCACTCGTAAAAACCGTTGAAGCTTTGGGCGGGGTCTGCTGGAAACTAGTCAGCCCCGGAACCGCCGGTGTACCTGACCGAATCGTGCTATTACCTGATGGGCATGTCGGCTTCGTAGAAGTCAAAGCACCCGGCGGAAAAGTCCGCGCAATCCAAAAACACAGACTGAGGCAGTTGAAGCACCTGGGCTTCACCGCACTCGTCCTCAACAATCCTGACGACATTAAGAAGGTGTGCCATGCAATACAAGCCGCATAACTACCAACAGCTAGCAACGGCTTTCATTGAGGAACACCCGGCTGCAGCGCTACTGCTCGAGATGGGACTTGGCAAAACCGTCATCACCCTGACAGCAATACAACACCTCCTCTTCGACTCCTTTGAAGCCCACCGAGTGCTGGTTATCGCGCCGCTGCGCGTAGCAAGGAATACGTGGCCTGCCGAGCAAGCAAAGTGGAGCCACTTACGCCAGCTACGCCTGGCAGTAGCTGTCGGCACCGAACGCCAACGCCGAGGCGCGCTCAACTCAGGCGCAGACATCACAGTGATGAACCGGGAGAACGTCGACTGGCTTATTACCCGTAGTGGCATCAAGTGGCAGTGGGATATGGTCATCATCGACGAACTCTCCTCCTTCAAAAACCACCGCGCCAAACGCTTTACCGCGCTCATGAAGATCCGCCCACAAGTCAAGCGCATCGTCGGGCTTACCGGCACCCCAGCCAGCAATGGGTTGATGGACTTATGGGCGCAGTTCCGGCTGTTGGATTTGGGTGAGCGGCTCGGACGCTACATTTCCCGCTACCGCGATAAATGGTTCGTGCCCGATAAGCGCAGTGGAATGCAAGTATTCACCTACAAACCCAAACCTGGCGCTGAAGACGAAATCTACCGAGCAATCTCGGATATCACGCTGTCTATGCGAACCAGCGACTACCTCACCCTCCCACCACTGACTGTCACGACCACCGAGGTGACCATGAACGGCAGGGAACGCAAGGTGTATGACCGGCTCGCAGCCGAGATGGTAGTCGAGCTGGGCGATGAGGTGATTGACGCGGCCAATGCTGCCGTCCTGGCTGGCAAGCTCACCCAACTAGCGTCTGGTGCGATCTACACCGAAGCAGGCGACTCTATCGTGGTACACGGCCGCAAACTCGATGCCCTTGAAGACCTCATCGAAGCTGCGAATGGGAATCCCGTGCTTGTGGCGTATTGGTGGCAGCACGACCTAGCACGCATCCGTGAGCGCTTCCCGCAAGCCAGACAGTTAAAAACTTCAGCGGATATTGAGGCTTGGAATGGCGGTGAAATCCCACTCGGGTTGATTCACCCAGCTTCCGCTGGGCATGGGCTTAACCTCCAACAAGGAGGCTCAATCCTCATCTGGTATTCCCTCACCTGGAGCCTTGAGCTACACCAGCAAACCAACGCCCGCCTGTATCGGCAAGGCCAGACCAAGCCGGTGACTATTACGCATATTGCGACCAAGGATTCGATTGATCAGCAGATTCTTAGGGCACTCGAATCGAAGAACATGACCCAGTCGGCGCTCATCGACGCGGTAGCGCAGACCTTGAAAGGAGAAACCAAATGAGCGTTACGCATCAAGAAACCGACATCACCTGGCGCTACGTTGACCGTCGCGCCGCTGCTATCAACGCCCTGCGCGACTATGCCACTATGGAAACCATCATCGATAACACTCCCGATGACCTGAAAGCCATCGAAGCAGACCTGCCCAGCCTGCCCTCCCCCGTCTTGGATGGCAGCCGCCGTGCGTTCAATCCCACCGCTGCCGAGCACAAAATCCTTAACCACTTGGAACGGATCGATAACCGCACCCGCAAATACCTGCAAGCCAAGGATTACATGGACTGGTTCAACCCCGCCTGGCAAGCGCTCACCGATGAGGAACGTGACGTGCTAGAAGTTTGCTTCCTTTCCGGATACGAGTCCGCCACTGATGCGATTTATGAGGTGCAAGAGCGGCTAAACGTGGAGCGCTCCACCGCCTACAACCGGCGCAAAACCGCCCTCGACCACCTCACCAGTCTCCTGTACGGACGCTAAGATGCTTGGACAAAACGCGGACGACATTCCCGAATCAAACCCGATATAGTGTAACTAGTTAGAAAAAGGTCAAAGCCCCGAACGGATACATTCCCTCGGGGCTTTACCATGACCACAGGAGATAACGGGAATGCCAAGCAAACCCAAACGTCCCTGCTCTGCGCCGGGCTGTCCCGAACTAACCCGCGAAAGGTTCTGCCAGATTCACGCCAAAAAGGCAGACAAGAACTACCGTAAGTTTCAACGTGACCCGAGAATCAACAAGCGTTACGGTGCACGCTGGCGACGCATCCGTGCCGCATACATCGCGCAGCATCCTTTGTGCGAAGACTGCCTGGACAAAGGACTAACCACCCCAGTGGCCGAAGTCCACCACATCCTGCCGCTCGAGCACGGCGGCAGCCACGACTTTTCTAACCTGCGTAGCCTGTGCAAACCCTGCCACTCGCGCCAGTCGGCGCTCGATGGTGACAGGTGGAGGCAACAACCAAGGCTCTACACCTACTGACTTTTTATTGAAATTGCGGCGTGTGCGCCTTAAACGTTGCCGACCTCAAAGATGCTGGGCTAGCTCTTGTTCGTGGCTTACGGTGCGACATCACCGCGCTGGTTTGGGGTTGGGGGCCTCAAATCTCTACAGCCTTGGCGAAGGTCAGCGGGCGGGGCCAACCGTACGCAAAAAGACCGATTCAAACAGGGTATTAACCCGCAAGCCCTCCATCACCGGGCTAACTGCCTGGAAGGAGGCGAGATTTCATGGCAAAAGACGGAACCAATCGCGGTGGGCGCCGCGTGAGGGCTGGCGCGAAACCCGACCCACTCAACGAGAAACTCGCTAAGGGTCTGCCTGCTACTCGCCTGGAAGATCCGCTAGCGACGCCTTTCGATTTCGAGGGCGCAGATGTTGGCGCGGGCGCGGTACTTGCTGGTGAGGTGATGCCCGAGCCTGCCGAGTATCTGTCGGAGGTTCAACGCGATGGCAAACCGCTGGGCGCGGACATTGTCTACCGAGAGACATGGCGCTGGCTTGACGAGCGTGGCTGCACGAGGTTTGTTTCTAAGCGTCTGATTGAGGCCTACGCCCAGGCATTTGCCCGCTATGTGCAGTGTGAGCAGGCGATCTCCAAGTTCGGTTTGCTCGGCAAGCACCCGACCACTGGGGCTGCTATCGCTTCCCCGTTTGTTGCGATGAGCCAGTCTTTTGGTAAGCAGGCGAATGTGTATTGGTATGAGATTTTTGAGATTGTGCGGGCGAACTGCACTAGTGACTATTCGGGTACGACCCCGGGTGATGAGGTTATGGAGCAGTTGTTGAAAGCACGCTCGTAGATGCGTCCTAGTGTTTTTGAGCTTATTTGGGGCGTTTTGTTGCGCTGAAGCCTGCCCCTAGCGCGATTCCGACTCCTGTGCCAATAGTTATCGCTAAGGCATTATCGTCCATAATGAACCGAAAGATTATGGCGGTCATTATCCCGGCAATCATTCCGTAAGCCACGGTTTTACCATTGCCGCCGGAAGGTTCTGGCTGATTAGGTTTACTCGTTTCGTCTTGCACGAATCCCAGTATCACACATGACTCGGGTTTTCCTCGTTTTCTTCGCTCCCCACTCTTGGCTGACATGGTGGGGAGTTTTTGTTTCTTTTGATTTTTCTACTGAAAGGGCATTCCTATGACTAAGGTTCTAAGCGCTGAAGCAGTGTGTATCGGTCACCCCGATAAACTGTGCGATTTAATTGCTGATCAGATTCTCGACGAAATTCTCTACGCCGATCCCAACGCCCGCGTCGCGGTAGAGGTCATGGCTACTGGGCGACGCATTATTGTCACTGGTGAAATCAGCACTAATGCTCGTGTGGACTTGCGTGATTGCGTACGCACAGCCCTGACTGCAGCTGGCTATAAGCCGTGGAGATTTTTGGTATACGTATGGGTGAGGCGTCAATCTAACGATATTAACGACGGGGTGAGCACATCTTTAGAGGCTCGCCATGGCGATGAGTCCGCTTATTGTCTTCAGGGTGCTGGTGATCAAGGCACGGTCTACGGCTATGCCTGCACTGATACACCACAGCGCTTACCATTGCCTCTTGTTTTAGCCCACGAGATTTGTAAGCGGCTAGATGCCGCGCGCAAGCAAGGAACCATCACTGGGATCTTCTCAGATGGTAAAGCACAAGTTTCGGTGCGCTACAACGACGCAGGAAAACCGCAAGCCGTAGAGACGGTGGTGGTTTCCGTCCAGCACGATAAATCCAAGGATTTCGAGGTGTTGCGCCGTGAAATAACTTCGCTGATTGTTGGCCCAGCATGCCAGCCATATCTACCGGTAAGCCCGGACACGCTTGTGTTGATCAACCCGTCCGGGCGGTTCGTGGAGGGCGGCCCTAAAGCCGACACCGGACTCACCGGTAGGAAGTTGATGGTTGACACCTATGGCGGGCTGGCTTCTCATGGTGGTGGAGCTTTCTCCGGCAAAGATCCTTCTAAGGTCGACCGCTCGGGTGCTTATATGGCGCGGCTGATCGCGAAAACCGTGGTGGATGCGGATCTTGCATCCCAGTGCCAGGTGGCGATTAGTTACGCGATTGGCAAAGCCGACCCGGTTGCTTTCAGTGTGGACACGCTCGGCACCGGCCAATACACCGACCAGATTCTCACGGCTGCTGCGCGCGATGTGTTCAATCTTCGTCCGGCTGCGATCATCGACCAGTTTGGGCTGCGAGCACCCGGCTATGTGCGCTATTCGACGTATGGGCATTTCGGGGATTACACACGCAAGTGGGAAGACACCTGGACTACTAGCCGTGAGCTTGTCAAGGCGGTGAAAAACCATGCGCATCAAGCAAATAGCGCTAACTGATCTCACCCCAGCTGACTACAACCCCCGCAAAGACCTACAACCTGGGGACACGGACTACGACAAACTCAAACGCTCGCTAAGTGAGTTTGGGTATGTGGAGCCAGTCATCTGGAACAAAACCACCGGAAATATTGTGGGTGGACATCAGCGTCTGAAAGTACTGGCTGATCTGGGCTATAAAACCGTGGACTGCGTGGTCGTCGAACTCGACGAAACCCGCGAAAAAGCACTCAACGTTGCTCTAAACAAGATCAGTGGCCAGTGGGATGATTCCAAACTCGCCCTACTCATAGCCGACCTGGATGCTTCCGATTTCGACGTTGAACTCACCGGTTTCGACGAATCCGAAATACAACAGCTGATAGGTTCTCTTGACGGCGACAGTATCGAGGACGATAACTTCGACCTGAACGCCGCCCTAGAAGCGGCAGCCTTTGTCGAAAAAGGCGATATCTGGAGGATTGGTAGGCATCGCCTAATGTGCGCGGATGCCACGAACCCGGCCGATGTCGAAACCTTGATGGATGGCAAACAGGCTAATCTGGTGGTCACAGACCCGCCTTACAACGTGGACTTCAAATCGAACAGCGGCCTGAAAATCGCAGGCGACAAACAAGACACAGACACCTTCTACCAGTTCCTGCTGGCTGCATTCACCAACATGGCAGACGCTTTGGAGAAGGGTGGGTCAGCCTATGTTTTCCACGCCGACACCGAAGGCCTCAACTTCCGTAAAGCGTTTCTTGATGCTGGCTTCTACCTGTCGGGCTGTTGTATTTGGGTCAAAGACTCCCTAGTGCTTGGTCGTTCCCCATATCAGTGGCAGCACGAACCAGTGCTTTATGGGTGGAAGAAAGACGGCTCTCACGCTTGGTATGCGAATCGCAAACAAACCACGGTGTGGAATTTCGCCAAGCCCCGCAAAAACAGTGACCATCCGACTTCGAAGCCACTAGACCTGTTGGCTTATCCGATTCGTAACTCCACCCAAACCAACGCAATCATCCTCGATACCTTTGCTGGGTCTGGTTCCACACTCATGGCTGCACAAGCCACAGACCGCACTTGCTATTGCATGGAGCTGGATGAGAAATACGCTTCCGTGATTGTGCGCCGCTATGCCGAAGCAACCGGAGACGCAGCTGGGATCACGTGTGAGCGAAGCGGCGGGCAATACGCCTACCTGGATCTGGTCAAAAAAGTCGAGCGCCCCAAGCAGAAAGGCTAACCCGTGACACAAACTTTAAGGCTTGGCTCGCTTTTTGATGGCTCGGGAGGTTTCCCACTCGCGGCAACAAAGGTTGGTATCGAACCTGCGTGGGCGAGCGAAATTGAGCCCTTCCCGATCCTGGTCACCACCACGCGCCTTCCGCAAATGCAACACCTAGGCGACATCTGCAATATTGACGGCAGTCAGCTAGAGCCGGTGGATGTGGTCACGTTTGGCTCTCCTTGCCAAGACCTGTCGGTAGCAGGTAAAAGGGCAGGTTTAGCTGGCGAGCGTTCAGGTTTATTCCACCAAGCTGTCAGAGTCATCAGAGAAATGAGAAAGGCAAGTCATGGTCTATATCCAAGATTCGCTGTTTGGGAAAACGTGCCCGGAGCCTTCTCAAGCAATAAAGGGGCAGACTTCCACAGCGTCCTGCAAAACCTCATCTCGGTTGTCGACGAAACGGCAGCGGCTGACCTACCTCGAGTACAAAAGTGGCATAAAGCTGGAGCGATCGTGGCAGACCAATGGAGTATTGCGTGGCGAGTATTGGACGCGCAATTTTTCGGAGTACCCCAACGACGCAAAAGAATCTACCTTATCTGCGATTTTGCAAGCGGGCGTGCCGGACAAATACTCTTTGAGCCCCAACGCGTGTTCCGGGATCTTGCGCCGGGCTGCAGTGAAAAGCAAAACCCTCCCACCAATCCTCGAGCAGGCACTCACGAGGCAAGCAAATCTTTAGATGTGTTCGCCTTGCGGATGCGGGCAGGTAAACCAGGCGGTGGAAAAGGCCCGCTCGTGCAAACAAACCTGTCAGGCACGCTCGGATGCAGTAACGACCAGAGTATTATTGAGCCGCTACTATTTGACCATCATCCTCATGATGCCAGAGTGGGCGGACCATGCCAGATAGCACCAACCGTGACCGCCCGTTACGGCACTGACGGAGGCAATACTCCCATCATCGCTACCGCCTACGGTTTCAATGCGTTACATGAGGGACGCGGCGCAGCAGTAGGCAGGTACGGTTATCCCACCGAGGTATCAAAGACGCTCGATACGTCAGGGATAGCTCCGACCTGTAACCAAGGCGGCATCGCCATCGTCGAACCCGACGTTGTGAGTGCCTCGAAAGCGGACTTCTTCTGCCGAGGCAACGTCAATATTGCTGGCGCTCTGTTGGCTTCGGACTCAACTGAGCCGCCCCTGGTCACTGACCCTGGCATGCCCGAATACCGCGTGAGACGCTTAACCCCAACCGAGTGCGCCCGCCTACAAGGATTCCCTGATACTTGGACAGACGGACTCGCCATCGAGAACCCGAGCGAAGACGTGCTGGATTATTGGTGGCAGGTCTGGGCCAGCTGGGGCAAGGTGCAAGGATTGAAAAAACCTAAAACCCGCAACCAAGTACGCAAATGGCTGGCTAATCCAGTGACCGACCGGGCGTTATACAAGCTGTGGGGAAACGGGATAGCTTTGCCGTGCGCCAAACTCGTGCTTTCCCAGATAGTCGCCGAGACCACTAAAACTCCTGGATTTTAAGGCGAAAATGACTGGATAAGCCCGCGAACCTATGGCTGTATGTACATGACCAAACAACCAGCAAGAAAGAGAGGGTTTGGTGATGATAGGACAGCTATACGCCGATCTAGAAGAAATCGAAAACCTCGGAGTCGACCTCACCGATATTGGTGCGGTGTGGGATGCAGCCGAAGACCACGGCTACGAGCACGTAGAAATGATTGTCTCCAACTTCCCACACGACTTCATGCGCCTCATCCGCACATGGCTGGACGTTCAAAGCATCGAGTTTGATGGTGAGGAGGATGAGCAATGGTGAACACCAAAAAGGCTGAAAACTACGGGCTCGTAGTCACCCTGCCCGCCACGCTTGATGAGACTGAGCTGGCAAGGCTGCATGAACTTATCGCAGCCAAGAAAGACTTGATAGCTAAAGCGCTCGGCGCGAGCCAGCTTAGCATCACCACCAGTAGTGAGGGGCTGAGTTTTCCTTGGTGGGATGAGCTGCCCGAGTTCGAGAAGATCACAGCCTACACCGAGTTCTTAACGAAGCTGATCGCGTACGCCAAACGGATCCACCGCACCGTAAATCGCAGTACAAGACAGGTAAGTAATGAGAAGTATGAACTGCGTTCTCTGCTTTACCGCATCGGACTTAGCGGTAAAGAACATAAGGAAGTACGCAAGATTTTACTTGCATCATTAAGCGGCAATTCTGCATGGAAAACCCCGCCACTAATAAACACTAACCAAGAGATGTAAACCACTATTTATTAGGCAAAATAGGCGGCAAAATGACTGGATAAGTAGCGAAGTCTATGGCTGTATATACATACCGAAACGGTACACAACACATAAGGAAACAGCCATGAACACCAAAGAAGCTGAATGCAGCGTCGAGGAAGAAAACACCGAACGCCTTATCGGGCGTGCTAACCGGTTGGGATACACCGTCACCAGCATTGAGATTGAACCTGGCCGGGTCGCGATTTCTATTGTTCCTTCCCCTCTGTTCCCCTACACCCCGGAGCTTGACCGGGATTTTGAAACCGATCAATGGCGGGTGCAAACCACCGCCTACGGAGCGTTGAACCTAGACAACATCGAACAGGTCACCGAGGGATACGGGCGGGCAGCAGCGATGGTGCGTGAACTTGAGCATGCTACACCAGGAAACGTTGTCAACTACCATCTGACCCGTTAAAACTAAACACAAAGGCAACCCCACCTGGCGTGGGGTTTTCCTTTATCGTGAAGCGTTATGACCTAGAGATGTACATCTCTAAGTTTTCTTGAAAATAGGCGGAAAATGACTGGATAAGTGCGTGGGTCTATGGCTGTATATACATACCGAAACGGTACACAACAGAAAGGAAACAGCCATGAACAGCACAAAGGTCACCAGCGAAACCCTCCAGATGAGCGTTGATTCCTACGGGACGGTTCTTGCCTACGGAGGCTACACGCTAGCAAGTTTTGCTACCTGGACCAAGACTGAAGGCTTTGGCAATAACGCCCAAATCTACCGGTTGATGGAAGAACCCGTCAGCGGGTTCGGGCCTAACTCGAGGGGCCGCGGAGAATGCGAACTCGAACTCGTCGCTGAGTCAGACCATCTTTTCGCTGACCCCGGACATGCGATCGCCTGGGCGTTAGCTAATCTGCCCGAAGCCTAGCCCCACAAGGCTTGAGGGTACCTGCTATCGCCGGTAGTAACTGACTTTTTAACCAATAGAAGGTAACTGATTCGTATGCGTGAGCTAGCTGAATATCACCCGACACGGTTCATGGCTGAAAGCTCGCGCTATGACAAGCGCCGAGCCGACTTTGCGGTCGCGTTTATCGAAGCTTTAAAGCATACGAAAGGCCGGTGGGCAGGAAAACCTTTTAAGTTGATTGATTGGCAAGAACAAATCATTCGCGACCTTTTCGGTGTGGTCAAACCTGACGGGTTTCGCCAATTCACTACCGCGTATGTGGAGATCCCTAAAAAGCAAGGCAAATCTGAACTAGCCGCCGCCGTCGCACTCTTGCTGTGTTGCGGCGATGGCGAGGAACGCGCTGAAGTTTATGGGTGTGCTGCCGATCGGCAACAAGCATCCATCGTGTTCGAAGTGGCAGCCGACATGGTGAGAATGTGTCCCCCACTAGCCAAGCGGGTAAAGATCCTTAGAAGCCAAAAACGTATCATCTACTCCCCCACCAATTCCTTCTACCAGGTACTATCCGCCGAGGCGTATTCCAAACACGGATTCAATATTTCCGGAGTGGTATTCGATGAGCTACACACCCAACCCAACCGGGCGCTCTTCGACGTGATGACCAAAGGCAGTGGGGATGCTCGCACCCAGCCGCTGTACTTCTTGATCACAACCGCCGGCACCGACACCCACAGCATCTGCTACGAGCAACACCAAAAAGCCCAAGACATCCTTGCGGGCAAAAAAATTGACCCCACCTTTTATCCAGTCATATATGGGGCAGCACAAGATGATGATTGGACCGATGAAGCCGTGTGGCATAAAGCCAACCCATCCTTGGACGTGACGGTGCCAATCCAGAAAGTTAGGGACGCTTGTAATAGTGCCAGGCAGAATCCGGCTGAAGAAAACACCTTCAGACAGTTGCGTTTGAACCAGTGGGTCAAACAGTCTGTGCGGTGGATGCCTATGAATACCTGGAACAAAAACGATGGCCCAGTCCACTTGGATGAGTTAGAAGGCCGTGTTTGTTACGGCGGGCTCGACCTGGCATCCACCACCGATATCACAGCTTTCGTTCTCGTATTCCCACCCACGGATGACGATGACAAATACACGGTCGCGCCCTGGTTTTGGATACCCGAAGACAACCTCAAACTCAGAGTTTCTAGGGATCACGTCCCCTACGACCTATGGCATCAGCAAGGCCACCTACTCACGACTGAGGGCAACGTGGTGCACTACGGGTATATCAAGAAGTTCATTGAGGATCTGGGCACCCGGTTTAATATCCGAGAAATCGCTTTCGACCGGTGGGGCGCGATCCAAATGAGCCAAAACCTTGAGGATGCTGGTTTCACGGTAGTGCCTTTCGGGCAAGGCTTCAAAGACATGTCCCCACCATCCAAAGAACTCATGAAACTCGCCCTAGAAGGCAAGCTCGCCCATGGCGGGCACCCGGTGCTGGCCTGGATGGTCGATAACATTCACGTGCGCACCGACCCGGCCGGAAACATTAAGCCAGATAAGCAAAAGTCTACGGAGAAGATCGACGGCGTAGTAGCCACCATCATGGCCCTGGATCGAGCAATAAGATGCGGCAACACCCCAGAGGCGAGCTCAGTTTATGATTCGCGGGGACTATTGGTGCTATGAGATTTTGGGCGAAACAGGCTACCGACACCATTGGCCACTATTGCTAGCACTGAATAGATGGCTCCGTAGATAAGCGCGGATTCGTTGAAAAAGATAACCGTGGGCACCACGAAAAACACTATCGGCATCACTATCCATAAAACAGTGAAGCCCTCCGTGACTGCGTCCCAGGCGGCTAGCGCAATAGTGACGAGTGGAAACGCTATGAACAGCATCAAGATAAACGCCACCATCCCTAAATCGGAGGCATTGCCTAATCCGATGGCGGCTGTCATGAGAGCAGGCAGTAAAAGATAGCACGCGAAAAGCCCGCCAATGCGCAACCACGTGCCGCGTCTTTTCCACCTTCGCATGCACTCATTTTTTCATTAGCGGAAGGGAAAAACCATGGGTCTTAGCAACTGGCTACGCGGCAAACCGAAACCCGTACAGAACCATCAGCTGTCTACAAGCTACAGCTTCCTGTTTGGACCCACGTCCTCTGGTCGTCCAGTGACCGAACGTAGCGCGATGCAAATGACCGCCGTGTATTCGTGCGTGCGGATCCTGGCCGAAGCCATAGCCGGACTTCCACTGCACCTTTATCGCTATAAGGGCGGCGGTGGTAAAGAAAAAGCGGTCGACCACAGCCTCTACCGGCTGTTGCATGATGAACCTAACCCCGAAATGACGAGCTTCGTGTTCCGCGAAACTTTGATGACGCATCTGCTTTTGTGGGGTAACGCGTTCGCCCAGGTCGTACGCAACGGCCTAGGTGAAATCATAGGGCTCTATCCGTTGCAGCCAAACCGCATGAGCGTAGGCAGAGACTTGGACACCAAGGCCTTGTATTACGAATACCAGACCTCCTGGGATGAACCAGCAGGCGAATACAAAACCATCCGGCTAACCCCAGCAGACGTCCTACACATCCCAGGTCTCGGCTTCGACGGTTTAGTGGGTTACTCACCGATTGCGATGGCCCGCAATGCTATCGGCCTGGCACAAGCCACCGAGGATTACGGCGCGAGCTTTTTCGCTAATGGTGCCGCACCTGGTGGGGTGTTGGAGCATCCTGGCACGATCAAAGACCCCTCACGGGTCCGTGAGTCCTGGCAGGCAACCTTCGGTGGTGCGAAGAACGGCAATAAAGTCGCTGTTTTGGAAGAAGGGATGAAGTACACGCCAATCTCGGTAAGCCCAGAGCAGGCACAGTTTCTTGAAACACGGAAGTTTCAGCTCAACGAAATCGCCCGGATTTTCCGTATTCCGCCCCACATGATCGGTGACCTCGAAAAATCCTCGTTTTCCAATATTGAACAACAGTCTTTAGAGTTCGTGAAATACACCCTTGACCCGTGGGTAATCCGCTGGGAACAAGCCATCACGAAAACTCTCTTGAACCCGCGTGAAAAGCAGCAGTTGTTTGTGAAGTTCAACGTTGAAGGGCTGCTGCGCGGGGACTACCAGTCACGCATGGAGGGATACGCGGTAGCTCGCCAAAACGGGTGGATGAGCGCCAACGACATCCGCGAGCTAGAAAACCTTGACCGGATAGAGGCGGCAGATGGCGGGGATCTCTACCTGGTTAATGGGAACATGCTCCCGCTTCCGATGGCTGGGGCTTATGCCGACTCCCAACAAGCCGATAAAGGCGAGTCTGGTGAAGAAGAACCTAGAGAGAACCAACTATTGAGGAGGAGAATGTGAAGCGTTTTTGGAACTGGATACCACCAGAAACAACCAACCCGGACACCCAAGAGGATGTTCGGGTTTTGCGTATCAACGGGGCTATCGCCGAAGAATCCTGGCTCGACGATGACGTAACACCCGCCATCTTCGCATCTGAACTAAATGCCGGATCAGGACCGGTCACTGTTTGGCTCAACAGTCCCGGTGGCGATGTCGTGGCGGCAGCCAGGATTTACAACATGCTTCTGGACTACCCAGGCCAAGTGCGAGTCAATATTGACGGCATCGCAGCATCCGCAGCGAGCGTGATCGCCATGGCAGCAAGTAATGTGGCGATGTCGCCGGTATCGATGCTGATGATCCACAACCCAGCCACGCTGGCCATGGGCGATAAAACCGAACTCTCGCGTGCCCTCGACATGCTTGAGAGTGTCAAGGACTCGATTATCAATGCTTACCAGCTCAAGACTGGGTTGAGCAGGGCGAAGTTGTCGAAGTTGATGGATGCCGAAACCTGGATGGACGCAACTGCAGCCATCGAACTTGGGTTCGCCGACGAGCTGCTGACTGGTAAACGAGCACCAACCCCAGACAAAGAGGACGAAGAATCTGAAGAGCCGGGTGAAGACGAGCCGGATGAGGACGATTCCGGCGGGGATGACGAGCAAAGCCCTGCCCGTAAGAAGCCGCCGTTGCCGCCCAAAAACAAGGGTGGTGTGGTGTTTTCCAGAAAGGCCGCGGAACAGCGCCTCGTCGCGCAGTTAGCTGGCCAGCGAAAAGATAGTGCTCCGCCTGGCTCAATGCCATCTCCTGATACCCGTTGTTCTTTGCAGCCCGCTGCCCCTTGTGGTCGGCGGGTTGTTGATTTATACGCCCAACTAACTGATCAACCCCACTAAACCCTTAAGAGAGGAACTTTTTACCATGACTACTGTTACTGATCTTTATGCCCGCCGTGCCGAAACCTGGAATAAGGCGAAGGCTTTTCTTGATGGACACCGCAACTCTGAGACCGGCTGTCTGAATGCTGAGGATGACGCGGCTTACGCGAAGATGGAGGCTGAGATCGAGGCGCTTTCTCACGAGATTGCCCGGTCTGAGCGAGCCGAACGCCTCGAAAACTCCCTGGCTAAGGCGACTCGGGCACCCATCACAGCAACACCAGGTGCTGGATCAGACGAGAATGTGGGCAAGGCGAAGCCTGCCCGTGCTAGAGCTTCCTACAAGCGGGCGTTTTGGGATGCGATGCGGCTTAACACCTCCCCCATGGAAGTAAGGAATGCGCTAAGCGAGGGGGTGGATTCTGAGGGCGGATACCTAGTGCCTGACGAGTTCGAACGCACCCTAGTGCAGTCTTTAGCCGACCAAAACATCATGCGAAGCCTCGCCAAGGTTATTCAGACCACTAGCGGAGATCGTAAAATCCCTGTCGTGTCTACCCATGGCACCGCTACCTGGCTGGATGAAGGCAAGCCATATAGCGAATCCGATGAAGCCTTCACCCAAATCTCCCTGTCGGCATACAAGCTGGGAACCTTCCTGAAAATCAGCGAAGAACTGCTCAACGATGCAGCGTTTAACGTTGAACAATACCTAGCGAGCGAGTTTGCTCGCCGTATTGGAGCTGCTGAAGAAGAAGCCTTCCTAATTGGCGATGGTAAAGGTAAACCCACCGGCATCTTCAACCCAACCGGCGGAGCAGACTTAGGCGTGACCACCAGCAAGCCTACCGACATTAACGCTGACGAACTCATCGATCTGCACTATAGTTTGCGTGCCCCGTACCGGGCGCGTGCGGTGTGGATGATGAACGATGCAACAGTAAAGACCGTACGCAAACTCAAAGACGGTAACGGGCAGTACCTGTGGCAGCCAGCCCTGACCGCTGGCACACCAGACATGATCCTTGGCCGACCCGTTCACACTTCCGTTTTTGTGCCTGAACTGAAAGCGGGGGCCCGCACAGTAGCGTTCGGTGACCTCGGTTTTTATTGGATTGCTGACCGGCAAGGCCGCTCCTTCAAACGCCTAAACGAACTATTCGCCACCACAGGGCAGATCGGGTTCCTCGCCTCCCAACGCCTAGACGGCAAGCTCGTCTTACCCGAAGCGATCAAGGTACTTACCCAAAAGACCGCCGGGTAAACCATAAAAATAGTTAGGAGGTGGCAGCCATGAAAACAGACGAACTCATGGCCTTAGTCAAGCAAAATCTACTGGTCAACCATAGCGAGGATGATTCTTTGATTGCCTCGTTTGTGTTGGCTGCCATCTCCTATGCAACCGCTTACCAACATCTACCCGAGGGCTACTACCAAACGGAGCCCATGTCGCAGGCAACCCGGCAAGGCATTATCATGCTCGCCACCCATTTCTACGAATCCAGAGATGGAGCAACCGCCGGGTTTTGGGCAGACAAAACCGATGCTGCCCGCGCCGTGTGGAACGCAGTCAACACCCTGCTTCGTCTGGATCGGGACTGGAAAATCTAAAGAAGGACGCGCCTTGTGGCAACGCTAGGCAAAATGAGCGAGCACATCGACCTGATACAGCCAGTGGTTACCAAAGACGCTGCCGGGTTCGCCACTACTAGTGACGAGGTTATAGCTTCGGTGCGCGCATATATGGAAGTGCGGCACGCTTCACCGGCTTGGGTAAACCGCGCCGCCTACACCAAAGCAGACCTGTTATTTAGGATCCGAGCAATACCGCGCATAAAAATAACCGAGGCAATGCAAATCAGCTCCGCACATGGCAGGTACGTTATTGATGCGGTCGAATACCTCGGCCGCTATGTCGAGATCTTGGCTCACCGCACCGAACCAGAAGGAGCACTCTGATGGCTCGCGTACAAATAAAGCTTCCCAACGATTTCATTGACGCACTCGACTCAGCCAGCAGCCTCATTGATAACTCCGCTGAACAAGTACTTAAAGCCGGGGCTAACATAGTGGAGCCGCGTATGCGCTCTAACCTTTCTGCCGCCATCGGCAGCTCAACGAAACAGCCCTCCCGTTCTACCGGTCAGCTCGCCAAAGCGTTAGGAACCGCGCCAGTAAAAGTCAATAGCCGCGGAGACTATAACGTTAAAGTTGGTTTCGCCGAGAACCGAGACGATGGTAGAGCTAACGCACTAATCGCTAACGTTCTTGAACACGGGCGCTCCAACCAGCCCGCTAGACCCTTCCTAGCCCCCACGCGTTCACAAACCAGGCGAGCCGCAATCACCGCAATGAAACAAACCCTAGCCGCGCGAATCGAACAGGTGAAACCATGAGCGGGCTTTTAGAAAACCTAAGCCACATCGCTAAACAACTTGGGCTCGCCTATGCAGTCAGCTGCTACACCGATTCCCCAGCCCCAGACACGTATCTAGTCTTCACCCCGTTAACAGATTCTTTCGAGATCTTCGCCGACAACACCCCCGGTATTGAGGTCGAAGAAGTCCGCATCGCACTGTTCACGAAGACCAACTACCTGGGGCTGCGTAACCAGCTCACCCGAGCCCTAATTGATGCAGGGCTGACGGTGACCGCCCGCCGCTATATCGGATACGAGGCGGATACCGGTTTTCACCACTATTCCATCGATGTTTCGAGTTTTAGAGCCTGTCCTTAAGAGTTTGCAATGATGAGGAAAGTCAAAAATCCGATGAACAAGATCTCCAGGACTAACCCGATGACGTTAATGACTTTTTCGCTCTTTTCAGGCCAGAATCTGGCTAGCAGAGCAAAAACTACTAAGCCAGTAGCGGCTCCAGCAGTGTTCATTATGACATCGGTGATATCGCTGACCCCAATAGCGAAAACGTACTGAACGACCTCGAATGCCACGCTTGCTAAAAACGGTGGGAGCAATTGAATTAACCATGAGCGCCGTTTCAACAACATCCTCATGTACAAGCCAAACGGGATGAAAACAAGGAAGTTGACCACGATCTCATCAAAGAAGTTCGACCCGTAAAGATTCGCAGAATCTGTAAATGGGATCAGATTTAAGTAGCGCGCATGCCGCATGTCCAGTATGTCGTCAACGCTGGTGGCGAATTTGAACAGCACCATCCACAACAACAAGAGCAGATAAATCCCGAACACCGCATAGGTCAAGCATCGCTTTTTCTCTCTCATTCCCCAATTCTATCTGTCGATGACATCTAACGAAAATTACTACCCAAAAGGAGAAACATCATGGCAACTATTGGTTTAGACAAGCTCTACTACGCCACTATCACCGAAGACCCCACCACTGGTGAGGAAACCTATGCCACCCCGAAATCCCTCGCCAAAGCCATCAGCGCTGAACTCTCCGTGGAGGTTGCCGAGGCAATCCTTTACGCCGACGACGGGGCATCCGAGATCGTTAAAGAATTCAAGTCCGGGACGCTCACCCTAGGTGTCGATGATCTTGGTGCAGAAGCCGCCGCAGCACTCACCGGAGCCACCTTGGATGCCAACGGCGTGCTCATTAGCGCTAGCGAGGATGGCGGTACACCAGTAGCCATCGGTTTTCGAGCGGCACGTAGTAACGGAAAATACCAGTACTTCTGGCTCTACCGCGTCAAATTCGCCCTCCCAACCACGACCCTAGCTACCAAGGCCGACAGCATTACCTTCAGCACTCCGTCGATTGAGGGCACGATCCTGCGCCGTAACAAGCCCGACACGCAAGGTCGTCATCCGTGGAAGGCCGAGGTCACCGAAGGCGCTGCCGGAGTCAAGGCAGAGACGATCACTGGCTGGTACAAGCAGGTCTACGAACCCGCCGCAGCCTCCACGCCTAGCCGAACCAACAGCCACTAAAAGAAAAGGGAGACAGTAATCGTGGGAAAGAAAACCGCAGCCATCAATACCGTTGATTCGTCCCGCAGCGCCACCATCACTATAGGTGGCGAGGATTACGAGCTGGTTTTGACAACGCGTGCGACTCGGTTGATTGCGCAGCGCTACGGCGGACTCGAACATCTAGGCGAAGCTCTCGAAACATCGGAAGATGTGGACAAGTCGTTGGGTGAGGTGATCTGGCTAATCACACTACTAGCAAACCAGTCAGTACAGATTCACAACCTCACGCATCCCGATGATCAGAGACCTGAGCTTACTGAGGATGCGGTGGAGTTGCTGACTGTTCCAGCTGACCTGGCCGACTACCGAACCGCCATCAGCCAGGCTCTGCAGAAGGGCACTCGTCGGGCTATCACCACCGAGACACCAGCCCCAAAAGACTAAACCAAGGCAGAGTCCTAGACAGCGATGAGGCGGCCTTCACCCGCCTGACCTATATCGGCATAGCCCACCTCAACCTCACCCGCACCGAAATAGAGCTGACTGTATTTGGTGAGCTACTCGACCTGGTGGACTGCTGGCGCATAGAGACCGGACGGGCTGAGCAGAGGCGTGTTTGGTTTATTGATGATGTGATTCCAGCAGGTATCTAGGCATTTTGTGTAGCGAGAGTTATTTTGAGTCCTAGGGCTTTCATGATTTTCGTGATAGCCGCAAAGGACGGGTTGCCGTCTTTTGATAGTGACTTGTAGAGGGATTCACGGTTGAGTTGAGTTTCTTTAGCTAGCTGGCTCATGCCGTGTGCCCTTGCAATGTCACGCAAAACCACCTGTACGGTTTTCGTATCGCCGTCTTCGAGTGCGATAGCTAGGTAATCGTTCATTGCTTCTTGGCTATCGAGATATTTGCTTGCGTCGAACGCTGAAAATGTTACTTCCTTCATGACTGTTCCTTCCTTACCTGTTGTGCGAGCTTTTGAGCGGTTCGAATGTCTTTAGCCTGGCTGGATTTATCTCCTCCGGCCAGCAGGAAAACCGTTACTGCACCTAGTTGGGTGTAGTACACCCGGTAGCCGGGCCCGAAATGAAATCTCATCTCGTTAACTTTCTCGCCAACGGGTTTGATGTCTCCAACCATTGTTCCGTGTGCTTCGCATCGGGCTATTGCATGCAAAATGCGCCGCTGAGCATGTTTGTCTTTCAGCTCACCTAACCAAGCGTCAAACAAGCTACTAGAAATAATCTCCACACACCTAAGTGTAGCCTAAAAGCTACATGAGTCAAGAAGGGAAACACCTCTCATGGCCGACTCGTCTTTTGGTCTCAAGATTGGTTTGGAGGGTGAGCGGGAGTTTAAACGCGCGATCACCGACATCAACCGCGAAATGCGAGTACTCGGGTCTGAGATGAAGCTGGTGGCTTCTCAGTTCGATAAGAACGATAAGTCTGCTTCAGCGTTGACTTCTCGTAACCAGGTTTTGGGTAAAGAGATTGAGGCGCAAAAAGCCAAGATCCAGACCCTTAAGAGCGCTCTTGATAACTCTGCTACCAGTTTTGGGGAAAATGATTCTCGTACGAAGAATTGGCAGATTCAGCTCAATAACGCTCAGGCGACTTTGAATGGTCTTGAGGGTGAGCTTAAAGAGAATAATTCTGCTCTTTCCAAGTTTGGCGATGAGGCTGACGGCGCAGGTGATGACGCGAAAGATGCCGCCAAGGACACTAGCCATCTTGAGAGTGCTGTTGATGATCTGGGTTCCGAGATGGATGACACGTCGGGCAAGACCCGCATCTTCGGTGACGTGTTGAAAGCCAACATTGCAGCCGAGGCAATCGTTGGTGGGGTTAAGGCTATCGGGCACGCCATCGCAGGTATCGCTAAAGGCTTCGGGGCGGCAATGAAAGACGGGGTTGAGTACAACGCCCGGATGGAGCAATACACCACATCGTTTACCACCATGCTGGGTGATCAGGCGAAGGCCCAGAAACTCGTCAACGACCTCAAGCTGGAGGCCGCTCGCACACCGTTTGGTATGGAGGATCTGGCTAAGGGCACCCAGACTCTGATGGGTTTCGGGATGAGTGCCGAGGAGTCCCAAATCAGGCTCAAGCAGCTCGGCGATATCAGCCAGGGTGATGCCCAAAAGTTCGAGTCTTTGACGCTCGCGTTCGCCCAAATGAGCAGCACGGGCAAGCTGACCGGTCAAGATTTGAACCAGATGATTAACGCCGGTTTCAACCCGCTCGAAGAGATCTCCCGTAAGACAGGTAAGAGTATCGGCGAGCTCAAGGAGGAGATGGGTAAAGGCGCTATATCTGCCGATATGGTGGCTGATGCGTTCGCTTCCGCTACATCTGAGGGTGGGCGGTTTTATGGGGCGATGGATGCCCAATCCAAAACTTTCTCCGGTCAGCTCGCCACCTTGCAAGATGGTGTGGCTAATTTGAAGGGCCTGTTGGCTGGTGGGCTCACGACGGCTCTTGCTAGCACGGTGATGCCGATGGTTAACGGCTGGGTCGACGAACTCACAGAAGCCTTCGAGACCGGCGGGGCACCAGCCCTGATCGACACCTTCGGCGGGATCCTGAAAGAAGCACTGGCATTTATCGCCGAACAACTCCCACAAGTAGTTGAGACCGGCATGACAATACTGACCAGCCTGCTTGATGGGATTATTGCGGTGCTGCCGTCCCTGGCAGAAACCGCCGTAACCCTAATCGTGGCACTTGTAGAGGCGATCATTGAAGCCCTACCTTCGCTGCTTGAGGCTGCGGTGCAGATCATTACTACGCTGGTAGCCGGTATTGGTGAGGCGCTGCCGCAGTTGATTCCGGCGGCGGTCGAGATGTTGACCACCATGATCCAAGGCCTCGTCGACAACCTACCCTTGATCCTGGACGCCGCGCTGCAGTTGATCACGGGCCTGGCTGAGGGCCTGATCGCAGCGATACCGGTGTTGATTGATGCTTTGCCGCAGATTATTCAGGGGCTGGTGGATTTCCTTGTGGGTGCTATCCCACAGATCATCCAAACCGGCATCCAATTACTCACCAGCCTCGTAAGCGCGCTGCCAGAAATCATCACTGCAATAGTGGCAGCCCTGCCGCAAATCATCACAGCCATCATCAACGGCGTGCTCGGTGCTATCCCGCAACTGATTCAGGCTGGTATTCAACTGTTTGTCGCGCTGATCGGTGCCTTACCTCAGATCATCACCACGATTGTGGCCGCGTTGCCGCAGATTATTTCTGCTGTGGTATCGGCTATCGGTGGAGCTATACCGCAGTTAGTGCAGGCCGGTATCCAGCTATTAACAGCACTGATTGGTGCGCTACCGCAGATTATTGGCACGATTGTTTCCGCTATCCCGCAGATCATTGGCGGGATTGTTTCTGCTGTTCTGGGTGGTGTGGGCCAGATGGTTTCAGCTGGTGCCTCCTTGGTGTCTGGTTTGTGGCAGGGCATCCAGTCGTTGGCGGGCTGGTTGTGGGACAGGGTTTCTAGCTGGGTATCGAGTATTTGGGATGGGATCCTCGGGTTCTTTGGTATCCACAGTCCCTCCAAACAAATGGCGTGGGTCGGTGACATGCTCGTAGCAGGCCTGGCCGGAGCAATCACCAGTGAGGGTCATAAAGCAGCCGATGCAGCAAAAGACATGGCTAAAGACACCATGGGTGCCATGGACGAACTCGCGGCGGGCATTGATGTGCCAATCAACATCAACGACACGGACTTGCACCTACCGAATGTAGATCTGGCACCAGCAGCCATTCGACACCCCGATGTCAACCCATCACCAAATAAGGCTTCGCCTGTGGATGTGGAGGGCGTTGTCGATATCACTGCGAGGCGGATTCTCGGTGCCTTGGATGTTCAGGTGGTGCTCAATGATGGGACACTCGTCGGCAAGCTGGCTCCGCGCATCGATGCTCAGCTCTCGCGGCTATCAAGACGCAACAACCTAATCATGGCGGGAGCGTGAGGCGATGTATGGGTTTACTCTCGACCATAAGATCTCCTCGAAACAGTTGGGTTTGCGGTTCACCGCACCCGTAGAGATCCCAGCCGCCACACGGCGGGTAGACGACATTGAGGTGTCAGGTCGCGCCGGTTCTTTAACTCGGTTTGCTGGCTGGAAGGACACTGAAATCAGCCTGCCACTAGCGGTCAAGGGTGGCGTGGAGGCTTATCGGCAAGCATGTTTTGTATTGATGGATGCTTCGGCGATTTCGTTTAGTGGCGAGCCTGGCTTGTTCAGGTATTTGAAGCACGTCGAGGTGTCGCCACTGGTTCGTGAGATGGGTTCTTGGGGCATGTTCCAGGCAGATCTGACATGTGCCCCGTTTACCTATTTGGATGCCGGCCTGAAATCGGCCACGCTCGATGCTTCGGGAACCATCACGAATCCTGGGTTGTTGCCTGCTGATCCGGTCATCACTGTGTTTGGTACCGGGCAGTTGGAGTTGACGATCAACAGCACCAAGCATGTGGTGGCATCCCCAGCTGGACAGGTGACACTCGATAGTGCCCGGTTGGTGGGGCACGTGGCTGGTAAAGCCCAAAGCGACGCCCTAACCGGGGTCTTCCCACAATTGCAACCTGGTGCTAACCAAATCGAGTTCGGTGCGGGTGTCTCGAAGATTGTGGTGCAGCCCAACTGGCGCACTCTATAGCAGAAAGGCCTATTGATGATTAGCGTCCACAACCGCGCCGCCCAGACTTTTACCGCCACTGGTTTGGCTGTTCTCGACCGCGAGATTATTGATCCGGTTGTGACAGAGGAACTAAACGGGGGCTTCACGCTGAGGTTTAACTATCCGGCAGACGGCCCGGCCGCCCAACATCTGGTGTTGGAGAATATCGTCGCAACACCGGCGCCTGGCATACAGTCTCGTCAGGGTTTCCGCATCACCGAGATAACCACCACCCTGGACGGGCTACTAGAAATCACCGCGCATCACGTGTTTTATGACCTGGCAGCAAACCTGATCGCCGACACCTATGTCGTCAACAAGACGGCTGCTGATGCGCTAAAGCAGCTTCTTGATGCTGCTAATAGCAAGCACGGGTTTACAGCATCTAGCTCCGACACCAGCACTCGTGCTTCGGCTCGTATCGTGCGTCAGTCTCTAGCCGCTGCAATCCTAGACTCCAAGACAGACAATAGCTTTGTCTCGCGATGGGGCGGCGAACTGGCCTTCGATAACTGGCACATCCACCATGCACCCCGCAGAGGCCGAGACGCTGGCGTGGTGATCAGAGATCGTAAAAACCTCACCGGCTACGAATCTGCACTGGACTACACAACCGTAGTTACCCGGATTCTGCCGGTCGGTTACGACGGGTTGTTACTGCCGGAACTGTATGTCGACAGCCCCCGAATCAATGATTATGTGGCTCCGCGTATCAAGGTCATCCGCTATGGGCAGGTAAAAGCCATTAAAGATGCGGATAAACCGCGTGAGGATGAGCTGCCACTTGCGCAGGCTCACGCGAGATTGCGTGAACTAGCTAAAGCAGAGTTCTCTAGTTGTCATGTCGATCAACCGCATTGCGCTTACAAGATCTCGTTTGTGGATCTGGCTTCGACGAAAGAATATGAGGGTTTTTACGACCTAGAAACCGTGACCCTAGGCGACACAGTAACCGTCCGCCACGATGACCTCAACGTGGCACTCACCGCCAGGGTTGTTGCTTATGACTTCGACCCACTCGCAGGTGAATACATCAACATCGAACTTGGCAGTACTGCAGGAAAATTCACCGACATCACCCACACCATCACCGCTGCCCGCAGCGAAGCTAGCCAAGCCCAGCAGGCAGCAAGTATTGCGCTAGCTAGCGCGGATGGGAAAAACACCAACCACTATGGCACCACCCAACCGGAATCTGCACGGCTTGGGGATGTGTGGTTTAAAGACAATGGTGAGCAAGTAGGAATCTGGATCTACCGCGTTACTGATACTGGTCAGCCCGGGTGGGTCAGTCTTGCCACTGACCTTAACCACGCGCTGGTGAGTGCTGAGTTAGAGCAAGCAAAAACCGAGGTTGCCCAAGCTAAACAAGCCGCTAAACAAGCTGGCGATTTGGCTGGGCAAGCCCAAGCCAGCGTAGCGAAAGCAGCCAGTGATGTTGCGGCGGCGCGCAAACAAGCCGACCAGGCGGTCAAGACTGCTAGCCAGGCTAGTGAGGGCGTTGAGGGTTTGAAGATTACGCTGAGCGATAACCTGCAAAACGTGTGGGGCTCCATCGCCATGATGAGCAACAACATCAACCTGCGTGTGACTAAAGGCGATGTCATCAACCAAATCAACATTTCACCTGAAACCATCCTCATCGACGGCAAACGGGTGCATATCACTGGGCAGACCACTATCGACAACGGAATTATCGGCACGGCGATGATTGCCGATGCGGCGATCACAAACGCTAAAATCTCTCAGCTGTCAGCAGATAAAATAACCACCGGCACCCTAGCAGCAGCCAGGATCGCCGCAGGCTCCATCACCTCCGACAAGTTGACCATCAGCAATGGGTTTATCCAAACAGTGATGATCCGTGATGCGGCTATAACCTCGGCGAAGATTGCTTACATAGATGCCAGCAAGATCACCACTGGGTATTTGAACGCTGCCAGGATTCAGGCAGGCTCTATTAGCGCCGATAAACTCGCGGCTAACGCGATCCAGGTTGGATTGGCGGGGTGGAATCAGAATATTCGCATCAGCCCCACTCAAATCTCTTGGTATAACGGTTCCCGGTTGGAGGGAACAATTAGTTCTCGGGGTATGCAGTTTTGGTATGGCGAGCGTTACGTCGGTGAGCTGTCGCGTGGTGGCAAAAAGAACAACGAAAACATTCAAGGCATCTCTATGTCACTAGCCAACCAAGGCGACTACGTGGCATGGACATACCAAACACAAGCGAACGGTACCTTCTACACGTGCTTGACACTGGATCCTAAAGGCAAGTTCTACGGTTCAGCCGGCATCCATTTAGGTTCTGATCTGCGCACAAACGGTTACAAGTTCTACACCAATGGAAACCGCTATGTCACCTTGCAGGACGTGTCTTTGCAGGGGCGTGGTACGCATCCGGGCTGGGTGGGGCCAACCGCTTTGTCGAAGGTTGTGTTTCATACCTACGACGTCATGGTCGTTACCAACGGCTCGTTCTACAACATGACGAGATTATTCGACCGTGTTGGGGATTTGATGAACCGCGTTAACGGAATACTTGGGCTCTTGAACCAAGGCTGGATTTCTAAAATCACCTCCCGCGCTGATGGCTCCATCTCCTGGACCTATTTCGACAACACCGGCTACCAGAAAATGTCCACCAATCTCGCATAAAAGGAAACCAACATGAAAATTCTTCTTCCCAATGATCAGCTCGCCGCAGTCACCGAACTGCTGGCTGGCATGTCGCTGAAGCCAGCCGCCTCACGTGCGCGTACCAAACTACTGCATTTGGTACGTGAAGCTTCTACGCGCTTCGGAGTCGACGAATACGAACTAATCAGCCAATACGCGACCCTCGACGATGCTGGCAAGCCCATCATCGATACCGATGGAACATTCAATCTCGCAACCCCAGAAAAAGCGCAAGAGTTTTTAGCGGCTAGGAGTGAACTTTTTGAGTCTGTCGTCGAGGTTTCCGGGCCCACATACGGCCGTCACCTAACCGATATTAAAACTCTGCTTGATGGCTATGACGGTGAACTATCGGGAGAAGCAGCGGAAGCCTTCGACGTGCTTTACGACGCCGTCGCTGACGCACTAGCCAAGGAGACTGACGATGAGTGAAGAACCGATTGTTTCTATTCCCTCTGATCCCACACCAGCACCACCAGCACAACCTACCGACGAGAAATCAGGTGAGGTGGTCTGCCCGCGTGAAGCGCACCTCGATCTAAGATTGCCGATTTTAGAAGTGCTTACCAACCCCAATCTGCCAGACCTATAACCTCAAAGGTTATAGTCTCCAGCTACTTACGCCTGCCAGTTTTGGTGGGCATTTTTTATGCGCCCTACACCCTGTGTCGGGCGTTTTTCTTTGTCTTTTTGAAAGGAATCACTCGATATGTCCATTAAATCTATCTGGGTCACTATCCAAGGCGTCATCACCGCTATGGGTGCTTGGCTGGGAGCCTTTCTCGGTGGAACTGATTCCCTGCTATACGCGATAGTCGCATTCACTGTTATCGACTATCTAACCGGCGTGCTCGCCGCTATTAACACCCACAAGCTATCGAGCTCGGTAGGGTTTCGCGGTATCGCCCGCAAAATCTTAATCTTCGCCCTCATCGGACTAGCCCACTTATTGGATGTGCATGTTCTTGGTACCCCCGGAGTGCTACGCACCGCCACGATCTTCTTCTACCTATCCAACGAGGGCATCTCCATCCTCGAAAACGCTTCACTGCTGGGTCTGCCGATCCCGGGCGGACTAAAACAAGCATTAGACACAATCAAGCAAACCGGTCAAAACCAGCCCGCCTTCAAAACCAGTTCAACACCACCGGCTCGGGCGAGCAGTCCAGATAAATACTCCCCGCCCATCCCCCACGCAGGCCAGATTAATCCAGGCAAATATCTGCCCCAACATGCCCTCCCCGACGACACGGAAAAGCCATGAAAACCTGCTCGAAAACAATTCTTAAATTCCTGGCACTCCTAGCAGTCTTAACGCTACTTACCGCCGGGATCTGGCTCCTTTTCGCCTTATTCCTTTCATGGATAATGACCCCGCTTATCTACCTGATCGCACTTTTTATCTTGGCAACTGGCTAAGTCAGTTTACAAGGAACTACACGCAGACCACGAAACGGGGGCTGCTGACAACAAATAAAGGCTGAGTATCAAGCACCGGGAAAGTGCGAGATATTCAGCCTGTTTTGTTGTCCGGGGTTTCCAAAGGGGCTTACCCCTTTGGAGATATTGCGGGTATCCACGATACCCTTGCATATATCAATGAGAGGATGGATTTGGAGGGGGCTGGAGCTTCATCAGGACGGTGAATCCTATCCCAACGACTATTTTGAGAGCCCTCACTATGACTTCATCAGCCGTTGTGACGGAGATGAGTGGCCGGAATAAAAGGAGGCGTGACGGATGTATATCAAAAAATACTGGCTCATGACGCGGATGCCCTGCTGGACAAAATGAACGGCATCAGCTTTGTGGTGGATCCTGACCGTCAGGATGCTATCACTCGTGGCACCCTTTCCAATGATGATTTTGACGGTGAGATGGACGATGCCTCCTATCATATCGAGAGCATTGAGGAGAAGGGTCTGCCCATTGACCCCATCAATGCCTACAACCATATGGCCATCTACTTGCGTTGGTGCATGGAGCATGATTTGATGGGCGAGGAATTCCTGAAAGAATACGGCGAAGTGGCCAAACAGGTCAAAGCCGACCCTGCCAGTGTGGACCTGCGGGAATTTATCCAGAATGAGTTGGACGGCTGCTTGTTCTTTGTGCTATTCGATCAGAGAGGTCGTGCTTTTGCAGGCAATTACTATGGAGGGGGCGACAGCCCCTACTATCCTGCCGATGTTGATGACAACGCCCTCCGCTTCTTCGGCCCGGAGCGGTATCACTCCAATGAGTTCCAAGATGAAGCCTACCTGTTCATCCCCTTTGACGAGGACTACTACCAGGCCATGGCAAAGGTGATCGAGGAACGCTTCACCAACTGGCAGGGACAGGACTTCGACGAGGACACACTGGAGCCCTCTGAACTGGCTGAGGCGTTGATGGAGTATCTGGACTGTGAATGCACCTATTTCCCCTCCATGAAGGACGATGATCCCATCATGTCGGCATACAGCTATGCCAAACGGGAAAGTGTCAAAGAAGGCTTTGTGCCGGTACTCATCAAGGCGGATGACGAAACGCTGCTTGAGTGTCTGGTGATGAACGCCGACCCGAAGAATGATGCAGACATTTACGAATTTGACCTCAAAACTGTAACGGAGTACCGGAAGAAGATGCTCTCCACCTCCTTCAAAGACGGAAAGGCGGTTTTGCAGGAATTGACCGGCCAGCGCAAGGAAGAAGCCGAGGATGACGATATGGACTGGGATGAGGAAATCCTGGGCGAGATGGAAGGCGGCTATGAGAATAACCGTTTTTCCTGCTACTGGGATTCCGACACTGATATGACCTACCCTCTCATTCTGGCGAAAATCCCGGTCAAGAACCCCTGGGAGATCTTTGCCTACCTGCCCTTCGGAAACTGGAACGACTGTCCCGACACACCCCAGCTGATGGCAGCGGCCAAATACTGGTTTGAGCAGCACGGCGCGGTGCCTGTCGCCATGAGCCACGACGAACTGGAGTTCCTGCTCCCGGTCCCCGTTCCCAAGGAGAAGGCCGTGGATTCAGTAGTGGAGCTGTACAGTTTCTGCCCGGATGTGATCGACCAGGGGCCGGAGGACGCCACTGTGGGCGCGCTGGCGGATGTGCTGCGGCAGTCCACTGTCTGGTATCTCTGGTGGGATTGATGGGATTCCCGCGCCCTCTGGAACGGAGGAAGATCTTATGGACCAAAAAAACCTGACAGCAAAGCTTCTGGACTTGGTCGAAGGCCGGGAAATACCGGAAAGTTGGCGGAACTGGTGGGACGAGCATGAGCTGGAACTGGAAGCCCTGCTGAGTCGGGGTGAATTCCTGAAACTGAAGCCCTGCCGACACGGCTTTCAGTGGGTCCCGGTGTTTGGCAGCCAAAAGGGAGCCATCGCCATTCTGGAAAAGAGCGGCATAGCATTTGAAGCCAGCAATCTCTACTAGGAGCGGTATCTGGCCGAGCTGGACGCTTTCTGTAAGGAACAGGAGCGGGTGCAGCAGGAAAAGCAAAAGGAATTCAAGGCCAGCCACCCAGAACTATTTGGCCAATACCCCAAGTTTTGCAAGGCATTGGCAAAGGTGCTGGACCCCACGGATAAAATCCAGCCTGCCGCCGCGGAGGAACAGATCAGGGATCAAGAAAGCGTGCTGGACTTCACGCTCCCGTCCCAGGTGCGGAAGTTTTTCCTGCTGACCGCAGGTATCAATGTATCCACTGGCGTGATTCTTACCCTTTCCGGGATGTTTGATCTGACCATCCATGGAGAGCGGTATTGTGTGCTGGGCGAGTTCTGGAAAGAAGCGGACGGCGACCAGCTCCTGCTCCGCCCCGGAGAGGATACCATCTGGTACTACGCCCATGAGCAGGACAAGGTAAGGCGCCTCTGCAATGATATGACAGAACTGCTGGAGAAGAAACTGGCGAGGTATCTCAATGAACACTGAAAACATTGCCCATGAAAAACGCTATCGGGACTGGTGGGCGCAGTATGATGCTATGTTTGCGCCGGAGAACCGATCTCCTCAGCAAGACGAGCAGTTTCCGCTGACGGATGGGTATTCCATCCGCTCCAAAGCCTACCTTTATGTATGACGGCGATCTACATCATTCGTCCATCGGTAAAACCGCCTGTTGGAATTGAAGTCTGCCCTGTCCGCCATGCGTATCTGCTCAATGGTCGCTTCATCAACGCCGCACTCACGCAGCAGCTTTTCCTCCGCTTCTTTCCAGATACGCCATTTCCTGTCCTCCCGTCCGTGGTTGTATGCCATTCTTACTTCCTCCAATCAGAATTGATTGAGAGGGCAGAGAAAAGCCCCCTCATCTTCCCAAAGGAAAAAACAAGGGGGCTGAACGCCTTAAATTTTAATTTTCTATTATCTTTCTTAGTTTTATTAGGATTCTGGCTTTGCGTTTGTTTACAACGCTCTGGGTTATGCCCAACCTCGCCCCGACTTCACGCTCGGAAAGTCCGTCAAAAAAGATTGCCTGTATCAGCTCCTGTTCACTATCCGACAGCAAAGGCAGGGCGGCTTTCAGCCTGTCCACCATGACCGCATTGACAACGGTTTCTGCAATGTCCACCGCTTCATCAGTGATAAAGTCCAGAGGATTCCCCTCGCTGTCCGTAAATCCGTCGAGAGATAGCAGTCTATTCTTTGTATCTAATTTTTGCAGATAACGCCACCGTTCCTTGTCACGGTAGAAGTCTGTGTATTGCTCCCTCACGACTTCAAGCAGACAGCCTTGAATGGGGATAAACAGCTTGTCCATATAGGTCTGGTCGGATTCCCTGCAACGGCAGAACTCCGTGTAGGATAATTCCACATAGCCGCCACTTTCTCTGATATATACCTTTCTTGGTGCATATTTCACCATAAATACCTCCCATCTGAATTTTTGAAATGTAAAAAATCCAGATGGAGAGGCGGAGAACGACACCGCATATCAGAAACAGCCCTACGGCACTTTCCAACAAAAATCGACAAAAGAAAAACCGCAAAGGCTCTGTGACCTTTACGGTTATAGGAAATAGTAATTCTATTGTATGGAGATTGTACTTCTACTTTCAAGGTGAGAAGTACCGTTGCACTGGCAGAAATTTTTTTAACTGGTTTCCTGCCGTTCTCTGATATGCTATGTATTGATAAATTTTGCTTCGTATGAGCAGATAGATAACTGCCCGAAAAAAGGACATAAAAAAATCCCTCCAAATTTAAAAACAAATTCAGAGGGTAATTTAGGGTATAACAAAATAACCCACCCGAATATCGTTTTTTTTATTTGGTGAGTTTGTTCTTTCAAATACGAAACAAAAAGAGCCGATGATTCGTGAATTGTTCCACAATTTCATCGGCTCTGCGTCTTAAGCGTCTGGCTCTTTGATGACAGTTATCTTCAAGTTGTCAACTTTAATCAATCTTTCTTGTCTGCATTTTGGACAATAAAGGGGATAATTCTCCAAAACAGTGTCCTTCCTAATTTTATTACGGGTTTTGCTCCCACAAACAGGACACAATATCCATTCGCATTTCATCATAATTAGTCTCTAATCCTTTCAAATCTCATTTTATATGACTTTTGCAAGCTGTTAAGCTAACTTGTGGAACATATGCCGAACCTTATCTATACGGCTATTCGGGCGGCGGGGTTGGCAAATAAATTTACCAATAGCTGGCTGGTATCCTTTTAACTCTGTCAAGCAGACTCCCTGCCCATTTGTGAAATAAGTTAAATCGTTCCTGTATTCTTGAATACATCTAGCAGGGATTTCTCCTTTCAGAATGACCTCGTCATTCTTTATCTGAGTACTTACAATATCTGCACAATACCTTGGAGCATCATGATACGCCCGTGAGAGATATTCCTGCGGTGCATAAATTTCAAAGTGGAGATATGGCTCTAATAGTTCTGTCCCTGCTTTTTTTAAAGCCTGCTCCAATACGATAGGGGAAAGCAGCCGAAAGTCTGCGGGGGTACTTACAGGACTATAATACAATCCATATTCAAAACAGATTTTACAGTCTGTCACTTTCCATCCATACAGCCCCTGCTCGCAGCCATAAAGAACCCCCTCCATAACCGCATTTTGGAACGATTGATTTAAATATCCAAGTGAAACTCTGCTTTCATACTGCACTCCGCTTCCAATAGGGAGCGGCTCTATGGACAACCCGACAGAAGCCCAGAAAGGATTTGGCGGGACTTCTATGTGGATGGTATATTCTGCTTTTCTAAGCGGTCTTTCCATATATATAACAGTAGGCTCTTTTATTTCTGCCTCCACATGATATTTTTCCTCAAGGATGGCACAAATGACTTCCATCTGCACATTCCCCAAAAAAGAAAGTATAATCTCATGCGTTGTAGTATCCACATAATATTTTAAAAGAGGGTCGCCATCTGAAATTTCTGTAAGTGCCCCAAGCAATATTTCCCGCTGTTCAGATTTCTTTACTGCAATCGTTGTTTGGAGCATAGGGAGAGGATTTTCAATAAATTTTCTCTGCGGCAACAGTATTTCGTTCCCCAAAATACTGTTTAGCTGCAAAACATCATTTGGTAAAATTACAATATCACCAGAGCAGGCTGTATCGGATGAATATAATTCACCGTTTGTCGGAACACACATCTCTGTGATTTTTATTTTCTCTTTTTCAGATATTCTAATAACATCCCTCAAATGCAATGTTCCGCTATATATACGCACATAAACAAAACGCCGCCTTTTCTCTGAATATTCAATCTTAAAAACCTGCCCGCATAGTTCAGATTGACCTTCAGGCGTTGATGAATAAAATTTACTGGCAATTACTTCTATAAGCTGCCGAATCCCCAGATTGTTTTTAGCGCTTCCGTGATAAACGGGAAATAACGTTCCGTTTTGGAATCTCCTGTTTTCTTCCTGTTCCAGTTCTGACATTTTAAACGGTTTCCCTGACATATATTTCTCTAATAGTTCATCGTTTCCCATAATTACCGCATCCCACTGTTCCATATCGTCATTGTCCGTTACATTTATATGGGGATGCTGCCCAACCTTTTGCTTCACTATAATTTCCGAAGAAAGCTTTGCTTTCATTTCCCGATATACCATTGGCAAATCAATCCCCTCTTGGTCAATTTTATTGATGAAAAAAATTGTCGGAATCTTCATTATCTGTAGTGCATGAAACAGTATACGGGTCTGTGCCTGTATGCCATCCTTTGCAGAAACTAATAATACTGCTCCGTCTAATACGGATAAAGAACGGTATACTTCCGCCAAAAAATCCATATGGCCTGGCGTATCTATAATGTTGACTTTTACATCCTCCCACTGAAAAGATGTCACTGCTGTCTGGATAGTGATTCCCCTTTGACGCTCCAAATTCATTGTATCTGTCCTTGTTGTGCCTTCATCTACGCTCCCTAGTTCTGCAATTGCACCACTGGTATACAATAAACTTTCCGTTAATGTTGTCTTTCCTGCGTCAACGTGAGCCAGAATGCCTAAGTTAATTATTTTCATGTGATTTTCCTCCTATCAACACCCAAAAAAGGGCATAAAAATACCCAGTGATAAATACTCCTATCACTGGGTAAATAACTCCAATAGCCCCAAAACACTTATATGTTTTCGGGCATATAAAATTACATGATAAAAGTATTCTTAAACTGGGTACAAAAAACTAAGCCCCATATTAAAAGTGAAACGGGACTGCTACTTTTTGTTCCCACTATCAAATTGACAGTTTATTTAAGAATACCTTGCCGCATATTTATTAACTCCTTGTATAATACTGAATCTAATTATATTCCTTAACCCTTTATTTGTCAAGCTGACAAACTAAAGCAGAAAAAGCGGCAGGATTTCCCCCTGCCACTAATCATCTGTTTATGCAAAAATAATTTCCTTTTCCACAATCTCCCTCGCACAAGCCCTTATGTTATTGAGGCATCCTGTCCATTCTAAGGCGTTTTCTGCCTTTAGCTGTTCCGTTATGCCCTGTGCCTGTTTCATACCCTCTATGAGCCTTTCAAAGCGTTCCTGTGCCTGTCTGTTGATGTCGGCAAGGTAGGCGTTTAGCCTGCCGCTTGTAAGAAGATTGGTGTATGTAACTTTACGGTACTGTTTTAGATAATCTAAATGCCGTTGCCCCCAGATGCCTATTGCCTGTTCTTCTTCGGCGGGTACAGTTAAGCACGGTATCAAATAATCCCCTTGCCTTTCGTATTTGCCGCCCAGTTCCTCAAATAATGATTTTGCCATTGTCTGTTACCTCCACATTCTTTTTTATTTTGAATGTCCGCAAAATCCGTCCTACATCTCTGCGGCAGTGAAAGCGAACTGCTGAACAATGAGGGCAAGGTGCGGTATCTTGGCGTAATCTGGACACGGATGGTGAATTCTGCTCCCTGTTTCGCCACCGCAACGGAAAGCACTATCTAATCTCCCGAATGGGTGATTTTTTGTTTCGGACAACCCCAGCAGATAATCGGCGGTCAAGCCGTAAAACTTCGCCAGCTTGATAAGGGCATAGTGGCTGATGTCCTTAAAGTCCTCCGCTTCATAACTGCCCAGCGCAGACTTAGAGAGGTGGGTCTGCACCGCAAACTGTTCCAGCGTCAACCCACGCTCCACGCGCAGGTCTTTCAATCGTTCTTGTATGGATAGTTCCATGCGTTCCCTTATTGTCTGCTTAACAATTTGGAAGTTACAACTTAATCAAAATCCATCCAAAGCAAGTGTTTTCCGCAGTGTAAGCATTGGAACAGATAGCATTGCAAATGCCCTCCATTGACGGACTCCCGTATCATTTTTTTCTGTTCCTCGTCCCACATGGGGTCATCCAGCACTTCTTCCAGTACACCCAGTGCCCGCAATTCTCTGGCACCTACATAGCCCAGAAAGGCGCAGTAGTCGCCGCAGTGGGCACGCCAGTATTCCTGCTGCCAGCCAGAATAGCCGGGTGTGCGATGTATGAGTTCGTCTAACTTCTCTGGGTCATCTACACCATCGTCCAGAGAAAAATCGTCTTGAAAGCTACCGCTATACTTTCTGGCTGCTTCGCCACTGGCGATACACCCTGGGCACAGATACTCAATGTCCTCAACGGAGAAGAACGGATAGGCATAGAAAATATGTGTGGTCTTGCCACAACAGTCGCAGACAACACCCTCTTTGGACTCATCAAAAGCCCCAGTGTCCAAAGGGTCTGGGTGATACCGGAAGGTAGGTAGCCCCAATTGGAGCCGCCGCTGCTTGTTCTGCTTTTCTTCCGGCGTTTTGGGTTTTGGAATGGCATGATGGTTTCCCCAATTTTCCGCATAGTCCTTCAGCGCGCCCAACCGCTTGAGCATTTTTTTGTCGGAGCGATTTCCGATTTGACAGAGCAGTTCATAGGCATCCTTCTTAAAGTCCAGTAGGTCATATACATTCACCAATACTTCCTTTGCCTGTTCGTCCTCCGTATGCTCCAATTTCTCCTTAAAGGCATAGAGGGCACGGACACTGTCTGGGCCGTTATTGGTCGCATCAAACTGCTTTTTCAACTCAATGTATCTTTTCAAATATTCGTTCATAAAAACTCTCCAATTCCGATTCATCACTCTATTATTTCATTCGACCATATTTCCGAGAGCATGGAAATAGAGAGTTTTCCGAGCTGATTTCCGACCTTATGGATGTACGGGGCGGGCGGTCTTTCAGGTGTAGACTTAGGGTAGTTCATCGATGAGCTGCACCTTGAAAAATGAATGACCGTCCGAAAAGGAATACCCAGGCAGGGGAAGCACCGCAACGAGCCAGGGGCTGTCCTCAGCCTATGGGACAAAATGTCCCGAACCATTTTGATAAGCAAGCGTACTTTTCAACCTTTACCCTTTTTGAAAGAACCACTACCACGATAAGTGTTGACAACACAGGTAAAAACTTGTCCACAGTGTTTGCACCGTACCACGTGAACCATAATTTCATCCGCCCAGCCATCTTCGGTCTTTACCTGATTCAACGGGCAAGTGGATTCTTCCTCAAGCAGTTCAAAACCGCCATTTGTCACAAGCTGTTGGATGTATTCGATACACGCCAGATAATCTTTCGGTGCGTTAAATCTCTTCCATTTCTGAACCTTATGACAGTATTCACACATTGCAACTCCCTCCATAAACAAATTTTTCTAAATTTTGAAATGGGCGGGAAGCCGTTTTAGGGCTTTCCCGCCTTGATTGCCCATCAGCAAAGACGTGCGGGACTGTCAACGGCGGCGCATTTATGCGCCGTTCATCTTGACCGTTGACTGGCTCGACTGGCTTTGCTATCTCCCCCGATAAACTGAAAGTTTTAGATCAGTCCCACACGATCTCCAAACAATCGAAGTTATCTGGAATTGGTGGTACGCACGAATAAGTATTTAATTCAAACGCCTCTATTGTAATTACTCCATCAGAGCATAGCCATTCGCAATTTACTAATTTTTCTAATTCCGCAGGCAAAATGGTTGTGCAAATCACGATTGTATCTCCTGCAAGAACTAATTCTTCTTTCCCATTGTTTTCTACGATTCCTGTATCATCGTGAAGAGCAACACGCACCCATGCTATGTCAGGCATTAACTCAATCTTTTGTAGCATATTTCGTATTTCAGAAAGCGTTGGACGGCCAAATCCCCATTGGTTCGGAGCAATGGAATCCTCCTCTGTGTTTCCATCGAAAAATTCATCAAGCGTTAGCAATGGCAAGCGTTCTTCATTTTCTTCCAATATTTTTTTGAATGTATTCAGCTCTGTCATAGTCACAATTCTCCTCGCAAATCAGAATTAGTTGATTTTATCCTCTCCCCGGATTTTCTTGTTTTTCCGTTCTTCTAACTCCGCTCATCTTGACCGTTGACTGGCTCGGCTGGCTTTACTATCTCCTCGATAAATGGGAATTTTTCTTTTTTATTCGTCCAAAGCGTCACAAAGCTTGTCCATAATTTCAGAAAGAGCAGCTGGAATTCCTTCTTCCCAGTTTGGACTTTCTAAAACTTCTCCATCTAAAGCCATATACATCTCTTTAGGTATCTCTCTTTTCATTTCCTCTACGCCAACTTCTTCTGTCCAGTCATAATCTGAATTATATGGATCATTTTTAGGGTCAAAAGCATATTTTTGATTTTTGTAATATCCTGAAATATAGTTTTTTTCAAGAGTTTCAACAATATCAAAATCTTCTAAAGCCCAGCTACCCTCTTCTGCACATTCTTTTCTATTTTCATATTTCTTAAAAAATTGAGGATCCATATACCAATATAGGAATAGAGCTGTTCCCTTGTCAGTATCAGGCTGTTCTGCTATCCATTTGATAACTTCCTTAGAATTATCAAAGTTCCAATCTATTGCTAAAAGTTGCCTTTCTTTTGGAGAGTTTTTCTTTAAATAATTTATAATTAACTGTTTTTCTAACTCAACAAATTCATTTTCGTCAATCTCTACATTTTCCCAATCAAAATCTTCTCTTAAAATATCTTCAATTTTTAACATCAAAATACCTCCTAAAATTCATATTTGCTGTTCTCCTACTTCTGCCCCCGTTGTGGATTTAGATTTTTCAGCAAGTCCGATTTCCCCGCAATCTGTTTCAGACACTTCCGCTCTTCCTCTGTCAGTTTGCTTAATTTCAGTTTAAACCAACCAAAAAAAGAAAAGGAGAACCCAAAATGAAGAACTGGAACACTCTAGAAGCTGACCTGAACCTGCTAATGAACAAACACTTCACCAAAGGCAGACAAGGCCGATCCATCAACAAAATCATCCTGCACCACAACGATGGAAACCTTTCCATACAAGGATGCTGGAACGTATGGCAAACCCGACCCGCCTCCGCGCACTACCAAGTAGAAACCAGCGGCCGCATCGGTCAGCTCGTCTGGGACCGGGACACTGCCTGGCACGCGGGAAATTGGGTAGCCAACACCACCTCGATTGGAATCGAACACGCAGACGCATCCACCCACCCCTACCGCATTTCCGATGCCTGCCTAGAAAATGGGGCACACCTGGTCGCCGCCCTGTGTCACTACTACAAGCTCGGCCGACCCGTCTGGGGTAAAAACGTATTCGGACACCGCGACTTTTCCGCAACCGAATGCCCCGCATCCATAGCCGGATCCCAACACGGCGCTTACATGGCCAGAGCCGGCTACTGGTACGACCAAATCAGCGGAAACAAACCCCAGGCATCATCTGCCGGTAAACCAGATATTGAAGCACTAGCCAACGCAGTTATCCGCGGCGAATACGGCAACGGAGACCAGCGACGAGCACGCCTAGGCGGACTCTACGACGCCGTGCAAGCCCGTGTCAACGAAATCCTCGGGCTCAAATCCAAACCCGCAGGCAAGAGCATAGAGACCCTGGCGCGCGAGGTGATTCGTGGGGATTGGGGTAACGGACAAGAACGCTACAACCGTCTCACCAATGCTGGCTACAACTACCAACAGGTACAAAACCGCGTGAACCAAATCCTTGCCTAACCAGCAAATTAGCCCGCTGGATTCTAAGAGCCGCCTCAGCGAGACTTCACCGTCTTGCTGAGGCGGCTCTTTTTGTTTTCCCTGTTTATATTTCTTGCTGCTCGAAGCCCTCCTTATAGGAGGAATAAGCGATGATTGACCCGATTCAAAAAGAGGCGATAGTAAAACTCAACCAGCACGGGCTGACTGCGGCGATGATTGCGCGGGTTCTTGGGCTAGAGCCAAGCAGTGTTCGCAGTCATCTGGCACGAAACCCCCATAAGCGCCCACAAAGCCAAGGTATGGAGGATGGTCGCTGGTGTCGTTGGTGCGGTGACCCCATAGCGACTCAAGCGACTGGCAGACCTGCATCTTTTTGCTGCAGTGAGCATAGGCGGGCTTGGTGGGCGGCACATCCCGAAGCGAAAAACCGTGACGCCACCTACACCTTCACCTGTATCGGCTGTGGCACCACGTTCACCGCGTATGGGAATAAGCATCGACGCTACTGCCGCCATGAATGCTACGTAACTCATCGGAGCAAGAAATGCCCGCGATGAGCGCACCCCAGTTTACTCGGGAAGCCACCTACCGAGCCACCATGCTGGCAGCCACGAAAGCAGCCAAGACAGGGATACTCACCGATACAGATGTGAACCGCATTCGAGGTGGGCTGATAGCCCGCAATCTTCCTCCGATTGGGCGGCTGCATACGGCGCTAGTACTGGATAAAACAGGCGTTCAGAGTGATATATAGACACACCGGACTTGATACAAGGAGACGCGCATGGAGATCTGCAAACTACCACCCAAACCAGCAGCGTTGAAGCTCACGCGGGTGGCGGCATATGTGCGGGTCTCACGAGAATCCGAGCGCCTCACTCACTCGTTCTCTGCCCAGGTTTCTTACTACAACAAGCTCATCACGAACACCCCGGGCTGGGAGTATGCCGGGGTCTATAGCGACTACGCAACGACCGGTACGTCTATCTCGGGGCGCGGCGAGTTCAACCAGATGATCGAGCAAGCACTCGCAGGGAGTATCGACATTATTCTTACCAAATCCATCTCGCGGTTCGCTCGCAACACCGTCGACCTACTCACCACTGTGCGAGCATTGAAAGCCGCTGGGGTTTCAGTGCGTTTTGAACGTGAAAACATCGACACCGCTAACGCTGAGGGCGAAGTTCTCCTCACTTTACTAGCCTCGTTCGCGCAAGCTGAATCCGAATCTATCTCGGCTAATGCGAAGTGGGGCATCCGTAAAAAGTACAAGGATGGTCTGTTGCATTCGCGCCACCCCTACGGATACCGCTACCACCACGGCCAGCTCGACATTATTGAAGAAGAAGCCGTGATTGTGCGGCGTGTGTTTGCTGAGTTTCTTGACGGGATCAGCCCAGAGAAAACCTGCAAACAAATGAACCAAGAGGGTTTGCGTTCACGTGGTGGCGGCAAGTTCAGCGCCTCGGTGACCCGCGATTGGCTGGAGAACCCCACCTATATCGGTACCGCAATCTTGCAACAGTACTTCAGTGCTCACGCTGGAGATAACACACCGACTCTGAATCGTGGCGAGCTGGATAAATATATTGTAGAAGACTCCCACCCGCCGATTATCGAGCGTAGCGTTTTTGACGCCGTTCAAGCAGAACTAGCCAGGCGGCGTGCCACGGGCGGACGCGGCTTGACCCCAACCGGTGGCAGTAGCGCCCTTACGCACCGTATCACCTGCACTATCTGTGGCAGGAACTATCATCGGCGTACCCGCCGCTTGGCACACTCGACCTATAAATACTGGTGGTGCGAAACCGCCACGAAAGGCAAGGGCAACCCCTGTCATGCTCATCAACTACGAGAAGAAAACCTGCACACCATCATCAAGCGCCTGCTTGGGCTTCATGCTTGGGACGACCAGCAGGTAGTTGATCGGATCGAGCGGATTGAGGTCTGCCCGAACTGGCTCCTGACCATCCACCTCAGTAGTGGGAACACTGCCACGGTTGATTACCTCACCGGTGAGGAGGTGACTGCCTGATGCCACGGATTACCACTATCCCTGCCACCAAACCCTTACACTCCACTACGACCACGATTAGTGGCCAGCAGCTACGCCGCGTTGCTGGCTATGCTCGCGTCTCCACCGACGATACTGACCAGGCGAACTCGTATGAGGCGCAGGTGGATTATTACGAGCACTACATCAAAAACCACGACGGCTGGCAGTTCGTTGCTATTTACACTGATGAAGGAATCTCTGGCACTTCCACGAAACACCGGGAGGGATTCAACCGCATGATAGCTGACGCTCTCTCAGGAAGAATCGACTTGATCGTCACCAAAAGCGTCTCCCGGTTTGCTCGCAACACCGTCGACTCCCTCACAACGGTGAGGAAGTTGAAGGATAAAGGTGTGGAGGTGTTTTTCGAGAAAGAAAATATCTGGACCCTCGATTCCAAAGGTGAACTGCTAATCACCATCATGTCGAGCCTTGCCCAAGAAGAATCCAGATCTATCTCCGAGAACGTCACGTGGGGTCACAGGAAGCGTTTCCAAGACGGCAAAGTTTATATGCCCTACGGCAACTTCCTCGGATACGATCGCGGCGAAAACGGCGAGCCCGTAATCAATCCTGAGCAAGCCGAAACAGTGCGCCGCATCTACCGCCAATACCTCGAAGGCATGAGCATTCCACAGATCGCAGCCTCACTAGACGCTGACGGAATACTGACCCCTCGGCGTAAACACAAATGGAGCCACACCACCATCCACTCCATCCTCACCAACGAGAAATACAAAGGCGACGCACTCTTGCAAAAGCGTTTCACCGTAGATTTCCTCACCAAGCAGCGCAAAGCCAATGAAGGCGAAGTCCCACAATATTACGTGACCGGCTCCCATCCAGCCATCATCGACCCTGAAACCTGGGAACTCGTGCACTACGAGCTAGCAAAAAACACGAACCAAGGCCGACGCGAGCGTGCCTTCACCGGTATGGTCTACTGTACCCACTGCGGCTCAGCCTATGGCAGCAAAACCTGGCACTCCACTGATAAATACCGGGCTATCATCTGGCAATGCAACCACAAATTCTCCACACCCCACCCCGCCAAAATGCCGATCCTACGCGATAATCAGCTGCAAACAATCTTCCAAACAGCGCTCGCCCAGATCATCGAGCAACGCGGCCTCATCGACTGGAAACTCTTGCAAACCATACTCACCGACACCAGCGAGCTGGAAACCAAAGCTGCTGAGCAAGCTGCTGAAATCGAGATTGCCACGAAACTGATCGAGCAAGCTATCAACACGAATGCGCATCAATCCCAAAACCAAGACGACTACCACCAGCGCTTCAAGAAGCTGGAACAACGCCAGCGCGAAGCCATCGACGCCTACGAAGCAACCACGGCGGAGATTGAGCGTCGCACAGGCATCAAAGCCACACTCAACCACTACCGGCGCACCCTCACCACACTAGACAGTGTAGGCGACTTTAGGCCCGCTACATTCCACGCCCTGTGCCAACGCATCGAGATAGCACCAAGTGGCAAAGCCACCGTGATCTGGAAAGACGGAACCAGCACACCAGAGCAATAGCGCCAAAGCCCAGAAATCAAAAGCCAGCACCAATCATTTCAAGATAAGCGTCACGTGGGTATTAACCCAGAAAAAGCGACTAAGAATTCTATTTCTTAATCGCCTTGTCTCTTCAGTATTAAATTTTACTCAGCTCGACAAACTGGGAGTTGTATGTAGCAATTAATTTAAAGCAATTCTACATCAATATTTTCAGCATCAAAAATTTCCTTTACTTTATCAAAATCGCTGCTCATTATTGTTGCTTTCCTAAGATTTGGAAATTGACTTAATTCTGAAATAGTCACATTATTTAAATCAAAACAGTCATCTTCTCCATCCCAGTGTGGAATTATATTCATATATACTTCATTTCCACCATCCATGTAGATTTGTTCCACATACTGTGCAAATTTCTTTGGAATAGAAATTTCTCTAAAGAAATTAAGGGCTGGTTCTATTACAGTATAACTGTCTGTATCTATCTCTTTCTCTTTGTATTTATCAGCAAAATCATAAATATCAAAACGAGGCTCTAATAAATTCAACTCATACATCAACACTTCAACTATAGCCAGTTTGAAATTCAAATTATCAAAGTACAATATTTCTTCTGTATTATTATCACTATATTCTCTCAAAAACTTTTCTTTTTTGACATCTTTTACTTTATCTAATTCAAATTCTTTTTCCCTTCCAAAAAGTCCGAATAAACCCATTCTTCTCTTCCTCCAATCATTATATTTAAGAACAATTTATTATTCAGTTAGACAAACTGGGATTTAAAGTTCTCTGATTATCCATTTAGCCTCTTGATTTTTCCTTGTTGCGCAACATCCACAAGGCATTTCTGCCAAAGTTCCTATCGAATTATCTAACTCAAATACAGACTGTAAAGAAACTAGTTTAGCGTCCTCTGCTTCGTGTGTTTTTCCGCATAAGAATTGCCACATGCCATCATCTTCATCATGTGATACAAATAAAATTGGTTCATCTATATTTATTACATGACTACATAAAATAGCTACTGTATTTGGCTCATCATAAAAAGGAAATTTCTGCTCTACCATTTTAGCATTTTCAATTCATTTTCTTTTCCGAAAAAACCGTCTATTATTTCATCTGAAAGATAATATTTATTTTTAAAATATGTTACGATAGCTAACTGAAAATCATTAAAGCCGTCATCATCTCTACAGAATGTTTCTGAACTCACGTCTAAAATAAGATTATGCAATTTATTATAATCGTACAAAAATTTTTCTGATAATTCTTTTTTTGAAACCCTTTCTTCATTTGGGAAGTTTCCGCTTGCTTTAATTTCAAATGGATACACTTTGCTACTTTTTTTCGTTTTACGAGATTCAACTAATATACAAGTTGAGCCATATGTTATAACAATCCCCGGTGTTGTGTCTCTAAATTGTGCAAATGAAATATGATCCAGCTCATCTTTTTCCATAGCATTTTTTATAACTAATTCTTTTCTATAAGGATTATGGATATTCCAACTAAATTTGTTTTTATAATCTGTATATTCACTTATAATATGTAGTATATCAGCTAAAGAATATTGCATCGGCAAATACATCGATAACCTAGCTTTATTATGCTTATCGCATAAGCAAAAAGTTATATATTTTGTTATTATACTTTTCATCATTCTCTCTTTCCAGTTCTTCGGTTTTTAACTTTGGTAGAAGCTTCAAAACCTTTGATCTAACTGAACTATTTACCTCTGCCATTATTATGACACGAGACCCAGCACACCAGAGCAATAGCAGCAAAGCTCAAAACCCAAAAGCCAGCACCGATCATTTCGGTTGCTGGCTTTCTATTGGGCTAATGCCCATTTGGGTATTAACCCAAAATATCCCCAAATTTAGGTATTAGCCCCAAATAGAGGTTCCAGCAGATAGCTATTAGAGCCACGCAAAACAAAAGGGCTGACCACCGTTCAGGTAGTCAGCCCTATTTTTATGCTTGTGAGCAGGACTTTTAGATTTTGCGCGCGTTTTCAAATTTTGCGCGCACCTTTGCGCAAAACCCTAGTTTTGCGCAATTGTATCAATTCAGTGTGCTCGTAGTGGAGGTGGGGGGAATTGAACCCCCGTCCGATCGGGAATACTTGCTTCTTCTCCGGGTGCAGTCTGTATTAGATTCTCGACCCCATGCCGCCCACAGACCGGGCTACATCGGGCTAAAGTTACCTAAAAATCTCGAATCAACCTAAGTAACCCAGGCGATTCCAGTGGCTCTAAAAACGACGCCAGAATCCGCAGCTAGAGCAACTGCGGGCTGACGGAATCAGTTCCCTTGGGTTAAGCAGCCAAGGCGAAGGATTCAGTACTGTTACGTTCAGCACTTATTGTTTCGTATCCGTCGTTTACGAGATGAGGACACCTCCTCGACCCGCTTCTCTCAAGACACTACCGACCGTCGAAACCGATCACCCCCGCTATTCAGTTATCTATGCAAAAGGCAAGTATCCCATTGTATCCCCAGCCCGGAATTCTGTCCATCGGTCGGCACACCCGGCGCATATATGCTGCCACGATTCTCTGTATGTGCACGAACGACCGATTTCACTTCCCAGAATTCTCCTATTGCCACCGGCAAAATGCCCCTATCTGCACATACACAATTTGCAATCAGGAAAAATTCTGCCTGCACACTCTAAAATCGGTCACTCGTGAAACGAACTCCACCAAGAAACCCCGGTCAGGCGGCGCCACCAGCGCGAAATGCCCCCAGTGCCGTCTGCATCAGCTAGGCTTTTACCATGAGTTCCGTCACCCGCCTGCACGCTGACCTCGTTGTTATCGGGGGTGGCGCTACCGGCGCTGGGGTGGCTCGCGATGCCGCAATGCGCGGCTACGATGTCATTCTGTTGGAACGAGCCGATATAGGGCAAGGAACGTCTGCCCGCTATCACGGACTACTGCACTCGGGTGGACGCTACGTCATCTCGGACCCCGAATCTGCGACTCAATGCGCCGATGAAAATGCTATTTTGCGACGTATCAATGCTGATGCGCTGGAAGACGTCGGTGGTATGTTCGTGCTGACCCCCGACGACCCCGAAGACTATGCAGACCGTTTCCTACCAGCCGCCCTCAAAGCAGGGGTAACCTGCGAAGAAATCCCACTCAGCACCGCTTTTAAGATGGAACCGCGACTCAATCCACAGATTAAACGCGCTTTCCGGGTCAATGATGGCGCAGTTGACGGATGGAAACTCATCTGGGGAGCCCTGGAATCCGCCAAGGAATACGGGGCAAAAATTTTACCGTACCATCGAGTCCAAGCAATCGTGGTTAAAGACGGTGCAGTCTGCGCGGTGTCAGCTCGAAACGAAAAGACGGGCGCGGAGGTTCACGTTGATTGTGGCTTCATAATTAACGCCGCGGGTCCCTGGGCTGGTCAGATTGCTAAACTGGCAGGTGCCGATAATATAGAAATTATACCTGGTCGAGGTATTATGATTGGTTTCAATCAACGCTTGGTACACCATGTCATCAACCGTTGCGCCCTCTCTGGCGACGGCGACATCTTGGTGCCGGCTCACCCAATCTGCATCATTGGCACCACCGACCAGCCGGCGGCTAAACCAGATTTCCTGGACATAAAGCCGGAAGAAGTCCAACAAATGCTCGACAAGGGTGAGCAGCTAGTTCCCGGTTTGCGTCAAGCTCGTGCCCTGCACGTCTGGGCGGGCGCTCGCCCGCTGCTGCGTGATAGTCGCGTCAGCGCTAGTGACACCCGGCACATGACGCGGGGCATGGCCATTCTCGACCATCAGGAACGCGACGGTATCCGCGGTTTCCTGACCATCGCGGGTGGCAAACTCACGACTTACCGCCTAATGGCGGAAAAAGTCGTCAACATTATGTGTCACCAACTGGGCGATAATCGAGTCTGCACCACTGCCCAAGAGCCAGTCCCCTCCGCTCAAGCGCGCCGTTTCAGTCGCCTGTCTGACCGGCTGCAAGCCCGCGAAACAGACCGCCACGACGACCCCATTATTTGTGAATGCGAATTAGTCAACCAGCGGATGATTTTGGAGACCCTGGCTGAAAATCCTTTGGCTAATATCGACGATTTACGCCGCCATCTGCGCATCGGTATGGGACCTTGCCAAGGCAGTTTTTGCGGGGCACGCACCGCGGGCATTATCCACGATTTTCGCTTGCAGAATCTTCCGACGCCGCCCGCTTCTGCGGTGGTAGCTCCCCCAGATTCCCCCACTTCCAATACCGTTACTCCTACCGCCACCGACTGCCCCGCGGCACTGCGTGCTGACGTCAGCACCACCATGCTGAACCTGTTCCTGTCCAACCGCCTAGGGGGAATCACTCCGATTCTCTACGGAGCATTGGCGCGCGAAATGGCTCTGCAGAGGTGGATTATGGGAACCTTAGACTTGGAACATCTGCCCGGTCCCACCCCGGAGTCTAGTCGAGCCACTGGCGACCTGGCTTTGAATCACGGCACGGGTCATACCGAACCGACAGGAGGTGCCCGATGAAAATCGCAGTAATCGGTGCCGGTCTGGCGGGTTTAAGCGCCGCACTCATGGCTCGAGAAAAAGGATACCTAGTTACGGTATACACTAAAGGTATCGGCGGAATGGCGCTTTCTGCTGGTACCGGTGACCTATTGGGTTACCTCCCGAATGACCCCAACCCAATCGTTGACAACCCCTACCAAGCCGTTACAAATCTGCCAGACGACCATCCCTATTACCAAATCGGGACAGCGCACTTGCGCGCCGGGATGGAGTGGTATCGTCAAGCTCTGCCCGATTTTTGGGCTCCTGCCAACACCGCAAACGCAAACACGTTCTTAGCTTCTGCCCTCGGTTCCGTCCGACCTACTTACTTGGTGCCCCAAACCTGCGCCGCAGGAGCTCTGCGCGACCAGATGAAACTGCTGGTAATAGGATTAAAACAGTTCAAAGACTTTCCCGCGACGCTCATCGCAGACAACCTCAATCGTGCTGAGCGGTTCTCGCTTTCCGCCCGCGCCGTGACCCTGGACTTCAGCGGTCGCGGAAATGAAGCCGATGTCACTGCCACAGACTATGCCCGAAACTTGGACATCTCTGACCTAGACCCGCAGCGAGCCGCTAAACAGCGTCGAAAATTTGCGACCCTGCTGAATAACACGGTCCACAGCGGGGAAACAATCCTCATTCCTGCTCTGCTGGGATTGAACCCGCAAACTTTTCGCGAATTTCAAGCCCTGGTTCACGCGCCGGTCGCTGAAGTTCCCACCGTTCCCCCGTCAATCTTAGGTCGGCGCGCCTACGACATCCTGGTAAACAGCTGCCGCGAGGCTCGGGTGGACATCCACACCAACTGCGAGGTTTTGTCGGCAGCCAGTCAGAACGGTACCGTGTCCGCGCTGCGGATCGCACGCGCCGGGGGCGTGGACGAAGTCAACATTGACGCGGTTTTGGACGCGGCGGGTGGACTGACATCGGGCAACTTTGAACGAGACTCACACTTAAATATCCAAGAAAAGGTCTTTAATCTCCCCGTATTCACCCCCGAGCCAGAGGCTACCGGCTATATCAATTCCATTCATCAGATTGACCGAATAAATCGCCAGGAACTCGAGAGAATTCTGATGTCAGGAGTAGCAGTCGACGCCACGATGCGTCCCGTTGACGAGTCCGGGCACCGGCTTTACGAAAATGTGTTTTGCCTGGGAGAAATGCTGGGAGTCTGTGCTCCATGGCGGGAGCTGTCCGGGGAAGGTCTCGCTTTAGGCAGTGCCTGGGCAGCTGTGCAAGCCTTGGCGTCCCTTGAGAGGAGCCATTCATGACGCACCACACTGCACTCGACTACGCCAAAGCGAACTTAGCGCGTACTTCTCTGGATCAGTGCCTGAAATGCACCATCTGCGAAACGCAATGCCCAGTCCTGCGGGTTACTCCGAACTTTTCCGGACCCAAGTTCGTGGGTCCGCAAGCGGAACGGTTCCGCAAGGGGCAGTCAGTGGATAAGTCCCTCGATTACTGTTCCGGCTGTTCCATCTGCACCACCGTCTGCCCACAGGGGGTGAAAATTGCCGAGCTCAACGCCCAGGCTCGTGCCGTCATGAAAGCTGATCACATGCCTGTACGCGACCGCCTGATTACCCAAACGGAACTGGAAGGCAAACTGCTAACCCCGCTGGCCCCCCTCGCGAACGCTGCACTAGGGAACCGCCCGATTCGCAAGCTTGTGCAAGCCCTCATTGGGGTTCATGCCGACGCACCCACCCCGGTCGCTCAATCCACCAGCTTCTTGACCTGGTGGAGGAAACATGAAAAGGCGGTCTATGGCGGCCCCTATGTCCCGCATCGTACCCAGTCAACCAGGTACCTGCCTGCTGAAGCCCGGTGGCATCGCGGTCCTATCGTGTTCTTCCATGGTTGCGCCGGAGCGTACTTTGAAGTGTCAACTTCCATCGCGACAGTCGAGGTGTTGGAATACCTGGGTTATCGCGTCATCGTCCCGAAACAGGGTTGCTGCGGGCTGGCATCGCAGTCCAACGGACTGTTCAATGAGGCTTCGCGCAGCGTCTTGCAGCTGGCACGCCAGCTGCAGCGCGCCGGGAAACACCTGCAAATTGTTTCTTCTTCCGGATCTTGCGCGGGAATGCTGCGCCACGAAGCCCGCGAAATCATGGGACTAAACGATGCCGTGTTACAAGACGTGGGCGCGCACCTGTTTGAAACTTCCGAATTCATCGCGCACCTGATGGACGAGGGAGAATTCCCGGAAGCAGACTTGCGACCGCTGAATCTGACTCTGACCTATCACCAGCCCTGCCAAGTGAAATCCCAGGGCATCGGCAAACCTGCGATACAGATGCTGGAAACCATTCCCGGTGTGCACGTGGTGGAATCTGGACAGCCCTGCTGCGGTATCGCCGGAACCTACGGTCTGAAAAAAGAAAAATTCGCCGTGGCGCAAGCCATCGGTAAGCCGTTATTTGCAAAAATTAAAGCCGTCAATCCCCACCTCGCGGCTTGCGACACCGAGACGTGCCGCTGGCAAATCCGGAAAGGCACCGGTGCCGAAGTCGTTCACCCCATCGAGATTCTCGCACGTGCACTGGGATTGACGAGTCAGGGCGCAAACGGTTCTCCCTGAATGCTCCCCCAAAACGCCTCAGTCTGACGAAAAAACAATATGAAAGGAAGACAACGATGTCTCAGAAAAAATATGTGATGGCGATTGACCAGGGCACGACTTCGTCTCGGGCCATTATTTTTGACCACTACGGTCGCATAGTTTCGGTCGGTCAGATGGAGCATGAACAGATTTTTCCATCTCCCGGTTGGGTCGAACACGATGCTTCCGAAATCTGGTTCAACGTGCGGGAAGTCGTGGGGCGTGCCCTGGCTAACGCCACGAAACAAACTGGAATGGAGCTCAACCACCACGACATCGCTGCCCTGGGCATCACCAACCAGCGCGAAACCACGATTGTGTGGGACAAAAACACCGGTCAGCCCATCTATAACGCGATTGTGTGGCAGGATACTCGTTCCCAAGACCTGGTGGATCGGTTGGCAGCAAACGGTGGACCGGATCGGTGGCGTCCGATAGTGGGCGAAACCCTGTCCACCTATGCGTCTATCACGAAAATTATGTGGATTTTGGAAAATGTGCCCGAAGCGCGGGAGCGTGCCGAACGAGGCGAGTTGCTGTTCGGCAACCCGGACACCTGGGTCATCTGGAACATGACCGGAGGCATTAACGGCGGTCTGCACGTCACCGACGTGACCAATGCTTCGCGCACCATGCTGATGGACCTTCACACTTTGCAGTGGCGTGAGGACATTTGTCATGAGGCCGGGATTCCCTTGAGCATGTTGCCCGAGATTCGTTCCTCGTCAGAAGTTTACGGTCAGTGTCGCCAGGATGGTTTGCTGGCAGGGGTGCCGGTCGCCGGAGATTTGGGGGATCAGCAGGCCGCAACCTTTGGTCAGGCATGTTTCGAGCCGGGAATGGCAAAGAATACCTACGGAACCGGTTGTTTCATGCTGATGAATACCGGCACCACCCCGATGCCCTCGGAAAACGGCATGATTACCACGGTTTGCTACAAGATTGGCAATGAGTCGACCGTTTATGCGTTGGAGGGATCCATCGCCGTGACCGGCTCGCTGATTCAATGGCTGCGGGACAATCTGAACATTATCGAGGCCTCCGATGACGTGGAAGATTTGGCTTCTTCCGTGAAAGACAACGGCGGAGTCTATTTCGTGCCGGCATTTTCCGGGCTGTTCGCGCCTTACTGGAAGGGAGATGCTCGCGGGACGATTGTCGGCATGACTCGCTATAACACGAAAGCACACCTAGCACGCGCCGCCCTGGAAGCCACTGCATTCCAAACCAGGGAAGTCTTGGACGCGATGGAGTCAGATTCTCACGTGTGCCTCGGCGAGTTGCGCGTTGACGGCGGGATGACGGCAAACAACCTGCTGATGCAGTTTCAGTCCGATATTTTGGGCGTACCGGTGGTGTTGCCCACAGTCGCCGAAACGACGGCTCTCGGAGCAGCCTACGCCGCCGGTATCGCCGTCGGCTTTTGGAGTGGTACCGCGGACGTCACCAATAACTGGCAGGAACATTACCGGTGGAACCCCACTATGGACCCGACAGAACGAGACCGCACCCTGCGCTTGTGGAAGAAAGCCGTGACCCGGACTTTTGACTGGGTTGACGAGGACGCTCGGTAAACCTCGACGGCTACCGAAAGAATCGCTTACCAGTAGTAACGCTGGACGATGGCGTCCACGAAGTTGTCCACGGCTTCGCTCGTTGATTCCAGATACAGGTTGCCTTCTACCAGCGATATTTCCATGACATAGTAGGAGCCTTTGCCGTCTGCTACCAGGTCAACACGACCATAAAGTACTTGAGTATCGTGCTCTGAGGTCTGCTTAATGTAGTCGTGGACATAACGGCGCACCCGTTCGCCCCATCCCCATTCTTCCTGACTGGGATAACGAGCGGTGACAATTTGTTCCGGTTCGGGACCATCGCAGGCGGCGTGCAACATAGCCGTCTTTTGTACGGTGTGAGAAATGACCCCGTTGTAGTACACCAGGGAGACTTCGCCTTGCGTATCGACTTGCTCCAAGTAGCGTTGAATCATCACACCCGAACCACTCGCCAGCAGGTCCATAGCATGTTCGATAGCTTCGCGTCGGGAATCGGCAGAGGTCGAAGTGTAGCGCCCCACCCCGCGCCCCCCGCTAGAGATGGTCGGCTTCACCACGAAGTCACCAAAGGCGGGAAACCGAGAGTGTACCTGGTGTTTAGTCAAGTTCTGTTCAGGTTCCAGCCAAATGGTCGGGATGATGGGCATTCCCAGCTTTTCCAGCTCACGCAGATAATGTTTATCTATGTTCCATTCCAGGATTTCTGGGCTGTTCAGCAACTTTGGTACGGAATGCGCCCACTTCAGGAAGTCCTCATGGCAGTGCGAATAGTTCGGGGTCGAACGCAACACGGCGAAACGACCTTCTGACCAGTCCACGCTGGGGTCGTCCCAATTGCGCAAGACGGGTTCGATACCGTGGTCACGCAGGGCATCGCATAAGTGCTGGTCGCCTTCCAACCCGTGGGGGGTCTCGGAGCTCATTACCAAAATGACTTTATTGTCTGACATCGTTGTCCTTTCGATTTACATTCATTCTATCTGTAGTTTTGGTTGACGGGTCCCCTCCGGGCGGGACAATAACTGGACCGCGGCTCACCGCAACCCTTGCGGATGAGCCAAAGCCAGCTCGATGAGTTCGGTAACCAGGTCTGTGTAGGACAGCCCGACGTTCTCCCACATTCCCGGATATAGGGAATAGGGCGTCATGCCGGGCATAGTGTTGACTTCGTTGAGGATAATTTCCCCGGTATCAGGCACATAGAAAAAGTCCACTCGACTCAGCCCCTCGCCACCCAGAATCTGGAAAGCCTGGCGGGCGTAGCTCTGAATTTGCGCCGCAACCCCGGCGGGAATCTGGGCGGGAATCTGCAGCTGCACCGCCTCATTCGCGAAATACTTGGATTGGAAATCGTACATTCCAGGGGTGGAAACCATCACGACCTCCCCCGGTGGAGTGGTTCGGGGGGCTCCTCCGGCACGACCTTCCAACACGGCACACTCAATTTCACGAGCGCCCTGCACCGCGGCTTCCACGATAACTTTCGGGTCATGACGGCGTGCCGCGACGACCGCAGACTCAAAGTCCTGCCACGAGTCCACCCTGGTGACCCCCAGGGAAGACCCGGCACGTGCCGGCTTCACAAAGACCGGCAACCCCCAAGACAAAATCGGGGTCGGGACTTCGTCCGCACGGTGACGCCAATCGAAATCGCTGATGACGTGGTAGCGCCCCACCGGAATTCCCCCGTGCTCCAAGAGGACTTTCGCACACCCCTTGTCCATGCCGTTGGAGGAGGCTCCCACCCCGCACCCGGTATAGGGCACGCCAACCATCTCACACAGACCCTGAATGGTCCCGTCTTCCCCATAAGGTCCGTGCAACAGTGGCATCACCACGTCAATGCGCCCCAGGTCCTTAATGGGAGAGCTGGGGGTGCGGGAATCCCAAAAGAATAGATGCTGGTTTTGTGGCACCAGCGCCACAAAAGTCCCGTTATCCTCAATTTCAGCGCCCTGACCATCCTGCAGACGCAGCGAATCGGACTCATCGGGCATCAACACCCACGCTCCGGCCTTAGTGATTCCAATCGGTACCGGTTCAAAACGTGTGCGGTCGATATGGTCGAGTACTCCCGCTGCGGTGGCGCAAGAAATCGAGTGTTCCCCGCTGCGTCCGCCAAAAATAACCGCTACCCTGGTCTTTTGTTCGCCTTTACTCATGGGTAAAACTTTAGTCCTTTCAGTGGATTTTCTTGAATTTCTCTAGGCTGGCTCAGTGACGGTAGGCGTGGGAGCCGGTTTGGGGGCAAAGTTTTCCAGCCAGCCGTCCAATTTAGATTCCTGTTTGGGACACAGGGACATCGCCGCGGATTGCTCGACCCCGATCCAGAATTGCACCTGCGTTGCGGGCATCGGCAGCTTGTCGGAGTCAAAGCCGCTGTCGCTTTCGGAGATAAACGCCAACACCTGGGTCGGATTCCAACCGGATTCCAGCTTTCCGCACGCCCGCCACCCCATTTTTGTGACCTCTTTGCGCAGTTCGGGTGGGAAACCGGGGTTCAGGAAAGTAATCTGTTTCCAATAGGTCTGTTCCCGAGCGGAAACATCGGCGGAGCGCTGCTCTGGATGGTTGCCGTTGAGATGACCAAATTCCCACGCCAGCAGCAATCCGGCAGCAAAGAAAACGAAAGCCCCAATCATGGTTTTTTTCATTTTCCGGTCCCAGATTTTAGCCTCGTCGGCGTCATCTTCGGAATCTCGCAACACTCGCCCCCCTTTCATCTCCGGATGTTTAGCAAGGTCAGGTCTAGCGCGATTTTTTCCCGCTCTTAGCGCGGTTTTTCTTACGTCCGTAGCGGTCGCCGTCAACCTTCATATCCCAGACTTTCGCGGGAGGTTCTTCACCGGGTCGCAGACTCCGCAACAGTCCCGTCAGGTCTGCCATAATCCGCCGGGTCGCCTCAGTAACGGCCTCGTGCTCGTCATGTTTCCCGTAGAGGTCACTCAAGTCGACGGGAGGACCTGCCACCAGCGACACCCGACCACGAGGTGGCCAGTGCAGTTTTCCATAAGGCGCCAAGGTCTTATGCGAACCCCACTGGGCGACGGGCACGACCGGGACGCGAGTTTCCAACGCCAAACGAGCCGCGCCGGTATGACCTTTCATCGGCCACAAGTCGGGGTCACGAGTGAGGGTACCTTCCGGAAACATTCCCACGCACTCTCCCACTTTCAGGGCAGCTTTGGCGGCAATCAAGGAATCCGCCGCATGGGAAGTCTCCCGGAACACCGGAATCATCCGGGAGTGTCGGGCACAAAAACCCACTACCGGCCAGTGCATCATTTCTTCTTTCACCAACATGCGCGGGGAATAGTGATTAGCCACCAAGAATTGCGCGAACGTGACCGAGTCGATTTCCGTAACATGGTTGGACACAGCGATGAAACCACCGCTCTCAGGCAGGTGTTCCACCCCCGTATAGTGCCGCTTCATCAGCGCTATCAGCACCCCGCGCACCGGCAGCGAAGCCCAAAAATACACCCACCCCATCGCGGGACGACCCGCCCGGTTCAACCGAAAAGGACGGGAAAACTGCGCGACCAGCCTGGTGCGGTCAGAACCAGAATATTTCGTCATGAGTGCAGCTCCACCTGGGCGTCCAACGCCCTGAGCTTGTTCATAAAGTTTTCATAGCCACGATTGATGATGTCCACTCCGGAAACATTCGATACACCTTGCGCCGCCAAAGCTGCAATCAGGTGCGAGAAACCGCCACGCAAATCCGGAACCTCGATATCTGTGCCATGCAACGGGGTCGGTCCCGAGATGACCGCGGAATGGTAAAAGTTCCGCGCCCCGAAACGACACTGCAGTCCGCCCAAGCACTCGCGATAGACCTGAATATGCGCCCCCATCCGACGCAGCGCCTCGGTGAAACCGAAACGATTTTCATACACTGTCTCGTGCACAATCGACAAACCCTGAGCCTGCGTAAGCGCCACCACCAGAGGCTGCTGCCAGTCAGTCATGAAACCGGGATGGACATTAGTTTCCAGCACAATCGATTTCAAATCGCCCCGGGTACCGTGACGGAACCGAATCGAATCCTCTGTAATGTCGAAATCCCCGCCAACCTTGCGAAACGTGTTAAGGAACGTCATCATGTCAGCCTGGCGGGCACCCTTGACCGTGATATCTCCCCCAGTCACCAGCGCCGCGGAGGCCCAGGAAGCCGCCTCAATCCGATCCGGCAGGGCGGTATGGGTAAATCCGCGCAGCTCATCAACTCCCTCGATACGGATGACCCGGTCGGTGTCCACGGAAATAATTGCACCCATCTTTTGCAGGATGGCGACCAAATCCATGATTTCGGGCTCTACCGCTGCCCCGCGCAGCTCAGTGATGCCCCTTGCCCGTACCGCGGTCAGCAAGGTTTGTTCGGTAGCTCCCACGCTCGGGTAGGGCAACTCGACTTTCGTACCCTCCAACCCGTTGGGGGCGGAGAGGTGAATGCCATTAGGGAGTTTCTCTACTTCTGCCCCGAAAGCCCGCAACGTATTCAGATGAAAATCAATGGGCCGCCCGCCGATATTGCAGCCGCCCAGATTAGGAATAATCGCCTCGCCCAGCCGATGCAGCAGCGGTCCGCACAGCAAAATGGGGATACGCGACGAACCGGCGTGCCGATCAATGTCATGCACAGAAGCCGCGACGACTTGGGCGGGATTCATCGTCAGCACACCCTCGGTTTTGTCGAAATCGACCTCGACCCCGTGCAAGTTCAGCAGTTTCGTGACCACTTCGACGTCACGAATGTCCGGCACCGACGCCAGCTGGGATGTTTCCGGGGAAAGTAACGAGGCCACCATAGCTTTGGGGACCAGGTTCTTGGCTCCCCGCACGGTTATCTCGCCCTGCAGCGGTCGCCCGCCATTCACCTGCAAAACCGACATCGGCTTCCTTCCGTCAACTCAATAGGGTCCCCCTATTTTACCCCGTGACGCTCGCACCCCGTGTTAGGGGCGCCGCGTCCGGCGCCTAGTTCACGGGGCGAGCAGACTGAACCGGCTGTGGCGGCAGGTGTTTCGCCGGCAGGGTCTGAGGTTTAAATGACGGACGGCGCGCTTCATAGGCAGCGATGGTCTCCTCATCGCGCAGGGTTAGCGAAATATCGTCCAGACCTTCCATTAGACGCCAGCGCGTGTAATCATCTATGGCAAAACTGCAGGTGAAATCCCCGACGCTGGCGGTACGTGCCTCTAAATCTACGCAGACTTCCGCCCCCGGACGCGCTTGCAGAAGCTCCCAAAGCCGGTCGCAGTCATCTTGGCTGATGACCCCGGTCACCAAACCTTGTTTCCCGGCATTGCCGCGGAAAATATCAGCAAATTTCGGCGAGAGGATGACTTTGAAACCGTAATCGCGCAGCGCCCAGACCGCGTGCTCACGGCTGGATCCGGTGCCAAAGTCCTTGCCTGCCACGAGCACGGTTCCCGGTCGGTAAGCCTCTTGGTTCAGCACAAACTTCGGGTCAGTGCGCCAGGCGGCAAACAGCGCATCATCAAACCCGGTCTTTGTCACACGCTTCAAATAAACCGCCGGAATGATTTGGTCGGTGTCCACGTTCGTGACCTGCAGCGGAACTCCCACACCGGTATGCTTCGTAAACTTTTCCATTTGTTTCCCTCGTTTCCAGGCTGTTTCTATAGGTCGTTGGGGGCACTGAGCGTGCCACGAATCGCGGTAGCGGCAGCCACCAGCGGACTCACCAGGTGGGTGCGCCCGCCTTTGCCCTGCCGTCCCTCGAAGTTGCGGTTGGATGTCGAAGCTGAGCGCTCACCGGGTACGAGTTTGTCCGGGTTCATTGCCAAGCACATGGAACACCCCGCGTTGCGCCACTCGGCACCGAAATCGCGGAAAATTTGATCCAGACCTTCCCGTTCTGCCTGCAGCCGCACTCGCGCCGACCCCGGCACCACCAGCACCCGCACGTCCGGGCTCTTGTGACGACCCTTCACGACCTCGGCAGCGGCACGCAAATCCTCCAAACGCCCGTTCGTGCACGAGCCGATAAATACCGTGTCCACTTTCACGTCACGCATTTTTGTGCCCGGCCGCAAATCCATGTAAGCCAGGGCTTTCTCCGCAGTCAGGCGTGCGGTTTCATCGCTCAGAGTGGCAGGGTCGGGCACTTCCCCGCTCAACGCTACCCCCATTCCGGGGTTCGTCCCCCAAGTCACAAACGGCTCCAGGGCGTCGGCATCAATCTCGATTTCCGCATCGTAGACCGCGTCGGCGTCGCTCGGCAGAGTTCGCCAGTACGCTACTGCAGCATCCCAGTCAGCTCCCGCGGGGGCGTGCGGGCGACCCTTCAGGTAGGCAAAAGTCGTGCCGTCCGGCGCAATCATGCCGGCACGCGCCCCGGCTTCGATAGACATATTGCAAATCGTCATCCGCGCTTCCATCGATAAATCCTCGATGGCGGAACCGCGGTATTCCAGGACGTAACCTTGCCCACCGTTAGTGCCAATCTTCGCAATAATCGCCAGAATCAGGTCTTTCGAGGTCACACCCGGTTTCAAATGCCCGGAAACATTGATTGCCATGGTCTTAAAAGGCGCTAGGGGCAAGGTTTGGGTCGCTAACACATGCTCGACTTCCGAGGTGCCAATCCCGAAGGCGAGCGCCCCAAAAGCCCCGTGGGTAGACGTGTGCGAGTCGCCGCAGACGATGGTCATTCCCGGCTGAGTCAGCCCCAGCTGTGGACCAACCACGTGGACGATGCCCTGGTCAGCGTCTCCCAGAGAGTGCAGACGGACTCCGAACTCCGTGGCATTTTTCCGCAAGGTTTCAAGTTGCAGCGCGGAAGTGGGGTCGGCGATGGGACGGTCGATATCTTGTGTTGGAGTGTTGTGATCCTCGGTCGCGAGCGTCAGTTCGGGGCGGCGCACCTTACGTCCGGCTTGACGCAGCCCGTCAAATGCTTGTGGACTGGTCACTTCATGGCACAACTGCAGGTCAATATAGAGCAAGTCCGGTGCTCCATTTTCACCTTTTTTCACCACGTGGTCGCGCCATACTTTTTGCGCAAGCGTCTCACCCATTTTGCCTCTTTTCGTCGCGCAGCTCGAACCGTTCGCCCGTTGGGGACGGCGCGGAGGTCCCGCTGGTTTTCCTCTTGTTACCAATATGTACCCGGCATTACCAGCCAACTTGCATTTCACAATGTGAGATGGCAATATCAAGGTATGGACAAGTCTAGCGCAAATTCCGGTGTAGGGGTACTCGACAAAGCTGTACTGATTCTTTCAACGTTAGAGGCCGGTCCCGCGACCCTAGCGCAACTGGTAGACACTACACATCTGGCGAGACCCACGATTTATCGACTGGCGGTCGCTTTGGAGCATCATCGCTTCTTGACCCGCGATATCCAAGGTCGCTTTACCCTGGGTCCCCGTCTAGCGGAACTGGCAGGAGCAGCCGGGGACGACAGACTTTTGAGCGTCGCCGCACCGGTGCTGGCTGCCCTGCGGGACCACACTCACGAGTCCTGCCAACTGTATCGACGCCAAGGCGACCAACGGATTTGTGTGGCTGCCGCCGAACGACCCATCGGTTTGCGCGACTCGATTCCGGTGGGAGCCACCCTGACTATGCAGGCTGGATCAGCTGCCCAGATTTTGCTCGCGTGGGAGGAGCCGGAACGCCTGCACCGCGGGCTGCGGGGAGCGGCGTTCAACGCCACTATGCTTTCAGAAGTGCGTCGGCGCGGCTGGGCACAATCGGTGGGAGAACGCGAGCCCGGCGTCGCCTCCGTGTCTGCCCCGGTACGCGGTGCGACCGGTCGCGTGGTTGCTGCCGTGTCTGTCTCGGGACCTATCGAGCGCTTGGGACGCCAGCCCGGTCGTGCCCACGGCACCGCCGTTGTCGCCGCCGCCAACCGCTTGAGCGAATTCCTGCGCCGCGACGAGGAATAACCCGGTTAATCCACCCAAAATACATGTAGACGTCTTTGCAACACTGAATTATCTTCTGTCTATTCAAAGACGATACGCCTGCGCAGGTTTAATAGTTTCAATCGGTTTCCACGTTACAGCGGCGGGATTGGACGGAGGAGTATAACCAAAAACTGCGCGGAAACCGCGCAGTTTGGAAACACATATTCAGTTTGCAGACCTTTTTCAAGGCTGTACCCCCAACCGGATTTGAACCGGTGTTACCGCCGTGAGAGGGCGATGTCCTAGGCCGCTAGACGATGGGGGCGCTGGGGTACCAGGATTCGAACCTAGACTGAGTGAACCAGAATCACTAGTGCTGCCGTTACACCATACCCCATAACACTCGATACAAAAAACTCTGACGAGCTTTCCGCACCGAGTGTCAAGGTTACCCTAATAGCTAGGCATTTGGCAAGTCGTCAGATTTGCCTTTCTTTTCATAGACCAACGACGAGATGCTGTCATACATTCCTTGCGAGGCTTCCACCAGTTCGTCCGAAGCGTGCTGGAGGGTTTCCACACCCTTGCCGGCTTCCTGGGCAATCTGCTGGTACTGAGAAATGGTTTCCGCAATAGAAGCCGAACCGGTCGCCGCTTCCGCTACAGAACGGCTCATTTCGTTGGTCGTGGCAGTCTGTTCTTCCACGGCTGCTGCGATAGTGGTCTGGTAATTGTTGATCTGATTGATGATGTCAGAAATCTTTTCGATTGCTGCCACCGCTCCATCCGTATCCGCCTGAATAGCCGTAATCTTGGCGGTGATGTCATCGGTGGCTTTACCAGTTTCCTGAGCCAAATCCTTAACCTCACCCGCTACCACTGCAAAGCCTTTGCCGGCATCACCGGCACGTGCCGCCTCAATAGTGGCGTTCAAAGCCAGCAAGTTGGTCTGCTCAGCGATGGCAGTAATGGTGTTTACCACGTCCCCAATCTCACGTGAGGAGACCCCCAGCTTAGAAACTGTTTCACTGGTCCGCTGCGCCACTTCGGTAGCCTCTCCAGCCACCCTGGCAGCTTCGTTAGCGTTGGAAGAAATTTCTCGAATCGAGGCACCCATTTCTTCCGCACCGGCAGCCACAGTCTGAATGGACTGGGTCACATCCCCGGCAGCGCCAGCCACCACCTGAGTCTGGGCGATGACTTCCTCAGTTTCCTTGTGCCCCTCGTCGATACCGTCTCCGACTGCTTTCGCCACCGAATTGACCTTTTGAGCCGTCGCGGCGGCAGAACCGACAATCTGACGCAGATTTGCCAAACTCTCATTGAGCTTCATCGCTATGTCGCCGAGTTCATCATTCATCAGAATCTCGGCTTCATCCGTCATGTCGCCCTTAGACAGAGACTCGATAGAATCGCCGGTATTAGCCACGGTCTTACGCAAGATACGGCGCACAAATACCCCAATCAGCAGCGCAATAGTCAGCACCACCAGGTAAACGACTGCCATAATAATCAAAACAGCAGTCGCCATCGTCTCGGACTGTTCGTTAGCGTCATCCATCTTGGATTTCAAAGCGTTGACAATCTGCGGGACCAGGTCGTTGAGTTGATTAACCAAGTCCCGCGCATCAATAGCCGCGGCTTCTTCGCCCTTGCCCTGGTTGACCAGTTCGTTCATCTGGTTGGCCTTAGCTGTAAACTTCTTCGTCACATCTGTGGCCTGAGCCACCAGCGGCGCGATAGTCTGATCGTCAATCTTTGACATTTCCTCCATTCTCTGATTCGTCAGCTCCGTGAAGTGCTTAATGTCCTCGGTAGTCGCCTTCATCAAGCCCTCGCGCGCTTCGGGACTGATGGTCTGGGACGCGCCGATCTGTTTGAGCTCGCGTCCCGAGGCAATCAAACGCGTAATGTCATAGTGCAACGCTTGAGCTGACTCGACTTGAGCCTGTTCAGCTACAAAGGCTTGCGTGGAGTTGCCATAGAAGCGCACCCCCACCACGAAAATCAGCAGCATCACCAACAGACCAGCGACACCGGATGCACCGATGGCACCAATTTGGACTGCCAGAGGCAGTCGCGGCATTTTCTTTCCTTTGGCGTTAACCCGCGCTTTATCTGCTTTCTTAACCGCCGCATCACTCATTTTCTTTTCTCCAGTATTCGCGCTCACTGTACTTTCTAAATCCGTAGTCACAGTCGTCCTCCCTAGTACTTGAACTCATTGAGTCGGGTCACCAGGTCGTGTGACTCTGTAGCCAGTACGCCCATCTTTTGATCCACATCAGCGAACCGTTCCGCCAAATTGTTGGTGTTGCGTGCGATATCCGCAACATTTTCCGCGATGGTGGTGGAACCGTCAGCAGCCTCCGAAACCGACCGGCTCATTTCGTTGGTCGTAGCGGTCTGTTCCTCAACCGCCGCCGCAATAGTGGTCTGGTAATCATTGATGGAGGCGATGATGTTAGAGATTTCTTCGATGGCGGCTACCGCGGCCTGAGTATCTGTCTGAATCTGCTCGACCTTCACGGCGACTTCCTCAGTGGCTCGCCCCGTTTCTGCCGCCAAGTCCTTGACCTCGCTAGCGACCACGGCAAAGCCTCGTCCGGCGTCTCCCGCTCGTGCGGCCTCAATAGTGGCGTTCAGAGCCAGCAGGTTCGTCTGTTCCGCTACCGCCGTAATCGTCTCGATAACCTCACCAACCTCGCGGGAGGACTCCCCCAGCTTAGCCACGGTTTCATTCGTTTGCTGGGCGACTTCCGAGGCTTCCTTGGCGACTCCGGCAGCCGCGTTGGCGTTAGAAGAAATCTCTTTGATAGAGACGCTCATTTCCTCCGCACCGGCGGCTACGGTTTGAATGGAGCGAGAAACCTGCTCTGCCGCTGCCGCTCCGCTGTTGATGTAGTCAGTAGCCTTCTGAGTCGCAGCCACCGCGCCGCGCGAGCCTTCCCCAATGCCTTCGGTAATCTTGCCAACATTCTCAGCCGTCCCTATGGTTACGGTGAGGCTTTGACGCAAACCGCTCATAGCATCGTTGAAGTGGTCGCCCATATCGCCGACCTCATCGCTGCTGTAACGCTGCACCTCGGCTGTAAAGTCGCCTTGCGTCAGTTTTTCCATCCCCGCAGAAAGAGCGTGAACAGACTTAATCATAGGAGCTACCAGCATACGAACCAGCATGAATACTAACGCGGCCCCAATGGCGAGAATAATGATGGAAACAACGACGGTGGTGCTTTCGGTAGTCGCCTGCGCCCGCGCGGAAGCCTCACTTTCGGCTTCGTAAGTGTCCAACAGAGCGCGGGACTTGTCCGCAAAAGTGAAACCGTTTTCTTCCTGGAACTGCGCAAAGACGTGCGCAGCCTGCAGAGCTTTAGCTTTATTCCCGGATGCGTTTCCAGTGAATTCACCCCAAGCAGCGGTATAGTTTTCCACTGCGCCATGCATATCCGCAAGCAGGGCTTTTTGCTCACTGCTAAAAGAGGCTTTTTCCATTTCGCTGAGACGATCATTAACTTTCCCCAGCAGTTCATTGACCTCGTTGATAGCATCGCCAGAACCGCTCAAGTTATCAATCTTTCCAGACTGCAGCTGAGTGAGCAGCATAATGTCTTGGGAACGGAGGTTAGACCAGTTAATCCTGGCGTCTTCCACCATTTCTACTTCATCGAAACTAGCAACTTCAGTTTGGAATATCCCCCGGTATGCCTGCAGCGATATGATCATATAGATGAGCATCAGACCCAACAGCACCGCTGCGAGCAGTGCTATGATATGGGTCTTCATCGAGACAGAAAGCTTCTTTGTTTTCACTTGTAACTCCTGATTATTCACATTTGTGCCAATCGGATAGTGCCAGACTATCGGAGTTAAGTATATTAAAATATTAGTGAAAATTAGGGCTTTTAGAGATTTACCAAGAAAAAAACTCCGCCTGTAAGGAAAGTTAACTTAAGAAATCGGTAAATTTTTTGATCCTTCGCAGGGTTTCTTCATTCCCCAAAATACACATGGAATCAAAAACTGGAATAGATACGTTAGTCCCGGTTATTGCCACGAACAGCGGTGCGAAAGCCACGCGCGGCTTGACACCCAAGCCGTCAATGAGAGCCGTGTTCAAGACCTCGTGAATCGTCTCCGCATCAGCAAAGGCAGGTGCGCCGGCAGTTTCCAATGCCTGCGCGGCTGCCTGCAGAATCGCAACAGGCTCACCTTTCAGTTTAGCGACAGCCCTTTCGTCGTATTCCACATCATCCCGGAACAGGAATCCAATCAGTGCGGGAAGTTGGTCTAGCTGCTGGACACGGGTTTGCGCCAGGGGGGCTGCCTGATCCAGCACAGCACGCTGCTCCGGGGTCAGGGAATCATATTCCGTAGCCTCGACCACACCCGCTTCCGCCAAGAAAGGCACCGTCCGACGGGTGAAATCGGCAGCATCCAGCAGGCGAATGTGCTCGGCATTAATCGCGTTGCATTTCTTAATGTCAAAGCGCGCCGGATTCGGGTTGACCGCGCGGATGTCAAAAGCCTGAGCCATTTGTTCACGGCTGAAAATATCGTTGTCCGCAGCGTAAGACCAGCCCAGTAGCGCCAGATAGTTGACCAAGCCCTCGGGAATGATGCCGTGCTGTTTGTGCAGCAGCAGGTTCGATTCCGGGTCTCGCTTGGAAAGCTTCTTGTTTCCCTCTCCCATGACGTACGGCAAGTGCCCAAAATAAGGCATGAATTTCGCCACTCCGAGTGCATAAAGCGCTCGATAAAGCACAATTTGACGTGGCGTGGAAGACAGCAAATCCTCACCACGCAGGACGTGAGTAATCTCCATCAGCGCATCGTCGATAGGGTTCACCAGGGTGTAAAGTGGCTCTCCATTGGCGCGTACGATGACGTAGTCGGGTACTGAACCAGCCTTAAAGGTAATGTCGCCACGCACCAGGTCAGTGAAGGTAATATCCTCGTCCGGCATCCGCAGTCGCAGCACAGGTTTACGACCTTCCTTGAGATAAGCCTCGCGCTGGGCAGCGGTAAGGTCGCGGTCGAAGCCGTCGTAGCCAAGCTTCGGGTCCTCACCGCGTTCCCGGTGGCGTGCCTCCACTTCTTCGGGCGTCGAGAAAGATTCGTAAGCAAAGCCAGCCTCTAGCAGTTGACCAGCCACTTCGCGATATATATCCATACGCTCTGATTGACGGTAGGGACCATGCGGACCGCCCACATTGATGCCTTCGTCCCAATCCAATCCCAGCCAGTCCAAGGATTCCAGAATCTGATTGAAGGATTCTTCGGAGTCCCGCGCCGAGTCGGTGTCCTCAATGCGGAACACGAAGGTCCCCCCTTGAGAACGCGCATAAGCCCAGTTGAACAGGCAGGTGCGCACCATGCCGACATGGGGGGTGCCGGTCGGAGAAGGACAGAACCGCACGCGGGTCTTCGGTCCGTCCGCAGGCGGCACAGGGATTGCAGAGACTTCAGGCAAATCAGTATTCATCACAGAATCAATCATATATCCCTGTGTCAATGCTTGTTTCAGAGCAACACCAAATCTCGGTTCCGAGTATTTTGACGGTTACTGTTTGGTGACTTTCGAGGCATGTGTGGATTATAGGGTGGGATTTGGGCAGTAGCTGCCATTATTGGCAGCTACTGCCCAAATCCCACTGTTTATTTACGCTCAAGGCAAGTATCAGCCGCGTTCCGCGATTGATAAACTACCCTCATGCGAGTTATACGTTTTGATAAAGGCGACGATACCTACGGTTTTGGTGTGATGGAGGACGACTCCGATCGGATTACGGTTCTGGCGGAAAATCCCCTGTACAGTCCCGACAAAATCACTCCAACCGGTCAGATTCTGCAGTTAGAGGACGTGCGCCTGGTCGCCCCGGTCATTCCCGCCTCGAAAGTCGTGTGCGTGGGGAAAAACTACCTGGAACATATCCGCGAATTCGGTTCGGTCGTGCCTGATGCCCCGATCCTGTTCATCAAACCCAACACCTCGGTGATTGGTCCCGGCGCGCCTATCGTCCTGCCGAAGTGGTCCAACCATGTCGATCATGAAGTCGAGCTCGGTGTGGTCATCAAGCACGTCGCGAAAGACATTGACCCCAAGCACTGGAAAGACTATGTGTTTGGCTACACCATCGGTAATGACGTCTCCGCTCGCGACGCCCAGAAAGCCGACAAACAGTGGACCCGCGCCAAAGGCTTTGACACCGCTTGTCCGCTGGGACCCTGGATTACCGTGAACCCTGACCTCGACGTACAAAATCTGCGCATCCGCAGCGAAGTCGACGGCGAGGTCCGCCAAGACGACACGACTGCCAATATGATGCACCCGGTGGGCGAACTGGTGACGTACATTTCCCAAGCCATGACCCTGCTGCCCGGCGACGTTATCCTCACCGGCACCCCTGCCGGGGTCGGTCCGCTCACTGCGGGCTGCACTGTGACCTGCGAAATCGAGGGCTTGGGACAGCTGAGCAACCCGGTGCGCCGCTGATGGAGGCCCTCAATCAACTGCTGGACGATCTGGAGGATCGCGGCGCGCTCACGGACCCTGTGGAGGTCTTGCTCGCGTTTCAGGAATGGGCAGAGTCCACTGGTCGTCCCCTGTATCCTCACCAGCAGGAGGCTGCCGAGCGCCTGATTTTGGAGGATAAGCACCTCATCGCTCCCACACCCACCGGCTCAGGAAAGTCCCTGATTGGGGTGGCTGCGATTTTGTGGTCACTAGCCAGAGGCGGTGTTTCCTATTACACCGCACCTTTAAAAGCACTGGTCAGCGAGAAGTTTTTTGACCTGGTGGACCTGTTTGGTGCCGCTAACGTGGGTATGGTCACGGGCGATGGCTCAGTCAACGCCGATGCGCCAATTATTTGCGCCACAGCGGAAATCCTCGCGAATCAGGCGCTGCGCTGGGGAGACGACCTCAACGTCGATACCGTGGTGATGGACGAGTTTCACTACTATGCTGACCCGGAGCGGGGCTGGGCGTGGCAGGCTCCCCTGCTGACTCTGACGAAAACTCGGTTTGTGCTGATGAGCGCCACTTTGGGAGATACCACGTGGTTTGCAAAGAATCTGCGGGAAGTCACCGGGCGCGAGGTCGCGGTTCTCGATTCTGCCAAACGCCCCGTGCCACTGGAGATGTCTTACGCGGCTGAGCCACTGGAAAAAATCCTGCAGGGGCTAGCTAATCAGGACCGGCTACCGGCTTACGTGGTGCACCCCAGTCAACGCGCCGCAGTGGAAGAAGCCGAGCGAATCGCCAGCCTAGATTTGCGCCTGGGACTGGATTCCGACACCGCCACCCGGCTCAAAGACCAGGTGAACACCGTGCGGTTTCATTCCTCGTTTGGAAAGACATTAAAACCACTGCTGTTAAAAGGTATCGGAATCCACCACGCGGGAATGCTGCCCCGCTACCGCCGGCTCGTCGAAAAACTCGCTCAGGCCGGGCTCTTGCGCGTCATCTCGGGGACCGACACCCTCGGGGTCGGTATCAACGTCCCCATCCGCACTGTCGTCATGACCTCCCTGGTGAAGTTTGACGGAAACAAGGAGCGTCACCTGAATTCTCGTGAGTTCCACCAGATTGCCGGGCGGGCAGGTCGCGCCGGGTTTGACACCGTGGGATACGTGGTGGCACAAGCCCCGGAGTGGGAAATCGACAACGCTATCGCGCTCGCTCGAGCGGATGGGAATGCGAAACAACTTGAGAAAATCAAGAAAAAGAAAGCCCCGGAAGGGCGTACTTCCTGGACGGAAGGAACGTTCCACCGTCTGGCACAAAGCTCCCCGGAAGCGATGGTGCCACGGTGGAAAATCACGCACGCAATGGTGCTGAATACCCTGCAAAGACCCGGCGACCAGGCGGAAAACCTCAACGCTTTGGCGTACCGCAACCACAACGTGCTTCGCGCCACCGGACCCGCAAAGGACCGCAATCGTTTTGCAGACACGCTGCAGCACGTCCTGGAATCCCTAGAGGATTCCGGGGTCATTTCTGAGAGACAGCCTGTGCACGGAGACAGCAGCGAATCAGGTTCTGGCTCCGCTGGCGGTGAGGGGCATCCGCAGCACGGAAACTGGACTTTAACCGCGGATTTACCCGAGACTTTCGCCCTGAATCAAGACTTGGCGCCGTTTGCTCTGGATTATTTGCAGGCGTTTACATGCCGCACAGGCTCCTCCAGCGCGGATACGCCCGCTGTCGAGAGTGCTTTCGGAGACACCCTCGATGTTATTTCCGTGGTGGAGTCCGTTTTGGACAACCCCAACGCTATCTTGCGCGCCCAGGAACGCGCCGCCAAAGACCGGGTATTTTCGGAACTGAAAGCAAGCGGGGCGGACTATGACGAACGGCAAGCTGCCTTGGAAAAGACGACTTACCCAAAGCCCTTATGCCAGGAACTTGAAGCCGCGTTTGCAACCTACGTGAAAGCGAACCCGTGGGCGCGCGGATATTTCATCTCCCCGAAATCCGTCATCCGCGAGATGGTAGAAACGGGCCAAACATTCCAAGCTTTTGAAACCAGCTTAAAGATTGAGTTTTCCGAAGGCGTACTGCTGCGCTACCTGTCAGACGCGTGGCGCGCGCTGACCCAAATCGTGCCCGAACCGTTGAAAACCGAACGGTTCATCGAAGTTCTCGATTGGCTCAACGATACTATCGACAGAGTCGACTCATCCCTGCTGGATGAATGGAAATTCTTGGAAAACCCGGAACTGCGCAAAACGGCAAATCTGGACGGGACCACCTCCGCCAGCGGGCAGGACGAAACCGAACGGGCTTTTGGCGAACGTCCCGACGGAACTTTTGACTACCGCCTCAACCCCGCCAAACTCGGCACAGAGCTGCACCGAGAACTGTTTCCCTGGCTGGATATGCTCGGTGGGGATGAGTTCGAGCGGCTCAGTGCAATGGAGACGAAACTGCGCTCAACTCAGGGTGGCGTGTCTCGACCACTGGCAGAAATTCCTCCGATTACCGAAGCTGGCTGGGATCGACAGTTGGGAGCCTATTGGGATGCCCACGACTTCATGGAAACCGTCGGGGAAGCACGTCACCAGAGCAACTTCCGTATCATCACCCATCCCACCGAGGCTGACCTGCCCGCGGAGGCGAGCATTTCACCCAATGGTATCCCGGAAAATCTCTGGCTGGCAGAGTTAACCATCGTCGATGGAGAGGGCGACCGAGACTTTGGCTTTTACGCACTGGTAGATCCGGAGGCCTCCAACGAGGCATTTCATCCCATCTGGCTGCCGCTGGGACTGTGGGAACGACTCTGAACGACTACCGAACCCGGAACTAGCGCCGTGGTAATACCGAACTAGCGCTGGTTATCGTAATCGCTGAGCTGACCGATGCGCCGAGAGTGGCGTTCTTCATCGGAAAAGTCCGTAGTCAGGAACACTTCCACGAAACGTTCGCAGTCCTCAACCGAATGTTGGCGGGCACCCAAGGAAATCACGTTGGCATTGTTATGCTGGCGGGCAAGACTCGCGATTTCTTCGTTCCACACCAGCGCCGCGCGGATACCTTTTACCTTGTTAGCAGCGATTTGTTCACCGTTGCCCGAGCCGCCCAACACGATACCCAAAGAGCCTTCGTCAGCTATCACGCCTTGGGCACAAGCAATGCAGAAGCCTGGGTAGTCGTCATCAGGGTCGTAGGCGGCAGGTCCGTGGTCAACAACTTCATAGCCGCGTTCCCGCAGCCAAGTAACCAGATGCTGCTTCAACTCGAATCCGGCGTGGTCGGTACCAATGTGTACGCGCATAGCTTTTCCTTTCGTGTCGAATCTGGCCCGCCTGGGCACAGCCAAGAACATTTATATCCTAGCGAGAATCTTTGGAGGCCACCTAAAACAGCTCAAATCACTGCCAAACCCCCTAATCGCCAAAGATTTCCCGCAATTCCGGGTAAAATCGTCCCTTGAAGTGTGTATGCGCAAAATCCGGCTCTGTTTGGAAAGCAGCCGGCTACGCTGCTGACAGTGAAGAATGGAAAGGACCGGCACATGAGCGAGGCTGCCCCGCAATTGCTGACCAGTGAAGATATTTTTTCTGCCCAGTTCCCTGCAACAAAATTTCGTGATGGGTACGACCAGAATCAAATCGACGACTACCTTGATGAAGTAGTGCGTGTCCTTTCGTACTATGAAGCGTTAAATGCTTCTCCAGAAGCCGAGGTGGATTTGGCTTATATCACGGTCCGCGGTCGAGACGTCCGCGAGGTCGATTTCGACTACACCCGGATGCGCGTGGGATACGACCAAGATGCCGTGGACGACTACCTGGACCAGGTCGCAGCTACTTTGGAGGCTTACGAAAAACTCTACGGCATCCCCCCTTCAGACCAGCGTTACCAGGTGCTACAGGTGGATGGAGCAGCATTAGAAGCGGAAGCCGCCGAACAAGCCGCTGCCTCTGGCGAACTACCCAGCAGCAGTGCGCCTAACGAAGATGCAGCTGTGACTCCTATTGAGATTGCGGCTGAAACTCCCCCGAGCCAACCCGCGGAGCAAACCGTTGCTAGCGCAGCCCCGCTCCCCGTGACCCCCGCTGCAACTCCGAGTGAGGACTTGGGGGTAAGTTCCTCTATCCTGGGTACTCCCACCGGGTCGATTCCGGTGACGCAGCCGGTTCCTTTCGAGCAGGCAGTGCTAACTAATCACGAGGACGGGTCGCCGGCTGGTCATGAATTTGACGCCACCAGCACGGCGAGTTCTCCCCTGTTTCCTCCCCTCAACGCGGCGATGTCACCCCAGTCGCAAATGCCAGAGACGGGTACAAATGCGTCCCCGGTCGAAAGCATCCCCGAACAGAATTTCGCCAGTGCCGCCCTGCCCGAAACGGAGACTCCGATAGCACCATCTGTCGCAGCCAGCGGAGAAACCGCTCCGGCAGTTCCCCTCCCTGAGCCTGACGATGAATGGGGTGAAGTTCCGCAGTATCCTGTAGACGCGCCGGAGCCACAGACCCCGGACGCAACCGCTGCGCAAACCTATTCTGAGCCCGGATACGACCCTTACCAGCCCTACGAATATGACGCTTACGACCAACCGATGAGCACGGCTCCCGCTGAATATCAGGGCAGTTCCGAGCCATATCCGGAGGCTCCCACCGAAGCTGGATACCCCTCGCCCTATGGCGCGGCAACACCGGAGGGCTACGACTACCCGCCACAGGCGGAGGGAGAAAACCAGGCGTTCATTCCCGAAGACACCACGATGGTGATACCGGTCACTCCCGCTGCACCGGTTGATACTGCACCCCCTACCGAGGTCCCGTCTGAGTATGCGCAAGACTATGAACCGGGAGAATACCCGGAAGGAGACGAATCATCCTCGGAGGAGACCCCTGATTACGACTCGACCTTTGCTGTGGATCAAGAAGAACCCTACGACCTAGAAGAATCTCTGGACGATGATTATCCCGAGGAGATCACGCTGGACGATGCCCCGGATTTACCGGTAGAAACGACCGACGTTCAGGCTGATTCCACCGCTTTGCAAGAGGATTTTTATGCTCCTGCTACCCCGGAAGAAACGCCGGTCGCCCCCGTCGCGGCGGAACCTGCCGAATATTATGCCCCAGAATCTGTACCCGAGTCGATATCTCAACCCTATGTTGAACAGCCGCAACCCCCTTATGCGACCCCGGAGTCACCCACGATTGACCCGTTAACTTATGCGACCCCGGAACAGCCTGCCGCCACGGACTCGTGGCAGACACCAAATCCCTACCAGGCAGAGGGCTTAACCCCGAGTGAGTGGGATGGGACCCCACAGCCGCCGAATTACGAGCAGTTCGATGAGCAGCCCAGCGTGCAACCCGACTTGCAGCCTACCGACCAGTACAGCGTCCCGGACTTTTCGGCAAATGAACCAGCCTATGCCACTGCCGCTCCGGAAATGCCGGAGGAACTCGCGGTGGAACAGCCTGAGCCGACGAGTGAAACTCTCGATGCCCCGACAGAACTGTCTGAGCCTGTTGAAGCTGCCGAACCCGCCGAGCCTAGCTTTTCGACTTTCCAAATGCCCCAGCTCGAAGCCGTGGAACTGGGCAAGGACGAAGTCGCACCCGTGGAAGTTAACGATGCAGAGTTCGCCCCTGCTGATTACAGCACTCCAACAGAAACTCCGAAAGCCCCACTGACCGACGTGGTGGCTCCTCCGCTGCCGACCCCCGGAGTGGGGCTGGATTTGGGTCAGATTCGCGAAAAACTTGCCCCTGAACAGGCAGATTCTTCGGCGGAATCGGAACAAAAGCTGGCTGATGTGCCGGGTGTGTTGATGACTCCCACCCGCAGCGCTACGGACTTTCCGCCTACCGAGTCACCTACCGAGTCACCCGCCGCGGGAGCACTGACCGAACCGGAACCGACCGGGACTGTCACGGAACATCTTTCGGCGACGCGGCTAGAGGAACTGGCAGTGCAGAATGCTGCGTCGGTCCCTGAAACCGCAGCGGACATCCCCATGATTGATACCCAATCTGAGAATAATGAATCTACAAAGGGTCAACCGACACCGATTTTCCCTGATGATTCCAACCCGCGCCCCATGCTACAAGGCGAGGAGCCTCTGGCGGAAGTCGATCCGGACGGACGTTTCATCCCGCACTTCTTGGCTGGGTACCGCTCGAATTTGGACACATTCACTTCTGTGTATGGCTCCCTCGACGAGAGCGGTTCGCGGGTAAAACCGGCTTCTATTGCGAAACTCGAAGCCCAACAGCACCGTAAATCGATTACCACGGGATACCTGGTAACAGTAGCCACGTCGCGACCCCTAGGCGCGGATGATCAGGTCTTTGTGCGTCTCCCGGATGGACGCGAAGTCCCTGTAACCTCGGCGTCTTCGGACTTTGACGGTGTGCATTTGACCATTCCAAAAATTTGAGAGTTTGCCTATCTGATGTCTTACACCCCGAAACATTACAATCCCTATTACGATGCCGCCAGCGAGCAGCGGCGCCGAGTCCGGCGCGGCTTAGTGGCACTAGGGATAACCCTGCTGACCGGGGGTCTGGTAACGGGCGCGGTAGCCGTGACCGTTACTCAGCTGGCTCGTCAGCCTCAGGTGAGCGCCTCGCCCAGCCCTTCCCTCACCTCGCAACGCCCGGGGGATTCTGCGGGTTCAGACACTAATTCAGCGGCAACTAATCAACGCAGTTCCGATTCGAGCTCCGCCCCAGGTGCAAGCCCGAGCGATTCTCCCGCACCCCAGACTCCTGGTGGCGCCCAAGTCCAGGGCTGTGATGGCACGGTGCTGACGTCTCCCGCCGCCGGGCGACTCAGCAGCCAAGATTTGCGCGCGACATTCGAAAAAGTCGGTCGAGACACGGGCGCGACCATTTCTGTGGCTTGGTTTGACCCGACCAGCTCCAAGATTGAAACTGCCGGATCTGCACAAGCGTGGGTGGCATGGTCGACCTCGAAAGTTCCAGTTTCCGTGGCAGTCTCTCAGGCGGGGAAGGCGGGGGCTATGGCTGGTTCCATGTCAGCAGCTTTGCGTCACTCGGATAATGGTGCCGCCGAGGCACTGTGGAAATCTTTGGGCACAAACGATGCCGCTCGGGCTCAGGCCACCACGCAAGTTTTACGTCAAACCGGGGATAACTCGACCACGGTTCCTTCCACACGACTGCGTTCCGGGTTCACAGTTTTTGGGCAAACTCCCTGGACCACCGCATCCCAAGTAGGTTTCATGATGAAACTGCCCTGTTTAGCAGGTTCAGGTCCGGTTGTGTCCAATATGGGGCAAGTCAGTGGCGACCAGCGCTGGGGAATGGGTCGGCTACCCGGCGCGACCTTCAAAGGCGGTTGGGGACCGGGCGTCAGCGGAGGCTACCTGGTTCGCCAAATGGGATGGTACCAAAAAAGTGAAGGCAAGCGGGTACCCCTGGCTATCGCCGCCCAAGCCGGCTCTTTTGAGGGCGGTATCGGCGTGTTGAACAAGCTCGTCGCCGCCGTAGGCTGAGCTACTGTTGGATATAAACCACCGCGTTCTTGCCGCCGGTGCAAACCACCACGCTGGCCCGGGAAAGCTGGCAGTTCATTTTGTATTCTACGTTGGTGACTGGGCTGTACGCATAGACGGCTCCCGTACCACTTGACCGGTATGCGTCCGCCACATTTTGCGCGAAATCGCAACTGGTCACGTTGTTTACCGCGACAGTCGAGCCACACGTGGCGGTAGCGCCGCTGGGCGGCCAAGGAATCTGCCCCCCGCTCACATATTGGGTTTGGGTGGGTTGCTGCTGCACGGTTACGGTCGGCGCCGGGCTAACGGTAACAGTAGACGTTGGTTGGCTCTGTGGCTGTGCCGCATTAGTTTCAGCTCCAGACTTGTTGTGTCCTCCCAGAATTAGCACGACGAGGAATACTGCCAACGCCACGATGATAATTCCCAAACCGGCGGCAATACCGATTAAGACGGGGTTCGTTGAGGATTTTTGTGGCGTCGGGTACGCCATCGGCTGTTGAACGGGATATTGAGGAGGATTAGGGTACGTCATTGCTTTTCTCCTTCGGTATATCTCAGGAAAAATCGTACCACCTGAGTCCTCGCGAAATTGCCCTTTTACATACCGAGCCGAGCCAGCAGTCCTTTCACGTCACGAGCTGCGCCTTTATCGGCAGAGAGGGCGGTGGCTCCATAGAGCTTGAGAGCATCGGAGACTTTCCGATCCCGGTGAGGTTGCCACGGGTGCGGGCTTGCTTCCATCGCTGCGCGACGGCACGCGATTTCATCGTCCGGCACGTCCAGGGTCAGTTCCTCTCGGTTCACGTCAATAATGATCTTGTCGCCGTCCTCTATCAGACCAATTAGCCCGCCCGCGGCCGCTTCGGGGGAAATGTGACCAATGGAAATCCCGGAAGTGCCGCCAGAGAATCGACCGTCGGTAATGAGCGCGCAGGTTTTGCCCAGCCCCCGACCTTTCAAAAAGGACGTAGGATAGAGCATTTCTTGCATTCCGGGACCACCCGCGGGACCTTCGTATCGAATCACGACCACGTCTCCGGGCTGCACGGTCTTGTCGAGGATTTTTTCTACCGCTTCTTCCTGGGATTCCATCACGATGGCGCGACCTTCGAAGTGGAACAGCTCCGGGTCGATACCTGCGGCTTTCACGATAGCACCGTCCGGAGCGAGGTTCCCGCGCAGCACCGTCAGCCCGCCTTTCGCTACGTAGGCGTGCGCCACGTCGCGGATACAGCCCGTAGCCGCATCCGTGTCCAACGTGTCAAAGCGCGCGGTGGCAGAAAACGCGTGGATAGTGCGCTGGTTACCAGGCGCGGCGTGGAACAATTCGAGGGCTTCCGCGCTGGGGGTGCCGCCGCGCACGTCCCAGTCTGCCAACCAGGTGGCAAGGTCTGGATAGCACACGGAGTGAACATTGTGTTGCAAGAGACCGGCGCGGTCGAGTTCGCCCAGTAGCGCCGGTACTCCGCCGGCCCGGTGGACGTCCTCCATGTGATAGTCGTTGTGATTAGGGGCAATCTTTGCCAAGGTCGGTACCGTGCGTCCAATCTGGGCAATGTCCGCCAACGTGAAATCTAGTTCGGCTGCCTGGGCAGCTGCCAGCAGGTGCAGCACCGTGTTGGAGGAGCCGCCCATCGCCATATCCAGGCTCATCGCGTTGGCGAACGCCTCCTTAGTGGCAATGGACCGGGGCAGCACGGAGTCGTCCTCGTCTTCGTAATAGCGCTTCGCGAGTTGCACCACGAGCTGCCCAGCGCGGGCAAAGAGTCCCCGGCGCGCCACGTGAGTCGCGAGGGTGGAGCCGTTGCCCGGCTGCGCTAAGCCCAGCGCCTCGGTCAGGCAGTTCATCGAGTTTGCGGTAAACATTCCTGAGCAAGATCCGCAGGTCGGACACGAGATTTCTTCCACCCGGTGCAGTTCCGCATCGTCGATGTCGTCATTCGCGGTAGCGTTCATCACGGTAATCAGGCTCCCCCGACCTTCTCGTGACGGTCCGACGATGTCTTCCGCCGGGACGCCCTTGCCGGCTTCCATCGGACCACCTGAGACGAAGACGGTGGGAATATTGAGTTTTAGCGCCGCATTGAGCATTCCGGGGGTGATTTTATCGCAGTTAGAGATGCACACCAGGGCATCCGCGGTGTGCGCACGCACCATGTATTCCACTGAGTCAGTGATGATTTCGCGACTGGGCAAGGAATAAAGCATCCCCCCGTGACCCATCGCAATCCCGTCATCTATGGCGATGGTGTTGAATTCGCGCGGCACGCCACCAGCTTGGCGCACCGCTTCAGCTACGACCTTCGCAACCTCGCGCAGGTGAATATGACCGGGCACAAACTCAGTAAAGGAGTTCGCAATCGCGACAATCGGCTTGCCAAAATCGTCATCTTTCATGCCGGTAGCGCGCCACAGGGAGCGAGCGCCTGCCATGTTCCGCCCGGTAGTAGACGTTGCGCTGTTGAGTTTGCGAGTCATGGTGTCTCCTTAACGAGTTGCTTTAATACTCGGAGTTATTTTAATTATCCGGCGCGTATTCGGCGAAACCAGAGGGGTCTTTGCCCACATAATGAGCACAATGCGAGAGAAATAATTATACAGATTCAGGTATAGCCGTGCCGCAGGGTACGGAAACTCAGCTCCGCCCCTGATAAAATCTCACGTAGCAGCGCGATAGGACGTTAGAAACCCAGACGGTTCAACATTTTTGGATTGCGCTGCCATTCTTTAGCGGTCCGCACATGCAAATCTAAATACACGTGATGCCCCACCAAGGATTCAATTTGCGGACGAGCCTTTGTACCGATTTCTTTGAGCCGCGCACCCTTACGTCCGATGACGATGGCTTTTTGGCTGTCACGCTCCACAAACAGATTGACGTGAATCTTCCAGAATTCCCCATCCCCGGAGCGTCCGGGTTGCTTGATAATCTCCTCCACCTGCACCGCGAGAGAGTGAGGCAGTTCCTGGCTCAGGCTTTCCAACGCAGCTTCTCGAATCAGCTCGGAAATCATCGCGGTGTCGTCCTCATCGGTGACCTGGTCTCGGGGATACAGTGGCGGTGACAAGGGCAGGCGCTGCCCCAGCAAGTCAATCAGCGTTTGCACCTGGGTACCTTGGTGGGCTGAAATGGGCACGATTTCGGCGAAGTCGTGCAATTGTGAAACTGCCAATAGTTGTTCGGCAATCTGTTCTCGGGAGGCGGCGTCGGTTTTGGTGACGACAGCAATAGCGGGAAAATGCGCAGTTTTCAGTTGGGTTTCCACAATGCGCCGGTCGCCCGGACCGATAGGCTGGTCTGCAGGAACGCAAAAGACCGCGACATCGACTTCCGAAAAAGCGTCGTCCACCATGTCGTTCAGACGCTGTCCCAGCAGGGTGCGAGGTCGGTGAATGCCGGGGGTATCAACCAAAATCAGCTGAAAATCCGGGCGATGCACAATTCCGCGCGCCACTCGCCGCGTCGTCTCCGGACGGTCGGAAGTGATGGCAATCTTGCGCCCCACCATCGCGTTAATCAAAGTGGACTTGCCCACATTGGGTCGCCCAATCACCGCGGCGAAACCGGCACGGAAGTCCTCGGGCCAATCTCGGGTGAAGAGACCCGAAGCTGCTAAATCAGATGTTTCGTTGTCTCCCATGGTATCCATGGCATCCAAATCCGGGAAATTTATCTGATTCATGGTATAAATCCTCTTGCCTTTCAAACTTTGGTTTTGGTAGCTATTCTTCATCCGGCGCTGGAGGGACGAGCCGAACGGAGATAGCGGAGACCTGGCGGCGGCGCCCTTCTGCCTCGACCGCACACAGTTCCAATCCCTCAACAGTGGCACTCGCACCCACCAGTGGCACCACTCCGACGGCTTTGGTCAACAGACCGCCCACGGTATCCACGTCTTCATCATCAATCTCGGTGCCCAGCAAATCGTTGAGGTCGACCAGAGGCAGCCGCGCCGGGACAATCCAACTGCCGTCGGGCTGCAATTCGGGCTCCTTCTCTGCGTGGTCATGCTCGTCCGAGACTTCTCCAATGACTTCCTCGACCAGGTCTTCCAAAGTGACCAGACCCGCGATGAGACCATACTCATCCACCAGCACCGCCATGTGATAGCTGTTCTGCTGCATGTCGCGCAGGGTGTCATCGACCAGGTTCATCTCTGGAATGAACTTGGCTTCGCGCATAGCTTGTTCCGCGGTCATCTGTCGCGCCGCCGGATCTGAGTTGACGCGACGCAATACGTCTTTTAGGTATAGGATTCCGCGGATGTCATCCGCGTCTTCGCCAATGACCGGCACTCGTGAATAGCTGGAACGCACAAACAACGTCAAAGCCTTGTCCAGGGTCTTTTCCGATTCAATCGTAACCATGTCTACTCGCGGTACCATGACTTCGCGCACCAAAGTGCGCCCCATCTCGAAAACAGACCAAATCATCTCTCGGTCCGCATCCTCGATGGTGTCCGGCTCTCCCATTTGATCCACCATTTCGCGCAGGTCTTCGGCGACTTCATCGCGAGCTTCCTGGTCAGTCTGGCTGGAAGGACCCCGCGCGATACTCAATAGCATCCCGAAGGGTTTCCCTGCATTCCATGCCGTCACCAGGAACGGCGCCAGGTAACGCACTGTCACGTTCGGATAGCGCCGCCCCAACCGATTCCAGGGCAGAGTCATCACCACCAGCAGCAATGTCCCCACCCCGACGACCAGAATCGCCACCAGCCACCAGCTAAGAGGCAGCTGTGACCCCAGCAACGCTCCGCATCCCACCGCCGCGGTCGTCACGAAAGCACGGCAAGCCCGCAAGGATGAGAGCACTACCCGGCGATTCTCCGCCAGCAGCTCTATTTCCCTAGAGTGCTTCGCGCCTTCTTCAGCCAAATCTTCCGCCGAGGCGATGCTGAGCCGCGACACGGCACCTTCTCCCAAGCTCAGTGGCATCGCCAGCCCGAAAGACACTGCCGCGATGAGGGTGAGCACCACCCCAGCTATGTAGGAAAACTGCATGAGTGCCCCTACCGATTCGCCAGAAAGTTCAACAGCAGCTTGCGTTGCAGGGTAAACATGGTTTTTTCTTCTTCCGGCTCGGCGTGATCGAATCCCAACAGGTGCAGCAATCCGTGAACCGTCAACAGCAACATTTCTTCAATAGGAGCGTGCCCGGCGTCGCGGGCCTGTTCCGCGGCGACGTCAGGGCACAGCACAATGTCCCCCAGCACCCCGGCGGCACTGGGCACCCCCTCGCGCCCCGGTGTCAGTTCATCCATCGGAAAGCTCAACACATCGGTGGGACCGGGCAAATCCATCCACTTGACGTGCAGGTCAGTCATGGTCTTAATATCTACAAACATAATGTTGACCTCAGCGGCAGGAGACACATAGAGCTGTTCCAGGCAATACGACACCAGGTCTACGAACTCACTCATCTCCAGTTCCCACGCGGTTTCGTTATTGATTTCCACACTCATGGTTATTTCCTTCCCAAGCCCTGTGGGCTGCGCAATACGGTTTGGCTTTCGTAGGTGTCATAAGCGTTGATGATTTCCCCGACCAGCGAGTGACGCACCACGTCGGCTGCACTGAGGTAGCTAAACGCAATGTCAGGAACATCGCTGAGGATTTCGCTGACCTGTTTTAGACCGGAGGGCTGACGAGACGGCAGGTCTATCTGAGTGATGTCCCCGGTCACGACCATCTTGGAGCCGAAGCCCAGGCGGGTCAGGAACATCTTCATCTGTTCACTGGTCGTGTTTTGAGCTTCGTCAAGGATGATGAAACTGCCGTTCAAGGTGCGTCCGCGCATATACGCCAGGGCAGCGACTTCGATGGTGCCGTCGCTCATCATGCGACTAATGGTGCCCGTATCGAGCATTTCGCGCAGAGCATCATAGAGCGGGCGCAGGTAAGGATCGATTTTGTCAGTCAAGGTGCCGGGCAGGAACCCCAGGGTTTCCCCTGCCTCCACAGCCGGGCGGGTTAATATGAGTCGGGTCACTTCCCCTTCCAGCAGCGCTTTTACGGCGCGAGCCATTGCGAGGTAGGTTTTTCCTGTCCCTGCCGGTCCGATACCAAAAGTGATGGTGTGGGAGTTAATGTCGTTGACGTAGCGGGCTTGACCCTCCGTTTGCGGACGAATGACTTTTTCTCGGCTGACGAAAACCGCTCGGTACCGGGCGTCTGCAGCCCGTGCGGGCAGCTCCGAAAGTGCCGGAGCGAGCCGAGCGCGTTGATTAGTTTGCAAACCATAATCCGGTATAATTCGTTTTATATTGTTAGTCTTAGTGAACTGTGTCTGCACAGTCCGCACCGCCAGTTCCAGGTCCACGTCCGGACCTTGAATAAAAATCTCATTCCCGGCAACCCAAAAGTTAACCATGGGAAACTCGTCTTCCCATTTGTGCAGGTTGGCATCATTCACCCCGAGGACTTGAATCATCGGGATTTCCTCCGGAACTTCAACCGTGACTCGTTTCTGGACCATAGTCACCTACTCTCTGGCGGCGTTCCCCGCCAAGATCCCAGCTGGGATTGAATAACCGCCAGCGCCGCAGGTCCGGCGGAAGAACAGCGCAAAACAGTCGGTCCCAGCAGTGCTGGACGCGCCCCCGCTGCGGTGAAAGCCGTCAACTCCGGAGCGGTAATACCACCTTCTGGTCCCACAATGACCGCAATGTCCTCCGGGGTCTGACCTGCCCGTGCCAGAGGAATCAGCATTTGCGCCAGGTGCTCCGTGGCGAGCTCGTGTAGGACGAACACTGCGGTCCCGCCCTGCACCATCGCCTCGACTTCAGAAAAAATCGTGTTCGCAGCCGGTTTCACCGACTGAGTTTCTGCCCCCTGAGGTTCCGGCACAATGTCCCCGCCGCTTTCCAGGTACTCTGACACTTCTGCCAGCCTCGCCTGACGTGATTGTTTCATAGCAGAAACCGCCAGATTACGCCACTTTTCCCGACCTTTGGCACGCTTCGTGACGGTATCCCATCGGGAAACCGAGCGCGTAGCCCCCCAGGGGATGACTCGCCACGCACCCATCTCCACTGCGGATTCCAGCGCCTGTAAATCGCGTTTTTCCTTGGCTAATGCCTGAATCAGGGTGAGACGCAAGGGCGGCACGGGGTCTGCCACCGCATCCGCAAGCAGACGCAACCGCAACCTCGAATTCTGAGCCGCAACGACTTCTGCCCCAGCGCGCCAGCCCAACCCGTCGACCACATCGACGACCTCACCCAACCGCAGTCGCTTGACCGTAGCATGATGAGCCTCCGCGCCAACTATAGAAATTTCCTCCCCCTCGCGATAACCGCGCAAACCCGCAAATTCAGTGGCTGGTGATGTGCCCGCTTCCCCCGCGCTATCACCCGAAAACCAGAACGTTTGCCGGGTCATTTCCGACCCTTCCGGTGCACTCCGCCAGTGTTCCCGGAGGAGCTGTCGGCAGGAATCGGGGATTCCTCGCCACGCAACCGCGCCAGTTCGCTGAGCAGCTCACGCTGACGTTCATCCAGCCCGGTGGGGACCTCGATATTGAGGTGCACATACAAATCACCGCGACCTTGGCGGTGCAGCCTACCGACCCCCAAGCCTTTCATAATGATGACTGACTCGGGCTGAGAACCAGCCTCGACAGTGATTTTCTTGGTCCCGTCCAGGGTCTCCAGGGAAAATTCCATGCCCAGTGCTGCTGCAGTCATGGGAATTCGTAAGGAAGTGTGCAGGTCGTCGCCACGGCGCTGCAGGACTTCGTGCGGCAGCTCGTGAATTTCCACGTACAAGTCGCCTGACGCACCCCCGGCAGGTCCCGCTTCGCCTTCACCAGAGAGACGAATCCGCGTGCCGTTTTCCACCCCGGTTGGAATTTCCACCTTAATGTTGCGCGTGGCGCGCACCCGTCCTTCCCCGGAGCAATCCGCACAAGGGCGTTCGATGATGGTGCCGTGACCTTTACAGGTTCCGCACGGGGCGGTAGTCATTACCTGCCCCAGGAAAGACCGCGCCATACGTTGCACAGAACCGGTCCCGCCACAGGTAGAACAGGTTTTAGGGCGGGTTCCCGTCGCGCAGCAGCTACCTTTGCAAGTCTTACATTTCACAAAGGTATTAATCTTAATTTCCCGCTCGGTGCCAAACGTGACGTCTTTCAGCTCCACGTCAATCGTGGTCAGGATGTCTTGCCCGCGCCCCCCGCGCGGTGTAGGTCCACTGGTGGACGAAGCGGCACTAAAGAACTCATTGAGGATGTCCGCAAATCCAAATCCGGCAGCGTTGGCTCCATTGAATCCACTGAATCCGCCCCCACCGAACCCGGAACCACCCAGGTCATATTGCTGGCGTTTCTCTGGGTTGCCCAACACATCGTAGGCAGCACTGACTTCTTTGAATTCTTCCTCGTGTTCAGGACCAGCCACGTCAGGGTGCAGTTTACGCGCTAGTTTGCGGTAGGCACTCTTAATTTCGTCCTGTGTAGCGTTACGGCTCACGCCGAGGGTTTCATAGTAGTCGCTCAAAGTTTTTCTTTCCTGCTTGTCTCTGTTTTCGTCCGCTTCTCTCGGTTACTGGTCCGGATAGCTTTGGTTTACTGGTTTAAGATTCGTGACAGATACCTAGCTACTGCCCGTACCGAACTCATCGAGCTAGGATAGTCCATGCGAGTGGGTCCAATCACCCCCACGTGGGCTTGACCGGCTCCTGCTGGAGCGTAGCTGGAAGACACGATGGCGGTATCTTTCAACACCTCGTGACCAGATTCCTCACCGATAATCACGCTCACTGGCTCGGCTTCACGCATCTCGCCGAACAGTTTCAACAGCACGACCTGTTCTTCCAGGGCTTCAACCAAAGCGGTCAGGGTTTCGTTAAACGCACCTGAGCGCGACAGGTTCGCCATTCCTGCCATCACGATTCGCGTCTCTACCGCACCTTGCTCCAAGGCCGCCGCGATGTTTTGTGCCAAAATAGTAGCATTTTCTCGCAGGGCTTGATTGCCCACAGTAGCCAGCCATTCTTGCAAAGCAGCCTGTTGGGCAGGAATATCCGACTGTGCAAACACGGAGGTGAGCGGAGTGCCGATAGAACTGAGGTCTGCCTCGCTAACCTCGTGAGGAAGGTTCACCAGAATCTGATCCACCCGTCCCGTTTCGGAAATAATAATCGCCAATACTTTGCAGTCCGGTCCCGCCCCCAAACGCACCAGCTCCAAATGGCGCAGCCCGGAAGGATTGAACGCCGGAAACTCCACTACTGCCGTCTGGTGCGTCATCTGCGCCAAGAGGCGCACCGTACGCTCCATCACGTCCTCCAGTCCCACCGCGGAAGTAAAGAATTCGGTGATGGCTTTTCTCTCGGGTGCGGAAAGTGGTTTGATGGCCTCGATTTGATCCACAAAGTAGCGGTAGCCCTTGTCGGTGGGGATACGACCGGCAGAAGTGTGGGGCTGGCGAATCAGACCTTCTTCCTCCAGCTGCGCCATGTCGTTGCGGATAGTCGCGGCGGAAACTCCCAGTGAGTGCCGTTCTACCAGAGACTTCGAACCGACCGGTTCTTGGGTTTCAACGTAGTCAGAAACGATGGCTCGCAGCACTCCCAGACGCCGATCCGCCGCCTTGTCTGCCATCGTTCCTCCTGTTTCTCTCTGAGCTTGCCAGACAGTCGCCATGCTGACTCACGAGCCTTAGCACTCACAACCTCCGATTGCTAATCTTACCCCGCTTTGGCGCAAAACTCCCATCCCAGACCCCTGCCAACCGACCAAGCCCAGACTTTCCTGTGCCCGGTCCGACCTCACTAGTGCAAAGGAGAGACAGTCAACGGCCACGGCGATGTCCGCGGAGGCAGAACTCGTGCGAAAATGCCGCCGATGACGGCAGCGACAGCGAGCATAGTCAGCAAGATACCGGACACGGAGGTCGCTACGGAGGTGGCGTTAACCCCTGCTGTTAGGAACGGACCCAGCAGCGTGACCGTCATGACCGCACCAGCTTCAGAGCCGAGGACTTCACCCAGCAGCAAAGACAACACTGCCGCACCCAACAGTAGCCAGATGATAGCAGAGCCGCTGGAGACAGCTTCGGCAGGGATGACGCCCGCGGTGTTAATGAGCTGAGCCATCCACAGGGCAGAAGCGGCGGTAGATGCCACGTAAGCGACATTCAAGACCGCCTGCAAGCCGGCATCTGCCAACCACTTATATCCACTGGTAGACAGCGCCATAACCATGACTACCACCCACACGATTCCCCCCAAATCTGCCAAACCAATCGGCGTGGAGAGAGTCAAAACGATGGAAATGAGAGCCAGAAGGAAGGGAGGCAACAGGGTGAGGGCAGCGTGAGTCTTTGACGAACTGCGATGAACGGTGCCTTCCGCCGTCACTTCCGCGGTAGCTTTGGCAGTTTGTTTCCAAGATTCCCCGTCCGCGGAACGCATTTTTTTCATGGTCATTTGGCTGACCTGTGGCGCAGAGAGAATCGCGACCAGTCCCGCGAAAATCGCCAAAATTATCAGCAAAACCAGCATCAGTAACAGAAGGAAATGGTCATCGACTAACCCTGCTCCCGCTACTACCAGCAACAACGCCACGGTGGTCAGAGGCAGACCGTGAATCGAAACGGACCAGGCCTCCCGTCGCTGCCAGGTGACCTGGCGTCCCAGCAGAGTGTGCAGAGCGGACAAATACCGCTCCATCAGCCCGGATTCCACCATGATTCCGCCGATGACCATCCACAGGATGACCCCGGAAAAAGAATACAGATTAAACGCTCCCACCAGGGACCGCAGTCCCACTCCCGTTACTTGGTTACCGGTCATGAGCGCCAGATTTCCGAGCAATGCCGGCACCCCCAGGGCAAACATGATCGGTACTCGGATAGCCAGGAGCAGCACCGCTATCAGGACAGCTAAAACGACGATTACGGTTGCTGTCATTTCGCGCCGCCTTTCGCAGAGCCCGATTTGCGCGGGACGTTTCGACCCGTCGCCTGCACTCGAATGACTTTCGCTGTGTTGCTGGGCGTTTTGCCTCGCTTTGCGGGTTGAGACTTCTCGGTCTTTCCCCGGCGAGTCGCAGAAGGTCGGGGGGACGGTTTTTTGGTGGCGGGCGCCGGTGAGGGCGTGGGGTTCTCTGCATTAAGTACCCGATATGCCCCGATAAACGAACGCAGCGTGGTGTACAGCATCCCTATTCCGCCGATAAACACCGGTATGACCAGCACCGACATCGAGACACCGAGAGACTTTATTTCTTCGCTACTGACGCTGATGGTGGTGACAAACCCTACCACCGTAGCTAACAGAGCAAATAGCACTCCCATCGCCTCCCCAATCAGATTTTGCAGGGAGGTGCGTTCTTTTGGATCCCCCAGACGCGGTAAGCCCCACACCGTAAGCGCGACGAACAAACTCAGATAGGTGACCCATACCGCCAGGACTCCGCCCCACACTTCGACGGCAAAAAGCGAGATTTTGACAGGATCCGCAGCGGAACCTAACCAGGCTTGCGGCGACGGAAGCTGAAAACCGCCCCACCCGAGGACGGCGATACGGCTCGCTCCATGAAAAATGGAGATTACTGCCAGCACCGCGGACAGTAACATCACGACGAGTCCCGTGAGACGCAGCCACAGCGAACCCGGCACAGCGGAATCTTTCGCGGCTGCGCTCGAGACTGGTACAGTTGGCTGATTTTCACTCACCTTTCGAGTCTATCCGGAAAGCGGATGCCATTACTAGTATTTGAACCCAGTACTGGATTGTGGCGTAAACCAAGGAGGCGACAGCCTGAACGCTGCCGCGTCCGGTGGTGATTGAATTGTGCCAGTTTTATTTCTTTTCAGGGACAGGGTTCGCCTTACCGCTTAATGCTTTAGCCAGGGCATCCAAATCGGAAACTCCCAGCTGACTCATTACGGTCTTGAGAGAATCAGTGTCCTTAATCATGCCCCTGACGCGGTTCAAAGCATCTTGCTTCGCCTTTTCTTCCGCAGCCTTGGTTTGCGCTTCCAGGGCGGCTGATTCTGCCAGGGAGCCTTCCACGACCTTGGAGGCATCGTTGTTCAGTTTGGCACCATTCACCAGTTCAGCGACCTTCGGGCTAACCGCGGACGGACCGCCCACCACGATGGTCTTTTCCGAACCGTGACGGCGCAATGCCTGGTAGGACGGCTCCGGTAGTTCCTTGGCACGAGTCAAAATCAATGCCGCATTTTGATCAGCTGCCAATGCTCCGCCAGAAAGGGCATCGGGGAATGTCTCGCCGCTGACCAGTACCGCAGCCGTGCTACCAGGCTGCGACGCTGCCAGATTTGCCGCGGTTTCATAGCGGTCCCTGCCCATGATCGGTTTGATATTCACCGACATAGTCGTGGGCCAAGGGGTATTTTGTACCGCGCGCACTGCCGGTCCGCCGACCGCAGTAATCTGCAGCGGGCGGGTCTGACCCAACTCTGAGATATAGCTGTAGGTGGCAGGATCCAAGGTGTTGCCTTTGCTCAGCAGCATCAGCGAACCAGTGCGACCAGCTGCTGCCCCGGCGACTAATGCGTCCGGGAAGCCGACGCCATCGGCGATAAACAGGTTCAGCGGCTTGTGCGGGGCAGCCCCGATGAGAGGTTCCGTAGCACGGTTGACCGCCACGGCGGTGTTGAAACGGTCCGGTCCGGCAATACGGTGGATGTTTACCCCGGCATCGCGCAGTTCGAACTCGTCGTAAGGCGTCATCGGCACCTGACCGCCCACCAAGTAAAGGTTCTTCTTGCCCGAAGCCTTAATTTGGTCCATAACTGCGGGCTCCAAGCCGGTCTTCCAAGTGGTCAACAGAATCGGCGCGTGCAACCCGGCAGCAAACGGCGTGGCAGACAAACCGTCAGCAGCCACATTCCCATCAACCAGGACGATGGAATCCCCAGGGAATTTACCGAGTTTCCACGCCGCTATCGCACTCAGCACCCGGTTGCTACCCTCAGCTCGCAGGGTATTCTTGGACAGGGCTTTGGCCAGGCGCTTTTCGTCCGCCTTAGCTTTCTTGTCCCGCTCCGTCTGAGCCTTCTTAGCTTCGTCCGCAGCCTTCTTCGCCGCAGCCTCAGCAGCCTTCTTCTTGGCTTCCTCTTCCTTCTTCTTCTGAGCCTCGTACTTCTCCTTTTCCTTGGGGGACATGCCCGCAGTCGGGTCGTTCGGGTCGGGTTTGACAACTTTATCGTTGACTAACTTTCCGTAGGAGTTGAGGTTTTTCATGTCCTCGGAGGACTTGATAATTTTATTCAGAATATCCGTCAGGTTAAAGAAGGCCTTATTGGTCTTGTCAAGCAGACGGTCCATATCCTGAGCCGTTAAGTTTGGATCAGCCAGTTCATCACGAACTTCGCGCAAATTTTTCTGGTCGCTCTCTGCACCGTTATAGGCCAGGTTTGCGTTGTTATAATCCTTGATTGCCTTCTCATAGCCTTGGTCATGCATCATCTTTTTGAAGCTTTCCGGCATAGCTTCATACATCTTTACCAAGTCGGAATGATATCCCTGCATCTGACCGTATTCATTGGAAATACGCTTCATCAAATCCGCCTGTTTCGCCAAGATGCCCTTGATTTCCTGACGCATATCCTCACGGTCAGCATCATTAAGGGTCCCACCCTTCTTAAGCAGTTCCGTCATCCGATTCATATTCCAAATCTGATAACGTGCCTCCAACATAATTGGCACAGTTTCGTTGAGCGCCTTGTAGTAGGAATCGAGTTTGCGCGGTACTACTGATTCGGCGGCACCTTTGGTCAGGTAGGTGTTATAGGGGTTATTATCAAGAATAGTCTGATTAACTGGAACAGGCTTCTTTGGATACCCAGCATCACAGACAGTCTTTGACGTTACTGAATCAACATGGCAGTGAGCCGCATTGTCCGCTTTGAGAGCCACATTGTCTGCTTGCTTTTTCAGCTCCTTGAGGTAGTTGGTCATTGCTTGGGCGTATTTAGTCCGAAAGGCATCGTCTTCCTTCAGCCAATTATTCTGAGCAGTTTCCACCTTGTCACGCACTTCGTTAAGACCTGATTTAACGGCTCCCACCGCATCACTCACAACCGGATCGAGATGCTTGACTATTTGTTCCTTTATCTCAAGTTGTACCTTGTAGGCCTTAATCTTGCTATCTAGGTCTTCCTTGGCTTTTTTCTCCTCCTCAGCAGCAACTTTCCACGCGTCACGGTTCGCGGCATCCGCGGGATCCGCAGTATAAATCGCCTCAGCTTTCGCAGTAGTTGTCTTAGCCTTGTCGTAGGTAGTTTGGGCTTCGTTCTTGGCATTTTCAGCTTCGTCTATTTTACTCTGGACTGCAGCACGCTCTGTGTCATAAACCTTTTGGTCAGCTAAGGCGCGCTGGTACATAATCGACATGTCCAGAGGATTAGCACCATCAGCAGAGGTGCACATTGCCAACAATTCAGCCGGTTCTTTGGCGATATCCTTGATGTATTTAGGGTCTAGATACCCCGGAATTTCATAATTTGGAGCCAAAGTCGTAGGGGATTTGTAAAGCGATTGATTAATTTCGCCCGCGACGGTCGGATACGCACCAGCAAGCTTAGTGATGTACTCGTTGTGAGAAATGACCGAGTTCTTCGTATCAGACTGGTTCGTTTCAGCGTAGTGCTTAAAATCGTCTATCGGACCAGCTGGCGGCGGAGTCACTTGAGAACAGAGTGCATCCCGCAAATCTGTGTACTGCTTGACTAAATCTGCCTCACTGGACGCTTTAGCTTTCTTTTCCAGAACACGCTGCACGTGTTTACGATAAATCCAGTCCGAGACATTAGCTTCACCAGTGTCCATGAATACTGGAGCACCCTCCGTGGAATACCCCACCAAAAGACCTTGCAGCTTACCGTCTGCAGTGATGACCGGAGTACCCAGTTCTTTCACAGGGTCCTTGGATACGCGAGTCCCGTCAATCTTGAAGGCCGGGACAATATCATTCTTATCGCTAGCGCTGGGAATGTCGAGCCGAGGAATTGCCCCGGAGGTTTCCTGGAAATGTTCCCAGGTCATCGGGGACACCTCGTACTTGCCCGTGGCTCGGAAAGCAATCTGTTTGTCCTTCGTATTTATAGTGATGGCAGAAGCACCGGGAGCGGGTACGAAATCTGTGGTTTCCCAGCCCACCATGTTCACTCTGGTTCCGTCTTGCACGACTCCCGTAGCCTTTGTAACTGGCGAGATTCCCTGTACGTCCCGGTCAAGTTGCACAATGGAAAGCCCGTAAGTGGTTTGCGTCGGAGTCTCCACCCGGACAGAGAAATAAACCCGCTTATCCGCATCAGTCGTGCTTGTGGCATCTTTGCCGAATGTCACCCGGGCAGTTTTTGTAGCCAAATCTTCCATTTTGGTCTTAGCGCGGTTGAAGATATCTCCATACGGATCGTTAGAAAAGGAGAAACAGTCAGAGGAAGTCAACACCTCATTTTTGGATACCAACACACCGGTACAGGTCTTGTACTTTAAATCTTTCCCCCCTAGGGGCACTGCGATCTGAGCCACCGCTGCGCCATTTTTCCCCAAGTCACTGGTCTGCCAGTCTGGTCCACGCAGAGCGTTCGCCGGGGCGACGCCCGCAAAAGCTAAACCGACCGCAAATAGACCCACGATGCCCGCGCGGCGCATTTTCTTCACAACGACGTGACCGTATGTTTCCACTTTTTCCTCCTCGAATACCATCCATGGATTCGCTCGCTGCACCCTCCGGATGATGACAGCATAGTATTCCGAATACTCAGGCGTTTAGTTCGGCTAGCTACCTTTAATTGTGAGACTTTTAGCATCATTTCAGCGAAACCTCGCACACATCCCAGCGATTTTCCATAATTGCAGGTCAGCACCTCAAAGCGCAGGTCATACGACTGCCAATGCGCAAATCTTTTCCTCGCTTTACTAAATCTTGACCACCATGTCCGAACAAATCCTGTCCGTTGCCCCACGCCCCACCAGGCGGGGCTTCGTTTCGCAGGACCACAAGAGGGACGACCACAACCCCATCCGCCCGAATGTACGCGACATTTCCAGTCCCACTAGACAGCGTTAATCCTGGTAGTGTCCTCGGCACTGCAGAATCTCTAAAGTATCTCCTCTAAGACGATAGACCAGCCGGTTTTTCTCATCTATACGCCGACTAAAACACCCTGACAGCTCTCCTTTGAGCGGCTCGGATTTTCCCAATCCAGAAAGTGGATCCCGCTGGGTATCCTTCACCAACTTATTAATTCGGCGTAATGTCTTGCTGTCTTGGGTTTGCCAATACAGGTAATCCCCCCAAGCCCCTTCAAACCAAACGAGACGCACCTCATGCCTCAATCAGGTTGCGTTCCACGCCTTCACCGGCATCCAGCGCAGACTTTGCATCGCGCAGATTGCGCAGGTTCGACTCACTATAAAACGGGTCGGGACGTGAGACCTCAAACGGGATGCGGTTTTCCCCGGTCGCTTTCTTTGCGAAAATCGTAAATGCGGTAGTCATGTTCATTCCCAAATCGCGGCAAAGTTCTTCCATCGCCGCTTTCAACTCCGCGTCCATCCGAATCGTCACATTTGCTGTAGCCATTGCACTCACTTCGCACACTATTATACAACTAACGCACCACTAATTCACTCATGAATCTGTGCCAAGTCTCACCACCACGCGGGGCTTAGTTTCGCAGGGTCCGCAAACGGAACGACCACCACCCCACCCGCTCGAGAGTGCACAGCATTACCATCCAAAGGTTTTCGCCAGTTTCATCCAAAAGTTTCGCCGGATGCTGTGAGGTCAATCGGGCGGCTGCACCCAGTCGGGCACTATATAGCGACGTCAACAGGATTTGGCGCCCTTTTACGCCCGACACTTAACCCGAACTTCCCACTTAACATAACACTTGGGGAAGTTAAGTGGGAAGTAAGTGGGAAGTTTCACAGCGCGCTTTTGCCCCATGCGCTCCGCTCAACGAACCGAGAGAGTCCGATAACGCTGTTTAGGGCTACGAGCCGGTTCCATCGATTCCACCAAACCTTCCTCAATCAGCTGGTTGACTGCCCGCTGTACAGCGGTGCGACTTAACTCCGTAGCCTGAACAATCTCGGTGGTACTGCCAGTCGTGCGCGAATTCAAAATAGCGAGCACATGGTCTTTTGCGCTCGCATAGGTCTCGGTCTTGGCGACATGACGCCGCTCAAAAATAATAGTGAAGCTGGTCAAACTCTCGCGAACTTTTGCTGGAGGCATCAGCGCATCAGCTAGGGACTGCTCTATGACAGCGAAACCAGTGCCACGGTTCTCGGCTACCAATCCCCCATCGGGAGTTCTCACATTTTCCAAAAAAGTCGCTAACCACTGATTTCGAGTCGAACTAAGTCCGTCTTTACCCAAAGAATCCACCGTGACACCCCCGAACAGACCACCCGGACTTGTGATTTCCAACCTGTCTACAAACATATTGACCTGAACCTGCGTCCCCCTCGCGGTCGGAGAGTAGTCCCGGTGCAACAAAGCGTTGACAATAGCTTCGCGCACCGCAACCAGGGGATAATCGGGCAGTTCCTTACGAAAAACGTCATTTATGAGCGCACCCGTGCGCATATTGGCACGCACTTTCCCGATAACCGCCTCCACTAATTCCGGAATAGAGCCCGTGAGATTAGCGCTTTCCAGTAAGCGTAAACCCTTGGTGACATCGCCTTTGGAAGTGCCCGGATACAGTCCAAAAGTCACATTGAGACGCGGGAAAAATTCCTGCGGATACTCCCCCATAGCCAGCAGCGCAGCCAACGACGGGTGACCGTCCTTGGCAACGTGCAGACGCGCATAGGCAGTTTCCGCACCTTGTGCAAAAGTCTTGGGACGCAAAGACTTTTGTCCCGTCAAGAAATCCCGTAACGCCACCGAGTCGAGGTCCTCGATGCCCGCAAGCTCCACATATTCGGTGTCCCACAGCGGTTGATGCTGTTCCTCTAACAGTCGGTCAACTTCATAGTTACGCATCATTTGGTCGGCATCACCGACCCGCAAATAACTGCCCCGATACACGCCTTTCTCAGTCACGTATGCGGGACGTTCACTAGCCAGCACCGGCTCGATGGTGGCGACCAACAACTGGATATTTTCAAAAGGGACGATGTCGACCTGCGGGCGCAGGCACGGGGTAATCTGCGAGCATCGATCGATTAGCGCGTTGCGGGCAGCCAGAGCATCGAATTTGTCTACGGGGGTAAAACCGTCCGCTTCGGAAAGTCCGAAAATCAGCAGCCCTCCACTCGCATTGGCGAAGGCGCTGAGGGTCTCTAAAACCGACTTGCCCACCCCGGTCTTGACTTCGACATTTTGTTGATCTGCTCCGACTAAACGCAACTGCGTGATGATTCTGGCGAGTTCTTCCGCGTCCATTTTTGCCCCTTTACGCCCGACACTTAACCCGAACTTCCCACTTAACATAACACTTGGGGAAGTTAAGTGGGAAATAAGTGGGAAGTTCGACCGCAACAGTCGCGACGGTCACGGCTTGAACCTCTCTATGACACCCCTGCCAAACGTTGAATGACCGTGTCAGCCAGCAGCCGTCCGTGCCGGGTCAGCACCGCCCGGCCCGTGTTGCTGGTCAGAGAGTCAGTTGCCGAACCGTCCTGATGCAAAAGCCCGTCCTGGTGCGAAAGTCCGTCCCCCTGCGAACACAGTCCGACCGATAGCGAACCGTCCTTTTGCGCCAACTCACGGTCCCCCGACGTGGCATCTTCGGGCAGCAATGCGCCGTCCAGCAAGCCCTCCTGAGCTAACTCGTGCGCCTCAGAAAGTAACGCTGCCTGGTCAACCCCGAATTCGCCGGCATATTCACCCAAATCCAGACCCTGCCGCAGACGCAAATTCAGCAGGAGTCTCTCCAGACGGGCGCTGTCCCCCGTGACGATTTCCCGACCGTCAACAGGTCGGTACCCCGCCTGCAGGGACTGCATCCACTTTGCGGGGTGGCGCAAGTTCCAAAAGCGCGTACTACCCAGGTGTGAGTGGGCGCCGGGACCGAAACCATACCAATCTTGGTCACGCCAATATGCCAGGTTGTGACGGCATTCGTGGCCCGGGCGCGCCCAGTTGGAAATCTCGTACCATTGCAAGCCTGCCGCGCTGAGCGTCTCATCAGCCAGCTCGTATTTATCCGCCTGGTCGTCGGGGTCCACCGGAGGGATGTCACCCTGCGCGAGGGCACGCCCCAGCGCGGTCCCCGGCTCGATGACCAGTGCGTAGCAGGACACGTGGTCCACCCCAAGCTCCAGCGCCGCATCCAGCGAGGGCCGCCAATCCGCCAAGCTCTCTCCCGGCGTGCCATAAATGAGGTCCACGCTGACCTCGAGTCCCTGCGCGCGCGCTGCCCGCACGCCTGCCACCAGGTGCTTTTGCTGATGCGTCCGATTCAAAGTCGCCAAGACCGCAGGGACCGCCGACTGCATCCCAAAGGACACCCGCGTAAAACCGCCTGCCGCCAGGGCTTCTAAATACTGCGGCGTCACCGTGTCGGGGTTTGCCTCGGTCGTTATCTCCGCGCCCGGCACCAGCCCGAAAGTTTCGCTCAGACCGCGCAAGACTCGTACCAAATCAGTTGCCGGCAAGACTGTCGGGGTTCCCCCGCCGAAAAACACACTGGTCAGGGCGCGACCGTCCTGGCGACCGCCGCCCTTGTGACTGCCGTCCTGGCGACCAGCGCTGGCACCAGCGCCACCAGCACCGCCCTCGTGACCGCCACCCTTGTGCCCCCCGTCCGGGCACACCGCGACCGACACGGAACAATCCGGTGCGTACAAACCGATTTCACGGAGCAACGCCGCCGCGTAGCCCCCCACTCCGGGACCCAACGACAGATTCGAGTAAGTATTGAAATCGCAGTAGCCGCAACGCCGCAAGCAATAGGGCACATGCACGTAAGCGGAGAGCGTGCGCGGCGAACCCATCAGGCTTCGTCCGCCCCATACCACGGCTCACGCGGGACGAACCCGGACTCGACGGGCTTCTCCGTCTCGCTAACCCGTCCCAAACGTGCCGTCACTTGGAACGAAGCTGTCTGTTCACGTTCTGCCGCCGAACCGCGCGCCAGGCGCACCACGCACAAATCGTGCACACCGCGACCTTCACGAGCCGCCCGGCGTTCAAACGCCGTCACCACCCGACCGTCGAAACGTGGCGCAAACCCGCCGCGCTGACCTTGTGGATCGCTGACATCGGGACGCTGTCCACCATGCGGATTGGACAACCCGAGGGTGGACTCAACCACGTCACGCTGCTGCCAGGCGTAATCGTCCCAGTCAGTCGCCAGACGCCACCGTCCCCCATCCTCCAGCAGGTCAGCCACGATTGCCGCAAACTCCGGCGCCACCAGACGCCGCTTGTGATGGCGAGTCTTTGGCCACGGGTCGGCGAAAAATGTCCACATTTCGTGTACCGTCGCCTCACCGAGCAAAATAGGCAAGGCTTGCAGGGCGTCGACATCCACAACTTTCAGATTGGGCAAGCCGTCATAGTTACGCACCGCCGAGGACACGATTTTTGCCACTCCCGGCAGCCACACTTCAAATCCCAAGTAATTGTTTTCCGGGTGCAGCGCGGCTGAGTGGGTGATTTGTTCGCCGTTACCGCAGCCGACCTCGACAATGAGAGGAGCCTCGCGACCAAATACGACGCGAGGATCCAAGCGTTCCCCTTCGGCTACCATCGTCGGTCCTGCCCCACGTTTCACATCCAGCAGGTAGGCGTCTTTGTACTTTTCAAAGGTCTTTTCCAGAGTCTGCCCCATGCGGTCCCCGCGCCGAGCAAAAGTTCTGACCCGCGGGAAAGGACGTTGACGGTCAGGCATTTCATCGTCACTGCCGGACGGGACGTCGGCTCGAATCGTTTTGCCCATTATTTTTGCGTCTCCTCGTTGGATAGCGCGGCGATGAAGGCTTCTTGGGGAACCTCGACTCGCCCGATGGCTTTCATACGTTTCTTGCCGGCCTTTTGTTTTTCCAGCAGTTTGCGTTTCCGGCTGATGTCACCGCCATAGCACTTGGCAAGCATATCTTTACGCAGCGCCCGAATGTTTTCCCGAGCGATAATGCGGGTGCCGATAGCTGCCTGAATAGGCACCTCGAATTGTTGGCGCGGAATGAGTTTACGCAGTTTCGTCGCCATCGCCGTCCCATAACTGTAGGCATTGTCCTTGTGAACAATGGCAGAAAATGCGTCGACCTGTTCCCCGTTCAGCAAAATATCCACCCGCACCAGGTCGGCAGGAGCCATCCCATCCAGGTGGTAGTCCAGCGAGGCGTAGCCTTTGGTACGGGACTTTAGCTGATCAAAGAAGTCGTAAACAATCTCGCCCAACGGTAGGGTGTAGTGCAGTTCCACCCGGTCCGAACTCAAGTACTCCATGTTCTTCATAGTGCCGCGTCGATCTTGGCACAGTTCCATGACCGGACCGACAAAGTCCGAGGGGGTCAGAATCGTCGCGGTTACTACTGGCTCGAGGACTTCCTTGACTTTACCTTCGGGGAACTCAGAAGGGTTCATGACGTGAGTTTTACTGCCGTCCTCCGACACCACCACGTATTCCACATTCGGGGCGGTAGAAATCAGCACCAGGTCAAACTCGCGCTCCAGACGCTCGCGGATAATTTCGAGATGCAGCAAGCCCAAGAAACCGCAACGGAAACCTGACCCCAGGGCGGCTGATGATTCCGGTTCGAAAGTCAACGACGCATCGTTCAGCTTCAGCTTGTCCAGTGCGTCACGCAACACCGGGAAATCGGTCCCGTCAATCGGATACAGTCCCGAAAACACCATCGGCATCGGGTCGCGGTAGCCCGGCAAGGGCTCGTCGGCGCCCTTTTCCGCAGCAGTAACGGTATCGCCCACGCGAGATTGGCGCACGTCCTTTACCCCGGTAATGAGGTAACCGACTTCACCTGCCCCGATTCCTTTCGTAGGAATCGGTTCCGGGCTGATGACCCCGAGTTCCAGCAGCTCGTGGGTGGTGCCGGTGGACATCATGTTGATTTTTTGACGGGCTGTGAGCGAGCCGTCCATAACACGCACATAGGTCACGACCCCGCGATACGTGTCATAGACCGAATCAAAAATGAGCGCGCGGGTCGGGGCGTCGGGCTGTCCAGCGGGCGGCGGGACCTGGGAGACGATTTCGTCCAGCAGCGCCTGCACGCCTTCTCCGGTCTTGCCCGAGACTCGCAAGCAGTCCTCGGGCTGGCACCCGATGAGGTTCGCCAGTTCTTCGGCGTGCTTTTCCGGCATCGCGCCAGGCAGGTCGATTTTGTTGAGCACCGGGATAATGGTCAAGTCCCCCTCCAAGGCTAGGTAGAGGTTCGCCAGGGTTTGCGCCTCGATGCCTTGGGAGGCGTCCACCAGCAGCACCGCTCCTTCACAAGCCGCCAGGGAACGCGAGACTTCATAGGTAAAGTCCACGTGACCAGGGGTGTCAATCATATTTAGGGCATAGGCTTTGTCGCCCACCTGCCAGGGCATCCGCACGGCTTGGGATTTAATGGTGATACCGCGTTCGCGTTCAATGTCCATCCGATCCAAGTATTGGGCACGCATCTCGCGTTCCGAGACGACCCCAGTCAGTTGCAACATCCGATCCGCCAACGTCGACTTCCCGTGGTCGATGTGGGCAATAATCGAAAAGTTACGAATCAGGGACGGGTCGGTGGCGGCGGGCGCAATCGACTGTAACAGGGCATCACCAGGAATGGGCATGGATTTCCTTATCTTTCTCGCTAGACATTCCATTTTGTCATTTTTCCCCCGTTTGCCCAATCTATTTCCGGGGGACAATCATCACCGCTGCTAATTCCGCGCCGAGCGAGCCTAGATGCCGGACCAGAGGGCCGCGCCCTCCCCTCCTGCTAATTTGCGAATGTGGCATAAATTGACGTAGGATATTACCTTGTGTGTCGCCAAAACCGGCGAAAATCAATACTTTTGAGGGAAGAAAATTGGCAAATATTAAGTCTCAGATAAAGCGGATTCGCACCAACGAAAAGGCGCGCCTGCGTAACCTGTCCGTGCGCTCCGAGCTAAAGACCCTGGTGCGCAAGACCCGCGAGGCTATTGAAGCTGGGGATAAAGCCGCAGCCGAAGCCAACTTGAAGGTGGCTACCCGTCACCTCGACGTGGCAGCTTCCAAGGGTGTCATCCACAAGAACCAGGCGGCTCAGCGTAAATCTAAGCTCGCCACCCGCGTTGCCGCCATGCAGTAACCGGTTTCTCTAAGCTATTTGAAAACGTCCACCTCGGTGGGCGTTTTCCTTTTGCCCACTGACCCTTTAACCCCAATGCACTTGCACGAACAACCGATTTCACTTTGCTCCGTGCCGATTCTGCGCAACTGAAATCGCTATAACCTGTAAGTTTAGTAAACCAGGTGTCAGCAGGGACGCGTATTCTGGGTTGAAATCGGTCGCTCGTGCAACCACTCCAAAAACCAAGCACCCAGCTGCACTGAAATTCAGAAAATTAATAAAAGCACGCTGACGGAAACCAGCCCCGCGCCAAAACCGGCATCCAATTCCCCAGGCAGGGGTCATTGATGTTCAGGAGCGGGCAACTGCAACGTAAAGGCTGCCGCTCAGCCTTGTTCATGGCAAACTACGTACACGGAAGAAGTGTTGCACTGTTTACGCGCTTTGGACACGAATCGCTCTTCGTTGGTAAATCCACCGCCAAGGGAAACCTTCTTGCCGATTTCCAAAACAGTTCCATCCGGCAGAGTTACAGATTTGTCTGAGATCTGGCTTCCTTTGGGCAATAAAGGCATTATCGCGGGAACCTCGTCATCCCCTGCGAGAACCAAACATCCTTGCTCATCAACCTGCAGTGTTCCAGTTACCAAAGCTTCCATACACATATCACTAGACATGTCATTCACGATGGTAAAGAAGTCCACAGTTGCGCTGGGAGACGGGCTTGCCGGTTGCATTGTCGGGCTAGCCGCCGAGGCGTCATCAGCGGGCTGCGTGCCGGACCCACCGCAAGCCGACACACCAAATGCGAGAGCTGTCACTGCAACTATCCCCAACGCACTATTGCGAATAAACGTATTCATGATATTTCTCCCGGAGTCCGAATAACTGTTGAGAAAAAACCTAGCTTGCCGGCAATTTTATCAACCCGGATATTTGGTGTAAATGAATCAAATCCGCCGATTACAGCGTCGCATGGTCGCCTCGACACCGATTTAATACCCTCTGGGTCACGACTTTTTCGCCCGTAGGTCCCCTGGTCTAAACTGGATACGTTGATTGTCGGAAAGAAGAGGAATAATGGCTGAAAACACCCCGGATACCCCAGACACCCCGCAGTACCGCTACACGGCTCAGATGGCAGGGAATTTGGAAGCAAAATGGCAACGGATTTGGGACGAGACCGGCGCTTTTAACGCTGATAACCCCAGCGGTCCCCTGGCTGGTGACCTGGCAAAACGCGAAAAATACTTCATTCTCGACATGTTCCCCTACCCTTCCGGCAAAGGTCTGCACGTGGGACACCCGCTGGGCTATATCGCCACCGACGTGGTCGCCCGTTACCATCGCGCCCAGGGCAAGAACGTGCTCTACACCATGGGTTACGACGCATTTGGTCTGCCCGCCGAACAGTACGCCCTGCAAACCGGCCAGCACCCGGCCATCACCACGCACGACAATATCGCCAACATGAGCAAACAGCTGGCACGCATTGGCTTGTCCCACGACCGGCGGCGTTCTTTCGCCACGACCGACCCGAACTATTTCAAGTGGACCCAGTGGATTTTCCTGCAAATTTTCAACTCTTGGTATGACCCCGAAGCTCCGCGCCGCGACGGCTCCGGAAAGGGCGCGGCCCGGCCGATTACCACCCTTGTGAAGCAGTATGAGGACGGCACACGTCCCACCCCGGATGGACGGACTTGGACCGAACTTTCCGCAGTGGAACAGGCGGAACTCATTGATGCCGAGCGTTTGGCTTACGTGGCATACGCGCCGGTGAACTGGGCACCGGGCTTGGGCACGGTGCTGGCTGACGAAGAAGTCACCGCCGAGGGGCGTTCCGAACGCGGCAACTTCCCCGTGTTTAAGACGAAACTGCGCCAGTGGATGATGCGCATCACCCGCTATGCAGACCGTCTGGATGCCGACCTGGCCACGATTGACTGGCCCGATAAGGTCCGCACCATGCAGCACAACTGGATTGGCAAGTCTTTCGGCGCCACCGTAAACTTCCAGGTCGAAGCCGGTCAAGGGCCGCAGCCGCAGACTTTGCAGGTCTTCACGACCCGACCCGACACCCTGTTCGGCGCGACTTTCATGGTCATTTCCCCGGAACATCCGCTGGTGGGGGCCGAGGACTGCGCGGACACGGAACTGCAGGTGCCGGACACGTGGCCGGAGGGGACCCGACCGGAGTGGACCGGCGGATACGCGACCCCGCGCGAAGCGGTGGCGGCCTATCGAGCACAAGCCAGCGCCAAGAGCGACAGCGAACGGACTGCGGAAACCGACTTCACCGAAAAGACCGGCGTGTTTACCGGCATTTTTGGGACGAATCCGGTCAATAGTTCCCTGGTGCCGATTTTCGTGGCGGATTACGTTTTGATGGGGTACGGCACCGGCGCGATTATGGCTGTGCCCGCCCACGACGAGCGCGATCACGCCTTCGCTCGGAAGTTCAACCTGGACATTATCCAAACTATTTCCGGCCCGGATGGCCTGGATGTGCAAGAGGAACCCTGGACCGGCGACGGCGTCATTGAGAACTCTGCCAACAGCGAAATCAGCTTGAACGGGCTGGGCAAGGCTGAGGCTATCGCGAAAATCAGCGACTGGCTGGCCCAGACCGGGCGGGGCGAAAAGACCGTAACCTATCGCCTGCGTGACTGGCTGTTTTCCCGGCAACGCTACTGGGGCGAGCCTTTCCCCGTGGTTTACGGCTCTGACGGGCGGGTTCACGCCCTGCCGGAAGAGATGCTGCCCCTGGAGCTGCCCGAAGTGTCGGACTTCCGGCCCCGGACTTTTGACCCTGATGACGCCCACTCCACCCCGGAGTCCCCGCTGGGGCGCGCTACGGACTGGATGACCGTCGAACTGGACCTGGGCGAAGGCAAGCAGACCTACACTCGTGACCAAAACACCATGCCGAACTGGGCGGGCTCGTGCTGGTACGAGCTGCGCTACACCGACCCGGACAACCCCACGGCTTTTGCCAGCACCGACAACGAAGCCTACTGGATGGGTCCGCGCCCCGCAGCGGGCAACCTCAGCGGCGGTACGGATTTGTACGTGGGCGGCGTGGAGCACGCGGTGCTGCACCTGCTGTACGCGCGTTTTTGGCACAAGGTCCTCTATGACTTGGGGTATGTGTCCAGTTCAGAGCCGTTCCATCGCCTGTTTAACCAGGGCATGATTGAGGCTTACGCCTATACGGATTCGCGCGGGCAATACGTCCCGGCCGACGAAGTGGAGGGCAGCGAAGAGGACGGCTTTACCTGGCAGGGTCAGCCGGTCAACCGCGAGTTCGGCAAGATGGGCAAGTCGCTAAAGAACATAGTCACCCCTGATCAGATGTGCGCGGATTACGGCGCGGACACGTTCCGGGTTTACGAAATGTCGATGGGACCGCTGGATATGTCCCGCCCGTGGGACACTCGCGCGGTGGTCGGTTCCCAGCGTTTCCTGCAGCGACTGTGGCGCAATATCGTCGATGAAAACACCGGCACGCTCACCGTTACCGATGACGCCCCGGATTTGGCGACCGCGAAAGTGCTGGCTCGCACCATTCACGATGTCACCGTGGAGTATGACAATCTGCGCGTGAACACGGCTATCGCCAAGATGATTGTGCTGAATAATCACCTCACCGGTCTGCCGCAGGTGCCGCGCGAAGCCGCAGAAGCACTGGTCGTGATGGTCGCCCCCATCGCTCCGCACATTGCGGAGGAACTGTGGGAACGTTTGGGTCACCAGGGCGGAATTGCCCGTGCTACGTTCCCGGTCGTGACCGATGAGTCGCTGTTGGCTGCCGAGGAGGTCACTTGCGTGGTGCAGGTGGCGGGCAAGGTGCGCGCGAAAGTCTCGGTAGACCCCGAGATTTCCGAGGCGGATTTGCAGGCAAAAGTCCTGGCGGAACCGGCGGTGGTGAAGTTGCTGGACGGGCGCGAACCGAAACGGATTATCGTGCGTGCTCCGAAGCTCGTATCCTTGGTTTTTTAGGATTTGTCAGTACAAAAAAATCGCTAAATTACGGGATTTCAACGGTTTCGGGCTTGCAAAGTTAGGTATACCTAACTTAGGCTATACCCATGAAGAGAATTAAAAACAAGCAAATTAAAGAAACCTTGACCGTAGCTGCGCTTTTGTGCCTGGGAGCCTCTCTCAGCGGGTGCGGCGGGACCCCCAGCTCCAGCTCGGATTCAGCCGCACCAGGAAAACCCCTGGTTCTCACCACATTTACCGTGTTGCAGGACATGGCTCAAAACGTTGCCGGAGACCATCTGGAAGTCCGCTCTATCACCAAACCTGGGGCGGAAATCCACGATTACCAACCCACGCCCTCGGACTTGAAGTCGGCGCAGAAAGCGAAACTGATTTTAAATAACGGGCTGGATTTGGAACGCTGGTTCACGAAGTTTACCGCCGATCTGGATGCCAAAAAGGTCAATGTTTCGCAGGGCGTAGGGCCCATTCCGATTACCGAAGGCGACTACAAGGGTAAGCCCAATCCCCACGCTTGGATGAGCCCGAAAAACGGCGCCCTCTACGTGAAGAATATGGCAAAAGCCTTCTGCGATTTAGATGCAAAGAACTGCTCCGAGTACCAGGAAAATGCCAAACAGTATGGCGCCAAGATTGAAAAAGTCGGCGAGGACATCACTTCCACACTTTCCCAGCTCGACCCGTCACAACGTACTTTGGTCAGCTGTGAGGGAGCATTCTCGTATCTGACTCGCGACTATAACCTCAACGAGAAATTCTTGTGGGGCGTAAATGCCGAAGGAGCCCTCACTCCCTCTCGCGTAGCGGAAGTGGAAGACTACGTGAAACAAAACCACGTTCCCGCAGTTTTCTGCGAGTCCACCGTGGGAGACAAAATGCGACCCGTTGTGGAAGCCACAGGGGCGAAATTTGGTGGGGAATTGTATGTTGATTCCTTGTCAGACGCAGATGGAGACGTTCCGACCTATCTGGACCTGTTGCGCTACGACGCAGATTTGATTACCCGAGGATTGACTCAGAAATGAGCGATGCTCTCGACAACCGCATAGAGCCAGGCGGGGCTGAAGCTGAGTCCAGCTCAAATTCAGCCCTGCCTATATTAGAAGTCTCAGATTTGCATGTTCGTTACGGAGCTAATGTGGCACTGGAGGGTGCCAGTTTAACCGTGTCACGCGGTCAAATTTGTGGTCTGGTAGGGATGAACGGATCGGGAAAATCAACGCTGTTCAAATCCATCACGAACAGTGTTTCGTATCAAAAGGGCAGCATTAAAGTTGCCGGAATTGACGCGAACCAAGCCCGGAAACAGCGACTGATTGGTTATGTTGCCCAAAACGAGGAAATCGATTGGGACTTCCCGGTTAACGTAAACCAAGTCGTCATGATGGGGCGGTATGGATTTATGGGACCGACCCGTCGTCCCAAATCTGCAGACGTGTCAGCGGTGCAAGCCGCGTTAGAAATGGTGGAATTGCAAGATTTGCAACAGCGCCAAATTGGGGCGTTGAGCGGTGGTCAAAAGAAAAGGGTATTTATCGCCCGCGCGATTGCCCAAGGTGCCCCGCTCCTGCTCCTCGATGAACCGTTTGCCGGAGTAGACAAATATTCCGAAACCAATATCGTCGATTTGCTGCGCAAAATCTCGGCAAAAGGCACCACGGTGGTGGTTTCAACCCACGATTTGGCTTCTTTGGAAAAGCTCTGCGATGAAGTGGTTTTGCTGTATCGCCGCGTAGTTTATCAAGGTGATCCCGCTGGCGCCTTAGACCCGCAGAACCTCGCGAAAGCGTTTGGATTAAATCCCGCCGCGTCAGGAGGTGGACAGTGAATTTTTATGAAGCTTTCATCGAAATGTGGACGCAACAGTTTATGCTCCGCGGCATCATCGTCACCGGAGTCGCGGCGGCAGTTTGTGCCGTGTTGTCCTGCTGGCTGGTCTTAATTGGCTGGTCACTGTTAGGTGACGCCCTGTCCCACGCAATTCTTCCCGGAATCGTCGTGTCCTACCTTTTGGGAACACCCTTCGCAATAGGCGCCCTCGTGGCAGCTTTGCTGGTGGTGGGATTGATTGGCGCAGTGCGGGGGCGCGGACGAGTCAAAGAAGACACCGCTATTGGGGTGGTATTCACGACAATGTTTGCCTCCGGTCTGGTCTTAATCAGCCTGTTCCCCAGTCACATTGATTTGCACCACATTTTGTTTGGCGACATGCTCGGCATTACCAGAGCCGATATGTGGCAGGTCTTGATATTGAGCCCACTCGCTCTGGTGCTGTTGTTATACAAAAAACGGGATTTGGTGCTGTATGCCTTCGACAAGACTCACGCCCACGCTATCGGCATCTCTACAAGCTGGTTGGCGACTCTGTTGCTGGTAGCTCTGTCTTTGACAGTCGTGGTGGCGATGCAGGCAGTGGGCGCAATCCTCATCGTGGCACTGGTGATTACCCCTGGCGCAACCGCCCGGCTGCTCACAAACCGGTTCAACGCTATGCTATGGATAGCTCCCTTGCTTTCCGTATCCTGCGTCGTGCTGGGAGCTTATATTTCTTACTGGTTCGATACCGCGTCAGGAGCCACAGTCGTGCTGCTTGAAGGCGTATTGTTCCTGATCGTTTGGCTGGTGGATTTGCTTCGTCAACAGCGTCTGCAGCGCTATCATGGCGCGCAGTCTGCCGCCCCCGGTCCTGACCCGGAACCTCAACAGGTTGCTTCTTGAGGCACCCCTCTAGGGCAGGCCGAGGTAGCGCAACACTGCCTTGGCACTGCCCTTGTTGAGGTCACCCAGCTGCGCCAACTGACCCAGCCCTGACCCCAGGACAAACGTATCCCCGGTGGTGGCAGCTCCTTTCAATGGTGGCGCGATGCCTTCCCAAAGGAATTTCCCGTCGACCACCCCGTAACTCAGCAGTCCCCCGTTGCCCTCGGTAAACACGGCTTTTGTCGCGTCGGAGGTCAGCGGAGTCCCCGGAGCTTTCAGATTGATGGTGACGCCGTCCCCGGTGGTCCAAGTTTTGGCAGCGCAGCCGGGCCAGGACGCACAGGTTTCCCCGCGGTCCGCCAAAAAATACGTCCGATTGGGCATGAGGACAGGGATTTTCCCAGATTTTAGAGCTGCCATAGCACTGTCAGTGTCTAGCCGAAGTCCGGCGCGCAGTTGGGTGTGCAAGGCTTGTGCCGCCAGCGCGGGGCACTTGCCCTCCCCCACTATCGCACCGTCAGAACCGTAGACCTGCCAATCAATCTGCCCGTCGCCCTGCGGATCTGCGGACGCGAAAAATCCGGCTTCCAGCATCGACATCTGTGCGGCAGTACCAAGCTTAGAGGTGTCCAGGGAACCGATTTTCGTATTGATAATCTGAGAATAGCTCCAAGTATTTTGCCGGTTAGACCCGTCTTGGTTCGAAGTCGTCACCCCCAGCAGGGTCACTGACCCCCGAGTTTGCACCGATAGGGGCTGGGCAGCCTGCGCATTCGGCACCATGAGCGGGAATTTTCCTTTCCAGGCAAAGTCGGGCGTGATGTAAACCGCTTGTGCCCCTGCCGAATTTCCCTCTCCAACCGCAATAGGAACCACCAGGAACTGGTCAAAAATTGCCCCCAACACGTGCTCGCCGGTTGCTAAATTCCAAATGTCATTAGGTAAATCCCCCACCGCAACATTGCCGCTAGGGTCAATCCGCACCACCTTTTTGGCTTTATCAGATTCACAGGTAATCGAGCTCTGCCACAGTTGTTTCAGGCAATAGTCCAGGGGCAGGTCGTCGTAAGTTTTCGACCATTTGGCGGTGCCGGTGGTTTCGTCTATCAGCGCAACAGCCTGGGTTTGGGCTTTCCCATCAGTGCCCTTGACCAGCACCAGCTGTTCATTTTCTGCCAGTTTAGCCGTCACACCGGTAGCGGCATCCTGGGCAGCCAGAGAGTCTTGCGCATCCTGATAGCCCCACACTTGTGCCGTGCGCGGATCTTTCATTTTCGCGGGCATCGCCAGGGTCCAGGCTTCTTTCAGCGGCGCCACCGTGGTGATTTTTTTCACTTCCGCTTTGTTGCGAATCCGGGCGGTATCACCAAACCACTGCATCGTAGCGGTCACCAACACCACCACTGCCAGGACCAAAATAGCTGCGCCAATAATTCGTTCGACCAGGCGAGGCTGGCGCACCGCGGCCGCAGAATTACTTAAATCCGGTTTCTGTTTTCTCACTGCTTTAGTTTATCCCAGCGATAGCAACGAAAAACTACCTTTCAAGATGTTTTCCACAAGGGAAGGCAATTCCGGGTTGTCCACAGGTAAATCTTTTTGGAGTTTTCGCGCCGGCTGGTCGCGATTAGTTTCACAAGGGAGGGTCGCACAGTTCCCGGTGTGACAGAGGAGGCAGCCAGGATGCTAAATAAGTTTGGGCAAACGGACCGTGACCGACTCACGGCCGGGGTGTTTGAGCGAGCCAGAGCCGCGGGGGTGGGTTATCTGGACGACGCCGCGCCGGATTACCCCTCCGCGCGCCGCGCTACACCATCATCCGAATACAGCACGGAGGGGATGCCATCGGCTCGTGGCGCTCTGACGGGGCGTGCCGAAGACCTGGTGCACGGTTTTGAGAATAGCCTCCAGGTCAGACCCGTGGCACAGCGTGAACAGCGGTTACGCCTGGCTCCCAGCCCGCGGGTGGCGACCTTAATTGCAGTATTTATGCTGGTATGCGGGCTTTTAGTGGTGGGTTGGCAAGTCTTGGCCGCTCCCCCCGCGGCTCCGCCTGCCGGGGTGCTGTCCGGGGACGCCACGGGAAAACCGGATTCCAAAACAGGCAGTTCCGCCGGACCGGGGGCGGCGCTGGCAGCTGTGGAGAGAAAATCTGGAACAGCAGGGGTCCGAAAGGACGGTGGTGCTTCCTCACCGGGCGCTGCCCCGCATCTATATCTTCCTGGCGCAAACGGCGCCGAAGTGGTGGTTCACGTGGCAGGAGCGGTGAGCCGCCCCGGCGTGGTTCATCTGGCAGACCCGTCACGGGTAGCGGACGCTCTGGAAGTGGCGGGGGGAGCCTTGCCCGAAGGGGATTTGAGTACTCTGAATCTGGCTCGTCCCCTCACGGATGGGGAAATGATTTATGTGCCTCGACCTGGAGAGACTCCTCCGCCGAGCGTGGGTGGAAATGCGAACAGTGCCCCGGACGGAGGCACAAAATCAGCGGGAGGCGCAGGCGACAAGGTGAACTTGAACACCGCCGACCTGGGAACTCTGCAGACTCTGTCCGGTATCGGTCCCGCCCTGGCGCAACGTATTTTGGATTACCGCGAGTCTAACGGGCGTTTTGCTTCGGTGGATCAGCTCGACGAGGTTAGCGGTATCGGTCCGGCATTGATGTCGCGTCTGCGCGATCACGTGTGCGTGTGAGGATTCGCGATGACTGCGCCGAGTGAAACATCGCTGATTATCCGACGGTTGCGCACCGATCAGGACTACCGGGCTGCCCCGTTGGATTTACGGTTGGCGATTCCGGCAGTGAGCCTGTGGGGGGCGCTCTTAGTGGCAGGAAGTCGTGGAGAGTGCGTCGCCCTCGCGGTGAGCCTCGGATTTGCTCTGGTTGCGGTCATTTCAGCGGTTGCGTTGGGGCGGTTCAATCGTTCACAAGGGCGGGGAGGCAGTCGTCCCGACCACGCATCTGTCCGCGTGGGGACACGCGGCACCAACACCCCCACCCGCCGGCGTCATCGCCTGTTTCCGCGCGGCTCCGGGCTGGCTGCACTGCTGATTACTGCCCTGGTGATTGCCATCGTTTTTGGCACCCTAACGCTGCGTTTAGAGCTGATCTCGCGTGATTACCTGGCGGTAATTGGTGCGCATCCAACCGCCCGCTTTGACATAAAAGCCCAGGTTATTTCCACTCCGAAACCGAGCTGGGGAGACAGCTACCGCGTTGACTTGAGAGCGACCCGTCTGACTTGGCACGGCTTTACTTACCCCACCCGCGCCCGGTTGCAGGTCAAAGGTGCCGGCTGGGACGAAGTTCCGCTCGGCTCATGGGTACGTCTGCGTACCGGTCTGGCTGGTCGGGACCTATCCACTCAATACCTGGGCTATGCGAAGTCTCCGACCACCCCCGAAGTTATCGGACCTCCCACCGGACGGTTTGTGTTTGTCAATGCGGTGCGCCAGCGTCTGCGCCAGGCTACGTCTGGTCTCTCAGAATCAACGGCGGGAATGATTATGGCGATGAGCTTGGGGCTAACTGTCGCCCAAGATCCCCTAGATCAGGAGTCTATGCAGGTGGCAGGATTATCGCACCTGACCGCTGTTTCTGGAATGCACCTCAGTGTCCTGTTGTCCCTGGCGCTGGGATTGACTGCCCGGAAACCTCGTGGCGTGCAAGTCGTGGCGGCGGCAGGGATTATGGGAACTTTCCTGACCATGTTGGAAGGCTCTGCCTCCGTCACTCGCGCGGCGGTCATGGGGGTGTTAACGCTGGTGGGGTTGGGGATAGCCCGCCCCTCCCGCGCGGTGTCCTCCCTGTCCGCGGCGATTATAGGAATGCTGCTGGTACAGCCGTTCCAAGCAACTTCCTGGGGTTTTGCCCTGTCCGTAGTGGCGACGGGCGCTATCGTGACCGGCGGACCTTACTTGTCTGCCTGGTGCGCTCGGTTTTTGCCGCGCCTGCTGGCGCTGCCACTGGCTGTTTCCCTGAGCGCGCAGCTGGCTTGTGCGCCGCTGATGTTGGTGATGCGCGGGAAACTGCAAGTTTATTCCCTACCCGCGAATCTCTTAACCGGAGCGGTGTCCTCCCTGGTGACCGTGGGCGGTTTGGGGCTGGTTGCCCTAGCGGCACTGGCGGGACTCCCGACCGGTCCGTGCGCTATTTGCGCCCTGCCGGTACGGTTATTGGAACAGGGGGCGGCGCATTTCACCGGGTGGGCTGCCGCATGGATTTCGGGCGTGGCGCGATTCTTTGCCAGTCGCCCCGGAGCGGAAGTTGATTGGTTAGAAAACCCGGTGGCAGGAGTGGGTGGACTGTTGATAGTGGCACTCAGTTTCGCGTGGGTGGCATCCCAACTGGCTCACGCACGCCGCTGGCGTATCGGCACACTGCCAAAACCATGGCTTCCAGGGCATATTCCGGATCCCGCGACGCCCCTTTCACAGCTTCGTCCGCGCGGGCTACTGCCAGGATGGCTAGCCCCAGCCGCTCGTCATCCCAGCGCGGTGCGACCGCACGGATTCCCTGAGCAATCCGTCCAAACAGGGGTTTAGGCGGGTCCACCAGGTCCATCGCCGAGATCGCGGGGGGCAGCGAGGGGGAAAGGGACGTCAGTATCTGGCGGATTTTCGTAGCCATCGCGGAGACAATCAATACCGGCGCCACCCCGGTCGCTAAAGCGTGACGTAACAGGCGCAGCGCTTCGCCAACATTGCCGGTCACCGCCGCATCAGCGACGTTAAACCCGGTCGCCTCCACCCGCCCTTGCAAATACTGATCGACTTCAGCCAGACTCAGCGGCTGAGACGGATCTCCCACCGTTTGTAGCAGCTGGGTGGTCACGGCGAGCAATTCCTCGAACTCGTCCCCCAGCGCCGCCACCAGAGCCGCTACCGCGTCCGGGTGGAGAGGACGCCCCAGCCGTCCCGCTTCAGCCTGGAGGAACTGTGCTTTTTCTTCCGGCCAGCGCAGTTCGTCACAGGCATACACCTTTGCGGCACCCTTTTTGCACAAGTCCAGGACCTTTTTCCCGTGATTTCCCCCCGCGTGCCACAGCACCAGCGAAGCGTCCGCCGTGGGCTTTGCCAAGTAAGTTTCTAAATCCTGGAGCAGCTCCGGGTTCGCTTGTTCCAGTCCGGGAATGATAATCAGCGGCATTCCTCCAAAGAGAGAAGGAGAAGTCAGTTGGCTCAGACGGGATGATTCATAAGTCCGGGGGTTGACCTCGGTGATTTCCGGGGGTTCCATCGCCCCGGCTCTCTCTGCCGCGTCCAGGGCCGCCGCACGCAAGCTGGCTATGGCACGCTGCGCGAAAACCCGTTGTTTTCCCAGCAGCAATACCACCGGAGCCAAAGCTGCACGCGACCAGGGTTCAAAAGCCGACTTGGAGCCTCTCGGAGCGTTTTTCTTTGTTGCCACGCTTTAACTCTACATGCCCCCTCGGAGACAAAATTCCCCTACTATAAAAGCGGGACGACGCCGGGAAGTCTCTCCGGTCCCACCCGATGCGCCCGTTCCGCGGAAAAACTGCCCGACCGGACTTTTGCAAGCGAAAGGAAAACTTGATGGCCAGCGTATTTACAAAAATTATCAACGGTGAAATCCCCGGCAATTTTGTCTGGCAAGATGAACAATGTGTCGTGTTCGCCACCATTGAACCGCGCAGTGACGGTCACATGCTGGTGGTGCCGCGGGAGGAAGTCGACAACTACCTAGATGCCGACCCGGATTTGATCGCGCATCTGTCCCAAGTTGCGCAAATTATCGGGCAAGCCGGACGCGATGCGTTTAACGTGTCACGAGCCTTGATAGTCGTCGCCGGTTTTGATGTCCCCCACCTGCATATTCATGTGATTCCGACCGATTCTATGCAAGTACTCAATCCCGATGCCAAAGCGGCGGGAGTGGCGGATGGCATCAAAGCCAGCTGTGAAAAACTGCGCAGCGCCCTGGTGGAAATGGGTTATAGCGCCAATGTTCCCGCATCTTTGGAGTCCCTGGGATAACCGTGTCGCGCCGAGCGGCGCGTTAGTTCCGTCGCGCAGATTCCTAAAATCGCCGCAAATAAGCAGGTAAAAGCCAGTTCGCCAGATTTGCCTCCACGAATCTTAAGAATTGTGGCTCGTTCAATTTGTGAATCTTCCCTCGGAGCGTTAACATTGTTAACCGCGCCTGAAGCGCATGCACCACTAGCTCAATTGGCAGAGCAACTGACTCTTAATCAGTGGGTTCAGGGTTCGAGTCCCTGGTGGTGTACCACTCAGAACATCGCGATTTCAACAATTTCTCTCGCTAGTTTCCGATATTTTACCCCGCTCAATCGCGCGCAGATTAAAGATTAAGCGCGACCTCTCCCTCGTGCCCCCTCGCGGATTCCCGGCGCAATCAGCCAGCCTTCCCCGCCAGCTTTGAGAGTTCAGTTCCGCACCTCCGGCTGGACGAAAAGCCAAGTTTAACTGCGGCTGCTGATGAGATGACCCAGCCCGGCTTACAAGCAAGCCCTAAAAACCCCGGTGGGCGCGGGATGGAAATCCCGCGCCCACCGCCAAGCCTCAAGAATCAGTCGATTTTGGTGACCTGGTTGAAGTTCAACTCCACCGGAGTCTCGCGCTCGAAAATAGTGACCAGCACGGTCAGCTTCTGAGTTTCGGCGTTGACCTCGGCAATCGTCGCGGAGAGCGTCTCGAACGGACCGGAGGTAATAGTAACCGACTGACCCACCTCGAAATCCGCCGCCACCGGGGCAGTCCGCTGCGTCGCTTGTGAAATCTCGACCTGACCGTCTTCCACCGCCACTTTCGCGGCTTCCTTGGCGGTCGGAGCCAGCATATTGACCACTTCCGTAAGCGTCAACGGCAGCGGATCTTGCTGGTTACCGACGAAACCGGTCACAGCCGGGGTGTCCTTAACCAAACGCCAGGAGTTCTCATCCATGTCCATACGCACCAGAACGTATCCGGGGATGCGCGGACGCTGCACCACCTTGCGACTCTTGGGCTTAACCTCGACGTGTTCCTCCATCGGAATCTCGACCTGGTAGACGTAATCTTCCATGCCGGGATTATTTGCCACGCGCTGTTCGATGTTCTGTTTCACACGCTTCTCATAGGAAGAGTACGTGTGCACCACGTACCACCGGCCTGGCAGGGCGCGCAGCTCGACTTCGAGGGCCTGTTTCGGGTCGAGTTCTTCCGTCTCGGTGTCCGCAGTATCCGCGGCGTCCTCGATGATTTCACCAGTTTCCGGGTCCACATTGGCGGGAACTTCCTCCAAAGCGTCCTCGGCGGGCTGAGTGTCCTCAACCGGCTGGCTAGGTTCCGGCTGGGCTTCCTCAGCCACAGCGGCGTTTTCTTGCAATTCGTTTTCGTCTGACATTCTGTATTCCTCGTGGGGTAACGATGTTGAAAAGACCAAACTGGTCTAGCTAAAGATGACGTCGGTGAGGGCTCCGAAACCCAGATCCATCAACCCGACCGCGGTCATGATAATGGCCACAAATACAATCACGACCAAGAAGTAGCGCCACAGTTCTTCGCTGGTGGGATAGACGACCTTTTTCATCTCATCCACGACTTGGCGGAAAAACTGCACGATACGTGCAAAAAAGCCAAGATCTTGCTCAGCGCTAGGGGTCGGCTCGGCTTTTTTCGCCGGCTGAATGGCACCCTCGGTTTCTGCCATTATGTGTTCCTCCTGTAGGCAATTTTTCCCCGCCCAGGGCACACTTCACCCTAAGCAAATTAACGGGGGGATGAGTCAAATTATAGTCGAAAACCCTGCCTAAAGCTAATCGTCCGGGGCTCACCGACCAGACTCGATTGCTCAACATGGTCGATTTCAGCTACTGGCAGGGAAGACAGGACTCGAACCTGCAACCTACGGTTTTGGAGACCGTTGCGCTACCAATTGCGCCACTTCCCTAGGTTGAATCTCGCTTTCACACCGTCAGGTGGAAACGAAAAACACAGCGTCCTCAATGATAGGGCAAAGCCCCCCTAACTTTCAAGCGCACCCACACTGAACCGAACCAAACCAAGTCAAACCCAAAATTAAACCGGGGGCAACACACTAATGCGCTACCCCCGGTGAAATCCAAAAAACCTACTTCACTTTTGCCAACAAATCCTGCACCCGGCTGACCCCTTCGACCAGGTCAGCGTCGGAAAGGGCATAGGACATGCGGATGAACCCGCTGGGCCCGAAGGCTTCGCCGGGAACCACCGCGACCTCAGCCTTGTCCAAAATCATGGCTGCCAACTGGGAAGAGGACTCGATACGCTCCCCGTCCAAGCTGCGTCCAAACAAGCCCGTCACATCGGGATACACATAGAACGCGCCACGCGGCACGGGTACCTGCAAGCCGTCAATCTCGCTCAGCATCCGCACGATGGTCTGACGGCGCTGGTCAAAGGCTTGACGCATCTGTTCCACCGCATCCATCGGACCGGTCAATGCCGCAATGGCAGCTCGCTGGGCGATGTTGCACACGTTGGAAGTCAGGTGGGATTGAAAGTTAGTGGCAGCCTTGATGACGTCGGTCGGACCGTTCATCCAGCCCAGACGCCACCCGGTCATGGCGTAAGACTTCGCCACGCCGTTGACGACCACGCAGGTGTCTGCCAGTTCCGGAACCAGCTTCAGGATGTGGGCGGGCTGAGCACCGTCATACAGCAGGTGTTCGTAAATCTCATCACTAATAACCCACACGCCCTTTTCCACAGCCCACTGACCGATAGCGGTCAGTTCCTCGGGGGTATAGACCGCACCGGTCGGGTTAGAGGGGGAACAAATCAGCAGGACCTTGGTCCGCTCCGTGCGTTTCGCCTCCAAGTCCTCGGGCGTGACTTTGTAGTCCCGATCAGCACCGGCAAAGACTTCTACCGGAACGCCTCCAGCCAGGCGAATTGCTTCGGGATAGGTGGTCCAATAGGGTGCCGGCAGCAACACTTCATCGCCGGGGTCAACAGTAGCGGCAAAAGCCTGGAACACGGACTGTTTCCCACCGTTGGTGACAATGACGTTATTCGGGTCAATTTCGTAGCCGGAATCGCGCAAGGTCTTGGCAGCGATAGCTTCGCGGGTAGCCAGCATCCCTTTACCCTGAGTGTAGTGGTGGTTGGCGGGGTCTTTACACGCCGCCACGGCAGCTTCCACAATGTAATCGGGAGTCGGGAAATCCGGTTCACCAGCGCCGAAGCCGATGACAGGCTTTCCGGCAGCTTTTAGTTCTTTAGCTTTACTATCGACAGCGAGGGTCGCGGACGGGGCAATGGCGGCAAGGCGCGCAGAAACACGATTTTTACTCATGACCCCATTCTTGCACTTTTCATCAGGGCGACGCACCATCTCGTCGCGGCGGGCAGGTCGGGTGGTAGGAAACGCGCACCCGGGATAACCCTATTTCCGCAGTTCCGGGCAGGATTCTAAATCCTGTTTTACCGACCGGGCGGTCCTGACGTAATAGAGCACCGCCGCTGCCACCATCACGAGGCTGACCACGATGGAGGGATAGTCTCGATGCGCCGTGAGGGCAATCACAATCAATGTGACCGCCGCCACCACCGTGAACCCCAGCACCACGCGTGCCAGGAAAATGGCACGTTCGTATTCTTCACGAGTGCTGTGGGGTCTGCCCTGCGAGTTACAGGCAGTGTCTGCGCCTGGTTCACCGCCTGTCGGCTGACCGTCGGGCAGTCCGCCGGTTCCTGCTAAAGGTTCATTCATGGCTTTAGCCTATCAAAGCCGATGAACAGAATCGGAACGAAAGCTCCCCCCGTTCGCGCTGTTTCCACAGGTTATCCACAAGGGGTGGGGACGGGTTAGTGCTTTTGGTGCGGAAAACCGCCAGCGGCTCTGCTTCACCGTGGCCCCTCCCTTAACACCACCCTGAACTGCGGCTTTGTAATGCTTTACCCGAGATTACGCCATTTTTTCGCCCTCCTTATCAACCTGGACTTTACCTGCACATTTCCACCGTAGACTCACTAATCCACAGTTTTTCCACAAGCCGTGTGCATAACTCGTTCGCCCTAGGCAGCGGCTCGACGCAGGGTGCTCTGACGCATCCGACTCAGCGCCCCGGCGACATCTCCCAAGTCCGGTTCAAACAAGTCTGCGTACACATCGAGGGTCAGCGAAGCTGACGAATGTCCCAACATCCGCTGCACCGATTTCACGTTCGCGCCTGCCGAGACTGCCAAAGTGGCGGCAGTGTGACGCAGGTCGTGTATGTGCAATCCGGCTTGTCCGACCGCCAAGGCTGCCATGTCGAAGTGTAAGCGCAGGTTAGAGGCTCGCAGCGGGGTGCCATATTTGGTAGCAAAGAGAAAGTCGTCACCCCCGCGGGTCGCCCTGGTCAACACCCGCAAGTCCCGCCGCAAGAAATCCGGAATCGGCACGACTCTGGTGCGACCGTTCTTGGGAGTGCCAAACACCTGCCGCCCCGACACCTCCGACACTGCCCGCTCGATTCGCATAATGCGCCGATCTAAATCGAGGGCAGCGGGGGTCAACGCCAGGGCTTCCCCGATACGCAAACCGGTGTAGCCCAGCAAGCGCACCAGAATCTCCAGCTGGTTGCCATCCCGTGCGGGAGTCTGTCCACCGCGCACCCTACCCAGCGACGCCAAACCGGTGTCAATCGCCCCGGCCCGAGACTTGCGACGTGTCAGGTACCCGGCACGCCCTTTCTTGCGCAAGAACACCACGTTTTGTCCCCACCCGACGGGCAGACTGACCCCAGCGAGATCGCGGGTCAAACGCCACCACCCAATCTCCAGCGCCAGAGATTCCAGCTGCAACACGCTCAAGTACCGATGGCGTCCGGTACGGCACACTGTCGGCAACGGCACTCCGGCTGCCACGTTGCTTTCTATCTCCCCCAAACGGTTCGCCAACGCCAACACCTGCCCCACGATTTGATACGCCTGGCGCACCCCGGTGGGGCTGACTCCCTGTTCCGCAAGCTTTGCAACCCAGGAAACGACCTGCAGATAGCTGACCTGTTTCGGGGACAGTTCCCCAAATTCCAGATTGACCATGTTTAGCATCGACCGATAGCAAGCCCTGGTGGTCGGCTTTAAATCGACCCGGCTCTCTAACCAAATCCGACCAAAATCGGAGAAAGTCTGCGGTTCCAGGTGCGAGCGCGAGTCGGTGATTAGCTGATTTTCCATTGTTTTTCCTTTCAAATAGGCATCTTCCCGAGGTGTCGGGACCGGCGAGTGCCAGCTCAATGGGAAACGGTAGAATGTGAGGTCATTGAGGAGGAAAAACTTGGCAAAAATTTTAGTGGGACTATCCGGCGGGGTGGATTCGGCAGTGGCAACCGCGCGCCTGCAGGCTGCCGGTCACGAGGTTTCGGGATTCTTTATGCAGTTGGAGTCTCCCTCCCGCCCGTGGTCGCGACCTGTCACCTCCGCCGAGCCGGTGGACGCCCTGGCTGATGCGCATCGAGTCGCGGATTTCCTGGGGGTCGAGCTGCAGGTGTGGGACTTGGCAGAGCGTTTCAACCGGGTCGTGATGGATTCGTTCGTGCAAGCCTATCGTGACGGTCTGACCCCGAACCCCTGTGTGCATTGCAACCGTTTCATCAAGTTCGGCTATGTCATCGAACGCGCTCGCCGGGAGGGCTTCGATTATGTCGCGACGGGTCACTATGCCCGGCTGTGGCGTCCCGGTCAAGTAGGCTTGATTCCGGTGGGAGTCCCCCCGACCGTCGCGGAGGGCGCGTTTCCGGACTTCGCCCTGCTGCGCGGGTCAGCGATAGGTAAGGATCAAAGTTACGTTTTGGCAGGGGCACGAGCGGAGGCGCTGGCGCGAGCCGTGTTCCCGCTGGGTGACGTGACGGACAAAGCCGCCACTCGGGCAGAAGCGGAGGCACTGGGAATCCCGGTGGCGGGCAAGCGCGATTCTTTCGATATCTGTTTCATTCCCGACGGAGACACACGTGGCTTTTTGCGTGGCTGTATCGGGGCAGCCCTCGGTCAGATTGTGGATGAGGACGGGGCAGTGGTCGGCTCTCATGATGGCGCGTTCCAATACACGGTCGGACAGCGTCGCGGCCTGCACATTCCCCGCCCTCACCAGGACGGTGCCCCCCGTTACGTGGTAGGCACGGATGCAGAAACGAACACGGTGTTCGTGGCTCCCCGTCAAGCACTGACAGTCACGGAAATCCAAGCCGGTCCGGCAGTGAACTGGTTGACAGACCCCACCAGACTGGGGCTCGGCGCAACTGGTGAAGGCGAGTTGGACCCGGTCGGGTTGACTATCCAGTTCCGCGCCCACGGTCAGCCCGTCACACCCCAAGCCGTGCATCTGGAATCCAGCACGGACGGAACCAAACTGCAGGTGGCACTGTCGCCCACCGCCGGAGTCACCGGAGTGGCACCGGGACAGTCTCTGGTGCTCTACCAAGACAGTTCCCAGGGGGACCGAGTCATCGCCCAGGCGACCATCACCGCTACGGACTGCGGACCGAACTTGTGACCTCGGAAATCATTTACGAAAAACTCCAGTGCCTGAAATCGGGCAACCGGGGGGAATTCCGGACCTGAAAAAGCCCGATTTACCAGCCACAAGTTAGGCAAAGCTGATAAAATCCGGCAGGTGAAGCGTTTTCCCGGTAGTCTCGACTCTATGACTGTCCAAGAGAAAGGGACGACGCCGGCATTTGCCCCAACTGACGTGATTGCGGAGGAACCGAAACTCGACCCGCATCATTTGGGACCCACGATTACCCAATCCGGGGTCGCCTTTTCCGTCTATGCCCACCAAGCCACAGCGGTAGAGCTATGCCTGTTCGACGCTCCTGACGAGCACGGGCACTACCAGTCCGAACGGCGGATTCGGCTGCGCGGACCATTCCGCGGGATTTGGCACGGCAACATTCGCGGTGTGCGCCCCGGTCAAGTGTACGGGTATCGGGCATACGGACCGTGGGATCCCGACGCGGGATTGTTTTTTAACCCGCAAAAGGTCCTGCTCGACCCTTATGCAAAAGCGATTACGCGGACCCCTATTCTCAGCCCGCAGCTCTACGCCCACCAGGTCGATGCCGAGCTGAAGCCTGTAACCCATGAGCTGACTATGAATCCGCTTGATTCCGCGGATTACAACGCGCTCTCAGTCGTAGTAAACACGCATTCTTTCCCGGTGGCGGACCACCCGCGCACCCCGTGGCCGCGCACCGTCATTTACGAAGCGCATGTCAAAGGTTTGACCCGGCAATTGCCCGGAATTCCCCCCGAGCTGCAGGGCACCTATGCCGGTTTAGCAAACCCCGTCACCATTGATTACCTGAAAAACTTGGGCGTGACCGCGATTGAGCTACTGCCGATTCACGCGAAGATGCCCGAACCGTTCCTGGCGGAACGTAACCTGACTAACTATTGGGGCTACTCAACTTTGAGCTATTTTGCGCCCGAGCCGACCTACGCGACCGAAGCTGCCCAGCGGCAAGGTCCGCAAGCCGTGTTGGACGAGGTCCGTGGCATGGTCTCGTTGCTGCACCAAGCCGGTATTGAAGTCCTGTTGGACGTGGTTTACAACCACACCGCTGAGGGCGGTACCCTGGGTCCCTCCCTCAGCTTGCGCGGTCTGGATTCGCAAGCTTACTACATCTGGAATCACTGCTACCCCAACGAAATGGTGGACTTTACCGGCTGCGGTAACACGATTGATTTCACATCCAACCGGGCGGTGGCACTGTTGCTGGATTCGCTACGGTATTGGGCTGGAGAAGTCGGGGTGGACGGTTTCCGTTTCGATTTGGGGGTCACGTTGGGACGCAACCGCGAGCAGTATGCCCTGCGCCACCCCTCTTTTGTCGGCATGGCGACCGACCCGGTCCTGGCGGGCTGCAAACTCATTGCCGAACCGTGGGACATGGGACCGAACGGGTGGCAGACCGGCAATTTCCCTACGCCTTTTGCGGACTGGAACGACCGCTACCGCGACGGTATCAGGGGATTTTGGCTCACCGACGCGGCAGCGTTAGCGCAGGAGCGTCACGCGCACGGTCCGCACGAGCTCGCTACTCGCGTCTCCGGGTCGGCTGACCTCTACGGTTCCAACATCACTGAATACAACCGCGGACCGGGAGCTTCCATCAACTTCATCGCCGCCCACGACGGCTTCACGATGGCAGACCTGGTGACTTTTGACCACAAACACAACGAAGCCAATCTGGAAGGCAACCGGGACGGGACAAACAACAATAACTCGTGGAATCACGGTCACGAAGGTCATGTTCTCAGAGGTAAAGAACTCGGGGATCTACTCTCGCTCGAAACAGCGACACCAGACGACCCCACCCCGCAATCTGGGGAAGGTCTCTCCCCCCGGTTCAGCCGGATGGATCCCACGACCCCGTTCCAGGGGGATCCCCTGGAACGATCCGAGACGGTCGAAATCGCGACCAGCCGGCTAAAGACCTTACGAAACTTGTGGGGAACCCTGGCAATCAGTTCCGGGACACCCATGATTTTGGCAGGGGACGAGTTTGGGAACTCGCAGAACGGCAACAATAACGCCTACTGTCAGGATGGGCCGATTTCCTGGTTGGATTGGCATTGGCAGCCTTGGCAAAAGGGATTGTTCGAAACTGCCCGCTACCTGCTGCGTTTGCGCGCTGAGCACCCGGTCATGCGTCCCGATGAGTTCGCCTCCGGGATGCCTCAAGACGGGGATAAACTCCAGGATCTGTCTTGGTACAACCGCGAAGGCGAACCTTTAACCCCCGGCGCCTGGCATGATCCGAGTAACCGCGTGCTCCAGATGTTGCGTTCCGGTGCCCCTTGGGACGACGTAGATTTGCTGGTCATGATTAACGGGACCAGGGATGAAGTCCAGATTAATCCCCCGCGGGCGCGTTCCCGCGTGTTTAGGCTGGTATGGGATTCCACCTGGCCCGATCCGAGTGCTCGCGAGGGCAACGCTGCGGAAAAGCTGCAGTTGTTGACCGGTTTGAACTCTGCGGTGCCTTCACCGCAGTCTCGCGACACGAATGACCCGGTCGCACTGTTTGCCGAGGAGGTCGGAGTCACCCCCGGGTCCGGGATTCGTCTGGCAGAAGTCATTTCTGAGCTGCCCGTGACGGTACGCGGGATGAAGTCCCAAATGGAGCCGTTCTCGATGCGGATTTTCTTTGCGGAAGTGCCGGATAACCCCTCCGGGAACGAAAAAATCGATTTGCTCAACACCCTGCGCAAAGTCCAAAAGCGCTAAGGCGACGCCCCGCCCTTGTGAACGCGACTACTCGTCTAACAGATAGTCGCGACGCCCCAGCCTTTGCGGCGTCGCTTTCGCCAGCGAGGACGGGTAGGGTTTGTTTTCCCCTGCTGCCCCCGGACGCCCTTTGAACTCGCCGGCGCGGAAAGAATCCTCCCCGACTTCATATGCCCATTCCAGCAGCATGTCAGTAGTTTCTTCGACCAGCTCACCGCGGGTTTCCGGGCTGACCGACGCGCCTTGATGATCCAGATTGATAATCCACAGGGCGCGCTCTACCATGCGGTCTGCCACGGCCTGAGCATGGTCGCGACGCCGAATCAAGTCCTCTGGCTTCTTGTGATCGTCTTGCGTTTCCATCAAACCCCGTAGTTCATTCCCATAGCGACTTTCATTTCGCGCAGCACGTCGTTGGCTTCATCGCGGACTTTTTCATTGCCGCGCGCCAGCACACTCCACAAGTATCCTTCGTCGCGCATCAGCTCGGCGCGACGTTGACGTAGCGGGCGCAAGTGTTCGTTCAGCGCCTCTGTCACCAGGGCTTTCAGCGCCCCACCGCCACCGGCACCAATCTCCGCGGCGATGTCCTCGGGAGCCTGCCCGGTACACAGCGAAGCGATGAGCAACAGGTTTGACACTTCCGGACGCTGGACGGGATCGAAAGTAATCTGTCGATCAGAGTCGGTCACGGCTTTTTTCAGGACTTTCGCGGTGTCGTCCTCGCTGGCACGCAACTCCACCGTATTGTGCCGGGACTTACTCATCTTTTGACCGTCAGTGCCCAGAATCATCGCGCCCTGACCCAATAGTCCCTGCGGCAGGGGCAGCACGCCATGCCCGGTCTTTTTACCGGTCTGTGGGTCGCGTTGCGGATAACGTTTGTTGAACCGTTTGGCGAGCACCCGCGCTTGTTCCAAGTGCGGCAGCTGGTCCTGCCCCACCGGCACCAGGTTCGCCTTGGCGCACAGGATGTCCGCCGCCTGATGTACCGGGTAAGTCAGCAACAGCCCAGACATGGGACGCGCGGCGGCTTCCAGCTCGGCTTTTACGGTCGGGTTACGGTGCAGTTCCGCCTCAGTCACCAGGGACAGGAAAATGACCAGCATTTCGTGAATGGCAGGAATCTGAGAATGGCAGAAAATCGTGGATTTTTCGGGGTCAATCCCCGCCGCCAGGTAATCTGCCACCAGGTTTAACACGTATTCACGCACGTTGCCGAGGTTGTCCCGGTCAGTAATGACCTGGTAATCCGCGATGAGTACGGTGGTGTCAATGCCAAGGTTTTGCAGGTCCACCCTGGTTTTCAAGGTGCCAAAATAGTGCCCGATGTGCAGGAATCCGGTGGGTCGATCCCCGGTCAGGATGCGGTACTTTCCGACATTTCCCGCCGCGATGTCAGCTGCAATCGCTTTCGAGGTTTCCTGAGCTGCCTTCAAGGTAGCGCGTACTTCCGTCTCGCTGGCCACCTGATTTTCATCCTTAGTCATTTCTTCACTCACCGTTTAAGTCTAACCCACTAACCACGAAAGGCATTTTCAAAAATCCCGGCATGTTACAGTTAATGGTGTCTGTAAGAATCCCCACTTTTGAAACGTATTAGGGGTGTAAGGACTTCACCATCCCATGCGAGATGCAGAAGTAATCAATAGGATGAGTACGGAATTCATCCACCCAACAAGTTAGGAAACACAATTATGAAGAAGTCTGTTTTGACTTTCGGGGCGGCTGCAGCTGCCCTGGCTATGACCGTGCCGATGAGCGCGGTTGCGGCAACCGATTCCGACCGTTACGCTGGCGCAGACCGTTACAACACCGCGATTTCGGTGGCCAGCGCTTTTGGCACCTCCGACGTGGTTTATCTGTCTCGTGGCGACTCCCAAGCCGACGCAGTCGCCGGCGGCAAACTGCCCAGCGGTCCCCTTTTGCTGGTCAACGGCTCCCCCACCGTGCAAAAGAACGTTGCCGAAGCCATCACTAAGTTAAAGGCCACTAAAGTTGTGGTGCTGGGTGGCACTGGCGCGGTTAGCGACGCCACGGTAAAGGCAGTTGCTGGGAAAGCCACCGTGACCCGAATTGCGGGCGCGGACCGGTTTGGGACAGCAGCTGAGATTTCCAAGAACCTGTTCCCCGAGGGCAAGACCAGCGCCAAAGTTTACTTGGCTAACGGCATCACCTTGGTCGATGCCCTGGTTGGTGGCACCATGACCGATGGTGCCCCGGTTCTGTTGACCAACGGCTCCGGCACTTTGCCTGCCGCAACCCTGAATGAAATCAAGCGCTTGAAGCCCTCCGAGGTCGTCGCTTTGGGCGGCGAAGGCGCGGTTCTGCCTGCCGAATTGAACGCGGCAGCGACTGCTAACGGTGCTGGTGGCGGCTCTGGGATGACCAAAGATCAAGCGAAAGCTAAGCTCCAAGCTGATCTAGATAAAGCAGCTCGTGAAGCCGATATGAAACTCGATGGCTGGTACACCATTGCTGACGGCAAGACCGCGAAAGACTTCGTGAAATCCAATGTCAATAATAGTGGTGTCGAAAAAACTATCGAACTCACTGCACCCCGTGTTCTTAAGAGCGAGGTAAAAACGGCAGGCAATGACAAAATTCTGAAGTCTGACACCAAGACGGGTGCAGTTGCCCCCGCCGATGCTCCAGTCCAGCAGACTGAAAAAGATGCTAAGGGCAAGCTGGTGGCGACCTATGTCGGTATCAAGAACGTCAAGACAAAAGAGGACTTGAAGAAAGATTTCGATACTGCCAAGGCTGCTTACGAAGCCGATAAGACCAATAATGCAAAGAAGGAAGCTTATGATAAAGCTCAAGCTGCCTACGATGCCGCCCCTCTCCAAGCAGAGAAAGATGTTTTGGTCGCTCAGGCTAAATTGGAAAAGAAAAAGGCAGATGACGCAAGGACTGCTGGTCCGACCGATGCTGCCATCCAGGCTTACTTGGGTGGAGCGGGTGCCAAGGCTTCTCGCATCGCCGGGGCGGATCGCTACCTGACCGCTCTCGAGATTGCCAAGACGCAGTACCCGAACGGCACTAACGCCAAGGCTCTGTACTTTGCTAACGGTATGGCTTCGGCAGATGCCACCGTCGCTGGTTTCATCGATAATAAGGCTGAGCTGGCTGGTCCGGTTCTGCTGGTGCAGAAAGACTCCGCACCTGCGGAGGTAACCGCTTTTGCCAAGGCGGCTCGCACGGCAAATGCGGCGCTGGCTGGTAAATTCAAGGCTTTGGGTGGCGTAGGCGTAATCTCTGATTCCCTGGTTGACCAGTTCAAAGACTTGCTGAAGTAAGTTCTTCGGGCTTTTTTGGGGGGCGGCTGCAGCCGCCCCCTTCGCTTACCCGCATCCATTCCGCGCCCAGTCCCACCCAAAGCGCCACGCACCCCACGGAGACGCACACCACACTTGTGCCCCTCGCAGAACCCGCGTGTGCTTGTGACCTCGCTCATGAGACACGAAAAACCGGCGTCACCATAACGGCGACGCCGGGAAGCTTGTGAAAAAGCCCTTAGCGGGTTTCCTTATGCGACGTGGACTTCCGGCAACGCGGGCAGTACTTGTTCAGCTCCAAGCGATCCGGAGTGTTGCGCCGGTTCTTCTTGGTGATGTAGTTGCGCTCCTTGCACTCAGAGCACGCCAACGTAATCTTCGGGCGAATGTCTTTCGATTTTGCAGCCACTGTTTTACTTCTTTCTAATCGCTTATCCCCTGCGGTTATCCGGTTCGGGTCCGTAGCGGGGGAGGGATTCGAACCCTCGACCTCACGATTATGAGTCGTGCGCTCTCACCAACTGAGCTACCCCGCCTCGCTGCTCAGCGGCGCGAACCGTCAAGCGTGAAGCGAGCCCCGGCAGAGAATCGAACTCTGGACCTTCTCCTTACCATGGAGACGCTCTGCCGACTGAGCTACCGGGGCAACGAAAGTTTAGTTTACAGGATTCTGGCGCTCGTGACAAACTGAGCTCAACGCGCAGCTCTATACGTATTTTCGTGAGGTTTTCGGCTGGTTCTTTCACCGGTCCGTTTAGTTTCGCGTGCAGCAGGGAATTGTGGGGATTTCAGCGTTTTTGTACCGGTTTCAGGCGTGGGGTGAGTGCTGGGATTTTTTGGGCGTCACGCCCCGACGAAAGTTGGCGAACGGGATTGGCGGGGCAAAGTCGGCGAACGGGATTGGCGGGGCAAAGTTTGCGAGCGGGATTGCCAACCCCCCAGTCTGGTCCCATTTCCGCGCCGTACCGGCACACCAGGACCAGTGTGCAGACATAAAAGTTAGAATAACCCTCATGAAGCAAGAACCCGACGACGGGACGACCCTGAACGACTGCGCTGGTCGACCCACCACCTCCACCCTGGTGCTGCTGATAGTGCTGACGTTCATCGCTATGGCAGCAAGCGCGGAACTGGTGCTGTCCGAAATTCAGACGCTGAAACACCCCGCGGAGCATCTCGGATGCGATCTGAACCCGCTGATTGGCTGTTCGGCTTCGCTCACTACCTGGCAGGCTCACCTATTGTTTGGCATCCCGAACGCGCTGGTCGGAGTCGGGTTATTCGCTGGTTTGGCAGGTGTGTTCCTGGCTTGGTGCAGCGGGCAGATACCGCGCTGGCTGGGGGTGCTGATTGAAGCGGGGCTGACCGGAGGAATGGTGCTGATTGCGTTTTTCCTGCATCAATCCATTTTCGAGTTCACGAAACTGTGCCCGTTCTGTTTTATCGTCTGGACCTGCACGATTATCTTGTGGGTGCAGCTTGGGGCGGCACTGATGCGGCTCGGCTGGTTGTTTCCCGGCACCGGGTTTGCCCGGATTTGGACGGCGCAGCGTTGGCTTATTACCGCGATTATCTTGCTTTTGATAGTCTTGGTCGTAGCAGTGACGCTATCAGACAAACTTGTTTACTTATTCTGACCGAAAGGCGAATGCGGTGCGGAGAGAACTGACCGACGATGAGGAACAATTTTTAGAGACTATCCGCACGATGCTTTTGGCTCGACCGCGCGCCCACGCCGATGCCAGCCGCGAAAACATGCACCGCTTGGCGCGTTTGGCCCAGGCTTTTCTGGCGTCACCAACGTCGCTCAATAACCTGGTGGGACCCGTCTGCCGGACCGGTAATGTTTGTGACTGGCTGGGCGTGTCTCGCCAAGCGATTATGAAAGCCGTGCGGGACGGGCGTTTGCTGGGATTTCGGACTTTGGATCGGAAGTGGGTTTACCCGGCTTGGCAGTTTTCCTCAGCCCAGGCTTACGCGAACTGTGTGCGGATGTTACCGCCCGTAGTGGATATTTTGGGTTCGCGAGGTTTGAATGATTTTGACCGCGCCAAGTGGTGTTTTACGCCGAATGCGCTGTTGGCGAAGGCGGCAGCAGGTTCGGATCAGCCCGGTCCGCAATCTGAATGGCCTTCTCCCGAGGGGTGGATTCGCAATGCAAAACCGCTGGAGGATTTGATTCTGGCTGCCAAGAAGGCAACCCCGGCTCCCCCGGATTCTCCCCAGGCGCTGCCAACACCGCGACTGTCGGACATCGCGCTCGCAGATTTAGCTTGAAATCCGCTACACTATAGTGGCGCCAGGGCGAGTGGCGGAATTGGTAGACGCGCAGGATTTAGGTTCCTGTGTCTTTGACGTGGGGGTTCGAGTCCCCTCTCGCCCACTTTTGTTTGTTACCTGCCGCTTTCGCGGCACCCGGTGTGCGCGCGAGGACTGGCGGCGTTCGGGGGGATGCCTCTCAGTCGCAGAAATGGGGTCCCGTTCTGTTTTTCTAAGCGGCAAAGCCGCTAAGAAAAACTACGAACACCCATATGCTCCTTCGAGGTCCCCCCTCCACCACCGCCCTCGCGTATCCGAGCGAGCAAGTAAACGCCGGCACAATCTGGGGGTAGACGGGCGAGAGGATACTGGGCTACGAGCTTGGTTGCGGATAATGTAATCCACGCACACTCTGAAACCAAGTGAGTTTCACCCCTGAATAGCGCTAAATTCAGGCTATGAGCACAGGAATTTAGACTGGCGAGGCGAGGAGCGTTGGGGGCGACTCAGCGAGAGGCTGGGGGGTGAGCGTTTTGCGACAATAGTCGCGCAAAACGCGAGGGGGTACTCCCCCTTTCGCCTCTCGCGAGCGCCCCCGAGCGACAGCCCCGCAACAAATAACCGTTGGGAATTGCTTACCTGAGGGCAGCTTTTTCCTGAGCCTTGAACTGATTGAATCGGGGCAGGAATTTATCCCAATCGATAGCGTGTCCGTCCAGCTCAGGACCGTCAATACAGGCGTGTTTCCGCACCAATTTGCCAGTTTCGGGATCGACAAAAGGCACCATGCAGGCTCCGCACATCCCGGTCGCGTCAACCATAATCGAGTTCAGCGACGCCACGGTAGGCACGCCATACTTCCCCGTCAACAGACAGACAAACTTCATCATGATAGGCGGTCCGATAGTGGTGATTTCCGCAATCTGGCGCCCATCGCTGCGACCGTCCCGCAGCATTTCTTCCAGCGGCAACGTCACCACACCCTGACGCCCAAACGACCCATCGTCCGAGGTCAACACCACATCCAGCAAATCCGGATACTGACGACGCAGCACTTCAACACGCTCCGGGCTGACCCCGGCCGGATCCCCATACGGGTCGGTCCAGAACAGCAAGTCGCGATGGCGCGCCCCCAGCACCAGGGTCACGTGATTGCCCAGCTCCAAGTGTTTACGGACAATCGGATAGGCGGGCGCTAACCCAACTCCACCAGCCACAAAACACACACTTTGGGTGGCAGAGTCGAATTGTTCCATCTTTGACGCCAAGCCCAGCGGTCCGGCAATCCCGTAAAACGCCTGACCAACTTCCATCGCGCACATAATCTGGGTCGATTTGCCCACCGCTTGCACCACGATGGAAATCCAGCCCTGTTCCCGGTCGAAATCGGCAACGGTCAGGGGAATCAGCTCGCCTTTCTCGTGGGTCATGAACCGGGCAAACTGTCCGGGCTGCACCGCACGGGCGACCGCCGGGGCGTGCAGTTTCATTTCCCAAGTCCGTTCCGACAGTTGGCGTTTTTCCAAGATTCGATAGGCCGAGGCGGCGCTTTGCGTGTATTCCCAAGCGCGTTGCACCCGCTGGCGGACTTCCTCCGGTTCCAATTTGGTCGCCAAATCCCCCATCTGGCGGGCGGCGGCTTGGCCATCTCCGGCTGCCTTAATCGCGGTAGACCCGCCGCGAGAAGCGTCTCCGCCGGAGTAAATCCCCTCCAGATTGGTGGCTTGCGAGGGGGTTTCTGCCGCCCTATCAGCCCCATCAGCCCCGCCAGCCGTACCTGCGCCAGCGCTGCCAGCCTCACCGCCAGTGGCATCTTTACCGACCTTGATGACACCCCACTGCTGCACCGCTAGGTCGGGCTGGGAATCGCGGATAATCGGGTTGGAACTGTTGCCCAGCGCCATAATCACCAGGTCAGCGTCCATTTCCAGGATTTCCCCGGTCGGCTGGGGCCGGCGCCGCCCGGACTCGTCAGGCTCCCCCAGCTCCATCACCCCTACGCTGGCTCCGCAAACATGGTGGTTTTCATCCTCATGAAACTCAGTGGGCGAGCGCAGCTCAGCCACCACAATACCCTCTTCCAAAGCGTGATGCAGTTCCTCCACGCGAGCCGGCATTTCCGCCTTGGTCCGCCGGTACACAATCGTGACGTGACCGCCCAAGCGCCGGGCGGTGCGTGCCGCGTCCATCGCCGTGTTTCCTCCGCCAATCACCAGGATTTCTTTCCCCGCGACTTCGGGCAGGGGCGTGTCATAGTCGGGCAGGTTGCCGTGCATCAGGTTTACGCGGGTCAGGAACTCGTTGGCGCTCATGACCCCGTTGAGGTGCTCGCCGGGCACGTTCATGAACTTTGGCAGCCCGGCGCCGGTACCGACGAAAATGCGCCAAAAGCCCGCTGCTTTCAGGTCGTCTAAGGTCGCGGTCTTGCCCACCACGAAGTTCGTCACGAAACGCCCGCCCAGCAGGCGAATCTTGTCCACTACGTCGTCGACCAGCTCGTTAGGCAAGCGGAACTCGGGAATCCCGTATTTCAACACCCCGCCCAGGGTATGAAACGCTTCGAACACGGTGACCGGGAAACCCTGGTTCGCCAGCAAGAACGCGTTAATCAATCCGGAGGGACCCGAGCCGACGATGGCAATCGGGGGCTTTTCCGCGGTCTGCCACGGGTCGGGGCGCCCTTCGAAACGTTTGAGAATCGCTTCGTTGCCGTGCACAATTTTTTCCCGCTGGGGCAAAAACCATTCCAACTGACCAATCTCTATGGGACGCGCCTTGTGCACACACACCCCTTGACATTGCAGCTCCTGGGGACATACCCGCCCGGTCACGTTCGGCAGCGGGTTTGACTCTTCCACAACACGCAGTGCCCGGTCAAAATCGCCCTCTGCAATAGCCTGCATCACGTCCGGGACGTGAATCTGCACCGGGCAGCCCCCGACTTTGCGCCCCTGCAAGAAAGCGCCCAGTTCACAGGGGCGATCCGCGCAGTGTTTATCCCGCATGGATTCCAGCCACACAAACAGGTCGACTTCCCGCTGGGTATAGCCCTGGGTCAAATATCCCAAATACCCTTGCGTGACCAGGTCAAAGTCATGTACTCGCTGGGACGCCGGGCGCACGTAGGGAGCGACGTGGCTGGCAGCGGGCCAGTTGTCGCTCAGCCCCGCAAACATCGGGTAGCGCTCGGACAACCAGGTGTCAATCGCGCGAATAAACACGCGTTTCTTGCCCAGCGGCAAGTTCCACAGGAAACGCATCATGATGCGTCCCACCGTGTCCTCGCGTTCCAGCAGTTCCCAAATTTTGCGGGTCAGCGCCTCGGGCAGCTCTCCAGTATCAAAAGCCGCGTGCAGCTGCGCCAAGCCTTCAGCCACAAACATGGCTTGAAACAGTTTCGGGTCGGCGTTAAACCGGCGTTCCAAAATGTTGAGTTGCACCGTGTTCATCGTGTCAAGCATCGGTTTCCCCTCCCCCGGTCACGAGATGATTTCCGCGTCACAGTTCGCGACGACTTTCGCAATGCGGGCGCGCAACTCGTCGGTCACTTTCACGTTTTCCAGCGAGCCGGGAATCAGCCGCGCCACCGGAGTGGGCTTGCCATCAACGATTTCCGTAGAAGCCTCGAAATACTCGGGAATCTCTTGATAACAAGTCTTGCAGTCCGTGCATTGGGCTATTTTCTCTAGCTCGTAGCGAAAGGGCGTACCGGAACCTGCGGGGGCAGAACCGCTCGCGTCCGACCCGGAGGCACCACCGGTCGAGCTGGCTCCCCCACCGAATCCACCCAAGAACGGTAGTGGCGTCGTGGTAGTGCCGGTCGCGGCGACTTCTGCCATCGCTTTCGCCATGAGTTCAATCATTTCTTCTTGCGACTTCGCGGCGGCGTCACGAGTTTCGGTCAACTTCTTTTCCAGGTCAGCTTGGGCTTTCCGGGCCGCAGCCAGGTCTTGCCCGGCCAGGTATTGCAGGAAAGTCCAGTATTCCCGGCACTGCTCGGTCAGCTTCACGATGGAGGGCGACACCTGGATTTTCACCAGATTCCCCTCCGCGCCAGTCGTATAGATAAACGGAGTGGCGGTTTCCCGCGCGGTCGCGTCCATTTCTATATATTCCGCCACCAGGGTCGGGTTTTCGGCATTGTCCGGCAGTGGTTTGAAGTGTTTCTTAAACCGCAGCTCAGAGTAGGCAAAATCTGCTGGCGTGTACGGCAGGTCCATCAGCTGGGTTTTTCCGTCCGCATCGTGGTAGCTGAGTTTGTAGTGTGACCAGAGCTTCTTTACATCCGGGTTGCCGTCGATGATGAAACGGTCACTGAACTCGGCGTGTGCCGGTTCGTGAACAAACAGCGGGCTGACACGTGATTTCACCGCCATCCGACTGTGTTCACTGGCCATGTCGTCCCCGATTCCGTGTTCGGGCTGGCAGGGGGTGTACACGTCTATCAGCGCCGGGTAGTCGACTTGCGCCAGCGCGCGAGACACGTTCTTTAGGAAGTGCCCCTGGTAAGCCGTGGAGGTAGACACCACCAGGACGTTGGGGTGCATCGCTGCCAACAGACCCAGCTCTTTGCGCTGCTCAGATTTACCTTTCAAATATTTGCCGTAGCGGGACAGGTCCGCATCTTGCCCCTCCAGTGAAGCCGTGGACGCCTGACCGCCCGTGTTGGAATAGGCTCCCGTGTTCAACACCAGCATCTTTATGGGGGTTCCGGATGCCATGATGCGGCTCATCGCCCCAAAGCCAATGTCATAAGACGCCCCATCGCCACCGATGGTCATCACCGCCGGCATCAACGCGAGTTCCTCGTCCGTAAAGTGTTTCCATTCCGGAGCATCGCTGGGAATCGCCGCGCCGGTCGCGCCCGCGAGGATGGCACGGGCTTGACGCAGCGCTAACACGTCCATCGACAAATCGGCTGCCAAGCCCTCGTAAATACCCTTCGCCAAGGGTTGGGCATCTTGGAACAGCCCGTTGACCCAAGGCTGCTGGTAAGGGTTAAACGGTGCGGTCGAAGCATAAACCGAGGAACACCCGGTCGAGTTCGCCACTACCGCGGCCGCCGGACCCCGCCCTCCTGCCGGTCCTTCGTAACGATACAGACGCTGCTCCAGACGCGCACGCACCTGATCAATCAGCTCGCCCAGCGCCGTGTCGGTGACAGCGTGGCGCTTTTCTTCCAACGCTGCTACCAATTCCTCAAGTTCCTGACGGTGACGCAACACTCTGCCATTGTTGATGTCGTTAGCCAAAGCCATGGTTTGACGCACGGCAGTGACTTCGCCACATCCACGGCACGCCCCGTGCCCGCCAATGGTCGCGTAATAGTTGTCGCGGTTCAGGAAAATCCGCTTCATGTCGAGGCTGGGTCCACCGTTCGGGTCGCTGAATTCGCTCGGCGAGTTCGGCAGTTTTGTCAGGAACGCAAAGCGCTGCTGCGCCGTGTCCAGCACCTCATCGTCTTGGTCGGTACCAATCAGGGCGTGCGGACCACACACCGCCACGCATTCCAGACAGCCGGTACACTTCCACGGGTCGACAGTCGCGCTGAACAGGACTCCCGCACCGGGTTGGCGTTTTTCAGTGGAGTCAAAGAACGGTCGGGTGCGTGCCACCGGGAAGGTTCGTAACGTGTCTGCCACCGCCGCTACCGCCGCAGGGTCGGCATTTTGTGAGGTCGCCACCTCGGTAAAGACATCCGCGATTGCCGGACGCGCCTTCGTGTCCAACAGTGCCTGGCGCATCGCCCCGGCAATCGCCTCCACCTGCGATTGCAGGCTCGCGCCGGCTTCACCGGTCTGTTCTATAGCAGTCTCCAGCAGGGTGTCGATAGTGAACACCGTGTTTGGAATCGCCCCATCCGGGCACGCCAGAGCACATTCCATACAGCCGGTACACACGCTTGGGTCGAACACCGGGATAGTACGGCGGAACAGACCCTTGTCCTTTTCTGCCGAGGACGCCGGGGGCAAGAAATAGCCAGTGCCGGGATAAACCGGGGCTTCGCTGATGGTTCCCTGCGCAAAGGGTTCCGCCACGACCCGCCGGAAATAATCCCGATCGAACAGCCCGGCGGTCAACGCACAGCCACTGGCGCCACGCTGGCACATTGTGGCTGACAGGGAGGCGTTCAAAGCCGGACGGGAATGCCCGGATCCCGCCGTCGCGCCTGCCGACCCGCCCTCCGAATCAGCGTCGAGCTGTTCCCAATCGACCTTTTGCGTCGCGCTCGCCCCGTCCTGGACCACAGCCATATTTGCTTCTACAATCGCCGGACCTTTCGCCCCGAACTTGTGCTCGATTTGTTCGCGAATCTTTGCCAGCATGTCCGCTTCGCTGGCCCCGGAAGCAATCCGGTCCACTTTGGTGGCGATAGCCCCGATGAAAGCCACACCCATCATGCGGGTTTGCAAGCCCGGATTGGGGGCGTGCTTCAGCGCGACCCCAAAAGCGTCGAGGATAAACAGGTTGATGTGCCGATCCCGAATGATTTGTTTCGCCCGGCGCGGCAGGCTCGCCCACAGCTCGGCGGGAGTTTTGTCAGATTGCAGGATAAACGTCCCGCCCTCCGCCAAGCCTTTCAGCGGGTTCGTGTGCGCAAACACCATGTGGTCCGGGCTGACCACAATCTCTACGTCCTCCAGCTCGGCGTTCGTAATCCTGATAGTTTCCGGGCTCAACGTGATGTAGTAGTTCGTGGCAGCCCCCGATTTTTCCGAACCGTACTTCGGGGCAGCTTTGCTGTGCAAGTGCAGCATTTCTGCCAAAATGTCTGCCAACAGTTTCCCGGTAGCAATTGTGCCGTAGCCCCCCACCGAGTGGAACCGAATCCGCATCGCTTCCTTAGGCAGCAGGTCTTTCGGGTTTTCTTCCAGGTGAAGTGCCATTTTGGTAGTTTCCGGGTACGCTTCACGCAGCCGGTCCTGCATCGCTTTTTGTTCCCCGGTCGCGTCATCGTCAAAGAACGTCGAGCCGATATAGAATTCAGGAGCCAATTCACCCGCCTGCATCGCTTTGAACGTGGCGATGAGGTGACGCGGCTGGACATCGTGACCGCCCAAGCCAAAGAACCCGGTGGACAACTGGGGCATTTCCCCAGTCTCTACCGCCGGAATATCCGGGTAGCGCGCAGGCAGATTGCGCTGCACCGCCGCCGCATTTTGCCCGGCTTTCACCAGCGCGCTGTTGACGAACTTGGTCAACGCCGCCTGGTCGGAACGCTCCAACACCGTCACGGCTTTCGCGCCTTTGAGAGCCGCCACCAAGTCAGCCTCCGGGAACGGCTGCAACATGACAATCTGGACCAGACCGACCTTGAGACCCCGACTGCGCAAGTACGGCAGCACCGCCCGCACGTCCTCGCAAATCGAGCCGACCCCAACCATGATAAAGTCAGCGTCTTCACAGTTAAAGGTTTTCACCGGGGCGTAATCGCTGCCGGTCAGAGCGTTATACTCGTCCATCGCCTGGCGCACCAGCCGCGGCACATCCGCAACAAAGTGGGTGTGGTGATCAGCCACCCCGGCTTGGAAATCCGGCTGGTTTTGCACCGGTCCGGTCAAGCCTGGATTGTCAATATCCACCAGGGATGGGATCAGTTTACGGGTACCTCGCGCCGGCGCATTGACCCACTGGCGACGCCACTTGGCGACTTCCGCCGCGGGTAGATGCCCCGCGATTTCCCGATCAAACAGCTCTCCGCAACTATCGTTTTCGATGGCTTCGGCGTTATCGGCGCAGTTCAGGAACGACCGCAGCGCCTCGAGGGAGGCGGGCGCCAGCACCGACCTTTTGTTCTCCAGGAACTGACCAAACTGGAAAGCCCGACCTTTGGCACCAAACAAAATTTCCTGAGCGGCGGTGGGGCAGGGAATGTATCCCTTGGGATCGCCCAAGTATTCCTTTACCAGTTCGGCTTCCGGCAGGCGCGCTTCGCTCATCATGTGGGAAGTCGCGAAACCATCCATGCAGTTCGCCACCGGAATCAAGGACAGCGACGAGGCACGGTATGAAATCAGCGCCAGATTCGCGGCCTCCTCCGGGTTCGCTCCAAACAGGACCGTGTAACCGGCTGGGAGCAGGGCATATACGTCATCATGGCCACCCATCACGTTCAGCGAGTGCCGGGACACCACGCGCGCCGCAACCTGCAGCACAAAACCGCCGATGCGCTTGCCGACAGTGACATAGTGAGACTCCAAACCATAGAGAATCCCCTGCGAGCTGGAGGCATTTGAGATGAACTTGCCGCCGGTCAGCGCCGCGCCCATTGCCCCAGACTGAGCGGAATGCTCCCCCTCCGGCTCAAAGAAGAAGGGGTGCTGTCCCCACACGTTCTTTTGACCCGCCGCTACTGCGGCTTCGAACGTTTCCGAGATTTCCGTCGAAGGCGTGATGGGATACCCGATGACTCCTCCACACACCATGTTCATTACGCGGGCAACCGCACCGTTGCCGTTGATCACTTCCACTTTGCCGGGATACTTTGGCTGGTCTACCATTACAAATTCCTCTCGACGGGGTATTTTGGGATTGCGTGGCCGTGGCCCAGTGATTCGCATCCTACCCTGATTTTAGTAACGTCTCTTTGCCCACGCGAGGGCTCCGCGCGAGAGGCGATTTACCCGCTACCCTGGAACTGTTCGGAATTCAAGGGTTCGCGCGGTTTGGCATTTAGGAAAGGTAGGGAATCAAGTATTTGACGAGGAACTCGGTTGAGGTACTTTCGGTGACGACATCGCCGGGAATTTCCTGAGGTTTGTCTTTCCCAATAGCCCAAGTCGCCCGCCAGTGGATTCGGCAGTTAATCGTGTAGCTGCCAACACGTTGATATTTATGAGTAACTGTCCCCTCTGGCCAGGGCGCTCCCGCATTCGCGCCGGAATCCGTGGTGTTGCCGTCACCCCATTTCCATTCAAACCGTATTGGGACGGCGATGATGGTCAAAGTCTGCGATGCCACTGTTTTTACGAACTTTTGCGGCTTCGCGTCCGCCCAGACATACACGTCTTTATTCACCGCTACGTGACCTTTAGCGGGATTCATAAACAATTTGGGAGACTCAACTTTGACTTTCAGCGCTTCGCGAAGTTCCCGGTTCCAGTCATAGGAATTTTGGATGGAAACACCGTTTGTCGACTTTTTCTGACCTTTCGACCCGCCGGAGCCCTTCGCGGCGGAATTTGCCGAGGCCGAGTTGTAGCCGAAAGACTGGGAGCGAGAATCGGAAAAAGATCCGCTGATGACCCCCTGAATCACATTACCCATTCCGCTGAAGTCCCCAACGATGGCGTTCGCCACGCCGGTCCCCACGCCTGAAAGCGCAAATAAAGTCGCGATGGCTGCGGTAAACATCCGGGCACGTCGGGGAAAACTCACATTTTCAAGCTACCGTGAAGGTAGCGCACTGACCAAACCCGCGCCAGCCGGTCGGGGACCCGCCGTCCTGGGATTTCACGCAAACGCACAGGGCTGACCTGCGATTTGCCAAGTTTTTTGCCAGCATTCATTAATCATTGGATTTATAAGGTGGAATATGGGCAGTAGCTGCCATTATTGGCAGCTACTGCCCATATTCCACTGTTTATCCACAGCGACAGCGAAACCGGGGTTTTCCACAGGTAATCTGAATCGGCATTGATTTTGTTTCCGGCTGTGTCGCAAGGTGGGGTTATGGAAACGATAAACTGTGGCGTGTACACAGTAAAACAGCTGCTCACGGAGTACTCCACGCGCGACATTGCGGATTTGGTTGAGGCTGGCAACCTGGTGCGAATTATACGTGGCTGGTACGCGGGACCGGAAGCGGACCCGGATGTCGTCCGCGCGCTGAAGCATGGAGGCAGACTGGGTTGCCTGTCCGGGTGCGCAAAGTATGGACTCTGGGTTCCCCACCAAACCAACACGCACGTAATCTTGCCGGAAAATGTTCCCCTGCCCGCTGCGAGATTTGTCGAATTTCACCGCTGTATCGCGACCCAGCACGCCCCCGTTTTCGGCTTGGAAGATTGCCTGTACCAAGCCATGCGCCATCATGATGCCGAGACGGGGCTGATTGTGCTGGAATCGGCGTTGCAGGCAGGATGCATCGGTTACGACCAAGCAAAACATCTGGCAACGCGGGTGCAAAAGAAAAAAATGGCAACGTACCGGTTCCTGAACCGAGGGGCACAATCCGGTAGTGAAACCAGGGTCAGGTTATTTTTCCAGCGCCGCGGGGTCAGCGTGCGTACCCAGCATCGGACTGCACCCGGATGGGCGGACCTGCTGGTCGGCAACTCGTGGATAGTGGAATGCGATGGGAGGGAGTTTCATGACAATCCCCGCGCTTTTGAGATTGACCGCGAGCGGGATTTATCGAACGCCACCGCTGGATATCTGACTACCCGGCTGAGTTACCGCCAGATTTGGCACGACTGGGAGCGCACCACCCAGAGATTGAGCAATATTTTGCAAAAACGCCGACACCGCATCGCACCCCGAGCGTGACGAGATCCCCGGTTGGAGATATCCCAAGTAGGAAGTACTTATGATTGAAAGGGCTCAGATTGGAAGCAACCGGTTTAAAAGCACCCCGGTCGGAAATCACCCCGAATTCGAAAACACCGGGTAGGAAACCCCCGGGTAGGAAAGTGCCCCAGATTTAAAATTTGAAAGCACCCAGACGAAAAAGTATTACGAGTTTTAGGCACTCGGCGGTTTTACGGGCGGGCTTGTCGGTGAAACACCAACTATTGCCGAAGATTTGTCGGCAGTCGGCTGTCGATTTCGCAGAGGCTCCCGTCCAGACTCCAGATGTTCAAAATTGATGGCAGCCAGAAAACCGAACTGCGGAACTCCGCTTGTTTGATAGTGGATATTAGATAACAACTGCCGGGATTTTTCAACGCCTGCGCCTGAATCCGGGTGCTGCACCGTTGGCATCTGAGATTATGAGGTGGAATATGGGCAGTAGCTGCCAATAATGGCAGCTACTGCCCTATTTTCACCTTATATTCACATCCTTCATTGGTCACTGCCGAAGTTTTGCCCCCCAGCAGGACCGAATCGATCCGACATCCGAGGCGATTTCATCGCCAAAAATCCCTGCCAATTAGCTCCGAACTGGGGATTTGCCATACATAACAGCGGAGTTGACGATGCTCCGGCGATTTTCGCCCCGTTCTGATTCACCGTCCCGGCTCGCTGCGCTTTAAACCCACGACGTTTTTCTGTGGTCACGCGCCCCCATCCCACAAGCCGTGTTCAGATACCCAACCCCATCGCCACAGCAGCCCGAAGGAATCAACTCTAGGTCTCTCAAAGACCAAATCGGCTCCGAGTAGAATTGTTTTCGTCGCCACCAAAACGTCCCGCAATCGTTGAATCTGCGCGGTTTTTCAATACACTCCGGCGACCTTTTCAATTCATCTGAGCAAAATTCCACCCTTTATTACCCAGAAGAAGGGTTTATTTGAAGATGAATTTGAAGAAGAAGTTTGTGATTGGTGCTGCTTCGTTGGCGCTGGTTGCTGGCATGGGCGTCGCCCCCGCGATGGCTGCTCCGCAGCCTGGGGATGAGATTAAGTTCCCTGATGGTGGTACTTTCACTCGCGTGTTTGGTGATGAGCGTATTGATACTGCTATCGCGGTGGCTGATCGTTTGAACAAGGACACGGAGCAGAGTCTGAAGGTTGCTTACCTGGTGTCTGCTGGTCAGAACCATATGGTTGATGCTGCTACTTCCGGCATGTTGAAGGACGGTCTGGTGTTCTTGGTTCCTCAGGACAAGGCTGGTCAGCTTTTGCTGGGCGCGACCATGAAGAACAAGTTCTCGAACGTGAAGAAGCTTGTTGCTATTGGTGGTACGAGCGCGGTTTCTGATGAAGCGGTTGCTAATGTCAAGAAGATGAACGCTAACGTTACCACGACTGGTCGTCTTGAGGGTAAGAACCGTTACGAGACGAACGTGGCTGTGGCTAAGGCTGCCTACAAGAATAATGCTGGTATTAATCGGGTTTACTTGACTCGTGGCGATAACCTGGTTGACGCTTTGGCTGCTGGTTCCGTTGCTGATGGTCCGGTGCTGTTGGTTAACCATGAGGGCGATTTGGATCCTGCTACGGTGGCTTACTACCAAGGCTTGCCGAAACTCAACAAGGGTGTTGTCCTTGGTGGTCAGGCAGCTTTGTCTGATGAGCAGGTCAACAAGCTGCTGAAGGACATCAAGCTTCTCGATCCTTGGAGCTACTTGAAGTCCACTGCTGAGCGTAAGGCGGCTGTGCAGGCTGCTGCTGCTAATTACTTCGGTCAGGATGCTTGGCAGCGTCAGCAGAACTCGATGCCGCTGAAGGAAAAGTTCGAGCCGAAGAAACTGGATTCGTACGACTTCTTCGGTCAGGGTGCAACCGCTGCGGTAGCGGGTACTTCTAAGAATCCTTCTGATGTTAACACCAACGCTGTGGTGACTGATACGAAGAAGGCTTTCGTTGGTTACAAAGAGCCGATGACCCTGCTGAATAAGAACATGTTGGTGGTAACCAACAAGCATGTTGCTTTGCAAGCTGCTTTGGATGTTGCTCTGCGCAATGCTAAGGCCGAAAAGGTGAAAGCAGCCCAGTTAACATCTGCTCCTGCCGGTAATAATGCAGATGCTAAGTTGTGGCAAGCTGTTAAGGACATGTACGGGCTGGATCCGAAAGCTATGCAGGTCGTTATTAAGGACGGCAAGATTTCCGATTCTGGTGCTTTCGAATTTGATACCGACACCCAGGAGATTACTGGTTTGAATGATGCTTTGTTCGCTGATGTTCAGGCTAAGTTGTCTGACGGTGGTGACTGGGAAAAGAGCAAGGTCTACAAGGTTGGCGCTGCACAAAAGTCTACTTTGGCTGATACTGTTTACGCGGTAATCAATGCTGATACTGACGTCGTCGTGGGCGATGCTGTTACGGATAAGCTTATCGGTGTTAACTGGGATGCTTTGTTCAACGTGATGAAGGACGAGCAGGCTTCCATGGAGAAGAAGACCAAGGAAGCTAAGCAGGCTTTGCTTGATGCGGTCACGGCTTACTACAACGGTGAGGGTATGAAGCTGTTGACTGGTAGCGGTAAGGGCTGGTCGCGTCTTGATGGTGCGAACCGTTACGAGACTTCTGCCTTGTTGGCTGTCTACGAACTGCAGGAAGGTAAGTACGTTAACGGTTCTAAGGTTGATCCGGCTAATGGTCGTGTTTACCTGGCCTCTGGTGACGATGCTCACCTGATTGACTCTGTGGTTGCTGGTCAGTTGACGGATGGTCCGATTCTGCTGGTTCCCGCTTCTGGCGAGATTGACAAGTCTGTGATTCAGCACTTGGCTTACTTGAAGTACAAGCACACCAACCTGGGCACCTACATGATTGGTGGTAAGGTCGCGGTATCTGACGAAGTCCGCGACGAGGCTGTAAAAGCTTTGAAGCATGCTAAGGATTACGCTGGCGCTGATTCTCTCGGCTCGGTACCGGCAGCACCGGCAAAGCCTTACACCACTGCCCCGACCCTGCAGGCTGCTGCGACCCCGGCTAAAGATGGCACTTCTGTCAAGATTGGTGAAATCACCAACTATGCCGCTGTCAAGGCTTTGCTCGAAGACAAAAAGGGTGGTCCCATTGCAGCTGCTGACGTGAAAGTTACCATCTCCGCTGGCTCTGCATCCGATGTTAGCAACAAAGTAAGCGATGTTACAGTCGACCTTGCCAATGGCGAAATCAAAGCCAAGATTGATAGCACCGCTACTGGTTCTGGCAAGTTCAAGTTCCAGGTGACGGTCAAGGGCTACGGCGATCGTTCAGACACTAAGGCTACCGAAACTGAGGTAACTATCGCCGCCTAGGTCTACCGGTTACATTAGGCATAAATGAATAGAGTTGTGGCTCCCGGCGTATGCCGGGAGCCACTCTCGTTTAACCTGCTTTGTGTTCAGTATAGAGTCGCATTAACAAGTTCCTGGCTGTTTTTCGCGGGTGTAAACGCTGCCAGCCCGACACCCACCCAAACCAGAAAACCCAGATAGGTACTAAACTACGAGATTCTAAACACTACCCCGGCAGACAATCCCTAAACCTCATCGCCATTGATTCCGGCACCAACTCTAACCAGCACACAGCGCTGTGCCCCAGGACCGTGAGGTCCCGGGGCGCAGCGTTTATTTAGTTGGGGTCTAAAGACCAGGGGTCTTTAGAAAGTGTTACCAAGGGTTACTTGGCGGGTTTATCTTCGGACTTTTCCACGACCTTCTTGCCGAACATAGCGTTGACAGCGTTAGTGAACACGTCGTCGGAGATAGCGTTCTTGCCACCCACAGCCCAAACAGCGTTAGCAGCAATACCTTCCTTCAACAGTTCCGCCTTACGCGGGGCAGTGCCCTTACGCTTCAACTCAGAAGCAACCAAAGTCTCCACATCGCCCTGACCAGGAACCAACAGAATCGTGCCGTCCTTCACAGTCCCAGCGAACACCGGGTCAATCAAGTGATCCTGAGTACCAGAAGCCAAGTACACCGATTTCATCTGATCGAAACGACCCTCGCCCCACTGGCAGCCCTTCATGAGAACATCCGTATCAGGCTTGGACTGGAAGATAGACAACAGAGCCGAAGTCTGGTAACGATCCTTACCATTAATACGGCAAACACCATCCTTACCATCCCCACCAAGCATCTCAGAACCATTGGGGTTAACAACCCAGTTGTAATCCATGACCGCCTTAATTAGCTTCTCACCAGCAGCCTTCTGCATCTTCTCAAACTTAGCCACACGCTCATTCACAAGCGCCTTAACCGCAGCCCAGTTAATCGAATGATTCTTATTCACGTCAGTAGCGTTACCGTCAGTCTGGTTAGCCGTAAAGATATCTTTCAAGTCCTTAGCGTCACGCTCAGCCAAATCAGCAATAGTCGCGTTGAACTCGGTAGCAGACAAGCCCGCACTCGAAGCATCCTCAAATGCCTTCTTGTGGTTGCTATTGTTCTTGTCCTTCTCAATGTAGAACAAGTAAGCACCAGAAGCCTTATCAGCATTCACCATCGGAGTAGTATTCACACCCGACAAGCGAGCCGCCGAATCATTAGACACGAACGTGAACATGCCAGACTTCTTAATCTTTCCGTCGTTGGTCAGCTCAACCCAGTTCTTATCAACCGAATCCTTACCGAACAAAGCCACAGCAGCCTTGTACAAATCCGTAGTTTCGTGAGTACCAAAAGCAGCCGGAGCCATCAAATCGTCAATAGCTTCGTTAGCGTTATCCTTAGTTGCACTGGCAGCGCCCCAACCATTGGCAGCCGTGAAATTGGTCGTGTCTGCAACACAAACGCCAATAGCCTTAATCACATCATCCAACTTCGCGTTATCAGCAGGCTTTGCACAAGTAACACCATCACCGGCAACATCATCCATAGCCGTACGCAAAGCGGCAACCTTGTCAGCATCGACCTGCTTCAGCGTAGTAGCGGAGGTGCCAGCAGCAGAAGTAACAGCACCCGACAGAACGGTATTATCATCGCCAGCCTTACCACCTACGAGAGCAAGCACATTGGCGATAGCGGTCTTCAAAGCGGACGCATGGGCTTCAGAAACCTTGCCATTCCAAGCACCAGCATCACGGTGTAGCAACTCTTTACTTGCCAGCTGACCAGCAGTGACCTTAGCGTTCTTCACGTCCTGCACAGCCTTGTCCCAAGCACCCTGCAACGCATAGATACTCTGATTAGCAGCAGTGCTGTTATTCCACTGCTTTACCTTTTCGTACTTCGGAGCCAGCACCGTGTAGCCCTCGAAAGCCTTACCGGTAGCATCAATACCATCAGAGATATCGATATTGTTCTCGTTCTCAGTCATCTCACCCGGGTTCAAAGCGCTCTTACCCAAGGAGAAGAAACCCTCCGGGCTATTAATCGCTTCGAGTTCCAAAGCGCGCTTCTCCGGGGACAAACCGTCACCATAGTTCCAGCGAGGAGCCTTGGACATGTTCGCGGTAGTCTGCTGCCAAGCTGTCTGACCGAACCAGACCGCGGCAGCGCTCTTCACAGCAGCCTTGTAAGAAGCCTTCACTTCCTCAGCAGTCCACGGGGTAACATCAGGATGCTTAGGCAGATTAGCCCCCTTGAACAGCTTATCGACCTGCTCCTTAGACAGCGCGTCCTCGCCACCAATCACCATAACATGTGCGTCGCGACCGATACCCAGGCTCTTCACATAGTCAACCACGGACTTATCAACATCACCCTCATGGTTAACCAACAACACCGGAGCCTTCTCCAACGTGCCCGCAGCCAAAGCATCCACCGGGTTATCCCCACGCGTCAAATACAGGCGATCAGCCCCAGCCGGGTAAGCCTTCTTAGCAATCTCCACCGCGGTCTCGTAACGGTTCTTACCATTCAAACGATCAGAAGCCACACCCGCAGCATCCGCAACGTTCTTCAAATCAGCATCAGGCACCACACTCGTGCCACCCACCGCAACAATGGTAGAAACACTGGGGAAAGTCTTCTTAATGAACGCACCCAGCATCTTCTGAGTCGTCGCATCCTTCGGCGCAGACAACATCGGGCCATCCACAGACGCATCCAAGTTATTACGGTTCAACATACCCGCAGTCGCCGCGTCAACCACCGCGTCATAACCAATCAGGTACACAGTCTGAACCGTGTTCTCCTTATCCTTGTACGCCTTAGCAGCCACCGCCATCGACGTCGCCAAACGGCTCTCACCAGCTAAACGCTGCGCGTCCAGATTGAACTCACCGCCATTAGGCAACGGCACAACCGCAGCCATCGCGGGGGCGACGCCCATGCCAGCAACCAGCGCCAACGAAGCAGCACCAATCACAAACTTCTTCTTCAAATTCATCTTCAAATAAACCCTTCTTCTGGGTAATAAAGGGTCAGGAATTCCGGGTAAATACTGGGTAAATACCAGGGGCGCAGACGCGCGAGAAATCCCCGTGCCGATACCTGCCAGGGTTGCAGGCACATAGGCATTTTCGGGTAGACACCCGCCAGTGCTGCAGGCAAACCAGGAGGTTTTGTGAGGGGATACCTGATGGGGTTGTGACTAACTAGTGGTTTTTTGGCTGTAGCTGCCATTATTGGCAGCTACAACCCAAATACCACCTTATAAACCCCCAAACACCGAAACATCCACCCGACCAGACCCTAAAACCCCGGGCTACACGAACCGCAAAAACCGCCCGGGGATACTATTGAATCCTCGACAAACATTAATCACGCAAAAATGCTCTTAACTAGCTTCGTCGACGAGACAGAGCCAGGTATTGAGTTCCTCAACGCATACCTGGAGAGACCCGTTTACACCGCTTTCCTCAGATTCTGTAGTAAAACTTGTTTCCCAGTGCGGCCACGCCACTACTCGTGCAGGCCATGTTTGCACCTTCACGCCCAGGTTAGCGGCTTCGCGCGCCCGGACTTCGAACACGTCGTGTATCGCTGCTGCAATCTCATCCAGTTCTGGAGCCCCGCTACGTTGCACCAAGTCACGTAAAAGCAGCAGGTCAACCACATCACGCGAACGGTCGTTTACAAGCTCAGGGGGTTGATGCGGGCCGGTGACCGCGTGCACCTTCTGCGCTATCTGGTAGCTCATGGACAAAGTCGCAATCCTAGCTGGCGATTCAACACCAAAGCCAGCCAACGAGGGCGCCGCCACGCTTTCCACCAACCGCCCGGCATCACCCTCATCAGCGGAAATCTCGACCTGGACGCGACGCCACGTAACACCCTTAATCAACACCAAAACATCAAAACGCCGCGGTTTCAGCACACGCCCGGGCACCGTGATGACTTCCGCTTCCGTGCGTGAAAACTCGAAAGGACCCCAAGACTCAACTAAAACCTTGTCTAATTCATTAAAGAAAGTGTCGAAATCCGTACGCACCAGACCATCGATATCCCGCGTGTTGCGTGTCGTATCCCCGAGCCGGTACTGCAACATAGTCCCGCCTTTCAGCAAGAAAAACGGACCCGAATTCTTCCCATCTCCCGCAACACAGGCCCGCTGCAGCACTCCAGTCACCACCGTGGCAGCAATCAACCAACCCAACCGTGGCCCACGCGTCCCCAACTGCGCTTGAGCCTGTTCCACCCACTTATCCAAAACACGAGCCGAAAACGGCTCTTTACTCTTGGCTTGCAACAAACCCAGCCGCGCAGCTAACCCTTGCAAGCCCGCCGGTTCCTCCAGACGCTGGGAATCCCGCAATTCTGCCATGACTCACACCCCGTCCCGATGTGCCAAAGCAGACAAAAATAGCTCGTGCTGCGTCGAGGTCAACAGCCCCCGTTGCAAACCCAACTCACCCGCACGCTTCAGCACCCGTGTCGATACCCCGTAGTCCACGCACTGGATCAAGGCTGTTGACACTACCACCACCGGAAGCCCTTGGCACCAAGCTCGTTCCCGTGGCTCCAAATCCTGGTAATGAACCACAAACCCTTCACCATCTGAACGCCGCACACGTCGCCCCCGACCAACCGTCACATGCTTCACCTCGGGCAGGCTTTCCGTGACTTCCCACACCTCCAAAGCCGTCTCATGGCTCAAACAAGCCCGGGTCTCTCCTGTCCACAAAACCGGCAAATGGTAAGCATCCCAGGGCGTCTGCGCCACACCTGGCACACGATAAACACCCCGGACCAGACGCCCAATCCGGTCCCGAGATACCATCTTGGACAAATCCGCGTCTGTCACCCCTGCAGCGATTGCCTGACCTCGAGTCACAAATCCGTGCTGGTCAAGGGCAATCTCGCGCAAATCATCTAATCCAGACATGTCAATACCTTACCAAAAAGGAAAGGTATTGACAATCGCTGACCTCTCATGTTACGCCCTCAGCCTTGCAGGACAGACGGCCAACACGAGCGACCATACCCTCATTAACAAACTCCCCGGGTTACGTCGATCGGGTCGAGATTCTTCACCTTTCAATAGTCTCCCCGGGCGGTTTTTGCGGTTCGTGTAGCCCGGGGTTTTAGGGTCTGGTCGGGTGGATGCTTTGGGGTTTGGGGGTTTATAAGGTGGTTTTTGGGTTGTAGCTGCCAATAATGGCAGCTACAACCCAAAAACCACTAGTTAGCCACACCCCTGCCGAGTATCAACTTGCCAAACCTCCCCGGTTTGCCTGCAGCACTGGCGGGTGTCTACCCGAAAATGCCTATGTGCCTGCAACCCTGGCAGGTATCGACTCGGGGGTTCCCGCGTGTTTACGCCCCAGTATTTACCCGGAATTCCTGACCCTTTATTACCCAGAAGAAGGGTTTATTTGAAGATGAATTTGAAGAAGAAGTTTGTGATTGGTGCTGCTTCGTTGGCGCTGGTTGCTGGCATGGGCGTCGCTCCCGCGATGGCTGCAGCGGGTGACCCGGTTTTGTTGCCTGGCGGTAAGAAGCTGGTTCGTGTGGCTGGTGATGCTCGTGTGGAGACCTCTCTGGAGGCTGCGAAGTTGCGTATGAAGCAGGGCACTGTTTCGCGTGCTTATCTTGTGAACCAGAATGCTTTGGTTGATGCTGCTACGGCTGGCATGGTCAAAGACGGTGTGGTTATTTTGGTGCCTTCTGACAAGGCTGGTCAGTTGTTGCTGGGCGCGACTATGCATAAGGATCCTCAGCTGAAGGACGTTAGGACTCTTGTCGCTGTTGGTGGCGAAACTGTTATGCCTAAGGCTGCTGTGGATAACGTAGCGAAGATGAATCCCAGCATTACGGATAAGTCTGAGCGTTTGGGTGGCGAGAACCGTTACGAGACTAACGTGGCTATCGCGAAGAAGGTGTTCCCTAATGGGGGCGCAAATCAGGAGTTCTTGTTGGCTCGTGGCGATAACATGGTTGATGCTCTGACTGCTGGGGCTTACGAGAATGGTCCGACCCTGTTGGTGAATCCTTCCGGCAAGGTGGATCCTGCTACTGTGGCTTACGCTAAAAAGGCAAAGATTAGCACCAAGTCTGTGATTTTGGGTGGTGAGGGCGTGTTGCCTACCGCACAGGTCGAGCAGTTGTTCGAGGGCAAGGTTGCGGTTGATCCATGGAAGTATCAGACCACGAACGCGGATTTGAAGAAGGCTGTGCAGGAAGCTGCTGCGGCTTACGAGGGTCAGAAAGTGTGGCAGGGTCTGAACGGTAAGACCCAAGATGCCGACGATAACCTGAAGAATTTCTTCGGTCTGAATAAAGGAACTGTTAATTGTACCGAGACCGAGGACATCACTGATATTGATGTCAAAGATGGTATTGCGGCTGGCAAGAAGTGCTTCGTTGGCTACAAGAAGTCTTTGGCTAACTTGAAGGTTAACGCCCAGGCATTGTTGGATGCCAAGAATTCTGGCAAGAAGACGATTAAGAACCAGTTGGGTGCGGTGAAGGATGCAGTCGATGCTGCTGTAGCTAGTAACGTGTCCGCGATGTCCTCTGGACAGCCTGCGCCGAATACTGCTGCTGCTCTGGCTACTGCAGGTAATGCCACTTTCAACGGTATCAACCAAAAGTTTATGGCTGCTTATGGTGGTGTCTCATTGACCAAGCCGACTTTGGTGAATGGTGAGTTGGATAACCCGGGTTCCTTTACTTTCGATGGCGATGGCAACATGACTGGTCTGGATCAGAAGAAGATTGACCAGATCGTCGATAACTACATCGCGGACAAGGGCGATACTGAGTTCATCAAGGTTGATGGCAACCCTGGTGCTGGTGTGAAGCTGGCTGATGTCGCTAAGACTCAAGGTGGTACTGACTACGAGTTGACCGCCGTTAACGCTGGTGAGGTTTTGAACTACGCCGCGGTTAAGAAAGCTATTGAGGCTCGTGTGGCTGAGCAGGTGAAGACCACGGCGGAAGCGAAGAAGGCTTTGGATAAGGCTGTGGCTGCGTACAAGGCTGGTCCTGAGGCTAAGGTGACGGTTGGTACCGGTTCCGGTCTGGCTCGCTTGGTTGGTGAGGATCGTTACCAGACTTCTGCTTTGCTGTCCTACTGGCTGCGTGCAGAGAAGACATTCACTGATACCTTCGTGTACTTGGCTTCTGGTGACGATGCTCACCTGATTGACTCTGTGGTGGCTGGTCAGCTGCAGCATGGTCCGATTTTGCTGGTTCCCACGAGTGGTGACTTGAAGCCGTCTACCGTGTCCGAGCTGACCCTGATGGGCAAGCAGAAGACCCTGCAGGGTGGCTACGTCATGGGTGGCACCGGCGCTGTTGAAGACGCCGTCGCCCAAGCCGCAGGCAAAGCCATCGCTGAAGGCGGCAAGTTCGTGAACGCCCCCGCAGCACCCGCGGCTGCGAGCCCGGCATATGGCACAATGGATTTGTCCGATACTAACGAGAAGGTATTTCAGCCTACCAACGCTGCTGCTAATCCGTCCTGTACCGCTGAAACTCTGACACTGGATCCTTCTAGTACTGCAACAAACCCGACCAGTGTGGTTGCCAGTGTTGATGCTCAGTGCAAGATTAAGGTAAAGGATCCTGGCTACACCGGCAGTGACGCAAAAACTATTGTTTTGAAGATTAAGAACACTGGAGCTACGAATCCTCTCACCGTGACCGTCAATACCAAGCGGTAATTGAAGCCATAAGGTTTCACCAATAACTTCATATAGTTCTTTGCCGGGCTGGGCGACCAGCCCGGCAAAGAACTTTTTACAGCCCTAGACGACCGGAAAGGCTAAATACGTGGTAGCGGGTGACCCAGCCAGACCACTGTTTTATTGGTCATGCGCGTGTGCGGGCTGTTCACCCGGTCAAGGCGCGGTTCTACAAACAACTGTGCCCCAGGACCGTGAGGTCCCGGAGCACAGCGTTTATCTAGTTTTCAGTCAGTATTCAGAACGAATCCTGGTTTGAGACTACTTGACCTCGGTCCAAGTGGAGTAGGTCTCGGTAATGACCTCGCCAGAAGAGTTCTTAGCGGTAACCTTCACACGGACATAGGACTTCGGGTTAGGAACGTTATCGAAGATAATCTTGACCTTGCCATCCTGGTCTAGAGAAGTGGCAACACCGGTCACTTTTCCTTCGGTTCCGGGTGCTGTCTTACCCAACTTGGAATTCACCATCAGCACATCACCGGTGCCGGTATTGCCGGTACGACCGTACCACTCGATGGACAGGGTAGAACCGTTAGGCATATCCTTTGTGGTAACAGCAATCTCAGCTATCTTGGTGGCAGACGTATCCCAGGTTCCGAAAGAAACCTTGCCGGAAGCAGCGGTGGCCGGGGCGAGCTTCTCCAGCTCGGCAGCACCGTTCTCGTCAGAGATAACACCAGTACCACCAATGAAGGTCACGTTCTTACGAACGTAATCCACGGCCTTGTCCCAAGCCAGAGCCTGTTCACCAGTCACGGAAGGAACAGAATCCTTGTTGACCAACAACACCGGGCCAGGACGTTTCGAGTTATCAATGTAACCAGCGACAGCCGCGTCAGCGAAAGACATACCGTTAGCAAAGTAGATACGAGTCGGATCAGCCTTATCGCCCTTCTCACCGTAAACGTAAGCAGCAATCTTTACAGCAGTCTCGAAACGATCCGCACCACCAAGACGATTCACGTTGTAGTTCACAGCGGCACCATGAATCAGCTTGTCCAGAGCCTCAGAAGCCTTAGTCTTAGCCTTAATCGCAGCAGTATTAGCCTTACCAGCAGCAGCCGCATCGGCCTGCAACTTAGCAACCTGAGCCTTCAAAGCAGATTCCAACACTGCAGTCTGACCAGGGACGTCGGACGTCAACTTAGCAGGATCCAAACCGATAGAAGTCACGAACTCCTTACCAGTAGTCTTAGCAGTCACATCCGGGAACACCTTTTGAACATCAGCCAAGGCAACGCCAGAACCAAGACCCTTGTCGGCAGCGCTAATAACCTTGTCAAGGTCAGCATCAGTAGGAGCAGCGTTGATAATACCAGTAGCGGCGATCAGCTTGCTCTCCAAGGTGCCGGTAGGTGTTGCGTTGACATCAGCTGCAGCGGTATCAGCGGCTTTCTGAGCGTTCGCGACAGCCTTGGTGGTGCCCAGGTAGGCGGTGGCTTCAGCGCCGGACTCGAGCTTCTCCGTCGGGGAAGCATCCTGAATCGCGTTAACGTAAGTTTCTTTCTGTGCCACACCATCAGCATCATTCTTCAAGAACCATGCATTGGTAATACCGGCGGCTAGGGTAGCGTCGACCTTCGGCCAGGTCGCAGCAATCTTAGCCTTCGTAGTGGGGGTAGCACTGATAGCGTCAGTGAACTGGTCCTGGGTTGCGCCGTTGACCTTGACCCAGCCATTCACAGCCAAATCAGCCTTAGCGGAAGCCTCGACAGCAGCCTTGTTATCCTCCAAGAAAGAATCAATCAGAATGGTCTGAGACACAGCCGCACTCTTCAAGACCGCATCAGACACAGCACCGGTACCACCCAAAGCGTACAGGGAAGCCTTACCACCAATCTTGTTCAAAGCCTTAGCAGTAGCAGCCGGCAGTTTGTCAGCACCATCAGTCAGCAAGATCACACCATCTTTCAGCTGACCGCCAACCAAGGCATCAACCAAAGTCTGACCATTAGCCAAGTACACACGATTCGGCTTCAAACCCTGCTTCTCAGCAGCCTCCGCAATCTTAGCGGCAGTCTCGAAACGATCCGCACCAGCGATACGCTCAGTCGTGGCAGTACCAGCCACAGCCTTCAAAGCCTCATCAGACACGGCACCGGTACCACCCAAAGCGATAACCTTGCCAGCATTGAGCTTCTTAATCGCGTCAGCAACCTTAGACTGCACCGCCTTATCGCCGTTCACCAGCAACATCGGGCCATTCTTCAACACGCCACCAGCGATAGCATCCACCAAGGAAGCACCGTTAGAAACGTAAACCGTAGCAGCGGACGGATTCTCACCATTCTTGTCAGCCCAGCCCTTCAAGGCAACCTGAATAGCGGTATCGTAACGATCCGTACCCGCCCAACGATTAGCCGAAATATCAGCCGGAGCAGCCATCGCGGGGGCGACGCCCATGCCAGCAACCAGCGCCAACGAAGCAGCACCAATCACAAACTTCTTCTTCAAATTCATCTTCAAATAAACCCTTCTTCTGGGTAATAAAGGGTGGAATTTTTTAAACCACCCAGGTGATCCAGGACGGAAGCACCCAGGAAAAGTTTACACCACCCAAGTGTTCTGTCAATACTGCGAAAGACCCAGAGTCGCGAATTCTCGCGGTTTATAGGACCTCACGCTTCCGAGGACTTCCCCGGAACCAAGGAACCCAGCGCACCCCGTGGCTATCAGCTTAAAGGGACACAGGAACCTTGCTAACAACCTCTATATGTAAAGGCTCGACGCATTCTTACACAACACCGAGAAATATAGGTGTGATTTAGGTCACAGCTAGACCTAGAGCGGTTGTCTCTCCGACACGAACGACCGATTTCAACGCACTCCCACCCAGAACCTCGGGCAGCAAACGACCATCACCTGCGACTTTACCGACACCCCGGCGTACAATCACCCGTTTTCCCCGGCGAAATCGGTCGTTCATGCACCGCACCGGACCAGATAGCGCTGTATCGGGTCTAAGAATCGACCGCTGATCACATCGTTATACGTAAAACGCATGGTGTCGAAACCACGCAGCAACGCTTCACGAGAACGAGCGCGATCTTTATCAAACTCAGCACGGCCGCAGTGATATTCATAGCCATCAAATTCCACGATGAGATTACCGATTAAAAAATCCACCTCACCTATACCTTTTAAAGTCACCCCGGTTTTAACTTCCGCGTCGAGCTGCTCTCGGAGCTGTAAACGCCCCACAGTTTCCAGTGGCGACCGGGCTGCCGCATCGCAATCCTCTAGGGCTGCCTGAATCGCTGTGCGGCGAAGGTGAGCGACGGCATTTTCCAGTATTTCTCGATTTACCAGGCGTTTGTTTAAAACTGAATCCAGTATCACCACTCTCTCGATGTGGGTGTGCACACACTGCAAGGCTCGAAGAGTCGCGTTCAGCGGGCTGGCTAAATACGGACTGGAATAGCAATCATCTGCGTAAGCATAACCTTGACAGCCTCCTGGGAAGGTCTGCCGGAATCCACTTTTCGTGGAATGCAACCATTTCTCGCGATGCAACAGGACCTTGCCGGAATGGCGACTGTGATAGTCCTTGCTCACCGCCAAGTGAATACGTTCGGGGTTCTCCCAAAGAGCTACCCCCATCATCTCTAATGCGCTCACACAAGTCAGACAGCCTCGGTGAACGAAGGCAGCGACCACCCGAGAATCAACAGCGGGTAGAAATAGTGTGCTGCGTCCTTGACGCAATACCAGTTCCGACTCTAAGGCACGTCTGACTTTCTGCCTGCTGGTGGCTTTGATTGCTGCTCCCATAGTGGCTACCCCACCCTGGTCTTCCAGATACTCCTGCACAGTGTCATTCATGCATTTGATGATGTTATACATCTTTAGCTTATGCAAGCTTTGATTTGTCACTTGTGGATAACTCGTATTTTGGACAGATTATTGCTTGCACGAACGACCGATTTCAACGCACTCCCACCCAGAACCTCGGACAGCAAATGACCATCACCTGCGGTTTTACCTACACCCCGGCGCGCATACACCCGAATTCCCCGGCGAAATCGGTCACTCGTGCACCTGCCTCATTGACTATGACGCAAAATCCCAGGAGCGCCCTCTGGGGCGCGCTGCAACGTCCTTACCGCGGGCGGTACGGGTTATCCTCGGCGGGGCGCAAAATCACGACACCCAGCGGGGGAATCCGCAAAGATACCGAGCAGGGGCGGTTATTCCACGGAATCTCCTCAGCGGTGACCTGACCCAGGTTACCCACGCCGGAGCCGCCGTAAACTTCAGCGTCCGTGTTTAGCACCTCGTCCCACTGACCAGCGAACGGCAGTCCGACCCGGAACGGATCATGAGGATTGCCACTAAAGTTCGCCACCACTGCCAGCAAGTGACCCGATTCAATCCCTGAAGGATCCGATTCCGCCACGGACCGGCGCAGATACGTAATCAAGTTATGGTCAGCATCGCTGGGCTCAATCCACTCAAACCCGCGATAGTCATCACACCACAGCGCCGGGTTGGACGCATACAGGTGGTTCAAATCGGTGACCAGTTGACGAATCCCCTGATGCTCGGGAATGTCCAGGTGCCACCAATCCAAGGATGCCCCCGAATTCCATTCCGCGCCCTGACCAAACTCGGAGCCCATGAAGATGAGCTGCTTGCCCGGATGCGTCCACTGGTAAGCAAATAGCAGGCGCAATCCTGCCAACTGGCGCCAATAATCGCCGGGCATCTTGGACAGCAGCGAGCCTTTGCCGTGCACGACCTCATCGTGGGACAGCGGCAGCACAAAGTTCTCTGAAAAGGCGTAGACCAGGCTAAACGTCAGCTCGTTGTGATGCCACTTGCGGTTCACCGGGTCCTCTGCCAAGTAGCGCAGAGTGTCATTCATCCACCCCATGTTCCACTTGAAACCAAAACCCAGACCCCCCTCGGAAGTCGGCTGGGTGACGCCGGGCCAGGCGGTCGATTCTTCGGCAATCATGACCGTGCCGGGGCAAACCCGGTAGCAGGTCGCGGTGACTTCTTGCAGCAGGGCGATAGCCTCGAGGTTTTCCCGTCCACCGTACTGGTTCGGGTGCCACTGACCTTCTTTGCGGGAATAATCCAGATAGAGCATCGACGCTACCGCGTCCACCCGCAGACCGTCAATGTGGAACTCTTCCATCCAGTACAGGGCGTTAGCGACCAGGAAGTTCTTCACTTCACGCCGACCGTAGTTGAATACCAATGTCCCCCAGTCCGGGTGCTGACCCCGCTGCGGATCGGGGTCCTCGTACAGAGCCGTGCCGTCGAACCCCGCCAGCGCCCAGTCATCCTTGGGGAAGTGCGCCGGAACCCAGTCCAAAATCACGCCAATCCCGTTTTGGTGCAACGCATCCACCAGGTAACGGAAGTCGTCAGGCGTCCCAAACCGGGCGGTCGGAGCATAGTATGACGTGCATTGATACCCCCAAGACGGTCCGTAGGGGTGTTCCGCCACGGGCATGAACTCCACGTGGGTGAAACCCATTTCCTTAACGTAAGGCACCAGGTGTTCCGCCAGGTCACGGTAGCCATAGCCTTCTCTCCACGAGCCGATATGGCATTCGTAGATGCTCATAGGCTGGGTATGAATCGGATGAGTGTCCACGTTCGTGGCACGCTGTTCCATCCACTCCGCATCGTTCCAAGTGTGGAACTGGTCAGTGACCACCGAGGCGGTGGCGGGAGGAATCTCCGTAGCGCGCGCCATCGGGTCAGCCTTTTGACGCCAGTTCCCGTCGGGACCTTTAATGTCGTACTTGTAGCGTGCGCCTATCTCAACACCGGGAATGAACAGCTCCCACACCCCGGATGCCCCGAGGCTGCGCATCGCGCACCCCGACCCGTCCCAAAAGTTGAAGTCCCCCACGACCTTCACCGCTTGTGCGTTCGGCGCCCACACCGCGAAAGCCACACCTTTCACGACCCCCAGCGGACCCTGGTACTCCTTTAAATGAGCACCCAAAACGTCCCACAGACGCTCGTGACGCCCTTCTGAAATCAGGTAAGTGTCCATTTCGCCCAAGGTCGGCAGGAAACGGTAGGGGTCATCCCCCAAGACTTCCTGATCACCGTAGGTGACTTTCACCCGGTAGTCCTCGACTTCGGCGTGCGGGATGACTGCCACCCACACCCCGTCCTGTTCATGTTCCGCGGGGAAGTCACCGTGTTCGGTGACGATGGTGACGCTTTGCGCCATGTGACGCACGGTGCGGATGGTGACATCCTCGCCGTCCGAGTGTGGTCCCAGCACCGAGTGCGGAGAGTAGTAGTTCGCGTAGGCGACCTGGTTCAAAAGTTCCGGGGAAACGGTGATTTTAGCCATGAGGTAATTCTGTCACATTTTGCTGTGCTAGTGTTTGGGTTCACTCTGGAATGGGGCTGAAACTGAAAATATGACCGGGCGCGGTAGAGGGATTGAGCTGCACAAAATTATCCGTCCCCCAGGTATATTCACCGCCAGTCAGCTCATCATGCACCACAAACAGGCGTTGCCCCTCACCGGGCGCGGCAACCTCCGGGAACTCCTCCGGGCACAACCCTAGTGACGGCAAATCCAGGTGCACCCAGCCGGACTGGGTGTGATGCGGATCCAGGTTCACGACGACCAGCACCGTGTCCGCCCGACCGGTCGGGGAATGCGCCGCGTCAATATGCTTGGAAAAAGCAATAATGGCGTCATTCTCGATAGCGTGGAACTTGATGTTACGCAGCTGCAACAGTGCGGGATGCGCAGAGCGAGCCGCGTTCAAGGTGCGCAACAGGGAGGCGATGCCGTACTTGTCACGCGCCGCCCAGTCATAGACTTTCACCTCATATTTCGGGTTGTCGATGGATTCCTCGACGCCCGGACGCTGCACATGCTCGCAAAACTCGTAGCTGCCCCCGAGGATTCCCCAGGTCGGAGCGGCGGTGGCAGCCAGCAGCGCACGCGCTTTAAACGCTTCCACCCCAGCCGTCATATAGTCGGTCAAAATGTCCGGAGTCATGGGGAACAGCGCCGGTCGCAGCACGTGCGCCGTTTCATAAGCCAGTTCCTCGAAGTACTCGGTCAGCTCCGCCTTTGTGTTGCGCCACGTAAAGTACGTGTAAGACAGGTGGAACCCCGCTTTTGCCAGCCCGCGCATCATCGCCGGAGCGGTGAACGCCTCCGCGAGCATCACCACTTCGGGGTGGGTTTGGTGCAAGTCAGCCGCCAAGCGCTGCCAGAACCGCACCGGCTTAGTGTGTGGATTATCCATGCGGAAAATCGTGACCCCATGGTCAATCCAAAACTCGATTACCCGCCGGATTTCGGCATACAGCCCGTCCGGGTCATTATCAAAGTTCAGCGGATAAATGTCTTGGTATTTCTTGGGGGGATTTTCGGCGTAAGCAATCGAGCCGTCAGCCCGAGCCGAAAACCATTCGGGGTGAGCCTTTACCCACGGGTGGTCCGGAGAGCACTGCAGGGCAAAATCCAGCGCAACCTCCAGGTGGTTGCGCTGCGCCTCCGCGACAAACTCGTCAAACGCTGCAATTCCGCCCAAAGCCGGGTCGACCGCATCATGTCCCCCATGCTCGTTACCAATCGCCCACGGCGAGCCGGGATCGCGAGGTCCTGCCACCAGGGCGTTGTTGCGTCCCTTACGGAAAGCGCGCCCAATCGGGTGGATGGGCGTGAGATAGATAACATCAAAACCGTCGGCAGCCACCTCGGGCAAGATTTCCGCTGCCGTGCGCAAGGTCCCCGGCACAATTCGACCATCCAACCCGTAATATGCCCCGATGGAGCGCGGGAAGATTTCGTACCACGCTCCTGCCACGGAACGTGCCCGGTCCACCCGCAGCGGGCACAGTTTCGTGCGCGTCGCCAAATCCCGCAGCGGATTCTCTGCAAAAATGTTCGCGACCAGCTCGTTTGTGGCAGCCGAGAGACGCACCTGGGGGCGACGCTTTTGCTCACGCAAGCCCGCAATCGCGCCTTGCAGCACTGCCACGTCAGCCGGGGGCAGTGGTTCAGCGGGAGACGCGGTGTCACGAGCCGAACCGTGGGCGGGTTTCGCTTCGCCGGCAATCGCGCGTTCCAGCAGGCGGGCGCCTTCCTCCAGGGTCAGCTCCACGTCAATGCCCGCCGGAATTTTCACATTGGCGTCATGCACCCAGGTTCCATAAGCGTCAATCCACGACTCGACCGCGAAAGCGTAACGTCCCACGGTGTCGGGTTGGAGCCAAGCTTCAAATTGGTTTTCACCAGCGCCGATTTCATACATGCGAGCGCGATCCACGATTTCCCAAGCGGTTGGGTCGTCCGGGTCAGGAGCGCCCGCGGGGCTGCCCGCCGGCGCATAAAGGTCATAGCCCTCTTCGCCGCGGCGTTTCGGATCAGCGGGGCGCAACAGTACCGCGTCAGCGCCAAAGAGGGAATGCCCGTCTACAAACACGGTGGCGTGGACCGGGAACAGCTCACCGACCGCGGCTTTTGCCGGGAACAGCCCGTCCTCTACGGTGGGACGCAGCTCAGTGACGCTGATACGGTTTAGTTCCGCGTCAGCAGGCAGGTGGTAAAGGTTTGCGGAGGGTGCCGGAACCGCCGGGGTCGGGGTTGCGGTTTTTGCCGCAGTGGATTTTTCAGCGGTGGACTTTGCCGCAGTGGATTTTTCAGCGGTGGACTTTGCCGCCGCGGATTTTGCCGTCGCAGTCGGGGTTGATTTTGTGTTACGTCCCGCGGATTTTGCCGCCGGCTTGGCAGTGGTGGGGCGAGATTTGCGGGCGGCAGCCGGTTTACTGGGCTGGCTGGACGGGGGCTTTGCCGCCGGCTTCGTCGCCGGACGAGTGTTAGAAGTGGAATGGCGCCCCGGTTTCTTGGCGTCAGAATTGCCCGCAGAATTCGTCGTCTCGCTCACATCTGAAATTCTAAAGCAAAACCTGGGAAATTATGGTCGCTCCGGCAGGGGTACATGCGGCTATCGGAAAGCCGGAGGCAGCGTCGACATCCAACCAGCACACCCCCGCCGCGAGAAACTGAGACCACCCGGAAACCCGGCGCAACGCCCTTGTGAACCTAAACAGCAGCCCCCACGAAATGACCGACTCCGCCGGTGACAATCATCGCCAGGGCACCCCCGACCATGACCCGAATCACCGCCCGCAGCCGCGGAGCCTCGCCGCGCCATGCCGAAAGCCAGCCTACCAGCGCTAATGCCAGCATCACCAGGATGAAGGTGGCTTCGATTTTCCACGGACCATTGAGCAACAGAATCGCCAGTAGTGGTACCAGCGCGCCGACCATAAAGGAAACCGCCGAGGAAAAAGCCGCCGCCCAGGGCGAAGTGAATTCCTCAGAGCTCAAGCCGTAATGGGCTTGGACGTGAGCCTCGACCGGATCGTGGGCAGAATACTCCTGAGCGACCAGGGTTGCGGTGGCGCGGGATAAGCCCTTTTCGATGTAGTTTTCCACCAGACCTTGAAATTCCCGGTCCGGGTCCTGGGCAATCAGACGGCGTTCCTTTGCCACCACGGCTTTTTCCGTGTCGCGCTGGGTGGACACCGAGACGTATTCGCCTGCCGCCATCGACAATGCCCCCGCGACCACCGCCGCAATGCCAGCAGTCGCAATCGCCATCGTGTTTTCCGGGTTCGCTGCCGCCACACCCACGACCACGCCCGCGGTCGAGATAATACCGTCATTAGCTCCCAAGACTGCAGCTCGCAGTCGATTGAGACGCGAGGAAGTCACTGCCGACTGGTCGTGTTTTTCATCCACTTCGCGCGACTGTTCGCTAGGTTTGTGCGCCAAATGATTACTCATGATGCGTCACCCCCGTATCTCCGTCCAGTACTGTTTATCCGATTTCAAATTACGGGGTTTTTGGCGTTATTTCAACGAATCTAAGGCTTTCCTTGGTTAGGTGTGGCTACTCCCCGGGAGGGGTGGCACGCGGGGATTGGGGCGCCTGGTGAGGCGAGCAGAGCCAGGAGACAGCGCGAACGAATACGAGCACGGAGGGCGTGGCGGGCAAAGCGAGCAAGGCGAACGGGACGGGACGGGCGGGACGATAACGTCAAGGGCGGAACCTCACTTGTGAAAAATTCTGGCGTTTTGCAGCGCATTTGCGGAAATCCAGCCAGCTGGAGTCAATACCCGGACAGTTTTACGCGCTCCGCGATTTTCCCCGCTTGGACTTGATACCGTCGAGGCTTAACGGGTTAAATATCAACTAGACTGACTTGATTGATTGGTCACGCGGTCCGATTTAGGAAAGATGAGGCACAGACATGAACGTTCCCGCAGAACTGCACGATATTCCCGCTGGTCAAGATGGCGAAGCTGGTTCGGGCGGTTCCGGCACGCCGCAAACAATTCCGGGGCCGCTGGTGCGTGATGTCACTGATGAAACGTTTTCCCAGCTGCTAGAGCTTTCCAAGACAGTTCCGTTCCTTTTGGACATGTGGGCGCCCTGGTGCGCTCCGTGCCGTCAGCTGGGACCCATTTTGGAAAAGGCGGTAGCGCAGGCAGGCGGGCGCGTCGCTTTGGCAAAGGTCAACGTGGACGAAAGCCCCGCCATCGGTCAGGCATTCCGGGTGCAGAGCATTCCCGCCGTATTCTTGCTGATGAACGGTCAGCCCGCACCGTTGTTTAACGGCGCCTTGCCCGCTTCGTCCGTGCAGGAAGTCATCAACAAGGTCATCGCGTTGGCGCAAAAGGAAGGTGTCACGGGTCGCGTTGAGACTGACGGAGCCGAGACGGCTGGGCAAGCCGGCGCCAACGGAGTCACCGGGACTGCCACCCCGGCTCCGGACGCGCCGTCCGCGATGCCTGAGGAAATTGAAACCGCGCTGAAACTTCAAGCCCAGGGCGACTATGACCAAGCGATCGAGACGTTAGAGACTTATTTGAAAGCCAACCCCGGTGAATCTAGCAAGGTGAATCCGCTGCTGGCAAAAGTGCGGTTGCAAGCCCGCTCGGCAGAAGCCAAGCCTGCCACCGAGACAGCTGGTTCGACCGCAACCGGCGAAGTAGCAGCACAGCTTGAAGCCGCGGATGCCCAGATGAATGCGGGAGATGCCGCCGGGGCACTGTCCCGCTTGCTCGCAGTCGTGGCAGAAACCAGCGGCGAAGATCGCGACGCGGCACGAGCGCGATTGGTCGAGTACTTCGCGATTCTGGGCGATAATCCGCTGGTCCCGCAGATACGTTCGAAGCTGGCTACTTTGCTTTACTAGCCTTTTTTGCCGCGGGCTTGGCAGCAGCAGTCTTTCGCGAAGTTCGGCTCGCGGGCTTAGCAGCTGACTTAGCGGCAGGTTTCCGAGCAGGTTTAGTCGCTGGCTTAGCCGCCGGTTTGGCTGCGGGTTTAGCCGCAGATTTCCTGGTGTGAGACGTTTTTCCGGATGACCCGCTAGCTGCGGCAATAGCATTCGTGACCTCTGCCGACATAGTGCGCAAGCCCCGGGAAAGCGCTCCGGCATCATCAAAACCTGCTGCCAGCGTGAGCGTACCTTCCACCCCGGACAAGGTGCGTTCCGACAGTGAAGCCGCCAAGCCACGATCCACACCGAGGCTGAGCAGCGCTTTCGTCAGCGCGGCACGCCATGTGTTGAAATGTGCCTGCACTTCCGGCGCAAAATCACGAGCAGCAGCGTCATGAACAAGTTTGCCCCAAATGCTCTGTTTCTCGCCGTGGTCAAAAAACGCCAAGATTCCGGTGAACATCCCGGTGACATCCCCCGCTTCTAGCGGTGCCACCACGGCGGCTTGAAAGTCATGTTCCACTGCCACCAGGACTTCCCGCATCATCTGTGCTTTACCGTCAGGAAACAGGTGATAGAGCGAGCCGCGTCCCAATCCGGTCGTTGCTGAAATCTCTGCCATGCCCGCACCGGTATAACCTCGCGCCTGAAACAGAGCCGCCAGTTTTCCTACTATCTCCACGCGATTTGGTTTCCCCACCGCCGGTCCTTTCCGTGAGCCAATCTATCTAATCGACAGTATGGCGAATTTTTGACCGTTCGTTCCATTGACGCGCCGGCTTGCCCAGTTTTCGCGAAAAATCCCTCGGCATCGGGGGTGTGCGGAGATTATAAGGTGGTATTTGGGCAGTAGCTGCCATTATTGGCAGCTACTGCCCTATTTTCACCTTATATTCACACCCCAGCGAGTATCCCCCAACAAACAGCGACTCGAACGCCCGCAGGCATAGAAAAGCCCGGTCGGCTGGGTTTCCCCAGCCGACCGGGCAAAATGCGGTCAATCTCGCAAGTTTAGTTACCGAAATAGAAGTGCGTCTCCGGATTATCGGCGGCGCGCTCCGCGTTGGTCACCAGACCCAGCTCGGTGTAGCCCGCCATCAAGGGATGGGTCGGCACCACACGAACCTGGTATCCCAGCGGACCGGCATTGTTCAATCGAGTCTCCAGGCGGTAAGAAACCACGCCGTTTTCAGCATGTTCTGCCTGCATCGCCAAGACCTCAAAACCGGACAGGTCATCGTTAGATGTCACACGCCCCAGCAACAACTGCACCTCCACGTCTTCAGGATGCAGATGCCCCAGTTGCACGTCAGCAAAGAACGAGGCGCTGTCCCCCACGGTGGCGACATCGCCGACCTTGGCGTCAACGTGTTTCACCGCGACCTGGTTCCAGCCCGAACGCACCCGCGCCTTGTAGGCTGCCAAATCGCGAGCTGCCTGGTGACCCGTGCCGTTCAGCACTCGACTGGACGCAGCAACCGGAGTGTAGAGGTTTTCCACATACTCGCTGACCATTCGCTGCGCCTGTACGCGCGGTCCCAAAGTCGCCAACGTGTGACGTATCATTTCCATCCAGTTGCGCGGAATCCCGTTTTCGTCTCGATCGTAGAAGCGCGGGGCGACCGTGTTCTCAATGAGGTTGTACAGACCTTCGGCCTCGATAGCGTCACGGCGCTCCGGGTCATCGACTCCGTCAGCAGTGGGGATGGCCCAGCCATTGCGACCGTCATACATTTCGTCCCACCAGCCGTCCAAGATGGACAGGTTCAAAGCTCCGTTGATGGCGCACTTCATGCCGGAAGTCCCGGAGGCTTCCAGCGGGCGCAGCGGATTGTTGAGCCACACGTCCACGCCGGGCATCAGGGTTTGTGCCATATCCATGTCATAGTTGGGCAGGAATGCGATGCGATCACGCACGTCGTACTGGTCAGCGAAAGCCACCAGACGCTGAATCAAGCTGACGCCCTGTTCGTCGTCCGGGTGGGATTTCCCTGCCACGATGATCTGTACCGGGCGCTCTTTATTCGTCAAAATGGACGCCAAGCGTTCCGGATTGTTAATCATCAACGTCAGACGCTTGTAAGTCGGTACGCGACGAGCAAAACCAATGGTCAAGACGTCAGGATCGAGAATTCGGTTCGTCCAATCCAACTCGGCAGGAGACGCCCCGCGCTCCAGCCAAGACTCACGCACCCGCCGACGTGCGTCCAGCACCAACTGTTCACGCAGTTCACGACGCAAATTCCAGAGTTCCTCATCGCTGACGCCGCCTTCCTCCGGGGGACGCGCCCAGCGATAGGTGTTGACATGTTCGCCGGGTTCCTGGTGCTTGCGCGCCAGCTGTGCCAAACGACCATCGGTCCAGGTCGGACCGTGTACCCCGTTGGTGATAGAGGTGATGGGCACCTCGGAGACATCAAAACCGGGCCACAGCTGGTGGAACATGCTGCGTGATACTTTGCCGTGCAGCTGGGCAACACCGTTTGCCATGCGCGCCATACGCAAGCCCAAAACCGCCATATTGAACACGTTGGGATCCCCGCCCTCGTACGTTTCCGCACCCAGAGCCAGCAGCTGATCGGTGGTCACTCCGGGAATCTCAATCGGCGCCAAGTAGCGTTGCACCAGGGACCGGTCAAAACGGTCGATACCGGCAGGAACCGGCGTGTGGGTGGTGAACAGTGTGCCGGAACGCACCGCTTCAATAGCCGTACCGAAATCGAGGTGTTCCTCGCCGGTCATCAGCTCACGGATACGTTCCACCGCCATGAATCCGGCGTGACCTTCGTTGCAGTGATACACCTCGGGAGTCGGCGCGCCGGTCAAACGAGTGTAGGTGCGCAGGGCTTTCACGCCACCCACGCCCAGCAGCAGTTCCTGTTCCATGCGGTGATCTTTCGACCCGCCATAGAGACGGTCGGTAACCAGGCGAGCAGCCTCGTCATTCTTGACCACGTCAGAGTCCATCATCAGCAGGGCGATACGACCCACTTTCGCGACCCACACTTGTGCATACAAAGTACGGTGGTCGGGCAGAGGCACGTCCACCAGCGCGGGGGTGCCGTCGTTTTCCCGCAGCAGAGTCAGCGGCATGTTATCCGGGTCAATGACCGGGTAGGATTCACGCTGCCAGCCTTCGCGGGTCAGGGACTGGCGGAAGTAGCCCGCCTGGTACAGCAGACCCACGCCGATAATCGGGACGCCTAAGTCAGAGGCAGACTTCAGATGGTCGCCTGCCAGAATCCCCAGACCGCCGGAATACTGAGGCAACACAGCCGTTACCCCGAATTCTGCTGAGAAATACCCAATCGCGCTGGGCTTGTCAGCATTGTTGAACTCGGACTGGAACCACTGCGGCTTTTCCAGGTAGTCGCTCAGGTCGCGTTCCAATTCTGCGGCTCGGTTTACAATGTCCGGATTTGCGGATAATTCGTCCAGCTTTTGCACTGAAATCGAACCAAGGAAAGCCGCCGGATCATGACCGACTTCCTCCCAGACTTGCGGATCTAAGGACGCGAAGAAATCGCGTGTTGGCCGGTTCCAAGACCAGCGCAGATTTTGAGCCAAATTTCCAATTGGCTTCAAATTTTCGGGAAGAACGGATCGGACAGTAAATCTTCGTATAGCTTTCACAGTCCAATTCTACTGTGGGAGTCACCTATTTGCGAAAATCTTAACTCAAAATATAGTTTTGGCGGTCCCTAAGGACCGCCAAAACTTGGGGGTGTCATGAAAAAAGATTATTCGCTGGCTTCTTCCGGCAGAGCGTAAGCGTCGACGTCGGCGGGCAACTCGACCGGTTCGCGCGTCTCTTCTTCCTCTTCCAGAGCCTGCAAGCCAGAGATGGCATCGGCAGCGCGAGACCCCAACAGACCACGCATTTCGTCGAGGTAGGCGGCCACAGATTCGCGCTGACGTTCCAGCTTTTCGACCGTGCGCTGCGCGGCGGCGCGCTCGGCTTGGGCTTCGGCGCGAGCCGCTTCACGCAACTGCTGCGCTTCGACTTCCGCAGCCGAGATGGTCGCTTCGGCAGTGCGGCGGGCGTCCTCTTGACGGCGACGCACCACAGCATCGGTATCGGTCAGCAGGCGCTCGGCACGCTGCAAAGTCTCACCGAGGTGCTTCTCAGCGTCAGCAACCTGAGCCTTCGCGGTGGCGACCATCGCGGAGGTCTCGGCACGAGCCTGTTCGTGGGCTTGTGCGTCAGCTTCACGAGCGGCGGCACGAGCGGAGGCAATCTCAGTTTCGGTGTCTTGACGAGCCTGTTCGGACTCGGCGCGCAGACGCTCAGCTTCGGCACGAGCGTTAGAGATAATCTTGTCGGCTTCGGCGCGGGTTTCCGCGAGCAGCTTTTCAGCCATCTGCTGAGCCTGTTCGCGCACCTGGGTGGCTTCGGCAGTAGCAGTCTCGCGCAGCTCTTGAATCTCCGTCGCGGCTTCGTTGCGCAGGGCGGTGGTTTCCTGTTCAGCCTTTACCCGAGCCTCGACATAATCCTTTTCGGCTTGGGCGCGCTGCAGTTCGGTTTCGCGGTCAGCCGTGGCTCGCAGGTCGTTGACCTGGGTGTTCACCTCGGCACGCAAGGAGGCGGCTTCACGTTCCGCCGCGGCGACCAGTTCATCAGCGCGGTGCTGGGCGTTGGTGAGCACGGTTTCCGCTTCGGTTTCTGCCTGGGTGGTACGCTCCTCGGCTTCACGGCGGGCCTCAGCCAGCATCGAAGCCGCTTCGGCTTCGGCGCGCTGGGTCAGGCGCTGCGTGTTAGAGCGGGTCTTTTCCAACAGGGATTCCGCGTCAGCATTCGCCTTATTGATGACGGTAGTGGACTGTTCCTCAGCCGACCGCAGCAGTTGTTCGATGCGCTCACCCAGACCGGTATAGCTGGACTTGTCGCTTTCCTTTAGACGACGCTGAGCTTCACCCAAATCCCCAGCCAGGGTGGCGTTACGCGCGTCGAGGGTTTCGACCTCACGGCGAGCCTCAGCCAAAGCCGTCATTAAAGTTTGAATCTGCAGGTCAACCTGAACGCGGTCGTATCCGCGCATCACGATTGGAAAATCTGTCTGCTCTTCGGTCACTTGTGAGTCCTCCTAAAGACGTCAACCAACGGGCAAATTAACCTGCCCCGCCAAACTTAGTATAACGATACCCTAAGTCTATAACGAAACAACCCCTGATTAACCATTTACACGAACCTTTATGACATGGCTAAGTCGCTGTGCGTCGCCATTCTCGGTAAAGTTAAATGGTAGCCGGTTTCAAATTTTTCGAGGAGACTCATGTCATCGAATCGCACTGCCCGTTATCTCAGCATTGCCCTGCTGTTTCTCTCGCTTTTGGTGGCTTTCGCCGGGATTTCTCGCCTGACTTTCCTGCGCCCCAGCGCGAATGTGGCGTTTCAGAGTGAACCGACTCGGACAGCAGTCGTCCTGACGGGGAAAAATTTGCTGGAATCTACGGGAGATAAAGTCACGATTCGTGCCACCGGTCCCGCAAAACAAGAAGTCTTTTTAGGAATCGCCCTGACTGCCGACGCCCAGGCTTTCGCCAAGTCAGTCGACCACTTAGAACTCACCGATTTCAAAGCCGATAACCAACTGGCTTCCCGAAGCATTAAAGCGAAAAAAACTGATTCTGCTCCTGGCGAACAAACTTTGCCCGACGGCTTTCAACAATTAGCTACCCCCGCACAAAGCGACACCGCAGACCTAACATCCTTAGACATTTGGAAACAAAGCGCTCACGGCACCGGGAAAGCCTCCCTGACCTGGCAGCTCAGCGATAACCGCTGGAGCGCGGTGGCTTTTGTAGTGAATCCTCCTGACAAACCGGACAAAGCCGACAAATCTGACAAATCTAGCAAAGCTGCCCACACCCCCAAAGCGGCAGGACCGCAGCTGGAGCTGAAGTGGAAACTGAAGCACGAACCCTCCAGTTTCTGGGGAATTCTGCTGGTCATTGTGGGAATTATCGGCGCGGGAGCCATCGGAACTTTCCTGACTCTGCTGGTGCTGTCCGAACGACGTTCGCGCGCCAAACGCTTAGATACTTTGGAAAAGGATCAGGCACGCCAGATTGCCAGTCAGGTCACTTCCGCGGTCACCGGCGACGCCCCCACAGATACCGGCGTGATTCCGGCAGTCCATCCCACCCGGCGTTCCCTGCGGATGGCGGAAGAGGCCGAAAATCGAACTCGGCGTGCCAAAAAAACGCGGCGTCGCGCGGAAAAAGAGGAACCGAAAGACGCCGAGACGGAGGACACTCATGAAGAATAAACTGACCGCCCTGCTGACCGCGGGGGCAACCGCGCTCGCCCTGACCGCTTGTTCCTACACCCCCACCCTGGTGACCTCCCCGAAAGCCGGCAATGAGCCGCCCGCCTTGGACCAGCAGCGCATCACGAAAATCACCACGGAGGCAAACGCCGCCGCCACCGCCGCAGACGGCGCAAAAGACCAACAGCAGCTCACCAGCCGCTTCGTCAACCCGGCTCTGCGGATGCGCAACGGGGAATACATGATGACCAATGCGACCCGCGGCGCGAACCTGGGGTCACTCCCCCTGGCGAATCCCCAGGTCGCAGTGGTGCAGCAGGATTCAGACTGGCCGCGTTACGCCTTTACAGTTTCGCCCTCAGCGGAGGGACAGCCCCTGTACGTGTTCGGTCTGGTCCAATCCTCACCGCGCACTAACTACGCCGTGTGGGGCTACACAAAGCTGTTTCCCAAAGCGAGTTTCCCCGCGACATTCAAGCCTGAAGTCGGCTCGCCACGCCCCGCGGCGAAATCCAAAGATTTTGCGATGGCGCCCGGAACCTTGGCGCGGACTTACGCCGGCTACCTGAACGACCCCAACAGCACCAAAGACGCTTTTGACACCGAAAATGATTCTTTCGCGGCAACTTTCGCCAAACGACGCGCTGACTATGCCACTATCTCTCAGCAAAACCGCGGTTTGGAATTCAGCATGACCGCCCGACCTGCCACCGACGGATTCATCTCGCTGGGCACCACGGACGGCGGAGCCCTGGTCATGGCGACTCTCAACTACGACTTGACTATGAAATCCCCACGGAAACTCCAGCTTTCTGCCCTGGCTCAGGCCTATACCGGAAAAACGACCGCTGCTTCGACCCTAACTGAGACGCACACGGTGGTGGCGCTGTTTAACCTGCCAAACAAAGCCAGCCAGAACCAGAAAGTTACGGTTTTGGGCGCCTCCGATGCCGTCACGGCGATGACCGCGGACTAGGGCGTCGCGCTAGCCTTTCAGGGTAGGTTCCCAAGCAGCCTTCACCAGGGCGTTCGTTCACAAGGGCGGTGCCGCGGGCGGGTGGGTTGGGGACGGTTTACATGCACTGGGGATAGAGCGCCATCAAACGACGCGAGACGGCGCCAGGATTTTCAATCGGCACCAGGTGTGAAGTCTCGTGGACTTCCACGACTTCCGTGCGGGCAGCCTGTGCCGTCGCGGCGGCGCACTCCGGGGAAATGACCGGGTCTTCCTCGCCGCGCATGACCAAGACCGGCTTGTCAAAACTCTCCAACAGCGCAATCCGATCCGGACGAGCCGCCATCGCCCGCTGTGCCCAAGAAATTCCCTCGTTAGAGGCTTCCTCAGACCACTGCACTGCCTGGGAGACGACTTCGGGACGCGACCGGCGAGTCGAAGCGGTGAACTGAGATTCAATCTGGGGGGTCAGCAGGCTCGCGCGGTCCCCTGCCAGCATGGTGATGAGGTTTTCAAAACGATCGGCTTTTTCACTGACTGTATCCGCGTCTGCCCGCGTACCAATCAGACCCAGACCAGCCACCACGTCAGGGTGGCGCTCCAAAATCGCCAAAGCCACACAGCCCCCCAGCGAATTGCCCACCGGAATGATGCGCTCGATGCCGAACTTGCCCAAGTTTGCCACGATTTCATCCGCAAATACATCCAGCGAGGGGGTGTCCATCATCGGAGGAGTTTGACCAAATCCGGGCGCATCCACCATCAGCAGCGGCACCCCACCCAAACGATCCGCGGTCGGCAGCCACATCTGGTGATCCATCGGGAAAGCGTGCAGCAGCACCACCGTCGGACCAATCGGTCCGGGGATAATGTCGCGGGCAATCATGTTCAGCATGGTTTTATCTTAAAGGATTTCCTCTGATACCGGGTAAACCCGAACGGTTTTGCCCCATCTGCCGACTCCGCCAACAGCGACTCACCGGCACTCACCGGAGTCGCTCCCGCTGGCGACAGACAGGACACGGGGTCACATATTACTTTGAAACAACGCAAAAATGCGATAATCGGAACATGAGTGAACCTTTTGCAGTACGCGGACGCATCGTCACGCCGTCTTCCATAATTGTTGATGGAGCCGTCATCGTCGACGGGGAATCTATAGTGTGGATGGGAGAAGCGCCCCAGGCGCAAGCAGCAGGTTACGGTGCTGAGGTGGTGGCAGCGCCTTCCCCAACAGACGGACGCTACATTTTGCCCGGACTGGTCGATACGCACTGCCACGGAGGTGGCGGCAGCGCCTTTCCTACTGCCACCACGGTCGAAGCCATGATGACTGCCGTGTGGGAACATCGGGTTCACGGCACCACCACCCTGGTTGGTTCACTCTCTACGGCCTCCCCGGAAGACCTGCGTCGCCAGGGACAGATGCTGGCAGACCTGTGTGACGCCGGGGAACTGGACGGAATCCACTTTGAAGGTCCGTTCCTCGCCTCGGGACGGCTGGGCGTGACCGGGATGTTGCCCGGAGACTCCCCCGCCGATGCCATTCCGGGGGAAGGGCTCACCGCCCAAGAACGCGAGGACCGGGCTCGTGCCGTCCTCGGTTCGCAAGATTTCGCGCAAGTCCAGCCACCAAACCCCGCGCTGACCCGTGAGCTGATGATTACCACCCGCGGGCACACGGTGTCGATGACGCTGGCACCCGAAGGCAAACGCGCCATCGGTTCCGGCTCGGTGGCAGAAGTTTTAATCGAAAATGGGGCGGTCCCCGCTTTTGGACACACGGTCGCCTCGGCTGAGTTTATCCGCGGGGCTGCGGCGTGGACCCGAGAAAAGCTGGGGCTGACTCCCGCGGAAAAACTGCGCTGTCCTCGATACATAGTCACGCACTTCTTTAATGGGATGCAGCCTTTCCATCATCGCCATCCCGGTCCGGTGTTGGAGCTGCTGGCAGATGCCGCCGGAGGGGGCTGCATTCTGGAGCTGATTGCGGACGGGCAACACGTCGATCCCAGCGCCGTACGCAATGTGTTTGAGCTGGTCGGACGCGATTCGGTGGTGTTTGTCAGCAACGCTACCGCCGACACCGGCATGCCCTTTAGCGAACCAGACTCCGCCGAGGGCGAGCCCAACCTGCACTTGGTAGACATCGTGCGCCGGGCGTGGAAAGGCGCGGGAATCCCGCTGACCGACGCGGTGTACTGCGCTTCTGTACAGGGAGCCCGCATTTTGGGACAGACCAACATCGGTGAAATTACCCCTGGTAAACGCGCGGATTTGCTGGTCACGGACGAGAACCTCTATCCGCTGGCAGTGTATCGTCGCGGCGCTCTGGTGGCTTCCGTACCCAAGAATTAATCGGATCTGCAGTGCCCAGTCAGCGAAAATCCAAACGTCACGGTCAGCCCTATCGTCCCTTGGACATGCAGCGTCTCGCCAGTGTACCCCGAGTCGTGACGCGCGCCGGGCGGGAATACCACGTTCAGCGTCTCAGTGGCAGTGCCGGTCAGAAGTCATACGTCTGCCCCGGTTGTGGGCACCCGGTCGACGCCACTAGTCCGCACATTGTGGCGTGGCCGCTGACCGCTCCTTTTGGGGTGGACACGGGTGTGGGGGCGCGCCGCCACTGGCACACTTACTGTTGGGGCTCCGGCACCACCGGGGGATATTGAAGCCCCCGTGGCGCCGACACTCCGGTCAGGCTCGTGCAATCACGTCGTCCTTTGGCACAAGTGGGGGGGCGTCACAAATTGCGGTAATCTTTCGGGGGTCGGCAGCGTCAGAGGCAGGTTCCCCAAGGTTTAAAACAGCCGATTCTCGGCATCAAAATCCAAGCCGCGCATGTCATCGTAATCCAGCAAGACGCAGCGAATTCCCCGGTCTGTAGCCAGCGTACGCGCCTGAGGTTTAATCTCTTGGGCAGCAAAAATCCCGGTAATTCCCTCCAGGTCAGCCTGTCGCCCCAGCAAATCCAGGTAGCGAGTCAACTGTTCCACCCCATCAATTTCGCCGCGGCGTTTCACCTCTACCGCCACCGGACGCCCTTGTGCATCACGAACCAGCAGGTCAACCGGACCAATAGGAGTCGGCCATTCCCGGCGCACCAAAGTCCAGCCCTCGCCCAACCGCACCGCGACCTGTTCTGCCAGCAGCTTTTGCAGATGCGCCTCGACCCCGTCCTTTTCCAGCCCCGGATCGACCCCCAAATCGCAGACGATGTCTTGATAAACCGTCGAGATATTAATCAGCAGGGCGTCCCCGGATTTGGCTTGCACCCGCCACGTCTGGGAACCTTGTGGGGAATCGGGGTCTTCCAGCTCAATGTGCAGCTGACAGGGTGGACTCATCCAATTCAGGGGCTTGTAGGAACCGCCGTCGCTGTGAATCAACACAGAACCGTCGGCTTTGACCATCAACAGGCGTTTCGCCGCTGCCAAATGCGCGTCCAAACGCCCCGAGTAATTGACTTCACAATCCGCTATGACCAGGCGCATACAGCAAGCCTAACCGAAGCGCGCGAACCAGGAAACTCAGTAAACCATCTGGGTGCGCGGCGGAGCAGATTCTTTCCAGCTAACCAAGCCGGAATAATCATGTTCATTCATCGCCAGCCAAAAATCGTCCGGCTCGGAAAATCCCTGACGCGGCGCGCGGCAATGCAAAATAGCCAGGGCAAAGTCTGACCCCGGCTCTGTATCTATCGCTGCTTCTAAAATCTCAAAATCCGCGCGTTCCCAACGGCGATTTGAGCCCCAACGCAGGGAAATAACCCGATACCACTTCAGGAAATCCTCGGAATAATGGCACACCCCAGCCCGCCACGGATCACCGGTATGAGCCCGCCACGCCACATTAAAAGAGCCATTATTTTGAGCTTTAAAACGCAAGCGCGCCAGGAAATAAATCGCCAGCGCGCATATCAGGAACAGCATCAGGAGCAGTCCAGTCAGCATAAAACTGGTCGACATACCCATGAGCTCCTCCTCACATTAAGTGCCAAAACATCCAAACCTAATCAGGTCAATTTGCAAATGGCGGGCGTCTCGAAAGACGAACCCGCCACTGCCATCTCCGAGAAATCCCCGTAGAAAGCGAATAGCCTTATGGGACATCATATCCCAATCAGACTCATTCGTGTAAGTTGCACATTATCCTGCCACTGCAGGGGTCAATTCCGCAGAGCTGTCAGCCAAATTGCGTTCCAGCACCACGGTGACGGTGTCATTATCCACCGAGGCAAACCCAGCTTCGACCGGGAATTCATGCGAACCCGCTTTTCCGGTCGAGCCCGGTGCGTCCACGCGTACCTGACCTGCCCGCAGCACGACCAACAGCGGCTGGTGACCTGGCAAAACCCCCAGGTCACCGTCTGCGGCAGGCATGATGACCTGGGACGCTTCTCCCTGATACAGGGTGCGCGAGCGGTCTACCACCGCCACTTTCAGCGTGTCTGCCATGGTTTATCACATATCCTTTTGCAGTTTCGCCCAGGCCGCTTCGAGATCCTCGATGCCACCAATGTTAAAGAACGCCTGTTCCGGAATATGGTCATACTTGCCTTCGCAAATCCGCTTGAACGCCTCGATGGTCTCGCTCATCGGCACGGTCGAGCCGGGCACGCCGGTGAACTTTTCTGCCATGTAGGTGTTCTGGGACAGGAACTGCTCGATGCGACGTGCGCGCGCCACAGTGACCTTGTCCTCTTCGGAGAGCTCGTCCACACCGAGGATAGCGATAATGTCTTGCAGTTCCTTGTTCTTTTGCAGAATCTGTTTGACCTGGGTCGCGACCTCGTAGTGTTCCTTGCCGACATAGCGCGGATCAAGGATACGCGAGGTCGACGCCAGCGGGTCCACCGCCGGGTACAGACCACGCGACGCGATGTCACGAGACAGGTTCGTGGTCGCGTCCAGGTGCGCGAACGTGGTCGCCGGGGCCGGGTCGGTGTAGTCGTCAGCCGGCACGTAGATGGCCTGCAGCGAGGTAATCGAGTGACCGCCCGCGGAGGTAATGCGCTCTTGGAGCTGACCCATTTCGTCTGCCAGGTTCGGCTGGTAGCCCACGGCGGAAGGCATCCGACCCAGCAGAGTAGATACCTCGGAACCGGCCTGGGTGAAACGGAAAATGTTGTCGATAAACAGCAGCACGTCCTGGTTTTGCACGTCACGGAAGTACTCCGCCATCGTCAAGCCAGACAGTGCCACGCGCAGACGCGTCCCCGGCGGCTCGTCCATCTGACCGAACACCATCGCGGTCTTGTCCAAGACGCCCGCGTCTGCCATCTCGTGAATCAAGTCGTTACCCTCACGAGTACGCTCGCCCACGCCGGCGAACACGGACACACCGCCGTGATCCTGAGCCACACGCTGAATCATCTCTTGAATCAACACGGTCTTGCCCACGCCAGCGCCACCGAACAGACCAATCTTGCCACCCTGCACGTATGGGGTCAGCAGGTCGATTACCTTAATGCCGGTCTCGAACATTTGAGTCTTGGACTCCAACTTGTCGAAAGCCGGAGGGGTGCGGTGGATGGACCAGCGATCCTTGACCTCCAGGGTTTCGCCTTCTTTCAGGTTCAAGCATTCGCCAATCACGTTAAAGACGTGCCCCTTGGTGATGTCGCCCACCGGCACCGAAATCGGAGCGCCGGTATCCACGACCTTGGCTCCACGCACCAAACCGTCAGTAGGCTTCAGGGCGATGGAGCGGACGATGTTATCGCCCAAGTGCTGAGCCACCTCCATCGTCATGGTCTGGGTCTGTCCAGCTTCGGTGCTGCCCATGCCCGTGTACTCCACAGTCAAAGCGTTGTACATCTCAGGCAGTTGATCCGGGGGGAACTCCACGTCCACGACCGGGCCAATAACCCGGGAGATACGACCGGTTCCTGGGGTTTTCTCACTCATTTTCGTTTCCTCTAATCGGCGTTTGGTAATCGGTTATTTCTTAGAATCTTGGAGCGCATCAGCACCGGACACAATTTCCGTAATCTCGGTGGTGATGTCGGCCTGACGGGCCTTGTTCATGTCCAAAGTCAAGGTGTTAATCAGGTTGGATGCGTTATCGGTCGCGGCGTGCATAGCGTTTTGACGGCTGGCAAGCTCAGCAGCAGCAGCGTGCAGCAAGGCGGTACGAATCCGCGATTCTACATACAGCGGCATGACCGTCTCGAGGACTTCCTCGGCGCTGGGCTCAAAGTCATACAGGGGCATGACGGATTTGTCGGTCCCCTCGCCCAACCCCATGCCATCAATCTGGATAGCTTCGTCGGGGTCGATGACCTTAATCGGCAGCATCTTGCGCACCTGAGGCACTTGGGAAACCATCGAACGGAACTTGGTGTACACCATGTACAGCTCGGACACGCCACCCGCCTCGGGCGACTTGAGGAACGCCGCCAGAAGCGTCTTGGCGATTTCCATCGTCCGTTCCTCCGTCGGCTTGTCCGAGTCCCCGGTCCATGCCCGGCGCACTTCCATGCCACGGAAGTTGAAGTAGGACAAGCCGCGGCGACCCGAGACATAGATCACCGGGTCTTTGCCTTCCTCACGCAAACGCTCCAACAGGCGCTCCGTCTCCCGCAGGATAGACGCGGAATAAGCCCCTGCCATGCCACGGTCGGAAGTGACCGCTAGAACTGCCACCCGATTGGTGTCGGTGCGTTCGGTAATCAGCGGATGATCGAGTTTGGCGTGGGCAGACACCGCCGCGACTGCTGCTGCGATAGCCGAGTCATAAGTGGTAATTGATTCCGCCCCGGCACGAGCCTTGCCGACACGGGAGGCGGCAATCATCTCCATAGCCCGGAAAATCTTTTGCAGAGTCTCAGTAGACCTGATTCTCTGCTTGAGAGCCCTTTGCGAACCTGACACTTTGCCCTTCCCTTACGTTCTGTTCGGTTACTTCGTTGCTAATCTAGTTGCTCCCGTAGGAACATCCCTATTAGCGCTTGGCAACTATCTGTTCCTCGGATTGCTCTGCCTCAGCATCGCCTGCAGCGGCATCCAAGTCCGCCTGGGGAACCAGGTCGTAAGACTTGCGGAAATCCTTGACGGCAGTTTCCAAACGCGCCACCAGTTCATCCGGCCACGCACCCTTTTCCCGAATTTCAGCCAGGATGGTGCCTTCGTTACGCAGGTAATCCAACCAGTCCTTTTCGAACTGAAGCACCTTGTCGGTAGCGATGTCGTCCAGGTAACCGTTGGTGCCCGCCCAGATAGAGCAGACCTGTTCCTCGACGGGATAAGGCGTGTACTGGGGCTGCTTGAGCAGCTCCATCAGCCGCTCACCGCGGGTCAGCTGCTTGCGAGTCGTGGCGTCCAAGTCAGAAGCCAGCATGGCGAAAGCCGCCATCGAACGGTACTGCGCCAAGGTCAGCTTCAAGGTACCAGCGACCTTTTTCATAGCCTTAATCTGGGCGTCGCCACCCACACGGGACACCGAGATACCTACGTCCACCGCTGGACGCTGGTTCGCGTTGAACAGGTCGGACTGGAGGAAAATCTGACCGTCGGTGATGGAAATCACGTTGGTCGGAATGTAAGCGGACACGTCGTTCGCCTTCGTTTCGATAATCGGCAGACCGGTCATCGAACCGCCACCCAACTCGTCGGACAGCTTCGCACAGCGTTCCAGCAAACGAGAGTGCAAGTAGAACACGTCACCGGGGTAAGCCTCGCGCCCCGGCGGACGGCGCAGCAACAGCGACACCGCACGGTAGGCCTCAGCTTGCTTGGACAGGTCATCAAACACAATCAACACGTGCTTGCCCTGGTACATCCAATGCTGACCGATAGCCGAACCGGTGTAGGGAGCCAGGTACTTGAAACCTGCCGCATCCGAAGCGGGAGATGCCACGATGGTGGTGTACTCCATCGCCCCAGCGTCTTCCAGCGCGCCCTTGACAGAAGCAATCGTGGAGCCTTTTTGACCGACCGCCACGTAGATGCAACGCACCTGCTTGTTGGGGTCGCCCGACTTCCAGTTATCGCGCTGGTTCAAAATCGTGTCGATGGCGATGGCGGTCTTGCCGGTCTGGCGGTCGCCAATAATCAACTCACGCTGCCCACGCCCAATCGGAATCATGGAGTCGATGGCTTTCAGACCGGTCTGGAGCGGCTCAAACACGGAACGGCGCATCATCACGCCGGGAGCCTGCAATTCCAGCGCACGGCGCTCACCCAAGTCCTTGATTTCACCCAGACCATCAATCGGGTTGCCCAGCGGGTCAACCACGCGACCCAGGTAACCATCACCCACCGGCACGGAGAGCACGTCACCCGTACGGTAGACTTCTTGACCTTCCTCAATCCCCGTGAAATCACCCAGGACGATAGCGCCAATCTCGCGTTCGTCCAGGTTCATTGCCAGACCCAGGGTGCCGTCTTGGAAGCGCAGCAGCTCGTTGGCCATAGTGCCGGGCAAGCCCTCGATGTGGGCAATGCCGTCAGCAGTTTCGGTCACGTAGCCGATTTCCTCCGCAGTTGCGGCAGATGGTTCATACGCATCCACAAACTTGTCCAGGGCGTTCTTAATGTCCTGGGGACTTATTGATAGCTCAGCCATCAGCATTCCTTCTGTTGTCGTTCCATAGGGACTTGCCCTATCGGTCATATTTTCGTTTCGTTCTAGCTTGCCAGCTTGCGCCGGAACTGCTCGGCGCGAGACTTGACCGCGCCATCCATCACCGTGTCACCCTGCACAATCTTGATGCCACCCACCAGCTTCGGGTCTACCACTACGTTGACCTCGACCTGTTCGCCGGTACGAGTGGACAGCAACTGAATGAGCCGGGACTTTTGGGTGTCGCTCAACGGCGTAGCGGTGTAAACCGTCGCTATCCCCCGCTGCCGCAACCGCGCTGCCGAATCCAGCAAAGCCCGCAGGTCAGCAGTGAGCCGACCGGGAGCCGCTTTGGCAATCACCGCGTTTACCAGGCGTAATGCCAGAGGCTTGACCCCCTCACCGACCAGAGAGTTGAAAGTCTCCAGACGCTGATCCAGGGAAGCGCGATGATTGTCAGTCAAGAAGTTACGCAAATCACGGTTCTGGGATACCACCTGGCTCATCGCAAAGATGTCGCGTTCGACATCTTCAAGCTGACCATCATCCTGGGCAGTTTTCAGCAACACGTGGTTTGCCAGCAACCGGCAGGCCTCTTGCAAGTCAAGCTCGCTGGACCAGCGTCCAGCAGCGAGTGCCAGCACTCCTTCCAGAGCCGGGTCCGAAAGTTTCGAACCCAAGATGGTGCGAGCCAGTTCTTGCTTGTCAGCAGCGGTACGCGCCGGGTCAGACAGGTTACGTGCCAGGCGGATATTGTTTTCCAGCAGTTCAGACAGGGCAAAGTATTCCTCGGCGACCGCGGGACCAGTCTTGGTCGTGGCTTTTCCCAAGGTCTTATCGACAGCCATGACCATAGCGGCCAAGGTCCTTACCGACGAGGCTCTCATTGACTTCCCTTACTTTCTCTATCTTTAAGCCACCGGCTGAGCTTCGAGTTCGTCGAGGAAACGATCCACGACGCGAGAGCTCAGGGCTTCATCCTTCAGCTGTTCGCCCACAATCTTTTCCGCGAGCTGGGTAGCCAAATCGCCCACATCCTGACGCAGGGAGGCTTCCGCTGCCGCCCGCTCAGCAGCAATCTGGCGCTGAGCTTGCTCGATGATGCGCTTGGCTTCTTGATCAGCACGTTCCGTAGCACGGGACACGATGTCCTCCGCTTGCGCATTGGCTTTGTTGCGAATCTGGGCGGCTTCTTCCTTTGCGTCACGCAGTTCGGATTCAATCCGCTGCGCCGCAGCTGCCGAGTCCGCCTGTGCCTTTGCCGTAGCGTCCAAACCCTCTTGGAGCTTGTCAGCGCGTTCCTGCACCAGCCCGTCGTACTTCGGCAGAGCGACCTTCACAACCACCACCAAGATGACCAGGAAGATAATTGCCGACCAAACGATGTCGTAAGTCTCTGGCAGCATAGGGTTCGGGGTATCGCCCGCCTTAGCTACTAGTGATACCAAAGTGCCTAACATACGTGCTCCTTACCGGAACAGGAAGCCCGTTACCAAACCAATCAAAGCCAAGGCTTCGACGAAGGCGATACCGATGAACATGTTAGTGGTGAGCTTTCCGGACAGTTCCGGCTGGCGGGCAATAGCGTCCTGAGTGTGACCAATCAGAATGCCCAAGCCAATGCCAGGTCCAATGGCGGCCAGACCATAGCCGATGGTTGCGAGAACAAGTGCACTTCCAGTCATGTTTTCTTTCCTTATTTGTTGTTATTCTCATGCCGGTTGGCGTGAGAAGCCTATTGTTTTTCTAATGTGCGTGTACGGAGAGGTTCACATACACCGCGGTCAGAATCGCGAAAATGTACGCCTGTAGGAAAGCCACCAGGATTTCAAACAGGGTAAACGCGAAAGCTGCCGCAAAAGTCAGAATCCCTATCGGGGATAGCGCCGAGAGATGCGCAAAGAGGAAATAGTTCGTGGCGCTCAGAGTCAAAGCTAGCAAGAAGTGACCGGCAATCATGTTTGCCAACAAACGGACGAACAGAGTAAACGGGCGAATGATAAAGGTGGAAATCGCCTCAATTGGGGTCAGCAGGAGATACAGCGGCCACGGCACGCCCGGCGGGAATAGCGAGGACTTAAAGAAATGACCCACACCGGTCTCGCGAATTCCGGCATAAATGAAAACAAACCAGGCAAACACTGCCAACAGCAGCGGAAAGCCCGGTTTTGCGGAACCCGCCAGGTTAAAGCCAGGAATAATACCCGAAATGTTCATGAACAGCACCGAGAAGAATACGGTCGTGATAATCGGGGTGTATTTACGCCCGATTTCCTTACCGATGACTTCCTCAGCAATGCTCTCTTGGCAGAATTTAAAGCCAAACTCCAGCATGTACTGGGCACGTCCCGGAATGAGCTTGGCTCGCGTGGCATACAGCACCAGGCACAACACCAGCAGCAGGGTCATGATGAGACGAATCATCATGACGCGGTCAATAGTAAAAGGCGTTCCGGCGAAAGCAACTACCGGGGGGAACAAGTCCATAATGGTGGGGGCATGGAACGAGTCATCTGTAGTGGGAACCAAATTCGGCACCAATGCCGACATGAGCGTCAACTGCACTCCCATTGTTCTCCTTTGAGTCCTAATTCACGAGTTCGCCTAATAACGTTACCACGAAAATCAGCCGTGATTAACCCACCTCTTAACAAGATGTGGCGAAAAACACACTTTTGTTCTATCGAGATGGGTTTTCCTCGACCGTTTCAGATTGTGACGAGGTCACGACCGAGTCCAACAGGGGCACCCGCGCTTTGGTCAGCGCCACCGGGAAGACGATGGCTTGCACCAAAATCATTGCTAGCAGGGTGAAAAAGATGGTTTCAGCATCCAGCCCCGGCAATTTCCGCGCCACCCCCACAGCCACCAAAATGACAACTACTTTTAAGACGAAATCTCCGCCCATGCCTGCCATCATCAAGTCGGGATGATTCAGCGTAAACAGGTGTGTGGCAAACGTCACCGCCACCAGACCCGCGCCTACGACGGCACATAAACCAATGGAACGCAGCCCCGCCGCCCCCACCAGCCGCGCGGCTAAGCCCGCCGCGACCAGCAACACTGCCACCACCGCTAGGGAAATCGCAAGCAATGAAAACTTCACTGCCCGGCGCGTTCCCGCCCCCACCGAAGCCGCGTGAAAAGCGTCCGTTGGTACTGACAAAGGAGTCGTTTCGTTCACGACTTTACGCTATCAGAAAGGGCGGAGTCATGGTACAGGGCGTGTTCCGGACCGTGGGGCTGACGATATTTCGGGTTGAACCAGCGGTGTACGCCTTCGCGCCAAGCGGGCAGAATCTCAATTGTCGCCACCATCGACAGCAAGGACGCCACCAACATGACCACCAACACGTAGCGCATCCGGAGCAGAGTCAGAGACGCTGCCCCCAGGGAAAACACTGCCGTCCACAGATACATGACCAGCACGGCGCGCACTCGCGAGCGCCCGGCGTGGGAGAGGCGATGGTGCAGGTGACCAGCATCGGCTTGGAAGGGCGACTGGTGATGATACAGCCGCCGTATCACTGCGGTGACCATATCAATTATCGGGATTGCCAACACTGCCAGGGGCAAAACTATGGGCAGGAAGGACGGAAAAGCCTGGCGGAAATAAACTACTGCCGGGTCAATCTGACCGGTGACAATGATGGCAGAAGCCACGGTCAGTAAGCCCAGCAGCATCGCGCCGGTATCGCCCATAAATATGGAGGCGGGGGAAAAGTTGTGCGCCAAAAATCCCAGGCAGATTCCTGCCAGCGCCGCTGCCACCGTCGAAGCCAAAGAGGCATACGACGCAGCACCGAGCGTGCGCGTCAAAGTATAGGAATAGATGAACAAGCCGGTGGCGCTAATTGCCATCATGCCGGAGGCTAAGCCGTCCAAGCCATCTACGAAGTTCACTGCGTTGATTGCAGCCACCACTACCAGCACTGTGACCAGCAGAGACAATCGGGACGAACCAATCGTCAAGCCAAAAATCGGGAAAGACGTCAGCTGGATGCCCAACCAGGACATCAATCCTGCCACCAGGATTTGCCCTGCCAGCTTCGTGTACCAATCCAAATCCCAGATGTCGTCGATGACACCCAAAATCACAATCAGGACGACTCCCACTGCCAAACCTTTGATGTTATGAAAGCTAGCTGCGTCTGCCAAGAATGGAGTATGCGAAGCGATAGCTAACGCCGTGAGGAAACCCGCGCCCATGGCTACACCGCCCAGACGCGGGGTGGGAAATTCGTGGACGTCACGTTCCCGCACCGGCGCTAAAGTCCCGGTAGCCAGGGCAAACTGGCGTACCAGCGGAACCGTCAGGTACGTCACCGCGACCGCAACCAGGAATATCAACAGGTAAAACTTCATACGGGCTTTAGTTTAGCGGGTTAGTGGCGCGGGATTCGTGTTTGTTTTAAATAAAAGGTGGGATATGGGCTGCAGCTGCCATTATTGGCAGCTACTGCCCATATCCCACTATATAAACGCAGGGGAGCCATCAGACCAGGGCGGCGAGGATGTCAGACAGCGGAATATCGCCCTGACGCAGCAAGCGCGGGGAATCCTGTGTCAAACGGACAATGGTGGATGGATGCCCAGAGGGAGACACGCCAGCATCCACGTAAACGCTGACCCGTTCCCCAAAATAGTTCGTGGCGGCGGCAATATCGGTAGCGGGAGGTCGCGTATGCAGGTTGGCAGACGTAACCGCCAGCGGACCGGTATAACGCAGTATTTCGAGGGCACGAGGGTGGTCGGGCTGGCGCAACGCAATCGTCCCGTGAGTCTGACCCAGGTCCCAGCCCAAAGCTGGGTTGGCAGTCACGATTATGGTCAAAGCACCGGGCCAAAAGCGCTCTGCGAGCAAGCGGGCGGCGCGCCGCTGACTCGCGCTAGCCTGCGGTTCCGGCGCCATTAAATCCTCCAGTGCTGCCGGACCGGAAACCAACACCGGCGGAGGAAAATCCTCGCCCCGACCTTTGGCATTTTGCAAACGCGACACCGCCACGGGCGCGAACGGCACCGAAGCTATTCCATAAACCGTATCGGTCGGCATGACCAGCAGCTCGTCACGTTTCACCGCTGCGTCAATCACTGCCAAGTCAGTCTGGGTAATGGGACCGGTCAGAGCATCAATTATTTTCATAGAGCCGATTTTAGTCCCCCGGTCGACCAAGCTGACACCACCGGAACAGACACTCCCACCACCCTTGTGACCGAGGCACCAAAACAAATACCCGGAGCAGCTCCGCAGTAGCGCGCAATAAGCCAAAGCGCCCGAAGCGCTAACCTATTGCGCTGTCACCCCACGTGCTCAGCAATCGGCTATTCCGGGCGGTTGAGCCATTTGGTTAACTCCGTTGCCCGCGCCGACTCCAGGGCTGAGAGATAGGGCACCGGATCAATGCCCGCCAACTCTACGTAATCAGTCAACATGGTGCGCACCACGTCTTGCAGCTCCTCGGGTTTCCACGGTTTCGCCACGTACTGATCGAGCCCAGCTTCGTTCACCGCGCGCACGGTGTCAGCCAGGTCAGCCTGACCGGTCACCAGGACTTTGCGAGTCAACTGGGTGCGTTCGTCAGACATCATCTGGCCCATGAACTCGATACCGGTCGTGCCGGGCAACCGATGATCGCACAGCGCCAACGCCAGGGCATCACCATCGTCAGAGATTTCGTCGATAACCTCCCAGGCATCGGGCACATCCTCCGCCGGCTCAATGCGTAAAGTGTCCGCAAATCCCAGCAGGTCACGAGTCACGGCGGCACGAACTTCCGGTTCATCTTCAAGAATTAGGATGGCGAGTTTCATGGTTTCTCCTTCATTGGGGATGCTCCTATTCTTTCATCCCGTCGTGAAGTTTGGACAAATTTGCCCTAAACGTCAGAAAACGAGAACTGACGAGCCACGCAAACCTGCCCGACTTGGCTGGTGAATCTAAAGCGAGACGGGAGTCCCCGCGATTGGCAATTCCACGGTGGCCAGGGTGCCCCTCGGGTGGGAGACGTTTTCCAGGCGGATGGTCCCGCCGTGATTTTCCACAATCGAGCGGCACAACCCCAGACCAATGCCCATTCCAAACCGCACTTCGCCGCCCTTGGTGGAAAAATGCGGCTCAAAAATGTGTTCGATGACGTCAGCCGCGATACCCGATCCGGTGTCGCGGAAGGTCACGACGATTTGGTCGCCGCGGGCTCTGGTCGCGATGGTCAACTGACCAATCATTCCCGCCAGTTCGTCTCGATTGGTGGGGCGCTTGCCGACCGCGTCGCTGGCGGCAGAAGCCTCGCCGGACATGGCCTCTACCGCGTTGGTAATCAAGTTCGTCCACACTTCGTCGAGCTGGCCGGGATGGCAAGAAATTCGTGGTAGGTCGCCATAATCCACGTTGAGGTCGATTTTGTCCAAGCGGTGTGACAACAGGCGCAGCGTGTCCTGCAGCCCGGAGTTGATGTCGACGTTTTGTACCGGATCCCCATCGGGACGGGCATAAGAGCGCAGCGAGGCGACCAGGTCAATGATGCGTCCCGAGGCGGTGCGCAGGTTGCGCAGACTGGTGCCGATGGCAGCCGCCTGTTCCAAAGCTCCCAGATCCGCGTCCGGGTCGGCTTGCAGGTCTCTGGCGAGGTTGCGTGCCAAGTCGGTGCTGTAGACTCCCGCCACGGACAGGCGTTCCACCAGGCTCGCGTCTCCGAGGATTGCCAACAGCTCGCGTTTGCGCGCCCGCGTTTCCTTGGTGGACAAGAACGGGGCATCCTCCGCATTTTCCAGGGACTCCAGAGCCAGGTCGCGCCAAGTCGGGTCCGGGCAGGTCGACAGCAACATACGCATATCCTCATGAATGTAATCTGCGGCGCGGCGAATCGCTGCCACCGGATTGTTGAGTTCGTGCGCCACTCCCGCCGCCAACTCGCCCAGTGAAGCAAACCGGGCTTGAGCAGCCATTTCCTCCCTGGTTTCGCGGAGTATTTCCAGGGCTTTTGCCAAATTTGCCCGCTGCACTGCCAGTTGGTCTGCCAGCACTGCCGACTCAATGTGGAGATTTTCGGCACGCCGCAACCGGCGGTCATAAGTGCGCATAAACAGGGCTGCCACCAGCAGCGACACTCGTGAGTCCCCGGCGATAATCATGTTCATTTCGTCGAGAGTCAGTTCGATTCCAACGACTTCTTCGGTCACCACAGCGGTAAAGAACGCGCCGATTTCTTCCCCGGAGGATAACATCCCGATGATGCGCCCGGTCGAAGCGTGGTGCATCAGTAAGTCCCCGCTCGCCGAGGAACGTTCCAGCGCGATGCTGCCCGATAGTGCCAGGATAATGCTGCGAACCGGCTGACCTTCCTCCGTCAGATGCGCCCCCACCGGGAACGTAATCCGCTCCTGGGGTCCCAAGATAGTCTCGGCGCGACGCACGATTTCGGCAATGATTTCTTCATCGTCCTGTTCGAGGTCAAACACAAAGCGTCTTTCGTACATGCCACTATCATGCCGGAATTTTTCCTGCGCACAGGTAGGTTTGCGAGCCGAGGATTGTTTTGAATCAGGTCGACGAGACTCCGACTACTCGTAACGCAGCGCCTCGATGGGGTCGAGTTTGGCAGCTTTGGACGCTGGATAGTAACCGAAGAAAATCCCGATACCCAGCGAGAATGCCAGCGAGAACAGCACTCCGCCCAGGGGCGGAATCGCGGGATTACCCATCGCGTTAGCTCCCAAATATCCCGCGAGACCACCAAACGCCACTCCGAGAAGACCTCCCAGCAGACACACCATCATGGCTTCAACCAGGAACTGTAGCCGGATATTCCACTGGGTCGCCCCCAGGGCTTTGCGAATGCCTATCTCCCTGGTACGTTCAGTGACCGACACCAGCATGATGTTCATCACCCCAATACCGCCGACCAGCAAACTCAGACCCGCAATCACCGACAGCCCCATAGCGATAGTGGAAAAGACGTTCTTAACCTGGTCCATCATTGAATCCATAGAATCAATTTGCACTCCATACTCGGAGTCAGCCCAGGTCTTATCCAAGAACTCCTGCAAATCGTGTTTCAAAGCCTTCGCATCAGTACCGGGAACCGGGCGCACGGTCGCCCAGTTAAAACCGGGTTCTTTGGTGCCAGTAACTTCCTCTTCCAGGGTGTAAGGGATATAAAAGGTCGTTCCACTCGACCCTCCGCCCCCGCCGAGGAGGGCTCTGGCAGCCCCTTTCATTTGCACCTGCCGGACTACCCCGATGACTTGGAAAGTCGTTTGGGACTCGTCGCTGTCAAACTCGAAACTCTGACCCACGGCGTTTTGCGCCGCTCCCCCGAACAGTTTTTTCGCTATTTCGTCAGTGACGACTGCCACCGTGTCCGCACTGTCCACTTCGCTGTCTTCAAAACCGCGACCGGCGACCAGTTCCATGTTTGACCCGATGAGGAAATCCTGGTTGGTGGTTTGCACATCCGCGTCCACGTCTCCGCCCGTGCCCGTAGCGGTGCCGTAGCCACCCGCACCTTGCACGCTGATACCTTTGATTTGGCCGGAAAACTCCTCACGGATTTGGTCCAGGATTTCCGGAGTCAGATATTGGTCGTCGCCGTCGCTATCCGTGCCAACAGAGCTGGTACCGTCATTCCCGGACATGTCCTCGTCCTCTTCATCAGGCTCTGCGGGCATGCTGCCGTCATCTTCCGTACCAGGCTGATCTTCGTGAGATTTATTCTTGGCGATGTTTTCCTTGGTATCCACCGAGAGGTACATATCCTGCCCTCCCAGAGAACCCAACGAGTCAGTCACCGCGCTGGTCACCCCGCGGGAGATAGTGAGAATCGCCACCACGGAAGCAATCCCGATGATGATACCCAGCAGAGTCAGAATGGCTCGCATCTTGTTCGCCCACAGTCCCGCCAGGGCCAGGCGCACGTTTTCTCCAAAAGTCATTGGGCACCTCCTGGGGTGGGCACGCCCTCGCCCAGCACACCGTCCACCATGGTAAAGATGCGCTGGGTTTGCTGGGCAAGCTCGGGGTTGTGGGTAATCAACACGATAGTTTTACCCTGCTCGCGGTGCAGCCGGTGGAACAGGTCCATGACCATCAAACCGGTGGCGGTGTCCAAAGCACCGGTCGGCTCATCTGCCAAAATAATGTCCGGGTCATTGGCCATCGCCCGCGCGATTGCCACCCGCTGCTTTTGCCCACCGGACAACTCGCTGGGCTGATGGTGAATCCGTTCGCTCATGCCGACCAGTTCCAACAGTTTCAGCGCCCGTTCACGCCGCTGAGCACGCCCTACTCCGGCATACATCATGGGCAGTTCTACGTTCTTTAACGCATCGGTACGTCCCACCAGGTTAAAGTTTTGAAACACGAACCCGATGGAAAGCGAGCGTATCAACGCGGCTTCGTTATCGTCAGCTTCGGAAATATCCACATCTCCCAACAGGTAACGACCCGAAGTAGGTCGATCCAGCAGTCCGATAATGTTCATCAGGGTGGACTTGCCCGAACCGGAGGACCCCACGATGGACACGAACTCTCCCGGATAAATCGCCAGGTTTACACCCTTCAACACAGTTAGCTCGTGGTCGGTACCCAGAAAGAACCCCTTGTAAATGTCGCTCAACTGGATGACCGGCTGCGGTGCTACCGCCCCCGACTGACCGCCACCCTGCGGAGCGAGCGCGGGAGGGGACGCTGGTGCAATCACCTGACCCTCAGCATGACCTACCGGCAGGCTCATCATCCCATCGCTCCATCTGTCTGCTCCATTGTCTGTGGAGTGTCGACGTAGTGACCAGTTTCTCCAATCAAGTCGAGATAGTTCATGGCGTTATCCAGCACGGATGTGCCGTCTTTGATGCCTTTGCCCTTGATTGCTGCCATGCCGTTACCTTCCACCAGGACTTCTACCTGGACTTCACGAATCTTCGGCTGTTCTGAGTCAGGGTTTTCGACCACCAGCACGGACTTTGGACCATCATCAGCAGACGTCCCCGGCGCCATCATTCCTCCCGAAACGGGAGCTTTGGGAGAGTGCGAGTCCTGACCATCTACCGGGGTGGCAGAGTCAATGAGGGCACCTTTTGGCACAGTCAAAGCGTTCTTTTGCCCGGCGATAATCGCCTTAACCTTGGCGGTAGACCCCAGGCGCAAGCCCTGTAAATCGCCCGTCACCGTAATCTGCACCGGGAACATAACCGAAGTATTTCCACTCCCGCTCCCGCTGCTACCACCCTGGTCAGCACCCGGACCGGACGGCGCGGCGGTCTGGTCGACGGCTGCCGGAGAGATAAATGCCACGGTCCCCGTGAATTCCTTGTCTCCGGTGGCGGGGGTGGTAAAAGTGACCTGGTTACCCACGTTGAGCTTGGCGACCCCGGATTCTTTAATCTGGGTTTCAATGACCATATTTTGATCGTCTTCCACCGTCATCAGGGAGCCTTCCGGCGCGGCACCGACCTTGGCGGTTACGGAGGTCACAATGCCTGCCATCGGGGACGTCACGTGCGCCGAGCTAATGTCTGCCCGCAGCTTTTGGATGGCGCTCTGACCTTCTGCCATGCCCGAGCCGGCAGTGGCTTGCGCTGCCCGCAATGCCCGCAGATTTGAGTTCACTTCCTGGGCGGCATGGATTTTGGCAGAGTCCAGGGCGACTTTGGCGTCAGAGACGCCGGTTTGCGCCTTGGCGACCGCTTCGCCCGCATCGGCGATTTGGGAGTCAATCTGGCGCAGCGCAGCGCGGAATTGGCGCCGTGCCATGCCCAAGTTTTCGCTGGCGTGGTTGGCGTTTTGCTTGGCTTGAGCCTGCTGGGACCACGCGTCCTTGACGGCTTTCTCGGTAGCATCGGCGTTTTGGTCCTTCGCGTCGACCTCCGACAACAGTTCAGCGATACGTTGCTTGGTTGCCTCGATTAGCTCAGCGAGCTTATTCGGATAAGCCTTCAGTGTCGGGTCCTTCTTAATTCGCTCTAATTCTTTCCTCGCTAGTGCTAAATCGTCCTTAGCGGAGTCCCTTTCAATAGCCGCAATATCGCGCTGCGTTTTCGCATCTGCCACCGCGGCCCCAGCCCGGTTCGCTTCCATTTTGGCGTTTTCAGCTTCTTGATTTGCAGAACGCAAAGCATTTTCCTGGTCCAGCAAAGCCTGCAGAGTGCGGTTATCCTTTTCCTGCTTCATCTGGTCATAAGCGCGGGATGCTTTCACATATTCGTTCTGCGCTTCGTGCAGGGCGGTCTGCGCCCCGCGAATATCCTGGTTCAAGCCCTGATCCAAGGCACTTTTGGCGTTTTGGTAATTTTGCGCAGCCTCGTCAATGCTGTTTTGTTGAGTGACGCGACTCTCGTTTAGCTGGGACTGCTGACTGGACAGCTGGGACATGGCCTCAGAGCTGTCCAGCTGCGCTAAAAACTGCCCCCGACTCACGCGGTCCCCTGGCTTTACGTTGAGCGTCTGTACTTTCGAGTTCAACGACGAAAACAGGGTCATGCTCTTGGCGCTTTTCAGCGTGCCGGTCATGCTGAGGCTCTTGGTCACGTCGTCTTTCGTAACGGTAGCGACGTCCCCGCGATAAACGGCGGTCGGGTCGTACTTGGGCGCCCCTATCCCCAGCAACGGCGGAACAACCAGCCCGGCGACAACCAAGACTGCCACCACGCTCACCCCGATAATGATTTTCTTTTTCTTGCTTGATTTTTTCTTGCCGAATTTCAGCTTTTTCTTGTCCTTAATCAGGGATTTCGAGGACTTTGCCGAACCCTCTCCCGCCACGGCAGTGACAGGGGTGACAGTCGGGTCATCGACGGGAGTGATCACAGGTTCGTCGCTCACAATAACTCCTTATTATCAAAAACGCTTTTGAAAAACTATAAACTCCGGGGGACGATTTCGTCCTGTCAAAAGCGTCGTAACCAGGAAAATCAGTCCGAAGTAGGAGACTTTACCAGTGCCCGGATACGCCGCTCTCAACCCTCAGGAGGAGACAGTCCCAGATTATCCCGGCTCCCCGTCAGCTTGCAATCAGGGATATCCCTGATTTAACCCTGACCAGCCCTCAGCCTTCACGCCATAGCTTGCAAGAAACGAGGGCGTCCTGCCAGGTCACACCGGGTTTGCGCGCCCCTGAGTCCGAGTGCTTCGGCAGCTTTCACCAAGGCTTCACCTTGCGACTCGGCGTGTTCCATCACGATGGTGGCTCCCGGCAGTGCGACCGCGGCGGCGGCAGCCAAAAATGCCCGCGGGCGTTCCAAACCGTCAGTGCCCCCGCCATAGAGTGCCAACTGCGGGTCTTGGGCGGCTTCGGGTTGCGTGACCGGGTCGACCACGTAGGGCGGGTTAGTGGCGATAACGTGGAATTGTGGTGGGATTTCGGCGCGCACAAGGGCGTTGCGCAGCGTTTGCGGGTCGGTAGCGTCAGCGAGCAGGACCCGCGCCGCTACTCCGGTAAACCGGGCGTTTTCCGCCGTCAATTCCACCGCCGCTTCTGACACGTCCACGCAGGTCAGCACCGACTGGGGAACCTCGGAGGCAATAGACAACCCCAATGCCCCCGAACCGCAGCCGAGGTCCAGCACCCGCGGAGCGACCCCTTGCCGCACCCAATCCGCTGCCGCGTCGATGGCCCCTTGTGCGACCCACTCCGTCTCGGGACGCACCACAAACACCCCCGGGCGGGCGTGTAGGGTCAGGTGGCGAAAGTACATGACCCCCATGACGTGCTGCAACGGAACCCGGGTGGCGCGCTGTCCGACCAGCTCAAAGAACCGTTGCCAGGTAGCCCCGTCCAGGCGCTCGCCGTAGCCGGGTCGGTGACCCAACACGTGCTCCAGCAGCAGGCGCGCTTCACCGGGAGCATTGTTGATTCCGGCCTCGCTCAACACGAAAGCCGCGTCATTGAGCGCCGACCGCGCTGCCGCTTGCTGGGGTATCTGCATCGAATTCCTTCCGCCGTCTGGGAAATACACACCTATGCGGCGAATCCACGGGCGTCAAACCTGCTGTTTCGCCTGGATTGCCAGGTCTGACAGACCGGCGCTATGGGGAGGTTTGAGCCGGGGTGGTTAGTGGGCGGACTTGCCCACTGCCGCCAGGCGGGCGGCTTCGTCGGCATCAATAGCGGATTGGATGACCGGAGCCAGGTCGCCGTTGAGCACCTGGTCCAGGTTGTAAGCCTTGTAGCCGGTGCGGTGGTCAGCGATGCGGTTTTCCGGGAAGTTGTAGGTGCGGATTCGCTCGGAGCGGTCCACGGTGCGGACCTGGGAGGCGCGCGCCTCAGCCGCTTCAGCCTCGCGCTTCTCTGCCTCCAACTGCATCAGGCGGGAACGCAGCACCCGCATCCCCGCTTCTTTGTTTTGCAGCTGGGACTTTTCGTTTTGCATCGACACCACGATTCCGGTGGGCAGGTGGGTGATGCGCACCGCCGAGTCGGTGGTGTTCACGGACTGACCCCCCGGTCCTGAGGAACGGTACACGTCAATGCGCAGGTCATTAGGGTCAATCTCGATGTCTCCGGTTTCCTCAGCCTCCGGCATGACCAGCACGCCTGCTGCCGAAGTGTGGATGCGCCCCTGGGACTCGGTGACCGGCACGCGCTGGACCCGGTGCACCCCGCCCTCGTACTTCAGGTGTGCCCACACGCCTTCCTCCGGGGAGGGGTTGCCTTTCGCTTTGAACGCAATCGAAGCGTCTTTGACTCCACCAAGGTCGGATTCAGTCAAGCCCAGCACCTGTACCGCCCAGCCCATCTTTTCGGCGTAATGCTGGTACATCCGCATCAAATCACCAGCAAACAGGGCAGATTCCTCGCCGCCCTCACCGGCTTTGATTTCCATAATCACGTCACGGGCATCGTCAGGATCCCGCGGGGTCAGAGCCTCAATCAAATCAGCGTTGGCTTGCTCAAAAGCGGCTTCAAGACCGGGGATTTCCGCCGCAAAGTCCGGGTCCTCGCCTGCCATTTCGCGCCCGGCTTCCAAGTCGTCACGCGCCTGCAACCAGCTCTGCACCACGGTGTTGACACGGCTCAGTTCCGCGTAACGGCGACCGACCTTGCGGGCATGAGCCTGGTTGGAGTGCAGGTCCGGGTCGCTCATCTGCACCTCAAGCTGGTGATACTCCTCCAGCAGGGCTTCCACACCGGCAAATTCTTCAGGAAAGTCGCTCATTTCGGACCTTTCAGTTCGCTTTCAAAATCGAGGTGAGTACGGGGAAAATACCAGGGAAGTCCCTGGCAAATAAAAGACACCGGTCGGTAAAATGTACCGACCGGTGCCAAAGTTCTGCTATTCCGCTGCAGCGGCAGAAGCCTTTGCGGCGTCTTTCTTAGCTTTATCTGCAGCTTTCTTCTTGGCATCGTTAAACTTGGCGTAGCGAGCCTCGAAGCGAGCCACACGACCACCGGTGTCAAGAATCTTTTGCTTGCCGGTATAGAACGGGTGGCAAGCCGAGCACACATCCACACGCATCTGACCGGAAGTCAGGGTGGAGTGAGTGGTAAAGCTGTTTCCGCAGGTGCAGGTGACCTCGGTCAATACGTATTCGGGGTGGATTCCCTGTTTCATGATTACTCCTTGGGTATAAAGGCTCCGGGTCCCGCGGCGGAGGCTTAGGGTGAACCGGAAAAACCAAGGGTCTATTATGCCACAATCCACAAAGTCACACCAACTGGCGCTACTACGACCGTGGGGCTACACCCGCTGGTCTGGGGACTTCTCGATTCAATGCGGTAATCAGTTATCATAAACATGGCATAGAGGGGAAACCATGACACAAGATTCTACAAATCCACAGCTGGAAATTCGTGGTATCGTCAAGAAAAAACGCCGCTGGTCCATCGTGGTCGGCGTCAGCGCGGGGGTTCTCGCCCTCGGTTTGACCGGTGGCGGCTGGGCTTACGCCGCGCACTATTCCAAGTTGGCCCTGCCCCACACTACGGTCGGAAAACTCGACGTCGGGGGCATGACCCCCGATGAACTGAAACGCCATTTGACCGACAACTGCCAAAATCTGCGCGTCACCTTTAGCGGAGACATTCCCCAAAAATCCTTGAGTCTGGGACAGATGGGTTTTGACTGCGACGTTCCCGGCACCGCCGCTGTCGTGATGAAAGCCAACCACAACCTGGGCGAAGTCTTGGCGTCCACCGTCAAAGAACGCCAGGTCACCCCCCTTTTCACCCTTGATAAAGTCGTCGCCACCCAGGCCGCTCGTGCCCTGACCGCTGGACGATCCGACACCGTCGTTGACCCGCATCTGGGATTTAACAGTGAACGCGGCACTTTTGAGGTGCAGGCGGGCAGCGCTGGGCAAGGCGTCGACCCGAAAATCGTCATCGCCGCCGCTCAAAAAACCTGGAAGACCCAGACGAAACAAACCCTCAAGGTGAAACTGACCAAAGTTTCCCCCATCGCCCCGGATGCACAGCTGAAAACTTGGGCAAAGACCGGAAACGAACTGATTGCCCCGAAAGTAAACCTGATTGGTCGCAAAGTCGGGCATGTCATTCCCCCGGCAGATAAAGCCCAATGGGTCGAAGTCACCGAGAACGGACCGGTCATCAGCGAAAAGAAAGTGCTGGATTGGCTAAAAACGTTTACCGACGAAAAAATCGACGTGAACCATGGTCCCGGCGAACGCACCATGACGAAAGATGGCTACCTGTTGACCCTGACCAAAATGGCTCTGGACTCCAAGAAAGTCTCGAACAATGAGACCATCGCCGCCGAAATCACCGCCGCCCTGAAAGCCGGACAAAACTATCGCGGCGTTTTTGAAATGGCAGTCCAGGAAGGCAAATTTCACGACACGGTCGTGGACGAAAACCTGCCCCGCCCGCCCTACAAAGCCAAGCCGGGGGAAAAGTTCATCAGTATCGACCTGACCAACCACACCGTAGCGGCTTGGGAAGGCGACAAAGTTGTGTGGGGACCCGTCGAAGCAGTCCACGGATCGCTGCCATCCCCGACCTATCCCGGAATTTTTCACGTCCAAACCAAACTGGTGAACGCCCACATGAAAAACGATAACGCCTGGGACGGTGCTTATGACACGTGGAGCCCCTGGACCATGTATTATCACGGCGACTACGCCGTACACGGCACCAATACTCGCTGGAATTGGGTGCAGACGAACTACGGTGGGTCACACGGCTGCGTAAACTTAAAGCCCGCCAATGCCAAAGAGCTGTTCAATTGGGCTCGAGTGGGAACTCCGGTGGTCATCCACCGGGCTGGGGTCCTCTAGGTATTCGAAAGGTTCCATGGATGCCCTTCCCGTATCATCCGACGCATTTGACGCCGCAGCATCGGCGTGGGTCGCTCACATCCCACCCCGGCTCACTCGCGCTCGGGGCAGCGTTGCTGCTGGTGTTCGGAGCGAGCTGGCTGACATTTAGCCACCCGCCGGTGTGGAGCCCGGAGCAGTCTGCCCAAATCAGCGCTGCGCGCCAGGCAGCATGTCAGCGCAGCGTCACTTTGCGTCTGGGGAGCAAAAGCTTTTTAGCTAAGCCCGACCAGGTTTGCTCCTGGCTGCAGCCGGTACCGCAACCCACCAAACAGCTCAGTCCTCAGCCGCTGCCCAAGCCCCAGTTCAACGTCAACGCGATTACTCAATGGGTACACTCCTGCACCTCCCAAGTCGAAAAAACCGCCGTAAACGGAAAACGACAGGTGGACAGTGCGGGTCGCCTGGTGAGCCTGCTGAAAGATCCGGTCAATGGGGCGACGGTAGACCACCCGAACAGCCTGGTTACCCAGATTAAAACAGCCCTGCACAGCAGCACCGGCAACGTGAAAGTCGCCGGAAAGCTGTCTCCCCACCACGCCGGTTTCGATGACACCGTGGTGGCAGATCCGCCGCTGACCTACCACCCCCAACCCAATGAGAAATGGGTTGACGTCAACCTGACCACCCACACTTTGGCAGCCTACGAAGGCGATAAGCTGGTCATGGGACCAGTCCCGGTCGTTCACGGACACCGGCTCGCCCCCACCGTGCAGGGCGTGTTCAAGATTTATTCACGAGTTCCGTTCCAAGACATGACCGGGATCGGGTTTGACGGACCGTATTCCGAGCCGGCGAACTATATCCAGTATTTTCACAAGGGGTTCGCCCTCCACCCCGCACCGTGGCGCACCAGTTTCGTCTATACTCCCGATACCGGTTCGCACGGCTGCGTCAATATGCGTCCCGACGATGCCAAGTGGATGTGGGATTGGGCGGACACCAACACCACGGTGGTGACGCACCCGTAAGTCCGCCGGTCCGCTACGCGACGTAACCAGCAGCTGATTCGTCCAAATCCCCAGTCAAACCGGCGCGCTGCGCGCGTCGACCGAAAACCACAATCCACGCCACGAGGACCGCATAAACCACCACTGCCACCGCTATCTTTACCGGTGTCAACAATGCAGACGGCGTCAAGAACGCTTCTTCTAGCCCCGAAATCCCCAGCAGGATAATCAGCCCGGCTGCCACCGGTCCGAACTGGCGACCTGCCCGCGCCAAGGACACCATGCGTGGATCCTCACCGGGCACAAACAACGCCCAAAACAGCCGCAGCGCCGCGGCGCAAGACAACACGATACAAGACAGTTCCAGCAACCCGTGAGGGGTGATAAGCCCGAAGAAAATCCCCAAATCACCGTACTTTGCCATGATGGCTCCTGCCACCCCCACATTGGCGAAGTTCATCAACAACTGGTAGACCGGATAGGCACCGGTAAAGAACATAGCCACCATCATCACGGCAATCGTCGCGTTATTGGTCCACACTTGGGCAGCAAAATCCGGGGCAGGATAGTTTGAATAATAGGCTTTGAAAGAATCTTCGGCATATTGGCGCATCTCAATCTCGGTTTGCTGCGCCAGCAGAATCTCGGGATGGGTATAGATCCAAAAGCCCGTAAACACCGCGGTAATCAGCGATAACGCCAGCAGCGCCAGGAAAACCGGTCCAATTCGATACAGCGCCAGGGGCAGAGTCACGGTAAAGAACCCGCCCACGGACTCCCGAAACGTCCGGCGCGTCCCCCCGATACGCCCTCGTGCCGTGGACACCAGATTCGTCAAATCCAACACGACATCCGGGTCAGTCGGTACGGAAGTGATAGTCGCCAAATCCGCACTAGCGCGGTGATATAGCCCCATCAGTTCGTCGATTTCTGCCCCGCTCAGACGGGGTTTGCGGTTTAACGCCGCCAGGCGTTTCCAGTCCTCAGTCCGCCCTGCGGTATACGCATCGATGTCCATGCTGCTAATTTATACTCAATGGAACAATTTAGCGGAACGAAAATCCGACCCGACGTGGTCATCACCGGTGAAGCCATCGCCCTGCTGGTGCAGCCGGCGTCACTATTTTTGCGCGTCGCGGCAGCTATTGTCGATGCCATCGTCGTGATTTTAGGGATGATTATTACTTACGAAATCCTGTTCCTGATTATGGAGCTGCGCGGTGACGGCGACGAGATTCCATTTTTTTCCAACGAGGCACAAGTCGCCGCGTTCATCTCGATAGTCACGGCGGTATGGCTGTTTTTGGTGCCGATGCTGGTCGAGACGCTGACCCGCGGCAAATCGCTGGGACGTTTCATCGTGGGGACGCGCATAGTTCGTGATGACGGAGGTCCCATCACTTTGCGCCATGCTTTCGTGCGCACCCTGATTGGCTTGGGCGAGCTATGGATGACGATGGGTGCCGGGGCGATTATTGCGGCATGGACGAACCGGAGAGGCAAACGCATCGGGGATATTTTCGCCGGAACTTACGCCGTTTCCGAGGCGTCCGGAGTGACCCGTAGACCGCTGCTGCTGGCTCCGGAGCTGGCAGATTGGGCAGGGGACGCCAACGTCGGAGAGCTTGACGGGGTCACCACCGTAGCAGCACGCCGGTTTTTGCAAAGCGCCACCAAGATGGACCCAATCCACCGTCAGCGCACCGCCCAAGCGCTCGCCACCGCCCTGGTGAACAGGGTGTATCCACCACCGCCCCCCGGAACTGACCCAGAGCGCTTCATCGCCGCGGTCCTGGTGCTGCGCCGGGACGCCGAGTATCGCACGAACACTGCGATTCAGGCACGTTTGGAACAGAGACTTTCCGCGGTGTCTGGCTCGCGATACGGGATTTAGCGTCTCGCCCTCGCTTTTAAACCACTGCTCAGCTGGTGAGATGGACATAGATTTGGCTGGACACAGCCAGGTCGGGAATCGGCTCTAGGGCATCAATCCCATCACCGTCACCCAAGTTCGTGGTGACCAGCTGGGTTACATACAAATCCGGGGCTTCTACCAGCTGCGGAGTTTCTTCCTTGAGGGGCATCACCGCCGTGGTCATCGCGTTGACGACATGGGTGGTTTCCGCAATCCGATATTCCTGAGGTTTGTTGGTGAGATTTGTGACCAGCAGCTGCCGCTGGGTTGCGGCGGGTCCCATCACCACTCCTCCGCCGGTAGACAGCGCGGGCAGCCACGCCACATCGCGCACAAATTTGTCCGGGTCCGTGGGAGAAACCGAGCCTTGCCGATAGATGACCGCTCCTGCCACCACGGGCTGAGTGGCGTTGACAACCACCGCATAGTTGCCCGGCTGCAAGCCACCCAGCGTGAAATCCAGCACCGCGCCGGGATCCAAATCCAGGTCTTTGCCTCCCGGCAGCGGGAAACGACCGTTTTCGTTGACGACTTCAATGCTGGCTCGTGCCGTATCCGCACCAGGATTTAACAGGCGCACCGCGCCAAGACTCCCGTCCATCGCCACGCCCGGAATGACCTGGGTGGTGTGTGGCAGGGTCGAGGCGTGTACCAGGGAGACTCCCCCCGCGGTCAAGCCCAGCAAACTGTGCGTCTGCAGTGAAGATGCCAGACCGGCTCCGTTTGCGGTGACTCGCACCACCAGACGCTGGCTCCCTCCCACCTGGGATTCCAGGGGAATGGCTTGCAGCTGATGTGCAGGCACGTTGATTTTGTCCCCGCGGGGAAAATCGAGTTTCCCGGTGTCTCCCCAGACTTCGACCTTGGCATCCACCGGATTGGCGGAGGGGTTCATCAGCTGCAACACGCTCGATTCCCCGACCTCGCTCGAACCGCCGACCAGCCAGGATTCCAACTGTGCCGGTTGACAGGACGCACTGGCCAAACCACGATAGTCACCCGAAGACACCGACTGTTCGATGTCAGCCGCCGCCAGGGCAACTTTGCCATCCCACGGTTGCGCCGTGAGGAAACCGCTGACCGGAGTGGAAAAACTGCCGTACAGCATCGCCGATTTCGGGGTCAGCACGAGGTCGTTGCGGGGATTCTCCGGGGGCGGGGCGACTTCTTCGGGGTCATTTTTTGAGGCGTGCGCGGTCCCGGCATGATGCGACTTAGTTTGGTTCGGGGTCGTTTCTGCCGGAGTCGGAGTGGCGGGCTGCGGGGCGCGTCCCAGCGAGCCCAGGGGCTGGTAGACAGCCTTTTCCGGAACCCTATCAGTGCGCGCCAAAACGGTGGAGGTCATCGACCCCGCGATTTTGGGCGGGGTCAACGGCTTGCCCTCCCCATCGACCGCTGCCGGATTCACCGTAGGCGGCACCTGAGGACAAGCCAAGGTAATCTGACCGGGAGGAACCGGGACCGGCTCGCCATAGTGCGGCTTCTGAGCAGCTGCCGGTCGAGTCAAACCAATGGCGACCACCAGCCCGGCCACGGTCACGACCAGCAGGGTGGCGAGGAACCAACGTACCCGCTCCCACCGGCTGACCGTCGCGTAACGGGAGTCCGCCGATTTCACTTCTGGGGACTTCGCCTCTGGCAGCGTATCCTCAACCGTTTCGAGTTTCACAATCTCACCTCCGACACCCGACGCAGCGGTAGGGCTGCTGCCAGGGCAATCAGCAGGGACACCAGCAGCACCGCACCCCACAGCTGGTGGGGAAGATAAGCGTAGGTGATGGTCACGGTGCCGGAGCTGGGGGGCAGCTGATAGAGCGCATTCCACTGACCCGTTTCTACCGGGTCGATAATTTTGCCGTTAAACCGCACGGTAAAGCTGCTATCAGCACGTTCGCTCAACGCCAGCAGGCGTCCCGCCGGTCCCTCCGGGACACGAGCTTTCCCGCCACGCACGTTGAGAGCCTGCGCCTTGACTTCACCGGTCGGCCAGGACGGGTGTCCCCCCTTCCACTGGGCAGGAGCAATCCGAGCCAGGCTCGCCGTGGCGGAATCAGCCAGACGCCACACCGTGCCAGCCTCCGTGGTGGTAATCCGTTCCAGTGGCGCTGCCGAATCCAACGTGTTGACCAGGGCAGTGGTCGCGGCATCACGACTGGGGGGCACGATAATGAAGTTCACGTTCAACTGGGCGAGCTGTTCGCCCAGCTTCGGAGTGGAACCCCCCAGCACCGCTGCCACCGTGGTCTGTAGCACCGCGTCAGCCGCATCGGGGGTACGGGACCCGGTCACGTTACGGTAATTTTTCAGTTTCAGATAGGGGGAAGCCTCAAAAGTCGTGTCCCGCCAGTCCCGCCACAGACTCGCCGTCACCAGGGTGGATTGGTGCGGGGCGCTGGCGACCTCCAGGTTCAGCGCCCGCAGGTGGCGCGGGGAAGACTGCCCTTGCGCGACCGTAGCGGGAAGGCTCGCCTCCCGGAACGTTTTCAGGGCGTTAAAGCCGGAATCGGCAGGAGCCGCAAACTGGTTTACCAACACCGGGGTGGCACCCAAGACCGGAATCAACAGCGCGGCTGCCACCACGGCTTTAGCGCTGCGATTGCTCCAGTTGGCAATCTCTACCGGCATTGTCAGCTCGAGACGCCCCATCGAGAACAGGGCGGACGTAATCAATCCCGCGTGAAACACCGCCAGCCCCGGTCCGCCCCACGCGCATACGGCGTCAGCTCCCGAAACGGAAACCGGGGTGGAACTCGCCAGCCACGCCGTCACCACGCCCCCCAGCGCAAACAGCAGACTCCAGTGCGCCCCGGTGGAACGACCCGGAATAATCACCCCCACCACCACGGTGAGCAGCAACAACCCCAGGGGCAGGAAAGCGAGAATTTGCCAGCCCGGCAGGGCAATGGGCAGGGCCGTCGCCGCCACATCAAGCGGCCACGCCGTGAGCAAATCCCACCAGTTCGGCATAGAGACAGGCAGCGGCACCGACAGACTGGACAGCCACAGCGACCATTGGGCAGGCGAACTCACCGTGAGCATCGCTGTGGGCAAAGCCAGCAGCACCGCGGGAGACAACACAATCAGAGCATGAACGGCTTTCAGCCGTAAACGGGCAGGAATGCGGCTAAAAGTAGAAGCTCTCGTCTCCGCTTGCGCACCGGCATAAAGCGGGTTAGCGACTCCTTTCAGCATCGCCAGCCCCACCAGCAGCACCACGGGAATGACCATAATCACGGACGCACTCACTGTCAGGAACCCGGTGAGGGCAGCAATACCAACCTGAATAATCGCGGCAGAATGCACGCTGACGGTGACCGGTTCGATTTCTCCCATCACGGTGCGAGTCACGGGCATCCCCGTGCCCCGCGCTAGTGAACCAACGAAAAGGGGCACGCTCACTGCCAAAATCCACACCGGCAACTGCCCCAGCCCCATACTGACCAGCAGGTTCGGACTGAGAATCCAGGACAAGGCAGCGAGGGCACGCAACGTGCGAGAGTCCGTGAGGACTCCGCTAGCCCACCACGCGCTCAGCCAGGCGAGAGGCAGGGTCACAAACAACAGGACTGCCAGCACCACCGCCCCTTTTATTCCGACCAGACCGGCAACCTGTCCCAGGCTCGCCACTTCCAGCCCTAGGGGATCCGTTGCCCCGACTGTTGAGCCATAGCCCAGACCGGCAGGAATCCACCCGGAAATCAGGTCATTCCAAAAGTCTCGGTTGCTGGCCGGCAGGTTCGCCAATGCTCCCCCAGACACGCCGCCGATGGCAAAGCGCCAGCCCACCAGTGCTACCAGAATCAGAGCGGCAGCGACGCTCCACACGAGGGTGCGATCCAAGGATTTTTCGGTATAAAAATTACGTCGTGCGACCCCGTCCGGAATCTGGGGACGGCGCTGATCCTTCGCGACGCGCCGGGCAGTCGTTTTGGCTTGGCGGATTTGGGACGACTTCGCTTGGAGGGGTCGCAGGGTGCGGGGGCTAATCTTGCTTTGTCGTGCCCGTCGCAATCGGGATTGCCACGCTGCAAAAGGTCGGAACACCGTTACCAGGGTGGATTTCAGTTCTCCTGCCGCCAGTTTTGGCTCTTTCGTGATGATTCGCCAGAGCACCCGCAGTGCGCCGAGTACCAAAACTGCCAGGGGGAGGAAGATAAACTGCCACCAGGGCGCTGCCACCATCCAGTTGTGCAGCTGGGCGGTGCGCCGGGCAGCAAAGGAACGCTTCGGATTCGGTTCCAGCTTGCCGTTGGCATCCGCATCGCGCCCGGTGGGGTCAAAGCTGCGGGCAGAACGCGCGGGACGTCCTCCATCGGGACCGCGCAGCCCAAAGTAGCCTGCCATCTTGTGATAAACCACGGCGTGCGGCGCCACCATGACCCGATACCCCGCCAGGCGAACCCGCCGGGAAAACTCCAGACCATCACCGAAAGGTCCTAAGTGCGGGTCGAAACCGTCCAGACGGCGAAATGTGTCCCAGTCCACCAGCATTCCCGCCGTGCCCACTGCCAGCACGTCTCCGCGACCGTCGTATTGACCCTGATCGACTTCGCCGGTGTCCATTTCTTGCAGACGGCGCCCGGAGCGAGTCGCGTGGATGCCGACCTCGACGATTTGATTGGCTTTGTCCCACAGTCGCTGTTTCGCCCCCACCACTTTGATGGCAGAGTCAGATTCCAGGACTTTCAGCTGTTCAGCCAGGCAGGTGGGAGCGGGGGCGGAGTCATCGTGCAAAATCCACAGGGCGTGGGGTTGTCCCGGCGGGGGCGTCGGAAAATCGGGTTGCGCGGTAGCTTGCCGCAGCGCTTCGCCCAAGTTGGGGACTCCCGGCGTTTTCAGGACTTTTGTGCCGGAACGATGCGCGACCCCGGAGCTGGAAACGTCGATGACGAACACGTCGCGCGGCGCCAAGGTTTGTCGCGAAACCGCCAAAAGGGTCGCTGCCAAATAGGGCGTCTCCCCAGAAGTGACGATAAGGGCGGTAACTGCAGTGCGCACAGAGTTAAGGATATTACTTCCCTATTGGAGTCAGGACACGCGACGCTTCAAACGACGGCGTTCCCGCTCGGACAAGCCACCCCAGATCCCAAAGCGCTCGTCGTTTTCCAGCGCATATTGCAGGCATTCAGCCTTTACTGGGCAGCAGGAGCAGACGTTCTTCGCTTCCCGTGTCGAACCGCCCTTTTCCGGGAAAAAGGCTTCTGGATCGGTTTGAGCACACAGCGCCTGAGCTTGCCAAGCGAGTGGTCCGTTGAGAATTTCGTCAATCTCTGGGGCTGTATCAGCGAAATCGAGATCGCCTTCACCAAACAGATTCCACAAGGACCCTTCACCTCATTCGCTCGGACAACTTCTGTAGACTCGGCACCGCGTCTCAGAGGGGCCAAGAACCGTTACCTCTAAGTTACACGCGTGTGATTCCAGAGTTCAAGTGGGTTCAGGCTCAGAGTTTGGCTCCAGCACGCGAAAATCCACCAACCGCACAGCTTGAGCGCAAATGTGAGATATATCACATACGCTCGACACGCCCCTGGAACGTTTGCCACAAAAGCAGGTTTGAGAATAATTACCTACTCGTCTCAAGGAATATCGGTCTGGAGCACTACCCCAGTTCCAGCAGCATAGACCGGAACCTTATCTGCCCGGACAAACACAACCTCTCCCGGGTGCAACACCAGACCGGCAGTCGCCCCATCACGCATAGTCGGAGTACCCTCCAAACACAGAATCAGGCGCCCCCCGTGACCGGGCAACGCCAGTTCCCGCCCATCCAGGCGGGTCACCGAAAACTCGAAATCATCCACCGGTGCATAGAACACCTGGGTCGACTCCGTCACCCACTCGGGAGCGATGCGCACCGGCGGGGCAGCGACATAATCCAGACAGTTCAACAGCTCCTGACAATCCACGTGCTTTTCAGTCAGCCCTGCCCGCAACACATTGTCCGAACTGGCCATCACTTCCACCCCCAGCCCGGACAGATAGGCGTGAATCCCACCGGGGGGCGTAAACAGCACCTCTCCCGGTCGCAACGTCACCGGGTTCAGCATCGCTGCCACGATTACCCCCGCATCCCCCGGATAGGAACGTGCCAAACCCATCACGGTCCGGTCCACGCGCACGGACGGCGAGGTTCCCGCCTGCAGACGATCCGTCATCGCCGCCACCGTGGCCTCGACCTGCGCCGCTTGTGGAGTGGTATGGGGAGACAAGAGCCGATCCACTACCGTGCGGATGCCTTGGGGGGACGTATTGACCCGCAGCATGGACACGATTTGCACCGCTAGCTCGGTGTCTAAGTCAGCAAAAATCTCGATAATGCGCCGAGGCGCCCGAAACCCTGCCAGCGCCTCGAACTTCGTAATCGCATAGATGAGTTCGGGTTTATAGTTGGGGTCTTTGTACAGCCGCTGCGGAGAATCCAGCGGGATTCCCGCCAAATCCTCAGCTTTGTAGCGTGCCTCGGCACGGGATTTGTCCGGATGGACCTGCAGGGACAACGGGCGTTTCGGGGCGATGAACTTCATCAGGTAGGGCAGGCGCGGTCCGAAACGCTCCACCACCGAAGCCCCCAACGTACCGACCGGATCAGCCGCAATCCAGTCCTCCAGGGTCAAAGGGTCCTCCTCTACCTGACCGGACTCATCAAGCAAAACCGAAGGCGATAGCTGGTGAGCACCGAACCACACTTCTGCCAGCGTCTGACCGGGCGTACCAATGCCAAAGCGCTCCTGAATAGCACTATCTGAGCCCCAAGCGTAGCGTTTCTCAATCCCTCCGATGCGTTCCACGGTGTTTCCCCTTTCACTGGTCTGGGATTAATTTTAGGGAGGTTTTCGCCGTTCATAAGTCATTTCGGGAGGCTTTTGGTTGATAGGCTTAGTTTCATGCGTGGAATTATTTTGGCCGGCGGATCCGGCACTCGTTTGCATCCCATCACTCTGGGCACTTCGAAACAGCTGGTGCCGGTCTATGACAAGCCGATGGTGTATTACCCTTTGACGACTTTGATTCTGGCAGGAATTCAAGACGTCCTGGTCATTACCACCCCGCACGATGCCCCGTCTTTCCATCGTCTGCTCGGTGACGGTTCTCAGTTTGGGATTCACCTGGAATATCAGGTGCAAGAGGTGCCCAATGGGCTGGCTCAAGCGTTCGTGTTGGGGGCGGATTTCATCGGTTCGCAAGAAGCCGCCCTGGTGCTGGGGGACAACATTTTCTATGGTCCGGGCATGGGCGACCAGCTGCAACGCTTCAAGGGGATTGACGGCGGGGCTGTATTTGCCTACCACGTCCACAACCCCAAGGCTTACGGAGTGGTGGAGTTCGACGAAAACTTCCGCGCGATTTCTATTGAAGAAAAACCCGCGCAGCCCAAGTCAAACTATGCGGTGCCGGGGCTGTATTTCTATGACAACGACGTGGTAGAGATTGCCCGGAACCTACAGCCCAGCGCCCGCGGGGAATACGAGATTACAGACGTCAATAGGGTGTACCTCGAAGCCGGAAAACTGCAGGTCGAGGTCCTGCCGCGCGGCACGGCTTGGCTGGACACCGGGACTTTTGACTCCCTGGCGGACGCAACCGCATTCGTGCGAACCGTGGAAAAGCGGCAAGACCTGAAAGTGGGCTGTCCCGAAGAAGCCGCATGGCGCCGCGGATTTTTGAGCGACGCGGAGCTGGTCAAACGCGCCGAGCCGCTGCGGAAATCCGGCTACGGGGATTACCTGCTGGGGCTGCTGGAGGCATAGTGCCCCCGCGTTGACGCCCCGCAACGCGCGGTTCAATCCAAGTAATCAGCCAAAATCTCTTTAGCTGCTACTTCCCAGCGTTCCTCCCAGGGACCGATTGGCTCCAATCCCAGGTCACGGATAGTTTTGTGCGCCAAAACGGAGAAAGCCGGGCGCGGGGCCGGGCGCGGGAAATCAGCGGTGGTGACCGGAACGACCATCGACGGATCCTTGCCCAGGGAACGTACGATAGCCTGCGTGAAACCATGCCAGTTCGTCTTGCCCTGAGCTGTCCCGTGATAAATTCCGCTGGGCGCTTTCGCTGAAATCAGGCGCCAAATCAAATCTGCGAGGTCACGAGTCCAGGTCGGTTGACCATACTGATCTGCCACCACTGTCAGTCGGTCATGTTCCCCCGCTAAACGCGCCATCGTCTTGGGGAAACAATTGCCCTTGGCGCCATACAGCCAGGCAGTACGCACAATCAGGTAATCCTCGCTGAGGGAACGCAGCGCCCATTCTCCCGCCAGCTTGGTCCGTCCATAGGCTCCTGCCGGTTTCGGTAGAGCGTACTCTTCGCAAGGCGTCTCTCGGTCTGCCGGTTCATCAAACACATAGTCGGTAGAAATATGCACCAGGCGTGCCCCGATTTCCCGGCACTGCGCTGCCAGATACTGCACCGCGGTCGCGTTGATATCAAAGGCCGCACGTTCTTGTTCCTCAGCCTTATCAACCGCGGTAAAAGCGGCGGTGTTGACCACCACGTCAGCCTCCACCACGTGTTCTTTGACGGAAGACTGCACCGTCAAGTCGATTTCCGGACGGTCATAAGTGCGCACGTCCTCCCCCCGGGATTGCAACATCTCGACCAAATCCTGACCGAGCATTCCGTTTGCTCCCACAACTATCCACCGCATTTTGTTTCCCTTCCATTGATTCGCCTGAGTATCAGGACTGTTTTGGGACGCTTTCGCGAGCCAAACCTACCGGGTCTTGTTCCGTGTTCATCATACCCGGCTTTTTCGGCGGGCTTTTATAATGGTAGAGATGAGTACCCAGATTTGGCGCCGCGACCTCACCCCGTTCCCTCCCCACCCGACCTTGGGGGTGGCCATGACGACCTGTAACGGTTCCCGTTTTGTCGCCACGCAGGTACGCTCCATTTTGAATCAACAACTCCCTATTGACGAGCTCACCATCGGGGACGACGATTCTGGTGACAACACCGTAGAGATTGTGCAGAGCCTGGTGGATGATTTTAATCGTCAACATCCCGCCCATCCGATTCGTCTCAACTGGCGCTTACACCGTCCCCGGATAGGAATTCGCGACAACTTTTCTGACGCAATCAGTGCCACCACGACTGATGTCGTGTTTCTCTCCGATCAGGACGATGAATGGGGTCCCGAAAAGACCACGGTACTAACCGCCGCTTTGCGCGACGCGGAGCTGGTGCATTCCGATGCGGTCTTGACCGGCTCCGACGGGCGACCCCTGGGGAATCCGCAACGTCCCAAGAGCCTGTTGCGCGAACTAAAAGCCTCGCCGTCAGAACTGCAGCACTTGACCGAGGGAGATGCGTTTTCCGTACTTTTGAAACGTAATCTCATCACCGGGGCAACGGTGGCGCTGCGGGGAGAATTCGCCCGCGAAAATATGCCGACCCCACCGGGGCTGCTGCATGATGAATGGTTGGCAATGATGGCGGCATTAGACGGACGGTTACGCCTGGTGCAGACTTCTGTGCAACACCCACTAACGTACTACCGCCAACACGGAGGGAACGCAGTCGGGGCTCGCAAGATTACCTTGCGAGACCGTTGGAAACAGCTCACCGCGGGAAATGAATCGGATAACCAGCGTCGGCTGACCCGCGCGCGGTCCTTGGCTCAAGCTGCCGATACACGTCAGCTGGGCACGCCTTCGCAACGCCACGACCTGGTGAAAGCATTGGCGCACCAACAAAGCCGCAGTGACCTGCCCCACCATCGGTTAGCCCGGATTCCCGGCATCGCTGCTGAAGCCATCCGGGGCAACTACAGCCGGTACTCTCGCGGCTGGCTAACCATGATTCGCGACCTGCTCTCTGCCTAGACGCCCCAGCGCGAAGCGAAGCAACGAAGCAGAGAGAAGATATCCCAGCAGCGAAGCCACCACGAAGCCGGCAGTGCCTCGAGAAAGCGCCTCACCGGGAGTCACCCACAGTGCCGCTACGGTTCCAGCCAAGGTCACTGCCCAGGTCAGCACGGCATAGAGATATTTTTGTAATGAAACAAAAACTGCGGCTTGGAGCAAAGCTGCCCCCAAGACCACCGTCGCCGCGAGGATGACCGCCACCAACCAGCCGGGAGCCACGTAAGCGGGACCGAACAACAGGGCTACTGCCCACGGACCCAACCACCAGCCCAGAGCAAAACTTGTGAGGGCTACCGACACGGTCGCGAAAAAGACCTTTCCCAGCAGGGTATAGAGTTCTGCGGCGCGCCCCGCCGCGAGTATCCGGGTAGTCTCAGGAATGACCAGCGCCTGAATCGGGGAGAGCAGCACCAGCGGGATACGGCACAGCGTCACCACTGCAAAAAATACGGCAAGACCGCGTGAGCTGCCTAGTAAGCCGGTCACCAAAGCCGGGTATCCAGTCAAAATAGCAGCCAAAAGGGCGTTTGCCGCCCCCAATGTCAGCACCCGTCCCGCTACGGTCCGCCACGGCTCTCGTGAGTCTGGGGCAAATGGATGCACCCGTAAGCGCCCCAGAGCCACTATCCAACCGTAGGACCCCAAGGCGGTCGCGACTAATGCCCACAGCAGAGAAGGGGCGGTCAGCCAAATCACGAAAGGCAACAGTCCCAGCAGGCGCAGCACCGGTTCAGCCACCAATATCACCGCGTAGATGCCTTCCCTCCGACTCCCCAAAGCCAGACCTCGCATCGAAAATTGCGCTACAAAACCTAGATAAGCAAAAGCCAACACCGCCAGCGTAATCCAGTGAAAAGAACTGGTGCGAGACTCCGAAGTATCACTCCCAAGCAAAACCGCCCCTCCGGGGGTGACCCCGACAAGCAGCAACACCATCCAAGCAAATCCGAGAGCCACGAAGTTGAGCTGCCATATCGAAGCCGGAGGGTTCTGCCCGCGAGAGTGGGCTAGGGCGGTCTGACGCGCAGTTTCCTGTTCTACCAGGGATAGCGCCGACCCCCCGGCGAAAAGGACTCCCCACAAGGCGATAAACGCAGCGTTTTCATCAGGAGGAAGCCACCGTGCCACCCATGCCAACAGCAAGATTCCGAGCAGGCTGGCTGCTATCAGCGCCACCCCAATTATTCCCACTCGTTTCACGGTTATTCCCCCTGCGAAACCGTGGGGTCGAAGGATTGCGGTGTAAACGCGGCGGTTTCCTCGGGGCGCGATTGTTTTCGGTAGCCGGCACGGCATCCCAATGCCAAACCCCTCAAAAATCCGCTTCCGAAAATGATTCCGAACGGGAGAGTCAAGGCACCCACCGCACAGGCTTCGCCCCTGGTTCCCCCACAAGCCTTCACGGCACCTCCCGCCGCGGCACTACCAGCTAATGCCAGCCCTGCCACCACACGAGGATGCCAGTGCAGCAGCGCAAATCCAGCCAGGGCAGCACCTCCCGCCCCCGCAAGGATTCCCAGTAAGCCAAACCAAGGCACACTTCCCAAATAAGAATCCACAAAAGTGGTGCCGCGGTAAAAGCATTGCTTCGACCACTTTCGGGGTGTGTCTTTGCCGAAATAATCACAGCTCACTGCCGGATCGAGACTGATACCCGGCACAGCCGCCAAGGAACGCAGCAAACCGGTGTCATCCGAAACAAGTTTGGGATTGTCAAAGCTGGAGGAGAATTCCCCAACCGCTGCTAAGAGCCGTTCCCGCGGCGCAAAGAAAGCACCGGTGCCTTTGGGATAACTATTAAAGTTTGCGGAATTGATAGTGACGGGACGGGGGTTCATCCAGTAGTGACGCCACCAGACCTTTGTCAGTCCAGACCAAAACGCTGCCCAAGGACTGGTGGTGTTAGCCAGTTGAACATGAAAATTCCAGACCTCCCGAACCTGATGAGAGGCTTCACTGGCGAGCAGTTCCTGTCTGAGTCGGCGCAGCGCATCCGCGGCAAGGTTCACTCGGGCATCAAGGAGCAGGACATAACGGGTTTGCGCCGCGGCAAGCCCCCGGGAACGCGCCAAGAAACGCCCACTGTTTGGTTGACGCAGCAAGAAAATCTCGCCCTGCTGCGCCAAGACATCGAGTTTGGCAGCATCCACCGGACCGGATCCGTCATCAACCACGATGAGACGAGTTTTAATCCCCGCGTGGGCAGCAGCAATTTGCAGATGAGCGGCTGCATCGGAAACATGGTCGCCTTCGTTAAATACCGGCATAACTACGTCTAGCTCAGTAAAGTCAGGCATGGGATACCTCAAGTTCACCAGAGTTTGTTTCGGTAAGAGTGTCCCGGTGCGCGGGCGAAACGTGAACCAACCACAAGGTAGCGAAAACCGCGAAGATAAAGGTCAGCGCGCCGATAATCCAGGTCTGGAGAGGTAGCGGGGCGGGAAAATCCCACCACCATGAGATTTTACTATTGAGATTCACTCCACCTTTCCAGGTTTCGCCGCGAACGTAACGTCCTACCACCGCAAAGAGGGATTGCAGATTTGCCCAGCACATAAAGAGCAGCACAAAAATTTCATAGCACAGAGTACTGGTCACGAATTTGTGGGCAGGTTGGTCCGGCTCCGCGCAGACCGGCGGTAACAGCCAAATCACCATCACGATGACCAGCAGCGGAAGCATGTATCGGGGCTGGTAGCGGTTGATGTCGACGTAGTTTTGCAAAAACATCACCACGAAAGGTACTCCCAACAATGCACCCAAACTGAAAAAGATGCCCCAGAATTTTCGTGCCGTGAACGTGGACAAGCCCAGAGAAATCAGCACTCCCACCGCGATGGCAGAAGCAAAAACTCCTTCAGGGCGCAGGTTGACGTCAAACCATCCCGGCCCCCATCCGGCACCCCACAAACCGAAAAAGAATCGGGGCAGCGACATGGTCAAACCAAACAATTTCCCCAAAAGACCAGGCATTTCGCGATCATTATCGCCGGAATCGCTCAGGGCTTCGTTCTGTCCGGAGGTAGCGGTGACTATCAGACCGAGCACCGAAGCAATGATTGAAAAGATTAGCAGCCAACGGCGGCGTGGGCAGCGCGGAATCAGCATCCAGATGCTCAACGACACAACAAAAATATAAAACGCGGCATCAGCGCGCGACGCCATTGCCATCAGGCACCCCAGGGCAGAAAGCACCACTAAGACTATTTGCCGCCACCGCAGCGACACGGGAAGACGCGCGGGCGTTGTGGCGGGAAAAACTTCGCGGCGCGGCTCGCTGAATGCCGCGGCGTGAAGCCCCAGCCCGAATCCCGCGACTCCTATCAGAGCCCAGGAGGAGGGATTATTTGAGGCGATTAAATAAATCCCCATCGGGACCCACGACCCCACCAAAGCAAGGAAATACCACGGTCGGAATCGCGGTGGAGCCAGTAACAATATGACCCCGAGCAGCAGCACCGCCAAAGCCACGTTGCACATCCGCATTGCCACCACGGAAACCTCCACGTTTTTTCCCACCAGGAGATGCTGTAGCTGGTAGTAACCCCAGGGATAGTCGCCACGATCAACACGATTGGTAAATGCCGTCTCGCCGTCAAAGTCTTCGCTGCAAGCCGCTGAAACCTTTGACTTCGTCACAAAACAGGTCAACTGGGTGAAACGGGCGGGAACCTTCACCGCGGGTTTGCCGTCGATGGTCTTTGTGGCACATCCGGAACTTTCCACCGGTCGTGGACACCAGATACTAGCGAGGTGATAATCGTCGTCCGGAGAACCTCCCGGCGGGGAGGCTAATGACCAAGCGAAACCGGTGAGCAGAAACCCTCCCACGGCTATCAACACCAGCACCGCGCGCAGCCACAGTGGAGCCGCAACAGCCCAGTGTCCGATTTGGGCAAACTTTCTCCGCATGCCCCCTATGGGTTTTTCGGTAGCGGGGGTGGCACCAATCTGTACTGTTCCAGAACATGTTGGCGCCGGCTCGACACGGTCGGCGGGGAGGTTCGATTCGCTCATGCTTTCTCCGTCAGGGTGTCCGCGATGATTCGCGATGGATGATAAGCCTCCACCAGTGAATCAAACTGATATTCTCTCCAATGAGTTAGGAAATCATCCAAAATTGTTAAATCCATCTTGGTCAACACCACATTACGACCTAAGCCTTGTTGCCTTTCGGTGTGCGCCCGGTGCACCGCGGTCGGAACTCCCAGTACCGCGCATTCTTCTTGCAGTCCGCCGGAATCCGTGATGACTAAAGCTGCGCGGGTCAAAATCGCCATGAAGTTTATGTAGCGTTCTTTCTCTAAAACTGTGATGTTACCGTTCAAGATAGAGGTCAGACCATATTTCTTAAGCAGCACCCGTTCGGATTGTCCCAGCATCAGCACCACGGGCATATCCTCCGCGAGACGCTCGACTCTGCGCAATATCGTCGTATAGTCGTTCTGATTTTGCACCAGTTCGAAACGATGCAGGGTAACGAGTGCAAAATGTTCAGGTAAATCTTGCCGCGGGGTGGTGTGATTAATCGCGTAACGCAACGCATCAACTACCGTATTTGCTTTCGTCACGATAATCCGCGATCCCCGCGTCACAGAACTCGCGAGGTTATCCCTTTCCAGCTCTGTAGGGGCGAAATGCAGCTGCGCTAAGCGACCAACGATACGCCGGTTAATTTCTTCTGGGAAAGGATTAAACAAGGCTCCGCTGCGCAGCCCCGCTTCTACATGAGCGACCCGGCAACCCCACAGTCGTCCCATTAGCGCGCCGATAACAGTCGTGAAGGTATCACCATGTACCACCACAATCCCTCGGTCACACCGCCTGCGAAATTCCGGAAAGAAACGCACAAAAGTCCCAGCAATGCGGGCTAACCACGGGATGACTTGACCGGTCCTCGCCACGGTTTGACGATGCGAGGACGGCACAAAGTGCGCGTCTTCCGGAGGCAGTCCAAAGTCTTGCAGGACCTCGGAGGCGCCTTCGACATGCTGGTCAGTGGCCCATAGTTGGTATTCCACCCCTCGTTCCCGCAGTTCACGCAAGATGGGGGCGATTTTTATGTATTCGGCGGTAGTACCTGCGATGAAAGTAATCATTGTGATTTGTTCTCCTTTGCGTCCTCATCCGGAGCGAAATCAGTCGCATCAGCCCCTGCTCGCGGATGTCTGGTAACGCCGGTTTTCCGTTCCAAGACTTCAATCCGCTGTTTTAATAAAGCAACTTCTTCCACCAGATGCCTTTTTTCGGCGTCACTGCGGCTCAAATCCACCGAAAACTGTAAAGTCATCAGCAGTAAAACGACCCCAGAGAGGAAAAACCCCAAGTTCAGGGGCACTACCACACCGAGACTCTTTGCCACCCACGTCAAGACACCGGGGAAAATGGACACAACCAATACCGCTACGCCAACCAAAAACCACCATACGGAATATTTTTCTTTCATCCCCGAATTGCGCAGCGCCAAGATAATCATCAGGAACACCAGGAGAGAAAAAACCACCCCGATTAGGTACGTGCCACCCATCATCACTTTCCTCCCTTTCGCCGGGACAATGCTACCAACAATGCCAAACCAGCCCGGAGCAGGTACACCGCGGAAGCTACCGGACTGTGGGAAGGCTCTCCCCCCAGGCGCGGGCGCATCTCCACCGGCACTTGCATGATGCGCAGTCCCGCTTTTGCCGCAATAACCAGAGCTTCGATGGTGTCACCGAGATACTGGGCGGGGAGTTCCCGCGCAAAGAGTTCCATGCCCCGGCGATTGACCAGTTTAAATCCTGAAGTCGTATCCGTGAGTTTTGTCCCGCACACCCGGGAGAGCACTATTGCTAACAGACGCATCGCTAAACGCCGGGGTCCGCGTGCCTGATAGTCTCCGCGACCGGCAAAACGAGCGCCGATGACGATGTCAGCACCTTGTTCTTGACAGGCTGTCAACAGGTTTTCCACATACAGCGGATCGTGCTGCCCATCGCCATCAATCTGAATCGCATAATCATAGTCATGTTCCACCGCGTAGCGATAACCGGCTCGCATCGCTCCGCCAACCCCCAGATTTAAGGGCAAATCGAGCAGCTCCACCGGTGGACCATAATTGCGTACTATGTCGGGAGTGGCATCTGTGGAGCCATCATTGACCACCAAAATGTCGGCGCCCAAATCTGCCGCTACCACTTGGTCCAAGACCACCGGCAAGGTCACCGATTCATTCCAGGCAGGAATGATAATCAGGGTTCTCGCGGCTTGCAGCCCTGTCCCGGTTTGCTGCTCATCTGCATTTGCGTCCAAGGGTGCTCTCAGTCATTTTGTACGGAGTGTTCAATGACCTTGCTGAGCATATTTGGCCTCAGTTTCGACCTTGGCTCCTCGCCACCAGTCCTCGTGGGTGGTGTACCACTCGATGGTGTCGCGCAACCCCTCCTCGAACGAGGTGAACCGCGGGGTCCAGCCAGTTTCCTCGCACAGCTTCGTGTTGTCAATCGCGTAGCGTCGATCGTGACCGGGACGGTCCTTCACATGGTCAAAATCATCCTCGGGGAATCCCATCATGCGGTTCAGGGCTTGCACGACTTCCAGGTTGTTCTTTTCACCATTAGCACCAATCAGGTAGGTTTCGCCCAACCGACCTTGGTTAATAATCGCCCACACGGCAGTATTGTGATCCAACACGTGAATCCAATCCCGGACATTCAACCCATCTCCATACAGGCGCGGGCGCACCCCGTCGATACGGTTCGTAATCATGCGCGGAATGAACTTTTCCACATGCTGATAGGGTCCATAGTTGTTTGAGCAGTTTGAAATGGTCGCCTCCACCCCGAACGAACGCACCCAGGCACGAACCAACATGTCGGACCCCGCTTTTGAAGCTGAGTAGGGTGAGGACGGCAGGTAGGGAGTTTCCGGCGTGAACTTGTGGGGGTCGTCTAGCGCCAGGTCGCCATAGACTTCATCGGTCGAGATGTGGTGCAGACGCACGTGGTGGCGTCGGCAGGCTTCGAGAATGTGGAAGGTACCCACCAGGTTGGAGTAAATAAACGGCGAGGGATCCACCAGCGAGTTGTCGTTGTGGGACTCGGCAGCAAAGTGAACCACCAGGTCAGCATCCTTCACAAGGGAGTCCACCAGGTCACGGTCGGCCAGGTCACCGACCACCAGGTTCACTCGGTCCAGTCCTTCAATGGAGGCAGGATTGCCGGCATAGCCCAGCTTATCCAGCACCGTCACGGTGGCATCCGGGTAATCCTCTACAGTAGTGTGGACAAAGTTAGCGCCAATAAAACCGGCTCCGCCGGTGACTAAAACATGCATTCTCAGTTCCTTCTTTCGTCTCTCTACGTTTCTCAGCCTACCGTGGTACTGGAGAGATTTTAACCACTCTCGCCGCTGTTATTCCGTTCTGAGGTCCTTTTCAGCGCTTTCCGGCTGGTTTTGTCTCGATTCTCGCAAAATGATTACTGCCCAGATTCCAAAGGTTAGCACTTCCATGACCAACCAGAAATGGGGACCCGGCACTCCCTTCCACCACCAGGTCGATTCCCCCAGGAGATACTGTGTGCCACGCCAATAGCGCATCGCCACCGCATAGAGCGCGACAGACGCAGACACGGTCGTCCCCAATCCGGTTACCCACCGCTGCACAGAAACCATCAGGGCAGAGCGATTGAACGGATAAAGCCACACCCCCACAATTAGTGTGAGCAAAGGCAACAGGTACCGCGGTTGAACATAAACACCGACGGTAGCGTGTTTTTCAAACAACAAGAGTAACGGCATCGCCACATAAAACAGCAGCAATACCAACGCAATCAGGTTAGTTCGCCGCGACGCCTGACACAGCGCTAAAAATAGCACCCCGGAACAGACAGCGAAACCCAAGAACGGCACCACTCGAGGCAGGTCGATTTCCAGAGCACCCAGAGGCCACAGCCCGAAAACGCCCAGGAAATAATCTGGGATGTTGAGCAGATTCATGAAGATATCGTGACGGCTCTGTCTCTCCGCTGCATCGCGTCCCAATACCGCCGCAAAAAAATCCCCCAGCACGGTTGAGTGCAGGAAACGAGCGGACACGGCAATAATCACCAGCAAAAACACCACCAGGGAAACTGCCACCCCGCTGATGGTGCCTGCCCCCCGGAATCGGCGACGTAACGCCGAAAAATCCAATCCCCAAGCTAATGCCGCAAGGAGAGCCAAACCACAAAAGACGACGGAGTCCCAGCGGGCCCCAGAACCGTACATAAAAGACACCACCGCCAGAATCACCAAACCTGCCCGGCGCTTCACACTCGCTGAGTCCCGTTCCATAGCTCCGCAAATCGCAAAGAATACCAATACCGGAGCCAGCGTCGCCCAGGAACTGGGGTTGAGGGAAGACAGCAGGGACAATCCCAAGGGAACTTGGGTGACCAAAACGGTCAGCCACAGGTTACGGCGCCGGTTCCTCCCCAAAAGACCAGCAACCGCTCCGGTCAGTACCGCTGCCAAGGCTGCATTGACCAGGCGGGTCAACATGGTGGTCAAGACGAGGTTTTTCCCGGCATACAAGCTGTGGAATCTGTAATAAAACGACGGATAGGCACCCTCGGAATTCCAACGCTTCGTCCGGTGCATCTCAGCGTTGCCGGATTTCAGTGCAGACTCGACGCAGGCTGCAGAATCGGTGGGTGTTTTAATGTAGCAGTTCACCGCTTCAGTATTCGTGGGCACTTCCACAATGCGCGCATCGGTCGCGGAGTGACGGCAGGTTCCCCCACGGTTCTGCGCAGAACACAGGATGGAATTCAAGTGAAAGTCTGCATCGGGCGTGCCTCCCACCGGAGCAGCCACCGCCCACGGCACCAGAATCAGGAAAAACAGCAGCGGTAGAATTAGCAATTCGCCCCAGCACCGCCACCGCACAGACTGCGCAAACTGCGCAAACCGCGCCGCGGGATGGGAAACTTCGGACCTCAAAGTGTCTCCTTAAATGCGGTAAAGATAGCTTATTCATTGTAAGGGAAAGCTGCAGCAGGATGGGGCTTACGGTCAATCGAGTCCGCCAGGTACCGCAAGTTAATCAACATTCAGAGATTTTTTGGTGTCGGCTGGCGCGATTAGGGGTAAAAAGCAGTGGTGGGGACTTTGCAGTCCCCACCACAGACAGTTGCGATTAGTTGCAATCGTAAATACGCGGATCTCGCGGTACGTACGGATTGCTTCCTAAACCGGGAACTTGCCAGCCGGTGCAGCGCGCCCCGAACACTTGATCGTTGCCCAGCTGACCGTCGGGATTGTAGCCCCAGCACCGCGCGCCACCGTCACCGGTAATGGCGCAGGCGTGCGCCCACCCTACTGAAATGGCTTTCACATGGGTGTCTATCGAGCCTACGATACCAATCCGCACCGAAGAGTCATCGTTATCTTTAGCTGACTGACTCCTGCCGACCTGACCCGCATCGTTGAGCCCCCAGCAATAGACTCTGGAATTCGGCCCAATAGCACATGAGCTGTTACGTCCCAAGCTAAACCCTTTGATACTGCCCCAACCGGAAGCGGTATAAGACTGCGCGTGACGATGCACCGGGAATTGTCCATTTGTCGGTGCCATCGTCGCCGGATTAATGTCTTCAAAGAACTGCTCGCGAGAGTTGTATCCCCAGCAATGCATGGAATTCCCCATTTTGGCGCAAGCATAGTACGACCCGGTTTCCAGTTCAGTCGCCCCGTGTACCGAGGTCACCTGTCGAGGGGTCAGTGAATCTGCATAGGAGACGTTGGCTAGCCAGGGATAGCCTTGCCCAGCCACCTGGTTATTCGTGCCCTGACCCCAGTCATGACGGAACGTCCCCCAACAGTACACGTCACCATTGTTGGTCAGCGCACAAGAATAGGTTTCTCCAGTCACGACTTTCTTTGCAGCTTGAGGTATTCCAGAAACCGCTAGAGGCGTGGGTGATGAGATCTTGTTGCCATTACCCAGCTGACCCCACTTATTGTCGCCCCAGCAATAGACCGTGCCGTTCGCGACTGCGCAGGAATGTCCCGTCCCGGTGGGAATCCAGTCCGCCCTGTCTTTACGGATAGACCAAGGACCATTGGTTTCTCCCGCCGCGGCAATGGAGGTCACTCCCGTGAGCGACGGCACCAGAGCGGGGGTGGTCCGGGAGTTGGTGTCCCCTTGTCCCAGTTGACCGGTAACGTTGGACCCCCAGCAGAAGGCATGACCGGCGGCATCATAGGCACAGCTGTGGGTCAGACCCGAAGAAACTTCCGCCACATTGGTCAATGTCGACACCAGAGCCGGTTTGCCCACGTTCGCATTGTGACCGGTAAAGGAGTGATACGTTTCCGGCAGCGGATCGGTGGCTAGGTTAAAGCCATAATTCGGCGAGGCGTTGCCAATTCCAATCTGACCGAAACGGTTTGAACCCCAGCAGTACAGGTTTCCTGATTCGGCAACGGCGCAGGTGTGGTCACCGCCCGCACTAATCTGGCGCAGTTTCTTGGGATCGCCTTGTCCGGTCGCAGGTTTGCTGTCAGGTTTAGCCCGCCCCTCTGCCAGACGTTTTGCGTCTTGCAAAGCTGCTGTCGGCACGGAGCCTTCTCCGCCCAATGCCACGATTTGCTGGGGTCGAGTGCTAGATAGATACTGAGCGACAGCTTGCGGAATGGTATTGCTGTGCGCCACCAGCAGCACCGGACCATCGGTGAGGCATCCTGCCACGACCGCATCCGCGAAAATATCCCCACGGGTCAGGTAAACCCGAGAGACCTGATTGGGATTACTGACCTTCGCGATTTCTACAGAAGTGGCGTAACGATTATTTCCTTGCAATGCCGAAACTATCCCGTAGTGAGAGTTTTGGAAGTTGTTAAACGTGGCAGCTCCGCCCAAACGCACCGGGCTACCGCCCAAACGCTCAATTTCTGCCTTTACCGCCTTGGCATCAGCGCCGTCGGTACGGGGAGCTAGAAGAATTGCGGCTCCGGGAACGGTTCCTCCCGCTACTGCATCCGGAGAGCCGGTCCCGTCAGGTCCTAACCCGTCTGCCAAGAGAACTTTACTGGGCTTCGCGGCGGGGAAGGCCCGTTTAGTAATTTCTATAGCTGTCAAGAAGCGGGTTTTGCCGGCTAGTCTCTCGGTCTTTCGACCTTGCGCGGCGGAATCCAGCACTGCTTTCGAGACTGAGCCTTCGCCGCCCAAAGCCACGACGCTCTCAGGGTTCATGCGCGCTACCGCTTGACGAACCTCCACCGGGGCAGTGCCTGATCTCGGAACCAGCAGTGTCGGACCGTCCGTTAATGCTCCGGCGGCGAGGGCATCTGCAAAGACATCCTGACGTGCCAAATACACGTGCTTGGCAGTGCTAGGGAAGCAATGCAAGCCCACGTTAACTGCGGTACTGATTCGGTTAGCTCCAGCGATTCGTTCGGTGACGCTATTGGCAGCCCAAGCCGGAGCAGCTAGTGCTGCCGCGCAGGCAAATGCGCTGAAATAGACGACAACGTCCCGCAACTTTCTCATATTTCCTCCAGAAATCAAGATTGAGGGTTCTGATTTGATTTAAATCGCATTCTAAAGTAGTCCTGCATACACAGAGGGCGGTTTGATAAAACTCAGATATTTTTCAAGAAGACCTCAGGAGGGATGTCTAATCAGACTTTTGCCAGCAGCTAAGCGTTTCCGATATACTTTCTCGATGTCTCATTTCAAGGCATCTCGATGGCTTTTGGAGGATTGCTAAGCATGAGCTCAGGCAAGACCGAGTTTAACGATGTCCGCGACACTAATCTGATTTCTCGCCGCTGGAACCTCATTAGAGCTTTTGGGACACGCGATTTGAAAGCGCGCTACAAGGGATCTTTTCTGGGCTGGGCGTGGTCTTTGCTGGTTCCTTTAGCCACGCTAGGCATCTACACCGTGGTGTTTAGTGTGATTTTTCGTGGCGCTCCTCCGCCAATGGGAAATGGTCAAACTATTTTCGTTCTCTGGCTGTTTGCGGGTCTGACCACGTGGACATTTTTTTCATCATCGGTAAACGGAGGCATGGCAGCTCTGACCAGCTCCGGCGGAATGCTCCAAAAGGTGTATTTCCCCGCTTATGCCCCCGTCATGGGAGCGGGCTTGGCTGTCGGCGTGCAGTCGCTGATAGAAATCGGGATTTATGTCCTGGTGATGATTGTCCTGGGAAATATGAGTTGGACCTGGCTGTTGGTGCCGCTATGGATGATATTGTTCATCGCGGCCTGCCAAGCCTTCGCGGTGATTGTTGCGGTGCTCAACATTTACTATCGTGATTTGGCTCACCTCATCGCTATTGCTTTGCAGTTGCTGTTTTACGCGACGCCGATTATCTATCCCCTCTCCATGGTCAATGCCTCCTGGAAAGGGATCAGCTTAGCGTTCATAATCAAGCTGAATCCCCTCACCGAGTACATCGAGCTGTATCGTAATCTGGTTTACTCGTTGAATCCGGGTTCCCTCGGTCAGTGGGCGGTCTGCGTCGGTACTGCCATCGTGATGATGCTGCTAGCGTGGTGGGTATTAAGCAGAAAAGGTCGCGATCTGGGAGAGAGAATTTGAGCGATATTGCGGTTTCAGTAGAACACGTCACGAAAGAATTCGTCCTCCAAAACGAACGTCGTGATTCCCTCAAGGAACGCCTGGTAAAGGGGCGGTCTAAAGGCGGGAAAACTTTCCGAGCGTTAGATGATGTTTCTTTCCAGATTCCCAAAGGCTCGACTTTCGGACTGATAGGGCACAACGGTTCAGGCAAATCCACCATGCTCAAGTTGCTGGCAGGCGTGTATCGTCCCACCTCTGGAAGCGTCATGGTCAACGGGAAAGTGTCGGCTTTGCTGGAGCTGGGAGCGGGCTTTCACGGAGACTTGACGGGGCGTGAAAATATCTTTCTCAACGGCGCGATTCTGGGCTTAACCCATAAAGAAATCGAACACTCGATTGACGAAATCATCGAGTTTGCGGACATTGGTCAATTTATTGACGAGCCGGTAAAGGTCTATTCTTCCGGAATGTATGTCCGGCTCGGATTCGCCGTGGCGGTGACTTTAGATCCCCAAATCCTGATTGTGGATGAAATCATTGCGGTTGGGGACGAAGAATTCCAACGTAAATGCTTTGACCATTTGTATCAGCTTCGCAAGAAGGGCTGCACCATAGCTTTCGTTACCCATTCTTTGGGCTTGGCTCAGGATTTGTGCGACGAAGCAATCTGGCTCGATCACGGTAAGACTCAAAAATTAGGTAAGACCAGAGAAGTCATTGACAGCTATCTCAACGCGGTCAATTCTGCGGAAGCTGAAAAAGCCTCCGCGCAGAAACAGGACGTTTTAGCTCCCGTTCCACGCCAAGGATCCGGCGAAGTACGGATGTCCAAAGTCGAAATTATTGACGAAGCCGGGAAATCAGTGCCTTTTGCGGTGTTTGGCAAACCGCTAACGCTGCGGATTTGGGCTCATGCGGTAGAACCGGTCTCCGACGTGGAGGTCGGTCTGGCTTTCGTCCACCAAGATGGGATGACCTTGGCAGGACCAAATTCGGGAATGCAAAAGGTGAAGTATTCTTTCCCAATCGGTGATTCTTTCGTAGATTTTCACTGGTCGTCGCTGATGATTCAACCCGGCACCTACGGCGTATCCACTTCCTTTATTGATTCTGGACATCCCTATGATTATTCCGACCGGGAGTTCGACATCACTATCCGCAGCGAAAGCGCCATCCCCGATCCGGGTCTGGTTCGCCTCAACGGACAGTGGAGCCGCGAGATTAACGATTCTTTAGCCGGAAAGGATGCAGAGTCATGAATGATTCCGAGAACCCAGATTTGCGCGAAGAAAACAGGCTGCTGCGCGTGGCACTCGAACAGACAAAGCTAGATTTGGCGCGTGCCGGCGAGCAGGTTGAAAAACTCCAAGATGAACTGCAGCACCAGCGGATGTTCGCAGCCACAGCGATTGGTCAAGTGCAAGAAATGCGGGCTTCAAAATCCTGGCGCATCACCGCACCGCTGCGAGCTTTATCTCGTAAATCCCACGGAGCGAAGCAGCGAAAGCAAGATTCGGGACCAACTATTGTGCAATCCGGTAGAGACCAAATCACCGTGGAACGCGGAGACGAAACAGCCTTGACGACTGCCGAAAAAGTTGCGTTGGTCGCCTCCTGGAGTAAAGAGTGCACGGCGAGCAAGTCCGTTTCTGTCTATCTTCAAGAACTCGCGAAAAACGGCTACGCAACCGTCCTGATTTCTACTTGCGAAGCTCCCGGAAAATTGCAGTTCCCCCACGGAATTCCGCAGCAAACGATAGTGTTGCGTCGCCCCAATGTGGGATACGATTTCGGCTCGTGGGCGCTAACGCTGGATCGCTACCCACAAGTGCGTCAGGCTGCGCACGTCTTGATTACGAACGATTCCATGATTGGACCTTTCGAGTCACTCCAAGATTTACTACGCCTGACCGAAGAGCCCGGACCTGACGTCACTGCCGCAACGCTTTCCTACCAGGTCAGCGGTCATTTCCAATCTTTCTTCGTGTGTTTTCACAATGGTATTTTAGATGCTGAGCCGTGGCGACGCTTTTTTGATTCCATCCAGGAAAAGAGCGACAAGATGAGCGTGGTGCTCTCTTACGAGTTGGGGATGCATGACGTTTGTGTCAAAAATGGTTTTTCCCATAAGGAACTGTTCCTTCCCACCGACTTGAACTCCGGAGGTGGCAACCCCACCTTAGTGTCGTGGTCAGCTTTGGTAGAGAAAGGTTTTCCTTTTATCAAGCGGACGATTTATACAGATCCGTCAACTGCCCCCGGTGGAGAATCCCTCAAGGAATTCGTACATTACCGTTACAACGAAGATTTAGAAGATTGGGTTTGAGATTCGCCGCCGATAACCTTTGGTAACCATCTCGAAAGCGAAACTACCGGAACAGAAAGAAGTCTAGAGTGCGTTTAAAGTTTCCCACCCCCGCTAGAGTTCGTCGAACCTTGGCACGCTACCGGCAGGCTGCACGGGTACGCGTATATAACGCCATGGAGGACGGGCGACTCAGCCAACTCTGGAACAAAAAACACGCCCCGGTCGACTATTTAGACTGGGTAGCACGTGGCGCAGGACGACGCGATTCTGGGCACCCGGATGCCTGGCGGGTGGACTCACAGTTCGATTTTGAGACTGACTGCCGCCTGGCGGTAGTCATGCATGTCTACTATCCAGACTTGGTCACAGAAATCGTGCAACGACTGAGTAATATCCCCGTCGAGTTTGACATGTTTATCACCAATGCCAGCGGCGCGGATTTACCGCTGCTCCCCCAGCAGATTCACGAACGTCTGCCCCTGTTAAAACACCTGGTAGTGGTCCCGGTCGAGAATCATGGTCGGGATATTTTCCCACTGGTTCAGCTGGTAAATTTCGGGGCTTTGGATCCCTACCAGTTAATTTTGAAAGTCCACACCAAGAAATCCGCTTGGCGGGAGAACCACCCCGATCTGGAAGGTTCCGGAGCCCAGTGGAAGGACGAATTCTTAGACGCACTGCTGGGAAGCAAAGATTCCGTAGAAAAAATCATGAGCGCATTTGGCGCTGACCCCTGGCTGGGATTGGTGACCGCTCCCGGTAACATCGTGGGACCCCAATTTTGGGGCGGAGATCAGGCACTGACTGCCGAGCTGCTGCGCCGGCTGGAAATGCAGTTGAAGCCTTCTAAACTCAAATTTGCCGCCGGTTCAATGTACTGGGTCCGTGGCTTCGTGATTCAAGGATTACGGTCATTGGGTCTTTCTGCCACAGATTTCGAGACAGAGGCAGGGCAGATTGACGCCACGACCGCTCACGCCCTGGAGAGAGCTATCGGAATTCTCACGACCGAGGCCGGATTGAAACTGCGCGAGACTAACCAGCTCGCTCTCCCGATGGATAAATCCGGTAACGACCACGTGGTCCCAGGCACTGACCACTATCTTGAGCAATCTTGGCAGCGGTTCAACCCGACCTCACAGATTCAGCCCATTGCTCGGTTTATCCCGTTTTATCTGCCACAATTCCACCCCACTATCGAGAATAACCGCTGGTGGGGAGCCGGTTTCACGGAATGGACGAACGTCACCGCTGCCAAACCCGTTTATCAAGGTCACGACCAGCCAAAATTGCCTTCTGATTTGGGATTTTACGATCTCAGATTGGACGAGGTTCGAATCGCTCAGGCAGAGCTGGCCGCCCGCCACGGAATCAACGGTTTCATGTATTACTACTATTGGTTCGCTGGCAAACGCTTGCTAAATCTGCCGGTGGAACGCCTGCACAGCGCCGACCCCGCAACGGTCAATATGCCCTTCTGCCTCATGTGGGCCAACGAAAACTGGACCCGCAGTTGGGACGGACGCAACAAAGATATTCTGATTGGACAACGTTACGATGACGTTCCAGCCGAAAAATTTATTGACGATGTGGTGGAGTTCCTGCGCGATTCACGCTACATGCGCGTCGCAGGCAAAGCCATCCTAGCTATCTACCGTCCCGCCCAAATTCCTAACTTTACCGACGTGGTGAAGCACTGGCGGGAACGTGCTCGTGAGCTCGGCATCGGCGAACTGTGGTTATTGAGTGTGGACGTAGCTACCGAGTTCGATGGATTGGGAGCCTCCGTGTCCGAACTCGGTCTGGACGGTTCTCTAGGTTTTCCTCCACACAACCTGCCCTGGGAGGGAGCACCCGCCGGAAGCGTGAAAATGCGCCGGAAAATGCGCGGTTCGGTGCTGTCCTACCCCGCATTGGTTCAGGTAGCAACCGAAAAATTACGCCGCCTGCCCAGGGAATTATCCCCCGGAGTTATGGTTAACTTTGATAACACCGCCAGACGCCAATGGAAACCCGATGTCTGGTATGGTGCCAATCCTTATTTGTTCCGCCGCTGGCTAGCTGCTGCAGCACGCTCTGTACTGGATCGACCAGCACCGGAACGCATCGTGTTTATCAATGCTTGGAATGAGTGGGCAGAAGGCGCGATTCTCGAGCCCACCCAAAGGTTCGGTAAGACCTATCTACAAGCAGTTCGCGACGTCGCCTTCGGGTAACCACCGCGAGGGGCAACTCGACCTAAATCGTGAGCAACCAGCCCACCGGGTCGACCACGCTCTGTCCGCGAACGCCGGCTAGGTGTAGAGACTCGATTGACCAGCCTAGCGCCCCAGCGACGCCACGTAGTCCAAAGTCGCCTGATAGTCCGGCAGCAGGTCCTGTTCACGAGCCTCGACCAGGCTCGGCGCGGCGGTGTCCTTTTCCGAAAGAATGACCTCCAGCGGTCGACCCGCCAAGTCGTGGTCGGGCCACTTGAGCGCCACCTCGGGGTCGACCGGGGAAACCCCGTGTTCGCGCCCTGGATTGTAGCCCTCCGAACACAGGTAAACCACGGTGGAGTTGTCCTCCAACGCGACGAAACAGTGCCCCAAGCCTTCTGAAAGATAGATAGCCCGGCGATGCTCGCCCTCCAGCAGTACCGAGTCCCACTGACCAAAGGTGGGGGAACCCACGCGAATATCGACCGCGAAATCCAACACGGCACCGCGCGGACACATCACATATTTAGCCTGGCTGGGCGGCACTTCCGCGAAATGAATCCCGCGCACCACCCCGGCTTTGGAAATGGAACAGTTCGCCTGCACCAGGTTCAGCGGATGCCCCACGACCTCGGCAAACTCACCCATCTTGTACATTTCCATGAACGCCCCGCGCTCATCGGGGAACTGTTTAGGGGTAATCTCCCAAGCGCCAGCAATTTTTAGTTCGCGGTATTCCATCGCGTATTTCCTCCCTGTTCCGTGGCTGTTTCAGCCATCAATAGTTTAGTGGGTTTTTCCTCACGTGCAGAGCGAGGTCGGTCGGTCAGCGGGCAAATCCGCTGGCTGCCATCGTTTCGGCGTAGACCTCGTCGTATTCCGCAGCGATTGCGGACGGCGAATAGCGGTCCCCTTCCGTTTCGGCAATCTCGCGGGGTTCTATCGCGGCGGTCGCCGCCTGCAACTCCTGGCACGCCTGGGCCCAAACCTTCGAGTTCTTTTCCGACACGATGCGCACGAACCGCCCGGTATCCGCGCCAATCCACTGCAAATCGCGGGCGCCTTCGCCCAGCACCAGGGGGCGACCCGCCAGGAGCGCCTGGAGGGCAGGCACGTAAAAGTTTTCTTCCTTGGTGGGACCAATGAACAAATCCGCAGCGTTGAGGGCTTCCGTCACGCCGACCTCGGCAGCAGAGACGAAACGCACATACTCCTCGAGTTTCAGTTCTTTAATCTTTTCCTGGCTCCGAATCTTCGCGACGCCTTCACCGACCCAGGTCAGGGTCGCGTCCACCCCGGCGGCGCGCAGCGTTTTCACGGTGCGAATCGCCACTTCTGGCTGATGTTTCGCGTTGACCGCACCGACCGAAACCAAGCGCAGCTGACCTGCCACGCGCGGACGTGGGGCAAACTCACTATTAGCAGGAGCGGGGCTTGGCACCCCTGCCAGCTGCGGCACCGGGGGATAGAGCGGGGAAGGCACGATATAGGGCACCGCGGCGGTATAGGAGGCGAAGCGTCGGGCAGCAATATTCTCGAGCATTTTCACTGCCGGGGCGGTCAATCCGTCAGGTCGCAGCAAGATTTCCTCCACCGGCAAGACTTCCTGAGGCCAATCCATCGGGCTGGTCAGCTGCCACGGCTCGGTATGCACCCAGGCACAAGCCAGCTGTTCGTTCTCCCGCTCGGGCAACCCAAACGGAATCAGGGAACGCTGGTTCATGGTGTGAATAATGTCGAAACCGGGAGCTAGGGCGTACACAATCTGAGCAGCCCGTTCGAAGTCCTCCGGGGCACGCATTGTGTTCGGAAAGCCCCGCACATCCACGTTGGCGTCGGCGTAGTGGCTTTCCTCACCACCAGCCGCTTCGGAACGCAAATGCACCACCGTCACCTGGTGATTCATCCCGATAGCCTGGGCATTCATACGCACGAACACGCCGGAATTGGGTGATTCAATCGTGGGATATTCCGTAGTAACAATGGCAACCTTCATACTGTCCATTATGTCTCAATAGTGCGGTCAGGTTGCTGATTCTGGTTGATGGACTTGTATCGACTGCACCAGGGCGGGGGCACGGATTCGTTCAGCGCACGTGTCCGGGACAGGTGTCATAGTTGACACGGTACAGACGCTGACCGGTGAATTCGGTGCTCCTGGTGCCCACCGTGTTTTCCGCGATTTTTTGCAGCATTTGCGAGGGCGGACGAAAGATAGCGTTCGGTTCATTCCAAAACCAAATGTAGATGCCGTACCGCGAGCCAGCCGCCTGGGTGTCGTTGTCCGAGTAGTAGTGCGTCACCCCTTGTGCTTTCAGATAGTCACACGTTTCGGCGGAAATCTGACCGTCATAGAGGTCTTTCGTAACCGCTAGGGCTCGTCCCGTGGGATAGTTCAAAGCGGGACGCGCCACATGGACCCCGCCCAAAATCCACCAAAACGGGGTGCCAATCTGCGGAGCCCCCCAAATGACGGCATCGCGGGGCAAAGTCGGAGCCACCCGCTCAATAAACGCCTGTTCGGAAGCGGTGACCATCGTGCCGCGGACGATCACCGCCGGATCGTAGGAACCGTCAATCACCGTGAGACGTCCCCCCAAGGTGCCTCCGCACCCGCTAAGCAATACCACCGCAGCTAGTGCCCACGAAAACCACCGGTAGCTCCGCGGGCGAGCCCGCTCACGTGACCAGCCGACCAGCCGTTCCAAGCCGCGGGACAAGGCCAGTGACCCCAGCGGATAGACACACATCAACACCAGCGGGGCAATCCGACCGGACTGCAGGTACCAGGGTGCGGTGAGGAAGTATCCCGGCCACACCGGTCCGGCTGCCAACAGGAAAAACGTTACGCTCATGACCAGCCCGCCTACCAGCCACAACAAACGGCACTGACGCACCAGCCAGACGCTAGCCACCACCGCTGCCGCCGTATAAATCGCGCCTCCCAGCCCGAACCCCACAAAGAACGGCCCTTTCGGATAGTCCATCAGCAAACGCCAGGTCAGATCCCAAGTGTGGTTGTGCAAGTTGGCAAATTTCGACATGGAAACCAGGCGGGGCACCAGTGCCAGCCAAAACCCGACCCCCAGCAACACTGCCACCGAGAGGGGCACAAACAGTTTTACCCCTCGTGACACCTGCCACCTGCGCCACCTGCGCCACCCCAGCACCAGCACCGGCACGAACATCAACAGCACCAGATTGAACACTGCTGCCGGGTGGGTGCAGCCCAGACCTGCCAGTCCCACCAGCCACCCCAGGCTCATCCACGGGGCAAGCTGGGAGGACAGCAGGTTGCGGCGGAAGTTTTCGCGGACTTTTTGCGTGAGTCGCCGTACCGTTGAGGGGGCAGAAGGTGCCCGACCGGGCGTGTCCGGGGATGTCCCGGCAGTCTCGTGGCGGGGATATTTCACCGGGGTGGGACGCAACCGATAGATGGCGACGGCAAAAATCACCATGCCTGGGGTCGCCAGGAGCGAGAAAGTGTAGGGCGGGGTCGCCAGGTTCGCCACATAGTTGGCGGTTAGGGTCGAGCTGGTGGCAGTACCCAAGGCAGTTAGAGCCGCGATGGTGCGGCTCGCCGCACCCGCACCTTTCCAAGCAGTCAGCGTCAAGAGGGCAAACAGCCCCAGCAGGGCAGGCCACAGCACCAACACCGCCGTCATGGCACCCACGTAAGCCTGTAGCGGGGAACCGGGTAGCAGCGCCACCAGGTTGTGAAAGATATTGGGATAATATGCCCCGACCCCTTCGTTCATAGGGGCTAACGTGATCCAGGGACTAGCCGATGCAAGCTCGCGCGTATAGCGAATTCCGGACAGGTGAAACACCACGTCCCAGGTTTGGGGAATCCGGGTCGCGACGCGAGTCGACACCAGATAAGGCAATGCCGACAGTACGGCACAGCCGGCAAACACCGCCCACAATCCCCCGGAAACGCCACTGGAAGGAACCCGGGGCCACACCGCTCGTGACCCCGGACGCAGTGTCCACAGCCGACCCACCACGAAAGGCAGACAAATCACTCCCAGCAGGGGCAACGCCAGCCACGCCCGCCACGGCAACTGCAGCCCGATAGCAATCCAGGTCGCTCCTGCCCACATGCCCAAACTCACCGCCGGGGCGGCTACGACGCGCAGAGCTCCGTGAATCCCTAAACCCCACAGCACTGTCAGCCCCGGCACCAGCAGATAAACCAGGGCTACCAGCGTCGCACCAGTCAGCAACAGGGAGTTAATCAACGTCAGCGATTCCTTTCGGAGGATGATTTAATTCTAGCTGAGAGCGAGTCTCGAAGCTTTGCCAAGATTCTGAAAAGGTCCCTGACGACGACTATGATTTAGGGGACGAAAGGGAAGGCATATGGTTGCAAAAACGGTACAGGTCGTCGGATTGGGGTATATCGGACTGCCAACAGCGGTGGCTTTGGCAGGAGCCGGCATCACCATCAAAGGCATGGACGTGAATCCCACCCATGTGGATTCAGTCAACGCCGGAAAAGTACCGTTTTTAGAGCCCGGCTTGGATGAAGCCCTGCAAAAGGTTCATGCGCAGGGCTTGATTTCGGCTTCCACTCACGCCAGCGCGGCTGAGGCTTATATCGTTTCCGTGCCCACGCCTTTTAAAGGCAATCACGAAGCAGATTTAACTTATGTGATGGCGGCTGCCGACGAGATTTCTCCCTACGTGTCCAAGGGCGTTCTGGTCATTTTGGAATCGACGTCCCCGCCGGGAACGACCGAGGCTATGGCGGATCGGATTACCGCGAACCGACCGGAGCTGCGCGGTCAGCTGCTGTTTGCGCATGCCCCTGAGCGGGTGCTGCCGGGTCGGATTATGGTGGAGATTTTTGATAACAATCGCATTGTGGGTGGTTTGACTCCCGAAGCCGGAGACGCGGCACGGGAACTATACGCCACGTTCTGCCGCGGTCAGATACGGGTCACCGACGCGAAAACAGCCGAGATGTCGAAGCTGGCGGAAAACTCTTTCCGGGACGTGAACATTGCTTACGCCAACGAGTTGGCCAAGATTTGTGAACGTCTAGGCATCGATGTGTGGGAACTCATCGAGCTGGCTAATCTGCATCCGCGGGTCAATATCCTCCGGCCCGGTCCCGGTGTGGGCGGGCATTGCATCGCGGTCGACCCGTGGTTTATCGTTGACGCGGCTCCCGAACTGGCGCGCCTCATCCGTACCGCCCGCGAGGTAAACGACTCACGTCCCGACGACGTCATTACCCAGGTTCGTTCCACTTTAGCCACGCTGCGAGGGAAAACCGACGAGCCGGTGAAAATTGCGGCTCTCGGCTTAGCCTTCAAACCCGATGTGGACGATTTGCGCACGTCTCCGGCAATTACTGTCGCGGCGAAACTTGCGGAACTTCCGGGCGTTACCGTCTTGGTCGCGGAACCCAACGTCTCGACCCTGCCGACCGCATTGAGCGATAAGCCCAACCTGAAACTGGTAGACCTGAACCAGGCTTTACGTGAAGCCGACCTGGTGGTTGGCTTGGTCGCGCACAAACAATTCAAGGCACTCGACCCAGCTGCAGTTGCTCAGCCCGTGATTGATACCTGCGGAATTTGGCGCTAGCAGCGACGTGTCACCGCTACGCCAACGCGTCCACCGCACCCGTCACGGACGCCCTTGGGCAATGACCGCCTTTCTGCCCCTCACTTTTGTCTAAAATGGAACCGTGAGTAAACCGTGCGTATTGGTAATTTATGGCACCCGGCCGGAAGCCATCAAAGTAGCTCCCGTGGTGTTAGCTTTACAGGACTCTCAGCTGGATGTTAAAACCCTGACCACGGGGCAGCATCCCGAAATGGTTGCCCAGGTCAACAGCATTTTTGGGATTACCCCTGACTTTGCAATCGACGTGATGCGTCCCGGACAATCGCTCAATATGCTGGCTGCCCGAGTGCTGCAAGGCTTGGACACGAAATTGGCAGAAATCCGACCCGACGCCATCATGGTAGAGGGGGACACGACCACGGTAATGGCGGCTGCCCTGGCTGCTTTCAACCTGCATATCCCGGTGGTGCATTTGGAGGCCGGGCTGCGTTCGGGCAACATCAACCTGCCCTTCCCGGAGGAGGCTAATCGTCGCCTGGCGGGGCAAGTCGCGGCGCTGCACCTAGCGCCCACCCCGAAATCCCGGGACAACCTGCTGCGCGAAAACGTCGATCCCCGCCTGATTGCCGTCACCGGTAACACCGTCATCGATGCTCTGCACTACGTGGTCGACACAAACCAAGCTGGTGAGGGTTTGTCCCCCGAGTTTGACGCCGCCTTGACACGTCCCGGACTGAAAGTACTGGTCACCGCGCACCGACGGGAGTCTTGGGGACAACCGCTACGCGAGATGGCTCGTGCTCTTGCCCAGTCCGCCACCGACCATCCGGAAGTACATTTCCTGCTGCCTGCCCACGCCAACCCCGCCGTACGCGAAGTACTGACCGAAATTTTGGGCAGCATTCCCAACGTGACCATTGGCGACCCGCAACCCTATGCTGCCTTCTGCGGACTGTTAAAGGGCTGCGACCTGGTGCTGACCGATTCCGGCGGGATTCAAGAGGAGGCTCCGGCGCTGGGCAAACCGGTTCTGGTGATGCGCGACACGACCGAACGTCCCGAAGCCATCGCCGCAGGAACCGCCCGCCTGGTGGGGACCACTTATGAGTCCGTCCACTCTGCCCTGGAAGGAATGCTGATTTCTCCAGAAGCCCGCGGGGTGATGGCTCACGCCGTGAATCCTTACGGGGACGGTCGCGCCGCCGCGCGGGTAGTGGCAGCTCTGGAACAGCTGCTGGGGGTCGGAACACGTCTCCCGGACTTCGAAGCCTGAGAATCCAACGATAGAATACCCCTGTGGCTAAATTGAAGATGCTGATTGTGTCCTACTCCCGACTGGTGTCTGACGCGCGGATTTTGAAACAAATTAACCTGTTCAAAGACGCTTACGAGCTGACCACCTGCGGCTACGGACCTGCCCCGGAAGGTGTGGCTCAGCATTATGAAATCCCCGGTGAAGGCACGTATTGGCAGCGCAACCGGCTGGCCACCATCTTGCACCTGTACACCTGGGCGTATTGGTCCTCCACCGCCTCCGCGTGGTGTCGACGCAACCTGCCACAGGGATATTTCGATGTGACTTTCGCGGACGATATTGATTCCATCGGGGTGGGGCTGTGGACGAAACCAAAACTTGGTATCCATGCTGACCTGCACGAATACTCGCCGCGGGAAAAGGAAGACGTCCCCAGGTGGCGAATGTTTGTGAAGCCCTACATGGAATGGCAGGTGCGTCATTTTGTGAAACGGGCTGACTCGTGTTCCACTACGGCTACGTTCTTTGCCTCTGAATATGAAAAAAACTTTGGCATTAAACCAACGTTGGTCGTCAATGCCACCCCGTTCCATGATTTGCAGCCCACCGAGACTCCTAAAAACGGTCCGATACGTTTAGTTCACGCCGGAACTTGCCGACCGGACCGCTTTGCGGAAGTCATGATTGATGCGGTTGCTAGTTTGCAAGATAGATATACCTTGGATCTGTATCTGGTCAACAACAACTCCAGCTACTTTACGCAGTTAAGCGAGAAATGCCGCGAGATACCCAACGTAAATCTGTATCCCGGCGTGCCTTACGATAAACTCATCGACACGTTGCACCGCTACGACCTCGGTTTTCACAACCTTCCCCCGGTGAACTTCAATAACCGTTACGCTTTGCCGAACAAGTTTTTTGACTTCATCCAGGCACGTATCGGAATGGTCATCGGTCCGACCCCGGAAATGGTCTCCCGCCTTGATGAGTACCAGCTGGGTCGGGTCGCCGCTGATTTCACGACAGGAGCGTTGCGGGAGGCACTGGACAAAACCACTCCCGCAGAAGTCGCAGCGTGGAAACAAAACGCCCACCGCCACGCCCATGAACTGTCTAGTGAAAATGTCGTGGGGCTGTGGAAAGACGCTGTTGACCGCATCGTGGCAGCAAAGGGTTAACCCGGACGGAAATTAGCTGATGGACACCAACAATCGTCTGCGAGCTTGGCTGCGGAAACAAGCCGAGGCGCATCCCGTTTTGTCCAATATCAGCATCTTGGCGACGGGAACTGCCGCCAGCCAAGCCGTTGCCATCATTGTTTCGATATTCACTGCCAGAATTTTCACCCCGGAAGCATTCGGAGAATTTGCGCTCTTTTCCTCCATTTCCAGCATCTTCGTGGTCATCGCCACCCTGCGCTATGACGTGGCAATCGTGCTGCCGGATACGGATGACGAAGCTCGCCAACTGGCCCGTCTCGCCACCCGCGCGAACCTGGTCGTATCGGTCGTGGCGACAATCCTGGCTTTTGCCACGCGACCAGTCGTGCTACAGGTGTGGGGTTCAGAAACATTGGCCACCTGGCTGCCGCTGGTGGGACTGGCGATTTTTTGTTCCGCCCAAGTCGCGATTTGGCAGTATTGGTACAACCGCCAGCGACAGTACCGCGTCATCGCGCTGAATCGCTTTGAGTCTGGCGTGGGTTCGTCTCTGGGACAGCTGGGATTTGGACTCGGAGGTATGCGCAGTTTCCTGGGGCTGATTTTCGGGAACTTCATTGGCTTGCTGTGGGCGCTGTTCAATCTGGGGCGCCAATCGGGAACCGTCTGGCATCCCGTGGCCCCCGATACCCCCCGGATGCGCGACATGGCACGCAAATACCGCAAAATGCCCCTGCTGAACCTCCCCAATGCGCTGGTGGATGCGGTGCGAACCAACGGTATTCAGATGTTGATTGGGGTCGCGGCGCTCGGTTCACTGGGCCAGTTTAACTTGGCTTGGCGAGTCCTGCAGGCCCCGATTTCCCTGTTGAACGGGGCGATCTCTCAGGTGTTCCTGGAACGCATGGCACGAGTACAGCCGGGACAGCTGACCGGACTGGTGCGGGCGGTGATGAAACGCGCCTTCCTGTTCGGGGTGGGTCCTTTCGTACTGCTGTGGATTGTGGCGCCGTGGCTGCTCCCCTTCGTTTTCGGTCCCCAGTGGGTGGAAGCTGGCTTGATTACCCGCGCATTGGTGCCATGGTTGGCGGTAAACTTGATAACTTCCCCGATTTCTGGGGTGTTCGTGGTGACCGGGCGGCAGGCCTGGATTTTATTGCACGCCATCTTGTTTACCGCGATTCCCCTGGGTTGGCTGGCGTTTTCCCCGCTGGATTTCCTGTCAACCCTGCAGATTTTGAGCCTGATGATGGCAGTGATGCTGCTGATTTTGCTGGTATTGGCGGACCTTGCCGCCCAAGCCTGGGACCGGAATAGTGGAGCAAAGGAGACCAAAAACAGTGACCAAGAATGATACCACCGTAGTTATCGCCTGCCACGACCCCAACCGCCCGATTCGACGCGCGGTCGCTTCAGTGTTACGTTCCAGCGGAGTAAATGTGCTGGTCGTAGCCCATAATACGGATTCAGAAGGGATGCGCACCGCCTTGGGCCCGCTGGCCTCCCGGGTGCGTGTGGAGCCGTTTACGGATGGTATCCCCTCCCCGGCGGGGCCATTCAATCACGGGTTAGCCATCGCAGACACCCGCTTCGTGTCAATCATGGGTTCCGACGATGTCCTGGAAACGGGGGCAGTCGATTATTGGCGTGCGCTGGCGAAACGTTGGGACGCTGCTATGGTGTTGACGCGACTGCACCGCGGAAAAGCCCGCCGTCCGATTCATGCCCCCGCAGTTCGCCCTTGGCTCTACGGGATAGCAGACTTTGCCAAAGATCGGCTCTATTATCGTTCCGCCCCGTTGGGGTTAATGCGTCGCGAACGCCTGGAGGAACTGGGACTACACATGACTCCTGACTTTCCGGTGGGTGAAGATATTGCTTTTTCGATGCGACTCTATTCTTCGTCTCCAGTGGTGGTGCAGCGTCGCGGACCCGGCTACCTGGTCGGCGAAGACGCGAAAACGCGGGTCACCACTACGTCTCGACCGGTAGATCTGGAGCTGCAACACATCACTGATTTGTTGTCTCGGTCTTGGGTGGCAGATTGGAGTGCAGAAATGCGCGCCGGGGTGGCAATCAAGACTCTGCGGATTCACGTTTTTGGACTGTTACTGAACCGAGAAATGGATTTTTGGACACCCGCCCAACGTGTCTCTCTGGCGGCGATTGCCCAATCTTTGTGCGATTTTGCCCCCGGTTGTGAGCGGGCTTTCTCACGAGCTGACACGGCTTTGTTGCATGCCATCTTAAACCCACAATCCCCCAATGAACAGCTGCTCCAGTTAGCTCAGGCTCGGAGTCGGTTCTTTACGCCCGCAGCCCTCGTTCCGGCGTATGCACAAGGGTGGTGCCACCGGGAGGGACCACTCCGTTTTGACGTGGCTAGTTTCCTGGTGCGCTAACTTTAGCTCGACGCAAACTAAGGGCACCACGCGACCTGACGCCCCGACCTTGTGCGGTCTACCAGCCCCGCCAGGAAGGCAGCCGCTCCAAAAGTGCGGGGTCCCCCGCCACGGCGGCCTCATAAACTTTCCGGTAGGACTCCCCGACGGTTTGGCTGGAAAAGGCTGCGCCGATACTGGCGGCAATAGTCTCGGCACTAGGAGTGTTATCGGGAGTGGCAGTCAACAGTTCGGTCACCGCGTCCGCGTAGGCGGTCACGTCATGGGTGGCGATAGCCCGCCCCACAAAGTCGCGCATATACTCAGGGTGACCCCCTGCCGTGCCGACCACCACGGGACGACCGTTCAGTATCGCTTCGGCGCAAGACACAAAGAAATTATCGCCGTGAGTGGGACCAATAAACAGGTCTGCTGCCTGGAGTTCCGCCGAAACTCCGCCCTCCCCGGTATAGGGCAAAGGTCCGGTCAGTCGTAAAGGCAGACCGTGATTGGTCGCATAGTCACGCGCGGCTTCTTCCAAAGGTCCCTGACCCACCCAAGTCAGTTCCGCCCGACGCCCTCTGTGGCGCAGCTCCTCCACGACTTGTAGCGCAAAAATCGGATCCTTGCGTTCCACCAGTCCCCCGACTGAAATCAGACGCCAGGGCTCTGGGGCAGGTAGTTTCCGCGGAGTCAGGTCAGGCACCGGCTCTACGACGCAAGGAACCTCTACCGTGGGGCGATGCCGATATTGGCGGATTGGCTGGGACAGATAGGGGCAAACGGTAGTGACAATGTCCGGAAGTTTCTCCAGCCGAAAAATGACTTTTCGAGCCTGTCGTAGCAGTAAGGTCAGTGAGTCGGGGTTCGTCAGCCCGGACCAGTGCTCAGTGTGTACCCACGGCACCTGAGGGCGCGCCAAAGCTGTAGGCAACAGGGTGGACATCGCCATCGAGTGAATCACGTCGGCGTCCCCCACGGAACTGCGCAGGTGACGCGAAGCTGACACTGCCGAAAGCGGGTTGAGTGGCTGGAACGCGATTCGCAGCCCCGCGATGCCTTCGTATTGGAAACGTTGCGGGGAACCTCGGTGATCCGCGTCCAAATGAACGACTCGCACTTGGTTCCCGGCAGCGGCAATCGCATGTAAATCCTTCACCACAAAAGCACCGCTGGAGGGACGCTTCTGATGAGGAAACCAGGTAGTTACAGCCAAAACACGCACCTGACCAGTCTACACTGACCCAGACTCACGGTGATATCTAAGTATCGAGCGCCGACTGGCTTTTCCCCCTAAAATAGGGGTATGAGCAGCGCTGATTCCCCTCGAGTCCTGCACTTCAATGATTGTGCTAACGTCGGGCAGTCCCTGGTCCGCGCTGCCCGGCAGCAGGGTTGGGATTGGGATTATCTGTCGCCCGCCTTGGTGCGTCCCCAGGTCAATCCCGGATCCGGTCTGTCACGACTGGCTTGGACCCCATATTTCTTCCGTCGCTGGTCCCACCTGCGACGAACGGATGTGGTGCACGTTCACTACGCCACTTCGGTACCGCTGATTCACCAGTCTCCCCTTCCGCAGCGTCCTTACTTTCTGCACCTGCACGGGAGCGACATTCGTCGCCGCTGGAAAGAAGCACCGTACCATGACCAGGTACAGCGTGCCATCGACGAAGCTCAGGCAGTTTTTTACACAAACCTGGACACCATCGAAGAAGCCACCACCGCACGTGGCGACGCGGAATATATGCCGGCTTTCGTCCAGACTGAGTTCCTGCCGAAGTGGCAGCTAGAGCACAATGCCCCGAAAATTATTTTCACCTCGCGCTGGGATGACGACAAAGGCATTGCAGAACAACTACAATTCGTGAGCGAACTGCGACGGGCTTTCCCCCAGATTCCCTTGGAAGGCTTGGATTGGGGCTACGGCGCCGCAGCGGCGAAGTCTCTGGGCGTGAAGCTGCAACCAAAAATGAAACATGCGGATTACTTGCAGTGGCTTGCCGGCGGGACCCTCGCTATCGGTCAAGCCAACCGCATTCTCGCTGTCTCTGAATTTGAGGCTATGGCTATCGGTTTGCCCTTGGCGGCGCTCGGTTCCCGGATTCCTCGCCCGGATGACGGCAGCACCCCTCCCGTTATCGAAGGAGACATGGAAACCGTTATGGCAGGAATTGCTCAGGCATTGCCAGATCCTCCGGCAATGGCTGCCGCTCTGGGGGGCAAAGACTGGGTGTATAGTCACCACCAGGCTTCGCCTTATGCTGTTCGCTTGGAGAAACTCTACCGCGGCGCTATCTGAACTGACGCAGTCTGTACCAGAAACAAACAGGTTCGATTCTTTAAGCGTCAGTCGCCAGTTTGGCGCCAGCAAAAGCCGTGGTCGCGTCGCTGTCCGCGCTGGCGCCGCCACCGACCCGCAGGTAGCGCGCGGTGGGGAAACGCGAAGGCGTGAGAATGCCGCGACCGTCAAAAATCACTTTCGCCCCGGGCAAGTCCGACTCGGACAGTTCCCGGTATTGGGCGTGATCAGCCTGCAGGATGGCGGCTTCGACCGGCTCGCCCAGGTGATAAGGCTCCCAGCCAAAGCCACGCAGCTCCTCGTCACTAAACATCGGGTCGTGCACCACCACGTGCGCCCCGCGCCGCGAAAGCTCCGCGACAGTGGTAAACACGCCGGAAAACGCGGTTTCTTTGACGCCGCCGCGATACGCCGCCCCCAGCACCACCACGGTTGCCCCGGACAGCGCCGTGCCCTGCTCAGCGAGGGCTTGTGCGAGACGTTCCACCACGTAACCCGGCATTTCCGAGTTTGCCACCCGGGCGGAACGCACCACGGTTGCGTCAGGGTCAGTCGAGAGATACAGGCGGGGATAGACCGGGATGCAGTGCCCACCCACAGCGATGCCGGGACGGTGAATGTGGGAATACGGCTGAGAGTTACAGGCGTTAATGACTTTCATCACGTCGATCCCGGCGCTATCAGCGAAACGCGCGAACTGGTTAGCCAGCCCGATGTTCACATCCCGATAGGTTGTTTCGGCCAGTTTCGCCATTTCGGCAGCTTCGGCGCTGCCCATATCCCACACGCCGTTGGGCTGAGGCAGGTCGGGGCGCTGGTCAAAATCCAACACCGCGCGATAGAACTCGAGACCGCGCCGAGTCCCTTCCGCGCTCAGCCCGCCCACCAATTTCGGGTAGCGACGCAGGTCAGCATACACTCTCCCGGTCAACACGCGTTCGGGGGAGAACACCATCCAAAAGTCCTGGCTCTCTCGCAGACCGGAGAGTTTTTCGAGCATCGGCTGGAAACGGCGCCGAGTCGTGCCCACCGGCAGGGTCGTTTCATAGCTGACCAGCGTGCCGGCGGTGAGATTTTCTCCAACGGAAGTCGTGGCGGCGTCCATAATCGCGAGGTCTGGCTCCCAGGTCTGGTCATTGACGAACAGTGGCACCACGATTACGACCGCGTCCGCGCCGGGAATTGCCTCAGCATAGTCCGTGGTGGCGTGCAGCTGCCCGGTCGGAACCAGCTTTGTCAGGTATTCACCCAGGTGAGCCTCACCTGGAAACGGCTCCACCCCACTGTTGATGGACTCAACCGTGCGCGGATTGATGTCTACCCCCACGACCTGATGACCCTTTGACGCGTATTGCGTCGCCAGCGGCAGACCAATCTTTCCCATTCCCACAACAGCGATTTTCACGGCGTTTCCTTTCCTTCGCGACACTTTCGCGATGTCTTCTGGGCGTCTGGGCGTGAATTTGGCGCCATCCGTCCACGGTTGATTTTACGCTAGACGAGTCCCCCGGCGGGCAAGAGTTCCTGCGCCGTGACCGGCACAACCGAGCTGACAAACCGGGTCAAGGGCGCAAATTAGCTCTGCGCAGCGTGCTCCCGCAGGACCTTCACGACCTCTTGCGCTGCGGCACCGGTTCCGTAGGGGGTGGCGGTGGTTGGCTCCGGCAGAGGTCGGGTTGCCGACTGGACCAGGGAAGATGGCTCCGCCAGTTCATTCCAACCCAGCTCAACCGTCTCTACCCACTCAGTTTGTGGTCGCACCGTGGTGGCAGGGACTCGCAGCAAGAACGCTTCCTTTTGCAGTCCGCCGGAATCCGTGACAATGTGGCGGGCTTGCAGCGCTGCCGCTACCAGCTGCGGATATGCCAGCGGTTCGTGCAAGTGAATGGCTCCACGGGTCAGGTTCACGCCCGCCGCCTCCGCTTTGGCGCGCAAGCGCGGGTGGGCTAGCAGCACGACGGGGAACGGTAGTTCCGCGAGAGCCGCAACCACGGTCTCGAGACGGCTCGAATCGTCAGTATTTTCGGCTCGATGAATGGTGGCAAGGGCGTATTGAGAGGGCACCAAGCCGAGTTCAGCGGGAATCGGGTTCGCAATCTGCCCGGATTGCACCCGGTCGCGGATGGTGAACAGCACGTCAGTCATCACGTCTCCCACCAGGACCGTGCGATTCTGCAAACCTTCCTCTGCCAGGTGTTGCATCGCGACCTGGGTGGGTGCCAGCAGTAAATCCGCGGCGTGGTCGGTGAGCACCCGGTTGATTTCTTCTGGCATATCCCGGTTAAAGGAACGCAACCCGGCCTCCAGGTGTGCGACCCGCTGGTGAATCTTTACCGCCGCTAATGCCCCCGCCAGTGTCGAGTTCGTGTCCCCATAAACCAGCACCCAATCCGGCTGGGCCTCAGCAATGACCGGTTCCAGCTCGGCGAGCATCCGCCCGGTTTGCACCCCATGACTGGCACTGCCCACGTTGAGATGTACGTCGGGACGCGGAATCTCCAGGTCTTGAAAAAACACTTCGGACAGCATCGGGTCGTAGTGCTGTCCGGTATGGACAATCAGGTGTTCCACTGCAGTCTGGGCGCACGCCCTCGCAATCGGTGCCAGTTTCACAAACTGGGGGCGCGCCCCCACAATCGACATGATTTTCACGTCTCTAACTTACCAATCCCGGAGCATCTGTACCTAGGCATGACCCGCTAGCACCCCACGGACCTGACGCCGGAATCTAGTGACGTATCCGCGCCAAAACCACCCGTGCCGCGTTCTGACCGGTCAAACGCAACGAACGGTGCTCCTGCACCCACTTTCGCGTCTCACCAGACCGCAACCGCCCCTCTAAAACGCTGGTCAGTGCCATTTTCAAAACGTCGGGGTCATAAGGCAGGGCCAAACCTAACTGGTTTTCGGTGATGTCCGCGGCAGCCGGACCCGCGCCGACGTAAATTACCGGAGTTCCGCAAGCCAGCCCTGCCAGCACCTTGGTCGGGTAGGCAAAATCGTAGCCCTGTCCAGGTTTGATACTGACCAAGCAAGCTCGCGCCTGACGCTGCCACGCCGCGGCCTGTTCCGCAGACACTTGATCAAACAGAATCCGCCCCGGTTCTAGACGCGCAGCAATCTCGTGCATAGTGGCAAAAGAACTGCCCTGCCCCAGGAACAGCAGGCGGGCGCGGGGAAACTTCGGGGCAATTTCCGCAAACACCTCGGCAAAAATTTCTGCCCCCTGCCATTCCGAGGCAGTACCGGCATAAACCAGCCAATCCGTCTGTGCGACCTCATCCGCGCTCAACCCTGCCACCGGCAGCGGGTCAGGACCTAGCTCGGTGAACACCTCGGTATCAATCCCATTTTCCACCACTGCCACCCGCCGGGCCCCCAGCTCCTGACAACGCGCTGCCACCTGGTCAGACACGGCGATGACCGTGGCGGCTCCACGCAGGGCGAAACGTTCCACCACCCGCAACGCCCGCACCACCCAGCTCGGAGCGCTCGTCTGCGCCGCATCTGACCAAATATCAGCCGCGTAATAGACGTAAGGACGGCGTTTCAGAGCTGCCAAAACCCGCAGCATCGCCCCCGTGGTCGGCGGTGGCTCGCTGACATAAACCCTGGGGCTAGGGGCGCAAAGGAGCCGGAAAAACGCGGGAATATCAAAACTCATATAGGGCAGGTAGCCGCGGATATACCCGGTTTCGTCGCGTTTAGCCTGGACTCGTTGGACGTGCAACAGGTCCCCCGCGCCGGTTTGCGTTTCGACTTGCGCCCGCGCATCTCGGTCAGTGCCGGGAGCCGGAATCGTGGTCAGCACGCTTACGGCGGCACGTTGTTCTAGCAGGGCTTTCACTAGGGCTTCGAGCCGGAACGAGGCCGCGGCCGGCTCCGGGGCAAAAATCCGGGACACCACGGTGACATCAGGACGTAGGCGCATAGCTCTATTCTTTCCCAGTTTTGCGTTCATAAGGGCGGATTGGCTGCGTTTTTCGGTTTGTCAGGGGGCTGGTCGGGCGTGAACCCATCTTGTGTCGCTCTGCCAGCCGTGGCACAGCGACACATTTTGCAGATTTCTGACGGTGGACAGTAGCGCCGCGACACGTTCGGCTCGCAGCTCTACAAGTCGACCGTTTGCCCCGTGTCTCGTGACTGTACCATCGCCTCCAACACCCTGAGGGTCTGCAGCGCGTCCGTGAGCGGCACGATTCGGCTGGCGTCCCCATTCAGGGCAGCCACAAAATTCTCATGCTCGACCCGCAACGGTTCGCGCTGATCCAAGGCATATTGGGTTACTTCCCCCACACTGACCCCGCGAACGTTCGCCACCTGGTCCCATTCCACAGCCTTGGTGCCATTCTCATAGAACGTCAAAGTAGAGTTCATCGTGTCCGCGACCAGCGCGCCCTTTTCACCGGTAACGGTGGTCAGGCGCTCCTTGAAAGGACTGAACCAGTTAACGATGTGGTTCACCAGCACCCCGTTTTCCAGCACCCCGGTGGCAACCAGCAGGTCTTCATGTTCGCGGCCGGATTTACGAGCTGTCCGGGCAGACACGGATTGATAGCGAGCACCGGCAATCCACGCGGTCAAATCCACGTCATGGGTAGCCAGGTCCTTAATGACCCCCACGTCTGAAATTCGGGCAGGGAACGGACCTTGGCGTCGCGTGGCAATCTGGAACACTTCCCCGAGTTCGCCGGCAGCAACCCGCTTTTGCAGTTCGATTAACGCCGGGTTACAGCGCTCTACATAACCGGCAGCACCCACCAGATTGGATTGCTGGAAAGCGCCCACGATTTGTTCCCCTTCTGCAACCGTACGTGCCAGGGGCTTTTCGATGAGGGCCGGGATACCCGCGGCAGCCAGCTGCAACGCCACCTCCAGGTGAAAAGCCGTGGGCACTGCCACGACCGCTGCCTCGATACCGGCGCCAATCAAAGCGGTCACGTCAGGCAGGACCTCAAGCTCTCCTGCCACACCGAACTTGTCCCCTGCCGGATCCGCCACGGCTACCAGGGTTTCGCCGGGGGTTTCGCGGACGTTGCGGACATGGTGGCGACCCATACTCCCGATTCCGATTACTCCAACACGTATTTCCTTCATAACTTTCCTATCTGCTTTGAGTTCCGGCTAAAACGGTCCCCCGGACCGTTTCTAAACGCCTCCACACCACCACGCGGCGCCCCCATGCTAACGCACCGGCGCCACGCTGTTGTTATCTAGGCACCGGCTTTCACCAGGGCGTTGACGGCGGTCACGATGCGCTCCAGATCCTCCTGATCCAGGGAAGGGTGTACCGGCAGAGACACGACTTCGCGGGCCGCCGCTTCGGTCTGGGGCAGGTCCAAGCCCGGCGCAAAGTGGCACAGGGACGGCAACCGGTGATTGGGAATCGGGTAGTACACACCGGAACCAATCTGGTACTCCTCGCGCAAAGCCTGGACAAACCCATCGCGATCGGCCTTGACCCGAATCGTGTACTGGTGGAACACGTGAGACGCTTCTGGAGCAATCGCCGGGACGGTCACCCCCTGCAGGTTCGCACTTAAGAAAGCGGCATTTTCCTGGCGTTTCGCCGTCCAACCCGCGACCTTTTTCAGCTGCTCACGTCCGATTGCGGCGTGAATGTTCGTCATGCGCAGGTTAAAGCCAATAACTTCGTTCTGGTACTGCTTTTCCATGCCCTGATTGCGGTACAGACGACATTTACGGGCATGTTCAGAGGATTCAGAAGTAATCATGCCACCTTCACCGGAGGTCATGTTCTTGGTGGGGTACATCGAAAACGCCCCGAAGGTCCCAAATGTCCCCACCTGTTGACCATTCCAGGTGGCTCCGTGAGCCTGGCAGGCATCCTCAAAAATCATGAGGTCGTGTTCGCGGGCAATCCGACCCAGCTCGGTCATATTAGCCGGGTGTCCATAGAGGTGTACCGGCAAAATCGCCTTAGTGTTCGGTGTAACTGCCGCTTCAACCGCTGCGGGGTCGAGACAGAAGTGTTCCGCTTCAATGTCAGCGAACACGGGCTTTGCCCCGGTCAGCGCCACCGAATTCGCCGTAGCGGCAAAGGTAAAGGACGGCACGATAACTTCGTCTCCTGCCCCGATTCCCGCCGCCAGCAGCCCACACAGCAGGGCGGAGGTTCCGGCGTTGACCGCCACCGTTTCGCGCCCCGCTCCCAGCTGGGAGGCGAAAACATGCTCGAACTCGGCCACGACGCTGCCCTGAGCCAGCATCCCGGTGCGCAGTACCGCATCCACTGCTTCGCGTTCTTCCGCGCCGATAATCGGCTTCGCGGCGGGGATGAATTCTTTACTCATATTGTCTCCTTGCTTGTGTTTCTCAGCCGTACTTAGGCTTGGTCCAAAGTCAGTATTCCGTCGGTTTCGGTATAGGTCTGTCCGGTGACGGGGCACTGCCAGCGCCCGGTCTTGCCCGCCACTGGTTGCAGGCGCACCCCAGCGCGTCCCACCCAGCCAATCTGGCGAGCCGGAACGCCGACCACCAGGGCGTAATCAGGGACGTCGCGGCTGACCACCGCGCCGGAACCGACTGTCGCCCACTGCCCCACGGTAACCGGGGCGATGCACACTGCCCGAGCCCCGATGGCGCAGCCGTGACGCAATGTCACCCCCACGGCTTCCCAATCCGTTGCGGATTTCAAAGTACCGTCTGGGTTGATGGCTCGGGGCCACTGGTCATTGGTCAAAACCGCGGCCGGTCCAACGAACACGCCGTCTTCCAGCATGGCTGGTTCATAGACCAAGGCATAGTTTTGAATTTTGCAGTTCGCGCCGACTTTCACGCCGGCATCAATGTAGGCTCCGCGTCCCACAATGCAGTTTTCCCCCAGCACCGCGTCTTCGCGGACCTGGGCGTAATCCCAAATCGAGCAGTCGGCACCGATTGAGGCCGACGGCGCGATTTGGGCGGTTTCAACGATACGACCCATAGCTGCCTTTCCGAGCAAATCAAACTCCTCCATCTTATCCCAACCGGGTCTTACGGAACCCGACGGAATGCGGTAAATCTCAGACCTCTCCGGTTTCAGCGACCTCGACTCCGCCGATAGTTTGGGCGCAAAAAACGGGGGCTCGGGATTATTCCCGAGCCCCCGCTAGTCAGAACTTATTTGGAACCGGCTGGTGCAGCCGGAGCCGGGATAGTGTCCAGGGTCATGAAAACTTGTTTCATTTGCTCCGCAGACACCGCGCCCGGACCGCCCAAAGCGGTGGCAGCGCGCGCCTGGAGACGCACAATCTCAGCGGAAGTGGCTCCATCCAGAGAATTCCCCAGCGCGTTGGGCAACAGCAGAATCGGTCCGTCGCTGAGCACTCCTCCAGCTACGGCATCGACAGGGTTAGTGCCCGAAGCGAGATAGACATGTGCTGACCCATTGGGGAACTGATACTTGCTGATTTCACGAGCGGTCTGGTAACGGTCAGCCCCAAAAACCCGCTCGCTGGTTCGCTCGCCGGCAGCTTGCGACAAAACCGCGTCGGACACTGCTCCCGGACCACCCAAAGCCACTACTTTCGCCGGGTTAATCGCCGCAATCGTTTGGGTCACGACCGCCGGCAACTTGCCGTTGGTAGGAACCAAGATGACCGGCCCGGCGGTCAGTGAACCGGCAGCCAGCGCATCTACCCCTCGTGACATTTCCGCCAAGAAAACGGCACTGGCAGGTCGGGTTTCCGCAGCGTGACGAGCAATGAGGGCAGAAGTCTCCACCCGGTCGCGACCCCCGATTCGGTCAGTATCCACTCCTGCTGCCACCGTATTCAGCACCGCGTCACTGACCGCGCCGGTACCGCCCAAAGCGACCACCTTGGTAGCTTTCGCTTCTTTCACGTATTTCGCGACCGCGGCTTGGGCATCCCGCTTGTTCAGCACCAGCACAATCGGACCATCCGTGAGTGACCCTCCTGCCAGCGCGTCAGCGGTGTTCACCCCGTTGGCTACGTAAACCGTGCGCGCCCCCTGCGGGAAGGCATAACGTGCGATGGACAGGGCAGTCCCCACCCGGTCTGGTCCTGCCAAAAGCGTGGGGATACCCATGCCGGCTTGATTTCGCTGCGCTTGGCTGAGGCCGGGGGGAACGATGGGGTTTCCTGGCTCAGAAACGTAGTACGCCACCATTTGTCGCAGCGTCGGCAAGAATGCGTAAAAGGCGTTGCCCGGACAGGCGGTAGCCCCGACGTCACGGTGCCCGGAAACTACCGGAGCCAGAAAATCGTGTCCGTCTTTACGGATGTTGGTTCGCAGATTCAACGGATTCAAACCGGTGGGACGCAACTTGTAAGCCACGACGCGCGCCACCGTATCTACAGCCGCGTCCGAGGGGCGGTATTCCATGTAGTTGCCCAGCACGGAAATCCCGAAAGTCGTGCTGTTTACACCATAGGCGTGCCCGCCGACGATGTTGGAGGACCAGAAGTCACCCGCACGCCCTTGCCAAGCGCGACCAAAGTTATCCACCAGCACGTTGTAGCCGATGTCACCCCACTTCAGACTGATGGCGTGATAGCGATAAATGGAACGCAGGATAGCCGGAACGTCACCGGGGGAATAGTTATTTCCCGTGGCGGTATGGTGCACTACTGCTCCGCGGACCGCGCCTGCCCGGAGTCTCCATCCCATCCAAGACTCGTTCGCTCCCCAGTCGGCTCGGGAATAAACCGTGGCGGGACGTCCCGTTGCGGGGACATTGGTCCAAGCGTTTCGCGCCGGGTCGGGAGGAATGACCTGTTTACCAGCATCATTAGTTTTGTTGGGCTTTTCCTTGCCCCCATCGGGACCGGTGGCGATGCCAGGTTTCACTCCGGCAGACACAAATGCGTTCGTGTCTCCCGTTTCCACGGTCGCATAAGCGTGGTCCTCGGCTCTGGTTTGGGAATCAATCACTTCTACGGTGGGCTGCAGTTTCGCCCCCCGCGGGACTACCACCGCGATTTGCGCTTTCGCGACGTTGGTCAAAATCCAGGGTTCCGTCACGTTCAGCTTGTCGTCTTTCGTGGAATCGAATTCGTCGCCGATGGTTTGCCACTCGCTCCAGGTTCCGGCTTGCAGATAACGCCCCATTACCACCAGGGGCTGCGGACCGCGAGGTGACCACCGGGCTGCTATCAGCGCCACGGGTGCCTGCACTTTCACAGTGGAGACGAGTTTGTCTGTCGGGCCAGTGTTGGCAGCAACCTCGTGGTGCGAGGACCGGAGCATACCCCGACTGTCAAACAAAGGTACCTCGCCTCGCTGGGAGGCTTGGAAAGCTGCCGTTTTCTGGTTTAGCTCCGAGTCACCCAGAGTGTCCAGAGTTGCGTGGCTCGCAAAATTAGAGCTGACTTTATCGGTGATACCGCTGTCCCGTTCCGCTGCCACTGCCACCGCTGCCGGACTCGCCAACAGACTCAATACTACTAAAGACCACATGATGCCGCGTTTGCGCATAAGTTCCTCCCATCGGTGCTGCAATTTAGCATGACTATTTTAATCATCTCTGTCCAGAGATTTTTACAAAAAATCCAAAATTATCTCACGGTTTGATATGCTTTGATGCTTAATTTTCACACCAGCAACAATAGTAACGCAGCTGCAGCTATCCACCGCAGCTCTCTCGGTTCCAAAATACGCTTTCACTGATTTCATCCTCAAATGACACAATATAAAGGTGCACGAAACAGGGAAGGACACCAGCCAAGCTGTGCCGCAGCCATCACCAAACCAGCCTGCGGCTCAAGAGGTCGCTTTAGTGATACCCATCTATAACGAGGGTCCCGTCATCACCGAGGTCTTGCAGGAAGCCCGACAGACTTTCCCGCACCTCATTTGTGTCGATGACGGTTCCACCGACAATTCCGCTGCCCTGGCTCGCGCCGCTGGCGCCACGGTCCTGACTCACGCTATCAACCTCGGTCAAGGGGCCGCCCTACAGACCGGAATCACTTACTATTTGCAAGCCACTGACCTACCCTATGTCGCCACCTTCGACGCCGACGGTCAGCACCTCACTTCTGACGTCACCGAAATGTGGCAGCGCGCCAAAGCGGAGGACTTAGACATCATTTTTGGCTCCCGTTTCCTCTCTGACGTGCAAGAAATGGGACGAATCAAACGCATCGTCTTAAAAACCGCTGCCTGGGCTACCGCTCGCACGACCCACATGAACCTGACCGACGCACACAACGGGTTGCGGTTGCTCTCGCGCCGGGCTGCCAGCACCCTAAACCTGAAACAAAACCGCATGGCCCACGCTTCTGAAATCGTGGCACAACTGGGTAAAAGCGGGCTGCCGTGGGCGGAAATGCCAGTCCACATCCGCTACACCGACTATTCCAAAGCCAAGGGGCAGTCCCTGTGGAACTCAATAAACATCGTCATGGATTTGCTGATGGGGGTGCGTTAACGTGGACGTTTTCACAAGTGTGGCCGGGCTGGTTCCCGTCTCGGTTCCGACATTGCTGGCTGGAGTCGCCGCCGGTCAGTGGGGTATCAAGGTCGTCCTGCTCCTGGTGGTTGGGGTGGGGCTGGTTTACGTGTCTCGGCTGCAAGGCGCCCGCGACCTGGCAATGCGACGTATCTTGGCACTGCTGTTCGCGATTTTGGCAGCCGTGGCAATCATCTATCCGCCAGTGATTTCCGCAGTCGCTACGTTCCTCGGTGTCGGCAGAGGTACCGATTTACTGCTGTATCTGCTGGTCATAGTGGTGTTGGCAACCTGGCTGGTGCAGTGGCGTTACAACATCGCGGTGCAGGCGCGCCTGACTGAACTGACTCGGGCGTTGGCCCTGTCCGAGGCCCGTCACAACGACTCTAATGACGAGCCAAAACCCAATACCGCAGCCGCAGACCCCAGCTAATCAATCTCAGCAACGGCAACACAGAGGGACGACCCGCATAGAGCCGATTTAAGAAAATCCGCGCCGAATCGTGATGAGCCCGCAAGGCACGCAGGTTGCGTTTCGCTCCTGCCCCCAGCGTCTTGTCCCCTGTCGTGGCGCCCTGCTCGTGTATTGCTACGGCGTTGCCCACAAACAGCGCCCCGCGTCCCAGGAAACGCCGCGCCCGCCAAGCCAGGTCCATGTCCTCAAAGTACATAAAGTATGCCGGGTCAAAGCCACCCAGTTGTTCCCAATCCGCGCGGCGCAGCAGGATACACGCCCCACTCAGCCAATCAACCGCGGCCGAGTCCGTCCCGCGCCAAGATGATCCCCAATACCGGCGAGTCCACGGGTTTCCCGGCCACACTCGTCCCAGCAGCGCGTGACCAATCCCTATAGAAATATAGGGAAAAGACCGACCGGTCGGATAGCGCGTGCCGGTTTCGTCCACCAGCGCCGGACCGATGAGGGCAGCCTCGGGATGGGCTGCAGCAGCGGCAATCAGGGCATCCACAGCGCCGGGGGTCAGGCGCAAATCTGGGTTGGCGAACACCAGCCACGGCTCCGTTCCTCCGAAGTCAGAACCAAAATTGCTACCTGCCCCGAATCCCGGATTGTTAGGCAAGGAACGGTATTCCGCCCCGAATTCTTGACAAGCTGCCACCACCGCGGGGTCGGGAGCCTCTGAGTTATCCACCACGACGGCGTGAATCGACCGGGAAGATGCTGTCGCTAAGCTCTGCAGCAGCCCGCGAATTCCCTCCCCGCAGTGATAAGCGACCGTGACCAAGCGAATAGCCGAGTCACTGTCGCCAAATGCCGGAGTCGGGTTGGGGGGGGTGGCGGACACACTCGACACGTACTTTCCTTCCCGGGCGCACAAAATCTAGAAAAATCATCGGGTCTGGCACAGCCGTACCAGGAAATACCCGACACTTAAGTCTACAATGGCTTGGTGTCATCAAAGCACCACCCTATTGCCACGCACGCTGCCGCTCTGACCCGCCCGCGGCGGGGACTGCGCATTTTCAGCCTGGTGTTCATGTTCTTGGCAGTTTTTAGCCTGAGTTTCGCGGGCATGGTCAACGCAGATATTTCTTCTTGGACCAAAAAAGCCAACGTAAATAAATTTCTGGACCAGAATCGTCACGAAAAGAAAAATCCACGGGACAATTTCGCCAACCGTGACTTGAACGTGATGGTAATCGGGTCTGATCATCGAGCCCAGAAAGATTACGACGAAAACGGCAGGCTGGTTACCGGAATGCGTTCCGATACCACTATGGTGGCGCATATTAGCGCGGATCGCACCCGGGTAGAGGTCATGTCGATTCCGCGTGACCTGATGGTAAAGCGACCGGCTTGTCTGCGCGCTGACGGAAAGACTGAACCCGCCAGCCCAGGTTATGTCCAGTTCAACTCCATTTTTGCGCTGCTGGGACAGGAAGAAGACGTAGCTGCCGCTACTGCCTGCACCATGAAAACTGTCGAACAGCTGACCGGGATTTTCCTAGATGAATTTGTGGTCGTTGACTTTGATGGCTTTGAAAATATGGTTGCCGCCTTGGGCGGGGTGCCGATTTGCCTGGATGAAAAGATGAAAGACAGCAAAGGCGCCATCGACTTGCCCGCCGGTTGCCACACTTTGGATCCCCAACAGGCACTCGGTTTTGCTCGAGCCCGCTACGGGGTGGGAGACGGCTCGGACATTTCCCGGATTGGTCGCCAGCAAAAGCTGGTCGGAGCCATGATGAAGGAAGCCAAGAGCCGTAACATGCTGACCGATTTGCCTTCGCTCTATGCGTTCCTCAAAGCAGGAATGAAATCCCTCACCACCTCTGAGAACTTCGGCAATGCTAAAAACCTGGGCGGATTGGCATTTTCCTTGGCTAAAATCAAACCTGATAACATCCGCTTTTACACTCTGCCGTTTGGGGAATACGCTCCGGATCGGGCACGCGTCGCCGTGGCATACAATGCCCCGAATATGTTCGATGCGTTGCGTTTAGACCAGCCGGTTCCCCCCGAGTTCCCCTACCAGGACATGAACGGGAACCTTCACCAGCCCAGCGAACAGACCGCGACATCCTCGCCTTCGCCGGATTCCGCCAGTTCCGGGGGTTCCGTTCCGGCACAAGGGAGTAGCACCGGTCGCGCGGGAGGGGCACCTTCGCGGGGGACGACCGCGACGAGCAGGGCAAACGGGACGAACTTTGCACACGCCGGGCAACCCGTGGGAGGCTCCGCGAGCAGCAACTCTGCCAGCAACGTTGAAACTCCGGCGCGCGGCGCCGATACTGCCCCCAATTCAAACTCGGTGAGTACCGGCGAGGTCGGAGGAAACTCCGCGCACAATGCACCTGCCGGGGAGGCATCCGGAGACAGCAGCATGGGGCAGGAATCCGCGCAATGACCTTGCCACCGTCTTTTCCGCCAGGCAGTTCCCAGTCTCACCCTCACCCCGACAACTCTCCCCAAATTCGGCACCAGGCAGCGAATCAGCCGACTTACCCGGCTTTTCCCAGCAACCCCAACGGGACCAACCGCCCCGATTTGCGCACTGCTGTGGTGGTAGGCAGTTCCGCCACACCTGCGACGCAACACCAGGGGCTGAGCTATACGGATTTGGCGCTACCAGCCTCTTATGCCCCCGGTTCCGCAGCGAACCACTACCCCGGCACCCCCGGCGTACGCCCCGCGGAGTCTTTCCAGCCCCAGCCCGCCCCCACAGTGCCCGGTTCGGAGTCCTATCTGTCCGCCGAGCCTCCCCATTCCGGCGCTATCCACACTCGTAGCTGGTCCAAACGTATCTTCCTCACCCTTTTGACCCTGCTTTTAGCGATGGTTTTGGCGATTGTATTTTGGGGATTGTTCCTGAACAATCGGGTCAATACGAATATAGGTCGCACCGACGCCCTGAGCGGGACCGCCGACACGCCCGGCACGACTTGGCTCATCGCCGGTTCGGATTCTCGCGAGGGCACTGCCGAAGCCAGCCTCGGAGTGCAAGGTCAGCGTTCCGACACCATCATTTTGGTACACCAAGCCGCCAACGGCACCGCCATGATTGTTTCCCTGCCCCGCGACTCCTATGTCGAGATTCCGGGTCACGGTCATAACAAGCTCAATGCCGCATTTTCCGAGGGAGGTCCGGCGCTGCTGGTTTCCACCGTCGAAGGCTTGACCGGACTGACCGTTGACCATTATGTGCAAATCGGTTTCAACGGGGTCTCCCAGGTCGTCGACGGGGTCGGCGGGATTAACCTGTGCTGGGACCAGACATTTTCCGACCGGGTCTCCGGGCTCAGTTGGCAAGCCGGATGTCACGACGTAGACGGGACGACCGCCCTGCTATTTGCGCGGATGCGCTACGCCGACCCACTGGGTGACATCGGGCGCACCCAACGTCAACGCCTGGTCATCAGCTCTACCCTAAAGAAAGCGCTGAGCCCGGAAGTACTGATTAATCCGGCCCGGCAAGTGGCACTGGCAGATGCGGGCGCGGCGGCGCTGACAGTTGACCGCTCCACTCAGACGATTGACATTGCTCGGCTCGCGCTGGCACTGCGGAAGGCCGGGGACGCCGGTCTGCAGGGGGTGCCACCCATTGCGTCTCTCGGTTACAACCCCGGTGGTGGTGTGGGGTCGACGGTGAAGCTGGACGAGAACCGCACCCCCGCCTTCTGGGAAGGGCTGCGTAACGGGACCCTCACCCCTGCCGACCTGACCCCGCAGTTCTAAATCTGCTGTTATTGCTCATTTAGACAACTGACCGGGTGGGGTATAGCTCGTTTCAGATACCCCGCCGGTCGGGGTGTCGCTCGCGAAGAGCCGCGCTGGGCGGGGTATCGCTCGCGGAGGTCTCGCGCGACTTGGGGGGTCACAGACCCCCCTCGGAAAATGCTTGCGGAGCATAGCATTTTCCTCACCCCCTAGTGTCGCCTGCGAGTACCTCCGCCTTCGCTCTCCCCGCCCAAAATCACAACCCTCTATCCACACCCGAATCCCAGCTAACAACACTCGGATAAACCCCTGCCCAAACCGCAATCCTCGCGACGCCCAGCCAGATTACGGCGCGAGCGACACCTCGCCCCCAAACCACAACCCTTGTGATGCCCAACCAGATTATGGCTCGCGCGGTAACCAACAGAGCGCGGGGAGGAATGGCGCAATCTCCGCACCGGGCGGCAAATCGGCGGGGTAGAATGACATCATGAGCGATGCTGCAGAAACGCCCCTGGTGGGCTTGGTGATGGGTTCGGATTCCGATTGGGCGACGATGTCGGCTGCCGCGGAGGTGCTGCGCGACTTTGGAATTCCTTTCGAGGCTCGGGTGGTGTCAGCTCACCGGATGCCTATCGACATGCTGGAGTACGGCACTTCAGCGGAAAAGCGCGGTTTGCGAGTGATTATTGCCGGTGCGGGCGGGGCAGCGCACCTGCCGGGGATGCTGGCGGCAGCTACCGTGCTACCGGTCATTGGGGTGCCGGTACCGCTGAAACACTTGGAGGGCATGGATTCCCTGCTGTCTATCGTGCAAATGCCCTCCGGCGTGCCGGTCGCGACCGTTTCTATCGGCAACGCGAAGAACGCCGCCCTGCTGGCTGCCCGCATCTTGGGCGCCGGAGAAGGACCACAGGCGGAACAGATGCGCGAACGCATGTTGCAGTATCAAGCCCTGCTGCGTCAGGTAGCTATCGACAAGGGCGAAGCCTTAAAGAACGTGATGGACACGGAGGAGAACTGAGTTGACCACCTATCATCCGCCCGTGGTGGCGTGTATCGGCGCTGGTCAGCTGGCTCGAATGCTGGCTACCGAAGCCGGTGAGCTGGGATTTTGCCTGCGAGTTTTAGCTGACTCCCCCTCGGATCCGGCTGCTTTCGTGTGCCCGGAGACGGTGGTGGGTTCTGCTGATGACCCCGCAGCGTTGCGCGAACTGCTGGACGGGGCTGACGTGGTGACTTTCGAGCACGAGTTGATTCCGGACACGGTTTTCGATGTCGCCGCCGCGACTGGTGTCCCGGCTCGACCGGCTCAATCCGCACTGCTCTATGCGAAAGACAAGCTGGCGATGCGTCAGCGTTTGGGCGAGCTGGGACTACCCATGCCCGCTTGGGCCAATGGGGCAGACTTGGATGCGGTCAAGGATGTGGGTCGACGCTGCGGTTGGCCGCTGGTGGCAAAAATTAGCCACGGCGGTTATGACGGACGTGGGGTGCGCCTGGTATCCAGTTTGGACGAGTTCAAGACCTGGCGAGAGGGCTTGGATGAGGGCATCGAATGTCTGGTCGAGCAGAGGGTTCCTTTCAGCAGCGAGCTGGCGGTAATGGCAGCACGGCGCGCTTCGGGGGAACTGCGCACCTATATCCCGATGCAAACTTGGCAGGAACAGGGACAATGTGCGGCTGTTTTGGAACCGGCTCAGATTCCGGTGGACATCATTGACCAAGCCGAGGAATTGGCGCGCCAGATTGGCGTGGAGCTCGATATTACCGGAGTCTATGCGGTTGAAATGTTCCTGGTGAAAACTCCCAATGGCAAATACCACCTGTACATCAATGAGCTGGCGATGCGTCCGCATAACTCCGGGCACTGGACCCAAGACGGGTGCGTAACTTCCCAGTTCGAACAGCATTTGCGGGCGGTCTTGGACCTGCCGTTGGGCGATACTTCCCGCACTGCCCCCTACACCGCGATGGCTAATGTCTTGGGCAGCAAACTGGAGGACCCTGCCCAAGCCGTAACGAAAGTGATGGAGAAATATCCCGAAGCCAAGATTCACCTGTATCGCAAGAGTAACCGCCCGAAGCGCAAACTTGGTCACGTCAACGTCTGTGGCACCGACCCTGACCTGGAGCTTTCCTCCGCCCGCGCGGCCGCTAACCTGCTGATGGGCAAGTAACCAGCGCCCCGACCTGGTGACCCTAAAAAGTTGTGGCGGTCCGGAATACCGAGCCGCCACTATGAAACACCCGACTAGCGCAACGACAGGTGTCGAGACAGCGAGTTGTGGGCAAACCAGTAGCCGATAATCAGCAGGGGGATCATGCTCAGCGTTCCCAGCGGGAGGAATATGCCAGTCCCCTCGTTAGTCCGCGAGAGGATAGCGCCGAAAAGCAGCTTTGCCTTGGCGTCACCTGCCAAACTCGTAATGTGCAACGTCACCGGCACCAGGAAAGTAAACAGAGCCAACACCGCTTCATAAACCACATAGATGAGAATGGCGCTGATGGTCACCGCTTTGTTGGTGGACAGGTAAGCGAATCCGAAACGATTGGCTAGGGCGGAAAAGCACACCACCCACAGCACAAACTGTGCAGCTGTCAGCAGCAAGGTCACGATTATGAAGACGATGAGAACTACGGGAGCCCCTTGCAGGAGTTTCCCGATGGCTTCCCAGGGCGCCACGAATTTGTCGCCAAAGCTTAGCTTGGCGCCTGCCGCCCCCGCCATCTGGGTAAAGATAACCCAAGTCAGCGCCAGGCAGCTCCAACAAATGCTGAGCAGAACCGCGATAAACAGCCACAGGGACTTCGTCCCCAGCACGATTCCACTCGAGACGGGCAAGGTGTTTGTAAAGTAGCCGCGTTGCCCGTAGGTGGTCTGGTAGTAATACTTGGAACCCGTGATAAACACGAGGAAAGGAATGATGATTGACACCACGGTACCGAGGGTGGTCCCCGTTACCGACAGGAAACTTAGGTTAGTGAGGCTCAACAGCCCCGAGGCAAACACCACCGCCAAGCCAAGAACCAGATAAAGCAACAGTTGCCAGCCCATTTCCCTGGCTTCATGCTTGAATAACTTAGCAAACATGGGAGTATTCCTTCCTAAAGATTTGATCCAGGGACATACCGTAGGCTTCCCGCAGCTCATCGGCTTCGCCCTGTTTGAACAGTTTGCCCGCGTGCAGGAATACGGCTTCGTCCAGCACCGGCTCAATGTCGGTAACCAGGTGGGTGGAAATAAACAGAGTCGCTTCGGGGTTCCACCCTTTCACAATGGTGTCCAGCAGGGCTTGGCGCGCCGCCGGGTCCACTCCCGAAATCGGCTCATCCAGCAGGTAAAGTCGGGCGGAGCGTGACATTATCAGCGCTAGCTGCAGTTTTTCACGCATCCCTTTGCTCATATGGTTGGTGGTTTGGCGGCGTTGTAGCCCCAGGAATTCCACCAGTTCCATGGCTTTTCTCGCATCAAAGTCCGCGAAATAATCCGCGTGCCGGTTGATAGCCGCTGCTACGCTGATTGATTCGGGCAGCCAGGCGGCATCAGGCAGGAAAGAGGTCATGGCTTTGGTTTTCGCCCCGATCTCTTGACCACCAATGCGGACTTGCCCGCTGGTGGGTTCCAGTACGCCTGCCAAGATTTTTAGCAGGGTGGTCTTGCCGGAGCCATTTTCACCCAGCAAACCGATGATTTTTCCGGCATTCAAGTTAAGGGTGAGCTGGTCCAGTGCCGGCTTTGTCACCCCGTTTACTTTGATACCCCAATAACGTTTGGTGAGGTTGGACACTTCCACTAAGGGTTGCATCTCAATCACGTCCTTTCCATTGACTATTCAACAGATCTTGGGCTTCGCTGAGGCTTAGTCCCAAAGTTTTCATGTCTGTTATGAAGTTGCGCACGGAGGTTTTCGCCAGATTCTTGCCAAGTTCCCGGACAGCCCGGATATCCTCGGTGACGAAACGCCCCAAGCCCCGGCGCGAAGCAACCAAGCCGGTACGCTCCAGCTCGGTTAACGCCTTTTGCATAGTGTTGGGATTGACCCCGTACTCGGCGGATAAATCGCGCACAGAGGGAATCTGAGAACCCCGCTCCCACGCTCCGCTGGTGATGCGCCGTGAGAAGTCGTCAAGTAACTGACGCCAAATGGGCGTTCCAGTATCAAAATCCATCAGCTTCTCCTTACCTAAACAAACGCGGTACCATGTTTGTGTACTACAACACTAATACACCATCACACAGCTGTCAAGGGGAAACTTTTTCCGGGGTAAATAGAGGGGGATTCAACTTAGCCCCATAGAGAGGGCCAGAATATCCCCAGTTCGCCAGCCAGTTTTCGCAACAAGGGCAGAGAAATCCCGATGACATTGTGCGGATCACCCTCGATGCCACTAATGAATGCCCCGCCCAAACCGTCAATGGTAAACGAGCCAGCGACTTCCAGCGGTTCCCCGCTAGCCACATAGGCGCGGACCTCTGCCTCGCTGAACTGCGCAAAATGCACCACGGTAGACTCGGTGCGCCCTACTTCTGCAACCGGTTCGGCTGCCTCGCTGCGCAAACGCATCGCCCAATGTCCGGTGTGCAACACCCCCGAATCTCCCGACAGGGCGCGCACCCGCGCGAAGGCAACCTCCGGATCATGGGGTTTACCCAACACTTCGCCATGAAACTCCAGCATGGAGTCACAGCCCACCAACAAGGTGTCCGCACCCGGCGAAAGCGACGTCTCGAGTTCCCCCGCTACTGCCCGCGCTTTTGCCTGCGCCAAAGCCAAAACCTGCGCTGCGGGATCAGCCCCCTGGGCGCGCAGCTTGGTCAGCAGAGTATCCTCGTCCACGTGAGAAACCTGCACCACCGGGCACAACCCCGCCCCCTGCAACACTTTGCGTCGCGCCGGCGAAGCGGAAGCCAACACCAAGCTCACCGCAGCAGTACCCCTTACAGAATCAGATTTTTCCATGCCTCTAGCTTAATCGCGCGGGTTTAGATCGCCGCAACCCAGCCAGCACCACAGACGTTCCCGCAGTTCAGCCCTGATGCACCCAGCATCCACTACCGGCGGACATCGCGCCGTTGGACGCACCGAAAATGCGGAAAACTACTGTTAAAATTAAGCGTTCCGTTGAATAGCGCAACGGGTCAAAAAAGGGTAAAGTTTTATGCGATGATGACTTAGAGTTTCCATAATCTCCCAGTTTATGAGCACCCGCATTATTCCAGAGTGTCGGTCAAAGAAGAGAGAACAGAACCGGGAGGAATAAACACGAAAGCAGAGGAACAGGAATGACCAGAGTCCTTTTAGTCGAAGACGATCCCGCCATCGCGGAACCGCTGACTCGCGCTCTACAGCGGGAAGGCTACGAGGTCGGAGCGCACGTTACAGGCGGTTCTGCCCTGAAACAAGTCAATGACTCCGACATGGTGATTTTGGACTTGGGGCTGCCTGACATGGACGGTCTGGATGTGGCACGCACGATTCGCGCCCAAGGTATCACCATTCCGATTCTGATTCTGACCGCGCGTACCGGCGAAGTCGACATGGTGGTGGGCTTGGATGCTGGGGCAGACGATTATGTGACCAAGCCGTTCCGTCTGGGCGAGCTGCTGGCTCGCGTGCGGGCACTGCTGCGGCGTTCTGGCGGGGAAATCACTGAGGAAAGTGACCTTTCCGCACAGGACGTGCGCATTGAGGTTTCCGCTCATCGTGCTTTCCAGGGTACACGGGAATTACAGCTGACCGCGAAAGAATTTGAACTGTTGCGAGTGCTGGTGCGCGAGGCTGGCGCGGTCGTGGAGCGGGAAGCCATCATGCGGGAAGTGTGGGGCGGGGACCCGTCGGGTTCCACCAAGACCCTGGACATGCACGTCTCGTGGCTGCGCCGCAAACTCGGTGATGACGCGAACAATCCGCATTACATCACCACAGTGCGCGGCATGGGCTTCCGCTTTGAAACTGCCTAGCCCTTGCGCAAGCAAATCCTGGTTTCTATCCTCAGCGCGGTAACAATTGCTGTGCTGCTACTGGGTGTACCTTTGGCAGCTTTCGCCGTTAATCAGCTGTGGGACTCGGCACGCGCGGATGTTGACGCAGCAGCTAAACAGTATGCTCTGGCTCTGGATCGCACTTCCCTGACCGGGCACTACGTGACTGATGTCACCATAGCGAGCTGGCTGTGGCCGGGACGCGCTGCCGACACCAGGGTGGAAGTCACCACTCACGACGGGCGCGACCTAAGCTTCGGGACTCGCCCGGTGTTTCCGCTGGTCTCCCGAGTCGAGACTGCCACGGGTGCCACTTTGACGGTAATTTCTTCGTCAGACAACGCCCGTTCACGTTCTGTGGTGTTCGTTTTGGTGACTCTTTCCGGGGTGGCAGCATCAGTATTTGTCGGCGCGTTTATCGCGATGCGGTCGTCCCGTCGGATTTCAGCACCGTTGATTTATCTGTCTGCCCAAGCCGAACAGCTCGGTTCTGGCGGGGTACGTCCGCGGGTAACCCCTTCCGGTATTGAAGAAATCGACCTGGTGCAAGACGAACTGGTTCGTGCCAGTGAAAATCTGGCAGGACGTATCGCCGCGGAGCGCCAGTTCGCTTCGGATGTCTCCCATCAGCTGCGCACTCCGCTGACTGCCCTGTCTATGCGACTGGAAGAAATCCAGATGATCAGCAGCGAACCGGAGGTACAGCAAGAAGCCGAACAGTGCCTGGACCAGCTGGAACGCCTGACCGGCGTGATTGAAGACCTGAAACGTAACTCTCAGAACGCAGGCGGGGGCACCACCCAGGCGATTAACGTGGACGAATTCCTGGTACACCAGCAAAACGAGTGGGAAAACCAGTTCCGAGCGGCGGATCGCCCGCTGGTGTTCCGTAATGAAACGGACCGTCCCGCCCTGGCTACCCCCGGTTCACTCGGTCAGGTCATCGCCACCCTGCTGGAGAATTCGTTGAAATACGGGGCAGGCACGACTACCGTGCGCGCGAAGATGAGTGGCAACAAGAAGGGCATGTATTTCGAGGTCAGCGACGAGGGTCCGGGGGTGGATGACGAAATCGCCCCGGATATTTTTAAGAAGGGCGTTTCGGGACACGGTTCGACCGGGATTGGCTTGGCGCTGGCGAAGCAGCTCATTGAGGCGGACGGCGGGAAACTCGAACTCATTGTGCGCCGACCCCCGACGTTCCAGGCTTTTGTCGCCACCGTACCGGCATCTCTGGATCCGAACAAGGTGTTGCCCCAGGGTGCCATTATTTCCGTCTCCCATCCCAAGCGCCGATTCTGACTTTCCCGGTTTCTGCGGCGATTTTCCCCGGTAAAGGGCGTTTCCCTGGATAGGATTTTTTTGTGGATGATTTTCGGGAAGGTAACTGGCTGTTGCGTGCCGATGCCGCGACCGGTTTGCGGGCGCTGCACCAGGCTGGGCAACGTGTGCAAATGATTTACATCGACCCGCCCTATAACACCGGAAACACTTTCGCCTACCACGATCGGCGCGCCAAGGACGAGTGGCTTGCGATGATGCACCCGCTGCTGGCGACAGCCCGCGAAATCCTGACCCCCGACGGTCTCATCTTTATCTCGATTGACTTTAACCAACTGTGTGAGCTGAAACTGGAGATGGACCGCACTTTTGGCACCGAAAACCTAATTGGAAACTTCGTGTGGGTCTCTAACTTGAAAGGTCGCCAGCTGGGGGCAGGTCCTGCCGGAACGCACGAGTACATCTTGACCTATGCCCGTGACGCTGCGCAGGTCGGCAAGCTCCGCGGTCGCACCGAGCTTTTGCAAAAACTCATGCCTGCCGTATACCACCTGCCCCAGCGCCAGGTAAAGCATGATGCGCGCGGGGAGTATGTCACCAAGAATGAGCTGTATAACACGAACTCAAAGTTCAACGAGGTCACTGCCCCCTCGATGGTGTTCGATATTCTCTATCATCCCCAGACCGGGGCGGTACGCACCAGTGAGGTCGGGGCGGCGGACCCCGAACTGGCTGCTGCCGGCTGGATTTGCGCTCACCCTCATCCAAATGCGAAACCGGGACTCAAGTACCACGCGTGGCGTTGGTCGCGGGCGAAAGTGGAACGGGATTACGCAGACCTGGAATTTCAGGTGCGCGGACGGGGGGAACATCGCCATCTAAAGATTTATACCAAAATCCGTAACTTTCACGAAACTGCCCTGAAAGACCTGGTTATCGGACCCTCGACAATTTCAGGACAGCGGGAACTACAGCGTCTGGGTCTGGGCGGATTGTTTGAAACTCCAAAGCCCACGAAGCTGCTACAAGTCCTCATCGAGGCCGCCACCAGCCCCGGCGATACGGTCCTGGATTTCTTCGCCGGCTCGGGCACTACCGGGCAGGCGGCACACACCACGGGGCGACGGTTTGTGTTGATTCAACTGGAAGAGACGTTCAGCTCGGCTAAATCCACCCCCGCTAGCGAGCATGGACTCGACACTATTGCTGACCTGACAGCCGCGCGGCTGCGAGCCGCCCACGTCCCTTTCCGAGAAACGACACTGTAACCATCCCCGACCATCCCCGCAGTGCTCACCGGCACCCTTGTGAACACCCTTATGACCATCCCCTCGGGCACAGCCTTCGGCGGTATCCCGCGGAACTCCGACCTGCCACGACCGTGTACTGCCACGATTCCCCCCGCCCCCGACCCGCCTTGGTGCAGAAACCCTAAAAATCTGTGAAAAACCGGGAAATACGTGGTAAATCCGACTTGTGCTAGGCTTGATTCCCAAGAAAGTCTAAATAGTTTGCCACCATTAAGGAAGGTCATAGTATGAATTCTCCCAGCCGTAAAGGCTTCGACACCTACCTTTTAATTTCCGGGTTTGCCCTGTTTGCCATGTTTTTCGGCGCGGGCAACTTGATTTTCCCCTTCCAAGTCGGCGTCAGCGGGGGCGCCAATGTAATTCCCGCAGTCATCGGCATTTTGCTGACGGGAGTGCTGTTCCCCGTGGCAGGGATGATGGCGGCGTCCACCGACGCTTACGGCGCGGGGCGAATTGCCGACCGCATCGGGCACATTCCGGGGCTGATTTTGACCGTCGCGGTATTCCTGTTTTGTGGGATGTGTTACGCGATGCCCCGCGTGGCTACCGTATCTTGGGAGATGGCTATCCGCCCTTTGACCAGCTTGGGAACCCAGACCGGGGATAACGCCGCGAATCACGTCGGGCTGTTTATTTACTCGCTGATCTTCTTTGCCATCGTGTTGATTCTGTTGAACCGCCCCGATCGGATGCTGGACCGCATCGGACAGTACCTGACCCCGGCGCTGCTGATTTTGCTGCTGGTGATGATTGCCATCGCCATGTTTAAACTGCCCAGTGTCGAAACGATTCACCCCAATCCGTCCTATCAGGCTTCGCCCTTTACTGCCGGGTTGATTACCGGCTACGGCACGATGGACGCTCTAGCATCCCTGGTGTTCGGGGTGGTCATCATCACCCAGTTGCACGCTCACGGCTACAACGAAAAGCGTTCCGTGTTCCGGGCGACGACCTTTACTGCGGGTATTGCGGGAGCATCCCTGGCTATCGTTTACACGGGCTTGGCATTTGTGGGTACCCGCGTAGCGGATCAGGAGATTGCTAACCCGGCAGCCGGTCTGTCCTTGGCGGCGCAAATGATTTTCGGACCAATCGGACAAAGCCTGTTCTCGATTATCGTGTTCCTGGCATGCTTGACCACCGCTACCGGGCTGATGGGAGCTTCAACTCAGTACTTCTGCGATTTGCTCCCGAAGGTACACCGTTCCGCTATGCTGGCGATTCACGTGGTGATTTCCCTGCTGGTGGCTAATCTGGGTCTCGAGAACATCCTCGCCATCGTGGTGACGATTGGGTTGGCGACCTATCCTCCGGCAATCTGCCTGATTATGATCGCCCTGCTGGATTACACCATGAAACGCCAGCTGTTCTGGACCTACCGGCTCTCCGCCTGGGTAGCCACCCTAATCGGGATTTTTGAAGCCATCTCTACTTTCAAGCTCCCGGCTTGGGAGCACGTCACCGGCTGGCAGCAGGCTTTGCAAGATGTTTTGCATGTCCTTCCGCTGGGCGACGTGCAGATGGGCTGGCTGACCCCCGCTCTCGCTGGGGTCGCGGTCGGTATCGCCATTGACCTGCTGCACCCCATTGATGTGGCCAAATTGCCGATGTCCCAGACTCCGACCGGGATTCCCGACCGGGACTCAGAGAAAGACGACCTGCCTGTCGAAGGCTAAATCTAAATGTCTGTGTGGGGCTCTGCCGACCGGCAGAGCCCCACACATTTACCTAAATCAAACGGCGGTGAGTTAGAAACGGAACTTTTCCATCTCTGTTTGCAGACCTCTTGACTGGTTTGCCAGCTCTTTGGTCTGGTCTACCATTCGTCGCAAAGCTGCCGAGGAATTATCTGCACCGTGAGCCACCGAGGCAATATTTTCGGCAATCTGACCGGCACCAGCGGCCGCGTCCTGAACGGAACGTGACATTTCGTTGGTAGTGGCAGACTGTTCTTCCACCGCGGCAGCGATTGTGGTCTGGTAATCGTTGATGCTGGAAATAATCACTGAAATCCGCTCAATGGCACTGACCGCAGCCTCGGTATCCTGCTGGATTTGAGTGATTCGCGCACCAATATTTTCAGTAGCGGCCCCTGTTTGTGCCGCGAGATCTTTGACCTCCCCTGCCACCACGGCAAAGCCTTTACCGGCTTCGCCCGCGCGGGCAGCCTCAATGGTCGCGTTCAGGGCCAACAGGTTAGTTTGTTCGGCAATAGCCGTGATTTCACGGATGACCTCACCAACTTCCTTGCTAGATTCGCCCAGCTTTTCCACCACTTGACTGGTTTCTGCCGCAACCGCGGTAGCCTCACCTGCGACGCGCGCAGCATCGTTAGCATTGGCAGAAATTTCGCGTATGGAGGCACCCATTTCTTCTGCCCCGGCAGCAACGGTTTGAATTGACTGGGATACTTCATTCGCAGCGTTGCTAACCAATTCGGCTTCGGAACGCACTTGTACGGCTGCCGCCGCAGACTCATCAGCTTCCCGCGCCAAATCCATCGCGGTGGCATTGACATTGCCAGTCAAGCTCGCAGACTGGGTAATCAACTCGCCGATTTCAGTGACCGAGCGGTCCATTCCCTGGCAAATCGAACCCATTTCGTCGCGGGCTTCATAAGCGGTGCGTTGCGTGAGGTCACCGTGACCCATCGCCGCGACGACATCATTAACCAGCTGTAGCGGACGGCTTATGACCCGGTACAGCAATATCCCCAGTGCCAATCCGATTGCTAACGCCAGTGCCAACAATATGCCGATGATGATAATGGAACTGAGCCGGGTGTAGTCCACATCGGCCTTCCGCTCCCGCTCCAGCGCGGTAAAGCGTTCGGTGATGGTGTTATAGGCATCATAGTAGGCTTGGCGCGCATTTTGATACGACTCACCCTGGAGACGCTGCGAGTAGAGAGCACGGTCGTCCACAAGGGCGGCTGATACCAGTTCGTCTTCCAATACCTTTTGCCAGTGGTCGATTGCGGCAAAGTATTCATCGAGTTCTGGCACAGTTTGCGCGATGGGGTTAGAAGTGATTTCCTGACGCATTTTTTCCACATCGGATTGTTTAGCCTTGAACGCTTCATGGAACTTATTCTTTTCGGCAGGAGTAGGTAAGCCTAAAGTTAGCAACACATCAGAACGGGTCGAAATCAGGGTGGCATCCATGGCTGCCATTGACCGCGAGAACTGGCTGACAGCCAGCAAGCGGTCCGCGTCATCGCCTAGGGTGTTGAGTTTCACAATAGAGTATCCCGAGAGCACTACCATCAGTGCCAACAAGGCAGCAATAACGGTGGTGAACTTGGCAGACAGCTTTAGATTCGAAAATAAGTTTCGCTGAATCTTTGTGCTTACCCTCTTTGCTGGCGCTTCAGAACTTCCTGATTCCATAGCGTAATTCCTATCGTTGATTGTTGGATTATTAGACTTTATTTTTCTTACCATCGGTCAGTTTTTATTGCGCGCCCCGTAACAAAGTCACGGCGCGAGCAATATCATGGCATAACCGATAGCTCATAATAACCCGACTGCAACGCTTTGCTATTTATTTCAAAAAATTAACCACATACATATAAAGCAAGCACTGCAATTCCGTGCAGTGCTTGCTTTATATGTACTATCAAATCACGGTTTTCGGAGTGCCGCGCACTCCGAAAATGTGACTACTTCAAGGTGACGGTAGCGCCGGCCTCTTCGAGTTCAGCCTTGGCCTTTTCAGCGTCTTCCTTCTTGGCACCTTCGAGGATGGCCTTGGGAGCGCCATCAACCAGGTCCTTGGCTTCCTTCAAGCCCAGACCGGTCAGAGCCTTGACAACCTTGATAACCGGAACCTTGGAGGCGCCAGCGTTCTCGAGCACGACGTCAAATTCGGTCTGCTCTTCGCCACCAGCAGCGTCGCCACCAGCAGCCGGAGCAGCAGCCACGGCTACAGCAGCCGGAGCAGCAGCGGTCACGTCAAAGACCTCTTCGAACTTCTTCACGAAGTCGGAGATCTCAATCAGGGTCATATCCTTGAACACGTCGATCAGTTCATCAACAGTCATTTTCGCCATTTTTGGCATCCTTTCGGTTTATCCACCTGGTGATTCCTGCACACCGGGCGTCGCTCTCGCTGATGCGAGCGCTTTTTTCTTTGAATCTAGGTCTAAAGTAAAGCGCCTTAGGCCGCGAGCTTTTCGCGGTAGGCGTCGATGGTACGAACCGTCTTGGAGGCCGAAGCCTGGAACAGCCCGGCAGCGCGAGTTTGCAGCGCCTTGAGCAATCCAGCGGACTTCGCCAGCAAAACTTCGCGGGATTCCAGGGAAGCGAGTTTCTTAACCGCATCGGTGTCGAGGATTTCCCCGTCCATGATGCCAGCCTTCAAAACCAGCGCCTTGTTTTCCTTCGCAAAGGTATCCAGAGCCTTAGCGACGCTAACGACATCGCCATCGGCAGGAACGAAAGCAATCGCGGTCGGTCCCACGAGGTATTCGTCGAGACCTTCCAGCCCAGCTTCCTTCATAGCCAGCTTCGCGAGCTTGTTCTTCGCTACGGAGTAACGCACGTCCGTACCGAGCGAGGTACGCAGCTCTTTCATCTGCTTTACGGTCAGACCACGGTATTCGGTCAAAATAACAGCGGCGGAGTCCTTCGCGGATGCCGCGAGAGACTGCACATCTGTGACTTTATCAGGCCTTGCCATGAGCCCTCCTTCCGTTTTTAGCCGGCTGCACGGGATTCGGGCAATAAAAAAGCCCCGCGCGCAAGAGCCGGGGCGTACAGATACGGTTCCCGTCCGTTTTCTGGGTTTTATTGCCACAGAAGGTCGGTGGGTACCGTTCATGATTCGCTTATCGTTTCCTGCGCAGGCTCAGCTATCGCTGAATTATCCGTTCGGACCGGCGGTCTTAGGCTCGTTCAGGCTAGCACATTGCCCGCTTGGAGCCAAATTACGGTATCTGCACGCGGAGCTTGCCACTAGGCAACTCCGGTTGCTGGAGTTAGTGGAATGCTTGGCACCAACGACCGTTTTCACCCCGCCGAACATCCCTTTCACGAAAGCGAAATCGCCACCACCTGCATTTTTACCAAAACGAGAGATGAAGATAACCCTGAATCTGTGTTGAAATCGGTCATTCGTGTCCGCGCTAGGGGTGCAGAAGCTGCTCAATGGCGTGACGCCGCCGGTTTAAAGTGGTACCGGGTTGGTCGAACTTGGTGAACTGCCAGGGGGCAGCCAGACTCATGAAAGTATTAATGGCGACTTCCGGGCTGGTTTTCATTTCGTTTTGCAGCCAGGAGCGAATAATTACGAAAGTATTTTGCACCTGCTGCTCGGCAGCCATCTCTATCCAAAGCTCACCGTTGTTTTCTCCGGAATAAGTCACGTAATCCAGGACGTAGCGACGCAGGTATTGGTGAAAATAGTCGCTGAAATAGCCGCGCGTTCCCGACGAGGGCACGTCGAGGAAAATATGCCCGTAGACTTCGGCGTGACTGGCAATATGCTCCAGCAGCTCGATATAAATTTCGCGCCAGCGCAACAGGTAGTTTTCCCGGCTGGCACGGAGTAGCTGACCGATAGCCGGGAAGAACTCGTGGATTTCTGCCAGTAAACACTTGGCTAAAAGTTCGGCGGGGCTGGAGGCGTGAGCGTAAAACGTCCCTCGAGACACGCCCGCAGTTTTCGTTAGTTCTGACACGGAGACATCTTCTGGAGCCCGCGTGGCGCAGAGACGCAAAATGGCTTCATTCAGATTGGCTCGCGCGCGGGCATAGCGCGGATCCATCACTACTTCTCCACTCGGAAAGTTCAAAGGCTCATTTCTCGCCACAAAAGCATTGTGGCACAACCCTGAGACAGCCCGAAACAAAATGAGAATAACACAATACCCTATTGAACACCTGTCCAATAGGGCGTAATATAATTCCCGAAGCAAAGTGACTTCATTTCAACTCCGGAAAAGGAACACTTATGGCACATCAGAGCGAAACCCCCTCGGGAATCTCCCGACGGTCATTTTTACAATGGTCCGGTGTGGCTGCGGGAACCGCCACCTTGTTGAGCGTGGAAGGCTCCCTTCCGGGCTCTTCGGAGGCAAACGCGGCTGCATCTGACGACACCAAGCTGGTGTGGTCGGCTTGTACCGTGAACTGTGGTTCGCGCTGCCCACTGCAGCTGCAGGTTAAGAACGGTCGGGTAGTACGAGTTCTGCCTGACGACACCGGCACGAACGAACTCGGCTCGCAATCCGTGCGTGCTTGCGTGCGCGGTCGCTCCATTCGGCACCGGATATACAATCCGGATCGGCTGAAGAAGCCCTTGAAGCGTAAACCCGGCACGAAACGTGGTGCTGGCGAATGGGTCGAAATCAGCTGGAAGCAAGCCTTGGACGAAATCGCCCAAAAGATGAAAGAAATCAAAGCGAAGTACGGCAACGAAGCCTTTTACATCAACTACGGCACCGGCACCCTCGGATCTATCGTGTCTACCTCGTGGCCCCCGGATGCGACCGCCTTTGCCCGCCTGATGAACTGCTGGGGTGGCTACCTGGATCACTATTCCGACTACTCCACCACCGAAATCACCACTGCCTACCCGTACTTTTATGGGTCTTGGTTCGGTTCTAACTCACTCGATGACGCGGCACGCTCGAAACTGCAGGTCATGTTTGGCAACAACCCGCTGGAAACCCGCATGAGCGGGGGCGGGCTGACCTTCACCACGCTGGAGACAAAAAAGGCCTCTGGAGTGCGCACCATCATTATCGACCCGCGCTATTCCGAGACTGCCGTTGACCTAGCAGACCAGTGGGTGGCATTGCGTCCGGGGACGGATGCGGCTCTCGTGGCAGGCATGATTCACGTCATGCTGGAGGAAAACCTGCACGACCAAGCCTTCCTGGACACCTATTGCATCGGCTTCGACGAAGCCCACATGCCTCCCGGCGCTCCTGCGAATGCGTCTTACCGCGCCTATATCGAAGGCAAAAAGGACGGCGTCGAAAAAACTCCCCAGTGGGCTTCTGCCATCACCGGAGTTCCGGAACAAACCATCCGCCAACTGGCTCGTGAAATTGCCACCGCAAAGCCCTGCGCAATCACCCAGGGGTGGGGTCCGCAACGCCACGCCAACGGCGAAAACGCCGCGCGCGCCATCTTCCTGCTGGCTTGCGCGACCGGCAACGTGGGCGTCCCCGGCGGCGGTAACGGAGCTCGAGAGTCCTCACCCGGACTGGGAGTCGGCAAGAATCTGACCAGCTCGAAACCAAACCCGTCGATGAAGATTATCTCGGTGTTCTCCTGGCTGGACGCGATTGAACACGGCGAAAAAATGGACACGTTCAACTCGGGGGTCATGGAAAAGCCCGAGCCGGGAGCGCGTGACTTTAAAGTCCCGGTAGATGACAACGGCACCCCGACCAACACGAAGCTGGATGTCCCCATTAAGATGGTGTGGCAATACGGCGGAAACTCGCTGGTCAACCAAACTGGGGAAAACGCCGCTTCGGTGAAAATCCTCCAAGACGAATCCAAGTGCGAACTCATCGTCGATTGCGATATTCAGATGACGGTGTCTTGCCGATACGCTGACTACGTCCTACCTGGCACTTCTGCCGCCGAGGAATGCGACTATCATGCCGGGGAAAACGGCGCACCGATGGCGTATGGGATTGTTTCCTCCCAAGCCATCAAGCCTCTGTATCAGTGCAAGGACGTTTACACGATTTGCACCGAGCTGGCTGACCGCCTGGGTGTAAAGGATGACTTCACTGAGGGCAAGACTCGCGAAGATTGGCTGAAAGAGGCCATTGACACCGCGCGGGAGGATGACCCCGAACTGCCCACCTACGAGGAATGGAAAAAGATGGGCGTCTACCGTCGCTACGAAGGACCGATTGTCTCGATGGAAGACTTCCGCACGGACCCGCTGGCTAACCCCCTGTCGACGCCCAGCGGAAAGATTGAAATCTATTCCCAGCGCATCGAACAGATGGCTACCAAGTGGACTTTTGACGCCTTCCGCGAAAAAGCTGAAGGCGACCGGCTGGTGCCTTTGCCCGAGTACGTCGAGACTTGGGACGGACCGGCAGCCGCCATGACCGGCAAGTATCCGCTGCAATGCATCGGTCACCACTTTAAGGGTCGGACCCACTCCACGTATGGAAACGTGGACTGGCTGCGCGAAGCCCACCTGCAAACCATCTGGATTAACCCGATTGACGCCAAGGCTCGCGGAATCAAGAACGGCGATTTGGTGTTTGCCTACAATGACCGCGGCACCGTGCGAATTGAAGCGAAAGTTACTCCCCGCATTGCCCCCGGAGTGGTTTCCCTACCGCAGGGAGCCTGGTATCACCCGGTCGATGCCTCCGAGGTAAAACCTCCAGCCGGCGCCAATCCGGATATTCCGGTGGACATCGGCGGAAACACCAACACTTTGTCCTCGCTGCACCCCTCGCCCTTGGCGCACGGCAACGCGGTACATACCATCACCGTGGAAATTGAGAAGGCTTAGGAGGACATATCATGGCTGAAAACTTCACCAAAGCTGGCGCCAAGTACGGGTTCTATTTCAATCAGACCCGCTGCAACGGCTGCAAGGCCTGCCAGATTGCCTGTATCGACAAGCATGACCTGCCGCTGGGCGTACACTGGCGCAAAGTCGCGGAATACTCCGGCGGGACCTGGAAAGTCCAAGGCAACACCTTCCAACCGAAAGTGTTTGCCTACTATGTCTCCATTTCTTGTAACCACTGTGAATACCCGGTCTGCATGGAGGTTTGCCCCACCACCGCGATGAGCCGCCGCGAGGATGGCACCGTGTATGTGGATGAGTCGAAATGCGTGGGCTGCCGCTACTGCCAGTGGGCTTGCCCCTACGGCGCGCCCCAGCTCAACCCGGAGACTGGTCACATGTCAAAGTGCGACCTGTGCTACGACTATCGCTCGGAGGGCAAAGACCCGGCGTGCGTCGCGGCCTGCCCCTCCCGGGCTCTGGAGTGGGGTCCCATCGACGAACTCCGTAAGAAACACGGCAACCTCAACGGTATCGCTCCCCTGCCCGACCCGTCCTTGACGGAACCGCACCTGGTCATCGAAGCGCACCGGGACGCGGAACCGTGGGACCAAGCCACCGGCGAAATCACCAACCCGAAGGAGATCTGAAAATGGAAGAACTCCCTATGATTCTGTTTACCGTCATCGCCCAGATGGCGATTGGGGCTTTTTGGGCTCTGGGCTTTGTCCAGCTGCTCGGAAGGCTCCGCAAACTGCCTGGTGAATCCATTGACCGGGTGACTGACACCTCCCTGTTCGCAGTCGGACCGCTGCTGGTTCTCGGGTTCTTTGCGGCATTTTTCCACCTGAATGACCCGTTCCATGCGCCATTTACGCTGTTGCACGTCGGCTCCTCCTGGCTCAGCCGCGAACTGTTGAGCGGGGTACTGTTCGGCGGTTTCGGCTTCGTCTTTGCGGCATGCCAGTGGAATAAGTGGTTGACCCGAACCCTCCGTGACGCGTTGGCAGTCCTCACTGCGCTGAGCGGTCTGGCTCTGCTGGCGGCAATGAGTGGGGTCTATTGCACCGTCAAAACTATTCCGGCGTGGCATACTCCCGCGATTCCCGTGTTCTTCTTTGCCTCGGCTCTGTTGACCGGTCCGCTCGCGGTAGCGCTGAGCCTGCTGCTGGTGTGGAAAAAGGCACTGTCTGCGACCGATACGGTGTCTGCTCCCGAGAGCTGGAAAGACTGGCGTCAGCATCTGGCAGTCGGTCAAATCAGCGATGATCTGAAGTCGCTGGTGCATTCCGCGATGCAAATCCTCACCATTGTGTCGGCTGCCAGCGGCATCATCATCATGATTACCTACCCTGCCTACCTGTTGGGTCTGCATCAGCAGGGTGGGGCGGCAGCTCACGTAGCTGACGTTATCTCGGGTGGTTTCCTGACCTGCCGTCTGATCCTGCTGGGTATCGCGGTCGTTGGCGCGGGTGTGTTTGCGTTCACCCAGATTCGCTTGCATTCACAGCCCACTACCACTCTGACGGTCCTGCTGTGCGGATCGCTGCTGCTGGCATTCATCACTGAACTGCTGGGTCGAGCCGTCCACTACGAAGGCTTGTGGCATGTAGGCTTGAATACAGTGCAACACGTTATCGCACCCTAACCGGGGTCCTAGAGAAACCTCGGTGGCTCCCGGCGCATTACCGGGAGCCACGCTTTATTACAGAAGGAAGATACCCATGAGTCAGCTAATCGACGCGCCCTCTCTCGATACTTTTGCCGCGTCTTTTTTGGTCTTGGGCCGGCTGCACCTGGGCCACGCAACTCCGGACACCCGCCGCGAAGTCTATACGAACCTGTCCGACTGGCCCTTTTGGAACGAACCTAACCCCCACCCGGAGCTGGCAAGCCTCCACGCAGACGCCCACACTGCCCTCACTCGCGGCACCGACCTGCTGAAACGCTCTTGGGAAAGTCACGAAGAGGACTCCACGATTCGCATGGATCAGGATTTTCTTTATGGAGTTTCTGCCACCGCCCGAGTCTCACCCTTTGAGTCTGTCCACGTCGGCGAGGAACAGCTGGTGTTTGATACCGAGACGATTCAAGTCCGGTGGTACTACTCTCAGCTAGGTTTGCGGGCTCCCCAGCTGCATACCGAACCGGATGACCACCTCGGGTTGGAGTTCGCTTTTCTGTCTCAGGGCTGCCAACAGATGCTGTCGGCGCTAGATGCGGGGCGGATTGAGGATTACCACCGCGTGCGCGACATCGTGGTAGCTTTCACTCGCGAACATCCTTTGCGGTGGATTCCCGCGACTCTGCGCGAAGCCGAGGTCCAGGCGCAAACTGCCTGGATGCAGGGGGTCGAAGCCCTGAGCTACGCTGCCTTCGCGTCTTGGGTCGTGACCCTGTCGACCCGGGGTCTGCTTCCCGTCGCGGAGGTTACGTCCGGGTTCGCTGCCCCCTATCGAGGTATTACGGCAGTTCACAAGGGAGTTGCGACGGGTAAGTTTGGTGACCCCGGCGTACCGGGGGTAACGCGCGACGCGGGGAGCACCGCGGCACGCCTCCGCCATGACCTGCCCGGTGATTCCGGAACTTCGAGCGAACCAGGCACTCCTGACAGCCCCGAAAACCGCTCTGACCGCACTGTGGAAACCCCATCCTTATGAAAGACTCCCTGCGCGAACTGCTGCGCTATTTGAGCGCGGGGGAAGTCCCCGAAACTCTGGTTCTGGCGTGCGATCACAACCCCCTGCCGCACATACCCCGCCGGGTGTGCGCGCTGCATTACGATGCCTGCTGGAGCGGGGCACCTTTGGGTTCCCTCGCGCAGATTCTGGCACTAGGGGTGAGTCAGATTGCCTTTGTGCCGTGCTCACGAGGTGAGGGCTTGGGGCGGCTATTACAGCTCGGTGACGTGGTTTTCCCCGGTCGCTTGCGCCGGTGGGAGACAACCCACCAGGGCAGGTTCGCTGGAAAATGGGTTGAGGTTTCGCAGCTGGGGGTATCGCGCCGGTCGTTCCTAGGGCTATCCACCACCTGCGCCCTGGATCTTCACGCCAACTGGCAAGAACGCAGCGCGCAGGCTTTTGCCTTGTTGGGGGTATCTGAGCCGCCGTCGGACCTGCCACCAGCGTGGACACTGCAGGTTGGCAAGTGTAGCGTCTGCGGGGTGTGCGTCGCTGCTTGCCCACACCAGGCTTTATCTCTGACACCTGATCCCGAGGACGCGGATGTGCTCGCCCTCACGCAAGACTTGGCTCGCTGTGAAGCCGATGGCGCCTGCCTGAAGCTATGCCCGGAACACACCTTGACAGCGCAAGGTCACCCCACTTGGTCACAAATCCACACCGGAGCCACCCAAACCCTGACCGAAGTAAAAACGAAGATTTGTCCCTCGTGCCGTAGCCGTTTTCCCGCTACCGCTGGCGAGCTCTGTCCCCTCTGCGCATTCCGCCAGGACCACCCCTTCGGGTCCCTCATGCCCCGTTAGGAAATCAGAACCTCCGGGAAATCTGGTTTAGAAAATTGCACCGTCAGTTGACGGCATTCACCAGCAGCATGTCACTATTTCCATTTGCACTCTATGGTTAGTACCGAAACAGGCATACCGATAAACTGCACATCAAATTTGAGACTGGGTTCAACCCTAGAGCTGGCATTATGGATCCTGAAACTGAGCTGCCAACCATTGTTTAAATACATTTCTACAGTGTTGGTACTACCCTGTTTAAACTTTAGAGTCACAAGCTCGGTAGGAAGTTCAACTATAGGTGCAGATATTGTGGCTACAGTAATCGCGCTAGGTCTGTTCAATGTACCATGGATATTGAACGTGCTGATGATGGTGAGATGGCTGCGGTCATGGCTGACGACTTTGTAATAGTCTCTCGTACCAATGAGGTACTCAACCATTTTTCGCGGCATGTCAGGGTTAGCAGTATAGGCTCGGTACAGCTCGTCGATAAATGCCTGAAGCAGAGGTACGTAAACCGTTGTGTCTTTGTCGCGAATTTCGGACCACTTAAGACCTTGAGCTTTTTTAGCCGCCAGACAGGTAAAGATCGGCTCGACGTCATCCCAATACCTCTGACTACAGGGAATGCCGAACCACTCGTTGCCAAAGTCTAATTTGTGGCTGAGACGGCTATGCTTAACCGCTTCATGATTGTGCTTTACACTGAGACCGATTTCCCACTCAATAGCGTCCCGTTTTATAACTATGTCTCTAACATCGCCCTGTATTCCAGCACGGTCAGGTTGAAACTCTAACGTGAGCACATCTGGATTGTCCTCACTCAACATGGGTTCTAGCTGGAGGATTGCATCTACTGCGGAATCAGCGGAGAGCTGGAACACTTCGCGCATATCTCCGCCAATTTGATTCCAGGCACTTTGATTTGCATAGAAGCTAGAATTATGTGCAATTTGGGTATTCCTAGTGTGGTGAAGTGTCTTGAATAAGGAATTTATCCAGGCATACTCATAAGCGCGTCCGTGATCATTGCTGTTTGCACCCATGAGCTTTTTTACCTTTCGGCGCCATGCCTTTAACTTCGTGGCCTCTCCCGGTCAGGAAAAGCCTGATTGCGGTGGCAATCTCGAAAGCAAGATTAACGGGGACGGCATTCCCAATCATCTTGTAGGCATTATTTGTCTCTTTGTAGATAAATTTGAAATCGTCGGGGAACCCTTGTATTCGCGCCACTTCTCGTATTGTCATGCGGCGATAGAGATTCTCACTGCCTTCGACAAAGCGACAGTCATTTTGACCAAATTTGACCATTTTCGGGGCCTGCGGATGCAGTTGGCATTGGCGACCCGATGCCTGCACGGTAAACGCTTGCTCATCCCAATTTTTAACTCGGTTCCGGCTCATAAAAATTGGCGAAAATGCCCCGGTAAAGTATTCATTATTATTAATTGCCTGAGGATTGTGACGGTTTTTCTCTGCCGCGGGGACAGCCGTTTCTTGCAAATCCCATATCACATCGCGCAAAGTAATTTTTTTGGCATCATCCTCAGTGGACCCCTTGGGGAACACGAAATCGATGTTTAAATCTTTTCGGAATCCTATATAGAATACACGCTTTCGTTCTTCGGCAACCCCATAGTTTTTCGCATTGACCATCGTCAAAGTAACATCGTATCCGGCTTCTTCGAATAGCGTAATTATATTTTGTACAGCTTCACTATGCCGGTTTGCCAACATTCCGCTGACATTTTCTGCCAGAAAGAATTTCGGTCTGAATTCTCTCAAAATGCGAATGTAATCATAAAACAACTGCCCGCGAGCATCTTCAATCCCTCGTAAAGCCCCAGCTTCAGACCAAGACTGGCAGGGCGGACCACCGATGATGCCATCAACTTCACCATCAACAAAGGGCGCTATATCCTCAATAGTAACCCCTCTGATGTCTCCCTCAATGAGATGCGTATGCGGATGATTGGCTTTGAAGGTTTCATAGATTGTGGGATCAAATTCATTAGCTACCGGTATGTTAAAGCCGGCCTGTTCAAATCCCAGGTCAAGCCCCCCACACCCGCTAAACAAGCTAATTACATTCATACCATTTGTCCTCATTTACCATAAGCGTTGCCAAGCTCACCTACGAATCATCCCACTATGCGCCGTTTACGACGTTACTTACAGGTTTAGCTATCCCCTGCCGGACCGCGCAAATCCTCAACTTCAATCTATCAAGCGTCCGGATGGGTGCCTAATCACGCACCTTCCTTCCATACTCATTAAATACCTTGTGGGGTCAAGGTTACCCTTGACCCCACAAGGAAGATATTAACTATTCCTTGGTCGCTAGGGACAGCGGAATAGAGGGACCCATCGTAGTGGAGATAGAGACCTTCGTAATGTAGCGACCCTTGATAGTCGAGGGACGCAGGCGCTGGACTTCTTCCAGGACCGCCCGGAAGTTCTCTGCCAGCTTGGCAGGCTCAAACGAGCATTTGCCGACAATGAACTGCAGGTTGGCGTGCTTGTCGACACGGAACTCGATACGACCACCCTTGATGTCCTTGACAGCCTTCGCCACATCCATGGTGACAGTACCGGTCTTGGGGTTCGGCATCAGACCACGCGGACCGAGCACCTTACCCAAACGACCGACCTTGCCCATCAAATCGGGCGTCGCCACGGCGACATCAAAGTCGGTGTAGCCCTTGGAGACCTTTTCAATGAGTTCGTCCCCACCGACCTCGTCGGCGCCCGCAGCCTCAGCGTCTGCAGCCTTATCACCTACGGCAAAAACCAGGACCCGAGCGGTTTTGCCGGTGCCGTGAGGCAGAGAAACGGTGCCGCGCACCATCTGATCAGCCTTGCGGGGATCAACGTTCAGACGCATCGCAACCTCAACGGTCGCGTCGAACTTCACGGGGGAAGTATCTTTTACCAGCTTGAATGCGTCATCAATGGGATAGAGAGTGTCGGGAAGAATCTTCTTCGCGGCCTCGTTGTATTTCTTGGCGTGTTTCATGTTCTGCTCCTTACGCAGTCGTGGTGTGGGCAAACACTAAGCCCCTCCACAGTTTTGACGATTAACCGACCGTGATGCCCATGGATCGAGCGGTGCCCGCGATAATCTTCTTTGCGGCCTCGATGTCATTAGCATTGAGATCTTGCATTTTTTCCGAAGCAATCTTTTCTACCTGATCCCAGGTCAGATTGGCGACCTTGACGGTGTTCGGGGTGCCCGAACCCTTCGGAACGCCCGCAGCCTTACGAATCATCTCGGAGGCAGGCGAGCTCTTGAGCACGTAGTCGAAGCTGTGGTCTTCGTAAACGGTGATTTCTACCGGAACCACGGAGCCGCGCATCGATTCAGTCTTGGCGTTGTAGTCCTTGCAGAATTCCATAATGTTTACGCCGTGTTGGCTCAGTGCCGGGCCAATCGGCGGTGCCGGGTTTGCCCCACCGGCTTGAATCTGGAGCTTGATAACTCCGATGACTTTTTTCTTAGCCATATTTTGGGTCCTTTTCAATAGGGGTGTCGACCAGAGGTTTCCACCCAAACTCTTTTAACTTCATGAAAATCGTGATGACACGGTTTCCACTCGGTCTGTGTCCTCTCCCACGGCGGTTTCCCCGCGGGACGCTACCCGTTTATAGGCAGCAAAAGGCGCGCGCCATCAAGACGCACAAGGAAATATTCTAACGCTCCCCCGGCTTTTGCACCAATTTAGCCAATTCCCAGATGCGCGGCAGAGGGACGGGGCAGGAAGACCATCAACACGTAAAGCCCCAGCAGCACCAGGAATCCAAAGTGCAGACCCACGGCTGCCAGCAGCACCCCCAGCAGCAGCGGTGTCACGATAGCACCAGTCCCGGAAAGGCAACTAATGACCGCCGCCGCATGTTGCTTTTGCACCCCCGGCAACCCGGAAAACTCAGTCGCGCTGATGGGATACAGACAGCTCACACCCAAGCCGGTGATAAACAAACCAACTACTGCCACCGCGATTGAAGGCACAAAAGCGACCGCGACTGTGCCACAAAATCCTAAGCCCACAAACACCCACCAGGCCCAATAGCGGCGAGCAAAGGCAGCCCCACCCAGACGCCCCACCGCCATACCGACGGCAAATGCGGTCGCCAAACCCGAAGCCAGCGCCAATTCAACCCCCAATTCCCGCAGGCGCGTCACCGCCCAAGCGTACATGGCGAACTCGACTCCTGCAGTAAGCCCGAGCCTCATGATTTGGGAAGTAACCAGCCATCTGGAGGGCTTCACGCTGCCCCTAGGAGGGACTCCGGAGTCGGCGGCAGCGCCAGAAGTGCCCGTCTGGTCGCGGTGTCCGTCCGCAGCAGGGGTGGTGGCCGGGTCGCCGTGCCCCTCACCAGTTGCGGACACCGAATCGATTGCCGCACTCAACCCCTTTTGCAATACCTGACGGAACGGTACCGCCGGGAGCTTCCACCCCCATACCAAAGTGGGCACTGCCATCACCAGGACGAACCACAGCGCCATGCGACCAAAACCGGGAAAGACGCGTTCTACCAGGGCAAAAAGCACCGTCGTCACGATTGACACCGACGAGGAAATCCCGACAGTCAATGACATGTATTTCGTCCCCTCGACACCCACGAAAGTGCCGGCGACCCCTGCCGAAACAGTGGTGCCTCCCAAACAAGCCAAAGTCACCCCCACCAGGCTGACCGTAATCGAGGGACTCCAAGCTACCAGACACGTCCCCAGCAGGACCAACAGCGGAGCCAGCCGCAGCGACCAAACCGGTCCGTTGCGCATCACCCAGGGTGCCAGCAGCCCCGAAACCAACATGCCAAAGCCATAGGCGGCACCCAGCCAGTTAAGCGCCTCCGGTTTCACGCCGAGATCTCGGGACAGGGTGGCAATCAGAGAACCGGCAGCCGTGACGTAAAAACCTGCCATCGACAGCCCCAGTGCCATCGGCGGGAACATGCGTTTTTGGTCGTGCCAGATTTCCGGCCCTGCGTTTGCAGAGTTCTGTGGCTTCGCGTTCATGTCTCACCTTCATTTTTTCGCGGCGGTCGGGTGCGGCTGTCGAGGAAAGAAAACAAAGATTATGGCTACTACCAGGGCTATCACTATGCATCCCGTACACCCCGCGAAAGACAGCACATAGCCGTGACTCCAAGCGTTTGCCACCGCCAGGTCCACTCCCGGCGTGGTGGTTTCCAATCCCGCGGTGGCACTAAAGAACACCCCGGTGAGAATCGCCGTTCCGATAGCAGTAAATATGCGCTGTCCGGTTTGCTGAATACCCCCGGCAATACCGCCTCGAGATGGCGGGACTTCCAGCATCGCCTGCGTTTGGTTCGCCGATCCCATAGAACCCGACCCAAAGCCCAGGACTGCCAGCCCCACACTGATGAGCCACACGGAACCACCACGGGCGAACAGCACCGCCATTACCGCGGTCAGTACCACGCCCACCAGCATTATCACCAGCGACCAGGCTTGGATGCTCCGACCGTGTTTGATGGTGTAGCGTGCCACCACGATGGAAGTCAACCCGGATAGAAACGCGCCGGGCATCCCGCTGAGGCCGGCAATCAGGGCAGTCTCACCGAAACCGTTTTGCAAGAACATGGCGTTGATGGCATACACAGAGGGCATACCCAAAAATTGGATAGCACCAATTGCGCTGGCGAAACTGTAGGAGGGAATCTTAAACAGCCGCAAGCTCACCATCGGGTAGCGTCCTCGCGCCTCGTAGGCTCGTTCCCACCAGACCCAGCCGGCCAGCACCGCGAAAGCCGCGGGAATCAGGACGAAACGCCACAGCGAACCGGTCGTGACGAAAGGCAACATCATGCCGATGACTGCTGCCCCCAGCAAAATCATCCCCACCGGGTCAAGGTCGACGCGGGGACGTTTCGGGACTTTCTTGCCAGACTTGGTAGCGAGGGCGATGTCTGCTTCCAAAGCCTCGATGCGGGCGCGACGCGCGAAGATGCGTTCCCGCTTAAACGGCAGCCACAGAATCGCACAAGCCACCCCCAGCAGACCCAGCGGCAGGTTGATGGAAAAAGCTAACCGCCAGCCTTCTTCCCTGCCAAAAATTGCAATCAAGAGACCTGTCAGCATCGGTCCTAGCGCCACAGTGACGGAGACGACCAGCCCCATCAGAGCGTAAGCCAGCGCGCGAGCCTGACCCGAAAAATACTGTTGAATGATTCCCGCAGTCTGGGGGCTAAAGATACCTGCGGCAAATCCTTGCAAAATGCGCATCCACACCAGCATGGATCCGGAAGTTGAGATGGCGCACAGGAATGAGGACAGGGAAAATAGCGCCAGACCCAAGACGAACAGGAGTGACCTGCCAAACAAATCGCCAATACGCCCCATCGGCACCATCGATAGTCCAATAGCCAGGGCATACCCGGAAATAACCCACTGCACCTCTTGTGCGCTGGCTCCAATAGAATCGGGCAACACCGCGAGGGCAACGTTCACGGTGGAGACTTGCAGCAGGGTCAGAGCCAGTCCCATCAGGACCACAACCAGTATCAGCGAAGTGCGATATTTCTTGGAAGAACCGGGGACAGTGATAATCCGCGGGTCGCCATTATCAGCCTGGTGGAGAACCTGCGGGCTTTCGTTTTCATCTAAAAGTTCGCCGTTTTCATCGGGGACTTCAGTATTTTTTGCCATGTGTCGCCTGAAATTTCTGTGCCGTAAAAATAACCCAGAATAAAGTGATGGTGGCGGGTAAGGGATTCGAACCCCTGAAGCATTGCGCAGCTGATTTACAGTCAGTCCCCTTTGGCCACTCGGGAAACCCGCCATACGCTGAAAGCGCCCAACTAGGCTACCAGATACGACGCTATTTTCGCAAACATCGCTAGAGCAGAGTTTTGTAGATTACGGAGGCGATTGCATGAACGACCGATTTCAACTTGAATTCCACAGTCACGCTCGTAGTGATGTTTATAAAACTGCTGGTGGGCGCATTTTTAAGCTGTCAAGAATCTGATCAGGCGCGGCGAAATCGGTCGTTCGTGCCGAGTAATGCGTATCTGCGACCGCTCGCGGAGCATTACAAAATGACCGGCTCGGGCACCAGGGTAACCCCGTAAATCCCCTGCACCGCGGCAATGATATAGCTGGACAGGGCCGTGATGTCCGCGGCCGTGGCGTTGCCGCGGTTCGTCAACGACAGGACATGCTTCGTCGAGACACCCGCGCCTGCGCCCGGCAGGGAAAAACCTTTCGAAATGCCGGAGTGTTCGATGAGCCAGGCGGCAGATAGTTTCATTCCCGCCTGCCCGCTACCCCCCGGCAGCGTCGTCTCCCAGCGGGGAGCGTCCTCTGGCAACCCCAAAGCTGCCACCTCCGCGGTCGGCAATATCGGATTGGTAAAGAACGACCCTACTGACCAGGTGTCGTGGTCAGCGGGATCCAAAACCATGCCCTTGGAACGCCGCAACTCCAGCACCGCTGCGCGTATCTGCGCCGCCGGCACGACCGTGCCCAGCGGCACTCCGAGCGCCCCCGCCAACTGAGCGTATCTGACCGGGGTGCCCCCGCCGCGCTGCAGGACAAAATCAGCTTCCAGCACAATCCAGCGTCCGGTGGCAGGGTTTGTGCCGGGACGCGCCGGAGCGAACTGCGGTGTCCCGGAATCAGCCTCGACCTGCAGGCGAGACTGTTTCAGCAGGGAATCCCGGTAGCCGAACCGGAGGTCTGCCGCACGTAAATACACCAGCTGGCGCTCCTGTCGGTCCCACGCGGTGACTCCCAGCAGACAGTCCGCGACCTCCCCACCGTATGCCCCGATATTTTGCACGGGCGCTGCCCCGACCACACCGGGGATTCCGCTCAGCGCCTCCAGCCCGGAAAACCCTTGCGTCACACAAAACTCCACCAGCCGGTCCCAAGCCAGCCCGCCAGACGCGCTGAGAAATACGCACGAGGGAGTGGCAGCGGCCAGCTCCTGAGCTTGCGCCACGACCGCGGCGGCGTGGGAGTCTCGGGACGCACCAGGGCGCTGCTGAGGTCTGTCCGATGAGTTTACTCCGCCCGGATGCGAGTCAGGACCAGGTTCTGCAGTATGCGCCGAATCAGTACCGCCCATCCGCAAATCGCGAAACTCTGCCAGGGTAAATACCTGCACGTCCTCGCGACCATCGCGAAGCACCAATCCGGGAAAATCCCCATCCACTGGCACCAGGTTCGACCCACCACCCAGAAAGAGCAGCGGTTCTCTTGCCGCATCTGCCTGCGTAACCGCTTGAATCAGTTCGTCACGCTGCCGGCTGTGCAAAAATCGGCGCGCGGCTCCACCCACGCGCAAAGTACACAAATCTGCCAATCGCACTTTACGTCTCCTTACGCCCAAACCCTACCACCTGGTTCGGACCGCCCCGCTTAGGGCAGCTCTTCGATTTCGGCTTCGTCCTCGACGAATTCTTCGTATGGTCTGGGGGCAGGTCGCGGTTTCGCAAAGGTCGGCGGGTACACAGCCCGCGGGTCGATAGTTTCCTCGGCGGTTTCCGCGTTTGCCGGGGCATAAGGTTGCGCCGGATGAGGTTGGTTTGGTCCGGCAGCGTTCACCATGCCGGGATTTTGAACGAATCGCGGGTCCGCGGGTGGAACCGGTTGACCAGGGTTAACCGGCGCGCCGGACCCTTGCGCGCCCAGCGATACCGGGTTTACCTGCGGGGTTGCAACTTGCGCACCAAGCTGTCCCGCGTTGACCAGCGGGTGCAGGGACGGCGCTACGGGAGCACCCACGGTGGAATATCCTTCCATCGTTCGCGCCAAAAAGGGATAGCCCGGAACAGATTGATTTTCCGGCGTGGCGGGATTGGCAGGATTCACAAGGTCAGCCGGGCGGGCGGGATTCTCAGGTACCGCTGGTGCCTGCGGTGGGGATGGCGTGCCTGGCAGCGGAGCGTTCCCTCCCGGCATCGCGCCTGTCGTGGCAGCTCCCGGCAGTGGCGTGTTTGTCTGCATCGGTATCCCCGGCGTCCCCGATGCCGGCAGAGGTGTCGGCGCGCCTGGTTCTACCGGCACGTTCGGTACACTTAGCGCACCCGGCGCGTTCGGTACACCCGGCGCGGCAAAACCGGAATCCGGAGGGGCGACGGGATTGCCGGGAACTTCTCCGGGGACTCCATTGGTCCCGCCCGCGTCCAGGTAACCGTAGGGCTGCCCGCCGGGAATGGTCGGCGTGCCACCGGACCAACCCCAGGGGTATGCCCCGTAGGCCTCCGCGGCGCTGGGATCCATCTGCCAATATCCCCCGTTGTAACCGTAGGGGTCAAAACCGTATCCACCGTAGGGGTCAGCGTATCCGGGGTCCCCATATAAATCCGCGTAAGGGCTGGTCGTCCCATAGCTGTAGCTGTCTACATACGGCTGCGCATAAGGGTCCATCCCGAAGTCTCCGTAAGGGTTGCCGTACCCGCCGTAGGGGTTGGCATAACCGTAGGGGTCGTAGGCATAAGGATCGAATCCAAAAGTTTTGACCGCTAGTTCCTGCATCTCTTTTTGCTTTTCCCAAGCCTTTTCCTGACGCTCCATCGCGTCTTTTTCTTTGTAAAACTCGCCCCACTCCTGCAAAGTCTGTGAGTCCAAACCGACCGCGGTGTCGTTGACGGATTGTCCCAATAAGTTTGCCAAGCCCGAATCCAGATTTGCGGATTCTTCCTCGTGTTCTTCTGGTAAATCGACAGTTTCTCCAGGGTTACTGTTCGGGTCCCGCACGATGGCAGGGTCAACCGGAATCAAGCTGGAGGCTACGCCCTCGTTCAAGGCGACGCGGTGTTCCACCAGTTCGCGCACAGCTTGGCGAATCTCTGCCAGCCCTTGACGTTCCTCCGGACTCAACCCAACCCCCGCACGCGCCGCCACTTTTGCCATATATGAGAAGGCTTGGGCGACTTCCTCGGGGGCTGAACCGGAACCCGGCGCCGTCAGCAGGTCCTTTTGTGGATTGTCCAGCACGGTCAAGAAATAATTTTTCTTGGGCTGGGGGACCGACCCTTTAATGAGTTCGTCCTCGTTGTAGTCCAACATATTCCGGAAGTTTTCCAAGGTGAACAGTTTTGGGTCGCGTTTATCGCTGAGTATCTCGATTTTCAGTTCTTTCATCAGCCGCCGGGACGGATCCAGTTTGCGCATAAACCACCAGGTCGGGATGCAAGCGAGAGCTAGGGAGCTGAGAGATACCGCCCAGCTCAACAACAGAGAGACAGCCGAAATCGCAAACGGACCGCTTTCGTATTGCAGTTGCGCCAGGAACTGCAGGCACCGCGACACTCCTGCCCCCAAAATGAACGTGCAAAACTTTTGCACATTGTTCAAGTCCTCGCGGCGCAACGCCATGTCCACCGCCAGGGGCACCCCCGGAACGGGGTTGCGCCAAGAAATCCGGTACTGGATGTATATCGCCATGCTCAGGAAGATTGCGCCCTCTATCAGGTAGTATCCTGCCGATGCCATGATTTCTTCCCCCGAAATCGAGGCGTTGGGCTTTTCGAATACGACTCCCCCGACTACCAGCATGATTTCCGTCGCTATCCAGATGAGGATGTACACCATCCAGGCGCGAATCCGAAAGCGCGGACTGATGACCCAGTTGTGGTTCGGTATCCAATTCAGAGGTCGAGGAAACCACACGTGAATCATCAACAGGTACGGCACCAGGAAAGCCACCCCAATTAACAGCACCAGCATGGTATTCATGGAGTTAAACGCATTTTCGGAAAGCAACCCCGAGTTATACATACTAATCAGGACAGCCGGGCTGAACATCACGGCAATCAGGGCGAAAGATATAGCGACGCGGAAAGTCCAGCCCATTTGAATCAAAGCTCGCCGGTGGTGCATCGGCATGGCGCGGGGAACCTGGGGTCGGAGCGGAACCATGAGGATAAAAATCGACAGCAGAATCGGCAGCGGTCCGTATTTCGTAAAAATCTGAAATGCCCACGCCACCCCGTTAGAGGGGAAGGTTAGCCAATCATCGAACACTTTGACGCCTTACCGCTGGTAATCCTAGATGTTTCTCATAGAGCCGAGAGCTGCGGTGTTGTCCGCAACCGACTTCCTGCCGTTTCCTGTATAACACTCCCCAAACCAGCTCGAGACATCCAGCCAACTCGTCACTGTCTCGGAGAGCAAACATTATCAGATTTTACCCGTTTAATTCCCAGAATTTGAACCTTTGAGCCACGAATCAACCTGGGTCAGCAGTTTTGCTTTGTTTGACATGCTGGCTCGGGACGCCCGAATCGAACCCGCTGCCAACTCCGCCAGTTCCCGGTCGGTGAAGCCGGAGACCTGGCGGGCAGATTCATACTGGTCCAACAGCCGCGACCGGAACAGCAACGGGTCGTCCGCGCCCAGCGCAATCGTGGCACCGACCTGAAACAGGGTGCGCAAGGGAACTTCGGCGAGGGTGGAATACACCCCTAGGGATACGTTCGAAGCCGGGCACACTTCCAGGGCAATACCGTGGTCAACCAGCGATTTCAGCAGGTCGGGTTGTTCCGCAGCTCTGACTCCGTGACCCAGGCGGGCGGGGTGCAGGTGTTGCACCACCTGGGCGATATGTTCCGGACCGCGCAGTTCCCCACCGTGGGGAAAACTGGCGAGCCCTGCCCTGGCAGCGATACGAAATGCCGGCTCAAAGTCGGGGGTGGAACCGGCGCGTTCATCATTGGAGAGCCCGAATCCAATGACTTCCCCCGGCTGGTCGCCCGCATAGCGGGCAGCTAAACGCGCCAAAGTCCGGGCGTCCATCGGGTTGCGGGTGCGAGACGCCGCCACAATGACCCCGATTTCTACCCCGGTGGCGGCAGTGGAAATTTTCGCTTCGTCCAGGATGATTTCCAGGGCGGGGGTCAGTCCGCCCACCCAGGGGGCATAAGACGTGGGGTCGACTTGAATCTCTAAACGTCGCGAGCCTTCGGCGGCGTCGTCCTCGGCGGCTTCCCGCACGATGCGGCGCATCACCGCTTCGGAGCGCACCAAAGCTCGTGCCAAGTCATAGGAGCGCTGAAAGCGGAACCAGCCGCGTTCGTCAGCCGGGACGTGTAGCGGGTCGCCTTCTCCCATGAAACGCGGCAGACGCTGTCGGCTTTCCCGAGCCAGTTCCAGCAGGGTCTGGGGACGCATCGCCCCGGTGAAGTGCAGGTGCAGATGCGCTTTGGGCAAAGCCCGCAAATCCCGTTTTGGTTCACTCACAGTCATTAATCTAGGGGTTTTTCGCGCCGGGGGAAACTTCGCCCCGAAGTTGGCAGGGGCTCGAGATTAATATCCCGCCATTTCTTCCAGACGCCGAATCCGCTGATCCATCGGGGGGTGGGTGGAGAACAAGTTGCGCATCCTAAACGGGTTAGCAATCATCATGGCAGACACGGTTTGGCGCTGTGGGGTGGGCGCTAACGGAGCGCGCGCCACTCCGGTCTCCAGCTTCTTTAGCGCCGAGGCCAGCGCCAGCGGGTCATTGGCGAGGCGCGCCCCGTCCTCGTCCGCATCAAACTCGCGGGTCCGGGAGATGCTCAGCTGAATCAGGGAAGCCGCAATCGGCGCCCCCAAAGCGAGCAGTAAACTGGCAACCGCACCCCCGTTTTCTCGATCGCGCCCTGAGAAAAACAGGGCAAACTGGGCTATTGAGGTAATGACTCCCGCCAAACCCGCTGCCACCGAGGAAGTGAGAATATCCCGGTTGTACACGTGCATGAGCTCATGCCCCAGCACCGCCCGCAGTTCGCGGGGTTCCAAGATGTCCAAAATGCCCTGGGTGACGCAGACGGCGGCATGTTGGGGGTTACGCCCGGTCGCGAAAGCGTTGGGGGTTTGGGTCGGGGCTAGGTATAGCGCCGGCATGGGTTGGTCGGCTTGCTGGCACAAGCCCTGTACCATCGAGTACAGTTCGGGGGCTTGTTGGGGGGTGAGCGGCTGGGCGTTCATGGCACGCAACGCAATTTTGTCTGAATTCCAGTAACCCACTGCGGTTTGAATCAAAGCAATGGCTCCGAACACGATTATCCACATGCCGTTTCCGGTGCCGCGCGCCAGCAGAGCCCCGATTGCCAACAGTACCATCCACAGGATTCCCATCAGAGCTGCGGTCTTCAAGCCATTAAAATGTTTCTTCACGGTTTGATTGTAACGATAAGTGAGCTACTTCTCGCCGGAAAGTATCCGCCTACGGTACGAATTTTCGCGCTATTGGTTGTCTTTTGAATCCCGCGGGGAAACTTCCGCACCGGAGGTGGCACCGGGCGAGACAGCTGCGGGGGCAGGAGGTTGCGGCGAGGACGGTGGTTCAGACGGAGGGGGTGCTTGTTTCGTCACGCGCGGCAGCTGGTTGAGTCCGGGATTGGAAAAAACTTTCACCCTGTTCACCGGGAAGTAGCGCAGGATGGTGCGTCCGACGATTTGTTCTTCATCCACAAACCCGTGGTTGTTGTCGTCCTGATGGTAGCGAGAATCCCCGGAATTGTCTCGGTTGTCCCCCATCACCCAGTACTTGCCGGCGGGCACTGTCACGTCAAAAGGTACCGGCATCAGGTTCGCGCCCTTTTTCAGGTAAGGCTCTTCCACAACTTTGCCGTTAACCTCAATCTGGTTTTGGGCACTGCAGCAGGTCACGTGGTCTCCCCCGACCCCGATGACTCGTTTCACCAGGTATCCTCCGGGATATTCAGGTTTCAGCTGCAGCACGCGCAGTCCTTTATCAACAGCCTGTCCGAACGAGGTTGCAGCAAAACCGGTGGGGTTGTCGTTCTTGAACTCGTCGGGGAGCCAGTCGTGGCGGTCCTCGAATACTACGATGTCACCGCGTTCGACGGGCTGAAAGTTCTTCATTTTAGAGACAAAGATTCGATCCCCCTTCATCAGGGTGTTTTCCATCGACTCGGAGGGAATCACGAAAAACTGAAAAATGAACGCTTTTGCCAACGCCATTAAGACGACGGCGACAACAACTCCCACGACCAGGTCTAGCCACCACGGCGAGTCTTTAGCCCTGCCGCGGTGAGTGTGCGACCGTGTCGTATCGGGGGTCACCGTGGCGAGCTCGAGAGGGTCACCAGTCCCCTCGGTCCGCTGCGTCTTTTTTCTCACGCCCTCAATCCTACCGTTTGACTACCGAGGAATGCGTCTCAGGATTAGAATTTGGGCTAATCCGGGGTTTCTGCCAGCCCTCGGTTGAGAAATCTTTGCAGGAAGGCGATTGAGATGTTGTTTTTCAAACCTTACAGAGCGCCGGTTAAAGGGGCCGTGGTGTTGATTACCGGGGCGGGTTCCGGGATTGGTCGACTCATGGCGATAGAAGCTGCCCGACGTGGGGCGAGGGCAGTGATTGTGTGGGACATGAATGCCGAGGCCGGGGCGGAAACTGCCGGTTTGGCAGAAGCTGCCGCTACGGCTCCGCAGTTCCGTGCCGGGTCGTTTCACGTGGACGTCACGGATGCGACGGCGGTGCATGAAGCTGCCAATCAGACTTTGGATGAGTTCGCCAGGGTCGACATCCTCATCAATAATGCCGGTATCGTCACTGGGAAACCCCTGCTGGAGACAACTGACAGCGAGGTGCAGCGGTCTTTTGCCGTGAACACAATTGCGCACTATCGCACGGTTCGCGAGTTTTTGCCGGGCATGATTGCACGAGACCGGGGCTCGGTGGTGACTATTGCTTCGGCTGCCGGGTTGGTCGGGGTCCCGCGTCAGTGTGATTACAATGGTTCCAAGTTTGGGGCGGTGGGTTTCGCGCAGTCGATGCGTGAGGAGTTGCGCCACATGCGCAGTCACGTCCACACTTTGCTGTATTGCCCGTATTACATTTCGACCGGCATGTTTGACGGGGTTAAGACCAAGTTCCCCCTGGTGTTGCCCATTCTCACTCCGGAAAAAGTTGCTACGCAGGTTTTGGACGCGATTGACAGAGGGACCCAATTTAAGGTCCATCCTCCGATTGTGCGCCTGGTACAAATTTTGCAAGCATTCCCGGTACCTTTCATGGACGCCTTGGTGGAACTATTCGGCGTCGCCGACACAATGAATGAGTTCAGGGGGCGCGCCGGCGACGCTACGAAGTAGCGTCAAATCGGCGCGCCAGCAGCGCGTAGCCGTTAAGAAACGGCACCGATGTGCCGTTTTAGGCGAAGCACCACAAAACATAAACCGGCGACGCTACGAACAGGATTAAGCCTGACTATTGGAGCCGATTAATTTGGAGGTGCGCAAATTCGACCAGGGCGCGTTTCACTTCGCTATCCGGAATGTTTTGCAGGTGTGCCAGGGCGCGTTCTACCCATTCGCCCGCCAGGCGTTTCGTTTCTTCCGTCACCGGATGGGCTGCCAATTGGGCTGTGACCTGGGCTAAAACCGCATCGTCCTGCAGGGCGTCAGTATCGGCTATCGCCTGCAGCAAGGCGCGGTCAGGACCAGTGTCGCGACCGTCCTGCACGGTCTTTTCCAGCAGCAGGACGGGGAAGGTTTTCGTGCCGTCACGCAGGTCGGCGCCGGGGGTTTTCCCGCTTTGTGCCTCGGTGGCTTGCAAATCTAGCACGTCATCAGCAATCTGGAAGGCCACACCCAAATCCTCACCGAACTGGGTCACTGCCGAGACTGTAGCGGCGTCACAGCCGGATAGTTCCGCCCCGTACAGCGCCGCACAGCCAATCAGCGCGCCGGTTTTGTCTCGCAATACGTCAATATAGAACTCAATCGGGTCGTCATGGCTGTCGGGACCGAAAATGTCACGCATTTGCCCCTGACACAATCTCTCGAACGTTCGGGAGTGTTGCGCCACAATGGTGGGATTAAGCCCTGAAACCAGCAGGGACGCGCGGGAAAAAATCAAATCTCCTGCCATGACCGCCAGGGTGTTGTTCCACTGCACATGCGCCGCAGGTACCCCGCGACGCATGGTAGCTTCATCCATCAAATCGTCGTGATACAGTGAAGCCAAGTGAGTCAGCTCCACCGCGACTGCACCTTGCTTGACCTGGGAGGACACCGGCTGATTCGGGGCTCCCAGCTGGGAAACCAACAGGGTCAGCAGGGGTCGCATCCGTTTCCCGCCAGCGGCCCGCAGATGGGACACCAAGGCAGAGGTCTTTTCGCGCTGTGTCTGCGTTTCCTGAACCAGCATCTGTTCGATGTCATCCAAGGCATCCCGGAGTTTTGTTTCCAGTAAGCCTGGGGTTTCCAGAACAGATTCTGTCGAGACTGGGTAATGCGTGTCCGCCAGTTTTTTTCTCACGTATCCAAGACTATGCGCCGAGGGTAAACAACGCCAAAAGGGGCTGGCTGGCAACACCTAACGCAACGGTCGTCAACGCACACAGCACGATGACACACTTGGTCAAGCCGTCACCAGCGGAGATGGTGGCAGTGTCGGGGGCAGGTTCGGTAAAGAACATGCGCATGATGACCCGGAAGTAAAAGAACGCGGTCACGACTGAGGCCAGTAACCCAATCAGAATCAGAGTCCCGTTGGCAGGGTCAGCCGCCAAGCCCGCCTCGAATACGAGGAATTTACCGATGAATCCTCCGGTCAGGGGGATACCCGCAAAGCTCAGCAGGAAGATTGCCATCGCGGCTGCCATTGCCGGGTGCTTGCGCCCCAGACCGTCCCAAGAGCTCAGCGCCGAAGCCTCCCCACGCACCGTGCCTTCTGCGTCCTCGTCACGCACTATCGAGACGACCGCAAAAGCACCAATGGTGGCGACACCATAAGCCAGGACGTAAAAGGCTATCGAGGCAAAAGCGGTAGCCGCCGCCCCAAACAGGGCAATCATGATGAATCCCACGTGCGCGATGGAGGAGTAAGCCAGCATCCGCTTCACGTCGCTCTGGACGATACCCAGGAAAGTGCCCACCACGATGGTCGCGATAATGACCACCCACATGAGGATAACGAAGTCCCAGCTCAGTTGGGTGTACAGGAAACCGTACAGGTGCAGCAGCGCACCAAACGCAGCGACTTTCACACCTGCCGCCATGAAGCCAGAAATCGGCGACGGCGCGCCTTGATAGACATCGGGAGCCCAGGCGTGGAACGGTACGGCGGAAACCTTAAAGAACAAGCCCACCAGCAGCATGGCTCCGCCGGTCAGGAGCATCCAGTCCAGACCTGGATTCAGGGACACCGCAGTGGACATTTCTATCAGGTTCAGGGTCCCGGTGTAGCCGTAGAGCATGGTGATACCCATCAGGAAGAAAGCCGATGCGAACGCGCCGAGGATAAAGTATTTCAGACCGGCTTCTTGGCTCAACAGGCGGCGACGTCGACCCATCGCGCTCATGATGTAGAGCGGCAGGCTCATCAACTCCAACGCCACGAACAGGGTCAACAGGTTCCCCGCACTAATGAACGCCATCATGCCGCCCAGCGAAAACAGGAACAGGGCGTACAGTTCCGTGCGCTGGTAGCGAATCTTAATCGCGTAGTCCTCTTGGGACGAGCCGGGGGTGTCCGCTGCCTGGGGCGCAAAAGAGCCGTCGTTCGGGGTGGAACGGTCCACGACCACGAGCGCCGCCAACAGTCCCACGACCAGCAAAACCAGTTGGAATCCTAATGAGAGACGATCCTCCATAAAGGTTCCCGCCGCGATTTGTCGCGCTCCTTGGTGACCAACAGCGATAAAACGCCAACCCACCAGCACTATTGCGGCAAGGATGCTGGCAATAGTGAGGAATGCGTTGGCACCTTTACGGAAACTCGGCCAGGGGAAAGCCTCAATCAGGGTCGCCAATACGGCTGCCCCTAACAGCACCAACAGCGGGCTCAGCGCATCCCATTCCACCACGGGGGTAACCTCCAAGGTCTTCACAAGCACCGGAAGAATCGCGTTCATTGGGCGCCTCCTTCGTTCGTGGCTATGACTTCGGGGGCAGACGCCGACCCGCTCTGTGACACCGCTTGATACATGAGAGCAGCATCAGGCTTAATCAGGTTCAAAGTCGGTCCCGGCAGGACCCCCAAACCGAACATTGCCAAAACCAGCGGAACCATGATGAACTTTTCCCGCCAATTCAAATCTTTGACAGTACGCACCGCCCCGTCAATCGGTCCGGTAAACATATTCAGGTAAGGCACCAGCAGGTAAACCGAAGCCAACACGACCCCCAAGATTGACACCATCGCCGCTGCAATGTTCAGTTTAAACGTGCCGACCAGAATCAAGTATTCAGGCAGGAAACCGGACAGACCGGGCAGGGCGATAGCCGCCAAACCTGACACCAGGAACAGACCTGCCAAAGTCGGGGTCACCCTCTGGAAACCACGGTAGGCAGCAATTTCTTGGGTGCCACCGCGTGTGGTCAGCCAACCACTCAACAGGAATAAGCCGGCGATAGAGACCCCGTGGGCGACCATGTAGAGCATAGCGCCTTCAATCGCGGTCTGAGAGCCAATGTACAGTGCCAACACCATGAACCCGAAGTGGCTCACAGAGGTGAACGACACCAAACGCAGCAGGTCCTTTTGCGAAATCGCCGCCAGCGCCCCCCACAGAATCGAGAGCACCGCCAGCACCACAATAACCGGAGCTACTTTGGCGGATGCCGCGGGGAACAGCTGCCAGCAAAACATAATCATGCCCCAGGTCCCGACCTTGTCCAGCACGCCCACCAGCAGCACGGAGGTGCCACCACGGGCGACTGCCGCGGTCGAGGGCAGCCAGGTGTGTACCGGAACCATCGGGGCTTTAATCGCAAAAGCGACCAGGAAAGTCATCATCATCCACATGCCTGCCGCGCCGGGGTGGAAATTCCCGGAGGTTAGGTAATCCATGTGGAAAGCCTGGTCGCCACCACCGGAATGCACGTACACGCCGATGATGCCAAACAGCATCACCAAACCGCCCACCAGGGAATACAGCACGAACTTGATGGCGGCGTGGCGACGCACTTGGGCGTCCCCGTTACCGTAACGACCCACCAGGAAGTACAGCGGAACCAGCATCCCCTCAAAAGCGATATAGAACAGCAACAGGTCACGGGCACAGAACAGCAGCACCATGAAAGATTCCAAAGCTAGGATGAGGGCGGCGTAGCCAGCTGCCGTGTTCGGGTCGGTGTCGTCCCGCCAAGAAGCCAGAATGACCAGGGGGGTCAGGGCGGTGGCGAGGATAATCATCACCATCCCCAGCCCGTTGACACCAAGCGCCCAAGACAGCCCTATTGCCGGCATCCACTCGTAGGATTCGCCCAGTTGAAAAGCTCCTGGCGTATCCGGAGCAAAGTCAAAGCTGGTAAACAGGGCCACCAGTACGCCTGCCAGGACGGCACCGGACACGGCGAGGCAGATTTCCTTGCCGATGGAACGTAGCCAGGGGATGAGCCATATCGCCAGGGCGAAACCCATGGGGATGCACACCAGCAAAGTCAACCAGGGGAAACCAGCCGGGGTCGGAATAGTCGTTTGAGTCAAAACCATGTTCATCCTTTGTTTACCTCACAGCCTTGTCACCAATACCAGGGCAAGAGCCAAAACTGTGCCGAACAGGGTCCAGCCAGCATAGCGACGCGGCGAGCCGGAGTGGAGTGACGTCCCGACCTTACCGAGCCACAGCGAGAGCCGACCGGAACCTTCCACAATGCCGTCGAGGACCGCCCGGTCTGCCACTGCCACCCCGGAGGACAAAGCCAGCGTCGGGATAATAGCGACCTTTTCATTGACCGCATCTTGGTAGAGGTCATCACGCGCTGCCATAATCAAGGCGTTGGCTTCGGGAATGGCGGTTTCTACGGGGCGTTTCATAAACAGCGCCCACGCGGTGACCACGCCGATGATGACTACGGCTAAGGTCAGCCCCATCAGCAGGGCTTCGGGCATGACCGGCTCGCCGTGGGGAACCGTCTGACCGCGGGCACCGATATTCACAATCGGATTCAGCCAGGTCACAAAGAGGTTGCCTACCGAAAGCAGACCGCCCAGCGCGATGGAGAATACGGACAGCACCAGGAGTGGGATGGTCATCCACGGGCTCGCCTCATGCGGGTGGACCGGGGCACCTTCCGCCTCGGTGGTCCAGCGCGCCTCCCCGTGGAAGATGAGGAAGAACAGGCGAGACATGTAGAAAGCGGTGATACCAGCACCGACCAGGGCAACGAGACCAAATACCCAGGGGTACCAGGTTCCGTAGTTCGGGTTGGGCAGGAAGGCTGCCTCGATGATTTTGTCTTTGGAAAAGAACCCGGAGAACGGCGGGATTCCCAGGATAGCCAGCCAGCCGATAAAGAACGCGAACCAGGTAATTTTCATGACCCGGAACAGCCCGCCGAAACGGCGAATGTTGACCTGCTCGCTCATCGCGTGCATGACCGAGCCGGCAGCGAGGAACAGTTGCGCCTTAAAGAACCCGTGGGTAATCAGGTGGAAGATGGCAAACGCCCAGCCGACTGGACCCAAGCCCGCCCCCAGCATCATGTAACCGATTTGGCTCATGGTAGAGGCTGCCAGCACCTTCTTCATATCGTCTTTCGCGCACCCCACGACGGCGCCGAACAGCAGGGTGATTGCCCCGACAATGGCGACGACCAGGGACGCGACCGGGGTTTGGGTATAGATAGCGCCGGAACGGACCATCAGGTACACGCCGGCAGTCACCATCGTGGCGGCGTGAATCAGCGCGGACACCGGAGTCGGACCGGCCATAGCGTCACCCAGCCAGGCTTGGAGGGGGAACTGGGCAGATTTACCACATGCCGCCAGCAGCAGGAACAGACCAATCACGGTCGCCCAAACCGGCTGTAGTGTGGCGCCCAGCACCTCGGCAAAGTCCACCGAACCCACCACGGCGAACATCGACATCATCGCCAACAGCAGCCCCAGGTCACCCACACGGTTCATGATGAAAGCCTTGTTCGCAGCCAAGGCATTGTTGTGGACCTGGTTCCAGAAGCCAATCAGCAGGTAAGACGCCAAACCGACACCTTCCCAACCGACGAACGTCACCAGGTAAGAGTTACCCAGCACCAGGGTCAGCATGGATGCCACAAAGAAGTTTAGATACGCAAAGAACCGACGCCGATCGGGGTCAGCTGCCATGTATCCCACCGAATAGATGTGAATCAGACCGCCGACGAACGTCACCAGCATCACGAACGAGATAGATAGCGGATCCAGCAGCAGACCGAAATTCACCGTCAGTTCCGAACCGGGCAGCCAGTTCCACACCGTCAGGCTTTGTGCCCGATTCTCGGGGGAACGTCCCAGCATTTCTGTCAGAATGACCACGCCAATCCCGAAGGACGCCCACGGTGCCAGCATCCCCAGGAAGTGTCCCCAAGCGTCCACGCGACGTCCCGCAATGAGCAGGAACATGGAACTTATGAAAGGAATGGCAATCATCAGCCAGGCATATTGGGCCATGCCGGTGGCAGACCCGAATTGCAGAACCGCGCCGGTAGCCAGCCCGTTGAGTGGATTGAAAGTTTGCAGCATGTTTTCCTTTCCCCCTTAGCCGTTCAACAGGTTGAAGTCGTCGAGGGAGGTGGTGCGCCGGGAGCGGAACAGCGACACAATCAGCGCCAGACCGACCACGACTTCCGCAGCCGCCACGGTCATCACAAAGAACGCCAGGACTTGCCCGGTCATATTAGTGTTGGCTTCTCCCAGAGCCACCAGCGCGATATTGCACGAGTTCAGCATGATTTCCACGCCCATCAGGGCGATGACCGCGGAACGGTGGAGCAGCACGGTCAAGGCGCCTACGGCAAACAGGGCCAGCGCCACGAATACCAGGAACATCACGTTCATGCGTCTTCTCCTTCAGTCGTGGCGGTACCGGGTTCGGTGTGGTCCGCAATAGTTTTATCAAGCGGTTCTGCATGGTCTGGCAGGGCTTCGGGAGCGCCCGGTCCGGGCATTCCCACCGCGCCGGAACGGGCGACCGCCGCGGAGGCTTTCGCGCCATGCAGCCCGACTCCCCCACTAATTTCGGCAGCCAAAGCACGCGCTGTCCACGGCGAGGCTTCCCCGAGCGAACGGTCTTCCCCGAGGACTCGCACCACGCGCGGCACCGATTCCGGCACCGGGCGTTGAGTTTCACCGCTGATAGCCGGCACATCCAAAGCGTTGGTTTCCGCATAGACGCCCGGCGGCACGGTCTGACCCAGGACGTGACCACCGTCGCGGTATGCTTTCATCCGCTGCTTCACCAGGAAAGGCTGGGTCAAGCGCGGCAGCAGTGCCTCGGAGTGAGTCAAGCTCATCGCCCCGACCGCTGCCACAATCAGCAGGGTGGCAACCATTTCCAGCGGTGCGTAGTAGGTGTTGATGACTTCAGAAGCCAGGCGCACCGGATTGGGATCCCCGCTGGGGCGCGCCGGAGCCCCGTTCACCGTGGTGTTTACGGCAGCAACAATCGCCATAATCCCGAAAGCCACGACCAGCAGCACGGCTGCCGCTACCGTCCCGACTTTGGAGTCTCTCGGCGAGTCCACCGCTTGCACCCCCACCAACATAATGACGAACAGGAACATCATCATGATGGCGCCGGTGTAAACCACAATCTGAACCGCGCCCAGGAACTCGGCTCCGACCGAAAAGTAGATACCCGCGACACACACCATCATGGCGACCATATATACCGCGGCGTGAACTGCTCGATTCGACAGCGCTACCCCCAATGCCGCAATCAACGCCAGCGCGGAACATGCCGCTACGAAGATTGTCTGACCGGTGCCCATTTCGGGTAATTCCGCGACCGCTTGCAGCAAGTGGCTCATGCTTTCACCTCCTGTGCCGGTTTTCCGGCACTGACCAAGGAGGCATCCTGCGGACGATGACTCGCAACCCAGTCAATCTGGTCGGGAGTCGCGCCGGTGACGCTTCCGTTGTAGTAATCCATGTCAGAAGTGCCTGACGCCATCGGGTGCGGCGTGCTGAGCATCCCGGCGTTTAAAGGAACCAACAGGCGGTCCTTTTCAAAAATCAAATCCTCGCGGTTGTCGTCCCAAATCTCGTAATCGTTGGACATCGTGAGGGCTCGCGTCGGGCAGGCTTCGATGCACATGCCGCAAAAGATGCAGCGCAGATAATTGATTTCATAGACCCGCCCGTATCGTTCCCCGGCACTGTACTGTGCCTCCGGGGTGTTTGCGGCGGCCTCTACATAGATGGCGTCCGCCGGGCACGCCCAGGCGCATAGTTCGCAGCCCACGCATTTTTCCAAGCCGTCCGGGTAACGGTTCAATTGGTGACGTCCATGGTAGCGCGGCTGAGTCGGCACCTTTTCAAAAGGGTACTGTTCAGTCACGTAAGGGCGGAAGAAGTTGCGGAACGTGACTCCGAAACCGGCGACTGCTTTCAGCGATTCCGCCAGGGGACCTTTCTTTTTCCGTTGCCACAGTTGCGGATCTGGGTCCGCCACGGGTTCAGGATTGGTCAGTGCTCCAGCGTCGGGATTGTCCGGTTCGTCCGGGGATGCAACCAAGTTGTTGTCAGAAGTTTGCGCGCTCACTTTTCTTCCTTTCCGCCCGTGATGGCAGTCTCAGCCGGGGTGCTGGGAGTTACTTTCAAGAGTCCAGACCGCGGACTGGGAGGCAGCTCCTGTCCAGGGAGGGGCGGGACCGGGAAACCATCCGCCATCGGGTCAAAGGGCTCAGGGGCGACCGGTTTCACTTTCTTGACGGGAATCAGCATCACGATAATCAACAGCACCACGCAGACCCCAGCCACCGCAAACATGATTTGTTGCGAGTTGAAACCGAAGAATACGGGCAGAGCCTTAATCCACGCGACTGCCATCATCCACACGAACCCGACCGGAATCAAGACCTTCCAGCCGAGATTCATGAACTGGTCATAACGGAAACGCACCTGGGTGCCACGCACCCACACGAAAATCCAGAACAGAGACCACACCTTGACGTTAAACCACAGAATGCCCCACCACGGCGACCCGGTGACGGGATTCATCAAGTCCCACGCCCACGGCGCTTTGTAACCGCCCAGGAACATAGTCACCGCCACGGCGGAAACGTTAAAGATATTGATATATTCCGCCAGGTAGTACCAGGCGAAGTTCATTCCCGAGTACTCGGTTTGGTGCCCTGCCACCAGCTCGCTTTCGCATTCCGTCAAGTCGAAAGGCAGACGGTTCGTTTCCCCGAAAGAAGCGATGAGATACACGACAAAGGCAGGGAGCAGACCCAACAGCCAGCTCGGATCCTTTTGCGCCTCCACAATTTCGGAGGTGGACATAGAACCAGCCATGATGAACACACTGACCAAGGCGGTGCCCATCGCCAGCTCGTAAGAGATAACTTGTGCCGTGGAACGCACCGAACCCAACAGCGGGAACGGAGAGTTCGCGGACCAACCACCTAGGACGATGCCATAGATACCGAGGGAAGAAATCGCCAGCACAATTAGGGTGGCGACCCCGGAGTCGAACAGCTGCAGCGGGGTGGAAATCCCGAAAACTGTCGCATTTGGCCCGAACGGAATCAACGCGTAAATGGCAAAAGCCGTGAACGCCACCAGCATCGGGGAAATCAGATAAATCAGGGTGTCAGCGCCCTTGAGACGGAAGTTTTCTTTAAACACCATCTTGCCGGCGTCCGCAACGGCTTGGAGCAGACCGAACGGACCGCGCACATTCGGACCGGGACGGGTCTGGATGCGCCCCAGCCCACGGCGCTCTACCCACAGCGCCAACAGCACGTAGAGAATCAGCACCACGATGATAATCAGGGCTTTAATCAGGGAAATCCACCAGGTTTCCTGACTGAAGTCAGCCCCTTTCGGAGCCGGAGCCGCGGCGGACCACAGGTCAGTACCTAGGGCGGTCAGGATAGGAGTCAATGTGTACATAATGGTTACGCCTCCGCTGCTTTCAAGCTAACAAGCTGACCGTAAGCCGAACCCAAGGTTTCGTGAACCAGGGATCCGGGGGAGCATTCCGGCATCCACACGACCCGATCCGGCATGTCCGTGAGCACCACCGGCAGGGTCACGGTACCTCGCGGTCCCGTAATCTTGGCAATATCGGTAATGCCGTTCTCCTGGGCGGTTGCCGCGCTCAGGCGCACCACCGGGACTCTGGCAGTTCCTGCCAAATCCGGTTCGCCATCCTGGCAGCGACCCGCATCCAGCAGTGGCTTCCAGGTAATGACCAAAGCCTGCCCCGCTTCGGGGGGAACAATGGGGGGATCCTGCCGGAAAGGCGCCCCCAAACGAATGCCTTCCCAGGAACCCAGTTCCTCGTACTCATGCCAGATAGCAGCCAGAGAGTCCAACCCCAGGTCGTATCCCGCAGCCCGACCCAGCAGGTTCATGACCTTCCAGTCCGGCAACGCGTGCGATGCCAAAGCCTGACCGAAGGGACGCAGTCGTCCCTCCCAGTTGACGAAAGTACCGCTCTTTTCGTGGGGCGGTGCCACCGGCAGCACGACATCGGCATATTGGGTGATTTCGGTCTGGCGCACTTCCAGCTGGATGACATGCTTCACGCCTTTGAGGACTTCTCGTGTCCCCTCCGGGTCCTCCAGGTCGCGCAGGTCAACCCCACCCATCACCATAGTGGTGCCGGGCAGGAACTGTTCCCAAGCCTCGGGGGTCAGCATACACCGGAAGCACAGCGGCAGATTCTCGTGCAGCGGCTCCGTCAAGCCCCACGCCGCGTCAATGTTGGCACGAGCCATCGGATCGGTCACCAGGCGACCGCGTGGCAGCAGACCGGGGAAACAGCCCGCCTCGATGGCGGCACGCGAACCGGCGCGGCGCGGTATCCATGCCCACGCAGCGTTGGTGGCGTCAGCCAGGCGCGCGGCATACTCCAGCTCGTCAACGACCAGGCTGGCACGCTCCCCCATCAGCACCAGCGCACCGGGTTGGCTGAGGGATTCTTTCACCCAGGCAAACTCGCCTTGGCCAGCGATGATGTCTTGTAAAATCTGGAGTTGCTCCCCCGGCTGGTTTTGCACCAGGGTGGCGCCGAGTTTGCGCGCCCCATCGCTCAAGAACGGGGCCAGCGTGGCGACTTTCGTGCCGTGGTTTTGCGTGGCTTTCCGCAGCCGCAAGAACAGGGTGGCGCATTCGTCCTCCGGTTCCAAATCGACCAGGAACACAAACGGTGCTTTTTCAATATCTTGGTAGGTCACTGTTACCGGACGCCCCGCGACCCGCAGTTTGATGAAGTTCACCTCATCCATGCGGAAGTCTCGCGCCCGCGCATCCACGATGTTCGATTTGCCCACCACGTGCGCAAACTTGCCCCAAGCGTAGTAATCTTCGAGGGTGAGATGCTCGCCGGGAAAGAACGTGACCTCGGAGTTTTGTGCAGATTCTTTAACATAGGCGGCAGCCCGCGAAAGGGCGGTGCCCCAGTCAGTTTCCTCCAACTCGCCCGCGTCGTTACGCACCATCGGGCGGGTCAAGCGGTCTGTAGAGGACTGCCAGGCGAACGCGTAACGGTCCTTGTCAGAAATCCATTCCTCGTTGACCTCGGGATTATCCCCTGCCAGGTGACGCAACACGACCCCGCGGCGTGCGTCGACCCGGATTTCTGCCCCGCTAGCATCCTGGTCGGTAATCGAGGGGGTAGATATGAGATCGTGGGGACGCGCCCGGAACCGATAGGAGGCATTCGTGAGCGCCCCGACCGGGCAGATTTGGGTGACATTGCCGGAAAAGTACGAGGCGAAACGTCGACCGGACACGTCACGATGCGCCACGTCCGGGTGTCCCGAATGCATCGAACCGATGATGCCAGGCTCTCCGCTGGGGCCGGTCATTGATTCACAAGGGGTGACGGTAGCGCCGTCCGGGTTCGCCTCCTCGTCATATATTCCCAACACCTGCGTGTCGAAGGAACCGATGTTTTCCCCCATAAAGAAATGGTGATCGCATGGAGAGGAACCGCCACCCCGCCCTTGTAGGTCCAAAAATACGTCCCCGGCGATTTCCTTGCCGAAACGCACGCAGCGCTGGCACAGCACGCAGCGATCCCGGTCCAGCAAAATCTCGGAGGTCAAGCGCACTGGCTTGGGCCAGACTCGCTTTTTATCAGTGAAACGCGAAGTCGGATTGCCTTCCATGAAGGTCTGGTTTTGCAGCGGGCATTCCCCGGCTTTATCGCAAACCGGGCAGTCCAGCGGGTGATTGACCAGCAGGAACTCCAGGATACCGTTCTGAGCCTTCGCCGCGACCTCGGAGCTGAGCTGGGTGTAAATCTCCATCCGATCCGTGCAGGTGGTCGAGCAAGCCGGCATTGGTTTGGGCATCTTGGCGACGTCTCCCTGCCGGTTGGGCATGGCGACCTCCACCAGACACGCCCGGCATGCTGCCACCGGCTTCAGCAACGGGTGGTCACAGAAGCGCGGCACGTACACTCCAGCTTGTTCACAAGCCCGAATCGCCAAGGTGCCTTGGGGCACCTCCAGGGGCTTGCCGTCAACTTTAATATTGACCATTTGCACTTCGTCGCTCATTTATTTACCTACCTCACCCGCTGCCTCGTGGTAATACACGCTGCGTTCGTAGGGGAACAACTCCCAAGCCGGAGTTGTGTAGCCTTTTTCAAACTCGTCACGGAAACGTTCGATGCCCGACTTCACCGGCGTGATGGCCGCGTCCCCCAGCGCGCAGAAGCAGCGCCCACCAATCTCGGAAGTAATCGACAGCAGCTTGTCCACGTCACCCACTTCACCTTTACCGGCTTCGAGACGGTGCATGATTTGCTTCATCCAATAGGTGCCTTCCCGGCACGGGGTGCATTTGCCGCAGGATTCATGCTGATAAAAATCCACCCAACGGGTCATGACACGCACCACCGAAGTCGTTTCGTCAAACACTTGAATCGCTCGGGTCGCCAGCATCGACCCAGCGGCGGCGACTTCCTCATAAGTCAGGGGAACGTCCAGTTCAGCGGGGGTAAAGATGGGTGCCGAGGAGCCCCCGACCGCCCAGAATTTCAGGTCGTGTCCAGCTCGCACCCCGCCGCAGTATCCCAACAGTTGCCGCATCGTAATCCCGAACGGCGCCTCGAACTGACCGGGGCGGGCGACGTGACCGGAAACCGAGAAAATCCCGTGTCCCTTGGACTTTTCTGTGCCCATCGCGGCGTACCAGTTATCCGAATACTTAAAAATACCCGCGACCTGGGAAATCGTCTCGACGTTATTGATGACGGTGGGACGGGCGTACAGCCCCTGAGCGGCCGGGAACGGCGGTTTCAACCGCGGGTGTCCGCGCCTGCCTTCCAGCGAATCCAGCAGGGCGGTTTCCTCACCACAGATGTAGGCTCCCGCCCCGGAGTGGGCAGTAATCTTGAGGTCGCCCAGCAATCCCGCCTCGGTTGCTTCCCGGATAGCAGCCAGCAGTCGGCGCAGCGGGTGGGTCACTTCTCCGCGCAGATACACGAAAGCGTGTTCGCAGCGAATCGCGCGCGAACAGATTGCCATCCCCTCGATGAGGGCGTGCGGGTTCGCCATGATTTGCGGAATATCCTTGCAGGTCCCCGGCTCGGACTCGTCAGCGTTCACCGTCAGGTAGCGCGGCAAACCGTCATCGGGAGGCAGGAACGACCACTTCAACCCCGCGGGGAAACCGGCACCACCACGCCCGCGCAACCCCGAGTTCTTGACCGCAGCCAACACCTCCGCAGGATCCATCGAGTTGGCTTTTGCCAGACCCTGGTATCCCCCACGTGCCCGGTATGCCTCCAGGGTCCAAGACCGGTCCACGCCCCACATATCCGACAAAATCGGGGTCAGTGGCACCTCACCGCCAGGAATATCAGTCAGGTTCAATTCACTCATGACTATTCACCTTCCTTCGGTTCGGGAGCTGACCAGCCAGGGTCGCTGGGGATTCCCCAACCCTTTTCCGCGGCGATACGCTTGCCCAACAGGGTGGGGACACCGGCAGAATCACCCTCGTCCGCCAGTCCGTCCTCGAATCCCGCCAAGAGGTGTTCGTTTTCCTTAAAGGTCGGGACGCGATTTGGACCACGAGTCGGCTGCACCGGGTTGCCCGCCCGCAAATCGTCGACCAGTTTCACCGCCGATTGCGGGGTTTGGTTATCAAAGAATTCCCAGTTCACCATAATGACGGGGGCAAAGTCGCAGGCAGCGTTACATTCAATCGCCTCCAGGGTGACTTTCCCGTCCGCGGTCGTTTCTCCGTTGCCGATGCCCAAGTGGTCACACACGGTTTCCCAAATTTCGTCGCCCCCCATGACGGCGCACAGCGAAGTGGTGCACACCCCCACGTTGTATTCCCCGTTGGGACGGCGCTTGTACTGGGTATAGAACGTAGCCACCGCCGAGACTTCTGCGGGACTGATACCCAACAGTTCGGAACACAGCTCGATACCGTTGGCGGATACGAAGCCGTCCTCAGACTGGACCAGATGCAGCAACGGCAGCAGCGCCGAACGCGAGTGCCCCTCGGGATAGCGAGAAATAATCTCTTGACCTTCGCGAACCAGGCGCGCTTTGACGTCCTCGGGATACGGTTTCATCGATCCACACCTCCAAACACCGGGTCAATCGAACCGATTGACACCACCAAGTCAGAAATCAAACCACCCTCGCACATCATGGAGGCAGACTGCAGGTTTGCATAAGAGGGGTCGCGGAAGTGGGCACGGTACGGGTGGGTGCCCCCGTCGGTCACCAGGTGCACACCCTGGATGCCCTTAGCGTGCTCGACCTGGGCGTAAACCTGACCGGGCGGAATCCGGAAGCCTTCGGTCACCAGCTTAAAGTGATGTATAAGTTCCTCCATCGAGTGCCCCAGAATGTGCGACACATGCTCCGGGTCTTGACCTTGGCCATCGGCACCGATGGTGAGCTTGGAGGGGTAGGCGAACTTCGGGTCGGCAATCATCACCGGCTCTCCCTCGCTCTGTTCTAGGCGATCCAGCACCTGATACACGATGCGCAGAGACTGATACATTTCCTCGAAACGCACCTCGGTACGGGTGTAGCAGTCGGAATGGTCGCGGGTGGGAACATCGAACGTGTACGCCTCATACCCGCAGTAGGGCTGCAACTTGCGCATATCCAGCGGTAAACCGCCTGCCCGCAAGCACGGACCGGTCAGGGACAACGCCATCATGGTGGACAGCGGCAGCCACCCCACGTTCTTCATCCGACCAATAAAGATCGGGTTGGCCATAATCAAGTCCTGCATTTCGCCAATGTCGCGTTTCACCAGCGGAAGCTTTTCCCGAATCATGTCTATGGTGTCATCCAGCAGGTCGTTGGACACACCGCCGGGACGCATATAGGTGTTGTTCATTCGCAGGCCGGTGATGTGCTCGAAAATCCGCAGGATTTCTTCGCGACCCCGGAAACCGGTGGTCAGCATGGTCGTCGCGCCCAACTCGTTCGCGCCGGTACCGACAGCGACCAAGTGCGAAGCAATCCGGTTCAGTTCCATCAACAGCACCCGGATTTCGCTGGCGCGCCGCGGTACCTGATCCGTCACCCCCAGAGCTTTTTCGACTGCCAAACACCAGGCGACTTCTGAAAAGAACGGCGCTACGTAATCCATCCGGCTGCAGTAGGCGACGCCCTGATTGTAAGTGCGGTATTCCATAGATTTTTCGATACCGGTGTGCAGGTAGCCGGTGCCCAAACGGCAGTCCTTAACCGTCTCGCCTTCCAGCTCCACAATGACGCGCAGCACGCCGTGGGTGGAGGGATGCACCGGACCCAGGTTGACAGCAATCCGGTCATTGTGAGCCGACTCGAGGTCAGCCGACATCGCCGACCATTCCCCGTCATGAACGGAGAACTCCGGCATTCCCGCCACGGAGTCGCTCGCCCCCGCGGCAGCATGAACATGTTGCGTTTTTGCCTCTGGGTTTATCGTTTCGGTACTCAACTGTAGCTCCTCCGCGTGTCAGCCGGCGGGACAGTGCCGCCCTTGAATTGCACTGGAATCCCGCCCAGCGGGTAGTCCTTACGCTGCGGGTGCCCGACCCAATCGTCGGGAAGCAGGGACCGGGTCAGAGCCGGGTGCCCGGTAAAGATGATGCCCATCATGTCGAACGCTTCTCGCTCGTGCCAGTTGTTTCCAGGGTAAATATCCACGATGGAAGGGATTTTCGGGTCATCTTCGGGAGCCGCAGTCTCGATGCGCAAGTTGTGGTTGTGGGTCACACTGATGAAGTGATACACGGCATGCAGTTCCTGCCCGGTGTCGTGCGGGTAATGCACCCCGGAGACACCCATGCACAGTTCAAAGCGCAGGTCCTGGTCATCACGCAACGCTTTTGCGACTGTCACCAGGTGTTCACGGGCGACGTGAATCGTCAGCTCGCCGTGGGAAACGACGACCCGGTCTATGGCAGTGAGAGGATCCACCCCGGCCCCACGCAAATCCTCCTCCAGATAGTCCACGCAGTCATCGAACCAGCCCCCGTAAGGCTTCGGGGATTGCCCCGGCATCCGCACTTCTCGGTGCAACAGACCGTAGCCGGAAGTGTCGCCAGTGCCGTGGACCCCAAACGGGTTGTCCCGCACTCCCAGGGATTCGCCGCGAGGATTAGCGTACTGGGGCAGCTTCGGCTCCAGGTCACCCTCCGGGGCGGATTGCAAATCTTGAGTTTCTTCGCTCACGCCATCAGTCCCTTCATGTCGTTCAATGAGGCTGCCTGCAGCGCCGCCGCTTCCGCTTTGCGGATGGCTTCCTCACGATGCTTGCCCAAAGGATCTTGCTTGATGTGGTCGCGTAAGCTCAGCAATGCCCCCAGCAGCATTTCCGGACGCGGCGGGCAGCCCGGCAGATAGATGTCTACCGGCACCACGTGGTCGCAGCCCTGCACGATTGCGTAGTTATTGAACACGCCACCGGATGATGCACAAGCCCCCATCGAGATAACCCACTTCGGGTCTGCCATCTCGTCATATACGTTGCGCATGATGGTGGCCATCTTGTGCGAAACCCGACCCGAAACCAGCATGACGTCGGCGTGGCGCGGAGAGGAGCGGAACACTTCCGAACCGAAACGGGCAATGTCGAAACGTGACGCGGCAGTCGCCATCATCTCAATAGCGCAGCATGCCAGCCCCATCGTGACGGGCCAAATCGAGAGAGAGCGTGCAAAATCAGTAATTTTTTCCGGGAAGGCCGCCAAGCCGTCAGAATCTTGATCCATCATTTTTGGTTTCCTCCAAAATACTTGGAACGTTTTTAATTCCAGTCAAAGCCGCGACGGGCCCACACATAGATGAAAGGCACTGCCAGCAGTTCCACGAAAGTCATCATCACGAACAAGCCAAACTTTCCTTGCTGGAAAAAGGAAATCGCCCAGGGGTAGAGAAACACCACCTCGATGTCGAAAACGATAAACATCATGGCGGTCAGGTAATACTTAACCGGGAAACGCGCCTGGCTTCCACGATTCGGAGTGGGGTCGCAGCCACATTCATAGTTGGCATTCTTAACGCGGTTTGGCTTCGTGGGACCGAACAGGTAACCCGCCAAAACTCCTACTAATGCCACCACCCCGGCCACTAACAGCATAATCAGCAGCGCTACGTAAACATTCATAGCTTCTCCATCTTTAAACCGCCCGAGCTGCTTGCCGGCACTATAGCCAGCAGATTTTTCCCAAGCGAGTTGCCAGTTCCACCCTACAGTTTTTCCCTTTACTCCGGGAAGCTTTGTCTGCAAGGCGTGATTATCTCCGGGTTTGTCCTGGTTTTGCGCCCCCTGCAGCATTTAACGTGGATTCGATTTAGGAAAAAAAGAGTTTTCATATTGGGACCTGGGTCCCTCTCAGAGGGAAAGGAGCCAGGGGCACCAAAAAACGGGGAGGCAAAATAGCTCGGGTCCCTTCCAGACAGGAAAGATGCCAGGCAACAGCCGCCGGGGGTCCAGTCGCTCTGTAGCGTGGCTTCACCGGCTCAGTAATATCACGATGCGGCGACACAGAGACACGCTCGGGCTGAACGCCAGATTGAACCCCGGACCTCGGGAGCGCTCGGCAAACCTCGCCTCAAATTCCGGTGTTGCGACAGGCGAGCGGTTCTGCGCTCTCGGGCGTAGGGCTGCGTCGGGAGTCTACCCGCGTGCCACCCTGCCGGTTTTGGGCGCTGAGCGGGGGAACCTAGGATGGATGGGTGCTATTCGTCCACACTCGCGCCCTTGACCGCGATTTGTCCCCGGAGCTGTTCCCTATGGACGCCGCGGCACTCCCCACGAACGGATTTTTCTTTGCGTCTCCCCCTGCACAAGGCGCCCCCCTCACGTTGGCAGCGCCAGGTTTAGGGGATATTCCCGGTCAGGACTTTGCGCCAGCCTGGCATTGGGAGGACGGCTCAGACCTGGATCGGGCAGGCGCAGCGTGGTACCTGGTAGGACGCCACGCCCAGGTGTTTGATGCGGTGCAGCGACGCGGCACCGGTCCGGTGGCTTTCGCGTCCTTTGGTTTTAACAGCGCGGCGACCCCGGTTTTTGTCCTGCCGTCATTCCTGGTGGGCAGCGACGCCCAAGGGGCGTGGATTACCGTGGCTTATCAAGCCGAGAGTGTTGATGAGCCTAGAGCGGACCGATTGTATCGGACCGCCCTGGCTTGGATTAAAAACTTTCCCCACCGCCAGCGCCAAGATGCCCTGCAAACGCAACCTTCCGCCGTAGTGGGAAAAACGTCTTACCAGGAAAACGTTGCCGCCGCCGTGCGCGCTATCCGCGAGGGCAAAGCGGAGAAAATCGTGATGGCTCGCCCGGCTCGCTTCGAGTTCGCCGGGGAGGCTGGCGCGGAACGGGCACGGGCAGCCGGTGGGGCTTTGGCCTCCCGCCTGCGCGAACGCTACCCGACTTGCTGGATTTTCAACGTCGGGGGGCTGGTCGGGGCCACGCCGGAGATGCTGCTGGACGCTGCAGCGGGACGGGCACATTCGCGGGTTTTGGCAGGCACGGCGACGCCCGGCGAGGACGTAGATTTGGCTCATTCGGCGAAGAACCTGGCGGAACACCAGGTGGCGCTGCGTTCTGTGGCCGAGCCTTTGCGTCGCGTCGACCCCGATTTAGAGGCGAGCGGGCCGTACCTGTTACAGCTGCCGAATCTGACCCATTTGGCTACGGATTTGCACCTGCGGGTGCCGGCGGGCAAGACGCTGTTACACCTGGTCGCACAGTTTCACCCCACGGCGGCGGTGTGCGGGCTGCCGCGGGAGTTTGCGCGGACGTTCATCTCCCGGTTTGAAGCGGATCGCGGGCGTTACGCCGGGCCAGTCGGCTGGGTCGATGCCCAGGGCGGGGGCCAGTTGGCTTTGGCGCTGCGATGCGCCCAGCTCGATGCGCTCGGCGTGGAGGCCTGGGTCGGGGCGGGCATCATGGCAGATTCTGACCCGGAAACCGAATGGCAGGAAACCGGGGCGAAACTGGCGCCAATCCGGGATTGTCTGAACTTGTCGGCTGATTGACCCGCGGGGCGCGCCCCAAAATTGCAGCCCCGGCAGGGGGAACTGCATGAACGACCGATTTCAAAAGAAAATCCGTATCACAGCGCCCTTGCGCATTTGCAAAACCGCTGGTAGAAGCGTTTCCGGCTAAAACAGGGCGCGCCAAACCGAACCGAAATCGGTCATTCGTGCACGCCCGCTAGACTCCCCGGCGGGAATAAACAGTGGGATTTGGGCTGTAGCTGCCATTATTGGCAGCTACAGCCTTATTTCCACCTTTTATCCGCAAAAGTAACCCGGACCGGAACAGCGGGTACGACCGGAGCAGGGTGGCGACTCAGTGAGAGGCTGGGGGGGTGAGCATTTTGCGACAATAGTCGCGCAAAACGCTAGGGGGTACTCCCCCTTCCGCCTCTCGCGAGCACCCCCCGCGACGAAGCGCCCACCACCACTAAAAAACTTATCCCGGCACGGGACTAACCCCGGAAACTAATCGAGACTGTTGGGATTAAGCAAGAAATCGAGGACGCTCATGGTGAGGATTCCGTGCTGGTCATAGGTGGGTTTCACCGTATCGCGCACCAGCAAGATTTTCTTGAAACTGTCCGGGACCTCCACAAGCGGAGCTTTCTCTTGGCGTTCCTTTTCCGAGTCCGGGATACGCCAGGCAGATTGCAGGTAGCAGCGCCGCGAACCAAGATTTGCCACGAAATCTACCTCGAGGTTTTTCCGAATGACTTTGCCATCTTGACGAGCCTGTTTTTCCACGCAACCGACATCGACCGAGAAACCCCGCAGGCGCAGCTCGTTATAAATAATGTTCTCCATCAGGTGGTTTTCCTCGACTTGGCGAAAGTTCAACCTGGCGTTACGCAGGCCCACGTCCTCGAAATAGTATTTTTGCGGACTCCCGATATATTTCCGACCTTTCACGTCATAGCGAGACGCCGCCTCAACCAGGAAAGACTCCTTTAGATACGCGATATAGGACGCGATGGTGTTCGCGCTGAGTTTTGACTTGAGAACACTCTTGAATGTCGCCTCTATCCGCGACGGGTTCACCAGCGAACCAACCGAGGACGCCAGCACATTCACCAAGTCCTCTAGCTCTTGCGTCTTCTCAATTCCGTTCCGGGCAATAATGTCCTTTAAATAAGTTTCCGCAAACAAGTGTTCCAGGTAGCGCGACTTTTGCTGGTCACTACGCATTGACAGCACCAGCGGCATTCCCCCATAGAGCGCATACTCCGCCCAACCGCCATACCGGTCCCCGTCGAATCCACTCATGTACTCTGCAAAAGACAGTGGCCGCACCCGGACTTCGTCCCCACGTCCGCGAAACTCGGTCAGAACATCAGTGGAAAGCATCTTCGAGTTACTGCCGGTCACATAAACATCGATGTTGTGGGAACGGAGCAACCCATTCAAGACCCCGTAAAGGCGCGGAGCCGACGTTCCTTTCAGCTCTTGATCTGTTATCGCATACTGAACTTCGTCAATGAGCACGTAGTATTGTGAGGTTTTGTCAAGGAGTCTGGATTTCAGGTAATTGTTGAGCGCGCCGGGGTCGCGGTAAGCTGTCGCGTCTTCCGTATCCAGCGCGATTTCAATAATGTGTTCATCGTCCACACCCAGTTCCCGACGCAGATAATCGGCAAACAGCCTAAACAGCAGGTAAGTTTTTCCGCAGCGTCGAACCCCGGTAATGACTTTAATCATCCCGTTTTGCATCCGATCAATGAGCTGGTTGAGATAAACGTCCCGGCGGATTTCCATACTGTTAGTCTACTTCACTTTGAGCGATTTTGTTACATGTAGCAAAATCGCTCAAAGCACGCGTGTGCGCCAGACCAGACACAGGACTCTGCGCCATTAACACCAAACCCCCTCACCAACAGTGAACTATTCAACTCACCATCGACATTTAAGTGCTACACTTAACGTATTACAGCGCAATGCGAGGGGGAGATTACAATGGCGAAAACTACCACCGCGATACGTTTTGACCAGCAGGAACGTGAGTGGATACAAGCATATGCCGACTTCTTAGGAATCAGTTTTTCACAATTTATCCGTCGGGCAGCGTTAGAAAAACTGGAAGATGCCCTCGACACGCAAGACTATATGCAAGCCCTGAAAGAAGACGACGGCACCCGTTACACCACGGATGAGATTATGCGCGAAGTCATGGAAGACGAGTGACCCAAGCAAATGACTTATCAAGTCCGCTGGACCAATGCCGCTCGCAAAGACCTAAAAAGTATCCCTAAAAAGCAACGCATCCTCCTCGTGACGTGGGTCCGCGACCACCTGGACGGGTGCGAGAACCCCAGAGGCATCCCCCAAGGTAAACAGCTGCAGGGAACCAAAAACGGCTGGCGCTGGAGAATCGGTTCCTACCGAGTGATAGGACAGATTAAAGATCAGGAACTGGTGATTAACATTGTCCGCGCCGGGCACAGACAAGGTGTTTATCGCCCCTTACCCAAGATTTAAGCCACTGATTTATCCCACCAGCAAACACGAGCACTACACACGACCTTCCAACCCGACAAAACTAAAACCACAACCCCGGCACAGAGCGTTGTCAGGATGGCTTTTTGGCGAAAATAAGTACGTAAAATCGCCAATATTGGCGATTTTCAGGACCTAAAACCGGTTTTGGGCTTCATGCGCGGGATCTTATGGGGACTTACACGAACGACCGATTTCAAACCAAAATCCACGATATTGCCCCACCTTGCTTGTGCAAAACCGCTGGTAGACCCGATTCTAGCTGAATAAAGGGGCTCCAAAGCGAAACGTAATCGGTCATTCGTGCAGGGCATGACGTAAACCCCGCCACGGGCCTGGCGGTAGGATAGAACCTATGCGCGCGAACCTAGACAAGAATCCTCACGACGTCCAATCCATGTTCAATGCCGTGGCTCGACGTTACGATTTGATGAATTTCCTCGCCTCCCTGGGGCAGGAAAAAATATGGCGCGCCCACGTGAAGCGCGCGGTGGTGACGCGACCATTTCTGAAAGTTCTGGATGTGGCCGCTGGGACTGGCGCCAGCTCGATTGAGTTCGTGCGCGCCGGAGCCAAAGTCGTGGCAGTTGATTTTTCCGAAGGCATGATTGCCGAGGGGCGTCGACGTCACCCGGAGATTGACTTTCAGCAGGGTGACGCGATGAACCTGGACTTTCCCGACAATACTTTTGATTGCGTCACCATCAGTTTTGGGCTGCGCAACGTCTCGGATCCGGACCGGGCTTTGCGCGAGTTTTACCGGGTGGTGCGCCCCGGCGGGCACGTGGTGGTGTGCGAATTTTCCCGACCGACTTTTGCCCCGTTTAGAGCCGTTTATCGGTTCTTTTTGCACCGGGTTATGCCGCCGATTGCTCGGTTGTTCTCGACCGACGCGGTGGCGTATGACTACCTGGCGGAATCTATCTTGGCTTGGCCCTCTCAGTACCAGTTCGCCGCCCACCTGCGCGCGGCAGGTTTCGAGCGCCTGCAGCTCAAGAATCTCACCGGCGGTATCGTCGCCCTGCATCGAGGCTACAAACTGAAGTAACCGCCGGTCCGGGGGCATCTCCTAGAATCGGTAAAACGTAAAAGTTCCTGGTGGCGTTTTTTCGTCGCACACCCGGCTTTTACTGACAATGCGTGGTGATAGCCGCATCTCTCCGAAGTCCCGATGACGCCGGCGCTCAGCCCCACCTGGTCGTACCACTGGGGATATTTCTGGTCACCCCTGCGGCACCTCGCCTAATTGCTGGAACACTTGAGAGTGAAAGAAAATTCGTAGTGCGGTGCGGCGACTTGGTAGCATTCCTGCAACTTCGGTCCGCAGCTTTGGGAACCGATTCCCGCCATGCGATGATCCAGACACAGCACGGTTTCCGGGACCTCGACCAGTTCATAATCGTGAGCTTTCGCCCCCAGTTCTTCTTGCGTAAAGTGCGACGCGTTGAAACTGAATTCCGCCCCGCTCACCACCTCTAAACTGGCGTTCTCGCCGCTCAACTTGAGGTAGTCACAGGAGCAGCGCGACCCGTTTTCTTGTGGGCGCAAATAGTGCTGGAACAGGTCCCGAACGGGGCTGCAGAAACGCCCGTGCCAGGCAGAACGACGTTTGTCGAGGTAGTTTTCGTGCGGTCCCAGCCCTGACCAGTCCGCTTGGGTAAAGTCTTGGTCCAGGAAGATTCGCCATCCCAAGCGCGGTAGTTCCGGAAACTGCGTATCACGGGTGACGCTGGCGTTCATCCGCAAGGCTCCATCGTCGCCTAATACCCATTCCAGGTCTGCTTTTAAAATGGGCTGAATCGACGGCGCCACCAGCGCTACCTGCGATTTCACCACCATACTGGTGCCGGACACCACCTCGACTGAATAGGCATAGGGGGTGCAACGGTCATAGTGTGCCCGCTCCCACCGCGTCCGGATATACGCGTCGTTGTCGGTCGGGGCACGCCAAATGTTGAGTTCCATCGGTCGGGTCAGGAGCGCCCCCGCGCGGCCACGCCAATCGGTGAGCATTCCGGTGAACCGGGAAAACACGTAGGTGTATGCGCCCAGCTCAATCGTGATTTCCTTGGGACTGGTTTCGATATGGGGAGCGTGAGGTGCCGGAATGGTCCGGAGTTCCTGGCTGAGCTGACGGGCAGGCAGACAGCGCGGGTCGGCGTTATCCAGAGCAAACTCGTCGAACCCCAATAAATGCCCCGTCTCCAGGCAGGCGAACGGACGGGACAGGTACGTTTCCACCCTCAGGAAACACCTCCCGCCGGCAGGAACGTCCATGGAAAGAGGAATTTCTACACTCTGGTGGGGCGCCAGCGGGGGCAGCTCGATAGCGCCGCTGTCCTCCGCGCCGTCTCGCGCCCTCACCCATTTTAGGGTGGCAAAATCGGCGGTGTTGAGGTGATCAGCCATATTTGTCGCCCGCAGCAACCCAGCCTTTTGGTCATAGCTAAACCGCAAGGGACGGTACACATTTTTAACCTCCCACAGCCCGATATGCGGGGTGCGGTCGGGGCTGACCAGCCCGTCGACGCAAAAGTTCCCGTCGTGGGGGTATTCCCCCGAGTCTCCACCGTAGAGCAGACGACCGTCGGCGTCTGGCACCGCGTGGTCGCACCATTCCCAGATGAACCCGCCGCACATGCGCGCGTCTGCCTGCACCAGGGCCCAGTAATCCTCTAAATCCCCCGGACCGTTGCCCATCGCGTGACAGTACTCCACCAGCAGGAATGGCTTGTCGCCGAGATTATCCAAGTAGTCTGTGATGTCGGAAAGCAGGGGGTACATTCGGGAGTACAGGTCGATATTGTGGTAATCATAAGTGCGGTCGCGGGACCGATGATAGGCGCTTTCGTAGTGCGTCACCCGGGTGGGGTCAAAGTCTTTAATCCACTGCAGCGCGGTTTCGACAGTTACCCCGTAAGCACATTCGTTGCCTGCCGACCAGGAGAACACGCACGGACGATTCTTTTCGCTGTGAACACAGCGCTGGACCCGGTCCAGGATGGCAGGAATCCACTCCGGGTTGTCCGCGATGGGTTTATTCCACAGCTCCACCACGTTTTCTTCCGTTTCGTCGGTCAGGACGCGGTTTCGGGTGCCGTGGCTTTCATTATCCGCTTCGCTCATCACGTAAAATCCCAGCTCGTCGCACAGATGATAGAACTGGGGGCAGTTCGGGTAGTGGGAGGTGCGCACCGCGTTGATATTGTGCTGGCGCATCAGTTCTAAATCCCGTTTCATCTGGGCTAGCGAGACGACCGGTCCGGTTTGCGCTTCACTTTCGTGACGGTTTACGCCTTTGATTTTGATGGGGTTGCCGTTCATTTTCAGCACGGCGTCAGTGATGGTCACGGTACGGATGCCGACCCGTTCCGTGATGACTTCGTGCGCAGATTCCATCACCATGGTATAGAGGCGGGGTGCGCCGGGATTCCACAGTTTCGGGTGTTCGAGGTGGAACTCGGTGGCATGGGTGTAGGTTTCGTCCCCATCGCACAAGGGGTGTAGCTCGGTTTGCCCCACAATGTTGGGGCCGTCGGTGAGCGTTACCGTGACCGGGCAGGGTTCCCCACGGAAATTCGCGCGCAGTTTTACGCCGGCACCGTTGGGCTGTATCTCGGTGGTGAGGAAGTAATCGTTGAGGTGTACCGCGGGGCGTTTCAGCAGGTAGACATCGCGGATAATGCCCGAACAGCGGAACTTGTCCTGGTCTTCCAGGTAGCTGCCATCCGACCATTTACAGACCAGTACCGCCAGCGTATTCGTCCCCTCTCGCAGAAACTCGGTGACCTCAAAAGCGGAAACCGTGTGGGAGACTTGTGAATACCCCACGTAACGCCCGTTCAGCCACAGGTAGAAACACGAGTCAACGCCCTCGAAAACGAGGGTGGCATCGGGGGCTTGCGGATCTGGCTGGTAGTGAAACTCATGACGGTAAGCGCCAGCGAGGTTGGTATGGGGCACATAAGGGGGGTCAAAAGGGAAGGGGTAGTTGATGTTCGTGTACTGGTGGGAGTCGTAACCGTGGTACTGCCACGCGCCGGGTGTGGGAATCGTGTCGGGAAGCCCCGCAGCTCCGGGAGTGAAAAAATCCTCCGGCACGTCCTCTACGCAGGGATAGAATCCGAACTTCCACACACCGTTGAGCAGCTGGAAACGGTCTGAACGCTCACGGTCCAGGTTGAAATTCGGGATTTGCGCCGGGGCGCGCGCGACCTCGGGGGAAACCGGAATGTAGTAAGCCCGCGGCGCCACAGTATTTTCGTGTAAAACGTTGAGGTTCTGGTGGTGATTTGGTAACTGCATAAAAGTCTCCTCGGGGAGGTGCCATGGGAATCGTATCCACCGACGCTGGTGTCATCGTTCTCACCGGCACTGGTAACGATAACACAGTTTTGCCGGGGCCGGCGGTGCACATAATTGCCAGGCTGGCCGCCACCCGTAGGTAGCGACCAGCCAGCTAAGCTCATGCTCGCGACTATTGCGCCTGGAGCGTCACGGGAATCTTCTTTTCTGTCCCGCCGCGCACCACGGTCAGTTCCACCGTGTCACCCACGGCATACTGCCGCACGAAGCCGACCAGGGACAACGAGCCTTTCACGGGTTTGCCGTCAATCATGGTGATGATGTCCCCCTGTTTCAGACCGGCTTTATCAGCTGCCGAACCGGAGTTGATTTCTTGCACCCGCGCCCCCAAGCGGGACACTTTGTCTACGGTGGCGACCTCTTGACCCACAACTACGCCGAGCGCCGCGTGTACCGCTTCGCCGTGATCAATCAGCTGGGTAGCAATCATCGAAGCCTGATTAATCGGGATGGCAAACCCCAACCCGATAGACCCTGCCTGCCCCTCTCCGGTCGAGCCGCCAGAACCCGAAAGACTCGCGATAGACGAAGTCACGCCCACTATCCGCCCTCGTGAATCAAACAAGGGACCGCCGGAGTTACCCGGATTCACCGCCGCATCCACCTGAATCGCGTTCGTGGTGACTTCGGTGGGAGCGGTGCTTTTTTCAGGCTGGGAAGGCTGCAGCATCCCGCCACCACCGAAATAACGGCGCAGACCGAAGGGGTCACGTTCATCCTCATCATCGGAACCGCCCCCCTGCACCGCCTGCACTCGCACCGGACGGTTCAGTGCCGAGACAATGCCCGTGGTCACTGTGGACGACAGCCCCAGAGGGTTACCGATAGCCGCGACTGACTCCCCGACTTTCAAGTCGTCAGAGTTACCCAACGGCGCTACGGTCAAGTCTTTCGGAGGGTTCTCGATTTTTATCACTGCCAGGTCGGTCAGCACGTCACGACCCACAATTTTGGCTTTGTACAAGCGCCCGTCGGACAGTTCCACGGTAATGACTCCGTTGCCGTCCGCAGCCCCCGCCACCACGTGATTGTTGGTCAGGATGTGACCTTTCGAGTCGATAATCGAGCCGGAGCCCTGGTCGGATTCGCTGTTCGTTTCCACCGAGATTGCCACCACGGCGGGACGGACCGCTTTGGCGACTGCCTCCCAGTTCGGGTTCTGCGAGTTGGAGTTCGCTACCGGCTCGGGGGTGGCGACGTCTTTATCCTCTGGATTAAACAGGGTGGAACTGGTCGTTTCCCCGTCATGCCCGAGCAAACCGCTCTGTTCGACGGCGTACAAACCACCGGTGCTCAGCAGCGAAGCCGCCACTGCCACGCCAATCAAGGCTCCCCAACCAGGACGGCTTTTTTCCGCTTTGCCCCCTGGGGTTGCTGCCCAAGTCAAGCTGTTTTGCAGCGGGTTTGTCGCCCCGCGGCCGCCAGCAAAGGGGTCGGATGTCGCAAACGGGTTGCCTCCGGGATTGCCCGGCTGACCGGGGTTCATCCCGTTTGGCTGCCCCTGGTTCGGACTGGTCGCGGCAGGTGACGGGCTGGCAGGGTTCGCGAGGGGGTCAGAAAATCCCGGAGTGGTACCCCAAAATGCGTTGGCGCCGTACTGTGTCGAAGGGTTCGGCGATGCCGGATTGGTCGTGTTGGCAGCATTGGCAGAAGTGGGGTCGGTCGGTTTGGTCGAGGCAGCGTCGGGCACACTGGTGAAGTTACCAACGGGCTGTTCAGCCGGGACGCTCCCGGATGGACTGGTGAACCCGTCACCACCAGGACTTGTGAAACCGTCACCGGACGGACTGGCGAACCCCGCGCTGACCGCTTCGCCAGAGGTCGGCGCAACCGCGCTGGCTTGTCCAGCAGGGGTGACCGAGATAATCCGACCGCTCAGGCTCGGAGTTTGTGTCTCGGGGGTCTGCGGGCTGGCCGGCGCCGCGACCTCATTAGAGTTCTGGGGATTCATGGGAATCTGCGTTTCTTGATGTTCCGGGGTGGACCCGGTGTTTTCCCGGCGTTCCGGCGCGGACGCCTCCTCGGGGGAAGCCCAGGGATTATTCGTATCGCTCACTGTTTACTCCTCATAAGTTCTCTTCGGTTTTAACCCGGCGACTTCAAAATTACCTGGGATGCAGGCGGCTGGCAGTGACCAAAGCTCGTTCCCAGGTAGGATTTGCCGGGTTTGCGCTTACTTTCTGCCGGCACTGGCACAGCACAGGTATCGCGTCAACACCAGCACCGGAACCGACGTCAGCGTAAAGGGTCCCAACTTTGATTCGGACGCTGCGGGATATGTTGCCGCAGCTGCCGGAATCTTCAAAGTCAGGTGGACGGGAGGATGACCTCCATCAGGCTCAAACCCCTGACCGGTTGGCACAGAGCCGCCACCAGCTCTGCCGGGCTGCCTATCTGCACGGCTTGCCAGCCCGCTGCCCGAGCCAGCTCGCAAATGTCTCCGACCTGGGGGGTGAGGAACATCCGCGTGAAAGTATCCGCCGGAGCTGCGCCGTGTTCCAGGCTGCCAAAAATCCGTCCGCCCCCGTTGTTTATCACAATGACCTGCAAGTTTGGCACGGTTTCTACCCGACCGTGGCACAGCGCCCCCAGGTCATGAAAGAACGAAACGTCCCCCAAGACCAGCCGCATCGGTTGCCGCCGTGCCAGCGCGGCTCCCCACGCCGCAGCAATGGTGCCATCAATCCCCGCCAGGCCCCGGTTGGTAAAGACACGATGCCCCCCGAACGCACCGTCCTGGTGATTTACCGACTGGACGTCTGCCTGCTCGGGGGCTGGAATCAGGTTTCGGGCGAAATTGCGCGCCACCGTGTCAAAAACTCGGATGGTCAGGGAGGCTCCCAGGTACAAATCCAGCGGCTCGGACACAGTCATGGTGCTGTCCCAAATCGTTTGTGCGGCGCGGTGAAAACCCCAGTCACGGGTCAGCGCCGCGACGGCGTTTTCCCCCGCGGCACGCCACATTTCCAGCCAGTTTTCCGGGGTCTCGGCGGTGGGATGGCGGGGAGTCGCGACTGACGACGGTTTCGCCACTTTCTCCAGTTCACAAGCCAGGGTGGCAGCGTCTGTCCAGTGCCGCGCGATGTTGCCCGCCAGGTTCACCGTTGTTCCCGGTGCACCCACGGTTTCCACGGGAATGTCCCGGCGAGAAATGAGTCGCGTAATCGGCCGGGTCAGGGTGGGACGACCCGCGACGATGACTCGTTCCAGGTTGTGTTCGACCACTGCCGACAATGTGGTTCCGGCAGCTTTGGCGTATCCTCGCATCGCGTGAGGATGGCAGCGCCAGGCGGTTTGCGGCTCGGCAAGGACGGGAATCCCCGCGTTTTTCACTACCTCACGCAAGTCCGCGTAGGTGGCGTCGCTGAGGTCCCCGGCGATCAGCAGGGTGCCGCGGGGTGACTGGTCGGGGTCAAAAGGTTCCTCGCGGGCGTTGGCGCTGACGCTAGCGCTGGTTGCGGCGAACGCTTCGATAGCTTCGGGGGGCGCCAGAGGTTCGATAAAGCTAGCATTGAGGTGTGCTGGACCGGTGGCTGGGAATTGTTTTTCGTTGGTGGCAGGATGGGGAGGAGGAGCTTCACCCCGACAGGCTGCCGCGACCTCAGAGACTACCTCTGACAATACAGCGGAGGTAATGCCGGGTTGTATATCGGCAGCGAAACGCACGAATTCCCCGAAAATTCCCGGCTGCCAGGTGGTTTGATTCGCACCAGTGCCGCGTAGTGCGGCGGGACGATCCGCGCTGAGGATCAGCAACGGCACCCCCGCATGGGCTGCTTCCATCACAGCGGGGAGGGCGTTGCCCACCGCGGTGCCGGACGTCATCACCAGAACTGCCGGGTGACCCGCTCGTGCCGCCCCTAGCGCCATAAATGCCGCGTCCCGCTCGTCAATACGCACGTGCAGGTCCAGGCGGTGGCTGGCTGCCAAGTGGTTCAAGGCATATCCCAAGGGGGCATCACGAGAGCCGGGACAGTAAAACCAATGCGTGAATCCCTGCTGCACCAATAAACGCGCCAGCTCCTCAGCGTATTGCTGGGATGATGCGTCTTGACCGTGTCGCTGCCTGGTGTCGTCCACAACTCGCCCTTTCGCTGCTTTGCATCCTTTTTTGCGTCTCCCAGAATCTGGTGAAACCGTTGAAATGCCAGGAAACGAAAGCTGTTTCGGAAACTGCCAGATTTTCGTCTCCGGGGTCAATGCTACCTTTCAAGTACTATCGCACGTACCGAAGGGAGGTTTATGGACAGAACACCGTCAGACAGTTTCGATTCAGTTCAATGCTGACATGGCGCGAATGTTTAGCCATCTTGTTGTGCGGGCACTCAGCCGTTTTCTTGGGGCAGCTGGATTTTGGTGGCACGACCGCCGTGAATCCAATATCCGCGGGCAGGCGGAAAGGCAATGCCGTCTTGAGGGACGCTAACGCCAAAGATGGCGGCAGTGTCGGAGGCACTCAAACCTAGAGAGAGTCCCGCGGCGGGGGCTTTCACCGCCGCATTCAGCTCGGAGTCTGTCATCCAAGACAGTCCGTCGCGGGAAGTGGCAGCGCCGGAGGCAAAGACCAGGTGTCCCTGGCGACGTGCCGCGCGGATGATGTCTGCCATCGCTGTGGCAGCGTCCGTGTTCTGCGCGAATCCGGGCAGGTCGGCAATAAAGATAGCTAGACCGGGGAATCTCGGCGGGGACTTTTGCTCCGCGACGGAGAGCAGGTGGTGATAAAAGTCGCGGAAGTCTGAAAAGCCGCAGGCTACCGCGTCCCACATCGCCAGTCCTGCCAAGGTTTTCAACGCGGGCGAGCTTTCCTCACGGCTCTGTGCAGACAACAGCACCATCCCGGTGTCTGGGCTGGAGGTGCGCAGCGAACGAGCCAGCCAGCGCAGGACTGCCAAGCTCACCGCCCGATCGACTTCCCCGCTACCCCGCGCAATGAGGTACACTCCGCTGGTATTGGTGTTGATTTGTCGACCACCGGGGGCGCTCAGTCCCAGCGCCATTTCTCCCGCAGGAGGTGTGGCGAGGGCGGTGGCAAACACCGGCACGGCTAACCGGGCAATCCGGTGGGCTGGAGTTTTTGCCAAGGCGCTCAAGCGTTCCAGGATACGTGTTTGGGCAGGCTCGGAGGGGTCGTTACCGAGGACAGCTACCTGAATAGCTCGCGGGTCATCGGCAACCACGCCACTGCCGGGGATGGAACCGTTCAACTCGATTCGCATCCCAAATGCACCTCGCCAGGCCGCCGGGAGGTTCTCGACGCTGTCGGCACTGATGACGAAGTGGATCCCGACGACCCTGCCGCCGGTGATGAGTTCCAGAAAACTGGCGGAGCTGGCTCCCGGCAAGGACTCCAGCACGGTTTCCAAACCGTCAATCGCGACAATAATTCGCTCACCACGGTCCATTTCGTCGCCGTCAACAGCATCCGTGCCGAGGGGCATGCCAGGCTGCTTTGCAGGTCGTGTGCCACGCAGCACAGCGCGCAGTTCAGGAAAATCACGGGTGGCGTTGCGCTGCGCCACTGCAGTGCGCCAACGCCACCTGCTGACCAGGTATTCCATCGTGTCGGCAATTGTCTCCGGCTCGTTGGCATGAGCTACCACTCCCACGTTTGCCCAGTTAGACAGCACATCGAGAGTCGAGTCGGCGCTGCAAACATAGAGAGCAACGGGGTTACCTCCGGTGTTTAGACTATCGGCAGCAATAGCTCGCAACACTCCAGTGCGCCCACTACCGCGCGGACCTGCCACGAACAGGTTGCCCTCGTGGTCGGGACTAAACCCAAAGGGGACGACTTCTTGACGCCCCAGGTCATCGCGCACTCCCAGGCGGAACTCCGCATCGCTGGATTGCCCCAAAGACGCCAGGTCATAGACTTTCTCCAGCCCGGAGGTCCACCGCCGGACGGTAGATTTACCGCTATAAAACGACCCTGCCAGCACCGAAAGCGGGGTCAAAGCCGCCGAGTCCCCACTTGTGTCAGTCCGAGGAAAATTCCCCCTCACCAGAGCCGGGACTTGCCGCTGACTGCCCGTCGACAGCGCCGGGGGGAACTCCGTTCCGCCCAGGGGCGTGAAATTCACGGGAGCCAATTCGGGATCACTAAAATCCGTAACCATCAGGGAATTTAAGGTTTGAAAACTGGTCGCAACCCCGCCGACCAGCAGAATTCCGCGACCGGGATGTGAAAATGCCGACCGCGAATCAATTTCGAGACTGCCACAGACCACCTCCAGGGCTGCACCTTCCAGATGCAGCACAACACGTGTCGGCAGATATTTCAAGGCTTCACGGGGCAATTTTTCGGTATTCCCGATACTCACCACCAAATGCAACCCCAGGGAGCGGTACATATGCAGCCGTTCAGCCAGCTGCGAGAGCTGCCGCGCGGTAAACGACTCTCCCACGGCGATGACGACAATTAAATCCGCCGGAGTACCCGATATTTTCGCCGCGTGCGCCCGCACCAAGCTGCCCGCCCCGGATTCCCTCAGCCAGTTGTCTCGACGCTCAGTCTCCGCCTCCAGGTAGCGCAGCAACCGGGCAAACACAGCATTTCCCCGCCCCGACTCAATGCCTAAACAGTGTGGAGTTTGCCCCAGTTCACCCCAGTTCGTAGCGCGGGAATCAAAAATTACCCAGCTCACATCCTCCGGACGCCGGGTCAGCGCCAAACCCGCCAGGTAAGCAGCGATGGCATTGGTCCGGGCAGCCTGGTTTTCTCCCGCTACAACAGCGTTTTTACCGTCAGCCAAATCCAACAACACCGGACCGGCAGCACCGTAGCCTATCGCTGCCGTACAGCGACCCCCGTCTCCCGACTCACCAAAAACCGCCGTGCTTTCCTCAGCTGTCAGGGGATAAACATCGGTCAACTGGGCGCTAATAGGCAAAGGCTCGGTGGTTTTGCCCGGTAGCTTCAGATTAGCCAGGAGCTCCGTAACTTTCCGCGCACCAGGGGTAGTCAGCAGCAACGGTTCCACACTCAGTTGGGTCGGACGGGCTGACTGCAGTGGAATCCCGTTAGCGGCGGTGTGCCGTCCCGCCGGCGGGGTAGTTCCGGGAATGCGGGACACACCGTCCTGCCAAGACCCGGTCGCCAGGTCCAGAACTTGCCGCACGGCACTCACCGCACTGCCGAGATTATCAACGGCGTTAACCAGCCAAATCCCGGACTCCCAGGCAAAATCTTCCCATCGAGAGCCTGCCGGGACTTCTCCGTCGATTACCAGCAACAGGCGCTGACGCGAACCGCGCTGCCCCTTTTGACCGCTCCAGGCTTGCGCCAACCTCTCGGCGCTCGCTTCACTCAGGTCACAAACCGGCTCGACCGCTAAATCCTCGCGCACCGCGGCGCCGTGCGGCAGATAGTTAACCCACGTCCACTGTGCAGGTTTCGTCCCGGCGACCACGATTTTTAAGTCGGCAGGGGAATAGCGCAAGGCAGCGCGAATCAGGAACTGATTCAGCGCCGGTCCACGCAAGTTCTCGGGACCTGTCATCGCCAGCGGACCGGAATCCGCCGGAACGAAGACCACTTCCAGACCGGTATGCCCCTCGCCGATGGTAGCGGCACCAATGGCGTTAATCCTGCGGTTAATCGCCGCGATTTGCCCCGAGGCTGCCTGCCCCATCTCCGCGTTAGACACCGAGTCCGGGACCGCGGCTCCGGCTGACCGGTGGACGACCGCGGCGGCTTCTGACCCCGTACTCGATCCCGCAAGCGGTCCCCAGCCGCGAAACGGGGTCGCCGTTCCGTGACTGCTCAGCGTAATTTCTGGATAAACCTGGGTGAAACCGACCGGAATGCGCATTTGCACACTCGCGTGTCCCCACAGTCCAGGCAGCAGGGCGTGGTGGGGATCCGACAGGTCGGGAACACTGTCGCGTATCGCCACGTCACGGCGATGCAAAGCTGCCTGAATCTGGGGAGTGAGCGCAACCATGTCCCGCTCATAACGCACCCAAGCCGCCCGGTTTTGAGTCAACGCCCACCCGACTTCTGAGCCACCCGCAACTACTGCCAAACTCAGCAGGGCAAACGCGACGGCACTGGGGAAGATGACTGCCAGCACCCCAAACAGCACCACCGGCACCACGGGTAAGGCAAGCGTCGCGGGATTTGCCAACCACAAGCGTGGTCGCGCCGGCATTTCTATGTTGATTCCCAGCGGTTCGGGGTCAGCAGCCGGTGGGGGTGAATACGCCAGCAGCGACTTCATGCCCGCGGGAGCCGGCGGTAACTCGTCGCTCTCCCCCACCAGTGCCAAACCTGCCCCCGGCGGTATCGGCGCTTTTGCCAACGGCAAATCGCGCGGCAGCACGTAAGGTTTACCGACCTGCGCCGGATGTGTCCCGCCCGACTCACCGCGCGGGACTTGTGACCCCGACGTCTCGGCAACGACCGGCAGGGACCCGGTACCGCCCGGATCCAGCAGGGGCGCCAACGGCGTGACGCTGAGACGAGACGTCTGCCCGCCGCCTAAAGTGGTGACCACATCTGCCACTCGGGCACGGGCGTCTGCCTGCAGCAAGACTTCGGCAGGGCTGCCATCCACCAAGATTCGGACTGGTCGTCGCATCAGGCTGCAAACCTCAACAGGTAGTTTGGCGCCAGTTCCAGCACGTCACCGGGCTGAATGTTGTACCGCTTGTGCGGCTGTAAATCCACAATCTGACCCGTCGCCCGGCACAAGCGGGTGCCGTTATCAGACCCCAGGTCCTCCACGGTGACTTCCCACCCCTCGGTACAGATTCGGGCGTGAGTGCGGGAAATTTCGAGAATTTCCGGCGGGGTCGTCAGGGAAAATACCCCTTCGCGCCCGTGTGTCTCCGGGGCGCGACCGACCACTAATTCGCCTGTCAGCTCGACAGTCTGTTGGTCGGTGGAACGCACCCAGCCCAGTTTCGGGGATGCCACTTGCATCGGCGCGTCCAGGACACCACCGCACACTCGACAGCGGGGAAAATCCGGCGGGTTATGGTGACCCAGCGGACAAATCCGCACGGTAAACGGGGTACCTCCATCAGCACAGTGTTTCATCGTGCCCCCTCACTGCCCGGAGGAGGAGGCGGGGGTGGCAAAAGGGAGTTTGGGGGCGCGGGCGACTCGGAGAGCGCAGGATCAGCCGGTTCCGTGGGGGCGAGTGCGGATTCCGGGGCGGTCACGTCGAGCACAATCGCGGTCACATTATCGTGCCCGCCCGCCTGTAAAGCCAGATTCACCAGTGCGTTCACTGCCGCTTCGGGGGTGGGGTTGTCGCCCAGCGCCCGCCCGATGGCACCGTCATCAATCATGGAATGCAGCCCGTCGGAGCACACCAGGAAACGCCGGGGCGACGCTACCGGATAAGTCCAGGTATCAATCTGGGGTAACCCGGCTTGACCAGCGCCAATAGCGCGGGTGATGACGGAGCGGGTCGGCCAGACTCGGGCTTCTTCCACGGTCAGCATTCCCGCCTCGACCATCTCGGCGACTTGGGAATGATCCCGCGTCAGCCGGGTCAACAACCCCTCTCTCAACACGTAAGTTCGCGAGTCCCCCACATTGAGAACCAGGAACTGCGCCGGTTCTGACCCGTCCGTAGCGGGGGCTGACGCTGACCCGTCAGCCGCGGACTCCCCTAGTGGACCGAGCACCACCAGACCGGTGAGCGTGGTTCCCGGCGGCGAAATCGTGTAGTTAATGTTGGCTTCAACCAGCCCCATGACTTCCTCACAGGCTGCCTCCAGAGATTCCCGCACTACCCGCAGATTAACGTCCGTGCCGGTCAGAGGCTGAATGTGCCCCAGCAGCGTGGCAGAGGCTTGTTTCCCCCCGGCATGACCGCCCATCCCGTCTGCAACTAAAAAGAACGGTGGAGCCGCCAGGAAAGAGTCCTGGTTTTCAGCCCGTTTCAAGCCGATGTCGGTGGCGGCAGCCCAGCGCAGCGTCTCCCCGTGGGCGAGTGTCCAGGTGCCGGTTTCAATCTCCATCGGTTTCGTCCTTCGCTCTCTCCTGATAGCTTCATTGCCGCTGCTAACTAAAGTCTAGCGAACCTGGCGGCTACCTGTTCAACTCGATTCCGCCACCACTGCTGCACTTCCGGGCTGACAGGTGGCAGATTTCCTTTCAGTTCCAGGGTTTCCACCGGATACAGGAATCCGTTTTCGATACGGGGATCCGCGGTGAGGATACTATCTGTGCACAAGCGGAGTGTTCCAAGTCCACAGGCGGCTTTCGTTTGTAGCTGGGTCGCGAGAGCCAGTCCGGCACTCAAGCCCACCCCGGTATCTAAAGCAGAGGACACCACCAAAAGGGGCGCGCTTGTGCCACCCGGAGCAGCTGCCCGCAGCCCATCTGCCACCAGAGCCGCGGCACGCGCCGGTCCCCCCAGGGGCATTGCTTTGATGACAGCAGCGGCCAGCCCACTGGCGAGGACCTCGGTGAGCTGCCCGCCCAGGCGAATAGTTTCGTCTGCTGCCACCGGAATCCCCGTCGCCCGCTGCAGTTCGACCAGTTCAGCCAGAGTCTGACAGGGCTGTTCGGCATACTGCAGACCGCCCGGACCGGCGGCTTCACCCAACCGCGGCAGCGCGGCTGTTGCCTCAGCCAGGCTCCACGCCGCGTTCGCATCTACCCGAATTTGCCCGGTCGCCCCCAACGCCGCACGCACGGCGCGAATCCGCGCAATATCGTCCTCCAGGCTGCTGCGCGGGTCGGCGACCTTCACTTTTGCTGTGCTACAGCCGGACTCCCGGACCAGCCGCGCCGCGGTGTCCGGGTCCACCACCGGCACCGTGACATTGAGGGGAACCGGAGAGAGGGGTGCGGGAAGTCCCCGTGCCGCTACCGCAAATGCTCCCGCGAACCAGGTGGCAGCGACTGGCGGAGGATAGTTCCGGAAGGGCGCCGCCTCAGCCAGACCGGCACTGCCTTGTAAAATCAGCCCTTCTCGCACGATGATATTGCGAAACTTGACGCGCAACGGCACGGCAAACACCCATGCCCGCTCGATTCCCTGCGCCGTAAACAGCTCGGCACCGTCCGGACCGGGTTCAAAAGGGGACAGGCGGGCGGAACTGCCAGAATCTTCAACGTGGCTGGTCACGACGACACCAATGCACCGGTCGCCCTCCCGGACTCCGGTAGGGTCAGCGAGGCGGCGACTTTTGCTCCCACGTCTGCCAGCGGTCCGAAATCCGAGCCAGCTGCCTGAAAAGCCAACACCCACAGGGTGTCCCCGATAGCCGCCGCCCAGCGCTGCTGTACTCCCCGACCGTCGGGCAAGCACGAATCAGCCCAAATGGCAGGGCTTTCTGCCAACTGCGAAGTTCCAACTTCCCGCGGCTGCCAACCGGCAGGAACTGCCAGGCGGCGCAGCCAATTCACGCTATTCTCTGGATTTGCCAAGGGCGCGGACATCAGCAGAATCCGTGAATGCGGCGCAAAATCATGGGGGGTATCCAACGCAAAACGGCTTTGCAGTTTCAGTCCGGAGACGCGCGCGGGCGCGCTTGGTTCCAGGTTCAACACCCAGGTTTCGGGGTAAGCCAGGGAAACCCCGTCAATCATTTGGGTGTCGAAATAATCAAACCCACGCCGGTTGACTGCCCGTTCCCGGCGCTGCTGCGCGGAGCGGGTGCGTTCCAGTGCCCCCAAAGCTCCATAGAGACGTTCCTCTTTCATCCACCGCGGCTGCAACAGACTCGGCACCGGGGCGGGAACCAACGCCCAAAACGCCACGCCCAGACCTATCAGCGCCAGCAAAGCCGCCAGGGGGATGCCCCACACTCGCCAAAATGACAGCCCGGTTGCATAGGTCACGCAGGCCTCGAAAAATGTCACCCCCAGGCACAGGATGGTCAGACCCGGAATCATGATGGTGACGATGCGGTTACCCAAATCAGTCTTTCCGAATCCGTCCCGCAGGAATTTGGCGTAGGGCGTCGCCCAGGTCATGACTACCAGCGCGATTCCCACCAGCGTGGCAACCAGGAACGTGAAATCCACTCTGACCTTCTTTCGGGGTTACATTTCGGGTTTGGTGCTACCGCATCCTCTTAGTAATAATACGGAAACTCGTCCCAGTTCGGGGCGCGCTTTTCGAGGAAAGCGTCGCGCCCCTCGCGGGCCTCCGCGGTCCTATATGCCAGCCGGGTTGCTTCCCCGGCAAACATTTGCATCCCGACCAGGCCGTCATCCACCGCGTTGAAAGCATATTTCAACATGCGAATCGCCTGCGGGGATTTCCCGGCAATGGTCAGTGCCCAGTCCCAGCCGACGCGTTCCAGGTCCTCGTGCACCACCGCGCGGTTCACCACCCCCCAAGCCTCGGCTTGCGCGGCGGAATAGGTCTCAGCCAGGAAGAATATCTCGCGGGCTTTCTTATCTCCGACTTGCCGAGCCAGCAGCCCCGAACCGTATCCGGCGTCGAAGGACCCGACGTTGGCATCGACCTGTTTGAACTGGGCATGTTCCCGGCTGGCGAGTGCCAAATCACACACCATCACCAGCGAGTGTCCCCCACCGGCAGCCCACCCGTTGACCAGCGCAATGACCGGTTTCGGGGTGGCACGAATGAGGCGCTGCACCTCCAGGATATGCAGTCGCCCGTAGCGTCCAGCCGCGTCTCTCGGGTCGGGGAGGTCCGCAGTTTCAGGAGTTTCCGGGTGTTTCAGGTCAGCAGTCCGGTCGGCAAGGTTTTGGGGTTCACCAGGGCGTTCGGTCGGGTTTGCCGCGCCCTGTGGCGGTTGCAACGACTCGCTGCGCGGTACGGTCACGTGATACTGGTAACCGTCAGCGCCGCGCACCCGCTGATCCCCGCCACTGCAAAACGCATAGCCGCCGTCACGCGCCGGCCCGTTGCCAGTCAGCAAAATCGCTGCCACGCTGGCAGTCATGCGGGCGTGATCCAGGCAGCGATACAGCTGGTCGACAGTTTGGGGACGAAAGGCGTTGCGCACTTCGGGGCGATTGAACGCGATGCGCACCACCGGCGCCGGGCTGCCGTCTGCCAGCACGCCCCGGTGATAGGTCACATCGCTGAGCCCCTCCAGGTCGACTGCCCGCCACCGTTTTGCCTCAAAAATATCTGCCACCGCATTATCTTCCACGCTTAGATTCTAACTGTTCACCAGCGTGTTACGGTCGGCTGGGGTTATTGGAAACTGAAGTTCGGATTGGGCAGCAGCTCAATCCAGGTGGTACCCCGGTTGAGCAGGACGGGCTCGCCGGCAGAGTCCGTCAACTGCAGTGGCGAGCCTTCGGAGTCTTTGGACCAAGTCACTTTGGCGACTGACCCGCCACTGGCGACGTAGGCGGTTCCGCTGCCGGTCAGCACCGTTTCTGGGACTGTAGCCCCCGCAGCGTCTTTCGCACCAGTGTCGATGATGCTGGTCAGCACCACCACCACGTTATCGGTCTGCAACGGCGCTCCTGACCGAGCGCTCGCCGCTGTTCCCCCGTCAACCCGCTGCCAGCGAGAACCGGTCCAGTTGTAGCTTGCGACCAGGGACGGGAAATGCGCCACGAGGGTGTTCGCGGGGTTTCCGGACGAGACCGCGGTGGGCTGCTCCCCCTGGTCGGGGTTGGCGAAATCAAAAATTTGGGGAGCGTCAGGCTCCATAGTGTGTTCTTTGCCGACCTTTTCGTAAAGTTTAGGAATCGATAGATAGAGGTTGTGGGGCATGGCACGGAACTTCACCCGATACAGCGCCCCCCGCGCCTGATCTTCGTTGAAGCCGCGCAGTCCGGACGCGGAAACCTGAGATTCAAAGGCGGGGACACCCCCTGAATAGACCAGCATCCCACCGAATGGCGCGGCGATGCCCGGATCCATCGGACGCACGGAACGCACCGGACCGATTTCCTCGGGAGTATGCGCATGGAACACCGCGTTATACCGGGTCATCCCGCCTTCAACCTGTTCTTCGAACACGATGTCGGCGTCTTCCAGCCCGGATTGCGGACGCGCCGCCACGGTGTTTTCCACTTTCACCGCTACCACGGGGTGCGGAGTCGAGTCTTCACGAGGGAGACCGGTCAAGGGCCAAGTGGCGGGTTCCTCGGGCTGGGCGGTGGGGGTGGGAGTTTTTTTCCCAGGTGCCGGATTTACACATGCCGTCAGTCCCAGCATTCCCAGCATTGTCCAGAAAGCCACCAGAACCGCTAGAATCTTATTGAAACCGGCTGTATGACGGGTTCCAGGCGCGTTGCGACGCTCGTCGTAAACGACTCTGTTTGCCACATTTTCCGCGGTGTTATCCCAGGTTACAGCCATAAATGAACTTTAGCGTTAAGGCAGGGTGAAGTTGGTGAGTGACACAGCGAAGCGGGGGGTTCCCGTCCGGTTCTGTTTCCTGACGGGTGGCACGAAACCCCATGACGTAGTCAATCTGGCTGATGGTTTGGATACCGCGATTGCGCCTTTTCTGACTACCGAGGAACAACTCGCCCGCAGCGGTCGGCAGGTTACGGATGACTACGACTGGGAGGCTGCGCTCGCGGAAATTCGTGCCGAAGAAAACGCCGATGAGCCCACCTCACCCGCAGAAACAGACTCGCCGACGGAACCGGACTGGTCCGCACCAACCAGTGAGTCTCCCCAGGACACCGCCTCTCCGGAAACACCCCAAGATGACGCACCGGCGGATACCCCCTCAGATCAGGCTCCCCGCCAGGAGGTTCGGGAAATCCTGGTACCCATTGCTCCGGGAGTGGATCCGGAACGCGCCCGCAGGATTTTACGGTCGCGACTCAACGGTCCCCTCCCTGCCAAAACTGACTTGATTATGCAGACCTCCGGCTCCCAGACCGGCGACGGGCATTTGGTGGCAATTTCTGCCAGTGCCCTGGTGTCCTCTGCCCGTTCGACTCTGGCTGCCCTGGGCGGACCGGGTCGCTGGATTCTGGCACTACCGACTCACCACGTGTCCGGGCTGCAGGTGCTGACTCGTTCGCTCATTTCCGGGACAAAACCCATCATTGTGGACACTACCAACGGGTTTAAACCCGCCAGTTTGGTGCGCGCGGTTACCCGCGCTACCCAGAACTCCACCCTGCCGGTCTACCTGTCCCTGGTGCCCACTCAGGTATCCAAGATTCTGGACGAGGGCGGAGACGCGGTCGACGCATTGGCAAAAGTGGACACCATCCTGGTGGGAGGAGCCGCGTTTACCCCATTCCTGGCAGACCGGGCGAAAGCCGTAGGCTGGCATGTGGTAGAGACTTACGGGATGACGGAAACCTGCGGGGGCTGCGTCTATGACGGGATTCCCCTGCTGGGCACCCAAGTTTCTACTGTCGGCGATACCGTGTGGGTTACCGGCACCTCCCTGATGGAAGGTTACGTAGAGAAACCACCAGTCGGCATGGATCCCGCAGAGGCCTCTCCGTGGATTCAAATGGGACCACGTCGCTGGTTTAAGACTTCCGACACCGGTCGGATGGAAGGTCCGCGTTTGATTATTCAGGGGCGCACCGATGATGTCATCAACACCGGCGGGGTGAAAGTCCATGCTTCCGCGGTGGAACAGGCTTCTTTGAGTGTGACGGGGGTCGGTGAAGTGTGTGTGGTCGGGCTGCCCGATGCCCGCTGGGGTGAACTGGTCACCGCGGTGGTGGTACCCGGAGACGACCTCGATGTGGATTTGTTGGCTCCGATGCTGGGTTCTCCGGCGTCCTTGGGGGTTCTCGGAAAAGACGGAATGTCAGAGCCAGATTCTCTGGCGGCGCGGATTCGCACTGCTGTTACCGCGGAGCTTGGCGCTGCCCACGCGCCTCGTGTGGTGGTGGTAGTGCAGCATCTGCCCACCTTAGGACCGGGCAAGGTGGCTCGTCACGAAGTTGCCGAACTGGCGAAACGGGAACTTCGCGCCGGTCGCGCCTGGGTGCGCTAACCGAGCACCGCGGGACCGGGCGGGCTTAGGACTGCGCCCGGGGGCGTTGGAGGCGGTTTCGCACCAGCCCTGCTATGAGGTTGGGGATAAACGCGAAACCGGCGTAGATGCCGGTGAACAGGAAAAATTCATCCCAGTAGATACTGAGGTTAGTGGCAGCGTGCATCGCCAGAAAGAAATGCGGAATAAACAGTACCACCGGAGCGAGGAGCCACCACAGCGACCAGCCGTTGACGATTCCGTCTGCCACCCCGCATCCCAGTCCTAAAAGCGGTAACGCCAGGTAGAAAATCAGCAAAATCCACCCCATACCGTCATCGCCTACAGACTTAAAAATAGGTTGGGTCACATAGGGCAAAGCCAGGAACAGCACGGCGTAGGCTGACCAGATAATCCAGCGCGATTGGGGGTTAGACATCTGCCACCACTCCTTTGTGAATGAAAACCATTTGATAACCATGATACCGGTCGCCCCCCACATTATTTATACTATTTTTCCGTTGGCTATCTTCCAGGCATGTCCAGAAATCGACAAAGCAGGAAAGACCACGGGTTTTACGTTAAGATGAAGCCGTGGTCAGAGTTTTGTTGTTTATCTTGTGGTTGGCGCTGGCTTTGTATGCGCTGATTGATTGCATTCGCACCCCGAAAGATAACCTGCCCGGCAAGATACCAAAAGTTTTGTGGATTATGCTGATTTTGCTGATTAGCCCCATCGGGGCAATAGCGTGGATAATCGTGTCCCGCGTCGCCGCTGCCGAAGCCAAGGGTGGGGTGATTGAACCAAATATCTGGTCCAGTGAGGAATCCGTGTCCCTCAGTTTCGGGCACAGACCTGCCACGGAACAGCCCAGCGCTCCTGACGATGATCCAGAATTCCTCGAGGAAGTCAGCCGGAAATTGCGTGAAAAACAGCGTGAAGAATACGAACGCAAGAAGCGGGAGAAAGAGGATGAGAAGCTCCAACCCCGCCCGGACAAAAATTCCGCCCCAGAGAATCCCACTGACCCACAAAATCCTCCGGACCCCGCGGACTCCCCGGACACGAAATCCTGACATCCGGTCTCGTGCGCCTGCCCGCAGTCGCGCGCATTTGCTAATTGATAGCCCGCGCCCTGACTTCCTGCGCTAGCCAGCGGACCGCCAGATTTCGCATCGGGGAATCCAGCCCGGCAGGATCTGCAAGATTTACCGCTACTCCGCGGTTTTCGCGGACGGGTCGACCTTCTTGGCTTTCTCTTTTTCAGCCTTTTCCGCGGCTTGCTCCAAAGCCTCCTGGTTCAGCTCTTCCAGGGTGGCTTGCGCCCGCGCGCGTTCTTTTTCTGCCGCGTCCTGGATTTGTTCCTCACGCAGTCGCGTATCTATGCCTCGGGGTATCCCGGTGGTGTCGTCGACACCATCACCGTCACGGTCACGGAATTCACGGCTCGTCACCAGGGAGGTGGGGGCATCGGAAGGACGGAAGAACACATCAATCCATGCCGTGCGCGGGTCAGAATCCACGAAAATCGCTTTAAAGAACAGCGTCAGGGGCACTGCCAAAATCGCACCCAGCGGACCCATCACCGTGGACCAGACCATCAAAGATAGGAACGAAACAGTGGCGTTCAAGCCCACCGCGTTCCCGGCAATGCGGGGCTGCAAAATATTCAGGAACAGCAGCGACGCAACCATGTAACCGATGAATACCCCAACGGCGGGCCACACTCCATCTAGCGCCAAAGCCAGCAGGATTGGGGGAATCATGGACAGAATGAATCCCACCGCGGGAATGTAGTTCGCGACGAAAGCGAGGATACCCCAGGTCCAGGGGGTCGGCACCCCAAACGCATAGAGAATTCCGACGTCCACCAGTGCTACTACGGCACCAAAAACGGTGGTCATCAGGAAGTAGGTCCGCACCCGCAGGGAAAAGTTGCGCAGGGCGATGGCGAAACCGGGAGCATAGGATGCCAACTCGGCGGCGCGACGTCGCACCACCACGGTGTCTCCGACCACGAAGATCGCCACCATGATGATAAAGAACAGGGTGGTTCCAGCCCCGCTAATCTGGTTAGCAAAGCCGGAGAGGTAGGAAAATACCCGGTTTATGTCCACGTTCTTCCAGGAATCTAGCACGGCAGAAGTGTCGAAGCCACGCCGATCCAGCTGGTTGATGGCATGTTCATAGAGAGCCTGGAACTTTGCGCCGTAGCGAGGCAGTTCAGTCACCATTGCGGTGATAGCAATCGCAATCAACCCCAGCATGATGAACAGGATGGCGAACAGCAGCACAATGTTAACCAAAGCCGCCAACCCCACCGGCCAGCGATGGCGAATCAGCCATTCTGACGCCGGGCGCACCGCCAACGCCAGCGAAAATGCCAGGAAAGTCGGCATGAACACCCCGGCTATCAGAGATAGCAGGAAAATTATCAGCGCGCTGGCTGCCAAAGCGAACGCGAAACGCATCCCGGTCGGCCAGGCCTCCAAACCGGATGCTTTCTGCTCGGCTGCTTTTGCCGCGTTAGCACGCTCCGCTTCCGCGCCGGCGCTGCCCCTATCACTGATTACACCAGGCTTTACCGCCTGCACCATCCCTTTTGCCTTATCAAGCATTCCCATAGGAATAACCCTACCAACCGAGCATTGAAAAACTGAAGTTCCCGGTCCGCCAGCGCAAACTGGTGAACCGGGAACTCCCAAACTATTGAATTAAACCCGCTTCAACCCTGAAATCACGGCTGGTCGGGCAGCTTCGACCCTATCCCCACGGGTGTTCCAGGTCGACATCGTCATCGAACAGTCCGAATCCGGTCGTGTCGCTGTAAGGCAACTGCGACATCAACACTTCGTGACCGCCCGCGGAAGGCTTGATTTCCACGCGACGGTAACGGCTCAGACCGGTACCAGCCGGAATCAGCTTGCCCAGGATGACGTTTTCCTTCAGACCCGACAGCGGATCGTCGATGCCTTCCATTGCCGCGTTGGTCAGAACCTTCGTGGTTTCCTGGAAAGAAGCCGCGGACAGCCAGGAATCGGTAGCCAAGGACGCCTTGGTGATACCCATCAGTTCGGAACGCGCCGAAGCCGGCTGTTTGCCCTGTGTCACGACCCGCTTGTTTTCCTCGCGGAACTTCGCCTGGTCGATGAGCTGACCGGGCAGCAGCATGGTGTCGCCGGATTCCAGCACGGTCACGCGGCGCAGCATCTGTCGCACGATGACCTCGATGTGCTTGGCGTGAATGTCTACGCCCTGGCTGTGGTAGACCTGCTGTACTTCGTTGACCAGGGAACGCTGGGTTTCAGCTTGGCCTTTCACGCGCAGCAGCTTCTTCGGGTCGATGGGACCCTGGGTCAGGCGGTCGCCCACCTCCAGGTGATCGCCGTCGGAGACCAGCAGTGCCTGGCGGCGAGACACCTCGATGACCAGGTCTTCCTTGCCGTCGTCACGAGTGATGATGACCTCACGCGGACCGGACGGGTCGTCGTTTATCTTTACCCGACCGGCTGCCTCGGTGATGGTGGCTTCACCCTTGGGGGTCCGCGCTTCAAACAGCTCCTGCACACGCGGCAGACCCTGGGTAATATCGGCAGCCGAAGCCGCACCACCGGTGTGGAAGGTACGCATCGTCAGCTGCGTACCGGGCTCACCAATGGACTGCGCGGCAATAATACCGACGGCCTCGCCAATGTCCACGCGCTTGCCGGTAGCCAGAGACCGCCCGTAGCAAGCCGCGCAGGTCCCCACCGGTGCGTCACAAGTCAGCACAGAACGTACCTTAATCTGGGTGATGCCGGCCTTGAGCAGCTTCTTAATCGCCACGTCACCGACATCCTGCCCGGCTTCCAGCACGACGTTTCCAGCTTCGTCTACCGCGTCAACTGCCAAAGTCCGCGCAAAAGCGGTGGTCTCGACCAGCTCGTCGGGTTCAATCTGACCATCCTCGTTGACGAAACCGATGGTAATGTTCAAGCCCTTGCGAGTCCCGCAGTCTTCCTCACGGATGATGACGTCCTGAGACACGTCCACCAGACGACGGGTCAGGTACCCGGATTCGGCAGTACGCAAAGCCGTATCCGCCAGACCCTTACGCGCACCGTGGGTCGCGATGAAGTACTCCAACACGGACAGACCTTCGCGGTAGTTCGACTTAATCGGGCGCTCAATCAGGCGCTGCTTCGGGTCGGACACCAGACCGCGCATACCGGCAATCTGTTGAATCTGAGACCAGTTACCACGAGCCCCGGACTTCACCATGCGGTACACATTGTTGCGTTCGGGGAAGTTCTCGCGCATTTCCTCTGCCACTTCATTCGTGCAGGCTCGCCACAGGTCAATCAAGGCGCTGTAGCGTTCGTCCTCGGTGATGGCACCCAGGTCGTAGTCGGCTTGGACATCAGAAGCGAGGTTTTCGTACTTTTCCAAAATGGCGGGCTTGGTCGAAGGCGGCACCACGTCCGTGAAGGAAATCGTGATTCCGGACCAGGTCGACCAGTGGAAACCGAAGGACTTGAGGGCATCCAGGGACACCTCAATATCGGCCTTTTTATACAGCTCCGCCAAATCGTTGACGATTTTGCCGAGTTTCTTTTTCTCTACCACGTAGTTGACGAACGGGTAATCGCGCGGCAGCGAGTCATTAAAGATGACGCGCCCCAGGGAGGTCTTCAGCTCGAAGCGTTCTCCCGGCTGCCAGCCCTCCGGCATTTCCATATCCTCCGGAGGCAAGTCGCCCGGTTCCATGCGGATCACGCAGGTTTCCTGCAAAGCCAGGTCGCCATTGTCATAAGCCAGGCGGGCTTCGGCAGGGCTTGTGTAGTACTTCAGCACCCGGTTGCCGTCGGGGTCAAACCGCGGAGCATGAACCATTTCCGGATCTTCTTCCGAGGTCAGGTGGTAAATACCGATAATCATGTCCTGGGAGGGCATGGTCACCGGACGACCGTCCGAAGGCTTCAAGATGTTGTTCGACGACAGCATCAGCACGCGCGCCTCAGCCTGGGCTTCTGCCGATAGCGGAACGTGAACTGCCATTTGGTCGCCGTCAAAGTCCGCGTTGAACGCGCCACAGACCAGCGGGTGCAGCTGAATAGCCTTACCTTCCACCAGCAGCGGCTCGAAGGCCTGGATACCCAAACGGTGCAGGGTAGGAGCACGGTTCAACAGCACCGGGTGGTTGGTAATAACCTCGTCCAAAACGTCCCAAACCTGGGCGTTTTGCCGCTCCACCATCCGCTTGGCAGCCTTCACGTTCTTGGCTTCGCCGTTTTCCACCAAGACTTTCATCACGAAAGGCTTGAACAGCTCCAGAGCCATCGTCTTGGGCAAGCCACACTGGTGCAACTTCAACTGCGGACCAACCACGATAACGGAACGTCCGGAATAGTCCACGCGCTTACCCAGCAGGTTCTGACGGAACCGCCCCTGCTTACCCTTGAGCATATCGGACAGGGACTTCAACGGACGGTTACCCGGTCCGGTCACCGGACGTCCACGCCGACCGTTGTCAAACAGGGCGTCCACGGCCTCTTGCAACATCCGCTTCTCGTTGTTGACGATGATGTCCGGGGCCTTCAATTCCTGCAAACGATTCAAACGGTTGTTGCGGTTGATGACGCGGCGGTACAGATCATTTAGGTCAGAAGTCGCGAAGCGTCCACCGTCCAGCTGCACCATGGGGCGCAGGTCCGGGGGAATGACCGGAATTGAATCCAGCACCATCGCCGACGCCGGCTTGCCGGTCTGGAGGAACGCATTAATGACTTTCAGGCGCTTCAGGGCGCGAGTTTTCTGTTGGCCAGTCTTGCTCTCCACGACCTCTTTCAGCGCTTCGGCTTCCGCTTCCAGGTCGAAAGACTCCAAGCGATCCTTTACCGCCTGCGCGCCCATACCGCCCTTGAAATAGGTGCCGTACAGGGCGTACATTTCGCGATAGACCAGCTCGTTACCCTCCAGGTCGCCGACCTTCAGGCTCTTAAACCGGTCCCAAACTTCGTCATGCAGTTTCAAGTCAGACTCAGCCTGGTGGCGCAGCGCGCGCATTTCCTTTTCACCGTTGCGCTTGACCTTGTCGATTTCGGATTTCTCGGCGCCTTCCTTTTCCAGCGCCGCCATATCCTGTTCCATCTTTTGGGCACGCTTTTCGATGTCCAGGTCACGGTTCTTTTCGATTTGTTCACGAGCCAGGTCGGATTCCTTTTGCATATCGGCAAGGTCCTTGTGGCGGCGTTCCTCGTCAACGTCGGTAATCATGTACGCCGCGAAGTAGATGACCTTTTCCAGGTCTTTCGGAGCGATATTCAGCAGGTAACCAAGCCGAGAAGGCACGCCCTTGAAGTACCAAATATGCGTGACGGGAGCAGCGAGTTTAATGTGACCCATCCGCTCGCGACGCACCTTGGAACGGGTGACTTCCACCCCGCAGCGTTCGCAGACAATACCCTTGTAGCGGACGCGCTTGTACTTCCCGCAGGCACATTCCCAGTCACGGGTCGGTCCGAAGATTCGTTCGTCGAACAAGCCTTCTTTCTCAGGCTTCAGCGTCCGGTAGTTGATGGTTTCCGGCTTCTTGACTTCGCCGTGGGACCAGCTGTTAATGTCGTCCTCGGTCGCCAGACCGATGTGCAACTTGTCAAACTTGTTTGCATCCAACATGTGTTTTCTTTCCTCTTCTTCCGGTCCGTTTTAGGCGTTCATGAATTCATCGGTCGTCAATAGGCCGGGGGCGTTGGGTCGTTTGCCCAAGTCGAAGCCGAGACTGTTGGGTCCGCGGCTGGCTTCATCTTCATCATCGCGCAAGTCGATGGCGTTTCCGGCCGCATCCAGTGCTTCCACGTTCAGGCACAGCGAACGCATTTCCTGCATCAACACGCGGAAAGATTCCGGAATGCCCGGCTGGGGCAGGTCCTCGCCACGCACGATAGATTCGTAAACCCGCACGCGTCCTTGCACGTCATCGGATTTCACCGTCAACAGTTCCTGGAGGGCATAGGCGGCGCCGTACGCCTCCATAGCCCACACCTCCATCTCACCGAAGCGCTGACCACCGAACTGGGCCTTACCACCCAACGGCTGCTGGGTAATCATGGAGTAAGGACCGGTGGAACGGGCGTGAATCTTGTCATCGACCAAGTGGTGCAGTTTCAGCATGTACTTGTATCCGATAGCAATCGGGTACGGGAAAGGTTCCCCGGAACGACCGTCGAACAGCTTCGCTTTGCCCATTTCGTCGATGAGCGGACGGTCGAAGTCCTCGCGGACGCGGGTGTTTCGCAACAGACCGGTAATCTCGTCTGCCTCGGCACCGTCGAACACGGGGGTCGCCACGTGCTGTCCCGGCTCGCAGACTTCCAGCGGAACCCGCTGTGCCCACTCTTCACCGGCCTTGCGGGCTTCACTGACATCCCAGCCCTCGTGAGCCAACCAGCCCAAGTGGAACTCAAGTACCTGACCCAGGTTCATACGACCGGGCACACCCATCGGGTTCAAGATAATGTCTACCGGGGTACCATCCTCGAGGAACGGCATGTCCTCGACCGGCAGAATCTTGGAGACACAGCCCTTGTTACCGTGACGACCAGCCATCTTGTCGCCGACCGTCATCTTGCGACGCTGGGCGATAAAGACGCGAACCATGTGCTTTACGCCAGGTCCGAGCGCGGCGTCGTCGTCCTCATCGGTGAATTCCTTTACCCCGATGACGATGCCGGATTCACCGTGGGGAACCCGCAGGGAAGTGTCACGCGCTTCCCGTGCCTTTTCGCCCAGGATGGCACGCAGCAGGCGTTCCTCACTGGTCAGCTCGGTTTCACCCTTGGGGGTCACTTTACCGACCAGGATGTCACCCGCATTGACCTCGGCACCGACGCGGATAATGCCGCGTTCGTCCAGGTCCTTGCGAGCTGCTTCAGAAACGTTGGGAATATCCCGCGTGATTTCTTCCTCGCCCAGTTTCGTATCACGGGCATCGATTTCGTGTTCCTCGATGTGAATCGAAGTCAGCAAGTCCTCAGAAACGACCCGCTGACTCAAGATAATGGCGTCCTCGTAGTTCAGCCCTTCCCAGGACATGTACGCCACCAGCAGGTTCTTGCCCAGAGCCATTTCTCCGCCGTCGGTAGCGGGACCGTCAGCCAGCACGTCTCCGGCTTCGACCCGGTCGCCTTCGTCAACGATAGCCTGCTGGTTATAGCAGTTGCCCTGGTTGGAACGCTTGAACTTTTCGAGCGTGTAGAGGCGGGTTTCGCCGTCATCTTCCTGGAGACGCACCAAATCGGCGCTGACCTCGGTGACGACACCGCCCTTCTTGGCAACGACCACATCGCCGGCGTCAATCGCGGCGCGTTTCTCGATACCGGTGCCCACCAGGGGAGCTTCAGTCTTTAGCAGCGGCACTGCCTGGCGCTGCATGTTTGCACCCATCAGAGCGCGGTTCGCGTCATCGTGTTCCAGGAACGGAATCATCGCGGTCGCGACCGACACCATCTGACGAGCCGATACGTCCATCAAGTCGACTTCTTCCGGGCTGACCAGCACCGGGTCGCCGCCGGTAGAACGGCACAGCACGGTGGACTCTACGAAGTGCCCATCTTTCGTGAGCTGCGCGGAGGCCTGGGCGATGTTTTTGCCCTCTTCATCGTCCGCAGTGATGTAGTGGATTTCGTTGGTGACCACGCCGTCCTTGACCACGCGGTAGGGAGTTTCCACAAAACCGTATGGGTTGATGCGCGCGAAAGTTGCCAGCGAACCAATCAAACCAATGTTCGGACCTTCGGGAGTCTCCACCGGGCACATCCGCCCGTAGTGGGAAGGGTGCACGTCACGAACTTCCATCCCCGCCCGGTCTCGGGACAGACCGCCCGGACCCAAAGCCGACAGACGGCGCTTGTGCGTCAGACCTGCCAACGGGTTGTTTTGATCCATGAACTGCGACAGCTGCGAAGTTCCAAAGAACTCTTTGATGGCTGCCACAACGGGACGGATGTTAATGAGGGAGTTCGGGGTAATGGCTTCGACGTCCTGGGTGGACATGCGTTCCTTTACCGTGCGCTCCATGCGGGACATGCCCGTGCGCACCTGCATCTGGATAAGCTCGCCGACCGGACGCACCCGGCGGTTGCCAAAGTGGTCGATGTCATCCGTCTTGATATGCAGTTCGGTTTCCTGACCAGCAGCGTCCTTGACCGCAACCGTGTCATCCCCAGCGCGCAGTGCCAACAAGTAGCGGAACGCAGCCACGATGTCGGTCAGGTCCAGGGTGCGTTCGCCCATTTCCCTCTCCACACCGAGCTTCTTGTTGATTTTGTAGCGTCCGACCTCGGCGAGGTCGTAGCGCTTGGGGTTGGTGTAAAAGTTGTGCAGCAGGTTACGTCCGGCCTCCGCGCTGGGCGGCTCGCCGGGACGAATCTTGCGGTAGATGTCCTCCAGGGCCTGATCCTGGGTTTCAATCGCGCCATCTTTTTCCAAGGTTTCCAGCATCAACGGGAAGTCGTGGAAAGCCTCGCGGATTTCACCAACGCTCATCCCCAGCGCCTTGAGGAAAATAGTCGCGGACTGCTTGCGCTTGCGGTCGATACGCACCCCGACTGTGTCCTTCTTGTCAATCTCGAATTCCAGCCAAGCACCGCGGGAGGGAATGACCTTACCCAGGTAAATGTCACGGTCGGAGGTCTTGTCAGCAGTCTTTTCGAAGTACACACCGGGGGAACGCACCAGCTGGGACACGACCACACGCTCGGTACCGTTAACGATGAAGGTTCCGCGCGGGGTCATCAGCGGGAATTCGCCCAAGAACACGGTTTGGGTCTTAATTTCGCCGGTTTCGTAGGTAATGAATTCCGCGGTTACGTACATCGGCGCATTGTAGGTCAGGTCCTTGTCCTTGCATTCGTCGATGGTGTAGTGCGGGCTTTCCAAGGTGTAGTCCTTAAAGGACAGGCACATGGTGCCGCCATTGTCCTCGATAGGGCTCATCTCGTTCAAAATTTCTTGCAGTCCCGAAGTGCGGGGGACGTGCTTGTCACCGGTTTTGTCGGCTTCCTTGACGCGTTCCTGCCAGGCTTCGTTCCCCAGGAACCAGTCAAAAGATTCGGTCTGCAGCGCCAACAAATTCGGCGGTGCCATCGGTTCATCAATTTGGGCAAAAGACACCCGGAAAGGGTGAGTGGAGGATTCTTTGGATTTCGTAGCCAAGATTTCCGTTTCCTTTATGTCGTATAGATGGTCGGGATTTTCAAACCGGCTCCCCCGCGCACACGGTCGCGGCAATCAGCCTGGAAAATCTCGATGCGCTGCGGCGTTTGAACATCTCATCCCTCGCTCTACCTGCCCTGATATTGCCGGCGCATACTTACGCAATATCAACGGTAACAGGTGGCCTCGGACAGAGAACACGCAAATAACAACTCTATAACTTTTGCGGCTTGTAAGCAATTTTCCGCCGTTGAATTTCGGGGACTGTTCTCAGCGAGGGCAGCTACTCAATCCTCCCTGAAGTGAGTTTCCGGCAGACGCATTTCTCGAGGCGGAAAAGCGAACGTGAAAGTGCAGCTAAACCCGACAATGATTTTTATAAGTGTTTTGGCGCTGTTTAAACAACTTAATTTATTTGGTTATCGGTTCTAGGCTGTCAGCACCTCGATACCGTAGCTTTCCAGCGCTTCTAAGCAATGCGCTTCGACACTATCCGTGAGGATTTCGTCAATCGGAGCAAAATCGCAAATCCGGGCGGTTCCCAACGCGGAGAATTTGGAACTATCTGCCACCACGGTCACTCGTTGCGCGGAACGTAGAAAATCAGCGTTCGTTTCTGCCTCCAACAAGTCATCATTGAATAAACCACGGTTCACGTCAATGCTGACCACTGCCAAAAACACTCGCGACATTGCCAAATTGTCCAATACCAGTCCGGACATATTGCCCACGACTTCATAAGAACAGGGGCGTAGCGTCCCACCCACCACGATGACTTTGATTTGGGGGCGTAGCGCCAGTTCGTTAGCGATGTTAATGGCGTTCGTGACGACCGTAATCCCCTGGCGTTGAAACGCGGAATCTTTCGCAACACGCAGCGCCAGTTCGCGAGAAACTTCCGTAGTGGTGGTTCCTCCGTTCAAGCCGATAACATCTCCCGGTTTCACCATTTTGGCAGCCGCTTTCGCCAGACGTTGCTTGATCCTGCCTTGGTTGACGGGGCGATACCGCAGCGGCAAATCTCCTGACAGTGGATTCGCTACTGCTCCTCCCCGAACCCGGGTAATCATCTGTTGAGATGCCAATTTGTCCAAATCGCGGCGTGCGGTGGCGGGAGACACCCCCAGCAGGGTTTCGATGTCCTCTACCTGAATTGAGCCGTTTTCCAACACTAGATCGAGGATTTTGGTCAGTCGAAATGATTGATATGCCATACGCCTTGCCTCCTGATTGATTTAATATGTCTCTAACATGAAATTTAAATCAGTTTTAAACAATTTACTTCTGCTTGCGTGGTATTTTTATTTCTGAAAAATGTCGTCGATTTTGTAGGGAGAACACACCGCCATGAGCATCACCGCTGAGGAAATCGCCAGCCAACCCGAAACTTGGAAACGAGCCATTGACCTGCTCGTGTCCCTGGACTCTCAGTTTTTCCCGAAAAAGGGTCAGAGCGTCGCCATGATTGGCTGTGGCACCTCCTGGTTCATGGCACAAGCCTATTGCCGAGCCAGGGAAGTCGCCGGACACGGAGTTTCTGACGCTTTTACCGCCACCGAATTCCCCCTGACTCGCCACTATGACATGGTCATCACCCTGTCTCGTTCGGGCACCACCACGGAGATTATTGATATCCTCAAAGCCTTGCACGGCAAGGTTCCCACCCGTTTAATTACTGCCGTCGGCAACGGTCCCGCCACGCCCTTTACCGACCGGGAACTTGTTTTGGACTTTGCGGATGAAACGTCGGTCGTGCAGACACGCTTTGCCACTACGGCCCTGGCTTTGCTGCGTGCCAGCCTTGGGGAGGACCTGACGAAGGCTATTGCCGATTGCACCGCGGCTGTAAATGCAGAAATTCCCGCTGCGTTCATCGATGCGGAGCAGTTCACTTTCCTCGGCACCGGCTGGACTTACGGTCTCGCCAACGAAGCCGCGCTAAAGATGCGCGAAGCCTCGCAATCCTGGACCGAGTCCTATCCCGCAATGGAATACCGCCACGGACCGATTTCCATCGCCGAGCCAAACCGTATCACCTGGATTTTTGGCGCCATCCCGCAGGGTATGGAGACGCAAATCGCGGCTACCGGCGCCACTTTGGTCCACCACGACTACGATCCGATGGCGTCCCTGGTGCTGCTGCAACGCGTCGCGGTAGCAAGGGCGGAACACCGGGGGCTGAATCCTGACACCCCGCGTCACCTGACCCGTTCAGTGATTCTGTCCTAATTCCGCGCCCGTCTACACCTCATGCCCATGGAGGGACAGATGCCACCCGAGGAGCTTTCGACAGCCCACCCCGATTCCGCCCCGGTCTATGCGTTAGCTTTTGACGTCGGGGGGACCGACACCAAGGTGGCTTTCGTGTCCAACCGGGGTTCACTGGTGAAGCTGCCCACCCTGCCCACTTCCACCGGTGGTGCGGTCGGGCTGATTGCACAGATTAACGACCAGTATCTGCAGATTCAACAGGCGTTGCGCCAGGGCAAAATCCGCGACGCCGACGGCACCGCACTGCCGGCGGCGCGGGTGTGCCAAGCCGTTGGGGTGGGCGTTCCCGGCGTGATGGTGGAAGACACTGGAATGACCATCACCTCAGCTAATCTGGGCTGGGGTCGCTTTCCTATGCGCGATCGTTTAGAGGAAGCCCTGGGTTGTTCCCTTGCGCTGGGACATGACGTTCGTTCCGGGGCGTTAGGCGAAGCCCTGTTCACGGGACGCAAGGAATGCTTTTTCGTCGCTATCGGGACGGGTATCTCGGCAGGAATCGTGCTCAATGGGCAGGTACTGAACCGTAGCGGCTTCTCCGGAGAAATCGGTCAGATTCTGCTCCCCAATCCGGATTTGAACTACCTGGGGAAAGCCACAGCACCAATTCCTGCACAGGCGACCCATCTCCCCCTGGAACGAATTGCGTCCGCCGAATACACCGCCCGTCGCTATGCCCTTCTGAAAGGTCTCTCCCCGGAAACTGCCCGCCCCACGTCTCGTGACGTGTTCCAGCGCGAACGGGAAGGCGACCAGTGCGCTCACCACGTAATCGAAACCGCCACGCAGGCATTGGGAGTGGTCCTCGCCGCCAGCCTGGCGACTTTGGGAGATTTGGAAGTCATCGTGGGCGGAGGACAATCCCAGGAAGGTCCCGACTACCTAGAGAGGCTTCGCCAAGCGACCGCCACGCATCTCGTGAACCTGCCCGAACCCAAGTTTTCCTTGTCACGCTTTGGGTCTCAAGCACAACTGTTGGGGGTCGCGGCGCAGGCCTTCGCAAAAGCCCAGGTACCGATTGTTCCCCTCACCCGCCCGTCATAAGTTTCTTTGGAGAGACTCCGATGCCCCAGATAATCACGTTTACTCCCAACCCTGCCTTAGACATCACCTACACGGTGGATGCTCTCCAAGTCGGCGCCACCCACCGGGTCGAAGATTTCGTTTACCGTGCCGGAGGTAAGGGTCTCAACACCGCTTCAGTGCTGGCACAGATGGGGTATCCCGCCCGCGCAGTCGGATTTTTCTCATCCCCGGAATATCTCGCTGACCTGCAAAAACGAACCCTAGAGCGGCACGGAAACTTTAGTTTCCAGGCTTTGCCCATGCCATTTCTAAACCGCCAATCCGTCGCCATCGTTGCAGCGGGAGATGCCACAGTTTTCAACGAGGCCGGTCCAAACTATGGCACTCTGACACCTGCTGAAGTTACGCAGAGTTGGGAACAGCCGTGGCGGGAGGCTCTGCAGCTGAACTGGGCGTCTCCCCAGGCTATCGTCAGCATCAATGGTTCTTTCGCCCAGGGTAGCCCCGCGGGGATGCTAGATCGGCTAATCGCCGGTCTGCACGATCTAGGCTGCTGGGTGTTGGTGGACACGTCCGGAGAATACCTGCTCGAAGCGGCGCGGGCAGGCGCGGATTGTCTCAAACCGAATGTGGCAGAACTGCGCGGCGCCACCGGTATTACTGAGTTGCCCGCCGCGGCACGCGCTTTGCTGGACCTGGGGGCACGCGCGTTGCTGATTTCAGCAGGAAAAGATGGGCTGGCATACGTGGAGCATCCCGGCGCGTCCGCTCGCACCGCCCTTTTGCAAGTCGAGTGGGCAGCCCCCGGGATGACTTTGGCAGGCAACCCCACCGGAGCGGGAGACGCGGCAGTAGCCGGGTTCCTGTCTGCCAGGTCCGAAAACCTGCCGACGCACGAGGCTCTCGGGCGTGCGGTTTCCTGGTCAGCTGCCGCGGTTCCAGTCGCGGTCGCGGGCGCGGTACAGACCGAAATGGTGGCAACAATTGCCACTAAAATGACTTTTCGAACTGAAGAATGGAGTGCATAAATGCTGTGTGATATACGTAAACTTGCTGCTGAGGCCGCCTCGGAGGGAGTCGGACTGGGCGCTTTCAACGTGGTGCTGCTGGAGCATGGCGAAGCCCAAATCGCCGCGGCAGAAGCCGTAAACCTCCCGGTGATTCTGCAGCTGTCCCAAAACGCTGTTAAGTACCATCATGGCTGGATCGACCCCATCGGTTGCGCCGTACTCAAACTCGCCGAACAGGCAAAAGTCCCGGTCGTAGCGCACCTCGATCACGCTGAGGACCTCGACCTGTGCCGCGCGGCGGTAGATTTGGGCTTTACCTCGATTATGTATGACGGCTCCAAACTGCCGGATGCGCAAAACCGTGACACCACCGCCCAGATTACCCAGTGGTGTCACGACCGTGGCGTGAGCGTCGAAGCCGAATTAGGCGAGGTCGGCGGCAAGAATGGAGTCCACGACCCGAGCGCACGGACAGATCCGGAGGATGCCGCCAAATTCGTGGCAGATACCGGCGTGGACTTGCTGGCGGTAGCAGTGGGGTCATCACACGCGATGACCTCGCGGGATGCCACGTTGGACACGGAACTGATTTCTGCCATTAAGCAAGCCGTGCCGGTTCCGCTGGTCTTGCACGGTTCTTCCGGAGTTTCCGATGGCGGGATGCGCGCTGCCATTAAAGCGGGGATGACCAAGATTAACGTCTCCACACACCTGAATGTGGTCTATACCGCCGAGGTCCGTAAGGATTTGGCGCAAGGTCCCCAGCTGGTTGATCCTCGCAAGTATTCCCGTAACGGTAACGCCGCCTTACAGGCAGAAGTGGAACGTTTGCTGCTCTGGTACGCGGGCAAATAGTCATTGTCTGCCCGACGTTGCAATGCCGATGCGGAATCGCTGGTCAACCGCCAGCTAGCCCGTGATGGCGCGAATTCCGAAAGCCAGGGTTTCCGGTTTCCCCGGTTCTAGCACCAGCACGTCCTGGTGACGGCACAAGGCGTTCGGCGGGCAGGTCATCGGTTCGACCGCCAGCGCACGCCCGTCAGGAACGCCGGGAAATGCCTGCTGACGGGCAGGGTCGGCGGTATAGATTTGGAGCCACCGACACCACGGTCCGGCACTGAGTTCCGCCCCTGAACCGTCCGCCCGGCACAAGGTCGCCCGCACTCGCCCGCCGGCGTCGGGTTGTGCCCGAAACGCGTGGTCAAGCCACAGTCCGTGCAGCGCTACCGGTCGCACTGGGCCCAAAACAGTGTCCGCGGGTTGCTCCAGACCAGTCGGCAGGTTGCGTGTTGAATCGAGCACCAGGTTGTTGCCTACCGAGATACTCAGGGTGCATTCATCCGGGCTCGCAGCCCCCGCGCTCAAATAGGGATGCCAGCCGAAGCCAAACGGGCAAGGTGTCGTGCTGAGGTTGGACACCCGCAGCTCCCCGCGCAGCCCCCGCGCCGCATCAACGCTCCAGTTCATCACGTATTTGAGTCGCCACGGCCAGCCCGGCTGCGGTTCCATTTCCAGAGTGAGGCGTACCGCTGCGGGGTTGTCGGACGTTTCGGGATTGAGTTCCCAAGGGAGTTCCCTGACGAAGCCGTGAATGGCATTGTGGCGTTCAGGCTCGTTAATTTCGAGCTGATACGTTTCGTCTTGAAACGTGAATTGTCCGCCGTCCACCCGGTTGGGCCACGGCGCCAACAGACACCCCGCCGCGAAAGGAATCGGGGAGACTCGTGACAAGCCCTCTGGCGGCACCGGAGGGGTCACCACCAGCGGTTCCCCCGCAAAACTCAGAGACCATAAACCCCCACCGAAGCGGGAAATCTGGGCGCGATATTGACCGGCACAAAGTTCTAGAAAGTCATCGCTCGAGGTCATACGCTGATTTTAGCAAGGGTGGGAAGGGGAAAACTATCACCTTTTCTTAACGGCTCCGCGCCCTGAGCGCTTCGCCCCTGTTTTGCCGCCTTTCGGCAAAAATGCTCAGTGAGAAAAGAAACTCGCAAATAGGGATTGCGGTTTGCGTTTGTCTTCTGGGCAGGTACACCACTGGTCCGGCGGGACGCTGGCTTGCACCGCTGCAATGTGTTGACCGCACCCGGTCCATGTAGTCTTTCCGCAGTTCGCACACTTTACTGGAGAGCACATCTCATTCCCTTTCCTCGATTCCGGACTGGTCTGTTGGAAGCCATGTTACATTTCCAGCACCGCGCCGGGGTTATCAAAATAGTAAGCGAAAACCGTATTGACCCCGCCAGACAATACTTTAGCATTAATTCCCGCGGATTCCAGAATTCTCTGTGCCGTCCAGGCGTTAGCCCCGGTATCATCGCTCAAGTACACGGTTTTCCCGTCGACCCAAGTCCGCACCTCATCGAGCCGCGAACGCAGTTCCGTCAAGGGTATACACCTGGCGCCCTTTAGATGCCCGGCATTAAACTCCGGGATTGGACGCACATCGAGGACAGGCGTGCCGGGGTCGAGGTGAGCCACCTCCTCGGCATACCACAGCTTCAGCCGACCACGCAGCACATTTTCTGCCACATACCCCAGGAAATTTACGGGATCCTTTGCTGCGGAATATGGGGGCGCATACGCCAAATCCAAGTCAATCAAATCAGGGGCAGTCAGCCCCGCTTTGATAGCTGTAGCGATAACGTCAATCCGCTTGTCCACTCCGTTGCCCCCGATGCCTTGCGCACCCAGGAGTTTGCCGTCCGCGGCCGCGAAATGCAGCATCAGTTGCATCGGTTGAGCACCGGGCAGGAAAGTCCCGTGGTCGGTGGGGTGAGTGTGGATAGTGCGGTAGGCGATGCCTTGTGCATCGAGCTCAGCCCGGTTTGCCCCGGTCTGGGCCACAGTCATCGGTCCCACCCGAAAAATCGAGGTAGAGATAGGTTTAGGCAACGGACGAGCGGATTTCGGGTCAGCGATGAAGTCTGCGATAAGCCGGGCAGCGCGGTTAGTCGGACCAGCCAGCGCAACCGGTCGTGCCATTCCCGTCACCCCGGTCTGCTGCGTAACGGCGTCACCACAAGCGAACACGTCAGGCAAGCTGGTGCGTCCATGCTGATCAATTTCTAGATAGCCTCGTTCGTCAGCCCGCACTCCCGCCGCTACGAATGGCTCGGTGGCGGGAATAGCACCCGCTGCCAACACAATCAACTCCGTTTCCAAGCACTGCCCGTCTGACAGTTCCGCCAGGACGTGAGCTGGGAAATCGCGAATCTGGGTGACGCGAGTGTTTGCGATGACTGTGATGTTTAGCGACTGCAGGGCTCCGGTCACCAGGTGCGCCATTTCTAGGTCCAGCGGGGGCATGACATGGGCGCCGCCTTCCACGATAGTCGTGTTGATGCCGCGGCGAGCCAGGGCTTCCGCCGCTTCGATGCCGATGAATCCCCCGCCGATGACCAGCGCTGACCGGGCAGATTCCGCCAGGTCCACAATCCGTTGGGCATCATTGACCGTGCGCAGCGTGCGCACCCGGAGGGAATCCAACCCGGCAATCGGCGGGCGGGCGGCTTTGGCGCCAGGGGAAAGAATCAGTTTGTCGTAGCCTTCGGTGAATTCTCGCCCGTCCGCGCCACACACCCGCACGGTTTTCGCCTCCGCGTCCAGACCGATGACCTCGTGATTCACGCGCACGTCCAGGTTCAGTTTCGCCTGCAGGCTCTGGGGCGTATTCAGCAGCAGGCTTTCCCGTGCAGGAATCTCTTGACCGACATAGAACGGTAATCCACAGTTGGAAAACGAAGGGTACGGTCCCTTTTCAAACACCACGATTTCAGCAGACTCGTCCAACCGGCGCATTCGCGCCGCAAAGGACAGACCGCCCGCGACTCCGCCGACCACTACCAGCTTCATTCGCTCTCCTTTTCTTCGGTTTGTTCAGAAGGTTCTCCGGGCGACTCCCCGGTGAGCTCTCGACCCCATCAACATAGCACTAGGTGGTGTGCTAGGTGAACTGGCTACTACCGCCCGTAACGAGTTGCCGCCCATCCGCACTGGGCGCCATTCTGAAAAACCGATTACCCCGGCTAGAGCAAGGCAAACAGCAGTCCGAGCAAAGCACCATACGCCAAAGTTAAGAAACCCGTGTTGCGCAAAGCCACAATCAGGGCTTTTCCAGTCTGGTGCGTACGCACCGGACGCATAGTCAGCAATGCCCCCAGCCAGAGGACCAGCTGCACTACGAAACCACTGGTCCATTGAATGAATCCGCCTGGAAAGATTTCCGGCCACGGCACGAACAGCACCGTCAGCGACAACAGCAACGCAATATAGATAAAAAGCCGGTAAATGCGCCGCGACCAGGCATCGCCCAAACGCACTGCCAGGGTAACTTTGCCGGATTTCCGGTCCGTAGGAATATCGCGCAGATTATTGACCATCAGCAGCGCACAGGACAGCAACCCCAGTCCGCTGGCCAGCGCCCAAGACTGCCACGGCAGGACTTGTGCCTGCACCCACAGCGTTCCCTGCACCGCCAGCAGTCCGAAAAAGACAAAAACCAGCAGCTCAGACAGGCCTATCCCGGCATAACCATAGGGGTGTTTGCCACCGGTATAGCACCAGGCAGCCGCGACCGCTGCCACACCGGCACCGAGGAGCCACCACGACTGGGAGATGACGGCAACACCCAGCCCCACGATGCTCGCCAACGCGAAGCAGCTCAGCGCCACTGCCAAGACTTTGCGCGGATTTTCCCCACTTCCGACCAGGCGCGGCGGACCGACGCGGTATTCATCCGTGCCACGGATTCCGTCGGAATAGTCGTTGGAAAAATTCACCCCGATTTGCAGCAGCAGCGCCACTGCCAGGCACCACAGAGCCAGCCCTGGATCCATCTTGCCCAATCCGGCGGCAATGCCGGTGCCGAGCAGGACGGGTGCCGCCGAAGCCGGGAGGGTACGCAGCCGCGCTCCTTCAATCCAGGCTTGAGCAGTGGCCATCAGGGTTCCTTTCCTTGCTTATCAGTCTTTGCAGCACCGGGTTTTCGCGAAGTTTAGCGCTTCACGAGTACCTGAGAGTGTTTGTCAGATTCCAGCAACATTTCGCCCTAAAAGTCTAGCGCGGTTTCAACGTGAAGTTAACCGGTGGAGTTGCGACCATTGCCTTTCCTCGGAGTAGTGGCATGAACGACCGATTTCAACCCGCAATCTGGGTTCTTGCAGACCCTAATTTTTCTAACACTGCTGGTAGGCGCGATTCTAATTTCTCGGAGCCGGCACCACACACGGTGAAATCGGTCATTCGTGCGAGACCACCCCGGTTTAGGGATTCAGTGCGCACCGGCAGACCTCAAACTCATGATTTTTCGTGCTCGGGGCTTGTGAGACGATGGAGTTATGGCAAAGGAAAAAACGGTTTACGTGTGCTCCAGCTGTGGGGAGGAATGGCCCAAATGGACTGGTCAATGTCGCAGCTGCGGTCAGTGGGGCACCTTGGAAGAGAACGTGGTCCTGGCGAAAAGTTCCGCTCGGACGACCGGGTCGGGCACTACCCGCAGCACCGGTAGTTACGGACGCCCCGCGTCCCCGGCTAAACCTATCGGCCACTATTCCACCGAGCGGGCGGTGCGTCTACCTACCGGAGTGGGCGAATTCGACCGGGTTCTCAGCGGCGGTATCGTCCCCGGCGCGGTCATCTTGCTGGCAGGAGAACCGGGAATCGGGAAGTCCACGCTACTGTTAGAAGTCGCTGCCCGAATTGCCCAAGGCACCGCTCCGCGCTCTCCTAGGGTTAGCGAGAATAGCCCCGGGTTGCGCTTAGTCTCTGCAGATTCAGAAACGCCCGCGACTGTGGATACGGAGGGCAAAACTGTCCTGTACCTGACCGGTGAGGAAACCGCCGAGGCAGTACTGTCTCGCGCTAAGCGCATTGGCGGAGTGGCAGAAAATCTTTATCTAGCAGCTGAAACCCAAGTCTCGCAGGCACTGGCTCAAATCGAGACTACCAGCCCGGACGTAACTATCGTCGACTCCATCCAGACCCTGACCGATCCGACTATGGACACTTCTATCGGCGGCCCCGCGCAAGTCCGCGAAGTTACTGCCCGACTCATTGACGCTGCCAAAAGCCGTCACATGGCACTAATTTTGGTGGGGCATGTTACCAAGGACGGTGCGGTGGCAGGTCCGCGCACGCTGGAACATCTGGTGGATGTAGTGTGCCAGTTTGAAGGCGAACGAACCGGGGAGCTGCGGCTGTTGCGCGCGGTAAAGAACCGCTACGGGCCCACGGACGCGGTCGGATTCTTTCAAATGGTGGAATCCGGCATCGAAGGCATCGAGGACCCCAGCGGTCTGTTCCTCAGCAAAACCGCCGAACCGGTGCCCGGGGCTTGCGTCACCATGTCGTTGGAAGGTCGGCGCGCTCTGCCCATCGAGATAGAAGCCCTAACCACCCCGATAGCGGGCGGTTCGCCGCGACGCACAGTTTCTGGTTTGGATTATTCCCGCACCGCCATGATGCTGGCAGTCCTGCAAGCTCGACTGAAATTACCTTTTGGCACCCTAGATGCCTACGTCTCGACAGTGGGCGGAGCCCGAGCCGTCGAGCCGGCAGTGGACTTGGCGGTTGCGCTCGCGGCGGCGTCAGCAGTGACGGGCCAGGTCATCGACCCCGGTCTGGTGGCTTTTGGGGAAGTCTCTCTGACTGGGGAGATTCGTTCCTGCACCGCAGTGTCTCGCCGGGTGGCAGAAGCCGCGCGACTGGGATTCACCGGCGCTATTGTGCCTGCCGCCGCCACGAGGGATTTAAAGACCCCACGGGGATTCAAGATTCAAGCTGCTGCAAACCTGCGCGAAGCAATGAGCCTGGCTCTGCGCCGCGCCCCCGCCTCGCCTCCAGACTGCGAAATCTGAGTTAAAACCGGAACGCCGCCAAACTGGCGGATTCTCAATCTGAAAATTCGATGGCAGCACCGCCACGAGACACGGCCTCGACACGACCCGTCTGCGAGTTACGGCGAAACAGGGCGTGTGACACCCCGGACAGTTCCTCTGCCAACATCGTCTTTGGCTCCATAAAGAACCCAGTTTCACCAGGCATGACACCACCGGAAGGCATGTAGTAAACCTTGGTGTCACTGTTCAAATACAGACCACCTTCAATGACGCAGTCGTCACCTAGGGGAACCGCCAGACCGGAGTTCGCCCCCATGTGGCAGTTCTTGCCCAAAGACACGCGCTTGTGCATCCCCACCGCCAACGTACCCGCCGTGGAGGCACCGCCAGCCAGAGTCGTGCCTTCATCCACGGTCACGCCTTGTGATAAACGCCCCTCAATCCGGGCAGCCCCCAAGGTTCCCGCGTTGTAGTTCACAAACCCGGTGTAGCCAATCTGGGTGCCCGGATGCAGGTAAGCACCCAAACGAACGTTCTCAGTATGGGCAATGCGCACCCCGCTCGGGGTCACATAGGTGGTCATGCGGGGAATCCGGTCCACACAGCGGATGTTGGCGCCGATACCGTACTTGGTCATCAGACGCAGACGAGTTTCCTCAAAGTTTTCGTAGTCACAGGCACCGCGGCTGGTCCACGCCACCATATTCAGCTTGTCGAACAATCCTTCCAAGCTCAAAGTGTTGGGTTTCACCATCCGGCGTGACAGGGAGTGCAAACGCAAATACCCGTCGGGAGCGCTTTGGACATCGTCCTCCAAATCGGCAGTCACGGTGATGACCTTGTTAATAATCATGCGGGCATCGTCTTTGCCCTCCAGGTGCGTCAGCGTCGCAGCCAAAGCCTTCGCTTTCGCTTCATCTACGTCACCCTCGTAAATGTAAGGGAACCAGGTGTCCAGCGATTTGCCGCTCTCGGTTTCAGCCGTGAGACCGACACCCCAAACTTTCTTAACCATGTTTTCCTTCTCTCTAGTTGACAACGGCTTGACGCGACCCGCTACTCCAGCAAAACACGTTCCGTGTCGCCGGTCAACAGACCGCGGGCGGGAAGGCACAAAATCGCTTACCTGACGGAACGGGCACGCAGGTTCTGGTAGTGGCGTTCGGAGTGACCGATGTACACCTGACGCGGGCGAGCAATTTTCGTCGCCGGATCGGCAACCATCTCGCGGTACTGGGCAATCCAGCCGGGCAGACGACCCACCGCAAATAACGGGGTAAACATCTTCATCGGGAAGCCCATCGCGCGGTAAATCAAGCCCGTGTAAAAGTCTACGTTCGGATACAGGTTACGGGAAACAAAATAGTCATCACTCAGCGCGATGCCCTCCAGCTCCAACGCCAAATCCAGCAGTTTGTCGGATTTGCCCATCCGGCTCAAGACTTCGTGGGCGGATTCTTTCACCAGAGCGGCACGCGGGTCATAAGCCTTGTACACGCGGTGTCCAAAGCCCATCAGTTTGATGCCGTCTTGCTTGTTCTTCACCCTTTCGACGAAGTTCTTAATCGATATATCCGTGTCACGCAGCTGCATCAACATGCGCAGCACGGCTTCGTTAGCCCCGCCGTGCAGTGGACCAGCCAGCGCCCCCACCCCGGAAGCTACCGAAGTATAAAGGTTTGCGTGCGAGGAACCGACAAAACGCACGGTTGAAGTCGAGCAGTTCTGTTCATGGTCAGCATGCAGGATAAACAAACGATCCAAAGCGCGAACCATCGCCGGATCAATGTCAAAAGACTGATAGGGCAGCCCGAAACACATCCGGATAAAATCCTCGGTCAGTTCCCGAGAGGCGTCGGGATACAGTTGAGGCAGACCGGCGGCACGTTTCGCAATAGTCGCGACCATGACGGAGAGCTTGGCCAGCAGCTGAATCGTGGCTTCTTCAAGCTGTTCGGGATCGAGGGGGTTCAAAGTGTCCTCGTAGTAGGTCGCCAGACCGGCAACCCCCGCCTGGAGGATAGACATGGGGTGACCGTTCGAGGGGAAAGCTGTAAAGAATGCCTTGAAGTCTTCAGGCAACAGGCGGTTGCACTTGATTTTGTGGGTGAATGTTTCCAGGGACTTCGCGTCGGGCAGGTCTCCGTAAATCAAGAGATAGGCGACCTCTACGAAGCTGGATTCGCGAGCCAGTTCCTCAATCGGATAGCCCCGATAACGCAACACCCCGTTAGCGCCGTCAATGTAAGTTATCTTGGATTCACAGTTGGCAGTGTTGCCAAAGCCATAGTCCAGCGTCACGTTGCCGGTGGTGCTCAACAGTTTGTTAATTTCGATACCGTTGTTGCCCTGCGTGGCCTGGTGAAGGGGGGTATCCAACCGCGTCTGGTCTGATTGAATAAAGTATTCTCCGTTATTCTCACCCATGAGATTCCTCCTCAAAATTTTTTGATTTTCATATCTACGCTGGTCGGCAACATCGCCAGGCTAGGGCACTTTGGGACTTAAGTCCTTACAAATATAGTACTCCCGTCACCCGTGTTTCGTCCAATATTCCGGGCAACATTATATGAATTTCACAAGACCGATGCTGTCGGTACCGTACCGTTCTTCGAGGGGGACGTCAGCTTGGTAAAGCTGCGTTCATCGCACAGGTTATCCCTGGGGTGGCAGCGCGGCAATCATCGGGTCGTCCTTGTCGACCTTGCCCACTACCGAAGCCCCACCGGGGGTCGGGTTATCAAAATCAGCGAAAAAGTCCCGACCAGCCCGCAAGAAATCCGTCCACGGCTCGGGCAAATCATCCTCGTAATAAATCGCCTGCGGCGGACATACCGGCTCACAAGCCCCGCAATCCACGCACTCCAAGGGATTGATGTACAGGGTGCGTTCCCCCTCATAAATGCAGTCGACCGGGCACTCATCGACGCAAGCCTTATCTTTCACGTCCACGCAGGGTTGAGCAATTACGTAAGTCATACGTATATCCTACCCCGGTCCGGTCTATTGCCCCTCCGGGGAGTCCGCTCCTGCTGCCGCAGCTTGCTCCTCACGAGCCTTTTGGGCAGCCAGGTCCTTGGCACAAACCACTGCATTATCCGGCGCATAGGTGTGCGTGTAGGTCTTGGAATCGACCTTCTTGCCGTCCAGGTAGCGGGTGCGCGTGTTGCTGATAGTAAACCCGGGCTGACCCGCACCGGAAGGCACGCACTCGGACCAATTGTTGACCGTAGTCTTGGGCTGTACATAGTTAGTCCGGGGGCTTTGTGAAGATTCCACGGTGTAGTACTTGGTGCCCCAGATACGCATATGTAACTGACCTCCGCCAGTCCACCCCTGCAGCACCACGGGAGTCGGATTCGGGTTTTTCCATTTCAGATCCAAAGACCCGGTCCAGAGCGTACACTCGCGTCCGGCGGGATACCGGGTAAAGTACACCCCGTGCGGGTTGAACTCCACCAAGTCCATTCCCGCAAACCAAGCCGCGTTCAGAGTCGTGACACACATCTGAGACAACCCACCGCCGATAGCCTTGGTGTGTACGCCGTTTTGAAAGACCCCCGAAGCTCGCCAACCATTCTCGGGCGTCAACGGACCCAAGTCACGTTCCAGAGAGAAATCCTGTTTCGGCAGATAGACCTTGCCCGTCAAGATTTGCGCCGCCCTGGTCAGATTGCCAGTCCGCACGCTGTCTGACGTCAGCGGGGTGGCAAACTCACCAATGACTTCCTTAACCCCAGCTTTATTGGCGTCATCGGTGGTGAATTGGGGGGCAATCGGGGTCAAATCCACGCTCACCTCACGGTTTTCCTGCGAAATCGCGCCCATCGTCACCCGGTCGGACAGCTCTTTGGAATCAAGTTTGGCCCCATCCACAGATGCCACCACCTGCGGGGATCCCGAATCAAAGCTGAATCGGGCATTAACCGGTTCGGTTTCTAAACCTTTGGTGTTTGCCAACGTGTATTTCTTTAGTTTCTCGCCATCTAAACTGGCTTTTAGCTTTTCGCCCTGCAGGGACCACGTTGCGTCTTGGCACAGTTCCGCAGTGGGAATGTCCAGGCTTTGCCCGCCCACGTTGAGTTTCACCGGGGCACTCAGAAGGGTTTTTGCCTCGCCTTGGGCGGCAGTGTCCAGTTGCGCTTGGGTCGACTTTGGCGCACTAGACTTGCCGGGAAGGTTCAGGGGGTCGCCCGGTTTCCACCACTCCCGGTGCAACAGGGCGGTGGCAGCTTTCAGGTCCAGCTCGCGTCCCGGAGCGGGCTTAACCGGCTGGAGCTGGCTATCTTGGCAAATGAAATCTGCCTCTTGCGGAACGGATTTTAGATCCGCCGCGGCTGCCGACACCGCTTTGTCCAGGGCTTTTTCATCAATTTTCGATCTCAGATCCAGTGGACCAGTTCCCCCGAAATGAGCCAGAATTTTGACGGGGTTCAAGGAAAAATCGGCGACCTCATGCACGGAAGAAGTGAAATCGGGCTGCAATCCGGCTGCGGCTGGGTCAATGTTTGCGGTTTTGGCTCCCAGTTTCACCGGGAAGGGTTGTTTCAGCCGGGGACCCAATTGAGAATCAAGCTTTTTGATTGCGTCCGTAGGGGACATTCCCCCGACAGTGACTCCCGCAAAAGACGATCCTCGCGGCATACTGCCCGAGACGGCGACAGCCGTCCCAGCATAAGCCAGTGCCAAAATCCCAATGGCGGCACCGATAACCACTGGAACCTTGCCATTACGCTTCTTGTCCTGCGCGAAACCGGGAAACATTTCGGTGGCGTTGGCATCCCGCGCCCCGCCCGGCACTTTTCCAGCCGGTCTGACGGGTCGAGGACTGGGTCGGAGCTTGGGGGGGCGTGGCTCCGACGGGGAACCACCCGGTTTCGCCCCTTTATTCACGTCTTGACTACCCATCGAATCCCTCCGCGGTATCTGCCCTCCGTAAGAGTGCTCCGCCGAATCACTGTTCGCGACGGCGTCGCGCTGCATCTTTGTAGCGCGTTTCCGTACCTAAGATTACCTTACGAATCCGCACGGCTTCGGGTGTTACCTCGACGCATTCATCATTTCCAGCGAATTCCAGGCTTTCCTCTAAAGTGAAGTTAATCGGCGGGGTCAGACCTTCAAAAGCGTCCTGGGTCGAGGAACGCATGTTGGTCTGCTGCTTTTCCTTGGTGACGTTGACAATCATGTCTTCGCCGCGCGGGTTCTCTCCGACGACCTGACCCTCATATACCTGTGAGCCGGGCTGAATGATGAAGTTACCGCGCTCCTGCAGTTTAATCATGGCGTAGGGGCTAGCTTTCCCGGCGCGGTCGGCAACGAGTGAGCCAGTCGCGCGCCCTGCAATGTCGCCCTGCCACGGCGCCCACCCGGAACTGACCGAGGAGGCAATCCCGGTGCCGCGTGTCTCGGTCAAAAACCGTGTCCGGAAACCAATCAAGCCTCGGCTCGGAACTGTAAATTCCAGACGCACCCAGCCGGTTCCGTGGTTGGTCATCGTGTTCATCTGACCTTTACGCGCCGCCAGCAGCTGCGTCACGGTGCCCAAGTGTTCCTCCGGGACATCGACGGTCAGAGCTTCCATCGGTTCCATCACTTTGCCGTTTTCCGTTTTCGTAACGACCTGGGGTTTTCCGGCGGTCAGTTCGTAGCCTTCGCGACGCATCTGTTCCACCAAGATTGCCAAAGCCAGTTCGCCACGCCCCTGCACTTCCCAGGCGTCCGGGCGTCCAATATCCACGATCCGCAGGGACACGTTACCCACCAGTTCCCGCTCCAAACGGTCCTTGACCTGGCGGGCGGTGACTTTTGCGTCCTTTACCCGCCCGGCAAACGGCGAGGTGTTGATGCCAATCATCATCGAAATTGCCGGCTCGTCCACCCGAATCAAGGGCAGGGGACGCGGGTCGTCCACATCGACCAGAGACTCCCCGATGGTGATGTCTTCAATGCCTGCCACGGCGACAATATCGCCGTATTTAGCGGACTCGGCAGGAACCCGTTCCAAGCCGTGCGTGGCCAGCAGCTGGGTAATCTTGACCGTCTCGACCATGCCGTCCTGGCGCGCCCATCCCACCGTCTGACCTTGCCGGATGGTGCCATTGTGAATCCGCAGCAGCGCCAGGCGTCCCAGGAATTGCGACGCATCGAGATTGGTGACGTGCGCCTGCAGCGGAGCGTCCGGATCATAAGTAGGTCCCGGAATGTGCTGCAAAATAGCCTCAAACAGGCACTCCAGGTCGCCGTCGGGAACATTACCGTTGCCGGGGTTAGTCAGGGACGCCGCCCCGACCTTTGCCGAAGCGTAGATAATCGGCAGGTCCAGCAGCTGATCCAGGTCCAGGTCGTCTTCGCCAAGTTCCCCACTGGCTTCCAAGTCAGTGGCCAAGGTCAGCAGCAGGTCGGTAGCCTCGGAAACGACTTCATCAATACGCGCGTCGGGGCGGTCGACCTTATTAATGACCAAGACGACCGGCAAACGCGCCGCCAAGGCTTTACGCAACACGAAACGTGTCTGGGGCAGGGGACCTTCTGAGGCGTCCACCAGCAGCACCACCCCGTCCACCATCGACAGACCGCGTTCGACTTCCCCGCCGAAATCAGCGTGTCCAGGGGTATCAATCACGTTAATGGTGACACCCTGAGGACATCCGCTATCCACCGCAGCCGGACCGCAATACTTGACTGCGGTGTTTTTAGCCAGGATGGTGATGCCTTTTTCACGCTCCAAATCGCCCGAATCCATGACTCGTTCCGGACCGTCAGCCCGGAGCCCCTCGGCATGAGCTTGTTTCAACATGGCGTCGACCAGGGTGGTCTTCCCGTGGTCGACGTGCGCGACGATGGCGACATTTCGAATATCTTGACGCTGTGCCATAAACCCTTTTCTGATAGTTAACGGTTTTCCAAAAACAACGTCCTATTGTAACGCCGCTTAGTCGCCGTTGAACAACGGAATGCTGGCGCCGGGAATCGCGTCAATCAAGTCCCTGGTGTAATCCTGGGAGGGGTGATCAAAGATTTCGTCTGCCATGCCGGTTTCCATGACCCGACCCTGCTGCATCACCACCACGTCGTCAGCCATCTGACGCACCACTGCCAAGTCATGCGTGATGAACAGGTAGCTGATGTGTTCGCGGTGTTGAATCTCAGCTAAAAGCTGCAAAATCTGCTCCTGCACCAGCACATCCAGGGCGGAAACGGCCTCGTCCAAGACGATAATCTCAGGACGCAACGCCAAAGCTCGCGCGATAGCGACACGCTGGCGCTGCCCGCCAGAAAGCTCTCCAGGATAGCGACGCATCGCCGAACGCGGCAGGGCGACTGCATCCAGCAGCTGTGCCACGCGTTCTTCCCGAGCCTTCCGGTCACCCTTGCGATGCACCAACAGCGGTTCCTCAATACAGCGGTAGACGCTAAACATAGGATCGAGTGAGCCGTAAGGGTTTTGGAAGACGACCTGCATTTTCGCGCGCATATCGAACAGCTCGTGTTTGTTCAGGGTCGACAGGTCGGTACCTTCGTAATAGACCTTCCCTGAAGTGGGGTCGATGAGGTTCAAGATGATGTTTGCCACCGTGGATTTACCGGAGCCGGATTCGCCCACGAGTGCCAAAGTCGTACCTTTACGCAGTGCAAAGGACACATCATCCACTGCCTTGAGCTTTTTGGCAGCGCCTTTCGAGCCGCGTACCTCAAAAGTCTTGGTCAGGTTTTCGACGCGGATGATTTCGTCCTTGTATTCATCCAGGCTGGCTCCATGGGTCAGCAAATCTTCAGAAACCTCGCCACGGTCTTTCGCAGCTTGGATACGGTGTGAAGCCAGGGATGGCGCGGCGCTGACCAGGCGCTTCGTATAGGGATGTTGGGGCTGTTTCAAGATGTCCAGAGCCGGACCGGATTCCACCACGCGCCCACGGTGCATGACGACCAGGTGCGAAGCCCGTTCTGCTGCCAGACCCAAGTCGTGTGTGATGAACAGTACCGAGGTGCCGCGCTCGTGCGTCTGCTTCTGCAGGTGGTCGAGAATCCGCCGTTGCACCGTAACGTCCAGAGCGGAAGTCGGTTCGTCAGCGATCAGCAGCCGCGGGTCGGCAGCCAAACCAATGGCGATGAGGGCGCGTTGGCGCATCCCGCCGGAAAATTCGTGTGGATACTGTTTCGCGCGCCGTTTCGCGTCCGGCAGTCCCGCTTCTTCCAGCAGTTCCACCACTCGGTCATTCTCACGACCTTTGGCTTTGCCGTTAGCTCGCAGGGCTTCACGCACCTGGTAACCGATTTTCCACACCGGATTCAGGTTCGACATGGGATCTTGGGGCACCATGCCGACGTGCGAACCGCGCAATTCCACGTATTGGCGCCGACCCAAACTTGTGATGTCGTGTCCCTGGAACAGGATCTTGCCACCCACGACTTTGCCCGTACCGGGCAGCAACCCGATGATGGCAGAGGCAGCCGTGGACTTACCGGAACCGGACTCACCCACAATAGCGATGGTCTGACCGGGATAGACACAGAAGTTGGCTTTACGCACGGCGGAAACCATTCCCGTGGAAGATTTGAAAGCCACTTCCAAATCGATAACTTCCAGCAAGGGCATCGTCTCGCCGGATTTCGCAGCTGCATAGGAGGTCGAACCCAGGATTAGTTCGTCTTGGGTCGCTTCCATTTCGGCAGCGGTAGCCGGATTGTCAGCACCTTCCAGCTCTTGGTTTAATACCGGCATCCCCGAGGCTTCAGCAGCGGCCTCGCCGAGGTTCTTTGCAGTGTCACTCAACGTTACTTCCTCGCTTTCGGATCGAGGGCATCGCGGACCACGTCACCCATCATGATGAAGCTCAAAACGGTCAGAGCCAGCGCGCCAGCGGGATAGAACAGCACGGACGGATTCTGGCGCAATGCCGACTGGGCGCGAGAAATATCCCCACCCCAGCTGACCACGTCAGAAGGCAAGCCCACACCCAGGAAGGACAGCGTCGCTTCTGACACGATGAACGTCCCTAGGGCCACGGTGGCGTAAACAATCATGGGAGCAATCGCATTGGGCACGATGTGGCGCAAAATGATACGAATCTTGCTCTCGCCCAGGGCTTTGGCGGCATTGACGAATTCTTCGTTCTTGGTTTGCATCACTGCTCCGCGCGTAATACGCGCGATTTGCGGCCATCCAAACACCGCCAGCACCAAAACCACTGTAAAGATAGTGCGGTTTTCCCTGAACATCTGCATCACTACGATGGCTGCCAACAGGAACGGCACCGCAAAAACAATGTCCGTAATGCGGGAGAGGAACGAGTCTAGCCAGCCCCCAAAGAAGCCTGCCAGGGTTCCGAATGTGCCGCCAATCAGCACCACTACCACGGTGGTTAAGATTCCCACAATCACGGAGGCGTGCGCCCCATAGACTGTACGCGCCATGATGTCGCAACCCTGCCGGTCGAAGCCGAACGGGTGCCCCATACTAGGCTTGCCGTAAGAGTTCTTTAGCTCGCAAAACTTCGGGTCCACACTGGTAAACAGGCTGGGAAAAGCCGCCAGCATAATAGCGAACAAGATGATGGCAGCAGCCACCCAAAACAGGGGTCGTTTGCGCAGGTATTTCCAGGCTTCTCCCCACATGGAGGAAGGCGCGCGGTCATCGGCAACGGCGTCTACCGCCCCCAAACCCGTTTCGTCGGTTTCTGAAACGTAGTGGGACTGTCCGGGCAAATTTTTCGTTTCCACAGTGCTCTCGTTTTCGTTTGCCATTTCCCCCTCCTTACTCGTAGCGAATCCGCGGGTCCAGAAGGGCATACATCAGGTCTACTATCAGGTTCGCCAGGACGTAGACCATCACCAACACGGTGGTAAAAGATACGACAGTAGCAGGTTCGCCTTTGATAATGGCTTGGTAAATATTTCCGCCCACGCCGTTGATGGCAAAAATACCCTCGGTTACAATCGCGCCGCCCATTAACGCACCCAAGTCCGCACCGAGGAAGGTCGCGACGGGAATCAGCGAGTTACGCAGGATATGCACCCGGATGACTCGTCCGGGACGCAGACCCTTGGCATAAGCGGTACGCACGTAATCAGCCGACACAGTTTCGGAGACAGATTGGCGGGTCAGGCGCAGCACATAGGCAAAGGACACTGCCCCTAGCACGATGGCGGGCATCAGCAGCCTTTCGAAGGAAGTATCCCCGCCAACCGTAGTGGGCAACCATCTCAGCTTTACCCCTATCAAGAACTGCATCACGAAACCAATGACGAAAGTCGGCACGGCAATTACGAACAGCGAAACCACCAAAACCGTGGCGTCAAAGACGCCCCCGCGCTTCAGACCCGCAATCGTCCCAAACACAATCCCAAAGATGGCTTCAAACGCCAAAGCCATCAAAGCCAATTTAATGGTCACGGGGAAAGCCGAAGCCATCACCTCGGTAACTTCCCGCCCTGAGAACGTCAGTCCGAAGTCTAGGGTAAAGATGCCTTTCAGATAGAGCAGATATTGCACGATGAATGGCTGATCCAAGTGGTAACGCCGGCGCATGGCGGCGGCGGCAGCCTCGCTCAAACCACGATCACCGCCCAGGGCTTGAATCGGATCGCCTGGCATCAGGAACACCAGCGCGTAGATGAGCAACGTCGCACCCAACATCACTGGAATAATCTGCAGGAGCCTGCGGCCGAGATATCGTCCCACGGCGCCTCCTTGTCAAAATCGAAATAATGCAATGATTCTACCTCGATAAGGTAGTGAAAACGTAACTGCGGCCTGGGAGTGACATTTCCTACCCAGGCCGCAGTCGTTCATTTTTCAAGCTTTCCTGGCGGTCTTTCGACACGTCAAGTCAAGCCCAAATTATCGCCAAATTACTTGGTGATGTAGAAGTACAGCGGCTTGGAGTGCCAGTCGAACTGGACGCCCTGCACGCCTTCAGCCCAACCGCCGGTGACGTTGGAGTACCACAACGGAATCGCCGGCAGTTGCTTCATCAGGATTTCCTGAGCCTGATCGTAGATCTTGAAGGCTTCCTTCTGATCAGAGGTGTTCAGAGCCTGCGCGAGCAGTTTGTCGAATTCTGGGTTGGAGTACTCACCGTCGTTAGCGGAACCACCGGTGCGGTAAAGCGGACCGAGGAAGTTATAAGGCGAGGGGTAATCTGCCTGCCAACCGGTACGGAATGCCGTCTTAATGGTGTGCTTGGTGACTTCGTCACGAATGGACTTGAAGTCGGGGTAAGGAGCGCCCTTAGCCTCGATGCCCAGAGTGTTCTTAATGGAGTTGGCCGTCGCGTCAACCCATGCTTGGTGACCACCATCAGAGTTGTAAGCCAGCTCAAAGTCACCGGTCCACGGCTGAATCGCGTCAGCTTGCTTCCACAGTTCCTTCGCCTTCTTCGGGTTGAACTTCAGCACTTCGTTGCCCTTCACAGAAGGGTTGTGTCCGGGAATGACCGGGGCAATGAAGTCAACTGCCGGAGTCCGAGTGCCCTGGAAGATGGTCTTGCAAATCTCGTCACGGTCAATCGCCATCGAGATAGCCTGCATACGCAAAGCGCCAGCCTCACCCTGGAAACGGTCATCAGACTTCGGGAAAGTGAAAGACTGGAAGATGGCAGAAGGATCGTTCACCGAGCGGTCGCCCAGCTCATCCTGGTAGGTTCCAAATGCGGAGTCCGGAATCGCATCCAAGACATCCAGAGAACCAGACTGCAAGTCACTCATAGCCGCATCCTGGGTGGAGTAGAACTTGAAAGTCACCCCGCCGTTCTTCGGCTTGCGATCGCCCTTGTAATCCGGGTTCGGAATCAGTTCAATCTGTTCGTTATGCTTCCAGGAGTCCTTTTTCACCAGGTAGGGACCGTTGGTGATGGGGTTTTCGCCGTAAGCCTTCACCTTTTCCGGATCGCCGATACCAGCCTCCGGCATCGGGTAGAACGCCGAGTAGCCTAAACGCAGCGGGAAGTCAGATTCCGGCTGGTTCAAAGCCACGGTAAAGGTGGTGTCATCCACCACGTTCAGACCGGTCATATCCACAGTGCCGGTACCGTTCTTGGGGTCGGCTGCAGTGGCGTCTTCCGCGGCCTTCAAGGCTTCGTCGTAGCCCTGGATGGACTCAAAGAAGCTGGCGTTGAGCATGTTATGCTTCACTGCCTGGTTCCAGGCATCCACGAAAGACTTAGAAGTCACCGGAGTGCCATCCGAGAACTTGGTATCGCCCTTAATCTTAATAGTCCAGTTCTGGTTGTCGTCAGACTTGATAGATTCGGCAACTTCCATCTGGGGGTTGCCTTTGGCATCGTAGTATTCCAGACCGGAAAAGATGTGGTCCAGAATCAAACCGCCGCCGGTTTCATTAGTGTTAGCGGGAACCAGCGGGTTCTGGGGCTCGGAATCGTTACCGACAATTACCGCATTGGCATTTGTTTTGCCTTCAGCGCTTCCGCTGTCCGAGCCAGATCCGCAAGCAGTCATCGTCAATGCCAGAGCTGCCGCAGCAGCGATGGCAGTCAGTTGCTTCTTCACGAGGTTAGCCTCCAAAGATTTCCTCAGCTTGGCGCTGTCTATCAGCGCCGTCGCCGACATTTTCGGGTAATACCACTTTTGTGGCACTTGGCTAGTTTACATTCAAAACCTAAATTTAACTAAAAACATACCCATCATTTACCTTTTATCCGCATTTGTGGTGCCTTAAGTCCGCAATTGGTCAGCGTTTATCCGTGGCAGCATTGCGTTATTTTGGGTTTTCATGCGACTCAGCTGATTTTCGGGGGTGCACGTGGATTATAAGGTGGGATTTGGGCAGTAGCTGCCATTATTGGCAGCTACTGCCCAAATCCCCCTGTTTATTCACAACCGAGCAAATATCTTCCGGAATTTTCCGGAGTTTATACAGCGCCGGTTGGCTAGCGCAAGACCGCTGCCTGGAGGTGTCCCTAGACTTCTGCCAGTGCTTTATCCAGCAAATCGCGCACCGCAGCACTCTGGGTCAGGTGGTGCTCGTTCATATATTTACTAAGTTTTACGTCACGTTCCTGGTCGATGCGCACCCGCAGCACCTTGACGGCTGGGCTATCTCCCACACTTAGAGGGCGACCACGCATCCGCTTCTCACCCGCTTCAAGCTGCGCCATGCTGTAACCACGTTCAGCCTCAGCTACGTCTCGCACCAGCATTTCCGCTTCCTCCGGGGAAAGCTCGTCAAATTTCCTTACCTGTATGTCACTCATTTCGTCCTCCTTCCATCAGTTTTTGATACCTCTTACGCATGGGCATCGAATGAATCAAAGCTTCGCCGAAAAGCTCCGTCTCAGCAGTCACGACTTCCAAGGCTTGCCCACTGGAAGAAAAACCCAGGTATAACACTTTCCTCGGGTCTTCCCTCATCAGAAAACTTCGTAAAGAGTGCTGCACCACATAGAGTGAATCCTCCGGGTCAATCCCATGCTTAAGAGCCGATTCGAACACTTCCACACGATTATTGTGCCACATAAATGTAGTCACCGCCAGGAGGGTACCGCCGAGAATAGGTTTTCAGAATCTTTGTTGTCCATCTCCCATTCCAAACAAACTAAAAACCCGACAGAGTACGTGTCAAAAGCGAAAGGAAATACAGTCCGGAAGATGATTGATGGTGTTCTAATTGAAGTCACTGCCTAGATTGTGGTGGTGCCGTGTTTCCAGTAGGCGCGGTAGTTGCCGGATTTGAGTTTTTCGATGGTTCCGAAGCTTCTTTTACCCATTTCTGCTACCCCTTTTTCTGGTGTGGTGATTGTCTCTCGAAAATTCTCTTTTAGGTTTTTTGAGGGACGAGCGAGGGACTAGAAGACCATAATACGCCGAAAATAACCGAAAACAACCGGGAGTGGGGCGGGGGGTTAAACCCACTCATAGCAACGAAAAACCCCGGTATCTCAACGGAAACCGGGGCTAGTTGCGGAGGATGGGGGATTCGAACCCCCGAGGGCTTGCACCCAACACGCTTTCCAAGCGTGCGCCATAGGCCACTAGGCGAATCCTCCAGGTATTAAGTTAGGCTACGAAAAGCAGCGCCTACCATTGTACATATTTCCGCGCCGAGCGAGAAATTCAGCGACCGCGATTTTGCTATAGGCGATACTTCGCCAAAAGTTCGCCTGTGCTCCGATAGAATCGAGCCGTCGGGTCAACCCAGATCTGACGGTAACAGTTAGGAACAAAACATGGCGGTTTACACGCTCCCCGAACTCCCCTACGACTATGCTGCTCTGGAGCCGCATATCTCCGGCAAGATTATGCAGCTGCACCACGACAAGCACCACGCTAACTATGTAAACGGCGCGAACACGGCTTTGGAAAAACTCGAAGAAGCCCGCGCGACCGGCAACTTTGCCACGATTAACCAGCTAGAAAAGGATCTCGCCTTTAACCTGGGCGGTCACGCCAACCACTCTGCCTTTTGGAAGATGATGGGTCCCGCCAACGACACCCCGGATCGCCCCAGCGGTGAACTCGCTGCCGCGATTGATGAATACTTCGGCTCTTTTGAAGCCTTCCAAAAGCACTTCACCGCCGCCGCGACCGGGCTGCAAGGCTCGGGCTGGGCGGTGCTGGCTTGGGACAGTGTGGCAGGTCGCCCGGTCATCTTCCAACTGTTTGACCAGCAGTCGAACGTTCCGATTGCCCAGATTCCGCTGCTCATGCTGGATATGTGGGAACACGCTTTCTACTTGGATTACTTGAATGTCAAGGGTGACTATGTCAAGGCCTGGTGGAATGTGGTGAATTGGACGGAGGTCGAAAACCGTTTCCATGCCGCCTCTAAACATCACGGCGTGCTCTAAACCCAGAACAGCTATTTCGCACGGTGGCGGCGCTTCGCGTCGTCACCGTCGCGTTTTACCCCCGAAGCCCCACCTCCGGATTTCGGCTTGCCCGAACTCAGGATTCTCTGTCGGGCTTTGCCTGAGCTGCAGCTGAAAGCAAAACCTGAAACCACGCTGCCCCTGCCACCCCTGCCTGTCCATACTTCGGCACCTATTGTTCCCGTTTTCCCCGAAATTCCTAGGAATTTATCACCAATTTCAACTACAATTTGTGCTGCAACATTGCAGATTTTGTTTGGTTAGATGAGATAGGTGATGTATTTTGCCTCGCGTCACACACACGCCACGTGCGGTAATTAGCAGCTTCGCGGGCATCGCCGTCGCAGCCAGTTTGCTCGCTGCCACAGTACCAGCTCATGCCGACGAGGACCTGACCGACCCGCCCCAAACCGGAGCACCCGCAGCGGGAGAGTTTGCAAGCCCCGACCCGCAAGACCCCAGCGCCCACGCGTTACCGCGAAACACTCCCGGTAATGCGGGCGTACCCGGCTCAGATTCCCCGGTTCCGCCTGGTAGCCAGATTTCACCGGACAGCCCAGTTTCTGCCGGTGCCCCCAGTTTGGTTCCCACCCTCGCTGGGGCGACTCCCGCGGGACGCCCTGATTTGTCCCGAGTCGCGGGAGTCAGCAGGTTTGAGACTGCCGTCACCATCGCCCGCTATACCTTTATTACTCCCCCAAAGACTGTCTATCTGGCAGAAGGGTGGAAACTCGCCGACGCGATGGCGGCCGGTTCGCTGCGGGATGGGCCTGTCTTGCTAACCGCCAGCCACAACTTACACGCCGCCGTCAAAGCCTATCTGCAGGAAATCAAACCTGAGAAAGTTATCGCGCTGGGCGGCACCGGGTCGATTCCGGAAAAAGTCCTGGAGCAAGCCAAAGTGTCTGAGACGACCGAGCTGGAACGGATAGCGGGAGCGGACCGCTTTGAAACCGCTAACGAAATCGCCAAATACGCTTTCCCGGACGGCTCGAACATCGTTTATGTTACCGATGGCACGGGTTCACAAGGCGTCATTGGACCAGATGCCCTCACCGGCGCGTCCCTGCGTAACGGTCCGATTCTCTTCGGTTCGCGCCAAAACGGGCTCTCTGCGGACACCCTGGATGTTATTTCTCATCTGGGAGCCAAGGAAATCGTCCAACTCGGATCCAACCAGTTGGGGTCCTATAAACCCACCAGATACCTGGCAGGTCCGCATCGTTACGCAACCGCGGTGGAAGTTTCCAAACAGGTCATGAAAGACCATCCCGAGGTACACATTGCCTACCTGACCAATGGTTTGGTTTTAGCCGACAGCGTGGCTGCGGGAGGTCGTCTCGATGACGGCAGCGTTCTGTTGACCGAACCGGATTGGCTGCCTTATGCGGTGTGCGAGCATATCCGCACCAGCGGCATCAAGAAAGTCATCGCCCTGGGTGGTGACAGCACTGTCACCCCGGAGGTCCTCAACGCTGCAAATGAGTATGCACAAAACCCCGCTAAGCCTTGCTTGCAAACTCGACCGGTGGTGCGGGGATGGGTCGCTCCAGGCTACTATCTGCAAGCTGTGGACAAAATTACTCCCCCGCCGGGTACCGTGGTGCCCCAATCGGGGTGGAATGGAACCAAAGTGCGGGAAGTCCGCGCCCGTCTGGGGGTTGGGGTTCCGCTAAATGCCAGTATGACTTTTGATCGCGCGACCAGGAATGCAGTGGTGCGTTTCCAACGTCGCAGCGGGCTGCCCGCCTCGGGCGTAGTGGATTACGCCACTTGGGTCAGGCTGACCGGGCGCCCTTGGAATATGGATAATTTCCAGATGCAGCCTCCTCCGCTCAAAGCCAATCGGGAGCAGCGGATAGATGCCATGCTTTCCTTTGCTCGCGGTCAAATCGGCACTCCCTACACGTGGGGCGGTGCGGGTCCGACCGGCGATGGTTACGACTGTTCGGGACTGGCTCTGCAAGCTCTGTATGCAGCCGGCATCGACCCGCAGCCGATTAATGTCATTTCCCACGCGGCACCCACCTATCGCACTTCCAAGCAGCTTTATGCGCACCCCGGTCTGCAGAAGCTCCCGTTCGCCTACCGAATTCCTGGTGATCTGGTATTTTGGCAGGGACGCGGGGGCATCTATCACGTCGCGATATACGTGGGATCGAACCAAGTTATTGAGTCCAGCTACGGTTACACCAGGCAGCGCCCTCTGTATAAATGGGGCAATATCGCTCCTTACATCGTTCGCCCTCTGGCGACCTAGTCGGATGCCCCCCGGATAACCGTAAGCAAGGCAGGTCTCAGTGTCGTTTCGGATGAGCCGTACTCGCGTTTTCGTGATTCTGATTGCCGTCATCATGGCTGTGGTGCTGGCAGCAGCAGTGTGGTCGTGGCGGTCGTCGCGTCGCGCTGAGGATGACACCCCGAGTCCGGCGGGTCCGACCGTGAAATCTTCGGCAGGACCAAATGCCCAACTGCCCCCGGTGAAGGCTGGTTCGAAAGGGTGTGCTGCCATGGATACGGTCTTGAGCAACCTTCTGGAGCAGTCTCCGCAAGGCAAAACGTTTACGCAACGAGTAGCTCAGATTCAAGCCCAACAGACCAACCCGAACGCAGGAACGGTCAATGCGGCCCCCGAATGGGCACAGTTTTTGCAGATTCTGCCCAAGCACTATGCGGAATTTGCCGCTGCTGGTGGAACGGATCGCGACGCGCGAAAGGCGTTGGACAATTTGCACAAGATTGTGGAGATAGAGCCGCGGTTAATCTCCGGTGAGATTCCCGAGTACACAGATCCGGAGGCGGCGCAGCGTTTGCTGGACGAGGGCACTGCCCCGGCACAAAATCCAAAGTATGTAGAGAGCCGCACCCAGCTCGATAAAGCCCTGGATCAAGTGACCTGGTGCCTGCCGACCTGGCCGGTTATTTTCGGCTAGCACCCCTGCCTGCGCCGTCGTTGCCCGGTGCGATTTTGGTGGCAGTCACGAGTCGTGCGCACGAACGAATTGTTTTGCGGTCGGTTAACGTCGGGTTGTTTTTGGGGCTTAAACACGGTTTCCCCTGCCGAAAGGCAGGGGAAACCACTGGGCAAAGCCTCACAGATTCTTAATTATTTCCTCCACGGAGACCTTGGCATCGCCAAAGAGCATGTCCGAGTTCTCGTTAAAGAACAGCGGATTTTGCACCCCGGCATAGCCGGTCGCCATCGAACGCTTGAAGATAATCACGCGCCCCGCCTCCCAGACGTGGAGCACCGGCATCCCCGCAATCGGAGAGCCCGGCTCGTAGGCGTCAGGATTCACAGTGTCGTTTGCGCCGATGACCAGGACCACGTCAGTATCGGGGAAATCGTCGTTAATCTCATCCATCTCCAGCACGATGTCATAAGGCACTTTGGCCTCTGCCAACAGCACGTTCATATGACCGGGTAGACGCCCTGCCACCGGGTGAATCCCGAAACGAACCTCCACGCCCGCCTCGCGCAGTTTCTTGGTCAAGTCTGCGACCGCAAACTGCGCGCCCGCGGTAGCCATGCCGTAACCGGGAGTGATGATGACGGACTTGGCGCCCTTCAAAATCTCCGCGGCTTCGGGAGCTTTGATTTCGGTGTGTTCACCGTAATCCTTGGCTTCCTGCTTCGGGCCCGCGCCCTCGCCGAAACCACCGAGGATAACGGAGATAAACGAGCGACCCATGCCTTTACACATGATGTAGGACAGGAACGCACCGGAGGAGCCGACCAGGGCACCGACGATAATCAACAGCGGGTTGGACAGCATAAAGCCCGCCGCCGCGGCCGCCCAGCCGGAGTACGAGTTCAGCATGGACACGACCACCGGCATATCCCCACCGCCAATGGCTGCCACCAGGTGCAAGCCGAGCACCAGGGAAATCGCGGTCAGAACGCCCAGAGCAATCCACTGCTGCTGAACCAGAGCCGCATCGGCGCTTGCCGGGTCGGTTCGCTTGGCGACAATCATCCACACAATCATGGCGACAACTGCCAAAATCATCAGGATATTGAGGAAGTTACGCGCCGGCAGCATTAACGGCTTGCCTTTAATCTTTGCCGAGAGTTTCAGGTAGGCGATGATGGAACCGGTAAATGTCACCGCGCCGATAAAGATGCCAATCCCGACTTCGCCGAGGTGGAAACCCATGTCACGGACAGTTTCCGCGTTGTCGGTGCCCGAAAGCTCCATGAAGGTGTTAAACCCGACCAGCACCGCTGCCAGACCTACAAACGAGTGCAGCAAGGCGATGAGTTCGGGCATTCCCGTCATCTTAACGTTCTTGGCTTTCCACAAGCCGATAATCGCCCCCAGCAGCATACATCCTGCCAGGATAGCGGCCGTTTGACCGACGTGAGTCACGGCGTTTGCCGGCGGGGTGGCGGTCAGGGCGACAAAGATAATCGACACCAGCGCGATGCTCATGCCGGCGATACCGAACTTGTTGCCGCGCAGGGCGCTGGCCTGGTTAGACAGACCTGCCAGTGCCATGATGAACAGCAGGGCGGCGATGAGGTAGGCGAAGTATTCGACGTGTTCACTCCAGTAAGCGAGGGTGGTCATGTCGGCATGATCAGTTGCGTTAGCCGCAAAATTCACAAGTGTGGGCAACATGGCTTAGTCCTCCTTCTGGAACATCTTGAGCATTCGGTGGGTCACGAAGAAACCGCCGAAAATGTTGATGGATGCGATTAGGATTGCCAAACCAGCCAGACCGGTCACAATCCACGAGGTCGATTGTGCCAGCGACAGAATCGCACCGACCAGGATGATGCCCGAGATAGCGTTCGTTTCGCTCATCAGCGGGGTGTGTAGCGAGTGGGTCACGTTGGTAATGACATAGAACCCTGCCACAATCGCCAGCGCCAAAATAATGTAGTAGGGCAGCATTGAGAATGGTGTCACTGCGACCAGGGCTATGCCCAGCACGGCTGCCACAAAAATCCAGAAGTTCCGCATGGCGTGGGGCTTTGGCTTTTCCGGTTCCGGTGCCGCGGGCGTTGCCGCGCCGGGGGCGGGCTTGGCGGGGGCTGCCGATACTGAAATGGCTGGCGGGGGCCACAGCACGTCCTTTTCGCGGGCAATAGTGATGGACCGCACGACTTCATCGTCCAGGTTAAAGACGATGTTGCCGTCCTTTTCCGGGGTCATCAGCTTCATGAGATTCACAATGTTTTGCCCATAGAGCTGGGAGGCCTGACCGGGCAGACGGTTGGCAAGGTCGGTGAAGCCAATGATGGTTACGCCGTTATCGGTGACGACGACTTCCCCGGCCTTGGTCAGTTCACAGTTGCCGCCTGCCATGTCCACGATGACGGAACCGGGCTTCATGCCCGCCACCGCTTCTGCCGTGAGCAGCAGTGGCGCGGGACGACCCGGAATCTGGGCAGTGGTAATCACGATGTCGGATGCAGCTGCCTGTTCGGTATAGAGTTTCAGGGCTGCTTTGGCTTGATCCTCACTCATTTCCTTGGCGTAGCCGTCGGAGGATTCCTGAGCGGGGGCGGGAATCTCTACGAATTCGGCGCCCATGGATTCCACCTGTTCGGCAGCGGCGGCACGCACGTCGGTGGCTTGGACGATGGCACCCATCGAGTTCGCGGTGCCGATGGCTGCCAGCCCGGCGACACCCGCGCCGATAACGTAAACCTTGGCGGGGGGCATCTTGCCGGCAGCGGTGACCTGACCGGTGAACAAGCGCCCGAAGGCATTAGCGGCTTCGATAACTGCCCGGTAACCAGCGATATTTGCCATCGAGGACAGCACGTCCATCGCCTGAGCACGGGTAATACGCGGCACGGCATCCATTGAAATCGCGGTCACGTTTCGCTCGGCGAACACTTCGGCGATTTCGGGATGAATACGCACCCCGAGGCGTGAAATCAACACGGTGCCTTCGCGCAACTGATCGATTTTGTCTTGCGGCGGGGTGTCCAAAGTCGTGACAATGTCTGCCTGCCAAACTTCCTGTGGTCCCACCACTTCGGCACCGGCATCGCGATACAGCTGGTCCGGGTACGATGCGTCAACGCCAGCTCCGGCTTCGACGATGACCTCATAGCCCAACTTAATCAGTTTGCCAACGGTGTCAGGTGTGGCAGATACCAGTTTTTGCCCCTCAGCGGGCTCTCTCGGTATTCCTATGCGCACGTATAACTCCTGAAATACTTAACTTAGTTGACGACGTTTGAGCCGTCGCGCGGGGTTTTCCCGTGATACAACCAGCTTATCAGGAACCGTCAACGCTAAAAAGGTCGGCAGAGTGGCGTCTAGTAGGGCGTAACGTAATCAATCAGGGCCGCAATCGAAGGCACATAATTATTCACCAAGCTGTTTACGATGGAGATTGCCAGCAAGATGGCAGCCACGGACGCTATCTGAATGGATATGTTCCAGCGGGTTGAATCCGGGTTCAGCAGTTTCATCGCTATGGTGCAGTTAATTTCGAGCATCAAGAACGCTGCCGGTATCACTATGTACCACATCAAATTAAACAGCGTGAAAAATGGCGAAGTGAGAAAACCGTTCATAAATGCGGTGATGATAATGGTCGGAATCATTATCACCGTCGGCAGCACCAAACCTGTACCCACAATGTTTGCTGCTTGCGTGAACGTGATGGGGGTCTTGTGGAATTTGGATTCTGCCATGAGCAATACTGACCGCAGCGAGATCAATCCGAACGTGACTCCTCCACCCAATACCAGATTGAGCAAAACATTAATTAAGGCAATGAGCAGAGCCGAAAAGGTGCCGTTTATAGCTGCAGCTCCGGCAAAAAACGCCCCGTAAATCCCATAGACAATGCTGAATGCCCCTGCCGAGACAAACCACCATTCTTTGATGTGGCTATTGTCGAGAATGGTTTTGACGGTTTCCCCTTTGAAGGGGTTGACTAAAGAATCAACGAAAGCCTGCGGCACCTGACTGGGAGTTTTAGGGGTCACTGGTGGCGCTGCCGGATAACCGGGTGTCGTCCCATAGACATTAGCGCCGGGCTGTGGAACGTATCCTGGCACGGGCTGACCAGAGGGCACCTGTCCGGGAGTCGCATAAGTGGGGGTGGGCGAGACGGGTGGAACGGGCTGAGTCGGTTGCGGCGCCTGCGGGGTCTGCGGCGTGGTCGGAGCCGAAGGGGAGTTCATCGGGGGTTGCGGATAGCCCGGCATTGGTTGGGGAGCTGCGCCGGGTGCCGGCGCGGAAGGTGGCGAAAATACCGCATCGGATGCTAGCGGGGGCGGTGGCAAATCTGGATCAAGCTGAGGCGGATTCGGTGTCTGCTGCTGAACCGGCTGCGTCTGACTGGAGTGAGCCGCAGCGTGGCTGGATGGACCATTGGCTTGAAAACCTGCGGGGCTGGAAGGAGTAGACACTTAGGTTTCCTTTCAATCGACTTTGCGTTAAACGTCACCTTACCACCGACCTAAAGGTTGCCGAACGGCTATAAGACTTCGTTATTGTCATAGTGCGGTCCGCGCCGTAGCTAGGCGCCTGTCGTTGACCAAGTTCGTCGACAGGAGCTTCCCTAACGCTTCTGACCAAAGGGGCGGGATGGTTGCGGAAAATACAGTCCCCAACTTCGTATTATTTCCGCCTCAGAACGTTACACTGACCGTAGCAATTTGAGTATCCGCTAGTGGAAGGAATCTCAAGTGACCAGCCCATTCCTGCCCAACACCGATGGTAGTATCGCTAAGCCAGACTATACCCCTCACGTTTCCGTTTCTACCCCAGGACTTTCACCTTTCGGACAGACTTTCCCCGGAGCATCAGAGCCCTCGGCATCGTCAGAAGCGAAGGTTGCTGCCCCGACCCCAGGCACAGACGCTCTGGGACAGGACGCAACGCAGACCCCGGCAGCTAATGCGACTGCTCCCGCAACTGTAACCGTCACCAATCAACCTGCCAGCGTCACACCGCCAAATGCGCCGCAAAACTTTTCCCCTAGCCCGCTCAAAGACCCCACGGCGTTATTACAGCAAGGACGGATGGGCAGGTTTAAAACCAATCGCAGCTTCTGGGCATATTTTTTCCTTTCTCCGCTCACCTTCGGTATTTACGGTCTGATTTTTATGTACGCCATGACCGAAGACCTCAACACTGTGGCTTGGAGAGACGGCAAGAAAACAATGAACTACCTCTTGCTGATTTTTATCGTCGGACCGCTGACCCTCGGCATTGGGTCAATTGTCTGGATAATTAAAGTATTTCTACGTATCGAGAACCAAATAAAGGTTCGCCAGATTAATTACAACTTCAGCCTGCTCAATGAACTTTTGTGGATGATTCCCGGTACGCTAATTTTGATTGGACCGTTCGTTGGCGCGATTAAGTGGGTTAAGGCCATGAACTTGCTGAATGCTGATGCCAACTTGGAAATGCAACAAATGCAGGTCACCCAGCCGGTTCAGACCGTAGTCAACGTTTACCGGTAATCCCTATTCCCAGTGACCGATTCGTTCTGAGAACCGGTTATGCAACCGACGGAGGGGTCGTGGCGCCCACCAGTTCACCCGTCCAAACAGAGCCATCACGGAAGGCACCAGTACCATCCGGACGATAGTGGCGTCAAAGGCGACCGCCAACGCCAAAATAAATCCAACCTGCTTCAACACAATCATGTGTCCAGTCACGAACGCGAGGAACACAAAGACCAAAATGGTCGCTGCGGAAGTAACAATCCGCGCTGATCTGGACAAACCTTGAATCACGGACAGACGTGCCGACCCGGTCTCGTCCCACACCTCTTTCATCCGAGACAATAGGAACAGCTCATAGTCCATCGACAGCCCGAAGCCGAAACACATCAGCATCACGACCACGTAAGACTCCAGCCCCGGCAGCTTCTGCGCCCCCAGTAGCTCCACCCCGAAACCATCCACAAAGACCAAGGTGGAGATTCCCAGGGTTGCCATCAGTGACAACGTGTTTATTACCAGGGCTTGCAGCGGTATCACTATCGAGCCAGTCATCAGGAACAACAGGATGATAGTGATTATCACCAGCACGCTAAGCACCCAGGGCAAGCCTTGCGCCAGCGAAGAGATGAAATCGATTTGGTTCGCCGCCTGACCGATGACATAGCGTTGGAAATCGTGGGGTTTATCCCGAATTTCCTGCACGACCCGCTCCGCTTCCGGGGAACCAGCATCCGTGGTTTCCAAATCCACAATCGCCACGGAGTCTTTGGTATCGCTCAGTTGTGCAGCAGCGAAAACTTGGGCGATACCTTTGATGTCGTGAAGGTTTGCCGCGGTCCACGCATCGAGTTCTTCGGGCGTGGTGTCCTCCGCCACGATACGCACCGGGGGCAGTCCCGTGCGCGGCACTTGCGCTGCCAAATCTTCGTACAAAAGCCTCTGTTCGTTCTGGACTGGCAGCATGTCCAGCAGCGAGTTGCGCAGGTTCAGGGTCGCCAGCGGCAGGCACGCTGCCACCAAAACGACCGCCGAGACAATGAATGACAGCCAGGGACGGCGGGTTACCCCGACTGAGATGCGGTAAAAGAACGTGTTTTCTGTCTCCGGGTCAACTTCCGGCGCACCCTGCGGATCTAGGCTCTGTTTCACCCGGTGCTTCACATGTGCCGGCTCGACGTTGCCCATGAAACGGCTCAAGAACGGAATCCGGGACAGAAGCGAAGGCTTTTCCAGGTGGGCAGACGCCATGAACATGAGGGCGGACACTAAAGTCAGCGCGGCAATCATCGCCAGCAGCACGGTAGAAAACCCTGCGATTCCCAGTGACTTCAACAGTTCCGGGCGGAAGAAAATCATTCCGGAGGCGGCAATCGCTACGGTCAGGGCACTAAAGAACGTGGTTCGCCCCGCGGTTGCCAGGGTGATTTCCAAAGCCCGCAGATAGCGCGGGTTCAAAGCCTCCAACCGCTCACGAGTCTTGGGTTTTTTCACCCCGGAAAAGTCCGGTTCCCACTCGTCTGGAGGAAGCTCTCGTAACCGCACAAGTTCCTCGTGGTAGCGCGACACGATTAGCAAGCCATAGTCGATGGATAGACCCAATCCCAGCACTGAGATTACGTTGACCGCAAAAGACTGCTGTGCAAACAGGTAGGTCATCCCCAACATAATCGCCAAGGCGGTAGAGATCGCCACCAAAGCCCCGGACAGTGGCAGCAAAGCCGCCAAAAATCCTCCAAACACCACCGCCATAATTAAGAAAGACAGCGGGATACCAATTGATTCAGAACGCACCAAGTCTCGCTTTAGGGTCTGGATTCCCGCATCGTTTACCAAGTCTGAGTCCGTGATTCGCACCTGGAAATCCGATTGCACGGCGTCTTTGGGCAGCGCCGATTTCAGCGTGACCTCCAGCTTTTCAAAAGCCTTCTCCACGTTCCTAACGTCCGGCTCGAACTGTTCCGGCGGATCCTCTTGGGCTTTCCCATTCACCCGCAAATCCATAGTCGCTACGATGACGAACCCCTGACCGTCTTTTGCCACCAGTTCCCGCGCTTGGGAATCGAGCATGGCATTGTATGCCACGAATGGATAAGACACCTTGTCTACGTGAGGCATCTCTTTAAGGGTCTTTTCAAACTTTTTCAGCTCGGTGTGCAGGGCTTTCGAAACGGGCCAGTCGGGTTCGGACAGCGCTTTGGCTTTATCACCCAGCGCTTTCGCACCGTCACCGATGGCTTGCGCGCGGTCTGCCAGGTCTTGGGCAATGTCCCCCTTATCTTTTGCCTGATTGCCCAGTTCCCGCGCCCGGTTGCCTTTCGCTTTGGCTTGATTGCCGAGCCGGCGGGCTTGCGCGGCGAGACTTTGCGCTTGGTTTCCGCTGGCAAGCGCCCGTTGTCCAGCTGCCTGCGCTTGGGCACCGATTTCTTGGGCACTAGCGGCCTGGGTTTGGGCTTCGGTGCCGGCAGCTTGGGCTTGGGCACCAAGACGTTGGGCAGCAGCGCCCTGTTCTTGGGCTTCGGCACCTGCCTGCTGTGCCGCGGCACCAAGCTGTTCCGCTTGCGCTTTTGCTGCCCCAGCACCCGCCATATCGCCACTGGTGGCGAGCTGTTGTGCTTTTGCTCCGGCAGCCTCGGCTTGCGCCTTCAAATCTTGCGCTTTCGCTCCCGCCGCCTGCGCTTTTGCTCCGGCAGCCTCGGCTTGCGCCTTCAAATCTTGCGCTTTCGCTCCCGCCGCCTGTGCTTTTGCTCCGGCAGTCTCGGCTTGCGCCTGCAACTCTCGCGCTTGTGCTCCCGCCGCCTGCGCTTCATTCCCCAGGGATTTAGCTTGGTTGCCCAAGCTGGTGGCACGGTTGCCCAGCTCGGTCGCTTTCGCCCCGAGAGCGCGCGCCTGTTCCCCCAGCGCCTGAGCCGGGTCCCCCGCCGCTTTCGCTTCATTGCCGAGTTTCTTGGCTTCGTCTCCCTGATTCTCAGCTTTAGACTTTAACTCATCCAGCTGACTCGCCAGCTTCGGAGCCTGCTCCCGCTCTGCCCGTAAATCGACTCCGGAAACGTAAGCCATCACAGAATATGCCGCGGTATGGTGACTCTCGACCAAGACTTGCCCCGAATAAGATTCCGATGGGGTCGCCTGCGGAACGTCAGAAATGAGCCGATTCCACAGGGGATTTCCGAAGCCAGTCATCGCACTCAGTGAGGTGGCAATGACCACCAAAATCCAAAATGCCAGCACTTTCCTCGGCCTGAGGGCCAAGAAACGCGCCAGCTTGACATACATACTTCTAATGTAGTCATCCGGCGAGAAAGTCGCACCCGAATTGGAACTCCGTTTTTATCCGCACGCAAAACTGCGAGGGTTGGATAAAACCGCGCCGATAGTCGATAATTGGCCTTATGTTCCGTGGTTTTACATTACGTCGCCCCCTGTGGGTTTCGGTACTGTTCATGTTGGCTTTCGCCCTAGTTAGTATCGTTCCGGTGGCACCAGCCCGCGCCGAGACCGCCGACACCCCGTCTCAGGACCTGTCGACCGAAGTACACCAGCTCCTCCAGCCCGCTCCTGCTGACCAACCAGACAGCACGACCCCCCTTGTGAACTCCCCTGAAACTGGATTAACCCAAGCTGGACAGATTCCTGACCCGCACCCCGCCACCGTCCAGATTATTATCGGACCGGGTCCGGACGGAATGGCATCCATGTGTTCTGGGGTTTGGGTCGGACCTAACATGGTGCTGACTGCGGCGCACTGTTTTAAGAGCCTGCCCCAAGGACCGGCGCGGATTTATTCTGCCAACTCCCACCTTCCGGGGACTCCTGCCGTCGCCACCGGGGTAACTTGGGACACGACTTCACAAGGCGACGTGGCGCTGATTGTGACCACACCGGCGAACCATCCCATTGCCCCGGTCAGCGCGGCGATTCAGCCCCCCGGCACCCCCCTGCTCATTTGCGGACAGAACTACATCATTAAAGAATCCGCCACCATCGAGGCGGTCTCCCAAATGATCGGCGGCAAAGGAAACTACTGCGCCAACGTCAACACCTTGGATGCTCGGACTGCCCAGCGTTTCCAGATTCCCCCTGCCGGAAACATCCTCGCCACCGTGCCGATGGCGGTAGATCGGGGGGATTCCGGCGGTCCTCTGTACAATGCTGCTGGCGAGGTGGTCGGTATCACCAGCTCGAAATCCCACACAGCTTTCAGCGATAACAGCGAACAGCTGCTGTTTAACGCGGCCTCACCGATGTCGCGCTTCGCGCCGTGGTTGAGGAGTTTAGGGGTGTCGGTGCACGGCAGCGAGGCTAATCTGGCGTTCAAGCAACTGCCGCCAAACGTGATGCGGGTCAGCGGTGCCAACCGGATGGAAACTTCCGGGATGATTGCCGAGGCTTCTCCCAACGTGGAAACCCTGATTCTCACCACCGGTTTAATTGCCGCCGATGGTTTGGCAGCAACTCAACTCTCCGGGGTCACCAGCTCGGCGCTGGTCTTGTCGAATTCTCGCAATCATCTGGACTCCCAAGCCGTGAAAGCCCTAGATAAATTTGGGCTGCGCCGCGTCGTGCGCGTGGGAGGAACCGTAGGTCTGAGCGCTGCCGACCGGGCGGCGATTGCAGCCAAAGGTCTGGAATTGGTGGAGCTGGTCGGCATGGATCGATTCGACACCGCCCGGAAAGTCGCGCAATATCGCGATTCTTTAGGGGGCGACCCCAGCGTGGTCTTGGTGGCTGACGGCATCAACTTCCCCGACGCCCTCGCTGCCGGCGCTGCCGCCGGAGCGCTGCGCGCCTCCCTGGTGCTATCCAGTCATGCCAGCCTGCCCGACACTACCCAAAGCTACCTGAAACCCCTTTTGACCAGCGCTAAAATCATCACGGTGGGCGGTCCGGCACAGTCTGCCGTCGCCTCGGCGGGCATTAATCCCAGCGCCACCTACACCGGGACAGACCGCTACGACACTGCCCTTCGTCTCGCCACCGGTCTTGACCGCGGGCGCAACGTAAACGGTCTGGTGATGGTGTCGGGACAGAACTTCCCCGATGCCCTGGCAGCCGGAGCCTACACCGTGAAGCAAGGTGCGAAACTTGTGCTGATACCTCCCGCCGGGTCGAAACCCGCCTTTTTGCGGAGTTTGTGGGCATCCACCGGCTCCCACGGGGTCATCGTCGGTGGCACCGGCGCACTGTCTGACCAGGACGTAGCCTGGGCGCTGCGCTAGCCGCCCTCTTGCGGTTTGGGGTTCGCCGTTTGCGGTTTGGCGTTTGCGCTGCGACCAGAATCCCTGACTCTCGACATTGATTAAGATTGGAACCATGGTTTTTACTGCGAATTTGCTGGAATGGTTAAAAGACCCCGACGCCCTGTTGGAACACCTCATTTCCGCCTATGGGGTGTGGATGGTCGCCATTGTCGCACTCATTGTGTTCATCGAGTCCGGAGTGCTGTTCCCCGTGTTGCCCGGCGACTCGATGCTGTTTGCGTTGGGGCTGCTCCAAGACCGGATGCCGGTAAACCTCGCCGTAATCCTGTTCGTGCTGATTGTGGCAGCGATAGCCGGCGCCCAAGTCGGCTACTGGTTCGGGCTGCTGTTCGGCGAGAGGTTCTTTAAACCTGACGCTCGCGTGTTGAAAACCGAATACTTAGATAGTGCCCAAGTGTTCTTTCACAAGTGGGGTGGTCCCGCGGTGGTGTTGGGACGTTTCATCCCCTTCGCGCGCACTTTCGTGCCTATCGCTGCCGGTATCGGACGTTACGGCTGGGCGCATTTCACCCTGTGGAACGTCATCGGCAGTATTGCCTGGACCGGGGTGTTCATCGTCGCGGGAATTTCGCTGGGCGGAGTGCCCTTTATCCGCAACAATGTGGAGCTCATCGCCGTTATCATCATCGCGGCATCAGTCATCCCCATTGCGCTGGGAATTTTGAAAAAGACCCTGAGCAAAACTCCGGAAAGCGGAGATGCTGAGGAAAAGTAACATACACTAGGGCCATGGTGAAATACCTCCAAGATCCACTGAATCGGGCCATTTATTCGACGGATGCCTCAAACTATCGCATCGTGCCCGACCGGATTGCTCAGCCGAAAGACCTTGACCAACTGCGTGACACGATTTTGGAGGCTCTCTCCACCGGCGTGCCCCTCACGATGCGCGGTCGCGGCACCTCATGTTCCGGCAACTCCATCGGACCCGGTCTGGTCATAGATACCTCGCACCACTGCAACCGGATTTTGTCCTTTGATCCTTCCGCACGTCAGATTACGGTGGAACCAGGGGTGGTGCTCGCCGATATTCAAAAGGTCGGAGCGCCCTTTGGGCTGCGTTTCGGTCCCGATCCGTCCACTTGGACGCGAGCCACCGTCGGAGGCTCGATTGGCAACAATGCTTGCGGTCCGCACGCCCAAGCCTGGGGACGCGTGGCGGACAATGTCATTTCGTTGGACGTTATCGACGGTTTTGGACGGGAATTTACCGCCGCCTCCGGCGCGGGTGCGCTGGACGCGGTACCAGGTTTGCAGCGCCTAGTTGACGAAAATCTGGCGCTGATTCGCACGGAATGCGGGCGTTTTCACCGGCAAGTTTCGGGGTATTCACTGGAACACCTGCTGCCGGAAAACGGACGCGACCTGGCAAAATTCTTGGTTGGCAGTGAGGGGACTCTGGTCAGCGTGCTGCGTGCCACGCTTCGTCTGGTGCCGGTGCCGACCGCGCCGGTGATGGTGGTGCTGGGATACCCCGACATGATTGCCGCTGCCACCGATGTGCCGCTGATTAATGACTTTTCGCCCCTCGCGGTGGAGGGCATGGATTCCCGTTTGGTTTACACTTTGGCGCAAAAGCCGGGGGTTGGTGAGCTGCCTGAGCTGCCGGAGGGTAATGCTTGGCTGTTGGTAGAGATGGGCAGCGCCACCGAGGATTTGGAGACCACCCTGGCTCGTGCCAATGACCTGGCGCAAGCTGCCAACACCCGCGCCACCCTGGTGCTGCCCCCGTCCACGCAAGCCACCAAACTTTGGCGGATTCGCGCCGATGGAGCCGGGTTGGGCGGACGCACCCCGCTGAACCCGGATGGGAGCGGCAATGATCCGGCGTGGCCTGGCTGGGAGGATGCTGCGGTTCCGCCCCAGAATTTGGCGGCGTATCTGCGAGATTTCACCGATTTGATGCGGGAGATGAACGTGGACGGGATGCTCTATGGGCATCTCGGTGACGGCTGTTTGCACGTGCGGTTGAACCTGCCGTTGGGGGCAGAGGCAGGGCAAGGGCGTTCACGGGAGTTCTTGGAACGTGCCGCTGACCTGGTAGGCAAGCATCATGGTTCGCTTTCAGGCGAGCACGGAGACGGTCGGGCTCGCTCAGAGTTGCTGCCGCGGATGTATTCCCCCGCACTGATTGATTTGTTTAAGCAGGTCAAAGCCCTGTTTGATCCGCGGGGTTTGCTGAATCCTGGCGTGTTGGTCGATCCTGATTCGCTGGATCAGAATCTACGTCTGGCAGCGGCTCAGGTCATTCCGGCTCTGCCCGGTCAAGGCTTTACTTTCCCGAAAGACAAGGACTTTACTGCCGCGGTGCATCGCTGCACCGGAGTCGGCAAATGCTTGGCAATGAACCAGGTTAAGAACGCTTGGATGTGCCCCAGCTATCTGGCGACTGGTCAGGAAAAGGATGCCACCCGCGGACGTGCCAGGGTGCTCCAAGAAGTCACGAACGGCACGCTCATTAAGAATTTTCGCGACCCGAACCTGTTGCGAGCTCTCGACTTGTGCTTAGCATGTAAGGCGTGTTCCACGGCTTGCCCGACCGGGATAGACATGGCGGCGTACAAGTCCGAGTCGCTGTATCGGGCGTATCGCCGGTCGTTGCGACCCCGCTCGCATTACCTGTTGGGTCGATTGCCGGGCTGGCTGCGTTTGGCGCGACGGATTCCCGGCGGAGCGGGTCTGGCAAACAGTGTTTTCGGGGTAGGGTGGATTCGCCGCCTGGTGTTTCGGCTGTTTGGGCTCGATCCGAGCCGTCAGATGGCGCATTTTGCCTCCGAGTCATTCCGGACTTGGACACGGCGTCACGGCGGATACGCTGCCGAACCGGAATTCGACACGGACGGGCTGGTGAGCCCACACACGGATTCGACACCGGAGGCTACGGAACGAGTCAATGTTGCTGCCGCATCAGCGCGCGAGGGCAGCCAACCCGCTCCCGAAGCTAAACCGTGGGTCGCCGTGTGGGCAGATTCTTTCTCGGAGGGAATCGCCCCCGATGGTGCTGAGGCGGTAGTGGAGCTGCTGGAAACGGCGGGATACCAGGTGTATGTACCGCGTCCGGCTTGCTGCGGGCTGACCTATGTGACCACCGGACAGTTGGACAAAGCCCGACACAATATGCGGCACCTCTGTCAGATTCTGGGACCCCTGGCAGTTAACGGGATTCCAATCGTCGGCGTGGAGCCATCCTGCACCGCGACCTTGCGCGATGACCTGGAACGTTTACTCCCCGATGATCCGCGCGCGCACGCTATTGCCCGAGCCACGCGAACTTTGGCAGAGCTGCTCAGTGACCCTGAGACTGCCCCGAACCCAGATGTCTGGCAGTTACCGGATTTGCGCGGAGTCCAGGTCGTTGCCCAGCCACATTGCCACCACTACAGCGTCCTGGACTGGGAAACCGACCGCAAGCTGCTGGCAGCCACCGGGGCAGAGGTCGTAGAACTGGCAGGATGCTGCGGCATGGCAGGCAATTTCGGCATGGAACGCGGTCACGTCGAGGTTTCAAAGCGGATTGCCGAACACGCTTTGCTGCCCGCTCTGCGTGAACACACGAACGCAATCTTCCTAGCTGACGGCTTCAGCTGCCGTACTCAGGCGGAACAGCTGGCGGGTAGCCACGGGATTCACCTAGCGCGACTGCTGCTGGGACCCAGCGCTCGCGTCGAAGCCTAACCCCACTGCGCGACGATTCCGCACCAAATCAACCAAAGAGCACCCGGAAAACACCCGGTGAATCCAGGTATGCGCGCTCCTATAAATCCAGAGATACTCGCTGGGATGTGAATATGAGGTGGGATTTGGGCAGTAGCTGCCATTATTGGCAGCTACTGCCCTATTTCCACCCTATAATCCACGCGCGTCCCATGAAACCAGACAAGTCGCCCGGAGAAACCCGGCATAAAACTTAAAAATGTTTCGGTGTGCCCTCTACGCACACCGAAACAAATTAATAGTATTAGCCCCCACACGGGGAATATTTCCCAGAATGAGATTTAACGATTGCGTTGAATTTCAGCGTTAATCTCAGCTTGGGCTTCAGCGAGGGTCGGTCCCTCGCTAAAGCCCAGGTGCCAGAACTCCCAGCCGTCGACATCTTGACCGAGCTCCCGTGCCGCATCGCTGGGATCATGAAATTCGCGACCTTCCAGAATAATGACCCCGCGTTCTGCCAGAATCGCGGTGACTTCTGCCGGGGTGCCATTAAAGTCAATCAGGGCGACCAGCGGGGTGTCCTCCCCGGTCACTTGGGCGATGATACCCAGCCCGGTAGCGTCGCGGTACAACAGGTCGAATTCGTCTGGCTGACCCGCCCCTGGTGTCTCTGGCGTCTCCCGCGTCAGGGATGTCTCCGAGACTTGCACAGTTTCAGCGGGCGACACCAGCTGTGCCGGTTCGTTCTCAGCTTGGGCTTGTGCCTCTGCTGCCAAGGTTTCTTCGCTGGCAGGCGCCCGGTGTGAATGATGTACCGGCGGTAGCTCCCCGGTATCTGTGCCGGAAATAATGTCTGCAAAGGACGGCGAGTCTGGTTCTGCAGCACTGCCGTGATGGGTGGTAAACAGCGACTCTACCGGCTCGTCATCCTCTACCGTAGCCAACGGGGACACTGCCGACGCCCGAGCTGCTTCCATAATGGAGTGGCGGGAAATTGACCCGGTTTGCAGCTCTGGCTCGTCTACCGGGGTTGGACTGTCCGCAGTGTTCGCCAGGGCGGGTGCCGTACTTTCCGCAGTCTCTGCCGCCGGTTCCGAGTCGGGCACCACGGGTTGCAAAGTCGTCTCCGCCGGCTCTGCGCTGCCAGATTCGCCTTCCGGCGCGGCGGCTTCGGGAACCGAACCGGGCGCCATCGGGGTCGCCAAATCGGTGACCACTCCGGACACCTGATCCGGACCGGACTCCGCCTCAGGTATCACAGATTCCGCATTTTGCATATCCGCATCGGTGGCAGAGGTAATCGCTGGGATGCGGGCTCCCCGGCCTGCCAAAAGATTCGTATCGTGGCTGAACAGCGAGGACGCGACGCGCTGTACATCCAGGAACCTACGCCCGTTGGACATTTCGCGCACGCTGACATGATGGACTTCCAGTCCGGAGGGGGTCAACGCGTCCAAGGCGGGGCGCACATCGGGGTCAATCTCGGTGGCGACCAAAATCAGGCGCGGTCCCGCCGCCAAGTTCGGTGGCATAGCATCGCGGAATTGCGTCCACCCAGAACGGAAAGCGCTGACCCCGCCGGGATAGGCGGCAGCTAAATCATTCCACCCCAGATTCGACACTGCCCCGAGCCGTGCCAATGCCGCAATTAAACCGCTGGAATCCAGCCGATCCACCACTTCGACCAGCACGACCTGACCGGAACCGTCCAAAGCGGTCAAACGCGGGGACTGCTGGGGAAAACTGTGCTCAGTCCGACCCGCACCCCCGGACCCTTGTGACGTCCCCGCTGGTTCCGCAAACTCTCCGGGCATCCCAGACACCGGCGTCACAGTCATATCGTTCCAGGTCACAGGGAAAAGCGGGCGCGCAATGACTTCGAGGACTTGGCGACGGATGGAATCCAGAATCTCCCCCTGGGCTTCTGGTCCTACGGGATGGCCAAACTGGGCAGGAATCAGGTGACCTTGGTCATACTCAAACAGCGACATCGCAACCTCAATCGTCGGGACTTTAGCGAGCCAGCCTGTAAGGCTCAACTTCCCCTATCATCTCACGTTTTTACTCCTGTTACATACAGGCGTGGGAAGCATTTGAAAAAGGTCGCGATTTTCCCTGCCGTGATTCCGGTGAAGCTGGCGTTGCGTCGGGGGCGACGGGAGGTCACGATTAGGACTTTTCGGAACCAGCCGGGGTTGCCGAGTCCGTCGCGGACCCGTCAGCAACAGCGGTGTCACCAGCCTTTTCGGTCGGGTCTTTCGCCGGGGATGCCGTCGCCGCGGTGGATTGCTGCCGGGAACGTTCCTGGGTTGCCATCACTTTCGCGGTGTCCTTTTTGGAGCCACCAATATAAGACGCCGCCACCTGGGCGTGAACCGTGCCCGGAGCCCCGCCAATTCGGTCGTGACGGGTGGATAGCTCCGGCATCGAGTCGTGTCCGGTCAGGTACAAAACCACGGTGTTAAAGAATGCAATCACCGGGACCACCAGCAGCGCTCCGATGATTCCTGCCAGGAAGGTTCCTGCCGTCACGCCCAGCAGCACTGCCAGTGGATGCAAATTAACCGCGGAGGACATCAGCATCGGATGCAGCACGTTCGATTCAATCTGTTGCACTGCCAAAATCACAATCAGCATTATGACAGCCGCCATGAAACCTTTATCTAGCAGCAAAATCAGCACAGCGATAGCCCCGGTGGTCACTGCCCCCACAATCGGGATAAAAGCGCCGATGAAAATGAGCAAAGCCAGCGGAATAGTCATCGACCCCGCCCCCAGGACCGCGGCTCCGATAGAGATAAACACGGAATCCACCAAAGCCACCACTGCCTGTGCCCGGATGTAACCATTTAGCGTGGTCCAGCCGCGAATCGCCGCCTCGTGTACCGGCTCACGAGCGGGCACCGGCAACATCCGAATCAACCAAATCCAAATCTGGCGACCGTCCTTGAGGAAAAAGAACAGGCAGAACAGCGAAATCAAGATGGTGGTGACTACGCTGGCGACCGAAGAGGTCACTGACAGCGCCGAGGACGCGATTGAGGAGGAATACTTGGTGGCAAAAGCGGTGATTTGGGCAGTCAGCTCGTGAATATATTTCTCGATTTGTTCCTGATCCAGTTTCAGGGGACCGTCGCTCAACCACGCTAACGCCTTGTCGAAACCACCCCCGGCTTTCACCAGCAGGGCGGGCGCGCCGTGCGCCAGCTGCGAAGTCGCAATCCAAATCATCGCGACAACCAGCCCGACCCCCACGAGCAGGGAAATAATCGCGGATAGGGTCTTGGGAATGTGCCACTTTTGCAGGCGGAGATGCATCGGCTCCAACAGCAACGTCAACAGCAGGGCAATGGCCAGGGGAATAAAGACGATGGATACTTTCGTGATTCCATACAGAATCAGCCCCAGTGCCGCAACGATGGCCAGGAAACGCCATGCCCAGCTGGCTGCCACCCGGATTCGCCACGACACAGCATAAGCCGAGTTCGGACCGTTTTCCACCAGCGGTGGGGCGGTCGGTTCCAGCTCGTCAAAGTTAGGAACCCGATTTTGTGTGTCTCGCCGGGCAATGACCTCACGCCACCACCCGCGTCTGTATTCAGCTCCGGCGTTCAATAACGCTTTCTTTTCCATCGCACTTCCGTTTCGATTGGTTGTTGTCAAAAGTTTCATTCTGGTCGCCCCGCCTTTTGGAGCGTCGCGACTGGGTGAGCACAGACCGAATGCCGAGTGAAAGGAATAATGCTTAGCGCACCATCCGGTTGAGCGTCAGCCCGTAGTTGACCTCGCGACCGGTCATGGCTCCGTCCGAGAGGAACCCGGCACGCCGATAAAATCGGTGCGCTCGTTTTTCCCCCGGATACCCTGCCGGTAGCCACAGTTGGGCTGGCTCTTGAGGACCGACCACGTATTCCAGCAGGCGCCGTCCCAGACCTTGCCCCTGAAATTCTGGCATCAGGTAGTGCATGGACACTTCCCGTTCCCGTGCGGGCGGGGTCACGTGCTCGTTGCGAACTGTCTGTACCGTCATGGCGATACCGACCACCCGACCGTGCTCAACCGCAATAGCAATGCGGCGTCCTGCCGGATCCGAAGTCAACAGATTGTGCCACTGCCCGACCAAAGTCGGCTCATCGAAACGGGAACGGTATTTTGCGTCAATAAATTCACCGTAGTTAGCCAGCCACATGCGGGCATGAGCCACCCCCATACCGGCAGCATCCTGAACTTCTGGCGGGCGAATGTTGACAGTCATTACTCTCGATTCCGTGTGATGTTTTCTCTAAGTCTAACTTCTGAGGGGAGGCAAACGGTATCCTCCCCGCGGGTTAACACGAAACTGCGCTGAACATTCAGACCGGAAACTCCGGAACACAAACCTAGTTGTTATCGGACGCAAAGTACGCAAAAATCCGCAGGAACTCAATGTAGAGCCAAATCAAGGTCACCATGAGCCCAAAAGCGGCCGTCCAAGCGGTTTCCTGAGGCGCCCCGTTATCGACCGCAGTGACGATGTAGTCAAAGTCCGTAACCAGCGAGAACGCGGCTAATCCGATGGCGATGAGGCTGACCACAATCCACAGCGGGAAGCCACCGATGGTCGGTGCGTTGGGGCCGTAGAAGGACCATGCCGGGTTGATGAGGCTGACCACCATGTTGCCCAGATAGAACACAAAAATCGAAAACATACCAACTGTGATGACCCGCATCAAGGTCGGGGAGTTCCGCACCACCTTGGTCTTAAACAGCACCAGCATCACCAGGGTGGTGACCAAGGTCGCCACGATTGCTTTCATCACTACACCGTCGTAAAGCGCGGCGAACAGGCTGGAAATGCCACCTAACATGACGCCCTCGAAAGCGGCGTAACCCAAAATCAAAGCCGGGGAGGGACGGCGCTTAAACGAGTTCACCAGCCCCAACACCAAAGCTACAAGCATCGAGACAAACGCTACGCTCATGCCCAGACCCGGATTGGTCGCGGTCAACGCCCAAGACCCGGCTCCGAAAAGCAGGAGGGTCCCGAAAGTCACCACCGTCTTAATCAAAACATCGTCCATGGTGACGGGACGGCTGGCAGAAGTCGTGCCGTATTGTTCTTGTCCCTGCGGAGTGGGGAACTGCTGGGGGCGTTCCGGCGCGTAGCTCACTTGGGGAGCGTCACCGGGATAGGTCTGAGTTGCCCCTCCGCCGACCTGGTAGCCGGGCATAGTCGGGTATCCCCCCGGAGTGCGCTCGGTAAATACTTTGTTGCGGGTAAACACTGGATTACTCATGTCGCTCCTTATAGTCTCAACAGTTTTATCGTAGCGGATTTCCGGGTTTCTGCGAGGCTCAGTCCTCCTGCTGCGGGGGGATTTTCCGGTATGCCGCCCGTCACGAAGCCAGCGAAAACCAGCTATGTCACAATAGGTTGGTGACTACCCCCCCGATTCCCCGCCAGCCCGGCGGCAATGTTGACCCCGCGCGGCGCCGAACCCTGCGTGGTTTGGTGTCAAACGCGCTGCTGATAGTCACGTTCTTAGTGCTGTTCGGAGTCGGTATTTTGGTGGTAGTCCAGGTGGGGTTCCTGGAGCCGCAGGAAAATCTGGCTGCCCGCGGGATGCTGGCGCTGGTCATCACCCTGCTGATGGTGGTGGCAGTGATGCTGGCACGTATCGTCCAATTGGGACGCGACCGGGTGGACGAGCTGACGTTGCGTAACCGCCAGTTGGAACTGGAACGCGAGCAATCCGAACAGATTGCGGTAGCTGACGAACGCGCCCGGATTGCGCGGGAGATGCACGATATTGTGGCTCACTCACTGACGGTGTTGATTGCGATGAGTGACGGCGCCACCGCCGCGATTGACAAAAACCCGGAACTCGCCAAAGCAGCCTTGCGCAATATGAGCGAGACGGGGCGGGCAGCACTGGCAGACACCCGCCGCCTGGTGGGAGTGCTGCGCCAACCCACCGAAGTGCCCCAGAACCTTGACCCCAACGCTCCGCAAGTCGCCCCCGCGTCCTCCCTGGAGGAAGTCCGTTTCACCCCGTCCCCGGACTTGGCAGAAATGGAGGGGCTCATTGCCCAGTTCCGAGCGGCTGGTCTGCCCATTACTTACCGGTATTCCGGGGATGAGGTGCCGGCTGACGGTCCGCTGCAACTGACGATTTATCGAATCGTCCAAGAGTCTTTGACTAACATTTTGCGTCATGCTCCCGCCTCCACCGCGGTCGAGGTTGATTTGGAAGTGCAGGGAAACGGCATTCATATCGTCGTGTTTAACGCCACTTCCTTGGCGGGGATTAACCCCGGCGGCGGAAAAGGGCTGATTGGGATGCGCGAGCGTGCTGCGGTTTATGACGGTCATGTCGAGGCCGGTCCTACCCCCGGCGGGTGGCGGGTAGAAGCCTCCTTGCACTGGCAGGCAGAAACTCCGAAGCCTGAGGGCTGGGTCATGCCCGCGTGAACGACTTTTAGGGGACAATAGAAACGTGAGTGACAACGAGAACGAACCGGGACAGACCGCGCAATCCGCGGAATCCGCACAGTCCGCGCCTAGTGAAGCCATCAAAGTGCTACTGGTCGATGACCAGTCCCTGATCCGGATGGGATTTCGGATGGTGCTGGAAGCCGCGGACGACATCACGGTGGTAGGCGAAGCGGCAGATGGCAAAACCGCACTACAGATGGTCAAAGCGACCTCGCCTGACGTGGTGCTAATGGATGTGCGGATGCCACACATGAACGGCATCGAAGCGACTTCGGAGATCATTACTGGCAACCCAAACGTGAAAGTCCTCATCCTCACCACTTTTGACCTGGATGAATACGCTTTCGCCGCACTGCGAGCCGGAGCCAGCGGATTCCTGCTGAAAGACGCCAAACCAGAGGAACTCATCGGCGCCATCCGCAATGTCGCCCACGGGGACGCCACGATTTCTCCGCGCGTGACGAAACGGATGCTTGAAATGTTCGCCCCGCAGCTGCCCGGAGAACAGGACGAGGTGGAGGAAGCGAACCTGGTCGATAAAGCCCTGCTGGACAGCCTCACAGATCGGGAGACTGAGGTCCTCACCCTCATCGCACAAGGTCTGACCAATCAGGAAATCGCCACGCAGCTGTTTATTTCGATGACTACGGTGAAGACTCACGTGGGCAATATCCTGAACAAAATCGGTGCCCGCGACCGCGTGCAAGCGGTGATTTTTGCTTACGAAAATGGTCTGGTTTCCGCCTAAATCCGCCAGATTAGCGGGAGGAATGGTACCCCCGGTCGGATTCGAACCGACACTGAACTGATTTTAAGTCAGCTGCCTCTACCATTGGGCTACGGGGGCGGTCGCATTTTTCAACTTGGTTAATCATCCATTCATTTGGGGATTTACTCAAATCGAACCTAGACTGTGGATTATGGACAAAGAAGTGCCAAGCAATGATAAAGAATACGAAAACCTCGACAAGGGTCTGTTCGGAGAGCCGGACTTAGCCAGTCCTTCCCCGACAGACTACGATGCCGCGGTTCAGGCTGGCGAGCAACGACTCAGCCCGCAGCAGCGGTTTGCTCGGTTTGTTTCCGACGACATCGTCGGAGGGCTGATTCTGATTATCGCTGCCGTGCTCGCCCTGGTGTTTGCCAACACCCCTTTCCGCGAGGGGTATCAGGCAGTGGCACAGTTCGTGCCCGACCCTGGTCTGGCGCAAGCCGCCGCCACTGACACCCTGTCTGTGCTGCAAAAACTGCACCTGTCCATGCCTATTGAAGAGTGGGCGCGTGACGGTATCCTGGCAATTTTCTTTTTCACCGTCGGGTTGGAGCTAAAGGAAGAGTTCACCCACGGCGCCCTGCACGATCCCCGCACCGCGGCGATGCCGATTATTGCCGCGGTTTTCGGGATGGCGGGCCCCGCCCTGGTCTTCGTAGTGGTCACCGCCATCACTGGCTCTGGAGCTTGGCACGGTTGGGCGATTCCGACCGCTACAGATATTGCTTTCGCGGTCGCGATTTTGCAGATTTTTGGTCGTGGCTTGCCTAACGGGGCGCGGACGTTCCTGCTGACCCTGGCTGTGGCAGATGACCTGGGCGGGATTATCGTCATCGCCGTATTCTATGGTTCTAACCTGAATCTGGTTTTCCTGCTGCCGATGGCGGCGTGTGCCGCCCTGTTCGGGTTCCTGTGTCACAAGCGGAAAGGTCACTGGTATTTCCTGCTCCCTCTGGGGGTGCTGACCTGGTACTTCATGCTGGTTTCCGGCATTCACGCCACGATTGCCGGAGTGGTGCTGGGCATGGTGGTTCCCGCCGATAAGCGCGACTGGGAAGTCCACAATATGGTGGAACAAATCGCGATGAAGGTGAACCCGGTTTCTGCCGCGTTTGCGGTGCCGTTCTTTGCATTCTTTGCCGCGGGGGTGGACATTGTGGACACTCCTGGCGGGGCGCTGCAAATGCTGGCAAATCCCGTAGCGATAGCGGTCATGTTGGCGTTGCCTTTCGGGAAATTGTTGGGAATCTCCGGTTCCGTCTTCGTGATGGAAAAGTTCACTCCTCTGCACTTGGAAAAAGGCGTGACCATGGGTGATATGGTTCCGATTTCGCTGGTGGCAGGGATTGGTTTCACTGTGGCGCTGCTGATTTCGCACCTGTCTTTCCGCGGCGACGATTTGTTGACCCAAGCCGGTTCTATCGGTGTGGTCATGGGCACCGCGCTGTCCATCATCTTGGGTGCGGTTGCCCTGCAGCTGCGTCTGGCTTTCCGCCGGTCACACGCCCACGAGTGAGGACAGTCCACCCCGCCCTTGTGCATCAGCCCGACCCTGCGGACTTGGGAAAGAAAATAACCCAAAAGGGTATGTCCGGCGTCGGGCGCATCTGATATTTTCGAAGTGAGGAATCGGCGTTGGGTCGCTTCCCGGAAACCTAGAAAGGCGAACAAATGCGGAGTTTGCGCAAGAAAAGCCTGGTGGCGGGCATCGCAGCAATCGCGCTGGTAGCATTGAGCGGCTGCGAAATGAACGTCAAACTGAAAGTCATCGACGAGCACACCATTGAGCCTTCGGTCATCGTGGCGATGAGCGAAGCCGAAAAGGACATGCTTTCCTCCATGGGCGACGGCGGGAAAGTGACCTGCCAGGATCTCGCGGATACGGAAAATGAAGGCGAGGCCACGGTCAAAGATTTGAGTACCGGCGGGGATATGAAATGCGAGATTATTCTGCCTCAGGAACAGAGTCTCAATTCAAGCAAGAACCTGAAAAAAGACGGCGATGACCTGGTTCTGACCCTACCCAAAGAGGACATTGACGACCTGAAATCGAAACTGAACGGTGCTGGGGACACCAGCGAGATCGGTATGGATTCAATCACCATGAACCTGATTATTCAGATGCCCCACGGTATCAAAACAGCCACCGTGGACGGGCAACCCGTTGATTTCCAGGGTGACAGTGTGACGCTGGACCTGACCGACCTCGGCAGCGAAGTTAAAGTGGTTTCCTCCCCTGACATACCTGCTGGAAACAGCGTCGATACGGCTGATTCCAAGTACGATTCGGACAGTGACCACACGGCTGCCGGGATAACCAGAACGTCGGTCCCCGGGTATTTTTTGCTGGCGATTCCCTTGTTTTCAATCCTGATTGTTGCCGGAATCGTCATTCTGATTGTGGTGCTGGTCAAAAAGAGCAAAGCTAAGGCTAATCCGGTGACTCAGTTCGGCCAGCCGATGAACTACGGGCAACCGGGGCAGCCCCAGTTTGGGCAACCCACACAGCCACAACCTTTCGCACAACCAGGGCAGCCACAGCCCTTCATGCAGCCGGGACAGCCCGCCCCAACGCAATCCTTCGCACAGCCTAGCGCGGGGCAACCTGCCGTGCAGACCTCACAACCCCAGTTCGGGCAACCCAACCCCTTTGCCCAGCCAGGGCAACCTACCCAAATGGCAAACCCCTTTGCTCAACCAGCGCAGCCAGGACAGCCGGTTCAAACCCAGTTTGAACAGCAGAATCAGCCTGACCAGACCCAGCTTGGGCAACCGCAGTCTTTCGGGTCGAATATTCCAGACCAAGCTGGTCCGTCCCCTGAACCGACCGACTCCACCCAGAATCCAAATCCGCAAAACTAGCCCCCAACATATTGCCCCAGGTTGGAGATACCTGCCGGGGTTGTGAATATAAGGTGGTATTTGGGCTGTAGCTGCCATTATTGGCAGCTACAGCCCTATTTCCACCCTATAATCCACGCCCGCCCCGACACTCACCAAAAAACAGCGCTCTATTTCCCCGAAAACCTGGAGTAAAACCTATTTAGAACGGCTCGGGGCGCCAGATATGGCACCCCGACGCAAAGAGCGCGGGCGAAGTCACCGCACCAAATTCAAAAACCAGCCCCGAAAATCAGGGAATCTGAGACAGGATAATCCCATCGAGGATGTCATTTTCAGAGGTCAAGACCGGGAATGCGCCACGGGGTTCGCCGGTAGACACCGTTCCCGATTCCGAGCGACCCGGGAACGAACCGGGAGCCGGATGAGCCTCCAACCAAGCCAAAATCCGCTCCCACACCAGGACTCCGCCAGCAATCTGGCGCACCCGCTGCGGATGCATGGGTCCCAGCTGGGCTTTTTCCTCGTGCGGCATCCGAATCAGGCGCTGGGCGTGTTCCCGCAGCGCCCCGGAATCCAGCACGGCACCGTTGATTTTATCCGGCTCATAACGTTCCAACCCCAATTCCAGGGCGGTCAAAGTCGTGACCGAACCAGCGACCCCAACAATTTGGCAGGCGCAATCCAACGGCACCTGGGCTGCAGCCTGGGTAATCATCCCATCGACAAACTGGGCAGCTTGGCTGATTGCATCCTCGCAGGGCACACCTCGTGCATCTTCGGCGGGACGCAAGTAACGTTCGGTGACGCGCGTGGAGCCCATATTCATCGACACCGTGGCACTGACCTGGTCAAACCGACCGGTAGCGGGGTTAATCTCTCCGAACGCAAATTCGGTGGAACCTCCCCCAATGTCTACGGTCAGTGCCGGGCTGGCAACGTCGCGATGCGCCGAGAGCGTCCCGGTGAATCCCAATGTCGCCTCGAGTTGTCCCGAAATGACCTCCGGGATAACCCCCAGCCGTGCCTGTACCCCGGCGCTAAACTCCGGAAAATTATCCGCGTCCCGCGAAGCGGAAGTCGCCACCATCCGGATTCTCTGGACGTCCTCACGGCGCACATACTCGGCATATTCCGTGACCGCTGCAAAAGTCCGTTCCAGCGCGGCTGACCCCAGGTGCCCAGTCCGGTCCACTCCTTCGCCCAAGCCCACAATCCGGTTCAACCGCACCACATCGGTCATCGTCCCGGACTGGGGGTCGACCTCACTAATGAGCAAACGTATCGAGTGAGTCCCACAATCAATTGCTGCTATACGCATTACCGATTCTCCTCCCCCACAGTTTCGTCAAATTTCCAGGCACAAGTCGTGGGCGTCCAACGATGCGGGTTGCTGGCGGGCAACTGTTCCAACCGATCCAACACCCAATCCCCGATGGGATTTACTCCCCGACCTGCCGCCAATGAGTGTCCAAGCAGGGCGTGGAAACACTTGACCCGGTTCGGCATTCCCCCGGCTGACACCCCCGCGATTTCGGCGACTTCCCCGATTCCGGCGGCTTCACCCGCCTGGGTGCGCTGGCGAATATAGAGCTCATGGGCGCGCGTATAAGCCGCCGCTATCTGCGGGTTTGTCTCCAGCAGGGCTTCTGCCTCGCGCATGACCCCGTTTGCCTCCAAGTGTGAGGCGGCTGCGACTGCTGCCGGGCAAGTCAGGTAATAAAACGTGGGGAAAGGCTCGCCACCGGGCAGGCGCGGGGCGCTCGCAATGACCGCGGGGTGACCGGCGGCGTCACCGCCGCATCGGGCGGCAACCCCTATAACTCCCCGCGGGACACGCCCCAATTGAGCTGCGATGATACGCAAATCTTGCGGGCTAGCGGGTGTAATCACAAGGGCTCCTTTGTCAGTTTACGGTTAGCGCTCAGTTGCGGGTCGGGGTGTTCTTGGGGTTAGAGGCTTTTTCGGGGGTGGCTTTGTCAGCAGGCGTCGCGGACGGTCCGGCAGTTTTCGCGGGTTTTCCAGGGGCGGGAGCCGCCCCGGCGACTTCCAGCCCGGTGACGATTTGGCGGAACCACGGCAAATCATTCGTGTCTTTATCGGTCCAGCCGCTAGTCAGCTGCGGTTTTTCCGCACCGGGAGGATCAACTACGACATAGGTGACTTCGCCGGGTTTCACGTATCCCAACCGTTCACGGGCTTGCCGGGAAATATATTCGGGGTCCCGATAGCGTTTGATTTCCGCTTCCAGCTCGGCGTTTTGGGCTTTGACTTGGGCGATTTGGGCAGCGAGCGCCCGCGCCTGTTGCTGCTGATCCATCCAGGAGCGCAGCGGGGAAAACACCACCAGGAATACTGCCAGCGCCACTGCTGCCAGGGTGAGGATACGTGCCAGACGGGTCGAGCCGGGAGCATCCTCGACGCGGGGACGCGACGGGGCTTTTACCGCGGGCGAGGTCGGGGCGGCGTTTTGGCGTGAGTTCTTCCCAGCTCTCCGCGGGGCAGCGCCTGACTGCGCCGAGCTGCGCGGGGTCGGCTGTGCCGCATCGGAGAGTTGACGCGGTTTCAAACTGGGACGCTTCACGTGGACATTATCCCAAAAATCTGCAGGGTTCCGTCACGAGACAGGCTTTTGCGCGTAATCTCGCGGACCGAACAGGGCTGACCCGACCCGCACGCACGTGGAGCCTGCCGCAATCGCCAGCTCGAAATCCCCGCTCATGCCCATCGACAGTTCCCGGCAATCTGCCCCACCAGGCAGCCCTAGCACTGCCTCTCGCAACCCTGCCAGCTGGGAAAACATCTCGAATACACCGCGTTCTCCCACCCGGTCTATGTGCGCTGCCACCGTCATCAAGCCGATGAGGTGCAGTCGCGGCTGATCAATCACCAATCGCGCCAGTTCCAGAGTTTCCTCCGGGGCGACCCCGTGTTTCGCGTCCTCACCGGAAGTGTTGACCTCAATCATGACTTCCAGTGTGCGTCCTGCCTGGTCAAGCAGACGGTTCAGGGTTTGCGCCAGTTTCGCCGAGTCTAGGGACTGCAGCTCCGCGCCATAAGCGACGATGAGTTTGGCTTTGTTGCGTTGCAGGTTGCCAATCTGAACCCAACGGGGGCTGACCTCGTTCCTGTCAGCGCACAAGTCCAGGTTCGCCCCCAGTTCCGCGGCTTTCGTTGCTAGTTCCTGGGGTTTATTTTCCCCAAATTCACTCACTCCCGCGGCGAGAGCTTCACGCAGGTCCGCGACCGGGTGAGTTTTGCTGACCGGCAGGATGCGAATCGACTCGCTGTCGCGCCCCGCGGTCGCGGCAGCTGCGGCGACTCGTTGCGAGAGGTCGTGCAAACGTTGTGAGAATCCGCTCATAAGCCTAGTTTAGTCCGCTGACGCGACAGGGACGGGGCTGACGGAATCGGCAGGGGCGACAGAATCAGCAGGGGTGGCGGGATCGGCGGGGTCGCGCCGATAGGTCATCGCCACCGCTATCGACACCAAAATCAAACCCCCAACTTCTGGCCAACTCGGGATTTGCCGCAGCATAATCACTCCCACCAGCAGGGACGTTACCGGCAGCAGCGCGGAGAGCAGCGCGAAAATAGAGGCAGACACGTCACGCAGCACGACCAATTCCAGGATGTAGGACACGAAGGAGGAACACATGCTCATCAGTAACGCCAGACCGAATACAGACCACGAGCTAAACGCAATATGAATGTCTGGCCACGCCAGAGGCAGCTGCAGGCACGAACCAAACGCCAGGGCTACTGACAGGGAATCAATCCCGCGCCCCAAAACCGCTACTTTGCGCCCCAAAGCCATGTATGCCACCCACATGCTCCCGGCGACCAGTGCCCAAATCAAGCCCACCCGTTCGGCAGGATTGCTCATGTCCAAGCCCAGTCCACCAATCATGACCACGCCGGAAAAGGCCAGCAGGACGGAGAGCTTGCCCATCCAACCGGCGATGCCGATAGCTGCAAAAATGACCGGTCCCAGGAATTCCACGGAAACGGTGGTACCCAAGGGAAGCCTGGATACGGCCTCGTAAAAAGTCATGTTCATACAAACCAGTGCGGTCCCGAACAGGCAGGACCACACGTAACCGCGGGGAGTGAGCGCTCGTGCGCCCCACGGTCGACGCCATGCCAACATCAGCACGGCAGCAAACACGGTGCGCAGCCATGCCACGGTCAGGGGTCCCATCAGGGTAAACAGTGTTACCGCGACACCGGCTCCCAAGTATTGGATGAAGCCCTCAGTAAAGAAAATCAGGGGTGCAGGAACGGGTTTTCGGGATTTTCCAGGCATTCAGCCATTGTAGACTGCACCTGGCACACCGTGAAAAACACTGTTCCTGCCATTTTTCATCACCGCTTGGGATGTTTTACCAGTTCACACCATTTTGTAAAATTGTGTCCAGATCGCGAGGTCCTTCTGCCCTCCGCTGCTCGCTGAGCGGGTCGCGAGCGAGTCTACCCTTTGTAACGAGTTGCACTTCTCTCGGGCGCGGAAACCAGCACCTTGGCGGCAAATGTGAAAGAATGCAGAGAAAGGAGGCGAACTTGGTCAATCAAATCCCTGCGGCATCACCGAGGTTTTCCACCACGCTTTCTCCGGTCTCGGATTCTCTCATCAGCGTTCGCGGTCTGACTAAAATTTATGGTCATGCCGATACAGAGCGCGCCGTCACGGCTTTAGACCAGGTGGATGTGGATTTCCCCCGCGCCCAATTCACTGCCATTATGGGTCCTTCCGGTTCCGGCAAATCCTCCTTGCTGCATATTTTGGCAGGGTTGGATTCGTTTCAATCTGGCACGGTGACGGTCGCCGGTCGTGACTTGTCGGGGCTGAATCCCGCGGAACTGACCCGGTTTCGCCGTGACACGATGGGGTTTATCTTTCAGGCGTTTAACCTGGTGCCCACGCTGACCGTCGCGGAAAATATCGAGCTGTCAGCGTTGGTGCGCCGCCAGTCTCCGGATCGGCGCCGGATGAAAGCCCTGGTCAAAGAGCTTGATTTGGAGTCTCGGCTGGATGCGTTTCCCGCCGAGCTGAGCGGGGGGCAACAGCAAAAGGTCGCTTGTGCTCGCGCTTTGCTGGTCACTCCCGAGGTCGTTTTCGCTGATGAGCCGACCGGGAACCTCGATTCGGCGTCTTCGGCACAGGTCCTTTCGTTCCTGCGGGCAGCAGCGCGCGACTGGCAACAGTCAGTCATCATGGTCACCCATGAACCCGATGCCGCTAAATATGCTGACCGGGTGCTGTTCCTGTTTGACGGTCAGATTGTTGCCCAGCTGACGAACCCGACACGCGAGGCGATTCTCGCAGCCGAGCAAAACCTCGGCGAAGTGCGGAAAGCCCGGAAACACGCGGGACAGCCCAGCGCACCCCAGACTTTGCGGGACGTCGATCCGGCAGCGTTAGAAAAAGACCTGACCGCCGTCATGAGTTTGCCAAAGATTGAGGACGAAACAGACTCTGAACAGCCAGAACTTCCTGCAGATACCGCCACGGGCTTGCCAAAATTGGCTCCCGTTACAGCACTGACTCCGCCGGCGGTGCCGGACTCGCCCAGCACCGTCCCGACAGCGCACACCGTCCCGACACCGGCTCCAGAGCCGGCTTCGGTGTCGGCGCCAGAACCGACATTCGCACCTGTGGCACCCCCCGCGAGTCGCCAACGCGACACCGCCCTCACTTTTGCCAACTTGGGCATTGCCGAGGCCAATCCCGAACCGAACGAACTGGCAGATTCCCTGGCTCGGGGTGATTTCAAGTGGCCCAGCATGTCCGTAGCGCACCCTGCCGCCCAGGAGGACACCAACGATTTGCTGGGGAAACCACTGGCATCCGGGTTTGCTAATCCCGATACCACCAGGGACTCCGCATCAGGTTCCCCCGCTAATGCCAAAGAACTCAGCGACTTTGACTCCGTGATTTCCGGGGCTGCCGAGTTGGCAGCCAGCGGTTCCACCACCCCGGCTGCTGACAGTTACGAAACAGCACGTCCCGAGCGTCCGAACATCCCGGATACAGACTCAGGCTCTGGCGATACCGGGTTTAATTCGTTTGATTTTATGGACAAGCCCGCGCGTACAGCGAGCGGTGAAGCTGACTTGGAGGTGTCTGTTCGGCGGCGCCGTCCGATATTGGGCAGTTTTGGTGCGGGGCAGCCCGCACCCACACTAACGCCCGCACCAACGCCCAGCCTTCCCCCAGATGCGGTGGCTCCCACTATGCCCACCGCGCCCACCGCGCCCGCTGCTCCAGTCACCCCGCCGCTGGCACCTCCGGTCGAGCCTCCGGTTACGCCACCAGTTGCACCGCCGGTCGCGCCCCTCGCGGTAAACGACCCGAACGCGTGGGTGGACAACCCTCCCACACTTGTGCCCAGTTCGGCTTCGTCCCGGATTCTTTCCGAGGCGTTTGTCCCCGAAGCTGTCCCGGCACCCCCTGCTGAGCCCGAGCTGGAGCGCCCCGAGTTGCCCGACAGTTTCTCGGCACGATACCCCGCAACACCCCCGGCAGAAGCCCCGACCGCGGTACCATCCGCGCCGCAGCCACAGACTTTCCCGACCCCCCGACGGGTCTCCCAGCTGGAAAGCACCCTCAGCGCCCCGGACGCGTTCGCGCGCCAACCCGAGCTGCAGCCTGAACCGCGCCCTTCACCGGAGCCGACCCCGGCTCCCCTGGCGCAACCGACCCCGGCTCCCCAGCCAGCACCCCAGCCGGAACGCTCAAAACCCGCCGCGTCCCGCACTTATGACGGACCGCGCCGCTCGCGCCGACCTGCGGTCGACCCGCACTTGGCAGAAGCCGAAGGCAAGAACGAACTGCTCGCCATGATTGAACAGGCGGAAAAACTCTTGGCAGCTTCGGGCGCAGCCATCAACGCTGCCACCGAGACACTGCAGGAACCCGACGCCCCGCGCGACTCCCGCGCTTCGGCAGCGACTCGTGCCCCTCGTGGCGCCACGCCCTCAGCAACCCCAGCAGCTCCGGCGACCCCGCATGGCGGGAACCCGAGCTTGCCCAGTCGCGGAAAGACCCCCGATCAAGAACTGCTCATCGCCCGCGCTGACGCCATGTTAGCCCAGGCAGAAGCCCGGTCGGCGGCTCTGCAGGATGATTTACGCAACCTGGGACGCACCCCCGCCCCAGCAAGCCCGGCGATGCCAGGTACCCCAGTCCCCCCGGAGGCGGCGACAACCACTGCCCCCGGCACGGACACTCCCGAGACTTTCCCTCCCGACTGGCGCACCCAATCCTTGCGATACCCTCCTAAGGGTCGGTAGACGCCATGTGGAAACTCATTTGGCGCGAAATCACCCGCCGCGGCTCCCGCTTCGTTCCCACCGTGTTCGCCGTCGTGCTGGGCGTGACATTCCTGACCGCCACTTTGGGGATAACTGACCTGATGACAGACGCGGCGCAGTCCTCCGCGACCGCGACGCTCGACGGGGATCTCTATGCCGTGGCGCCTCCGGTAAAGGACGCTCCCGCGGGTGACCTGAACTCGCGAGGTAGCATCAGCGATGAACTCGTGCAGATTATCGAAGACGTCGACGGGGTCGCCCATGCGGTGCCTCAGTTCGAGGGTCAGGCGGTCCTGTTAAATCAAGACAAACAGCCCGTCTCGGTAGGGCTCAGCCCGACCTTGGTGCGCGGCGCTTTCCCCTATCCGCCCGGCCCGGAAGTTGCGGCGGGACGCCTGCCGCACGGACCGAAAGAAGTCATGCTGGAACTGCACATGGCACGTCGCGCCGGACTGCAAACCGGCAAAACTGCCACCCTGATTTGGGCAGGGACGACCCATCGCCTGAAAGTCGTAGGGCTCGCCCAGTTTAAAGCCCCGCTCGGCACCACCACTTTGGCTTTCGTGGACGGCAAAGACGCAAAGACTTGGTTCTCTCCCGAGGGCAAGGTCAAACTCATCGGCATTCACGTAGCCCCCGCCGCGGACACCAGCAATGTCAAGCAGCGGGTCCAAGACGCTGTCGGTCCCGATGCTGTCATTTTGACGGGAGCCGCGCTGCGCGCTCAACAGTCCGCGGCGATGGCGCGCACGATTGGTTTGGTGAATCTGCTGGCACAAGCGTTTGTGGCGCTGGCGCTGCTGGCGGGCGCTTTCCTGATTACAAACACTTTCGGGATTCTGGTCACTTCCCGCTATCGGATGCTCGGGATGCTGCGCACCCTGGGCTATAGTCCCCGTGCGCTGCGGATGTTGGTGGCTGGCGAAGCCCTGCTGATTGGGCTGGTCGGCTCCATTTTGGGCGCGGGAGTGGGGCTGGCGCTGGTGCTGGGAGTCCGGCAGGTGCTCGTGACACAAGGGTGGGTGTTCACCCCCGGTATGCCGTTGGGGCTGGTCCGGGCGCTGGTGATTGTGGCACTGGGAGTGCTGATTACCGTGGCGGCTGGTTTGCTTCCGGCTTGGCGCGCCGGGCGGATGACCCCGCTGGATGCTCTGTCTGCGAGCGCACCCGCCCCGGAGGGTCGGCTGCGCGGTGCCACACTTTTGGGACTGACAATCCTGGTTGTGGCGGTCGGTCTCGGCGCGGGGGCGCTGGTGGAGTCGTCTCGGTCAGGAGTGGGGATGCGCGCGATAGCGCTGGCTGTGGCAGCTTCGGTGTTGGGGCTGTTCGGGGTGCTGTGGCTGACCCCCGTCCTGTTGCGCCCGTTCCTGTGGGTGTTTGCCACGCTATTTCGTCGTTTTAACCGGCTGCCGGCGCAGTTCGCCCTGCGCAACCTGCGCCGCTACCCGCGTCGCACCTCTTTGGGGGCAGCCGCCCTGGTTATCGGCATTGCTATCGCCACCACCGGGGGAATTCTGGCGGATTCTGCCCGCCAATCCCTGCAATCAGGGGTGGTCCAGGAAGTCCAATCCGACCTGGTCGTAGCTTCGCTGCAGCCCTCCACCAATGTGTCACCGGTGGTCGGAGTACTGCGGAAAGTGGACGGGGTGCGTTCCGCTGATGCCGGTATCTTTAGCGCCCCGATGCTGGTACGGCTCGACCGAGATTCCACTCGGTCTTTAGTTACTGCCGGCATCACTGCGGATGATGCCAAAAACCTCATCTCACTGCAGGTCAAAGCAGGTGATGTCGAGGGTCTGGCGAACGGTCAAGCTCTGGTGAATGCCCGTGACGCGGCTCGAGAGGGTTGGAAAGTCGGGAACGCGATTACGGTGACGGGCCCCCGCGGGATTTATTCCACCAAGGTCGCCGGGATAGTGCGTTCCACCCTGCTGGACGCAGCGATTTTCCTCGATCCGGAGTATCTGCGCCAGGCTGCTGGTCCTGAAACTCTGGCATACCGCTACATTTTTGTGAACCTGGACAGCCAGCGCGACACCCCGTCTGCGGCTGAAATCCGACAGGTTCAGGGTCGCATCCAGCAAGCCCTCAACCCGTTCTGTGTCTACCGGGTCTTTACCCCCGTGGAGCTGTCCCACGCGCTGTCCCAAACCACCACGCAAGTGCTGTGGCTGATGTATGCGCTGCTCGGGCTATCAATCATCATCGCGATTTTGGGGATTGTGAACACTTTGGCGCTGGCGATGATAGAACGCCGGCAAAGTTTTGCCCTGCTGCGAGTGCTGGGGTTGGCCCCGCGGGAGGTACGGGCCTCGCTGCGGTGGGAGGCATTTTTCTTGGCGCTGCTGGGCGCGGGGCTGGGATGGATTTCCGGCGTAGTCATCGGGTTGCTGTGGCGTTGGCTGCTGCGCGACTTGGGGATGGGCGCGTGGGGTATCCCGGCGCTAGGTCAGCTTGGTTTCGTGGCGCTGGCTGTCGCGTTGGCAGTTTTGGCAGCTTCACTACCCGCTCGCAAGACTTTACGGGCCCCGGCTCTCATGGCGACTTTGGCTTCCTGAACGCAAATTTTGGGGAAATAGTAAACTAGGTCTGAAGTGATGTCGACGAGGAGGCCGGGATGGCTATAGAAGAACCAAAATTATCGCTGGGGGCGCTGTTTGCGCGATTTTCCACCCAGATTTCTGACCTGTTCAGGGCTGAGGTCGCGTTGATGAAGGCTCAGGCAAAAGCCGCCGGGTCCCGGTTCGGTCTGGCAGCAGGGATGCTGGCAGGGGCGGGCATATTTGGGTTATTTATGCTGGGGTATTTGCTGAAAGCAATGTTCTTTGGGTTTACGATGTTGACCGGTTCGCTGTTGTGGGGAGCGTTGATTAACGCGGCGGTGTTGCTGGTATTGACGCTGATTTTGGTTCTGGCTGGGCTATCCGCAGCGAAACGCGCCAAGGCAACTATCCCGGAACCTCAAAAGCACGTGAAGCGGGACGTAGAGACGTTGAAAGCTGCTCTCAAGCGCCCGGATTTAGGAGCGGAAAAATGAGCGAAAACATTGCGGAGAAAAAAGATTTTAACGGTAGCCCTGAGGAAATCGAGCGTCAGATTGAAACTACCCGCTCTGAAATGGGTCAGACCGTAGACCAGTTGGTCGATCGGCTTCATCCCGCTAATCAGGTCAGGGAAGCCCAAGCGAAAGCTCAGGATTTTGCGCAGCGAGCCAAAGCCACCTTTACTGACGCCCTGGATGGCGACGCAGCATCACAAAAGAAGCTGGGCGTTGTGGCAGGTGTTGTGGCGGGCGTGCTGCTCTTGGCTAGACTGCGCCACCGCCAGAGGTAACTGCTTTTTGTCTGTAAGTGGTGGTATTTAGGCAGTAGCTGTCAATAATGGCAGCTACTGCCCATATTCCACCTTATATTCACGCCACGCCTGGTTACCGGGGCTAATACTGGTATTCACCGCGCAATACCACGGTGCCACCAGAGACCCCTTTGGTCCCCGAAATCAGGCGCTCACCTGCGGGAATGCCGTCGCTGACGGTTCCCATGACAAAGGCTTCCATACCGGCGCGCTGCGTTGCTTGCACAGTGGCGGGCACAAAATCAGGATGTACCAGCGCCACCATGCCCACGCCGAGGTTCCAGGTGTCCTCGGCACTGGTCACGTCCACTCCACCCAAATCCATCAGGTAGCGGAAAATCCCCGGCACCTGCCAAGTTGAACGATCCACCACGGCGTGCAGCCCGGCAGGAATGACCCGGCACAGATTCGCGGCCAAACCACCCCCGGTCACGTGGGCGAACGCGTGTACCCGGTTTCCGTCCAGTTCCCCAACGAAATCTCCGGCTTGGCGGGCAGCCAGCCAGCCAGAATTTTCCAGGTCCAAACACAACCGGGAATACAACCGGGTCGGTTCCAGACAGGCGTGCCCCAGGGAATAATCAGCGCCATCAGCAAACGGCGAACCGTGGGGCGCCACCACCCCGTAAGACTGGGGAATCGAGGACTCCCAAGCCACGCCCGCGTCTGCCACAATTCGGCGCACCAGGGAATACCCATTGGAATGCAGACCACTGGCACCAAACCCCACTACCATGTCACCTGCACAAACGCGCTGGGGTCCCAACAGTCGGGGCGCGTCCACCACACCGGTGGCAGCCCCGGCGACATCGAAATCCGCCACGCCCAGCACTCCCGGATGCTCGGCAGTCTCGCCTGCCACCAGCGCGCAATCTACCGCCTGGCAAGCGCGGGCGATGCCCTCGACCACACCCGCAATCATCTGGGGGACCACCCGACCACAGGCGATGTAATCGGTCATGAACAGGGGTCGCACCCCTGCCGGGGTGAGGTCATCGACGACCATTCCCACCAGGTCTTGACCGATAGTGTCATAAATCCGCATCGCTTTCGCCAGCTCAATCTTGGTGCCGACCCCGTCGGTAGACGTCGCCAACAGGGGGCGACGCATGGTGGTCATCCCCGCTGCCGAGGCATCATAGAGTCCCGCGAACCCGCCGGTACCGCCCAAAACTTCCGGCCCCTGGGTGGCTTGCACTGCGGTCTTCATCAGTTCCACCGCGCGGTCACCGGCCTGGGTGTCCACGCCGGCGCGGGCATAAGCGTTTACCGGGTTGGTCAGATTAGCAGTGCCATTTTCACGCGGATTATTGCCTGTCGTCCCTCCGGTAATCGCATCGGTAGCGCCAGAGTTAACCTCGAAATTCATGCCGGTCAGTCCTTTCCCCCACAGTAGCTCAATCCCCGCGGGAGCGCCCCCGCGGTTTCCAGGTCCGCCAAATGTGTGGGGTATCGCCCGGAAAAGCAAGCTGTACACAGCTCATTGTCGGGCTGATCCGTGGCGGCAACCATGGACTCATAAGACAGGTAGCCCAGGGTATCTGCCCCGATGGAACGGCAAATTTCGGAAATATCCATACCGGTGGCGATGAGCTCGGCGCGAGTGGCGAAATCAATCCCGTAATAGCAGGGCCACATGACCGGCGGGCTGGAAATGCGCACGTGTACCTCAGCGGCTCCCGCAGCGCGCAACATCTGGATGACGGCCCGCTGTGTGTTGCCCCGGACGATGGAATCGTCCACCACGATTAGGCGCTTGCCTTCAATGACGGAGCGCAGGGGGTTGAGTTTCAGACGGATGCCCATCTGGCGCATGGCTTGGGTTGGCTGGATGAAAGTTCGCCCCACGTAGGCGTTTTTCACCAGACCTTGCCCAAAGGGAATGCCAGATTCCTCTGCGTAGCCGATGGCAGCCGGCGTTCCGGAATCCGGTGTCGCCATGACCAGGTCCGCCTCAACCGGATGTTCCCGAGCCAGGGCAGCTCCCATCGACCGGCGCGCGGCAGCGATGGAACGCTGCGCAATCGTGGTGTCTGGACGCGCCAGATACACGTATTCAAACACGCACCCCGCGGGTCGCGCCGGGGCAAAGTTCTCAGAATGCACCCCGTTTTCATTGATAGCAATCAGCTCGCCGGGCGCGATTTCGCGCACGAAAGTCGCGCCAACGATGTCCAGCGCGGCAGTTTCGGAGGCGACTACCCAACCGTTAGCGAGCCGTCCCAGCACCAGGGGTCGTATCCCCTGCGGATCGCGCGCCGCGTACAGCGTGGTTTCGTCCATAAACGCCAGGGAATACGCGCCGTCCAGCTTCGGCAGGATTTCCCGCATGACGCTCAGCAACGGCGGTTCGCCGCCTATCGACACGGCGCGGGCAGACACGGCGTCAATAATCTTCATCAACAGCATGGTGTCTGACGAGGAATCCTGCAAACCGTGTGCTTTTTGCTCTTTCACGTCGGCGACGGTTTGGGCAGCTGCGTCCTCGGGTTTACGGCAGGCAGCAGGGCTGCCGGCAGGGTTCACCAGGTCGGGGCGGGCGGTTGGGGTCTCTGTTGCGGGGGTTCCGGCAGCAGGTTTCCCGTCGGCAGGTTTCCCGTCTGTGGGCAGCAGTTCTTCCAGCAGGCTGCGCGTGTTCACCAGGTTCCCGTTGTGTGCCATCGCGAGGGTCCCGAAAGCGGTGGGTCCCAGCGTGGGCTGGGCATTGTGCCAAGAGGACATCCCGGCAGTCGAATAGCGAACGTGCCCTAAGGCGAGGTGACCTTGCAGGGAAGCCAAGTCCCGGTCTTTGAACACCTGAGAGACTAATCCCATGTCCTTGTAAACCAAGATTTTGGATCCGTCTGAAGCGGCGATACCGGCGGATTCTTGACCGCGATGCTGCAGGGCATAGATGCCGAAATAGGTCAGACGCGCGACTTCTTCGCCCGGCGCCCAGACACCAAAAACACCGCACTCATCGTGCGGTTTATCGTCAGAGTCGTGTCGAGGGGAATCGGCGGGAGAGGTCATTGCCACATTACCGAAGATGGGCGACCCCGGCTTCACGCGGCGTCCCCGCCGTCATCCGGGTCATCTTCAGCGTAGTCAGCCCACTTATCGTAATCAGGCTCAGCATATTTGGCGTAGGGGTCATCGTCCCACGTATCCTCACCGGACTTACCTGATAGTTCCCGCTGCAACGCCTCGAGATCCATTTCTGGAGTCTCATATTTCAGTCGGCGTGCGACCTTTTGCTGCTTAGCTTTCTGGCGGCCACGGCCCATTGCCCGAGTCCCTCCTTGAAGTCACGATTGGTCAGCTTTTAGTTTATCCCCTGACCTAAGATTATGCCACTTGTTTAGCTCGTTTCGAGAGCGCCTCAGCTTAGTTCGCGCTGACTTTCCAATACTGCACGCTCCCCCGCCAATTCGGCACTACATCCGCAATCTTCGCGGACCACCCAATCAGGGATTTCGCGTGCCACAGCGGCAATACCGGCAAGTCACGCAGCAGTATTTCCTCGGCACGCTGGTACTCACGGTTAGCTGCCGCGTCATCGCTCACCCCGCGTGCCTGATTCAAAACTGCGTCGAAATCCGGGGCGGAATACCCGATATTGTTGGCATACCCGTCGGTGGCGAAGCACGGCTGCAGGTAGGAATGCATCCCCGGATAGGGCGACTGCCAATCCACCAGGAAAGCTGCATCTATATCGTGGCGGGTCACTGCCAAATCTATGGCTCGCTGATCGAGGTAGGACTCGCCCGCGGTGCGAATCCCCAACGTCTCGCCGATAGAGCTCAAAGCGGCATCAATCCAGGTATTCAATCCGTTATCGGGACGAGCGATGGTAAAGGTGTCCCCGTCGGTCCAGGGTGAAATTTGGTTGGCGCGCTCCCACAAGCTCCGGGCAGTGTCTGGCTGATAGGTCAGCACTTCGTTGCCCGGCAGCTTCGTGGTGTGACCCGCAATTGTGGGGGTCACGAAATCGGTGGCAACTTCCCTGGTGCCGTTAAAGAACCGTTTCACGATGTCGTCGCGGTTGATGGCTTGGGATATGGCAGCGCGACGCAGCCTGCCTTCCTCGGTGCCCAGTGCGAAGTGCCCGCTAGAGGGGATTGCCAGGAACTTCACGTGCGCCGAGGACACGGCGAGGGTACGTTTCCCGAGCTGTTCGGTGAAGCTGTCTTTCGCCCGGTCTGGCAGGGTTTCATCAATGTCTAAAGCGCCACGGGTCAGGTCTTCGTAGGCTTGGTCCGGGTCATGATAGAACTTGAAAGTCAGTCCGGCATTCTGGGCTTGGCGGGGTCCGTGATAGCGGGTGTTGGGCACCAGGGTTAGCTGAATGCCGTGTTCCCAAGCGCCCTCCCGCGCCAGCATGTATGGTCCGTAGCCATAGGGGTTTTCGCCAAAGCCCGAGGTTACGTTACCCGCCGAGTCGAATGCGGAATCGGGCAGTGGCACAAATGCCGGGTCGGTCAACCGCATCGGAAAATCGCAGGTCGGCTGGGTCAGATAGACCTTAAAGTGGGTGTCGCTCAGGCGCTGCAGGCCGGTCAAGTTTTGGTTTGCGGTGTCAGAAAAGCCTTCGATGGGCGCAAACAGCCCCGCTTTCAGACGCCGGTTGGAGGCTTTGGCGGCATCGTTCCAGGCCTGGATGAAGTTGTCAGATTTCAGCTTGGTGCCGTCGGAGAATACTTCGCCGGAGCGGATTTGAATGTCGTATTCGGTACAGTCCGGGTTGGGCACCACCGCGGTAGCCAGTTCGTTTGCAATGGTTCCGTCCGGGTTCAGGTAGGACAGTCCGGAAAATAGCAGGGGGGTAAAGGTAGCTCCGGAGGAATACGAGGAATCTGCGGGAATCAGGGATCGCTCCGGTTCGATGGCTGCCACGTTGATTAAGGTGTCGGTGGGTGTCCCTGGTTTCAACAGGGTGTTGGTCGAGGTCGCGGGGCTGGAACACGCTGCCAGTCCGGTGGCAACAATGACCACCAGTGCCGCCAGTGCGCCCCTCGCGGTCAGTGTTTGCTTGATTTGCACCGGGCCTCCCTGAGCGGTTTCGTTACGTACGTTTTTATCTTACCGATTTGCCCGGTCGGCGCGGGGGTGCGATATGCGCCCGGGCTGGACCGGTGTGGCACGAACGACCGATTTCACTGCGCCCAGAGCCAAATCCCCCCGGAGCAAATCGCACCTACCTGCGGTTTTATTCAACCAGAAGGCACCAATAACCCAGATTCCGGGTTGAAATCGGTCACTCGCGCAACTGCCCCGAAATTCCGGGGATAACCGGGAATGAAACCTATTTAAACGCTCGGTGTTCCATATATGGCACACCGAGCCGAATTAATAGGATTAACGAGTCCCATTCCAGAAAGGTCGCGCGGCGGTGCGACAAAGGGGGGCAGGCTGCGGGATGGGGGGTGGCGGGGCAAGGCATGGTAACCCTTAGGGATAGGCGTGGGTTAGCGGGGGATTAAACGGGGGGGACCCCCGCGAGAGCGGGGGTCCCGATAAGCTAGAGCCGGGCTACAGCCAGCCCGTCTGTCAGTCCGCTTAGCGGAGCAGGGACAGCACGGTCTGGGGAACCTGGTTGGCTTGCGCCAGCATGGAAGTACCAGCTTGCTGCAGAATCTGACCGCGAGTGAACTGCATCATCTCGGAAGCCATATCCGTGTCACGGATACGAGCCTCAGAAGCAGACAGGTTCTCGACAGCCACATTCAGGTTGTTGATGGTGTGCTCGAAACGGTTCTGGACCGAGCCGAAGTCAGAACGCAGCTTGGACACGGCGTGAATGGCAGTATCAATCTTGCCAATCTCTGCCATATAACCCTTGTGGTCTTTGATGGCGATATCAGCCTCTGTGCCCTTAACCGAGTACTTGGTATCGAGAGACTTCAAGGTAGTGGTAACCAAGTCCTCCAACTGAACAGAAATGTCGTCAACCTGAGCATCACCGTTAGCACCGACCTGGAAGGCCAATACACCTTTAGACTTACCCCACCATTCGGCTTGATCTTTACCTGCTGTTTCTGCAATCGCAAAGTCTGAACCAGTTACCACTGTGTCCTTGTCAACCTTTGCGCCATTCCACAGCAGCTTGCGACCATCAAAGTTCGTGGAAGCTCCCACACGAACCAGCTCCATCTTAAGCTGACCCATTTCCTGCTCGATGAAAGCACGAGCCTTAGAATCGTTAGTATCGTTAGCGCCCTTCACAGCCAGCTCACGCATACGCTGCAGCATGTCATGAACCTCATTCAGGGCACCCTCAGCGGTCTGGACCACGGAGATACCATCCTGAGCGTTCTTAACAGCCTGCTTGTTACCACGAACCTGGGAGCGCAAGCCCTCAGAAATCGCCAAGCCGGACGAGTCATCGGCAGCCCGGTTAATCCGGAAACCAGACGACAACTTTTCCAGGGACTTGCCCAGATTGGACTGGGTCAAGGACAAGTTACGGTAGCTGTTCATAGCCATGATGTTCTGATTAATAGACAAAGCCATTTTTAAAATCCTCCTGATTAGACCAGTCGGCAATTTACCGTCCTGGTAGCCTTGCGTCAGACTTCCTGTCCGACAAACCAGTCAATCGGATAGCAGACAAGAAACTTTAGGAAAAATGTTCCCGAGATTTAATTTTACGGCATTTTCCAGCCCACGCCAGGAAAATTCCCTATCCACCAGCACCCTGCATCGACCGGCAGGGGACAAATCTGGGTGCGGAAACACCCGGATTTCGGGCTACGCCACGCTCAGCAGCCGCAGGATCCCGCGGGGTGCCGACAGCGCCTGAGATAACACCGCGCGGGAAGACTGGTTCAAAATCAGCCCCCGCATGTAGTTCATTGACTCCGCTGCCATGTCTACATCCTGCATCCGGCTCTGGGCAGCGCAGAGGTTCTCTACCGAGACATTCAAGTGATTAATCGTGTGGGCAAAGCGATTTTGCACCGCGCCGAGCGCGGCACGCGCCCCGGAGATGACCTGAATCTGATCATCAATGTTTTCGAGGGAACGCTGGAATGCGGCGTGGTCAGCATCCTGGGGAATGTGACCAATCTGATTTTTGGCAATATCAGTCACATCCACAAAGGTAATCGCGATGACCTCCATATCGGAGGCATTCGCCCCCACCTGGAAACGCAACGCATCGGCTGGCTCCACATATTTCCCGCCCAGAATCCGACGTCCCATCGCTTCGGTGGCCTGACCAATCCGCCCGATTTCCACGCGGATAGCGTCCATCTCGGCACCAATCTGGACCCTGGCACGCAGTGAATACGTATCGTTGGCGCCTTTCACTGCCAGCTGACGCATCCGCTGGAGCATATCGTGGACAGCATCCAACACGCCGTCTGCCGTCTGAGTCAGGGAAATTCCATCTTGCGCGTTCTTAATCGCCTGGCGGTTACCCAACACTTGCGTCCTCAACCCCTGCACCAACGCCAGACCGGAAGAATCATCGGCAGCCGAGTTAATGCGTTTACCCGAGGACAGACGCTGCAGGGACTGGTGCAAGAGCTGCACCGCGCTGGCGTTATGCCGGTAAGCATTCAAAGCCATAATGTTGGTGGTGATGCTGCGCGGAGCGCCTCCACGTGCCTCACGGGACCGCGGCGCACCCCCCAACGGGGTCAACACCGCGTAGCGTGAAAAAGCCCCGGATTTTACAGCAGCGAGACGGGTCCCCGGCTCGTCAGAACGCGCAGCCCCGGAATCGGGAACAGCATCGGCGGCAGGGTCCCCCGCATCCTCGGCAGCATCCCCCGCCCCAGAAGTCTTGCGCAGCGACCGGGACGTCTCAGCACAGCGCGTGGTGCCAAACGAGGGCATCTCGGTGTCATCATCCGAGAAAGGCTCGGTACAGTCATCGGAGCCGGGCGCAGAAAAACCCGCCGCGGACATGCCTGACGACACGGCGACGGAGTATCCATCCACAATTAACGTGGTCATCGCTCCCACCATCCTTGGGGTCAGTTCAGAGGGGTCAGACACGGGGTGTCAACCCATCACCGAGGAACATTCCTTGCCCTCGCGCAGGACAGATTTCGGTTTGCCCGAAATTGCACCATAAATTTAGTGTAAAGCGCGGCGGGCGAAATGTGAACAGTCCCATTTCAATTGTGCAAATGACAGGACAAATGCCGTCCGCCCGGGGAATGCACCCAAAAGGCCTATTGAACAGGAGAACACGCCTTAGGCATGGGCAAGTTGGGACACGCGCTGAGGGCTGACCCCCATCAAAGTGGCTATGTCGCGCACGCCGAGGTTGGCCTTTTTCAGTTTTGCGACCGCGGAACGCGAAGCGGCGGCAACTTTCGCCTCGGCATCGCGGGCTTGCGCGGCAGCCTCTTTATATTTTTCAACTTCGCTAATGTATTCAGCCATGTCGACAACGATGTGGACATCGAAAGTGTCTTCCGGGCGGCCGGTCATCAGGGCTGAAGCGTCCTTGACCATGTCCACCAGCTGATCCAGGCGCTTCGCCTGTGTGCCGTATTCCTTGCCATCGCAAGTGAAGTCGGCCACCCACCAGCCGTTTTCACGGATAGCATGGGCGGTGACGTTGGTCATCTTCTGGGTTTTCGAGGTTTTTGGGGTTTTTGCGGTCATCGGCTTGCCCTCCTGATAATGCCCTTAGCAAGGTGTTCCTGGATTTCGCGGTGGCGCGGGATTGGCTCGGACCATTGCCCTATGCGGACTTTGGTGTGGTTGCCGCCTTCTTCGAGTTCCAGCGATTCGCCTTTGCGGCTTGCGATATCGGCAAGGCGTTTCAGCAAGTCGCGGCGTTTCATGGATTAATACTAGGGTACTTGAACGATTAATTCAAGGGTTATTTACTCATAGCATCTGATTGCCACCTGAGGCCAATATACACAAGGGAAAAGGACAAATCACCCCCGCCGAGACCAAGCAGCCCCAACGTAAGAAATCTGCAAGTGCCGCGACTAAGTGCGCAAATTCGTCGAAAAACCGGTGCCATATCGCTAGCAAAGTCGCGCGCTACCCATGCCGGCAAACAAGGGACACCCCGCACTACAGACGGGTTCGCAGCGCCGTCCAACAAGCGCGTTAGTAAAACGGAAACAATGGACTTGAGCATTTGCTCCGAAAGAATAGATACAAAGATATCATCCATACCTCTTGCCGTGTGGGGGGATGGAAAAGTTTGCTGGGGCATGCGCTCGAACCCAGAACAATCGCAGTGAACACAGTGAAATCTGGGTGCATCGGACATGAGATAGATTGCAAAGAGAAATACTCCCCAAGGAAGCACAGAAACATCAGTTGAGTTAATCATGTGTTTCTGTTGTGTGCGGGAACCTAAAAACCAGCACCAACCCGAGAACGCAACCAAGGGGAGAACGACGCAGGGCGAGTGTAATCCAAAGCTTGCTCCAGCCGGCGAACCAGGGACGTTCACCAGCCGTGATGTCGGGCTCTGTCTGTTCGCCGCGGTCGACCTATCAGCAGGCCCGACAACAAGCAGTACGTTTCAGACCCGCCAACCCACGATTCACCCGCTCGCGTCAGCCGTTGATATGCCCGTCATCGAAGCCGATATTCACGTGGCTAGCATCACAAAACGGGGTGTTCTTGGTGTCCGCACACCGGCAGAGCACATAGCGATTTTGCACCGGGTAGGTTTCACCGTTCGCGTCCGTCAGCGGAATCCCGCCCTGAACATAGATTCCGGCAGAACACTCATTTTGGGGGTCTTGGGCGACGACCACCAACGGCTCCAAATCCGGTTCCTGCACGGCACCCTGCGGGTCCAGGCGCGTCAAACGGTCCGCCGGGCATTCGTCAATGACCTTGGTGGCCGCCGCCACCTCGGCCGGAGTTTGCGCCGTGGCGACCTGCGTCCACGCATCCCCGGCGGGTCCGTGACAAAACCGGGCGTAAGCGCAGCGCCCATCGTCGCCCATCCGCAACTGGGGGCCTTCCACAATGTCGATACGTTCGGTATAAGGCTGGTGATTGGCCGTTTCCGTACCCGCAAAGTCCACCTGATGATGCGAACCGTCACAAAACGGCTTGTCATGCGACAATCCGCAGCGGCACAGGGCGTAAGTTTCGCTCTGGGGCAGGGCGCGACCCGGATCCTAGGTGTAGCCCGACCCATCGGGATGAATCCGCGCTTCTCGCAGCGGTACCCCGCCGGTCACCAGGTAGGGCCCGCCCGCGCTGACTTTGATTCCCATTCCCTTTGCTGACTGAGACATCGCAAACTCCTCGCTAAAACTTGACCATGAAAAGGTCAATAAAGTTTATAGAATCTGTACAGAACTGTACTCGCAATAACCGCCTCGCGCGCGAGATACGGGATTTTCCCGGGGTGCCCCACGACGGGAACGGTTCGACCGTTTTCGGGGGTCACAAGGCCGGGGCACGAGCTGTTTGCCGGCATGGCTCTCGGGGGGACGATTTTTGCCGGCACAAGGCCGGGGGTCACGAGGTCCGACCCCACGCGTTTTCGCGCACCCCCCGCGGGCGGCAACAAGGCGAACCGCGAACGAAACGGAACCGGGGCCAAACAGCGTGCCCCCGCCTGAAAAAAGACTGAATTAAACCCGAGCTCCCCCGGATTTTGCCGCAATTGCGTCCCTTACCAGGCGGTAATCTTTAGTCTTATAAAACCGCATCGGTCGAGGTCAAGGCGACACGCCGAGATTAATTGTCCTGACAATTACCTGAAATAGGGATTTCCTGCAGAAATGCCCCGTATTATTTCTAAAGCGGCAGCACAGACTGCCGAATATGTCAGGTGTAAGTCGACGAGGCTGACACAGCTGAATAAATCGATAATGGAGACATAGATGCAGTTGAATGGTTTGGGCAATTACCAGGCGAACGCCTTAGGCGCGCCGTGGAACAATGCCACGACCTCCAAAGAGCTCGCCACCGCGAACCACGGACCCTCCGGGCTGAGCGCCGGTTTGAACGCCCTGCGCGGAGCGTCCCGGACCGCCCCGGTCGCGCCCGCAACCACCCCGGCAGGGAGCCATCATGCCACGGTGGACGGTTTCGGCGACGAAGTCCGCGTCTCTCCCACTTCCAGCACTCGCGCGGAAGTCTCAATCGAAAACTATAAATCCCAAACTGCCCAAGCTGCCGTCACCACTGCCAACGTGGTCAACGATTCCCTGGGAAAGACCGACCAAGTCCTGACCGGCATGAAAGCCATCGTCTCGGAGCTGTCCAATCAATCCCTGACTCGCACCCGGCGCGCCGAACTGACCGAAGCTTTCGGGCTGCTGGCAAAGCGACTGGATAGCCTGGTCGACCACGAATCTTTCGCGGGACACAAGACCCTGGACGGTCGATTCCGCGCCACTTTCACCGTCGGCGATTCCGCCCGCGTCACCGTCGATGCCACCCTGCCCAACGGCAAAAGCTTTAACACCGAAGGCTTGGGACTCCAAGGCTTCGCCGACCTGTTGGCAACATCGCACCGCAACGCCACCCCGGCAGTCGTGCAGAGCCTCAACATTGCCCAGGGTGCCGTCGCCCAGGTCCGCACCGGTTTGAGCGAAGCGACCGCCTCGACGGTAAACGCGATGTCTGCCAGCTCCAAACTGTTGAGCGCCGCTATCGGAGGCACCCCTGCCCTGGCTCAAGGTTTGGTCGCAAACACGATGTCGCAGCTGTCACAATCCGGCTCTGCCGCCTTTACCGCCCAAGCAAACACGGCGATTTCTTCCGCCCTGCGGTTGCTGTCCTAACGGACGCACCCCTCGGCACCCGCCGAGTCTCCCGTCTCCCGCGGAGATTCAGATTTGCAGCGGTAACAACGCCCCCAAATCCGCACGATTCCCCGAAGCTGCCACGAGTCCTCGTGAAACGGCTGTCGACCAGGTCAGACCCCCGACTGTCAACGCCAACCACACTTCCGGAGACATCTCAATCACCGCCGGCGGCGTTCCGCGCCGATGCGTCGTCCCCGGCAAAATCTGGACCGCTCCAAAAGGCGGCACCCGCACCTCCACTGCCTGACCCGGCGCTGTGGCTTCCAACCGCTGCAGGGTGAAACGCACCGCGGTCGCCACCGTGTCACGCGGGATTTCCCTGGTAAAATCCGGCAAATGTCCTGTCAATTCAGTGAACGAGACGGGCGCCGGAGAATCCCCCACTCCACCGCCATGAGCTGGGCAGACAGCGGAAACACAAGCAGAAACGGCAGCGCGACCGGCTGCGGAAGAAATCTTTTTTGCCACGACAATAAACTCCCTATTCCCAGGTTGCTTTCAGGATGCTATCATTGATTAAACAGCTTGGTGACCGGGAGAGTCACCATCCATACACTTTAGTCCCAGGATTACCGGAACGATGAGACGCTAAGGAAGGCCATCATGGTAGTGCAACTGACCACCAACACCAACGTCAGCCTGCAGGCAATGCAACCGGCAGCTGCGATTGCCCCCGCTCGGAGCACCGATGCTCTGCAACGCGCGGCGGCACCCAACCACGCGGATTCCTTGGATTTGCGGGCAAACCCCCTGGCAGCGAAAGTCGGTCAAACTCACCAGACCCTCGCCGCTGCCCAACGCGGAGTGGAAGTCTTACGTGTCGCCAACGAACACCTGGATGCCGCCGCGAAACACCTGGAATGGATACACAGCGTCGTCGAAGCGGGCAAATCCGACCCCTCCGCCCGTTTGGCTCTGGCTGACGGACTCTCCCGCCTGGATCAAACCCTGCACGCAGCTCGCTATCAAGACCAGGCTGTCCTGGACGGCACCGACTTTTCCATCGCTCCCGGCGCACACGGCGCAGGTGTCACCGTGGCAATCGGCTCTGCAGATTTGCAGGATATGGCGTCCCTGTTGGCTACCGGGGGACGTGGCATCGCCGCTATTAATTTGGATGACAAAGCCACCTCGATGAAATCCGTGGACCACGCCGATTTGCTGCTGTCTCACGCCAAGATTCAAATCGCGGCACAGACTTTCGCGCTGGGCGGACTGTTCAACTCCCTGACCGGCAATCTCGACGAACTGGGCGGTCCGGCTCTAACCCCCGACCGGGCTGGCGCTGCCACACAGGACGCCCAGTCCACTATTGCCGCTGCCCCCGCAGCTGCGATTGCAGCGCATCGGGTCAGCACGACTGCCGCACAAAACCTGCTGCTGAGCTAATAAAACACTACAGACATCTGGGACCGGTCTCTGGTGAGACCGGTCCCATGCTATTTGATGTTTTGGCACCTCGCACGGCACGATTCACCGCCGACCCCAGCTGGTGCCATTCCGTGCCCGCGACGAACCGGGCTGGTGACACACCAAGCTGGTGACACACCTACCTCGTGACGAACCGACCTGGTGAGGACCGGCAGCGAACTAAACCTGACCGGCAGCAGCGGAAGGTTCCCCGACCAAGAACGCGGGGCGTTCCCAACCGGCTTGGAGGAACGCGGCAGTCACGTCTCGCGCAACCCGATCCACGTCATCCAGGTGAACCAGTGCGATAGCACAACCGCCGAAACCTCCGCCCGTCATGCGCGCCCCCAACGCCCCGGCATCCCGCGCCGCCTGAACTGCCAAATCCAACTCCGGGCAGCTGACCTCATAATCGACACGCAGAGACTCGTGAGATTCGTTCATCAGCTGACCCAACTTGTGCCAATCCACCGTGGGACGCATCAGCTCGTAAGCAAAGTTGCGGGTCCGCACGATTTCCGTGAGCACATGGCGCGCCCGACGGAACACTTCTGCCGCCGATTCGCCCTCGCCCAGACGCTCGGAGAGCCTCGATAAAATCGTGGCAATATCAGGGTTTTGCAGCGGACGGTCAAAGTCAGAGGGCTGCAGCACCCCCGCCAGCTCGCCCAGGAACTCCACCCCCATCGCCGCCGCCGCAATCTCGCAGGTCTGACGGCGCGCCGCGTATTGACCATCTGCCAAGTCATGACGCGCCCGCGTATCAATGACCAACAGTTCCATCCCCGCTGGTGCCAGCGCAAACGGGAAATCGATAGTCTCAAACGTCCGGCAGTCCAACAGAAACACTTTATCCGGGTGGCTCAGCAACGCTGCCGCCTGATCCAGCCCCCCCGTAGGCGCTCCAACATAAAAGTTTTCTGCCCGCCGGCCCGCGTCAACCAGCTGGTGACGACCGGGAATCGACCCCGCCAGGCCAAACCCGCACAGCGCATCCACCCCGACCGCCACGGCACATTCCAGCGCCGCCGACGAGGACAGCCCCGACCCCAGCGGCACGCAGGAATCCACCGCAATATCAAAGCCGGTCGCCGCCCCCGGCTGCTCCAACACGTCCTCCAGGCTCAAAATCGTGCCCCCCACGTAAGCCGCCGGTCCGCGCACCAATCGCGAACCGTCCTCGGGAATCGCATCAGTCAGACCACGGGAAAACTCGTCCAAATCCAGTTCCAGAGCCGCACTGCCGGGGGCGAACTGGGCGGAAATCAGGCGCAACCGGCGATCCGAGCGCGGACGCATCGCGGCGTAAGTCGCGTGCGGCAGAGCCAGTGGCAGCGCGACCCCGCCGTTGTAATCCGTGTGTTCCCCGATGACATTGACCCGTCCGGGAGCGCGAAACACGCCCGCCGGCGCCGTCCCAAACGTGCGCTGGAACAGCTCGGTGACGCGGGCAGCCCCCTGTTGGGTCGGGTAGGGGTTCATGAATAGTGGCTGCGCCGAGTCTGAGCCAGCCGGGGGATTGACCGGAGTGGCAGGGGCGGCAGGGGTTTGGGCTGGATTAGCGGGGGTGGAATCGCTCATGTTTTGCCTCGTTTCGTGGTGTAGATTATCGGATTTGGTTCAGAAGGGCGGTTGACTTGGTTTACCCATTTAGGGGGTAGGCGGTGGGGCGGTGGCGCCTAGCGGAAAGTCGTGGGATAGTCCAGACCCGCAAAAGCGTCCAGTTCCACACACTCGCGCGCCGCCTGGCGGGCGCGAGTAGCGATTTTTTCCGGAGTCGTGTCGGAAATCCAGGCACCCATGCCAGATTCGGAACCCGCCAGGTATTTCAACTTGCCCGGTGCGCGCAAGAAAGAGAAAAACTCGCAGTGCAAACCCAGCTGGTCGCGGCCGTCCGCGGGCGACACCGGCGCTTGGTGCCACGCCGAAATATAGTTGACGGGCAAATATGCCCCCGGCTGCGCATCCTCGCCACGCGCCGGTTCCCGATGAAAATGGTTCGCCACAATCATCATCTTTAGGTAAATATCTGCCAACGCTTCGCGCTGCGCCGCGTCCAAAGCCGCGAAATCCGGCACGATACGCCGCGGCACCAGGTGAAACTCGATAGGCCACCGTGCCGCAACCGGGACATAGAGTACCCAATGCGCATTTTCTGCCACCACACGCGTGCCTGCCTGGAGTTCCGCGTCCCGCACGGAGGCGATGAGGTTCACCTCCGGGTCACCGGTTTTCTGCCCCAGCGCCCGTGCCTGGCGCAGCATCGCCGCGGTTTTCGGAGTCAGGTAAGGGTAAGCATAAATCTGACCGTGAGGATGCGACAGGGTGACCCCGATGTCCTCGCCGTGATTTTCAAATACGAAAACCTGTTTTATTTGGGGTAACGCCGACAGCGCGGCGGTGCGATCCGCCCAGGCTGCAATGACGGTTTGCATCCGCTGCGGTCCCATCGAAACCAGGTTCGTGTGCAAGTCCGGACCGAAACACACGACTTCGCAACGCCCGTTCGCGGGGCGTTCACAAAACAGGTCCTGACCATCCGGGTGAGTCTCGGCGTTACTTACACCGGGGACTTCCAGCAGGGACGGGAAACGGTTTTCAAAAACCACCACGTCATAATCAGTGTCTGGGATCTCCCCGTCCTGATAGGTCGCGCCGGGACGCGCCGGACCCAGCGGATTAGCATCCGCGGGCGGCAGGAAAGTGCGGTTCATACGATGCGCCGCCATCGGAATCCAATCCCCCGTCAACGGGTCCCGACGCATAATCGGACCCGATGTACCTCTTGCATCCCCCGATTCAAACCGAGGAGGCAACGGGCGCGGATCGTCGCAACGACGAGTCGCCCGCCCCGAAACATAAGGCTCAGAATCATCAAAATAGAACAAATCGCGGCCATCAGCCAGTTTTATCGCAGTTTTACGTACCAGGTGTTCCATCACGTACCCCTTTCCGGGGTTAATTCTAAGCAAAACCTGCGCCCAAAGTGGAGGTATATGTGCCAACTGTGCGCAACTCTGACAATCCGGGAAAGCACCCCGTGTCGATGCGACGGGCGAACCGCGAAGATGCCCCCACACAGAGGGGCGAAACGGCGGGGCAAGCCGGAGAACCGCGGGGCGGGGGTCGACTAAACTGGTTGCATGGATAACATCTATGCTCACGGAATCGCGCGCGTAGCCAGCGCGACTTTTACCATCCAGCTGGGAGACCCCCACGCTAATGCCCGCCAAATCGTCGAACTGGCACGGGCTGCCGCTGCCCAACACGCCGCCCTGGTGGTGTTTCCCCAGGACTGCCTGACCGGCGTGACGCTCGGAGATTGGGGTGCCAACACCGCGGTCGCCAACGCCACCGTGTCAGCACTGCATTGGATTGCGACCCAGACCGCGGACCTGTCCATCGTGACCATAGTCGGGGCGCGGCTCGGCGGGGTGTCGCGCGCCGTGTCCATCTGGGGCGGAGACGTCCACGACGACATGGAACAGAGCTGGGGATTTTCTGCCACGAACCTGCCGGGGCTGCATATTGTGCCCGTAGTCGGCTCGTTGAATCGACTGGCTAACTACGACGCCCCCACTCCGACGAGCTTTTATACCCGCAACTCTTTCGGCGCTGCCATGTCCGGGAATTCCCTGCCCACCGCCACGGTCATCGCCCACCTGGCGGCACCAGCGCACACGGTCGGCTCCATCCGGCACCTGCACCGCGCGGCCCGGACCCTGTCTCGGGACCTGCACCTGGCAGTCGTACAAACCATCGGTTCCCACGGCGAGTCATCCACCGACGGGACCTACAGCGCCAGCGGATACATTGCCGCTGATGGTCAGGTCCTGGCTGCCGAAACGCACCTGAGCCAAGCCGGTTTGACCCTGGCAGACATCGTGCTGCCGGAACTGGCGCGGGCAGTGCGCTACACCGGTCCGAGCTATACCGAGCTGACCGGATACGGAAGCTTCGAGGTAGCTCTGGATTTGAACACCGAGATTCCCCTGCTGCAGCCCCCCGCGCAGCGTCCCCTAGTGCCTGTGTCTGACCGGCGCTACCGGGCTGACCTGCGGGAAGCCTTTGATATACAGCGCGATGCCCTGGTGCGACGCTTGCAGGCGCTGGGGAATGCGAACATTATTTTGGGGATTTCCGGCGGTTTGGACTCCACGCTGGCACTGTTGGTCGCTACTGCCGCCCGCGACAGCGCTTTAGCGCATGAGTCGGGGCGGCAAACGGCGGAGCCGAACCGCAAAAGCAACGATTTGCTTTCGCCGGCGGAGCACCTTGAAAATACCCGCGACAGCGCTGGTTGCAAGCCGGAAATTCTCACCTTTAGCCTGCCCGGCTTTGCCACTTCGGCACACACCAAGAGCAACGCTCAAAAACTTGCCGCCGCAGTGGGGGTGAACTGCGAACTTATCGACATCCGCCCGGCTGCCACCGAGATGCTAAAGACGATGGGGCATCCTGCCGGACACGGCGAACCCATCTATGACGTTACTTTTGAAAACGTACAGGCAGGGCTACGCAGCGACTACCTGTTCCGCCTGGCTAACCAGCGACACGGATTCGTGCTGGGAACCGGGGATTTGTCCGAAAGCGCGCTGGGGTGGACGACTTACGGGGTCGGGGATCACATGAGCCACTATTCCGTGAACTGTGGGGTACCCAAGTCGATGATGCCTGATTTGATTCGCGAAGCCGCCACGGTGCTGATTGAACGCAATCTCATCTCCGACCCCGCGGCACTGCGGGACACGGTGGAATCCATCATCGCCACCGATGTCACCCCGGAGCTGATTCCTGACCATGACAGCGATGGTCAGACGCAACACCAGACGACCGAGGGGTCAATCGGACCGTACCTGTTGCATGATTTCTTTCTGTACCACACGCTGCGCGGGGCCGGACCGGACCTGGTCGGGTTCCTGGCGCTGGCAGCATTTACCAAACCCGAGGAATGCGCCGACCCGGGTGCTGCACACGCCGCGGGTACGGATGATACCTGCCCGGATTCCATCGGCAGCTCTCCGTGCTGTTCCCATGGCAGCGGGCAAAACGAGGATCGCTACTTTACCCGCGAGGAAGTGCTGAAATGGCTGGAAGTGTTTTATCGCCGTTTCCTGACCCAGCAGTACAAACGCTCTACCTCGGTCGATGGACCGGTCATCTGGGAGGGCATGACGCTGTCGCCCCGCGCCGGGTTCAATTTCCCCTCGGATTTATCCCCCGCAGCCACTTTGGCGCAACTGCAAAACCTGTAATTTGCACCAGCACCCCGGAAATACGTGCACGAACGACCGATTTCAAACCAGAGTCAGGGCTTTCACCCCTTATCAATTTCCTAAACTACCAGGTTATAGCGATTTGGATATTGAAAGTTTGACTCCAGCCAAAGTGAAATCGGTCGTTCGTGTCAGCTAGGCAAAAATCAGATGACGCCGTGAGCCAGCATGGCATCAGCGACCCGGCGGAAACCGGTAATGTTCGCGCCATAAACATAGTCGCCAGGCTTGCCGTATTCCTCAGCAGTCGCCAAGCAGTCGTTGTGAATCTCTCGCATCATGGCTTCCAAACGTTCCTCGGCATATTCAAATGACCAGCGGGAACGCGAAGCGTTCTGTTCCATCTCAAAGGCGGAAGTCCCCACCCCACCGGCGTTAGCAGCCTTGCCCGGCGCGTAGGAAACGTCGGGAGCGGACTGGAACACTTCAATAGCCTGCGGGGTCGAAGGCATATTTGCCCCCTCTGCCACATACTTGCAGCCGTTCTTAACCAGGGTTCGCGCGTCATTTTCGTCAATCTCGTTCTGAGTAGCGGCAGGCAGTGCTACGTCCACCGGGACAGCCCAGACTCGACCGGAATCGTGGAACTCCGCGCTGGGACGCTGCGCCGCATAGTCAGAAACCCGACCGCGGCGATGTTCCTTAATCTCTTTGAGCAAGTCCAGGTCGATGCCTTCCTTGTCATACACCCAGCCGTCAGAGTCCGAACAGGTCACCGGCTTGGCACCGAGCTGCTGGGCTTTCTCGATGGCGTAAATCGCCACGTTACCCGAACCGGAGACAGCGCAGGTCAAACCTTCCAGAGACTCTCCGCGATCTTCTGCCATGAACCGGGCGAACATGACCTGTCCATAACCGGTCGCTTCGGTACGAACCAGCGAACCGCCCCAGCCCAGACCTTTCCCGGTCAACACGCCAGCTTCGTGCACGCCGGTCAGGCGCTTGTACTGACCGAACAGGTAGCCAATCTCGCGACCACCCACACCGATGTCACCAGCGGGAACGTCGGTCTTGTCGCCAATGTGACGGTACAGCTCGGTCATGAAGGACTGGCAGAACAGCATGACCTCGTTATCCGACTTGCCGTGCGGGTCAAAGTCAGAGCCGCCCTTGCCGCCACCGATGCCCTGGTTCGTCAAGGCGTTCTTAAAGATTTGCTCGAACCCCAGGAACTTGATGATGTTGCGGTTCACCGACTTGTGGAAACGCAAGCCGCCCTTGTAGGGACCCAGCGCGCTGTTGAACTCCACGCGGTAGCCCCGGTTGACCTGGACATCACCATTATCATCGACCCAGGGAACGCGGAAAATAATCTGGCGTTCCGGCTCGGTCAAACGCTCCAGCAGCCCGTAGTCGGCGTATTCCGGATGCCGTTCGATAATCGGATCCAGCGAGATGAGCACCTCAGTCAAAGCTTGGAGAAACTCCGGTTCGCCGGGGTTACGGTGAGCAGTTTCTTGTAATACTTTTTCTAGTTTAGGATGCACGAGTTTACGCTCCTTTGTTTAATTGATTTTGTCGCGCCAAATATACCACCTGTCTCATTTCGCAAAAGAATCGTTCCGCATCTTGGACGTGTCTCGTAGCGTTTGGGGAGGGTCGCGGCGCCCCCTGGTGCACACCCCGAATCCCCACCAACACGGACAAAACTCGGCAACCACCCACACCGCCCTGGTGCGCCCGATCCAAACGCACACAACGCCCATCTAAAAAAGCGACCGGGAAACCCATGGGGTTCCCCGGTCGTGAAGATGAAAACCAAATCAGATTGACAGCGACACCATGTTCGTAGCCGCTTTGAACACATCGAGAGTCGGTTCGCCCGGATGCCACCCGCACGAAGTCAAACCGCCGGATTGCAAAGCGTTGAGCTGGCGCACCAGCTCCTCGGCGTTACGCCCGACCGAGCCATCGTCAACCGAGACAAAACGCACCCGGTTATCGGGGTCGACCAAGAACGACGCACGATCACACACACCATCGCGGTTCAACACCCCGACCGCTTTCAAGAAGTCATGAGTCAGGTCGCTCGCCAAGGGGAACGGGACGTTTTTCAGCAGCTCGTCCCTGGAGCGCCAAGCCAGGTGGACGTACTCGGAATCAGTGTTCACCGCCACCACGTCACAGTGGCGTTCCTGCAAATCCTCATACACTCCGGCGATTCCGGCTAACTCGGTGGGGCACACAAAAGTGAAGTCCTTGGGCCACATGATAAACAGTCGCCACTGCCCCTCCGGCACGTCAGCGGAGCGCACCCTGGTAAAGTAGTCTTCTTCCTTGTTAACGGGCAGCTCAGAGAGCACCCCGCCGACTACTGCCTGAAAGTCGTACTCCGGGAACTCGTCGCCAATTGTCAAAATCGCCATAGCTTATATCTCCTCTGGACTGATAGTCAGCGCTAACCACTGACGTGGTAATTCTATGCGAAAGCCGCAAAATATGCAGGTTTATGCGGTTTCGCTACCTCTACGCGAGGGTTATTCGAACAAATCGGGCAAGACCTGGGTGCTGGCGTGAACCAAGTCTTTCACCGCGAAGCTCACTTCACCCTGCGAGAAAGTAATCGACAGGTCATGCCCGCCACTTTCGCCAATCCGCCACACACCGATGCCCGCCGCTGCTGCGTTGCGACACACCTCGTCAACCTGGCTCGTGCGAACACAAACCACGGCTCGTGCCTGCGTCTCACTGAACAGCAGCGCCGTCGCGCCCAGCCCCGTTTCGGCCTCAAGCTGACGCAAGTCCAGGCGCGCCCCGATTTCAAAACGGCACGCCATATCTACCACGGCCTGTGCCAAACCGCCGTTAGACAGGTCATGCGCTCCGAGGTGAGCCTCGCTGGTCGCGCCAGCAATCAGCACTTCACCCAGCGCCTGTTCCGCGGCAAAATCCACCACCGGCGGTTGCCCGCCGAAGTGCCCGTGGAATCGCGCCCACGCCGACCCGTCCAGCTCCGCGGCAGTTTTGGCGCCGAGCAGCAAAAGCTGTTGCCCTTGCCCCACAAAACCGGCAGGCGCCACCCGCGTCACCGAATCCATCAGCCCCAGCATACCCACCACCGGGGTCGGGTTGATAGAAGAATCCGGCTGACCCATCGTGTCCCCGGACGAGTTATACAGCGAAACGTTACCGCCGGTCACGGGCACTTTCAGCGTGGCGCAGCCGTCTGCCAAACCCGTCATCGCCGTCACCAGCTGCCACATGGCGTCCGAATCCTCCGGGTTGCCGAAGTTCAGGCAGTCGGTAATCGCCATCGGGCGCGCCCCGACCACGCACACATTGCGGTAAGCCTCCGCCAGCGCCTGCTGCGCCCCAGCATAAGGATTCAACTTGGTGTACCACCCGTTCGCATCCGTAGCCAGCGCCACCCCGCGCCCAGTCTCTTCGACCACGCGAACGACCCCGGCATCATCCGGCTGAGACAGAGCGGTGTTGCCGCGCACGAACCGGTCGTATTGGTCCGTCACCCAATTCTTTGCTGCCTCGTTCGGGCTGGTCACACACACGTCAAGGATTTCTTGGCGCAGTTTCTCCGGGTCGGTGTCCCCCGGCATCGCCAACTCGTCGCGCGCCATCGCTTCCAACACCGTGTTCGCGTTCAGCGCGTCTTGCCAAGACGGTTTCGCATAAGGGCGGTCGTAGACGGGAGAATCAATGGCAACCGTTTTCGGGTCCACGTCCACAATGCGCTGACCGTGGTGATCCACCGTCAAACGCCCGTCCCCGGTGACCTCGCCAATCACAGCATATTCCACATCCCACCTGCGGACAATGTCCACAAACTCGCTGAGGTGCGATTCTGAAACAATCGCCATCATGCGCTCTTGAGACTCGCTCATGAGGATTTCCCCAGCGGTCAAGGTCGGGTCACGCAACAGGACTTTCTCTAGGTCCACGTGCATACCCGAGTCTCCGTTTGCTGCCAGCTCGGACGTGGCGCAGGAAATCCCCGCCGCTCCGAGGTCTTGAATCGCCTCTACCACGCCGGCTTTAAACAGCTGTAAACAGCATTCAATCAAGACTTTTTCCATGAACGGGTCGCCGACCTGGACGCTGGGACGCTTTGCGGGCATCCCGTCCTCGAACGACTCGGACGCGAGGATGGATGCCCCGCCGATACCGTCACCGCCGGTGCGTGCCCCGAACAGCACCACGTGGTTACCCACCCCGGTCGCGTTCGCCAAGTGAATGTCCCCATGCCGCAGCACCCCCAAGCACAAGGCGTTGACCAGCGGGTTTCCTTGATAGCTGGGGTCAAACTCAGTCTCGCCGCCGATATTGGGCAGCCCCAGGCAATTTCCGTAGCCACCCACGCCAGCAACCACGCCATGCACCACGCGAGCCGTATCGGGGTGGTCCACCGCGCCGAAACGCAGCTGGTCCATGACCGCAACCGGGCACGCCCCCATCGCCATGATGTCGCGCACGATGCCACCTACCCCGGTGGCAGCGCCCTGATACGGTTCGACAAAAGACGGATGGTTGTGCGACTCGACTTTAAACGTCACCGCGTAGCCGTCCCCGATGTCGACCACCCCGGCGTTTTGCCCCATACCCACCAGCAGATTTTTCTTCATTTCCGGAGTGGTTTTCGCGCCGAATTGTTCCTTCAAATGCTTCTTTGAGGATTTATACGAGCAGTGCTCGGACCACATGACGGAATACATCGCCAGCTCCGCCGCGGTAGGGCGGCGTCCCAGAATCTCTTTGATGTGGGCATATTCATCATCTTTCAGCCCCAATGCCCGGTAATCTTGCGGCTCATCGGGGGTCTGTGCAGCATTTTCAACGGTGTCATAAGTCGTCATGAATGGTTCCTTCAGTAGTTTTGGGTGGGCGGTACGGTCAGTCGCGGTTCTTCAACCTGGGCTTTCGTTTAGACCAGCACCGCGTTAATCGCGGAAGTAAAGAACTTAAGACCGTCAGTTCCGGCGCGGTTGTGCGAGCCGGGAGTGGGACCGAAACCCGGCTCCACAGCGTGCTCCGGGTGGGGCATCAAGCCGACCACGTTCCCTTTTGCATTGGTAATCCCGGCGATGTCGTTTAGCGAACCGTTGGGGTTACCCAGCGGACCGGCATAGCGGAACACGACCTGACCTTCGCCCTCGAGGCGTTCCACGGTGTGCGGGTCAGCCCGGAAATTGCCCTCCCCGTTTTTCAGCGGAATGAGGATTTCTTCGCCCTCGATAAATTCGCTGGTCCATGCTGTGTGATTGTTTTCGACCCGCAACACCTGGTCGCGGCAAATGAACTTTTTATGCTCGTTACGCATCAGGGCGCCATCCAGCAAATGCGCCTCAGTCAACACCTGGAACCCGTTACAAATCCCCAGTACTGGCATACCCCGACCAGCAGCCTCGACGATAGACTCCATCACCGGAGCGAAACGGGCAATCGCGCCACAGCGCAAATAGTCCCCGTACGAAAACCCGCCTGCCAAGACGATGGCGTCAACCTCGTGCAAGTCTGCATCCTGGTGCCACAGCTGCACCGGCGTGGCGCCTGCCAACCGCACCGCCCGGCGCGCGTCTTGGTCATCGAGGGTCCCCGGAAACGTCACGACCCCAACTTTTGCACTCATGCTTGGTCCTCCGTGACGGCTTTGACAGCCACAACGTCCTCGATAATCGGGTTGGACAGCAGGGTCTGTGCCGCCTGACGTGCCGCCTCAAGGTCCGCTTCGGTGACATCACCAGCGGTGTCCAAGGTGAAGCGTTTGCCCTGACGCACGTCCACAAAGTTTTCGATTCCCAGGCGAGCTAACGAGCCTTTAATGGCTTTGCCCTGCGGGTCGAGAATCTCTGGTTTCACCATAACCTCAACAACGATTTTTCCCATTTTTGTTCCTTTTCCGTGGATAGGGGCTTTCCGGGGTTCCGGCAAGCGTTTCAAAGTTTAGATGAGAGGTTGACCGGTCAGAATCCGGTACGCCTCGAGGTAGCGTTCGGTGGTGCGCTGGACCACCTCGGGTGGCAAAGCTGGCGGTTTGGCACTGCCGTGACGATCCCAACCCGACTGGGGGCTTGTCAACCAGTCTCGCACGTACTGCTTATCGAAACTGGGGGTGACCTGCCCCTCCACCCAAGCGTCGGCGGGCCAGAAGCGCGAGGAATCCGGGGTGATGACTTCGTCTCCCAGCACAAAAGAGGCAGATCCGTCGCTGACGGTGTCGCCGTGAACGTAATGTCCCGGCAACGCGCCGAATTCAAACTTGGTGTCAGCCAGGATGATCCCGCGTTCCGCCGCGATCTCGGCAGCTTTGCGATACACCAGCAACGTCAAATCCATGAGGTTTTTTGCCACCGCCCGTCCGTGCAGTTGGGCGATGCGGGCAGCGGACACATTTTCATCATGTTCGCCCAGTTCAGCCTTAATTGCGGGGGTGAAAATCGGCTCGGACAGTTTCGAGGCTTCCCGCAGCCCCGGCGGCAGGGCAATGCCGCACACCCCACCAGATTGCTTGTATTCCACTAATCCTGAACCGGTCAGATATCCACGAGCCACGCACTCGACCGGATACATCTCCAGTCGCCGGGTAATCATCGCTCGTCCCGCTACCTCTGCCGGCACGTCAACGCCCAAATAGTGCGTGTCCACCAAGCCGTTTAGCTGGTTAAACCACCAGCGAGACAGTTGGGTCAACACCGCTCCCTTGCCGGGAATGGGGGTATCGAGGATAAAGTCATAAGCTGAAATCCGGTCGGTCGCCACTAACATCAAACGATCCGCGGTAGCGATTCCGGCAGCGTCTTCGGGAATAAAGATTTCCCGGACTTTGCCTGCTGCCGCCTTTTTCCACCCTGGAATGTCTGGAATCTCAGTCACCGGGTGCTCGAGAACGTCGCTGGGAACATAATCTGGAGCTACAAGTTCAGCCATGCGTTCATTCTTTCACACAAGCGCCAACGCCCTCAAACCACCCTGCAAGGGTTCGGATAGCTCGATTCTGCCGCGAGCGCAGACAGCGAGTCGGTAAACGCCGGCAAAATCCGGGGATAACTGGTCGGAAGTACCGGAGGATACGTGCTGGGGTGTGAATATAAGGTGGGATTTGGGCAGTAGCTGCCATTATTGGCAGCTACTGCCCTATATTCACCCTATAATCCACGCACACCCTGAACCCGGAATAAAACTTATTAATGTCTTGGCGCAACTAGGGCATTGCAGGTTAAAACGTTTTTCCCCCGGCACGCAGCCGGGGGAAAAACGTAAAAAGAATCAGCTGGGCTAAACCCCCAGCGGGAAATCGCTAGTTAAAGCACATGACGCCGAAGCGACCCTTGCCGTAACCTTCGATGTCGAGGACAGAATCGCGACGCTCCACATACGAGGTAACCATCTTGTACTCGTTACCGGGCAGTTCCTCGCCGGGAGTGTACATCAAACCGATGGTGACGTGAGGGGCATCGTCCTTGTTCAACAGACCCGAGAAAATGTTGAGGATTTCGTAGACATTCTCAATGTAGCTGTCCGACAAGGTGCCGTTGTTGATTTCGTCTTGTGCCCCCGCAGCGGGAATCAGCTGCAGGGCAGCACCGGCATAGGCACACAAATCCAGGTCCATAATGCAGGCGGCACAGACGTTATTCATCGCATCGTTAAAGAACGCCACGCAGCAGCCGAATTCCTCATCCGGCTTGAGAATTTCGTAGTCCGGCGAAACCTCAACGCTGCGTCCTAACAGCATTTCAAACAGGTCGCGAATCTCTTTCGCGGTAGGCAAAGGGGTGGCACTCATCGGTTGAACGCTCCTAAAATTGACTTGAAGGTGGCGGCATCAAAAGGCTTTTGAATCAGGAAGTTCGCACCCGCCTGTTGTGCGATTTCCCGCATCTGAGGGGAACCCTCGGAAGTCACAAACCCGACCGGAATCTTTGACCCCGTCGCCCGCAGCTGCTGCAGCATCTCAATACCCAGCATATTTGGCATATTCCAGTCAGACAGCACCAAGTCAGGGGATTCTGACAGCGCCAACTGCAAAGCCTGAGCGCCGTCCTCGGCCTCCATGACTTCCCAGTCGAATCCCGCCTGGCGCAGGGTACGCACCACGATTTGTCGCATCACTCGCGAATCGTCGGCAACAATAATACGCATCGATTACCTCCGTGTTCACCCTTAAGCCGCGTCTCGCGGGGTATTAAGGTCACTTATCGAGACTACCAGGAATTTGCCTTTCCAGTTGAGGTTTACGCTAACTAAAGGTGAATCCTGGTCAGTCGGTTTTTCTTTTTCAACTTTGGGAAGAACCAGGTTTCCGGAATCTTCCACGATTGATTTCATATTTCCGCCAATCACATTGACGATTTCTCCAAAAGCGTCCCGCTGGTCCTCTTCGGTCACTTCATCAGTTTCGCCCAGGAGGTACATGGCTCTGGTCAGGTCCTTGGCTGTGGAGTCTTCCATCGCTAGCATGACACGCAGCTGCTTATCCCCTTGAGATTCTATCCAAGCATAAATCGGATCCTGAAAAGGCTCGATTTCTTCGGTCCATTCCCTCACAGTGCCTTCGCGTTTATCAATCAGGGCATAGAAAACGTCGTTCGCAATGTTCAACACCGCCTCGCGAATTTCCTGGTCCATTTTGCTCTCCTCGTGTTCCTTACTGACGACAGACTCCGGGCATTTGGTTTCACCGACCGTCCCGCAGGGTCTGACAGTTCCTCAAGTCCCCAACCCCAACAGCATGAGCTTTTCGTTGACGGCTTCGGGAGTGAAAGGCTTGATGAGATACTCGTGCGCCCCCGCCGCCAAGGCACGCACAATCTGCGAGTGCTCCGACTCGGTGGTCACCATCATCAACGTGATATTGCGCAGTTCCTTTTCTGCGCGGATATTGACCACCAGTTCCAGCCCGTTCATCACCGGCATATTCCAGTCGATTGTCGCCAAATCGACACGTCCCGTGGCGGGGTCATGCAAGATTTTCATAGCCTGTTCCCCATTGTTGGCCTCCAGGACTTCAAATCCTTCCCGGCGCAGGATACCGCCGATGATTTTACGCATAGCACGGGAGTCGTCAACGATTAATGCTTTCATTTCCCGGCCCCTTTCAACTTATAGACCGCGCCACTCGTCAAGGTCACACGCTCCCATACCGGATCCATCCCCATGGTGGTTTCCGCCGCCCCCAAGAACAGGTAGCCACCGGGCACCATCGAGTGCGCCACGCGACGCAAGACCTCACGCTTCGTGTTGATATCAAAATAAATCAAAACGTTACGGATGAACACAATATGGAAAGGACCACCCTTGGGCGGGGTCGACAACAGATTGTGTTCCTGGAAATTAATCCGCGACCGCAGCGACGGGCTAATGACCCAGTTGGCGCCCTCACGAGCAAAGTAACGCACCAGCATAGGCGCCGGCAGACCGCGGTTTACCTCCAGTTGAGTATAGAAACCCTGTTTCGCTTTAGCTAACACTGCCCGAGAAATATCCGTGGCGACAATGGAAAAATTCGGCGCCTGTGGCATTTCCAGCAAACTCATCGCAATGGAATATGGCTCCTGACCGGTGGAACAAGCCGCGGACCAAATCGAGAGGTTACGGTGACCAGCCTCAGCCAAGCCGGGAATCACGGATTCGGTCAAGCCCTTAAACGGGGTGACATCACGGAAAAACGAGGTTTCGTTGGTGGTCAGTGCTTCCGCAATATCTTGCAGGTCCCCAGCCCGGTGGGTCGCGATAACCTGTTGAATCCACTTGTCCACCGCAGTTTCGCCAGTAAATCCGGCTTCCCGTGCCAAAGGAACCAGCCTGGATTCCACCAGGTATTCCTTTCCGGCGGGAAGTTGGATAGCACTGCGTTGCTTTACCAATCCCGCCACATAATCAAATGTTTGGCGGGTCAGGCTCATCGTCTGGCCTCCGGAGCATAAGCCTGGACGTGGCGCTGAATCTGGGTGGCAATCTCATCTAGCGGTCGGATTTCGTCTGCAAAGCCCGCGTTAGCTACCGCCCCCGGCATCCCCCAAACCACAGAAGTCTGTTCGTCCTGCACCAGGGTGCGTCCTCCTGCTTCCAAAACCTTGCCACAGCCGTTCTTGCCGTCCTGACCCATGCCAGTCAGCACGACTGCCAACATATCTCCGCCATAGAGATTCACCGCGGAGTCAAACATGACGTCCACGGAAGGACGGCAAAAGTTTACCGGCGGGGTCTGGGTCAATTTCACGCGTGGAGCCCCGGCATTGCCGGCAAAAGTCATATGGAAGTTGCCCGGTGCCAGATAAATGTGACCCGGCGCCAACATCATGCCTTCCGAAGCCTCCTGCACCGTCGCGGAAGTCAGCTTGTCCAAACGCGCCGCCAACTGGGTGGTAAACACCGGGGGCATGTGCTGGGTGATGACCATCGGAATCGGCATGGGACGGCTCAATCCGGAAATCACCTTGGTCAAAGCTTCGGGACCGCCGGTGGAAGAACCGAGAATGACGATACGAATCGGCTTGTCCGGCATACCCGTACGGTCGTGGAGTTTGAGCGGACCGGCAAACATGGTCGGCACGGAAGAAATATTGGCGCGCGCCTCGGGGGACAAATTGGCAGAGACCGCCCCAATCGCGCGAACTTTGCTGGGCAGCAAGCCCAAAATGATAGGAACCAGCTGTTCCCGCACACTTTGAATGGACTGCTGGACGGAACCCTGGTTAGCCGGTTTCGTCACGTAGTCCGTAGCGCCGGCAGAGAGGGCTTCCAAAGTCGCGGTCGCGCCACGCTGGGTCAGGGTGGAGAACATGATGATGGGGTCTTTACAGCCCATCTTGCGCAGCTCGCGCACCGCCTCAATACCGTCCATTTCGGGCATTTCTATGTCCATCGTGATGGCATCAGGCTTTAGCTGTTTCCACTTCATCAGCGCCAGTTTGCCGTTCGGGGCAGTACCTACGACCTCCAGACTGGGGTCAGCGTTGAGCGCATCCGTAACAATCTTGCGCACCACGACAGAATCGTCCACCACGAGGACTTTAATGCCAGCCATTCTCTCTCCTCAGCTGCGTATTCTTCCCTGTTAAGGTTAACTGGTTTTACAGTTCTTCGCCCAACAACGGACGGCCATCTTTGCGACGTTCCCGACTCGAAACGCGCGCGGGTACGTACAGATTACCGGAAAAGCCGCACCCGAAAAAATATCGCCGCCACCCGTCCTTGTGCAGACAAATCGGAGGGAGCCACCGCAGTGACCCCCTCCGATTGAGCAATCTCAGATTACGGCACGAATTTACGACCCCCGGGCTTCCGCGCCGATAGCGACCACGCGCTCGACATCGAGGACCAGCAGCAGGTCGTCGCTCAGCTTGTACGCACCCAGGATGAGTTCGCGCATATCCTGACCCAGTGTGTCTGGCGGAGCCTCGAAATCAGACTCGTCGACTTCGCGAACATCACCAATTGAATCCACCATCAGCGACAGCGTCTCACCGTCCAGCACCACCACGACCATCATGGCTTCGCGGGGATCCTCGCGCGGCGGCAGGTGCAGCTGATTGCGCAGGTCAATCAGGGTGGCAATCTGTCCGCGCAGGTTCACCAGACCGGTGATGGCAGTCGGCGAGAGCGGCACGTTGGTGATGTCCTCACCATGCAGAATCTCGGTGACCTGGTTGACTTCAATGCCGTAAAGGGCTCCGTCCAAGCGGAAAGTTACGTACTGCGTCATCGTTCATCACGCTCCGACCATATCCAGACGAGAGTTCATCTCGAGTTCGGCGTTGAAATCTTCGATTTCATCGAAGAACGTCGGGTCGGCAGCGCGAACCGCCTGTTCGACGTCCAGCAGCTCGGTGACCCGGTCCTTCAACACCGCAGAACCCAGCAAGCCGTGATCTTCGATGTTGGAGTGCTTGCGCTTGTCGTCCGCGACGATGTCCAGAATCTCGCGAACCACCATAGCCACAGAACGCTCGCCCCGGCGATACACCACTACCTGCAAGTCCTTCGGCTCTTCGTAGTCCATGACCCCGAGCAGGCGATCCAGACGGACGATAGGCAGAATCTGACCCCGGTATTGGATAACCTCGCGACCACCCACGCGCTCCACTGCCTCGACGCTGATGTGCTCCAAACGGGTAACGGCAGCCAGCGGAATCGCCACGCGGCGACCATCGCCAATCCCGACCACCAAAGCCTGACCGGTCATCTCGGAGCTGCGAGCCTGCGCGGCTTCCGCATCCATCTGCGCCTTTTGCGCCGCCTGAGTAGTCGCGCCAGTCAGGGACTTGCGCGCCACCGCGCCAATATCCAGAATCAACGCGACACGACCATCGCCCAGCAGGGTCGCGCCCGCGTACAGACCGATGGACTTGAGCTTCGAGGACAGCGGCTTGACCACGATTTCTTCGTTGTTGATGACCTTGTCGACCACCAAGCCGAACCGCTGATCATCGTTTTGCAGCACGGCAATCACGCCGTTGGCTTCGGAACCGCGGTCGCTGGCTTCCTCGGGGTGCAGCACGTGGCTCAAGCGAATCAGCGGGAGCAACATGCCACGCAGGCGGTACACCGGCGAGGCGTTGACATACTCCATGGAGGTTTCCTTGCGGGACGAATCCAGCACGACCAACTCGAGCAGGGACACCTGCGGGATGGCGTAAAGCTCACCGTGAGACTCAACCGTCAGAGAAGGCTGAATCGCCAAAGTCAGCGGGATGCGCATCCGCCACGTCGAGCCCTTGCCCAACTCGGATTCCACATCGACCGTACCGCCAATAGCCTCTACGGAAGTCTTGACCACGTCGGTGCCGACCCCACGACCGGAGATATTCGAAACTTTCTTCGCAGTCGAGAATCCCGGCAGGAACAGCAGGTTAAAGATTTCCTTGTCGCTCATTTCGCCGAGCTGCTGCTGGGTGACCAGACCCTTGTCAAGAGCCTTGTTTGCCACCACAACCGGATCGATACCCGCACCGTCATCGATAATGTCAACTACAACCTGACCACCGGCGTGGTAAGCCTTCAGGGTGACGGTACCCTTCGGGTCTTTACCAGCAGCCTTGCGCGCCTCGGGCGATTCCACCCCGTGGTCGACCGCGTTACGCACCATGTGCGTCAGCGGGTCCTTGATGGCTTCCAGCAGGGACCGATCCAGTTCGGTGTCCCCGCCAATCATGACCAGCTGCACGTTCTTTTCAGTCTGCTTCGCCAAGTCACGCACCACGCGCGGCATCTTGGACCAGAGGTGTTCGATGGGCTGCATCCGGGTCTTCATAATGCCCTCTTGCAGCTCGGTGGCAACGATAGACAAACGCTGGGATGACTGCACCAGGTTCATGTCGGTCATCGAATCGGTCAGGCGCACGATTTGGTTACGCACCAACACCAACTCGGACACTTCGCGCATCAACACATCCAGCAGGTCGACATCCACGCGGATGGAAGAGTCCGCGGCGGAACGGGACGAACCGTGTTCTGCCGGTTTCGCATCGTCCTTCTTGGCAGCGCGCAGCGAGGACTTCGGAGCTGCCGGTGCCGGGGGCTCCGGCTTTGCAGCCGGGGCAGCCTGAGCTGCCGGGGCAGCGGTCTCGGCAGGCGCCGGGGCAGCAGCTTCAGCAGCGCCATCACCCAAGTTTACGTTGCCGTTTTCGTCAGCAACGTTTGTCAAGAACGGGACTTCCGCCGGGGCATCCGCAGCCGGGGCAGCTGGCGCGGACGCCAAGTCCTCGCCCAAGTTTACGTTGCCGTTCTCATCAGCAACATTAGTCAAGAACGGGACTTCCACCGGCGCATCCGCAGCCGGGGCAGCAGCCTCAGCCGGAGCCGGTTCGCCTGCCATACCATCGGCAGCCGGTAGCGGCGCACTCGACGTCTTGCCTTGAATAGCTTCAATCTGAGCGATGACGGATTCAATATCCACGTCGCCCTCTTGACCGGTTTCTTCCACCGAACCCATAATGTTACGAATGCGGTCTACCATCAGCAGCAGCACGTCAGCGGTCTCTTGATCCATCTCACGTACGCCGTCGCGGAGCTCGGAAAGCAAGTTCTCACCGCGGTGGGCTAACTTTTCAAGCCGGTTGAACGCCAGGAATCCTGACGTGCCTTTAATCGTGTGAATAGTCCGGAAAATTGAAGACAGGAGTTCTTTTGAACCAGGTTCGGATTCCAAAGACACCATGTCTTGCTCGAGTTGATCGAGGTTCTCATAGGACTCGACCAGGAATTCGCGGACAATTTCATCCATTTCGCCCATAAAGCGACCTCCCAAATAAGTGGCGCCTGCGGCACCGTCTACGCAACAGTTTCGCGCATTTAAATGAGTTATTTAGCAAATTCAGCAAATTTTCAGCGATATTTCTCTATTTCTAGAGCACTTTTGGACGATTTGCCCAGCTTTGGGGGGAATTTTCTCACGACCGGACAAACAACCCACAACGATTATTTCGTCACCGGCGGGTGCGGTTTCGGAATCGGTTTGGCAGCGGGGGACTTTTGCTGTGGTGCGACCGACGCCGGGGTGACCCGAGCCGAGACGACCGGGGAGGCTTGGGACGAAGCCGAAGCGGCGCCTGGGAGCGCCGCCGAACTCCGCATCAGTCGGCGCAAATCCAGAGGCTGCCCAGACTTGGGCTTAATAGATTGCAAGGACTGCAAGGCAGCAGCGGCTTCGGTACCCGACATCGCTGCCTGGTTTTCTTCAGAAACAGCCTGGACCAGTTCTGCCCGGTTGACCGGAACGGAACGGGGGGCATCCACACCCAAACGCACCGAATCACGGTGGACTTCCACCACGGTAACTACGATGCCGTCACCGATGACAATCTTTTCGCCTACACGCCTTGATAAAACCAACACGGAACTACTCTACATGAGACAACCCCGTAAACTCACTCTTTTACCCGCGAAAGGGTCGCTCCGGGAAAACCGCCGCAACGCCCTGGTGAGGAAGTCCCTGTACCCAGCCTGCCTTGCACGAATCACCGATTTCACGGCGCGATGTGCCGACCTGCCAAAACCAAAATCGCCCTAACCTGCAAGTTTGAAAAAACTCAGGGCAGCACGCCCGCGACTTACAGGTTGAAATCGGTCGTTCGTGCAACCCGCTCCAAAAATCCAGGGGAACCTCACGCCCAAACAGAGCCAAAATTCGAGGTAAAGACACCGGTTTATTGGCGAGGGAATCAGTGTGCGCCGGCGAAAATGTCTTCCAGCAGCATCTTCCAGGCTTCTCCGCGCGCGGGGACCCCGTCCAACATGCCGATGGGAATGCCCACTTCAAACAGGGCGCCGGGATGGTCAGATTCCCAAATACGCTGAACCGCCAGGGCATCGGGACGTATCGCGTCAGGCAGACCGCGAATCCAACTCTCGATTTTATCCGCAGGATTGCGCGCGTCGACTACCGCCCAGGTTTGATCTACGTAAATAACCGAGATGAGCTTCGCCATGGTGCGTCGATGCGCTTCAATGAGCGAATCTGCCAGAGCCAACACACAGGTCTGTCCCGGATGTTCCTCCATCAAGGACTTCAGCTCTTCACCAGAGCGCGCCCGCAACGCTTCGCCAGGAAGGGTCGTCTTTGGTCCGCCCAGTACGCAATAGGCATCTTGTCCCAGCCGACCTGCCAAACGTTGCGCGGTTTCTACAATCGACAGAGAAATCGGGGAGGAACCCACCACCACAATCGTGGAACCAGGCTTTTCCAGCAGCGGCACCGGTTCGGGCAGCGCTGCGACCACATCATTCAACGCCATTTCGCTGGTGTCGACAGTGCCGTTAGCGACGGCTTCCGCCAACTTCTCTCCACCGGGCACCCCGGCGAACAACTCCGCGGGGAATCCCAGTTCACTCAGCGCTGCTGCTGGCAGTTTCGGACCGGGAGCAACACGCGGAGTGGAGGTGATGATACGTCCCGCCGTAGCGCCCGGCGCTGCCGCCCCCTGGAGGCGCGCATCAAAAGCCCCGCTGGCAGGTCGTGTCAGGGACCCGATTGCACCGGTTACGGCGGAAGCTTCACCCGCCACAGCCGGGATGCCCGATTCTGGCTTTGTATCGTTGATGAGAGCAGCCGCATCCCCAATTCCCATTTGTGCCATTTGGGCTTCCAGCTGGGCTTGGGCAGCTTCGGTGTTGGAGCTGAGCTGGGAACGAGCTTCGTCAAGCAGGTGTTCCAGTCCGGGGTCTTTCTTGGTGGGAGAAATCGCGCCGTCGTCGTCTCGCACAGTCTTAGCGGCGGGAACCGCAGCGGTATCGCCAGGTTCACGAGCGCCGGGGGGAGCCTGTTTCTTTTGTCCCCAGCCAGCCTCATCAGCTTGTTCCGAAAGAGTCTTGTGGATGGGCTTAGGTTTAGTGCTCGCGGCAGCAGCGGCAGCAGCAGGGGTGCCGGTAGCGTTGCGGAAGCTCTGGGGCGGTTCACCGACCCCCTCGACTTCCACCAGGACTTCATAATGTTCCTTGGCGAACATCCCGGCCAGACCGCCCTTACGGACTTTTTCCGCTTTGAGCACGGTGACCCGTCGACCCATGCGTTTCACTTGGCCGATGAGGACGTCAAGGCGATCGCCTTCAACCAGATATCGCGTGGCTGCCACTTATCGTTCCCATCGTCTCGATCATTACTTTTGCGCCCGACACTTCGGTGTATGACAGCACCGGCAAGCGCGCTATACCAAGGTTAACAAGTTTTCGCAGCGCTGGGCGTAAGACAGGCGCGCAAACTAAAACAACAGAAAATCCGGTTTGCTCTGCCTGCTCGGTCACTTCACGGGTCTGGTTCAGGAAATTCTCCATCCGGTCCGGATCTAGAGCCAGCTGCGAGCCATCATCGCCGGGACGCACGCTCTCCAACAGAGACTGCTCAAAAATCGGATCCAAAGTAATCACCCGCAGCACCCCGTCCATCACATATTTTGCGACAATCGAGGGACCCAGCTCCGCCCGAGCTGCTTCAATCAGCTGCTCCGGCTCGGTGGTTTGTTTGCCCTTGACAGACAGCGCCTCAAAAATGCGGGGCAGGTCCAGGATGGGGACCTGTTCTTCCAGCAGACCCTGGAGCACCACTTGGACTTCACCCAGAGACAGCATCGCCGGAATTAGTTCCTCTACCGCACTCGGGTTCGTCTGGCGCACCCCATCGACCAGAATTCGCACGTCTTCACGAGACAGGAGTCGCGCCGCGTTCTCGCTGACCAGCGCCCCCAGGTGAGTAATCAGCACGGAGACTCGATCCACCACGGTGGCTCCTCCCAGCTCCGCGTTGTAGCGCAGCTCCACGGGAATCCATTTACCGGTCAAACCGAACACGGGTTCGTTGGTAACGTCACCCGGCAGGTCATCCAGCATGTCGCCCAGTGCCAGAACTTTTCCAGGTGGGGCGATGCCACGACCGACTTCCACCCCGGACATGCGGATGACGTAGGTGGATACCGGCAGGTCTACGGAATCACGAGTCCGCACCGGGGGCAGGACAAAGCCCGACTCGAGTGCCACTTTGCGGCGCAGACCGCGCACTCGTGCCAGCAGGTCAGTATCGGTGTTCGCGCCCACCAGGTCGATGAGGTCGGGAGCGAGGAGGATTTCAAGAGCCGGAACCCGCATCTGTTCAATGAGCTGTTCGGGGGTTTCGCCGGCAGGCTTGGAGTCGTCCTCCTCGACTATGATTTCCTCTTCGGCTTCAACTTGCTTCAGTTTCGCCATCGCACGCCACCCGGCATACAGCAGCAAGGCGCCGATGATAAAGAACGGGGCTTTTGGCATCGCCGGAATAATTCCCATCAGAACGCACGCCACCCCGGCGATGAACAGCGCGGCAAAGGACTGGGTCAGCTGACGGGAAAAGTCTCCGCCGATACCGCCCTCGGGAGAGTCCTTGGAACGCGTGACGATGACGCCGGTCGCCAGGCTCATCAGCAGGGAGGGAATCTGGGAGACCAGACCGTCACCGACCGTCAGCTGAGAATATGTCGAGATTGAATCACCAACCGGCATCCCCTCGACAACCATACCGATGATGAACCCGGCGATGAGGTTGACGATAGTAATGACAATACCCGCGATAGCGTCGCCTTTGACGAACTTGGAACCACCGTCCATAGCGCCATAGAAGTCAGCTTCGGAGGCGATTTCAGCGCGCCGGGCACGAGCGGTTTCTTCATCAATGAGTCCGGAGTTCAAGTCGGCGTCGATAGCCATCTGTTTACCGGGCATAGCGTCCAAGGTGAAACGCGCCCCCACTTCCGCGACACGCCCCGCGCCGTTGGTAATGACCACAAAGTTGATGATGACCAGGATGACGAACACCACCATGCCGACGACGAAGTTACCGCCGACCACGAAAGTCCCAAACGCTTCAATGACCTTGCCAGCTTTCCCGGAGCCACCCCCGGATCCGGGCGTCAAAATCAGTCGGGTCGAAGCGATATTCAAACTCAGTCGGAACAGGGTCAGCACCAAAACCAAGGTCGGAAACACCGAAAAATTCAACGGCTTGGACACGAACATGGTGGTGAGCAGGGAAATCATGGACAACATGATGGACATGGTGAGGAAAAGGTCCATCATCCACGGCTGCAGGGGGAAAACGAGCAACATAACGATGCCGACAATCCCCACGGGGACTATCAGCCTCGAAATTGTGGCGGCATCAATCTTGCCCTTCACGTGCCGGTCTCCTCACCGCCAGGGACTCCATTCCTGCTATATCTTACCGTTCGAACATCGGCAAACGGGTCTTTTACATTAGATTTTCCTACTTTTTTAGGGATACGACACACTTTGTCAGGACTCCCTCGCAAACAGGTAAGACGGCATCTTGTGAACTCCCCCACGCGTCCCCCGCTTTTTCAAAATCAACACGAACGCCAGGACCTGAGCGACCGCGGTATAAAGCTCCTCCGGAATCGCTGCCCCGACCTCGACCGTAGAGTACAGGGTACGCGCCAACGAAACATCCTCTACCTGGGGAATCTTCGAGTCTTGGGCGACTTCACGAATCCGCGCTGCCACGTGATCCACACCCTTCGCCAAGACTTTCGGGGCGCCCTGTCCCGCTTCGTATTTCAGGGCGACCGCGTAGTGGGTCGGGTTCACTACCACTACGTCAGCATTAGCGGCGTCGGCAATCATCCGGTTGCGGCTCATGGCGATGGCACGAGAGCGGCGCTGGGACTTAATCATCGGGTCGCCTTCGTCCTGTTTGTATTCCTCCTTGATTTCCTGTTTGGACATCTTGGTCTGTTTCTGGTTCTTTTTAAAGATAAACAGTGCATCCAAAACGGACACTACGATGCCGGCAATGACCGAAGCCCAGATGAGCAGCCACATCTTGCCTTGACCGTAGGCAATCAGATTCCACAAGGAGATATGCCCCGCTGCCCCCATCACCTCGGTGACCCCGGAAATCACCACGTACAGCACGACACCCACCGCAACGGTCTTGAGCAGTGCTTTTAACCCGTTCCACAACGCCTGGACGCCAACCACTTTCTTGATACCTTTGACCAAGTTCAGGTTCTGCAATTTAGGTTTCAAGTGTTTGGCAGAGGGGAACACCCCTCTGCCCTGGATGATGTTTACCATCACCGCAATCAGCAAAATCGCCAGCATAAACGGCAGCAGCGTCCACACAATCGTTCCCAGGGAACTGCCCAGGTATCCAACCAGTTCGGACTGGGAGGGGATTTTCGTGAAAGTGACCGCGGTAATCGTCTGGCGGCGCGCATTTTGAAACGCCGTGTCTATCAGGGACGGGAGCAGGGCTGCCCCGGCTGCCAGGGAAATCCAGCCGGTCAGATCCTGAGATTTTTGGAGGCCACCTTCTTCACGAACTTTCTTTAGTTTTCGCGGAGTGGCCTTTTCAGTCTTTTCCCCGGAATCGCTCACTGGAACACCCCCTGAAAACTCACCATGACTTTATCCATCAGTTTGTCCACGACCTGTGGAATCACCACCATAATCAGCGGCGCGGTGAACGCGGTCATCATAATCTTCAGGGGGAAGCCCAGTGTAAAGGCGTTCATCGCCGGCGCCACCTTGGTCAACAAACCCAGACCCATGTCGGTGAGGAACAGTACCAGCAGCAGCGGTCCGGCGATTTCGATGGATGCCACCATCAGTTCTCCGAAACGAAATACCAGGCGGTCAGCATAGTTACCCATGTCAAAGGCAGCACCTATCGGCATGGCATTAAATGACCGCGCCAGCCCCAATATCAGCAGCTGGTAGCCGTTGGTGGCAAAGAGCATCGCCATTGCCGACAGCTCATAGACCCGCCCAAAAGTCGCCTGGTTCGTCATGGTGAGCGGGTCGAAAGCTTGTGCCATCGCGAAACCGCCTTCAAAGTCAATCAGCGAACCTGCCATCTGGAGCGTCGCGACGATAATGCGCACCATTACCGCCATCGCGAAACCAATCAGGGCTTGAATCAGCAGCTCAAACAGGAACACGTCCGATCGGTCTACGGGTCCGATGCGTCCCATGCAGGCAAACCCGAGAGCTGCGCCCAGCATCGCTTTGATACGTCCGGAAATGGCGCGGTTATTGAAAGGGGGACAGAAAGCCAAAAAGACCGTAGCGCGCACGCTAGCCAGAGCGAACGCGGTGAATAAAGCGAGATTGACGGTCACGGCACACCTCGCCCTAAGAATTAAGCAGGGTTGGAATCCGCGCCATCATGTCTTCGGTGGTAGTGACCAGGGTTTGCAGCATCCAGTAACCCGTAATGTACAGGGCAATCCCCACAGCGACGGTCTTGGGGACGAAAGTCAGTGTGACTTCTTGGATTTGGGTGATGGACTGGAACAGTGAAATCAGAAAACCCACGACCAAGGAAGTAATCAAAATGGGTGCTGACAGCTTAGCGCCCATCAACATGGCGGTCAGCGCGAGGTCCAAAACTGCGGAAGAATTCATCGGTACGTTCCTATCAAAGTCTTGGTCAGCAAGCCCCATCCGTCAACCATGACAAACAGCAATACTTTGAACGGCATGGAAACCATCACCGGAGGAAGCATCATCATACCCATACTCATGAGGGCAGCACCGACGACCAGGTCGATAACCAAGAAAGGAATAAACACCACAAACCCGATGATGAAAGCGGAACGAACTTCAGAAATCATAAACGCTGGCACCAGGGTGGTAAAGGGGGTTTCTTCCAGACTGGGCGGGTTGGGGCGGTCCGCGGCGCGGGTCATCAGGGCGATGTCCTCCTCGCGGGTCAGCGGTCCCATAAACTCACGCACCGGCTTTTCCGCGAGTTTGAACATGTCCTGCACTTGAATCTTGCCGTCCATATAGGGTTGCACCGCATCTTGCCAGATTGACGTGATGGTGGGACTCATGATGAACAGGGACAGGAATATCGCCAATCCAGAAATAACCTGATTTGGCGGGATTTGGTTTAGCCCCATGGCGTTACGAGCCATTGCCAAAACGATGAAAATCTTGGTAAAGGACGTCATCATCAGCAGCAGTGACGGCGCGATTGAAAGCACGGTAATCAGCAGGAACACCAGCACCGCAGTGGACGGCGCTTTGTCCCAGCCGTTGACGTTGAGTTGGATGCCCGGTTTTTCCGGATTAACCGGCGCGTTGGGGTCAGTGGGACCGATGATGTCCCCCGGATTCGGATTCGGGTTGGTTTGTCCCGGCTGGATTGTTCCTACGATTCCCACAAGCGCGGGTTGTCCTGGTTGACTCATTGCGGTGCTGCCGGGGGTTGCCGCTTGGCTGGAAGCGGACGCGACAGGAGTAATCCCAGCGGCAGGGTCAGCGGAGGCATGGGGCATCGAAAAATTAATGGCAAACACCGCGATAACCGCCAGGAACCAGACCAGCTGCAGACGCAGACGAGCCACGCGCTGTGCGGGGTTGAGTTCCCGACGCTTCAGCCCGAAACCATAGCGCGAACGACGGACGCGTTCACGGTCTTCCTGAGCCAAGCGAGCGGTATCAACAGTGCCGTATTCGGGCGCGAGGGTATCCACCGTAAAATCGGGAGGTAAAGTCAGCGTGACCCCCAGGCGTTCCCAACGCGCCGCACTGGTGCGGTACTGTTCGCGCACCGCCTGGCGAAACGCTGCCTGACGTCGTGCTTGACGCGCCTGACGCGCCTGGGCATAGGCTTGAAAGTCCGCCACCGAAGCGGCGTGTTGCGCCAGCAGCAGCTCGCTCATGCGGATTCACCGCCCGTAGTGGCACTCTGTGACGTGGTAGAGGGAGTTTCCGCCGCGGGCTTTTTAGTAATCTTTGCGGGTTTGGTCACAGCTGTTTTCGCGGGGATTGCCGGGTCGTTCGCGACAGGTTTCCGCGGTCCTTTCGCTCCGAATTCGGCGGCAATCTGCGCTGCGAGAGCATCCATCTGCGCCTCGGTGACCTGTGACTTCGGCTTTACCTGGGCAGGAGCCGGGGCAGGGCGGGAGGACTTAGCGAGTTTAGTCTGCACGGCGGGACGATTCTGTGCCGCGGGTCGAGTCTCGGTAACGTCCCGACGTACCGGGTCTGGAGCGGGGCGCGCCACTCCGTGTTCGACTCGCTTGGTCGCCCGCGCCAGCAACTCCCCGAAAGGTCTGGAGACTGGCTGATTTGCGCGCTCTTGAAAAGCCTCGGCCGCAGCGCTGAGTTCCGCAGACATTTCCTCGGTGTCATAAATCTCAGCGATTGGAGTAACGGCAGAATCCCCCGCCCCCACCAGGAACATCCGTCCCCCAATCTCGATGAGCGCGACTTGTGACACCCGCGAGAGCTGCAATCGAGACACCAAACGCAACCCCGGTCCCTCGTAATCACCCAGGTTCGTACGTTTCACCCAGCGCCACAACAACCACATCAACAGGAACACCACCACGATTCCCACAATGAACCGCAGGAATACCATCATGGGGTTCTCGGCAGGCGCACCGGCAAAAGGCGCGGTCGGGGTGACCACGTCAGTGGCAGGGGAACTCGGTGGGGCGCTCCCTGTAGGAGTGGTCGCGGGAGCTGTCGGAGTCGGTCCGACCAACTTCGTGTTACCGGTCGGGCTGGGACTGTTCGGATCTGCAGTGGTGGCGCTACCCAGGGTAGCGACAAAGCCATTGAGGCGAACATAACCGAGCGTCGTCCACGCCGCACCGGTCTGTAAAACGCCCAGCAAGCTCACTGCGCACACCTTTCCGACTGATTCAACCCGCTAGGACTGGCTCTGATTCTGTTGATCCGCCAGAGAGACAATTTCCGTAATGCGGATGCCGTATTCTTCGTCAACCACGACAATCTCTCCGCGAGCAATCAAGCGACCGTTCACCATCACGTCAGCAGCTGAACCTGCCGAACGATCCAGCTCAATCACCGAGCCGGGGGACAAATCCAGCACGTCATGCACTGCCAGCTTGGTCCGCCCGATTTCTGCCGTCAAGGTCATCTCGACGTCATAGAGCAGCTTCATCGACTCCGCACGCTGTTCCGGAGTGGCAGTAGATTGGGTGATTGGACCTTCCGGGGCAGCTTTAGCTTCCTCCGCGGGGGCAGATTTCGGAGCTGCCGGTGCGGGGCGTACTGCCAGCCAGCCTTCCACTGTGCCGTCTGCCACCAAAGTGACTTTGGTCCAGTCCTCGCTGTTCAGCAGGTCATCAACCGTGCCCTCGGTGGTATCTTCCATAACCCCGGTGCCCAGGGAAGAAGCAGCCGCTTGCAACGCCGGCAGCAAAGCCTGGGTCTGGGTCATTCCCTCCGCGCCCTCTAATGCCTCGGCAATGATGGAGGACGCCACCAAACACACCTGCAGGGATTCCTCGGAGGATAAAGTCGTGACAACGGCGGGAGAATCAGCACCCGGCATCGGGTCGCCAGGCTCCCACGAGGATGCGGTGAGCTCCGTGGTTGAGGGCAGCAGGGGGATGGCTGCCTGGGCAGCTTCCAGTACCTGGTTCGGGGTCACGCTCATTTCTTTTCTCCTTTGTTAACGGAAACCACCATCGCCGCTAGACGCGACCCGGAAGTTCCAGCAGCGGTTTCTGCCAAAATCAAATCCCCAACCACCAAGTCTAGAGGTCGGGAAGTCGGGTGTATTAAAGGTAAGGTATCACCGATAGCCAGACCATCGAGTTCGCGCGGATTAACATTGCGCGGAGTGAAACGCACCGCTACCCCAATCGGCACGTCTTCTAACGTATCTACCAGGTGTTGACGCACCGCCGCGGCTTCCGCCTTTTGCTGTTCGGTACGAGTATCGTGCACGTCCCCCTGATGGATTGCATCCGTAATCATCGACACCGGCATCATGATGGAGCAGTCGTCCAGATGTTCCCCCGCAGTCAAAGTAATCGGAGCAAACAACACCGGGGTGGAGCCGTCTACGACCTGCACAAACTGCGGAGCATATTCGATGGTGCGGAACTGACTGTCCAGCGGCAGCATGGATTGGAAAGCTATATCGAGGTCAGCCAGCACCCGCTTGAGGAAGTCAATGAGTACAGAAACTTCCACCTCAGTCAGTTCCCGGTCCGGAGTGGATTCCACGTCTCCGGTGCCACCCAGCAGGTGATCGACCCAGGCGAGAGCAGTCTGACGAGGGAACTGTAGGACCCCCTTGTTGCGCCCCCCTTGGAAATCGATAATCACCATCAGGGTCTGATTAGGCAGGGTCTTAATGTAGTCATCGTAGGAACGCATGGACAGATCCCCGACTTCGCCGGTGATTACCACATGCAGGCGTCCCACCAGCTGATTAACCCAGTGTCGGGTGAAGGCTTCCAGGGCCATCTCCATAATGCGCGCGTACTCGCGCGGGAGCTTCATAGGTTTACTAAAGTCGTAAACTCTCGCATCCACATCGGTCTGAACGATATTTGTCTTTGCCATCGCTGTCCATTTTATCCAGGTCAACCGGTAGATTTGGGGGTTTCCTGGCGTTATGAGAAAGAATCGTCTCCCGTATCAGGGCGTCCCCGGTATCACCAGTGAGATTTACTGATACGCGAAAGTGGTGAACTGAACGGTTACCACGTGTCCGTTATAAGGCGGAATCGGACTCTTGTTCAGCTCCGCAGTATATTTCTTTTTCATCTCCTCTATCGCACCGGACTTATCAAAGTCTTCTTTTTTCATGCCTTTGAATATCCGCAAAGCCGCATCACGAGCCGGGGACGGATCAATTTCTGAGCTGCCCTCGCCTTCTGCCTTGACATCTTCATCAAAGTAAATCGTGGCAGCAAACGACATATAGCCGTCATCGAGGTTGATGCTGAGTGGCTCCCCGGTCGACACCGAGAGTTCACCCATCACCAAAGCCTTGGTGGTTTTCGCAGGTTTCGGAGTGTCCTCGTCGCCTCCCCCGCCGAAAACACCCAGCAGTTTCAGCGCCAGGAACACACCTACCGCTAAGACTGCCAAAATCACCACAATCAGGACGATGACGAGAATCTTTTTCAAGCCACCGCCACCGCCGGGATTCGCTCCTGCCGGGGGCGCGGTCGGGGGCGCAGCCGGCTTAGCGGCCGCTGGGGCCGGTCTTGCTGCGGTGCCTCCCGCTGGTTTCGCTCCAACTCCGACTGGCATATTTCCTCCCTAAAGTCCTGACCATTGTGGCCGGTTTTGGTCTGTGTTTAGAATCGCACCGCGTCAGAGACTCTCAAAATCACCGACACCGGGGCGACTCGCATTATCCTTCTCTACGTTACCTATAAAGTCCTGCTCTCGGGGCTGCTTGACGTCAGAATTATAGCTTTCCTCACGTCACAGCTCGCTGAGCTCACCGCACCTCAGCCCGCATCTCCCTCTGAGCTTTGAGCGCCCTCCGGGGACGCTGGCTGCGGGGACGGTCCGATTTGGGGCGCTGCCGGGGCAATGTTGCCATCTCCGGAAAGCTGTTTAGCCGCATCGGGCAGGAGGGCACGGACAGAATCCTTCGCGGTGGACATGATTACAATATCCACCCGCCTATTGAAAGCCCAAGCATCCTGACCGGGAGTAGCCTCAGTCTGGTGGTCTGCCCCATAAGAAATCGAACGCAGCTTCGTTCCGGGCACGCCGTCATCTTTGAGGGCAATTAGCACCTCGATAGCCCGCGCTGAAGCCAAGTGATAGTTCGAGGGGAATTTTGCACTGGAAATTGGCTGCGGGTCAGCGTAACCTTCGATGGCGATGCCCTCTTCGATAGACATCAGGGTCGGCGAAATTGCTTTCAAGACTTCCCGCGCAGTGGGCTGAATCGTCGCATCGCCAGTCTTGAAATAGGTATCGTTGGCGACCATACCCAGCACCAGACCCTTGTCGGTAATCCGCATTGCCAGGGAGCCTTCCTTGCCGGCGTCCTTTAATTGTTCCTCGACCTGCTTCTTAATTGAGTTCAGGTGACTGGCTTCCCGCATGGCTTGGATACGTTCGGGCTGCGATTCAGGATTTTGGTTCAGGTTCCCCATTAGGGTCCCCAGCTGCACCGCCGAGGTGGACCCTGCCAAAATCCCCAGTCCGCCATCGGTTTGGAGGGGATTGGCAATCTGGATGGTGGAATTGAAACCTGCCGCCAGGGAGGTGCGCAGTTTCGACAGCTTGCCCTGGTCGACTTGTGAAATCGCGTACAGCACCAGGAACAGGCACATCATGACGGTAATCATGTCCAGGTAGGATACTGCCCAACGCTCGGTGTTATCAGGTTCCGGGCATTCATGCTTACGCTTGGCCACGGTAGGTGCCTCCTCTCGGTGAGTTACGGGAAATTGGTGTTCGGGTCACAAGTTCGGGTTAGGCGGCTTTTTCGCCTTTTTCACCCTTTAACTGGTTCGGCGGAATCAATGAGCGCAGACGTTCACCGACCTGACGCGGGTTCGCCCCGGATTGCAGACTGATGAGCCCTTCCGTGACGATTTCCATCCGCGCCAACTCCAGCGTAGAAATCCTCTCCATCCGGGAGGAAAGCGGCAACCAAATCATGTTCGCACTCATCAGACCCCACAGGGTAGCCACGAAAGCCGAAGCAATCAGCGGACCCAAGGTTTCTGGCTCGGACAACTGCGTCAACACGTGGACCAGGGAAATCACGGTGCCGATGATGCCGATAGTCGGGGCATAACCGCCGGCTTGCTTAAAGAATCCGTAGGCGGATTTATCCGATTGCTTACGAGCCTCAATCTTGTCAGACAGCATAGACCGCAAATCTTCGGGATCCATACCGTCAATGGCTGCCATGAGACCCTCGCGCATGAACTGATCTTCAATGCCCTTCGCAGCATCTTCCAACGCCAACAAACCTTCGCGACGAGCCTTTTCCGACAGCGACACAATGGTGTCAATCGCGTCGGTGGCATCCGGAACCTTGGCGGTAAAGGCCTTTGGAATCCTGCCAAACGCATAGAGGAAGTCCCTCATAGTGAAAGACGCCATCGTTGCCAGGACGGTTCCACCGAACACCAGAATCATCGGAGGGGGCAGCAAGATGTTTGAAATCTCAGCACCCTCCATGTACAGCATGGCTACTACGGCTGCCAGTGCGCCAACTACGCCAACAATTGCTGCGGGATCCATACTTAGTCCTCCGAATCTTTCTGTATGTTCACCACGGTCAGCTTCGCCGCGGAAGCCAAAGTCCGGGAATCATCTTGGATGAGTTCCTCCACGCGAGCCAGCAGGCGGGCGCGATCCTCACGAATCAGTGCGATGACTTCGGTCACGGTCTGGGAAACCACGTAGCGGGTAGCATCCACCATGACGATAATCGTGTCAGGCGTTGACTCGACGCGCTCAATCAGGTCGGGATTCAGGACAAAGTCCGACCCGCCCAAGCGTGTCAACGCAATCATGGCTGCTCCTCTCCGCGATTTTTCTTAACTTCGGTGCTTTTTCTGAGATCTAAAGGTTTTTCGGGATTTTTCCGGGAATTATGCTGGAATTTTCACCCCTGACTCACTCCCGGTCTATCCCTGACCTAGCGCTTCATATTCACCAGTTCCTGCAGGATTTCATCCGAGGTGGTGATGACCCGGCTGTTCGCCTGGAAACCGCGCTGGGACAGAATCAGGTTCGTGAACTCGGCAGCCAGGTCGACGTTCGACATTTCGATGGCGCCACCCGTCATGGCGCCACGCTGACCGGTGCCAGCTTCGCCAATCTGGGGCTGACCAGAGTTACCCGTTTCCACGAAGTAAGAACTGCCCGCCTTTTCCAAGCCCAGCGGGTTGGCAAAGCTCGCCACAGCGATACGCGCCAACGCACGGTTATCCCCGTTCGAGAACGTGCCGCGAATTGTGCCGTCAGCCTCGACCGAGTACCCCGTCATGTAGCCTGCCATATTGCCATCGACCTGCTTTTGACCGAAGTTATTAACCCCACCGAAGCCGGTCAGAGCCGATAGATCCAGGTTAATCGGCTGCTTGGTGACATTCGGCTGTAAAATGCTTGACGACTTCGGGGTCGTTGTTTCATTCACATTCACCTGATCCAGTTTGAATTTGACGGTCTTCATGGCTTTCAGGGAATCCTCGTCCAAGGTACCGTCGGTCTTAAACTTGAAATTCAATACGCCATCGCCATCAGCAGGTTTGACCTTTGAACCGCCGATGCTGACCGAACCTCCGTCTTCAACCTCTAATGCGATGCGTGCCCCACCGTCATTCGTGAGCTTTTCACGTTGAGTTTCGTCCAGTTCTTTGAACACGTTTGCGTCATAAGCACGCAGCTCCCACATTGGTTCCGAACCCGGATTGGCAAAATCGTTACGCGCGAAGGTCAGCAGGACATCGTGCGGGTTGCCCTTGTCATCGTAAGCGTGCACGATTTGGGAACGCTGGAACGCGTTGTCCGGGGAAGTCTTGGAGCCGGTCGGATCCATGTAAATCTGGTCAGCGGGAATGTTGCCACCGTAAATGACCTTGGTAGTCGGTCTGCCTTCTACCGTCTTGGTTAACGGCAAGGTGATATTGCCGGGGGTACCCGAAGCGTTAATAGTACCGTCCTTGTCTCCCATCCAGCCCTGTACGAACGAGCCGTCCGCCGCCACGACCTGACCTTGGGCGTCCAAACCAAAGGAGCCGTTACGGGTGTAGACGCTGGAACCGTTCGTTTTGCGCAGGACATAGAACCCGTCGCCATTAATCATGGTGTCCAGGTTACGACCCGTCATCTGGGCAGCGCCGCCGGTGAAGTTTTGGGTGATGGACTGGAGCTTCACACCCAAACCGACCTGCGCGGGGTTCATCCCGCCACGTTCGTTCAGTCGGGGGGCTGCCCCGGAACGCACCAGCTGGCTGAACGTGTCCTCGAAACGAGTCGACGCGCTCTTAAACCCAGTGGTATTGACGTTAGCAATGTTGTTGGAAGTCACATCGAGCATGGTCTGGTGGACACTCAAGCCCGAAATCCCGGTAAACAGTGAACGTAACATTTTCTCTTTTCCTTTACTAGATTAAGCCGCGGGGGCTGGAGTGTTGGTTGCTTGATTATTAGTCTGTGTCGCCGGGGTGGGAGTCGCTCCCGTTTGCCCCGGCGTGGTTTCCGCAGCAGCGGCAGCTCCCGCAGCTGCTGGTGTCTTCTGAGGTTCGGCAGCCGCACCGGGCTTTTTACCTTCTTTCACCGCATCACTAATGGCTTTATCCAACGGTGAATTTTCCGTCGGGTCCGCAATACCCAGGATGTCAGACATCTCCACCTTTTCTTTGCCGATATGAGCCAAGACCTTACCGTCAGCCAGGAACTCGACAGCATCAATCTTTCCGGCGGTGGTCACGGCGTTGCCCTGGGCATCAACCGCGTCATACACGGCGGTCTTGCCGACCATGGTCGTACCCTGAGCGCGCTGTTGCGCCTCAAAAGACTTCTTGGAGGCCTCGGTCATCTGAATCATCTGTTCCATGTTCGTCATGGTCGAGGTCTGTTCCAGCAGTTTTGCGGTATCCATGGGCTCGGTCGGATCCTGGTACTTCAACGTTGCCAACAGCAGCTTCATGAAGTCGTCTTTGCCCAGTTTGCCGGGGTTTTCCTTCGTTTGAGCAGCCTTGTCAGTTTTCTGTCCCTGGTTCATTTTCTTAAGGAACAGGGCTTCTTTCTCCGCCTGGCTCATTTCCTTGGTGGTGGCGAGGGTCTTCGCGTCCTCTTTTGCCTTGGCGTTCGCCCCGATTGTGTAGTTATCCACAATCGGATTAGCCCCGGCGCCTACTGCATCAACTGGCATTATCTTCTCCTCACAATCACGCGAACATATCCACCGAACCGTCGGTGCCGTCCTTTAGGACGTCACCGACTTTCGGCTGGGTCACGACGTTTTCTGTTTCAGTTTCGGTTCCATCCGTTCCGGCTGCGCCCGCCTGGCGAGCCTGTCCGGTTTCCTTGTCGGAAGAACCGGCTCCCGCGCCCGTGAACTGGGCAAACTCTTGGGCGTCTGTCGCCACATCCAAATCCGCCTGCAACCCGGTAGACGCCAGGTCGCGACGCAAGTCACTCAGGGCTTGGCGCAGCTGTTCGCGCGCCGCCTCCGACGCTCCCAGCAGCTGCAAATGCACCGTGCCGTCAGCGTGGAAGTTCGCTGCCACCCGCACCGGACCGAACGTCTCGGGATTGATAGCCAACTTCAACTGGTGTTGACCCTGACCCAACATTTTCAACCGCGACAGCTGGTGTTGCATCTGATCAAAAAGCTGTTGGTTCAGGTTCGGGGCGTAAGTCGGCGCAGCCTGGCTCACCGGGTTCGGGGTGGATACGGCAGGAGCGGCAGCCGGCGCGGCGGAAGCCACGGGGGTGGTCTGAGCAGAAGTACCGGACACGGCGCTCACCGCGGAGGTCCCCGCGTTAGCCCCTCCCGCAGCTGTCGTATTTGCGCTGTTACCAGCGGTTTGCGCAGCTGCCGCCACCGCTTCTGCCATAATCTGTGCAGGCTCGATTCCCTCCGGCATCACGGGAGCCACGGTCTCGGGCAGTGCCGGGAGGAGCGACGGGGCTTTGCCAGATTTCAACTGGGCGGCAATGTCTGCCCCGTCGATTAGTTCTGACTCCGGCGCTGTCGTGGTGGGCGCAGCGGGAAGCTCCGGAGTGTCCGGAGCGGTTTCGGGCTGCAGGGGAGCGACTTCCACAGTTTCCGGAGTCGACTTTGCAGGATTCACCAGTGGGGTCGTGGCAGGTGCCGCGGTTTCCTCTGAGGTGAGCGAAACGGTCAGTTCCTCCGGGGAAACTTCTGGCGTTGCGACTGGGGTTTCCGCCAGCGTTTCCACAATCTCGGCAGCGACATTCACCCCGGTTGACGCTGTCATCGTGTCAGTCGCGGTAGTCTCCGCGACGGAAGTGGAATCCGAGGTTTGCGCCGCATCAGCCGATTTGCTCGCATCATCAGCCGGCTTATCTGTGGATTTCGCGTCTTCGGCGCGCTTACCATCGCTGGTCTGATCCTGCGCCGCAACTTTTTCGGGTCGCTCGGGGCGACCCGGGCGCTCGTTGCGTTCGAGTCGTTCCGGGCGCGCCGGCTTGTCGGCTCGCGCTTCCTCCGGTCGATTGGTGGCACCACGACGGGTACTGGACGGGCGTACCGTCGCCACCGGTTCGGGGGTCCGCGCGTGGGAAGGCTTTGCCGCAGCAGGGCGGGAATCACGAGCCGGGTCGGGGTGGTTTTCCCCGTGACGCGCCACGCCTGCCGCGGGAGTGCGCGCTTCGGTCGCTAACGCACTCATGAGCGACTCAAAAGCAGTGGTGTCGGCGGCTTTCGCGCCTGATGAAGCGGCTTGGGCAGCAATCGCTGCCGCATTCGTGTCCTTAATATCAATCATGTCACACCCCCAGAGAAGAACGTAGGGCGCCCAACGCGCTTAAGGACGAAGCGGTATTGCTCAGGCTTGCGTTGGCTCCCATCGTGCCTTGGTTACCTATCAAAGCTCCCAAGCCACCAGCAGCGTTAGCACCGTACAGGGAGGACCCTCCCAGGAACTGACTGAGCAGTGTCGAGCTGTAAGAATTATTCGAATTGGCGGTACCCAACAGGGACGCCAGCGGATTAGCCCCCGCCGTGCCTGCCCCCGCTCCTGACAAAGCTCCTACCAGCGCAGCTGCCAAGTCAGCGGACGAGTTGCCCGGATTAGCCGCACCGGGGTTCGCTGCGCCAGGCACAGCGTTATTTTGTGGCAGAGACGTATTGTCCAAAGCTCCCAGCAAACTCGCCAAACCTGACCCCGCCGCACCCGGCGTCGTCGCACTGCCGTGGCTCGGAGCTGCGGGATTTTCCCGCACCGCAGGAACAGGCGAAGGCGTGCCAGCCGAAGGCCTCCGAGGTGCGACTGCGGGATGCGGGGCGGGGCGCGGATTTGCGACCGGAGCAGCTCCGGGCGCGTCACCAGCGGAACGCATGACACGGCGGATGGTCACAATCGGGCCCAAGTCAGAAACGTTAATTTCCGTCACGGTCTTGCCCGGACGTGGCGCATGAATGGCTTTACCGTTGCCGACATAAACCGCCACGTGCCCAGAATTGCGCGTAATCAGCAGGTCGCCTGGTTTCGCATTCTTAATCCCGTCCACTTCCACGCCGGAATGCTGCTGATCATAAGTGACGCGCGGCAGCGTCACCCCGACCTGCCTGGCAGCAGTCTGCACCAATCCGGAACAATCCAGTCCCTTGGCGGGATCCGTACCACCCCACACGTAAGGCACCCCGATGTAGGAGCGCACCTTTTCCACAAATGCTTCAGCTGTCCCCGGGACTCCCTGAATTTCCCCTTTTCCGGAGACCCGGGTGGGTGTGGACTTGTTAGCCGCGGAAATCTGGCTGGCTAGCTTGGCGCTGAAATCCCCGGAAGTCCCGGAAGTTTTCGACGCAGAACCAGCCGCCCCGCTCTCAGTCAGAGAGACGGGGGGACGACCGTGATTATTCAACGCGTTAATCATGTCTTGAATCGCACTGATTCGTGACTGGACACTAGCCAGGCTCACAATTTACCTCCCTCGGCAAAAGCCGGGTATCGCTGACCGACCGAGCCTGCCACAGGCTCCTCCGGGAGCGTCTCCCTCCTTGTGCGGACACGCAGTTCCGCACCGGTTTTGCCTTCCGTGGCACTGCCAGAGTTGCCCATATGAGACGCTAACTCATCAAGGACAACTTGTTCCTTGTGTAAGTCATCGGCAATAACTTCTTCCGCATGACGATTTTCAAGCTTTTCTAAGGTTGCAGTCAGGCGTCGCGCTCCCTGCCATTCATCCTGACGCTGATCGACCACCGCTTGCGCGTACTCTTTTCGCGCAATTCCCTCTTTAATCTGCATCATTGCCGCGTTACGCATCGCCGCAGCGACGGCGAGGTTGGTGGCTCCGGAAGTCTGCATGGAACCGAGACGTTCCCGCGCCGAGGACAGTTGCTGGTCAGCGTGGTTTAAGTCAGCGTGAGCCGAGGCGAGACGACCTGCCGCCTGATCCTCTTGCAGCTGACGCAAATTCAGTAAACCCTGGAGACGAAATGCGCGATCCACCATTTACACCACCCCTATGCCGCTTCCTCAGACTTGAAAGCCTGATAGAGGTCGAACAGTTGCGACCAAGCTGCGTCGAATTCGACCTTCTCGTCAGTCTTTTGCGTCAGGAATGCTTCAATCTCGGCATCATATTTCACTGCCGTATCCACCTCGGGATTGGTGCCCGCCTGGTAAGCCCCCACATCCAGCAAGTCCTGCACAGAACGTTTTGCCCCCATAATCTGACGCAAAGCGGTTGCAGCTTCCCGTTGCTCCCGCGTCGTGACTTTGGATGCCACCCTGGAGATAGAACCCAGCGCGTCGATAGCCGGATAGTGTCCCGCCACCGCCAGTTTCCGATCCAGCACGACGTGCCCATCCAGGATAGAACGTGCCTGGTCAGCAATGGGTTCATTATGGTCATCCCCATCCACAAGCACGGTGTAAATGCCGGTCACAGACCCGATAGCACCGGAACCTGCTCGTTCCAGCAATTGCGCCATCATCGAGAAAGTCGAAGGTGGATAGCCGCGAGTAGCGGGCGGTTCACCTACAGAGAGACCAATTTCGCGCTGTGCCATACAGGTACGGGTCAGGGAATCCATCATCAGCAGGACGTGGCGACCGGCATCCCGGTAGTACTCGGCGACGCGGGTGGCAGTGAAGGCGGCGCGTTTACGCAGCATCGGGGACTCATCCGAAGTCGCCACCACCACGACCGAACGGGACAAACCCTCCTCGCCCAAATCATCTTCCAAGAACTCACGGACTTCCCGTCCACGCTCACCCACCAGGGCAATCACACACACTTCAGCATTCGTGCCACGTGCAATCATCGACATCAATGTCGATTTACCGACCCCGGAACCAGCAAACAAGCCGATGCGCTGACCGCGCCCTAACGTCACCAGCGTGTCCAGGACACGCACCCCCATCGCGACCGGCATATCAATCCGGGCACGTTCCAAAGCATTGGGAGCCGCTCCATGAATCGGTACCCGGTCAGCCGCATAAATCGGACCTTTGCCATCCAGCGGGCGTCCGGCAGCGTCGATAACCCGTCCCAGCAGAGCCGGACCGACCGGAACTGTGGCAGGTAAGCCGGTACCGCGCACCGGGGAACCGACCCGCAGACCGTCCAGGTTATCCAGAGGCATACACGAGGCGATACCCGCATCCAGCGCCACCACTTCGGCGGGGACACCGGGGTCGTCCCCCACCAGCACGACTTCACCTACAGAGCACTGCAAACCGCGAACCCGGACAGACAAGCCCACGACGGATTCCACCTCGCCGACCCGCTGCGGACGTGAGGCATTCAGCAGACTCACGAAAGATGGTAAAGTAGCCAGCTCCAAGGCGCTCACTCCTCGGCTGCTTGGGCGGACGCCAGAGCCTCTCGCGCACGCCGCACAGCCGAAGTCAGCCGGGCATCCAGCAACCCCTCCGGCATGTAAGCCACCGCGTCACCCGGATCCAGTTCCGAATCGGGAACCAGCTCCACCGGGCAATCCACGCCCAAGCTGGTCAGCGTAGCCACATCCTGTGGGTTCATATTGACCTTCACAATGTCTTTCGGGTCATTCATCGACAAAGCTCGCTGTAACGCTGCCTTGGCGCGAGTCGGTTCGTCGGACAGTTCCGCCCCTAATAGGGCTTCCGCTAAATCCAGCGCCGCTTCCATCAGCGCGGCTTTCATTTCTTCGATGACCAGGGCATCACGGGAGGAAACCGCATCGGCGATAGCCTGGATTTCGTCCATCGCGTCGACATACGCCTCGGTGCGAGATTCTTCAGCCAAACGCGCCTCCTCATTGAGGATGTGGCGTTCCTGTTCGGCTTCACGAGTCGCCCGCTTTTGACCGGCTGCCCACCCGGAGGAAAAACCTTTGGCGTATCCGAAAGCCTGCGATGACTTCCCGTCGCCCTTGATTTGGTTTGTTGCTCCTGCCAAGCGGAAGGCTCCGGCAGAGTTCGCCCCCGCAGCGGTAGACAAAGCCACCGGATTGGGCACACCGCCGCGGCGCTGGTTTTCTTTGACCTCCAAAAGGTCTTGATCAAGCCACATATTCGTCTTCCTCCTCGCGGCGGATGACAATTTGTCCAGATTCCTCCATCTTGCGAATCAGCTGCACGATTTCGGAACGGGCCTCTTGCACCTGGCTCATGCGCACACTGCCCAGCATGTCGATTTCTTCCATAACATTCTGGCGAGCACGCTCGGAGAGGTTCTTCATCAGGCGAGAACGCAAATCTTCGTGAGTACCCTTGAGAGCCATCGCCAGGCGCGCCCCGTCGACTTGCCGCAGCACCAGCTGAATACCACGATCTTCCAGCATAACGATGTCTTCAAAGACGAACATCCGGGAGCGAACTTCGTCAGCCAGGTCTTCGTCGCGTTCCTCCAGTCCGGTCAGAATCATCTTTTCCGTGCCCGGATCCGCCCGGTTGATGATGTCGACAAGCGGTTCAACACCACCGATAGCTTGCATTTCTTCGGAGTTAATGACTTGCTCAGCCTTCTTTTGCAGGGACTCAGCGACCAACGCCACCATTTCGGGGTTCGCCCGTTCCATCTGAGCGATGCGCACTGCCACTTCGCCCTGGAGTTTCGGTCCTAAACCTGCCATGACTCGCGCGGCATGATCCGGACGCAGATGCGCCAGCACCAGGGCAATCGTCTGCGGGTGCTCGGCGGAAACCAAGGTCACGATTTCCCGCGGGTCGGCGGATTTCAGGAAGTCAAAAGGCTGCCCCTGCATTCCCTGCATCAGGCGTTCCATGATTTCCGCAGCTTTTTCCCGACCGAAAGTCTGTTCCAAAACTTTTTGAGCGTAATCCAGACCACCGCGCCCCAGCTGCAAACTGGCGGAGGCTATGGAGTTTTCATAGAACTCGTCAATAACATCTGCGGTGATTTCGCGGGGGACATTGGTCATCCGCAAAATTTCAGCCGACAGTGCCTCGACTTCATCATCATTCATTTCGCTCATGACGCGAGCAGCACGGTCTTTGCCGATTTGAATCAGCAACAAGGCAGCTTTCTGCAGCCCGCTCAGAGTCAGGGCTTGCGACATTACCATGATTAGCGACCTCCCATCCAGGCGCGCAGCTGCTCAGCAACCAGTTGCGGTTTATCGAGAGCCAGTTCGGCAATTTCCTCGCGCTTAGCTTCAATCTTAAGCAGGATCGGATCCGGTTCAGGCTCGGGCTCCGGCTCAGGTTCGGGCTCCGGTTCGGGTTCCGGAATCGTGGCAGCTTCAATCTCGAGAGCTTCTTCTTCCGGAGCGCTCAAGGTGTACGGATCGGGTAGCTGATCCAGCTCGCCGAGGTCCAGAGCCTCACGTTCACGAGCCTTGGCGCGTTTCTTTGCCACCGCCGCGATAATAATCAGCAGCAGGATAATCAGCCCGGCGATGACCGCCTGCCGAATCAGAGAAGCTGTCTTGGCAGCGGCTTCGGCTGCAGCTTCATCAGCCGCAGCCTTTTCCGCAGCTTTCTTGGCGGTGTCATCGAACGGAGAACGCGAGATATTCACGACATCTCCAGTCGCCGCATCAATACCGGTAGCTGCCGCCACCATGTCACGTACCTGAGCCATGTCCAACCGCCGGGCGGTCTCTTGATTCAACACGACCGACACGGACTTGCGCAGCGCCGCACCAGGGGCACGAGTCGACTGGGTTACTTCTTCATTGACAGCGTTGTTTTGCACATTTTGGGTATTGGTGTAATTCCCGCCGTTATTGCCATTCAGCTCGTAGGGGTTCCCAATGTTATCCGGTCCCAGTACGCCACCGACGACTGCTCCGCCGCCGCTGTACTGTTCGGCAGCGTTTGAAGCGGACAGCGGTTTAACCCCGCCCTCCGGGTCGGTATAGACCCGAGTGGTCTTCACCTGATTGTCTTGGGACAGGTCGACTTGCGCCGAAACACGGGCATTACCGGCTCCGACCAGGGGTTCCACCACTGCCAAAGCCTTGTCGACCAAGCTCTTTTCCATTTCTGAAGCCGCGGCGGCGCCCCCTTCGACCTTGTCGGACAGGCTGTTGCCCAACGTATCGACCACGGTCACTCCCGTTTTATCCAGATTAGGCACCGATGCCGCGACCATATTAATGATGGCCTGTACCGTGTCATTAGACACGTCCTTGCGATTCTTCGGGGTGATGGTCACAGAAGCGGTGGTGGCAACGGGTTTCTTCGGGTCGGCGAACACGGTCTCTTGCGGGATGGCTAGCGCCACGGACGATTTATCAATGTCATCCATCGTGTCAATCGTCTTTGCCAACTCACCTTCCAGAGCGCGTTTCTTTGCCATTTGCTGTTGGAAGTCGGAAGCTGCTACGCCTAAGTTATCCAAGACGGCGTAACCGGAGGTGGGCTGGGCGGGCAAGTCGGCAGCCGCCAAGCTCATGCGCGCGCTTTGCACATCTTTCGCCGGTACCTTGACCACGCCATTGTCGGCGACCTGATATTTGATGCCCTGGGAATCAAGCTGTTCAGTCACGGCAGCTTGATCTTTATCGGTCAAACCGGAGTACAGCGTGGTGTAATCCGGGCTTGCCACCCAAGAGTACAGCACCACACCGCCCAAAATGAGCACGGCGACCCCGATAATCGACAGGGTCTTTTGTCCTAAGGAAAATTGTCCGACGGTATTTTTTACTTTATCTACTGCGTTTACAATGACCGGTGGCATTATGCTTGCATCCTCATAATCTCATTGAACATGTCAACTGCCTTGTTCCGAATGGTAGAGGTCAGTTCCATAGTCAGCTGGGATTCTGCGGCTGCAATAGTGTATTGGTGGACATCATTGAGTTGCCCCGTGAGGGCCTGCACACCCAGCTTCTTGGCGGTACTCTCACGTTGCTGCATGTTATACACCGCATCGGCAAAGATATTGCCGAAAGAGGTTTCCGCGACATCGCGGACATCTCCACCCTGCGGAGTCAGACCGGTGCCGGTCGGGGCGACGGACGAGGCATTGGTGCCCAGGCGTGCCGGACCGGCTTGGGTGGCTGCGGAACGTGAGAACCCAAGGGATTGTACTAAGTCATTGGTCAGCTGCTGGGTTCCGGTCAAAGAACTGGTCAGCCTGCTACCAATACCGTCTACAGAGTAAGGCACGGCTTACTTACCTCCCGATTTGCAATGCTGCTTCATAAGTGGACTTTGCGCGATCCACCACCGCAGCGTTCGCCTGGTAAGCCCTTTGCGCCATAATCAACTGGGTCATCTGTGATCCCAAGTCAATATCTGGGTGGCGGACATACCCTTCTTCGTTCGCGTTCGGATCGCGGGGGTCGTACACGATCCGACCATCGGTGCCACCGAGCGCTATGCCCGATACCATCGTGCCGGCTGGACGCCCGTAATCAACAGCCTGAGCCACGACGTAGCGCGCCCGGAAGGCTTCCTCGTTCATGGGCTTGGTGGTGTTGATGTTGGCGATGTTATCCGAAATGCAGTCCAACCATTTACGGTTAACCGTCATCCCGGTACCAGCTATGCCGATTGCTCCAAAAGTGGTCATGACGTCGTCCTCATGGCCGAGCGAATGTTGGTATATTCTCCACTGATTGCTTGGGTAGCCAGCTGAAAGCGCAGTACCGTATCCACACTCGAAATGGTCTCAGTGTCCAGGTTGACATTGTTACCGTCGATGCGAGTGGGTTCCAAAGAGCGTGCAGTGGCGATATGCGTGGTGGCAGGGTGTCCAAACTGAACGGCACGAGCCAGTTCGTTTTCAAACGATACCTTGCCGGCTAAGAATCCCGGCGTCTGAATGTTGGCAATGTTATCGGCGATGACTCGCTGACGCATTGACAACCCATCCAGCGCGGTACGCATTGCTACGTAACCAACAGAATCAAACATGACGACCTCACATGTTATCTCGCTGGATCATTCCTCGATCCTCATTACCCGCATAACTTCCTGCTAGCGGTCCAGTGCTTTGTTGCGCTGACATATTCAAGTATCGGCAGTTCCTAAGCAATTGTCGAGGAGTTTTGTTAATTTGTTTTGGGCTTCAGGGGACGTTTTTTCAAAAACCCGCATTTTTACATCAAGTAGGTTTTTGTTAGGACAAATGACCGAACTATACGCGCTGGTAGAGAAGCTTTCTGAAAGGTTACACAGGTGTAATTTACCGGATTATCAGCATCGTATTTTTACCACCCTGTAATTTTTCGATTCGGCGGGTTTTGTTCACCGTTAGTTCCTTTCTCCATAAAGCAGGAAACCGTTTAGTTCAGTTTCCTTTCAGTTTGCAGTACCGCGATGCCTCACACCGATCCATCCTCATCGATTGTCAAATTGTCAGCAATTTTAGGTATATTTACGCGTTTTTCCGCGCGACCTGCTCAGACACAAATGCTTTAGACATGGTAACTTTCTGAGGCTTAACTGAACATTAGAGGAAACTCACGCAGATTTACAGATTTTGGCTAGCTTGTAGACGGGCGCGAAAAATAAATTCACTTGCGTTCACAGGTTGAACTTATATAGGACTTACGTCCCTTATGTGATGTTTGTCACATTATCTGATTTGTATGCAATTACCCAGCGCTTTTCCCGCCGCTTTGCCTAAATACTCAGGGAACTTTCAGGAAAAGGCACTTTCCTGAAAGTTCCCTATGAATGCAAAGAGTCCGTCTCGTTTTAACCGTGGAGTCAGCCTACCCCTCGAAATCTACGTACCGCGGAATGGGGTCAGATTTATTTTCCGGAGGAATCTTGCGCAACTTATCGCGTTCTTCTCCGGCGCGACGCAGCTCCTCCTGATTCTTTTTCATGGCAGAACGGACTTTTTTCCCCAAATCGGACAAGTCTTTCTGGACCCGACGCGCCCGCGGCGCCAAGTCCGGAGGCAACGGTCCGAGCTGCGGAGGCTGCCAACCCGAATCTTCGGGAGGAATCTGACCAGATCTTAACAGCTTCCGATCCTCCACAATCTGCGCTTCGAGCCGATCCAGCTCGCCCTCCCACCCCGGAGAGTTAACGTGACTAGCCGACACCCAAATCACCTCGTGAGTTGCGCTTGACCTCACCGTTCTTAGCTATCCCCGTAGACTTTGCTTCCTCCGCCTCCAGCTGTGCTGCTGCCTGTTTCCACGCATCCGCCAGAGGTTCAAATAGCTCCCGAATCTCTTGGGCTTTATCAGCATCGCTCTGCACGTTGGCGTTAACCAGCTCTTTCATGGCATACACGTACAGGGCCATTAGACCTTCCGCGCCGTCCCACACATCCATCCGCAAGGACGACATCAACTCGGCGATAATGTCTTGCGCATGAGTCAGATTTTTATGCGCTTCAACCCGGTTCTGACCGCGCAGGGCTTTTTCAGCCCGCCCGATATCAAGCAGCAGCCGGTCATAGAGCATCGTCAGCAACCTGGCTGGTGAAGCGGTGACAATAGAGTCCTGCTGGAACCTATTAATGGCGGTCTGCATACTATCCTCCACTAGAACAAAAACTTACCCTTAACCATACTTCGGCTGGGTTAACAATGTCAGAAACCCAGCCGAAGAATGTCAGATTATGCAGTTTTACTGGCCTCCCAGCTGAGACAACTGCCCAGCCAGCCAAGTCTGCTGCTGCTGCATCCGCGCCAGCATCGTTTCCAAAGAGGAATACTGTTTGTACAGCTGCGCCTCTTTACGATCCAGACGATCACCGTATTCACTGATGCGATCACGATAGTACGAAACGGTCTTTTGCCGCGACTCGATGGACCTGGTCAACGACCCTTCGGTGAAATCCGAAACCTTGGATGCGACGTCCCCGACTTTCTTGGCGAACTCCACCATGACCTGCTGGACTTTCTCGGGATTGCTTTCCATGGCCTTTTTAAACTTCTCCGCGTCGAACTTCAAGTTCACTTGCGAGCCGTGTACCTGACCGTCGGCGCCTTTCTCGACACCACCCGAGAAGCCAACCCCAAACGTGGACAGAGAATAAGTTTGTGACTTGCCCTCAGCATCCGTGACGGTAATCCCGCTGGAGACAAGCCCCATAATCTTGTTCTTGAGTTCGCGTCCCTCCGAATTACCCAAAGGACCGGCAGCGGTATAGGTGAAACGCTTATTAGTGGTCGGATCAATGCCTTCTTTGGTGACGCTTTGCATCCCCCGGTTCAAAGTATTCAGGGCATCCGTCAAAGCACCCATCATCTTTTCCATCTTGCCCGCAGCCACATCGAAGTCCCGCGTAGCATTAACCTTGACGCCTTTTAACAGGGCATCGGTATAGAGCGGAGTACCGTCGGGGTTGGTCTTTTGCACCACATTGGACAAGTCAATTTTGACGTGGTCCATAATCTGAATCTCGTTCGAGCCGTAAGTGCGTTCTTGACCGAGCAGACGAATCTTGGCATCCGAAGATTGATGGATGATGTTCAAAGCCTGTTCCTGAACGCCGGTATTCCTCACGGCGGTAGCCAAAGCGGCGGCATCCTCGTAAACATAATGAGCCGAGTTAGTGGCAGCGTCCGTCTTGGACGTCTTGGCATTCAATCCCAGACCCTGCGTAATGTCACCGGCGAAAATCTTAAAGTCGCCCTTGTCGGCCCCGGTCTCTTTCCCGGTAATCTGAAGCACGTATTTGCCCGTCCCGTCGGGATTATCACCGACACGCACTGACGTGGCGCTGATTCCCGAATCGGAAGCCGCATTAATCGCCCGCGCAAACGCCGGAGCGGTGGCTGAAGACGGAGAAATCGTGGTGATTTTGTCTCCAATCATGATGGAAATCTTGGGCGGCTCACCTTTCGCCTTAGCGGCGTCATAGAGATTCTTGACACCGTCCAAATCCAAAGTCGCCTGCTTCGACTTCGCGACCTGCAAGACATCGAATTCGACCGAGCCAACCTGGGCTCCAGGAGTAGTGGTCACTCCTACCATCGGATCGGATGATGTCGCCTTAGCAGCTTCCCAAATCTCGGCAGTATCAAAACGGACGCTTTCTTTGCTAGCACGCCCGTAGACGTCCCAAGCAGCCCGCTTGATATTAGAAAACTTAGTGTTCATAGTCTGCAGGGATTGAACTTGAGACTTGTACTCATTTTGTTTTGACTCAAGTTTCCGCAGCGGAACCTGTTCCAGCATCATCAATTGCTTGACGATGCCCTGAGTATTGAACCCACCCAGTCCGGGGATTGAAATTCCCATGATGTGCTCCTTCCATGGAATAAGGGTGTCATCCCATCCTGAGATAACGCCGAGGCTCAGGACGCCGACCGGCATCCCACTGACACTACCTCACGCTTAATCATCGGTGATTAGGAGCGAAATTTAAGGAGAAATTATTTTTTTCTGCGGTTCTGACGCGCCGCAGCCCGCATATTTTGTTGCCGAATGGATAATCCTCCCAGGTAGGAGGTGGTCGGTGGGGTTGGGGGTTTTTCTTCCTCTGCCGGTGGTTCGACAGCAGTTTTGACGCCAGGAGAGCGGGCTTTGTCTTTACTTTTAGGTTTCTGCGATTCTGCGGCGGCGCGTTTAGCCTCTTGCTCCGCTTCGATGCGAGCTTTTGCTTGTGCCGTGCCCCGGGCGTGACCAGCCAGGAAGCTCTCGGTGGAAGTGCCCTGCAGGTCCGCGGTAACGGGCTTTCCCTCCCCGTCCTCACGGCGAGACGAACCCGCCGATTGCCCGGACGAAACTTGTGACAGAGAATCACGCAGAGACGACGAACGGGGGCGGGGAACCCCGGAAGCATCCCGCGGGCGACCCCGTGCTGACGAGGAACTGGGAGGTGGAATCAGCGTGTCCTCTATCTCCAGGTCCGGGTCTGCGTCTCGTCGCAACATCTCATCGGCGTGATCTTCAATCTTTTGGAAGTAGCTCTCGCGACGTTTCTTAACGATGCCGGTGACTTCCTCATTTTCTTCCGCAGCTGTTTCCGGATCGAGGTGGCGGTTCATCCCCTCACGCATCAGGGTGAGAGCTTCCGAACGAAGCTGCGACACGCGAGATTGGGTCACGCCTAACTCATCTGCCACGTCCTGAATGGGACGCTCCTCAAAAAAGACCTGTTCCACCACGTAACGCAGGCGCTGCGGGAGCGCTCGAACCGACGCGTGTAAGTACACCAAGCGTTCGTCATCCAGCAGGGTGTCCTCCGGGGAGGGGCTTTCGTCAGGCAACTCCAGGGAGCGCTCGTCTTCACTACCAACAGGCGCATCCATAGAGACAACACGACGAGCCGCGTCTTGCTGGGCAGACTCGACCGACTCCACGTCCACCCCCAGAGCTGAAGCGAGTTCCTCTTTCGTGGGGGCACGTCCCGCCGCAGCAGTGAGGGTAGAGGTCATTTCCTCCAGTTGCTTGGTGCGTTGGCGCGCCCCGCGCGTCGCCCAGTCCATAGAACGCAGTTCATCCAGCATGGCTCCGCGGATACGGTAGATTGCGTAGCGATGAAAGGGTACCCCGGTCGCGGAATCGTAAGAATTAGCGGCTTGCACCAGAGCCAAAGAACCCGCCGAAGCGAGGTCCTCACGCTGCACAAAAGACGGCACACGGCGTAATAACTCCGCGACTTGGTAACCAACCAAGGGGAGGTTATTTTCAATTAGTTCATTGCGGTTCACTTCGCCGAGTGAATCCTCCACCGTGTCTCTCCTCAGAAAAAATCGCAGGTGCAGTCCAAATTAGTTTACCTTTTTAAACCATTTAATTAGCGATAGATTAATGAGTAATCGGCAGGTTTGAGCGATTGGCAATTTTGCCGGTAAGTTTAGCTAAAGAGCTGTCCAACACTGACGATGGGCGGGACCGAGGAGGAGAGTGCCATGTCATTAGACGCATTATCACGTCAACTGTGGAAACAACGTGAAACTCTGGAGGTCATGCTGTTCAAGCTGGAAGAAGAGCGTTTAATCACTGCCACCGCCTCGTCCCGATGGTTGCCTCGCGCCACGCGTGAGCTGGAAGCTGTCATTGCGCAAGCCCAGACGATAGAACTGGAACGTTCCATGGAATCCGAAGCCGTGGCAGTCGACTTGGGACTGCCCCCCGACGCCTCCCTGAAAGAAATCGCCGCGGCAGCCGAAGAACCGTGGCAGACCCTGCTGAACCAACACCGCGAAGCCCTCATCTCCCTGACTTCTGAAATTGCCGATATGTCCCAGGCAAATCAGGAAGTCCTGTCCTCCCTGCAGCGCGCCACCCAAGAAACCCTGATGAGTATGCAGGACACCGAAGAAGTCTACGGTGAAGACGGCGGAATCCACGTTTCGGGAACTGGCGAATCCACCATCCTCGACACCTCAATGTAAGAACAAGCGCGCGGGGGTTTTGGAAAAATTCTCATATCCGAGCCTTTCACGCCGATGGGCTTAAACGCGGACGCGAGAAGCGTCACCAAGATTTAGTAAGCACTCGGCTCGAGAAAGGACATTCCGATGGGTTCAACGTTTTCTTCGCTGAACGCCGGATTGACCGGTCTTTACGCAGCCCAACGTCTCATTGAGGTTTCCGGGCAAAACATCAACAATATGAACACTCCCGGATACACGCGCCAGCGCGTCGAGCAACGCGCTCTGGGTATCGGTTCGGAACCGTCAGTCTTTGCTGGTTCCGTACCGCAAGGCGGTGGCGTAGAGATTACTCGTATCCGCCGACTGGACGATTTTTTCTTGGACGCAAAACTGCGTTTAGAAACCGGTCGCGCTGCCGGCACCAAAGAAACCAGCGAGGCATGGAAAGGCATCGAGTCCGCAATGGACGAACTGGGACGCATGTCGGTATCCGATTCCATGCGCACCTTCTTTAAGTCCTGGGGAGACGTCAATAACAACTCCGATAACCGCGGAGCGCGCGCCAGCACTCTGGGTGCCGCGGAAGCCCTGGTCACCAATATTAAAACCGGCTACACGCACATTAACGACTTGTGGAAAAACGGGCGCGAACAGCTCGACGCATTAGTGGCAGACTTGAACACCACGATGGATTCTGTCCAAAAGCTAAACGATCGCATCCGCAAGACTACGGTATCTGGCGGTAACGCTAGCGGTGCGGTCAACCACTTGAAAGACGAGCGCGATCAGCTGATTATGCACATTTCGAAGCTGACCGGCGCGACCGTGCGGCAGGGTTACTCGGTGTACACAAAAGAAAACGCTCCTCACCCCAGTATGATTGGTCAAGCCTACGAGGACGGCACCGTGGAAGTCATGCTCGGCGGGAACTCCCTGGTCGGCAAGGACTACGTGAACCACTTTGAGGTGGAAGGCGCCCGCGATATGGCGGGTATTGACGCGGCTCCGCGGGACAAGTACAAGGCTGCGGTTGACGCCCTGAAAGCCGGTGGTAAGGATATCACTGCAACGTTTGAATACCACGGTCAAAAAATTCAGAAGTATCAAGCGCACGTGCAGCGTTACGAAGTCGGCGACGAGATTTTGAAGCCCGACGGCAGTAAGAAGAAGTTAGACTCCGGCGATTCCGAAGTCGGTACCAAGTACGTGGCGTTTTACGACATGGAAGATGTCCAGAAGGGCACGAAGAAGCTGAAAGAAGCCAAAGTAGAAAAGACCGAGCAGGGCTTTACCGAATTCACTTTCATGAAGGACGAGGGTCCAGCACGGTTACGCTGGGAACTGGGGGGTCACGTGGTCGCCATCGAGGATGGCACCATCGGCGGGTTAATGCAAAACCTGAAACCGGCTCAGTTCCCCGGAGTCTCGGGCACGATTGGCAGCGGCGGAGCTTGGGCAGAAACCGGCAAGCTCTACAATGACTTGGCGACCAACCTGGCTGATGAAATTAACGGAATTCATGCCAACAACGTGGGTCAAAAGCTCCCCGACGGTTCCACAGGAAACAACAACACCAAGACCCTGGTAACCAAGGAAACCAAGTTCTACAAAGTAGACTTGACCAAACCCGTAAATGACCGAGACCGCATGCAAGAGCTAACTGGAGAGACTCTAAAGCGTATCGACTATAAAACTGAGGAAGCTTACGATACGGCTGTTAAACAGAAAGTCGCCAAATTGGAAAAAGACCATCAAGGCTCCGGCATTGTGTACGAAAACGTGAAAGAGGACGGTGGAGACTTCTTTAAGTTCGCCGCTACCGACAATAAACTGCCCGCCGCCATGCGTCTGTCCGTCGCCGTCAAAGACCCCCAGATGATTGCCGCCGGTCAGTACGTCAACGGGGTCTATGACGGCTCAGTTTCCCTGGCTTTGGGCAACCGTCAAGACGCGCCGACCTCGGCAATGAACGAATGGTCCAAGTCAGTGGTGGACATCGGGGTGCACGCCAAGGGTGCCGATGACAAGCACACTCTGGCAGAGCAAACGCGCCAGATTGCTGAACAGCAGCAAAAGTCGCAGAGCTCCGTTGATATGAATGAAGAAGTAATTAACCTGATACAGGGTCAGCACGCCTACGCGGGCGCAGCACGCATCATGAGTACCGTAAACTCGATGCTTGAGGCCCTCATCAACATAGGTAGGTGACAGACATGATTACCCGCATGACAACCTCTATGATGGCTGGCACTACGCTGTCCACGATTCAACGCAACTTTAACCGGCTGGCTGATGCCAACAAGAAACTGTCCTCCGGTAAACGCATGTCTTTTGCCTCCGACGATCCGGCATCTTCTGTCTCTTCCATGCGCCTGCGCAAGGAGCTGGCAGCGACCGAACAGTACAAGCGCAACATCAGTGACGCGAACTCCTGGCTGGCGACTTCGGATGCTGCTATGCAATCCGTCGCGGAACGGTACACGGAAGCCCGCACTTTGCTGATTAACTCCATTGACGGAGCTTTGGGAAGTCAATCCCAAGGCGCGCTAGCAGCTCAGTTGCGCAAGGTAGCCGAATCCATCATGTCGCAAGCTAACGCGACCTACCTGGGTCGCACCGTTTTTGCCGGGAACTCTGACAAAGGTCTGGTGTTCAAAACTGGCTCTGACGGGCACGACACAATTTTCCTCGCCGCCGAAAAAGACGAAATCACCGCCAAGACTGTCGATCGCCGCATCGACGCGGACACGACCGTGCAAGCCAACCTAGACGGTAACAAGCTCTTTGGCACCGGCACTATTAAGTGGGACGATAACGACAAAACCAAGCTGGATACGGATAACAACCCGTCAGTCATGAACCTCTTGGTTGAGGCTGCCAAAATCTTGGAATCTCCGACCGGTCCGTCGGGTGACAATCGCTCAAAGATTGAGTCTATCCAAAAGGAACTGACCGAACGGTTCGCAAAACTACAGGAGGCTCAATCCGCAGTCGGCGCCCGGCACAAGCAGGTTTTGGAGGCCCAAGAAAATGTGATTTTTGACCTGGAACAGGTCAAAGGTCAGATTTCATCCGTAGAAGACATTGACATCCTCAGCGCCACGATTGACATGTCCTTGGCTTCCATGGCTTATCAATCATCCCTGGGTTCAACTCAGCGTGTCGTGCAACCAACTTTGTTAGACTACTTACGATGAGCACCAACGACGAAGTTACCGAAAACACTGAAAACGCCGGCGATGGCGAGGATTTTCCGACCCTCAAAATCCGCATGGTACGTCCCATGCCAGGTCTGGAGACGCACCTGGATTTCAGTCTCTCTGCGGTTGATGAAACTGGAGTCTTGTGGACTTTGAAGTCCATAATTGACCCTAATGTGCGCCTGTTCGCGGTTCCCCCGGTGGCGTTCTTTGACGGTTACACTCCCCTGATTCCCTCCTCCGCGCGGGAACGCATCGAGATGAAAGAGGGCGAGGAACCCTTTATTCTGGTCATCGTCCACCCGGCATCCGGTTCGTATCCCCACACGGCAAACCTGCTGGCACCCCTGGTGATTAATCCAGAAAACATGAGTGCGATACAGGTCGTCCTCGAGGATCAAGACTGGCCCCTCCAGGCTCCCATCGGGGATCCCAAGGAAGCCTAAGATTTCCATACCACGATAAACCGATAGCGCCCCGACACAAGCCGTGGCGCTATCACGATTTTTAAAACTGGGCGATGTCGGTACGGAAGTGTGAGCCCTCCAGGGTGATGCTATCCATTGCCTGATAGGCACGCTGCCGGGCTTCACTCAAATCGCTCCCCCGCGCAACTACTGACAGCACTCGACCCCCGTTAGCAATCAGCTGACCAGAATCACTGACTTTCGTGCCCGCGTGAATGATGTGCACTCCCGGCACCTGGCTCGCGGTCTCTAGACCGGTGATGACACCGCCTTTCACGGGTGCCTGCGGATACCCGGAGGCAGCTAGCACCACATTCACCACAGCTTCGTCACTGACTTGGAGCTGTTCAGCCGCCGCCAAGTTACCGTTTGCCGCCGCTGCCAGCAGTGCCAGCAAATCGGTATCCAGACGTTCCAACACTGACTGAGTTTCCGGATCCCCAAAGCGAACGTTGAACTCAACCACTCGCGGACCGCGCGAGGTCAAAGCCAACCCGACATAGAGCAACCCAATAAATTCACAGCCCTGGTCTGCCATCACGCGACACACCGGGAGGGCAATCTCTTGGGCAACCCGTTGCGCCAAATCCTGCGGAGCCCACGGCAGCGGAGAATAAGCCCCCATGCCACCCGTATTGGGACCCTCATTATGGTCATAAGCGCGTTTGTAGTCTTGAGCAATGGGCAAAGCAACTGCGTCGCGACCATCACAAATACAGAACACCGAAGCCTCGGGTCCCTCCAGAAATTCTTCGATAACAACCGCAGGCTCGTGAGGGTTCGCCACCGCTTCAATACAGGCGGCAGCATGTGTCAGCGCGACATAAAAGTCAGACGTCACCACCACGCCTTTACCGGCAGCCAAACCATCTTGCTTGACTACATAAGGAGAGCCGAAACGTTGCAGGGCACCCCGCGCTTCTTCCAGCGTCCGACAGGCTACCGAAGCAGCCGTAGCGACCCGAGCCTGCTGCATGATTGTTTTCGCAAAGGCTTTCGAGCCCTCCAGTCGTGCTGCCAAACGTCCCGGACCAAATACTTTGAAGCCCTTCTGGCGCAGGACGTCAGCGACGCCTTTAACCAGCGGGGCTTCCGGACCAATGACCACCAGGTCGGGATGTAGCGACTGCGCCAGTTCCAGCACCTGTGCGGGGTCATCAGCCGCACAGGGCACGTTTTCACCGACCGTGGCAGTGCCGGGGTTACCGGGTGCAATCCACAGTTTCTCCAACAGCTCTGATTTCGCAATAGCCCTGGCCAGGGCATGTTCACGCCCGCCACTTCCCAAAAGTAAAACCTTCACAATTTCAGTTTAATAGCTTTTTAGATTTGTCCCTAATAAGGAGCCAATTTTTGCTTTCGGGTCGGCTGCTAGGATGTGGGTATGTCGTTTACAGAAGCGCTCGGAATGGGCGAATTTCGCCCCCAAACCAACGTTGATTTTGGTCGCGTAGCAGAGATTCGCCCTGCCCAGGGTCTGTTTGTGGCGTTTGAGGGCTGCGACGGAGTGGGCAAGACCACCCAAATTGCGCGGGCTGCGTCGTGGGTGCGGGAACAGGGTTGGGACGTCGTCGAGACGCGCGAGCCCGGTGGCACCGACCTGGGGGTGGCGTTGCGTCAACTGCTGCTGGACGCGGGAGACGTGTCCCCTCGTGCCGAAGCGCTGCTGTTTGCTGCCGACCGGGCGCAGCACGTGCACAAGCTCATCATCCCCGCTATCAATGATGGCAAAGTCGTGATTACCGATCGCTATCTGGCTTCATCGATTGCCTATCAGGGGCACGGACGGGAGCTCGGCGCCAGGGAAATTCGCGATTTATCCCTGTGGGCGACGGGAGGATTGGTACCAAACCTGACTGTACTGCTGGACCTAGACCCCGAGGTGGCAGCGGAGCGCCAAGCTGCCGATGCATCCCTGGGCGGTCCGGATCGGATGGAACGCGCCGGAATCGAATTCCAAAAGCGCGTCCGCGAAGATTTCTTGCGCATGAGCGAGGGTCAGGACACTTGGCTGGTCGTCGATGCCAGCCTGCCCGTTGCAGAAATCGCTACCCAGGTGCGGCTGCGCTTAGCGCAGCTGCTACCGGTCATAAAGTCCTGGTGAGCCGGAAAGTTGCGGTAAGTATGAGTATCAATCCCAGCGGTGGAGTGTGGGCAGAGGTAGCCGGTCAGACCCGAGCTATCTCACAGCTATCCCAAGCGGCTGCAGCCGCCAGGGACCTCATTGCTGCCCAAAACCACCCTGCTGACCCCGACATCTCACCAGATGGCGCAACCCCAGCCGGAGGGACGGACATGGATTCTGGCACCCACCGCGCCGCCATGACCCATTCCTGGCTGGTAGTCGGCCCGCCCGGCTCCGGACGTTCCACCGCTGCCAAAGCCTTCGCCGCCGCTTTAGAATGCGAGGACACAGACAATCCCGGTTGTGGAATCTGCCCAGCGTGTCGCGATGTACGCCAAGGCACCCACGCTGATGTCAGCGTCTTAACCACAGAAATGGTCGAAATCAAATTTGATGATGTAAAAGCCCTGGTCCAACAGGCTTACCGGCGACCCGTCCGCGGAGAGTGGAACATCATTATCATCGAGGACTACGACCGCATGAGCGAATACAGCTCCAACCTGCTGCTAAAATCCATCGAGGAACCACCCGAACGTACCGTGTGGGTGTTGTGCGCTCCCAGCGCCGCCGATGTGCTCTCGACCATTCGCTCCCGCACCCGCCTGGTGCAGCTCAGTCTGCCCAGCCCCGCCGCGGTGGCAGAGCTGCTGGTGCGGCAAGACGCCTCCATCAGCCCCGAATTAGCTGCCGAAGTTGCTGCCGCCGCCGAGTCTCATGTGGGACGTGCCAGGGCACTGGCTTATGAACCGCAACTGCGCGAAGAACGGCTGGGGATGCTGCGGATGATTTCGCAAATGCACACCACCGTCGAAGCGATGTGGACAGCCGCCGCCCTGGTGAAACTGGTAGACAAGCAAGCCGAGACCCTGCGCGGTGCGAACGACCGGGAAGAACGCGCGAAAGTTCTAGAGGCTTTCGGTTTGGCTGCAGATACCCCCGACTCGCGGCTGCCCCGCGATGTAAAGTCAGCCCTGCGGGGAGCCAAGCTCAGCGAGACTGATGCGCATCGGCGTGCCCGGCGCGCCAGCTTCGACACTTGGGACCGGGTTTTGGGCGACATTTCAGGATTTTATCGCGACGTTATGCTGGCACAAGTGGGGTCCGCCCAGCCACGTATCAATCTGTCGCGACCTGCCGGTGAGCTAATCGATGCTTACGTAGCGAGGGTCGGCATCGGACCGCAGTCCCTGGCACAGACCACATCCCGGTTAGAGGCAATACGTAAAGCACGCCGCCGCCTGATGGGAAACGGAAACATCGCCCTGGACATTGAAGCGCTTTGTGTGGAACTGGTGGACCGGAATAGGGCAAAATGAGCTAAGGCAAAACGGAAGGGAAATGATGAACAAGCTAACCAAAGGTTTGGGGATTGTGGCTGCCGTGGGACTGGCGCTAGCAGGATTGGCAGGCTGCGCCCCGGAAAAACCCCTCGCGCAACCCTCCAAACTGCCCAAGCCCACCCAAACTGTGGATCAACCGAAACTTTCCGAGTATTACTCCCAAGACCTGCAGTGGAAGAACTGCGGCGGCGACTTCCAGTGCGCCATGTTGGAAGTGCCCCTCGACTATGCAAACCCCCAGGGCGAACACGCCAAAATCGCGATGAAACGCCTGAATACCGCCAACAAAGAAACACGTATCGGGACTCTCATCATGAACCCCGGCGGACCCGGAGGCTCGGGACTGGAAAATATGAAACCCGAAAATGTGGCGTATTTCTTTAGCGACACGGTGCGCAAGTATTACGACGTGCTGGGATTTGACCCCCGCGGCGTCGGGTCTTCACAGCCCGCCATTAAATGTCGCACTGACCAGGAACTTGATGAGGACAGCTCGACGTACTATGACCTCTCTACCGAAGCCGGACGCGCTGCCGACGCCGCCGAAATTAAAGCCTTGGGGCAAAAGTGCCTACAAAACTCCCCGCAAATGACCCGATTTGCCAGCACGGAATATACCGCCCGTGATTTGGATATTATGCGCGCCGCTGTTGGCGACGACAGGCTCTACTACCTGGGATTTTCCTACGGTACTTACCTGGGCGCCATTTATGCAGACCTCTTTCCATCTCGAGTGGGACGCATGGTGCTGGACGGGGTGCTCGACCCATCTTTGAACATGAACCAGGTTTCTGCCCTGCAAGCCAGCGGATTTGAAGCCTCCCTGCGCGAATTCGTGACCGAGTGCCAGAAACAGCACGCCAAGCAATGCCCACTGCACGGTGACGTAGACGCGGGAATGGCACAAATTAAAGCCCTGCTGGACTCTCTGAAAACCAACCCCATGCCCGCCAAGAGAGGCCGCGAACTGACCGTCACGCAAGCCTTTACCGGACTGATTGGCAATATGTACAACACTGCATCATGGTGGCAGCAACTCCTGCCCGCCCTGTCCCAAGCCCTAAACGAGTCAGACGGCACCGCCCTTCTGAACAGTGCCGATTTTTACAACGAACGTAATGCAGACGGAACCTACAAAAACAATTCCTCGGATGCTTTCGTGGTTATCAACTCCCTGGACTACGAGCCAATCGGCAATATGGCGCAATGGAAAGCCGATGCGGCAAAAATTCAGGTAGCCTCTCCTACCATCGGAGAATTCTTCACATACGGTTCGCTGGGCGCGGAAAGCTGGCCAGTCAAAGCAAAAACCACCGCCAAACGCGAAGTCAATCCCCAGCTAGAGGAAGACATCCTACTGATTGGAACCACCGGAGATCCTGCCACCCCACTAAAGATGGCACAACACACCCGACAGATGATGGACCACTCCAAACTGTTGACCGTGCAAGGCTGGAACCATACGGCATATAACTCGTACGCACCGGGATGCGTGAAAACCATCACCGACACTTACTTGGTTTCCGGCAAAATCGAGGCTGCGAACAGCGACACCTGCCAGCTGGATTAGGTGCGTCCACGGCGCGAGGGGACAGGCAGCGGGGTCTGTCACCGGGCTGCCTCCTGCCTATCACAGTTTGGAACCGTCCGTTTTTCAGGCTAAAATGAAACCCGCGCATTTTGCGCACCGCCGCCTTAGCTCAGTCGGCAGAGCGATTCACTCGTAATGAATAGGTCGAGAGTTCGATTCTCTCAGGCGGCTCCGTTTACACAGCGGCTCGAGTTATCCTCGGGTCGCTTTTTTCTGTCTGGAGCTCCACCTAAAACAGTCCACAGGACTGTTTCTTAACGGCTCCGCACCACCACGAGCGGCACACACGCTCCGCGCTGCCGCCCCTCTCTCAGGCGGCTCCACATCTTTAGTTGATATTCCAACGAAAGCTCAAGCTAGAGGATAATGAGGATTGGCAATTAACGTTCAATTAACGTTTGGCTAACCACACTAGCCATGACTTTTCGGTATCTAAACGTCCATAACTGGACACTAAAACCATGAATGCCACCACTGGAACTAACACCCCGGTCACGGATTCTCTCTATCCCCCTGGCTCCACACAAGAATCGGTTGCCGTCTTTGGATAATACTTTGCAAGGATTCGCGGGTACTGATGTGGAAGTTGTTGATTACCTCGACTGTCACTGTAGAGAATGAAAATGAACCAAAGTCATTTCAATAGCTGCATATTGGCGCGATGAGAATACTCCAGTTCCACTGCCAACTCGACAACACGATTCTTGGACTCTCGGAAATGTTTCCTCGAGATAAACCAATGCCCTCAAAATACTCGGAACGATAACCAGGACTTACCTGGCGACACATTGTGCAAAACGTGGGTAGGTTATTCAGGTTTATTATGCGTCCAAGCACAATTGTGCTTGAAGAATTTGTTACCACCATGGATTTGAATTATTTATTCCCCAATGCCTAATATATATCTGTTCATTCACTCGTGCTTGGAGGGCATATCATGGCCAAGAAAGTAAAAACCATCCTGATAGACGATATCGACAGTTCAGACGCGGCAGAAACAGTCGCTTTTAGTTTGGATAACGTCAATTATGAAATTGATTTAAATGCAGCCCACGCTAAGGAGCTGCGCGACAGCCTGCAGCGTTGGATTGATGCTGGACGTAAAGTTTCCGGTCGTCGCCGCCGCGGCACTACCCCGGCGGTAAATAACGAAGTTCGCGAACTCAACCGTCGCGTGCGCGCTTGGGCTGGTGAAAAAGGAATCCCGGTCAACGACCGCGGTCGCGTCCCGCAAAAACTCATTGACCAATACCGCGACGCCACCGGCGACAAGTAAGAGATATTCTCACCGAAAACTTCATAACTTGTGAGGACTGACCGTCCGGCTTATTGCGAAGGAACTTTATTCTCGACGCAATAAACAAATTGCCAGGGCGGCCAGTCCTTCCTTATTCCCCGTAAATCCCATGCGATCAGTGGTGGTCGCCGAAAAAGACACCGGTGCTGCCAAAATGTTTCCCAACGCCGCCTCCGCTTCTGCGTAATGCGAACCGAGACGTGGTTCCTGACCGACGACAGTCACGCTGGCGTTAACCACCACCCAACCGGTCTCGTGCAACATCCGCATCGCCGCACGCAAAAACACTTCCCCACTGGCTCCGGCATACTCGGGACGCGATACCCCAAAGTTCGTGCCCAAGTCGCCTAACCCGGCTGCCGCGAGCAGGGCATCGGTCAAAGCATGGGCGGCAACGTCCCCATCCGAATGCCCCTCCAGCGGCGCATGGTCGGGAAAAGACAAGGTCCCCACCCGAAGTGGGCGACCCACCACCGGCGCACCGGCAGCAAAACGATGTGCGTCAAAACCCTGACCTACTCGAAAATCCATGCATAAAATCCTAATTGGAATGTCGGTGGTATTTAACCCTTTTGGGTGGTGTATTCCCCTGACCAGCACTTTAGTCTGAGGATGGTAGCGAATTTTGTTCATCCCCAGCGGATACAAGCTAAGGAGGTCAGCCAATCGTGAGCGATGTACAGCTTAAATGTCCGTCCTGCGGTGCTCCCATTAATTTTGATGTGCCCAGCGGCAAGATGAAATGCGGCTTTTGCGGGGCTGCATTCACGGTCGAGGAAGTTAACCAATTCAACGGTATCTCCCAAGCCAACGCGGAACTCGCTGCCGCGCACGCGCAACAGGTGGGGACCGCCGGTGCCGCCGGCGGGGCTGGCCCCGCTGCGACCCCGGAAACCCAGATTTCCACCACTCCTGCCGAGGGTCACCCCGGCTGGGTGGAACCCCCGCCCACCTATCTGGACGCAGCGACCGGACAACAAATGGCTCAATTCCAATGTAATTCCTGCGGTGGGGAAATCATCGGCTCACCCGACATGGTCAGTGCCCGGTGCCCCTGGTGCAACAACAACTTCGTGGCGACCGGACAGCTGACCAGCACCCGCGTCCCCGACCGGATGATTCCTTTTGCAATGACCAAAGAACAAGCCTTGGCGGCTTTCAAAGCCGAAATGCGCAAGCTGAAGCTCATTCCCAATGAGTTTAAGCAGGTCAGCGTGGACGACATCCAAGGCGTTTACGTGCCTTACTGGCTGTATGACGCAACGGTCACGGGCGAAGGTAACTACCGGTGCGAAACCATCCGCACCTGGACCGATTCTGATTATGAGTACACCGAGCATCGGGAATTCGACGTGTATCGCAGCGCCAACGTTGCTTTCCTGGATGTGCCGGTGGCGGGCACCACGAAAGTGACCGATAAGCTCACGGAATCCATCGAACCTTTTGACTACACCAAATCTGTCGCGTTTTCCCCCGCCTACCTGACGGGCTTCATGACCAACAAATACGACGTGGAAGCGCAAGACGCCAACCCCCGTGCTTTGGAACGCATGAAAGAATCTACCGAGACGGTGCTGCGGAACTCAATCAGCGGCTATAACTCGGTGTCGACCGTCAGCACCTCCATCCAGCCGGCTTTCGGCGAACTTGAATACGTGTTCTTGCCGTTATGGTTGATGAATGTCGATTTCCAAGGCAAAAACTACAACTATGCGATGAACGGGCAAACCGGCAAGTTCGTGGGCACGTTCCCGGTATCCGAGCGCAAGTACTGGGGCGGACTGTTAGGCATCGCCATCCCCATCGCCATCATTTTTGGCGCCATCTTTATTCCGTTCCTGATGCCGATATTTTTTGATTGAGGTGAGAAATCATGAATATCCGTAAGACGATTCTTTATTCCGTGGGCGCACTAGCGGTGGCTCTGGCTCCGTCGGTTGGTTTCGCCCTGCCCGCAGCGGCGGGCGCAGAAGTCAGCCCTGCCGCGTTTTCCGTATCGGTTGCGTCACCGGGGGTACTGCCGACGCTGACTCCGCCCCCTAATCCGGACGATGCCCCGGAAACTAGCGACGAACCGGCTGACTCCGCGGACCTGCCGCTGACCGAATTTGGCGACATCATCAAATTCCCTTATGGAGAGCAGTTTCCCTACGTGGGCGGACAGTCGGACGTAAAATCCGCGGCGCCTTTCATCCGCGACCACTCCGAGGTGTTTAGCAAGTCAAAGATTGCCGGCTGGGAAAAGCAAATGACCGCTTTGGCTGACAAGTACGGGATTGCGCCCTATATCGTGACCGTGGACGATTTCCGTTATCAAACCCCGCAAAAGTGGGGAGCGAACTACTACAACGTTAACCAGCTTGGTCTGGGGGAAAAGGACGCCAGCGGGGTGCTCATGGTCATTAACCCCAGCTCGCGTGATTTGTGGTTCCTGGGTCACGGGGCCGGTGAGCAAGCATTTACCGTCTATGGCATCGAAAAGCTCTATGACCACGTCAAACAACCCTTGGGTGATGACCACTGGGACGACGGCGTGGACGTCTTCCTGACCCAGGTGGCGGATTACCTGGAACAATGGAAATCCGGAACGCCCTACAGTGCGAGCCACCCACTGCCCCACCCCATAACCCTGGAGTCAACCACTGCCGGGGTCGCCGGGGCGGCAGCTCTTGGTGGCGGTGCCGGCACCCTGGTGATGCGCCGAATCAGGAAAAAGCACGATACTGCACATTTACAGTGGGGAGCGATTTATTACGTCGTGCCTGGTTCGGACCAGATCACCGGCTCCAATGATGTCTTTGTGAACGAATACATAACCCACGTCGCACGTCCCAAGAGTAGCGGCAGCTCCGGCCACCACGGCGGCTCGTTCAGGTCTGGGGGTACGTCGTTTAGTTCCGGGGGCGGTAAGTTCTAAGTTCACGATCCCAAGTCCGGTGGCATGGCGTGCTCGGCAGCGCGGTGTGTCCGCTGTCGCCGCGCCCCCGCCGGCAGCCGCACCACCTGTGAACGAGCCTCGTCACCGACCTTGTGAACAGGAGCAATGCGCACCGCGTTGGCAACGCCCTGAATAACCGACCTAAGATTGACTCGTGAGTGAGGTTTCGGCGCCACGGCTAACCCGCAATCAGTTTTTTCGACTGGTTGCGGCGGTGGGCTGCGCAATTCTCGCCGCGGTCATTGCCCAACGGTCCCTCCACACCATCAAGGGGCAAAACTTTGACGGTCTGACTCGGTTTGCGGTTAGCCGCGGCAAACCGTACCTGTTCGGGGCGGACACGGCAGCACTGGACACGATTTCTATGGGTGCCCTCATTGCTCTGACCGGGGTGGTTTTTTTGATAGCTGCCGCCCGCAAACGCCGCGAACTGGGAATTCGCGTGCTGGTTTTGGTGGCAGGCGCGAACCTGACCACCCAAATCCTGAAACATTGGATCATCCACCGCCCCGCGTTGGGCGTCGACTATCAAGGATTAGCGAACTCGCTGCCCAGCGGACACACCACGGTAGCGATGACCGCGGCAATTGGAATTGTCATGGTCGTCGTGCCCAAGTGGCGTTCTGTGGCGGTGTTTATCGGCTGGCTCACCGGCAGTTTTGTCGGCATCGCCGTGATGCTCAACCAGTGGCACCGCCTCTCCGACGTGCTCACCGCCATTCTGATTGCGGCAGCGTGGGGTTTGGTGCTGACGCCCCGGGAAGCTACCAACCGTCGTTTCGGTCATACCCACCGCGTTACCCTGTTGGTTTCCCTGGCCGCCGCCCTTCTCGGAGCGCTCGGAATAGCTGCGGTATGGTTGCGGATGACCGACGTTCCCCTGTCCGAAGCTGCCTTGCAGGCGACTGCCCGGACCTCACTCGGTCTAGCGACTGCCGGAGCTTCTGTCCTCACCATCCTCGGTCTGAGCGGTCTGGTCCTGGCGATGGTAAACACACAAGCCCGCCATTAAACCGGGTCGGGACGATTTCACCCTTTTGGGTGGTTACTGACACGCGAGACACCGTTAGCCTGAGGGGGTCTGTTCTATCAGGAGGTAACCATGATTGTTTCTATCCCTAGTTTCCCCTCTCTGTTCAGTCGTGTCGGGGCAGGATTCGCGGTGAGTGCCCTGGCTCTAGCCGGTTTAATGGTTCCGCTAGCTCAAGGGACGGAATTGGGTGAGACTCAGACCAATCTCGGCTGTCTCGCTCAGGACCGCTTGGGAGGCCAAAACGCCATCGAAACATCTGGCCTGGTGGCCGCCCAGGCTTATCCGGAGGGCTCCCAAAAATTCCTGGTGGCCTCCGCGCGCAACCCCGTTGACGCTCTGCCAGCCGCAGCCCTAGGTTGGGGTCCCGTACTGCTGACCGATGGCCTCAACTGGGATTTGCACACCCTCGCCACTCTGAACACTGCCTACATTGTCGGAGGACCGGGGGCGGTACCAGCATCGGCAGAAATGTTCTTTGCTGAACATGGGATTGAACACCACCGGATTCAAGGCGCAGACCGCCATCAGACCGCCGCAGCTATTGCGGAGTCCTGGGCTTCTACCAATGGACAACCAGAATACGTGTATGTCACCCGCAATGCTGGTGCTGGTTCTCCGGATGCCGTGGCGGCCGCCGGGGTGCGTAACGGACCGATTTTAACCTTCACCACTCCGGCTAGCCGGCAAGCCGCGGCGGCAAAAATCCACTCTCTGAAACCGCGAAGCGGGGTGGTCATCCTGGGCGGTGCCGGTGTGGTCAGCGATGCCGAAGCCCAGGTCTTGGCAGGTGGTCTGCCCTGGCAACGCCTGGGCGGTCAAGACCGTTACGAAACATCTTGGGTCATCGCCAACTGGATACTGCAATCTAAATCCCGCTCCCATATCTATCTGGCCAGCGGTCACGCTTTGAAAGATGCCATGGTGGCAGGGGCTTTCAATGACGGGGTTATCTTGTTGACACCACCCGATGGTTCCCGCATTTTCCAGTGGGCTAATGAAATCAACGCCGATGGCATCACGGTTATCGGGGGACGCGGTGTCGTTTCTGACACAGCCGCGCATAACGCGGCTTGTGGCAAGACCCCGGGAGTGGACGAAAAAGTGGTAGCGAACCTGCTGTACCCGTCAACGGAACACGTTTGCACCACAGAAACTTGGGATAGTTTGCACAGCCGGGGATTGATTCCGTCCATGCCCTCTGCGCCCAATGCGTGCTGGATACCGCGCGACCGGATTAACGAGCAAGTGAAAATCGTTCGCCAATCAGATTTTGACCAAGACGGTTTCGGTGATGCTGTGGTCTACCTGTATAGCAACGACGGAACCTCAGTGTACCTGGTTCTATACAACGCTTACGATCCAGCACATCCCTACGTGGCATATTTGTGGGGAGGCAATGGCGACTGGGATTTCCGCATCACGGACGATCCCTTTGCCACGTTTGACCTGATTGCCAACGGCGAGGTGGTCCGCAACCTAGCTGTCATCCGTAACCACGGGGTCCCCGAAATGCTAGAACCGGTTGGTTAGGTGGCGTTGCTATGAATCCCCCGAGAGCTGTAGCTCGGCTTGCGCAGGTGATGGGACTTCACAAACCCCCCCACCGTCACTTTTCGTTGCAACTCAGCCCAAAGGTTCGTGCTCCCTGATAAAATTGGCAAACCGCAGACGGCAGGACTTTGCCACAGTCACAGACCGGAACCTCCCCGCAAGATTTGGAACGGGCACTGCGCCGTGGCTGGTTTTGCTTGACCACGGATCGGCGCGCGGCTCAATCCCCCGCGGGTCCCTCAGCCCATTACGCCCCCGCCCCCACGCTCACCGCACAAATCGGCATCTGGCAACGCAGCCCCAACGGCATCAACGGAACTTCGCCGCTAGCGACGCTGCCCCCCGGTTTCTTTAGCCCCCTCGACTATCCCTCTACGAACCCGGCTTTTCGGGAACAAATCCACGCCGAAACAGTAACTCACCTGAACAATTACGAGGAATTTATCTGGAATGCCAGCCTCTACAACGACACCTACGGCGGGTCTTGGGGATGGGAAAACACCAACGAAGCCTACGAACTGGGAGGATTCATTGCCCTGCTGGTTTTCCTGAGTTTCTGGGCAGGGTGGCGGTTCTGGACAGCGACTTTCACCTACGTACGCTGGGCGGTGCTGGTGCAAGCGGGGATACTCGCGCTGTGGATTATGGCGCGGATTATCAAACACGCCTCTCTCGGGGTTTTCGAGCGTTACACCTGGTACTACTATTACGTCCCGATTTATACGACCTGCGCAATCTTGTTCTTTGTCATGTCCCACTCCAGTCGCGGGCGCCCGCCAGGTTACTGTTTCTTGCGCGCCGCAATTATAGGAGTCGGCGCGACCCTGATTCTGCTGGTATATACCAACGATTTGCACCACCTGGTGCTGCGCTTTGGCACCGGGCAGTCCGGGGTGGATTACAGCTACGGTCCGGGATACTACCTGTATTACACGGCAGCGCTGCTGGTTTTCGCAGCGGTCATCTATGCCGGTTCGTGGTCGCTGCAGGGGTCATTGGTTGCGTCTGGTGGCGGGAATCGGGGTGCTGTTCCTCGCGGTGTTGTTCTATTCCATGGCGTACACGGTGCGAATCCCGCTGGTTCGCGCCACCGAAACCGTCCAAATGTATTGTGTGATTTTCGTGTTGGCGTGGGAGATTCTGTTCTTTATCGGAGCAATTGGGCAAAACCGCGGCTATCTGCGTTTCTTTGAAAAATCCCAGATTCCCATCGAAATTGTTAACCGAGATTGGCTCCCCCATTACCGCACTTCCCACCCCCTCAACCTGGACCAAGGCACTCGTCAGCAGCTGCGGGACGGTCAGGGACCGGTGGTGGTCACAGACACTTCGGTACAGCCGAACCGAACCGTATACTGTCAAACCCGTCCCGTGGACGGCGGTCACGTCCTGTGGGAAACGGACGTCACCGCGGTGCAGGATTTGGAGCGGACCTTGGCGGCACTGCGCGCCCGCGAGACTCACCAAACCGAAATTCTGCGCGCCGAATACGAAGCCACGTTAAACATGGAGGAATCGGCCGATGCCCCCGTCCTCTTTGATCGGCTCGATGACTTGATGAACGCGTCCCTGGGCAGGATTCAAGCCAATACCGCCCGGCTCAATGTGCCGTTGGACGAAAGTGAACGCTCCAATATTTTGCGCAACATTAAGATGGACCTGGGTTACGCCAAACGCGCGGGTCTGTTGACTTTACAGAACTTTGAGAACGAAACTGTTTCGGTCAATGCCCTGACGACGTTTATGAGCCAATCCTGTACCGATTTTTCCTACGCAGGAGCGGTGGCTGGATTGCACGGTCCGACTACCGGCGCTGTGCAGCCCCAAGTGGCGCTGTGGTGTTTGGAGGGCTTGCACCGCACCTTGAACCAGCTCATTGGGGCTGCAGAGGTGGCAGTGTTCGTTAACTTCGAGGTCGCCCCAGATGGTAAAACCGCCCGCCTGAACTGGATTGTTGACCTGCCCGAGCAGGACCTCCCCCTGTTCGACCCGCTCTTAGCCTGGTCTCGCGCCCGAGTCGAACTGTACGTTGAAGACGCCACCTGCCACCTGAACATGATTATCAGCGCTGGTGAACCCACTTTGGCACCGGAGGTAGCGCATGAGTGACCAACTCTACAATCTCACCTCCGTCCAGATGGGAGCCGCTACCACCCTCATGTGTATCGGCTTATTGGCGGCATGCCTGCTCACCATGGGGCAATGGCTCATTCATCGACGGCGTCTCGCTACGGTGTTCCTGTTCAGCGTGGTGATTTTGCTGGCGTTCTATATGTGGGCCTTCGCCACCGTTTTCATTCATTCCCAGACCGGAATTTTTTGGCTCCAAGACCGTAACTTTGGGTGGTTTGTGGTGGTTTGCTTGGGGCTGGGGGCGATGACGATGGGAACCAACTACCGCTATGCCGAGATACCCCTGCTGGTGACGTTGACCCCGACGATGCCCCCTTTTGTTACTGCCGGGGGAGTCTGGGTGCTGCTCACCTCCGGAGCATTGACGACTTCCTGGCTGTGCGTCCAGGTGTGGCGAGATTGGCAATTGTTACACCGTGATCTCAGCCCTTTCAGCGTCAAAGAGGCCTTGGACCGACTGCAACACGGGATAGCGTTCGCCAAATTCCGGGGTCGCAGCAAGTTTGCCAACGCCGCTATGGAAGGGCTTTTGGGGCGTCTGGGGTTGACATCGTTGACTAACATGGGGACGTTGGAACGCCAACTATGTCAATTCAGGTTTGAGACGAAAAACCACCAAGCGAGTCCTGATCCCCTAAACTGCTGGGAAGAAAACGAAGACGGAACCTCCCGGCTGCGGATTACGGAACCCGATGGGCGGACTTGGGTGTTGACCCAGAGTCGGATTCGAGACGACCGGCGGTCTTGGATTCAACTGCTAGCTGTCGATGTCAGCGACTACATGACACTCAGTTACCAGCTTTCAGCAGAGATTGACGCCCTGCAGGACCGTCAAAAACGCCTGGTCAGGGAGACTTCGCGGCTCGATGAGGCCCTGTCGCGCCGGCTCATTTTGTCTGCCCGGTCCACCATTCACGACACGCTTTCCCAGCGGATTTCTTTCGTTCACCGGTTCTTGGAGGACGAAGTGTCGGACGATGAACGTCTGCATCGCCTCCAAGGCCTGCTCGAGGATTTGCCCTCCGACCTGAGCAAAGACCGCGTCACTGCCACCCCCGAAATTTGGCTGGAGACCCTGCAGGATTTAGCCACGGCGGCTGAACTGGAACTGCATATTTCCGGTGACCTGCCACCCCAGGTCAACAAAGCCCGGATGTTTACGGATGTGCTGCGCGAAGCCATCACGAATGTGCTGATTCATACGACTTCTTGCGAAATGGAGGTGCGTCTGGATCAGGACGCCTCCAGCTTCTGGATAGAAGTCTCTAATCCCAGCACCATGGAGACCGCGCTGACCTACGGCACCGGTCTGAGCAACTTGGAATCCCGGCTCGAAGCCCTCGGCGGTTCCCTGTCCGTGTTCACCACCCCACGTTTCACCCTGCGCGCCCGCCTGCCGCGCTGAGCGGGAATCGTTTCCTACCGGTTCGACAATCAGAGTTGGTCGGCGATGCTTGCCAGCAGGGCTTTGGTCGCGAATTGGAACGCCGGAGCGTCGAGCAGCAGCGACACAGACACCACTCCAACAAAAGGCATATCGAAAAAATATCCCGGCTGTGCGGTAATCCCTCGCCGGGCAATCAGCCCGGTGATGAGCGCGTCCTCGTCCACGTGGGCAGGAAATCGCAGCAGCGCATTCCAGCCGCCTTCGGGTTCCAACAGGCTCACGGTGCCACTGGGTTCTGTACGCACAAGGTCTCTCAGGGTGGCGAGGTTCTCGCGGCAGCGTTGCCGGGTGGCACTGGTCGCGGCGGGCACCGCTGCCAAATATTCCGTCAAGCGCTGTGCCAAAACATCGGAAAACGGCAGGTAGGCATCCGCGATTACGTCCAACCGCGCGCGCGCCGCCACCACGTCGCGCTCAGGTCCGGACACTTCCAGCCACGCGATTTTCAACCCCGGCGCACTCAAATTTTTACTCATCCCATCCAGGGCAAAAGTCAGTACTTCCGTGGTTCCTGCCAAACGCCGACGGTCAGCGGGCTGGGTGGGAGCGCCGGGCAGGTCGAAGTCAAAAAATACTTCATCAGCGATGAGCGCTACCCCGCGGTCTGCACAATAGTTCAGGAGCCGTTGACGATCCTCTCCGTGTACATAAGAGCCGGTGGGATTGTTTGGATTGATTGCCACTACCGCGCTGACCTCTCCCGGATTGAGCTCGCTCAGCTCCCACCGGGAACCTACCCAGGTCAGGGGATAGAAATCCACTCCCACGTTTTCCAGCCCGGCAATGGTTTCTACCAGGGGGTATCCCGGCGTCGGGGCAGCGAGCCGGTCACCGGGATCGCTGGTCAACTTCGTCAACCAGGTATAGCCCTGGGAAGTAGAACTCAATAGGTACAGGTTTTCTGGATCAACCTCGCGACCATCACGCTCACCCAGCCAGGCAGCCAGTACCTCGCGGGCGGCGCGGGGTCCCCGCGGGTCTGGTTCATAGGGTGGCAAGCCCGGCGCACCTAACCCCCAGCGGGTCGGATTAGAATCAGCCAAATTCACTTTCAACATGCCGTCCCGTCGGGCCGCACGCTGGGCGAGAGTCACGGCGTTGGGTTCATTCAGTTCCACCCGTTCAGAAAATTTCACGTGTTCTTCGCTCCTCATGATTTAGGCACAGAAATAGAGATACTGTATTGACCTGAATCCAGCCTGGTTTCTAGCTGTCCTCCCAATTGGTTTACTTTTGACTTCATACTCTTCAAACCCAGCCCACTGGGTGTGAATAAGGCATCTTCACGAACTTGGTTAGCGCTAAAGATACGTATTTGCGTCGCTGTGCAGCGCACTAAAATGTATGCTTTAGTATTTGGTTGCCCGTGTTTCATGATGTTCGTAGCGATTTCTTCGACCAGTTCGGTAAGTATTTCAACGGTTTGGAGGGGTTGTATTTCATAGCCGCTCAGGGTGCATTCCGGGATAAACCCTACACTTTGTAACTGGTTTTTAATATGTTCAAGGGTTTGAGGCAGGCTCTTAAATCCTTTACACCTTACGACTTCTTCGCCGGTTGCATCACGTCCCAAATCCTCTGTAAAGTCCCTTAGTTGGGAGAGAGCCGAGACCGACACTTCACGAATTTTCACGCCTATAGAATCGCTCTCGGAGTCTTTAGCTTTTGGTAGCAGGCGTGAAAGTAAAATCAGTTGTACCAGTTTGTTGGAGAGATTGTCGTGAAGTTGGTTTGCCAAGTTCTCCCGGAGGGCTGAAATCCGCAGGCGCTGCGTAGCTTCCTGGGCTTCCTTTTGCGCTCGCAGCTGATTGAAGCCAAAGCCGACCAGTAGGGGAATTAAATACAGAACCATCCCGAATTTGCCGGAAAGCGAGGCTATCGACGAGTGTCCGTAGTAAACGGCGAAAGCTGAGACAGCTCCGAGAATGATTCCGACATAGGGTGGACGCCGAGTAATTAGGAATCCAATCGACACCAGGGAAAGGTAAAAACCAGAGCCTTGCTCCAGCGTTTGCGCAATAGCAACCGCAGCGATAAACCACACGGAAACCAGCACCGCCGCAACGGAGGGAAACCTCAACCCGAAAGCCACAAAGACAATAGAAAGACCAATCATTATGAAGTCCAGGACAGTTTTTGCATTCAATATCAGCGCCAATACCTGCAGCAAGATGCCTATCGTAATCACCAAATAGCGAAGCCAAGGGCTATTTATAGTCATCCGGTACCCCTCAATCGATGATACCTTGGCGTATTCCGTGCGCGACCGCACCTGCACGATCAGCTGCGTCACATTTCTGCAAGATGGATTTGATATGGGTTTTAACAGTGTTTTCGCTAATCTTGAGTCGACTGGCTATCTGAGAATTCGTGCGTGACTCGCTCATAAGCGTCAGTATTTCCTTTTCTCGCGGGGTTAAAACTGTATCGCTTGGTTCGCCAGCGTGACGTTTCACAGCCACAAGAGCCGCGTCATCGGTGAGAACAGAAATCAGTTGCCGGGAACACGTAGGGAAAAAACCAGCTCGCCAGCAAGGGCCTTCCCCAGGTTTTCAGCGATTAGTGCCGGGTCGTCCTCTTTCACGAAATAGCCTGTGGCTCCGGCGCGAAATGCCTCACGGATTTTGTCAGCCCTGGTTAGTACGGAAATCATAATCACGGCTGATGTTGGGGATAAAACGTGGAGTCTTCGAACCAATTCAATCCCATTCATGCCTGGCATACTAATATCCACTAAAAAAACTTGCGGTTGTGCGGTCTCATCTTGATTCAAGCGCGCTAACGCCTCCGAGGCTGTTCCGACCGTCCAGGAAACCGTAATCCCATCAACCCGGCCCAACAATGTCTTCATTGCGTCTCGGGCGAATGCATCATCATCGATAATCGCTACGCGCACAAAACCATACTAGCCCACGTCGGGAGGGGCTTACCTCGCTATCCCATCCTGCTATCTCACCCAATCGGGTGAGCCTTGAGGGTGATGTGCAGGGGTTTGACAATCCCTAACCTTGAAAGTATCCGCTTCAAAGAGCTGTATGCGCTTTCTGTTCAGAAAGGAAAATCATTATGAAGTTCGTTAGTAGTATGGTCGCTGGTATCGGAATCACAGCAATGGTTCTTACTAGCGTGTCTCAAGTTACCGCCGTTCCCGCCTCGGCATCACCTCGAAGCCTAACGTCCGTAAACAACACTGCCTCCGTAAACGGTTTCACTTTGTGGACCGGGACTCAGGGAAGAAAGATTCAGCAAATTGGAGGGAGTCTCCGTTTGGTATTAGCACCGGGAGATACCGTTGAAATCACACCAAACGGAATGAACGCTCTATGGAATAACCGAGAGGGTGTCACCTTGGTTTCGTTTGACGCAAAAATCATGTTCTCTTCCGATAAAGCCAGCATTAAATTCGATGAAAACAGCTCTACCCTTTACGCCGTAACACACGATGAAAACAGTGATGGCAGTGGTACTAGGTATGGTTGTGCCAACAAGTGGGTAGCATGGGGATGGACCGTTGCCTGGACAGGTCTCGTCTGTGTCCCCTTCGGGATTGCCACAGGAGGAGTTGGCGGCTTTGCTTGCGGAGCCGCTGGTGGGGCGATCGGAACCGCGATTTCTTGCTAGGAGGCGGCGCAGGATGAAAGATACGTCGAAAATTAAGTTCATGCGGATGGGGGAATCCGCTTCTTTTGGGGCAATGCTGACTTTGATTACGGCTGTGATGTTTACCGTCAAGTCGGTTGACATTCCGATTTGGGCCTGGATTATCGAATTTGTGATATTGAGCGGAATCGCTTTTGTCATCCCACGTCAACCTCACACCGTAACCCCCGAGCAAAAACGGCTCTTGATATTTTCCTCGATTACCGCAGTTTTGCTAATCATTGCCCTGGTTGTCATTATTGCCGTGAGCTAACTTTTCCTCCAGACTTTGCGGGGATGAGCACCCATCATGCTAAGTTAACCGGGGAAAACACACGCTCACGAATACGTTTTGCCAGAGCACTAGACAGACATGTAAACCCGATAATCTCTAAAATCCTCACAATTATCGAGTTGACGTACAGTTCTCGGTTGTATCCAGACGCGCAGCGACACGCACAGCGGCGAATCCCCGCAACCCACAGACCTGGGCAAACACAATATATAGGGGTTCAATTGAGCCATGCGCACAATATATAGTTGATTTATCCAAATACCCCCCTAGAGTATTTTCTTGTGTTCTCCGCACTGGGAGATGAGGAGATGAAAGGAAAACAGATGACTGCGACGAAACCAGAGACGACCCCCGTATTTGAAACCAATCCACGCCACCACATGATTGACCCCTTGGAAACTGTGGATGAGTACCTGAGCCAAGCAGACTGGCGGGTCAACGCCAACGCTAACCAGGGCTACTCAGTAGGCGGACTAATCCTGAATGCGGCGGGCAAGATGGTCGCCAACTACTGGCTGGACAAGGTTTATCCCGCCGCTGCCGGACACGCCCACCGCGACGGCGACTTCCACATTCACGACCTGGATATGTTTGCCGGATACTGTGCCGGCTGGTCGCTGAAACAGCTGCTGCAACAGGGTTTCAACGGGGTCAGCGGGGCGATTGCTTCCAATCCACCGCGGCATTTTTCCTCGGCCTGCGGGCAAATCGTGAACTTCCTGGGCACGCTGCAAAACGAGTGGGCTGGCGCCCAAGCATTCTCTAGCTTTGACACCTATATGGCACCTTTCGTCCGCCTGGACGACATGACGTATGCCGACGTCAAACAGTGTATGCAGGAACTCATCTACAACCTGAACGTACCGAGCCGCTGGGGCAGTCAGTGTCCGTTCACGAACCTCACTTTTGACTGGACCTGCCCACCGGACCTGCGCGACGAAGTACCGCTCGTAGGCGAGGAACTGTGCGACTTTGCCTACGGGGACCTGCAGGCTGAGATGGACATCATCAACCGCGCCTACATGGAGGTCATGACCGAGGGGGACGCGGACGGGCGCGTGTTCACTTTCCCCATTCCGACCTACAACATGACCAGGGATTTCGATTGGGATTCCCCGAACGCCAACCTGCTGTTTGAGATGACGGCAAAATACGGGCTGCCCTATTTCCAGAACTTCATCAACTCGGAGCTGGACCCCGGTCAGATTCGCTCCATGTGCTGTCGATTGCAGCTCGACCTGCGGGAACTGGTCAAACGCGGTAACGGGCTGTTCGGTTCGGCAGAACAGACCGGGTCTATCGGGGTGGTGACCATCAACCTGGCACGTTTGGGTTATCTGCACAAGGGCGACGAGGACGGTTTGCGTGCCCGCTTGCGTGAACTCATTGAGTTGGCTTCGGTGACTTTGGAACGCAAGCGCGTCACCATCCAGTACCACATGGACCACGGTCTGTTCCCCTACACGAAACGCTACCTGGGGAATCTGGATAACCACTTCTCGACCATCGGGGTCAACGGCATGAACGAGCTGATTCGCAACTTCACCGATGACGCTTATGACATCACCGATCCGCGTGGGCACGCCCTGGCAGCTCGGATCCTGGACGGGGTGCGCGAACAGATGGTAGAACTGCAAGAAGCCACCGGACACATGTACAACCTGGAGGCGACCCCCGCCGAGGGCACCACGTACCGCTTGGCAAAAGCCGACCGGAAACGTTTCGGGGACAAAATCCTGCAGGCAGGCACGACCGAAAACCCCTACTACACGAACTCTTCGCAGCTGCCTGTCGGGTTCACGAACGATCCGTTCCTCGCCGAGGAACTGCAAGAGGAACTGCAAACCAAGTACACCGGCGGCACCGTGCTGCACCTGTACATGGGCGAGGCCGTGTCCAGCGCGGAGGCCTGCAAACAGCTGGTGCGCCGCTCCCTGACCACCTGGCGCACGCCCTACATCACCATCACGCCAACGTTTAGTATCTGCCCGACGCACGGCTACATTTCTGGCGAACACTTCACCTGCCCGCAATGCGAAGCGAAGGGTCGGCACCAGGAATGCGAAGTCTGGACGCGGGTTATGGGCTACTTCCGTCCGGTCCAGTCCTTTAACATCGGCAAGAAGGGCGAGTTTGCCGAACGGCAGTATTTCAATGAGTCCGCAGCGGCGTCCCACGGGGAGCTGCGCTCGCACCTGGCAGAAGCGACCTTGGTTTAGCTCTAAAGACTGAATCTGCTACCCAGGTAATCCGACTGGGTTACCTGGGTCATGCATTTAATCAAGAAGGAGCGCCCATGTCCACAGCAGTTACGGATAGCACCGCGGTCAGCCCGCTCACGGGTTTGGTCATCGCGGGGGTGACGCCGTTTTCCACGGTAGATTGGCCGGGAAAATTGGTGGCATCCGTGTTCCTGCAGGGATGCCCCTGGAACTGCGGATATTGCCAGAATGTTGCCATCATTGACCCGCGGGCGCCTGCCGGTTACCAGGAGGCAGACTTGTGGGAGCTGCTGGGGCGGCGGCGCGGTTTGCTGGACGGGGTGGTGTTTTCCGGAGGGGAGCCGACTCGCCAAGCAGCACTGACGCCCGCCGCCCAGCGGGCGCGTGACCTCGGCTTTCTGGTGGGGTTGCACACCGGGGGAGCCTACCCGAAGCGTCTGGAACAGCTGCTGAATGCCGGGTTGCTCGATTGGGTCGGTTTGGACGTAAAGGGTCTGGCACAAAACTATCCACAAGTGGTGGGGCGTCCCCAAGCGCATCGCGCCGGCACAGACGCTTGGCGGGCTTTGGACCTGGTGTTGGCAGCGCATCGCGCGGGAACGCTGTCAGACTATGAGGTACGCATCACCGCCTATCCCGGAACTGATCCGCGCGATACGAATCCCGCAGCCCTCCCCGCCTTAGCCCAGGCTCTGCATGAGCGCGGGGTGGAATGCCTAGCGGTGCAACAGGCTCGACCAGACGGTACACGCCCGGAATTTCAAGAGCTTTGCGCCCAAAATCATGCGAAATCCTTTGCGGTTGACTTGGCTCGCCAAGCTGAAGAACTCACCGGGATGTTTACACATTTCACTTTTCGCGGAACCGCCGGCTGATCCCACAACCCTCGCCAAACCCCAAGGTACACATGGAAAGACGCGAATTTATGGAATAATGACCGTATGGATGAACTACGCTCCCAGGCTAGTGACCCGTCTACTCCCGGTTTGGATCTACAACAGCTGGCTACCAATGCGGAACTACGCCCTTTAATCGCGAAAAACCCCGCGGCATATACGGGACTGCTCGATTGGCTCGTGAACAAAAAAGAACCCGAAGTCCTCGCCGCCCTGCGTGAGCGGCAAGCGGCTTTTGAAGCTGGTCAAATCATGCCCATGCCTTCCCTACCCCTGCCCGAACCGTCTGCGTCACCAAGCCCCCGCGAATCGGCAACCCCCACAGCTCAGGAAACTCCCGAGACAGTCGAACCCACCTCCACTGATACACCGCAACCGACCACCCTGGTGCCTGAGGCAGCCACGGATTCCACCACCGGGGAAACTCCCGGAAGTCCCCACCGCACTTCAATACTGGGGCAAAACCCCGCAGAAACCACAGTCTTGCCGCCGATAAACGCCCCCATATCCAGCCCGGTAGCGGCTCCCGGTCTGCCTCCGTCTTTCCCCCCCAATGCCGCACCAAGCCAAAACTTGGGAACCGGATACTATGGCGCGATTCCCGCCGCAGCGACACCAACTCAATACCTGGCTCCCGTTAGCGGTAACGCCCCGATGATGGCTCCTGTCCCCGAACCCTATCTGCCAGCGGAAAAGCCAAAATCCAACGCTGTGTTGTGGGTCATTTTCATCATCCTGCTGCTTGCAGTGATAGGGATGGGTATCGCGGTAACCTTGGTGCTGACCGGGGTTATTGGTGATGATTCCCCTCAGACTGACACGAACTCCCCAAGCACCGCCAGTGAAGCTCCCACCGCCACAGAAAAGGCTCCCGCCCCAGCCAACGCCCAAAACATCCAGTCTTTTGTCACCGAAACCGGAGACTCCACCTGCCGGGTAGACGGCGAAGAACTCATCTGCCAGGTGCGCAACCTGGTCAGCACCGCGGCAGGCTGCACGCCAAAACAGGATTCTTTGGTCATCAGCATGAAAGACGGCGACCCAAACGTCACCTGCCAGCCCAATCAGAACTATTCCCCCAGCGGAGACACGATTCTTCACGATACTGCCATGACGTATCAAAATTTCGCCTGTCAATCGAAATATACCGGCACTGAATGCTGGAACAAGATGACCGGCAAAGGCTTTTTCTTTGCCAAGCAGGACTACCATCAGCAAGACGCCCCCGCGCGATAAGCAAACATATTCAGGAGAAACATGCCTAACTGGGAGGAATTCGACACCTGGGAACCGACCCAGGATTACCCTTCTGCGCCCCCGGCACGTTCCTCCTCCCTGGGCGAGCCCCCGAGCCGCCACCTGCCCCCCGCCCTAGGTGCGGCGTCTCGCCCCGAGCGCGATTCAGGATCTAGCCTGGCGGATACCCACGCTGCTAGCTTTTTTGAAGAGTTTTCCGCCGCTGCCGAGGCGGCTGGTGCCGCCAGCGCCAACCAGATACCGCAACTGCCCTACGGCGATAATCCGGGGATTGCTGCCCTGCTGGCCAATGCCCAAAACATGCTGAACGCGGACGGTTCGCAGCACCAAGATCCTCCTTTCACCCCGTCAGCAGCTGCGGATACTCCGGAATTCCACGCCGCGGAAGTCCCCGACGCGATGCGCGCGGATTTCGACACCCCCCTGGCTCCGGGAGAACCCGCCAGCCCCCCTACCCCCACCACCCCACCGGCACGAACCACGAGTCCCACGGGGCGCAAACCCACGCAGCGCCGACCCGAACCGGTCCATTCCGAAGGGTGGAAATCTTTAGTGTCCGGATGGGACGAAATGGGCGGGACCAGCGCTGCCACCGCCTCACCCCGAACCGGTGCTCCGGGGACCGGCGCTCGTCCTCTCTCGAAAACGCACCAGACTTCCCCACGCGCCGCGGCACACCCGGACACTGACTGGGAACGCCTAAAAGCGGTATCCCCGCGCACTCCGCAAAAAACTTTGGGCACCCCACCCTCACGGGCAGATTTATCTGAACCACGCTGGAAGTCCCTCACTGCCCAAACTCCAGAGGGACCCTCCAAGTTACGGTTGCGTCGAGTTGGTACGGGAAGCTCCGAACCGCGTCCGAGCGACGGTATTTCGCCGCTGGTAGTCCTGGCAGGAGGAATCATCCTGTCCCTGGTCAGCGTGGGAATCGGGGTGAGCGCAGGGATGAACCTGGTGCCGCGTCCGACCGTGACCGTCACAGCTACCCCCAGAGACTTCGCCAAACCGAACTCGAACAATCCAGACTCCATCGGAAACGCAGACCCCTCGGAGGACCCCGCTGCCGGGACCGCCGGGGGACTGAGCGGACTGAAAGTCGCCCTTGATCCGGGACACAATGGCGGTAACGCCGCCGCTTGGCAGCAAATCGGGACGAATGTTCCCGACGGACGCGGTGGTCAAAAACCCTGCAACACGACCGGCACTGCTACCGCTGACGGCTACACCGAACACGAGTTCAACTGGAAGATTGCGAACGCCCTAAAGACCAAACTGGAGGCAGCGGGAGCCACCGTGTTCCTGACGCGTGATTCCGATCAGGGCGTGGGTCCGTGCGTGGACGCCCGCGGTCAGTTTGCGCAAAAGGTCGGGGCGGACGTGATGGTGTCTATTCACGCCAACGGAACCACGGACACGGCTCAGCACGGATTCTTCGTGATGATTTCAGAGCCGCCCCTGAATGAGGCTCAAAAACAGCCCGCCTCAGATTTGGCTACCAAACTGGTGAAGTCTCTGCAAGAGGGCGGATTCACGCCCCAGTCCGGCGGGTCTATCAGCAGCGGGATATGGAAACGTTCCGATGTGGCGACATTGAATTTTTCGGAGGTGCCCGCCGCAATGGTGGAGCTTGGAGAGATGCGTAACCCGGCTGATGCTGCCCTGATGAAGTCAGATACCGGTCAGGAACGCTACGCCCAATCCTTGTTCGACGGTTTAAAGGCGTGGGCAGAGGCAGCCCGACCGGCATCGAAACCTGCCCCGGCAGCTTCGGGTACGACAGCGGCGACATCGCCGCAGTCTCCCGCTGCGGGGTCGCCCTCCCCGGCTGCCCCTACTGGCGGACAGTAGCAGCCGGGCGGCAAACCGCACCTCCGTTATGCTTTAATTAACCAGTCTTTGGAATATGAGGGGAAAATGAGCGATAAGAACAAATCTGTGGAACGCAGCGCCGCTAACGTGTGGGCTTTGAAAATTATTGGTGTCCTAGCTGTTTTGGTGCTTTTAGCCATCGCGTTTTTCCTGGGGCGCACCACGGCTCCGGGAGCGAACACCCCCGCAGCCTCCCCCAGCAGCCCGCAAAAAACCACTGCCGGTGGCGCCACTGCTGGTGACGCGCAAAAGGCCGTGGCAGATTTCGTGGCGCAAACGGGCTTGGTCCCCGGTCAAGACTTCGCCTCCTCCGTCACGAACGAGGGCGGGCTAAAAGCCATGAAAATCCTGCGAGACGGGGCGGATGAGCCCGAACGCACCCTCGGGAAGCCCGACGCCCCGGTGACACTGACTGTATTGAGCGATTTTTCCTGCCCGATGTGTACCAGCTGGGGCAACGATACGCTGCCGAAACTGCAAAAATACGTAGATGACGGCACTCTCAAAATCCAGTGGCACAACATGGTCATTTTCGCTGACCAATATCAATCCGATATAGCCGCCAAGGCTTCAATTGCGGCAATGAAACAGGGCAAACTGTGGGATTTCGTGCGGGCAGCCTACCACACCGCGCCAGAGGGAGAGCACCCCACTTATGACGAAAACAAAGTCATCCAAATCGCTCAATCCATCGGCATCACTGACTTGGGTCGGTTCAAGACCGATATGAACTCCCCCGAAGCACAAGCCACCGTTTCCGAGGAAACCGATTCCGGGCATTCGGTAGGTGTCAACGGCACGCCGTTCTTCGTGCTGGGCGATTCCACGATTTCAGGAGCCTATCCGATTGAATACTTTGAGCACTCTATCGAGTACCAAAAGTTCCTGGCTACCAAATAGGACCTGGTCACCAAGCGATTCAGGTTTCAATCTCACAGCGGACCGTTAGACCCGCGGGGAAGGACGCAAAATGGACTCAGTGACCTTCGCGGTGGCGTATGCCGGAGGGATTCTGACCCTATTTTCACCCTGTTCCGCCCTGCTGATTCCGTCTTTCTTTTCTTACGCTTTTTCGTCAAAGACTAAGTTGGCGTCCCGCACCGCCGTGTTCTTCCTGGGGCTTATGGCGGGATTACTGCCCACCGGAGCCGCCTTTGGGGCACTCGGGGCGATGTTGAACGCGAAACTGCGCGGTCTGACGGTGTGGGCGGGGCTGGTCATCGTCCTGTTCGGTTTGTGGCAAGCCTTGGCGCTGCCGGTACCGAACTTTGGTCGACTGCGCACCCGCTGGCAGGTCTGGAAATGGCAACGCGCCACGCGACAAGCTCAAGTTTCAAACCCGTCCCCGCGGGAGGGACACGTCCCGGTGGAACGCACCGCACCGGCAGCGATTTTCCTGTTAGGGCTGACTTACGGAGTCGCCGCAACCGGCTGTCAAGCCCCCATCTTGGGCTCCATCCTCGCTTTCAGTGTCAGCGGTGGCTCTCCCGTGACCGGATTCTTTACCATGTTCGCCTTTGGCGTGGGCATGTTTACCCCGGTCGCGGTGCTGTCATTCGTATGGAACCTGATTCCGAATCGAGTGCTGCGCCCGCGCCCCATCAAGGTTTTGGGGCGCGATTCCACGCTCGGAAACTTGGTTTCCGGGCTGCTGATTACCCTGTTAGGTCTGGTCATGGCGCTGTCGGGTCCCGGTGGTCTGGCAACTTCCCTGCTGACTGCCAGCGCCCAATCAAATCTGGAGTTTGCGGTACAACGCACCCTCGCGGGAATTCCCAACTGGCTGTTCTGGCTGCTGGCCGCGCTGCTGGCCGCCTTCGTGACAGTTTATCTGTGGGGAAAGCGCCGCCCCTACCCTTCTGACGACACCGCGGCCGACTCTGCCTCCTGAAGTTTCCCACCCTCACCGGCGCAAACAGGTAGGATTTAGGCGTGAGCAGAGACGAAGTGGAACGCGTCTTCGTAGGACGCCTGGGGGGAACCGCCGTTTTTGATCCCATTGGGGATCCGGTGGGAAAAGTGTATGACGTGGTCGTTTTGCTGCACCGTCGACCGCCCGTCGCTGTAGGTTTAGTGGTGGAAGTCACGCGCGCCCACCGGGTTTTCGTGCCTATCACCCGCGTCACTGCCATCAAATCCGGCGCCGTCATCACGACCGGGCTGGTGAACTTACGTCGTTTCCAGGCTCGCCCACTGGAAACCTGCGCGATTCAAGACGTTTTGGATCGAATCGTGACGTTAAAGGACGGTTCGGGTCAGGCACAGATTCTGGATTTGGCAATAGAACGGCAAAAGGACCGGACTTGGGCAGTAACGGAACTTTACGTGGCGCGGGCGCGCCGGGGGGCTTTCCGCACCCGGCTCGGGGAAACCTTGCATGTCGGAATCGACGAAGTCACTGGTTTATCAGTCGGGGGCGCCGATCAAGCAGCGGATTCCCTGCTGGCCACTTTGGGAGACATGAAACCTGCCGATATGGCTGACGCGCTGCACGATTTGTCTGATTCCCGGATGCTTTCGGTCGCTTCCCAGCTGCCGGATAGCCGCCTGGCTGACATCCTAGAAGAGTTGGAGGAAGACGATCAGGTAAAGATTGTTTCCTCCCTGGAACCGGCGCGAGCCGCCGACGTGTTGGATGTCATGCAGCCCGACGACGCTGCCGACCTGGTGGCAGAACTTCCGCGAGAAGTCGCGGCTAACCTGCTGGAACTGATGGAGCCGGACGAAGCGAAAGACGTGCGGCGTCTGCTGGCTTACGATGAAGAAACAGCTGGCGGTCTGATGACTACCGAGCCGGTGGTACTGGCTCCCGACGACACGGTTGCCACCATGCTGGCGCATGTGCAGCGCCGCGACATACCTCCCGCGCTGGCAGCCATCGCCATGATTGCCCGCCCGCCCCTGGAGACGCCCACCGGCAAATTTATCGGGGTCGTACACCTACAACGAGCCTTGCGGGAACCGCCCCACGTCATGCTGGGAAACATCGTCGACACCGACCTGGAGGCCGTCACCCCGGATCGTTCGGTGGACTACCTGACACGTACTATGGCAACGTACAACCTAACGGCTATCCCGGTCGTGGGACCAGTTTCCGGTTCCCTGCTGGGCGCCGTCTCGGTTGACGACGTTTTGGACCACCTGCTGCCGGATGACTGGCGGTGGGATGACCGCGCCGAAGCGGAAGAAGCCGCCATTGCGGAGGCCGAAGCCGCTGCCGCCAACGATGAGGAAACCGCACAAGACACCGGTGCTGCCTTGGCTTCAGACGATGCGGAAGGCGCCCCCAGTGACGAGGATGACGCCACGGTCACGATTCTCCCGACGAACGCCCTCGTGACGAATCCCGACCGGGCCCCGCAGTCACTGCCAGAAACCGGGAAAAAGGCAGGTAAGGAGGTCAACCCCCATGTCTAAGGGATTGGAGACCCCCACCGACGGACGTCGCGGAGTGTTCGGGTGGCGGCGGCGCTCCCAGATGGGCGCCCAGGATCGTTCGCTATTCACCAGGGTGGCAGAGAGCACTGCCCGGTTCATGGGTACCTCCAAGTTCATCCTGTGGATGACCGTCTTCGTGGGGGTCTGGATTGCCGCGAACCTGGTGTTGACCCGTTCCCTGGGGGATAACCCGTGGGATCCCTATCCGTTTATCCTGTTGAACCTGATGTTTTCCACCCAGGCTTCCTATGCCGCACCGCTCATCATGTTTGCGCAAAACCGGCAGGATGACCGCGACCGCGTTATTGCCGAGCAGGACCGTCAGCAGGCTGCCCGAACCTTGGCTGATACGGAATACCTCACCCGTGAAATTGCTGCCCTGCGTTTGGCAGTATCCGAGCTGGCGACCCGCGATTTTGTGCGTTCCGAAATCCGTGACCTGCTCGATGAGCTGGAACAGCGCACCGCTGATTCCTCCGAAGAACCAGACGACACGTACTCTGACGCGAATCCTGTGCAGCGCTGACGGTTTACCTGCCCTGGGCACACAGTGAGTTTGCGCCCAGTGAAATCCTCTTAGGTAAAATGGTTGGCATGAGTCCAAAGAAATCTGCTTCACACGCCCCGAAAGGCAGTGGCGGGGTACGCCGGCACCGCTTGAAAGGCAAGGGACCGACCCCGAAAGCTGCTAATCGTCCTTATCACCAGGCATACCGTGACCGTCTGGAGGCGGAACGCAAAGCCACGCATACCTCGGGAGTGACCCAGCGGGCTGCTGCAAGAGACAGGTACCGTCCCAACACCGCTGCTGACAGCGAAATCATTTTCGGACGCAACCCGGTCGTCGAAGCCGCTGCCGCCGGGGTGCCGCTGAAACGCTTGTTCGTTTCCGCTTCGCTCATGAAAGATGAGCGCCTGTCCAAAGTGGTGCAGCGCGGGGCTGCTTCGGGAGCAAAGCTGCAAGAATGCTCCCCCGCCGACCTGGACCGTATCACCGCGGGAGGAACCCATCAAGGAATTGCGGCAGAAATCGCCGCTTACAATTACGCCGAGGTCATGGATTTGTGGGACCGCGCGGTGACTCGGGCTAAATCTGAGCCGAATCATCCCCCCCTATTGATTGTGCTAGACCAGGTCACTGACCCACACAACCTGGGAGCGACGCTGCGTTCCGCGGCGGCTTTTGGAGCTGACGGGGTCATTATTGGCGAGCACCGGTCAGCTTCGGTCACCGCTGCCGTGTGGAAAGTTTCCGCGGGGGCGGCGGCGATTGTGCCCGTCGCTAAAGCGCGAAACCTGACTCATGCCTTGCAGCAGCTGCAGGCGGAGGGGGCTTTCGCTATCGGTTTGGACGGCGGGGGGGACGTGGATTTGCCCGACTTGAAGCTGGCGGATCAGCCCCTGGTGGTCGTGACCGGCTCGGAAGGCAAAGGGATTTCCCGGCTGGTGCGCGAGACCTGCGACCAGATTGTGTCCATCCCCATTGATAAACGCATGGAGTCGCTAAACGCCGCTGTCGCTACCGGCATCGCCCTGTACCAAATCGCCGCCCTGCGGGGTTAGACGAGCTGAGGCTGCCGCGAAATTGGGTATGCCGTGCACGAATGACCGTTTTCATCGCGCCTTAAGCTTGCTGCACGCCACTCAAATCGCTACAACATGCGGTTTTAGACCTCGCACGTCGCGCCAATCCCATAATTTGTCTTGAAATCGGTCATTCGTGCATGCGCCACGACTACTGCACCAAACAGCACCGAACCAGTAGACTTAGCTCATGAAGATTTTTGATTCCGCCACGCATGAAGTCCGCGACTTTGTACCGGTCACACCGGGGAAAGTGGGGCTCTATCTGTGCGGACCAACTGTGCAAGGGGCTCCTCACCTGGGACATTTGCGCGCCGCGCTGAACTTCGACGTGCTGGTGCGGTGGTTGCGCCGGCGGGGATACGCGGTAACTTACGTGCGTAACGTCACGGACATTGACGACAAGATTTTGGCTAAATCAGCCGCTGCCGGCGTGCCGTGGTGGGAGCTGGCGGCACATTTCGAGCGGGAATTCGACTTTGCGTACCGGGCTTTGAACACCGTGCCCCCGACCGTGACCCCGCACGCTACCGGGCATATTCCCCAACAGATTGCGCTGATTGAGCGCTTACTTGAGCGGGGTCACGCCTACAGCGACACGAACGGCAACGTGTACTTCTCGGTCACGTCCCTGCCGGACTACGGCGCGCTGACGAACCAGCCGGTTAGCGAACTCGCTTCTACCGAGGACGAGTCCCAAATCGACACCGCCACCGAGACGGGCAAGCGCGACCCGCGTGACTTTGCCCTGTGGAAAGCCGCAAAAGACGACGAACCCAGCGACGCAGCTTGGGATGCGCCCTGGGGACGCGGGCGTCCCGGCTGGCACCTAGAATGCTCCGCCATGAGCCAGGCCTATCTGGGCGACACGTTCGACATTCACGGAGGCGGGCTGGACCTGCGCTTTCCCCATCATGAAAACGAGATGGCACAGTCGCACGGAGCTGGCTGGGGATTTGCCCGCTACTGGATGCACAACGCCTGGCTGACGCTCAAGGGCGAAAAAATGTCGAAGTCTGTCGGCAACGTAGTCGGGGTACGCCGCCTGCTGGAGGATTGGGATCCGGCAGTGGTGCGGATGTCCGTGGTCACCACGCACTATCGGACGAATCTGGAATACTCCGAGGATTCCTTGAAACAGGCGGCTTTGTTGTGGGACAAATTCACCAGTTTTCTCCTGCAAGTTCCTCGGTCCGTCCCGGCGGAGACGGCGGCTCCAGAGGTTCGCAATGTCTATGGCGACGTCAATCCAGACCTCGCCCGGCAACGCGAACTCGCTGCGGTCGAGTTACCTGATGACTTTGTGGCAGCTCTGGACGATGACCTGAATGTTCCCGGCGCTCTGCCCGCGCTGCACCGCACATTAAAAACCGGTAAAGCGGCTTTGAACAGCGGAGACACGACAGGCGCTCAGCAGGAAGCCCTGCAATTGCGCGCCATGTTAGACGTGTTCGGTCTGGATCCACACGACCCGGCTTGGGTCGCGTCTGTATCCGCGGCCGAGACTCCTGGCACTGCGCCCAACCCCACAGAGACCCCAAACGACAGCCTAACAGCGCTGGTCACCGCCCTTTTGCAGCAGCGTGGTGAGGCGAAAGCGCAGCGAGATTGGGGTCGTGCCGACGCGATTCGTGACCTGTTGCAAACCCACGTCGCCCCGGTGGTGGACACCCCTGCCGGCGTCCAGTGCGGTTCGGTCACGTTCAGCTAGTCTCGTGAAGCAGGTCAGACTGTGAAAACACACGATTTTACCGCGGGAATCAAGGCGGGACTTCCCATCGGGCTGGGCTATTTCGCAGTGTCCATCGCCATTGGTATTTATTGGGCACAGGGTCACTTGCCGCCACTCTCTTCGGCTATTTTTTCCCTCACTAATGTGTCCTCTACCGGTCAGTTTGCGGGCATATCTATCATTGCTGCCCATGGCGGTCTGGTGGAGCTAGCTATAACCACATTATTGGTGAATTTACGCTACCTGTTGATGAGCACCTCCCTGTCTCAACGCCTGACCAGCACCAACCCGCATCCAGTCGGGACCTGCAAGCGGATGTTGCTGGGGCTCGGCGTCACCGACGAGATTTATGCCATTAACATTGGTCGCGCCCATGTCGGTTTCGCTCATTATGCGGGTTCGATGATTCTGCCCTTTTTAGGCTGGGTCGGGGGTACTCTGGTCGGAGCGTTTGCCGGTACGGGGCTGCCTAAATCGGTCGAAAACGCGGCGGGGATTCTGCTCTATGCCATGTTTATCGCGATTGTCATCCCCCCGTTTAAACAGTCCTCGCGGGTAAAAATCGTGACCGCAATCGCAGCAGGGACTTCAATCACACTCACTTTTGCCCCCCTCGTGTCCCAGCTGTCCTTGGGCTGGCGCATCATTATCGCTACCTTGGTGGCAGCGGGACTAGGGGCCACGTTCTTTCCGCCCCAGGAGTCGGCAGCGAACCGGGATCATTCCGACAGCACAACCGGGAAAGCAGGGGAATCATGAGCTACATACCCGCGGCTATCCTGGTGACCGCGCTGGTCACCTATGCTTTGCGCACTCTGCCGCTGCTGGTGTTGCGCCGAGACATCAAGTCCCCCTGGGTGAATTCTTTCCTGTATTACGTGCCGTGGGCAGTATTGGCAGCCATGATTATTCCCGCTGCTTTCCTGTCCACCGGTTCCTTGATTTCCGCAGTGTTGGGCATTGGGGTGGCACTGGTGCTGTCCTGGCGAGGACAGTCGCTGTTTGTTGTGGCTGTCGCGGCGGCGGTCACGGTGTGGGTGTGTGAGGTCGCACCAGGATTCCTGTCCGCGCTTTCGTGAATTCGCTAATGCCCCGCCACGCCAGAAACCAGGACCAAATGCCCTGTTACAGGCAAACCGCTGTGGAAGAATGAAACTATGACATACAAACTTGTGTTGCTCCGCCACGGCGAGAGCGAATGGAATGCAAAAAACCTGTTTACCGGGTGGGTTGACGTGCCTTTGAGTGAAAAGGGGCGCGCCGAAGCTACCCACGGCGGTGAGCTGCTTAAGAAGGAAGGCATCCTGCCTGACGTCTTACACACTTCCCTGCTGCGCCGCGCGATTATGACCGCTAACTTGGCATTGGACGCGTGCGACCGGCACTGGATTCCGGTGCACCGCTCGTGGAGATTGAACGAACGGCACTACGGTGCCCTGCAGGGCTTGAACAAGAAAGCTATCCGCGATGAATACGGCGAGGATTTGTTCATGCAGTGGCGCCGTTCCTATGACGTGCCGCCGCCCCAGATTGAACTCGGTTCCGAGTTTAGCCAGGACGCCGATCCACGTTACGCCGGCGAGCCGATTCCGCGGGCGGAATGTCTCAAGGACGTGCTGGAACGTGCTCTGCCCTACTGGAAGGATGCAGTCATCCCAGACCTTAAGACCGGCAAGACCGTCATGGTGGCAGCCCACGGCAACTCGCTGCGCGCCATTGTGAAGCACTTGGATTCCATCAGCGATGATGAGATTTCGGGTCTGAACATTCCCACCGGGATTCCGCTGTACTACGAGCTGGGCGGAGACTTTAAGCCTGTCTCGCACGGTCGCTACCTGGATCCGGATGCAGCCGCCAATGCGATTAAAGCAGTGGCGAATCAGGGCAAATAGTCCCTCAAACAACTGTTTGGGGCGCTTCGGTCTGCCGAGGCGCCCCATTTTTGTGGCTCGTGGGTGGTTTGCGGAGCGGGCTGGAGGTTCCGCGGTCCCATTCACCCGGTCAGCGTGTGACGCAGAAGGTCGGTGGGTCAGGCTAGTGGGAGACGTCGCTCACCGGTCGGGCTGGAGTTTGCTCGGATCCGCCTGCGGGGCCGCGCAAACCCGGAAACATACCGGGAGTGTCGCCACTTTTCCGCGAGTTTCCCGGCGTGTCGCGAATTCTAGAATTCGGTACCCCGCGACGGTTCTGCCAGAATCCCACGACGCGACACTTCATAGACCGGAGGATCCAGCAGTTCCGCCTCAGTTCCGTGCAAAGCCGCCAAATCCGCAGCTTGTGAAGCCACCACCCGACGCGCCGCCCGGACTGCTTTTCGTTTCACCGGAGCGTTTGTTAGGTCAATGCCTTGTTTCTTTTTACGCCCGGACTTCTTTTTTCTCTTCGGTTCAATCATTGTTACCTCGGTAAATTATCGTGCATTGGCGGGCTTTTTTCGCACCATTGCGCCAAAAGAGGACACACTTTTAATTGCTCTTTACCACAAAATTGTGATAAGATAAGTATATCCACCTCAAAAACGGGAGATTTTCAATATGACATTTAAGGTTGGAGAAACCGTCGTTTATCCCCATCATGGGGCTGCCACGATCGAAGAGATCATAACCCGAGTTATTGGAGGTGTGGAACGCGAATATCTCAAGCTCCGTGTAGCCCAAGGCGACCTCACCATCCAGATTCCATCCGAAAACGTCGAGATGGTTGGCGTCCGCGACGTCGTTGACGAAGCCGGACTGGAACACGTCTTTGAGGTGCTGCGCGCCAAAAAGACCGACGAGCCGTCCAACTGGTCGCGTCGCTACAAAGCCAACGTGGAAAAAATCGCTACCGGCGACGTGGTAAAAGTTGCCGAAGTCGTGCGTGACCTGTCCCGCAGGGACTCGAACCGTGGACTATCCGCCGGTGAAAAGCGGATGTTGACCAAGGCACGTCAGATTCTGGTTTCCGAACTGGCATTGGCTGAAAAGACCAATGAAGAGGACGCTTCGCTGCGTCTGGACGAAGTCTTGGCTTCCTAAAACACCATAACTTTTACAAATAATAGTTGGAGGAAAACCTCCAACTATTATTTTTTGTCCGCTGTGCCCGTTTGTAGGCTGTGCCCGCCCTACTCGGTCGGTTGGTAAAGTCCGCGCACGCGGGTCGTATTTTGCACGAAAACAATACCGTTTCCGGGCTGGCGCAAATCCAAAGTCTCGTAAATCGTATCCACAATCTGCGGGGTATTCGCCTGGTCAGCCAAAATCATCACCAACTCTTTTTCCGGTTCGATACCCATCCCAAACAGGGTAGCGGTTTCGTGAACCCCGGAACCGCGCGCATTAATAATCGTCCCACCGTGCGAGCCAGCCTGCACCGCCGCGTCGATAACCTCTTCGGCGTGGCCTTTTTCCACAATGGTCAATATCGCCTGAATCATGAGTTTTCCTTCTTTCCGTGGCTGGTATCAGCCAGTTGATGCCCTGCCGCGAGGGCAGCAGCGCGGGGGGTCGATTTTGCACAAGCGGTAGGGGACGCGAGAGAGTCGTCGCCCTCAGTCGGGGCGGGGCTCGCCCACGGGTCTTTGGCACGCAAGTTCGTCCGGCGCCGGGCGCGAGCCTGGAACACGACACCGAGCAGCTGAATCACAATCGGAGGCATCAACGCGACCATAGTGATGAGTCCCAGACCATCCTCCACCACATCCGCTGTGGGCGTGCCGGCAGCTGCACCCTGCGCAAAAGCCAACACAAACGTGGTCAACATCGGTCCGGGCGCCACCCCGCCACCGTCAAAAGCCAGCCCGCCGAACAGTTCTGAAGACACAAACGCCAGCCCGACCGCCACCAGGTATCCCGGCAGCAGCAGGTGCCACAGCTCTAAACTGGGCACTACCAGGCGCAACGTAGACAGCAGTACTGCCAAGCCTACACCTAGTGCCATCGCTGCCATCACCGCAGAGGCACGCACCGAACCCGAAGTGACCTCCTGGACCTGCTCCGTCAGGACGTGCACTGCCGGTTCTGCCAACACCGCCAGGAAACCCAGCGCGAAAGCAATGGTCAGCAGTAACGGCGCGCTGCCGTGAAGTGCCAAGCTCACCCCGATAGTGCGCCCCACATCCATGAAACCACCATTGGCGCCGGTCAGGAAGAAAGTCAGCCCCAAAAACGCCATGACGATACCCGCAATGACGCTTCGACGCACGGACTTGTGCAGTTTGAAAACCGTGACGTTTCCAATCAAAAACAGCGCCAAAAGCGGAGCGAGGGCGAGACTAACACTGCGGGCTTCCATCGGGAAATGCCGCACCAGCGGTTCAAATAAATGGGTGGTGTCAGGGGTCAGGGTCGGTCCAGTGCTCGGCAGGGCGCCCAAGTGCAGCAAGATAGACGTGATTTGCAGCGCCAGAATCGCCCCTACACAAGCAATCGCCACCAGCCCGAAAGCGTCCGATTCGCTACGCGCCGAGTCACGTTTCAGGGACGCCACCCCGGTCGCGAAAGCCAACACGACCGGCACCGTGAGCGGTCCGGTCGTGGCACCGGAGGCGTCGAAAGCAATCGCCAGATATTGCATCGGAGCTACCAACGCCAGCAGCGCCACCAGCGCATAAGACCCCAGCAGCACCCAGCGCAGTTTCCAGCCTCGCAGAATCCGCACCATGCCCAGACACAGCAATACTGCCAGCCCAGCTGAAACCACCACAATCAGCAGGATGGAGGACACGACTCCGCTGGTCAGCGTGTTGACCTGCGCCGCATAGATGAGAATATCCGGCTCTGCCATGGTCAACAGGAAACCCAGCACAAACGTGACGGTCATGACCACCGTCACCCGTCCGGACTTCACCACGGTAGAGGACATAATCCGTCCAATAGGGGCGATACCAACCTCGACCCCCAGCAAAAACAGCGACAGTCCGACGATAACCGCGACGGCACCCAATCCGAAACGTGGCAGCAGCACGCCCGGCAAGGGAACTACTGTGAGATGCATCAGCACCACAACACCGGCAATGGGCAGGACCGATTTGGTCGTTTCCCAGAGCTTTGCGGTTAAGGTATTCATCTATGCTCCCTGGTACAGCCCGCTGACGGCAACCACATTTTGGGTGAAAAGGATACCGTGGTTCGGTTTTTCCAAATCGAGACGCTGGTCGATGGCTTCCTCTATTTGAGGGGCAGTCTGGGCAGGGGCGAGCATAAATACAATGTCTTTTTCCGGTTCGATTTCCATGCCCAGCACCAGTTCGGTTTGGGCTACTCCCGAGCCGCGTCCGGCGATGATAGTACCTCCGCGAGAGCCGGCACTTTGCGCCGCCTCAACTACGTCTTCCGCCCGACCGTGCTCCACGATTGTGGTGATGAGTTGCCACTGTGTAGGTTCCGTGGCGTGATCTGCGGGGGGTTCGGGCCAACGTTCGATGGCGGACGTTCCCGCGATACCCTCCATTTCAACCGCAAAAGCGATACCCCGGTTGGGTTTCTCGAAATGGAAACGTTTTGCCAGGGCGCCCATCGCGGTTTTGGCAGTAGCGGTGTCCGCTCCCATGATGAGGACTTCTTTGCGGGAATCCACCACGCCGATAGCGTTGAGCCACTTATTTTTGATGGTGCCCCGTCCCAGCATCACCGTCGCGCCACGAATCCCGTGTTTTTTCGCCTCAGCAATAACTTTGGAGGCCATCTGGTCATTGACCACCACGTACAGTAACACGGCGTCTTTGTGCCAGTCTTTCTCAAGCATGGGAAACCTTCCTTGTCTTAGAAGAATATATTAGTCCGAGAATTTGAATGGTAATCAGCGGCGTCATGGCTACCGTGGCAATCACTCCCAGTCCGTCCACCACCACATTTGCCCCCGGCGTCCCCGCTGCCGCCCCCTGGGCAAAAGCTAGGACGAAAGTGGCAGTCATCGGACCGGACGCCACCCCGCCAGAATCAAAAGCGATACCGGTAAACAGCGACGGGGCGTAACGCATCATCACGATTGCCACGGCATATCCCGGCAACAGGATGTGCCACAGCTCCAGTGTGGGCACCAGGACCCGCGCAGTAGACAGCACGACCGCCACGCCCACCCCTAGTGCCAGCGAGAACATCACCGCTTTGCGGCGCACCGCCCCTGCCGTAACATCCTCTACCTGATCCATCAGCACATAAACTGCCGGCTCCGCCAGAATCGTCACTATCCCCAGCAGGAATGCCACTGCCAGCAGCAGGGCGGGAGGCTGGTTAGCTGCCAACGTTTCGCCAATGGTACGCCCCACGTCCATGAAGCCCGCGTTGACCCCGGTCAAGAAAACCACCAATCCGGCATAGGAAAACACGAGGCCCCAGATGATACGGCGCAGTTTCGCCACGTTCAAGGGGAAAAACTTTGCCACAGCACCCACCACGAATGCGGTCAGAATCGGAGCCAGTCCGAGCGCCACATCGCGAACCTGACGCGGAGCTTCTTGTGCCAACGCCGCAAGGGGACTGAGATCCAACACTTCCGGGGCAGGAATGTCACGAGGAATCTGACCCAGTTGAAATATGACCGCAGTGACCAACACTGCCAAAATTGCCCCCGCGGAAGCAATCCCCACCAGCCCAAACGCATCGGCTTCTCCGCTGCGGGAATCCTTTTTCATCGCAGAGACGCCTGCCGCCATCGCCAAGATGAACGGCACGGTCAATGCCCCGGTAGTGGCTCCGGAAGCATCGAAAGAAATTGCGAGGTACTCAGTGGGGGCAAAAAATCCCAGGACCGCCACCAAAACATAAGCGCCCAGGAGAATCAATTTCAAGGGAACGGAACGGATGATGCGGACCATTCCGATGGTCAGGAGCACCGCTATCCCCAAGCTCACCACCAACACCAAAAAGAGCTTGCCCAGCATTCCGCCGGTAATCAGCTCCACTTGACCGCCATATATGTGCAGGTCAGGCTCAGCAACTGAAACAAACAGACCCAGCACAAAAGTCGCTGCTATCACGACTGCGAGCTTGCCGGATCGAGCGATAGCGTGACCCAGCAGCTGCCCGATGGGGGTCAGACCAATATCCACTCCCAGCAGGAATATCGCCAGCCCCACGATTATGGCTAACGTGCCCAAGGCGAAACGTGCCGGCAGTGAGCCTTCCAAGGGAACCAGCGTGAGTGCCAAAATCACGACAATGCCCACAATCGGTGTCACAGAGAGCAGCGTCTCTTTTAACTTTCGCAGCGGGGCAGAAAAATCAGCAAGCAACTTGGCTCCTCCATAGGGGCGGTTTTATGCCAGCCTATCAAGTTATTCCGCCAAAAAGTATCGCTCAGGCAGCGCGAGGTCTGGCGGAGTTCGGGGGGATGCCTCCGCCACCGCCCTCGCGTAAAACCGGCTTGTATTGCACGAATGACCGATTTCACGCCGATAAGTGCGGGCTCCACGCAACTAGAATCGCCATAACCTGCAGGTTTAGAAAACCGGGACTCAATGATGGTCCAAATTCTGGGTTGAAATCGGTCGTTAGTGCAACTATTCCGAAAAACCACAGAAGTTTTCACACCTAAACATGGCAGAAAATCCGGAGCATAGACACCGATTTCGGGCAACAAAATCTGGGGATACTCGCTGGGTTGTGAATATAAGGTGGGATTCGGGCAGTAGCTGCCATTATTGGCAGCTACTGCCCTATTTCCACTCTTAATACCACGAGCACCCCGAAATCCACCAACGAACAGCCCTTAAATTCTCAAAAACCGAGGATAAAGCCTATTTACGCGGCTCGGAGTGCCTGATATGGCACAGCGCAGAGAATTAATCGAACGCCAAAACTAGGGGAAAATTTTGGGGGTAAATTGGCATGGTGAGACTTTTTGTGGTGCTGACAGCGGCGGGGTCGGGCACTCGACTCGGCTGCGGCATGCCCAAAGCACTGGTTCCGGTAGCGGGTCGCCCGCTGCTGGAATGGGCTTTAAAAGGTCTGCCCAGCTGTGATTTTGTGGTTGTCAACGCCCCGTCGGCACAGCTCGACCGTTTTCAATCGGTGGTTTCCGGTTTCGACTTCCCCACTTTGGTCGTCCCCGGCGGTTCTTCACGACAAGGTTCCGTCGCAGCAGCCCTGCGCGCACTGATAAATGCGGTGGGCCCAGCACGAGACGATGACCTGGTCCTGGTTCACGACGCAGCCCGCCCTTTCACACCCTCCGCCGTGTTTGACCGCGTGGTGGCAGCTTTGCGAGACGGCCACCGAGCCGTGGTTCCTGCTCTGGCAGTCACCGACACAATCAAGGTCGTAGCTCCGCGGACCCGTCCCGACGAGCCTGTCGAGATCGTCACTACCACCCCAAACCGCGCGACTTTGCGCGCAGTCCAAACACCCCAAGGCTTTTACCTGCATGAGTTGGCTGCGCTACACGAGCGGTTTGCCGAGCGGGCGATTGCGGAGTCCACCGCGTTTTCCGACGATGCGGCGCTGTATGAAGCCACGAATCAACCAGTCGTAACCGTAGTTGGCGATTACGCCGCCTACAAAATCACCACCCCCGCCGATTTGACCCTCGCCGAATTCCAGCACTCCCCGCACCGCTGACGTCCCCACTCCTAAGCAACGAACACCCTGGATAACACGAGAAACTTAACCAATCCCGGAGATAAAACCGGTAGGTTAACAGTAAAGTCGGCAAAGGGGAAAGACATGCCAAAACCAGGCGGACCCAACCAAAAACCAACTTGGTGTATGGGGGCGCGATGGCAGCGCGAAGCGCACGAGCCATCGCGAGACAAGCGCGAAGACGTCAAAAAACGGTCCAGGGGACCGTTTTAGTCGAAGCTCTTTGAAAGGGAAAACAATGGTAAAAGAAGGCGGATTCGTCCAAAAGTTAACTTGGTGTATGTGGGACGCCGGCGGCGCCTCCGTTAACGCGGTCGCGACCACTTTCGTGTTCACGGTGTACCTGACCGGGGCCGCTTTTGGCAACCAAACCGCCTCTTCACAGGCTGTCTCAACCGGCATGACCATCGCGGGGATTATCGTGGCGTTGACCGCCCCTATCACCGGGCAGCGCGCGGATCGGCGCGGCAAAGGAACATTCTGGCTGGGAGTGTTTTCGGCAATCATCATCGTTTGCTTGGCAGCGATGTTCTTTGTGGCTCCGCACCCGAACTTTCTGTGGCTGGGTGTGGGTCTGCTGGCGCTGATGACCATGTTCTTCGAGTTCGCCACCGTGAACTATTACGCCATGCTGACCCGGATTTCCAACGCCGACAACATCGGAAAAATCAGCGGCATCGGCTGGGCGAGCGGGTATTTCGGCGGAATCGTCCTGTTGATGTTCCTGAACTTCGGGTTTATTTCGGAAAATAACTTCACCGGCTTGGATACCTCGAACGGCATGGGGGTGCGGGTCGCGATGCTGGTAGCCGCCGCATGGTCGCTGATTTTCTTTGTGCCGGTGCTGTTCACCGTACGCGGGCGAGTCGTACCGGGTAGCGAAAACCTGCCGCACGAGTCCATTTTCACCTCCTACAAAAAGCTGTTCCAAACTATCGCCTGGTTGTTTCGCAACGCCCCGAACGTGCTGTACTTCCTGATTGCCTCCGCGATTTTCCGCGATGGATTGTCCGGCGTGTTTACGTTCGGCGGCATCATCGCCGCGGTGACCTTCGGTTTCTCTGCGGGGGAAGTCATTATTTTCGCAGTCGTCGCCAACGTCGCGGCGGGTATCGCCACGACGTTGATGGGTTTCTTTGATGACAAAATCGGCCCCAAGAAAGTCATGATTTTCTCCCTCATCATGCTGGTAGCCTGCTGTTTGGGCGTTTTTGCCCTGCACGCCCAAGGCAAAATCATCATGTGGACGATTGGGCTGTTCATGACGTTGTGGGTTGGTCCGGCGCAGTCCGCGTCCCGTTCTTTCTTGGCGCGACGCATTCCCGAGGGTCACGAGGGCGAGGTGTTTGGGCTCTACCAGACGACGGGGCGTTCGGTGACGTGGCTGGCTCCCCTGATGTTTGCCCTGTTCATCAGCTTGGGTCAGCAGTTTACCTCGTTTATCCCGCCCGCTTTGCTGTCCGTGACTACGGGTCCGGGCGGTCCGATGATGGCGATTCATGCGCAGGCTCAATACTGGGGCATCCTCGGGATTGGGCTGGTGCTGCTGCTGGGGTTGTTGATGTTGCTGCCGGTGCGTGAGGACCACACCGTCCTCAAGCGGGCGCCTCAAGAAGCGCCGGAGGTTTCCGTTCCTGCTGCGGTTTCGGGCGACTCCACAAGTCTGGAGGGGGACGTTTCCGTGACGGTATCGCCCTCCGGGTCCGGCCAGCCGGTGGAACTCCCGGTGGAAACTCCCCCACCCAGCACGCCAGACCCCACACAAACCCCCGGAGGTGCCCAATGAAACGCCGACTTATCTCCCTAGTTACCGCTGCCGGTCTGGTGGCGTTGAGCTTGACCGGGTGCGCCTCAGATCAAAGCAAAGTGGACGCGAAACCGGCGCCCGGTTCTCCTGACATCGGCGCGACGGCCGCCATTTTCGCTGACCTGATACTGGCGGGGCACACGCTCACACCGTTTAACGAGGACGAATCCACCCAGTTGCGTCAACAGGCCGACCTAGCGGGGGACCTGGTGCGCGAACTGAAAAATCCCAACAGACTGAAGTTTGCGCCCGCTGGCTCCGGCTGCCAAGCCATGATGCGCAATTCTTTCAATCTTCCCCTGCTGCACTGGTCCTCTCTGGCGGCCCCAGCGCCTGACGGGCAGGCGGCAGCTCAAGTGTTCCTGGCGCCCTCCGAGCAGGACGTGCGATCCATGATTGATGACCTCAACACCATGGTCAGGGACTGCGAGGAAGTGACGGTGAGCGCCCCGACCGGCACTGTAAAGATGACTATAAAAGCGAACGACCCTGCCGTGTCTTGCCCCGCCGGATACCGCCAAACCGTGACAAGTAACCAGGTAAGCCAGACTTTGGACGTGTGCTACGTCCCGCAGGGTAACGCAGTTTTGGCACTGTCCCTGGTGGATTCCACGGACACCGCCCCGGATATAGCGCAAGATTTCCATGATTTCTCGTCGCGTTTCTATGCGCGACTCGCCCCGCTGTACACCAAGTAGTCTCTCTCCCCTGCACGAGTTCCGCTGCCCCCACCTTTTGCACGCTACCCGGTCCCCTGCGTGCCATATCTGTGGCGTTGCTTCCTGAGCCGTTTCGGTCGGTCAGCGGGCATTCCGCCGAGGAATATACTGGCAATATGTCGTCAGTTCGCAAATCTAAGGCTCCTGGTCCTCGCCAGCCTGACAGCATCCTGGCTTCTCCCGATCCTGCCATGATTGATGCCGCCCGCACCGAGCCGGGCGGCATTCCCATTCCGGTTGAGGATTTGCCCTTGACTGCGCTGCGTCCTGCCGCCCAAGCGGCTTTCACCGGCTACACCAGTCACGACCCGGAATACCGCCGCATCAAGTTTGCCCTGTTCGTAGCGGGTTTCGTGACGTTCGCGCAGATTTATGAGGTGCAGGTGCTGCTGCCGGACATCTCGAAGTTTTTCTCGATTTCCCCGGTCACAGCGTCGCTGGCGCTGTCGTTGACGACCTTGGCGCTGGCAATTTCGATGTTCTTTATCGGACCGTCCTCGGAGCGTTTGGGGCGCCGCCCGATTATTTTGATTTCCCTGTTCGTGGCTTCCCTCCTGGGTATTATCCTGGGCTTTACCCCGAACTGGGGGTTGCTGATGGTGGGGCGTTTTGTGCAAGGCATGGCTTTGGCAGGTTTGCCCGCGGTGGCGACGGCTTACCTGGCTGAGGAAATCTGTCCGGCTGAGCTGCCCAAGGCAGCCGGTTCTTACGTGGCGGGCACCGCGATTGGTGGCATGTTGGGCAGGATTCTCTCCGGGTTTTTGTCTCACCTGGTGGGGTGGGACATGACCATCACTGTCCTGGGGTGCATCGGCGTGGTCGGCACGCTGCTGGTGTGGCTGCTTTTGCCTCAGCAGGAGGGTTTCTCTAAGGCTGAGCCGGGGTTGAAAGCCCTGCTGCAACACACTAAGGATGTCTTGACCGAACCTGGTTTGGTGCTGCTGTTCGTCGTCGCCGGCACCGCCCTGGGTGCTTATCAAAGCATCCTCAACATGATGCCTTACCGTTTGACCGGCGCGCCTTACTTCCTGGCGACCTGGATTGTTTCCCTGATTTTCCTGGTCAATCTGTTTGGTTCGGTCGCGGCTTCTACGGCAGGTAGCCTGGCTTCGCGTTTCGGCAGGCGGGCAGTAGTTCCGCTCGCCGGCATCATCTATCTGGTGGGGATTTTGATGATGTTAGCCAGACCGTTGTGGGCGATTTTTGCGGGTCTGGTGGTGTTTACCATTGGATTCTTTGGGGTTCATTCCGTCGCGACCGGCTGGGTCACGGCCCGAGCGGTGTCCGGGGTCGGAGCCACCGGTCAGGCTTCGTCAGCCTACTCGATTGTGTACTATGCCGGTGGCTCGATTTTCGGCACGTTGGCAGGTTTTGGCTGGACTGCCTTGGGTTGGCCGGGAGTGGTGGCAATTTCTGGATCACCGGCAGTTGTGGTCATCGTCTTGGCGTTGATTCTGCGCCACATCAAACCGCTGTCCGCTTCTGGTTACTGAGCCGAGTTCCGCATTACCGCAGCGTTTCTGGGATTTCTCACCATAAAGCTACACGTGGATGTGCCCAATAAAATGCAGCATCTGGTGTGCAGCGGTGTCTTTCAAGGTGTAGCGCATCAAGCGCCCGTCGCGATCGGCGCTAACCCAACCTTCGTCACGCAAGACCCGCAGCGCTTGTGAGGCTGCCGTCTGGGTAATCCCCGCCGCGTTAGCTAAATCCTGGACGCAAGAACCGGGATAAATATGCATATAGGACAGCAGTTTCAGCCGGGTTAGGTCGGCGAGCAATTCGAAGCGAGGCGCCCAGGTGTTCGCAATCTCATCGATGTCTACCGGCTGCATGGGGGGGTGCGCCGGTCGACCATGGCGGGTCTGGTTTTCGTCGTGAGTTGCCTCTGATGCATGAGGTTTTCCGCTTTTGTGGGGCGTCAGCTCCGTCTCCGTCGCGCACCGGCATCCCGCACCAGTTCCGTGAGGATGCGCCAAGATTTCGCGCAGGGCACGTATCTCGGCGGCGGGCAGCTTGCTCATGACTATTTCCTTCCTTGCATCTCTCCAATTGTGACATTATCCATCTGATTTTGCCGCGTTATCTCTGGATTTCCTTGCTACCGAGAGAATTGCCGCAATACTGACCGCATGGTAATATCTTTGCGAACTGACATATGTCTATGTAGACATTATTAACCCTGCATGAAAGCAATACGTTACACACAAGGAGCAGCTATGTCTCACCCCTGCCACCCTGGCAAATTCAACTTAAAGACCCTTGCTGTCAGCGGCGCTGCCGTGGCACTAGCTTTGAGCCTCAGCGCTTGTCAAGGAGGTACCTCCCCGAAAGGCTCCGCTGGCGCCGGCAAATCCGCAGCCGCCGATGAAATCACCCTGGCGGACGCTTTTGAACTGGGAGGATACAACCCCACCAACGGCTATGCCGAACTCGGTGTCTCCCCCATGTATGAAGGTCTGCTGGGGCTGGAAAGCAAAGACCCGCATAAACTACCGGAGCTGCGTCCAGTCCTGGCGACTGCGATGCCGACCTCTAACGCAGATAAAACCGAGTGGACCGTGGAAGTCCGCGACGGAGTGAAATTCTCGGACGGCAGCGATTTTGATGCGCAAGACGTGGTGGCTAATTACAAAGAAGTGATGAATCCCGACACGGCTTCGGAAATCGGAGCCTCTTACGAGATGGTGGACCAAATTAACGCAGACGGAAACAAGGTCACTTTCAAGCTCAAGTACCCCTACCCCGATTTTCCCTCTCGACTGCTGCTAGGACTGGCACCTGGTGAATACATGAAAGGTGGATTGGCGAGCGAATCTCCCCTAAACACCAAACCCGTAGGAACCGGACCATATGTCCTGAAAACGCTCAACAGCCAGAAAGCCGTGTGGGTAGCCAACCCCCATTATTGGGGCAAGGCACCGCAAGTTAAGCAGCTGACCACTGTTTATGTTCCCGACGATGCCGCTCGCGTGGCACGAATTCGCACCAAAGAATTCGACGGTTCGATCATTCCTCCCGCTTTGGCAAACAGCCTGAAAAACCTCCCCGGTTACCAGGTGGTACATGCGGATTCCGCTGACTGGCGCGGAATTAGCTTCCCCGGCAGCAACGCATTTTGCGCCGACCTACAGGCCCGGATTGCCATGAATGAAGCCGTGAACCGCCAGGAAATCATCAAAAAAGTACTGTTTGGGGCGGGTAAACCGGCTTCCACCCCGGTTTCTGCAGTTTACGAGGCTTACGACCCGGAAGCACAGTATAAGTTCGACCTGGAGGACGCCAAGAAGCGTCTGGACGCTGCCGGCTGGAAACCCGGCGCGGACGGGATTCGCGAAAAAGACGGTCAGCGTGCGGCTTTCACCCTGGCTTACAGCTCCAATGACACCGTGCGCCGTGACCTATCGGTGGCTTTCGCCGCCGCCATGAAGCCACTGGGCGTAGACGTGAAACTGGAAGGAACGACTTGGGATGCGCTGGATGGACGCCTGGACAAAGTCGGTATCTTGCTGGGTGGCGGCGACAAGCCGTACTCCATCGACACTCAGGTGTACTCGATTCTGCACACCCGCGAAGCAAATACCTCGCAGTACGATAACCCCGGCAACTACGGCTCGCCGGAAATGGATAAAATCCTGGAACAGGCACGCAAATCCGGGGATGAATCCGAACGCGTGAAGCTCTACCAGCAAGCCCAAAAGCAGTATTTGGAAGCCCCGAACCACGTGTTCCTGGCATTCTTGCAGCACACTTATGTCACCCGTGATGCCGGCTGGAAGACCGGGAATCTGACGGTAGAGCCACACTCTCACGGCGTGAATTGGGGTCCGTGGTGGAACCTGGGGCAATGGGAGAAGTAAGCACCGGAATAACTCTGCGCCTGGCGCGTCGCCACGAGCGACGCCGCCAGGTGTGGATTTTGGTACGCAACCGCCTGTTGGCGTTGCCGGTGCTGCTGGTGGCGATTTCAGTAGGTGTTTTCCTGCTCGCCGCCGTATCGCCCTTGAACCCGCTGGTGGCGTACTTGGGGGACCGCTATCAGTTCCTCAGCGCCACCCAACGGGAATCCATCGCGAAGGCGCTTAATTTGGATCAATCCTGGCACGGAGCCTGGTTGGCTTGGGCCAGCGATCTGATTCATGGCAATTTGGGGTATTCGCGCACCTATAATCAACCCGTCGTGCAAGTCTTGGCAGAACGCTGCGAAGCCACCCTGGTGCTATCGGGGGTGGGTCTGGTCCTGGCTTTCGTGCTGAGTATCGTCTTGGGGATACTCGGGCTGCGATGGAACTGGCTGGGACGCGTATTCCAAGCTCTCATGCTGTTTATCCAAGCCATCCCCCCCTTCGTGTTGGCTTTGGGGGCAGTGTTATTCCTGGCTTTAGGAACCGGATGGTTCCCCGCCGGGGGGCGCACAGGTCCAGATGCCACCTCATCCTGGGAGTTGTCGTATCTAATCTTGCCTGCCAGCGTGTTGGCGTTAACCCAAATGCCGTGGATGCTGTTGACCTTGTGGGAACGTGCCCAAGAGAATCTCCATTCCGACTGGTGGAAAGCCGGGATTCAACGCGGGATTCCGCAAAGCACTTTAATCCGCCGTTCAGTCCTGCCGCTGTCCCTGGCTCCCACCATCACCATGGTGGGGATGCGCCTGCCGGAACTGATTGTCGGAGCAGTGCTGGTCGAGGAAGTCTTTTCTTGGGGTGGACTGGCGGCAGCGCTGGTAGCTTCCGCTAAAGGACTGGATTTACCGCTGCTAACTTTTCTGACTTTGGCATCGGCAGCACTGGTAATTATCGGCAATCTGGTCGCTGATGTTTTGTATCTCTATTTCGATCCACGGGTGCGCTATGAATCTTAAGTTGACCTTCCCCGTTTCACTGCGACGCGCGTTTAGCCCCAGCCGTCTGTCTTTCTACGCCCTTGTGTTGATGCTGCTCTATGCGGCAATCTTGCCGTTTTTTGCCGGCACGGATTTGCACGAGGCGGATTTGTCACAAGCACGGTTGGCGCCCAGTGCCGCACATTGGTTTGGCACTGACTTGGCAGGGCATGATTTGTTGGTGCGCGTGGCTTTGGGGCTGCGGGTCAGCATTTTCGTGGCAGCAGTCTGTGCTGTAGTCTCCACGGTCATTGGGGTACTGATTGGTGCCGTGGCAGCGTCCTGGGGCGGAAAAGCCGACTCGTTGCTGATGCGCTTTACCGACACGATTAATGCACTGCCCCAGCTGCTGCTGGGCATTGCGATTGTAGCGTTTTACCCCGGTTCTCTCGTGGCTATTATCGCTTCGATTGCCTTGGTGCATTGGTCGCCGGTTGCGCGTATTGTGCGTTCCATTGCCCTCTCCACACGTGAATTGGAGTATGTCGAAGCTGCGTATCTGGCAGGCGCGAGCCACTGGCAGGTGGCGCGTAAACACCTGCTGCCTTCGGTGTTCGGTCAGATGAAAGTTAGTGTCGTACTGCTGTTCCCCCACGCGATTTGGCACGAGTCTACCCTGTCTTTCCTGGGTCTGGGGATTTCTCCCGACCAGCCTTCGCTGGGAACCCTGCTAGAGGTGGCGCGCACGGAAATCCTGATTGGCTGCTGGTGGGAACTGGTGTTTCCAGCAGGTGCATTAGTACTGTTGACCCTGCTCATTTTCGGGTGGGCTTCGGGTTTGGGCAAGGCTTCGCGCGGTGCAGCCAGAGAAACAGATTCCGCAGAGTCCGACACTTTGGTAGGGGATTTAAGTGTTCCTGCCAGCGACGTTCCCCCGTGTGTGCATGAGGCTCCAGCCGGGGAACCAGACGAAAATACCGCCCCACCCGCCTTGGAATTTCAGGATTTGAGCGTTACGGTTCCGCGTTCTGGCTGGATTTCTGACCAGCGTCAGAAGTCCCTGACCGGCAGCACCGCCGCAAAGCCAGCATCGACAGCCAATTCCCCCACGGAACGCGACCTGGTTTTGGAAGACCACGTAAACCTGCAGGTTAAACCCGGCGAACTGCATGTACTGCTGGGACAATCCGGGGCAGGGAAATCGATTCTGGCAAAAACTGCCACCGGAATGCTGCCCGGAAAGATGCAGGTCAGCGGGCAAGTCAGCGTTGGCGGGAGAAAACTTTATGGCAAAAACTGTCCCTGGCAGACGATTCGGGGGCATCTCATCGCGGTGGCGTCTCAATCCAGCGCCACAGCTTTCGCGCCGAACCGTACCGTTGGCGACCAGCTGGAAGAATCCGTCAAGCTACTCAGGCGCCGGGACCGGGCGGAATTGCTTTCCGTGGCGACCCCCGAGCCCGCGACTGTAACGGATTTGTGCGAAATGACGGGATTTCCTACGGATTCCCTGGCGGCTTATCCGCACGAGTTGTCCGGCGGCATGTTGACCCGTGCTAACTTGGCTCTGGCTTTGGCAGGGAACCCCGCAGTGTTGATTGCGGATGAGGTCACCGCTGGATTGGACGAAACTCGGCGCGACCAGATTTGGCAGCTGTTGCGAAAGTTAGCAGACCGGGGTCTGGCAGTGTTGTCCATCACCCACGATTTGGCGTTGTTGCTGGATTTGCCCCTGGCAGACCAGGTGACAGTGCTGGGTCACGGTCAGGTGTTGGAGCAAGGCACCGCAACGCAGGTGCTCGATACGCCGCGACATCCTTACACGCGGGAGCTACTAGCGGCTTTGCCGCGCAACATGGCACGAAACAGGACCGATACATCCGCGCCGCACCCCGCTTCTGACCACGAGAACCAACCTCGACCGGCATCCGAAGTGACCCACGAAACCGTGTTGGAGGTACGCGACCTGACCGTCGGATACCATGGCGTTCCGGTGGTCACAGCCTTTAACCTGAGCCTGCACCGCGGCGAAACCGTGGGATGGTTCGGAGACTCGGGTTGCGGCAAAACCACCACCGCCAGGGCAATTGCCGGGCGCCTCACTCCTCTGACAGGTCGAATTCGCTGGTGCGGCTCCGGGGAAACGACCACTCCACAGGGCAAAAGCCCCGCCCCTAAACAGCGCCCGCACGTGACGGTGCAACCTGGAGTGGCGATGCTGTTCCAGTCACCTCGACGTTCCGTGAATCCGCGGTGGACGCTGGGGCAAATCATCGAGGAACCGTTAGTTTACGCGGATGTGCCGCCAGACGTGCGCCGCAAACAAGCCGCGGAAATCTGCGAGGAACTGGGTATTCCCTCTGAGTTTAGGCGGCGCTTCCCGGCGGAAGTTTCAGAGGGTCAGCTGCAGCGCGTCGCCTTGGCCAGATGTCTATTGACCAATCCCACGGTGCTGATTTGTGACGAGGCCACTGCCATGCTGGACACTTTCAGTACCGCCAGCCTGGTGCGGGCGATTCAGCGACGCTCGGCACGGGGACTTGCGGTTATCGCCATCAGCCACGACCGGGAACTGCTGGATTACTGGGCTGATTACAGCCTGGAACTGGGCTAATCCGCAACCTGCGACGAGATAATTTGCCGGCTTTGCCCCCGCCCCGACAGCGGAACAAACTCAGTCAACTCCAGGTGTCCCGCATCGCCCTGCCAGCTAACCCCGTCCGCCTATAGGATAGAGGCATGGAACAGAAACTAAGCGTGGGCGATGCGGCCCCTGACTTTACGATCGAAACCACCGAAGGTGCCTTCCACCTGGTCGAGGCTCTCCAGTCTGCAAAAGCCGGGGTGGTCGTGTACTTTTACCCCCGTGCGATGACGCCGGGCTGCACCACGGAGGCTTGCGACTTTCGCGATTCCCTAAACTCCCTGAAATCCGCGGGATATACGGTCATCGGCATCAGCCCGGATGAAATCCCCGCCCTGGAAAAGTTCCGTGACAAACAGACCCTGAACTTTGCCTTGGGCTCCGACCCGGAGCATACAGTCCTATCGGACTATGGTGTGTGGCAGGTGAAACCTCTGACGAAAAAACTCGGAGTGGTGCGTTCGACCTTTGTGGTCAGCCCGGACGGCACGTTAACCTCCGCGAAATATAACGTGCGCGCCACCGGGCACGTCGCCCGCCTGCGCAAAGAACTAGGGTTGGACTGACTCGCCGTCCCGCGGCTTGACCGCGGGGTTCCCGCCGGCTTCACCACCACGTTTGGCACTCGGGTTCCCTGCAGGGCGGTTCCACCAACGGGACGAACCCGGCAGGCTTTCGCCTACTTTTTCGCGGTTTTGGCAGTAGTTTTCTTGGCGGTTTTCTTTGCTGTAGTCTTGCGAGCCGGCGCTTTGCGTTTCTTAGTTGGTCCCTTGGCGCGTTTAATCGCCAAGAGTTCAAACGCCGCGCTTTCGGTCAACGTCGCGGGGTCGGTGCCGCGCGGCACGGTGGCATTCGTGGTTCCATCCGTCACATAAGGTCCGTAGCGACCATTCTTAAGGGTGACTTTCTGACCCGTTTCGGGGTCCTCACCAAACTCCATCATCACGGTTTGTGACGTCGCCGCCCGTCCGCGAGTTTTCGGAGCCGCCAGCAACGCCAACGCTTGCTCGGTCGTCAGCGTGAACAGCTGTTCCTCGCTTTCCAACGAGCGCGTGTCGGTGCCGCGTTTGATGTAAGGACCATACCGCCCGTTCGACGCCACGATGTCCACGCCTTCGCTGTCCTGCCCGACCGTGCGCGGCAAGCTCAACAGTTGCAGGGCATCTTCCAGCGTAAGCGTATCCAGGGACTGTGTTTTCAAAAGGGAGGAAGTCCGGTTTTTGGTTTTCTTTTTCGCAGTCTTCTTGGGCTTAGTTTCACCATCGGTTTCAGCTTGTGGTTCGGGCTGCAGCTCTTCCACATAAGGTCCGAACCTGCCGTTCTTGGCGACAATTTCCAACCCAGTTTCGGGGTGTACCCCCAACACTCGATCACCCTGGGCGCCTTTTTCCAACAGTTCCTTAGCGACCTGCAGGGTCAGCTCATCGGGAGCCACCGTGTCGGGAACCGAAGCGCGTTCCTCACCACGCTGCAGGTAAGGTCCGTAACGCCCCACGCGCAGGGCAATACCTTCACCCAGCTCCACCGTGTTCAGGGCGGCGGCGTCAATGTCTCCCAGTTCTGCCACCGCGCGCTGCAACCCTAATCCTTGCAGGTCGGAGCCTTTACCTTGCCCATACCAAAAATTCTTCAACCACTGGGTGCGGTCGGCTTTCCCAGCCGCGATTTTATCCAAATCGGCTTCCATATCGGCAGTGAAGTCGTAATCAATCAGTCCGGGCAGGTTTTCTTCCAGCAGTTTCACCACCGAAAACGCCAGCCACGACGGCACTAAGGCTTGCCCGCGGCGATACACATACTGTCGGTCCACAATGGTAGAAATCGTGGAGGCATAGGTCGAGGGTCGCCCTATCTCACGTTCTTCCATCGCTTTGACCAGCGAGGCATCCGTGTAGCGGGCAGGCGGGGTCGTGAAATGCTGACGATCCTCGCCAGAGTCCAAGTGATCGAGTTGCAGCCGATCCGCGGCTTGCATCCGCGGCAACCGTGCCTCCCCGGTCTTGCCCCCGCCGGGAGTCGCCGCCGGTTCATCACCCTCATCCCGACCTTCTTCGTAAGCGGAGAGGAAACCAGGATTTTCAATCACTGTTCCCGAGGCTCCGAACTCGGCACGCACCGATCCGTCCGCAGGGACCGCCGCGATTTTTACTGACACCGTGGTACCGGTGGCGTCGTTCATCTGGCAAGCCAGGGTGCGCCGGAAGATGAGGTTGTACAGTTTCCACTCGCGCGGGTCGAGTTTACCTTCCAAGCTGGAGGGCAGTTGGAACTTTTCTCCGGCGGGACGGATAGCTTCGTGGGCCTCCTGTGCTCCCTTCGTTTTCGTTTCGTAGACGCGGGGTTTATCCGGAACCGCATCATTGCCGAAACGGCTCACCGCCAGGGACCGTGCGGCGGAAATGGCCTGTTCAGACAGGTTTACCGAGTCGGTACGCATATAGGTGATATACCCGTTTTCATACAGGGACTGTGCCACACGCATAGTATCGCGCGAGTTCAAGCGGAGCTTCCGGGAAGCTTCTTGCTGCAGGGAGGACGTGGTGAAGGGCGCGGGGGGACGACGGCGGTAGGGCTTGGAGTCGATGTCATCGACCGACCAGGTTGCGCTCTCACTGAGTGCATCATCCAACGATTGCGCCGCCGTACCGTCCAAGGCAAACACCCCGGACTTTTGCGCCGCGGACTTGAGCTCTCCGTGCTCATCAAAGTCCTTGCCGGTGGCGATGCGTTTGCCATCCACCTCACGCAGGGTAGCGGAAAACTCGGTGCCGCCCGCCGCGGGGGTCAGCCACGCCACTAAATCCCAGTATTCAGCGGACTTAAACTGCATCCTGTCGCGTTCCCGGTCGACAATCATGCGAGTCGCCACCGACTGCACCCGTCCTGCCGACAAGCCGGTGCGAATCTTGCGCCACAAGAGGGGAGAAACTTCATAGCCAACCAAGCGGTCCAGGATGCGGCGAGTTTCTTGGGCGTTCACCAGGTCGGTGTCCAGCTCGCGGGGGTTGTCGAGGGCGCGGTTGATAGCGTCTTTGGTAATCTCGTGAAACACCATGCGTTTCACGGGGACTTTCGGTTTGAGCACCTCCAGCAGGTGCCAGGCAATAGCCTCCCCTTCGCGGTCCTCATCAGTGGCGAGCAGGAGTTCGTCGGCATCTTTCAGCCGGGCTTTTAACTCGCTGACTTTCTTTTTCTTATCCCCGTCAATCACATAGTACGGCTCAAAGTCGTGATCCAAGTCAACCGCAAATTTCGCGTAGCCAGTCTTTTTCAACGTGGCGGGAAGGTCCGAGGGTTGCGCGAGGTCGCGAATGTGACCCACCGATGCCTCGACGTCAAAGTCTTCGCCGAGGAACTTCCCAATGGTCCGGGCTTTCGCCGGAGACTCGACAATCACGAGTTTTTGGTTTGCTTCAGCCACTAAGTCTTACTCCTTTTAAATGCGCAAAAAATGAGTTTTCTCTCTGAAACATACCTCGAATTCCCCGATTCCGTAAAATTCAAGGATTTCCTGCCGACTTCGTCACCATCTAATTTGTTAGGACTAAGCTCTCGAATTGCCTGTGATTTATCTCACAGTAAAAACACTCCTGTCAGGTTCATCCGATTTGCATGGTCCCTACTGGCAACGAAAACCAACGGTAAACGGCGCGCCCAGCGGCAAATCCCCCGCCACGCCCTTTTGCCGACACCGCCTAAAATATGCCAAGATATTGATTTTTCATTTATGACTTATTGGCTGCCGATACGATTAAAGGGGGCAGGTGTGCCCAAATCACCAGTTTCCATTTCTGTGTAAGGGGTCTGGAGTGTTGCCATTTGTGAGGGGAGGGACTGAGTGATGCGCCGTGCGTTAGACACTAAACTAACGCCACTTCTGGCGTTCATCTCGATAGTCTGCATCCTCGTAGCGTGCCTGCTAGAGGCACCTCCGCTCCCGAACAGCGAGAGATTGGGCGCCGCAAAAGCTCCCGGTCATGTCCACTCCGCCGAACTGCACCAGCCAGCCCCACCGGATGACAATTTTATTGACACGACTTCAAAATCCGAAGTTCGCCGTGCTTACCTGGCACATTACGAAAAAAACATGATTCGTCCCGCCATGAGTGTCGGGGTGGACCTGGAAAACTGTAATCCCGGTCAAGCCGTCACGGACGGGATTCGCCCGGTCCTGGATGCGTGGAATTTCATGCGCGGGCTCAACGGTCTAAATGCGGTGGCGCTGGACACCTCCGGGGCGATTGCCCCCTACACTCAAGCCGCGGCCATGGTTAGTGCCCGCAACGGCAAACTGTCCCACTACCCGGCAGTTGAGGGATTCGCTTGTGCCACCGAAGATGCGGTGCGGGGTGCCCGGCACTCCAACCTCGCTCAATCTATCTCGCAAACCTCCGCGGAGACAGCCCTGTGGTACTACATGGATTATTCCAATCAATCCAACCCCATCAATGACCAGCTGGGACACCGTCTGTTTATGATGGACCCGCAATTGTCCCTGACTTCCATCGGCGCCACCGCGGGCTATACCGCCATCTCGGTGCGGACCGGCGAACCATATCCGGGACTGCCCGCCGAAGCCATGCACAATCCCCAAGCACCCACTCCGGAATGGATGAGCTGGCCCTCGGCAGGATTTTTCCCCAAACAACTGTTGACCTCAGTCGGGGAAACCAACTCCGGAATGGACGTGGAACGTTGGAGCTTCTCGGTGCTAAACGCAGACCTTTCCACTGCCAAAGCTACCATTATCGACCCGAACGGAAACCCGATACCTCTAACCACCATTCACCCTGGTGAACGAGGGGTAACGTACTCGCCCCGCGCAATCGCAGACTATTCCACCCTGCTGATGAAGTTCCCCACCATCGAGAAAAAGCCGGTAGGTCAGGAAAATCTGGTGTACAAGGTGAAGATTGAGGGGGTTAAGAACGCCCCGCGGAGCACTTACGAGTACCAAGTAGCGCTGTTCGATCCGTTGACCCCTCTGGAAAAGACTCCTCCCCATCTGCAGCTAATGGAACAGCCTCTCACCGGTGTGGGGTACAAACTGGTCAACCCCATCAGTATGCAAGTCTCCGCTTGGCCGGTGCCGAAATATCAGTGGCAGGAACGGGATCACGGTGGAGTCTGGACAGACATTCCCGGAGCTAACCAGGAAACCTTCACTCCTGATGGCATCTGGTCCTGGGAGCGTTCCAAGAACACCGAGTACCGTCTGGTTGCGATTTCTTCAGAAGGGACCGCTACTTCTGAACCGGTACGGGTGGCGGTGCAGGGGTTAAAGAACATGCCTTCGAGCGCAAAAGTCCCGGTGGGGTCGCGTGTCTCTTTCGAAGCGTCGCCGATTATGGATCCCGATGGCTCCCTGTTCGACACGACCTATGAGTGGCAGGTGAAACGCGCCGGAATCTGGCAGCGGATTTTCGACGACGGGCATTTTGAGAACACCACCACGAATCGACTGTCCATCAGCCGGGTCACACTGGCAGACCAAGGTCTGCAATTCCGTCTGGTGGTCCGGTCCAAGATTTTCAAACTATCCGGCTATGACGTGGTAGTTTCCTGGTCAGACGGCAACGCCAAGCTGACGGTCTACTAAGCTCACGTCTGCGCTGTGCCCGGTTCGAGGTTTAGGCTTTCTGGCAAACTATTGGCATACAAAGGCGGGCAGCCACCGAATGGTGACTGCCCGCCAAAATATTAATGGGTCAGTGCCTTTGCGCACTAACTACTTGGCAGCGTGCAGGCGCTCACGCAAGGCTTCCAGCTCAGCCTTTAGCTGCGCCGGGAGCTTGTCGCCGAACTTCGCGAAGTAAGCCTCGGTATCCTTGGTTTCCTCCAACAAAGCCTCGGGGTCAATTGCGAACAACTTGTCCCAGGTGGCGCGATCCAGGTCAATCCCCTCGGTGTTGAAGTCCTCGAACTTCGGGTACTTGCCGGTCGGACCATCAATGGCATCGACCTGACCGGAAACACGCTTTACAATCCAGTCCAGGACGCGGGAGTTATCACCATATCCGGGCCACAGGAAGTTGCCGTCCTCGTCCTTGCGGAACCAATTGACCTGGTAGACGCGCGGGAACTTGTCGCCCAGCTTCTCTTGCATCTCCAGCCAGTGACCCCAGTAGTCGGCCATGTTGTAACCGCAGAACGGCAGCATCGCAAAGGGGTCGTGACGCAAGGACCCAGCCTTGACGTCGGTGGCAGCGGCAGTGACCTCAGAGGACACATTGGAACCGATGAACACGCCGTGAGCCGGGGTGTACTGTTCAGCAACCAGCGGGATGTTGGTGGCGCGGCGACCGCCAAAGAGCACCGCGTCAATCGGCACGCCTTCGGGAGCTTCCCAGTCGGGGCAGATAATCGGGCACTGCTTGGCTGGGGCGGTGAAACGGCTGTTCGGGTGAGCAGCCTTTTCGCCGGAGGCCGGAGTCCAATCCTGACCCTTCCAGTCAATCAGGTGTTCCGGAGCCTCGGTGTCGCAACCTTCCCACCACACGTCACCGTCATCGGTCAGAGCCACGTTGGTAAAGATGGTGTTTTCTTTCATGGCTTCCATCGCCATCGGGTTGGTCTTGTGGGAGGTTCCCGGAGCCACACCAAAGAAGCCCGCCTCGGGGTTAATGGCACGCAGGGTACCGTCGGGACCGGGACGCATCCAGGCGATGTCATCGCCAATCGTCTCGACTTTGTAGCCCTTGATGGTGGGCTGCAACATGGCGAGGTTCGTCTTGCCACAAGCCGACGGGAACGCTGCCGTCACGTGGTAACGATTGCCAGTCTTTTCGTCCGTCAGGCGCAAAATCAGCATGTGCTCTGCCATCCAGCCGTCGCGACGCGCCATAGTGGAGGCGATACGCAGCGCGAAGCACTTCTTGCCCAGCAGAGCGTTCCCGCCGTAACCCGAGCCGTAGGACCAAATCTCGTTGGTTTCGGGGAAGTGCGTGATGTACTTCGTTTCGTTGCACGGCCAGTTCGTGTCCTTCTGACCCGGTTCGAGTGGGGCGCCCACCGAGTGAACTGCCGGAACCCACGGCTTGCCCGAGTTAATCAAGTCCATCGCCTTAGCACCCATGCGCGTCATGATGCGCATGTTCAACACCACGTAGGCAGAGTCGGTCAGCTCGATGCCCAGCTGGGAAATCGGACCGCCCAACGGACCCATCGAGAACGGCACCACGTACATGGTGCGTCCTTTCATCGTGCCCTGGAACACGCCGTTTTCCCCAATCAGGGTTTCCTTCATTTCCTTGGGGTCAGCCCAGTGGTTCGTAGGACCAGCGTCTTCTTCCTTTTCGCAGCAGATGAAGGTGCGGGATTCCACACGCGCCACGTCGGAGGGCAACGAACGCGCCAAGAACGAGTTCGGGCGCTTCTCCGGGTTCAAACGGGTAAAGATTCCGGCATCAACCAGCAGTTGCGAGAGACGATCCCATTCCTCTTGGGAACCATCACAGAACTCAATAGATTCCGGAGTAGTCATTGCCGCAACCTTAACAACCCAATCAACTACCTCTTCAGGAGCATTTGCGGGAGCAGCAGCGCGGACATCGGATTCAGTAACAGCCATAAAGGGCCTCCTCCATAGAATGTTTCTCTTACACGCTAATTATCGCGCATTTTCGAACATTGTGCAGGGAGTTAAGTCCCACTCCGAGGTGAATTTGTGCAACTTTTTCACGGTCAAAAGGTCGGTGCAACCGTTCCTCCGGATGGTACGGGTTACCGGTGGTGAACCACCGGTCCGACAGTACCGTACGGAAGAACCTCCCACCCGCGCTTTTGCGCAGGCAAGACCCTAGCAAAAACCGTAACGGTGTCAGACGAGGCTGTGTCGCACGATAGCGTCTTCACGAGACGCGCCCGTCCCGATGACGGAGATGCGGCAGCCGACCTTTTCCTCCAGGTAAGTGACGTAATCTTGCGCCGCCTGAGGAAGTTTCCGGAAGTCGGTGATGCCACTAATGTCCTCGCCTTTCCAGCCAGGGACTTCTTCGTAAATGGGACGGGAGGCGGCGAAATCAACCGAATAATCAGGCATCTGGTCGGTGCGTCCACGCGGCGTTTCGTAGCCCACGCAGACCGGAATGGTTTCAAACTCCGACAAAATGTCCAATTTCGTCATTACCAGGTCAGTCAGACCGTTGACCCGCACGGCGTATCGCGCCACTACGGCGTCAAACCAGCCGGTCCGGCGCGGACGTCCCGTAGTCGCTCCGTATTCACCGCCGAGTTTCCGCAGTGTTTCACCAGTATCGTCGGTCAGCTCCGTCGGGAAAGGTCCCTCCCCCACGCGAGTCGTGTAGGCTTTCATGACTCCGACCACGCGGTCGATACGGGTCGGTCCGATGCCGGTCCCGGTGCAGGCGCCACCCGCGGTGCAGTTCGACGAGGTAACGTAAGGATAGGTGCCGTGGTCGATGTCCAGCATGGTCGCCTGACCGCCCTCAAACAGCACCACCCGATTTTCGTCCAGCGCGTTATTCAGCACCAGGGAAGTATTTGCCACCATCGGGCGCAGCCGCTCCGAGTAGGACAGCAGTTCCTGGGTAACTTCAACGGGGTCAATCGGTTCGGCATGGGACCAGCCCTGGGAGAGACTCTTCACAAGGTCGGACATGACGGTGACTTTTTCGCCCAAGATTTCGGGGTCAAACAGGTCTTGGACTTGAATCCCGATCCGGTACATTTTTTCAGCATAGGTCGGACCAATTCCGCGACCGGTAGTACCGATTTTGCGAGTGCCCCGGAACTTTTCCGAAGAATGGTCTATGGCGATGGCGAAAGGCGTAATCACGTGGGCACGGCTAGAGATGAGCAACCGGTCACAGGGGACACCCCGCTTCTCTAAGTCATCGATTTCCTGGAACAAAACTTTCGGGTCGATGACGGTGCCGTTGCCGATAACCGGGGTCACCCGCGGAGACAGAATGCCGGTGGGCAGCAGGTGTAGCGCAAACTTTTCCCCATTAACCACCACAGTGTGACCAGCATTGTTGCCACCGTTGTATTTGACCGAAAAGTCCACGTCTTTGGCCAGCTGATCAGTTGCTTTTCCTTTACCTTCGTCGCCCCACTGGGCTCCCAAAACTACTATCGCAGGCATTGTTCTTTCGTCGTCCTTTGAAAATCGGAATCGCGCCATACGCGCAGGCTCAGTCTAGCAAAATCATCGGAACTTTTATCCCCTCCGGCTCTGACCAGGGGAGAATGACCGGGCGCTCAAGGACGAGAAGACGCCTCCAGCTCAGCCCATTCCGAGGGAGTCAACCGAAATACGCCCTTTTCCTCCGCCAAGCGCTTGGAAGCGAGCGCGGCAGCGATGGCTGAGCGCATCAGCAATGATTGTGCCTCCGGAGGAAACGGGAGATTTTGCGGGTTTTCGTCATCACGCACGGGTATCAAACTAGCATTCAGTGGCAAAATGCTGCGGTATCAACACCCGAAACCGCCAAAAATCAACAGGAATTGTCACCTTCGAGCGTGTTCAAATCCGCGTCACACAATAGCGTGGCGCATCGGGGACAGACTTGGGGGCGCAGTGGCTTAGTAATCGAGCAGACTGGTGACCAAATCCGCGATGGCGCTGCGTTCCGAACGCATCAGGGTGGTGTGCGCGAACAGGGACGAACCTTTCAAATCTTCGATAACTGCCGCGATACCGTCATAGCGTCCTACCCGCAGATTATCGCGCTGTGAAACATCATGAGTCAGCACAATTTTAGCGTTCTGACCCATCCGCGAGAGCACAGTCAGCAACACGTTACGTTCCAGCGACTGCGCTTCGTCCACAATCACGAATGCATCATGCAAGGAACGACCGCGAATGTGGGTCAGCGGCAGCACTTCCAACAGCCCCCGCGCCACCACTTCGTCAACAACCTCGGGAGCCACAATCGAAGACAGGGTGTCGAACACGGCTTGTGCCCACGGATCCATCTTTTCCTCGCCACTACCGGGCAAGAACCCCAAGCTCTGACCCCCGACCGCGTAAATTGGGCGGAACACGATAATCTTGCGGTGCTCGTGACGCTCCACCACCGCATCCAGCCCCGCCGCTAAAGCCAGCGCTGACTTGCCGGTTCCCGCCCGTCCCCCCAGGGACACAATGCCGATATCGGGGTTAACCAGGTGATCCATTGCGATACGTTGCTCCGCGGAGCGACCCTTCACGCCAAACAGTTCCCGATCCGTGCGCACCAGGTGTACCTGGTAGTCATTCCAGATGGTTGCCAAGGCAGAACCGCGCGGGGAACTCAAAATAATTCCGGTATGGATGGGCTGTTCCTCCAGCGAGAGGATTTCAGATTCAGCGACTTCGACACCGCTATCGGGTTCGCACCCCAGGCACTCCGAATCGTTGCTGGCGGCGAGGTCGTCAGCTTCGTCCCCTGGTTCGTCAGTCAACACAATCGTGTCGAATTCCACCGCGCCGTCTTGATACAGCCGCGACATGTCCTGTTCGCTCATCTCGCCACGAACGACCCCGCGATAGGTGTCTGCCCGCGACAGCGAGTTACGGTACACATCCGTGTCCAACCCGAGAGAAGACGCTTTCACCCGCATTGGCAGGTCTTTGGACACGACCGTCACATCCGCCCCAGCTTTTGCCAGGTTGGCGGCGACTGCCAAAATCTTCGTGTCATTGTCGCCCAAGCGCATACCGGAGGGGAGCACCGAGTCGTCGAGAGAGTTCAGCTCGACCCGCACGGTCCCCCCTTGTGAACCGACCGGAATCGACCGATCCAGCCGACCGTTCGCAATCCGCAAATCGTCCAGCAAGTGCAGCGCTTTGCGGGCAAAATATCCCAGCTCCGGATCGTGACGCTTTTTCTCTAACTCGGTGATGACCACCACCGGCAGCACCACCTGATGTTCAGCAAACTTGAGCAGCGCCTTTGGATCGGACAACAACACGGACGTATCAAGCACATAGGTGCGCGCGGGGGTAGCCATATCTCGACTTTATCAATAGCACGCGGTTCTCGTGTGCAAAAGCAACGTATTTCCGCACTTCCTCCTGTGCAGTTGGTCGGACGGGAGGTAGCGCGACTCACTTACCCAAGCGACGTTCCCGATTTCCGTAGTCGCGCAGGGCACGCAGGAAGTCGACCTTGCGGAAGCTCGGCCAGTACGTTTCACAGAAATAAAACTCTGAATTCGCGCTTTGCCACAGCAAAAATCCGCTGAGTCGCTGCTCCCCCGAAGTACGAATCACCAGGTCAGGATCGGGTTGCCCCTTGGTGTACAGGTGTGCCTCGATATCCTCCAGTCGGAGTTGGTCCGTTACCTCCGCCAAGGTTTCGCCTTTCTGTGCGGCTTCGGTGAGGTATTCCCGCACGGCATTCACGATTTCCTGGCGTCCCCCATAGGCAACGGCGATATTGACCACCAGTGCCTGTTCTGGTCCGGTGCCGTCAGCCGCGCGCAAGATATCTGCCAGGTCGGAATCCAACAGAGACGTGTCGCCCAGCACCCGCAAATGGTATCGACCCGAGGCTTGCAGACCTTGCACGGTCCGACCGATAACATCTTGCAAGGGCTGCAGCTCCGCGGCTTTCCGTCCCAGGTTGTCTATCGAAAGCATCCACAAGGTGACGACTTTCACGGGCCATTCCTCGCACCACTGCAACACTTCGGTAATTTTCAAAGCCCCACGCTGGTGTCCGCGGGTCGCCGGAGCGCCTTCCGCTTTCGCCCAGCGCCGGTTTCCGTCCAGGATAATGCCGATATGCTGCGGCACCCCTGCCGGGTCAATCTCATGAGTCAAACGTCTGGCGTAAATCTGGTAAAGAATTCCGGGCTTTGACTTTTTTACGGAGCTGCTCACATAATCAGTTTAAAACATAAAACACTTAACTTGCCCGTCCTGGAGCGCCGCGGATGGGGTGAGGTGTGCGGGGGGGGATTGTTATGGGTAAAAACTCTGGAAGGACGCTAATGCCGCGTCTGGTTAATCCTCGCACCGGACGGCCCTACACTTTTCAACGCTGGGACTGGAAAGCGATGCGCCGCAAACCAGCTATGCGCGGCTGGATTCACACTGTCGCCACCCCGCTGTCCATGACGGCTTCTATCGTGTTGCTGGTTTTGGCGCCGTTATCTCTAAAGTTCGCCTGCGTCGTCTATATGCTAGCTTCCTTGGTGCTGTTCTCGATGAGCGCGGTGTACCACATGGGTTCGTGGCCCAAAACGGTGGACGCGATTTTGCGCCGCTTCGATCACGCCAACATTTTCCTGTTGATTGCCGGCACCTACACACCTATCTCGTTCGGTCTGCTGGCAGGACAAGACAGAGTCATTTTGCTGTCAGTAGTGTGGGTAGGGGCGATTTTGGGGATTACCACCTCCCTGATTTGGCCTCACGCCCCGCGCTGGGTGACCACGATTCTTTACGTTGTTTTGGGCTGGGTCGCGTTGATGTATTTCCCCGAGCTCTATGCGGCTTCTCTGCCGGCGTTTTGGCTGTTGGTGGCAGGAGGTTTGGCGTACACCGTCGGAGCAGTGATTTACGCTACCAAGCTGCCGAACCCCAGTCCCAATATTTTCGGTTTTCACGAGTTTTTCCACGCCTGGACGGTCGCGGCTTGGGCGTGCCACTGCGTCGCGGCGTATTTCGCGATACTCGGTTAGGGTTTCACAAGGTCGGTGGTTCGGGTTTCCTCACAGCAGCGGACTTTTGCCGGGTTGATTCGTTTTTTCTAGCGTTTTACTTGGTTTTATTATCTGGTAGAGTGATGAGCGCTTGCGTTGCGGCTGATTTCTAAACTAGCTTGCTTTCTTGCCTGACGCAGGCGCTAATCTTTTAATCTTTCAAGGAGACGATTATGGCTGAAGAAGCGAAGAAAAACTGGATGACCCAGGCGTCTTTTGACCGTCTACAAGCGGAACTCGACGAACGCACGGGTCCGATTCGCTCTGAAATCACCAAGAAAATTGACGCGGCCCGCCGCGAAGGTGACCTGAAAGAAAACGGTGGCTATCACGCGGCTCGTGACGAACAATCTCAAAACGAAACCCGCATCCTGGAGCTGCAGGAAATCTTGAAATACGCCGAGGTAGGCGAAGCCGCCACGGACGGCACCATCGGACCGGGTAGCGTGGTAGAGGCAAAAGTCGGACCGAAAAAGATGACTTTCCTGCTGGGGTCACGTGATGCCGCCAAGGGAATGGACATTCAAGTGTTTTCCCCCGACGCCCCCCTCGGGGTGGCATTGGCTGGTCATCGGACCGGCGACACCGTGGAATACGTGGCGCCGACAGGCAAGAAAATCAAGGTTGAGGTGCTCGACACGCATCCCTATCAGGGCTGAGATTTTCCTTTCTTTTCCGCGCGTTTGGTGCCAGAAACCGCCCAGGATTTAGACCAGGTGGCAATTTTGGCGTCAAGTGGCGCGGTGAGACGCGCCATCAGCCATGCCAAGCCAACCGTCGCCGCGAAGCACGCCAGGGCGTAAACGTAGGGGGCGGCATCAGCCATGCCGAGTTCCTGCAGCGTCAGCATCGGCAAACGCTGCAGCACGTAAACCCAGAACAGGTGTTTACCAAACCAGTACAGCACCGGGTTGCCCAGGTGTACGTACAGTGTGAGTTGTACGATTATCAGGCAGAACAGCATAGCTTCAAGCTCAAACACCAGGAAGCTCACGTGGTCGAGCTTAACGGCGAGGACAAAGAGCGCCGCCGTGATGAGTAGCGCAGAGACGTAACCCCAGGTGCAGCGGTAGACGCGCTCGAAGTGCTCGCGGGTCAGGCAGTAACACATGCCCAACAGATAGCAGCACAGCGTGTTGTAGGTGTAGGTGGCGTTTCCTTTGAAATGCCACATGAACACGGTAAATACTCCCACCAGCACACAGTTCAGCAGGAAAGCCCGCCACGGACGGTTTCGGAAAATGCTAAACGCCAGCCAAGTCAGGGCATAGAGCACCAGAATCGCAAAGATGTACCAGCTGGAAGAACCGATGGACTTCCAGCCAAGGAACGCCCAGGCGGTCTGTGCCGGGGTGAACGGGCGGACCAGCGACAGGTTCATGATGATGAACAAGACCTGGGCAACGGCGAAGTTCACCCAGGTCACTGCTACGCGCTTCAGCGGCATGGTGTGGACATAGCCGGGTTTGTGCGCCAGTGAATGCGCCACTCCGAAACCGGAATAGAACAGGAACAGCGCTACCATCAGCTGACCGAGTCCGGTCGCGACGTGGTGCATCACCCCGTCCCACGCCGGGTTATAGGGCATGTAGGAACGGATGTGAGCATAGAACACAATCAGGATAAAGACACCGTTAATGCGGGTGGTGTGATCGTGGTCCAGGTATCCCTCGAAATTGTCAGCGCGCCGATGCAGCCTGGCGCCCCACAGCACCAGAACGATAATGAAGAGCAGAAACAGGTTCATTGTGCTTGACGTTCGGCGAGTCGCGCTGTGGCAGAGTCGAGGATAGCCTGGCAGCGCGAGGCTAGCGCTTCTCCGCGATCCCACAATTTCAGGGTGTCTTCCAAGGGCGCTTCGGCGTTTTCCAGGGCCTGCACGGTTTCGATGAGTTCGGCGCGCGCCGCCTCATAGCTCATCTCCGTGACATCCTCGTTTCCTGATACTCCCGTTCCCGCTTCATCAGCTGGGTTTGCGGTTTGTTGAGGATTACTTTCGCTCATGATTCTTTACCTTTCATCTCTGTGCGGATTGGTGCCAAAAACCGTGGCGACCAAGGAGCCACGCGCCAACACCGCCTCCAGGAGGTCACCCTTCTGAACTGCACCAGCATCGGTCACGACGGTTTGATCGGGTTTACGCAACACGGCATAGCCGCGTTCCAAAGTGGCTTGAGGCGAGATGGCTCGCAGGGTGGCGCGAGCCGCTGCCAAGTCACGTGCCTGATTAGCCAGGACCGCCGCCACTCGCGACCGCAGCATTTCCACGCCATGATTGATATCGCGGCGTCTTTCGTCCAACGCTGCCTTCGGATTTTGCATGACCGGTCGGGAGCGAATCGCGTCAAGTTCGCGTAACCCCAGCTCAATACGGCTGGAAATGAGTGCCGTCATCCGGGTGCGCGCACCGGTCAACCCCTCAATTTCAGCAGCCAAATCCGGGACAATCCGCTTTCCCGCATCGGTGGGGGTAGAAGCGCGGAAGTCAGCTACAAAATCCAGCAGCGGGGTGTCTTCCTCATGTCCCACTGCGGAAACAATGGGGGTACGCGCGGCGTACGCCGCGCGTACCACGCGCTCGTCAGAGAATCCCAGCAGGTCCTCCAGCGCCCCGCCCCCTCGCGTCACGACAATTACGTCAACCTCGGCAAGGGCATCAAGCTCCGCGATAGCCGCGCTGACTTCCGCTGCGCAGCGTTCCCCCTGCACCGCAACCTCGCGAATCTCGAACTGTACCAGAGGCCAGCGTCGCGTCGCGTTTTCAATCACATCTGCCTGTGCCCGCGCTGCATGACCGCAGATAAGCCCTACCCGTCGCGGGAGGAACGGCAGGGACTGCTTGTGTTCCCGCGCAAAAATTCCCTCCGCAGCAAGCTTTTGTTTCAGCTGTTCCAGCTGTTCCAGGAAACCACCCAAACCCGCCGGGTGAATCTCGGACGCCATCAGGGACAGCGACCCGGTCTTGAGGTAAAAATCGGGCTTGACCCGCATGACCACGCGCGCCCCCGCACTCAACGCCGCTCCGGCGGCAGCCACCACCCCGCCAAATGCCTTGACCGGCATAGACATATCGGCTTCCAGATCCTTTACCACGAAAAAGGACATGCGGTTACCGGGGCGCTGGTTGTATTCGATGATTTGCGCTTCTATCCAGGTCGGATCGACCCGGTTAACGTAATTTCGCATGTTTTCGCTCAGACGACTGAGTGGCCAGGGGTTTTCCCGGGTCGTCTCGCGCGCCAGTCGCGCCGGTTCTGGTTTTGTCACTTCCATGACTCCATCATGGCACAGACCCCGGAGATGAAAATTTCCAAGTTTTGCCCTGGCACGCAAACCGCTAAACTCAAGGCAGCTGCGCACCCACCCGAAACGGTTCGTCACCCGAGACGCCGCGAGGGGCAGCTGGTGCGCCACGGAGAAACCCTCCCGAGGACCCTAGTGCGAAAGTGAAGACAGATGGGGAAAGTTTTGCTGGCGTCGCCACGCGGCTACTGCGCCGGGGTCGATCGCGCCGTTACGGCGGTGCAACGCGCCCTGGAAGTTTATGGTCAACCCATCTACGTGCGCAAAGAAATCGTGCACAATAAATTTGTGGTGCGCACCCTAGCGGCTGCCGGCGCGATTTTTGTTAATGAATTATCTGAGGTTCCCTCCGGTTCGCGAGTAGTATTTTCCGCGCACGGCGTTGCTCCGAGCGTCTACGCCGAAGCTGAACAGCGCGGTCTGGAAGTTATCGATGCCACCTGTCCACTGGTCTCGAAGGTGCATCGAGAGGCGCGACGTTATGCCAACGAAGGCTACGACATTATTTTGATTGGTCACACCGGTCATGAGGAAGTGGAAGGAACCTCGGGAGTAGCCCCCGAGAAGATTCACGTGATTGACACTGATTGGATTGATACCTCGGAGTCTGCCACAACGGGCACAGAATCCGCCGACACCACCGCCACCGGCACACCCCCTGCGGATCCCCTGGCAGGTCTAAGCACCGACCCAGATGCCAAGCTAATCTGGCTGTCCCAAACGACTTTGTCGGTAGATCAGACGGCTGCCACCGTAGCGCGTCTCCAGCGGCGATTTCCCGGTTTAATTAGCCCACCATCTGACGATATTTGCTTTGCCACCCAGAACCGACAGGGCGCAGTTAAGGCTATGGCGCAACAATGTGAAGTTGTCATAGTTGTCGGTTCGGCGAATTCTTCCAACTCGGTGCGACTGCGGGAAGTCGCCGTCCAGGCCGGAGCCGGAGCGGCATACCGGATTGAAGGCGTCCACGAGCTGAACCCCGACTGGTTTACCGGAGCTAGCACCATCGGGGTGACTTCGGGAGCTTCGGTACCGGAAGTCCTGGTGACCGAGGTGTTGGAATGGCTGGCGCAACATGGTTTCGATGAGGTGCAGATGGTGCAAACTACGCAGGAAACAACCTCGTTTGCCTTACCGAAGCCCCTGCGCAAGCAAAGCTAGGCGGGCACTAGCGGCGCCAGCATACCCGCGAGGTCTGGCGGCGTTCGGGGGGATGCCTCCGCCACCGCCCTCGCGTAAAACCGGCTTGTATTGCACGAATGACCGATTTCACGCCGATAAGTGCGGGCTCCACGCAACTAGAATCGCCATAACCTGCAGGTTTAGAAAACCGGGACTCAATGATGGTCCAAATTCTGGGTTGAAATCGGTCGTTAGTGCAACTATTCCGAAAAACCACAGAAGTTTTCACACCTAAACATGGCAGAAAATCCGGAGCATAGACACCGATTTCGGGCAACAAAATCTGGGGATACTCGCTGGGTGGTGAATATAAGGTGGGATTCGGGCAGTAGCTGCCATTATTGGCAGCTGCAGCCCTATTTTCCCCTTTAAACCACGCGCACCCCGATACCGAGGAAGGTTTCACGACTGAACAGCGCTGAAATCTGGTTATACACACAGGAATTCGAGCGAGCTGTGAGCGGAGTGTACCCCTGCGGGACGTGATAGTGTCCGCGGGAAGTTAGGCGGGCGGGGCGGAGGGCGTTGGGGGCGACTCAGCGAGAGGCTGGGGGGTGAGCGTTTTGCGACAATAGTCGCGCAAAACGCGAGGGGGTACTCCCCCTTCCGACTCTCGCGAGCGCCCCCGAGCGACCACCCCGCAGATGTGAGCCGAGACAGGCGAGCGGGACGCAAGGAAACGCCCCCGAGCGAACGCCCCACAGAACGAAAACACGCAATAAAACCTATTTAAGTGCCAAATATGGCACACCGAGCCAAATTAATAGGATTAACGCCCGGGTTTAACCGGTTTAGGACCGGTCGGAAAACCCACTAAGATTGAAGCATGGCTTTAACTATCGGTATCGCGGGACTCCCCAATGTCGGCAAATCCACTATTTTTAATGCCCTCACCAGGGCGAACGTCCTAGCAGCGAATTACCCGTTCGCCACTATTGATCCCAACGTCGGGGTGGTGCCGCTCCCCGACCCACGGTTGCAAGTCCTGTCTGACATGTTCCAGTCGGAAAAAATTGTGCCTGCCACCGTGTCTTTCGTGGACATCGCCGGTATCGTCAAGGGCGCTTCTCAGGGTGAAGGCTTGGGTAACAAGTTCCTGGCGAACATCCGCGAAGCAGACGCGATTTGCCAGGTCACTCGCGCTTTTACCGATCCTGACGTGGTTCACGTGGAGGGAAAAATTGACCCCGCCTCCGACATTGAAACCATTTCTACCGAGCTAATTCTGGCCGACTTGCAGACTCTCGAGAACACGATTCCTCGCCTGCGCAAAGAAGTCAGCGGCAAAAAAACCCCGAAAGAAGTGCTGGCGGAGGCGGAAAAATGTGAGGAATACCTCAACGCCGGCACGGTTCTCTCCAAGGAAATCGCAGTGGGAAACCTGGACCGAGATATCGTCAAGACTTTCCAACTGATGACCTCGAAGCCTTTCATTTACGTGTTCAACATGGACGCAGCCGGTCTGGCAGACAAAGCAAAACAGGCGGAACTCGCTGCCCTGGTTTCTCCTGCCGAAGCCATTTTCCTCGACGGCGCTTTCGAAGCGGAACTGGTAGAACTCGATGCCGAGGACGCACAAGAGATGCTGGCAGACGCCGGGATTAAGGAATCCGGTCTGGACAAATTGGCGCGCGTTGGCTTTAACACGCTGGGGCTGCAAACGTTCCTGACCGCTGGAGAAAAAGAATCCCGCGCTTGGACCATTCATCAGGGCGACACCGCCCCGCAGGCTGCCGGCGTGATTCACACCGACTTTGAACGTGGCTTCATCAAGGCTGATGTCATTTCATACGACGAGTTGGTGGAAATCGGCGACATTCATAAGGCTCGCGAATTGGGCAAAGTCCGCCAGGAGGGCAAGGACTACGTGATGCAAGACGGCGACGTGGTCGAGTTCAAGTTCAACGTCTAGCCCCGGCGCGAGCTTAGCACTCTCGAGCCTAGTCCCCGCTAGCTTAATCCTCGATAACGATGGCGTGGGCAGTCTCCCGGTCAATGCGACCGAAGTTATAGAACGCGGCACAGGCTCCTTCGGGGGAAACCATGCAGGTCCCGATGGGTTTTTCCGGCGAGCAGGCAGTGCCGAATACTTTGCATTCCCACGGTTTAATCCGTCCGGTCAACACGGAACCGCATTCACAAGCCGGTGGATCGGGAATCCGCTTGCCGGGAACATCAAATAACCGCTCGGCGTCCCAGGCGGCAAATTCCTCAGAAATCCCCATACCGGAATACGGCATCCACCCCAAGCCACGCCACTCGAACGTGTCGCGGGTCGCAAACACGCGATTCAGCAATCGCAATGCCGCGGGATTACCACCATCACGCACGACCCGTGAATACTGGTTTTCCACCCGGGCCTCGCCGCGCGCTATTGCCCCACTCGTGTACTGGTCGATGAGCATCGCCACGGCCTGCAATATATCCAGCGGCTCGAAACCGGTCACGACCACGGGTTTGTTGAATTCCTCGGGCAGGAATTTGAATGCGTCGGCTCCCACTACGGTACCGACGTGACCCGGTCCGATAAACCCGTCTATCCGCGTCTCATCGGCGCCCACAATGGCACGCAGGGGTGGCTCGATTTTGACGTGGTTAGAAAACACCGAAAAGTTCCGCACCTGCTGTTTCTGTGCTGCCACCAGGGTCACAGCGGTGGAAGGCGCGGTAGTTTCAAACCCGATAGCAAAGAAAACGACCTGTTTATCCGGGTTTTCTTTGGCAATCTTGAGGGAATCCAACGGGGAATACACGAACCGCACATCGCAACCGCGAGCGCGCGCCTGCAACAGCGACTCTTGTGAACCCGGAACCCGCATCATGTCCCCAAAAGTAGTCAAAATCACGTCCGGCTGATTCGCCAGCCACAGCGCATCATCCACCCGCCCCATCGGAATAACGCACACCGGGCAGCCAGGACCGTGAATAAACTGAACGTTCTCCGGCAGCAAATGCTCCAAACCGTGCCGGTAAATCGTGTGGGTGTGACCTCCGCAAATCTCCATAAACGCCAGTGGTCGTTCAAAATGGGCGGCCTCGGCATTGATGCGCTGCACCAGTTTCCGGGCAAACTCGGGGTCGCGAAATTCGTCAACGTACTTCATTTCGTGATTGCTCTTTCCTAGACAGATTCCTCGACAAACTTCCGCGCTAACGCCAGAAGGGTGCCCTAATCCGCTGAAGTGGTCTTAAACTGTTCCAGTTCGCTCTCGAACTGACCGAGTTTCTTAATTTGATCCAGGGTGGTGGCAGCTTCCGCAGCATCAATCTTGGACATGGCGAAACCAACATGCACCAGCACCCAATCGCCAATCTTGACGTCCTCATCCATCAGCAAATCTGTGGAAATCATTCGTTCCACCCCAGACAGGGACACTTTCGCCCGTCCGCTTTCTGCCTCGTCAAAAGCCACAATCTCGGCAGGCACTCCCAAACACATCGGCTGCTCCCTTCCCCTCTACCTTTCCAGGTTACTTACATTGTCCCACTCCGTCCAAAAGATGAAAAATACGTGTCGTTTGTGCAATTATCAATGTGTGGATCCAAAGAACCGCCTAAACACAGATGAAGTACAAGTGAACTCAAATATCGCGCGGGTACGCCGCCGCGGCATGAGACTAAAAGACGACTATGTGACGCTTTCCCACGGGGCAGGAGGTAAGGCGTCAGCCGCCCTGGTCGAACAGGTTTTCGTTTCTGGTTACGGCAACGAGGTGCTCGACGAAATGACCGATGCGGGGGTGCTTCCCTTGACGGAGCTGCTCGCAGGTCTGACCGGAGAGGACACCAGCTCGGTGGGCGGCAAACTCGCGATGTCCACCGATTCCTATGTGGTCAATCCGCTGGTTTTTCCCGGTGGCTCTATCGGCGAGCTGGCAGTGAATGGGACGGTCAATGACCTGGCGGTCAGCGGGGCTATCCCGAAAGTCATCAGCGCTGGTTTCATCCTGGAAGAAGGTCTGCCTATCGCGGATTTGCGCCGCGAAGTCCAAGCTATGCACGACGCAGCCGAGGCGGCAGGAGTGCAGATTATCACCGGTGACACCAAGGTCGTCCCGAAAGGCAGCGGTGACAAGCTGTTCATCAACACTGCCGGTGTCGGTATCGTGCCTGCGGGTCGGGAACTGGGTGCCAGCAAAGTGCAGCGCGGGGATCGCGTCATTGTGTCCGGCGCGATTGCTGACCACGGCATGTCGGTCATGATGGCGCGGGGTGACCTGGCAATTCAAGCCCCTATTGAATCTGACACTAGGGCGGTCAATCACCTGGTCGAAGCCCTGATTGGGGCGGTCCCGGAGACTCGCTGGATGCGTGACGCGACCCGCGGAGGCTTGGGAACGGTGTTGAATGAGCTGGCGATGGCAACCGGCTGGGGCATCGCCATTGAGGACGAAGCCGTGCCGGTACACGAGATGACTCGCGGAGCGTGCGACATGTTGGGGATTGACCCGATTTATGTCGCTAACGAGGGCATGTTTGTAGCGGTGGTTCCGGCTGACCAGGTGGATACAGCTGTGGCAGCGCTGCGGAAACTGCCCGGTGGTGGGGAAGCAGCAAATATCGGTCGGGTCGTGTCTAAACCGGAGTCTTCAGTGGTGATGGTGACTGCGTTCTCCGGCACCCGCATGATTGACATGTTGGTCGGCGACCCGCTGCCACGTATCTGTTGAGTAAAAACCCCGCGTAAATCCCCAGATATTCACCCAGAGTGTATTTATAGAGTGGAAATAGGGCATCCTCAGCACGCTCCGAGCACTGCTGCCCACACTTGTCCCAGGCTCAAGCCCCCATCGTTGGGCGGCACGTTCTGGTGGGTCAGCACCCGGCATCCGCCCTCTCCCAAGAAACTCACAAAGTGCCTGGTGAACATCCGGTTGAGGGCAACCCCGCCGGTCAACCCCACGGTTTTGGTGTCTGCCTGTTCCGCGACTTGGCAGGCCTGTTCTCCCAGCAGCTGCGCCAAACCCACATGGAACGCCCAAGCACGCTCGCCGACGGGTCGGTCAACCTCGCCCAATTTCTCCACAAGCTCCTGATAGCTGCCGACCTGTGGCAGACTTGCCTCCGGGTGGGCGTTTGCCCAGCTGGTAGCCACGTGTTCCAGTTCCATCGCGGCTTGGGCCTCATAGGTCACCTCAGTGCGAATCCCTAAAATCGCCGCGGCCGCATCAAACAGCCGTCCGCAACTGGTGGTCGCACTCACCCCGAAACCGCTAGCCAGCTGGCTTTTCACCAGTTCCAGTTCGGTCGATTTGCCTGGCTGCGACCCGATTTCAGCGCTGATTTTCTCTGTAATCCAGTCCATGCCCCAATCGTGGGCAATCCCCAATGCGACCCGCCAGGGATAGCGCACCGCGCGGTCGCCACCGACCAGGCTGAAAGTCGGCACGTGCGCACTGCGCTGCCACTGTGCTCCGCGAATATCCAAGACTTCCCCGCCCCAAATAGTGCCGTCTGTCCCGTAGCCGGTACCGTCCACCGACACCACCACTGCCGGATCGAGACAGGAATGCTCTGCCAGCAAGGAATAGGCGTGGGCGACGTGGTGCTGCACCTGTGTCAGTTCGATGTCGTGAGAGGCAGCAAAACGTTCCGCCCAGCTGACCGTGGAATAGTTTGGGTGCAGGTCACACACGACTTTTTCGGGGCGTTGCCGCTGGAAGTTCAGCAGTTGCGTCACTGCCCGGTCAAATGCTTCCTGACTGGCGAGCGTGCCCATATCCCCGATATGCCCCGAAATATGCGCCCAGCTCCCATGTGCCAGGCAGAACGTGTTTTTCAGTTCTCCACCCACTGCCAAAATCGGCACGGTGGCTGGCTGCGACAGCGCGACCGGTAGTGGCGCGTATCCCCGAGAACGCCGTGAAGGGATGGTGACCTGTGCGTTTGCTAGGAATACGGAGTCCTCCATGGGCAGGTGAATGTCGCGGTCATGGAACACAAACGCATCGACAATTCCCGCCAGCCGCTCGGCAGCGTCCTGGTTCGTGAAGCACAAGGGTTCACCTGCCAGGTTTCCCGAAGTCGCCACCAGCGCCATCTGGGCGCATTCGCCACTCAACAACTCCAGGTGCAGTGGTGCGTAAGGCAGCAAAATTCCCACGTCCCCCAGACCGGGTGCGACCGCGGGAGCCAGGTCATATTCCTGCCCGAACGGGGCAATCACAATGGGTCGGGCGGCAGTCTGCAACGTCCGCAGCTGGTCTGCGTCAAGCCGCGCCAGCCGGGCGGCGGTCACTGCATCCGCCACCATGACGGCAAACGGCTTGTCCCCCCGATCTTTGCGTTTCCGCAGTCGTGCGACTGCGGCTTCATTGCGGGCGTCACACATGAGGTGGAAACCGCCGATGCCCTTCACTGCCAGGATTTGTCCGGCTCGTAACCGCTGCCGGGCTTCGTCCAGAGCCGCAGCAATCAACGGCCGGCGGTCCCCTTCTGGGGGCCACAAGTCCGGTGCGTCTGCCGGGCTGACCCACAGCACTGGTCCGCAGTCGTAGCAGCTGACGGGCTGGGCATGATAGCGCCGGTTGGTCGGATTGGTGTATTCCTGGTGGCAAGCGGGACACATCGGAAACTTCACCATGGTGGTGGTGTCCCGGTCATAAGGGAGGTCCACCATGATGGTGGCTCGTGGTCCACAGTTCGTGCAGGTGGTGAAGGGGTAGCGGTAGCGTCGGTTCGTCGGGTCTGCCATCTCGGCTTGACAATCGGGACAGGTGGCAGTGTCTGGGGGAATCAGAGTGCGGGCGCCGGGGCGACGGCGGGAAGGCACAATGCGAAACTCAGTTTCACCCTTCTGTTCGGGCAGGTCTGTGGACGAGCTGTGCAGCACACTAGCCAGCGGAGGCAGGGTCGCCAGCATGGTTTCCATGAAGCCGTCCACCGCCTCACGCGCGCCTTGGGCTTCGATAAACACTGACTCGTCGTCGTTTCCGACAAAACCGGTGATGGGGTACTGGGCAGCCACTTTGGCAACGTGCGGACGGAAACCGACTCCCTGCACCACCCCCCGCAGTTCGTAAGCTCGGCGCATTTCTAACCTCCTGGCCACCATGTCACGCATTTCTAAGCCTAGTAGCTCTGACGCCCCGCGGCAGAAAACGGTAGGGTGGAATGCGCCGCGAGGAACCCATACTTAGTGATTAACGAGGAGACACGATGCACGAAGTCGCCCTGTCCCAACAGCTGGCTCGGGTGGTAGCGCGCGGGGCGGCGGGACGCGAAGTACTGTCTGTCCAGGTAGAGGTCGGGCATCTGCGTCAGGTCGTGCCCGAAGCACTGCGTTTTGCCTGGAGTGCGGTCCGGAAAAATACCCTCCAAGGTCCCGCCGAACTGCACATCACCGAGATTCCAGCAGTCATCGTTTGTCAGGAGTGCCACGCACAGACACAGCTGGGAGAGTATCTGGATTTCCGTTGCGGGCAGTGTTCTTCACGCGAGGTCGAGACAATCAGTGGAGAAGAGTTTAGAGTGGTATCGATAGATGTCACGCCAGAGAGGAATCATTAGTATGGGACGTTTTCATCGCCACGACGACGGCACAGTACACGAGCATGACCACGGGGATCACTCCCACCATCACGACCACGGCGACTACGTGGCAGATCCGGAAGTCATCGGGGATCACTCGGGATACGAAACCGAACGCGAACGCATCGAGATTCTGGAAGACATTTATGCGGAAAATGACCACTTAGCCCAGCACAATCGGGAATCCTTCGCCGCGCACGGGGTGAAGGTCGTGAATCTCATGAGTTCACCAGGGTCGGGCAAAACGACTTTGCTGGAGCGTACTTTGGCGCAGCTGCAGGGCAAACTGCGGGTCGGGATTATTGAAGGCGATATTGAGACCCCGTTGGATGCTGAGCGCTTAGGTGGCTACGGTGCCCAAATTTCCCTGTTGAATACCGGTCATGGTTTCGGTGGGGAATGCCACCTGGATGCCCCGATGGTGCATCATGCCCTGGACGACTTGGATCTCAGCCAGCTGGATCTGGTCATCATCGAAAACGTAGGCAACTTGGTGTGCCCAGCTGAATTTGATGTCGGCGAAACTGCCAAGGCTATGCTGTTCTCGATTACCGAGGGCGAGGACAAACCGTTGAAGTACCCGGTCATGTTCCGTTCGGTGAAAATCGTGGTGGTGAACAAGATGGATTTGGCTCCCTACCTGAACTTTGACATGGACAAGTTCCGTGGCTACCTGGAACAGGTCAATCCGGGTGTGCAAGTCGTCGAACTCTCTGCCCAAACCGGCGATGGCGTCGAGGCTTGGATTGACTGGCTGAAAGAACTTTGAATAAGTCATCTGAGCTTTGCGAAAAGGCATGGCACTTTTTGCCCGGTTTTTAGGCTCAACTGCGAAAACCCGGTAGAATGAGAGTATGGACGTTGTTGTCCAATTCGATACTACTGGGGGGCGCATATGACTTATGAGATTAAACCTTGGCGAGCGGGGACACTCGCAGAGAACCTTGCCAGTGCTGGCGTGAGCCGACGCGACTTCGTCAAGTTCTGTGCCGGTTTGGCAGCTATCTTTGCAGTAGGGACTCCCGAGCTGGCTCATGCCTCTGCAGCGCGGACTGCCGGTGAAGAACTGGCTGACAAGCTGGGAGCCATCACGAAGCCAAATGTGGTCTGGCTCCAGCTGCAGGAATGCACCGGATGCATGGAATCTACGCTCCGCTCCGGTGGTACCACAGTGGAAGAAGTCGTCCTGAATCTGCTGTCCGTCAACTACAACGAACTGGTGATGGCAGCCTCCGGGGAAGCCGCAGAAAAAGCCTTGGATGACACGAACGCCAAGGAACACATCCTGGTCGTCAACGGTTCTATTCCGCTCAAGGACGGTGGTATCTATTGCACCATCGGCGGTAAGACCACCGAACAGATACTGCGGGAATCCGCAGAGAACGCCACCATGATTCTGGCAGTCGGAGCTTGCGCGGTCTTTGGCTCAGTGCAGGCTGCCAAGCCCAATCCCACCGGTGCAGTTGGGGTGGATGAAATCATCAAGGACAAACCGGTCATCAACGTGTCCGGCTGTCCTCCGATTGGCGAGGTCATCACGGCATCCTTGGCGTACATCTTGACCCACGGTAAAGCTCCCGAACTCGACTCCGAGGGTCGTCCTCTCTTTGCCTACGGTCAGCGAATCCATGACTCGTGCCCGCGCCGCCCGCACTTTGACGCCGGTCAATACGTGCGCAGCTTCGACGATGCCGGAGCCCGCGAAGGCTGGTGTCTCTACGATGTGGGCTGTAAGGGACCTTCTACCTTTAGCCCCTGCCCCATTTTCCAGTGGAACCTCAAGGCAGGTTGGCCTATCGGCGCCGGTCACCCCTGTATCGGCTGTACGGAACGGGATTTCTTTGACCGTTTCACGCCTTTCTACGAGAAACTCCCTCAGGTTCCTGGTTTCGGAATCGAGATCACTGCCGAAAAGGTTGGTCTGGGTCTGACCGGTCTCGTCGCTGCCGGAGTGGCTGCTCACGCTGGCGTGACCGCCGCTCGTGCTGCCGCTGACCGCAAGGCCACCCGAAACTCTCCCATGGCAGCTTTTGGTGACACTGCTGCGGAACCCACCGACGCAGCGCCGACCGAGGAAACTACCGAACAGAACAGCGAGGATAAGTAATGGCAGAGAAAGTTGTTATTGACCCATTCACACGTATCGAGGGTCACCTGCGCATCGAGATGGAAACCGAAGGGAAGCAGATTAAGAAAGCCTGGAGCGTCAGCACACAGTTCCGCGGCATCGAAACCATCGTCCAAAACCGTGATCCTCGTGATGTGTGGGCATTCGTCCAGCGGATTTGCGGGGTGTGCACCTCGGTACACGCCATTGCTTCGATTTCTGCGGTAGAGGATGCGATTGGCTCCAACCCACCGGAAAATGCGCGGTTGATTCGCTCCTTGGTCCTCGGTTCCCAAGAAATCCAAGATCACGTGATTCACTTTTATCACCTGCACGCTCTGGACTTTGTCAACGTGGTGAACGCCGCCAAAGCGGACCCTCAAAAGACTCTGGAGTTCGCTCATTCCATCGGCTCGAAGTGGCGCGGCAACAACCTGAAGCGTTTCACGGAAGTTCGAGACACGGTTAAACAGATTCTCGAGTCCGGTCAGTTGTCGATTTTCACCGGTGGTTACTGGGATCACCCGGACTACCGGCTACCTCCCGAAGCCGATCTAATGTGCGTGGCGCACTACTTGGACGCTTTGGAGTTCCAGCGGTCCATGATTCGGATTTGCACGGTGTTTGGTGGCAAGAACCCCCACCCGAACTTCCTGGTCGGCGGCATGGCTTGTTCTATCGACCCGAACTCGTCAGAGTCCATCAACCAGGTACAGATGGATCAAATCAAGACCTGGATTGACGAAATCATCGAGTTTGTCAACGACTGCTACTATCCCGATGTTTTGGCAATAGCCGGGGTCTACAAAGATTACTTCGATATTGGCGCGACCCACCCGAACTACCTGGCAGTAGGTTTGGCAGGGTCTATTTTCTCCGGCGATCCCAACAAGTCCCGCATTTCCTCTGCGCACACGGCAATTAAGCCGGGGGTCATTCTGGGCGGAGATATAACCAAGGTTCATCCTTTCGACCCGCACAAGATTGAGGAATACATCAGCTCCGCCTGGTACGAGTATTCAGTCGGGGACGATAAGCCCCTGACCCCGGACAAGGGTGAAACCACCGTCAAGTACACCGGACCCCAACCGCCTTTTGAATGGCTGGGCGACAACGATAAGTACACCTGGTCGAAAGCGCCCCGCTATGACGGCAAACCGATGCAGGTCGGTCCGATAGCGCGGATGATATTGGCGTATGCGCAGGGCTACGAGCCGGTCAAACAGATACTTGACCAGGCTATGGCAACATTGGGGATCACTCCGGCACAGCTCAACTCCACGATGGGGCGGACTTTTGCCCGCGCCGCCGAAGCTACTGTTTCTGCCCAGCTAATGTTGGATGACTACAACCAGCTGGTCGACAACATCAAGGGCGGTCAGATTGACGTCTTTGATGCTAGCAAGTGGGAACCGTCCAGTTGGCCGGCAGAATGCCAAGGTTACGGGTTCGTCGAGGTTTCCCGCGGTAACTTGTCCCACTGGGTCTCCATCAAGAACAGCAAGGTCGAGCGGTACCAGGCGGTCGTACCGACCACGTGGCTGGCCGGGGGACGTGACGCCAACGGCGTGACCGGTCCTTATGAAGAATCCTTAATGGGTACCGGCACACACCCCCTGTTGAATCCGAAAGAGCCGCTGGAACCGATGCGCACCATTCACTCCTACGATCCATGCATGTCCTGCGGGGTTCACATCCTCGACCCAGACGGTAATCTGGTTGGCGAGGCGATGACCTCATGAAGACCAAAAAGACTCCCTCCCCGGACACCCCCAAAGACGGCGCGACCTCCAAAAAGACCTCGAAAAATCCGGCTACCGCCACAGCTGCGTCGGAAAACCATCTCGAGTTCTTTGCTGAGGGTGCTCACCGGAAGGACGGTATCGAGGTCGGTGGCGGTTTCAGCTGTTCTGACCTGTCGATGCGTCGCCTCTTGGCAATGGCTGCGGTGTCCCCTGAGGGCAGCACCGACCCGGTAGATGTCGCTCTCAAGGAATCTCTGCGCTATCGTTTCCGCCACGGCGCGCCGAACGTCGATATTCCTGAAAAGGATTTCGACCCCCCGCGTGATCGCCGCTATTCCCTGGCGCGTATCTCTGACATGAAACGTACCAAGACGGGCGAATCCAAACAGACCGTGATTGTGCGCGGAGATTTGGAATCCGTCATGAACGTGGCGCAGCCCAAACGCGCCCAGCGCACCCTGTTGCGCAAGAACGCCCAGATGGCAGGCTCGCGGGGCTACCGCTGCTTGGGGGTCGCCACCGCTACGGTGGATGAAAACGGTGAGCTAACTCCATTCCAGATGGAAGGTTTCGTCAATGTCCGCCCGGTCGGCACCGGTTTGCAGGATGGTGACCTGACCCCCACCACGGAAGACTGGGTGCGTTTGAGTGTTTGGTCTGCGAGCCTGCGTTTCCTGCACTGGCTGAACGTACTGCTGATTGTGCTGCTGTCCATCACCGGTTACTACATCATGGATCCGTTCTTTGGCGACACGTTCTTCCGTGGCGTCGAAATCGGCTACCTGATGGGGATTATGCGGTTCATTCACTTCACCGCGGCTTTCACCTGGATGGCGATAGGCGCAGTTCGCGTCTTTATTGCTTTCGTGTCCAAGGATCGCTACCTGCGCTGGGAAACATTCTGGCCGTTAAAGAAAAAGCAAGACTGGAAACACTTGTACGAAACTTTGGGGTTCTACCTGTTCCTGCGCAAAGAAGGTCCGCTGTACGTGGCACACAACCCGCTGCAGCAGCTGACTTACACGTCAATTTATGTGCTGGGGGCGTTCCAGATGGTGATTGGTCTGGCGCTTTACGCCCTGCCGCACCGCAATGAGAACCTGTTCTGGCAATTAATGGCTCTCCCGAATGACTGGTTTGGCATTCCGCAAATGCGGTTGATTCACGCCGCCATTATGTTCATATTCTGGGCGTTCGTGATTGCGCATATCTATCTGGCTTTCCGGGCAGACTCCCTGGAGCGTCACGGTGGTATCTCTGCCATGATTTCTGGTGGCGTGTGGATGCGCCGCACCTCAAAGCCGGTTGATGCCCCCGAGCTTTAGAAAGGTTTTGATGGCTCACGATGCGAACCCTGCCGGGAGGACGGCAGCGGATGCTCTTTCCGCTGGAGTCTTTGATTCACCAGACGGCTCCGGCAGTCTTGATGGACAGGTCCCGCTGCCGGATGTTTCTGCCGTAGACGCGACTTGCTGGGCAGGGGCGCGCTTTACCGTCCTGGCGGTGGGGAATCCAATCATGGGTGACGACGGTATCGGGCTGCAGATTTTAGCTGGCTTGCAGCAGCTCGTACCGAGCCGTCCCGCTTGGCAGGCTGCGCAAAAGGGCGGTGAGTTGGCTTTGTTGGAGGGTGGCACTGGTGGCATGGAGCTGGTGCCGGTGGTGCAGGAATCTGAGCATTTGTTGATTCTGGATTCGGTGACTTCGGGAAACGGACGCGCTCCCGGTCAAGCCCTGCACCTGAGTGGGGATCACGTCCCGCGCCTACTTTCCATGAAAATATCGCCTCACCAGGTCGGTTTGCTCGATATTTTGACTTCGGCTCGCTTGACCGGCAAGGAACCTCGTGTGCTTGAAGTCGTCGGGGTGGTCGCCGAAAACGTGAACTTGCACCTGGGTCTGACCCCGAGTGCTCAGAGTGGCATTCCCCGCGCGGTTGAACTCGCGGCGAAAGTCCTCGATTCCTGGCTCAGTTGAAATCCCAGCGCTGACTATGCGGACTAGGATTCCGCGGCGCTGCTCGGATCCTCCGGCTCGGTGTCCCACTGCACCCAGGCAATTTTGAACTCCCGCCCATGTGTCAGGTTCCCGGTGGGCATTCCGCATTCCGGGCAGGTGAGGGCAAAGAACTCATCAATGGGGACATCCCGCGCGCACCGCGGACAGTACACGCTGGCGGGAATCATGGTGACTTCCAGTTCGGCTTGGGCACAGATGCTGTCCTGTCGGGCGATAGGCCAGGAACCGTAGAGAGCCTCTGGAATTGCCTCCGACATGGTGCCCACATCGAGCGCAACTTTTTCAACTCGAGTAACCTGGGAATCAGCCTGTGCAGCCGCCTTTTCGACCGCTGCCACCACCGAAGTTAACAGCCCAAGTTCATGCATGAACCAATTGTCTCAGGAGAATCATGAAAATCAATCTTGATGAAATCATCGACCCGATGGAGGGACGCATCGTCGTCACTCACGATTCTTCCGGGCATCCTCACGCCCGTTTTGACCTGCAGGGCTTGCCCCGAGTGGACGGCATGTTGGTGGGCAAAACCGCGCTCGAAGCTTTGAAAATGACCGAGCATCTGTGCGGGATTTGCCCGGTAGCGCATCACTTGGCAGGAACCAGGGCGCTGGATGCGTTGAGCGGTCTGCCCCCACTTACGCCTGCCGCGCAGCTCACTCGTCGGCTGCTGCATTACGGTTCTATCGTCGAAGCTCACTCGCTGCGGTTTTTAATGCAGGACCGTGACGCCGGGGTGGCACTGAAACGGATTTCGAAAAAGATGCTGGTCGCAGCGGGCTCGCCAGGTCATTTTCCGGCGACGGCAGTACCCGGCGGGGTCAGCGTGTGGCCCGCTGCCCCGACCTTGTGCGACCTCTCGGCAGACCTCGCCACCGCACGGGACGCTGCCGCAGCCCTGTGCGATGCGGCTTTAGCGTCATCTCCCGAAGCGACTGGAGCCGGCGACTTTACCGGAGCGGACGTGGCGCTCATTGATGACAACGGCGCCCCCGACGTGTTCGGCACCAGGGTCAGGGTCGCACGGAACACCAGCGCAGTGGACGAGTTCGAGTTTTCCCAGTGGAATGACCGGATTACGGAGGAAATCCCCGGTTCGCCTGCCCCGCGGCCGTACTTGCGTGTTGAGGGTCCCGAGAACGGGCGCTACCGGGTCGGTCCGGTCGCCCAGCTCTCCGTCGGGACTTTATCCACCCCGCGGGCGGCGACGGCACAAGCGCGGTGGCTGGCTGGCGGTCGGGGGGCTGCCGGGGCGCGTGCCATCATCACTTTGCATGTTTTGGAACGAACCGAAGCCCTGACCCAGCAGCTGACTCAGCTCGTGGAGGGGGCTGACCGTGGCGAACTCGTGGATCCCGCAACCGTGCGGTTCACTGCCGGCAGTGGGACCGGGCTGGTGGACGGACCGCGGGGCATCCTTGCTCACACCTATACCCTCGGGGCTGACGGGACAATCGCGCAGGCACGCATCCTCACTCCCACTGCCCAAAACGAACCTTGGCTGGCACAACTGCTGACCCAGGCTAGTGCCCTGGACCAGGCACGACAGGCTGACGCTTGGGAACAATCCATTCGTGAAGCCGACCCCTGCCTGCCCATCAGTTCCGCTCCTGCCGGTCAGATGGGACTGAAAGTCGAAAACGTCTAAAATGGGGCTGGGGAGCGTCGCGGCGAGAGAATCCCGTCTCATGATTTCCCCGTGGAAAGGATGCCGTCATGTGCGTAGGAGTGCCCTGCAAGATTTTGTCGATTGCCCCCGGTGTCATGCCGATGGGACGTATCGATGTGGCTGGTCACGTGCAAGACGCCTGCATGGCGTACGTTCCCGAAGCACAGGTGGGCGATTACGTCTTGATTCAAAATGGATTCGCGATGAACCTGCTGACGCCCGAGGAAGCTCAGGATTCCCTGGACACGTGGCGGGAACTGGGTATGATTTCCTAGCATTTGCCCGCGGACGGGCGCTGGGTGCGGAATGTAGCGGGTTCGACGATTTTCACACCGCCGCACGAAACGGTCCCTTTTCTCAAGTAAGGCGCACCTGTGTAAAATAAATGCTAGGTTTTATCCCCCTAAAGTAAGGATTCATAATGGCATGTTTTCTGGTCCCCACCGCTGAAGCTGTAGTGGTGACGGCAGTAAAGAAGCACCTCGCCCACAAAGCACAAACTGGTGAAGCCTCGGAGAAGTCCGCACGCACCCTGGTCTTAGTTCGGAAACTGAACTGGCTGACCAACCTGCTGTGGGGCGGGGCTGTTCTGTTGATGTTTGAACACTTTTGGCATGGCGAAGTCGTGCCGTATTTCCCGTTCCTGACGGCAGCTGCCGACCCTGCTGACGCGCAGCAAATGCTCCTGGAAATGGGCACTGTCGGAGTCGGTATGGCAGTGCTGGTGACATTGGTTTGGGCAGTCGGGCTTGCGGTCATTCGCGCTACCGAACGTCGCTCTGTCACCGATACTAACCCGAAAGCGTAAGGAGCCGGACATGACCCTATTGATTACACTTTTTGCCGCCATCGTCTCGACCGCCTGGTGGTATTCTCACGCTCCGCAATCTAAGATGCGGGTGGACCTGCTGTGCTGGATGTACTGGGGTGCTTCCCTAATGTGGATTGTGGATTTGATTGCTGAATACATCGAAGAGGGCGTTGCGGTATTCAATCCCGAACCTTTGGATATGCTCAACGACACCTACCTGGGCCTGTTCGTGGTGGCTCTGGGGGGCATGATTTGGGCAGTTTACCTGATTGTGAAGGATCCGCGCGGCGTGCGTCCGCCGCTGGATGCCCCGATTACCACCGCTCCGGAAACCCCCGCGGAAGTCGCGGACTCAGTTTCTGTCGGCTAGGATTCGGTAGCGAAACTTTCCATAAATTCGACAGTCTCCCCGGTCAAACGTTTGACCGGGGAGAATTTTTTATCACCAGGGCGGAGCTGCCCGTTGCAACGGACGTGGCGTGGCTCTGCCCGCGCTGTTCCTGTTAGCTTTCGATGACTTTGTCGGCGTCGCCGCCCACGGCGACCTGAATCTTGCGCGGCTTGTTTTCTTCGGCGACCGGAATGGTCACGGTCAGGACTCCGCCTTCGTAGTTGGCAGCAATCCGATCGAGTGCCAAGCCGTATCCCAGGGTCAGCTGGCGCGCGAAGGTCCCGGCGGGACGTTCGCGGTTCAGCCAGTGCAGGTCCTCGCCTTCGGTGGGTTTGCGCTGGGCAGAGATGGTCAAGGTGCGATCCTCAACGTCAATGTCAATAGTCGCGGGGTCTACGCCGGGCAGGTCCACGCAGGCGACGAATTTGTCGCCCTGACGGTAGAGATCCAGGGGCATCGCCGGGGTTGCCGGGGAGTGCAGTGCCGTGTTGAACATGCGGTCGATTTCAGTGAATGGGTCTCGATAAGTAGCCATGATTTGTATCCTCCAGATAGTTTTTCCAGTTGTGTCGTTTTTCAGTTTTCGGCTGTGGTCCCGGCTTTCCCGGTTCCATTCAGTACAACAACCAGATTAGCACTCTTATTCCCAGAGTGCTAGTTAAACTTGATACGCATGGACTCAACTTTGTTTTTTTAGACACGTATTCCCTGATGAAAGACATAATTATGCTGCGGGAGAATCTGTCGGGAATGACGTGAAATGTTAAAACCGGTAGTCGTGGATGAAATCAACCAGCCGGCGAACCTCGTCGGGGTCAGAATCGGGATCCAGTCTGCCGGCGACATTAAAGACATGGGCGGGCGCACTCAATCCAGATTCCAGCACCTGACGCGCAGCTGCTTGGGCGTCTGAGCCACCGAGCAGGATGAGGTCCGGGTCGAGGTTCCCCTGCAAGACCATCCCCGGCACAATTTGTGCTGCTTCTGCCAGGGTTAATTCATCACCCACGCCCAGCACATTTACGTAAGGGGAAATCGAAGACAGCAAATGTTCAGCGCCCAGGCTGCAGGAAATCCGGATGATGCCCTCGTCGAACTCGTTATATATTTCGCGCGCATAGGACTCCGCTAGGCACGCATATTCTCCCTCAGTCAACGTCCGCACCCACGGATCGACCATCTGGATGACTTCCGCGCCGCCCCGCACTTGTGCCATCAAAAAGTGACGCACCAGACTCGAACACCAGCTCATCAGCCGTTCCCAGTTCCGGGGCTGCGACTGCATAAAGATGCGGGTCTGGAGGTTTTGCGGGACGCTGACGGAGCCTTCCACCAGCAGCGAGGACAGCACGAAAGGCGCTCCCGCGATGGCGATGAGGACTTTTTCGGGTGCTAGCTCACTGCGCTGCGCTCGGCTGAGCGTCTCGACTCGTGACCAATCTGGCTTAGGCAGAGTCATGATTCGATCCACATCCGCGGTGGAACGCAGTGGTCGCATGGGTTCACCGTGGGGGTCGATTTTGCGCACCAGGTCGTAACCCACCAACCTCAGGGGAAACAGCACGTCAGAGTTACACAGGGCGGCATCCACACCGAATTGCCGCACCGGATCTAGCGCGGTTTTCACCCCGACTTCTGGACGCAGACAATAGTCCATCTGTTCGCGGACGCTCAAATCCTGCCAATTATCAGGGTGTTGCAGCACGGACTGACCCAGGAACCAGACCGGGGTGGAATCGGGGCGCTTGCCCCGGTATGCCTGACGGATTGGGGAGTCTGTTCGTGTAGCCGGATGTGGCGATGTGTCTGTCGTGTTCACAAGGTGTTCCTGGTCACTTTCCACGGTCTTTCCCTCTCCTTTTGATTAAGTTTATAGCTTGCCACGCAAATTTCCACGCTGCTGATTCAGAATTGTTAGCCCCAAATACCGCCGCTACTGGCGAGGGCTATCCACGCAGCTAAAAACCATTAGCGGGAGCCTCATCTGAGGTTCCCGCTAATGGTTCTACAGGAGAGAGTCAGTCTCTCGTTTTATGCAGTTATGTTCAGCTGATTATTCCTGGTCAAGTTTGCGACTCCGCAGACTGAAACAAGCACCCATTCCCAACAGCAAAGCTGCTATAGCGAGGCTGAAGGGTACCGAGTTCACGCCCGTGTGAGCCAAGGCACTGGGCATCTTTGGCTGATAGGGAGCAGCCGGAACCAAGGATGGAGTCGCGGTCACTCCGGCTACCGGGGGCTGCGGAGCTTGCTTGCCACCGTTGGCGTTCGGGGCAGGCTGCGCATGTTCCTGGACTCCTGCCACCGGAGGCAGCTCCGGGCTGGGAGTGGTGCCACCGGGCGTCGTCCCACCTGGGGTGGTTCCGCCAGGGGTACCACCAGGCGTTTTCCCGCCGGGCGTGTTCCCTCCGGGAGTATTTCCGCCACCGTTATCACCCTTGGTGATGTTGACTTTACCGGTGCTGGGCTCGGAGGTCTTAGTTTTCTCCGGGTTCTGCGGGTCAGGATAGGTCACGGATACCTTGATTTCGCCGGTCTTTGGCTGGGTCGGGGTTCCCGAGATAACGCAAGCCGTGCCATCCTGGTTCAGCTTGATGGTCAAACCGGCGGCTAGCCCCTCGGCGTGGCACTCCAGTTTGGTGATTTTTCCGGAGTTATCAACCGGGATTTCCACCGGCGTAACCGGTTTGCCGGTTTCTCCGTTCACGTCCGGGACAGTACCGACGGTTGGAGCCACGGGGCAGCCATTGGCGTCAACCTTAGCGCCGTCGGGGGTGCCGGGGCAGTGGTCCTCACCCGCTCCGGGATGATTCGGGTCTTGCGGATCAGGCACACCGTCGCCGTCACCATCTGGTTTATCAGCAATAGCTACGCTACCGTGGCTGGTGGCAGTGCCACCCTGGTAGGTCACTTCAACCTTCAGACCGTCTTGGCTCAGAGCTTTGTCGGGAGTGGTGGCAGTGCTTACCATGCACGTCCCGTTTTCCCACTTGGCGGTCAAGCCCAGGGGCAAATCCGCCGAGGTGCAGTCCGTCACGATGCGGTCCGGGTCAACGATGGTGATTTGAACCGGGTTGATGGGCTTGCCCACGGTACCGCGCACAGTGAAGTCACTAACCGTAGGAATCGCACATCCGTCTGCGGTCACCTGACCCTGGTAATCCTTTGGGGTATTCGAGCACTTGTCTTTGCTATCCGGCACGCCATCGCCGTCCCCATCGCCATCGGTAGCGATGAAGTTCGCGGTAGTATCCACGCTGGTTCCATCACTGTAGGTGACGGTGACAGACACGGGGTTGCTGCCTTCTTTCGTGGGAGTGATGGTGATAGCACCGTTCTGGGCAGCTGTACCGTCCTCAGGTTTGAACAGAGTCGCGGAACCCTTGCGGTCCTTGCCTAGCCCGTTGTACGGCAGATGTTCCACCTCAGATGTGGTCGCGTCATCAAAAGTGGGGGGCTCGGACGTTGCTTTCTGTCCGACCTTAGCCTCGGTGTCACGGTAGTTCGGCTTGTAGCGCTGCGTCAAAGTGCAGCCGTCCTGGTCTACCGTAGTCCCGTCCGGGGTTTTCTCACATTTGTCTTTATCATCGGGCACACCGTCACCGTCAGCGTCCCTTGTCTCGGGAACCGCCGCGAATGCATCCATTGCCAGTGGGGTTTCGATACGAGTTCCATCAGCGGCAAAAGCGTAAAGCTTCGCAGTATAGGTGGTCTTACGCTCCAAGTTGGCGGGAACTGTCAAAGGACAGGATTTCAAATCACCCATAGCGTTGGGACGCTGCTTCTCGCAACTACCACCGGGTACGACCTCGCCCTCCGCGCTCCACTCGATTTGGTACGTCGTGGAGTTGTTCCATGCCTTCGGCAACCCGGTGGTGGTTGTACCGGCGGTGTCTCCACGCTTAGCCAAGTTATCTGTAGTGTTGTAGGGGTTTACGTCAAAATCTACGTATTCGGGGTAAAGCGCGAAATTTACATGATTGAGATAATTCACCATGTTAGTTACTGGCCAACCCGCGGTGGTCAAAGAACCTATATAACCTTTGAAGGCGTTGTTATAGAAAGGGCTAGTTTGGGCAATGCCCGGATGGTTTTCTATAGAGATAAACATCCAATCGTCATTAATGTGCTTGGAATTCGCGTTTCCCTTGAGCCACGAGCCTGTTTTCGCATCAGCCGCGAGAGTGCCGCATAATTTCTTGTCAACAAGACCGCATTTTTCCTCATCTGCAACATGGCTACCCCAAGTTCCCTTGAATTGCAGGGCATACTCACCATTCGCATCCGTTTTCGTGGTTACGGTTTCTGCAATCCAGTTATCCACGCCTTCTTTGGCAATCTGATCTTTAATCCACGCCTGCATTGAGGCTTCATCTTTTGGCGTCCAGATAGCGATGCCACCCGCCCGAGGGGTCTTACCGGCAATCGTTTTGTACCCAGTCATGATGCGCCGGATAGCGGAGTCCTTCAGATAGGAGCCAGTCACTGTTACGCCTGCAACAGGTTTGTCCTTATTGGAGTCGAAATTAGTTACGGTTCCCCAGTTCAGACCGCCAGGCAACTCAAAAAGGTTCCAGTACACACGTCCTGCAACAAAGCCAGCATTCTGTTTCGGACCATTGTCACTAGCTTCGGAAAGATGCATCAGAGTGGCATCCACCTTTTCCGAGTATGCGAAACGTAATCCCGTCACTCGATTGGAACCAATCAGGTTGGCTGCACCGCCCGCAGTGTCCATGACAATACCTTTTGGCCCTACTTGAGAATGGTTCCAGGACCACAAAAGTTGATACTTGCTAGTGTCAGGATTGACCGTCCAGACCCGCCATTTCTCACCTTCGGGCAAGTTTGGGTCGGCATCAAATTTGGCCACCTCACCGTTGTCTTTCACAAACTGCTTCATTGCAATCGCGAAAGAACCGTCAGCCCTTGAGGTTGTCGTATAAATCGGGGAGGTGGAGCCATCCTTTTCGGTCCACTGCGCATAAACACGAACACCAGACAAGGGAACGCCGTAGCCTTTTTCAGAATTAGGAGCCTGCCAGAGATCTCCACCCTGCTGTTGGAACACAGAACCCGAAATTGAATGGTGAGCGTTAACCGAGGTCGTGGTCTCAATCGCCCCTGCAATCGCTGGACCAGTGGCAAATGCGCCGGCAGTGCCGGCAACCAGCGTCGAGAAAACCAAAGAAGCTGCCCCGACGTAGGCGAGCGCGGCTTTCGTCAAATCTGTCTTACGCACGTTTTCTTGCCTTCCTACAGAAACATGAGCTCGGAACCTTTATTCCTGTCCCAATAATATCCCAGCTTTTGCCCAGAAAAAAGACAGGATTTAATAAGGTTTACCTTATCTACCATTTCCCCATGTAGACACAGTTTTAACCCGTGCTACTATAGCTATAGTTGTACTTACAAACCTGTAAGCAAGCTGATAATTTTCCCACTTTCCTGAAATTAGCATGAGAGTTTCCCAGCCCTTCCCGCCACTACGTGAAGTGAAGGGTCTGACCCGTGATTTGCCGAGGGCAAAACAACGGGGCCTCCTTGCGGAAGCCCCCGTTGAATGCAAAATCCTCACTCCAGAGGTTCGCTTTGCATCTGGGATTTCAATAAACTTTGGTGCCACAACTGCCGCAGAATTGCCCGTCTACCAGCGCATTACAGGCGGGACAATTTGTCGGGTGCGCGCCCTGAGCTGGTGCCCCGCCCATCTGGGCACCCATGCCCTGCTGGGGAACTGCCCCCATCGAGGGCTGCTGCATTGGCATCGCACCTGGCATACCGTACTGCATCCCCGGCTGCGCCATACCCTGCTGGGGCATACCCATACCCCCGACCATCATGCCGCCCGCCATAGGAGCCATACCCGGCTGACACATTATGCCCAGCTGGTCCATCGGAGCCCCCATGCCACCAGCACCGACGCGGAGCTGGGCGAGGGCCTGAATAGTCTGTTGAGCTTCCTGCAACTTTTGCATATCGTTACCCGCCCCAAAGAACGAGCCGCGCAACCGCACTTCGGGCCAGAACCGGTTGGTGGTGCCCACCACCATGGTGATGTCCGTCACTTCGGAAGGCATTCCCGCATCGTTGATTTGATTGCCGACGGAACGGAAGTACTGGACCATTCCCGAACCGTTGACGAACATATTGGCTGATTGAGAGTTCAGTTCGCCGCCCATCGTCCCCATCATTCCCATGCCGTTGCGGTGTGAACCATGGGAATCACAATCGTACTGATCGGGGATACCGTCGCCGTCCTCATCGTCCGCGATGGAATCGTAATGAATTTCCGCATAGAAATTCCCCAGTTCGTTAAAGGCAAACACTTGGGCGTTGCCCTGCTTGTAGTCGCGCCCAATCTTAAACCGGAACCAGCCGTGGGTGTCGTCAAGTTCCAGGCAACCCCCGGTCCCAATCAAGCGAGTGACTTGGAACTGGGCGACACGTTCTTTGTTTGCTTCGCGCAACGCCAGGTGTTCGTTCACGTCCGCGACGGTGCGTTGCTTCCACCCCGAGGACAGGTCAGACAATTTCTTCTTGCAATCCCCACACAGAAAGCCGTCTTGCAGCTTTTGCTTGGTGAGCATTCCGGCCTTTTGAAAACACAGCGCGCACTGTTTCGCATCAAATAAACCCATGATTTCCTCCTTGGTATTGACTCCAACTGCGGGATTTTCCACACCTATACTTACAGCGCCGCCACCCAAAACGAACACCCAAATGGGTGAAAGCCCGGACGCACCACCCTTTTGACCGCTCACGCCTTCCTGAGAAATGCCCGTTCGGCACAAAACCAGCTGGGTTTTCACCCTTTTGGGTGTTAAATCGTCTAGGTTTTTAGTGAAAGCTGGAGACTGCCAGCCGGGTAGCCCCGCACAGGCTACCCGAGTGGTCTTTGGCGCACACTGAAATGAGGAGGAAACATGGGCTTGATTCAGGCGGCAGCAGGAGCTATCGGCGGGACTTTGGCGGATCAGTGGCTGGATGCCATCGCCGCACAAGACATGGGGGAAGGTATCGTCTTTACCAAGGGTGCCCAGATGCGCCAGGGCGGGCGCGGATCAAACAAGCGCGGTTCGCAGGACATCATTTCTGACGGTTCTAAGCTGCTGGTTTATGACCGTCAAGCCTTGCTGATCACAGATTCGGGCAAGATTGTGGACTTTTCCACCGAACCGGGCGCGTACACGTTTAATTCCGGTTCGGCGCCGTCGCTGTTTTCCGGGAGCTTTGGTGACGCGCTGAAAGAGACTTGGAATCGTTTCAAGTTCGGTGGCACTCCTTCCGGGGCACAACAGGCGTTTTACGTCAATTTGCAAGAGGTTAAAGGTATTAAGTTCGGCACTCCTAACGCGGTGCAGTACTTTGACAATTTCTATAACGCCGAGCTGTTCCTGCGCGCGCACGGCACCTATTCCATTCGCATCGTCGACCCGCTGAAGTTTTATGCCGAGGCGATTCCGCGTGATGCCACGCACGTGCATATTGATGAGATTAAGGAACAGTACCAAAACGAGTTCCTGGAGGCGTTGCAGGTTTCCATCAACCAGATGAGCGTGGACGGAATCCGCATTTCCCAGGTCACCTCCAAGATGAGTGAGCTGTCGAAGTATATGCGCGACGCTTTGGATGCCGAGTGGCTGCAACAGCGCGGTATCGAGGTTCAGGCCGTTGGTATTGCTTCGATTTCTTACGATGAACAGTCGCGCCAGATGATTGATATGCGCAATCAGGGCGCGATGCTCCAAGATCCCACGATTCGCGAGGGATTTGTGCAAGGGTCCGTGGCGCGCGGTATCGAGAACGCCGGGTCGAATCCGGCGGGCGCGGGTATGGCGATGATGGGTGTCGGCATGGGAATGCAGGCTGGCGGCGGTTTCATGGGGGCTGCTGCGGCTTCAAACCAGGCGCAGATGCAGCAGCAAGCAGCGCAGCAGGCTCAGCAGACCGGGGCGCAGCAGGTCGGTGCGGCGGGTGGCGCCGGGGCGGCTGTCGCGGCGTGGGTTTGCGATTGCGGGGCGCAAAACACCGGCAATTTCTGTTCTAACTGCGGTAAACCCCAGCCGACGGCTCCGGCTGGAGGCGCTGGAGGCTTTTGCTCGAATTGCGGGGCAAAACTCCCCGACCCGAAACCAAAGTTTTGCGCAAATTGCGGAAACGCATTGAGCTGAGGGTGAAACCCTCAACCCAAGAGAGCGTTTCCGTAACAGTGTGAGACCGGCATAAAAGCAATGTCCAGTGGACATTGCGCCGGTCGAACTCCAAACAGAAAGACGCATTGAGCTGAGGGTGAAACCCTCAACCCAAGAGAGCGTTTCCGTAACAGTGTGAGACCGGCATAAAAGCAATGTCCAGTGGACATTGCGCCGGTCGAACTCCAAACAGAAAGACGCATTGAGCTGAGGGTGAAACCCTCAACTCAAAAGAGCGTTTCCGTAACAGTGTGAGACCGGCAAGCGGGACCCTACCGGGCTTGTGCCCCTCCGCCCTTGTGCCAGCGCAGCAGGCCCTCCGCACCAGCCTCCACAACCGCTAAAGTGCGATAAAACCCGTCCTGATCCCCATACCAGGGGTCGGGCACGTCCGCGTGACCTCCGGAAGAATACTGGTCGGAATACCCTGGCGAAGATTGCAGATAATCGTCGATGGAGCCGAAAGGCACGGTACCGTCGAACTCCCTCCACAGGTGCAGTATGTCGGCGCTGACCCCAGCGGAGGCCATCATGCGCTGGAGGATGCGGGCGTGACCTGTGGTCATTGCCAGCACAAGGTCGGCACTGCATAGTTCCGCGGTGGTGGCGCGGTGGGCAAAGTGGCTGGCGGGCAGGGTATATCCGGCTTCGCGGAGGACTTTTGCCGCGCGTCGATCCAGACCACGGCCGTGCTCTTCATCAGAGGTTCCCGCCGAAGATACGCGCAGGTCAACCCCTTCTCTGGCGGCGGTTTCGCGCAGGATGATTTCAGCCATCGGGGAGCGGCAGATGTTGCCGGTACAAACAACGAGGATATTCACGTGTCGATTGTATCGAAAGCCGCAAACGGGTCGATTGAGTGGCGATTAGTCTGAAGTTATGGGCGATTTGTGAGCGATTCTGCCTGATGGGAGATGCTTGTGCCAGCAGAGTGTAGTTCCGGGCGAGTCTCATGGTCCGGCGCACGAATTATTTAGCCCGGTCACAATTTCTGATATTTCGGTTCATCTGTATAATTGAGGGGTTGCAAAACGCACGGGGTGTGGCGCAGCTTGGTAGCGTGCTTCGTTCGGGACGAAGAGGCCGCGGGTTCAAATCCCGCCACCCCGACTCCGGTCAAGGTAAGCACCTTGACCGGTTTTGTTTTGCCCGCGAAGCGGGCTAGTTGCGTGGCACAGCCGCGTCGCAAGCTTGCTTGCATAAGCGAGGTGGACCGCGCAACGTAGCCGCGGACGCAGTCCGCGGCAAAACAAAACCGGAAGGTATTTGCCGCTTCGGCTAAGGGGTATGCAATCGCGTAGCGATTGCGAATACCCCGACTGTTTGTTTTCGCAGGTGGTAGCCTGTTTGATTTTGTGTTACATGGTTGTGTTTCGTTTTTCGCGTACCCCGTGCGTACCCCCGTTTACTGCGCTGATGCTGGTGACAGGGCTGGGGCTGGTGGTGTTTTGGATGACTTTGTTGAGTGTGGCTAGGGAGGTTTGGTCGGCTTTGGTTCCTAGCCAGTGGGTGTAGCGTGATGTGGTGGTGAGGTCGGCATGTCCGGCCCAGGCTCTGACGGTGGCGAGGTCTATTCCAGCGGCTAGCCAGATACATATGGCGGCGTGTCTGCGGTCGTGGATGGTGCGACCTTGGGCGGTGTTATACCAGTCGAGGGAGTCAACGAATGGGATTAGTGGGGTTCGTCGCGGTCGTAAACCGGTCACTACCCGCCCATCGCCTACTCCTGATACTCGCCCGGACTTGGTTCAACGCCGGTTCAGCTCCAACGCGCCGAACCGGCTGCGGGTTACGGACATCACCTATGTGCCTACCTTGTCCGGGTTCGTCTATACGGTCTTTGTGACTGATGTTTATAGCAGGAAAATCGTGGGTTGGGCTACCAGGTCGACCATGCAAACCGAGGAACTTCCGCTAGAAGCCCTTGAGCAAGCAATCATGAACGCTAAAGGTTCCGCTGGTCTTGTTCACCATTCCGATCATGGTTCGCAATACACGAGCATTAAATACAGTGAGAAACTCGCTGATTACGGAATCAAGTCTTCTACCGGAACCGTGGGCGATAGTTATGATAACGCCCTGGCCGAGACAGTCAACGGCTTGTACAAGACCGAGCTTATCTATTCGCAAACCTGGGAAACCCTGTCCGAGGTCGAGTTCGCCACCATGAACTGGGTCCACTGGTGGAACAATACCCGACTCCATGAATCCCTCGGCTACGCCACCCCCCGAGGAACTCATCACAAACTATAATCAACACCGGACCAGAGAACTGACCCCCGTATAAGAAACGGAACAAAACCCAGTACACTTCAGTTTAGCGGGATAAGTGTTTCGTGAGGTAACAGGCGAATAGCTGAGGATGGGTGGCGTGCCACTGGTGCCCTGCCGGTAGTTGCGCGCTCCGCGCTTGTAGATAAAGCTAGTAGCCAGGTTCTTAGCGAACGTGCTAGCGAAAACCTATGCCTAGGTTCGCCGCTGTTTATGGGCTAGTAAATCCGCTAATAGGCAAGCTCTTTGAGGCTAGCTAGTTCCTTAGCTATTCCCTTTCTCCGACCTATGTGTCGGCTAGATTACCCGGATACTACTTGACAAAATAGGGGACACCCACGTTACTCTATTATTAGGCGAGGCTTACCTAATTAATTATTTAGAAGGGGTATATCGCATGAAGACACGCGACTTTATCAACATTGGCGTTTTCACTGCAATTTATTTTGTGCTAGTTTTCGGCACCGGAATGCTAGGCATTATTAATCCAGCAATGATGTTTGTGGGCTATGCCTTAGGGCTTATCGCTAACGGCGCCGTAGTCATGCTATTTAAGTCGCGGGTGCCAAAGATTGGGGCCCTGGCACTAATGGGACTACTAGTCGGGATTTTAATGGCAATTACCGGGCACCCCTGGGTTACTGCCCTACTTACACCCTTGCTGGGACTAGCCGCAGATTTTCTCTTCGCTAAAAAATCAGCGGTTTTTCGGGTTCTAGGATACGCCGTCATGTCCGTGTGGTACGTGGTGCCCTGGTTCCCCGTATTTATTGATGCTCAGGGCTATTACAACTATATTGCCGACTCCATGGGAACCGCCTACGCAGATTCATTACGCTGGTTCTTATCGCCATGGATGATTGTGGCATGGGGGGCGGGAGTTTTCGTTCTCGGGCTCATCGGTGGAGTCTTTGGAAATTCTCTAATGGCTCGGCACTTCCGTAAAGCTGGCATCGCAAAGTAATGACTTTTCAATGCCAAACCAGCGACCTCGGATCAGCAGCAAGCTATCGCCAGGATCAAGTCACCAGCGCTGAAATTTTAGCAGCCAACCAGCGCCACTCCCGACCAGATCCGCGCACCGTTTTACTGGTTATATTTGTATTAAATGCTCTGGTAATGTCTCGGTTACCCATAGCGATAACTTTCTTGGTGGCAGGCATTGCACTTTTGGCTTTACTATCGACGCGCTGCTATTCATGGGTGCTAGGTTTCCTTGCCGTGGAAGGAACTTGGATTGCTTGTATCTATTTTTTCCCAAAAATCTGGCCAAATGCCTTCACCGCATTTTTAATGGTTTTAGGCTACTGGATGATAAAGCTCTGCACTGTTGGCGGTCTGGCAGGTTACGCGATTAAAGCTATCGTCCCCGGAGAACTCGTAGCCGGTCTTCGCAGCTTACGCATACCGGTAGCTATAACCGTTCCCCTGGTAGTGCTATTACGATTCATACCGACAGTATTCCGAGAATACCGTGCAGTAAGAGAAGCAATGTCCCTGCGGGGATTACAAATGGGATGGCGCGCCCTCTTCCATCCCCTCCATTTTCTAGAAATGGTTTTAGTTCCCTTACTGGCATCCTGCGCCCGAACCGCTGATGAAATGACCGCCGCCGGCATGGTACGCGGTTTAGGATCCACTATTTGCCCAAGCACTTTGAAACAGCTCCGATTCAACCGACTAGACGCCCTCTGGATACTGACGCTAATCGCCCTGATTGCTCTCATCCCCTACTCAGACCATCTAGCTATACTCTCTGGCGGATTCAAATGAGCACCTTAATCGACAATGTCTCCTTCGATTACCAGTTCAACCCGGACGAAGAAACCTCATCAGCTCACGTTAGCGCAGTCAACGATATCAACCTCGATTTCCCTACAGGATCCTGTACTCTAATCACCGGTCCTTCCGGAGCAGGCAAGTCGACCCTCTTAAAACTTCTGAACGGTTTAATACCTGAACTTTATAAGGGTAATCTCAGCGGACACACTACCCTTGCCGGTCTCGATACCGTGCAAACAGATATCCAAGAATTAGGGCGTACCGCCGGGACAGTTTTTCAAAATCCCCGCTCCCAATTTTTTACGGCAAATGTACTAGAAGAGTTAGCATTCGCGAGCGAAAATGCCGGAGATACCCCCCAAACAACCGCTAACCGGATTGCGGAAGCTGTAAACACCTGGGGCATTCAGCGACTGCTAGGCAAAGAGTTACGTAAGCTCTCCGGAGGTGAATTACAGCTGGTTGCTTGCGCGGCAGCAGTAGCCGGACCACAGCAAATCCTGCTTTTAGACGAGCCCACCTCTAACCTTTCCCCGGAAGCAATCTCCGCATTCAGCAAAGTCTTACAAAGATTAAAAAGCGCGGGCTGGACCCTGGTAGTAGCAGAACACCGCGTTTACCCTCTAAAAGGTCTCGCAGATCAAGTCGCGATCATGGGTAAAGGACGAATCCAGCATTTGTATACCGCGGACGAGTTTTTTAGTTTGTCTTCTAAACGGCGTAAAGAGTTAGGGCTGCGCACCCTAGAAAAACCGGAAATGTGCGTTAACACCCCTCCTGATCAACAGGCAGACGGTATCACCGCAAAAAATTTAAGGTTCAGTTACGGCAAACATCGCGTCCTCAATATTCCTTCTCTATATTTACCGAAGGGAAAAGTAGTTGCGCTAGTCGGCCCGAACGGAGCGGGCAAAACTACTCTCGCACGCACCCTCATCGGGCTAGCTCACCCGGAAGGAGGCAGCGTTATTAGTTTTAGCGGCAAATCCTGCCGGGCGGCAGACAGACAAAAACGCAGCGTGCTAGTAATGCAAGATGTAAACCGGCAACTATTTGCCGAAACAGTAGCGGCAGAGGTCGTACTAGGAAATGACAATCTTAGTAAAGAACAGGTGCAGACGCTTCTAGGCGATCTGGGATTGCAAGGATTATCTGAACGGCACCCAATGACTCTTTCCGGGGGACAAAAACAACGTCTCGTGATTGCCAATGCCCTGGCGAGCCAGGCAGAGCTTTACGTATTCGATGAACCCACCTCAGGGGTTGACTACCAGCACCTACTATCGATTAGTTCCCAGATTCGCTCACTAGCCGCAAAGGACAAAGCAATCCTGATCATCAGTCACGACTTGGAGTTCATCAATGAAGTTGCCGATTACCAACTATTGCTTCAGCCTCTCGATAGCGAAATAAACATGCAACTTACCGCGCCCGACCAAGAGAAACATTAAAAGAGGAAGCCAAGTGAGTGATCACCAAGTTAGCGAACCAAGAAAAGATACAGCGACAAATATCAAGCTGACCAGCAAACAAGGTAAAGCCGCATTACGAGAACTTTTAGCTCCCGTCCAATTAGCGCTGCGAGTTGGTCAAGTAATGGCGGTTATATCCGCTATTTTGCGAGTTTTTCCGTTCGTTGCTTTAGTGGGGATTGGCAACGAACTCCTAACTTCATTAGGTAATGGCGCATCGCCCAACCAAAGCGTCATCATGTTTTGGGTACAGGTGTTAATCGGAACATTTTGTGGAGGTCTATTCGCCTATTTTGTGGGCTTGCTGGTTACCCATATTGCAGATAATCGCCTATCGGCAAGTATTCAGCAAAAAATTATTCATTTTCTGGGGCAAGCTCCTTTAACTTGGTTTAGCGATAACACTTCCGGGCATGTGCGTAAAGTACTGCAAGACGATGTAAAGAATCTACATATGCTAGTAGCACACCGCCCCGTAGATTCGCTGGTTGCCACCCTAATGCCCATATTTTGCGCGGGCTATACCTTCACTATTGATTTAAGGCTCGGAGTTTTAGTAATTGTTACGGTGCCGATTTACATTATTGCCTACGCGGTGATGATGCGGGGAATGAGCGATAAGTCCTTAGAACTTGATGCCAAACTTGATCAGGTTTCCTCCGCGATGGTGGAGTTCGTAAAAGGCATCCAGGTGGTTAAGACTTTTGGAATCACCGGAAAAGCACACCGCAAATATGCCCACAGCGCCAATGAAGCCTGTGACTATATGGAGGAATGGAATCGGCCAATGGTGCACGCGGCTTCCCTGACCGCTGCCCTCACCTCTACCCCATTGATAGTTCTCTTATTTGGGATTGTCGGCCCCTGCTTCGTCTCCAAGCATTGGGTTAGTCCGGTAGAAGTAGTTGCCGGTTGTTTAATTGCCATCGCGCTACCCTCCTCAATTAACCTGGTAACACAGCTTGCTTGGAATTATCAGTTAGCCGGTGCCGCAGCCAAAAGGATTCTTGATCTTCGTAGGGTACAGCCCCTCTCCTGCCCCGATCGGTCACTGCATTTACCCCAAGACGCAAGCATGGAATTTAAAAACGTATCGCTCAGCTATGGCCATACCCTAGCTTTGGATAATATCTCCTTACGTTGCGCGCCCGGAACAGTAACCGCCCTCATGGGACCATCAGGGGCCGGAAAAACTACCTTGGCCAAATTGGCCGCTCGCTTCCTGGATCCCGATACGGGCACAGTACTAATCGGTGGTGTCAACCTTAAAGACCTGAGCAGAACTGACCTCTACCGTCACCTTGGGTTCGTCCTGCAAGATGCGCAGCTCTTGCGGGCTTCCATTCGCGACAATATTTCTATCGGGCGACACGATGCAGATGAAACCGAGATTATTAACGCTGCTCGCCAGGCACAGATTCATGACGAAATCATGGCACTACCTAAAGGATATGACACCGTCGTCGGGGAAGATCTGAAGCTATCGGGAGGGCAAGCTCAGCGGATTGCTATCGCCAGAACCTTACTATTGGATGCGCCGATACTCATATTGGATGAAGCAGCAGCCATGGTAGATCCGGAATGTGAAGCACAAATCCAAAAAGCTATTAACCATCTAATGGTCGGACGTACTGTTCTGGTTATTGACCACCGTCCCGATTCAGTCAAGAACGTCGATCAAATCGTCCTCCTTAATCAAGGAGAGCTGGTGGCCTGCGGTAATCACCAGAAGCTACAAAATATAGAACTCTACCGTCGCCTGTGGTCGGCATCCAATGTTGAGCTTACGGAAGGAGGACGAAACTGAAATGGATAATTCAACGGGAGCTATCGACATAATTCGAACAAATTTCCGCCTCAGCGCCAACTCTCAAAATCACAGCAGGAGTATCAGCTGGGCAGCTCGGATTATCAGCGGCATTGCGCAGGGGGTAGGCTTACTTGCGCTGATTCAGCTCGCAAATACCTGGGCTAGCAGACAGGAAGAAACCGCCAATAACGCTAACCCCTGGATCTTAACCCTGCTCGTCACGGCGATTATCGGAGCGATTAGTATCTACATACGAGATAGATTCTCCTACGAAGGCGCTTTTTCGGTGATGCGCTCTGTCCATCGCCGCGTCGGGGATCAGCTGGCAAAACTGCCCCTGGGATGGTTCTCCACCGACACTACCGGACGTTTGTCCCGTCTAGGGGCAGCTACTGTCAATGAGCTCGGAAACCTGAGTGCCCATTTGCTCACGGAACTATCCGCCGCCACCGTCACTTTGCTGACGCTGCTTGCTGGTTTGCTCTGGTGGTACCCCATCCTGGGCTCAATTTTTGCGTTATGCCTAATCTGTTACCTGATCCTGATGTGGGCATTAACCTACCTAGACAGTGCCGCCAACGCCTACGCGGCCCCGGCGGCTACTGAACTAGCTGATCGAATCGTAGAATTTTCTACCTGCCAAGCCATGCTCCGTGCATGTGACCAGACAATTTACCCCCAAATGGCCACGGCTTTAGCAGAAAATCGCCGCAGATGCACTCGCCGACTGTGGGTAGAATGCATCGGGAATTTCCTCGGCGGCATTGCCTCGCAAACAATTTGCGTGATAATGATTATTTCCAGTGTTCATCTTGCTTTTACTGGAAGCCTTGCTCCCCTGGCAGTGGTGGCAGTTATTGGGATAAGCCTGGAAATCACTCATTACCTTTCCACGATTTCTGATTGTCGAACAGGACTACTGGCGGTTGGTCCGACAATGGCGACTATCAACGAAGTATTGGATGCGCGCCCTCTGCCCGAGCCGGAGACCTCGCTATCTCAACCCGTACCTCACCAAGTTGAGCTTCGAGAGGTTGATTTTGCGTATGGGAAAGATAAACAGGTGCTCAATAAAGTCAGCTTCACCGTCGCTCCCCACACTATGACTGCACTGGTTGGTCCTTCGGGCGCAGGTAAGACCACTATTGCCCGCTTGATTTGTCGTTTTTGGGATGTAAACTCGGGTGCGGTACTTGTTGGAAATCGCGATGTTCGAGAATTAACTACTGAAGATTTAATGAGTCAGATTTCAATGGTTTTCCAAGATGTCTATCTTTTCGATGACACTTTGGAAGCCAATATCCGTATCGGTAACTCCAATGCGAGCAAAGAGGCTCTACTAAATGCGGCAGAACTAGCAGGTGTCAACGATATTGTCAGCCGACTTCCCGATGGTTGGAATACAAACGTAGGTGAAGGTGGCTGCGCATTATCAGGAGGGGAACGCCAACGGGTTTCGATTGCTCGCGCTATTTTAAAAAATGCTCCGATTGTGCTCTTCGATGAAGCTACCAGCGCTTTGGATGCCGAGAACGAAGCAAACCTGCTGCGCTCTTTCGAAGTATTACGCCGCCAATCCACCATGTTGGTAATCGCGCATAAACTCCACACGATTACTCAAGCTGACCAGATTGTGGTTCTAGACAATCAGGGACAAGTGGCTCAGATCGGTACCCACAATGAACTTGTAAGCTGCCAGGGGATTTACCGAGAATTTTGGGATGAGCGTCAAGCGGCCTCTGGATGGCAAATAGCTGCTGAGTAGTACGGAATCAGTTGGATTAAACACGAACCTTAAAACTTAAAGACGTAGTGGCTGGAGTATATTCACTAGAATTTACCAACGATATTATTCCTGCTGGGGTTTAGTACTATTTCTGCTGGAGTTTAGCGGGATAAGTGTTTCGTGAGGTAACAGGCGAATAGCTGAGGATGGGTAGCGTGCCGCTGGTGGTCTGTGAAGCGTACTGAATTTTGTTCCGCTTCTTATACGGGGGTCAGTTCTCTGACCCGGTGTTGATTTATAGTTTGTGATTAGTTCCTCGGGGGTGGAATAGTTCAGGGATTCGTGAAGGTGGGTATTGTTCCATCAGTGAACCCAGTTCATGGTGGTGAACTCGACCTCGGACAGGGTTTCCCAGGTTTGCGAATAGATAAGTTCGGTCTTATATAAACCATTTACGGTCTCTGCCAGGGCGTTATCGTAGGAGTCTCCCACGGTTGCGGTAGAAGGTTTTATACCGTAATCAGTGAGTTTGTTGTTATAGGCAATGGAGGTGTACTGGCTACCGTGATCGCAATGATGCACCAGGCCTGCAAGATTGTCTCTTGCTAGGGCTGTTGCCTGCTCGAGTGCTTGCAGGGACAGTACCTCGGTTTTCATTGATGACCGGGTAGCCCACCCCACAATCTTGCGTGAATACACATCGGTTACGAACGCTGTATAAACAAAACCAGAAAGAGTACGAACGTAGGTAATATCTGCTACCCACAACCTGTTAGGTCTATCTGTTCTAAACTGGCGATTAACTAGATTAGGGCGTGCATCAGGGACCTTAGAAGGACGGGTAGTAACTGGTCTACGTCCCCTACGCGCCCCGCAAATCCCGTCCAGACGCATCAACCTGCCAGTCTGTTCCCGCCCGATATCCCATCCAGTCCGGCGCATAGCACGCCAGATTTTACGAATCCCATAAACACGGTAATTCTGGTCGAAAATCTTCACGATTTCCTCGATTAACAAGGCATCTCTCAATTGCCTAGCGCTCACTTTTCGGGTCTTTGCCGCCCGGTAACCACGTGGCGTGAGGAAGCCCCCCAACCGTGTGCTCGTTCATAACCCGGCAAATACGCTCGACCGAGAAACAATCACGATACTGGTCAATAAACGCAATAATTTCATCCCGGGGTGGTCGAGTTCTTTGGCGAAAAAAGCCGATGCGAGCTTCAAACTCTCGTTCGTACGTTTAAGCTCCGCGTTTTCTTTACGCAACCGCCTTATCTCGGCAGACTCCTCCCGACTAACCCCCGGGTCTTTCTCCCCGGTCTATCTCGGCTTGAACAACCCAGCGACGCAATGATTCACGACTCACACCAAGTTTCAATCCGATATCACTGATAACCGCCCATCTCGAAACCCCAGAACCGTCTCGAAGCCAGTCAAACACCAACCCAACAGCACAATCCCTAAACTCCCGCGAATACTTCCAAGGCATAAAACAACCCTCACAAAAAACCTAGGAACAAAACCCGGGACGCTTCAAACCTTTTTGCCACCAAGCTGTGTTGAACGTGTAGACACGGTTAATATCTCGTACTTATATGCAGGTATCTTAGCGTTACCCCAGCAAGGCGAGGGGGACGATGGCAATGCCGTCGGGGCGGCGGAATGCGAACTGTCCGGTGGTGATTACGATGCGCTCGACCAGACGTTTTCCGAGTTGTTTACCCAGCCAGTGCAGGTGCTTCAGGTCGTTTTCACTCACGGTGGTGGCTAGTTTGACCTCGAATGCAATGACTTTCCCATCGTAGCGCTCCAAAATCAGGTCGATTTCGTGTTCCCCAGCGCGGGTGCGCAAGTGGTAGCACTTGGCTTCAACGGCTTGTCCGGCCGCACGCACAGTTAAAGTAGCCAGTGCCTCAAAGAGCTGCCCGAAGGTCTCCATACTGCCGGGTTTGCCGCTGAGCAGTGTTTCGGGTGTGGTTCCCGTCAGAGCAGCGGCGATACCGGGGTCGAACAATTGATGCTTGGGACTGAAGGTGAGTCGTTTCAGAGACGTGCCAGTTGGTGCCCAACCAGGTACCGGATCGAGAATCCACAATTGGGTCAGCAGTTCGCGAATATTCTGGGTGGTGCTTTTCGCGGGTTTATCGGGCTCTCCGGGACTGCTGGCATCCAAAATGGCAGAGTAGCTGGCGGTGGTTGAGGACGCAGCTGCGTAGGCACTCATCCAGGCTCTAAGACTTTGGGGTTTACGCATCAACACGCCTTGTTCAGGGATATCGTGGTCGATAATGCGCTGAATATAGCCATCTATCAAAATCCGTCGGGCGCGTGGGGAGGCGCGGAAAATCTGGGGCATCCCGGTCTCACAGATAGCCTTGGCATAATCCGGGAGTCCAAAATTGGTTTCCCCAGATATTTCCGCGTCACCTGAGAACAAGCGGCTAATGGACACGCTGGGGCTGGTGCTGGGACGCTCGGCCAGGCTCAAGGGGCGCAGTCGCAGCGAAGCGATACGTCCCGCTCCGCTATGTGTGTCCACCCCGGAAACGGGCGTGGCGCTGCCGGTTAGCAGGAACCTGTTGGGTGTCTGTTGATCCACGAGGCGGCGTACCGCGTCCCACACGGGTGGGTATTTCTGCCATTCATCTATGCAGGTTGTTGCGTATTTAGTGAGCTGGTTTACGATATCGGCGGCGATGAGTTGTCCCATCTCGGGATTATCCAAGGCCAGTACATGCTCCACCCACCGCTGTGCGGTTTCGGTTTTCCCTACGCCCTTGGCGCCGTCAATCGCAATCGCGGGCAGCTGCGTGAATAATTCCCGTAGTTCTTCGTCTAAATACCGGGGTATATAGTCTTCGGGAGCGCCAGGAATTTTCGTGAGCATATCGGCATTTTATCAGTCTATCGGTCGTTTTGCCGGAAACTTATCGGTCGTTTTGCCGGAAACTTATCGGTCGTTTTGCCGGAAACTTATCGGTCGTTTTGCCGAGCTGCCACCAAGTTCTTCGCCAAGACCGCGCTCCTGTTTTATTGCCGTAACGGCCTAAATCGCTGGTATACGTGAGAGAATAGACCTGATATCGAAGGTTTCCTTGTCGGCGTAGTTGAGGCACCTTTGCGTACAATCCAAGTAGAAGGCCCACGTTCATGAATCGTAAATTTGTCGCAGCATTATCCTGTCTGGCTTTAGCAGGTACGGGTGTGGGGATAGCGCAAGCCGCCCCGAAGACGGATAGTATCGGCGGTATTGACCGTTACGATACGGCGGTACAGATAGCGGCTCGTACTTTCACGGGTCACCAGGACACGGTTTATATCGCCCGTGGCGATTTGCCTGTAGATGCCCTGGTGGCGGGTCAGCTTACCGATGGTCCGGTCTTGTTGTCCCCTCTCGGTCAGGTAAACCCCCGCACCCTTCAAGCCCTGCAGGGGTATTCCCCTAAAGAAATCATTTTCCTGGGCAAAGCCTTCCCCGCTTCTACTATCAACACTTATAAGACTTCCGGCGCCCAGGCGTGGGTTATGGGTGGGAAAGACCGTCAGGAAACTTCGGCTTTGATAGCCGGACGTGCTTTCAATGGTAAGTCGTTGTATCACTTGTATGTGGCTGCCCCTGATGGGGTAGACGCGGTTGCTTCTGGCGCTTTGACTGATGCCCCTATTGTTTTGGCTTACCCTAATGGGCGTGTCCCTAGCGTGGCAGGACTTCCCGCTGACACGGCTCGGGTTTGTATCGGTGCAGCCTGTAACTATGTGTCTGCTAAGGAACGTGTGCAGGGTAAAGACCGTTTCGAGACGGCTGAACTGTTAGCGAAGCGGGCTTTCCCTAACGGTTTCACAAGGGCGTATGTGGGGCGTTCGGATAACTTTATTGACGCCGTGGTCGGCGGTACTTTGACTGATGCCCCGATTCTTTTAGTACACCCCTCTGGGCAGGGTAATGACCGTATCAACGCTTTGAACCTCGCCCACGTGACTTTCCTAGGCGGACCCGGAGCCTTACCCGATAACGTCCTTACCTTAAAACCACAACCCAAACCTACTAGCGGTCTCGGCTTACCTTGGGCAGGCAAAATCAACCCGCTCTTCGCAGGTACTGGAGCATTCGGACCGTTTGTGTTTTCTGAGTATGTTGAGGCTTATTCCTGGACACAAATCGCTGGTTTATACGGCTGGTCTGCTAATTTATCGGCGGAGGACGCAGTCGCTAAGTTACAGACCCAGGGTATTGTGGCGTCCCGTAGCGTTACTAATGAGAATTGGACGGTACAATCAGTAATCTTCGATAAGAACTGGCGGTTTACGCCTGATAAACTTTATTCTAAAGGTTACTGTAATGGTAAAGAAGTCTTTTCGAAAGGTCCGACTGATGTAGTTACTTGTCCGGACGGTTCAAAGTCAACGCTTTATCCTTATGGGAATATTTGGAAGCCTACTCAGGCTGAGTTAGAGAAAGCGCGTCACGATTATAATACTATTTTCCGTCCGATTGCTGAGAAAGCGGCTGAGAATAGGACAGAGGAACTGTTTGCTAAAGAGAATCCAGGTGTAGATTTTAATTCTAAGACACCTTCTGGTCTCGAAGAAGGTAAGTTACGTATGCGTCGTTGGTTGAACAATCTTACCCCTAAAGATTGGGATTCTCTTCCTGGGGAAACAAGGGAAGAGATGCGTAGGCGTATTCATGCAAAGGGAGGCCCCTCCTTTAATCTGGCAATGACTAATATGAGATTATCAGATTTGTCAGATGCTGACGCAGCTACACAATTTGGGATTAAGTTAGCAGAAATGTGGTATGGTTCCAGCGGGCATTGGAGGACTATAGTTGCTGAAATGAAGTATGGCGGCGGTGTTACCGTTGCATTGCAAGACTTTGACGCGGTGTTCCCTGAAAGAGGTTTAGATAATCTTACTCCTGATGAGGGTATCTATGGTATTTCTGCGAGTCAATCAGGATTTAAACCTTTATCTGAGTGGTCTAATTGATAAGTTAGTGTATTTGTTTTGATACTATCCGTGTTGCTGTTTACTACTAAAATTTCATACCGCATTACTCCCCTATCTCCCTATTCGGGTTGATAGGGGAGTTTTATTTGCTTTTTTACTTGTTTGTCCATCACGGTCAAACGAGTAAGGAGATAACTATGAGTTATTTGAGAAGTGCAGCGTCCGTTGCACTAGGTTTCTAGTATAAAACGCACATCATCTGCAAGGGTTTTACCTTCCCACTGTTTAATCCCACCGAAACCTGGATGAAGCGGATGTCCCTTTTTACTGAGAAACGCTTGTACATTCTGATTAGTAATTGTCTCATGCAGCCATTTCTTTACGAAGGGCAGAACGTCTTTCTTCCAAGGGAATCTGCTGCTTGGACAACCCCACATAAGATGCACTGTATGTGATTCTTTAACAATAAGTTTTATTACCTCCCGCGTAACCCAGTAGGAGTCTTGAATTTCCTTTTTCCCAGCCTCATCACTCCATGTTGGAAGTTTTTTGCTGCTTGTTTTACTTTTTTCGCTCTGCCCAATCAGCGGAATCAAGTTAATGATTGTCATCTGACAATAATTACCAATTTTAAAGTCGTCGTAATTCAAAATCCTTTCGGTAGTAGGGTCTCCGCCCTCTGTCCTGGGCGCGAAATTGGCCGCAGTGGATGGGTTCATCCCAATAAAGACCAAATTTTCGTTCCTCGCAGGCGTCGCAGAGCTGACGGGTGTTCGCAAGAACCACCGTTGACCTTCTTCCTCAGGATGTTGAGGAAATACCGAGTCACCCCTTAGCCAAGCTTCCTTAAATTCCTCAACCGTACGAGAATCACATTTCTGAACCATGCATAAATTCTACATAAAAGCAGGATTATTTTGGCGATTCCTCGACATATTCCGACCTCTCAGACCAACTCCCAACCCTGCAGTTTTCACCTGGCTACAACCCCTGAGCGAGACGACGTGTTCTTCCAGGCAGTAAACCCCTTCAGAAAGCAACCGCTAGCGAGCCCGACGCTTTCGCCAATGTCCGCTAACTGTCACCCCGTCATTGCGCACATATGCGTTAACCCAAACATCGCCAGAACTGCCTGACACCCCGCTTGCTATTCCGTCACTAGAAACAGACAAGCTACCTGTAGCGCTCGGCTGTCCCGGAAATACCCCACTTGTGGCAATCTGCGATGACCAGTTTTTCCCCTCTTGCGTAGTGGCTTTCCCAAGAGTGAAAGATCGTTTTCCACCAATCCACGATTTCGCGCCTAGCTGCCTGAGCTTATCGACCATACCTTTCACATTGGAACCGGAAACAATATCTCGATGAGCCCGCAGAGAATCCGACAAAGCATCCGGCAACGACTCCACTACCCTTCTGACCTCAACAATAACTCGATCAGGATTCAAGCCAGCAGTTCTCGCGAAACGCTCCCATCTGTAAGGCGAAACATCCTCAAAACGGTTAGCGCGACCTATCGGCATCGCCAGCCTGACTGTATCTAACGGGCGAAAGTCGAGATTACCTATATAGGGAATATAGGAGGTGACATCATATGCGGGGGCAAGTTCAACCCTGCCATCTGGATATTCGAGGAGGGAAAAATTTTTTCCATGCGCATCAGGAGCCACTATAGCCACGTTAAAAGCCAACTGGCGCACAAATTCGAGTGCCTGATCCTCACCCGCTACGGCTTTGATGAGTTTCGCTGATGTTGTGGCATCGGGTCCTTTTTCTTGCGAATACTTGTAGGAGGGATCTATCCGTAATACTTGGCATAAATCTTCTTGGTGTATCCTCCTGATGCCAGTCTCTGTGTTTTCACGGTCAAAACGTTCGATTACGCTGACGCGTACACCGCCTACAGTTTCGATAGTCTCTTTCGCCGCTCTGATACCGATGCGGTTCATGGTATCCAAGCAGATAGTTTCGTTGATGTCAGAATCCGGGAAACTGTTTTTGATTTCAGGCTTGAGGATATGACTGGAAGGGAATCTTCCGAAGGGCAGGGCCCATTTACCGTCTGGCAAGCGGTGAAGGGCGGTTTTCTTTTGTGCGCCAGCCAGCGAGAATTTGCCGGGAGTGTCCAGTTTTTTGCCGCTGCGAACAGCCCAGAACCCCACCCGATGGGCTACGGCTTCCATCAGCGCTTTGAGGTCTTGTTCATCTAGCGGTACGGCCTTGCCGTCCAGGTTCGGACTTTTCCCTTCCGGCAGGAGCTGTATCGCGCCGGGGAGGTCTTGTCCTACCGCCCCCAGCAGCGATAGCGGGTCTCGAGGGTTTACGCCGTAGTCTCGCCCCCATTCCTGACGGGTGTGTTCGTTTTCTGGAAGTAGTCCCTTTAGGTAAGGCAGAGCGTTTACATTTGTGTTGTCTTTTGTGATTCCCAAGGATACTGGTTGCCCGTACCAATCGGGATCGTATTCAAATTTGGCTTGGTTTTTGTCGCGGTAGAATCTGCCAATTTTTTTCCCGTTAAGGTAGGCGTCTAGCGTGTGGTACGTGGTGCTCATTTGGGATTTCCTTCAAGGATAGTGGGCAGCGGTACCCCTACGGCTTGCGCGGCTTTCAGAGCTGTGTCCAGTCGCACGTTGGGGTTGCCGGCTTCGAGTCTCTTGATAGCCATGCGGGATACCCCGGCTTTTTCGGCAAGGTTTTCTTGGGTGTAGTCGAATATAACGCGGCGCATTCGGATGAGCTGGCCGAATTTTTCTGGCGTGTCTACAGGCGTCTCAACAATCTCCATATCCATATCTGAATGATACATTCACGATACATTTTTGTGAAGAGTTTTGTGCCGCGTCAGGATTACACCACCCACCGGTTCATGTTTTCACATGTTCACGAGGTCTTGTTTGGGGTAGATGATGGCTTTTTCGATAAATTCTGGGGTGGTGTGAATCATGTCCCAGAAGTCTTGGATGAGCGGGGTGCGCGGGTTTGCTTGCGGGCTGCTGAAACTCAGGCAAGAACCGCAGCTTACACGGGAGGACCCGCACCCCACCTTCTGAACCCACGAAAAAATATATAAAGGAAATCAATACCAATGTTGTGTAAATCCTTGATTTTACGCGGTTCTATCTGACGAACGCCTCGTAAAAGATATAAAGACCTATAAAGAAACGGCAGACCGTGAGACGCGGCAAAATCCTTCTCAGCCTCCGGCGGGGTTGAACCCGCCGTTGCTGGTGGAACGCGAGCAAGTCTTGACGGATTTCGAGCCAGGCTTGTTCAAGAGGGTGGATATTCCGTAACGTTTGAGTGGGTGACATGGTAGAAAAACCAGGAACAGTTCTGAATACCTGTTGCCTGAAGTACTCCCCGGAAAACTGGCTCCACACGGCTTTATTGAACTAAAGCGAGTGTTTGCTTCCTAGGCAACGACCAGCTCGACGATGTATGCCACTGGGGGGCAAAACACGCGCCAGGGGGTGAATGGCGAGGTCCCCAGACCGGGGCTGACGCATACACTCATACTCGCCCGGTCCAATTCCCCAATGTTGCACTCGTGTCCAGGACGCGCTTCGGCTTGCCACTTGAACAGACCAGAGGCGAAATGAGGATCCAAATCACAGTTTGTCACCAGGGCATGACCGCCCGGCAGACAGACCTGCCCCCCGTGCGTATGTCCACAAAAGACCAGGTCAGTGCCGTCCGAAAGGAACCTATTGAGCACGCGCGCATAAGGGGCGTGGGACAGTCCCAGGCGAAGGCTGCGACCGGTCGCGCGTAAGTATTCATTGGAAAAGCCGACCCGCCCGGCACTTGTGGAACCGCCCTGGTGCGGTCCGCTAGTACCCGACCCCGCGACCTTCCCCGAAACGTCACCGCTTATGACCTCACCACTCACGACCTCGCCGTCTTGACCGCTCCGACCCGCGCCACCGCTCGAACCTGACGAACTCGAACCGTCGCCGTCAAAACCCACATAACGATCCCGATGCCCATGCGGGTCGTTAACCCCACTAAACTCCAGGCGCACCCCGCGCACATCCATACTGCCGTTCGCATTGTTGAGGTTCAGCCACCCGGAATCTGCCAATAACCGAGTCAGGTGATTGCCCTGACCGGGCTGACCAATCCGCTTGACGACGGCAGGACCCGCCCCGGAGGACTCACTGGTGCTCCACAAGTATTTCAAGGGATTGCCCACGCGGCTGGCAAAGAAATCATGATCACCAAACACGTAAGCACCCGGCACTCCCGAGTCGATGAAGGGTTGCAGCGCCGGGGTGACCAAATGTGCATCCCCGTAGCTCGATGACAGCATATCTCCGGTCAAAACAACCAGGTCAAAGTCTGTTCCCGCGCGTTTCGCCAGTACGCGTAACCAGCCGACTAAATCCTCGCGACCGCGATAAAAATGCGTATCCGACAGGTGCAACACCCGCAAGCCCGGAAACTCAGGCGTCCCCGCCACCCCGAAACGCGGCACTGGCACATTCGTCCCCGGCGCGGCAATGGACCGCAACGCCCTTCCGGGCACGGGAACCGTCAAATGGCGCAGCTGATAAGCGCGGGAGGCACGCGCGGCACTCCACGCCACTGCTCCTGCCGTCACCGCACCGACTTTCAGTGCAGTCCAGGCGCGTGTCCACGAGGAGGGATTCATCGGGTCTACCTTTACTTTCCTGCCGCGTTGGGGTTGGCTGTTTACTGTGCCGGGGCCGCAGGCTGGGCTGGTGCGGGGGGCTGTGCCGGAGCTGGCGGCTGTGCGGGAGCGGGAGGCGCCGGATTGTTAGCTCCCGGATTAGCGCCGGGGTTTGCCCCACCCTCACCGGAAGAGGTCCCCGGACTGCCGGCACCGTTGTAAGACGCCCCCGGATTGGCAGAATTCCCCGGTGTGGGTGACGGACTTTCCTCAGTCTTAGACCTGTAGCCTCCGCCCACAAACACGCCGGTAGAGCCCAGATTCACATTCGGTAGGGGCTGGACCGGGACGCCGTCCAAAGCGGCGGTCATAAACGTCCCCCAGGTCGGGGCAGCAATCGAGGAACCATAGAGGGAACCGTAGTAGCGTCCCCCGATAGTTTGATGTCCCACCGGGATATTCGCGTTGGCGTGCCCGACCCACACCGCGGCCGCCAGTTGGGGAACGAAGCCCACGAACCAGGTGTTTTCGTTGTGGTCGGTGGTGCCGGTCTTGCCCGCGGCCGGTCGGGGAATAGCAGCGGATCGCCCGCCCGCGTGCAGGACTCCCTCTAAGGTCACAGCCACTTTGTCGGCTACGTCGGGGGTCAGCACTTGGTGACAGTTTGCGTCGGGTACCTCGTAAGATTTCCCGGAGGAATCCGTGACGGAAGTAATGCCGATGGGGTTGCAGTAGACTCCGTGGGCGGCAAAAGTTGCGTAGGCGTCTGCCATCTGCAGCGGGGTAGCAGAGCCGGCACCGATAACGAAAGAGGGGTTTGGCTTGAAGGGCGAACCATCAGGTTCATTCACCCCCATCTTGGCGGCAGTTTTCGCGATGTCGCACAAGTCCAGTTTGGTCGCCATATTCGCGAACACGCCGTTGATGGAGTTGGCGGTGCCGTTAGCCACTGTCATGGCACCTTTCTTGGCGCCGCCGGTTTCGGAAAAGTTCCAGGTGTTGGCCAGTTCCGGGGCGCAGGAAATCTTCCAGTCTTTGGCGGGAATGCTGTAGCGTCCCCCGGCTTGGTCATAACCGCCGTACCCGTCGATATACCACTGGGTCAGGGTAAATACCTTGAATGTAGATCCGGTCATGAAGCCGGCGGAACCGCCGTGAGCGTAGTCGGCGTTATAGGAGTTTTCGGTCACCGCATTGTTGCCGGGGTCGACACCGTAGTTGGTGTTTTGGACCATGGCCTTGATTTTGCCGGTGCCCGGTTCCACGCTGGACAGAGCAATCTTTACGTCAGAAGGGTCACCCACCGGGATGCGTCCGGTAATTGTGTTGTAGGCGTCATCTTGAGTTTTCGGGTCAAGGGTGGTTTTGATGTTGAGTCCGCCGCGCAGCAGCAACCGTTGGCGTTCCGCATAGGTAGCGCCGAATTCGGGGGAAGAGAGGATTTCGCCAACCACCCAGGAACAGAAGTACGAGGCGTTGCCTGCCAGTCCGCACCCCTGTTGCTGGTTGGATATGTTCAATAGTTCCGCGACTGGGATGGATTTGGCTTTTTGGGCTTGTTTCGAGGTGATGTATCCGTCCCGCACCATCGCGTCCAGCACCATGGCCTGACGTTTGGTGGCGGATTCAGGGTGAGCTACCGGGTCGTGTCCGTTGGGGGACTGAGGAATTCCTGCCAGCAGGGCGGCTTCGGCAAGGCTGAGGTCTTTGGCGGGTTTAGAGAAGTAGTGTTGCGCAGCTGCTTCTACTCCGTACACCGAGGGTCCGAACTGGGCGATGTTCAGGTATCCTTCTAGGATTTCAGACTTGGTCATTTTTTGTTCCAGGCTCATTGCCAGTTTGGCTTCGCGGGCTTTGCGTTCCAGGGTGGCTTCGCTGGCGGCTTCAATCATGTCCGGGTCTCCCGCCACGCGTCCCTGTTCGATGAGCAGGTTTTTCACGTATTGCTGGGTGAGGGTCGACGCGCCTTGCAAGTCATTGCCTGCCAGGTTGGACAGGATAGCCCGGCTCATGCCTTCGATGTCGACGCCTTGATGTTCCAAGAAGCGCCGATCCTCGATGGCGATAACCCCTTGTTGCAGAGTTTTCGCGACTTCTGTCAGGGGGACCACTATCCGGTTTTCCGCGTAAAACTCAGCGATGGGGCTGCCGTCAGCTGCGGTGATGATGGATTTCATCGAGGGCTGGGAAGTAGTGAAATCAGCGGGTAGGTCGTCGAAGGTTTCGGCTCCCTTGGCGCTGACGATGGCAGCGGCACCGACCACGGGCAGAGCCAAGCCGGCAGTGAATACGCCCGCGACCGCGCTTGCCGCCACGAACGCGACCAAAAGGGCGAGGACTCGCGACTTACGGGTCTTGGGCAGTGCGGAAGTTGAACTTGCGGCGTCATTTTTCCCCATGGGTTAATCCTAAAGGTCGGGCGTGATTCTTTCTAAATTAAACCCGGCGATACCACCGAAAACCTTTCCTCTGGCGGTCCGGTGCCGTGACATTTCGTAAGCCCGATATGCAAATGGAAAAAATCAGTATGCCGCGCGTAAATCTTTCTCGATTTAATTATAAAATCCCGCCCTTGAAATTCCTTTGACCGGCAGCTAAGGTGTTAAGGGCAAGCTGGCTTTCGAGAAAGAAAGATTCATCATGTCAGTCAATGGAGACCAAACTTGGGCAGCGGAAGCGCTTTGCGCAGACTGCCCGCCGGATCAACTTTTTGTCCAAGGTGCAGCGCAACGCGAAGTCCGTTCTATGTGTTACGGATGCCCTGTCCGCATTGAATGTCTGGCAGATGCGCTGGATTCCCGCGCATCTTTCGGAGTTTGGGGCGGTTTGACCGAGCGGGAGCGTCGTGCCATGCTGCGTCGTTATCCCGAAGTGCGCTCCTGGGAGACTTGGCTGCGCGAAGCCGACGACGAACTGGCGGCGGAGCTGCGCACGAAGCACGCCCCGCACGTGTTGGCTCATGTGCGTGCGTCTCGCCGCGAAGTCGCGCTCTCTAAGTAGCGTCCATTAGGGATTATTCACAAGGGCGGGTTGCCGGTGTGGGCTCAACTCGCTCACGTTTAGGTGGGTTTTATGACAAAGTGGGAATACTTGACGGCACCGGTGATGGTGCATAACACAAAAGCGATTTTGGATCAGTTTGGCGCGGACGGCTGGGAACTGGTGACGATAGTGCCCGGGCCGAGTGGCGGAGATTCCCTGGTCGCTTACTTCAAACGACCTTTGGCTTAGCGTTTGACGGTTTCGGGCGCGCCCTTAGGGCGGTTTATGACGCCCGATACCGCAACCTTTCCTGATTCACGATGATAATTGACCGGCGCTTTTGAATAATCCAGCCGCGGGCAATGAAATCTGCCAGCACCTTGTTAGCAGTCTCCCGGCTGGCTCCTGCCATCTGACCTAACTCCAGTTGGGACAGTCCATGTGGCAGCCGTATCCCGTTGGTGGGAAGACCGGACTCTCGTGAGTTTTCACCATTTAATCCCGCGACTGCCGGCGGGGTTTGTCCTGACATTTGGTCGCTCGCGGCACTCTCTCCGGTCAACTGGGACTGACTGGTAGTCTCTGCCTCTAGCGGTTGACCGAATCTTTCCATTAGTTCCAACAGTGCTGCCGCGATACGTCCCGGCACGTCGACATCCCGCAGCGCCATAGTGCGTTGATAGAGCAGCTCCGTTTGCCGATTCAAGGCTCGCAGCACCTCGAGGTGCAGCGCCTGGTGTTTCTCCAGGTAATCCCGTGCATCCGTGACTAAAACCCAGTCCAGACGTACCGGTTCCAGGGTGGTGGCGCTAGAAAACCACATCCGGGCGGGGGTTTGCCCGGCGCTACGATGGGTACTGTCCAGACCCTCTGTTCCCGATTTTTCGGGGTGTTGGGCGACCGTGGAAGTTCGTTGACCGGGGTGGGATACCCCCTGTCCACCCCCCGCCGAGAGGTCGGTGAGGGCGTTAAGACCGATGGTGTCCGTCGGCCCCAGCACTTCCAGGAGGTGATCGCGCCCCATCGAAGTGGAGCGGGTGAGCTTAACTTTTCCCGTATGCAGGTGAAAAATTCGGTCTTGCAGGGTGTCCTCAGCAGCTAGGCGAAACCGCGCCTCTAAATCGGTCTGGTGTACCTTGGCACCCATTCCCGCCAGCACTTCTGCCCAGATTACGCCCAGGCTTGCCAAATCGCTGTTTCTCACCACCGCGGACGTTCCCTCATCTAAACCTTTGGTTACTGCTGGAAACTATGCATTTTCGGCACGTGCCAAGGCTTTGTCAGCGATTTGGTCCACCCTACCTTTGCGGCGTGCGGTATGTCCCACCACGCCGATCATAATCAGCAGGATGCCGATAATCAGGAATTGTCCCGAGGCCCCGGCAGATTCGATGAGGTAACTCAGCACCTTCAGCGCCATCAGCGGGCTGTCCTGCAGTCCGTGCAGAGTGGAGCCAATCGCGTTTTTCATCACTCCGGGAACCACTACGAAAGCGCCCCCCAGCACCGTGAGCACAATTCCGGATACAAACATCCCCAGCGAGGACAATCGCACCACACTGCCGACAAAAATGACCGCTGCCAAACCCAAAATCAGGAAGATGAGTCCCTCTAAAGAGTATTTGCCTGTCTCCCATGCAGAATGGTTGGAGCCGTAAAGCAACCCCCCGGCGTGGCGTAAAAATGCCCACGCCAAAGGAACGCCAATGATGCTGATCACCAGGGACCAGACATGTGCCCCAGCTCGGCTCAACTTCGCCGGCTTGATAGAGGCGCCTGCCAATATGGTGGACTCGTTGAGTTTTTTGTCTTCATTACCCAAAAGTTCCGGTTGACGCGGTTGCCATTTTGGGTCAGATTCCGCGGTCGTCATAGCGTCAGCAGCAGCCGCGTTCGTCAGGGGGGTTGGATTGGGTTCTGTTCCCAAGAGAGACTTCCGTCGCACTACCGTGGTTTCCACGTCATCGGCGGAGGGCACAGGGGTGGCAGCCTTGTCATTAGCGTCAACCACGTCAGCACCAGAATCAGTGGCATTTGCAATGGTTTCTTCGTTGAGGAAAGAGGACCAGGCTTGCGTCGAGGTGTCACTGACCGGATCGGGTTCCGGTTCCGGCTCCGGCACAGGTGCAGAAGCGAGCGCAGAGGTGTCGCTATTCGCTACTGAAGTCTGCGAGACAACCGCAGTTTCCTCACTATCAGGACTAATGGTGGTTGACTGATCCTGGGGCTGTTTGGGTGAGTCCGCCTCGGTGTCTACGGTTTCCGGGGTGGATTCTGTCTGCGCACCGGCAGCGGCATTAGCATCGGTATCGGAGTCTCCACCGGATTGCGCAAAAGCCTGCGCCCACACTTCGGCAGCATCAACTTCTCCGTCCAACGGCTTTGCGGCGTCCTGAGACGCATCACGCAGGTAGTCGGGCAGTTCTGCCGGCTGATTTTCTTCGGTCACGGGAGTCTCCCTTCGTCAGTCACCTCGGAACTCACGTTAGCGCACGAGAGTGACCAAGCCCACTAGGCGCGCGGAGAAAAACCGAAGACCGTAACGAAAACCCGTGCTCACCCCTGGTGAACACCCGAGAAAGACCGACTACGCACCAGCCTCAAGATCTGCCTTTTGATCACGCACACCCGATTGACGGCACCACCACAACGTTAAAGCACAGGCAATCAGTACAAAGCCGAAAGTCATCAGCGGTCCGCCCGAGACATGCATGGACGCCGTGAGGTAATCAGAAAGCATCCTGACCAGGCGTTCCGCCCATCCGGAAGTTGACGCTTCACCGAAAGCCAGAATCGCTCCAGGGATGACGCCGCAGGTCACCCCGGCAAACATCAAACCCGCAGCGGAACGAGAGCCGGAATAAACCGCTATGAACAGCAACAGGATACCCAGAATCGGCAGTCCGTAAGTCGCGACCGCCGGCAGCTTGGACAGGTGACCGCTCGCTCCGGTAATTACTGCCAACCGGTCGTGTAGCGGAATCAACGACAACATGCCCGCGACCGTGCAGACAACCGAAACCACAATCGCCCGCAAGTGATACTTCAGGCGTGAAGGCGGGGCGATAGGAGTACCTGGCTCCCGGTCATTGGTTTCGCCGAGCTGGTGCTCCAGCAAAGCGAAGTCCCGCCCCTCCAGATAGGCAATCTGGGCTGCCAAAGACGCCCCGACCATGACTATTGCCATAGTGGGGAACAATCCAGACGCCGTCAAGGTCGAGACTCCGTCCAAGAAATCCCACCACAGCGAATACTGCGAAGCTCCCGTCAAAGTGTCGTTATGAGAAGCCACCAAGCCCCGAATCGGGCTAGCCAAGACCGTCAGCAGCACGGGCCAGAGCGCAGAAATCGCCCAGGATAACGACGAGTAATATCCCGTGATTACGCCGGTTATGGAGAGCAGCGCGGTTCCCGCCAGGATTTCAAAAATTCCCAAGAAGATGGCGACCGCGCCTGCGCCATAACTGGCATCCATCACGGTTTTCGTACCCCAAATCAGGAAAATCATCGCGAGGGGTGCCACCAACAGACCGGTAAGAATTCCGATGAGATTGGCGCGCAGGGTGCTGGGCGGAGGATTGGGTACCCCGGTTTTCGCTAGGGTACGAGACTGATCGCGCAGGTGTGACAAACGTTTCCAAGCGCCGGGTCGCTTGGCAGGGGGCTCTGTCGGAGCCGGTTCGGGATTCAAGCCCTCAGGAGACTCAACTTGTTCGAATTCGTTTTGAGCGGCAGCGGCGGCGAGCTCAGTCCTCCAAGCGGCGGTTTCTGTCTCGTCAATTTCTTCGTCCGGCGCGGCAGGCGGGGCGCCAGCGCCAATCGGGGTAGACGGAACGGGCTGGGGCTGACCGGAACGAGCCGGTTGAGGTGTCGGGACAGCGGGCACAACAGGAGCAGCGGGTGCAGTAGGCACGGCAGGCGTAGCTGGCGCAGCAGGGACAGCAGGGGCGGTCATAGCCGGAGGAATAGTCGCTGCCGGAGGGACGGGGACGGCAGGAGCAGCAGGAACGGTCGGCGCCATCGGTGCCATCGGCGCACGAGGGACAGTCGGGATACCCCTATTTGCCGCCGCAAAAGGTTGATTAGGAACGTTTTGTGCTGGGTTGGGGACGGGCTGCCCTTGCGGAGAGACCAATCCGCGTCTCACCGCGGAACGAGACGGCAGCACCCGAGGATGAACGGTCTGGGGACCAGGGCGCCAGGCAGGAACGGGAGGATTGCCGGATATTTGACCAGGTTGCATGGGATTAACCGGGACCTGCGGGCGGGCAGGAGGAAAGAACGGCTGCTCCTGGCGGCGCTGCTGCGGACCGCCTCCCTGCGGAGGAACCGGATTCCGAGGAGGCTGCGGAAGGTTATCTGACACCGAGCCATTGTATAACGCGGGGGCTACGCTATACTAAACTTCCCCAAAAATGAGTCAAGTTTTACAGGTTTTCCCAGGTAGTGCCACGCTTTCCACAGTTTTCCACAGGGTGGGGATTTTGGGGTTTTCCACAGGTAAAAATTTTTCCGCTTTTTCTCTGCCAGCCGGCAGCGAAAACTTGGGGGCATGGTCAATACCTTCAAGACGGTGACGCTGCTGTGCGAACCGCACGAGAAAGCCTGGCGGGAGCAGCTCGAAATGCTCGCCACGCTCGCGGCTGCGGATTTGCGGGTCATGGCGCCGCGAGACTGGTCCGGAACGTGCGCCGGTCCGGTCTTTTGCTCTGCCCAAGCCGCCGCCGCCTTTCCGGGACGATTGGCGACGGGAACCTACCTGGTACGTCTGCAGGGAGAGACTAACGGCAGGGCGGAAATGGGACCGGCGCTGGTTTTGCCAGCTGATGAACGTGAAGTGTTGGGTCTCATGCTCCCACAGTCTGGCAGTGCTTTCACCGTCATGGTTCGCGGTTTGGTGCCGGGAGTACAGACGACGGTCATCGCCGGATTGCTCGCACATGCCCTCGCGGTAGTGGCACAGACCGAACCGAGAGACGAACGCCCTGGTGAACCCCGGCGCGACTGCGAACGTTCCCGAAACAGAGGACGCGAAGCCAGATTTGCAGGTGACCGCGACGGAACTAGCGGCAGCGGGGGGCTTAGTGCGTTACCTCCGGTTTGTTGGGTGGACTGCAGTGGCTCCTATCTGCCCTTGGACGCGTGGGTCGCGCCAGTCAGCGGGGCTGATTTGGATTGGCAGGCTTGGCAGACGACCGGGCAAATTCCGGGTTTTCGTGCCGCGGCGGGACTGCCCATATGGGAGAACGTGGCGTTGCTGGGCAGTTCGGGGTCCATAGTCCGTCCCCAGACTGTTGCCGGCGTACTGCGCGACTTGGCAGGGATTTTCCCGTGCCTGGTGCTGGATTTGGGTTCCGGAGCGGGGGTACCTGCGCTATCTGAGACAGGAACTTCGCGAGGAACCACACAGGCGGATGCCGTCGTGTGGGTCGCCGATTATTCCCGCGCGGCGCTGCTGGCGTGGGAAACGCTGTCCCCGGAGTTTCCTTGTCCCGCTCACCTCATCGTAGTTCCCGGCGGAGGCTTGCCCCCGCGTCAGGCCCGCCGGGCGCTGCGCGGAATTCATCCGGAAATCGATGTTTCGGACTGGTCCTATTCGGCGCGGATTTGGGACAGTTTCGGCTGTGACGGGCTCACTGCCCCGCTGCCCCGAAAAGTGACGCACTGCACGGAAACTCTCGCGGCAAGTCTGCTGCATTTGGAACTGAGGACACGACGATGAACATTGGGGAAATGCGACGCCTGGTCGCGACCGGTTTAGATCCGGCGCAAGCAATTTTACAGACGGCTCCCGCTGCCACCACCACCGGAGAGTTGGCACAGGGCGCCCGCGGGCTGCGTCAATCTTTAGAGGGGGTCGACGAGCCGCTCGGTTCCCTGCTGACCCGACCCGGAGTCACGGATTTGCTGGTCAACAGCCCTGAAGAAGCTTGGATAGATGCCGGAGCGGGTTTGGAAAAAGTGCCGGATTTTTCCATGGGGTCAGCCGTGGCGCTGCGCCGGGCAGCGGTGCGGATGGCTGCCGCGGCCGGGCAACGGCTCGACGACGCGACCCCGATTGTCGATGCGACCTTGCCTTCGGGAGTGCGTCTGCACGCCGTTTTGCCGCCACTGTCAGGGGATTCGGCAGTGATTTCGTTGCGGGTGCCCAGTCCGGTGGCGCTACCTTTAGAGACGGTGGTGGCATCTGGCATGGTTTCGTCATGGCTGGCTAAGGTGCTGCGCAGATTGGTGCAGGTGCGGGCGTCGGGATTAATTACCGGGGCTACCGGTACAGGGAAAACAACTCTGCTGGCGTGTTTGTTGGGGTTGGCAGCCCCGGATGAACGCCTCATTTGTATCGAGGAGGTTTCGGAGCTGCGCCCCGCGCATCCCCACGTGGTTCATTTGCAGGCACGGGGGGCTAACGTGCAGGGTGCTGGGGGAGTGTCTCTGTCCGATTTGGTAAAGGCTGCGATGCGGATGCGCCCGGATCGTTTGATTTTGGGTGAGGCTAGGGGTGCCGAAGTCCGGGAAATGCTCTCGGCGTTGAATACGGGTCATCGCGGCGGTTGGGCGACGGTTCACGCCAATTCGGCACTGGAGGTGCCGGCACGTTTGGAGGCTCTGGGGGCTTTAGCGGGCATGAACCGTGAGGCTTTGTGTGCCCAATCCCTGCCGGCTTTCGATGTCATTGTGCATCTGCGCCGGTTTCGTAATCAGGACGGTCGGGTGCGTCGCGCGGTGGTGCAGTTGGCACGGTTAGTCCGTGGTGCTGATGGGGCTTTGGCAGCAAAAGCGGTGTTGGATTTCGATCCCCAGACTGGGGCGGTACAACGGTTAGAGGGCTGGCGGGATTTTGCTGTCCAGTTTGAATTGCCCGAGCCGCCGCGAGACTCAACATCGACCGTTTCCGCTGCGGTAGGTTCCCCCGCCACCGTAACTGACACTCCCAGCCGCAGCACCGCCCTTGTGACCCCGAAACTGGGACATGCGGGCCCTGGGTCGCGTTCCGACTCGGAATTGTTGCATTCCTGCCCGGAACTGGCGGAAACCAGCCGAGTTGCCACCCTCACACCGCCACCAAAATGGCAAGTTCCCCAGTTGGAATGGAACCCCGTGGGGGAACGTAATCAGGTGCCGTCCGGGTCCGTCAACGTTTTGGCAGACATTCAGGGGGTGGGCTGATGGATTCGACACAGCTGGTCACCGTGGTGGTAGCGGTGGTGTTGCTCGCGGGGGCGGGACTGTTAGCGGGGATGGGGTCACGCAGCGGGCGTGAATCACAACCGCGCGACCTATCCTCTCGCGTCGAGGCAGGGGGTGTTCGCAGCGCGAAAAGTATGGAGAGAGTGCCACTTTGGCGTGCGGTGTTTTCCCGGCGGAGCAGGCGCCCGGCACCGCGGGGGCTGAGGGATTTAGACGTGGGGCTGTTGTGTGCGGAAATTGCCACTCGTTTGGAGGCGGGTGCCAGCATTGCAAACGCCTGGGACACCACCTTGCATCGTCTGGATGCACGTCTGGATTACGCGGCAATACAAGCATTTGTGGCTCATCCGCGGCCGGGACTGTGGGAACGGTTCAATCACTGGCGGGCGGGGCGAACGACGGAAACAAACCCGCTGGCGCGGGTACGTCATCCCGAAGCCGCCGCGCAAGCCTTGCGGGGTATGTTGATTGCCACCCAGGTAGCGACCCAGGTTGGAGCCCCCTTGGCAGAGATTTTGAACCGGGTTGCGGACGGGATTGCCGCCACGCTAGAGACCGCCGCGAAACGTCACACCGCCCAGGTCGGCCCTAAAGCTACCGCGCGCCTGCTGGGAGTGCTGCCTTTGGCGGCGCTGGGGATGGCGCAGTTTATCGGGGTGGATGTCATTGATATGGCTTTTCGAGGCGGTATTAATACCTGGGTTTTCGTCATTGGTTTGGGTCTGATGGTGGCAGGAAACCTGTGGTCCGCAGCGATGATTCGCCAGGCTACCGGCAGCTCCGTGACGGGTCTTGATCCGACTTTGGCGATGGACATTATTGCGGCCTGTCAGCAAAACGGAGTGTCTTTGACGTCCACTCTGGAAGCTGTGTCAGCGGCGAGTGAGGAGGCGGATTTGGCAGTGGTGGCGCGGATGCTGCTGTTGGGGGCGGATTGGGACGAGGCGTGGGCACAAGCGGATACCAAGTGGGTTGACTTAGCCAGCGTGTTGCAGCCGGCGTGGGAGGAGGGCGCCTCTCCGGTGCCGCTGCTGGTGCGCGGGGCTTCGCGGACTCGAACCGCGGAGATTCACCGGGCTGTCGACGCGGCGGAACGTTTAGGAGTGCGGCTGATGATTCCCCTGGGGGTGTGTTTGTTGCCGGCGTTTTTTGCACTGGGGATTGTGCCGGTGGTGGTGTCCACGATTGAGGACCTCATTTCATGAGGGAAATACAGACTTCCCTTTGTCAATGCACAAGGGGGGCGCCAGTTCGTCACCGTGACGGCTGGCGGTCACGCGGAAAGTCCGCGAGACAAATTGCAAAAAGGAGAAAGAAAATGAACAAGGTAAGCGCATTGCAAACGAAGGCACTGTCTTTTTGGGCTCGTCTGAAGGGCGAGGAGGACGGCATGGCGACCGCGGAATATGCCATCGGTACCCTGGCGGCGGCAGCTTTCGCGGGATTGTTGTTGATGATTATGAAAGGCGGCGAGTTGAAAGGCGCGCTGCAGTCCATCATCGAAGCGGCTTTGCAGGTCTGAACATGTTGATGAGTGTGGGGAAAGGTTGGCGTCAGCAGCTCAGCCGGCGCTTGGTGCGTCGCTGGCTGGCTCGGGGGCGGCGTCTCAGTTCGGAACACGGGATGGTTACTACCGAGCTGGCGTTAACCTTTCCCGCAGTCATCATGATTGTGGTGGCTTTGGCGTTGACCGGGGCAGCCGGTATGGCGGGAGTCCAGGTCAACGCTGCCGCACGAGCGGCTTGCCGGTCGGTGGCGATTGGGGAGGACAGCGCGGTGGCAGTGGCAGCCGGTAATCGGTTGCTGGGGGGTGCCGGGGGCGCGGCGGGTGCGGTGAGCGTCAGTACCACTGGCAAGGACGTGCAGTGTAGCGCCACCAAGAAGATGCCCGCGATGCTCGGATTGCTCGGTATGAGCGCCAAAGCGCAGGCGGTGATTCCTCGTGAAGATTCGTGGTGAAACAACCCGTCAGGGATATTTCCGGGAGGGGCTGCGTGAGGAGCGTGGCTCGGGAACCGTGATGGCCTTGGGGTTGATTCTGTTGGGGCTGGCTTTGACCTTGGGTTTAGCTCAGGTAGGGGTGGCAGCGGTAGGTTCGACCGCCGCTCACCAGGCTAGCGATTTGGCTGCCATTGCCGGGGCTACCGCGGTGTTGACCGGTGGGGACGGGTGTGTGACCGCCGGGGAATACGCCACCAAGAACGGCTCTCACCTGGAGTCTTGCTCGGTTTCCGGATGGATGGTGACCGTTCGGGTGGCGAAGCCGTTGAAAATCGGGCTGGTGGCGGAAACCCAGTCAACGTCCCGAGCCGGACCGGAATTCCTGGGCTAGGCGGTTGGGCGCGCGGTCCTGGCAGTGACTGCACTCCTGGCAAGGTCAACGATACTCGCGAGACTTGCAGATTACCGGTTCTGCCTGACATGCCAAAAGGCGTAATCCTGGCAGCTCCAGAAGTCCTCGCCGGGCGCGCGCTCAGCTCAGGCTTTGTCGGACCCGAGCGGCAGTGCCGTGCGCCCAGCCGGTCGTGACCACCACCGCGATGACGGCTACTGTGGCGCCCAGGAAGATGGTGATGTACCAAGCCGGGTGGGCAGCCTCGTGAATGGGCAGGCCGCGCGCCACTCCCAGGTTCATGAACGCGCCGAAACCCGCGATGCCCAGGGACATGCCGATTTGGCGGGCAGTGGACGTGGTAGCAGAAGCGACCCCGGCCTGGCGTTCCGGCATGGCTGCCAGTACTCGGTTCGTCACCGGCATGTTGGTAAATGCCAATACCACCCCAGCCAGAGTTGTCGCCACGAACAGCAACGCGACCGGACCGGTGCTGTTCAAGGGCAGCAGGCAGACGCCCAACAGCAGGGTGCCGATACCGGCTACCAGGAACGCGGCACGGTAGTGGCCCGTGGCAACGATACGTCCTGCCGCCACGGCAGCGATTGTGTTGGCAAGCGCTAGGGGCAGCATCATCAGCCCGGCGTGCATCGGGGTGAAACCCAGGTCTAGCTGCAGGTAGAGGGCAAACACGAACATGAAACCGCCGTGGGTAATAAAGACGAACTCCATGACGGCCAGGGACCCGACGAAAGGAACGGAACGGAAATAACGAAAATCTAGCATCGGCCAGGGTGTGTGAGTTTCTCGCCACACAAAGCCGAGGGAGGCTGCCAGGAATATCCCTGCCATAATCCACTCACGGAGACCAAAAATGCCTTCTCCGAAGCTGATGATGTCATAGGTCAGGGCACCCATGAGGATGGCGGTCAAAATTTGACCGGGAATGTCCAGGCGGCGCCCGGTTTCATCACGGGATTCGGGGACTTCGCGGATGATGCCCACCAGGGTCAATGCCAGCAGTGGGAGCGGCGCCCAAAACACGGCGCGCCAATCGACCCAGGTCACCAACGCTCCAGCCAGCACCGGCCCGGCAGCTAAACCGACTCCGAGCAGGGCATTCCAAAACCCGATGGCTTTCGCGCGTTCCACCGGGTCGCGAAACACCTCGTTGATGACCGCGAGGCTGATAACCGGCAGCATACAGGCTCCCAGCCCTTGCAAGCCGCGACCGACAATCAACACCAGCGGCATCCACGCTACGGCAGCCAACACGGTACCGACCGTGAAAGTCGCCATGCCCACAATCATGGTGCGGCGGCGTCCGAAACGGTCACCCAAAGCTCCGGTCACCATCAGCATGGCTGCCAAAGCGAGGGCATAAATGTTCAACGACCACTGCAGTTCCCCGGTGCTGGCGTGCAAATCTGCTCGAATCGCCGGTAGAGTCACGTTCATTGCGTTTAGATACAGCTGGGTACATACGACGGTCATAGAACACACCAACAGCACTCGTTGGCGCTGCGCCGGCGTCAAAGCGTCAGCATCATCCTCAGAAGCCACTTTTACCGTCCCTTCGCTGGCCTCCCTTAGTCTAGCGTTTTTACGCCCGGCACAAATCCGCGCGAAAGGTTTGGGTTGCCCGGTTTGCGCCGCAGTGTCCCCCGCCGAAAAAACCGGCGAAGTCACAGGTGGACGCGGTTTAGTCGCAGGGAGTTCAGCACCACCAGCACCGAGCTGGATGCCATGAAAGCCCCCGCCAGCCCCGGATTTAACATCCCCGCTGCCGCTAGGGGTATGGCCACAATGTTGTACCCAAAAGCCCAGGCGAGGTTCTGTTTGATGTTTCGCAGGGTAGCTCGAGACACGTTGATAGCCTGCGTGATTGCCTCCAGACTGGGGTTCACCAGGGTGATGTCCGCGGCACCGATAGCCGCATCGGTGCCGGTGGCCAGGGCAATCCCCAGGTCGGCGGCGGCTAGGGCGGCGGCATCGTTGACACCGTCCCCGACCATTGCCACGATTTTGCCAGCGTCCTGCAGCTCCCGAATTGTGGCAACCTTGCCTTCCGGGCTGACCCCTGCCACGACTGTTTCGATTCCAGCCTGGTTGGCAGCCCGGTGAGCCGGTTCGGGCTGGTCCCCGGTCAGCAGGACGGTTTCGATACCGGCAGCTTTCAGGCTGGCAACCGTGTGGGCAGCTTCGGGTTTGACCGGGTCACTGAAGGTAAACACGGCGAGGGCTCGCGCCTGCAGCAAGTCTCCCGCTACGGCGGCGACATTGTTTTCACTGAGCCGGTCCGGCTTGTCTGCAGTTCCCGCACTGTCCAGCAGACTGGCTCCGTACCCGGCCTTTTCGACCTGTGCAATCAAGGTTTCAGCCGGGACATCCGCGGTGAGGGTCACGGTGGCGATTTCTAAGGGGAGGTTCACGACAGCCGAAACTCCGTCCAGTTTGTTGAGCCGCTTTTCCACTCGCGCCACGCAAGACGCGCAGGTCATTCCCGTGACTTTCAAGGTCATTTCCCTACCGGCCCGCTCCGCCGCCAGCTGCCCGTTACCGGCCGGCTCGCTTGACAACACCGGACAGGCGTCCCCGGAAACTTGTGAAGACCAGTCCGCACCCGTAGCCAACACCGCGACGGTCCGCCCTTGTGACTGGGCGGATCCAATCGCCGCCCCCAAGTCCGGGGGAATGTCCGCACCCATCGCCGTGAGCCACTCCGGTTTCCCAATCGCATAGGCCACGCCGTCGACGAAACCTCCGGCGCCGCGTCCGATGAACGTGGCGAACCCGGTCAGGGCACCAGACCCGCCCCCGCCGTCTCTCGCTTTTGCCGCTGCGACCAGGGCTTTTCCAATCGGGTGGGGAGATCCTGTCTCTAGTGCAGCCGCCAACGCGAGAGCCTGAGTGTTCCCCAGCGACGCCATCCCCGCGGACCTCGGAGCGGACACCGTCACGTCCTCCAGGCTCATTTCCCCGGTGGTCAGCGTGCCGGTTTTATCCATGACCAGGGTGTTGATGCGCCGGGTTTCCTCCAGAATCTGGGGACCTTTCAGCAGGATACCCGCGCGAGACGCCCGGGTGGACCCGACCAACAAAGCCATCGGGGTCGCCAACCCCAACGCGCACGGACAGGCGATGACCAGTACTGATACCCCGGCGGTGAAAGCGGTAGGGAACGGGTGTCCGCGTCCCAGCCATAGCGCGAAAGTCAGGACAGCCAGGGCAATCACCACCGGGACGAACACTGTCGACACTCGGTCCGCTAGGCGAGAAACCGGGGATTTCTCAGCTTGAGCGCGGGTTACCAGCCGGGTGATTTGCGCCAGTTTCGTTTCCGCACCGACCTTGGTGGCCTCAACAACCAGCAGGCCTTGGACGTTGATGGTGGCGCCGGTCACACTATCGCCCACGGATTTTTCCACCGGGATGGGCTCGCCGGTCAGCATGGATTCGTCAACGGTGGAATGTCCTTCGAACACGATGCCGTCGGTGGCGATTTTTTCCCCGGCTGGTACCAAAAAGTAGTCCCCCGGCTGGAGCGCGGCGACGTCGATGGTTTCAGTTTCCCACGGGGTTGCCGGGTCACGAGGGTCGCCGGGACGGGTGACGCGCACGGCCTGTTTTGCCCCCAGGGACAGCAAAGCGCGCAGCGCAGAGGTCGCCGAGGACTTCGCCCGAGCCTCCAAATACCGTCCGGTCAGCAAAAATACGGTAATCATCACGGCGGTTTCAAAAAAGATTTCGCCCCCGGAGCCTGTTTCGTGCGCTGCCGCGAGCGGGTTCAGGCTCATGTTCATGGTCATACCGATACGGCCGGCGGGAGTAAGAATCAGCGCCCCCCAGGAGTACAGCGTTGCCACGCTCACCCCCAACGCGACCAGGGTGTCCATCGTGGTGGACCCCCCTCGTGCCGCTCGCAGAGCCCCCCGGTGAAACGGCGCGGCGGACCAGCCCACTACCGGCAGACTGCACACCCCCACGACCCACTGCCACGCCGGGAACTGCAGGACTTCCAGCATGGAAATCGCCATCACCGGTAGACAAAAAATCAGCGCCACTACCAGGCGACGTCCCAGGTCTTGCCGGCGCAGCCCGGCCGGGTCCAGCGCTGAATCCACCGCCGGGTCCGCGGAGGGACTAGCTGTCGTTTCGTTGTGTGTCATCAAATCACCGGGCCGACCTCGCACCGTCCTCACACCACCACTTGAGACAGCCGAAGGAACAAAAGCTAGCGGTTGATGGACACGACGCGGTAGTTGCCGGCGTCCTGCACGGTTTCGGTGAGGACCTGGTCGGAGGGCAGGCTTTCGCCGGTGACGGTAGCGACCCCGCGGCCCTCGTCACGCACCACCTCGACGCGTTCCACGCCCGCTAGGTCGCTGAGGTCGGCGGTGATGTGTTTGACGCACATGTCACAAGTCAGTCCGTCCAGGTTCATGGTGAGGGTTGCCATTGGGGGTTCCTTTCGTTGCTGTGTCGCGAGATTAGCCACTCGTAGGGTCACTGTCTATTCCAACCACCGGTTGCGCCGGATTATTCCCACCCGGCACGTGACCGGAATCGGTCCGGTGTAGCGTGGCGAACCGGTCTATTTGAGATAGTCGACCAGTTCGGCAGCCAAGCCGGTGTAGGTTGCGGGAGTCAGCGCCTGCAAACGTGCGGTTTGTTCCGGGGGAAGTCCCAAACCGGAAATAAACTCGCGCATCCGAGCCCCGTCAACCTTGTGCCCGCGGGTCAGCTCTTTCAAGCGCTCGTAAGGGTTATCCATACCGGGAATCCCGGCAATCCCAGCCACGCGCATAGTCTGTTGGACTGCCTCGCCCAGTACTTCCCAGTTGTCATCCAAATCGGCTGCCATCACGGCGGCATCAACCTTTAGCCCCGCCAGTCCGCGTCGCAGATTATCGATTGCCAGCAGGGAGTGACCAAACGCGGTGCCGATATTGCGCTGGGTGGTGGAATCGGTGAGGTCGCGCTGCATCCGGGTGGTGACCAGGGTCTGTTCCAGTACCTCGAACAGGCCGGAGGAAATCTCGAGGTTCGCTTCGGCGTTTTCGAACCGAATCGGGTTGATTTTATGCGGCATGGTTGAGGATCCGGTCGAACCTTGCGCTGCCAAATCTTGGGCAAAATACCGCAGGGAAATATAGGTCCAAATGTCGGTAGCGAGGTTGTGGGCGATGCGGTTAAAGTGCGTGACCGTCGCGTAAAGCTCCGCTTGATAGTCGTGGGACTCAATCTGGGTAGTCAACGGGTTCCAGGTCAGACCCAGACGATCCTCGACAAAACCGCGGGACAGCGCCGACCAATCCGCTCCGGGTACCGCCACCGTGTGCGCCGCAAAATCGCCGGTCGCGCCGTTGATTTTGCCCAAGTATTCCTGGGCTTCGACGCGTTTCAGCTGGCGATTCATACGCCAGGCAAACACGGCAAGTTCATGTCCCAAGGTGGTGGGGGTGGCGGGCTGCCCGTGGGTGTGGGCCAGCATCGGCACCTGAGCGTTTTCCTGGGCAAGGTCGGTGATTTGGGTTTGCAGGGCGCGAGCGGCGGGCAGCCACACCCGTCCCACTCCCTGCTTTAGCAAAATCGCGTAGGTCAGGTTGTTGATGTCCTCGGAAGTGCAGAAAATATGCACCATTTCTTTGAGCTTCGGCAGTGCCTGACCTTCCGCACCTCCCAACACCTCCGGAGCGACCTCAAGGGCGGACTTCAACAGGTATTCCACAGCTTTCACGTCATGCTTGGTTTTTGCTTCGGTTTCGCTCAGGGTGGTGATTTCATCCGCACCGAAAGTGCCCACCAGACCACGCAGATAGGATTTTTCTGCCATGCTCAACACCGGCGCACCGTCCAGTACTTCCTGGTCTGTGAGCCAAATGAGCCACTCAATCTCTACGAACAGGCGCGCCCGGTTCACCGCCGCTTCGGAAAACCAATCCACCAGCGGAGCCACGACCCCGCGGTATCTTCCATCCAGTGAACTGAGGGCAATCGCCGGGCTCAGCGCCCCCAAATCAACGTGTGCGGTAGGAAATTCAGTAACCATTTTTCTGCTTTCAATAGTTGTGAGAGGGGGGTTGGCGGTTAGGTTTAAGCCTGCGGTGGTTCGGCAGCAGCCGCGGCCTTCGCTGCCGCCGGAATCGCATCCAGAATCTGGTTCATGGCGGCATCATCACCGAAGTGGGCCGCGGACACAAACCAAGCTTCAAACACGGAGGGCGGCAACATGACACCTTGCCGGTGAAACTCCCAGAACATCGGGGCGAATCGCCAGGTTTCCTGGGCTTTCGCGCCGGCATAATCGGTGACGGGAGTCTCGGAAAAGAACACGGAGAACAGCGACCCAGCACGCCCAATGAAGTGGGGCACGCCCTCCCGGTTCAACGCCGCGTCCAGTGCGCCCGCAATCGTGTCTGCCACGGCATCGACCTTGCCATACACATTATTGTCGGCACCTCGTAAAGTGGCCAACCCGGCCGCGCAAGACAGCGGGTTGCCGCTCAAGGTTCCAGCCTGATAGACCGGACCGAGGGGCGCGAGCTGATTCATCAGTTCAGCCCGACCCCCAAGAGCCGCCAAGGGCATTCCTCCCCCAATGACCTTGCCGAAAGTCAGCAAATCCGGGGTCCAAAACTCACCAAAGGTCACGCCATTATTTTGGGCAGCGACCCCCACGGGGAATAACCCCGCCGGTCCGGACGTGGTACCTACCGGACTTTCCAGATATTCCCGCCCGGTGGACAGTCCCCACCAGCCCGACGGCGAAACCCTAAACCCGGTCAACACCTCGTCTTGAATCATCAATGCCCCGTGCTCGCGGCACAACCGGGAAATTTCAGGTAGGAATCCGGCTCGCGGTGCCACGACACCCATATTCGCGGCGGCACCTTCCACAATGACGGCAGCGATTTCGGAACCGCGCTGCGCAAACGCTTCTTGCACAGCTTTCACATTGTTGTAGGGCAACACCAAGGTCAGGGCAGAAATTCCTGCCGGCACGCCCGCGGAAGCAGGCAAGCCGCCGGTGGCGACTCCGGAACCGGCTTCGCTGAGCAGACAGTCAGAGTGTCCGTGATAGTTACCGGCGAACTTGATAATCAAATCCCGCCCGGTCACCCCGCGCGCCAAGCGGATAGCCGTCATGGTCGCCTCGGTCCCGGTCGAAACAAACCGGACCTTTTCTGCCAGCGGCACCCGTTTCCGGATAGCCTCTGCCAACAGGGTCTCCGACTCGGTGGGCGCCCCGAAACTGAGACCTGCCTCCGCCGCGGTCCGGACTGCGTCTACCACCCGTTCATCGGCGTGACCCAGCAGCATCGGACCCCACGAACAAATCAAATCAACAAACTCGTGACCTTCCGCATCCCACACGCGCGGACCCTTCGCGCGAGCCACGAAAGACGGCACCCCCCCGACCGAACCGTAAGCGCGCACGGGGGAATCAACCCCTCCGGGGATGACGGCTTGCGCCGCCGCAAACAAATCAGCATTCGTTGTCATTTCGCCCTCCTTTGGGTGATGAAAGGACCTTGTCACAAGTTCTTTCGAGTTACGTGTTCAGTTCACTAACCGTGGCGGGGGCTCGGGTTACGCCAAGCCTTGCGCCGCTTCAATCGCATAGTAAGTCAACACAATGTCCGCTCCGGCGCGAACGATTGAAGTCAAGGACTCGTCGATGACGCGAGAACGGTCAATCCAACCGTTAGCGGCCGCAGCTTCAATCATCGCGTATTCACCGGACACCTGGTAAGCAGCCACCGGCACCGGTGCCGCCGCAGCGACATCAGACAGCACGTCCAGGTAAAACGAGGCTGGCTTGACCATTACCATGTCGGCGCCTTCCTCAATGTCCAGCAGGGTTTCCCGCATTCCTTCGCGACGGTTGGCAGGGTCTTGCTGATAGGTGCGCCGGTCGCCTTTCAGGGCGCAACCGACCGCGTCCCGGAACGGTCCGAACAGGCCGGACGCATATTTGGCAGAGTAAGCCATAATCGCCACGTCACTGTACCCGGCTTGATCCAGAGCAGCACGAATCGCTGCAACCTGACCGTCCATCATGCCACTGGGTCCGACCGCGGCCGCTCCCGCCCGCGCTTGTGACACCGCCGTGGCGGCATAACAAGACACTGCCCAATCGTTGTCTACCGCGCCATCGGGTCGGAGTGGTCCGCAGTGTCCATGCGAGGTTGTCTCATCCAGACAGGTGTCCGCCATGACCACCAACTGATCCCCGACCTCTGCGGCGAGCGCAGCGATGCCCCGGTTTTGAATCCCGTCGGGGTCCCAAGCTGCCGAACCGATTTCGTCCTTGTCAGCGTCGGTGGGGACTCCGAACACAATCATGCCCCCGATGCCGGCATCCGCCGCTTCCCGACCCAGTTTCGCCAAAGATTCCGGCGTGTGCTGGTATTGACCAGGCATGGAAGGAATCTCTACCGGTTCAGTAATCCCGTCGCGCACAAAGACGGGCAATATCAGCTGTTCGGGGCTCCAGCGGGTTTCCGTCACCAGACGGCGCATCGCCACGGAGGTACGCAACCGGCGGGGACGCACGAAAGGGGTCAGACCGTGGGGCAGTTTCCGCGCGGGCACGACCTTTTCGTTCGCCCCGGCTTTCGTTTCAGCTTCACCAGTACCGGTGTGCCGTCCTCCGGTCGCGCTCGGAGTGGTCGGTCCTACGCCCAAGTTTGCGGCGTGCGGTAATCCTGTCATAGTTATCCCCTAATCTTGTGCGGCTTTCTTTTCTTGCTCTCTAACGGCGTCCTCATAAGCCCGAACGACCCCTTCGGTGTTCGTGGTTTCGCAGACTTCGGCGGCGGACCAGCCCAGTTCCCGCAGTACGGTTGCCGAAGATTTCCCAAAAGCGATGGGCTCGGGCCATTGTTTCACGCCGGCTTTCGTCAGCAGTTGGTGGGCAGCGTGCGCCACCGAACCGGCAGTAATCAGCACGTAGGTGTGCGCCCCCGGAGCCAAGGCGGTCTCCCATTCCAGTGGCAGATCGGGCAGGCACACGGATTCATAGAGTCGCAGTTTTTCTACGTTATATCCCTTGCGGTTCAGTCCTTGCCCCAAGGTCGGTGCCGCGCCGACCGCGCCGGGCAGCAGCACTGTTCCGGTTCCTGCCGGGAACACTTCGACCAAGGACTCGGCGCACGCCGGATCCGGTCCCACCAGGTCAACGTGACCGTCGAACTGGCGGATGGCTTCGGCAGTGGCACTACCTACGGCAGCAACCTGCACTTGGGCAAACAAATCTTCCAGGTCGTAGTGAGCGTCCAGGAATGTCGCCGTCGCCACGCTGGAGAGCACGACCCAGTCATATTCCCCGCTCTGCAGCCGTTGCATCGGATCAAACCAGTCCTCGCTGGGGGTGGGCACTTTCTCAGTTACAGGCGCACACACGACCGGCAGTCCGGCCTGTTCCAATCCCGTTGCCAACACGTCACCAGGGACTCTGGGCACCAACAGTTTAGGTTTCATCAAATGCTATTCTCCCCACAATTCCTTTTCATTGCATATCGTCTGATTTGCGTCTGTCTGAGTTGACGCGGATTTGGCGGCTTTGAGGTCTGCGATTGTTGCGGCTCCGGCCTCCAAGAGTTCTCCCGCCAAATCTACCCCGAGCTGCTCGGCAGCAGCCAGGGCAAAATCACGCTGCGCGGCTTCGGCTCCCAGCAACACGGTGGTTTCCCCATTGACTTCCAGGACTTCGCCCTGATTTCCGATGACTCGGGCAGTCAGTTCCAGGCGTCCCGAAGGTGCCTCGGTATGTTTGTCCCAAGTCACGACGCCTCGTACGCCCAAGGGTGCGGCGCAGCCCGCTTCGAGGTAGCGCAGCAGGGCGCGTTCCGCGCTGACTTCTAACCGGGTGGGTTCGTCATCCACAAACTTGAGGATTTGGGCGAAGTTTCGCCCCTCATCACTGTCCAACAGCTCGGAACGGGTTTCCAGGGCTAAGGCACCCTGTCCGCCGGCAGGAATCACCGTACCTTCCAGGGAATCCGTAATTGCGTCATCCATTCCCAAGCGACGCAGCCCGGCTCGCGCCAGCACCACCCCGTCCAGGTCTTCGGCAGCTTTCCCCGACGGCAGACCAGCCTGTTCAGCTACGGCAGCCAAACCTTTCACCCGCCCGACCCGCGTGGGGACGTTGCCGCGAATGTCTACCAATTCAATATCTGGACGTGCCACCGCAATCTGGCGAGCTCGGCGAGGCGAGCCGGTACCCAGACGCGAACCGGCGGGCAAATCTGCCAAGCTGAGACTGTCCCGCGCCACCAGCACGTCTCCCGGATCTTCACGAGTCGGGGTGGCAGCCACCACCAGACCGTCTACCGGCACGGTGGGCAGGTCTTTCAGAGAGTGGACCACCAGGTCGCAGTGACCCTCCAGCAGTGCCACCCGCAGGGCTGCGGCGAACACGCCAACGCCACCCAGGCTGGCTAGTGAAGCCCGATTGATGTCGCCCTCCGTGGTAAACGTCTGTACCTGAACGTGTAACCCGCGCTGCTCCAAGTCGGAGGCGACGGCGCGGGTTTGGGTCAAAGCCAGGGCGGAGGCACGGGTGCCAATCACGAGCGGACGCTCAGTGCTGCCAATCGTTTGCATAGGTTCTAGCTTAGGACAAAGCAGGGTTAAGTTGTAACCGAAGAGACAAACCAACCTCCCACTTTTCTAGCATTAAGGCTAGAATTTCTTGATGCCGATGCTGACTATCAAAAATCCCCAAGTGTATGAAAACGTTCGCGAGCTCGCGAATCGTTAAGGCATAACCATGACCGCCGTGGTCGACCGCCCCGCCCTTGTGAACCGTCCTATTGAAACTTCAATCCGCGTGCGACCACGGCGGTAATCCCGGTTCCAGCAAACAGCGCGCCTTCCAGATCCAAGCCCTCTACGCGTTCGGCGGCAGCGGCAATCTGGTTGAGCACCGCGCGTTCCTCGACGGTAGGGTGAGCCATAGCGTCGCCCCAAAAGATGCGGCGCGAATCCAGGACCTGATCCATGGTCAGTTCCACCCCCAGCATCCGCGACGCGTCTGCCAAAGCCCGCTCCACACTCACCTGATACACGAAGCCTTCCGGGTCGCCCTCCCGACCGTAGGAAATCCGCAGGATATGCGTGTGGGGAGCAGCTCCTGCCATCGTCTCGGGCCATTTCGCGGAATAGTTCGTAATGGCTTTGGCCTGCAGGACGTTCGGGTCCTCATCAGGTCCGCAGGGCGGGGGACCGACCAACATGCCTGACCCGCGCGGCGGATTGTCCAGCTGGGGCGCATTGACCGCCAGAGTCACATTCATCACGTGAGTGCCTTTATGCAGCTGAAATCCGGTGGTCAAATCGCCGATTTCTTCCAAAGCCGCCGCGTCAAACCGTACGGTGGCGTCCCGGTGTTCACGTTCGGCGTGATACTTCAGACGCAGCATCGAGGCCGCCGCCGAGTTCAGCACTTTCAACGCACTGTTGCCCGGCAGCGCCACCACGATTCGATCGGTCGCCAAACCGAAAGCGTTACCAATTTCTTCCGGGGGACCGCCCTGGAACTTGGTGTTGGAAATCGTGTGTTTGCACCACACGACCCAACGCGGGTTGTCCGCGCCGATACCGGTTTCAACGTGCATGACGCGCACGTGGTTATCGATGCGTCCCCCCGCCGCGATAATGCGTTTCACCAGCTCATCCACCAGTCTAAACATGCCGCCTGCGGGCATCATCACCACTACCGAGTTCGGTTTGCGGGTGGCAGCCACCGCCTTGGTCAACGACCCGGTGCGCGCCAGGGTGGCACGCAATCCTGGTGCCACTCGGTCGGGATCTAATCCGTAGGGGTGTGTTGAGTGAATGCCTCCCGCGAATGGGGTCACGAACGCATCCAGCACGTCTTTGCCCAGCCGGGCTTCGACCATTTCTCCAAAACTTTTCGCGTCTGCGCCGACTTCTGCGGGCAGCGTCAAATCCTGTCGAGCGCGTTCCAGGGCCTGTGGTCCGGCGATGTGAGTCAGCCCCTCCACGAACACCGGGTCGTCAAGGTCGGCGGGAATGCCCAGCGTGCCAAACGGAATCCGCACGGCATCATTGCGACCGTGATCCCATACCCAGGAGTCGCTGTGGGGGGCAACCGGGTGCAAGCCCAGTTCCTGACACAGCTCCGTGACTTCGGGGGTGCGGGTAGCGTAGGACTCGGCTCCGATGTCCACGGTGGCTCCCCCAAAGACTCCCGAGCAGACCAGACCGCCGGGGCGCCCGCGTTCCTCCAAGATGAGGGGGCGCAGCCCGCGTTTTGTCGCCGCGTATCCAGCAGCCAGCGCGCCGAGCCCGCCGCCGAGGATAATCATGTCGAAGCCTTCGTCAGTCATGGTGTTTTCCCTTCAAAAGCGTTATCTGGTGGGTTTGTTGGGAGTCTTTCAGTTTTCGGTCGAGGACGTTGCGGTAGGTCGCCACGTGTGAATCCGCGCAGTCAGTTCGGTCAGCACCCCAGGGTCAGTCTCGGGTCGCACCCCGTGTCCCAGGTTGAAAATGTGGGCAGGGGCAGCGAGTCCGGTCTGGAGGACTTTTTCGGCTTCGCGCCAGATTTGCTCCATGTGGTCAGTTGGTTTCGCGTCAGTTGGGGTGGAGTCTGTTTGTGCCGGCTGCTCCGCAGTGACCAGCAGGTCTGGGTCGAGGTTACCCTGCAGGACTTTTCCGGGCAGCCGCCGCGCGGCGGCGTCCAAGCCCAGGTCGGAGCCGATGGAAACGACCTCTGCGATTTCGCCCATTGCCTCGATGAGGTGGGCAGTGCCGACCCCAAAATGAATGTGGGTGGCTCCCGGCGCGCCTTGGAAAGCGAGTGACGAGTAGGGCAGCGCGAATTGGCGGTACTCTGATGCGGTCAGGGACCCCGCCCAGGAATCAAACAGTTGCACCGCTTCGGCACCACCGTTGATTTGGGCTTTCATGAACTGACCGGACAATTTGGCACACCAAGTCGCCAGTTTGTTCCAGGCGGCGGGTTCAGCTTCGACAAAAGCTCGGGTTTCCAGGCATTCTCTGCGTCGCGGACCGCCGGCTTCCAACAGGTATGACGCCAGGGTAAACGGCGCTCCAGCAAATCCCAACAGGACTTTTTCATAAGGCAGTTCCCGGCGGACGTGAGCGGCGGCTTGCTCGATTACCGACCAGTCCGTGACTTCCAGCTCGGTCAATTTTTCTACCTCGGCAACACTGGTCAGAGGCTGCCTCAATACCGGTCCGCGGTCGGGCACAATGTTAATGTCCGCGCCTGCCAGATACAGTGGCACCACGATATCGGAAAAGAACACGGCGGCATCAACGTGGTGGCGGCGCACTGGCTGGAGGGTAATCTCGGCAGCAATCTCCGGGATGGTGCAGCTTTCGAGCATGGTTTTGCCCTCGCGCAGGGCACGGTATTCCGGCAGGGATCGTCCGGCTTGGCGCATGAACCACACCGGGGTGGTCAGCGGTCTGATTCCGTTCAACGCGGCGCGAATGTTCGAACCAGAAAATAGCGGGTCAAGGCCCAGAGAAGATGCAGCCAAAATCCAATCCTAACTTAGGATGCCCTTAGTAACTGTTTTGCGGGGTTAATTCTATTTAAGGTATAAAAAGGTTGATGCCTTTTCAACTCTACACCGTCAATCACCTGACCCACAGTCTGTCTGAAGTGGCTCAGGCGGCGGCTCAAGCTGCAGAAAAGGAATCCGAATGGCTCGACACTCCAGGAGTGCATTCCCTAGTCCTGGTCTCGACCTGTAATCGCGTGGAAATTTATACTTCTGCCGATCCGGAAGTGCGTTTAGTCCCTGCCTCGGAACTGCCCTCCCAGACGCAACCGTTGCAAGTTCCGTCCCATAACCAGACACATGACGGTTCTCTCGCGTGGAATTTTATTGAAGGTCGAGCGGTTGCTGAACATCTGTATCGTGTTGCCGCGGGGTTGGACTCCATGGTGGTAGGAGAAGCCGAAGTCGCCGGTCAGGTGCGTCGTAGCTTTACGCGTGCTCAAGACTTGGGGGAAGTTCACGGGTTGATGGTGCGCATGTTTGAGGGGGCGCTCTCTACCGCGCGAAAGGTCGCCAGCAAGACAGAACTGACCGGGCTGGGGCGCTCGGTTGTTTCCGTGGGTCTGGATGTGGCAGAGGCGAGCGGTCGGCTCCCCAACTGGCGACAGGCACGAGTCTTACTGGTCGGCACCGGCGCTTATGCCGGGAGTACGGTCGCTCAGCTACGCGCCCGCGGAGTGCGCGACATCGCTAACATTTCGACTTCGGACCGGGTCATTGCCTTTGCCAAGAATCACGGCACCCGCGTGGTTCCGGCTGCTGATTTGGTACCGGCATTACAGCAGGCAGATTTGGTCGTGACTGCTCGCGGGATTGGTGCCCCCGTGTTGCGTCGTGAACAGGTCCGCGACAGCTTGGTTGCCCCAGACAGCACCTTAACCATTCTTGACCTGGCATTGCATCGCGACGTGGAAGAAAGCGTGCGGGACCTACCAGGTGTCATGTTGTGGAATTTGGAAGATATTCGCCACCGGGTTCCGGCTTTGGCAGTGTCCCAAGTGCGACGAGCGCATGAAATTATTGAAGAAGGTTTGAGCGAGTACGACGCGGCAGTGGCGGCACGTCACATGGATCCGGCTATTGTGCAGCTGCGCGCGATTTTCGAGCAGGCTGCTGCCGCCGAGATAGATCGACTTCCCGCTGGTGACATGATTTCTCGCGAAGCTGCCGAAGCGGCGATTCACCACGTCATTGCGAAACTGGCGCATACGCCTACCGTTTCTGCCCACATGGCTGCCGAAGCGGGCTTGGGAGCCGAGTGGGTGGGTGCCTTAGCTACCGTGTGGGGACTGACACCCGCGGTGCTTGAAGCTGCCCTGAATGCCGAAGTTAGGTAAATCGCATGAGTAATCTGGCGCCTTATGATGCGTTGCTCTTGGTCAGCTATGGAGGTCCGAACGGTCCCGAGGACGTTTTGCCGTTCTTACGCAATGCCACCGGTGGGGCAGGAATTCCAGATTCTCGCCTGGAACAGGTCGGTGGTCACTACCGTCTGTTTGGTGGCGTATCTCCCATTAACGCCCGCAATGCAGCACTGCTGTCCAGCCTGCATCAGCGCCTTGGTGATGAACTCATTTACGCGATAGGTAACCGCAACTGGCACCCGTATTTCAGCGAAAGTCTCATTGACTTGGTTGACCGTGGGGCGCGCCGAATTCTGACTTTATTTACCACCGCTTACACCTGCTATTCAGGATGCCGTCAATATCGGGAAAACCTGGCTCAGGCTCTCGCCGACCTGCGTACTGCCCGCCCCGAGATTGCCGACCAAGTCACCCTTGACCGGGTACGCCCTTTTGCAAACACCCCCGGATTCATCAGCGCTAACGCCCGTGCTATCGCCGCAGCGGCTCGCGACTTAAACCTTACTCCGGCTTCTACACAATCCCCTGAAGCACCATCAGAGCCGGTTCACTTGGTTTACGTAACACATTCGATTCCGCTCGACATGGCACGACATTCCGGACCCTGTCACGGCGCCCACGGCGCGACCGTCGATTCTTCGACCACCCAGAAACCCGCGCTGTTTGACGACCGTCTTGACACTCCCGTCAGCCGACCCAGCGTCCCCATGCGCCAGCGCCAGACAGACTTTTCCCCCGCAGCCCTCAATGCTTTGCCCTCGGTAACCCGTGAGCAAGACGCCCTCGGGCAGGGCTGGACCTACCTGGCACAACACCTCGCGGTAGCCCAAGCCGTGCACCGGCACCTGTCCGCACAAGGGCTGGACCTGCCGTGGTCGCTGGCGTTTTGTTCCCGTTCCGGCTCCCCGCACCAGGCTTGGTTGGAACCCGATATTAATGACCACCTGCGTGATTTGGCAGCCTCCGGAGTGCGTCGCGTCATCGTCGCGCCTTTCGGTTTCATCTCAGATCACATGGAAGTCGTATTTGACCTTGACACCGAGGCTGCGGCGACCGCCCAGGAACTTGGTCTGGATTATCGTCGGGCTGCCACCGCAGATTCTGACCCAGAGTTCCTCGATGAACTGGCTAACCTGGTTTACGAACGGGCAGCTTTTGCCCGCGGTGAACACCCCTCACAATCCGTGGAACCCGATACCTACCCGCCGCTGGCAGAAACTTGCGGACCAAATTGTTGCCAATATCCGCGCCCTGCCCACCCTCATCTTCATCACCCCAATCACTAAACCACTAGCAAAGGAGACATTATGGGACATCCCGAGTCTGTTCAAACTGCTCCGGAAATCACCGGCGACCCCCGCGACTACGCGGTAGATTATCGCGAAGTCAATGCCAGAGATAACTATTCTCTGCACATGGTGTTCCGTCGGACCCGACCCCTGCCGACCGACCCGCAGCGCCTCGAACGCATTATCCGCCGTTTGGAAGAAGCCGTGCAGGGCGTCGTGGTGCGCGGCTGGTATGACGTGTCCGGATTCCGTCCGGACGCCGACCTGATGATTTGGGCGCTCGCCGATAACGCGGAAGCTCTCCAAGATGCCTTCCGCAAAGTTGGAGCCATCGGAACCTGCCACGGCAGACCCGCCCTGTTTGAGCCGGTATGGTCGGCGATGAGTCGCCACGTGCCCGCTGAGTTCAATGAATCGCACCTGCCGGCTTGTTGGGGTGGCTTTGCCCCGCGCAAGTACGCTACGGTTTACCCCTTCGTCCGCTCTTGGGACTGGTACTACCTGCCCAAAGCACGCCGCAATGCCATCCTCAAGGAACACGGTATGAACGGTCGCGACTACAACGATGTGGCAGTCTCGACCCTGGCGGCTTTCGCTTTGGGAGATTGGGAATGGACCATCACCTTGGAGGCTGACCGCCTGGATCGCGTCATGGGCGTGCTGCGTCAGCAGCGCGAGGTGGAAGCCCGCCTGTTCGTGCGTGTCGATACCCCGTTCTTTACCGGGGTGCGCGTCGAGCCTCGCGAGTGGGTGGATTTGCAGCCCAAGCGTGACGACGCGGGCAGCCAGGGTCACCAGCCCGAAGAAACGTCCTGCGGCTGCGGACACAATTAACCCGCACCTTTTAATCACCTTTCGTCGAACCCCTGCGGGCTTGTCTCAAAAGTCCGCAGGGGTTTCGTTTCAGTTCAAGTAACGTTACGCCGGTTTAAAGCGCGGTGTAACTCGCGCTCCTCGGGCAGCTTGGCAGACAGCAAGGCGTGGAATTCCGGGCCGTGATTGGCGTGAAAATAATGCGTGAATTCGTGAGCTACCACATAGTCGAGGTATTTCGGGTCTTTCGCGCTGAGTTCCAAATTAAACGTCAAGGCTCGCGTGTGTGGATTGCACGATCCCCAGCGAGACTTCATCCGCCGAATTCGCACCTCGCCGGGGGCAATATCAAAAGCTGCCGACCATTTTGCCAAGAGTGGGGCGAGACGCATCTCCAAGGAAGACTTGCGCAATTTGTCCACGGCGCGCTGACGTTTTTCCAAGGGGGCTCCCACCGGCAGGCGCAGCACAATCGCCCCGTCTCGGACTTCCGCTACCGCACAAGCGCGGGGGTGGGGGTCCTCCACGACCTTGAGGGGGACGTCTTGACCCCACCAGGCGACAGTTTCACCATCGACCAGCTGTGGTTGTGCTGCTTGCCGGCGTGTAAATCTCTGTTGCTGCCAGGAAATCCAAGCGACCTGTTCGTCTACAAATTCCCGTGCCATTGCCAGCGACGCCCGCCAGGGAATCGAAAGGTGAAACTCGCCGTGCGCATCAATACGCAGTCGCAGGTTGCGCACATTTTTGCGGGTAAAGTACACCGGGATGCCGTCAACTCGATACACGCCCTCCGCGCGGACTCGGCGGGATACCCTCTTGCTTCCGGACTGAACAGACATCGCCTTATGCTACCTGACCAGCTCACATTCTGGGTTTAAATCGCTACGAAAATGTCTCCGCGCCCGCTACCCTCGAGAATGTCGCGACCGGTCAGACAGCCCCGCCGCACCTACCCTTGTGCAAACTAAAAATGGGTATCGGTGCCAGGCTGTACCTGACACCGAAACCCAGGGAGATGAATAGGGGATTTTCCTCAAAGAATCAGTATTGACCGAAGTTCTGTACCGTGTACACCCACTGGCGACCGGTAGCCGTGCCGATGCCGGTGCGGTTGAAACGCCGATCCATCAAGTTACGGTAGTGACCGGGGGATGCCACCCAAGCCTTCGTAGAGCCTGCCGCGTAAGCAGCCGGGTCAACATTGTAGTATCCGACCATGTTCTCGCCAGCGAACTTCCACCCTGCCGGGAACAGGTCCGCGTACTTCAAAGCGCCGTTAGAGTGAACAAACACATCCGTGCGGGCGACTTGCTGTGCCCAGGCACGAGCCGCATCATCCATCACCGGGTCACGAGTCAGGGACGGGATACCCGCACCGTTGCGCGTCGCGTTGATGGCGTTGAACACGGCATTTTCACGAGCCTGGTCAGCCGGGGAAGGCTGCATCGAGTACTTGGTGTAGACCTGAGATACCCCAGCAACCGGAGCGGCATCTACTTTCTGAGCCTGTGCCGGCTGAGCGTAACCGGCTGCCACATTCATGACGTTATCCGATACCGCGCTGCCATCACCGATAGCGGTTACGGTCGGGTTACCGAAAGCAGTCACCAGGTCACGAGTGTTGTCCTGGGCGTTACCGGGAACCAAAAGCACCGGTCCATCGCTCAGCGAGCCTGAAATCAGCGGGTAGACCAAATCCGAGCCAGAAGCCAAGTAGATGTGGCTAGCGTTAGAGAACACCGTGCGGTTGATAGCCTGAGCGGTCAGATAACGATTCTCTCCGGCGATACGGCTGGTCGCCGCTCCGCCAGCCACCTGGCTGAGACGTGAGCTGGGAACCACGCCTTCACCGCCCAAAGCTACGACCTGGGAGGCGCCCAGAGCCTTCACTGTCTCGGCGGCGGTGGCAATGTCGCCCGCATTACCGCTGACGGTAACAATCGGACCGTCACGCAGCACGCCTGCCACTGCGGCATCCGGGGAACCCTGACCGTTAGACCCCATTGCGTCAGCAACGTAAACCTTGGCACTGCCACCGGGATGACCGTACTTGGCAATCGTGGCCGCGGTAGCCACGCGGTTCGGTCCAGCCAGACGGGTCACGTCGGCGACCCCGGTGTAGGTGCTGAGCTGACCAGCTACATCGGCGCTAATCGCACCCTCGCCACCAAGAACCACAATCTTGGAGGGGTGTAAACGCTTAATTTCGTTAAAGACATCGACCGGGACATTACCTGCAGAGGGAACCAGCAAGATTGGACCGTTGGGCAGCACCGAAGCCGCCAACGCATCAACCGGATTATCATTGCGAGCTACATAAACTTCCGAAGCTCCGCCAGGGAATGCGGTCCGTGAAATTGCGATCGCGGTCGCGGTAGGACCACCGCCACCAACACGATTCGGTTTCGCAGGGGCAGGTGCGCCAGGAGCCAAGGGTTCCGCTACCGAGGAATCTTTCGCATCCGCGCTTGTGGTCTGTTGAGGCTGACCCAAGACGGGGGAGCGATTCAGATCCGGGCTGCCAACCAGCATAGCTACGGCGACCATAGCGACTAGCGCAGTGCCACCGACCAGGAAACGTCCAAAGCGCACGCGCCCATGTACCATCGGTCGCATTGCCGCGCTGACTTCGGAGCTTTCGTCCGTCTTTACATCCATGTTAGGGGTCTTCGGTTTCATAATCCTTATTCACCTGTCCCAGTTTGTTTTTGGTATCTGTCAGACACCATTTCTTACTCTCAATATTAGCGTTTTATCCCCTCGAAACGAAGGACGTTTCCCCTGAATATCAATGAGAAATGCCTGAATATCGCCAATTTGTTTCCTGTGGGACTTACTTTCGAAACCAGTTAACCTGCAATTCTTCCCCGATTTAATTTCGCGTCATCTCAAAACGTTGCGAATCCGCGAATACGATTTTGTGATTAAGATTCATGTCATTGTTACGACATTTCAGGAAATAATCACCTTGTGAATAGTGCGCGTTCAGGAAATCATCCGCCATTTGGGCATATACCGAATCCCGGTTGTGCGCCTCGGGAATGTTAAACAAGCTGCCCCGGTTGCCCCATACCGTGACATGGTTCGCCGCACCTGGATTCAGCCCCGCCTCCAGCTTCGGCACCAAGTCGTTACTGTTTTCAAACGAAATCATATGGATGTTTTCGGGCACCCGGTTCATTGCTCCCGCCACCGGTGATCCGGCGGTTATCACCGAACGCACGTTATAGTGGCTGGTAAATGACGGATCCGCCGCCAGGTTCGCCGCCACAATTCCCGCTTGGGAGTGCCCCACCAATTCCACCGGGGTCGTGGCGTCCACCTTCATGCTTTCCAGCGCTGCCTGCACCGCTCGCGCTGGACCGGTCTTCATTCCCGCCACCGCTTCCGTATTTGTCAACATGTCCTGGGGCATCCCCGACCCAGCATCCCAACTCTCGGTACCCCGCAGAATGACCCGCACTCCCTTCTGACCGGCGGCATTGCGCCATCGCTGAATCTCGAACGCCCCGCTGTCACCGTAGGGGTCAATAGTATTGGAATAGCGGAACACGTCGCCCGGATTTTTGGGGAATGTTCGGGTCGCCCCCGCTCGACTCCCGTCGATGGTCCACCCCAGCCCCGCGCCTCCGCCCTGTTTACGTGGGTTGTATAGTTGAGTCGCCAATAGTTTGCGTTCCAGGCGTTGCGCCCGGTTTACTCCGATGAGCTTGCCCGTTGGGGTTTTGGCAAAGTTTGCCCTTCGAGTGTCCCGAGTCTCCTGTTGACTGGCGGCGAACTTGGCATAGGCTCTCTGGTCATATGCGCGCAGCCACAGTGCGGGCAGCTGTTTCCCGAAAGGCACAGTTTTTCGTGGAACGACGCCGGTTTTTTCCAAGATGCCCCGGTAGGTAAAGAACTGTAAAGGTCCAAAAAGCACCATCCCTGCCACGGTGAGGGGATCGTCCCACCCGGAGGCATGAATCAGGTCTGGCGGAGTGACTTTATCAAACCAGCCGTCAAAAGCGGCGTTCAGTTCCGTAGAATCCTCAAAGCCGGGCGTGTGCAAGATGGCGGTATTACCGTTGCCGCTGACCGTCAGAGAGTTCGTCGCTCCGTATCGTTGGGCACCGAGCTTCGCCTGCATCAACGAGAGGAACACCGCTGCCAGCTCGGTATCGCTCATTTGCCCCGTGTGATAGACGTGACCGTCCACCGTGAAACTGGCAGGGAAATATTCCCGCAACGCTAATTGGTGCGCGACCAGGCGCATCGTAATCGTTTCAAAATCAAAGGATGCAAATAGATTCCTGAGGTCGTCTTCGGTCAGTTTATACACTCCCAGGACCCGTTCAAGCTGCTGGCGCAGCGACTCGATTTGCTGACTCACCGCCACGGTGCCACAGCGAGCCTGACACGCCACTGCTGCCGCGTTTTCAAAACGAACCCACGCTGACTCCAGAGCTGCCAGCTGGGAACTGTACAGGGCGGCGCCTTCCGGGGTCTCGCACAGTCTGACCAACCGGGCATGAACCGTGTAATAGCGGTGTGCCAGGCGGGACTGTTCAACGGAGATGCAGTGCGTCAACGCGTCCAGGACTTGCGCGCTATGCTGCAGGCTCGCCCTCAGTTGTTCCATCTGGTCCGTGTCTACGCACAAGCCGGGTCCGCCACCTACCAAAAAATCTTGCGGATGGCCCACCACCGGACTGCGGTCGTCCCCAATAGAAACATCGTCGAGCCAGCTCACAGCAGTGCCTCCAAACTCGCTTTGGCATCCTCTAGCTCATTGATGTAGTCACCCAAAATTTCTAGGTCCCGCAGCCGCTCTCGCCACCTCTCGTTATAGACCTGTGCCGCCACCCCCAGCCACGTGAGGTTTTCTGCCTTACAAAAATGGGCTACCGCCTGAGCGTGTTGCCGGCTGAACAGTCCCCAGTAACACATCTGCGCCATCATCTTCCCCCTTTGCGCACCGTCACCAGTGAGGCTCCGGCACCACCAACCTAACCGGAGGACATCCGCCACCACACTTGTGACCGTTTTAAAAGTGGATAACCGCTTCCCGCCACACTTGTGGAAAACTCCTCGCACCCGGACTTTTGCGCGGAAAAACGCCTAAAAACTCGCCGGCTCGGTCAAGTTTTTAGAAAACCTTGACCGAGCCGGAATCCGTAAACCGGGTTCAGATATTTTCGGGAACCATCGAAATCGCCCCGCACGGGCATTCTTCGGAGCAGATGCCACAGCCCTTGCAGTAGTCGTACTTGAACACGTACTGAGTGGGTCGAATCTTGGTGATAGCGTTATCCGGGCACACCCCGAAACAGTTGTCACATCCGAAACAGTTACCGCAGCTCATGCAGCGGCGCGCCTCAAAAACGGCGGATTCTTCGTCTAAACCCTGCACGACCTCGTCAAAAGTCGAGGCGCGACGCGGACCTTCAATCTTGTCGCGAATCTGGCGGGGAGCGTCCGCATAGTACCAGGTGTTCATACGTTTGATGGCGGCGTCAGGAGCTTTGTCCCGCGCCTGATATTCCTCGCCATGTAGGTAGGCGTCAATGCAGCGAGCAGCCTTTTTACCGTGACCGATCGCGATGGTGACGGTGCGATTGGAGGGCACCATATCGCCCCCGGCAAACACGCCTTTCATCCCCGTCATCATGCGGGAATCGACCTTTACCACGCCCTTTTCAACCTCGATGCCGGGAGCTTTCTCGACGATACCCAAATCAGTTTCCTGACCCAGCGCCATAATGACTGAATCGGCGCCCAGCTCCTCATACTCGCCGGTGCCGACCGGGAAGCCTTCCTCGTTCAACACCATTTTTTCAATCTTGATAGCCCCGCCGTCCACGTGCTTAATCGTGGAGAGCCACTTCATCATGACGCCTTCTTCCTCAGCCTCCATGATTTCCGAATCATGGGCAGGTGCGCGGTCGCGAGTCCGGCGATACACGATAATCGCCTCTTCGGCGCCCAAGCGTTTCGCGGTCCGGGCCGCATCCACCGCCGTGTTCCCGCCACCGTAAATGACGACGCGGCGTCCCAGCATCGGTTTCTCGTCGGTTTCCATATCTGCCAACATATCCACCGCGTCCATCACTTTTGCAGAATCCCCGGCGGGAATGTCAGCGTGACGACCCATCTGGGCACCAATAGCCAGGAACACGGCATCGAAATCACCCGCGACTTCAGCCACGTTCTCTACCTTTGAGTTGAACTCAAAAGTGACCCCCATGTCGGCGATACGCTTCACTTCCTGATCGAGGATGCCACGCGGCAGCCGGTAGGAAGGAATCCCAAACCGCATCATGCCCCCTGCCATCGGACCGGCGTCCCGCACCGTGACGGTGTGACCCATCCGGCGCAGATGGTAGGCAGCCGACAACCCGGAGGGACCCGCTCCCACCACCAGCACTTTCTTGCCACTTTCGGGAGCGAGCAGACCGACCGTCCACCCTTCCAGCAGGGCTTTGTCCCCTACGAAGCGTTCAATCGCGTTGATACCCACCGCTTCGTCCACCATGCCGCGGTTACAGGCAGTCTGACAAGGGTGGTAGCACACGCGTCCCATCACCGCCGGCAACGGGTTGTCAGCCATCATCTGTTCCCAGGCCTGACGATACCTGCCTTCTTCGGCATAAAACAGCCACTGTTGGCAGTTTTCCCCTGCCGGACAAGCCTTGTTGCACGGCGGTAGGTTACTCACATAGACGGGTCGCTCGGTGCGCCACGAACCGGTCTCGTTCTCAAGGGAAGAACCGACCTCGAGGGTAATCGCAAAAGGAATAGTTTCCTCTTTCTTCAGTTCAAGTTTGGCTGGTGTCATTTTCGTTTCCTCTAACTTTTTCAATAGCTTCCGGGCGCCCGTTAGTCGGTTTCGGGTTCGTTGCTGACGTCCATTACCTGCCGCCCGGGCAGTGCCGCAGCAAAACGTCCCGCCGGGTCATCGGGAGCACTCAAGATACGTTCCCGCACGTCCTCGTCCAGTGAATCCATCTCAATCAAGCCGTAACGTTTAATGTTTCGGTCGGCAATGGCTTGAATCCGCGCCAACACTTCGCGCGAATCCGGACCTTTGAAGACGTGAGCGAAACGACGCTGCGGCTTCAAGTAAGCCTCGACCGGGGCAGGACGACGAATCTTGGTGACGGAAGTAATCTCTCCGTTCTCCGCTTCATACACGGGGAACAGCCCGGTCTGAATCGCCAAACGAGCCAAAGTGACCGTCAAGTTTGAGTTTGAACCCCACCCCAGCGGACAGGGCACCAAAACATGCAGGTAGCGCGCTCCGCGGTAAGTCATCGCCTTTTGCACCTTGTATTCCAAGTCACGCAAATCCGCTACGGTCGCGGTGGCGACGTAAGGAATCTCGTGTGCCATCGCAATCCGCGGCATGTCTTTACCCTGGGTAAACACGTTGCCGGGATGTTCGCCGACCGGCTGAGTCGTCGCGGTGCGTGCCGCCGCCGGGGTTGCCCCGGAACGCTGCACCCCGGTGTTCATATAGGCTTCGTTGTCGTAACAGATAAACAGGACGTCGTCGTTACGTTCAAACATGCCGGATAAGCAAGCCATCCCAATATCGACGGTGCCACCGTCTCCGCCTTGGGCGACCACACGAATGTCGTCTTTGCCCATAGCTTTCAAACCCGCGGCCGCTCCGGCTGCCACCGCAGCGGCGTTGCCAAACAGGGAGTGCATCCAGGGAATCGTCCACGCGGTTTCCGGGTACGGGGTCGAAAACACTTCCAAGCAGCCGGTCGCGTTGATTGCCACCATTTTGCCTTTGGCGGCAGTCGTAGCGGTATCAATCGCGTAGCGAGCTCCCAACGCTTCACCACAGCCCTGACAGGCGCGGTGTCCGGAAGTCAAGGAGTTTTTCCGGTTCGGGTCGGATTGCAGGGAACGCCACTGCAGGTCTGCCAACCGGTTACCGACCGCGAAGGAGCCGACTTGATAGAACTTGACCTGTTCGCGAGCCGGAATTTCGGTCTGTGTAGATTGCGTGATTTCAGTCATTTTCTTCTCCTCTGTTCCGGCTTATTCGGCCTGGTCGGGCACTACCGGGACGGCGTCTTGCTTGATGGACGGGGAAGCCACGCGCGGGTTGCCGACCTTGTCCGCCTTGGGTTTCGGACCGGCTTCGGCAATTTTTGCGTTGGCGCGCAGCACCCGTTCGCGTTGCAGGTTGGTGGCAAAAGCGCCGGAGCGCCGGGTAGCGGCTTCTCGCTCCAGTTCTCCTTGCACCAGTTCCATGTCCAAGTCCATGAAGGTCAGAGGCTCGATGGTGTCTGCCACGGCCTGATCCAGCATGGCGTGCAGGGAATTCTTGGTGATGTTGCGCCCACCCAACCCAGCAATAACTTCGTAGCAGGTGAAAGGCAGTCCGCGCATCGCCGCGCGCAGCTCGGAAGAAACAATCCCGCCAATCCCCAGCTGGAAGGCTTTTTCGAGACACACCACGCGCTTCGCGCTTTGCAACACCTCACGGATGGCCGCGAAGGGGAAGGGCCGGAAGGACACGAGAGACATAATGCCAATCTTTTCGCCATTCTCACGCCGCTGATCAACCACGTCCTTGAGCGTGCCGACCACGGAGCCCAGCGCCACAATGATGGTTTCGGCGTCCTCGCAACGGTAGGTGTGCAGCAAACCGCCGGAATCTCGCCCAAAAATACTCTTAAACTCAGACTGTACCTGCGGAATGAGGTCCAAGGCCTGCAGCATCTTGTGGTGGGCGATATAGCGCACTTCGGTAAAGGCTTCGGGACCGACCATTGCCCCGATAGAGAGCGGATCGTCCGGGTCCAGTACTTGACGGGGTTCATAAGGGGGCAGGAACTGTTTGACCTGTTCCGATTCGGGCAGGTCGACCTGTTCGACCGCGTGGGTGAGGATAAACCCGTCCATGCACACCATCACCGGTACGCTGAGTTCCTCCGCGATGCGAAACGCCTGCACGTGCAGGTCCGCGGCCTCTTGGTTGTTTTCAGCAAACAGTTGCAGCCATCCGGAATCACGCTGGCTCATCGAGTCGCTGTGGTCATTCCAGATATTGATAGGCGCACCGATGGCTCGGTTCGCCACGGTCATTACGATGGGAAAGCCCAGACCGGCAGCGTTATACACGGCCTCGACCATATAGAGCAGACCTTGTGAAGCGGTAGCGGTATAGGAACGTGCCCCCACGGCTGAAGACCCGATACAGGCACTCATGGCAGCAAACTCGCTCTCGACGTTGACGTATTCACAATGTTCGAGTTGACCGGACTTCACCAGGGCGGACAGGGCTTCGACGATGTGGGTTTGGGGACTGATGGGGTAGGCAGCGACCACGTTGGGCTGGCAAGCCGCGACGGCTCGAGCAATCGCCTGGGAGCCTTCGATTTGTTTCAGCATTTCTTCTTCTTCCTTTTAGTGCCGAGTCCGGGGCGCGCCACACTGTCCCGGTGCCGCGGGGGCATTTCAGACCATGTTTGCTTTTACATATTCATAAGCGGTCGCGGCGGCTTCTACGTTGGAGTCACCGACTTTGCCTTTAAACTTGCCACGAATGGCGTCCTCGACCGATTCCAGTTTGATGATCCCGGTCAGCGCTGCCAGTCCGCCCAGCAAAACTGCGTTCGGCAGGGGACGTCCCAGCTTTTCCAGGGCGATTTCAGAGGCGGGCATGGACATAAAATGACCCTGCGGCAGCCTGGTCTCGAGCTCTGACACCCCCAGTTCGGCAGCGGTCTTTTGGGAATTTACCAGCGCGTATCCGTTATCTTTCAGTCCCGAAAACGGATCCATAATTGCCAGCAAGGTCGGGTCTTGTACGATGACAATGTCCGGATCCAAGATAGGTTCCCGAGAGCGAATTGCCTTATCTTCAATCCGGCAATAGCTCACGACGGGAGCGCCGGTCCGTTCCGACCCGAAAGACGGGAAGGCTTGGGCGTGGTGGCCGTCAGCAAAAGCCGCGTAAGCCATTAAATCGGAAGCGGTAACCACACCCTGACCACCGCGACCGTGTACTCGAATCTCAACCATGTTTCGAGCCTATGTTTCCCACCCGGTTTTGTCCTCTATCGCGGATAAAACCGGGGTTTTGCAATGAACAGTCCCCGTAAAAAATTGGGCTTGGGCAGTCTTTAAAAGCAGCATAGACTTGCAAAAAACGTGCCCGCGCTACGATTTCCCCTTTAGGTTAAGCGTAAATGAGCTAAACTTGTGGCACGCACGAGCCAATGGGGGCAACGATGACACAGCAAGAAGACACTCGTATTCGCGTCGGGGTGGTCGGATTCGGTAACTATGGCAAAGCGGCTGCCAAAGCCGTGGGCAAGTGTCGCGATATGGAACTGGTGGCGATTTTTTCCAAACGCGACCCGCAAAAACTGCAAAACTCTTACGCCAAGGTTTACCCCACTGATACGGTGGCACAGTTCGCTGACCGTATCGACGTGGTCATTATTTGTGACACCTTGGCGACCAAGCTGCAGGAAGAAACCCCCCAGCTCGCCCAATACTTCCACACTGTTGACGCCCACCCCTTGCGCGGCAATCCACCCTCGGCCGCGGAAGTCGACGCGAAACGTCAGCTGCGCATGGAGGAACTGGAGAACATGGCGAAAGATATCGCTGCACGCCAGGCAGCTCTTGATGCCGCCGCCGGCGTGGAGCAAACTGCCGTTCCGGAAGCAACTTCACAGGCAACGGCAGATGGGAATGCGGCTCCTGGCGGAGATGGTGCGGAAGACCTCGATGAAGGCATTCATGAAGTCTCCGGTATGATGCTGCCCGCATTTATCAAAGAGCCGGTTTTTCAGCCAGTTTACAAAGCATTCCCCGATTACTTCGCAGCGGTAGACCAAGCGGGACAATCCACCAAACACGTGTCTTTGTGCGCCGTCGGTTGGGAGCCGGGTCTGATGTCGATGTTCCGGGTTATCTCTGACTCGCTGTTCCCCAAGACGAAAACTTACACATTTTGGGGGCGCGGGATTTCGATGCAGTGGTCCAATGCGATTCGCGCTTTTGACGGCGTGTTAGACGCGGTGGCTTACCAGGTACCCAAAGAGGAACCCCTTACCGCAGTGCTCAACGGGGAACCCATCTATGATGATTCTCGCAAAGCCCTGCACTACATGGAGTGCTACGTGGTGGCTGACCCAGCCTATGACAAAGAGCAGCTGCGTGAGGAAATCATGGAAATGCCGGGCTGGTTTGCCGACTACGACACCCAGGTTACCTTCCTGAGCCGCGACGAAATGCGCGAGTTTCATTCCAGACTCATCCATGCTGGACTGATTTTGTCGCGCGCCTCGACCTCCCAGGGCGTTAATGAACAGATTAAGTTGGAAATCGACATGGACGATAATCCCGAGTTCACCGCCTACGTCATGGTGGCAGCGGCTCGGGCGGCTTACCGGGCCGGGCAAGCTGGCTGGTCAGGGGCACACACCATGATGGAAATTCCTCCCATCTGGATGCATCCTGACTCGCCAGAAAAGCTTCGTTTCCAGATTTCCGAGTCGTAGCCTAATCTGGGGGCTTCTCTGAGCTCTCCGGTCAGCTAAACTGCCTCTGTGACGGATTTTGCGCAGCGGCTGCTGGGGCGACCGACCCTGACCGGTCGAGTGGTCGGTTTGGATATGGCACGTGGTCTGGCGATTTTGGGCATGTTCACGGCGCACATGTGGGTTTCGGTGCAAGGTCCCGTCTCTGGCGTGATGGCCTTGTCTCATGGTCGTTCCGCCCCGCTGTTTGCGCTGCTCGCAGGGGTTTCGATGGGTATCATGCAGCAGCGTCTGTCACGCCGTTTTGCCGGTTCCCCCGCGTTATCGAGACGCTTTTACGGTGAAAAAATCCTGGTGCGCGCTGCTTTCTTAATCCTTCTCGCTACCCTGCTGAGCCTCATCAACACCCGTATCCTGCTGATTCTCGATAACTACGGGGTGTGGATGGTTTGCGCACTGTTCTGGGCAGGTCTGTCCGTTCCCATGCAGCTGGGAGTTATCGGTTTGTTGCTGGTCGTAGGCATCCCGTTGTGGCACTACCTGAACCTGCTGTTTTTACCGTCCGAAATTGGCGTGGTCCTGGGACTCAATGATTATCAGATGCCCACGTTCCTCATCTACGTCCTCACCGGGTTGATTCTGTGGCGTTTGGGTTGGGCGGGGGTGACCCTCCAGGCGCGTCGACTGCAGAAGTACGGTGCGGTCATCGGGTTGGGAACTGCTGGCGTAATTTTCGGGGTCGGCACCGCTGTTGATTCGCTGCGTTTGGGGAGGTTTTCGGGGGTACTTTTCGAGAACGACACCCTGTCTATCGCCAATCCCACTCCGGCACAGTTTTGGTATCAAACCCTGATCTATATCGCGCCACATACGGATTCGGTAGCGGAAACCGTGGCAAACACGGCTTGGTGCGTGGGGCTGACTTCCCTGTTGCTGCTGGCAGGACCCACTTTCAACGGATTCTTTTCCCCGTTGGCGGCGTTGGGCTCGATGGCGCTGACCATTTATACCCTCCACATTATCTGGCACGCCGTCACGTTTCGCCTGTTTGGCTATGCCGGACTCATCCCCTCCCTCATCATCATGATTGTCGTTTTCCTGCTGGTCGCGAGCCTGTGGCGGTTACGATTTGGCAAAGGTCCCCTAGAAGCCTTCCTGGCGCGCTTGAGCGATCCTCCTCACCGCGCCGATTGCGCCGCGGGAAAACCCACCAAAAACGATTAAAAACGTGTCGGTCGGCAGGAAACCCACCGACCGAACACGTTTGCGTTTAGAAACCGTTTACGGCAACACCAGACCAAAGATGGGGATAGCCAGGGCAAATACCGTGATGGTAATCAGCACCAAGCCCACCAGAGCGATGATGAAACCGCCCTTGATCATGTCGGTAATCTTGAGATACCCAGAACCGTAAGCAATAGCGTTTGGCGGGGTCGCTACGGGGAGCATGAACGCACAGGTCGCAGCCAGAGCTGCCGGGATTGTCAGAATCATGACGTTAGGACCTTGCAAGCCGATACCCATGGCGACGCCACCGATAATCGGCAGGAAGGCAGCAGCGGTGGCAGTGTTGGAAGTCAACTCGGTCAGCGCCAGCACCAGGGCAGCGACAGCCAGCACAATCAGCACGATTGGGGCTCCTGCCAGTCCCTTCACCTGTTCGCCAATGTAGTAAGACAGACCGGTGTGCTCAAACTGCTTGGACAGCGACAGACCGCCACCGAACAACAGCAGGATGTCCCACGGAATTGTCTTGGCTTCGTTCCAGGTCACCAGACGTTCCCCGTTGGGCTTACCGGGGATGATGAACAGCAACACCGCCACGCTCATCGCCACGATAGCGTCAAGCTTCTTGGGACCTTCAATGCCGGTAGCCTTCAAAATCAGCGGCACGAAAATCCAGCAGAACACTGCCAGGATGAACAGCAACATAACCAGCAATTCGCCGCCACGCAATTTCCCAAGCTTGGCGTATTCTTCGTTAATCAGTTCCTTACCGCCGGGGATTTCATCAACTTCCGGCTTGAACATGACGAAAGTCAAAATCCACCAGGCGAACAGCGTAAAGACAATGACCATCGGCAGCCCCATCAGGAACCACTTGCCGAAGTTAATGTCGTAGTGCAGGGTATCGCTCATGTACGCCTTCAAAAGGGTGTTCGGGGGGGTCCCGATGGGGGTCGCCAACGAGCCGATAGAGGCGGAGTAGGCGATAGCCAGCATCAAACCGACAGCAAAGTTGGAACGCTTGATACCTTTCTTTTCCGCCATGGCCGAAGCCACATCGTCGCCTTCGTTCAACAGACCGGACATCACACCACCGTGGATAGCGCCACCGTAGGCGGCTTCCACATCCAGTCCTTTGCTGGCGGCGGAGTTCTTGTCTCGAGCTGATTCAAACAGCTGCACTACAGACAGACCGATGGGTAGCATCATCACAGCGGTAGCGGTGTTGGACACCCACATCGAAATAAAGCCGGTAGCAATCATGAAGCCCAGCACCAGACGGCGTGGCTTCACCCCGACGACGCGGACGATACCCAGAGCCACGCGCCGGTCAAAGTGCCAGCGCTGCATGGCAATAGCCAGGATGAACCCGCCCATGAACAGGTAAATCGTGTCTGAAGCGTAGGATCCGGCAGTGCCGGCGTAGTCGTTGACTTCCAGCAGGGGGAATAACACCAGCGGAACCATTGCTGTCGCAGCCAGCGAGATAGCTTCGGTCATCCACCAGATAGCCATCATGACCGAAATCCCAGCGACCAGGTACACTGCACCGACATTCATTTCTTCTTCTTTGATAACGTCAGCGCCGACAGACTTGGTAATGACGTCTACCGCGTCACGCGGAATCAAAAAATAAACGATGGCACCCAGAATGATGCCACCGAAGAGCCCGATGATACGAACTTTTGAGATTTTCTTTTCGCCTTCGGATTGCTCCACATCGTGTCTATCAACCGGAAGGACTTCCTTTACACTCATACTTTTGCGTGCCTTTCGTGATTAATCAGCTCAGCTTTGAGCTGACTTGGCACATTGTATATGACAATTTGAGAAGCAAATCTCAAACCGGCAACCATTATCGGGATTTTTTTGGTAAACGTCCAGGTTATCCCCGTGTCAGTATGTGAGATTAGCTTTTTTCGCACCTTGATAGTTCACCAGTCCGGGCACGGATCGGTCTGTGTCCGCGGTTTTCCAGGGGTGTGGATAACCTGTGGATAAAATCTCGGACGTCGAGGGAATTTTCACCTTTGGTCTGCTTGCCAAAGCCGTCGCAAGTGTGCTAAAGGGACCCGCTGCAAGCATAAATACCCAGTTCAACGGCATTTTGTCCACTTAAACCTTATTTACGTAGTGAAAGGTTTTACCTCCGCAGCGCTGCCATCCTTAATTCACAGCGACTGTGGATAACCTGTGAGTTTCTAAACCGCGACATCTCACCTAACTTTGCCAGACAAGCCGCGGTAACCGCACCCTTCCAAAACCAATTCACCCTCTTACCCACGGCTTATCCACAGCTTTATGCCGGGTTATCCACTTATTTTCCACCAAAATGGTTTGCTTAGTGAACACCGAAAGCGTAGGTTTGAGACCTGATGTTTATTCTTTTCACCCCTTTTCGTCAGGGGTGAAGTGTCGGCGAAAGGAGGACCTGTGGAAGACACCGACGCACCTCCGCTTGACCGGATTCCCCCACATAACATCCTGGCAGAACAATGTGTACTCGGTGCCATGATTTTGTCCAAGAACGCTATTGCCGACACTTATAAGCTGCTGCTGCCCAGCGATTTCTACGACTCGCGTCACGAGATTATCTTTAACACCATCCTGGACCTCTACGCTGCGGGAGCGGCATCCGATCCGGTGACGGTTCCTGCTGAACTGGAGAAACGCGGACAGCTCTCTCGCATCGGCGGTTTAGATTACATTCATACCGTTGTCCACTCGGTGCCCACCGCCGCTAACGCTGCCTACTATGCCCAGATTGTGCGCGACCAGGCGACGTTACGCGGTCTGGTCGAAGCAGGCACCCGCATCACCCAACTCGGCTACGCCATCGACACCACGGATGCGGATGAACTCATCAATACGGCTCACGCTGAGCTGGACCGTGTCAGCGAAAAGCGCACTTCTGAGGACTATCGACTGCTATCCGAACTGCTGACGCCAGTCTTGGACGAAATCCAGCAAACCGATGATGACCCGCACACCGTGCACACGGGGTTTCTCGATTTTGACCGGGTTACGAACGGCTTGCACGCCGGTCAGTTGGTCATTGTGGCAGCCCGTCCGGCAATGGGTAAATCAACTTTCGCGCTGGATATTTTGCGTCACGTGACTCTCAGAGAGAAGCGTACCGCGGCGATTTTTTCACTGGAGATGTCCGCCGCGGACATCATTAAGAGGATGCTTTCCGCGGAAGCCAGCGTGCCACTGTCTCTGCTGTTTGCGGGAATGCCCAATGACGGTCAACAGAACCAAGCTAATTGGGACAATATCGCTTCGGCATATAACCGGATGAAGTCCGCGCCTTTCTTTATTGATGATTCCCCGAACCTGACCATGCCCGATATTCGTGCCAAATGCCGGCGTTTAAAGCATTCCCACGATTTGTCACTCATCGTCGTGGATTACATCCAGTTGATGAGTTCACACAAGCGTATTGAGTCGCGTCAACAGGAAGTTTCAGAGATTTCACGGTCCTTAAAGCTGTTGGCAAAAGAGCTGGAGGTGCCGGTCATTGGGGTCGCTCAGTTGAACCGTGGACCGGAGTCTCGTACTGATAAGAAACCGATGATGAGCGACCTGCGAGAATCGGGATCTTTGGAGCAGGATGCCGACATGGTGTTGCTGTTGCATCGCCCTGAGTATTACAACACCGATGATCGACCCGGTGAAGCTGACCTCAATATCGCCAAGCACCGTAATGGTCGTACCGAAATAATTAACCTGCAGTTCCAGGGCAAGTTTTCGCGTTTTGTCTCGGGCATTCGCGCCAATCAAGAAGAACCCCCGCCTCCGGACTATTAAAAAGCCAGGTGCCGGAAACCCACAGGTTTCCGGCACCGCTTGTTTAGGCTCTACTTCTCAGCCCGCACCGTGACCTCGAGCGGTGAGGTGAGTTCTTCGAACAGACGCACTGTCAGTTGGTAAGTACCGACCGACTTAATGGGCTGCTCGATGACAATCTTGCGCTTGTCGATTTCCGCGCCCTTTTGCTCTTTCACTGCCGCCGCAATCTGAGCGGTGGTGATAGCCCCAAACAGACGCCCGTTCGCGCCAGCCTTGGCGTCAATCAACACTGGATCTCCCTCGGCAAGTTTGGCTTGCACTGCCTGCGCGACTTCCATCGAAGCAATCTGCTTCTTTGCCAAGGCGGCCTTCATCCGGTCGATTTCTACCTGGGATCCCTTGGTCCAGGGCATCGCCAAACGACGAGGCAGCAGGTAGTTGCGTGCGTAACCGGGACGTACCTCAACCACGTCACCAGCGTTACCGAGCTTGGCAACTTCGTGTGTCAAAACAACTTTCGTATTCTGAGTCATGGCTAACTTCCTCCCTCAAAATCAGCGGCCGGAACCGGAGTAGGGCAGCAATGCCATCTCGCGGGCGTTCTTAACCGCTTTCGCAATCTGACGCTGTTCCTGCACGGACACACCAGTGACGCGACGGGCGCGAATCTTGCCGCGGTCCGAAATGAACTTGCGCAGCAAAGCGGTGTCTTTGTAATCAATGTTGCCAACCTTTTGAGCCTTTAACGGGTTGGTCTTTTTCTTAATGGGCTTGGTGTTATTGCGCATCTGCTTACCCATATTGATCTCCTTTTATATTGTGTTGAAAAACTTATCTATGCTGTGTCGGAATGCCAGGGTTGAAAACCTTAACACGGCAGACCGGTTTAGAACGGCGGATTCTCGCCAAAGCTGGAATCGGCGGGAGCACCATATCCAGGCGCGGGCGAACTCCAGGCATCCCCATCGGATCCTCCAGCGGGAGCTCCGTAAGTGGGCTGCGGACCAACTCCGCCAGGAGCACTGTTGTAGCCGCCGCCGTTCGGGTTGGCACCAAAGCCACCCTCACCGCGCTGAGTCCGGTTTACCGAAGCGGTAGCAAAACGCAAGGACGGACCAATCTCGTCAACCGTCAGTTCCACAGAGGTGCGACGAGAGCCGTCTTGGGCTTCCCAAGAGCGCTGCTGCAAACGACCCTGCGCAATGACGCGCGACCCCTTGTGCAGGGATTCCGCGACATTTTCTGCCAGTTCCCGCCAAGCGGTACACCGCAAGAACAGAGCTTCGCCGTCTTTCCAGCTGTTGGAGGCGCGGTCAAAGGAACGCGGAGTTGACGCAATCGTAAACGAAGCCAGCGCCGTGCCAGATTGACCCCAGCGCAGTTCCGGGTCAGCCGTTAAGTTGCCTATTACCGTGATAATCGTGTCGCCTGCCATTGTTTCTCCTTAGTTACAATCAATCCGGGGCGTGGTGCCAAAATCCGCTCTCTGTGTACCGCCGTTTCCGGCTCTACTCAACATATCAGGGACCCTGGAGACCAAAATTCGCCTCCGTTTGAGTGGAAAAATTAGGCATCCTTGCGCATCAGTTTGGTGCGCAGAATCGACTCGTTTAGACCCAGCTGACGGTCCAATTCCTTGGCGATTTCCGGGGTGGTTTCCATATCGACAACCACATAAATCCCGTCCGTCTTTTTCAAAATGGGGTAGGCGAGCTTGCGCTTGCCCCACACATCAAGTTTCTCAACTTTGCCCCCCAGGTCTTTTACCTGACCAAACAGGGCACTCATCGAGGGTTCGACAGTGCGTTCATCGACCTCGGGGTCGATAATCACCATCATTTCATATTTCCGCATGTAACTCTCCTTTGGTCTTAACGGCCCCGGTCTCTCCGGAGCAGGAGTTGCCGTCTTGGCGCGGTGCCAAAACAGCCTTACGATTCTAACGTTTTCCGCTCACTTTAGCCAATTCACAGGTCTATGAAGCGATAGCTTGCGACCTTGCCACCAATGGAATCGAGAAACATGTCGCCGCCCACCGCCAGAGGCGTCCACGTCCACAGACCGGCGCGACCTCGCTTGTGAATTCGTCACCAGTTAGGCAGCGGGACCGCCCGACTCGGTCGTGCCGCCTTCCCCACCCGGTGCGGGATTAGCAGGAGCCGGTGAATTGCCAGGGTTAGGAACATACCCGGAAGTGCCGGGAATGGTGGGACTAGGTTCGGCTCCACCCGAACCATTCCCACTACCAGCGGGTCTATTCCCCGACTCGTTGGGGGGCAGATTTCCCGGATTGCGCGGCTGTGCCGGAGCCGGCGGCAGAGACGGGTTTGGTGGTAAAGAGCCGACAGGACCGGGATTTGTTGCAGTTTCGCTCTCCGTAGGGCTGGGTTCCTCCGAACGGGTCACTTCCACTTTCTTAAGTTTCTGAGCTTTCGCAAACTGCTCGACTTCCAGACCTTTCACGGCCCCAGACATGTAATGTTTCCACAGCCATGCCGGCCAGGTGGAACCGGTAACTTCTCGAATACCGCCAAACGGAGTAATGGATTGTTCCTCCCCGTTAGGTCCGGACTGGTACATTCCGACAATCGTCACAGCCTGGGGGATGAATCCGGCAAAAACTGCGGATTTGTTATCGGTGGACGAACCGGTCTTACCGGCAGAAGGTCTGCCGATTTGGGCTTTCGCCGCGGTGCCTCCCGCCTGGAAAGGTCCCGTCAGGGCTTGGGTGGCAGTCAGGGCAATGTTGCGATCAATAACCTGGTCCGCCGAGAAAGACGGCATATAGACAATGTCTCCGGAAGTGTCCGTAACCTGGCGAATCATGTGGACCGTCTGGCGCTTCCCCTGGTTGGCGATAGTTCCGTACGCTTCGGCAATATTTGCCGCCGTGGGTGAGGCCGACCCCAGCACGTTCGTCAAGGAATTATCCAAACCCGGCGTGTTTTCGGGATAGCCCAAACGAATCGCGACTTCCTTGGTCAAGGACGGTCCAACTTTCGCGTTCAAAGCGACATAAGCCGTGTTGATAGATTTTGCGGTGGCTTGCGCCAAGGTGACGGTTCCATAAGAGGCTCCACCGAAGTTCCTGATAGGCACCCCTTGAATGGTCTGCGGGGAGTTTCCGGGATAGGTGTCATTCAAGGACCCGCCCTGTTCCAAAGCCGCAATCATGCCGAAGGGCTTAAACGTAGACCCGGCTTGGAAATGTTCCTGGGTGACGGCGTTAATTTGGACTTTCAGATAGTCCTTTCCGGGATATTCCGCGATAATTTCCCCGGTGCTCGGATCGGTAGAAATCATCGCGACATGCAGATTATCCGAATGACCCGACGGCAGCTGCGCCACCGTTTGCTCCATCAATTTGACCTTATCTTTGTCCAAGCTGGTGATGACTTTCAGGCCCATTGTGTCGATTTGTTCCTCGGTCAAACCTGCCAGATCTTTCAGCTCTTGACGTGCTTGGAACATGAAATAGCCGCTCAGTCCCCCAAAGTCCTGCACACTCGGGGTAGGTGGAATCGTGGTCGGGAACTGTGCTGCCGCCTGCTGTTCAGGAGTGATATACCCGTCGGCAGCCATATTCTTAATGACCCGTTTCCACCGTTTTTGTGCCAGCTCAGGGCTGACTGCCGGATCGTAGGCGGACGGCGCGGGGATGATTCCGGACAGCAGCGCTGCCTCTGAGTAATCAATGTCCTTGGCGTCCTTGCCGAAATAAGCCTTCGCAGCAGCTTGAATTCCGTAGGAGCCGCGGCCGAAATAAATCGTGTTCAGGTAATTGCCCAGGATTTCGTCTTTTTCCTGCTGGCGATTGATTTTCAACGCCATAATGGCTTCTCTGGCTTTCGCCCAGTACCGTTGCACCACGTTTCCCTGGTTCGTGTTTTCCGCCATGTAGTAGCGTTCCACGTACTGTTGACTCAACGTGGAGGCACCCTGTGTTGCCCCGCCGCGGGCGTTATTGAGGAAAGCCCGCGCGATACCCCGCAAATCGACCCCGGAGTTCGTCCAAAAGGTCCGGTCCTCTGAAGCCACGACGGCGTTGCCGATTTGTTTGGGTAGGTCTTTCGTGTCGATGATTTCCCGGTTTACCTCAGCAAACTTGCCGATTTCGGTGGCTCCATCAGAATAGTACACGGAGGTGACTTGGGCGCGGGCAAACTCGGCAGGTTTGGGCACTTCGGTAGTGGCGTAGACAATCAGGAAGGTTGCCAAGGCTCCCACCAGCATCAGGATAAAGAGGAACAGCAGGGTCAGAAAAAAGTTTCGTACATAGTGGTGTTTGCGCCGTATGGGTCGCACCTGTCGCACCATTTGCCCAGTTACTGTGCGTGGTCGTGCTGCCTTTGCCATATTCCCTGTCCTCGCCACAGTTTTCCCGGCTCACCTCTGGCGGTAAAGCGGTGTTACTGCGCTTTGTCCTGCTCTTTCGTACCATTGTGCCATTTTTCCCACCAGTCACGCAGAACCGCAGTGGCATTTTCCGGTCCCACCGGACCGTGTTCCATCCGGTATGCCAGCATGAATTTATAGGCTTTCCCGACTTCGGGACCGGCGGGAATCCCCAGGATTTCCATGATTTCATCCCCGTTGAGTTCGGGGCGTACCGCGTCTAATTCTTCCTGAGCTTTCAGCTCCTTAATCCGGGCTTCGAGGTCATCATAGGCGGCAGCTAACCGCTGGGCTTTTTTCACGTTGCGAGTCGTGCAGTCGGCACGAGTCAAGCGGTGCAGGCGTTCCAACAGGGGACCGGCATCGGTGACGTAGCGGCGCACGGCGGAATCGGTCCACACCTGTTCCCCATAGCCGTGGAACCGCTGATGCAACGCGACCAAGCGGGACACATCACGAATCGTCGCCTTGTCATATTTCAAGGCTTTCAGACGAGCACGTGTAATCCGCGCCCCAACCACGTCATGCTGGTGAAATGTCACGACCCCCCCGGCCTCGAAACGTCGGGTCGCGGGCTTGCCAATATCGTGCAAAATCGCCGCCAGGCGCAGCACCAAGTCTGGGGCGGGCACGGGTCCGTCCGGTCCGGTCTCTTGCGCGATAGCCTGGTCGAGCACGGTCAAGGAGTGTTCCCACACGTCCTTGTGACGTTTGTGTTCATCTTGCATATCGAGCAAATCCATCAGCTCGGGCAGGACTTGTTCGGCCAGGCGGGTATACACCATCAGTTCCAACCCCCGGCGCGGCGCTGAGGCAATCATCAGGCGGGACAGTTCTGCCTGGACCCGTTCGGGGGAAACAATGGTCAGCCGCTCGCGCATGGTTTCCATCGCCTGCATTGTTTCGTAATCCACGTCAAACTCGAGTTGGGCAGCAAACCGGGCGGCACGCATGATTCTCAGGGGGTCATCCGAGAATGATTCTTCCGGGTCGATAGGGGTGCGCAAGATACCTGCCGCCAAATCGTTAAGCCCCCCGGTGGGGTCCACCAGTTCCAGGGTGGGCAGGCGTAGCGCGATGGAATTAACCGTGAAATCACGGCGAAACAGGTCCCCCTCCAGGGTGTCACCGAACTTGACGGTGGGTTTGCGGGAATCCCGCTGGTAGTCGTCGCTGCGATAGGTCGTGATTTCAAAGACGTCATCGCCTTTGCGTGCTCCCAAAGTGCCGTAGTTGCGTCCCACGTCCCATACTGCGTCCGCCCAAGAACGCAGCACCGCTTCGGTTTCGTCGGGACGCGCCGAGGTGGTCAGGTCTAAGTCATGCGGGGTGATTCCCAGCAGGGCGTCACGTACCGGTCCTCCGACCAGCGCAATCTCATAGCCCGCGGCGGCAAACACCTCTCCGAGAGGCACCACTTTCGCTTTCAACGCCTGACGCACCGCGTCCTGCCGGCTTGCTGTCGTGCCGGACTGTTTCCCTGCCGCGGTCGTTTCCGGGGCAGTCGGATTCGGGGGTGCGCTGTTCGCGATGGTCTGAGTCATGACCCTCCTCTCGGGGTACGTTCCTTTCCAACTAACCGCTCATTACCGGGACTTTTTACCGTATTTTCAACCGGTTAGAAAAACCTCTGCACTATTTTATATAAAATCGTCGTATGTCAGCCGCATCGGAATTGCCGCAGCCCGTCCCCGCGGGCTTTTACCGGTCCCGTTCGGGGCGGCTGCTGCCGATTGTGGAAGAGGTCAGTGCGGGGGGGCTGGCTGTGAAACGTGTCGAGGGAAAGGTGTGCGCCGCGTTGATTTTGCGTCAAGGTCGCGCCGGTCGTCTGGAGTGGCTGCTGCCCAAGGGGCATGTGGAACCGGAAGAGACGATTCCTCAGGCCGCAGCTCGTGAGGTTGCGGAAGAGACAGGTATCAAGTGTCGCCCGGTGCGTTACCTTTCCTCGATGGATTATTGGTTTTCCGGTACTGACCGTCGGGTGCACAAGGTCGTTCACCATTTTTTGCTGGAGGCTACCGGTGGTCAGATAACGGCGGAACGCGATCCTGACCGCGAGGCTTGCAGCGCCCAATGGGTGCCGTTATCCCTCCTGGACAAACGCTTGGCATTCCCTGCCGAACGTCGCATCGGTGCGTTGGCTCGAAAAATGTTGGGGGTGCGCAGTTGAAGACGCGCCGCTCAATTCCGTTCATTTCCCGCGTCCTTATCGGATTAGCGGCGTTATCTTGCGTGTCGTTAGCTGGAGGTACCCCCCACCCCGCGCAAGCTCAAACCGAAAAACCGTCCCCCACCCCTTCTGCCAGCCCCTGTGCGTCCGCCACCAACTCACACTCCGCCAGCGCCTTTTGCGGACCAGGTTTTAACCGTCAGGGCGTTCGTCTGGAGATTACCGCGATGACTCCCATCGTGACGCCAGAGACTACCGAATTGACCGTCAGTGCCCTGTTGGAAGTCAATTCGAATTATCACCAGGCTGCACAGGGGACACTGCATCTAAACGTTTCCACCCAAACCCCCCTTACCCGTGAGGAGCTGAACCAGTGGATGGATGTCCAGGGCAATGACGCGCGTTTGCAGCGAAAAGTCCAAACAGTTGCGACCCTGCCTATCGATCACCTTACCGCGGGTAAACCTCAGCCGGTGACACTGCATGTACCCGTGACTGACCTGCCCCTGGGGCGTTCGGACCAGTGGGGACCCAGACCCTTGAGTCTGACTTTTGTCCCGGATGCGGCTGCGACGGAGAAAGTCCCGTCCAGTACCGATTTGGCATCTTTCAGCGCCCAGGACCGCGCGTTTTTATTGTGGGATTCCGGCGCCGCGTTTGAGCCCAGTGAACTGTTGACTTTTGTGCCGCTCACCACCACGCACGCTGATGTTGTGGCGGCGGACCGCGAGCTACCAAACCTCGGCAGTCGCCCGAACCAGCGGCTCATGGAAGTGTGCGCGCTGGCAAATGCCACCCCACTGACCCCCGTATTCGACCCCTTTTTGATTGCCACGGAGCTGAACGGGGTGGACGAGACCTCCCGTCTGCTGAATTTGAGCAAACCTAGCCCGTCTCCCAGTACCGAGCCGCGTCCCGCTGTGACGCCTTTGCGTGACCTGGTCGCCGCCGGTAACTGCGGCCAGCAGCCGCCTGCCTATCTGCCTCCGGGGGATTTCGGGGCGGCAAACACCAGCTGGTTGGCGCCGGCTGCGCAGGATTTGTTGCGCACCACCGCGGTTGACTTGGGTACCAAAGTCACCCAAAGAATCCCGGAATATCAAGGGAATCTGTTGTTGTGGCCGGATTTTTCGGTGCACTACTCGCCGTCCGGAGATGTCGCCCAAGAAGTCTCGACCTGGGGGAATCACCCGCTGCTGCTCTCCCCCGACTCGGGTTTTAAGGAGTTGGGGAAGTCTCCCGCTTATGACACGGATAGCCGCCAGCGTATTGAGTTTTCAGCACCCGGAAACACCACTTCGGCTGCAGGGTGGACTTTGGACGGGGATTTGTCCCGCCTGTTGAACGGTCAGCCGGCATTTGATGCCAGTCAGACTCCCTCGGATTATCGGCTTTCTGCCGTGGGGGCGCGGCAGTGGGCGCTCGCGTCCACGGCGGTGCTGACCCGGCAGCGTCCTTTTGCCCCCCGCGTCTTCGCGGCGGGTGCCGACCGGGATTACAGTGCCACACCGACGCAAAAGGCCGTGATGCAGGGTCTCGGCCAAGCTCGCTGGTTGAGTTTCCCAGCCTGGAACACGGTCCTGCCCCCCGTGAGTGAAGCTGCGGGGACGCAGACCCGAACGGTCACGGTACCGGCTCCCACACCGGCTGGACAGACAGATTCTAGTTCCTTTTCTACCGGCTCGAAAGCTGCTATTCCAGGAGGAAAACCATTGACGTGGTTCACCAACCCGACATTTGCGGCAGCGGATAATCTTCGTGTTGGTGCCGCCCTGAACGCTGCCATGTCTGAACCGGCACGATTTAACACCATGTTTTCGGCTCTCCAAATCTCCAGCGCCTGTGCCACCTGTACCGCCAGCATCCCGGATGGCACCATCTGGGCAGGAAAATCGGCAGCTCGGCAACAAACCCCCGCACCCCACTCGTCCCAGACCGAGGAACCGGCGCCCAACACTATTGACCCCGACATTTCCGCGGCAATTATTGATTTGATTAATTCGCAACCGGCCTCGGTCATCAATCTCATTGATAAGAGCGCCCAGCTGCCGATTTCTGTCTCTAATGGTTGGGACCAAGCCGTGAGTGTACGTCTGAAATTGACCCCTTCGGATACCCGTTTGCAATTCAATCCGGTGGAGACTCTCACCATAGCGCCTCACTCCATCGGTCAGTTCCGCATCCCGGTGAAAGCAGTCGGTTCGGGAGATGTGCAAGTCACCGTGCAACTGACCAACCCGGCAGGGCAGAGCATCGGCGCGGCGGAAACTATCCAGGTGCGAGTCCGGGCGGAATGGGAATCCACCGGAACCTACATCGTGGCTGGTTTACTGGCTGTCGTGTTGGTTTTCGGGATAGTTCGGCGTATCGTGAAAGGCCCCAAGAACCGTACCCCAAAACGGGAGACTAAACGTGAGTGAACACCCGATGAATGCGCCCGCTCCGGACTCCAACCCGAACCCGCCCGATTCCCCGCAACTACGTAAAGTAGCTGACGGGGTAGCAAACACGAAAACCGGTAAATCCAGCGTCATCATGGCAGCCGGCACCCTGGTATCCCGCGTGCTGGGCTTTGTACGACAATGGCTGCTGGTCGTAGCTATTGGCGGGTTCGGTATCGCCGATGCCTTTAACACCGCCAATATCTTGCCTAACACGCTGTATAACCTGCTGGCGGGCGGAATTTTGAACGCGATTCTGGTGCCCACCATCGTGCGCGCGCTGGCAAACAACAACGGTAAAGAAGGGGTTGACCGGGTAAACGCCCTGCTCACACTCGCTTCTATCGCCTTGTTGGGTTTGACGGTACTGTCAGTGGCGCTCGCGTGGCCCCTGGTGATGCTGTTTGCGGGGGGAATGCAGCCGAAATTGTTTGACCTGACCGTCATCTTTGCGCTGTGGTGTCTGCCCCAAATCTTCTTTTACGGCACGTATGCTCTGCTGGGACAAGTGCTGAACTCGCTGTCCAGCTTCGGTCCCTACATGTGGTCCCCGGTGGTGAATAACCTGGTGGGGATTGCCGGACTGGGGATGTTCATCAACTTTTACGGCACCGCCCCCAGCCACGACTTTGATGTGTCGAAGTGGGATGCGCCCCGGATTGCCCTTTTGGCAGGTTCCATGACGTTGGGGATTGCACTGCAAGCGATAATTCTGGTGTTTCCCCTGATGCATCTCGGGTTCCGGCTCCGCGCCAATTTTCACTGGCGGGGTTTAGGTTTCCGCCATACCGGTCGAGTCGCCGCCTGGGCTTTCGCGGGTCTGGTGGTTAATACGTTCATGAACCTGATTGTGGCGCGTATCGCTTCGGCAGCCAATGGTGCCGGACAGCTGGACGGGCAGTTCTATCCCGGTTTCGCTATCTACCAATACGCCAATACGCTGTATATGCTGCCCCAATCTCTGGTCACAATTTCCGTGACTACCGCGGTCTTTACCTCTATGGCACTGCACGCGACCCGGAACGACATCCCCGCTCTGGCTGGGGACTACCTACACGCCGCCCGATTGTCCAGTCTGTTCAACTTCCTTTTGGCAGGCATGTTGATTGTGGGAGCGCTGCCACTGGCTAATGTCACCGCCACCGCGCTGCCACCCCAGCAAGCTCAGGCTTTAGCAGCCATCCTCATCATCTTGAGCTTGGGGATTCCGGGGCAAGTCATTTTTTCCACCACCTCACGCGCCCTGTATTCTCTGGAGGACACGCGGACCCAATTTTTCCTGATGCTGCCTTTCCCCCTCCTGACTGCCCTCCTCGGTTTATTTTCGTACTTTCTGCTCAGCCCCTCTTTCTGGGTACCCGTGACGGCGGCGGCCGAACCGTTATCGTTGACCACGTCGGCACTCCTGGGTTTGGTGTTGTTGCATCGTAAAGGTTTCGCAAAAGCTGTGTTTGCCCAAGTTCTCGGTCACTATCTGCGTTTATTCGTGGCGGTGGTCGTGGCAGGAATTCCAGCGTGGATAGTGTTGACTTTCGTCATTCCATCTCCCGGAGCGGACTGGACTTACGGTGCCACTTTCATCTCCGGGGCATGGCGTTGCCTGGTTGTGGCGCTGGTCATGGTTCCCCTCTACATCGGGGCACTGTGGGCATTTCGGGTACGTGAAGTGCGCGGACTTGTCACCAAGCTGCACCGCTAACGCAGAGAACTTCGCTATATTTTGTCGCGGTTTTCCTTGACGGGCTAAAATACATAAATCAGCTGGATTTTGAGAAAAAAGGGGGCGGCGTGGATCACACCAAGTCAAACGGCACACCGGTGTTCCGTTCTGTTTCCACCGGCGTTCCTCCTGAACCCACTCCACTGTTTAACGATTCGTCAGAACCGGCGGAATCCACCGAAAACGTCATTGACGTCCCTGACGAAGATACCTTGACCGGTGAGGATGTTATCGACGAAGTGTCGGGACGTTCCTGGGATGCCGAGCGCAAGCGTCTGCGTAATGAATGGGTCAGCTGGAAAGCCGAAACCACCGAGGTATTGAACACCAGCCTCAGCGATGCACGCCAAGCTGCCACTGATTACACGCCAAAACATGAGGAAGTTCCCGCTGCCGAGTCAGCGTTGACATTAAAGATTACGGTGCTGGGTGTGGTGGTAGTCGCGGTTTTAGCACTGTTTGCCTGGTTCTGGCCCCATCCTTCGTCGGCGCGTGCCGATCATTCCTTAGATTTGACCCCCGTACCGGATTTGCAGGTGCTTCCAGAAGCCGAACCGACCCCGTTGCCCATCACCAGTGTGACTTCCATTTCGGGTCTACCCGATGGCTATGACCATCCCGAACTGGCTGGTATGGCAGCCGATGGGAAGCCAGAGACTTCATGGCGCACTGCAGCGTTACGCTCCGCCATGCTGGTCGGGGGACGCGGTTATGGGCTGGTGATTAATCTGGGAGATTCCCCGGTTCAGGTTAAAAAGGTCGTGGTGAGTTCTGCCTCTACGGGAGGAACTCTGGAGCTACGCCAAGGCAACGCCGACAATTTCCGCCAGGCTACCGTATTGGGTTCGCAGCCCCTGTCCTCTACCGTTACCTATCATCTGGCGCGACCCGTGGAGACGAACAGCCTGGTTTTGTGGTGTACCGAGATGCCAACCTCTGCCGGGGGAGAGTACCGGTTGAATATCTCCGAGATTCAGGTGATTGGCTAGATTTCGACTCCAGCTTTACCCAAGTCAGCGGGTTTTCAGCGCGACTTCCCACTGGTTTTCAGTGAATCAGGAACCATCGCTAAGGATTCACAGCTACAATAAAATGTATACGATTATTTTTTACCCTAGGGAGTCTTTTTGTACGACGTCATTATTATCGGTTCGGGTCCGGCAGGTTACACTGCCGGGATTTACGCAGGACGTTCAGCTTTGAAAACACTGCTGGTGGCAGGGTCCATGAATATCGGCGGGATGCTGATGAACACTACTTTGGTGGAAAATTACCCCGGCTTTAAAGACGGGATTCAAGGTCCCGACCTAATGCAGGAAATGCTGGACCAAACCGAGCGCTTCGGGGTAGAGATCATCTATGAAGATGCTCAAAAGCTAGATTTGCGCGGCGACATTAAGACAGTCGTCACCGATGAGGGTACTTACCAGGGTCGTACAGTCATCATCGCGACTGGTTCGGGTTACCGCACTTTGGATGTTCCCGGAGAGGAAGAGCATGCTGGTCACGGGGTGTCTTACTGTGCTACCTGTGACGGGTTCTTCTTCCGCGATCAACCCATCATGGTCGTGGGCGGTGGCGACTCCGCGATGGAAGAGGCAGTGTTCCTGACTCACTACGGTTCCTCAGTCACGGTGGTACACCGTCGTGATGAGCTGCGGGCCAGCGCGGCTATGCAAGCTAAGGCATTTAAAGAAGAAAAGATTTCCTTCGAGTTCGACACGGTAGTTGAGTCCATCAACGGGACGGACAAGGTCGAATCAGTCACCCTGAAAAATGCGAAAACTGGGGACACCAAGACCGTGCCGGTCGGAGGTATCTTCATTGCCGCTGGTCACTTGCCCCGCACCGAATTGGTACGTGACCAGTTAGAGTTGGATGCATTAGGCAACATTTGGGTGGATTCTCCTTCCACGCGCACCTCCATGCCGGGTGTGTTTGCTGCCGGCGATGTCACGGACGGGATTTACCGGCAAGCAGTGACCTCCGCAGCTTCTGGCTGTCGTGCTGCTATTGATGCGGATCGCTATATTAAGGACCACGATGCTCAGGTTAATTGAGCCAGTCGAGTCACACATTTTTGGCCTGTGGTAACTGCAGGTTCGATAGATTTCACCCAAGAGAAAGGTAAGTATTATGTCCGCAGCTATTGAAGTAACTGAAAGTAATTTCGCTGCCGAGGTGCTGGAATCCGACGTTCCGGTGCTGGTGGACTTCTGGGCGGTTTGGTGCGGTCCCTGCCGTCAGATGGCACCGATTGTGGATCAAATCGCTGCTGACTTCGGCGATCGTCTGAAAGTCGCCAAGTGCGACGTGGATAAGAATCCCTCCCTCCAGGCTCAGTATGGGGTTTCTGCCATTCCCACCTTTAATATTTTCAAGGGTGGCAAGGTCGTCCACCAGATTATCGGGGGTCGCCCTCGTTCTCAGTTCAAAGAGGAAATCGAAGCTGCCCTGGCCTGAGGTTCTTTGAGACACTCCGTTCATCGACCCTGTGGTTCCGCTTTTGCGTAACGTATAGCACGATTTTCTCCGTGTTTACGTTAGCACCCTTAGAATGGAAGAGCAGACTTTACTCCGCGGTCCTTCGCTGGGGTTTCCGGCTTTACTCCTTTCTCCCGGATTCAGCGAGGGACCGCTTTTGCGTCTCAGCGGTTTTGCTCCGAAATTTTGGCAGACTTTCGTGCCAGCGTAAACTTGCAGATATCTCACTCTAAGGAACGTTTATGACTTCAGCTTCTTCATTAAACCCAATTGATTGGTCATCTCGATTCTCAACCCGTGCCAACAACTTACAAATCAGCCAGACACGAGCTTTGTTTGCCGTCGCGTCTCGTCCCGAGGTCGTTTCTTTAGCTGGCGGGATGCCTAACTTGAAAGACCTACCTCTGCAACAGATTGCCCGTTCTTTCCAACAGATGTTTGCTCAGGATGGCGCCACCGCTATGCAGTACGGTGGCGGTCAGGGCTTGGAGACGCTGCGTGAACAAATCACCGACATCATGAGCTTGGAGGGTATTCATGCCTCCGCCGCTAACGTCACCATTACCGCCGGGTCTCAGCATGCCTTAGATCTGGTTACGCAACTTTTTGTGAATCCTGGCAACCCTATTTTGGTTGAAGCGCCCTCCTATGTCGGAGCGCTTTCGGTGTTCCATTCCTATCAATGCGACGTTCATCATGTCCTCATGGATCAGGAGGGTCTGATTCCTGAGGCTCTGGACGAAGCTGCCACACAGTTGGAGCGAGCCGGTCGCCCTGCCAAATTCCTCTATACAGTGCCCAACTTTCACAACCCTGGAGGCATGACCCTCAGCGAAAAGCGCCGTCCGCAAATTGTCGAGATTTGCCAACGTCACCACCTGTTGATTTTGGAAGATAACCCGTACGGTCTGCTGGGCTTTGACGGGCACCTTTACCCCGCGATGCAGCCCTTGAATCCCGATGGCGTTATCTATCTGGGTTCTTTCTCCAAGATGTTCGCTCCAGGTTTCCGTATTGGCTGGGCGCTGGCTCCAGACCAGATTACGCAAAAACTGGTCGTTGCCAATGAAACGGCTATCCTGACCCCCTCTATGGCAGCCGAAATGTCTATCTCTAAATACCTTCAAGATTTCGACTGGTACGGTCAAGTAGACAAATTCCGCGTCATGTATCGTGGTCGGGCTCGCGCCACCCTGGAAGCCCTTAAGAAATACCTCCCGGATTGCACCTGGACACACCCGGTTGGCGGCTTCTATACCTGGGTTCATTTCCCTGCCGGTATCAACACAAACGCTATGCTGACCCGCGCCGTGCAAAACTTGGTCGCTTATGTCTCTGGCACGGCATTTTATGCCGACGGGCGTGGCTCTGACTACCTGCGCATTGCTTACTGCTATCCCCCCGAGGAACAGATACGCGAAGGTATCCGTCGCTTGGCGCTCACTGTGGAACAGGAGAAAGCCCTGCTGGCTAATGGTGAAGTAGCCCACGGTGATACTGCCGCCAAATCCGCCTAGGTACACCTGAAGTCTCTGCCTCGGAAGTCAGAAATCTCCGGTTTGTTTTCCTATAAAAGGTCGAGTACGTTCGTTACCCGATTTTTCCCAGAACCGCTTATCCCCTACGCAGGGACTCGGGGTGAGCCTCGCAATCTACAGCAACAATGTTTCACGTGAAACAATTGAGTGCTAACTCTACTAACCCTTCCCAGCCAGGATATTCAGAGTTCTAGCCGCGTGCAATAATTTTGGCAATGCGCGCTAAATCATCGCTGTCGGCAAACTCTATAGTCACTTTACCTTTTGTCTTGCCCACCTGTAGGTTAACGCGCGTCTGCAGGGCATCTTCGAGCTGAGATTTCATCTCCATCATGTCGGGACTGAGCGGTGTAACCTGCCGTTTCTTCGGCTGAGCGGTCGGAGAATCGGTATTGTCACCTACCGCAACGATTTCCTCGGTAGCTCTTACCGATAAACCTTCTGCCACAATCCTCTGCGCCAATTGAGTCATCGCTTCAGGATCGTCTAAAGCCAACAGCGCACGAGCGTGACCGGCAGATAAAACTCCCGCGGCAACCTGGACCTGTACTGCGGCGGGTAGCTTTAGCAAACGTAAGGTATTGGCAATCTGAGGACGGGAACGCGAGAGACGCTTCGCCAGGGTTTCTTGGGTAACGCCGAGTTCCTCAATCATCTGTTGATAGGCTGCTGCTTCTTCCAACGGGTTGAGGTTAACGCGCTGTATGTTTTCCAACAGAGCGTTCACGCCCATTTCATCATCCGCAGTGTCACGAATGATAGCCGGAATCGTTGAGAGACCCGCGAGCTTTGCTGCCCGCAAACGCCGCTCCCCCATAACCAGCTCATAGAGAGGTTTCGGACCTGACTCGATTTGTCGCACGGTGACCGGCTGCAAGATGCCCACAGAGCGTATCGAGTTTGCCAGTTCTGCTAATGCGTCTTCATCAAAAATTTCACGTGGTTGCGACCGGTTAGCAGTAATGGAAGTAACAGGTAATTCTTGCACCGTCATACCAGGCACGGGCACCAGGTTAGGTTCCGTCGAATCCGCTGTCTTTGCAGTCTTGCGCTGCATCGCATCGGGACTCAACAAATCGTGAACCTTGTCGTTCCCTTTAGTCGGGTTAGTGCCTGGTTTGGGAGGTACCAAGACATCTACCCCGCGTGGCTCAACTGGTGCGCTCGGAATCAAAGCACCCAGACCACTACCTAAAGCCCGTTTTTTAGCCATGTATCAATTTTCCTTCGTTGCTAATTTCCCTAAAAGTTCTAAGGCTGCCATCTGATAAGCCAGCGAACCGGCAGAGTTCTTTTCGTAAGTTATAACTGTCTGTCCCCAAGATGGAGCCTCTGAAATCGCGACCTGGCGCGGGATATTTGTGGACAGAGTCTGTTCAGGATAGTGCGAGCGCACATCTGATTCCACCTGAGCTGCCAAATTAGTCCGCTTATCAAACATGGTAATCAGAAATGCCAGCACTTCAAGCTTCGGGTTTAGAGCATCTCGAATCTTATCTACCGTGTCAGTCAGCAGAGAAATCCCCTCCAAGGCGTAGTACTCAGCCTGGACCGGAATCACGACCCAGCGCGCGGCACAAAATGCGTTCACGGTCAACAGCCCTAGCGAAGGGGGACAATCAATCAGAATCAAACACCCTGACTTACCCTCTAAAAATGAATCTATAGCCTCATGCAAATAGAAACTGCGATCAGCCTGATCGGCGAGTTCCATCTCTACCCCTGCCAAATCTACGGTGGCAGGAACTACGAGCAAGCTTTCCTCTTGCGGGCAAGGCTGTGCAACTTCGGCAAGTGTAGATTCTCCGGTGTACACATCGTAGAGAGAGGGAGTGCCCACATGGTGATCTATGCCGAGCGCGGTAGAAGCGTTACCTTGTGGGTCAGTATCAATGACAAGCACCTCCACACCACGCTTAGCTAAACTCATAGCCATGTTAACCAGGGTTGTCGTCTTGCCAACACCGCCCTTTTGATTTGCCATGGCAACAATGTGGTTATGGCGCAGCGGGGGAGTTTCCTCAGAGGCGATAGTCTGGCGCAACTCTAGCGACTTGCGCAGTTCACGAGCAATAGGGGTTTCATTCTCGGAAGTGGGCACCCGGGGGCGCAGGGTCCGGTGAATGGAATCAGGACGCTCTATGTGATGGGGGACTACGACCTTGGGTCGTTCGTTTTCTGCCACCATTAACTCCCTTCTTTTCTTCCAGTTTACTTCATGGGGGATGGTGAAAAAATTCTAGTTTCTGAATTCTTTATCCACATCTTATCCACAGGATTTTCCGCTTGGTTGCGCCGGTTGACAATTCTTTTCACAGGCAAATCACTCCACCAGAATGCCTTTCGAAACGCGAAAGCAATATGTCAAGCACGCCAAATGTGAGACCTAATGACTGAGAGTTGTATCCGAACCTCGTTGGGAAACGTAGGGCAAAATGTTTCACGTGAAACATTTACCTATTTCTTCATCAACCGCACCACCCTGGTTGGTTCCCTGGTCAAAGGTGTGGAGATCGTGAGTACCTCAGGAAGGGAAACCTTTTGTTTGACGAATACATAGTTTCCTTTGGCTTTGGCAATTTCCGATTCGACTGAGGCACCTTTCAGGAATAACAGGGTACCCTGCTTTTTCACCAGAGGAGCGGTCCACCCCAGCAAAGTCGAAAGATTACCCACCGCTCGTGCGGTCAGGTAGGAAAAGGTCTGTTTGCCGCGAATGTCTTCGGCTCGAGCGTTACGAATCCGCACATTGTCTAAGCCCAGTTCCTCTATACAAAACTGCAACCACTCGCAACGACGTGCCATCGACTCAATCAGCGTCAGGCTCAAGTCGGGTCTGCCAATAGCCAAGACCAAACCGGGCAACCCCGCTCCTGAACCGACATCAGCAACCTGAACTCCCTCGGGAAGTAACTGACTGAGCACCCAGCAGTTTAAGATATGGCGACTCCAGATGCGTCCCGCTTCTCGCGGTCCCAGCAACCCCTGTTCCAGACCCTCGTGTGCGAGTAGGTCTGCGTAGTAACGCATTTGACCGGCACTGGTATCGAACACGTCGGCAAGACCATCAGGTTCGGGTTCAACCTGTACCTCTCCCAACGTGTCCTCCGCCGGGGTATCCTGCACTGAATCTGTCATGGAATATCTCTCGAACGACCTAAATCGTTAGGCTTCTTCGGAGGTTTCTGCGGTGGCATTATCCGCTTCATCAACAGCTGAGTCTGTCAGGTCAGCAGCCGTACCAGCGGGAGATTCCGCGGCGGAGTCAAAGTCGTCTTGGTCTTCGTCCTCGAAATCCTCGTCGTCACCTTCATCGAGAGAAATGACGACGTAACGATGAGGCGCCACACCTTCGGATTCAGAATACAATCCCATCTGGGCAGCCTTATCGTGGCACACTTTGCGTTCAAAAGGATTCATGGGATCGAGTTGTACCGGCTCGCCGGTTTCCTGCACCTGCGCGCCCAAACGTTCCACTAGCTCCTGCAGTTCAAGACGTCGATTAGTGCGGTAGCCCGCAATATCAAGCATCAATCGGGACCGTTCCCCGGTTTGAGACTGTACTGCCAGGCGCGTCAACTCCTGCAAAGCCTCCAGAACTTCACCATGCCGACCAATCAACCTCTTGAGACGTCGATCCGGTTCTTCATCTCCGGTCACAATCTCGACCAGAGCGCGCCCGTTCTCGACATCAATCTCAATGTCGCCGTCCAGGTCAACGATGTCCAGCAGTTCCTCTAAATAATCTGCTGCCAAGTCACCTTCATTTTCCAGGCGCTCCATTTTGGAGCCACGATTGGCAACGACTTCGGTGCCTTCTTCGATTATGTCCAACTCATCCATTGTTTCACTCATGTTTTTGCTCCCTCGTTTCCCAGGCAACTCACTGCGTCGCATTGCCTGAAAATTTCGTCTCTATCGGTTCCCTTGCTTCTTTTTTGATTTCTTTTGTTTAGCTTTGCGTTCTGCTGCGCGCCTTTCAGCTTGTTTAGTGGCACGTTGGCTGGCGGTCAAACCATCCTTACCCACTTCATCCGGATCAGGCTCCATATCAGCGCGTTCCTCAGCTTTGTCCTTATCAAACTGAGCGCGGTATTCCTCCCAGCCCTTTTGACCGGGCTGCATCCGTTGCTGTTTGCCCCCTTTACCCTGGGCATCCACGGAACCGAAATTAATTTCATCTAATCCCAGCTCCATCCGGCGTTTCTCGAGCTTCCGGATATGCGCCAACCGGGCTTCACGCATAGCGACCTGAACACCCTTTTGATTCAACCCCGCCTCATTAAGCTCAATCTGTTCCAACTGAGCAGAGAGTTGTTTCTCTTGGTCAGCACGGTATTTCTCAAACTTCTGTTCATGCGCATCAGCACGCCACCGCGCGGCAGCGGAACCGCGAGTGGGGTATGCCCGAATCATGAAGTACTGTTGCACCAAACTCCACGTATTAGAAGTCGCCCAGTAAATGAGCAGCCCGACCTGCACGACCGGACCGGTGAACAGATACACCAGGGGCATGAAATACATCATGGACTTCGTGGATTTCACCATCGGGTTATCCGAGTTCAGCTGTTCGTCACTCATGTTCTTCATGGAGAGGAACGCGGTCTGAACGAACATAGTGATAACCAGAAAAGCCACCATAATGCCAATGACAATCTTGGTCTGCAAGGTGGAAGTGGGACCGAACATAGTCTGACCCAAAGATTCACCAAAGAACGTGGAATCCCACAGGGCTTTGGCTTGCTGTTGACCCATTCCGCCGATGGAAACATGCTCGGGCATAGTCCCGTGCGCGACCGCCGACATGTAGTAAAGCAAACGATACAGAGCGAGAAGTACCGGCATCTGAACCAATAGGGGCAGGCACGAGGCGGACATGGAAGCGCCGTACTTCTTTTGCACGGCTTTCATTTCTTCCTGTTGGCGCATCATGGTCTGCTGATCACGTTTGCCCTTATATTTCTTGGTAATGGCAGTCAATTCGGGCTGCGCCAAGCTCATAGCCCGAGACGCTTTAATCTGTTTGATAAACAGTGGCACGATAATCAGGCGCACCACGATAGTCATCCCGACAATCGCCAACACCCAGCCAATTCCAGCGCCGGACTCTACACCGAGGAGGGTAATCATCTCGTGAACCCCACGCAGAACCCAACCCACCACCCACATAAAGGGGTACAAAATCTGATCGTAGAGGGACAGCTTGGCTTCCCCAGCAGCCGAAACCAGGCTCAGCAACATGACACCGTTCTTTCTTTCGTTTCCAAAGTTTCCCCACTCGCCTCTGCGGTCCACAGTGCGTTTTGACCAGGGGAAAGACCATAAGTTTGGGAGCTAACGCTGCCGGGGGCGGTCCACGGATTGGTCCAGGAACCTTTCACGGGAGGATAATCTACGCCACCATCAGAGTAGGGGTTGCACCGCAGCAACCGCCACAGAGTGAGCGCCGAGCCTTTCCAAAATCCGTGTACCTGCAAAGCTAAGTCAGCGTAATGGGAACAGCTGGGGTAATACTTACACACCGGTCCAAATGCTTTTGACAAGGTGTGCTGATAGATGTGAATAAACAAGCGCGACACAGTTGCCGGCAGGTTCCAGACCCACCGCCATAATGCCTTGCCCGCTAACACCGTATCTATCCTAACTTTCACCAGCCGTAATCTGAGACAAACCTGGCTAGCAGGACCGGGATGGACTTACAAAATCCCGATCACCGTGTTGTTTGTGCGCCATCTTTCGCAACAATATCTGAATTTGGTTTTCCAGCTGTGGATAATCTACTTCGGCAATGCCAGCTTTGGCATAAAACACATTTAAAGAACCTGCTGGAAACTCTGTGATACGGTCGCGCACCAAGTGACGCAACCGACGTTTAACGAGGTTGCGTCCTGTGGCGTGTTTCACAAACCGCTTGGCTACGACAAAACCGATTCGTGCCGGCTCACTCCCGTTACCGAGATATTGGTGAAACACCATGTTATGACAGTGAGCGTGACAACCCTCACGCATTGCCTGACGAAAGTCCTGGGCGCGGGTCAGCCGGTTTGCCTTAGCAAGCATCAGCTTGGGGACTAGACCGCCAGACGCTTGCGACCACGACGACGCCGAGCGCTGATAACCGCCCGACCACCACGAGTGGCCATACGATTACGGAAGCCGTGCTTGTGAGCGCGGCGACGATTATGGGGCTGATAAGTCCGCTTAGTCACTTTTTTCTCCTGAAAAATAATCCCGGGAAATCCCGAGCCGCAGTTAAGTCATAAGACGAAGCCCCAATTTAGCCCAATTATCAGCATCCTTGCAAATTAGCGAAAAAGTCGGAGTCATAGAATTTCCTGGAAAATAATTGGAAAACTCTAATGAAATTGCACCTCATCCCAGAGTTACACGGTTGTAACTTTGTCCACAGGTTGTGGAAAACTTTGTGGATTTCACTAAAGAGTGGCAAGATTTACTCAGTTTTATCTGCATAGACACAACAGCCAAGGAGAGTACTGACCGTGGACAATGCTGCCTGGGAAAGCGCGGCCAAAGCTGACCTTGGACCTACCGATTTTTGGGCGAAAGCGCTTGAAAATCTCAGTGTTTCAGGAAAAATCGGCAACTTCGACCTGGCGCTCATCCGCCAATCCAAAGGTTTGGGGGAATCCGGGGACGCAGCTGTTTTGGCAGTATCCAGCAATGACGTCAAGACCATGATTGAGTCGAAGTACTCCGACCTGTTTAAGACCACGTTCAGCGAAGTGTTGCACCGTCCCATCAACAACTTGATTGTGACCGTAGACGAAAACCTGGGCAATATGGCGCCCACACCTCAAACTTTTGAACCCGTAGCACCTCAACCAGCCCCACCTATCGCCCCCACCACCCCCGTCTGGGAGCCGGAACATCAACAGACCCTGCACATTGACTCGAACACGGGACTGAACCCGACCTACACTTTTGACTCTTTCGTCATCGGTTCTTCAAACTCATTTACCGCTGCCGCAGCAGAATCTGTGGTGGCGTCTCCTGCCAAAGCCTACAATCCACTGTTTATTTATGGTGGTCCAGGACTGGGCAAAACCCACCTGCTGCACGCCATCGGCAACTATGCCCTGGAGCTGTACCCCGACTCGAAGGTCAAGTACATTTCTTCTGAGGAGTTCACCAACGAGTTCATCAACGCCATCGCCTCACAGACTTTCGCTGAATTCCAGGCGCGGTACCGCGAAGTCGACTTCCTGCTCATCGACGATATTCAGTTCTTGGCAGGCAAAGAACAAACCCTAGAGGAGTTCTTCCACACCTTTAACACGTTGCACACCGCACAAAAACAGGTCGTTATCACCTCTGACGTGGCTCCCAAAGAGCTGAAGGGGTTTGAAGAGCGAGTTCGTTCGCGCCTGGAATGGGGTCTGATGGCAGACATTCAACCCCCCAGCCTAGAGACGCGAATTGCGATTCTGCGCCGAAAAGCCCAGGCCGGAAACATGCAAATGCCCGATGATGTGGCTGAATTCATTGCCTCAAACGTTGATTCCGACATTCGCGCTTTGGAAGGCGCATTGATTCGGGTCACGGCATATTGGTCACTGAACCACGTACCCGCCACCATTGAAACTGCGAAACTGGCAATTCGCGATTTGATGACCGGCAAGGGCGCCAAAGAAATCACTCCTGAAATGATTATTGATTGCACTGCCCAATACTTTTCGTTGACTTCCGAAGACTTGCTCTCCGCGAACCGATCCCGTACCGTGGTGGGACCGCGCCAAATCGCCATGTATCTGTGCCGTGAACTGACCGACTTGTCATTGCCTCAAGTCGGAGCTGCTTTCGGAGGTCGCGATCATACGACAGTCATGCACGCCAATAAAAAGGTCGCAGCATCCATGAAGGAAGACACCCAAACTTTCAAATCCGTTTCCGATATTTCCGACGCGGTGCGCCGCGCCACCCGCGAATCCTAGTTCCGCTGCTGCCTTTCCAACAGTTTTTTCCATCTCTTTTTCTTTCTGCCTCTGCCTCTATTGTTCTGTTCACAAGGTCGGTGCGGACAGTATTTCCCAAGGTCACGAGGTGCTTGGGGGAGGTTGCGGTGTACCGATTTGGGGGGTCGCGGGATTCCTGTCGTGTTTAATGCCACTTTCACTAAACAAAACGCCGGAAACCGGGAGGGGAGCGGGGGGAGGAACCCGTACGACGCTGGGGAGGGGGCCCTATCGCGGCGAGAGCGTAGCGGAGACGCGATGGGGGAGGGTGCTCCCTCGATGTCGCTAGGTTCCTCCCCCGCGACCCCGAACGGAACCGCGCAAAACTCCACTTGAGAACCCAAAATAGCGAATGTGGACAAAGCTGGGGATGAAGCCGGGTTTTTTCGGGAATTTGTTGTGGATGAAAATGTGGAAAGGATTTAATTCACAAGACGGCTGCGTTTTCCCGAAAGTTATCAACTGAACTACAGATTTGTGATTCTGAACTGCCACCTATCAAACTCGGGTTATACACAGAATTCACACTGGTAATGAAGGTAATTATTTTTTAAAAAATTTTGGCATTTTTCTTCCATCATCAAAGGCGCGGCGCTGCTGTGTATCCCAGTGTCTCTCCACTGCCGAAACAGCAAACTACGGGAGTACTCAAGTATGCGGTTTTGGGTTAGAGTTTGTATAACAACATTTCGCATTTGGGGAGGAATTTCATGGAACTCGTGTTGAGACGCGACACTTTGGCAGAAGCTGTGGCATGGAGTTCCCGGTCTATTTCACCACGTCCGGCAGTGGCAGTGCTTTCCGGTGTACGCATCGAAGCGGGAGAGGACGGAGTGGAGTTTTCCTCCTATGATTATGAGGTTTCGTCTCGTGTGACGGTCGCAGCTGAAGAAGTCACAGAGCCGGGGGTGGCAGTGGTAGATGGCAAGCTACTCAGCGAAACGGCACGAGCCTTGCCGTCTCGCGCTGACCTGGTGAAGTTTGCTACGGAAGATAACTACCTGCACATCACTTGTGGTTCTTTCAAACAAAAGCTCATCATGATGCATTCTGAGGAATACCCGCCGTTGCCGCAAATGCCGGAAAGTGCAGGGAAAGTCGATGCGGCAGCTTTTGCTCATTCAATTTCACAAGTCGCGGTGGCGGCTTCTCGTGATGAAACGTTGCCGCTGCTGACGGGGATTTCTCTGGAGGTTCGCCCGGACAAACTGTATCTTTTGGCAACTGACCGCTACCGGATGGCGTTGAAAGAGATGCCGTGGGCTGGTGGTCAGGGCGGGGATCAAGACCTGGTGGTGAAAGCCAAAAATTTGAGCGATGCAGCAAAGAACATTGCTACCGCCGGCGATGTCGAAGTCGCGGTGGGTTCTGCCAATAATCCCGCTTCCCTGATTGGTTTGGCAGCCAACGGACGGGTATTTACTTCCCAAATTAACGACGGAAACTATCCTGACGTGCGGCGTCTGTTCCCCGAACCGATTAATGTCACGGCGGTAGTAAAGGTCGATCAGTTTATTGAAACTGCCAAACGGGTGGCGATTGTCTCCTCTAATCTCTCTAATCAACAGATTTCTTTGCGTTTCACCTCCGGACAGTTGGAGTTCCTGGCGGGTAATGGCGCGGAAAACAGTGCGACTGACACGATTCCAGCGCTGTTGAACGGTCCGGACATCTCGGTATCTTTTAACTCACGGATGCTCCTGGAGGGACTGGGTGCTATCGACGAACCGTATGCGCGTCTGTCTTTCAAAGATGAGGCGAAACCAGTGGTCATCACGGGTCAAAAGGAAGAAACTGGTGAGGATAATCTGACTTTCCGCTACCTGATTATGCCTATCCGCACCAGCATTTAGAGTTTTATTCACAAGGGGTAGGTCACGAGAACTTTCAGGGGGGCGCGTGTTTGTTTCCGACCTGGCTCTGGACTGGTTTCGTTCCTACCGTCAGGTGATTTTGCATTTTCCGGCGGGAACAAACGTGTTTGTCGGAGCCAACGGGCAAGGCAAAACGAACCTGCTGGAGGCGCTAAACTACCTGGCGGTGTTGGCTTCGCACCGGATTGGTACGGATGCGGGTCTGATTTTTCGCGAAATTGGGGACACGGTCCGGTCGCCGGCAACCTTACGCGCGGGAGTAATTCGGGCGCGGGTTCATCCTGGTACAGATTTGACCGATCCGGATGCTAGCGGGGAACTGTTAGAGATTGAACTGTTGGCGGGCAGGGCTAATCGCGCCATGATTAATCGGCATAATGTGCGCCCGCGCTCTTTGCTGGGTCACCTGTCTACCGTGCTGTTTGCCCCTGAAGATTTGCAGTTGGTGCAAGGCGACCCGGCTACTCGCCGCACTTTTTTGGACCGTATCGCTATCCAGTTACGTCCGACCCTGGTTGGGGCGTTGGGTGAATACACAAAAATCGCGCGTCAACGTGGAGCTTACCTGAAAGACGTGGCGAAACGGCGTGCTCCGATAGATGAAATTCAGCTCTCTATCTGGGATGATGCCTTGGTCCCGGCAGCGGTAGAAGTCATGCGTGAAAGGGCGCGGGTAATCGACCAGTTGGCGCAGTTTTTACCCTCGGTGTATGCCCGAATTGCCGGGCACCCCGCCCCGGTGGGATTGACCTATGCGGATAGTGTCACGAAAACTTTGGAACTGTCCGCGGATGAGCAGCGCGAAATGTATGCAAACCCGGAGTTGCTGTCATCTGTGTTTCGCCAGGCTCTCGCGCAATGTCACGCGGATGAGGCCCGGCGCGGAGTTAATTTGGTCGGTCCCCACCGTGACGAGTTGGAGCTGCATTTAAATGGTTTACCGGTTAAGGGGTTTGCCTCCCACGGTGAGTCTTGGTCTTATGCTTTGAGCCTGCGTTTGGCAGAATTTTCCCTGTTGCGCGAAAACTTTGCGGACACCCCGGTGTTGCTGTTGGATGATGTATTTGCGGAGCTCGATGAACAGCGCCGTGCCGCCCTGCTGTGGGCTATTGACCAGGCTGACCAGGTGTTTATTACTTCTGCGACCGGAACTGAAATTCCTGAAGCGCTACACGCCGCGTTCTACCGCGTCACTTTGGACCCAGAAACCCGTGAAAGCAGCGTGGAGACTCTCGGTCAGGGAGCAGCACCGGATTTTTTGCAATAATGACTGGGCGGTTGTCGTCAGCGGGAGAGGGGGTCCATCTTGGCTAAAGGTATCGACTATTCTGGTCTGTATCCAACCATGCATTCCCCGCTGCCGCGTCGTGCGGTGAAACGTTACCGCGAGCTCATGTTCAGCTTGGGCTTTTACCCCCTCACTGGGAAGGTACGCGGATTTTCCACCGCTGAACACGCGGACAATTTGAGCGAACGGGAATGGTTGGATCGCGAAATCGCGAAACAGTATTACGCTGACCTGGCGAAAAGCCTTGGTTCGACTCCGGAGAGAATTGAGCAGTTAGCGACTCCGGGGCCGGCTACCGCCAATTTCACGGACGGGTCGCGTCCCTCCCGAAACGATCCACAGCGGGCGGGATTCCTGCTGGGGCATTTGGCGCAGCGTTTAGGGTGGGAGACTCCGCTGGAAATCGCCGATGTGAAAAAACATTGGGATGAATATGTCGGTGCCCAGGTCGCTGCCCATTCCACGGTAGAGAGCTTCGAAAAGGGCAAGCTCATCGTCCGGACGGATTCGACCGCTTGGGCTACTCAGCTGAAATTCTTACTGCCCGAGCTGCTCAAACAACTCACCAAGCGGCTGGGAGCGGGAGTGGTGCAGCAAATCATTATCCGCGGCCCTCAGGTGCCGTCTTGGAATCACGGCCCCCGCAGCGTTCCGGGGCGCGGACCGCGCGACACCTACGGCTAGAACCTTGGCACCGACCTTATGCCAAACTTTATCGACGGCTACACGCCACAGATAACCCTCACCTGCTTTGCCATGATTTTCACATTAAGCCTGTGAAATCCGTCTTTACGTGTCTCTAAAGGGCAATAGTCAAAAAATTCGATAGGATTATGGTGGCGAAAAAGCCGAAAAAAGGAGACACAAACGTGAGCGATTTTGAAAAGCCCGAAGAGCACTACGACGCTTCTGACATTAGGGTCCTCGAAGGTCTGGAAGCAGTGCGAGTCCGACCCGGTATGTACATCGGATCCACCGGAGAACGGGGCTTACACCACTTGGTTTATGAGGTGGTAGACAACTCGGTCGATGAATCTTTGGCGGGGTACTGTGACCATATTGAGGTGACTTTACAAGCCGACGGCGGGGTGCGGGTGGCAGATAACGGCCGCGGTATTCCGGTGGCGGAACACCCCAGTGAACACCGACCGACCGTGGAAGTCGTCATGACTATTCTGCACGCGGGCGGCAAGTTCGGTGGCTCCTCCTACGCGGTGTCCGGCGGCTTGCACGGGGTCGGTATTTCGGTGGTAAACGCCCTGTCCACCAAGATTTTGACCACCGTGAAACGAGACGGTTACGAGTGGCATATCGAGTTCGGCAATGGGGGCAAAGTCATCCAGCCGCTACGCCGGGGCGAACCCACCGAGGAAACCGGTACTGTCCAGGTGTTTTATCCGGACCCCGAGATTTTTGAAACTGTTGAGTTCGACTATGAAACCCTGCGGACCCGTTTCCAACAGATGGCTTTCCTGAACAAGGGATTGCGTATCACCCTCACCGATGAGCGCCCCAATGTGACAGCGGAAGGTGATTTTGTGACCGGGGACCAAGACGGAGACGCGGATTCTCCCAAGGTCGGACGTCGCTCGGTGTCTTACTGTTACGAAAACGGTCTGCACGATTACGTGCATTTCATCAACGACACCAAGAAATCCGAGGTCGTCCACGAAGAAATCATCGACTTCGAGGCTAGCTTGGAGGATGTTGAAAACGCCATGGCGCTGGAAATCGCCCTGCAGTGGACCAGCGCCTACTCAGAGTCTATCTATACTTACGCCAACACCATCAACACGACCGAGGGAGGCACCCACGAGGAAGGGTTCCGGGCTGCCTTGACTTCGTTGATGAACAAGGTTGGACGGGAAAAAGGCTTCATTAAGGACAAAGACGAAAACCTGTCCGGTGACGATTGCCGCGAAGGCTTGACGGCAGTGATTTCCGTGAAAATCCGCAATCCTCAGTTCGAGGGTCAGACGAAAACGAAACTGGGCAACACCGAGGCTCGCACTTTCGTGCAACAGACCGTGTATTCCCAGCTGGGGGACTGGTTTGATGCCCATCCGGCGGAATGCAAAGCGATTATTGCCAAAGCCCAATCTGCCCAGCAAGCGCGTAATGCGGCTCGAAAAGCACGGGATGCGACTCGGCGTAAGACCGCTCTGGATTCTTTCTCAATGCCCGGCAAGCTGCGGGATTGTTCCAGCCGAGACGCCTCTAATTGTGAAATTTTCCTGGTCGAGGGTGACTCCGCAGGCGGTTCGGCAGTGGCTGGGCGCGACCCGGCGCACCAGGCTATCCTGCCGTTGCGCGGCAAAATCCTAAACGTGGAAAAAGCTCGCCTGGACCGGGCTTTGGACAATAAAGAAATCCAGTCTCTGATCACTGCTTTCGGCACTGGGATTGGCGAGGATTTCGACCTGTCGAAACTGCGCTACTACAAGATTGTGCTGATGGCAGATGCGGACGTGGACGGGCAGCACATCACCACCCTGCTGCTGACCCTGCTGTTCCGCTATATGCGTCCACTCATCGAAAACGGTCACGTGTTCCTGGCAACCCCGCCGCTTTACCGCCTGAAGTGGTCCAACAAACCTCACCAGTTCGTCTATTCCGACAAGGAAAAAGACAAGATGGTCAGCTTGGGTCTGGATTCTGGGGCGCGAATGCCCAAGGAAGGCGGGATTCAACGCTACAAAGGTTTGGGCGAGATGAGCGCCCAGGAACTGTGGGAGACCACGATGGATCCCAGTGCGCGACTGCTGAAACAGGTCACGATGGATGAGGCTGCCTCCGCAGACGAAGTGTTTTCGCTGCTCATGGGCGAGGACGTGAGTTCGCGGCGCGCCTTTATCCAACGTAACGCCCAAGACGTGCGCTTCTTGGATATCTAAGCGAACACTACACAAGCCCCGGTGAGACTCTCACCAAGCTATTGAAAGACAAGGGAAATGGCTGATAACCAAGACAACAATGATTCCGAAGTGGAAGAAATCATTCATTCCGATGCCCCCGTGATTACCGAGGCGGAATCCACCCGCGTCATGCAGGTGGATTTGGAAAAAGAAATGAAAAAGTCCTACATGGACTACGCCATGAGCGTGATTGTGGGTCGCGCTCTGCCCGATGTCCGTGACGGGCTGAAACCGGTACACCGCCGCGTTATCTATACCATGTATGACGGTGGCTACCGTCCGAACGGCGGATATTCCAAGTGTATGCGCGTGGTGGGCGACGTTTTGGGTCACTTTCATCCCCACGGGGATTCTTCGGTCTATGATGCACTAGCCCGGTTGGTGCAGCCTTGGTCGATGCGTTACCCCTTGGTGGCTGGTCAGGGCAACTTTGGTTCCCCCGGTAACCTCGGACCAGCGGCGCCTCGGTACACGGAATGCAAGATGGCTACCCTCGCCATGGAAATGGTGCGTGACATCGACGAGGACACCGTCGATTTCATGGATAACTATGACGGGCGCTCCCAAGAGCCGACCGTGCTGCCCAGCCGAATCCCGAACTTGCTGATTAACGGCTCCGAGGGCATCGCGGTGGGCATGGCGACCCGGATTCCGCCCCATAACCTGCGGGAAGTTGCTGACGCGGCACAATGGTATCTGCAAAACCCAGAGGCTACGCGTGAAGAACTGCTCGCAGCTTGCCTGCAGCGCATTAAAGGTCCGGATTTCCCCACCGGCGCTACGATTTTGGGTCGGCGCGGGATTGAGGAAACTTACCGCACCGGTCGTGGTTCTATCACCCAACGCGCGGTGGTCAACGTGGAGGAACTCAATGGGCGCACCTGCCTGGTGGCGACCGAACTGCCCTACCAGGTTAACCCCGATAACCTGCAGGTTAAGATTGCGCAGCTGGTCAAAGATGGTCAGCTGCAAGGGATTGCAGATATCCGTGACGAAACGTCGGATCGCGCCGGAACCCGTATTGTGGTGGTGCTGAAACGCGACGCGGTGCCGAAAGTCGTACTGAATAACCTGTACAAACGCACCCAGTTGCAAGATTCCTTCCCTGCCAACATGTTGGCGCTGGTCGACGGGGTGCCCCGGACCCTCTCTATTGACGGATTTATCCACTATTGGATTGCCCACCAGGTCGATGTCATCAAACGCCGCACCGCTTTCCGGTTGGCGAAAGCCCAGGAACGGTTGCATATTTTGCAGGGTTACCTGGCGGCCTTGGATGCGCTAGATGAGGTTATCGCGTTGATTCGTCGTTCTCCGACCGCAGAAGATGCCAGGGTCGGGTTGATGGATTTCCTGAAGGTTGACGAGGTTCAGGCTGACGCGATTTTGGCTTTGCAGCTGCGCCGTTTGGCAGCTTTGGAACGCCAAAAGATTTTGGACGAACATGCCGAATTGGAAGCGAAAGTCGCTGACTTTAAAGACATTTTGGCTCGCCCCGAACGCCAGCGGAGCATCGTGTCCGAGGAACTTGGCGAAATTACCGACAAGTGGGGCGACGAACGCAAGACCACCATCGTGCCTTTTGATGGGGAAATGTCGATGGAGGATTTGATTCCCGAAGAAGACGTGGTGGTCACCATTACTCGCGGTGGTTACGCGAAACGCACGCGGGTCGACGCCTACCGTTCCCAGCATCGTGGCGGCAAAGGCATTAAAGGTGCGTCGCTGCGCGAGGAGGATCAGGTCGAGCACTTCTTTACCACGTCGTCGCATGACTGGCTGCTGTTCTTTACGAATTTCGGGCGAGTGTATCGCGCGAAAGCGTATGAGATTCCCGAGGGAGGACGTGACTCGAAAGGTCAGCATGTGGCGAACCTGCTGGCTTTCCAGCCCGACGAGCGTATCGCCCAAGTCCTGCAGGTTTCCTCGTTTGCAGACAAGGATTACCTGGTGTTGGCGACCCGTCTGGGCTTCGTGAAAAAGACCCGGTTGACCGACTATGACACGAACCGAACGGGTGGATTGATTGCTATCAAACTGCGCGAGGACAGTGCCGGAGAGGCGGATCAGCTGGTTTCGGCGTGCTTGGCAGACGCGACCGATGACTTGATTTTGGTGTCTCGCCACGGTCAATCCTTGCGGTTTAATGCTTGTGATGAGCAGCTGCGCCCGATGGGTCGGGCGACTTCCGGCGTGACGGGGATGCGGTTCCGGGCTGATGACGAACTGTTGACCATGGATGTGGTGCGCCCCGAAGCGGATCTGTTTGTGGTGACTGAGGGCGGATACGCGAAACGCACGGCACTGTCTGAATACCGGGTGCAGGGCCGCGGTGGTCTGGGGATTAAGGTCGCGAACCTGGTGGAGGCTCGTGGCGACCTGGTCGGCGCACTGGTCACTGAGGAAGACTCAGAAGTCCTGGTCATCATGGCAGGGGGCAAAATCGTGCGTTCTCGTGTTGATGAAGTCAGCCGGACCGGACGCAACACGCAGGGCGTGATTTTCTCTCGCGCTGATGAGGGCGACAAGGTCATTGCTATCACCCTCAACGTGGATAATGACCCGCAGCTGGAGGATTAAACGGCAGGATTTCGGAGACTTTGTGCGATATATTGCAAAAGTCCTCGAAAGCGCCACCGGGAAATCGAGCAGCATGAATTGAGCCACCGGTGGCTAGGCTTTAAAATCGAGGAAACATCTGAAGGGATGGAATATGCGGATAAATGGAACACCTGACGGGAATAATCCCGCCCCCAATCCCGATGCGCCCGAGGACGGCGAGGATCCCAGCGTATCCTGGGCGAGGTTGGGTCATGCCGACCCGTATTCAGGTGCTCTGCAAGCCAGGGATAACTCGGTGAAAAAGCCGGTTCCCCCGCCTCCGATGGAACCCAGCCCCGTTGCGGATGCACGCCCGGTGGCAGCGCCACCCGTGGCTGAGGTTCAACCCGATATGGTTCCGCCGGAACCGCCCGCCCCGGCGGCGCCCGCTCCTGTCAATACCTATGCTGATGAACGAGCGGCAGCCAAGGCTGCCAAGAAAGCCGAGCGGGAAGCGGCGCGGGAAGCGCGGCGCATGGAGGCAGCAAAGCGAATGCGGGAACGCGAAGAAGCTGCCGATTTGCCTGATGTGCGTCGCGTCAAGCTCATTTTGTCCAGGGTCAATCCGCTCTCGGCGATGAAGATTGGATTTCTGGTGGCGGTAGCGATGTCCATAGTCATGCTGGTTGCGGCTATCGTGCTGTGGTTGGTGTTGGATATGCTGCACGTGTTTTCCTCCATGCAAGGGTTCTTGCAGGCGCTGTCCGCTACAGCGTTGGTTAACCTGGTTGACGCATTGACGTTTAGTCGGACGATTGCTCTGGTCGCGATTTTTGGCGTGTTGCAGATTATCATTTTGACTGTGCTGAGCTGGCTGGCAGCCGTGATTTACAACCTGATTGCCCGCATGGTGGGCGGATTGCACGTGGTCATGACGGACGATTGAGCCCTATCCACATGCCGGCAACCGATGAAATAACTACGAAAATCTAGTGAGAGAACCTGATGGCAGAAACGAATAATACCGCGCAAACCGATGACCGTACTGATGACCTGGCAGATCGTGACATTACCCTGACTTTTGTCATTCCGTGCTACAACTCCGAAGATTACATGGATGCCTGCATTTCCTCCATGATTGGGGCAGGCGAGGACACCGAAATCATTATCGTCGATGATGGCTCCAAGGATCACACCGGGGCGAAAGCTGACAAGTGGGCGCAAGCTATGCCTGATAAAGTTCGGGTCATTCACCAGGAGAACGCCGGTCACGGCGGTGCGGTGATGGCAGGTCTGCAGGCTGCTCGGGGTCACTATTTTAAGGTGGTTGACTCCGACGACTGGTTGGATCGGGTGGGGTTGAACCTGCTGATGTCCAAGCTTCGTGCATTCCTAGCACACAAAGAACGGGTTGACCTGGTTGTCTGTAATTACGTTTACGAGCACGTGTTGACAGGTTCGCGTAAAGTCATCCGCTATAACCGCGCCCTGCCGCTAAACCGGATAATTACCTGGAATCAGGTCGGAAACTTCGGGGTGGGACAAAACATCCTGATGCACTCCACGGTCTATCGCACCCAGGTGTTGCGCGAATCCGGCATGGTGATGCCCAAGCACACGTTCTATGTAGACAACATTTTTGTCTACGTTCCCCTCCCTTATGTAAAGAAACTCTACTATTTACCGGTTGACCTGTATCACTACTTTATCGGTCGCGATGACCAATCCGTGAACGAGACGGTCATGCTGGGTCGTCTCGATCAACAGATGCGCGTGACCAAGGCGCTGGTTGATGCCTACACCCTGCCAGATGACGTTCCCAACCCGCGCTTGGCAAAGTACATGGAAGGTTTCTTGGCATTGATTATCACGGCTTCATCGGCATTTTCGCTGCTGCGCGGCGATAATGAAGCGATGCGGATGCGCGAAGATATGTGGAAACACATCTATGCTAAGAGCCCGCGTATGGCACGCAACTTAAAGCGCCACCCGTTAGTTCGGGGTTCCAGTGTGAACAAAGCACCGCTGAAATGGGCTGCGGTTAAGACCTACCGTCTGGCGCAGCACCTCTACCGGTTTAACTAACTTTGAGGCATGTCTGGCGTGCTGTGCTCGTCAGGAGTATTTGCTGACTCAGAACCCTGGTTTAGATGCATCCCGGAGACAATCGGGATGTCGGCGGTATGCTCCAAGATGATAGGCTGATGGGCTTTCAAGTGCGTCAGCCCGATGATGCCGGCAATAGCCACCAGTCCGCAGATGATAATCCCCAGGGTTACTTCACCGGTGAAGTTCTTGCCTTCTCCCAGCACCGCGATACCGAAACAGACCGCCACGATGGGAGAGGTAATTGTCATCGACGCGACGACCAGTTCGGCCTGACCGGTGGCGTAGCCCTGCTGCACCATCCACCCGGCAGTCATGGAGCCGATGACCAAAACGAACAGGACTGCCCAAAACATCGGGTTATCTATCCAGTTATGCTGGCGCACAAAAATGATGAGGGTGCGCACCAGGGACGCTTCTAGACCATAAAACATAGCCCCACCGCTGCCCCAAAAAAACGAGCGCCACACGCGCGGTCCTTTTGCGCCCAACGTCCCGAAAGTACCTGCCAGAATGTAAATCGTGATGGCACCAATAAAGACCTTTATGGTGGTCAAAGGCTGATCCGGCGCGGAATAGTAAGACACTAGGAAAGTAAACATCCCGGTCGCCAGCACAGTCATCGCTACTAAAACACCCTCACGTTTGCGGATGCGTTGGCGAGTGACTCGCGCCTGCAAAATCATGGACCACGGAAAAGCCAACAGTCCCACGGGCTGCACCACCGTGACGGGAGCAAAGAACAGCGCCGTAATCTGACACCCCAGAGACACTCCCATCAGGGCTAATCCTTGCCACCAGCGCCGGTTTTTCAGGCTCGAGATGAGCTGGGCAGATTTCAGGCGACGCCGACTCTGGTTGTGTTTGACTTCACGGCGAATGGCGCTGTTTTGATAGCGGGCAGCCAGGGCGAAACAGAACGACCCAATCACCTGCAGGGTGATGGCGAGGGGGAGGTTATGTTCCAAAGCTGTCCTCTCGATAGAGGCTGACCTGCTGGTGCAGGTTAGCCGGGGTCGGGGTGCGCATATTTCGCTAGGTTCCCGAGCTGGTTGGCTGGTGCTGTTACCGGTGGCTCGAGTTTGCCTGAGTTAATGGTAACGAAATATCTGAATTTTCACCGGTTAAAGCAACACCTTCCCGGTTACTCGTCCTGCCCTGGTATAAAGGAAATAGTGGGGCGTTCCCCGCGCAAATGCGGCAATACCACCGCTTCGGCACGCGACAGGGCAGACCCAATAGCCATGTGCATATCTAGGTATTTGTAGGTGCCTAAACGTCCTCCGAACAGCACGTTTGGTTCGGCAGCTGCCAGTTCGCGGTACTTCAACAGGCGGTGGCGGTCGGTTTCCTTATTGATGGGGTAGTAGGGTTCGTCGCCACGCTGAGCAAAGCGGGAATATTCCCGGGCGATGACGGTTTGGTCCGTGGGGTAGCGGGCGGCACGTTCGGGGTGGAAGTGGCGGAATTCGTGAATGCGCGTGTAGGGCACAGCGGGGTCGCCATAATTCATCACCGGGCAGCCCTGGAAGTCCCCGGTCGGTTTCACTTCCAGTTCCAGGTCAATGGTCCGCCATCCCAGCTCGCCCTCGCTATAGGCAAAGTATTCGTCAATTGGTCCGGTGTAAACGACGGGAATGCGTCCCACGTTAGCGGATTTTGCCCAGGGGTTTTCGGGGCGTTCGTCGAAAAAGTCCACGTCCAGGTGAACCGTGATGTTTTCGTGGGTTGCCATGTTCGTCAGCCAGGCAGCGTAGCCGTCAACCGGTAAACCCTCGTAAGTGTCGTTGAAATAACGGTTGTCGTAGTTGTAGCGAACGGGCAGGCGGGAGACTATCGAGGCGGGCAGCTCGGTCGGGTCGGTCTGCCATTGTTTCGCGGTATACCCCTCGAAAAAGGCTTCGAATAGGGGCTTTCCGACCAGGGAGATGCCTTTGGTGCGGAAGTTTTCGTTGGCGTCCTCGCCTTGGATTTCTTGGGCTTGCTGGGCGATGAGTTCGCGCGCCTGGTCGGGGGTGTAGGCGGCATGGAAGAATTGGTTGATGGTGCCGAGGTTCACGGGCATGGGGAAAACCTCGCCATGGATCGTCGTGTAAACCTTGTGGATATAAGGTGTGAACGTGGTAAAGCGGTTGACGTAGTCCCACACGCGCTGGTTGGAAGTGTGGAACAGGTGAGCGCCGTACTTGTGAACTTCGATGCCGGTCTGGGGCTCGGGCTCGGACCAGGCATTGCCACCCAAGTGTGCCCGTCGGTCAATCATGACAACCTTATATCCAGCTTCTGCGGCTTCGCGGGCGATGGTGAGACCAAATAAACCGGTACCAACCACCAACAGGTCCGGCGTTTCAGGGGTTTTTGTCATGCCTTGAATCTATCAAAAAACCCCCGCAGCCTGGAACCCCTGCGTTGTGTCGTCGACGTAGCTCATCATGAGATGCCGAAGCGTCCCGGGTTTTGTTCCTAGGTTTTTTGTGAGGGTTGTTTTATGCCTTGGAAGTATTCGCGGGAGTTTAGGGATTGTGCTGTTGGGTTGGTGTTTGACCGGCTTCGGGATGATCCTGGTTCGAGAGCAGCGATTATTAGTGATACCGGGTTAAAGCTTGGTGTGAGTCGTGAATCATTGCGTCGCTGGGTTGTTCAAGCCGAGATAGACCGGGGAGAAAGACCCGGGGGTTAGTCGGGAGGAGTCTGCCGAGATAAGGCGGTTGCGTAAAGAAAACGCGGAGCTTAAACGTACTAACGAGAGTTTGAAGCTCGCATCGGCTTTTTTCGCCAAAGAACTCGACCACCCCGGGATGAAATGATTGCGTTTATTGACCAGTATCGTGATTGTTTCTCGGTCGAGCGTATTTGCCGGGTTATGAGAGAACACACGGTTGGGGGCTTTATCACTTCGCGTGGTTACCGGGCTGCAAAGACCCGAAAAGTGAGCGCTAGGCAATTGAGAGATGCCTTGTTAATCGAGGAAATCGTGAAGATTTTCGACCAGAATTACCATGTTTATGGGATTCGTAAAATCTGGCGTGCTATGCGCCGGGCGGGGTTTGCTATCGGACGGGAACAGACTGGCAGATTGATGCGTCTGGACGGGATTTGCGGGGCGCGTAGGGAACGCAGACCAGTTACTACCCGTCCTTCACCCCGCCCGGATACACGCCCGGATTTGGTTAACCGCGATTTCACTGCAGATAGACCAAACCGGCTGTGGGTCGCGGATATCACTTATGTCAGAACTGTGTCGGGTTTCGTGTACACAGCTTTTGTTACAGACGTGTATTCACGCAAGATTGTGGGCTGGGCTACCAGGTCAACTATGACCATTGAGGCGTTGCCGTTAGAGGCCTTAGAACAGGCGATAGGATGCGCTAAAGACAATCTGGCAGGACTAATCCATCACGCTGACCATGGTTCTCAATACGTAAGCATTAAATACAGTCAACGACTAACAGATGCAGGGATTAGATCATCGACCGGAACTATTGGGGATTCTTACGATAACGCGCTAGCCGAGACCGTCAACGGGCTATACAAAACCGAGTTGATTTACTCCCAGACCTGGCGCTCATGCACCGAAGTCGAATGGGCGACCCTGAACTGGGTGTACCGGTGGAATCACCAACGTCTCCACGAATCGCTAGATTATTCCACTCCCGAGGAAGTGATAACCCAATATAATCAAACCCATGCTAAACAACTAGCACCCGTATAAGAAACGGAACAAAACCCAGGACGCTTCAGAATCCCATTTCCACTGGAATGGTGACTTGCTCGCCGATGGCCAGATTATCGACACCGTGACTCCTAGGCACGCCAACATGAAAGTCAACAGCAAACTCACTAAAGCCGAGCCGGTGTGGAATCCCGCGATGGGCAAGTCTTGGCGAGTCTTGTGGTGGTACTCCGCTAAACGCGTTAAAAGAGACGCTATCACTCTGGAGGCGCAGCGCCGCCGCGCCCTAGACGCGATAGACGGGGTGAAACCCGCGCGTAAACCCCGGTTCATCAAAACCACCCGCAGTGGCTGTAGTTTCGATTCTAAGGCTTTTGAGCGCGCCCAGCGGCTAGAAGGCTTGAAAGGCTATGTCACTAACCTCCCCGCCACGCTCATGCCCGCTGGTGAAGTCATCGCCTCCTACCACGATGTGGCATGTAGAGCAATCCTTGACGCATATCCAAAACCGATTTACGTGCCCGCCCGATATTCCACCGGCAACGCGACGCTATCGACGCGCATCTGACTGTGGTCATGGCCGCCCTAGCTGTTTCCCGGTATTTGCACCAAAAGACCGGAATCACAGCGAAAAAATTCGTCCGAATCCTACGACCTATCCAGGAGTAAACCATCCTCTACCAAGGCCACGAAATCCAATCCAGCGACCCCATCACCCCACAAGCCCAAAAAATCCTAGACAAGCTGGGCCACTAAAGTTACATGATTCAGGTCCAGAGGCTCAAATCGACGCTGTCAGAAGATGCAGCCGAGCAAGCTCTGAATCCCTACTTTAGCTTGATAACAAGGGAAAACAGGCATATTTTCTCAGTCTCCACAGCCCTCACCTTTGTATTAATACCAGCAATCCCGTAACTACGCATAGGCAATATAGCACAGTCCGCCCTTTGTGGCGGGCTGTTTTTGTTGGTATTGCAACTGCCATTGACAATAGAGCTATCCCATATTTATCCCATACCTGGGAGGAAGAAATGTCGCTAAGACGGCGTAGCCGCTAGAAAATGGCTATGGCTGGCTGGTTTAGGCGAAGCGCCCGCGAACCTGGCTGGCGCCTCATGAAACCGCCTGTTGTAACCGATGCCGTAAAGCTATACACTTGGTGAATAGTTGCGGCTAGTCACTGAGTGTATAGGAGGCGTGGTGGAAACGAAATACGGTTTGTTGGGACTGTTGACGCGCGAGCCGAACTACGGCTATGAACTGAAAAAACTATACGACAACTATTTTGCTGGCGATAAGCCAATCCTGGCGGGACAGGTGTATTCCACCTTGGCGCGTTTGGCGCGGGATGCCAAGGTGATGGAAGTCGCCGACAGCGGAGCCCCAGCCGGACCCGCACGCACCCGCTATGCCGTCACTGCGGGTGGCGAAAAAGAACTGGTGGAATGGTTGCGCACGCCGCTGATTCCTTCCCCCACCCTGCAATCCGAGTTGTATCTCAAGACGGTGCTGGCCCTGTTAATCAATGGGGATGCGGCTCTGTATCTGAAAGCCCAGCGCCAAGCCCATCAGCAGCGGATGCGCGAGCTTACGGCTCGTAAACAGCATGCCAGTCTGGCCGAGAAACTTCTGTTAGACCAGGCGATTTTTCACATTGACGCGGATTTGCGTTGGATTTCCTTGACGACCTCGCGTCTGGATGCGCTAAAGGAGCAACTGTGAACCCGCCGACAACCCCGATACTTTGCGCCCGTGAGCTAAAGAAAACCTACGGGCTTACCCCGGCACTGCGTGGCGTGTCCCTGGACGTAACGCGCGGTGAAATCTTGGCAATTATGGGGCCTTCGGGCTCCGGCAAGTCCACCTTGTTACACGCCTTGGCGGGAATCGAACTGCCAGATTCGGGCTCGGTGTCCTACAATGACCGTGAGCTCACCAGCTTGAGCGATGCGCAGCGCACGGTGTTGCGCCGCACGGATTTCGGTTTCGTATTCCAGTTTTCCCAACTGGTTCCCGAGCTGACAGCGGTGGATAACATCGCAGTGCCACTGCTTTTGAACGGGGTCGCGAAGAAAACCGCGTATGCCCAGGCTCACGAATGGTTGGCGACTGTAGGCCTGGAAGATCACGCGGATTCACTTCCCGGCGAGCTTTCTGGCGGGCAAGCCCAGCGAATCGCTATCGCCCGCGCCTTGGCACCGCGCCCCGCAGTGCTGTTCGCCGATGAACCCACCGGATCCTTGGATTCCCTGAATTCTGAGACGGTGATGACCTTGCTGGTGGATTTGGTGCGCGTGCGGGGGTTGACAGTGGTACTGGTGACTCATGAACCTACCGTTGCAGCCTATGCCGACCGTGAAATAATCGTGCGTGACGGCTTGGTGGAGGTATAGCCGTGTACCTCGCCTGGATGCTCACTTGCCGTTCGTTGCGTCAGTCCAAGAGTCGCTTGGCTTTGGTCAGTGCGGCAGTGGGATTTTGTGTGTGCCTGATACTGGTGTTCGCCGCGTTTTGGGGTGCTTTTGGCTCCACGACTGCAACGCGTTGGCAGGGAGCAATCGACAACGCGGACAAATCCCAAGCGACTAATGATGCCAAAGCTGGTGCCACAGATGCAGTGTTGATTAGCCTGGTTGACAACCCCTTCTTCGTTGTGGACGGTAAACAAATCCACGCGGCCTATGTGGACACTTCAGCAACCCAGCACGCGCCCGATTTGTTCGGGGTAAAGTGGCCTCAACCGGGGGAATACCTGATGTCGCTGGGCGTGCAAAGCCTGGTGGCCACGCACCCGGAAGCGGAGATTACCACCCGCTTCGGGCACGTCAACAAAGGATTGCTACCGTATCAGTTGACCAGTGGCCCGGATGACTTGCTGGTGTTTATCGGCAAGAATCTCGCTGGGGATAAAACCGCCGTGCACGTGGCAGACTTTGACACCCCGCAGCCGCCGGCCGGAAACAGCGCAGTGAACCAGGCCGTCTTGTCGATTGGCCTGGTGGTATTGCTGTTCCCGGTTTTGCTGCTGATTGCAATTTCTGCCGCCCTGGGCAGCGTCCAGCGGGAACAGCGCTATGCGGCTTTGCGCCTGGTGGGTGCTACGCGCCACCAGATTCTCCAGATTCTTGTGGCCGAAGCCCTGTTGGGGGCGGTACTGGGCTTTCTGCTTGGCTTGGGCGTGTTTAGCGCAATCCGGCCGTGGCTGGGAGCTGTTTCGCTGGCTGGCAGGCGCCTGTGGCTGTCTGACTTGACGGTCGCGCCTTGGCAGTGTGCGCTGGTTTTTGTGGCGACTATCATCATCACGGTTCTGGCTACTTCGCAGGGGATGCGCGGGGTAGTCGCCACGCCCCTGGGGGTGGTGCGCCACCAGCGTGTAACCAGAAAAATCGTGACCCGAAAAACCGGTGTGGTGCGCATCCTGGTGATGGCGGTGGCTATCGGCCTGGCTATCTATCTGGTGGTCAGCGTGAAACCGAACCGGGGGACACGCCTTGACGCCTATTGGCTGCTGGCTGATGTGGTTTTAATGATGATTGCTCTGATTTTGGTAAGTCCGCTGGTAATCCAGCTGTTGGCTTGGGTGGTTGCAAAACATTGCCGGCGGGCGCCGGAACTGATTAGTACGCGCTATGTGGCAGCCCATTCCCGCCAGATTTCACGTTCGGTTTCCGGCGTGATTCTGGCCTTGTTCGCGGGCACGTTCTTCCTGACCGCCACCTCCCAAACCGGAAAGGTCTTGGATGCCATCGCTCACGAACACACCCCGCTGAAACAAGGCGCGGTAGCCATATCCGAGATTCCAGACCAATCCGCAGCCGTCCACCTGGCCGCGCAACTGCAAGCCCAATCCTACGTGGCTCAAGCCCAAGCCGTGCCTTTCGTAGGGGGAACCTGGAGTCTGGTGCCGTGTACGACTGCGAGCGCCTACGTTGCTACGCCTTGCAAATCCGGGTTACTGGGCGTCAACTTATGGGCACGTGCCGGCGAGGCCTCTCGGCTCATCCCCGCGAAAAACCGCGCGGATTTTGACACGTTGGTGAAACGCTACTACGTGCCCGAAACCAGGCATGATGCCTACACTGTGCTGGTCAGCCTACGCGACTCACGTGCCCTGGAACGCCTGCGTACCCTACTGGCCACCACGGACTTTATGCCGGAATTCTCCATGCCACTCATGAACGTGGCGACAGAAGTGAACGTCACCACGGACGTGGGGCTCATCAGTCTTATGACAACACTGGTGTGGATCGGCATGGGGCTGACGCTGCTGATTGCGGTGATTTCGATGCTGGTTTCCACCTATGCGGGACTGCTGGAGCGGCATCGCTCCCTGTTGACACTGCGGCTTTGCGGGATGAAAGTAAGCCAACTAGCCCGCATGATGCTGGTGGAGGCCATCGCGCCGCTGGGAGCAATCGCGCTGCTTTCTGCCAGTCTGGGTTTCGGCCTGGGATGGATGATGATGCACATCTTTTCGGTCAGGCTCGAAGCGAGCTTCACTCCCGCTATTTTCCTGGCGCTGTTGGTGGCGCTGATTCTGGCTGGTTTGGCCATGCTCCTGTTGGTGCCAGCCCTGCGTCGCAGCAGCGAACCGGTCAACAATCGCAGTGAATAGAACTTGAATAGAACAAAAGAAGGTGTTTTGATGAAGGGCAGACGCAAAAAGATGACCGCAGTGTTCGCGGTGGTTGTGATTGCCATTTTTGCCTGGGTGGTCGCTACGCCAGCGGGGCGGGGCGTAATCCGGGTCTGGATATACCCCAAACCGACAACCGTGGGGATTGACGGTACGCCTTATACTGGGAAAGGCTATGTTGTTATCGACGAGGCCTCGCAGCAGCGAATCGCGGCGGCCGGGGAAAACACTGAAATCACGCCGGCCAGCCTGGCAAAGCTGTTTGTGGCGGAATATGCCCTGGCTGTCGCCGACCCGAACGATGAAGTGTCCGTCAGCCGCGAAGCCCTGACGAAAGCGAAACCGGGATCCTCGCTCGCCGGGATTGTTCCCGGAACCTACCGGCTACAAGATCTGCTAGCTGCGATGTTGGTACCTTCCGGCAATGACGCGGCTTATGCCGTGGCGGAGTTTTGCGGCGGGAAAACGCATCCGGGAACCGCCGGGACAGACCAGCGGATTGACCTGTTTATGACTGATTTGGCTGAATACCTGAAAAAACAGGGCTGGTCGCATACCCGGATTAATGACCCCAGTGGCTATGACCCCAGGGCGGTGAGTACGCCAAGTGAGATCGCGGCAGTAAGCGAAAAACTCCTTTCACGCCAGTGGATTCGCGACATCGTCAAGTCGCAGCGCTATGCAATCGCCCCGCTATCAGGCCAGCACCTCATGATGGTGAACACCAACCAAATGCTCAACCCGGAAAGCATCTATTACATCCCGGAAGTCGCCGGCCTCAAAACCGGGTCTTTGGGGAAAATCCACAATCTTGCCATCCTGTATGCCAAGAGTGGCCACGATTACCTGATTGTCAGCCTGGGATCCACCAGCAAGGCCAGCCGCTATGACGATCTGAACAATTTGATTAGCAAAATCGGCCAGTAACTCTGTCCTTCATTCGGATCCATGGTTTGCTGGCAGAAATGAGTGAAAAAACTGTGTTTTGCGAGGAATTTTCCGCGCAAACCCAAAGAATCTGGCGTTTCCCGCCACGGTGCCGACACCGGAGTCAGGCTGAAATCTGAAAAGTGTCGGTATTGCCAGGTTTGAAATCCTGAAAAGTGTAAAATAATGCCGTATTGAAATCTTGAAAAGTGTTAGGTGGGTGGTGTGTGTGCTGGTCAGGCGGGTTTTAGCGGCTTTTCATGAGTGGCTAGCGGATGATGGCGGCAAAGCCCTGCTGGTGACTGGTTCCCGTCAGGTGGGAAAGTCTTTCCTGATAAACACCTTTGCGCGGGATAATTTCTCGCGAGTGGTGGCTTTTGACCTGCTGGAACAGCCCGATGCGCGAGATTCTTTCAACCAAGCCACTAATGCCGCAGACTTAATGTTGCGTGTCTCGCTGGCTAGTGATGTGGAACTGGTGCCGGGGCAGACAGTGGTGATTTTTGATGAAGTCCAGGAATGTCCCGCTGTGGTCAGTTTTATTAAATTCCTGGTGCAAAAATATGACTATCGCTTTATTCTTTCCGGGTCGCTGTTGGGGACACGTTTGCGCGCTATTCCCTCTTTGCCTATTGGTTATGTGACAGAGCTTAAGATGTATCCCCTGGATTTTCAGGAGTTCTGCCAGGCGTGCGGTGTGTCCGCTGAATTCTTTGATGTTTTGCAACAGTGTCTGGATGACTTGCGCCCGGTTCCGGATTTTATCTACGACCGCTTCATTGATTTGTGGCATCGTTATCTGCTGGTGGGGGGAATGCCCGACGCGGTGGCGCATTTTGTGGAAACTGGGGACATGGATGTGGTGCGCCGGATTCAAGGAAATATTCGCCAACTTTACGCCCAGGACATTGTGAAATATGCGCCTGATGAGCTGCGCCTAATCCTGGCCGATATTTTCCAGTTGATTCCCGCCCAGTTGAGCCGGCAAAACCGTCGATTCCAAATCAGTGACTTGCGGGATGTGAAGCGCTTTACCCAGGTTGACCAGCATTTTCTGTGGTTGGAAGCGGCGGGGGTGGCTTTGCCGACCTACAATGTTTCCGCCCCGATTTTCCCACTGCTGGCGGGGGTGAAACGCAACCTGTTTAAACTGTATAGCTCTGATGTGGGACTGTTGAACTCTGCGTTCCCGAAAACCATGCTGTCTGGCATTCTTCAACCGAACACGGCGATTAATCTGGGTGGAATTTACGAAAACGCGGTGGCTCAGGAGCTGCACAGCAAGGGCTATGCGTTGCGCTACTTCAGTTCCAAGAAAATCGGGGAACTCGATTTTCTGCTAGAGGATGCCTCCGGTCAGATTACCGCCTTGGAAGTGAAATCCGGGGTCTCGTATCGGACTCATGCCGCCTTGGACAAGGCGCTGGCGGAACCGAAGTATACGATTGACCGCGCTTTTGTCTTGGCGGAAACCGGCCGGGGGGCGCGCCCAAACATAGAAACCCAAGGCCAGGTGACCTATCTGCCGATATTCTTCGCGGCGCTACTGGGTTCATGAGGTGCCAGCCGGGGTGTGTCCTTCCTTTCTGGAAGTTTTTCTTTACACCCACAGCCCTAAAGGAAGTCGCACTCCCAAATTGAACACAGGGTCTATCAAATGAAAGTAAAATTTTTCCCCAAGACTCTCATCATGGACACATAAGCACCTTATTGAGAAACCTTGATAACGAGATAGGCCCCTGACCTGCTGCGGCGCGCGGGCGTAGCCCGCACATCGACGCAGTTGCAGCGTGAAGGCGTTAAGAAACGGCCACGATTGGCCGTTTTAGCCGTAACTCCCTTGAATAGCGAGGTCGCTGTAGCAAAGCCCTTATATGTCCATCGAGGTAAACACGGACACATTTAGCGGTTTTCCCCAGTCTACAAACTCCCAAAAAACGCCCTGAACTGCGCAAACCGAAAACTTACCAGTCGAAAAGTGTCCGCCATTGACACGAAACGCCCGGAATCCCGGCAAGCACCTCATGAACCCCGGCGATTTCTCGCTGACCCCAGCGAGGGTACCTGGCAGAAGTGAGCGAAAAAACTGCGTTATGCGGGGATTTTTCCTCGTAAACCCAAAATATTCACCGTTTTCTGCCAGGGTGTCTGCTGCGGTGTCGGCCACGGTGTCGGACTCTGCGCCGACCGCATATCTCGTGACGGACTCGGAGGTGTGTGGCAAACTGTAACACATGATGGTACCTCATGAAACGAAGCAAGAAACCACTCACCCCGTCCTCCACACCTCGATAACCGGACCGTGGCCGGAACCGCACGAAGTAATCTATTTCGCGATGGGCTGCTTCTGGGGCGTGGAGCGGATTTTTTGGTCCCAGCCGGGGGTAATCAACACGGCTGTGGGCTACATGGCGGGACAGCAGCCCACGCCCAGTTACGAGGAAGTCTGCACCGGGATCACCGGGCATGCGGAAACCGTGCGGGTCGTATTCGACCCCACCGCGACCACCGCCGGGGAACTGTTGAAAGTGTTTTGGGAAAATCACGACCCGACCCAGGGTGACCGGCAGGGTAACGACCGGGGCAGTCAGTACCGTTCGCTGGTTATCTGTACCACGCCGGAACAGCGTGAACTGGCTGAAGTGTCGCGACGCAATTTCGGGGCGACCTTGGCCGGCGCGGGGCGCGGGGCGATTACCACCGAGATCCTGGATGCCGATGCGGTCGGGCAGTTCTGGCTGACCGAGGACTACCACCAGGCGTACCTGTTCCACCACCCGCACGGATATTGCAACCATGGTTTCAAGGGATTCGTCTGCGAGGTGCCGGTGCGGTTGTAGTTGTTGGTGCGTGGAGCATCGGTCGGTATGGTTGGTTTCATGAGGTGCCAGCCGGAGTGTGGGATTGTCCGCGAGTTGTAGACCAGTTCAAGAACTTTTAGATGATTTTCTACACGTTTTCGAGTTTTTGCTAGCTAATCTTTTTGCGTAGCCGAGCTCCTCTGCTGGTATTGGTCACATTCAGTTTGTATCTATCACCTGAGTTGCACAAGTTTAGTGACCCAGTTTGTTTAGGATTTTCTGGGTTTGGGGGTTGATCTTGGATTGGGCTGTGATTTGTTGGCCTCCGGGCAGGCTTATGGTGACTTCACGTAAAGGCCGTAGCATCCGGACGAGTTTTTTGGTTGTTACCCCGGTTTTTTGATACAGATAGCGGGATATTGGTGACGTATCCTTTCAGCCCTTGGATTCGAGCTAAATCCCTGCTACCTGCTGATGTAAAACCGGAGGTTCCTGGGTGGTTTATTGCGTCTTTGTGTATCGATAACGTATCATGAAGATATGAAGTCGGTTATTACTCGAGTGGTTGCTAGTGATACGGCAAAATTCGCGCAGCTAGTAAGATTTCACCGTCAGGCTTTCGGGTTAACCCAGCAGCGGTTGGCGGATATGGCGGGGGTGACTCGTCCAGCTATCACGCGGCTAGAATCCGGGGCGCCCTCGGTGCGTTTAGATACAGCTTTGAAAGTACTTGATGCGCTCGGGGTGGAAGATCTTACCTATTACACGAGCGAAGATGCGGATAGCGATGCTTAGGAAACTAGACGCATACCTGTTTGGGCATAGGGTGGGCAGGTTTAAATCTCATGCCGACCGCACTATAGCGTTCACCTACGATGAATCCTGGGATGGGCAGGATATTTCCCTGGGTTTGCCTCGTCAACACCCGGAATATGACGCTAGGCCATTTCTGGAAGGCTTGCTTCCTGAGAACAATATGACCAGGGCTATCTGGGAGAGGGAATATCGTATCCCCGGTGGGAATGTTCTCGGAATGCTGGCGGTTATGGGTAAAGACGCGCCTGGGGCTATCCAGTTCACACCTCCAGGCCGTCCGCTTGCACAGAATCTGCCTGACCGGGCTGTGCCACTATCCGGGCGCCAACTAGAAGATTTAATGCGCAATGTGTCATGCGAGGAGGGTGTGTGGGGTGCCTCAGCGGGACAGGATGAGGATGCCCCCGGTAAGTTTTCTCTTGCCGGTCAGCAGCGCAAGACCGCGTTGTATCGTGCTCCTGATGGGCGGTGGTGTCTGCCGCAGGGGTGTTTTCCTTCCACGCATATTATTAAACCTCAGATTTCCAGTGATTTTGCCTATTCTGATGTGAATGAGGCGGTGTGTCTGTCGGCGATGCGTAGGCTTGGTGTCAAGGCTAGCGTGGAGACGATTGAGATGGTGGGTGGGGTGCGGGCTAGTGTTATCGAACGCTACGACCGTGCGGTTACTTCTGATGGTGGGGTAGAACGGTTTCACCAGGAGGATTTTTGCCAGATTCTGCGCTGTATGCCCGCATATAAATATGAGCAAAATGGGGGGCCAACTGCTGTTGCTATTGCCCGGACCATACGTAAATATGCGAGTGTGCAAGACATGTTGGAGTTTGTAAAACAGCTGGCTTTCAACATTGCGGTGGCGGGCACTGATGCTCATGGTAAAAACTTTTCGATGCTCGAAACTGTAAAGGGGTGTTCGCTTGCTCCCGCTTATGATGTGGCCTCGTACCTGTACAAGGTTGACCCCGAGAGGAGCGAGCGTTTGTCCTCGTCGATGCAGATAGGCGGAGAATATCGTTTCGTGGCTATCCGGGAGCCACAGTGGGTGGATTTCGCGTCTGACGCCGGGCTGGATGCGGATACAGTGTTAGGGATTGTGTCGTATGTAGATCAGAATGCAGCGGATGCGGTTTCTGAGGCTCTAAAGGAATTCGGACAGTTCGCGGCGGGGACACCGGTAGCCGATTTGGCGAGCCGAGTTAACGCGTTTCGCGTGAGTCGCGCGACAGCGAGGCAAAAACCCTTTCGCGCCCAAAATTAAGCGGGCACTCACGCTGTCCAGTGTTAACATCGACGCGCCCACTCCAGCTACCCGGCGGCTCGTAATTTCGGGTCGCGGCGCAGGTAATCCGGGTTAAAGGACAAATGGGGGTGCGGATTGTTTTTTGGACAGTTTTAGACTACCGGCTGGTAGTGGTTTCTGTATTGTTTTATGGTTATTCCGCCGAGGGTGAGTTTGATGCGGTGGTTGTTGTAGAAGTGAATGTAGCGTGTAATGGCTGTTTCAAGCTCGTTGGCACTTGTCCATTTGTATCCGTAATACATTTCGTTTTTCATTCGCCCGAAGAGGTCTTCACATGCAGCATTATCGGGTGAGCATCCTTTTTTAGACATTGATTGGGTGATGTGGTGACATCGTAAAAACGCTGCGAAATCTCCGCCCCGGTAGTGTGATCCGCGATCAGAGTGAATTATCAACAAATTATCGCTAATGGGTTCTTCAAGAGCCATGTTCATTGAAGCCATTACTATCTCATTACTGGGATGGCGCCCGGTAGCCCACCCGACTACTTTGCCGTCAAAACAGTCGATAATAGCCGAAAGATACAGTTTCGATTCCGCCGTGATGAACTCGGTTATATCTGTAAGCCATAGCTTGCCAGGGGCATTGGCGTGAAAGTTACGCTTTACAAGATTTTCAGGAGCAGGCGCTATCTCACCGTTATAGCTAGAGTAACGCCGTTTCCGACGCGGATAACGCACAAGGATTTTATCTTCGCTAATAATCTTGCGCACCACTTTCTCGCTGACTCGTATTCCACGAGCACGCAATACACACCAGTTACGACGATACCCATAGGTGTAGAAAGACTCAGCAGAAATAGCGGCAATATCTTTACGTAACTGACAATACTTATCCCGGCGAACCATTGCGTGAAGCTGGTAGTAAAAACTCGAGGACGACAACCCCACAACATCAAGGAGCATTCCCAACGGATATGTACCTCTAAGAGCGTCCACTACCTGCGCTTTGTGACGATTCGTCAAAGCTCCGGGCAGGACGCTGACGTCTTTTTTTATTAACTCCAGTTCCTGATCCATCACCGCCTTTTCCACGATTAGCTTGGCTGCTAAGCGTTTCAACTCTTGCGGATCATCAGGCAAAGACGCCTCTAGTGACTTAACGGTAGGTAACTTAGCTGCTTGCCCTCGTTCCTTCCTACTCATTAATCCCCACTCTCCTTCCTGCCGGTATCGCTCCACCCAACTGTATACACTAATCGGGCTACGCAAACCCAGCTACGAAGCGATTTGCCTAGGACGCGCACCCTTGCTAAACATCTCAACCGCGCTAAGCTTTGTCTTAAAAGGATAATGAGTAAGTCTTTGAGCCCGCTTAGGCTTAGAAACCGGCTTTCCCGCCTCCCGAATCCATTTATGCAACGTCCAACGCCCAGGATAACCCAGCAACAAAATCGTTTTAGTTACCGACCCCGTACGCCTATACACCTTCAACGCCTCACGACGCTGCTCCCGAGAATACGAAACATTCATAAAACACTCTCCAACAATCCGTCCGCACCCCCATTTGTCCTTTACCCCAACCTTTTAGCGTCAGCGAGACCTTTTAGTGCCTCAGGCCAAGTGTGCGCCCGACCGCTAGGAATAGCGTTAAGTGCGCCGCGTTAGCGGTTCCTGTATAGGCAAGCAAGTGAGTGAGCGGAATCTAGAAACTTGCACTGGCAAGCGAATACCCCGCGCCCAGTAGTATAAAAATAGGACGCTCACTTTGTATCGAAATGAGCGTCCTAATGGTGGAGCTAGGGGGACTCGAACCCCCGACCCTCTGCTTGCAAAGCAGATGCGCTACCAGCTGCGCTATAGCCCCGTTTTGTATGAAAAAACCCCGAAATTTCGGGGCTGGTGGGCCTAGCTGGGCTCGAACCAGCGACCTCAGTCTTATCAGGACTGCGCTCTAACCAACTGAGCTATAGGCCCTTTGGGCACCAAAAGATACTACCTGAACCGGTTATCGTGCGCAAATTCGCGGGGTCACGAGGGTGGCAAGTATCCACTGGCGTGAGCAACGGCGTGATTGAAAGGACTCTCTATAGCGGCGTTTGCTTTGCGGGTCAACACAATCTGCAAGCTCCCAACTTGGTTACAGACGAGCCGACAGCGCCAAAATGCCGTTTAAACCCATGAAATGCCCTTTAACCCTGAAATACAAAAGCGGAGTAAAAGAATAGACCCACCGCATTGCGGCGGGTCAAGAGGCTTTCGCGTACCGTGTTAGTCGGCGCTGACCTCAACCAGAACCTGTTCGTAGCTACCGTAAGAAATCTCTACGGGCTGCACTTGCGTACTTCCGTTCAGGTTGGCTTCTCGGTCGGCAGCCTGCGCAGGCAACAGGGTGCTCAAAGCCACCAGCATGGCGAGCGCTACCGCGGTCATCACGCCTTTCTTTTGCATCTGCATGGTTCCTCCCAGTTTTTATAGTTCACGGGTTCTCATCACGGAAAATTCCACCGTCGACCCTCGTTACACTGATAACTATACCTCATCTTCAGGAAATCACAAGTTCTTTTTATAAGTTCTTTCACCAAGTATTTTCGCGGGTTTTCGGAGTTCTGGTTCATATCTCGCGTCTTGTGCGATTTCTAATCTAAAACTGTAACGGTCTGAGACTGAAGAAACCCTGGAAATGTCAGCTTTCGTTTCGCGTACTGCTAGGGCAGGCGTTATGTGTGCGACTGCGCAGGTGTTTTGACCAGGGAGTAACCACGCGTCGGTCGTTTGACGCGGTATAGAGGGCAAAAGGGTGGGGATCGGCACTCGCTCCCAGGTTCAGGTGCCTTTTTTAAGGTTTCTTTCAGGTTTGTGAAAATTACTGGGCAGATTTGCAGAAAACCGCGCTTTTTACTGTTTATTTGCCGTTTTTCTACCTGCGCTGGAGGTGACAAACTCAGCTTGACATTCTTAAAAGGGGCTGAAAACTATCGTCAATTTTCGCGAAATTTGCGCCGTTAAGCTGAGTTTTCCTAAAGCAAAACGGGGGTTTACCGAACGACTTTGGAGCAATAGTGAGATTGTCAGCACAATCCTGGAAGTACTCTTGGAGATAGCTGGGAAAGCTGGTACTCTTAATTACTGTATATAAGCAGGTGTAGTGTCCCCAAAAGGGCTCAGACCGAAAAATGGCTAATTATATGGAGGTATTTAGCATGAGTGCTATAGCCAAGGACCCGCGGCAAAACCAGCCGGGAAAGCCCACCTTAGTGAGCTTTAAGCAAAAAGGTAAAAAGGGTCGGAACTGGACCGCGGGGGTGATAGCTTCTGCTATTGCCGTGGCGTGGGCAGTCGGCGGTTTGGTCATGCCCTCCCTGGCGGCTACACCGACCGCCCAGGCTTCGGTAAAGCCCACGGTGAACGTTTCGCCCGATGCTAACTTTAATATGGGCACGAACGGTAACGTACGCTACCGGTTGGCATATACCGGACAGCTCTTCTCGACCAAAGACCCGCAGGAAGCGGCGGCGCATTATGGTGATACCGCCCAGGTCGGGGATTTCACAGCTCACTACCTGCCTAAAGAATGTATTACGAAAGCCAATCGCTTTGATACTATGGGCGATATGAAGGGCACCCCACGGTGGGATGGTTACGATGCTTTGGAACAGGTAGCTCCTGACCGTGGCAAAATTGCTCAGAAGCCACTAGGTCAGAACGCCCCGATGGGTTTTGGCGCGTGGGTCATCTTCCCCGGAAGCTCCTCCGCCACGTTGCCGTTTAACCCCTCCGGCTCTGCCAGCCGCGCGGCTACCTCCGACCGTTCCGCTGCTGAGCCTGAGGAAGAGGACGCAGATACTCTCACCTTGAGCTTAGAGCCTATCGAAGGCGAAGCTACGGAAACGGGTGCGACTCAGGCACGTATCTTTGGTAAGACTGCAGACCCTTCCGGGGACTCGGGTACCTCCACCGAGCCCAGCGGTGCTGGCAACGCTCCGCAGCTGCCTGCCAACCCGGAGGAACCCTCCTCAGCTCCGGAACTGTCTCCCGAATCTCCTGCCCCGGCAGCTGTGGGCGAGGATCGCGCGGCGAACCCCACCCCCACCAAGACGATTTTGTCTGGCGCGGTCCCATTTGGCTACAAGTTTGAGCCGACGATGAAAGAAATCAAGCTCAAGTTTGATCCCAGCGTCGATAAAGACACCGCCATTGCCAACTTCAACAAGCAGGTTGATGAAGCCCAAGCTGATGTGATGAATCAGCTGGAACAGTTTATGAATGGTAAGCCTTTCGATGCTCGCACCAAGAAAGCTATGGTAGATAACCTCAATCTGCAGTTTGATAACCTGCGTAAACAAGGGTTGGCATGGTTTGAGGAACAGTACAGCAAGCATCCCAGTGCCTCTAAGTTCCCCGGTATTAAAGCTTGTGAAGATAACGGACCTATCGTTCCCGTAGGTTCATTTATCTTGGTTAAGAACTGGACTGCCGCCACAAAAGGTGAACCCAATGTCTGGCAATGGGCGCGGAAGCATCGGAATGAAGGTCAGGCATATCATGCTGCGATCGATTTCCTGGCTTTGTACCCCAGTGACACCAAGAATTCTTTTAAGGTAGATGGACAGGCAAGCTTCTGTGTGGAGCCTTTCTATGGTTACCAAATTGGCAACCACAAGGTTTACACTGACCCATCTAAGTCCACGATTTACTGGGCGAAAGATAACCCGGAAAAGGCAGAAACCGTTAAGGCCCTGGCGTGGCATTACGCCAAGTACAATAGGGGCGCGAACTGGGGTCATTATCAAAACGCCATCTGGATGGTGATTTTCGGCATTACCGATAATGGGCGTGCTTGGAACCTTGACCAGATGTCATGGGGCGATACGGGAGTCACCGATGTGAAAGACCTCATCCAGCAAGCCCTCACTGCATACCAACATCGCCAGGATGGAAACGTGGTTAAGGCTCTGGAGACCATGCACCTCGATCAGGTGTCTCTGCAGCCGGCAAATGATGGTAGCTCGCTGTTGACTGTCCAGTTGAACGATTACAATCCGAACTCAACCGAGGGTCGGATAATTGGTGACCAGGTGTACCTCACGGTGCAGGGTGCTACCTATGCTGATGGTAAGCCCATCCCCAATAATCGGATTAGCTTGCTGGAAGCATTAAACGGTGTAACCCTAAAGATTGCTAACCAAAACGCGTTTAAGATTTCCTTCGCGGGTTCGGTTAAGAACGTTGAGGATCCTTACTTTATTGATAATCCAAATGGACCTACGCAAGCTCAGGTCGTGGTGTTAAGGAAGGATCTCGACCTGTCCGGTTCGCTGGAAGTGAAGTGGACCTACATTCCGCAGCCGAAGCCTGCCATTTCCACCACCGCAAAGGTGAACGGAGCCGAGTCCGTGCCCGGTGGCGCGGAAACAGCGACGTTCTCTCGTGCTGACGAAGTCATCACCCTGACCGATGATGTGAAGTATGAAAACATTCCTGCTGACACGGGTATGAATCGTAAATACCTGATTGGTAGCCTCACGAAGGTCAGCGAGGGAATCGCTAAAAAGGTGCTCACCCAGGTTGCTGATGCCGACATTAGCGATCAGGGCACTGTGACCGGGCTGTTCCCCTATGAGGTGAAAGCCTCCGAGGTTAAGAAGGGCGATAGGTTCTATTATGAGGAAATCCTCGTCACTTCTGACCCGAAGTATGCCGGTGGGGAAACAGCTTTCACAAAGGGTTACGGTAATCTCAACGTCATTGCCAAGCACACTGGCGAAAACCCTGATCAGACTGTACTCATCGCAAAGAACAAAGCCGAACTGACGCTGTCAAAGGAAGCAATCGGTGCAGCCGATAAGGCTGACGGCAATGTGACCTTCCGCGTCAGCTGTGACGACGGTACTGCCGCGACCCTCTACGCCCCGGCTCGAGGCGGCGTGGCTAACACAAACCCCGCTTGGGCAGGATACCAAGCCAGCTCGATTGAAGTGACCCCCGGCGCTATCTGCACCGTGGAGGAAACCTACTCTCCAGCTCCGGTCGATTTGGCAACTGCCCCGCGCTGGGTCGGTGGCAATGCTGAGATGGTCTCTGACCCCACGCCGGTCAACGTGAACGGCAAGACTATTGGTTCGAAAGCCAAGTTTAAGATGGGCGACGCTGGTGACATCAACCTGGCGGTGACCAACACCTATCGGGAACCCACCGGTGGCTTTAAAGTCTTTAAGTACGTCAACAGTGATGGCAAGTTCGACGCCTACACGGCAGCGAACGCTAACGGTGGCAAGTTCAACTTCTATTACCGTTGTGACAAGGGAATTGCCGGAAGTTTCGCGCTTCCCGAGGATCCTTCGACTGACGCGGATGGCGATCCGTGGAGCTATGAAGTAAAGGATTTGCCGATTGGCGCCCGGTGCAGCGTGACCGAAATGAAGCCGACGGCTCCCAGTGGCTATGACGTTACGATTTCCGCTGCGGACGCTTTGGTTAAACCCGTTCAGTCCAACACGGTGTCGCTCCGTCCGATTCGTGCCGACTTTGCCAACCAGGTGTCGTTCATGAACCAGTACCTGCCCGCTGATGCGTCCTTCAGTCTGCGAAAGATTGCCCGGTTTACCGATGGTCAGCTCATCAACGATAACTTTGCGTTGCATTACTCATGCTCGGATAGGTCTGGCAAGACAGTATCCGGTGACGTGACGGTGGCAGGTAACGGAGAAGCAGTCTCGGTCAAGGGTGTTAAAGCCGGTATGACCTGTACCATCACCGAGCCGCGGAAACCCGCTATCGCAAAAGCCAATTTCAAGGATTTGTCCTTTGACCTGAGCGGTACGCAATACAATGTCAGCAACTCTGAACGCCTGGAATTTGATGTTCCGCGCAACCCGAACGCCGTCGTGCTGGTGACAGCTACGAACGTTTATGAACAGAAGGCTGGTTCGTTCACGTTGCAAAAGACCGTCAAGGCGGGCGAGTCGAACCCCCTCAAGGGTACGGCGTTCACCTTCCGCATCAGCTGCGGTGAGGAAGATCCATTTACCGTCAGCCTGAAGGCAGGTCAGACCTGGACCTCGAAGTCCTACCCGGTGGGCACCGAATGTTTGATTCACGAGTATGACCCGTCCACCCAGGCGGCTACCAGCACGGTTTCCTACCAAGGCGCCATGCCGATGGGTACGACTGACGCCGTGCTGACCGTCAAAGAAGGTAAGGCCGCAGTAAAGGTTGAGGCCGTAAACACGGTAAAGGCAAACTACGGTAAGTTCGCCCTCACCAAGAAGGTAGAAGGCGACGCCAAGGCTGCCGCAACCACCTTCGCTTTTGATTACAAGTGTAATGACGCGGCTCACACCAACGGCACCCTGGAAGTCCGGGGTGGACAGACCAAGACGGTTGGCGACAACATTTTGGTCGGCACCACCTGCTACATCAAGGAAAAGCCGGTGCAGATTGACGGCGTCACCGTCACCCCCTCCTGGGTGACGAACCTGCCCAACGGCACCGGGGCGTACGCTAGCTACAAGCAGTTCACCATCCCGCAGCCCCAAAATGGCAAGGCACAGGTGCTGCAGCTGGAAGCCAAGAACACCTTGGAATACGACAAGGCGAGCTTCACCATTAAAAAGGTCATCCAGGGCGGAGCAGTCTTTACCCCCGATGCCACCTTTAAGTTCACCTACAGCTGTAAAGCCCCGGACGGAAAGACCTACACCCAGGCGACTCCGTTTGGCTCTCAAGCCAAGGCTAAATTCATTGAAGTAGCCGCCGGTCAAGAATCAGCAGCTATCGTGGTGCCCCAGGGCTCCAAGTGTTCTGTGTCAGAGCCTCAGGCGCAACTGTACGTCACCAACCAAAAGCTGGTGAACAACCCGAACGCGAACCCGTTGAAGTACGTGTCCACTTCGTTCGTTCCGGAGGGCAAGGGTCTGACTTCCGGTGAACAGACCGTGACTGACAGCCAGACTTTCCAGTTTGCTGCCACCAACGTCTACACCGAAAAGATGACCGGCTTTAAGTTCTACAAGGCTGCCGTCACGGGTAACAACGCTGGCAACCACACCGAACAGTTCTATTTCAACTACTCCTGCCAGACTCCGGCGGGAGAGGTTAAGAACGGCGTCGGCTACGACTTGGGCGCCGGCAGCGACCCGGTCACGGTAGAGAATCTGCCCGTCGGCACCAAGTGTGTCGTGTGGGAGAAACCTGCGGTTGCACAGGCTAACGAAAAGGTCACGACCAAGTGGACCGTGGGCACTGCTGAACCCGTGGAAGGCAAGGACGTAAAGCCTTTCGACAACAATGCCCGTACCCAGGCTAACGGTGTTGCGTTCACTGTAGATCAGGAAAACCAAGCACTGATGGTCGGCGCTACCAACGACTTCACGGTGCCCGACACCAAGCTGGTGGTCAGCAAGACCATCGTGGCTGGAGAAAACACCACCGTAGGTAATAAGTCGGTCAAGCTCTCGGCTACCTGTAAGTACCCGACTGATAACGCCGAACACGTCATCATGGATGGCAAGACCTTTAAGAACGGTGATAGCGCCGAGTTCACCACCGATGTGAATGGTGTGAAGATTCCGGTCGGGGCGACCTGTACCATCTCCGAATCTGAACCCAGTGCAAAGGTGGCTGGACACCTCTGGACTGTGCAGATGAAGGAAGGCAAGCGCGTCCTGTCCGACAAGGCGACCGCTACCGTCACTTTGAATGCCGAAAAGGGTCGGACCGTAGAAGTAATCAACACTTACGAGCGCGAGCTGGGCAAGTTTAAGATTATGAAGTCGGTCAGCGCTGCCAAGAACATCACGGTGAAGGAGTCTTACAGCTTCAGCTACACCTGTGCAGACCCGCAGGACGCCACCCAAAAGGTAGCCGGCAAGGTGACCGGAGTCACCGATAAGGGCTACAAGATTGTTGATGGCATTCCGTTGGGCTACAAGTGCCACATCACCGAAGACCAGGCTGGTGCCAAGACCGAGGAAGGCTCGACCCTCTCGGCTACCCTGTCCGCGAATGACTTCGTGGTCGAAAAGGATAACGTGGTCGACGTCTCCGTGACCAACACCTACTCCAAGGCAAACGGCAAGTTCAGTGTGAAAAAGGCGATCGCTAAGGATTCCACCGCCGCGATTGCTGACGGCACCTACAACTTCGAATACTGGTGTGTCACCCCGGACGGATCCGAGGTCGGGACGGCTGCTGCTCCTAACAAGTTCAGCATCAAAGCAGGTCAGACCTGGACTTCCGGCAATATCGCCACCGGTTCCAAGTGTGCTATCCGCGAGGTCACCCCGAGCGGTACCACCACCGGCGTAGCTGCTGAAGTGTCCTGGTCGCTGCAAGAATCTACGACCATGCAGGGCGTAGAACCGACCCCCTACCAGGCGGTGGGTGCTGAAAACAACTTTGTGTTCGGGGCAGAAGGTTCTACCGCCGGCAAGTTCACCATCGGCAAGAACGGTACCACTACCGGTCTGACCGCTACGAACAAGCTGTCCTATGAGGAAGTCAAGCTGAAGCTGCAAAAGATTGCGGAAGCCACCTCGGCACACGGCAGGACCGACTACTCGCAGACTAACTTCGAGAATATGAAGCAGTACGGCGCGTACTACCGTTACATGAACCGCGACTACGTGAATATGCACGTCACCTGCAAGAATGGTGCAAAGACTGTCGTTGATAAGACTGTCCAGGTGAATGTAAACGGCGATGCCCTCGACTTTGGCATGGTGCCTTACAACTCGAAGTGTACGGTCGCTGAGCTTGATGACGAGAGCTTTAACGACTGGAATGCTATGCAGTACGGTGGCTGGCGCCACAAGGCTGTGATTACAGCTACTGATGCCAGTGGTAAGGCCCTGGCGAGCGAGGTTAACTACGCCTTTGACATGATGTCTTCCGACGGAGAACAGGCTGCCATCACGTTTGACGTAACGTCTGAAGCTGATGTCTCCGTGTTGATGCGTAACCGGTGGGATTGCTTCGCCAGCATTGAATCCGTCCTGGACGCACCTGACCACGAAGCAGTAGCCGACGGTAAGCGCGTTCTGAAGAACGGCATTAAGGTGATTAATGTCGACTCCGAAACCGGTCGGATTAAACTGACCGATACCGTGACTCTGAAGAATGTCACCGCGAACCGGACCTATACCGTTGTGGAACGCTTGTACTCCACCAGCAAGGCAGGGGACAGGAACCGCTTCGATCAGGGTTACCTCACCTGGGAGAGCGAAAATGGCGAAACCTGGGATTACTACGCTGAGGAAGTCACGGTACCCGGAGGTGCGAATGACTTCACCACGGATATTTCCTTCACCATTCCGGTTGAATTACTGAAGAAGCATCCTGAAGGTATTGCCGCCGGCATCATGGTGTTCAACGGTGGTAACCCGATGAACAAGAGCCAGGCATGTGCACGTTGTTTGGCGTACGGTTCCGAGCTGAAGCTACCCGCCGGTCAATCCATTGTTCCGCAGTGGGCACCGACGATGAGCACAGTTGCCTACGACCGGACCACCGACTCGCGAGTCTTGTCTACGAACGAAAAGGAAGTTCCGACACAGAAACTGACTGATAATCTCACCTACACTAAGGTTCCTGCAGGGGATTACTACCTGTACGGTCGCCTGGTGCAGACGGATGACACCAGCAAGTCTGTAGTGGACAATGTCAAGAAGATTACCGTTCCCGCGGGACAGAATTTCTTTGGAAAGAATCGTGTCGACAACGAGTTCAACCTGCAGACTTCACAGCTCACTCCCGGTGCCGAATATGTGATGTTCGAGTACATGCTGCCGGCTAATGTGGATGTGAACAGTCTCGCGGGCAAGACTCCGGCTGAGTTGCAGGATATGTCTAAGGCAGTAAACCTGCCCTTCCACGCGGAGGTAAAGGATATCTGCCAGAAGCTGTACACACCGAAGTTAAAGACCAACGCGGCAATCGACAAGCCCGTGACACCAGCGGCGACCGGTACCGTGAAGGTCAAGGATAAGGTCGACTACTTCAACCTCGTGGCAGGAAAGCAGTACACCTTGACCGGTACCTTGCATGTCAAGGCTGCTGATGGAAGTGACGCTGGTGTGCTCAACGATCCAGGTGCGACCAAGACCGAGACGTTCACTGTTCCCGGTAAAGCCGGCACCCTGGTAAGTGGCAGCCACACGCTGACCTTCACCGTCAAGGTAGCCTCCCTAAAGACCCAAACAGTTGTGGCCTTTGAGGAAGTCAAGGATCGCGGAGTGGTCGTCGCGACCCACGCCGAGATTACCGATGAGGACCAGACGGTTTACAACCCGTCCATCGGCACGACTGCGAGCGTTAAGGACGGTGTCTCCGATGCTGCCGATACGCGCGCCGCGACTGTGGACATGACAAAGGCGGAGCTGGTAAAGGATTCCAAGACCAAGAAGGAACTCTCCGGCGTTGTAGTGACCGATAAGGTTGCCTACAACTCCATCGCTCCGGGCGAGTACGTCATGTACGGTCAACTCATGACGGTTGGCGCCAATGGCAAGCTGCTTTCGCAGACCCCGGTCCAGACCGCGTTCCAGACGTTGAGCATCGCCAAGGGTGCATCCGCCAGTGGCACGATGGAACTCACCTTCCCCGGTGTGAAGGTCGTGAGTGGCGAGTCTTATGTAGTGTTCGAGAAACTCTACAAGACCTCCGACTTCGACCAGGCAGCAGGGAAGCCGAGCAACCCCAAGGCTACGGTGGCTGAGCACGCCGATCCGAAGGATAGCGCGCAGACCGTTTACGTCCCCGGTGTCACCACTGACGCCAAGGACGGCGATGGCGACAAGTACGTCGACCCGACTCAACCCATCAAGATTGTTGATACCGTCACCGGTTCTGGCTTGATTCCGGGCAAGGAATACACCATCGACGGTGAGTTGATGATGGCTGGTCAGAACGGCGAGCCGGTACACACCGGTGTGTTCAACAATGGCGGAGACGTCAAGGTTGTTGCCGACGCGAACGGTAAGTTCCAAAAGGACCTTACCTTTGAGATGAGCGTGGAAAAGGCTAAGGAGCTGGGTCTGTGGGTTGACGAAAACGGTCAGCCTACCCCGACTGGCAAGGACCTGGTGGTCTTTGAAAACCTGAAGCAGGGCGGCAAGCCCGTGGCTATCCACCACGACATCACCGATGAGGCGCAGACGGTTCACTCCGGCTCAATGGGTACTTCCGCGAAGGACTCCGACGGGAACCAGACCATGATTCCTGGTCAGGAGAATGCGGTCATCACCGATACCGTGAAGTTCACTGGTAAGTTCGAGCCGAAGCACAACTACACCCTGGTGGGCGAACTGCACTACGTCACCACCAACCCGGACGGCTCCAAGACCGACGCCGGCAAGGTGCCGGGTGTAACCGTGCAGCCGGTACAGGTGACCTCTGACGCGAAGGGCATCATTGGCAAGCAGACTATGAAGTTCACGGTTGCTGCTAAGAGCATCGTCGAAGGCAAGGACCTGGTGGTCTTTGAAACCCTGCACGATGGCACCGCCACCGGCAAGGTTGTGGTCAAGCACGCCAACCCGAACGATCCGGCACAGACCATCAACGTGGTAAAGAACTCCATTACCACCACCGCTTATGACGGCGGTAAGGACGGTAAGGGCGCGGATCCGAAGGATAAGAACCTCGACAATTCGCACGCCAAGGTCGCGATTTACGACTTGGTCGATTACGAAGGTCTGCAGGTCGGTAAGGAATACACCGTGACCGGTACCCTGCACTACCAGGCCGACGCCACTCTGGCAGATGGCACTCAGGTTCACACCGGGGATCCGATTGACGCCAAGTACGTCACGGTTACGCCCGCGAAGTTCACCGCCAAGACTCCGTCCTCAAAGGATCAGGGCGCAGTAAAGGCAATCGTGAAGTTCGAGGTGGATAAGGCTGCTTTGGCTACCGCTCCGGTGGTTGTGTTCGAAGACCTCCAAGATGGCACGGTAACCGTTGCTACCCACCATGACATCAACGATGACTCGCAGGTCGTTTACAACCCGTCTCTCGCCACTGTGGCGACTGTGAACGATGGCAAGCTGGTTCAACTCAAGAAGGACCAAAAGGCCGTTACGGTTGACGACGAGGTGACGATTACGAACGCCGCACCGGGCACCTACACGCTGAAAGGCGAGCTGATGTCCGCCGACGGTAAGACCGTCATCTCCACCAGCGAAGTCAAGAACGTCAAAGTCACGAAGGGCGAAGCTACTGTCCAAAAGGTGACTTTCCAGGTTCCGGCTAACCAGGTAAAGGCGGGCGCGAAGTTCGTTGTCTTTGAGGAACTGGTCGACGCTAAGGGCGTGGTGGTTGCAGACCACAAGGATTTGGCATCTGAAGCGCAGACCGTACGAGTTGGCTCTCTGGAGACTACCGCTACCGATAAGGCAGACGGCGATCACGTCGCAGATAACACCAAGACCGTCACCATCGTTGACAAGGTTGACTACTCTGGTTTGAATCTGGACGCCAAGTACGCCGACGGTACCCCCCAGGCCTACCTGCTCTCCGGTCAGCTGATGGATAAGCAAACCAAGCAGGCCGTGCCGGGGCTGGCTCCGGTCGAACGGGTCATTGGTCCGGCAGGCTCGGTCTACCGTGCTGAAGGTCAGCCCGACCGCCCGGTCGAGAAGGTTATTACCTCCGGTACTGGCTTTGAACTTCTCGAGTTCGAGGTTCCGGCTAACTTGATTCTGGGCAAGCCGGTCGTGGTCTTTGAGACTGTGTACCAAGAGGGCAAGGAATACCTGATTCACCACGACATCAACGATGACTCGCAGACTGTCTGGTCTCCGAAGCTTGCCACCAAGGCTAGCGTCGAGAATGAACGCGGTCTGGTGATTGCCGACGCCAAGTCGACGGTCAAGGACACCGTGACCTTCACCGGTATGAAGGTTGGGGAAACCTACGTAGTCGCTGGTGAACTGTGGAACAAGACTCAAAACAAGTCGACCGGTATCAAGGTAACCTCTAAGCCGTTCAAGGCTGACAAGGCTAGCTGGACCGCGACAGACTTCATGACCTTCGAGGTTCCGGCCGGTACTGTGGCAGAGAATGACGAGCTAGTCGTGTTTGAGACTCTGTACCGCGGTGACAAGGTAACCAATAACCCGGCGTCTACTCACAAAGACCCGAATGACCCGGCACAGACGGTTGGTTCTGGCGTGAAGCCCGCCATTAAGACGGTGCTGAGTACGGACGGTAACCGTGTGGCTGGTGCGGACATCCCGACCATCCCGGTCGACACGACCCAGCTGGTTGATACGGTCAGCTACGTTGGTTTGACTCCGGGTATCAAGTACACCTTGAACGCGACCCTGATGGAAATCGGTCTGGACGGCAAGGTCAGCGATACCGGTATCACCGGCACCGCCACCTTCACCCCGACTGCTGCCAACGGCACGCAAAAGGTCGGTTACAACTCGTTCGACAAGGGTATCTTGAAGCCTGGATACAAGTACGTGGCTTACGAGACCCTGATTCGCAACGATAAGCCGAACGAACCTCCGTTGAAGCACGAGGATCCGAAGGATTCCGACCAGACGGTAAAGACCGACTATCATCCGAGTGTGGTGACCGACCTGACTCAGGACGGCTCCCAGGTCATCGCGACCGATGCGGCTCTGGATCTGCAGGATAAGGTGCAGATGAAGGGTCTCGTCAAGGGTGAGAAGTACGTGCTGGTTTCCCGCCTGGTGTACAACGCGGGTCAGCCTAACGAAACGGTCGTAACTGACGGACTGGAGAAATTCACCGCTGACAGCGTGAACATGACCAAGGTCATCAAGTTCAACGTGACGACCGACCAGTTGAAGGCTCCGATGGCAGCCGCTAAGGCTGCTGGCAGCGAACTGAAGCTGGTGGCTTACGAATACCTGACCCGAGCCTCCCTTGTGACCGGTGACGATGCCACCATCAAGGCCAGCGTTACCGACGCTAGCAAGTGGGACGCTACGCACGCTCAGGCTAACGATACGCGCCAGACCGTAACTGTCGTGGACGTGCCTCGGATTGGCACCAAGCTGCAATACGCTCAAGGTCAAAAGGTCGTTTGGGAAGGCGATAACGTCAAGCTGACGGACTTCGTTGAGTACTACAACCTGCTGCCTGCGACCGAGTACACCCTCAACGGTAAGCTCATGGGTATCGCCACTGACGGTAAGGTCAGCGACACCGGAGTGGTGGGAACTGCTAAGTTCACCACGCCGAAGGCTACCAATGGTGCTACCCGCGTGAGCGGAACTATTGCGGACAAGACTGCCGCGAAGGTCGAGTTCACCGTACCGTTGAGCGTCCTGAAGGCTAACGACAAGTTGGTTGCTTACGAAGCGTTGCTGCTGAAGGGTCAGCCCGTGGCGGATCACGAGGATCCGAACGATGAAAACCAGACTGTAAAGGTCAAGCATCCTGGCGTGGGCACCATCGCTCATGTTGGTGACGACACGAACCTGGAGGTTTGGGAAGGCGTCAACCAGGAAGGCAAGAAGGCTCCCGAGACCTACACGGTCCACGACGTAATCCGTATGGTGAATGTCGAGGAGGGCAAGACTTACGCTCTGGGCGGTCAGGTCTATAGCAAGAATGCCTACGATGCGAACGCGCAGACTCCTGCCTTGGCGGCAAACGCCAAGACCGTAAAGGTCACTGCGGATATGGCTAAACCGGCAACTGACGCCGAAAAGGCTCAGTACGGCGCGGATGTCAAGGTTTACGAAACCAGCATGGACATCCCGGTCAAGGCTGCTGATATTAAGACGCATGGCGACAAGCTGGTCGTATTCGAGCAGCTGTGGGCGGAAGGCACGTACGAGAGCGCTGACGGCGGCAAGGTGACCCCGAAGGGTAACCACAAGCCGGTGGCTGCGCACAACGAGATTACTGCCGATTCCCAGTCCATCAACGTGAACCGTCCTGAGTTCGGGTCCTTGACCCTGACCAAGGCTGTCACCGGTTGGGATGAGAACACCGCGAATGTCGAACGCGCCAAGGCGACCTACGTGTTCACTGTCAAGTGCGCCCAAAAGGGTTCGGTTGACACGATTACCTTGCACGAAGGTGGATCGCACACCATCGACGGTATCCCCGTTGGTGACAAGTGCACCATCACCGAGGATGTCCAACATGCTGAGCTGCAAGCCGGCTTGAAGGACACCGTGAAGTTCACCGAGACCAACGGCGTCACCGTTGAGTCCGTCAAGAACGGCGAGGGTACCGTGATGGTCGGTGGCACCTCTAACGGTACCGACCGTGTGCCGAACGTGACTGTGGTGGCGGACAACAAGTTCACCAACGAAGTCACCATCGGCACCAACACCACCGGTCAATTCGGCAAGAAGTCCAGCAACGGCGGTAAGATTACCGACCTGGTGAAGTACCAGAACCTGCAGGCAGGCAAGTACCTGTTGCACACCTACTTTGTTGAATACGACAAGGCGGGTCAGGCTCACAAGATTGACTACGTCCCCTCTGAGGTACGCGAAGTCACCGTTGAAGGCGGCTACGTACCGGGTGGTCACAGTGGTACTTGGAGCGTCGATATGACGGTTCCGACCGAGCTGACGCAGGCACACAAGACGGTTGTCGTCTGGGAAGACCTGTACAAGCTGCCGCAGAATGTGGACACCTTCACCACGGAGCTGTCTAAGCTGCCGACCGGTCGGACTGGTGCGGGCTTGATTGCCTCCCACCATGAGGACAATCTCGGTGCGGGCGCAGGTACGCAGTGGCTCGAGGTATCCACTCACTTCGGTGGATTCCAGGTCAACAAGGTGGTCAAGCCGGCTCCAGATTTGCCTGCGGACGTAATCAGTAAGATTCCGACAACTTGGAACTTTACTTACGTGGCTAAACTGCCTGATGGCAAGAAGGCAAAGGAAGGCACCGCCCTGGAGGGTAACTTTAACCTGACGGTGGACCCGAAGGATCCGAGTAAGGCGGTCAGCCAGAAGTTCGACGGCTTCCCGATGGGCACGGAGATAACCATTACGGAAACCGATGCCAAGGCGCAGATTCCGACCCAAGCCAAGTTGAAGGTTTCGTGGAAGTCTGAAGGCTGGACTGATGCTGCTGAAGGTCCCACCAAGACCTTCACCATTACCCCGGCTGCCACCGTGAGCGTCACCGCTCTCAACGAGTTCAGCTTGGTCAAGCCGACCTTGGCGACTGTGGCTCGCACCGCGGACGATGGCAAGATGCTCAAGCCGAGTGAGGATACGGCTGTGGTCGATACCGTCACCTACACCAACCTGGTGCAGGGTCGCGACTACTGGCTCAAGACCGAACTGGTCTACGTCGACGGCACGCCTGACCCGAACGACAACCAACCGGTGCTGGGTGCTGACGGCAACCCGCTGGTGAAGTGGACGAAGGTCACCGCGGAAGGCGATAACAGCGAGTGGGTCGTTGACAAGGACAACCCGATGGTGGTTCCCGCCAACGCTAACCCGAATGCTGACGTGGTATTCTTCGAATCCCTCTACGAGATGACGAAGGATGGCGGACAGCCCAAGGTCGGGGACAAGCCGATTGTGGAACACCGCGACAACGCTGATCCGAAACAGATCATCACGCGTCGTCCGGCTCTGTCTCTTCAGACCACGGCGGAGCTCTCCGGGGTCAAGTCAATCACCGCTGGTGAAGGTGCGACCGTGAACGATAAGGTGACCTACAGTGGCTTGAAGGCTGGTGCTGAATACACTTTGGTCGGTACCTTGGTCAAGAAGTCCGATGGCTCCATCGTTGGTTCGCCGGTGACCGCGGCTGGCTTGAAGGCTGAGGCTGACGGCTCCGGCAGCTGGAAGATGTCGATTCCGCTGACCGCGAAGGATACGGCAGGTTTGACCGATGGTGAGAAACTGGTGGTCTTTGAAAAGGCTTACGCTGGTAAGCTGCCTGAGGCTGGTACGGCTCCGGCTGGCACCTACACCCCGATTCTGGCTCACGAAGACCTTCAGGATGCTTCGCAGACCGTGAACGTGGTGAAGCCGACTCCGCCGCCGCCGTACACGCCTCCGGTCGAGTCTAAGACCACGACTCCTCCGCCTCCTCCGGTGAAGTCTGAGACGACGAAACCGCCGTCGACTCCGTCGAGTACTCCTCCGGATACTCCGCCTAGCATCCCGGTGGCTCCGGCTACCACCGTGCCGCCGATGCATCCGAAGGTACCGCCGACATTGGCTCGGACCGGTGCGCAGGCAGCAATCTTTGGTGGCTTGTCCATCCTGATGATTGCCGCGGGTGCGGGGCTTGGCTTGCTGGCAGCACGGCGCAAGCGCGAGTCTGAAGTGAAGTAGGCGACATAAGCCCTAGGCTGTAATACTGAAACGGCGAGGTCTCACGACCTCGCCGTTTCAGTTTGGGTGCGGCTTGAATCAGCGCTATACCTGCTGGAGTTGTAGATAAAGGGTGGAAATAGCGCCGTAGCTGCCAATAATGGCAGCTACGGCGCTATTTCCACCGTATAAATTGGTTTCCGGGGGATTATTTTAAGAAACTGTAGATAGCCTCGTAGTTGAAGTGGTAGAAAGTCCAGTTGCTGGCTACCAGCACCACAAAAACTCCGCCATAAACCGCGAAGTCACGTAACCGTGTGCGCGTGCTGGTGACTCGGCGCAGGATGGGTGTGGGAGCGGCAGCGGGAGTATCCGACCCGTCTGGTACCTCGGCATCTGAGTGATTCGATACCTCGGTAGCATCGGTGTTTTCAGGCTCATTTGCCGTACCTGGCGTATCTGGAGCGTGGAGAGCATCTGAGGTGTCCGAGACACCGGAATCAGGACGTTTCGAAAACTCTGGCGCATTGGCAATAAAACCGTAGACATCCCCGCCCTCGACCGGAATCGTTACATAGGTCGCGTGACGCAGTACCCAGCCCGTGTAGGCTCCCAGCACCAGACCCACCAGTAAACCCCCTAGATGCGCCACCCACGCCACGTTAGGAACCAAGAAACCGATGACAAAGTTAAGCCCGATTAAAGTCCCCATTTCCGTCCAAGGCAGGCGTAGCACCTTTTGAATGGCCAGGACCATACCAAAGAAGCCAAACACCGCCCCAGATGCGCCCACCGTCGGGGTAATCCAGGCGTGGGGGTCGATAAATACAGTCAAGCACTGTGCCATGAGCGCCCCGAAGGCACTGATAGCAAAGGCAAGCGCCAGTTTCATGTGACCTATCACGGGCTCTAGTGCCCTACCGACTACCAGCAAAGCCCAGGTGTTAAACGCCAGGTGGAATGGAGTGGGTACGGAGTGCAGGAACGCAGCGGTGATGAATCGCCACGGTTCAAACAAACCCAGGAGTGGCATAAACGCGAAATGCTGGATGACTCCGGGTATAAACAGTTCGGCGACCCAGACGATGATTAAGGCAATACAAAGCCCCCAAGTCACGTAGGGCTTAGGGGCTCTTGCGGTGTGTTTCATGACTTAACAGTACCTGTAAAACCACCGACGGGTGAGGGACTGAGAGGCTTTACTCCGTAATGTCGATGGACTCAATCATGATGTCGTCCACGGGACGATCCGCGCGATCCGTTTGGGTGGCGGCAATCTGATCCACGACTGCACGAGACGCATCATCCAGGACGCGACCAAAAATCGTGTGCTTGCCGTTCAGCCAAGTGGTCGGCGCGACCGTAATGAAGAATTGGGAACCGTTGGTGCCCTGACCGCCGCGGGTGCCGGCGTTCGCCATCGCCAACAGGTAAGGTTCGGTGAAGCCCAAAGCCGGGTCGATTTCGTCGTCAAAAACGTAGCCGGGACCGCCGGTGCCGGTTCCGATGGGATCTCCGCCCTGAATCATGAAACCAGAGATGACCCGGTGAAACACTGTGCCGTTATAAAGCGGCTCAGTGGAAGTTTCCCCGGTAATCGGGTGGGTCCATTGACGCGCACCGGTAGCCAGGTCGGTGAAGTTCTTAACCGTGACCGGTGCGGATTCGGGATAAAGTTCCAGGCTGATATCGCCTGCAGAAGTGTGAATCGTTGCTTGCATGGTTCCATCTTTTCATGCGTACGGCGCGCGCGCAAAGCAATTTGAGGCAAACCTGGCACTATCAGTGCCACCACAAACTGAGGTGAACCGGAAAAAGAACCGGCTTATTTCCTGCAAAAATTCAAAATAAGGGGCAAAATAGAACCAACCGTGTCCATTCGGCTCGGTGTGAGTGAAAGAAGGATCCAATGCTGGATAACTTGTCGAAATGCATCGATATGGAATGCATGAAGCGAGCCGGGGGAGACATGGCACTGAATGCTGCTGAGGTTGCTGGCAAGGCTCGTGGAGCCGTCGGGGACTTCGGTACTAAGGTGAAGACGGACCTCCTGCCGCGAGCGCAAGCCGTAAACGAGGCAGTGTCGAGGGCGGTTGCCGGCGACGGCACTATTGCCGAAAAAGTTTCCAAAGCGAGTGAAGGAGTTAAGTCAGCTATGAACCCTAAAAAGAAGTGCCCGATTCGTCATCCCTGGTTGGCGACCATTCTGTTGACCGGAGCCGCCGCGGTGGTCGGGTTTATTTTGTACAGTCGCACCCGTCCGGTCGAGGACCCTTGGGCGGAGGAATCCTGGGAAGACATTGACGATGACGACCTGGTGGTCGTTACCGATAAGTAAAACCTTGGTTTTTGAAAACCGGTCGGGGAAACACCCGACCGGTTAATTTTTGTCTCACTTCCACCACATCAGCATGATGAAACCGACCATAATCACGCCGAATCCCACCGCGATGTTCCAGTTGCCCAGTCCTAACAGGTTGATCCCCGCGGTTTGCGCCAGGATGTAGTGCAGCACAATCCATAGCAGACCCAGACCCATGATAATCATGGCAGTTGGGGCGTACCATCGGGGGGAGCGTTTCATATCCTCAGTCCACGAGGGACGCAACTCGCTGTCAGACTTAACCACTTTCGAGGCGCGCTTGCGCTTTTTGGATTCGGGCACAACAACTCCTTGTGACAAAAGAATGCTTAACAGGTTAATGATAACTGTAAGCTAAATCCTTTGGAAATTGGTAAAATTTTGAAGTTAGTTTAACCGCGTGTCAAGGGGGTTGGAATGAGTGAACAGCGTCCCGTACCACAGCAGTTCCCGTCGCGCCGGCAGCGTCGCGCGCAGCAGGAATCGCCGGTCGCACCCCGGTCGACCCCTGCGGCATCGCGGCAGTCTCGGGGGACGCAGCCAAAACCGCCACAAGGTCCCGTAGCGTCGACCCCTGTGCCAGGTCCTTGGGCAGCGCAGCCCCCGGTGGCGTCCCCGTCTGTGGTACCGCCCCAGGTTGTTTCACAAGTGCCCACAAGTGGGGTTTCACCTGTTGGTAGCCAATCTCACGCCGAGACTTCCGGGACGGCTCGTCCCGCATCGTCTCACCCCACTCGTCCGGTACCTCCCGGTGCAGCGGGGCACACTGCCATGAATCCACCGGTTCCCGGTATGGCAAAGCCCGCGGTGCCTGGTGCGGTGAACCTGCCCGTTTCTGGGGCGACAACCCCAGCGGTTGCTGGTGGGGCAACCCCCCCGTCTCTTGCTTCAGCCCCTTCCCGACCTCCTGCTGGTCCGACACGACCGGCGACGTCCTCACTCACCCCTGGTGAGCCCCCGGCACAGCCCCTAACTTCCCCGCAGCTTCTGACTCGCCCTTCTGAAAGACCGACCGCCCCGATTGAGGACGAGGCGATAGCCCCGACAAAACGCCGGCGCACCCCCGTATCGGTCCTGGTCATGAGCGGGATTGGGCAAACCATGCTGACGGTGGGCGTGGTCCTGGGGCTGTTCGTCGTGTGGCAACTGTATGTAACGACTTGGCAGGTGCAAGGTGCGACCGCGGTGGCGGTGGAATCTTTCCAAAACTCTACCGCTCACGATGCCACCGCCACGACAGAAGAACAGCGCACCGACCCGCCCCCCGACGTAACCATGCCGGCAGTGGGTCAGACTTTTGCTACCCTGCACGTGCCCCGCTGGGACTCGATGGTCATCCCCATCATGCAAGGCACGAACGAAGCGGTGTTGGATACGGGCTATGCCGGGCATTACACCGAAACGCAAGGTCCGGGTGAGCTAGGTAACTTCGCTCTGGCTGCCCACCGGCGCTCGTATGGTAATTCATTCCGTCGTGTCCACGAGCTGCAGACGGGCGACCCGCTGGTGGTCGAGACTTCCCAAGCCTGGCTGGTTTATCAGGTCACGTCAACTGAGATAGTCCTGCCGTCTCAGGGAGATGTGATTTACCCTGTACCGCATAAATCGAAAGAAACCGTCCCTCATGAACGGCTCATGACCCTGACCACCTGCCACCCGGAATACGGCAATACGCAGCGGTTCATCGTGTATTCCAAGTTTTCCTACTGGGTACCACGCACGCAAGGGCGACCATTAGCCCTCAAAGGTTTGGATGCCATGAAACAGGCAGGTCAGGGCGTTGCCCCGGAGGGTTCACAAGATGGGACTGAGGCTCCGGCGAGCGACCCGAACGCGATTGCCCCATCCGGTGATGCCAGCTCCGCGCCCGGTGCTGGCTTGGTCGGGTAGTACAGAGAGGAAACCAGGATGTACAAATGGTTGTTTGCCGTGATGCCCGGTCCGAAGTGGCTGCGCTGTATCGAGATGGCGATTCTGCTGCTGGCAGTGGTGGCAGCGTTGTTCCAGTGGGGATTCCCCTGGGCAGTCGAGACTTTTAACCTGAACCCAAACACCGTGAACTAGCGTCGTAGTCCCGGTGCGTAAACCATGACAACTTGTGAGGGAAGGAAACAGAAATGACTGACAAGACAATTTTGGTGGCAGGTGGAGCCGGATACATCGGCACGCACACGCTGATTTGCCTCTATGAGGCGGGATACCGCGCCGTCTGTGTAGACAATCTGTATAACTCCAGCGCGGAAGCTATGACGCGCGTCTCGGAAATCGTGGGCGAGACCATCCCGTTCTATCAGCAAGACGTGCGTGACCTTGACGCTCTACAGCGGGTTTTTGAGGTTCACCAGATTGACGCTGTGATTAATTTTGCGGGGCTTAAGGCCGTGGGGGAATCGGTAGCCAAGCCGGTGGAATACTACGACAATAACCTCAACGCGACCCTCTCTCTGGTGCGCGCCATGCGGGACCACGACTGTCACCTGATGATTTTTTCCTCCTCCGCAACTGTGTACGGAGCCGACGGGGTGTCCCCACTGAAAGAAACCATGCCGACCGGCACTGCCACCAACCCTTACGGCTGGTCCAAGCTGATGAACGAAATCATACTGCGCGACGTGTGTTCCGCCGACCCCGAGTTTTCTGCCGTGCTGCTGCGCTACTTTAACCCCATTGGGGCACATCCCTCCGGGCGGATTGGCGAGGATCCCAAAGGCATACCGAACAATGTCATGCCCTATATCACCCAGGTCGCTGTCGGTAAGCTCGAAAAACTGCACGTGTTCGGTGACGACTACAACACTCCGGACGGAACCGGGGTGCGCGACTACATTCACGTCATGGACCTGGGTCGCGGGCATGTGGCTGCCATCGATTACGGGCTGAAACATCGGGGGGCGAAAGCGATTAATCTGGGGACTTCCCAGGGTTATTCTGTGTTGGAATTGCTGCACGCGATGGAGCGAGCCTGCGGTAAACGAATCCCTTACGTTATTGACGGACGCCGCCCGGGAGACATTGACACGGTTTACGCCGACGCGAGTTTGGCGCGGGAACTGCTGGGCTGGGAAGCCCGCTTGAGCCTGGACGACATGTGCCGGGATTCGTGGAACTGGCAGTCACAAAATCCGAACGGTTATGCCGGTTGAGTCCGGAGTTGACGATAAACGTCTGCTGGAATCGAAGTCAGCGCCCTGCGCCCCGTGCAAAAGGCTTACTATAGCTCGTAAATCTGGGGTGTAGTTACAGACTTTGCGCCCGCTTGTGGTTTAGACTTGAAATTTAGAGAATCCCGAGGATAAACCGGGGAATCGTGAGTGGCTGATGAGGAGCGAACCATGAGTGTGGCGGGCGAAAACCCCTTGGGCAGGTCTAACGGTGAGGACGGCACGACAGTCTTTACCATCGGACCGACCTGGCGGGCGGTGGGCTTTGAAATGACCACTGAACAGCGAGCCGATGAAATTCTGGCTCAGGCGGCTGACCAGTGCACCCCGGTAGCCGGAGATATGGAAAACGGGACTTTCCAGTACGTAGACCGTTCTGGTGCGGTTGCCGTGTTTGACGTGGTTGCGGAAAAAATCGCGGATATTCACCAGGATTTCAATGCTAGCGGCGCGGTTGACGCACGATGGGTCGAGATGGCAGACCGTTTCGCTTTAGTTGACATAGTTGACGCACAAGATGGGGTGGAGCGTTCCGTGGGCAAGGCTTGCGTGGCGATGCGGGACGGGTTGGGGCATGAGCCCGGACGCGCCGGTGCTGGCAAACTGGGGATTTCCGCCCTGGCACAGCGAGTCGAACTGTATGAAAATGTGTCAAGTTACGCGGTGAGCCAGACCGCAAAAATTTTTGGCGCCGCGTTGGACGGTCCGCAACGAGCCCCGGAGGACACCCTGCCGACCTTTATCTCGACGGGAGCGGTGTCTGTCCTCCAACAGCAGGGTGCGCACGCTGGAGCGGTACTGTCGGGAAAAATTACCGCCGCCGAGATGCATTCCAACACCCTGACGGGACAAAATTTCTGGGTTTTAGAAGTTACGACAGGTTTCCCCGTGAGCGTGTGCGTGGCGGAAAGTGATATTCCCGGACGTCCTCGCCCCGGAATGATTGTGGCAGGAGAATTCCTAATTCTGGCTGCGGGCAAGTAGAATAGTTTCGTTCCCCGCGTGACGACATAGTCTGAACCTCCCCAGGGTCGGAAGACAGCAAGGATAAGGGCTCCCTGTCGGGTGCGCGGGGAACTTTTAATTCCTGAGGAACTCAAAATTTTTCACCACCGGGGCTCGGGTAGAGTAGAGACATGATGACTGCCCTGTACCGCCGCTACCGTCCCGACACTTTTGAAGACGTAATCGGTCAAGAACACGTAACTAAGGCGCTACAGGCAGCTTTAGCGAATGGGCGGGTCAACCATGCTTACTTGTTCTCCGGACCGCGGGGCTGCGGCAAAACGACCAGCGCCCGGATTTTAGCCCGCTGCTTAAACTGCGCCCAGGGTCCGACCGCTACCCCGTGCGGGACTTGCGATTCCTGTCGGGATTTGGCGACGGGCGGGTCGGGTTCCCTCGATGTCATCGAGATTGACGCCGCTTCACACGGCGGGGTGGATGACACGCGGGAACTGCGCGATCGGGCGGCTTATGCCCCGGCACGTGACCGGTTTAAGATTTTCATCATTGATGAGGCACACAATGTGTCCAAGGAAGGCTTCAACGCTCTGTTAAAGCTGGTAGAGGAGCCACCGGATCACATTAAATTCATTTTTGCCACCACGAATCCCGAAAAAGTCATTTCCACAATCCGGTCTCGCACCCATCACTATCCATTCCGGCTGGTTGCTCCGGAGGTATTGCGGGACTATATGGCGGGTTTGTGCCGTTCCGAGGGGGTCACTGCCGAAGACGGAGTGCTGGGGCTGGTGGTGCGAGCCGGCGGCGGATCCGTACGAGATTCTTTGTCCATCCTTGATCAGCTCATTGCTGGGGAAGCGGAACCGAAGCTGCACTATGACCGGGCGGTGTCCCTGCTGGGCTACACCGATTCCGGGCTGTTGGGTGGAATGGTGGACGCTTTGGTGTCCGGTTCCGGGGTTGATGCCTACACAGTGGTGGACCGAATGATTCAGACTGGGCACGAACCCAGGCGTTTCGTGGAGGACCTGCTGCAATATCTGCGCGACCTGGTGGTGATGAAGTTGGCAGGGGCGGGTGCCGGGGCAGTGTTGGGGGATTTGCCCGAGTCCGAGCTAGCGGCGATGCGTCCCCAGGTCGCGGCGCTTACCCCACGTGCTCTGACGCGCTGCGCCGAACTTGTGGATAACGGGCTTACTGAGATGGTGGGGGCTGCTTCACCGCGTCTAGCTTTGGAACTGTTGGTGGCAAAACTACTGTTGGCGACCTCAGATGGTTCAGCGTCTACCACTGCCGGGGGCACGGCATCGACCGCGCCGGTGGCAGGGAAGGGTACCGAGTCGAGCGTTCCGGACAGCGAGCCGGTTCTTCCCTCGGCGGCGCCCGTGCACGCTCCGACCCCCCCACAGGGGATTCCCACTAGCGACGTTGCGGGCTCGGCTGGTTCTGTCGCGCGTCCAGACCGTTCTGTGCCCCAACCAGCGCCAGCTTCCACAACACAGCACGAGGCGGGACCGGTTTCGCAAGCAGCGCAAACTAAGTCACCCCGTGAGGAAAAGTGGGAGTTTAAGCCGACCCCGTGGGACATTCCCGGTGAAAAGGCGAATCGGACGGAAAGCTCAACTCCGAGCGTTGAGTCGGTCCAAAAGCCTGTCCCGCGTGATACCCAGACAAAACCGCCCACCCCGGCTTCTGCCCCCGCTGGTGTCCCCGCCGTCCCTGCCCAGACTTCCGCACCTGTTCATGCCGCTGCCCTTGCCCAGAGTGAGCGACCCGCCCAGCCCGGCACAGGCAGAGACGGAGACTATGAAAAAATCCGCTCCAACTGGGGCAAAATCATGGCTCGTTTGAAACAAAATCACGCCGCGACCGGGAACCTGTTGGAAACTCACGGTCAGTTGCAGGGAATGCGCGGGTCGACAGTAGAAATCGCTTTCCCGAACCCTGGATTGGTACGGGCGTTTGGGGAACGCCACACTTCTGCCCTAGCTGCGGTCATTCAGGGATTTACTGGACTTCATGTAGAAGTGCGCGGTGTCGTGGCTGGTTTCGGGGCGCCCGCTGCTGCGCCGGTAGCTCCATCAGAGCCGCATGCAGCTCCACCGGAACCGCCCGCCCCATCAGATGATTTCCCCCTGCCACCTGACCCGGCAGATTTCGAGCCAGAAATGTCGCCGGACTGGCACGAACCTCCTGCCCAGCCGCAGTCTCGACCTGCTGAACCCACGACTGCGCCCACAGCTCCACCGGAACCGCCCGCCTCTGCCGTACTAGAGGAGCCGGCTCCTGCTGCGCCAGAGACTCTTGCCCCGGTTCTGTCGGAACCGCCTGCCCCGGTTGTTCCCGCAGAGGAACCCACACCTGTAGCTGCGCCGTCCGCCCCGGACTCACCCGAATCTAGTGAACCGCGTCAACAGGATGACCCGCAGGATTCCAAGGAAATGAAACCAGGTATCCAGACTGCGCAAGCCATGTTGGGCGGTACCATCATCAATCCGAAGCTGGCGCCGGGTTCCTCGTCTGCAAAGGCAGGTTGGTAATGAACCAAATTTTCACAGAGGCTCTGCAAGACCTCATTGATGCGTTGGGGAAAATGCCGGGTGTGGGACCAAAATCTGCCCAACGCATCGCATTTTGGGTCCTCAGTGCCGATGAAGCCGACATCAAGAGACTGACCGAGGCGCTGACCAGCGTTAAGGAAAAGGTTCACTTTTGCGAGGTTTGCGGCAATATTACGGAACATCCGGTATGCGCGATTTGCCAGGATTCACGTCGGGATCAGTCCCTCATCTGTGTGGTCGAACAAGCTACTGACATTGTTTCCTTGGAGCGTACCCGGATGTATCGCGGTCTGTATCACGTTTTGGGTGGTGCCCTGGATCCCATCAATGGAATCGGACCTGATCAACTGCGAATCGCCGGCTTGATGACGCGTCTGCAGGACTCTGCTATTAAGGAAGTCATCATCGCCACTGACCCAAATACGGAAGGCGAAGCGACCGCGGCTTACCTGGCACGAATGCTCGCTACCATCGGAATCCCGGCTTCGCGCCTGGCTTCTGGGTTACCGGTGGGTGGCGACCTGGAATATGCCGATGAAGTGACGCTGGGACGCGCCCTGGAAGGTCGGCGCCGTTTGTAAAGTGCTCAGCGCATCCCGAACTGTTGGCGAAACTTCTTTGCCAGATTGATTTCCTAAACCGTTCGTGGGAAGGACTCTGATTTGTGGCTGGTCAGCGATTTCACCAGTTTCAAGCAAATCGCTATAATCTAACAGTTAGCAGTAAAGGTGCCGCGGCCCTCAACTGCCGCGCGTCGGCTTAAGAGAGGTGTTCATGGCCCTGGTTGTGCAGAAGTACGGTGGCTCCTCCGTATCGGATGCGGAGGCCATGCGGCGTGTTGCCAAGCGTATTGTTGCCACCAAACGGGCAGGTCACAAGGTTGTGGTAGTAGTTTCCGCAATGGGAGACACCACCGATGACCTGCTGGATTTGGCTGCATCCATCACTGATAAAGCTCCCCAGCGGGAGATGGATATGCTGCTGTCCGCCGGGGAACGAATTTCCATGTCTCTCTTAGCGATGGCGGTGAATGAACTCGGTGAAACTGCCATCTCCTATACAGGTCAGCAAGCCGGCGTGCAAACCGACAATCACTATGGCAAGGCTCATATCGTCTCGATGGTGCCGGAACGGGTAGCTCGCTCTATTCAAGATGGCTACATTGCGATTGTGGCAGGCTTCCAAGGTGTAAACGAACGTAAAGACGTGACCACTCTGGGTCGTGGCGGTTCAGACACGACAGCAGTGGCGTTAGCCGCGTCCCTTCATGCTGACGTGTGTGAAATCTATACCGATGTGGATGGTATGTTCACGGCGGATCCGCGTCTCGTCCCCAAGGCGAAGCAAATTGCAGCAACGACTTTTGAAGAAACCCTGGAAATGGCTGCCCACGGCGCTAAAATCCTGCATCTTCGGGCTGTTGAATTTGCGCGACGTTATCACGTGCCTCTCCATGTGCGTTCGTCCTTTTCGGACAAATCAGGCACCTGGATCTCCGATGGACCGGCTCATCCCGAGCTAAAAGGCTTGGTGCCTGACAGTGCTTTGACATTTGATCCAGAAGCCCAGCTCATGAAGGAGACCCCAGTGGAAGAACCGCTCATTTCCGGCCTCGCTCACGATCGCAGCGAGGACAAGATCACTTTGGTGGGAGTGCCCGACGAACCGGGTCGAGCCGCTCACATTTTTGAGATTATTGCGCAAGCTGGCGCCAACATCGACATGATTGTGCAAAACGTGTCGACGGTGCAGCCAGGCGCTACTGACTTAACAATCACATTGCCCCATGCCGATGCTGCGGACACAGTAAAGGCGTTAGAGGGCGCTAAAGAGGAAGGAGGTTTCTTAAAGGTCGTCCACACCGGCAACGTGGGAAAGTTGTCGCTCGTGGGCGCCGGAATGCGAACCAATCCGGGTGTTTCTGCAAAACTTTTTGGAACTCTTTCCAAAGCGGGAATCAACATTGACATGATTTCCACTTCGGAAATCCGCTTGAGCGTCTTGGTTAGTGAAGACCAGCTGGACGAAGCCGTGCGCGCGGTTCACACTGCGTTCGGTCTGGATGCGGAACAAGTTGAAGCCGTAGTCTATGGAGGTACGGGACGATGAGTAAGAATGATCTTTGTGTAGCCGTAGTCGGTGCGACCGGTCAGGTCGGTCGGGTCATGCGGACCTTGCTCAGCGAGAGGAAGTTTCCTGCCACCCGTTTCCGTTTCTTTTCCTCAGCCCGTTCGGCAGGTACCGTGGTTGACTTCGAAGGACAGCGGGTAGTGGTGGAGGACACCGCGACTGCGGATTTCTCCGGGGTGGACCTCGCTATCTTTAGCGCTGGTGCCGCTGCTTCGCGAGAATTCGCCCCGAAATTTGTGCAGGCTGGAGCTGTCGTAGTTGACAATTCTAGCGCCTGGCGCAAAGACCTCGAATGCCCCCTAGTCGTCAGTGAGGTCAACCCTCAAGACTTGAAAAATCGCCCGAAAGGTATCATCGCTAACCCGAACTGCACCACGATGGCAGCTATGCCTCCGCTGAAAGTGCTACACGACATAGCAGGGTTAACCCGGTTGACAATTTCTAGCTATCAGGCAGTGTCGGGATCGGGGCTGAAAGGCGTACGTGAACTGGAACACATGGTCGAAGCCGTAGGGGATGTTTCCAACCTGGATAAACTCGTCCTCAACGGCAGGGCGATAGCCTGGCCCACTCCAGAAACCTACGTGGCTCCCATCGGGTTCAACGTGGTGCCTATGGCTGGCAAGTACGCTGATGACGGTAGTCTCGAGACCGATGAGGAGCAAAAGCTGCGCAACGAGTCGCGCCGCATCCTGGGGATACCGGACCTGCGAGTCTCGGGCACCTGCGTGCGTGTCCCCGTTTTGACCTCCCATACCCTCACTATCCATGCTGAATTCGCGCAGCCGATTACGGTTGCACAGGCTAAGCAGGCTTTAGACGGCGCTCCTGGTGTAATGCTACAAGATGTGCCGACCCCGCTGGACGCGGCTGGTATCGACCCGTCGCTGGTTGGTCGCATCCGTCAAGACCAGGCGGTGCCTGATAATCGCGGTCTGATTATGGTGGTTTGTGGAGATAACCTTCGCAAGGGCGCCGCTCTCAATGCGGTGCAGCTGGCGGAACTGGTCGCTGCCGACCTCTAAACAACCTAATTTACTTGGTTTAATCGGCCTGGAGCCATCCCTCTCTGTGTTAGACTCGTTGCGGAAAGGAGCACTGACTCATGGCAGTAAATATTGTCACTCAAGAAAACATGGCTCAGGCTATGAGTGAGAATGACATTGTGGTGCTCGAATTCTGGGCTCCGTGGTGCAGTCCGTGTCGCCTTTTTACCCCAGTTTTTGAACAGGCTTCTCTGCGTAACCAGGACGTTTACTTCGGTACCGTCAACACTGAGGAACAAAAACCGCTGGTCAGCGCAGCGGGCATTGTTTCCATTCCGACTCTGATGATTTTCCGTCAGTCTATTCTGGTGTTTCGGGAGGCGGGTCTGCTCCAAGGCACTCAGTTGGATGAACTGCTTCACCAAGTCCGGAATCTGGATATGGCACAGGTTGCAGCTGGGCAAGGAGTCGCGCAATAACCTCGGTTTCGCACCCGCACATTTCCCTCGTATTGGCGCGGGCAGCGCAGACTTATGACATAGCGCTAAATCATGCCCGAAATCTCCGTAAGGACTTACTTATCCCACTGTGAAGGGACGTATTTGCCCTTTCCGAAGCGTGCTGCCATATCGCTGCCCACCACGATACCGTCGCCCGCGGAAGTGTTCCAGCACACCACCCGGTTACCGGTCTTGCTGGCTTGGCAGGCAAAAGTGCCGTTGGTCACAGACTCATTGGCGCCTAAAGTTCCTTCCGTAGCGGTATCTATAGGTTCGATACACGAAAACTCGTGTCCACGGCTATGGGAGGCGTAAAGCACGTCGCTGTATCCCGTATTCGGGGCTTGCGTCGAACAGTAGTAAGGGTCTGTAGAGTTGGCGAAACACTGCACTTGCGACCCGCCAAAAATACAGCGAACATTGCCGTCAGCGGTGGTAAAACTGTTGAGTTTCTTGGCATTAGCTGGGGCAGCCAGCGGATTGGTGGGAGTGGGCGAAGGCGTGGGGGAGGCACTAGCACTGGCATGGGCGCTGTCATCTGGCACCACCCGCCGGATGGTTTCGCCAGGCTTGGCGCCGGGGACTTCAATAGTCTTGGTCGGACCGGTGTACCCTTCCGGCAAGCCGTTCTGTGTCAACTCTTGGGGAGTGGCTGTCACGCTAGGAGTGGGTTCAGCCGCTTGCGCACTACTCATCGAGATGGGCTTGTGAGCATTGTTGGTGAATCCCCAGACCACCAGCACGATGACGACCAGCCAGATTAATAATCCGAGGATCATAAATAGCCAAAAATGGTTGAACCGACCGCTGGTAGTTTTATCAGAGTTCGAGAGCCGATTACAGAGTTTTGTGGTTGTGGAATACTTCGCAGCCGCGGGAGATGACAAATCCGGGATAAAGTTCGCTGTGACAGCCTGGTTCGCCTGATTAACTCGGTTCATGGCAGCCATTTCAGCTGCTGCCGCAGCGGCTGCAGACGATTCATTTCGATGTAACTCGAGTTCGCCTGGAGAAAGCTCAGGTTCTTCAGAAGCGGGGAAATCTGGGGTTTGGAGGGGCTGCGGTTCCTCAGAGGGTGGCAGTGCGGCGGGCTGAGAATCCGGAGTTTCGGGCGAGACTGGTGATTCTGATGCCTCTGCAATTGAGGAAATACACGCTGCCGCGTAGTTTTCCAGTTCACCTCGTTGCTCAAGCTCAGCACGTTTCGCTAAAGCATCGTCGACTTGCGTATCCTGCAGTTCTGCCAGCCAATCCAACAGGTCGGGATAGGTCGAGGGATTCAAAGCTAGCAAGGGGCATAACTCGGGAGATTCTTGGGCGATAGTCTGCAAACGAGCGAGCGGAGTATCGGGGTTGATAGCTTCGAGTTGTTCCTGAGTTAAATCTTCCATGGGCACCGATTCTGACTTCGAAAACGCAAATTACCTCACATCATATCTATACGCATAGCATTTTCCAAGGTAACATTAAGGTTTGTCCATGCAAACTGTGTAATTGCTGTACATGAGGTTGACAAACTGCGGGAAAGCTACATTAATCTACTAGGATGCGATGCCCTCCCGTGCACAATTACAACGAGCATTACGTATATATATGCAGTATTCATCATCCTGCGGAATAATTCATAGACCGTCGGTTCCGACCGCTTCAGACCGTACCAATCTGGGGACCTGCTGACGCAATGAGAGAGGATGAGACCGGCACTACGTCACGATTTCGAGTCTCTAATATCCCTCCCCGCACTTCCGGGTTAGACTAGGGGCAGTTCGTTTTGGCGCGAGAGGTGAGTGATGGTGGGTAATACGCAAAGACCCGTTCCGTGGCAGGGACCTAATCCCAACCAGGCACGTCCCCATCCTCAGAATCCTCCCGCGAGACAAATCGACCACAAAGCTCGTCGTCGCTGGACCATCGCGATTATTGTGGCAGCCGTCATTTTGGTGGCGCTTGTCATCGGTTTGGTCATGATGTGGATGATGGGAGGCGGTTCCCAAGGTGCACGTTCGGCTTGCACGAAGGCGAGTCAAGATTTAACTAAACAGTACACTTCGCTGCAACAGGTAGTGTCCGATGCGGAAAACACCTTGGCTACGGTAGACTCCACGCAGGTCAAAGACCCCAAGATGCTCGACGACATGCAGGCGAAAGTTCAACTGGCCAGTAAAGAAATCAAGCCTCTGAAATGCTCCGGCGAGGACGTCGCCAAAAAAACCTCCACCATGATGGCTCAGACTGACGCGTTGAAAAAGCTGCAAACTGAGCTGGAGGCGGTGCTGCGCAAAGTTCAGGGAACGGAGAATCTCAGCAGCCTGAAAGTGGCGCAAAAAGCCTTGGAAGATAAGATTTCCCAGGCAGAAAAGCTGGCGCAGACCGCTGCGGATCTAGAAGCCAATACCGAGCCCAGAGCGTCCCTGGCGGCACAAATTGAGGACGCGAAACGCCTTTTGGACCAGGTTAACTCCCTGTCCACCGTGCCAGATGACAAAGTCAATAGTCTCAACGAATCAATGCGGGCCTCTGCGGATCGGCTGGATGAGGACATCACCGCGGTCACAAAAGCTATAGATGACAAACGCTTGGAACAGGCGCAGAAAGAATCCGAAGAACAAATGCTCCTTCAACGGCAGCAGATGGAACAGGAACGGCGCGCCCAGCAAAGCAGTGCGACCTGCGAGGTCGGACAGACGACCGTTGATGCCGATGGAAACAAATTCTTGTGCCGCAACGTCTTGGACCCCACTACCGGAAGAGGTCAAGCCACCTGGGTCTTAGAACCCACGGAACAACCGCAGCCCGGCAACTAAACCGAGACCGGAAATGTCCGGTCAGCACAACTCATTACGTGGCGGGTGTTTCCGGAGCGCGGGAAGGTTCCGCAGGAGTGCTGGGAGTATCAGTCGGAGCTTCGGGCTTGGGCGTGGGTTCCTTCGGAGCAATCGCTACCACCGCGGTCATGGACGTATCCAACCCGACCAACTGACCGGCCTTGTCCAAAGACAATACGGTACCCGGCTCAACTGTAGAATCTTCCTTTTCGGTAATCGTCAAACGCACCCGGTTTGCGTCCGCAAACTTTTGCAGAGCATCCTTGGTACCCCCCACGAGGTCTTGGGGAATCCGGAAGTTACCGGAGGCCACTTCCAGGTCAACCGAGTCACCTTGCTTAACCGCTTCGCCCTCGGCAGGGTTGGATTTAATGACTTTGTCTTTATCTACCGTGCCGGAATCAACGGTCGTAATGTTGCCAATCTCCAAGCCTTCGGCCTCCAAAGCCTTCCGCGCCTGTTCCTGAGTCAGCCCTGCTAGAGAGGGCACACTTGCATCACCAGGACCGGTAGACAGCGAGACAAACACCTTGGAACCTTTAGCAACTTTCGTCCCCACTGCCGGATCGGATTTAACAAAAATACCTTCTGGAATATCCTCGGAACTGACCCCGCGCCCCAACCGGAACACCAGTCCCGCATCGGTAATCGCAGCAGAGGCTTCTTCCTGATTCATGCCGTCCAACGAGGGAATCTCAACCATTTCGTCGGTGGGCTTGTCTTGGTTGAAAACCAGCCAATATCCGAGACCTAGAGCTGCCAAAATCGCCAGCAGCACGATGACAATAATCAGTGCTTTCTTGCGGGACTTAGCGCGTTTATCCTGGGTCGGGTCGGTGGCGTCCAAAGTTTGGGTGGGCTGGTTTTGTCCCGCAGGAGCCATGGCGCTGGTCCGAGGGGCACCATAGCCCGCATAGCCCTGATTTACGGGCGGCAAGACAGTGGTCGCGCCGGTGGCATCACCTGCCAACGGAGCCGTCCAAGTTGCGGTAGCGGGAGCCGCCACATTTCCGCCGTGCAGAGAAGCCTGCAGGTCAGCACGCATATGAGCCGCGTCGGGATAACGATCTTCACGATTTTTTGCCAACGCTTTCATCACCACGCGGTCCAGAGACTCTGGAATGTCCGGGGCAATCGAGGAGGGCAGCGGCGGCAGCTGGGAAACATGCTGGAACGCAACCGCCACAGCTGAATCACCTTTAAACGGGGGCTGACCAGTCAGCAGCTCAAACAGCAAACACCCCGCGGAATACAGGTCGGAACGGGCATCAACCTGCTCGCCACGAGCCTGTTCGGGAGAAAGATATTGAGCGGTTCCCACCACCGCATCGGTTTGCGTCATGGTGGCTTGGGAGTCGGACAAGGCACGAGCAATCCCAAAGTCCATCACCTTAATCTTTCCGGTCGTGGTAATCATCACGTTGCCGGGCTTAATATCGCGGTGCACCAGGTTTTGATGGTGAGCATATTCCAGCGCGTCCAAGACCCCGGACACGATTTCGACCGCTTCTTCCAACGGAACCGGATTCCCGTCCGTCAGCAGCTCTCGCACCGTGTGACCTTCCACGTACTCCATGACGATGTAGGGCACTTTAATCTCTACGCCATCCGAAGCGGTGATAGTTTCTTCACCCGTGTCATAGACAGCCACGATAGAAGGATGGTTCAGGTTCGCCGCCGACTGGGCTTCGCGACGGAAACGTGCCTGAAAGACAGGGTCGCGCGCCAAATCTTGACGCAAAATCTTAATCGCTACAATCCGGTTCAGGCGCGTGTCATTGCCGATATGGACCTCCGCCATACCGCCGCGTCCGATGAGCTGGTTAATTACGTAGCGCCCGCCGATAATCCGGTCAGACTGACTCAAGGTTTTCCTCCTCCACTGGCGAGCTGGCTGGGGCTCCGACCGCAGTCACGGTCAAACCCGATTCAAGGTTACCGGTTGAGGCCCCGGTACGCAGGGTAGTTGCCAGCCCAAAAATCAACGCTATCAACACCACCGCGGTGATGACTAATGCAACAATAAGTTTTTGTTTCGATCCCGTCTGCGGTTGGGGCAGTGGTTTGGCTTCCAGGTAACGCATCATTTCCTCGTGACGTTCGGGAGGAATCACCTGAGAACCCACCGGAATGGCTGCCGGTTGTCCCGGTTTTACGCGATGAAAAGCGGGTCGCAAGGGCGGTGCGGACGTCTCCGGGGCAGGCGAGTTGGATGGAGCCTGGCGCGGGGCTGCCGCGGGGGTCGCATGGGGTTTATTTGGGACCGCACGAGGGGACTGCGGTGCCTGGTCTGTTAGCTTCGGATCGACCGGTGCCATAGTTGATTTTGCGGGCGTTATGGCGGCAGGGGACACCACCGGTTTACGCGCGGAGACTGACGCCACAGATTCCGCAGGGTGGACCGATTCGGCGGGTCTGTCCGTGGGCTGAGAGTCTGACGAGGTATCTTCCGGGGTGTTGTCGACCGGCGCCACGGGCATCTGGGCGGTCGGGGGAGCATCTGCCAGGTTGCGTGAAAAACTCATGCGCGGGGTAAACGACAGCGGCACCGTGCCGTGCCAGAGCGCCTGAATCGACTCAGCCAGCTGTTTCGCCGATTGGGGGCGCAGCCGTGGGTCTTTCTCTAACATCTGGTAAATCAACGCTGCCACTTGGGAGTTTACAGAATCCGGAAGGGGAGGAACCGGGTCTTTCACGTGTGACATCGCGATGTCGACCTGAGTGGGACCAGTGAACGGGCGTTTTCCAGCCAAGGCTTCGTAGGCAATGACCCCCAGCGCATAAATATCGCCCGAGGCAGTCGCGGTTTCCCCCATCGCCTGTTCGGGAGGCAGGTACTGGGCGGTACCCATCACCATCCCGGCCGCGGTCAGGGCCTCAGCACGCGGTGCCAACGAAATTCCGAAGTCCGTCAGTTTCGCTACTCCCTTGTCAGAAACCAAGATATTTGAAGGCTTCACATCGCGGTGGATGACGTGTCCCTCGTGAGAAGCCTGCAGACCGTGAGAAATTTGGATGAGGATGGGGGCGAGCTGTTCCCAAGACAGAATTTGACCGCCTGCCAAAATATCTGACAGGGGACGACCCTCCACCAGCTCCATCACAATCCAGCCCTGACCGTCAGTTTCTCCCCAATCAAAAACGGCGGCAAGGTTGGGGTGATGCAATCGGGCAGCATTGGTGGCTTCGGCGCGTAAACGTGCCAGGAAAGTTTCCTGTCCGATGAGTTCCTCCTTTAACACCTTGACCGCAACGACGTTTTGGCTGCGCTTGTCCCAACCGCGCCAAATCACCCCCATTCCGCCGGTTGCCAGGATGGACACCAGGCGATAACGGTCGTTGAGCACCGTATTTGCCCCAATCATTGGCTCACTCCTGCCTGCAAAATACTGCGCGCCAGCGGTGCTGCTACGGTTCCACCGGTACCGCGCACGCCCTGCGGGTCCTCCACCACAACCGCTACGGCGATGCGCGGGTCTTGTGCCGGGGCAAACCCCACAAACCAATGATCCAGACCACGCCCTACTCCCGTTTCGGCAGTTCCGGTCTTACCCGCCACGTCAAGTCCGGGAATGCTGGCAGCTTTGCCGGTTCCGGATTGCACCACGTCAACCATCATCTGGCGGATGCTGGCGGCAATTTCCGGTGACATTGCCCGACTGAATTCCTGTGGAGTGTACTGCTTGAGGACCTGGAAATCGGAGGACATTTCCTGATTAATTAGGTAGGGCGTCATGATTTTTCCGTCATTGGCGACCGCGCTCGCCACCATTGCCATCTGCAGGGGAGTCACCCGCACGGACTGCTGACCAATCGCGGCGTTCGCCAGGAAAGATGGCGCGTCCGGGGGCGGAAATTGGGAAGCTACCCCGGTCAGAGGCACGTTCGGGACGGTGCCGAAACCAAAGGCTTTGGCTTGTGCCTGCAAGGGCTGTCCGCCCAACTGCATTCCCAATGCCGCAAACGGGGTGTTACAGGACATCGCAAAGGCTTTTCGGAAGGGTACTTTCCCATTTCCGCAAGACTCACCGGCATAGTTGGTGAGCTTGACGTTGGTACCCGGTAAATCCAGCGTATCGGGAGCGTCCACCACCGTGTCCGCATCTACTGCGCCATGAGACATCAGAGCAGCGGCAGTCACAATCTTGAATGTCGAACCCGGAGGATAAAGTTCGCTAATCGCGCGATTTAACAGGGGTTTTTGGGGGTCGGCGAGCAAGGCGTTATACGTATTTTGCAGCGCGGTGCCGTCAGTACCGCTCAAAGCATTGGGATCAAAAGCGGGGGAAGATGCCATTCCCAGGATTTCTCCCGTTTTTGGGTTCAACGCCACTGCGGCACCGGTCTTTCCGGATAGCGCCGTTACCATCGCGTCTTGGACCGCGGGTTTGAGGGTTAGGGAGACATTTCCAGCCTGTGGCTGAGCACCGGTAAACAGGTCTTGTAAGCGTTGCATCCATTGGGAATCCGCTTTGCCTGACAAAACCGGTTCAGTGACCTTTTCCAAATCCGTCATTTGACCACGAATTGCTGCTGGGAAATATCCGGTAATGTGGGCATATTTTGCACCCTGGGGATAATTTCGGGTGTAGGTCACGTCCGGCGGAGAACCGACGGGCAGCGACTGAGCCAGTACCAGGGCGCCGTCGCCGGTCACGATTTTGCCCCGCTCCTGGTTCCAGTAGGCGTCGGTAACCCGACGGTTCAGGGGGTCTGCGTTCAAGGTCGGAGCGAAGATGAACTGCTGGTACGTTAATGCCCCCATCAAAGCCACAATCATGACAATCAAAGCAACCGCTAAACGGCGAATCTGTGCGTTCATTGGGGCATCACCACCCTTTCAGTGGCGGCGTAATCAAGGGGTTCCCCGGCATCGCCGGCTGATCCCCCGGACGTCAACCTAAAACCATTAGCTCCATTGGAAGGAACTGGTCGACGTGCCGAATCAGAAATGCGCAGCAGCAGAGCCACCGCTAACCAGTTGGCGACACAAGAAACGCCTCCTGCAGCGAGGAACGGGGCGGTCAGACCGGTGGAGGGAATCAGTCGGGTCACGCCTCCTGCCACGATAAACAGCTGTGCTCCAATGCCGAAAGCTAGAGCGGTGGCCAGCAGTTTCCCAAAACCGTCACGTACCCCCATTGCAGCGCGCAATCCGCGCAGCACCAGGATCAGGTACAGCAACATCACTGCCAACATGCCGGTCAGTCCGATTTCTTCAGCGATAGAGGACACAATGAAATCCGAATTCGCCAAGGGAGTTTGACCAGGTCTACCCAAACCCCAACCGGTCCCGGTCAAACCTCCGTAAGCCATGCCGAACAGGGCGTTGACCAGCTGCCACGAACCGCCAATCCGGTCCGGGCTGGCGACATTCGGGTCCAGGGCGTGTAGCCAGTTTGTCACCCGTTCTTGCACGTGAGTAAAGGACAGGTAAGCCATGACTGCCATCGGTATCATCAACACGACACCAAAAATGATCCAGGAGGGTCTATCCGTAGCGACATAAAGTACGGCGACAAAGATGGCGAACAGCAGCAGCGCGACCCCCAGGTCCTTTTGCAGCACCAAGAGACCCATTACCGCTGCCCACACCACCAGAATCGGCAAGAGGTCACGCCATCGAGGCAGTTGCAGGAACCCGACCTTTTTTCCGGCAATAGCCAGGGAATCCCGACGATATTCCAGATAGCCGGCAAAGAAAATTGCCAGCAAAATCTTGGCAAATTCGTTGGGTTGAAGCGTGAGTCCCAAAATTCGTAGGGAAATATCGGCACCGTTGACGGTTTGACCCAGTCCCGGAATCTTGGTGGAAAGCATCAGTAAAACAGCGACAATCAACGCCGGCCAGGCGAATTTTCGCAGGCTGCGATGATCCCTGAAAGCCAGCAGGGTCAGAATGACCACCACGAGGGAACCAATCATGAAAACGACCTGGCGTTCATTGTTGACCTGGGTCAGCATGGCGTTGCGGATCGCGTTGGAACCGGTGGTGTCAGCGCGGTGCTGATAGTACAGGTCCAGGCGGGAAATCATTGCCAGACCAATTCCGTTTATGGCTAAAGCTACCGGCATGATGACCGGGTCAGCGTAGGGCGCCAAAAATCGTATCGCCACGTGCGCTACGATTCCTCCCCCAGCGATAGCGGCGCAATACCAGTACCACACCTGGGGAGCTTCCGGGTGGGAGACCATGATTGAGAGGTAGCCTCCGACTCCAATCGCGATTGCCAGGATGAGCAACACCAGCTCAGAGCGACGTCCGGATCTGGCAGGATACTGCACAATGGTAGCCATTACTGGTTACCTCCAGCAGTATTTCCGTCATCATCCGTTGACGTGGTTGCCTCTGTTGGTGGTGTTGTCGGGTTCGGGTTCACAAGTTTCCGTGTGGGCTTTTTCGCTCCCTTAATCATGCCGGTGTCTCGCCAAGACGCGATTAGCGCACGGGCTTCCTCACGACTACGCAGGGAAATGCTCTTTTCCAGGCGCTGCTGGATGACCGGTGCCAAATCGGAATTGCGTACTCCCAGACCTTCGACAGGGTGATACAAATCCCACGTGCCGATGGACTGATTAATCCCCCTAAACAGGGTAACTTCGCCGTGATTCACACCGAGAAAGTATTGTGTTTGAGTCCAGCCATAGGAAAACCAAGCACCGAACCCCAAACCTGCCAGAATCACCAGCGTCAAAAATATGCCGATGAACCAGCCCCGCCGGGTCATCTTGCGGGGATCTTTCGGGGTGCGAGTGGCAAATTCGTCCTGCTCCAAAGGCTTCCCCCGGCGTAGCATCGCGGCTTTCTCAGCGGGAGTGGCTTCACTGATACTGGCTCCGGCAGGGCGAATTGAGGCTGCTCCGACGATTTGCGGAGCGGTGGCAGTCAGTTCCTCATCAGAATCCACCACGTCGGCAATCACGCAGGTCACATTGTCAGGAGCGCCACTTTTGAGTGCCAAACCGACCAGTTCTTCGCAGCAGCTTTCAGGCGTTTCTCCTTCCGCGAGAACGGTAGAGATAGTTTCTGCGGAAACGACCCCGCTCAGCCCGTCTGAACACAGCAACCAGCGATCCCCCACCACTGCTGCACGCACGGACTCGTCCAGAGTCACGTCACCTTCTGAATCCCCCAAAACTCGCAACAAAACGGAACGTTTCGGGTGGTGTGCCGCCTCCTCCGGCGTCAGCTCGCCCGATTCCACCAGGTACTGTACAAAAGAATGATCTTTCGTCACCTGGGTCAACTCGCCATCCCGCAACAGATAGGCTCGAGAGTCACCCACGTGAACCATTGCCATCTTGTTGCCCGAACGTAAAATCGCCACACAAGTGGTGCCCAGTCCCTGTAACTCCTCGTGACTGCCAGACAGTTCCACCAAATCTCGGTGAGCTTCTCCAATGGCATCACGCAGCAAATTCAACAAGTCATCAGCAGCGTGGGAATCCGCATCCAGCGGTGCCAAATGCGCCACTGCCACCGAGGAAGCAATGTCACCCCCAGCGGGACCACCCATTCCGTCAGCCAGCACCAACAGATGCGGTCCGGCATAACCGGAATCCTGATTGTTTTTCCGAACCAAACCGACGTGTGAACGAGCCGCATACCGCAATTGGATTGACATCAGCGCAGCTCCACTATGGTTTGTCCGAAGCGAACCGGAGTGTGTGCGCTGAGCGGGGTGGGAGAAGTAATCCGTACTCCTCCCACGACAGTTCCGTTGGTGGAGCCCAAATCCTCTACAAACCACTGACCGTCTTGCGGATAAATCCGGGCGTGTTGAGCCGAAGCGTAGTCATCATCCAGCACCAAAGTCGAAGTGGGGGCGCGTCCCACGATGACCGGTCTATCGGTGAGCTGCAAGGAAGACCCGGTCAGAGGACCTTCGGTGACCAAAAGCGTCGAGACAGCGGCATCACGTTTCCTTGGTTTACGACCTTTTGCAGGCTTCGAGGATTTGGCTTGGTCGCGGCGCGTGACCACCGTACCGTAGATGTCACGACTCAAAACCAGGATAGAACCGCCCACCAAGAGCCACAGTAAAGCCAAGTATCCCAGGCGCAGTAAAGAAAAACTCAGTTCATTCAACGGCTCGCCCCTAGTCTCACGATTCTCGCGGTGAGGCGGCTTGTCGCCAGAAAATCATTTTGACCCGACCTGCCGTCACTACGTTGCGATCCAAGAGAGTTGCCTCGTTGACGCGGTTGCCCTCTACAAAAGTTCCATTCGTGGAGCCCAAATCGCGTAGCACGTAGTTAGTGCCGACCTGGACGATTTCAAAATGTTGATGGGACACTCCAGAATCGTTCAATGTGATGTCCACATTGTGTCCCCGTCCCACCACAGTACGTTCTCCCACCAGCAGGTAGGTTTGTCCCCCTACTACTTCCAACAACGGCTTTTGCTCATGCCTCGCCAAAAGTTCGGATTCCGCAGGATTGGTTGTGTCACTGAGGTGTGCTGGGGCAGCAGGAGCAGCGGATTCCAGTGGTTTCCACGCCAATTCCTCTCTGGCGGGCGCTTGCGTTGGTGCGGGGCGCGGCTCGAGATTGGCAGAGGAGGGTGGTACTGCTGACTGAGCTGGCGTTCCTGGTTCCATGCTGGAGACTGGACGTGCCCCGGAGACGGAACGAGCCCTGACTTCCAAGCGACGCTGTTCCGGATTCAGCGGGGTAAATTCGACATACACCGAACCGGTCAAAGAGTAATTCTGCTCAGTGGCGTAAGCGTTGGCGTCGCGCACAAATTCTTGCAACAAGGCTTCTTTACCCCACTGTTCAAAGGCGGCATCAGTTTCTGGGGTGAGGGAAATCTCAAAATAATTAGGTGCCACTGTGCGTTCGCGAGACATCGGGGTAGCGCCTCGATCCATGGCTTGGCGGATGGCCTGAGTCACGTCTATAGGTTTGTCCGTACCGGAACGTTGCAGTTTGGATTTCACGCGGTCAAAGAACTCCAAAACCCCCTCCTTCCTCAGGGACGCCAACAGTTAAGACAGTCTGGGGCAATTCTAATGGCAGAACCAGTGTAATTCGTTATTGAACCATCGGACCAGGAATTTTTAGCGGTGATCCACGACCCTGGTAAAGAAGTCTCCAATGGCCTGCAAAACAATGACGATAACGCCGATAACGATGAGCGAAACCAGCAGAGTATCGGCTTGGTAACGCGAGTAGCCATAATTAATTGCCAGAGAGCCCAAGCCTCCCCCACCAAAAGCCCCGGTAATCGCGGAATAGCCGATGATGGTGATGACCAGCACGGTCGTGGATTGAATCAAGGCGGGAAGTGCTTCGCGGACCTGTACGCCCCACATGATTTGGCGGCGGCTGGCACCCATCATTTGGGCGGCTTCAATCTTGCCGGCATCCACACCCATGATGTTGGATTCAACCAGACGAGCAAAGAAAGGCGTGGCGCCGACAATTAGCGGGACACAGGCAGGTTGCCAGCCGATTGTGGTTCCTACCACCAGGCGCGTAAACGGGAGAATGAACACTGCCAAAATTAAGAACGGGAGGGAGCGTCCCAGGTTCACGATGAATCCCAAAATCCGATTCACTGTGGCATTGGGGGTCAAACCGGTTTTCGCTGTGGAAACCAGAAACAGCCCCACTGGCAGACCAAATAGCACTGTAAACAGAGACGATACGACGGTCATTGCCAGGGTCTCCAGGGTGGCAGGAAGCATCTCTCGCGTGATTGCGGGGTTGTCAAACCAAGTTGGATCTCCAGGTCCAGCGGGAACAATAGATTGTGCTGATGCCGCGACAAAGTTCACCTGGTTTACTAAATCAGCGTTGTAGGGCAGCAGGGTGGGCAGGAGTTCCAGCATTTAGATTTCCTCCTCCGAGTTCAAAGCATCTCCCGGTCTGACGTTCGCATACACACCCTTGGCTCGCATCGCTGCAATCAGACCATTCATGTTTTCCGCCGAAACCGCTAAAGCTAGCCGTCCGACCTGGGTATTTCCTACAGTTTCAAACGTTCCGGCGGCAATATCCGCCCCTGCAGCAGCAACCATAGACATCACTGCAGACCCGGTAGGCTTGCCCGGATTGGAGTTGAAGGCAATGTCCACCAGCGTCGCCGGTTTACCGTTCAGCACCGGCTTGCTCTTAACTTGCGGTCGGGGAACCAAGTCAAGCGCTAAACGGCTTTCTGGCTCGGTCAAGATGTCCTCAACTGTGCCGGTTTGGATAATCTTGCCATGTTCCAGCAGAGTGACGGAATCACAAATTTCGCGCACCACCGCCATCTCGTGCGTAATAATCACCACGGTGACCCCCAAACTTTCGGAAAGGTCACGAATCAGATGCAGGACCTGACTGGTGGTTTCTTGATCTAGCGCCGAAGTTGGTTCATCACATAACAGAACCTGAGGACTGGTGGCCAGACCACGAGCAATGCCGACCCGTTGCTTTTGACCTCCGGAAAGCTGGGAGGGATAGGACGAGGCGCGTTCCTCCAGACCTACCAAGCGCAGTAGCTCCATGACTTTTTCCTTGCGCTTGCCGTGGGGTACACCAGACAGATAGAGAGGATAGGCGACATTTCCCGCTGCCGTGCGTGAATCCAGCAGGTTCGCAGCCTGGAACACCATCCCAATCTTGCGTCGTGCTTGACGCAATTCCGCCTCGCTCAAGGCGGTCATTTCTTGACCTTCAAGAGTGATGGAACCTGTGGTGGGTTTCTCCAACGCAGTCAAGCAACGAATTAAGGTGGATTTGCCGGCACCGGATTGTCCGACGATGCCGTGAATGGAACCTTTGCCTATGGTCAAGTCAATGTTGTCCAGGGCATGAACGGTTCCGTCCGCAGCGGACTTCACATTATAAATTTTACTAACCCCGCTCAGGGTAATCATCGGCTCGCTTGTTTTCATCGCCTTATACCTTATCGGATTTTGTGGTAGTCCCCGCAATAGCGTCCGTCTAGGGCTGATGGATGGCAAGTGAGCCTGTCAGCCCGAGGTCTCCGGCACTAATCGAGGGCGTTAAATGAGTCTTCCCCGGTCCGCTGGATCGCAGCGGATTCCGGGGAACAGCGCGCCCGAAGGGACTCGAACCCCCAACCTTCTGATCCGTAGTCAGATGCTCTATCCATTGAGCTACGAGCGCTTCGGTCATTAAGTTTAGCCCCAACCTACGCGATTCCCCAAATCGGCATTCTCCGGGCAAAAAATGTAGAGAAATCTGGCTTTATTCAAAGCGATTCCAAGAAGTCAGTTTGTCGGCATCGGTGATTTCCCGCAATACTCGGCAGGGGTTACCGAGGGCTACGCAGTTATCGAGGATATCTTTAACGACGATACTGCCCGAACCGATGACCACGTTGCTGCCAATGCTCACCCCTGGCAGAACCTGTACAGCGGCTCCAATCCACACGTTGTCACCCACGGTAATGCTGTGGCCGTACTCCAAACCTTGGTTACGCCTCTCGTAGTCAATCGGGTGACCAGCTGTGTGAAACCCGCAGTTCGGAGCAATGAAAACATTGTCGCCGAAGGTAATTCGGGCACAATCCAACATCACCGTGTTGTGGTTGGCGTAAAAGTTTTCCCCGATTTCTATGTTGTAGCCGTAGTCACACCAAAACGGGGCGGTTATGGTGAAATGTTGCCCGGTTTTGCCCAAGAGTTCCCGCATCAGCAGGTGTTGGGCGTCGTGGCCAGAAGGTCGAATTTGGTTGTATTCCAGGCACAAGTCTTTGGCATAATCCCTTTCACGGCAAAGGGTGGGGTCTCGGTCTGCTTTGTAGAGCATCTGATTCAGCATTTTTTCTTTTTCAGTTAAATTCACCAGAACTCCTTTGTGCTGGGCGGATAGATTGACAGGCTGTCGTGGTGAACGATTCTGTGCCTACAGTGTAGAGCACCCGCAGAACCGAGAACGAGACCACACCGGTCTTGTGACATTAGGGCAGACCGGGAAAGCACACGCTGATGATGACCCGCAGAGCCCCAAATGTTGCCAGCGCCAATGCTAAGTTACGAGCCCACTGGGGTTTGACGAATTTTTTCAGCCACCGCGCAACGACGGTGCCGACCAGGATAGCCCCCAAGATAGCGGCAATCGTGGGTGCGGGCAGGGAAGTGAGCACGGCGTTTTGCCCACCAAACCAGACTTTGCTGGTGACCACAATGACGTTGAAACACAGGAACAGTGGCTGCAAAGTAGCCGCAAATTCTCGCTGTGTCCACCGGGTAGTTTGCGAGTAAGCAGCCATAACCGGTCCAGATTGAGCTACCAGGGCACTCATCATGCCCCCCAGAAAACCAAAAATCAGAGACCCCGAAAATACCGGTATTGCCCGAAAACGAGGCGCAAAAATGGAAAAGAACACCATGGCCAGCATGATGATTCCCACAAAAATTGAGAAAGTCCGATCCGGTACGAACCGCAGTGTGACGACGGTAGCGAACAGCGCCGGCAGAGCGCTGAACATCAACAGGCGAAAACGATACCAGTTAATATCCCGAAAACCGGTCACGAACAGCAGCAACGTAACTAAGCCACCGCAAATATTTCCCCACAAGATTCCATAGTGAGCACCCGCTGCCACCACCAAAACCGGGACGGCAATCATGCCAAAACCCATCCCAGCCAAGCCTTGTACGCAGGTACCCAGTAAAACTACCGCAGTCAGGAGGACCAATTCCATTACTTCACTATATCCCCTGTCACCGGACCTCCATCAGGGCCCTTGATTACAGCTGTGGGAATCCGAGTGGACGGGTACACGATACGATACAAGGTCGGGAACATATCAAAAGTTAGAAATCTGTGCGAACCAGCTGGAGGCGTTACCGATTGGCGTTATCGCGGTAAGCCTCCAGATAGCGTTGATATTTCTGATCCATGATTTCCGCATATTCTTCCTGTGGGACGATTTCCTCACCCACCGGAGGCTCGTAATCCTCCAAAGAGAGGGTGTTATCCAGCAGGTACGCCCCCCATAAGGCGGCTCCCATCATGGAGTTTTGTTTCACTAGGCAGGGAGTCAGGGTGTGTCCAAACACGTTAGCTGCCAACTGGGACCAGATGTTGGTGTGGAGGATTCCCCCCGAGATGAGGATGCGCTCAGGTTCTCCGTTCAGTTTGGTTATGGCGTCGTAACACTGTTTAAGGTTAAACAACACCCCTTCCAACACGGCTTGGTAAGTCTGCTTGAAATCGTGTTTCGAGGTCATACCCACGAAACCGCCCTTGCGTTTATCTCCCCAGCCGGGATTACGTTCTCCAAAAATGAAGGGGAGAAAGATTGGTGTATCGGCAGCGTAATCCATTCCCGCTTCGAGTTCATCGTAAGTGGTAGGGCGCAGCGATAAACCTTTAAACCAATCCACCGTGTTGCAGGCACCCGCTGTTGCGGCCCCGGAAATCCAACTCTTGGGTCCGATGTAGCACCAGGTAGACATATCCGGGTGGAATTGTGGTTGCGGAGACGTGACTCGCAAAGCTCCGGACGTCCCCACTGACAGCGTCATTTGCCCTTCACGCAAGGCGCCCGAACCAAGCTGATTTAGAGACCCATCGGACATGGCGGGAACCACAGGAATTCCTGCCGGCAAACCCAAACTGGCGGCAGCTTGGGCAGAAAGTGGCGCGTGATAGTCGTTATCGACAATTTCCGGAAGCTGCGAAGGCTCGAGATTAATCACCGCTAACAGCTTCGGATCATATTCTCCCGTGGTGATATTAACCAGTCCGGAACCGGACGCCATACAGCGAGACACTTTGATGTTCCCGGTCAAGCGGTAGAAGTTATAGGTGGCTTGACCCATGGTGATGTAGGTAGAAATGTTGTATCCCTCTTCCTTAAGGAAAGCAAGCTTAAAGAAGGGATAGATGGCGTTGGGATAGCCCCCGGTGAGATTATAATAATCCCTGGTCAGCTGGGGTTTGCGGCGGAAAGCCTCAGCCTGATCAGAAGCCTTGGTGTTTGACCACTGCATGATGGGGGTCACCGGATCCAAATTGGAGTTGAACAATCCTACGGAATGCCATACCCCAGAAAGCACGATGATGTCGATGTCGGTCCTCCCGCGCAAGAGTTTTTTGGCTACCGCTAGGCTCGCTTCGTAAACCACCATGGGATCATGCTGGGTCAAATCGTTACCCATGGGCGGATAGAAAGAATTTTCGACAGTGAAATCTTTCTTTTCCGTGTCATAAATCATCGCTTTGGCTGAACTGGTCGATGATTCAATCACTAAAACATTCATCGCGCACTCCTAAAGGTCACGGCTGATTTCAGTATATCGGCAGTCGTTAGCGCGGTGTTCAGATTCAGGAAACCGCCTCAGCAGCCAGATTAGTTACCGATTCTCCTGCTAAAGCCCGCAAGAGATTGTCTACTGCGCCCCTCGCCATGCGGATTCGACTTTGCACCGTTTGCGCGCCACTGTGCGGAGTCGCGATGACATTCGAAAAGCGGAATAGCTCATGTTCAGGTGAGGGCGGTTCCTGCTCGTAGGCGTCCAAAGCAAGACCGGCGAGCTGACCGGCTTCCAGGGCCACGACGGCGGCGGACTCATCGATAATCCCCCCTCGTGAAGTATTAATCAAAAATGTGCCGGGAGACATGAGACGAAACATCGAGTCATCAAATAAATGCTCGGTCGCAGGCGTGAGAGGCAGGTGCAGCGAAATGAAATTGCTCTCACGCACCAGTTCAGCCAGCTCCACGCCTTGCACCGTCGGGTCGGTGTCAGGGTCGAAAAACGGGTCATAAACCAGCACTTTCATTTCCAGACCCGTGACCAGACGGCGCAGAGCCCGCCCGATGGAGCCGTATCCCACGATTCCCAAAGTAGCTTGAGATAACTCTGTGCCTACCACCCGCAACCATTGTCCCCGCCGTGTTGTTTCGTTCAACTGGGAGACGTGGCGTGCCAGGGTAAACATGCTGGACAACGCCATCTCGGCGACCGCGGTGGAATTGGCGCCTGGAGTGTTGGTTACGATGACTCCGTTGTCGCCCGCAGTGCGCAAATCGACCCGATCAACCCCCACGCCATACCGAGAAATCACTCGCAAGTCAGGGAGCTGATTTAAGACCGGCGTTGAAAAATCGTCCAAACCTGCCAAAACTCCCACGCAATCTCGCGCGGCTTTGACCAGCTGATCCGCGTCAAGTGGCTTGCCTGACTGGTTATAGGTGACTTCGTAGCCACTTTCTTCCAAGAGTTTGCGGGCAAACTTCAGTTCGGCAGAGGCAAAAGAGGTGGGGGTTACTAATAATTTTTGCAGGTTGTTCTTCATGGTGTTCTCCGTGTCGAGTCAGTAGCCCCAGTCCGTCGGGCATCTTAAAACATCCTAGTTCCATATTGTTTATTGCGGGTCTGTCCGCAGGATCTCTGTGAGTGCACGCGGTGGAAAGTCGCATTATCTGCACCTGGGCAGTTATTCCGACCCAAAGCATCACGCTTTACAGTAGACTTTTGGTACATATCCGCTGCTAGTCACCTACCAACAGAGCCTTTCGTGAGGATTATGGGGTGGTCCGGCGGTCAATAACAAGTGAGAGTTTGCTCTATGTTCAAAGGAGAGTTTAGATGCAACCATTTGAGATAGAAGGTTGGACCCAAACCATGGGGACATTACCGTTGCTCGGCATAGCGGTAGCTGCAATAGCCCTGATTTTGGTCCTGGTCATTGTATTCAGGCTTCATGCTTTTCTGACCTTGGTATTGGTCAGTTTCCTCACGGCTATCGCTACCGGTCTGCCCCTGGATTCAGTCGTGGGGGCGATGAAAGATGGCTTTGGAGGCACTCTTGCCTCAGTTGCGTTGCTGGTTGGCTTAGGTGCCATGCTCGGCAAGATGGTTGAGCAATCCGGAGGCGCAAAGGTACTGGCAGATGCCATGATAAATATCTTTGGTGAGAAACGTGCCCCTCTAGCTTTGGGCGTGGCGTCCCTGATTCTGGGCTTTCCTATCTTCTTTGATGCGGGCTTGATTGTGATGCTGCCGATTGTGTTCGCAGTTGCGAAACGCCTGAAGGGTTCGATTATTCTCTACGCGATTCCTACGGCTGCCGCTTTCTCAGTGATGCACGTATTCCTGCCGCCGCACCCCGGTCCTGTTGCCGCAGCCGAGTATTTCCATGCCAACATGGGTTTGGTGATGCTGCAAGGTTTCATCATCGTTATTCCGACTTTTATTCTCTCTGGTTATCTGTGGGCTAAATTCATCGCTCCGCGAGTCCAGGTTGAGGCTTCGCATGTGTTCGGGAACGTCTCGGATGATGAGCTTCCCGATAATCCCCCTTCGGTGGGCACAATCATCGCGTTGCTGCTGCTCCCGGTGCTGTTGATTTTCATGAACACCGGGTTCTCGACCCTGACTAAAGTGGGGATTGTCAGCGGTGACGCTGACTGGGTGAAGTTCCTCATCACTCTGGGCGATACCCCCATTGCGTTGCTGATTTCGACTCTGGTTTCGATTGCGGTTCTCGGTGGCAAAATCACTAAAGACAAAACCGTCCTCGAAAAGGTGGTTGATTCCGCGCTGGGACCGATTTGTTCGGTGGTGCTCATTACCGGCGCTGGTGGCATGTTCGGCGGGGTTCTGCGGGCTTCGGGAATCGGCGACGCACTGGCTAAATCTATGGATGATTTGGGTATTCCGCTCTTGCTGGCTGCGTACCTAATTGCGGTGGCTCTGCGTCTGGCACAAGGGTCTGCCACGGTAGCGCTGGTGACGGCGGCTTCACTGTTGGCGCCGGCGGTTGAACAGGCAGTATCCGCTGGTCAGCTTTCGCCGTGGGGTGTGGTCTGTATCACTATGGCTGCCTCCGCTGGTTCGGTGTTTGCTTCACACGTCAACGATTCTGGTTTCTGGCTGGTTGGTCGATTAACGGGCATGGATGTAAAGACCACTCTGAAGGTGTGGACCGTGCAACAGCTTCTCGAATCAGTTATCGGTTTCGCTATCGCGGCGTTGCTCTTCATATTTGCCTAGAAAGCGGAGTCAGGAAAATCATGTGTAATTGGTTCGATATTTCTGGTCGAGCCGCCCTGGTCACCGGGTCCAACCGGGGACTAGGGCTGGCTCTGGCCACTGGATTAGCAAAAGCTGGGGCGCGGGTCACTTTGCAGGGTCGGGATGCCACGAAAGTTTCCCAAGCAGCCCAGCAGTTATCTGAGTCACTGGGAGTTCCGGTCGGGCACCTGGTTTTTGATGTCACTGATGCCCAGGAGGCCGAGCAGGTCCTCAATGACTTTATGGACAGTGAGGGCACACCAGACATTCTGGTCAACAACGCTGGCATCCAGCGTCGTCACCCCATCACCGAGTTCCCTACTGAAGAATGGGACGCGGTCATCAGCACGAACCTTTCTTCTGTGTTTTATGTGACCAAACCCGTAGCGCAACGCATGGTGGAGCGAGGTAGTGGCAAGGTCATCATGGTCGGTTCCGTGCAGTCACGGCTGGCGCGACAGACCATTGCCCCATACTGCGCCTCTAAAGGCGGTGTCGCGATGTTTGCCCAAGGGCTTGCTGCGGATTTATCGCGCTACAACATTCAAGTCAATACGCTCTCTCCCGGATACTTCGCTACCGAGATGAACACGGACTTGTGGCAAGACCCGCAGTTCGATGCTTGGCTGAAAGCCCGTACTCCAGCTGGGCGTTGGGGAAAGTTCGACGAGCTAATGGGGACGCTCATATATCTGTCCTCGGAGGCGTCGAATTTTGTTACCGGACAAAATATTTTAGTCGATGGAGGAATGACCAGCGTGGTCTAGACCGGTCGAATGTCACAGGGAGGTAATCGGATGACTGAAATGAAACAAGTGCGTATCAACGCCAAGGAAGAAATGGAATCTTGTGGCGCACCTCGCCCGAAACCCGGTGAGGGTCAGGTCCTCGTGAGGGTAGCATGGGCGGGTATCTGTGGCTCGGATTTGCACTACTTTTTCGATGGACAAGTCGGCGCCTTTAAACTGCGTGAACCGTTGGTGCCGGGTCATGAAATTGTAGGCATCGTCGCCGAAGATCCGTCTGGGACCTATGCGCCAGGAACGCCGGTTACCCCTCATCCGGCCACCTTTGGTCAGCCCCAAGCTGCCTACAGTGATTCACCGCATCTGTGGCCTGGGGGAGCCTATCTCGGTTCGGCATCCACTTGGCCACACACCCAGGGAGGTATGAGCGAGTACATCTTGTTACGGCTGGACCAAATCCATGCTTTGCCGCCGAATTTGCCGCTCAAGCGCGGGGTGCTTACCGAGCCTTTGTGTGTCGGTTTACATGCCCTGCACCGGCTCCAGGCAGCTACCGGTTGGCAGGATTTGAAGGGTCGAAACGTGGCAGTGATTGGAGCGGGTCCGATTGGGCTGCTGGCTGCTGGTGCGGCAAAGAGCCTCGGGGCGACAGTTAGCTGTATTGACGTGCAGGACGCACCTTTGCGGCGAGCTCAAGCTCTGGGAGTTGACCAGGTATATAACTCGACTGTGACTGAACCCGAGGCGGGAACTTTCGACGCGGTTCTGGAATGCGCGGGCGTGTTCCCTGCCATTTCCCAAGCCTTCCAGATTTGCCGTCCTCGTGGCACGGTGGTGCAGGTGGGAATGGTTCCCGCGATAGATGGACCGGTGAATTTGGCACCGTTGACCTCCAAAGAAATCACATACTTGGGGACTTTCCGTTTCCTGGACGAAATCGATCAGGCTTTAGAAATCCTGGCTAATTCTCCGCAATTGGAATCCGTCATTACGCACGAGTTCAACGCCGACGAAGCTGAACGGGCATTCCACACTGCCAAAGACAGTGCTGCGTCCGGCAAGGTGATCGTCAACTTGTGGTTCGAGGAGTGAACACGAATGACAGGGAAGGCAGATGTGGCAGTAATCGGAACCGGTGTGATGGGTCGTTCTCTGGCGCGTAACTTCGCGCGTCACGGACACACCGTCGCCCTGTTTGACGTTGCTCCCGGACGGGCTGCTCAGGTAGCGCAAGAGCACAGTGCGGAAGGAAACTTTATCCCCGCCCAAGACCCGGCGGAGTTGGCCCAGTCGATGTCAACCCCACGGGTAGCAATTTTGCTGGTGCCAGCGGGAGAACCAACTGACCAGGCTATCGACATGCTCTGCGAAGTTTTTTCCGCTGGAGACATCATCGTGGACATGGGCAACTCTTTCTATGTTGACACCGAACGTCGGGAAAAGTTGGTTACGCAGCGAGACTTGCATTTTGTCGGCTGCGGAATTTCCGGTGGGGAATCCGGGGCTCTCAACGGGCCTGCCATCATGCCTGGTGGTGCCCAAAAGGCTTACGAGAGGCTCGGACCCCTGTTGGAATCTATTTCGGCTCAGTATCAGGGCGAGCCCTGCTGCACCTGGGTAGGTCCCGGCGGGGCGGGACACTATGTGAAAATGGTCCATAACGGGATTGAATATGCCGATATGGAGCTGCTCAGTGAGGCTTACCAGCTGTTGCGCTACCGAAACGGAATGAGCCCCAAGGAAATCAGCGAGGTGTTTTCTCGATGGAATGAGGGACCGCTGCATTCCTATCTGTTGGAAATATCTGCCGATATTTTGCAGCATACTGATGCAAAAACTCACCAGCCTTGCATCGACATTATTTGTGATGAGGCAGGTCAAAAGGGAACTGGCTCGTGGACAGTGCAAAACGCGTTGACGCTTGGGGCTGGCTCGACCATTATTGCGGCAGCTACTTTTGCTCGGGCAGTATCCTCGCAAAGGGTTCATCGTGACTTGGCGCGTGGGGTCTTAGGAGAGTGGGTTCCTGACACGGCACCTGGTGGGTCAGACTTACTGGATAATCTGGAAAAAGCCGTCTATGGAGCGAAAATCGTGGCGTACTCCCAAGGGCTATCTCAAATCAGGACCGCCTGTAAGGAATACGGTTGGACGGTCGACCTGGCTAAATTGGCGAGTATTTGGCGCGCCGGCTGCATTATCCAGGCGCAGCTCCTGCAAGACATTATGGAAACGTATCAGGATGGTGATTTTGACACCCCGCTGTTGCTGAAGCCAGCCATCAGCGCCGTGATTAAGGATGCTCTGCCTGCGTGGCGCGCTGTAGTCAGCGACTCCATCAAGGCAGGGATAGCCTTGCCTGCTCTCAGCGCTGGCTTGGCATACTTAGATTCCTTGCGTTGCCCATCTCTGCCGACGGCTCTGGTACAGGCTCAAAGGGACTTTTTCGGGGCCCATACCTATCGTCGGCGAGATTGCGAGGGAAGTTTCCATACCAGATGGGAGAACCCGCAACGTCCGGAGATAGCGCTTTCCTAATAGTAACGAGAAGTTAACGTGGTTCACCTATTTGGGGAATGTAATATGCAGTTCGGGGTGGTTTTCAGCGAGTTGCCGCAATCTCTAGGGTCGCAGCAGCCCGAGCGGTAATCTCGCTGAAATCACCCTGAGCAATGAGCTGTCTAGTGGCAATCCAAGAACCTCCGCAGGCTGCCACCTGTGGGTGAGCCAGATACTGTGCCAGATTTTCTATTGAGATACCACCGGTCGGGACAAACTGCATCTGCGGGAATGGGCCTGAAAGGGCAGAAATTACCGGCAGTCCACCGGAGGCTTCTGCGGGAAAAAACTTAACGTATCGCAAACCTGAGTTGAGGGCTTTCATCAGCCAAGAAGCATCGGTAGCGCCCGGCAAAACAGGCACTTTGTTAGCCTGGCAGTAATCCACAATGTCCTGATTGTAACCAGGCATGACCAAGTATTTGGCACCGGAGTCTACGGCAGTTCGAGCTTGATCCAGATTTGTGACGGTGCCCGCACCCACCAAAATATCGCTGTGCTGGGACATTTGCGCGATAGCTGAAGCTGCTGCAGTGGTACGGAAAGTTACTTCAGCTGTGGTGATACCTCCTGCCAGCAAAGCATCCGCTAAGGCGCCAGCGTCTTTTGCGTCATCCAGGACAACCACCGGAATGACCGGATTTCTCTTGATAACCGCATCTATATCCATCGTGATTCCTCCTGAGTCTCTTGAGCAGTTGCCAGCTGATTAATTGTTCTGACGAACGTAAATGTCAATAAGTGTTGGAACACTGCCCGCGTAAAAACCATCACTACGCATTTTAAGATTTTATGACCTGAAAAATGACCCTAATCATGCCAGAATACACAGGGCGAGGGTGTTGTTTTGTGGTGTTTCGCCTGAAACGACCAAGTGTGGTCGGTTCTTAACGGCTTCACTGTTTGTCGCGGCGACTCATGCAAGCGTTGCTTGCTGCCGCCCGCGCCGGTGAACCGGGGGTTCGAATCACTCGCGGAGGGCGAGGGATTCGAACCCCCGGTGAGTTTCCCCACAACGGTTTTCAAGACCGTCACATTCGGCCGCTCTGTCAGCCCTCCATGTGCGTTAAACGTGGTATTGATTCTATCAGGTGTGAGCTAAAGCGCCGACTTTTGGAAAATTCGATGAAATTTCGCTAGAGTTAAAACCCTTGGAGACGTGGCTGAGCGGCCGAAAGCGGCACCCTGCTAAGGTGTTAGGGGCTTTGCCCCTCGCAGGTTCAAATCCTGTCGTCTCCGCCAATCCCGCGTCACCTGGGGTGACGCGGGTCTTTTCATACTACTTGACGGTCTCAGTTCTTTTTCTTGGGGCGTCTGCCTCCTCAGTTCAATTGCAGATCGATAATTCCTTTCAGTTTTGCCGGAGATTCGAGATAGTCTTGGACTATGCGTCGTACCAAAATAGTCTGCACCCTCGGTCCAGCCACCAATTCGGAGGATCAGATTCGTTCCTTGATGCGAGCCGGAATGAATGTGGTGCGTATCAATCGTTCCCACGGCACTCAAGCTGAGGCGGCTGCGCAAATTAACTTAGTGCGCCGAGTTGAGAAAGAATTTGAATATCCTGTGGCTGTCCTGGTTGACTTACAGGGACCCAAAATTCGCCTGGGAACGTTCGTGAATGGTGTAGAAAATCTCCTTCCGGGTCAGGATTTCACCATTACCACCCGTGACGTCCCAGGGAATGCCAACATCGTCTCCACGACTTTCCAGGGGCTACCCGGTGACTGCCATCCCGGTGACGTGCTCTTGATTGACGACGGTAACGTGCAAGTTAGGGTCACTCGCGTTGAAGGCGAGGACGTAGTGACAAAAGTTGAGGTACCGGGAAAAGTATCGGACCATAAAGGGTTGAACCTGCCAGGTGTGGCCGTCTCCGTACCGGCTCTTTCCGAAAAAGACGAAGACGACTTACGCTGGGCGCTGACCCAGGACGTTGACTATATTGCTTTGTCATTTGTGCGTAGGGCAGATGACCTGGATGACGTACACCGAATTATGGATGAAGTCGGGCAGCGTATTCCGGTTATCGCCAAAATTGAAAAACCCCAGGCTGTAGATAATCTACCGGGGATTATTCATGCCTTTGATGCCATTATGGTGGCTCGTGGCGACCTCGGGGTGGAAATGCCACTGGAGGAACTTCCCACCGTTCAAAAGAGAGCGATTGAATTGTGCCGTGCGGAGGCTAAACCGGTAATAGTGGCGACTCAAGTGCTGGAATCTATGATTCATAATGCCCGTCCCACCAGGGCAGAAGCCTCAGACTGTGCCAATGCGGTGTGGGATGGGGCTAGCGCGGTCATGCTCTCAGGCGAGACAGCGGTGGGCTGCCATCCCATTCAATCCGTGGAAACGATGGCAAAAATTATCGAATCCGCCGAAGAGCTAGGTATGCGCCACTTCGCGAAACTTAAGGACGGCGACCTCGATTGGGAATCCATCATCGCGCGACATTCAGTATTGATTGCGAAGTCAACAAATTCTAAGTTCGTGGCGGCTTTCACAAATTCCGGAGCTACAGCTCACCGGCTAGCTCGGTTACGCTCCACGATACCTTTGTACGTGTTCTGCTACCACGAACGAGTCCGTCGTCGCTTAGCACTGGAATGGGGAATTCAAACCTATCCAATTAAGATGGCGCAGCGACTCTATCCGATGATTCATGATGCAGAAGATATTTTGCTCGAACGCGGTATAGCCGAACGAGATCAGGTTGCCGTGTTTGTCGGAGGTCTCCCCCCGGGGCAAGAAGGGAATACCAATTCTATCCGCTTGCACCGGGTCGGTTCCTACAAAGATGTTTGATTCCATTAATTGACGTGGTTGATGTAACTAACCCGCCGAAACGCAGCGAGATGCACAGCTTTTGCTGACCGGAACTGGTTAAAGCAACCGTGTGGCAGCTGGGGCGTAACGCTTACAATGGCTATTCCCACAGAGCCTTGTGGTGTTCGGCGCTAAGCGGATGATCTAAATTACCTTGGGCAATGGCGGCAGCCGCGGAAGGGGCATTCGGCAAACGCGGGGTCAACAGCACACTCACTGAATGATAGATATCGGGGGCTCCGGGCCATACGGTGTCATCTGGGAGGTTATTGGCATTGAGCTCCCCGACCCAGTAGCCGTCAGCATGAATGACGTATCCCTCCAAATAGTCCCACCAACGGTAGTAAAGCTCAAAGTAAGGCTCCAGTTCTTCCGCAGTGGCGCCCTGTTCACGTAACGCAAAAGCTAGGGATACTACAGCCTGGAGAGCTTCCGTAAGTACCCAAGTAAAGCGTTGACGCATCAAAGGTTTACCGTGATAGTCCACGGTAAAGGAAATTCCACTGTGACCGTCCTTGCACCATGAATCGGCAGCTGTCCGGTCAAAAATCTCTCGTGCTACTTGCAAATAATCTTGCGGTGGTTCGAGACCGTTCTTTTGTAAAGCGGCAGCTACCTGGACAATTCTTCGTGACCAGCCAAAATTGTGCCCGACATTGATTCCATAGGGTCGGCGCGGGTCGGCAGGGGTGCCGACATTGTAGTTTCGATCCAGATTCCAATCTCCATCGAAGTGCTCTGGAACGCGCCAATTATTGTTTCGCGCTTGCTCCATGGCAAAAGAAACAATCCGTGCAGCTCGTTCAATCCACTTTTTGTCTTGGGTGGCATTGGCTACGGAGAGGAATGCTGACACGGCGTGCAAGTTTGAGCTCATGCCGTGATAGTTCTCCATCTCAGAAAAGTCCCGCTTAAAGGTTTCGTTTACGCGACCGACTTCTTCGTTCCAAAAGTACTTCTCTTCGACTGTGATAGCTTGCTTCAACAGCTCTTTAGCACTGCTGACATGGGTTAACGAGGCGGCAGCGGCAGCTTCTAAAAGGTAGGACATAGCTCGCGCGCTTTTCCGATTCCCTTCTGTACCCGCAGGAATACCGGGCGCATTTGTTAACTTTTGGTGTTCTTGAATCGGTTCAATCAACGAAAACCAGCCGTCATAATCAGGGTCTTTGAATGCGTTGCTGATGGATTGAATTCCGTGTTCGCATCTACGCAGAGAACCGGGGATTCCCAATAGCGACGCGATGGCGTAAATGTAGGTGGATCGAGCTGTTAAATCCAGCTCCACAGGTTTCGTATCATCCACGCTGCCGTCACTACGAATGTACCCAAAACCGCCGTGAATGTAAGCATGTTGACCGTATTCCAGCACTGTTTGCATGTGATTTCCAAGCCAACGAACATGTTCCGTGGAATCGAATCTTGGCATTGCTAACCCTCCTCACGAGCCTTAGATACAAAATTTTACCCGTTGCTTTGCAAGTTTTTCGGATTTTGGTTGAATCTGCAACAGTTTCAATGAAGTGTGAGGCGATAGCTCATCCCCGGCTCGAGCGACTCACAATCAATGCGTGTTTGATGGGTTACCGGAGGGACAGTAAGGGTTTTATAGTCCCATTACTTGCGCGAGAGCTTCCAGAACTGCGCCCGCACCTTCTTTAGTGTCCGGCAGGGTAGTGGCGGCAGCGGCGGATTTCACTTCGGATCGGGCATTTCCCATGGCTACTCCGTAACCAGCAGTCTGCAGCAGGGGAATGTCGTTACCTCCGTCTCCGATGGCAATAGTGTGACCCAAGTCAACCCCTAAATTCTCGCATACAGTGGTAAGGCCACGACCTTTTGAGGTTCCCGGAGGATTGATGTCCAGCCAGGAACGCCACCCAATCGCGTGTTCCACCCCGGTAAAATCAATTCGCTTCATGGTCTGATGAAATTCCTCGTTGTGTAACCGGGGCTCACGAATCACCACTCGGGAGACTGGAGTCGCCAAAAGTGTATCGAGGTCTTGCACTTCCAGGGTTTCGCGCAGTTCTCCGGGCGGGAAACGCTTGGATACGCGAAAACCGAGAGGACTATCTTCCACGCCAATGCAGGCGTCGGGAAGAATCTGCAGCACCCGAGATACGATTGACCGAGGGTCGAAAGTGTATTGGTTGGTCAGAGTGTAACCGTCAGTTCGCGTATAGTGACCGACCAAGGAGCCATTAGCGCTGGCAATCCAAGCGCTTTCCAGTTCCAGCTCCTCCACCACTGGCAGGGTAGCGGGAACGGAACGTCCCGTGGTGATGCAGATATGAACTCCACCAAGTCGGAGCCGATCGGCGTATTCCTTCACTTTTGGATAGATTTGCTGTTCAGGGGTGACAATTGTGCCGTCAATATCCAGAGAGACTAACACCTCGCGGGGGTTATCGGGCAAGCCCATCAACCCCATCGCGATGGCGTGACGTGTAACCTGCTCGGCATACTCGCCCAAAAAAACCTCCGAAATTGGGTTAATTCCTGATAAAAAGCTAAATCACCTATTTACCTGGTTTACTGATAGGCTCCAATACTTCCAATCCACCGAGGTAGGGGCGCAATCCAGCCGGAACCCGCACGGAACCATCGGCTTGTTGATGGTTTTCTAAGATAGCCACAATCCAGCGTGTGGTTCCTAACGTCCCGTTCAAAGTGGCGCAGACCTGCGGTTTGCCTTCCGTGTCACGGTAACGAATCTGGAGGCGGCGAGCTTGGAAAGTCGTGCAGTTAGAGGTGGAAGTAACTTCCATAAATCGATTCTGGGTGGGCAGCCAAGCTTCGCAGTCAAACTTTTGCGCCGCACTGGAACCGAGATCCCCAGCCGCGGTATTGATAATCCGATAGGGCAGCTCCACCTTAGCGAGCATTTCGCGCTCCATGTTGAGCAGCTTTTGATGTTCCTCAACAGCGTCCTCCGGTTTGCAATACGAGAACATCTCGACCTTGTGGAACTGGTGGACGCGAATAATCCCGCGAGTATCTTTACCGTAGGAACCAGCCTCGCGCCTGAAACAAGCTGACCAGCCGGTGTAGCGTTTGGGACCGGCAGAAAGGTCGATAATCTCATTGGTGTGATAACCCGCTAGGGCGACCTCAGAAGTGCCGGTCAAATAAAGGTTATCGGCGGGAAGATAGTAAATTTCGTCCGAGTGTTCGCCCAGGAACCCCGTCCCACTCATCGTTTCTGGGGACACCATGCACGGTGTAATCATCGGGGTGAACCCGTGTGCAATCGCAGTGTCCAAGGCGGCGTTGAGAATAGCCAGCTCCAGGCGGGCACCCACGCCTTTCAAGTAATAAAAACGTGCTCCCGAGACTTTTGCCCCCCGGTCAGTGTCGATGGCATCCAAGCCGATGCCCAAATCCAAGTGATCTTGTGGAGTGAAACCCTCCGCGGTGAAATCGCGAATGGGTGCGCCTTCTTGGCTCAGCACTTCATAATCGTCTTCGCCGCCGGAAGGCACCCCGTCCAAAATCAGGTTTTCCAATACCATCGCGGCTTTCTTGGCTTCTTCTGCGGCTTGATTAGAGGCTTCTTCCAGAGCTTTGACGTTTTCGCTCAGCTTTTTTGCTTGTTCCAGCAGAGCGGGGCGTTCCTCTTTCGAAGCACTGCCAATCTGCTTGGAGAAAGCTTTTTGCTCGGCGCGCGCGGTTTCAAAAGCGGTTAGCGCCGCCCGACGTCGTTCATCAGCGGCTAGGGCCTGGTCTACAGTCGCGGGGTCGTTGCCTCGAGCTAACTGAGAGGCTCGCATCGGTTCCGGATTGTCTTTCATGGCACGCAAATCAATCATGTTTAAAGCATAACCGTTTTGCGCCGCATCTTTAGGTAACATCGCTTCTCTGGTGAACTCACACAGCGTGACGGGAGATAACCTCTTTCATTTGGGCTGCCGTAGCGAAATCCAGAATTCACCTTAGCGGCGAAGATTTAAAGAGACTTCGTGAGGAAAGATTTCTGGGTTGCTTGCGCGCTGAATGCCCCGAACTGTCTTCGGTCGTGACTCGTAAAGGACGTCGCGCTTTTGTCCTGGGTAGTGATGTTTCGGGAAAAATTAGGGAAATTGAGTTGATAGATGTGGTGCTGACGGGCTGTTGTCTGCAAATAATCATCGTGAAACAGGGCAATTTCGACAAAAATCGGTATGATTTTAACCATGCAGACAAAAGCCAAGCCCCCTAGTGCGCCTTCGCTCCCGATGCCGGGTCGTACAGGTAACGGTGCGCGTAAACCGATTAAGCGTTCGTATAAACCGCTTCCCACTACGCGTTACCTAGTCGCTGGCTTGACCGCGATTATTGTCAGCATGGGCTTGATTGCCGGGGCGATGAGCTCGACCAACACTTTTGACACCAGACCTTGGGATCCATCTCAAGAAATGCACTGGGATCCGTTCGAGCATCACATGATTGCTGGTTTGGATGTGGGCTCGCTCAGTGAGGCGGGGCGTCGTACTTCGGAGGCGATTAAACCAAAGAAGGGCGCAACTCCTACAGAAACAAAGACACAGACGGAGCCGGAGAAAACTCCTGAGGCGGGTGCGTCAGAGTCGCCGGCGCAACCAGAGAATCCTTCTTCCACTGTGGTACAGACTTTTGCGGTTCCGGGAGCACCTCAGGAACCGACCGCGTCTGAAGCCCCTGCAGGACCCCCGCCACCCGTGGCAATGGGTCCCACTTCTAAGGACTCTCCAGTTGACCGGGTTCACGAGGTTGCGGTCCCAAAAGCATAACTACCGGTGCGTCTTCATCTGTCCCCAGTCTGGGGGGTGGCTTCGGTCCGGTTGGCATGGCTCCCCAAGTGAGTCGCGCACCTCTGTTAGTGTTGTTGGGCGCACAATGGCGATGGGATGACAATTCCCTGGCAGACTCCGAGTTACGTCAGCTCCTGGAAAGCTCTACGCGTGCGAATTCAGTGGTGCGTACCAAAGCAAATACCACTAATCCGACTGCCGGATTTCGTGCTTTGGCTACGGGAAACCGCATGGGTACGAGTGCAGACGGATGGAGCTTGGGCGAGGCAGTGCTAGACTCCGGCGCGAACTTGCGTCTATTTGGCGACGGAGCTGCGGCTGGAATGGGGTTTATTCATCCCGGTTCGTCCGGAACTAAGCTTCCCGATTCTCTGATATTTTCGCCTGCCGCAAGTTATCGCGGTGCAAGCCCGGAAGTATTTGCTGATTTACTCAGTCAGGTCATGTCTCCCAGCACGGTAGTTGTGGTCGACATGAGGGTGTTTCCCCGTCATCTCCAGGCTCAAGTACTCCGTGCCGCCTGGCAGCGCGGTGACGATTTGGGCTGGAACACTATCATCGCCTCAATAGCAGATGATAAACCAGCAACAAATAAAGAATCTGATGTTTACCTAATTGACAATTCTGCGCCCCAAAAAACTATTGTCCCGCGAGGAAATCCCAGACTGCAGGTGTTCGCGGCTCGCGGTCCGCAGTTCGGGGACGGGGGTGCGGTTTCTGCTTCTACCCACCGGTCGGGATGGGTGCAAACTGCTGACTTAACTGCCACTATCTTGGATTATGTTGGTGCCGAAAAACCCATGTGGGTGCAAGGCTCCACTATCAGTACTGGGAATGCGGTCACCGTGAAGTTTCTCGCATCAGCAGCGCGACGAGCCGCAATGATTCGCAGCATCCAGATTTGGTTCCTTCCAAGTTTGGGAGTGGCAGTGGCGTTGCTGCTTATCGCCGCGGTTTGGACGTTGAATCGTCGCACTCATCCCCGGCTGGGCGAGAATTGGGCACAGCCCCGGATGTTACTGGGATTTTGGCGAATGACCGCAACCTTTGCCGCGCTTATCCCGGCAATGGCGTATTTGATGAATTTGGTGCCGTGGTGGGAACTCGGACCGGATGACACAGACGTAGCTGCCACCAGCTACCTGTGGCTAGGATGTCTGCTCCCGGTATTCCTGAGTGCCTTAGTAGTAATCGTCTGGAGTGCGCTGGGCTTAAATTCACTCCTCGGACCTCTCTTTATAATAAGCGTATCATCGCTGATAGTAGGGATACTTGACCCCTTAATTGGTTCCCCTATGGTGCTGGATTCTATTATGGGGCTGCAATCGACGGTCGGGGGGCGCTTCTTTGGCATTGATAATGTCATGTTCGCGGTCCTCGCCACCGGTGCGCTCACCTTGGCTACGGTCGTCTATGGGCTGGGAGAGGAACGCAAACAAACTAATATCTCGCAAAAGTCCTTAATATTAGTGTTGTCGCTCATGGCGAGTGCAATTGTTTTCTTAGATGCAGCACCGGGTTTAGGGGCAGATTTTGGGGGCACGCTGGCTCTGATTCCCGGTTTCGCCATCCTGTTCTTAAAATTCGACCGGAAACCTATCACAGTCCTGTCATCTGCGCTGATAGCCTTATCAACAATTTGTGTGGCAGCTATATTTGCTTATTTCGATTGGTTGCGTCCCGTTGCGGAACGGACCCATTTAGGTAACTTTATTGATACGCTCACTCAAGGTCGGGTGCTGCCGGTACTCCTCAACAAATCCACCATGGTGTGGAATGCGGGCTGGCCGGTATGGCTTATTATCTGCGTCATCCTGGCTATTTTGCTGGCTATGGGGATTATTTTGGCTCCGCTGTTCGCCAATATGCGCAATCCTTACCGCCGTGATTATGGCTGGTTATGGGGAAGTGTTGGTGCTAAACTCCATCCCGAAGGAATCACTTGGAATCACGCCGAAAGAGCCTTATTTATCGCATGGCTTACCACTATGGTGGTGGGAATGCTGCTTAATGATTCCGGAATTCTGCTGGGGCTGGCGGGAGCCGCCGTCATGTTCCCGGCGATTTTGGCTCAGGGATGTCACAAGTTTCTGATTGATCAACCTCAGCAATAACCGCTCAGTCCAAAGCTTATTTCAGGCAGTAAACCTCACCCGGCTGCTGTTTATTCGCCGCGGACAGGCGGAGCCGTAAGGGAGCTCGAACGTGGCGCACGAAGCGTGCCGCGGAGGCGAGAAACACGTCGCGGAATTGACTTAAACGGTGACGGTATCCTGCCATATCGTTGCCGGTTGCGCGATGTGTTAGGTCGCAGGGAACTTCTTGCACCGAGTAGCCCTTAACCAAAAGGTCGATGGTCATGCCAGTTTCCACCCCCCACTTATGAGCTAAGGGTAGGCAATCGAAAAAGGCTTCTGCGTTTAGGCAACGTTGTCCGGACAGTGGTTGGAGTGGCTCCCATCCCGTCGCCCAGCGAATAGCTCGACGCGATAAACCAGTCACAAAACCGTGACCGCCGGCACCGGCTTGGCGGGGCAGGGCAGCTATGGCGCAATCCGTACGCCCCTGCATCACGGCTTCGACCAGAGGAAAAGTCTGGGCGGCAGAATCTCCCAAGTCCGCGTCCAGGAACAGAATGAGTCGTCTCGGTCCATCCTCAGGGTCACGCATAGCCACGACCTTTGCGCCGGTTTCCATAGCGCTAGCCTTACCGCGGTTGACAGAATGGCGTACCACGACAGCACCGGCGCTGCGAGCAGCTTCACCCGTGTTGTCGGTAGACCCGTCATCAATTACGACAAATAAATCCGCTCGTGGTAGTGCCTTGGAGGCGCGAATTGTAGCGCCAATCGAATCGCCTTCGTCCTTGGCGGGGATAACCACCGCGACTTTCTGGTCCGGATGGGGAACGGCTGCGGCGGAGTTCTCGCTGTTTTCCATGTCAGTTTCAGGCACGTGTGCAATTTTAAGTCCTAATTTAGCCAAATGCGAGCTTTTAACACCCGAAGTTTATGGATTTTGCCAGCTAAATTCCCCTCTCAGTACGAAAATAATGAAACAATAAGGCTATGCATGCACGAGCTGGAAAACTTGCCAAACCGGAAGATCTCATCAATGTTGATGAAGTTATTGGTGCTTACTATGACCTGGAACCCGATGTAAACGAGCCTGCGCAGGCGGTCTCATTCGGAACTTCGGGTCATCGCGGATCATCTCTGGACCGGGCTTTTAACGAGGCTCATATCGTCGCTACCACGGCTGCGATTGTTGAATACCGTCAATCGCAAGGTTATGACGGTCCTCTGTTTATCGGTCGCGATACGCACGCACTGTCCGAGCCGGCATGGCGTACCGCTCTGGAAGTGCTCGCGGGTATGGAAGTGCGCACGCTCACGGATGCGCGCGATTCATTCACTCCTACGCCCTCCGTGTCTCACGCTATTCTCAAGGCTAATGGGGCGGGTACTCCGGGAGGAGTGCGGCTTACGGGTGCTGGTTTGGCTGACGGCATCGTCGTTACCCCCTCGCACAATCCACCTCGTGATGGTGGCTTTAAATACAATCCGCCCAGCGGGGGACCTGCCGATTCAGACGCGACTTCCTGGATTGCTAATCATGCCAACGAGATTTTGCGCCAAGGGTGGCGTTCCGTACCGAGGAACCCGCATCCTGAACAATCGGATTTCATCGGAAAAACAGATTTTCTGCCGTCGTACGTTGACTCATTAATTGACGTGGTTGACGTGGAGGCAATTCGGTCCGCCGGAATTCGTATCGGGGCTGATCCCCTGGGTGGCGCTTCGGTAGACTACTGGGCTGCCATTGCTGAACGCTACGGATTGAACCTGACGGTAGTGAACGAAAAGGTCGATCCGCGCTGGTCATTCATGACTTTGGACTGGGACGGCAAGATTCGGATGGATTGCTCTTCGCCTTATGCGATGGCTTCACTGCGCCGGGTGATGGAGGGCGGCTCGGCTCCTTACGATATTGCGACTGGAAATGACGCCGATTCTGACCGTCATGGCATCGTCACTGCCGACGGTCTGATGAATCCGAATCACTATTTAGCGGTGGCAATTGAGTATCTGTTTACGCACCGTCCCCACTGGGCGCAAGGCTGTGCCGTGGGTAAAACTCTGGTGTCCTCGGCATTAATCGACCGAGTAGTTGCCGATATGGGACGCAAACTTGTCGAGGTTCCCGTCGGTTTCAAGCATTTTGTGCCGGGATTGTTGAATGGAACCATTGGTTTCGGCGGTGAAGAATCCGCCGGTGCATCTTTCCTACGCAAAGACGGTACGGTGTGGACCACGGATAAGGACGGTCTGATTGCCGCTCTGTTGGCATCCGAAATTCTTGCAGTCACCGGTAAGACTCCTAGCGTTCTGCACCAAGAACAGGTTGCTCGGTTTGGTGCCTCTGCCTATGAGCGGGTTGACGCTCCCGCCACCAAGGCGGAAAAAGCTAAACTCGCGGCGTTGGCGCCGGAAGACGTTGCGGCTTCGACCTTGGGCGGGGAACCGATTGTAGACCGTTTGGTAAAAGCTCCGGGCAACCACGCATCTATCGGCGGGCTGAAAGTCACCACCGAGAACGCCTGGTTTGCCGCTCGTCCCTCCGGCACCGAAGATATTTATAAGATTTATGCCGAATCCTTTAAGGGTCCCGAGCATCTGCAGACTATTCAGGAAGAAGCAAAACAGGTAGTCGCCCAAGCTCTGGCGAAGTAAGCCGTATTTCGGTGCGATTACCTAACATTTCGCGAGGGCAGAGAGTAGCGCGGCTTTTTCCGGGGCGGTAACCGTCAGGTTCCATCGGTACTTGATGTCGATTTGCTGGCGGGCATAGGCGCAACGAAAGTTACGGTTTGATGGCATCCAGGCATCAGCCGAGGCGTCGGATTTCTGTTGGTTCGCCGGTCCGTCTGCAGCTAGAAGTACGCTCGGATCGTTCGCGTAAGCCTCCCGCTGTGCTTTCGTCCAAGCCCAAGCCCCGGACTTCCACGCATTGCCCAACGCTACCACGTGGTCAATCTGAACTTTACGTCCCGGTGGCGTCTCAAATTGCATAGTTTTGCCGGTGTAGGGATCGTGTAAGGTTCCTCCGGTGAGTCGGCAAGGCTTGGCGCTATTGCCAAAACGCGGGGATTGAAAATCGCGAGCCAAAATGTCCGCTCTGGTATCACAACCGTTGCCGTCGGGATCCATCCATCCAGCTCCGAATAAATCTCGCTGATACCCATCGGGACCTGCGTCTTTACGAACCTTCAGGGCACACAGTTCATGCAGAGAACCGCCAATAGTAGCGCCGCTGGTGGAACTGGAGGGGCAGCGTAACCCCGGCGTGGGAAAATTTGCCAGATTCGGACCTGCTCCAGGCCAGAGTGCCCACCAAACCAGTGCCGCGCAGCCAATCAAGACAACGTCGCCTACACTAGCTCGGCGTATCGGCTTTAATGACTCGAAATTAGAGAAAGCGCTCACTTCTCAAGTGTGGTGCCGGAGTCACCGTTATCGCTATCCTTTTCGGTTTCACCTGTGGAAAACTTGTTTTTCCACAACTTCTTTGTCTTAGCATCTGGATATTCCCCACGGGCAAGTTGGCGGGCTCGTTGCGCTGCTTTCCACTGCTGGTGCGTCATGGAAATTGTCCACTCGTGAGTTTCAGGAAGCACCCAGCGCCGCCAGGAAGCCAAAACCGTGAGGATGGAACCAACCAAAATCGCTGCCACCAAGCCGGTCATGGGGTAGCCAAGTTTATAGAAAGCGGCATCTGCGCTCGCAGCGAGGATTGCCGGAATGGCATAAAGGCTGCTCCCTCCAAAAACCATCGGCACATTGCCTGCGGCGATGTCACGTATCATCCCTCCGCCGATGGCGGTGATGACGCCCATCAGGATGGATGGAATCACATCGAATCCCAAGCTCAGTGCTTTTTGAGTGCCGGTGCCAGCCCAAATCCCCAGCACCAAGCCATCAAACAAAAGGAGGGTCCGACGTGACCACTTGCCATCAAATTTCCACAACCCTGCCACTAACGCTCCAGCCAAAGCCATAGTCAGATAAAATTTGTCGGTCAGGGCGACCGGAGGGGCATTATTCAGCATGAGGTCGCGGACGATGCCACCACCCAGCGCGGAAACAACCGCCAATACTCCGAATCCAACCAGGTCAAAATGCTTTTGACGAGCTAGTCTGCCTCCGAGGATGCCATTGAGTAAAACGCCGGTAATGTCTAGAGCTCGAAACATGTCGGGCAAGAGACTACTGAAGGAAATTTGCGCTAATACAGTATTAGTCATGGGAAACAGAACAACGCTGCAGGGAAATACGGCACTTAGCATCCCAGCATTTTACCCGAGACGCGACGAAAGTTTTTCTAATAACCGCCAACATTACGAATCTAGGCTGCTGAGTTACGAAAAACGTGTTTCTTAATCTGATATCGGTTCGATAAACCGGGAGTCGACCGAACTTACAAAGACAATGCGCCGCCCGCGGCGAGACCTAAGAGATAAGTGACGACGGCGGCGCCTATACCGATAGCAGCTTGTCGCAAGGCTCGCAAAAACGGCGGTTTGCCGGACAGAATACCGATGGTCCCGCCAATCATCAACAGAATGAGTCCAACCAGGATGACCGCGGCGCAAATAGCGGGAATTCCGCTGAATCCCAGGAGAAAAGGAATCAGAGGCACGAACGCTCCGAGAGTGAAAGCCAGGAAAGAGGACACGGCTGCCTGAGAACCGGAGCCAATGGCTTCCAGCTCGCTAGTGGGAGCATTATCAAAGGCTAATGCGAAAGCATTGTCAGCTATCTCTGTGGGGCTATCGGTTGACGTTTTTGACGCACAAGGGGTGGTCGTGTCGTTTCCTGCCGAAGTTTTTTGGTCCGGGGATTCGCCTCCTTGGCCAAGGTCCTCTGGGTGGTCGGGAGAAACTGCTTTAGCTTGCGTGCGTGACTGCAGCTGTGCGTCAATGGTTTCCAACGCTAAAACCGCGTGTATGGCAGCGTCTTCGGGATTTTCACCACGAGCCATGAACAGAAGTTTTAGCTCATTAGCAGCACGATCCAACATGGGCAGACGTTGTTTCACATCTGGGTTGGGTAGTGAAGATTCCAATAACTCGCGTTGAGATGTGATGGAAATGAATTCACCCGCACCCATTGACAGAGCTCCTGCCACCAATCCCGTCAGTCCCGTGACCAAGACTATTGATACCGGTACGCCCGTACCCGCAATACCTGCCACGAGAGCGAGATTGGAAACTAACCCATCGTTGATTCCGAAAACCATAGCGCGAGCTCGCCCGGAAAAACGGGCTCGGGAGCGGGCTGCTAAAGCGCGCACCACCTCGGAATGTAGATGCTCGTCCGCTGCCATTTGCGGGGTGGCGTCCGCATCGACATCGTAAGTGCCACGTTCTTCGGAACGCTGCATCATCGCCAAGACGAAAATCGATCCGATTTTGATTGCCAGCTCTTGCAACAGCCTAATGTACCAAGGACTGTGTGGGGCAGGCTCAGCGTAGGGACCGAGATGTGCCAGCCAGTAATTCTCATGACGCTTTTCGGCATCTGCCAGCTCTAACAGAATCTCGCGATTCATACCGTAGCGTTTTTTAGCGATGGCACGGTAGATTTTAGCTTCGTCACGTTCCTCGGCGAGATAGCGCCGCCAGCGCTTAATTTGTTCCGGCGTGGGGTCGGGGAGGCTGTGTGCGTTCATGTACTGTGTTAGTCTCTCCACCGGGTCGGACTAGGCAACGATTTTTCCATCAATAATGACGTGACCATCTTTATCTCGGGTAACACCGTCTCTATCAGTTGATGTAGTTGACGGGTGAGGAGAGCGACTCGCGGTTCCCTCAGCATTGGCAAACCCTGCCCAAGAGGCGTTTCCTCCCGCATTTAGCTGGCTTTTAAGGTTTTCTGCCAACTTGTCGACGAGTTTAGCTCCCTGCGTGCGCAAGATGTCGTTTAATTTTTCTGCGGCTATCTTGCGGGCGTCCGTGACACTTTCGGAATTAGCAATTTTGGCTGCAAAGCCTTTCACGTTGCTGAATTGCTTTTCATTCATCCGCAATGCCAGTGCGGCTCCAGCCCCCAAACCAGCCAGAAACAGCCACTTGCCTTCAGACATTGCACATACCTCCGAAAAACTTCGCGCAACAATTCTACTGTTTGCCAACCCTTCGCGCCAAAGCTAGATCGGAAGGGAAGTGGCTTTTCCGGCACGAGACAGTACATCAGCTACGAAAGCAGAAGCCACTGTGGTCTTGCCCTGGGTCAGAGCGCTAGCCAAATCAAGAGCTTCCAAAATCTTAGCCTGAGCTCCTGCCAGGCGAGTTTTGGCGATAAAATCTAAGTCCTCGCGCAGTGGCAGCGTGAGGGATTCCAAACCGAAATCCCCTGCGATTCCCACGACAACTTCTGATTGGCTGGGTAATTTAGCCCGCATCAACACCAGGGTTTCCAGGGCGGCTTCCAAATTGGTTCGCTCGCTGCTTTTGGCGTCAATAATTTTGCCGACTACGCGCTGAGCTGCCAGATATTTCAGCTGTTCACGCCGTGGCTGGGTGCCATTGAGAAGGTCTAGCGAGACGGTTTCGAAAGCGCTGATAATCCCGTGATTTTGGGAATGCAGGGTTCCGGGCAAAACACTTAATCCCGGATGCAGACCAGCGTCAGCGGCGTGTTGGGCAACCTGGATTAGTTGCGGATTCAGGTTTTCTCCCCGCACCTCAATTTCGATGCCGTACCAGCCATTATCCGCCAAGCGTGACAGCAGTGTGGCACAAGTTTGGGGATTCTCCAGAACTTCCGGGGCGCTCACTTCGGCGCGCAAAGCCCTGCTCAGCTGGAGAGAAGCATCGTCCAAACAAAAAAACTCAGACCATGAATCTGGGTCAGTAACGGGAATCCTCACCCCGATTTCGCCGCGTTGAGCAGGCACTCCGAGCTGCAGTTCCAAGCGTAGGGCAGTGGCAAAAGCGGAGCTAACATACACGGTGTCGCCCAAGGTTTGACTTAAAAGTTTGGCATTTTGCCACGGCAGAATAGGCACCTGAACCGGGAGGAATTGGGAAAAATCCGAGGCGGGAACGAGTGGCGCGCGCAAGCTGGCGGCATCGGATGGTTCCGGGGGGTGGTTCGGCGTCGAGTTATTCACGCCTCTATTCTCTCGCATTCAAGGGCTGTTGCGGGGTAACCCGGAAAGGTTGCCTGCTGTTAGGTGAAGTTTGTGTCGTCCTTGCCTAAAATGAGTGAGTTATGTCCCTAGAGTTGTCCTATCCTTCCGATTTGCCCCTTAGTGAGGCTCGACCGCGGATTCTGGCTGCACTGCGTCAGCACCAAGTCGTCGTTATCAGCGGGGCCACCGGGAGCGGTAAGACCACACAATTGCCGAAAATGTGCCTGGAGGTCGGCAGGGGCACGCGGGGTATGATTGGGCACACTCAGCCTCGCCGTCTGGCAGCCCGGACTGTAGCTTCGCGAATTGCCTCTGAATTGGGTCAATCACTAGGCTCCACGGTCGGCTACCAGGTGCGGTTTCGCCAAACCTTGGGTCCCGAGACGCAAATTAAACTGATGACTGACGGGATTTTACTGGCAGAAATCAGCCACGATCCGCTGCTGAAACAATACGACGCACTGATTATTGACGAAGCTCACGAAAGGTCTTTGAACATTGACTTTATCCTGGGCTATTTGCAGCGCCTAGTAGTGAAACGCCCTGATCTGTTGGTGATTATTACTTCTGCCACCATTGATTCCGAACGCTTCGCCACGGCTTTTGGTCCGGATACCCCCATTATTGAAGTTGCGGGTCGAACGTATCCGGTAGAAGTCAGGTACCGTCCATTGGTTGACATAGATGACGGTGAATCGGGTGCGGGTGACGACTCTGAGGAGACTTCCGTGATAACGGAACCCGGGGAGATTGACCAAGTTACCGGCATCTTGCGCGCTGTGGATGAACTTTGCCGGGAAGGTCCGGGCGATATTTTGGTGTTTTTAGCGGGAGAGCGTGATATTCGCGACACTGCCCAAGCCCTGCAGGGACATCTGGGGCGCCGTTACGTGGCTCCCGGTCAGCGGACCTCAGTTCCGGGAGCGGTAGAAGTATTACCGCTCTATTCTCGGCTCAGCGAGACGGAGCAAAAGCGCGTTTTTGCCCCGCATCCATATCGGCGGATCGTTCTCGCCACGAATGTGGCTGAAACCTCTTTAACCGTTCCGGGCATAATTTACGTGGTTGACCCTGGTGTGGCGCGAATTTCTCGATATTCAAACAAGACTCGCGTGCAGCGTCTGCCTATTGAACCCATTTCGCAAGCCTCTGCCAATCAACGGAAAGGGCGCTGCGGGCGAGTGGCTCCGGGGGTGTGCATACGCCTGTATTCCGAGGCGGATTTCTTGTCTCGTCCCGCTTACACCGAGCCTGAAATTCAGCGAACTTCCCTGTCCTCAGTGATTCTGCAGATGGCAGCCCTAGGATTGGGTGAAGTTGCGGATTTTCCTTTCCTGGATCCGCCCTCGCCCCGCTCCATTACGGATGGTGTGACGGAACTCAGCCAGCTGGGAGCGTTGGATACCCGCCAGAAGCCCGCTCGACTCACCCGTCTGGGGCGTAAACTTTCCCGATTCCCACTCGACCCGCGCTTGGCTCGCATCCTTGTCGAAGCGGATCATCTCGGAGTCATCGACCTCGCGGTCGTGGTTGTGGCGGCGCTGGCGATGCAAGACGTGCGGGAGCGACCCACCGAGCGCAAAACTGAGGCTGACCTCGCTCACGCTCGTTTTGAAGACGAGCGTTCGGATTTCTTAGGTTATCTGAAACTCTGGAGTTACCTGCAAGACCGCATCGAGATGCTGTCTGCCAGCGCATTCCGCCGGTTGTGCAGCCGGGAGTTCTTTCATTTTCTCCGGGTACGCGAGTGGATTGACCTGGTGGCGGAACTTCGTGGAATGTGCCGTGAAGTTGGGATAAAAACTCAAGAAATCACAGAAATAAACCTTGACCAGGTTGACGTTGAGAGACTCCATCAAGCCATTTTGAGTGGAATGCTCACCCAAATTGGATTCTGGTCAGAGACGAAACGGGAATATCGTGGGGCACACGGAACCCGATTCGTGGTCTGGCCGGGTTCGGGGTTGAGTCGCAAGCACTACGACTGGGTTATGGCTGCTGAGTTGGTGGAAACATCGCGACTGTTTGCCCGGACAGTGGCAAAAGTTGAACCCGAGTGGATTGAACGGGCGGGACGCCACCTGTTGACACGGACATATTTTGATTCGTACTGGTCCACACGTTTTGGATGCGCCATGATTCACGAGCGCGTCAGCCTGTTTGGGATGGTTCTCAGTGCGGATCGTTCCCTCCCGTTAGCGTCTTTGCGCGATACTGTGGTGGAAGGGACGCCGGCCCGGACTCTGGCGCGGGAATTGTTTATTCGTCATGGAATTGTGCGCGGGGAATGGCGTTCTGTCTATCCATTTAGGCAGGAAAATCAACGCCGATTAGAGATGGCTGCCGAAGCGCGACGGCGACGCCAAATTCCTGGCGAAGTCGATCCTTATTCCTTGGAAAAATGGCTGGAGACGCGCATTGACCCCGCCGTTACCTCCGGAGCTACTTTCGAGGCGTGGTGGAAAGATCAGCGCCTTAAGCACCCCGATTGGTTGGAATACCCTTGGGATTTATTGGTCCCAGATAACGGCGAAAATGCCGAACAATTCCCCGATTTTTGGCAAGCCGGTGAGCACCTGTTGCCACTGGCATACACGTTTTCGGGCAAACGCGGACCGACCCCAGAAGTGGCTAATCGCCGCAACGCGTCCGGTTCAAAAGGGAAAAAATCACATAAAACTACTGAACGCGAGATTGACACGGTTGACCTTCCAGAGGGAGTCACCATCATCATTGACGAGGCAATCTTAGAGTCTGTAAATTCCCAAGGCTTCGATTGGCCGATTCCCGGATCCCTGCGAGATTACCTTTTGGCCTGCGTCAAAGCCCTGCCTAAAGCTGTGCGGAAGTACGTGGTGCCTGCGGCAAACTTTGTGGATGAAATCTTGCCTAGCTTTGAGCAGTTTGTAAACGAGCCACCTCAGGAGCGACCCATCTTTGACGAAATCTTTGCCCAGGGCGTAACCGCGTTCCGCCACGTCGATCTAACCGAAACGGACTTGGTCGCCATGCATGCAGCCATGGAAGAAAGCCAGCGAAACCATTTCGCGATTGTGGGTCGCGGTGGAAAAGTTCTGGCATTGGGGGATGATTTTCAAGCTCTCCGTGACCGTTTAATTGTGAAAACCACGCAAGAACAAAGCAAAGTCTGGGCGCAACAGGAAGCCGAAAAAGCCAAAGTTGAGCGACCCAGAGATTTTGCCCAGCAGCTCAGTCAAGCGCTGTGCCTCACGGAGACGCGAGTGTCGACTCGGTGGCGAGGGGCAGAAGCGGCGGCGTTAGCAGCGTCTCCCTACCCCTCCACTTCTGCCTTGATTGCTGCGGCGCAAAGCGCGGCGGGTCGAGCTCTGGTGGAAGAATACCTGGCGGAAGGGCATTCTCTCACCGACGATACCGACCTAGCCAAGCTGCGAGAATGGGCTATTGACCGCTACGAGGACCAGGTTTATCGAATTCTGCAAGCAGTTGTGTCCGCGATGCAAGCACAAGGTGAACTTGAACAGCAGTTAAGAAATGCTACGGGTCCCTCACTAACTGCCACAAAAGCAGATATTGTAAACCATGTAAACCAATTGGTTGGCGGTGACTTCCTGGCGAGGACCCCTGCCAAATGGCTGCCCCAGCTGGCGCGTTATCTGCGCGCGGATACTTTGCGATTAGACAAAGCTCGACGTAACTCCGCAGGTGACACCCAGTTAGCAGCGCGTTTTGCAGAAGTCACCACGGCCTTTGACGCGGCGGCGACGGCAGTGAAGGCGCGACCCTTTAACGCGGAGACGCATCGCCGTTTACAGGAACTGCGTTGGCTGCTGGAGGAGTACCGGGTCCAGACTTTTGCGCAGCAACTGGGCACCATTGAAAAAGTCTCCGCTAAACGTATAAATAAGCAAATCTTGGCTCTTAAATAAGCAAATCATCCCACCCTGCCCCAGATTAAAAAGAGTGCATCATTAATTCCATAAATGCTTACTACCTGCACCAAGAGGCTTATCTAACGACGTGAATCCCCGAACCATCCTTTGAATAGGCTGTAAAAATTAGCGTTTCCGTAACTGGAACATTCTCCAGGGTTTCCGCTCAGCAAATCAGCATCTGGCTGATACGGCGTGTAGTTGTACAACGCCGCAGTAGCCTGATTAGCCAAAACCACCGGAGCTGAGCCACAGCTCGCTTGCGGGGAGTAAGGAATATCATTGGTTATCCCGGTGTGGAAAGGAAATTGCGCGGGGTTTTGCCGATACCGCTGAAACTGCGCCGCAGCGTAATAAACCTGAGTTCCAAAACCGAAATATTGCGGGTCGCAATCCGCGCCATCGGGGCAAGCAAATCCTGTTGCTACCTCGTAGCTGCGCGGGGACAATCTTTCGTCAGACGCGGTCAGCAGCCCTTGTTCCTTTTGTAACAACACCAGCAGTACTTGGGGATTGATTTTGCATGATTGGGCGGTTTTATAAATGATTGCTCCCGCTGATTCCCCAGGTGCTCCTTGATAGCCTTCGCAGCGTGGGGAAGCGGGAATGTCCATAGTGTCCTCGGTGTAGTCCGCTAGGCAGGGAGCGGAAAGACTCACGCACCCGGCGTTCTGGTTGCGGATAAAGTTCTCTATGTCCGCTTGGGTCATGGATTGATAATCATAGAAAACGGTGTCGGAGATGATGTTTCCGGGGTCAAAGCCAGACAGATTCAGCGCAGGAGCTACCGGTCCAGTCGCCGTTGGGGTAGTCGGTTGCGCCGTATTGGCAAAGAAATGAATTCCTGCTGCCGTCAGGGCGCCGCCCAAACCGAGCGCAATCAGGGCTATTCCCAAGATTGCTAACAGAGCGCGAAAGGCTCCACCTTTGCGTGGTTTTACCGGTACATAAGTGCTTGTGGGCGGGTAACTCCTCGGGGAGTGACGCGAGGGCATTCTTGCGGACACCTCATCATCGTAACCTACCTGCCGGGATGGAGCGCGGGGAGGGGCTGTTAGACTGAGAGCTAGCGAATTCATTTCGATTGAAGCGAACCGAGGATACACATGGTCCAGACTTTCTCCGGCACCCTAGATGAATTGCTCAGCGATTTGGCTACGGAACTAAAAGATTTGTCTGATAACGGACGTGTCTTGCGGATGGTGGGCTTCACCGGCGCTCCTGGAGTCGGAAAGTCTGAAGCCGTTACCAGATTGACGCAGCTGCTGAACGGATACGTCAGGGGTACGCAACCCCTGCTAGCAGGCATTATTCCGATGGATGGATTCCACAAGTCAAACGAAGTCTTGCAAGCAGAGGGTCTCAGTGAATATAAGGGGCGTCCGGATACCTTTGATGTGGTGGGCTACCTGATGGCTTTGGATCGGGCTCACGATGCCAAAACAGTCGTGTACGCGCCCGGATATGACCGTCAACTAGGTCAGGCTGTCGCGGCGCGTTACAAGGTAGAGCGAGAAGGTGTGGTGCTTACGGAAGGTAACTACTTGGCGCTGCAAGACGGAGCATGGTCCTTGGTCCGGGAGGCAATTGACCTGCTGATTTATTTGGATGTGCCGCCGGAAGTGACACAGACCCGCTTGGTTGCTCGGCATACGCAGCACGGCAGAACGCCGGAACAGGCGCTCGCGTGGGTACAGCGAGTTGACGAACCAAACCGGCTGTTGGTTCAGAGCTCGAAATCGCGGGCAGACCGCGTCTGGAACCTGTCCGAATGAGTGAACCAGGTTAACTAACTACAGCATGATTGGTTAGTGCAAACCTGACTTAGTAGCAGCTACCACAGCGTCAACCGTATCGGGGTGCACCGCTCCCAAACCGCCCAGAGCGATAATCGTGTTGGGATGCAAGCTGCCCAGATAGTTCGCTACCGGAGCGGGAGCTTGGTTAGTACGGGAGGGCACGAGCAAAACTGGACCATCTCGCAAAGCCCCAGCCACCAAAGCATCGGCGAAATTATCGCCGCGAGCAATGTAAGCCACGTAATCACTCGAAATCGGTGAACCGGCCTTGTCCTGCCGTGCTATCGCGGGATAGGCGTAAGCCGCGATAGTCGCAGCGGTGCCGTAGCGATCTGCCCCAGCCAGACGAGAGACGCTAGCTCCCGATTCTGCTGCGATGGTAGTCAAAGCCTCCTGGGGGAGGGCGCCGAGTCCACCCAAGCCAACCACTTCGGAAATATGCAGGTCAGAAACTTCAGAAGCGACGTACTTCCACGTTTCGGGGTCGCTTGGGTTGACCATCAACACCGGTCCATCGCTCAGAGTACCGCCCACGACTGCATCGGGAGAACCGGTACCGTCACTGCCCACACCATCGGCAATATAAATCCGCTTGGCACCTTGTGGGAATGCTTGGTGAGAGATTGCGATAGCCGTGGCGTAGCGGTCTGGACCGTAAATCCGCGAAGTCTCACGTCCCTGTGCCGCAGCTGCCAGCACTTCGTCAGGAATCGCTCCGGGCCCGCCTAAAGCCACTACCGTTTTGGCTTGCAGACGGTTGATTTCTGCGGTGAGGGCAGCCGGGAGCGGACGGTCAACCGGAACCAGCAGTACTGGTCCATCAGTCAAAATCCCGCCTGCTAGGGCATCAATAGGCTTATCGGAACGAGCCAGATAAACCCGATCAGAACCACCGGCAAAAGCCCGCGCAGAGATTCCCACGGCGGTCTCCGTGCGGTCAGCTCCCGAAATCCGCAGCGACGGAATCGCGCTGGCAGAACCAGTGGAACCGAACCAAGAGGTAAAGAAACGGTAGAAATTGCGGTTTCCGTAGCTGGAACACTTGTCGCCCAGACCACCCCCAGCCGCTAGAGCCGCTGCATTCGGCGTGTACGGAGTGTAGTTGTACAGCCCTGCCGTAGCCTGGTTTTCAATGAAAACTGGGGTAGTTCCGCACTTGTAAGAGCCATCTGAGTTCCGTGACGGGTGATACAGCAGATTATTGACTCGCCCGGCACGATGACGGAACTTTTCCGGGTGATGCTGGTAGTAGTGAAAACGGTGCGCCGCTCGATAAAGCTGGTTAAAGAACCCGTAGTACTGGGTGTTGCACGGAGCAGTGTCCGGACAACCGTACCCCATGGCCTTCTGATAGTTAGACAGTTTCAAAGACTTTCCGGAACGAGTCAACAAGCCCTGTTCTTTTTGCAAGGTGACGAGAAGAACCTGCGGATTGACTTGGCAAGCCTGGGAAACCTTCCAGATAATCTGGGCGGCGCTTTCCCCTACAGCTCCTTGATAAGCTGCCCGGCAATAGGCGTCCGCGGGACGATCCGGGGTACTTTCCACATAGTCTTTCAAACAAACAACGGTGACAGGTTGAGGTCCACCATTAGGACCGGGAACGGTATCAACGCCTGGCACGCAGGCACGTCCTTGTGTGTTCAAGAACTGCTGAATCGCGTTGGGGTCCATGGTGTTGGGGTTGTAAAAAACTTCATCGGAAATAATCATTCCGGGGTTAAACCCTACGACCGCGGAGGTGGGCTCGGATTCCACCGTGGGGGTGGTGTCCGAGTCTTGTCCGTATGCCGGGCTCAAACCGGAACCGGCGAAAACCAGACCTGCCAGCGCGGAAACTGCTAAGCACGTACCACCCAAAAGACGAAACAGGTGTCGTTCGCCGTGAAGTTTTTTCACTTTTGCCTCCCAGTGGAATCGAAAAAACAGACTCGCGACAACTAGGATACCTTTTCGCGCGGAAAACCTCACGAAAAGGTCTTAGATTTGACCATTCGGTCCGCTAGCTCCATGACATGATTCCAGGTGCCACGTAATTGACGCTGCGCCGCGGCGGAAGGCCAGATTCGTCCAGCGCGACGTTCTCGCGCTACCCATTGACAGTAATAAGCCACGGTAGCGCCCTTACCAGTGTCATGGCAGTGCGTTAAAAATTCGGCACCAGCACGCAGGTAAGTCTCATCGGTGAACTTTAGTGAGCCCCGCGAACGACCTCGTTTAGAGGTCATTAGTCCCATGTTGCGCAGTGCCTCGTTCCACGAGCCGCCACACCGCTTGGTGATGGTTTGGCAGGTCGGGGGCCAGCGCACCATGCCCTGCGAAGAATACACCCCCCGGCTGGTGATGTCCTGGGTACGCAGACGTTCATAGACCGCAGCGGGGATGGTGGTTTCCTGGTGATCGCGGGCACGCTTCTTTGCCAGCACGATACGTGGCCAGACCTCGTCAAGAGAAGGAAAAATATAGCTTTCCTTTTCCGCGCCGAGTTCTTTGTCTGTCACCTGTTGGGTCTTAACGACTTCGCATTCATCAGCCAACACCTGAGCCAGCTCAGTCTTCATTCGAGAATCAATCTTTAACTTGGCTGCCCAGTATTCAATCATATCGGCTGGGAACCGTTTCAGCTCACGGTCGATTTCGTCCTGATAACGCAGAGAAAGCACATACCACAGACCGGCTTCCACGGCCTCTTGGGACAAGATAATTTGGCGAGACAAGAATTACACCTCAATTGTATTGGAATTAGCCACTGTATTCTAGCAAATTTGAACGCTAGTCACAGGATAACATTCACAAAGTAAATGCACACCACTTCCGCAACGGCACGGGAATGGCTAATTACTAACAAGAATACTCTCAACCGTGATATTTCGTGGAGTTACTGTTAGTTTCATTCTCGAAGAAAACTTAGAACTCCCAGTCCTCGTCCTCGGTTTCCTCAGCGGTACCAATCGCGTAGGACGATCCGGAACCGGAGAAGAAGTCGTGGTTTTCGTCGGCCGCGGGCGATAAAGCTGCCAAAATCGCGGGATTGACGTTGACTTGGTCCGCGGTGAACAGGGCTTCGTAACCCAAGTTCATTAAAGCCTTATTGGCGTTGTACTTGAGGAACTTCTTGACGTCCTCCGTCAGACCTAGCGGATCGTAGAGGGTCTCGGTGTACAGTTCTTCGTTGTCATACAGGTCCATCAGCAGGGAGAAGGTGTAGTCCTTCATCTCTTGGCGACGGGACTCGGATGACTCGCGCATCGCGAGCTGATACTTGTAACCGATGTAGTAGCCGTGAACTGCCTCGTCGCGGATGATGAGGCGGATGAGGTCAGCGGTGTTGGTCAGTTTCGCGTGAGCAGACCAGTACATTGGGGCATAAAAACCACTGTAGAACAGGAAAGATTCCAGCATGGTCGAGGCAACTTTGCGTTTTTCCGAATCATTGCCGTGGTAATAATCCAGCACGATATGTGCCTTTTTTTGGAGGTACTCGTTTTCCTCAGACCAACGGAAAGACTCTTTGATTTCCTCGGTGGACAGCAAGGTTGAGAAAACTGAAGAGTAGGACTTGGCGTGCACCGATTCCATGAACGCAATATTGGTGTAAACAGCTTCTTCGTGGGGAGTCCGAGAATCCGGAATTAGCGACACCGCGCCGACCGTGCCTTGGATGGTGTCCAGCAGGGTCAGACCGGTGAACACGCGGTTCGTCATGTTCTTTTCGTCTTCGTTCAAGGTCTTCCATGAGGGAATATCGTTAGATAGCGGAATCTTTTCTGGGAGCCAGAAATTGCCGGTCAGGCGATCCCACACCTCCAAATCTTTATCATCTTCGATGTCATTCCAGTTGATGGCTTGAACGGTTTTGGGAATCCCAATGACCACGAGTTTCTCCTTGAATTAAGTAGTATTTTAGGTTTGCGCAAAGCGTGAAATATCGCGCGAAACTGACTTTCCCAGTCTATCCTGTGGAACCGAGGTTTCAATTTCAGATACAAAAAACCGGGGGGCGACTAGGGTAGAAACAGCAGTAGACTAACTCAACGTTGAGGATGCACAGACAGACTAAAAATGTTTGAAGGCAAGAAATAGTGGAAGACTCAGATTTGATTCGCTTGGCTACCCAGCTGCCGGTGTCGCAGCTGGGAGATCAGTTGCTGCATCTGCAGCCCGGATCCAGGCTGGGTTTATATCTGCTGGAGCTTTCTAACCAGTCGATTACCCCCGCGATGGTGGCGACCGCGGAACAAGCGTTAAACCGACCGCTAGCCTGGATTTTGTCCCAGTTGCGGAAAAGTTGCGCGGGTTTGGATATGCAGGATTTTGTGGAATTGGTGCAGCATCCCGGTCCGGATTTGTTGGACTTTGTGCTGCCCGGAGATGCCTCCCTCCCAGATCGTTCCGATGGTGCTGATTTGGCAGCAGGTGAGTATATTTCTTCCGCGGTTTCTCCACAATCGCCCCGTCGCGAACAGGACAATCTGGTACAGATTAAAGCCGCCCGACCTCATCCTTCGCTGGACGCGAACCATCTCCCCGATGAATTTGTGGATGCCCTGTCGAGCTCTTTGCAAGCCTATTTCCTCATGGCAGTGAAGTCGAAACTCATCAACTTAGTTGGTTCCCAAGTCATGCTTTCACTGATGGGTATCCGTCAGCTGCGGTCGCCGCAGCCTATCTTGCCGATGGTGGCTTTCGCTTTGAGTGACAGTGACGAAGATGAATTTTTCCTTCGTCTCATAATTGGGGCTCTAGCTCAGGCTTTCGCCAGTTGCGACTGGGCGGAGTCGACTGACCCGCGAATGGTGGCAGTCGACCTGTTGCACGAGATGGGACAGGATGCGACTCCGGAGGCGGTGGGTGAGGCTGTGGAGGTATTCAATAATTTCCTGTTTTCAGCAGGCTGTTTGAACTCCCGTGGCGAGGTCGACCTGCGGGCGCACACTCCGATAGTGCTGTTGCAATACCTGGTTTCAGAGGCTCTCCAACCCAAGTAAGATACGCAGATTACCCATTGTTAGAAAGGACTCCCCGGTTGACGCGGTTCACGCCTCAACCGGGGAGTCCCCGTATATAAGCAGTCAGAAAGACTTAGAGCATACAGCTGACGCAGCCCTGCACTTCGGTGCCTTCCAAGGCAGCTTGGCGCAGGCGGATGTAGTATAGCGACTTGATACCTTTGCGCCAGGCGTAAATCTGGGCTTTGTTTACGTCACGAGTTGTAATCGTGTCCGGGAAGAACAGGGTCAAGCTCAGTCCCTGATCCACGTGTTTCGTGGCTTCCGCATAGGTATCAATAATCTTTTCGTACCCGATTTCGTAAGCATCCTGATAGTAGTCAAGGTTGTCGTTGGTCATGTAGGGAGCGGGATAGTACACTCGACCAATCTTGCCCTCTTTGCGAATCTCAATCTTGGACGCGATGGGGTGAATCGATGACGTTGAGTTGTTGATATAAGAAATCGATCCGGTGGGCGGAATCGCCTGCAAATTTTGGTTATACAGACCGTCGCGTTTGATGTCTGCGGCTAAAGCCCGCCAATCTTCCGGGGTCGGCAGGTGGATTGAGGACTTTTCGAACAGCTCGCGAACTTTAGCGGTTCGTGGCGTCCAGTCCCCCTGAAGGTACTTTTCAAAGTATTCGCCACTGGCATATTGGGAACGTTCGAAACCTTCAAAAGTGACGCCACGCTCTACTGCCAAGGCGTGAGACGCCTTGAGGGCATAGAACGCCGTAGCGTAAAAGTACATGTTTGTGAAGTCCAGACCTTCATCTGAACCATAAAAAATCTGGTTCTTTGCCAGGCAACCGTGCAGGTTCATTGCTCCCAAACCGATTGCGTGTGACATCGAGTTACCGCGCTGAATAGTCGGCACGCATCCCACGTTCGTCAAGTCCGACACCGCGGTCAAAGCGCGAATCGCAACGTTGATAGATTTTGCAAAATCCGGAGATTCCAAGGCCTTGGCGATGTTCATGGAACCCAAGTTGCAAGAAATATCCTTGCCGACCTTTGCATAAGACAGGTCCTCATTTAGCACGGAAGGCTCGGACACTTGGAGGATCTCGGAGCACAGGTTCGACATGATGATGCGCCCATCAATCGGGTTTGCCCGGTTTACGGTGTCCTCGAACACGATGTAGGGGTAGCCAGACTCGAACTGGATTTCTGCCAGAGTTTGGAAAAACTTGCGGGCGTCAATCTTTTTCTTGCGGATGTTGGGGTTATCAACCATCTCTCGGTACTTTTCCGTGACGGAAATATCGCTGAAAGGCACCCCGTAAACCCGCTCTACATCGTAGGGACTAAACAGGTACATCGGTTCCTTGTTGCGTGCTAGCTCAAAGGTGATGTCGGGAACCATCACGCCCAGGGACAGAGTCTTGATGCGGATTTTTTCGTCCGCATTCTCGCGTTTGGTGTCCAGGAAAGACATGATGTCAGGGTGGAAAGCGCTGATGTAGACCGCTCCGGCGCCTTGGCGTGCCCCCAGTTGGTTTGCGTAAGAAAATGAATCTTCCAGCAGCTTCATCACCGGAACCACACCGGAGGACTGGTTTTGAATCTTTTTGATTGGCGCGCCCGCCTCGCGCAGATTCGTTAGCAGCAAAGCGACGCCGCCCCCGCGCTTGGACAGCTGCAGCGCAGAGTTTATTCCCCTAGCGATGGACTCCATATTGTCTTCCAGGCGCACCAGGAAGCACGAAACCATTTCTCCGCGGGCTTTCTTTCCCGCATTGAGAAAAGTGGGAGTGGCGGGCTGGTAGCGTCCCGCAATGATTTCCTCCATGATGTCTACTGCCAGCTGTTCGTCCCCACGTGCCAGGTACAACGCCACCATACACACGCGATCCTCGAAGCGCTCCAGGTAACGTTTGCCATCGAAAGTCTTTAGCGTGTACGAGGTGTAGTACTTGAACGCCCCCAGGAAAGTCGGGAACCGGAACTTGTGACTGTAGGCCTTTTCATACAGGGACTTGATGAATTTGAAGCTGTATTGTTTGAGGGTGTCTTCCTCGTAGTAGCCCTCCTCAACCAGGTAGTCGAGCTTTTCTCGCAAATCATGGAAGAACACCGTGTTCTTGTTTACGTGTTGCAAGAAGTACTGACGAGCCGCTTCTCGGTCTGCGTCGAACTGGATTTTCCCGTCCTCGCCATAAAGGTTCAGTTTGGCATTTAGCGAGTGGTAATCGTGTTCGGCGTCGAGGAATTCGTCCTCCTGAGTGTCGGTCATGACTCCGGTGACGCCGGGGAGTCCAAATCCGCTTGCTGAGAGTGTAGGTTCGCCCAAAATTCTTCCAATCCTTTTCTGACTGCAGTTACATCTTCCGGGGTTCCCAACAGTTCAAACTTGTACAGGAAGGGAACCTTGAGTTTATTAGAAAGCACTTTGCCGGCGATGCAGTAAGCTTCGCCGAAATTGGTATTTCCGCTGGAAATTACGCCGCGGCACAAGTTGCGGTTGTGTTCAATGTTCAAAAACTTGATGACCTGTTTGGGAACCGCTTTGCTGATATCTCCTCCGCCATAAGAAGGCACCATGAGCACGTATTCCTCGTCAACCAGTAAAGGTTCAGTTCCGGGGCGTATCGGGATACGCAACGCTGGAACGCCGACACGTTCTACGAATCGTTTGGTGTTTTCAGTTGCAGAGGAAAAATAAACCAATAACCCCACGGTCTTGCCTTACTTCGATGCGTTTCTTTTAGTGGATTCACAAGGTGCGCCGGTCGCGCTGTGGGGGTGGCGGAGTGGCACGTCCCCACTCCACGCTGGGGGAGCGCAACGAGCGAACCGAGATGCCGTGATTAGATAGCAGCGGCGAGGGCGGTAACGGCGAGAGCTTTGATTTTATCGGGACGGAACCCTGACCAAGCATCATCTCCGGCAAAAACAACGGGAGCCTGCTGGAATCCCAAGCTCTTGATGTGATCGAGAGCATTGACATCCTCGGTCAGGTCTACGGTTTCGTAGTCCAGACCCTGCTTGTCCAAAGCGCGCTTCGTTGCGTTGCACTGAACACAGTTAGGCTTCGTGTAAAGAGTGATACTCATCTTAAGGCTTCCTCCGCATATCTCCCAGTGTGTAATCCTCCCAGCGGTATCTTCGTGGACCGCAAAAGGGAAAACTACAACGTTGTTATTCTATCAGCACCGAAAAGTCCTGTCGAGTTCAAAACACTACACCTTGGGGGCGGGCGTGTCTACTACCACTACATGTAGTGGTAGGTTTTTCTTTAGTGCATCCTGTGGACAAGTCTGATTTCAGCTGTGGACGAGATTGTGTATAGCTGTGTTAGCCCACGTAGTAAGGCTAAGTTACACGGCTGTAGTTATCCACAATCTGTGCAAAAGCGATCTGTTGAAAAATGATAGTCACGGCGTGTCGCCATACTTTCGGGGAAGCTATAGAATTTTGGCTATGGAAATCGAGAAAACCAATGTGGAATCTTTTCAGCTTGATCACACTAAGGTAAAGGCTCCGTTTGTGCGGGTAGCGCACCAGGAGACTTTGCCCGGTGGGGATGAGTTCATCAAGTACGATGTGCGGTTTTGCCAACCCAACGTGGAGCATCTAGACATGCCGGTGGTGCATTCTTTGGAGCACAGCATGGCAGAACATATGCGCGACCATACGGACAAACTGCTGGATTTCTCTCCGATGGGCTGCCAAACAGGCTTTTATGCGATGACCCTAGGTATTCAGCCGGAAGAATTTATGTCGATATTACAGGCAACTCTGGTTGACATAGTTAACATGAATGAGGTTCCGGCAGCAAATGAAGTGCAATGTGGCTGGGGGAAAAGCCACAGCCTGGCAGGAGCACAAGCCGCAGCGCAAAAGATGCTGGACCACAGAGAAGAATGGGGTCGCATCTATTCGCACTAAATTTGAAATTCGGTAACGTCTCAAGAACGATGCGTTACATAACTTCCTCCGGTTCGCGCAGCCCTAACAGGCACAGCGCTACCAGGAAACTTAGGCGGGCGACATCTCCCGCTCGGGAGTAGTTCTCTGCCGCCGCTTCAGGTCCGCACAAATCACTGATGCCACGGATCGCGAGGAAGGGGACCTCAACTCCGTAAGCGACCTGCGCCAGAGCTGCTGACTCCATATCGACTGTAATCGCCTCGGGATAACTTTCTCGCAGCTGTAAAGCAGTCTCGGTGCCCACAAACTGATCGGCAGAAAGAAATTCCCCGCTGCGGGTGCGCGACCCTGCTAGTCGTGTGGGCAGAGCATGAAAACGACCTAACAGGTCTCCGTCAGCTAAATAACGTTCGGGCATTCCCGGAATCTGACCCAAGGCGTAACCAAACTCGCGCGCGTCGGCGGTAGAAAACAGACAAGATGAGGCTGCGACTACGTCCCGGACTTGTGAATTCGCATCCAAACCGCCAGCTGAACCGCAGCTAAAAATGTAGCGCGGGGAAACATATGCTAGGGCAGCCGCCAGTGAACTGGCAGCGTTGACCAGACCAATTCCGGTGGTCAACAAGGCAACCGTGGCATCCTCAATCTGGAGCAGTTGCAAGCTACCTTTCGCTCCCAGACGCACCAGATTTCCCCCGCCTTTAGCCAAATCCCACAGTGGAGCTGCTTCGTCCTCCATCGCGGCGGTGATGATAGCCAAAACCGGAATGCGAGCGGGGGGCAGGGGAAGATTTAGGTCGCGGTCGACTGACATATCGAGCCTTTCGTGTGGCTGGTGGAAAAATCAGGAAATTCCAAGAATCCCGAATCAAAATTGTAGAGCATATTTTGGGGCACCCTGCAGATTTCGCGTTTCCCCAACCTGCTCCGATGGTTTACCGAGGGTGTTGGGGAGCGGTGAAGAACTCCAAAAATTGCAGTGTTTGCAACTCTATCGGCAGGTTAAACCTGTCAGTCTGCACGTTGGCAGCGCCCCGGATGAGCGTCCGGGAAACGCGGGAAGATTTCGCCCGCAACTTCATGATAAAATCATGGCTCGTGCTGAAAAGCGCGACTTGGTAGAGTGTCCGAGCGGCCGAAGGTGCAGCACTCGAAATGCTGTGTGGGGCAACCCACCGTGGGTTCAAATCCCACCTCTACCGCCATTTTGCTGGGGTAACATTTCGCGGTGCCCGGTCACAAATTAAGTTTCTGTGGAGACAAAGTTTCGTTCTGGCGTTGCATCCAGGTTTACCTGCGCTCTCCAAAAAACGCTTTCAACAGCGCCTTTATCCGAGGCTCGTCCACTCCGCCTTTAACTTCAACCTGGTGGTTGAGTCGGCTATCGCGCACTACATCGCGGATAGACCCGCAGGCGCCAGCTTTCGGGTCCCAAGCTCCGAAAATAAGCCGTGAGATGCGGGCGTTCACGATGGCTCCGGCACACATCGTGCAAGGCTCCAGCGTCGCGACCAAGGTGCAACCCTTGAGATTCCAACGCTCCAGCCGACCCGCAGCTTCTCGTAAAGCCACGATTTCCGCGTGAGCGCTGGGATCGTACGGTGGATTTTCGCGCTGGTTCAGCCCCAATCCCGCTACTATCCCTTCCGGGGTTAACACCACGGCGCCGACCGGAATGTCCCCAGCCCGACCTGCCTTCTGGGCTAATCCATATGCAGTGTCCAAGGCACGCACCTCTGCGGAGGACAAACCATAAGCCGCGCCCCCGCCTTGTGAATTCACCAAAAAATCATCGGAACGGTTGGGAACAGGGGAAATATTGGAGAAAACCATAAAGTAACTCTAACCGACCCGAGTGAACTTGACGCGAGACGGGGTCCTTTCGCGGTAAGTTAACACCATGCACTTATATGTTGCGGATCATCCGCTGATTAACCATAAATTGACCCTGTTACGCGACAAGAACACCCCGTCGCCGATGTTTCGTCAGCTCGTGGATGAGCTGACGACTTTGCTGGCCTACGAATCAACCCACAATGTTCGGGTGGAAACGATAGATGTAGAAACCCCTCTGACCAAAACGCAAGGTCAGATTTTGGCAGACCCTCGTCCCATCGTGATTCCGATTTTGCGTGCCGGCTTGGGGATGCTGGAAGGCATGACTCGTTTGCTGCCAACCGCGGAAGTCGGATTTTTAGGAATGAAACGCGATGAGGAAACCCTCGCAATTGAAACCTACGCCAACCGGTTGCCCAGTGATTTATCTGGGCGGCAGTGCTTTATCGTCGATCCGATGTTGGCGACGGGCGGAACCTTGGTGGCAGCTATCAACTACGTGTTGGAACGTGGTGCTCGCGATGTCACCTGCACGTGTATCCTTGCTGCTCCCGAGGGAATTAAGGTCGTGACCGACGCGGTGGGGGACCGGGCGGACGTGTCAGTTGTTGTGGCTGGGGTAGATGACCATCTGAACGATGATGCCTATATCGTGCCGGGTCTAGGCGATGCCGGAGATCGTCTCTACGGGCTGGTTTGAACCAAATTTATTAATAAAAAATTGCTGGCGACCAAGGAAATACTTGGTCGCCAGCAATTTTAGCTAGCTATTCTCAGAACGCCGGGATGACCGAGCGATCCTTCCAGGTGTCCTCAATGTACTTTTTCGTCACATCTGAATGCAGCAGCTCGTCAAGCTTCTTAATGGCCTCGAGCTTCTTCTTTTCGTCAGCGCGCCACACTAGGACGTTTACTGCCGGGTTGTCTTTCGGATCCTCCAAGACCAATGCGTCAGCAGGGTTCAAGCCCCCACCTTGCGCGAAGTTGCCGTTGATGACGGCAATATCCACGTCAGGCAGCAGGGACGGTTCAGAAGCACCATCAACTTCGGTGAACTGGAAACCGTGAGGGTTAGCGTCCGGCTTAGCCTTGACATTCACGACCGAGAGGTCCTTGATGCCCTTTAACTGCAGCAGATTGTTGTCCTCTAGCAGTTTGAGCTGACGTGCCTGGTTCGACGGGTCATTGATGATGGCAATCTTGGCGCCATCTTTGAGTTCGTCGAGACTCTTAATCTTGCTGGAAAAAATGCCCATCGGCTCCAAGTGGATGCCCTTGCCGGCAGTGAACTTATAGCCACGAGACGCCGATTGCTCCTCGAGGTAGGGTACCGTCTGGTAGTAGTTGGCATCGATGTCGCCAGATTTCAAAGCCTCGTTGGGCTGGATGTAATCAGAAAATTCCTGAACTTTAATGGTGATTCCAGCCTTCTTCGCAGCGCCGGAGTCCTGCAGATACTGCAGAATTTTAGCGTGCGGAGTGGGAGAAGCGCCCACGGTCAAAACGTTTGCGTCAGAGGTGCCGCCTCCGCCACAAGCAGTTAACGAAATAGCTAGAGCACTCGCGCCTAAAACTGCGACGGCACGAGCCATAAATTTGTTCATGATGCCCCCTTCCTCGAGCTCAAGTTAATAATGAAAGGATAGTAAAGATTTGGGAATTAAGAAAAAGCCCGGCGAAACCGATTGTAAAACCGGATGCTGGGCAAGACCGGGAAATCCCGTAAACGTGCGCGAAAGGGGAGTTGAACCCCTACCCCATCACTGGGACACGGACCTGAACCGTGCGCGTCTACCAATTCCGCCACTCGCGCGTGTGCGGTCGTTTACAAAAACAACGCCATAAAAAGATACCTAAACTATGTCAGTTCGGCAAATTTTAGGATTTATCTGCAGGAGTTGGCGTGATGGAGACTGGTATCGTCTGAAAATTTCTTGAGGGGAAGGTGTTGAAAATCCTCCATGAATCGAGAGTTATCTGGTTAAGTTGAGTTGCTTGGAGGGCAAACTCGACCCTGTAATCTGGCAGTTGATTGAGAAATGCGGGGAAAGTTTAATTCTTCTTTACAGAATCATGCGCCCGTATCTGTTTCAACCTTGTACAATGGTTCCTAGTTATTTGTATTTCTAGGAGGATTGCGGGTTTATGACTGGCGTAAACGTGCCCGGCAGCGGTCAGGGAGGCAGACCTGCGCCTAAACCTGCAAATGCCAACCCAAACTTGGTTTCTTTGGGAGATACTCCCTCCGGAGCGGTTCCGCTTGATTCCGTAGCGGTACCCCTGGACTCGCAAGCAATCCCTCCCCAGGGCTACGCCGGCGCTCCCAATAACGGCAATTTAGTTTCCTTAGGTGAAGGAATGGGCGGTGCGGTACCCCTGAATGGTGCCGGCGACTTCTACAGCAATCAGACGGTGCCGCTCAACGGAGAACCTAGCGGTATGGACGGCGTGATGGGAATGCCGCCAGCCACACCGATGGGTATGCCAGCGCACGATCCGAACAGTCAGCCTCTGGATCCGAACGCTTACGCTGGTTATGGTTACGGGAATTCCAACATGGTTCAGCCGCCTTATTCTGGCGGTCAGATGCCCGTCTCTGACGGCTCTGGGTATCCGGATTATTCAGGATACCCAGTACAAAACCCACCGAATGCTCCGGGTCAGTTCGGAGCTTTTCCCATGCAACCAACGGGATACCCCCCGATGGGAGCGCCCGCTCCTCAATATGAACCCGAACCTATGGATCCGCGCTTGGTGGCGCAGCGCGCTGAGGAACAGCATCCTGATTTGCAGGATATTCGTACCCGTGTGCCCTTTAACATGCCGACTTTAGGATCCGACCAATCCGCGGTGGTCGGACGGGCTTCCCGGCGTAAAAAGCGCGATTCCGGTCAAAAGGAAAACAAGTCCGAAGGCGTGCTGGGGAATCTGACTCTGCCTGGCGATCCAAATGCGGGTCTGTCCCTAAAGGAACTGTTGGGTCAACCGGTGTCAAATATGGCGGCGGCGACGATTCTGAGCCCGAAGGAAATCGAAGATTCTGACGGTCTGCAAATGCGAGCCGTAGGTCTGGCCGTGGGTGCGGTACCCGAAGTGGATGCCCGCTATGAGATTCCTTACATCGCGCGTGAACACCCGTCGTATTACACCGGGTATGAAATCAGCTTGATTATGGAGTCTATCCGCGACCCTGAACATGCCCGCCAAGTGCTGGCTCGTATCGTCGCGATTCCGAGATGGATTCGCTGGGTAATTTCCCTGTTTGGTGGCGTCTGCGGGGCGGCCGTATCCGCTTTGAACGCTTTCCTTTCCTTGCTTGCCTTTACCGTCTTGATGTCGATTGTGCTGCTTTTCACCTATTCTTTTGCCAGTCGTATCGGTTCCGGACGTTTCTATGATCCGACCGGATACAAGGTGATTTGGCTAGGGTCATTTATGCCTATCGGTTTGCTGTCCGCCATTATCGTGGCGCGCTCGATGGTGGGACAGCCCTGGCTGGCTTTTATTGCCTTTGTTATCACAACGATTTGCGGTATCGTCTGGACGACTTGGATTCAAAGCTTCCAGGTGCGCCGTCTGCTATCCTCTGAAATTCCAGACGAGCCAGCTGACGAGTAATTTAGTCGATTCGTCGACTAGCGACCACCCTGAACCGAGGTTGGGACGCCGCGGTTAATCGAGACTAAAACGGGACCACAGTCACCGTAACTTTAGTGATTACCCAAGCTAGGAACCACACTGTACCCCAGCCTATAGACAGGAACGACAGACCGAATGCGGCACGCAGCAGTCCGTCTCCAGGTTGGTGCTCCGACGAGAGCGTACGCACTCGCAGCAATCCACCAGCTAGGACCGCCACGATGAGGGCAGCAATTGAAAGAAACACCGGCACCAGGAAACTGATAAGGGAAACGACGAACAATGTAATGACGACACCAGGAATTTTTTGGGCGGAGTCAGTGTAACCAGGTTGGGAAAAAACCTCTTGCGGGTTGACCTTTTCCAGGTCGGGGAAATCCGAAACATAGGCGTCGCTCACCCGTTTAGCCTAGCGCAACAGGCGTTTTTTTGCGCGACGGGGGGCGTATTAGGATGGGAGGGACAAATTCGGGAGTCTGCAAGGAAGGACGAAACATGTCAGAAACGAAAACCAGTAATTTCAAGTGGAAATTGCATGGGGACGGCAAGCGTATCTCTACCGGTGAGGTAGTTCAGCCCAACGAGCGTCTGACATGGCCACGCACGATAGGTATCGGAGCCCAGCACATTGTCGCAATGTTCGGGGCGACTTTCCTGGTGCCGCTGCTGACCGGTTTCTCTCCCGCAACCACACTGTTCTTTACGGGTTTGGGAACCATCCTGTTTATTCTCATCACGTCCGGACGCTTACCTTCGTATTTGGGTTCGTCCTTTGCATTGATTGCTCCGATTGGTGCGGTGACCGGTTACGTTTCGGGTGGTGGCGCTCCCATTGACTCGGACAAGATGGCTCTGGCTCAAGGTGGAGTGATTTCTGCCGGTGCGCTGCTGCTGCTGGTTGGGGTGCTGGTTCATTTTGCTGGTGCAGCCTGGATTGACCGCATCATGCCACCGATTGTGACCGGGGCAATTGTGTCTTTGATTGGTTTCAACCTGGCCCCTTCGGCGTGGAACAACGTCAAGCAGGCTCCCGTGACTGCTACCGTGACCATCTTGTCCGTCCTGTTGATTACCGTGCTGTTCAAGGGCATTATCGGACGTTTGTCGATTCTGATCGGGGTGCTTATCGGCTATGCGACCGCGGTGATTCGCCACGAAGTAAACTTTGAAGCCATCAGCAAAGCTGACTGGGTAGGTTTCCCGTCATTCCACGCCCCGACCTTTAGCCCCGCCCTGCTGGGTTTGTTCCTTCCGGTAGTGTTGGTCCTCATTGCTGAAAACGTGGGGCATGTAAAGTCCGTGTCCGCTATGACTGGTCAGAATCTCGACGATTTGACCGGTCGGGCTTTGATTGCGGACGGTCTGTCCACCATGATTGCCGGTAGCGGTGGCGGTTCTGGTACCACTACCTACGCGGAGAACATTGGGGTTATGGCAGCGACTCGGGTCTATTCCACCGTGGCATATATCGTTGCCGCTATCGGGGCTTTGGCTTTGTCGATGCTGCCCAAGTTTGGTGAAATTATCGCCACCATTCCGCCAGGGGTTCTGGGTGGAGCCGCCACGATTCTGTACGGCATGATTGGGATGCTGGGAGTGCGTATCTGGGTCCAGAATCAGGTAGATTTCGCTGACCCGGTAAATCTGAATACCGCCGCGGTGGCGATGGTGATGGCTATCGCGAACTACACTCTGGTAGTCGGTGACGTGAAGTTCGAAGGTATCGCGATGGGTTCTTTCGGAGCCATCGTCATGTACCACGTCATGCGGGCGATTTCTAACCTGCGTGGCACGAAGCTTGAGCAAGCCTCCCCGGCTTCTGCACCAGCTGGTACAGAACTGCATTCAGAGGCTTATTCTAAGCGCCATGCGGATCAAGAAATCCGGGCTGCCCAAGGAAGAAGCGATGCCCAGAATTGAAGCAAAGGACCTGATAGGTCAGGGTGATTCCAAGGAGATACGCATCAAGCGGCGGCGCCGCACCCTGGCTCGCCAAACCGTGATTTTTGGCTGGATTGTTCTAGCCATGGCAGCGGTTCTAGTGGTTTCTTTGCCTTTTGCGATGGGTCTGGTTTCTCTGCCTTTTGGTAATTCCTTCGTTTTGTCCGAGGAAGCCAAGGCGAAAGCCCCGCCATGCACCCCGAAAGGAAAGCCGGTTTCACTCAAAGGCGTGACAGTAAACATATTCAACGGATCTTCCCAAAACGGTCTGGCTACGCAAACAGCGCAGCGGCTGAAAGAATTCGGGGTTAAGGTCAACGTAGTTGGTAACTCGCCAGATTCCTATGCTGGGGCGGCTCGGATTAACACCAGCAAGAAAAATATTGCGAAAGCATTCTCTTTGGCGCGGGCTCTGCCAGAAGCTGATGTCAGGATTGATTTGAATCGTGGCGCAGAGATTAACATCCTGCTGGGAGAACAGTTCCAAGGGGCGCTCGCTATGGATAATCTTAGCGACGGCGACTTGGGACCCTATCCGCAAGCACCGAAAAATTGTCAGGAACTTGACTAAAATTCCCGTGGATAACGCAGTACGCCTTGGAGAATCTGGGAAATCCACGCGATAGATAATCAATTAAGATTGGAGTGGCATGTTTTTAGCTATGCTTGAGACTAGATTTGTCACCAATCGATACGAAGAATACAGGTAAGACCAGTGAAAGGGGAACGGCGTGGGGTTGTTTTCTAAGAGCAGACCCGATACCAACGGTCCGGTTCGTCCCTATCTTAAAAGTTTTGCTGGCTGGGAAGCGCCCTCGACATTCGCCACCGTTGAGGATTCCCTCGAACTGCAAGACGATTTTGCGGCACTGTTTGCCGAATATAACGTGGACGATATTCACGGCGCGGAGTTTGACGACTGGGCTTATCTGGTGCGAGACAGAAACAACTCCGATGATTACGCGGCGGTTTGTGTGTGGGTGAAAGGTCACTTTGTGGGCTATTTGGATCACGCTACCGCCGGTAAATACGTGGTGGAGCTAAATGGTTTGGACTCCCAGGAACTCAATCTGGTGGTGCCTTGCCACCTGTGGGCGCAGCGCACTAAATCACGGTTAGCAAATCGTGTCACCTTGAGCTTGCCGCCCGTAGGTGGTGTGGGGCCGGTAAATCAGTTCCCGAAAAAAGCCTTCACCATCTTGCCTCCGGGGGAAGAAATTCCTTTGGAAGACTACGATGACCACATCGCTCCGCTGCACCCGTATATTTCCACGGGCAAGACGGTACCCGTAGCTCTGTGGATGCAAGAGGATAAAACCGGTCTGGGAGCTTATCTCGACAAGAAAACATATATCGGGCGAGTTCCAGACCGTGCTGCCGAGCTGATTGCGCCCCTGGTACGGATTGCGGTGGCGCATAAACTTATCCCGATTGCTCGCGGGATGCTGACTGGCTCAAACATTCGTAACGACCTAACTATTGTCACGGGGGATACTCGTACGGTGGGTTCTCACTGGAATCCGACCCATGACGGTGGCAAATAAGCCATGAACATTTCGCTGAGAGTCTAACCCTATATTTTAGAAATACTGGGGTTGACCGGATGCTGTGTTTCTATCTCAAGTACAACCATATTAGACCCGAAACAAACCGGTAATGGAGATACCTTAGAACTATCAGCGGGGATTTGAGAGCAGAGTTGTTCACAAAGTTTGACACTGTGAATTGTGTGTAAAAACGTCGTTAAAAAGGCAATAAGTGTCATGTACAGAAAAGCTGTACAGCAAAACCGTTGACTTGTATATTCGGTACAAGTAACTTATTTTCATCGCAGTTTTTGTAAAGGGGCAAAAATGGTCAACACGTCACCTCCAGTATATGAACAAATTGCTGAGGTTATACGTCGGCAGATTCATGACGGTGATTACCTCGTGGGAGACAAGTTGCCCTCTGAGAATGAACTCTGTGAAATTCATAAAGTGGCACGTGGAACAATCAGAAGAGCGATAAATGGATTAATCGCGGAAGGTTTGCTGGAATCTGAGAAGGGCAAAGGAACATTTGTCACGTCGCCCGAAAGTAAAACTTTATTGTGGAATTTTGGTTCACTAACAGACCGTCTCAATGATACTTCCGAGCGTGCCCTAGCTAAAGTTCTGGAGCAGACCGTCGTGATTCGTGGAAATAGGAAAATGTTGAGATTGAAACGTTTGCGCTCTATTGAGACGGAAAATACGGTAATACCAATCAGCCTTGACATTTCGTTTCTTCCCGTAGACCTGCTTCCAGGTATCGAAAAGTACGATTTTGAAGATGAGTCTATCTATCGCATCTTGAGGGAAAAATACAATCGGAATCCGACCCAATCTCTTGTTTCACTAAAAGCCAGGATAGCAGATCAGGGCACAAAGCGGATTTTGAAAGAATTGCCCAGCACTCGCTGTTTATTACATGCTACTGGCGCTACCTACGATAATGTTCATGTTTGCATTGAGGAAAGCGAGATTACCTATTCTTCTCGAGTGCAGGCAGTTATGCACATCGATCATCACAATGGATATACTAAACCACTACAAATGACAAAGGAGTTACATCATGTCCATGAATAAAATGACAATCTATCTAATACCAGTTGCGATAGCGCTTAATATTGTTGTTTCGCAAATTGTATTTGCGCTGAAGCTTCCCATTTGGTTGGACTCTATCGGGGTCGTTCTTACGGCAGTGATTTGTGGATTCTGGCCTGCCACTATCGTCGGTGTGCTGACCGGAGCAGCCTCCCTGATAACAAACCCCTCCAACATATTTTACATTCCTTTATTTGTCGTCACCGCCGGGGTAGCCGCTTTACTGGCTCGTAAGCACGGATATTCGTCCTTCCTTCGTTCTCTCCTGTCAGGTATTTTAAATGGGCTAGCAACTGGTATTACGGGGTCTCTTATTACGATTATGGTCTATGGTGGTCTCTCTTCAACCGGAACTGGAATCATTGCTGGACTGTTGCGCCAGGTTGGCGCCCCAAACTGGACTGCTGCTATGGCAGCCGGGGTATCGGGTGATATTACCGATAAAGTTTTGACTGCTTTGATTGTGTTCTACATACTGATTGCGCTGCCCCAGCGCACACTTGCCAAATTCCCTCGTGGAGAAGCCTATTTGCTCACCCGCGAGAAAAAACAATCAGATAAAGACTCTGAATAGGTGTTGATATGGCACAGGTTGAGGAGATTTCCAATGATATTAGGCGCTTCGTTTTTCACCCGAGAAAAACCCATCGCTACCAGCACATTAATCCCGTAGTAAGGTTTCTAATACCTCTGGTTCTCATGGCGGGTGTGCTGGCAAGCGGGGACCCCTTAACCTTCTATATCTTCACTGGGTTAAATATCGCCGCTGCAGCAGCTTTGCAAGTATTGATACTGTTTTGGTCTCGATTCTGGAAGATTGCTCTCACAGTGTCGATATTTACTTTAGGAGTCCGGGCGTTTTTTGAATACGGCGATCACGTCGTATTCAATGTTGGACCCCTAGCTGTTACGCAAGAAGGGTTGGCATCGGCTAATTGGTATGTAGCAATGCTTCTTGCTGTATGCGCTCCCCTGGTACTGCTCACATCGATTCTGTCTTTGCAAGATTTGTCTCATGCCTTGGAGCTACTTGGGGCGCGGCGCCAAGTCTGTTATGTAGTAATCAATTCAGCGAGATTGATTCCTGAGCTTGCCACTCGAGGGAAAGCTGTGCGTGATGCGCAGCGTTCCCGTGGGATACAGGTTGAGGGTAGTCGTCTGGTTAAGCTAAAAGCTGTTCTGCCCACGATTGCCCCCCTGGTCCTCTCCGCGCTGTCAAGTGTGGAAGAACGAGCCGTTGCCATGGAGGTGAGAGGAGCTAGCATCACCGAAATTAAAGGGACCCGTTTGATTCCTCAAGATAAGATTTCCGGATTCGGGTACTTGGGTATTTTCGTTGCAGCTTTACTCTCGGTGTTTATTGGAATAGGAGGACGTCTGCTTTGGTAGTGGCAATAAAAACTACGCAGGTAGCGGTTAAGCATCCCTTAGCGAAAACCTGGGCATTGGAAGATATCAATTTGAATTTGGAGTCTGGAAAAGTTTACGGATTGATGGGGGCTAATGGTTCTGGAAAAACAACATTATGTAACACGCTAAAGGGACTCATTCCAGGTGTCCTTGGCGGCGAAGTAAAAGGTAAAATAGAGATTTTCGGTAAAGACCTGAACGGACTGTCGCAACGAGAGTTGGTTGAAACTATCGCTTTGGTCTTTGAAAATCCATACACCCAGTTGACAGGTACGTGCCAGACGGTTGTCGAAGAGATTGCCTTTGGGCTTGAGAACCTGGGTTGGGAACGCGAGCGCATAATTGAGCAAACCGCACGCGTGATATGCGATATGGATTTGCAAGACCTTGCGTTTAGAGACCCCCTGGAGTTGTCCGGTGGGCAGAGACAAAGAGTCTCTGTTGCCGCGGTGATGGCTATGGATACCCCGGTTATTGTTATTGATGAACCCACTTCTCAGTTGGATCCTGCAACCACAGAAATGATTTTCGCTGCTATTACGAAAATGAAGGACGCCGGAAAAACCGTGCTTCTCTGTGAAAATAAAATTGACCAATTGGTAGAAATTGCGGACGAAATAATCATTTTAGATAACGGAAGGGTTTACACTGCAGGGCAACCCGGTGAAGTACTATCACGAGCCAAATCCGATGGGCTTCACTGCGGTTTCCCGGAACTATTTACGTTATCTTCGGGTTTAAATGTCTCACCTAGATGGATTACATTCGCGCAGGCTAAAGCATCTGTCAATACGTATGTTGAGGAATGGCAATGATTAATTGTGACCACGTTGAATACTGTTATCCGGGTGGGACTCGGGCTCTCACAAGCGTATCCCTCAAAATAGAATGCGGAGAGTGCGTTGCACTCATAGGGCAAAACGGAGCTGGTAAAAGCACCCTGTCGAAGCTACTGAACGGACTAATCCGACCTACCTCCGGAACTATTTACTTAGAAGGGCAAGATACCTCAAATTATCGAACCGATGAAATAGCACAGCGCGTAGGATACGTGTTTCAGAATCCCGATGATCAAATTTTTTCTAAAACAGTACACGAAGAATGTGAGTATGCGCTCAAGCGTCTAGGTGTAGAACAAACTGAAAGGGAAGAGAGAATCACCCAGGCTCTGAGCGTATGTAACTTACTGGAAGAAGCAGAGACTAATCCACTAGATTTGCCCCTTGCGCAGCGTAAGTTTGTCGCAATAGCTGCGGTGCTTGCTATGGACCCTAATTATGTGATTCTGGATGAGCCAACCGCCGGACTGGATGAGTTAGGTCGACGGGATTTAGTCGCCATTATGCAATGGGCCAGTAATGCTGGTAAGTCCGTAATCGCAGTTTCGCACGACATGCGCTTCGTTATTGAAAATTTTCCGAGGGTTGTGGTGATGAGCCAGGGTGGCATAATCAGTGATAATTCTGTAGCAGATGCGTTCTCCAATGATCAAGTCTTGGCAGAGGCGAAGTTAACCGTCCCCCCTGCGGTCCAAATATCTCGGCACGCCGGCGCGCCTAAAGAGTTATTACAAATGGATCAAATTTTCAATTGGTGCAAAGACTTCTTATATCGAAAATCATAAATTTATCCATTTAGAAAGGCATTAACAACATGATGCAAACTAAACAGAATCTACTCGGTAACTGGCCCGGAAACGGTGAAAAACTCTTGCTAGGGATGATTCATTTAAAAGGTAATGAAATAGACGATATCTATTCCCGTGCCGTACGCGAGTGCGACATATATGCTCGTGGCGGATTTGATGGCGTAATAGTTGAGAATTATTTTGGCACTATAGACGACGTTCGCTATTGTCTGCCGCGGCTACAAGACAAGTTCCCTCAGCTTTATGTCGGTGTTGATGTGATTTGGGATAACGATAAGAGCTTCGATTTAGCTGTCGAGCACCAGTTGCCCTTTATCGAGCTTGATTCTCTGGCAGGACAACTCCCTCCTCAAGAGGAGCCGCAATTTGAGGAACGTATCCGTTGGTGTCAGGAAAACTCACCTGCCGTAATTCTTGGAGGAGTCAGACTTAAGAATCAACCCGTTCTCAGTGGAAATCCGCTCGAGGTAGATTTAATGCTTGCCAAAAAACGTGGCGATGGAGTCATTGTTACGGGAGTGGATACGGGAGTTGAAACCGAGCTTTCCAAGATAATTCAATTTCGAGAAATCATAGGTGACTTTCCACTGTTGGTCGGCGCTGGCGTAAATGAGAAAAATTGCACGGAGCAGTTGACAATCGCCGATGGTGCCATCATCGGGTCCTCACTCAAACAAGGAGGAAACGCTAAAGGTGATTTGGAAATGGATAGAGTCGAACGATTAGTTACGGCAGTTAGAGCATTGCGGGGAAAGGTAAAGTAACATGAGCAAGCGGTTAGTAGTCGGAAAAGATGACGTGTCGAAATGGGGGATAGCACTACTTTTTTCACCAGGAAGCGATTCTGTCGTGGTCACTAACGGTGATGGATGGCATGACTTTAAGAGCGCTGCGAAGATTTCAGACGGTGCAGTCAATCTTGCTATGACGCAAGTTAGTGTCCTGCCGAAACGGATTGAAAGAATGGAGAGACATGACCATACAAAGGAAACTCTTTGTCCTACCAATCATTCGATAGTGCTAGGGGTATGCGCGAAAGAATTTGATGTCCCCGAGACTGACCAATGTGTGTTGTTGGAAATTCCCTGTGGAACTGCCCTTGTTATGGATAAAGGAACCTGGCATTCGCCATGCTTCGGGGTTAGCGAGCCAACCCAGTACTACTGGATTGCTACCTCGGACCCTCGTTTTCCGTCAGAGTGGATACCGTTAGCAGGCGGTAGCTTGGAGACATACATGGAGACGGAAAGTGATTCTGATGTCCTCTGACGAGCTAGGAGATTCACTTGAAACACAGTTCGAGAACGGGGGTGCTATCTGTTTCATCGGTGAACCCGTTCTTGACATATATATAAATCTTGACCATTGGCCGAAGCTGGGGGATAAGGCATGTCTGCTGAGTCAAGAGACCTTGCCTGGAGGAACAGTAGCTAATATGGCAGTCAATGCCTCTTGGTTAGGGCTAAAGACCCGCATGATCGGCTGTCTAAAATCCGGAGAAATCAGCGACCAGCTGATAAAAGACTTAAATGAGCATGGGGTTAACACCGACTTCATTTCCTTGACTACCGACGCGCCTGACCCTGTCTGTTACGTCTTTTTAACTGAAGGAAGTAATGTGGCAGCGTACCCGGATCGTTCAAGGGAAAAGCTGTTTTTAGATCAGGAGAGCCTAGAAACGATTTCAAAATCAAGAGTGGTGTGCTCGACACCTGAAAAACTGAGAAGAATATGTAATCATGATGATTTTCTGCAATCGATTCGTAAGGTGAAGCGTTCAGGGGGGCATCTGGTGCTTGATATAGATACCGGCGCAGAATTCGATGCTAAACACCCTCTAGAAACAGAGGCTTCCATAGTAATTATGAATGAGTTTGGGGCTGAGCGTCTATTTGGCATGAACTGGGAACAGCTATCTTCACGACTACCAGACCAATCTCCCGACATTAAATCCGTATTTACATGCCCGGATATTACTCTGTTCGTAACCGGGTCAGAAAAGGGCGTGTGGACTTACAGAGATGGATGGCGCCTGTGGGAGGTAACTCCCGCTCCGGTAGTAGATCCGACCGGGGCAGGAGATGCTTTCGTTGCCGGAATCGTTACTGGTATAGCACAAGGTTATTCCTTTGAACGTTGCGTTTTGCAGGCGTTAGACTGTGGTAAGCAGGCGGTGGGAATAAAGGGTGCCCGATTACGCTGATTAGCTGGACTATTCGCAAATAAACTGATTATGCAGCGGTTATCCTAAGTTGCATAATGGTGGTCTCTGCCACCAACCCTTGTTACGGGCTTTTGACCTGTAACCCGAGCAACGAAAATATATTTTGGTAACTCCCTGTCAGAGCCTTAACCTAGTGTTCCGACAGGGAGATTGTTTCGATTGAAATGAAGGAGTGAAAAATCCGTGGACAGCGTGGAAGCAACGGGACGCAACGAGAAGTCATCTGAGAACCAGGGGAATAACTATCTCAGCGGTTACCTAGCAGCCTGGTTTAAAATCATCGCAACCGGCATGATTACCCTGGTTGCTTTTGAAGCTATTGCGGTCAACACGGCCATGCCCTTCATTGTGGACCGCTTGGACGGCAAAAACCTGTTTGCTCTGGCTGCCGGGATTTCCATGTCCACGCAGTTAATTACTACCGCCCTCGCCGGGACTTGGGTCGATACCAGGGGTCCAAAACCGGTAATTTACGTGGGTATTGCTGCTTTCACTGGTGGATTGCTGGTGGCGAGTTTCGCCCCGAACATTTGGTTCGTCGTGGTGGGGCGCGCGGTTCAGGGCTTGGGTGGCGGTTTGCTCATTGTGCCTCTCTATGTGATGGTCGGTTCCTACGTCTTACCGCACAAGCAGCCAGCTTTTTTTGCGGTTTTTGCTATTGCCTGGGTGGTCCCTTCCCTGGTCGGACCGCTGGTGGCGGGGTTCCTGGTGGACTATGTGCATTGGCGTTTTGTTTTCGGGATTTGCCCCATCCTGTTCCTGGTGTTTTTCCCGTTGCTGTGGCCAAAATTCCGCCAATTTCCCCAGCTACACGACCCGGTTCCGTTTCGCCCCTCGCCTCGACTGCTGTGGGGTTCTATCTTTAGCGGCATTCTGATTGGTACTCTGCAGGTCATTTCCGGGGTGGAACGAGAGACTGTCTCCCCGATATTCATTGTTGCGGCTTTAACCTTGACCTTGGCGCTGTTCTTTGCGGCTCGTCCCATCCTTCCTTCCGGGACTTTCCGAGCAGTTCGCGGAGTTCCCGCCACGGTGGCGATGCGGGGACTATTGAACGGTACTTTCGTCACTGTAGATCTCTACCTGCCCTTGCTGCTGAAAGAAATTCACGGTTGGGGTCCCACCATGGCTGGTCTGTCGATGACAGTTTCATCTATTACTTGGGCATTTAGTTCGTGGATTCAAGGGCGGATTGTGGATCCGGCGCATCGTCGCTGGCTGATTTTCATCGGTCCGATTATCGAAATTTTTGGCACGTTGGTGGTGCTCCTGGCGGTTGTGCCAGGTTTCAGTCCCTGGTTTGTGTTGGTGGGTTGGGCCATAGCTGGTTCGGGGCAAGGTTTGATTTTCCCGCTGGCCACGGTTCATGCCCTCTCTCTGACTCCGGCTCAACGTCACGGTGAGGTTTCCGCAGCCTTGAACGTAGCCGACACGCTGGCGGCTGCCGCGCTGGTGGCGTACGGCGGAATCACCTACGCTACGACTCTCTTTTTAGGACCTTGGGCATTCGCTGCCACGATTGGTTTGATGGTGGTGATGATGTTCGTCCAATTCTGGGTCGGTACCAGGATTTTTGAGTCTTCTTCGCACAAGTGAGGTGCTATAGTTTGTTGTGAGGCTAGGTTTTTGTTGATTGGAAGGATTGGAAGATGGGTGCTTTCCTCGCTTTGTTCGAAAATGTGCTGACTTTGGCGGTTATTGTTGTCATCGTCCTGGCGTTGCTCATCATAGGTGGAATGTTCTTTGTGGTGAAGCAACAGACTAACTATGTGATTGAACGTTTCGGTAAATATCACAAGGTTGCACTGCCCGGTCTGCGGATGAAGATTCCGTTCGTGGATCGGATTGCGAAAAAGGTTCCGCTGCGTATCATGCAGCTGGATTCCGTGGTGGAAACTAAAACGAAAGACAACGTGTTTGTCACGATTCCGGTTTCGGTGCAGTATCAAGTACAAAACGTGGTTGATTCATTTTATCGTTTAGCCAATCCGGAACGTCAGATTCAGTCTTACGTCTACGACCGGGTGCGTACCTCCCTGGCGAAACTAGACCTGGATGAGGCGTTTTCTTCGAAAGATCAAATCGCCCAAGATGTCGAAACGACTTTGGCTGCTGCCATGAACGCTTATGGTTTCGCCATCATCAATACCCTGGTGACAGACATCAATCCGGATCCGACGGTGCGCGCGTCCATGAACTCGATTAATGCTGCTCAGCGGGAGCGCGAGGCAGCGGTTTCCCTGGCGGAAGCCGAGAAAATTAAGACTGTGAAACAGGCTGAAGCCGATGCAGAATACAAGCGCTTGCAAGGTGAAGGTATCGCGGCTCAGCGTAAAGCTATCGTCGATGGCTTGGTCAGCCAGTATGAAGCGTTGCGCGACGCCGGAATTGGAGCCGAAGCGCAAGAAATGCTGCTGTTGACCCAGTATTTCGATACATTGCAGGAAGTCGCGAAAGCCTCTAATACTCAGACGCTGATGCTGCCGTCCAACCCTGGTGGGGTCAGTAACGCGATGGAGGAACTGCGCAACTCGCTGTTCGCCGCCACTCGTGCCGCGGATCAAAAGCCGAAGACCGCGGTACCGCCGCGTTCGCGTACCGTACCCACAACCTCAGCGCAACAGTAACACTGTAATTCCGTGATTTCGTGTCTAGTTAGTGTCGTTGGGAACCTAAAGGGTGCTATTTACCCTGCTCGCTAAGCATATAGAGAACCATTTTTGCGGGAGTCAAGGCTTTAACAGCGTGTGGTAAGCGGGTAGAAAAATGCACCATTCCGCCGGGAAGCAGTTTCACAGTTTTGCCGTCGGCGGTGATTTCAATTTCCCCTTCCAGGGTTTGCACGATCACCGGCATAGCAGCGGTGTGCTCTGATAGTTCTTCGCCGCTGTCGAAGGAAAATAGCACAACATTGACCCCTTCTGCACGCATCAGGGTTTTAGAAACGGTAGAGTTCGGGGAGTACTCAATTTGTTCCGCAAGATTATCTATATACCCTAGATCAGTAGTAACTGATTCTTCTTTTGAATCCATGTTGAATCTCCTCTGACATTTATCTCTATTTACTGGGTTTACGCGCTGTTATAGCTATTCCGGTCAGATTCTTACGGTAGTGCTTAAACGTGGCGCGCATTTCTAAAATCCTCGCCCGTAACTCTCGATCGCGTAGAACATTACCGAGTATCCGCAACACTCCCTTGAGACCTTCATCAGCTAGGTTACGCCGTGGTGACAGCGAAGCCATGGGTTCAAAACCGACCCATTCAATAATAAAACCAGCATTTTCCAGTACCTTGCGCCATTCATTTTCGGTGAGGGGACGAGCGTTCGCGCGAATAACTTGGGCGAGACGCTTGCGCAACTCATCAGCTAGCTGCATGTCTATATCGTTAGGAGTTAACCCGAGTTCGTGAATCGCGTAGCATCCACCTGGTTCTAGTATCCGGTATGCTTCTGAAACAATTTTTTCTTTGTTTTTCTCGCTTTGCATGGTGAGCATCGCCTCACCCACCACTACCTGAGCTGATTGTGACTCTAAACCGGTGTCCTGGGCGTCTGCTTGCACCACTCTGCCGCCGCTGTCCGCAACGATGTTCTGCACCCGCTGGGCTGCGTCCGGGTCTTTATCTACCCCTGTATAGGACTCGACGGGCGCGTCAATAATAATTTTGGCAGTTTTGCCTAATCCGGGTGCAAACTCTACAACTCTCTTTCCTGGTATATCAGCTGCTTGGAGCATCCGGTTGGTAAGTTTGAGTCCTCCGGGACGCAGCACCCGTTTTCCAGCACGCGCTAGTACCCAATATCCGGGTGCGACTTTAGTTGCGCGGGTACTTTGCGGAAGATTACAGTCATCATTCATGTTCCCAGTCTATCAGAATAGGCTTAGGCAAGCCTTACCTATTCTAAGTAGTTTGGGTGCTTGGACGCACAAGCGGTGTGTTTAGAGCCATCCGAGTTCACGGGCTTTTCGGGCTGCGCCTGCCGAGGTGTCCGCGTGGGTTTTGCTGATCGCACTAGAGAGGTAGTTGCGTACCGTGCCGGGTGAGAGATACACCTGGGTTGCGATTTCTTGGACTTTCAAGCCTTTTTCGGCGATTTTCAGGACTTCAATCTCGCGTTCTGTCAGCGGGTTATCGCCCTCGAAAAGGGATTCGGTGGCCAATTTTTGGTCCACAGCGGTACCGCCGGCGGCGATAGTTCGTACCGCGGCGGCGAGTTCTTCGGCAGGAGTTTCCTTGACCATAAAGCCTTTGGCGCCGGCGTTCAAGGCGCGTTTCAAGTAGCCGGGACGCCCAAAAGTCGTCAAAATCAGCGTTTTAGTGTCGGCAGCAGTCTCGGTGATGGCTTGGGTGGCAGCGATTCCGTCAAGGTCGGGCATTTCGATGTCCACCACAGCAACCTGGGGGTGGTGGGTTTGGACGGCATCGAGGAGCTCGCGACCATTGCTGGCCTGGGCGACTACCTCAATGTCGCCTTCGAGTTCCAGCAGTGCCGCAATTGCTCCGCGCACCAGCGCTTGATCATCAGCCAATACCACGCTAATCACAACTTTACCTCCACTACGGTGCCGGTCTCCGGGATGTTTTGCCGCTCGCTCTCGGCACTTGCGGCACTCGTGACCTCACGTTTCCCAACTATACTGAGAGTCCCGCCGACCTGTTCCACACGAGCCTTGAGCCCCTCCAGACCATGTCCGGTAGCATCGGGGGAGATGCCCACCCCATTATCGGTGATAGTCAGACTGCTCCGGTTCATCTCGATAGTGACTTGACGAGCCGCCGCGTGACGAATGATATTAGTAGTCGCCTCCCTAATCACCCAGGCAAAAATCGCTTGGTTCACAGCGGGGATGGAATCGAGATTTGACCAGGCGGTGCCCTCCCGCTGCAAGTCAATACCGGCACTCTCCAATGCCTGAGACGCGGCGGCGATTTCTTCGAACAAACTCTGTACTTTGAGCCCCGCCACAGTCTGCCTAACCTCTTCGATTGATTCCCGCGCCAGGTTTGTAATCTCGTGCAGTTCCGCCTGGGCACGCCCGGAATCACGTTCCAGCAGTTTTCCGGCCAGTTCCGACTTGAGAGCAATGACCGTAAGGGTGTGACCCAGGACATCGTGTACATCCCTGGCAACGCGTTCGCGTTCTTCCAAAATCGCTTGTGTTCTGGCTTGGCGCTGGCTCTCGATACCGGAACCGATAAAGAAAGCTATTCCCGCCACGAACATAAACACCGCTGAGGTGGAGATGGAGAGACCAAAATATTCTTGACCATTCGGTACAAAACGGGGGATGAGGAAGGAGGCTAAAACCGTCAAGGCTCCGGCAATGTAGCCAGCCGCCTGGGGCAGGGCGAAAGGTGCGGCAGCAGCGATAAACGGCAGGAAAGTTAAGGATTTCAGCGGTCCTAACACTGCCACCTGTAGCAATGTAATCAGCACAAGTACCACAAAGACTATGGCGTCGCTCTTGCGTAGGCGGTGCCGACCGTCGAAGTAGCGGAAGTTACGCTCTCCCATGATTGGTTTGCGCCACGAGAGTGAAAAAGCAGCCACGTAAGCCAGCGCGAATATGGCGGTTAATACCAGGGAAATTATCTTCGGTCCCAGGGGTAAGGTCAGGGCTCGACTAATCGGAAAGTACAGGAACCCCAGCCATACGAGACTCATGAAGGTGCTCGTGAAAATGTAGGAGTTCGAAGGCGAACTGGTGAGACTGCGATCTTCTATGGCGAGGGCAGGGGAAGATTCCGGGTTCATGCGTGCCTCCGTGAACGTTGATAGCCCCACAGTGCCAGAAGAGCAAAAATCAAGATCCACACTACAAAGTTCACGATGCCAATTCCTAGGTTTTCGGTGTACGGCTTTCCGTCCATAGTAATCTGATTTCCGTTAGTGCCGGCATATCTGGCGAGAATTCCGTAACCGTAGCCCGGCATGAATTTCGCGAAATCCAGCAGCCATCCGCCCAGGGGCATGAAAAAATTCGCTATGAAAGCAAACAGGGTGGTCAGTCCCGAGGCGATAGAGACGGCTGTATCGGAATGCAGCAACAGTCCGAAAGCCAGACCGTAGAGGGTGAAAGTGAGTGATCCGCCCAGAATCACCAAGACAGAGATAATCCAGGCAGAGGGCTCCGCTTTGGCTTGAGTCAGACCACCCAGCAGGAAGATGACCGCCACGGGCAAAGCCGCCAGCAGCGCTCCCAGGGCGATTTTGGTACCCAGGTACCTCCCGTTACTCAGGGGAGTCAGTGCGATTTGGCGTCCCCAACCTTGAATCTTTTCCACGGAGGTGCCAGCGGCAAAGCTGGCGGTGGAGAGAATGGCTCCGTAGGCGGCGATATTGACCATAATGACCCAGGCCCAATTGACAGTCGTGTCGGCGACCATTTCCTTGGCGTAGGTCGCGGCAACCCCAAAAATCAGGTAAATCACCACCGGAAGGCCAATGACAAACATGGGTACTTCGGGTGAGCGCAGAATTCGCTTTAAATCCAGAGCAAATATTTTCGTGTTCATGATGAGATTTCCTTAGTTGCTGGTTAGGGTAAAGAAAGTGTCCTCCATGGAGGGAGGTACGATTTCCAAATGGCTCACGCCTGGTTGAGAGAGGATGAAACGCGCGAAATCATCCGATTTCTGTACCGAGAGGTACATTCTGTGGCCTTTGATTTCGACAGATTCTTGGGGCCAATGTTGCTGTATCTGAGCGGTGAGCGCGTCGAGGTGCGAGGAATCAACCTGGAAGGACACGTTGCGCGTTCGCTGGGCAGTAATTTCTGCCGGGCTGGCATCCGCAATAATTTTTCCGTGATTCATCACCACGATGCGATCAGCATAATCCGCGGCCTCCTGCAGGTAGTGGGTGGCAAAGATGATGGTCTTGCCGTTTTGTGCCTGACCGTGCATCACTTCCCAAAAGTCGTGGCGCGCGTTGGCGTCCATCCCCGCAGTCGGTTCGTCGAGTATCAATAAATCCGGGTTTGGCAACAGAGCTAGCGCGAATTTAATCCGCTGCTGTTCCCCGCCGGAGCATTTCCCAATCTTACGTTTGCGGATTGGTTCCAGGTTTGCCGCGCTTATCACTCGCTCCCGATTTTCCGGGGTGTCAACATCGTGACCGTAAGCTGCGGCAATCCAGCGGACGACTTCGGAGACATACATGTCTTTGAGCAGGCCCCCCGTTTGCAGGACGGAGGCAATTTGACCGCGGGAAATCGCAGTTTTTGGGCTTTCGCCCAGAACCTGCACTTCCCCGGAGGTCGGTGCACTGAGCCCCAGAACCATATCCAGAGTGGTGGTTTTTCCCGCCCCGTTCGGTCCCAGCAGAGCCATAACTGTACCAGTCGGTACATTAAGTTCGATGCCGTCCACCGCGTGGACTTTCCCGAAGTGCTTATGCAGATGAGTGAGCTGCAGAGCAGCTGTAGTGGTTGTGTTCATGTATTTAAGTCTCGCGCCCCGGCGTTTGAGCCGGTAGTGTGCGCAATCACAAAAATTAGATGACATCTGTCATGTTTTCCGGGCTTTGTGGGAGCCAGATTAGAATGACTCCATGACCAAGATGTGCGAGTATCTGGACGATTCGGCAAAAAATGGCGCTGTGTCGGTTGGTTCACGCTGCCTGGTGGTGGTCGGAGGGGTGCAAGGTCTGCGTGCGCTGTGCGCTGATAGCTGGGATTTTTTGACCTATGAGCTGGTAATTTGTGGCGATTCGGGTCAGGATGTGGCGCGAACTTTGGGGATTAATCCCGACGTCTATATCGGCGACTTCGATTCTTCGCCGCGTCCGGCAGGTCAGACTGAGTTCGCGGACGGACGCACCCGCTCTCCCGAAACCTTGGCGGCAGTGCCCGTCATCACCCCTAGTGATGCGGTTCCCGGCGATGGCGTGGAAGTGATAGTACTCCCCGTAGCCAAAGAAGTTACAGATTCTGAAGCGGCAGTCGATTTGGCGTATTCTCGAGGTTACCGGCACATTGATGTCATTGGCGGCTTGGGGGGGCGCTTGGATCATACTTTGGGGAACCTTGGTATCTTGGCGAAATACGCTCACACTTCCGCCCGACTACGCTGGATAGATGGCTACAACATGGTGTCCTTGGTGGGTCCGGGAACCCATACGGTACCCCGCAACGACTACCGCTATTTCGGTTTAATTCCTTTCGACGGTGATGTGCAGGGGCTCACCCTGGCGGGGACACGCTACCTGGTCGAGGACTTTACCCTGGTTCGCGGCTCAACACGCGGGGTTTCCAACGAAATCACCGCACAGTGCGCCACCGTTTCTTTCACCAGCGGCAGACTGCTGATGGTCTCGTCACGAGACTTGCAGATTTCGGGTCAATAGTCCGTCCGGGTGGCTCTTCATGACAAGCGCGGTAGGGCAGGTTTCAGGTTTTCGCGAGCTATTCGAGATTTTGCAACGCAATGTGAGAGATGCGGGAAAGTGGTGGCCGGCAGAAACGAAGTTTGAGATCCTGGTGGGTAGTGTGCTGACCCAAAACACGACCTGGACCAGCGTGGAAAAGTCCCTAGAGAACCTGCGGAAGCAGGGACTGCTTAACCCGATGCGGCTGGTGGGAGCGAAATCGAGCGAACTGGAGACACTCATTCGACCCAGCGGATTCATGCGCGCGAAAGCACAATACCTGAAAAACTTGACCGAATGGTACATAAAAACTGATGCCCGGGCTGGTGAGATTGACACCCCAACGCTGCGCAACTCCCTTTTGCGAGTTCCGGGAGTGGGTGAGGAAACTGCCGACGACATCCTGCTTTATGCCTATGACCGCCCGGTTTTTATTTTCGATACCTATGCGCGCCGGTTGCTAGCGGCAGCTGGTTTGGGCGAGTTTCGGACCTATCGTCAAGCGAAGCAGGTCTGTGATGCGGCATGGCGAGTGGAGGGATTTACGGTGGCGGAACTGGCGATATTCCACGGTTTAGTGGTACAGGCCGGAAAGGACGCGCGCCGGGAGGGAAGTTGGGAAGGTATCCTGAGGACATGATTAAAGGCGCGATTTTCGATTGTGACGGGACGCTGCTCGACACGATGCCGCTGTGGCGAGAGGCAGCCGGAAAATACTTGACGACCTTGGGGATAGAGGTCGAAAAAGGTTTGGGGGCGCAATTTTTCGAGATGACTTTGCCCGAGTCGGCTCGCCTGGTGCGCCAACGCTTCGGTTTGGACTTAACGGTCAACGAAGTCGTGAATGGTATCAAAGATGCGGTCTATACCGGCTATCTCGAGGACGTGCAGCTCAAGCCCGGTGCCAGAGGTTTCTTGGAGGTGCTGTCCGAAGCGGGGGTGCCGATGACGGTGGTCAGTTCCGGTTCTGAGGGTCTGATTCGCCCGGCTTTTCGGCGTCTGGGGATTGAGGAGATGTTTGCCCAGTATTTTGCCTCCTCGGAGACTGGGATGCATAAGCGCGAGCCGACTATGTTTTTGCAGGCGGCGGAGGCGATGGGCAGCGTGCCGGAGGATGCTTGGGTGTTTGAAGATGCGGTTTATGCGGTCCGGGTGGCGAATGCGGCTGGGTTTCACACGGTGGGAATTGCTGACGATGCCAGCCTGGGCGAGTCGGATGTTCTGGCGCGCGAGGCGGAGGCGTACTGGGAAGAATTTCCCGCCGCTATCCCTGACTTCATGCTCCAGTAACAACCCGGCGATGTTCCAGTCGCGATTGAGGGTTTCGCCGACGTTTTAAAAACCCATTTTGACTAAGAAGGCAGAAAGGAGCCCGATGCGTTCAGGCAGTTTCACGACCAATCTTGGGGTCATTCGCTATTGGGTGACCGATGCGCCGTTGGCTGGCAAGCCCTGGCTGGTGTTACTGCCGGGCTTGACTGCTGATCACCGACTGTTTGCGCGACAGATTAAATATTTTACCGGTCGGTACAATCTGTTTGTGTGGGACGCGCCCGCGCATTACCGCTCGCGGCCCTTCGAACTAGCTTTTGACCTTGACGATATGGCTCGCTGGCTGGGCGAAATACTTGACGTGGAGTGTATCGAGCGGCCCGTCTTGGTGGGGCAATCCTTGGGTGGCTATATCTCGCAGGCCTTCATGGGCCTGTTCCCGGGTCGGGCGGAGGGCTTCGTTTCGATTGACAGTGCTCCCCTGCAAAAGCGGTTCTATCCGGACTGGGAGCTGGCTGCCTTGAAGCGCATGGACGCAATCACCCGCTACATTCCCTGGAGTGTGTTAAAGCCTTGGGGTGCCAGGGGGACCGCCACCACTAAGTACGGGCGCCGCCTGGTCTATCGTTTCTTGGAAACGTACGGAGAGGCGGAATATCGGCGATTGATGGTCTTTGGCTATGGCATGTTAGCCCGCGCCGTGGAAAAGGACCGTGCGTACCGAATCGACTGTCCGCCCCTATTGATTTGTGGGCAGCGCGACCATGCCGGCGACGTAAAGACCTACAACCGCAAGTGGTCGCGGGCGATTGGCTGTCCGGTGCATTGGATTAGGGGGGCTGGGCACAACTCGAACACCGACCGACCTGGGGAAATCAATAGTCTCATCGAGGGCTTTGTAGGTTCCCTTCAATAGGTTCCTCTGGTTGCGTCAACAAAACACCAAACGAAAAAAGATTCATCGCCTAACAGTGCGGAGCTGATTAAGAAACGATGTGCCGTTTCCGGCGTCGTACCTCAGAAATAAAACGACTCTTGTCGCCTGCGATTTTTGCACTAACAGCATGTGTGAGATACTGAGGAAGCGTTTGTGCGCCTTGCGGGCGTAGTTCATCGGTAGAACGACAGCTTCCCAAGCTGTAAAGGCGGGTTCGATTCCCGTCGCCCGCTCCATTGACTAAAAGCCGGGCTTTAGCCCGGCTTTTAGTCAATCTGGGGGGCTGCGACGGGAATCGAACAAGTTCGCTCAGCGGCAGCGACGCAGTCGCATGAGCCGCTGAGTAAAACGGTGGAGGCGTTAAAAAACGGCACTGGTGTGCCGTTTTAGCCGGAACGCCTTAAAAATCCTCCGTCGCCCGCTCCACAAAATAAGCCCCGGCAGGAATCAAACAAATTGCGCGACGGCATCGAGCGTAGCGAGAGTGAGCCGTCGCGAAAACGGTGGAGGCGGCATAAAAGCAATGCCCAGTGGGCATTGCGCCGCCGGAACGCCAAACAGAAAACGGCAGCGACGCAGTCGCGTGAGCCGCTGAGTAAAACGGTGGAGGCGTTAAAAAACGGCACTGGTGTGCCGTTTTGCCGGAACGCCTTAAAAATCCTCCGTCGCCCGATCCATGAAACCAACAAAGCCCACCAATCCCGACCTTTTGCGGTAGTACCACGCAGAAACCCGAAATAAAGACACACGAAATGTTACTTAAGCCAAAATAGGTTGCGTTAGCGGGTATATTGATAGCACATGATTATTCCCACAGTGTTCGTTGCAGAAACTGGTGGAAGGTGTTGGGCCCGGGGTTCTTTCTGCGCTGAGAGTGCTTTTGGTCTGGAGAAATGGAGCGCTGATGAACGACTTGACTGATCTTCCAAATATTGGGCCAAAGTTAGCGCAAGCACTTATTGAGGCGGGGATTGACACACCTGCGAAACTGGCCGAGGTTGGCAGTGTAGAAGCATGGTGGCGTGTTCACCCCCGATTCACCTGCCAGCACTCGTTACTAGCTCTTGAAGGCGCGATACAAGGCGTCCCTAAAAGCCTGCTTAATCAGGAAATTCGCGAACGATTGCGACAGGAAACACTTAGTGATTGATGTGTTATGAGTCGGTTCATGACGAGTAACCGCAAATGACCGCAACGTCTATTCAGTATTTGCGCAGGGAGGAGTGCCATGACCACAAGGGACGGTAGCCAAACCGATGAACCAAAAGGACAGATGCTGATTTATCAGAGCCCAGACAACTCCGTAACTATTGAGGTCAGGCTTGAGGGCGAGACGGTTTGGCTCACGCAACAGCAGATGGCAGAGCTCTTTCAGAGTTCAAGGTCTAACATTATCGAGCATATTGGCAATATCTATGCCGAGGACGAGCTGGATGAGGAGGCAACTTGTCGGGAATTCCGACAGGTTCGTCGTGAGGGCAGCCGCAACGTGACGAGAACACTGCCTCACTACAACCTTGACATGATTATTTCCTTGGGATATCGAGTAAAATCAAAGACTGCTACGCAATTTAGACGGTGGGCAACCGAGAGGTTAAAAGAGTACCTCGTCAAAGGTTTTACCTTGGATGATGAGCGACTCAAGAACCTCGGGGGCGGATCGTACTGGTACGAACTTCTCGAACGAATCCGTGATATCCGTTCATCGGAGAAGGTGATGTATCGGCAGGTGCTGGATTTGTACGCCACAAGTGTCGACTACGACCCGAGGAGTGCAGAATCGATTGCGTTTTTCAAAATGGTTCAGAACAAGTTGCATTATGCTACCCACGGACACACCGCGGCGGAAATCATCCATGAGCGAGCCGATGCTTCCAAGCCTTTCATGGGAATGACCGCTTTCAAGGGTAGTCAACCCACACTTGAAGAAGCAAAGGTCGCGAAGAACTACTTGACAGAAGACGAGCTGAGAGTGCTGAATCGTCTTGTTTCTGGTTACTTCGATTTTGCCGAAGTTCAAGCTATGAATCATCGTCCGATGCACATGAGCGACTACGTCGAGCACCTTGACAATATTCTGGCAGCAACTGGGCAACAGCAACTTCAAGGAGCCGGAAAAATTAGCCACCAGGTCGCGATTGAAAAGGCAACTACTGAGTACCGCAAATATCAGACACATACGCTGTCTCAGGTCGAGCGGGACTATCTGGAAACCATTAAAGCTCTCGAAACGAAAGCCAAGAAAGGCGAGAGTGACGCCCCCGATTCGGACAGATAAGTCCAAATCAAGAAAGCGCGGAGTAGATTGCGCCTGTCCAACCTATCTGGTCACATCAAAATACGCCAGACGCTCACTAACACCGACCTTTTGCTGCAATACCGGGCAAAAACCAGAAATAAAGACACGTAAAATGTTACTTAAGACACAGGTTTCACAATACCTGCTGATACTGTTGCCGGTATTGTTTTTTTCGGTTGCTATCGCTTAGAATGACGCTATCAAGACCGGTTCCGCCCGTGAGGGTCCAGGGCCGGTCCTCATCGTTTCTGCGCCGAGTAGGAGTTCGTGATGCCACAGTCTCTCGCTACTCCTCAGGTCAATCAGTTCAAAACCCATAGCGAGCAGATAGCTTTGCTGCGTGAACGTGGAATGCTCATCGAATCTGATTCTAAAGCGTGCAGGTTACTTGACCAGGTGAATTACTATCGGCTTTCGGGATACTGGTATTCATGGCGCAAACTACTGAAAACGGGAGAACGCGCCGATAGTTTCATTGCTGGCACGACATTGGCTGATGTGGTTGCCGTCTATATGTTTGACTGCAAGCTTCGTGAGGCTGTATTTACCTGTCTCGCTCCGATAGAGCTTTCAGTGCGTTCTATGCTTGGGCATGAACTCGGTCGCATTGACCCCTTCTCGCATCTACACCCAGATAGTCTCGGTTCCTTGGCGCGAGCATCCGACTGTGAGGGGTCGTCTTCTGGACACCAAAAGTGGCTGGAGCGTTATGAAAAAGAGCTACGCGCATCGCGTGAAGATTTCGTGGATCACCACAAGAAAAAGTACGGTGGCAAGCTTCCCATCTGGGCTGCTGTGGAAGTAATGGATTGGGGTTCGCTGACTCACCTGTACAAATTAGCTCCCATCGGTGTGCGAGACACGATTGCTGCTCGCGTAGATTTGAATGCCACCCAGTTAGGTTCATGGCTGAAAGCGCTAAATATTTTACGCAACTATTCATCTCATCACGCGCGTATGTTTAACAGGGTTTATGCTATCAAACCCTGGCTACCTAGAAAAGCCCGAACTGGACATGATTGCGGACACGGTAAACCGGATTTTTGGTCAGCTAACTTTGATCCAATATCTTCTGGTTCACCTTGACCTTGGAAACGTCGCCATCCTTCCTGAACTCCTCGAACAGTACCCACGGGTCAAGCCGCTACCAATAAGCCACCTTGGTATGCCCGATAATTGGCAGGAAAATCCTCTTTGGGCAACCAAAACTGTCTTGTCCTTCCGATAGAACCTCTGTCGCCCGCTCCACGAAACAAAAAACCCACCAACGCCGACCTTTTGCTGCAATACCAGGTGCGGCTCTCACTGGTTAGGAACGGTAGAGACAAAACTGGATAAATCCGCGAAATTCTTTTCTCATTTTTTAGGTTTTAATGTCGCGGCGGGTTATTATCTAGGTAATCGTTCAGCCCGCCTCGACTCTTGTCGAGAGTGGGCTGGATCTCTTTCTACCGCTTTTTGAGGGCAGGTGTATTGACCAAGCAGGTGAAACCAGCCGCGACCATCGATCAACATGTTGATTTGTTGCAGTAGAGAACGCAGAGTGGCGGACAGGTTTGGTCATTGGAGTATTACTGGATATCAATCGTCGAGCCTTGCCAATGGTCGATGAGCCAGCGGTCGTGACTGGCGATAATCAATGTTCCTTTCCACCTACTCAGCGCATCTTCCAAGGCCTGCATACTGTCGAGGTCGAGGTAGTTGGTCGGCTCGTCGATGATGAGGATGGTAGGGGTTGAGGCTAGGGCTAGGGCGATTTGTGCGCGGCGCTGGTTGCCCGCAGACAGTTCGGGGATTGGGGTTGTCCACATTGCGGGGTGCAGGATTCCTTTCCCGGCTTCGCCGATTCCCCCTCTCCAGACTTCGGTGGTGAATCCAAAATCACGGACTTTCGGTAAATGTTGGGGCACCAGGCTAATCGCTTTGTCGCGCGTGATGGTTCCGCTTGCCGTGGCGTCAGCAGGGGGCTGTCCAGAACTTATCCAGTTCAAGAGTGTGGATTTCCCCGACCCGTTAGCGCCGGTGACCAGCAGGTGTTCGCCATAAACGACATCGAAACTGAGTGGCGCGAGGCGCTGTTCCACGCTTGCCTGCCTTGCAGATACCGCCACCCCGGTACGCTCGGCAGGCTGGGCAAACGCGAAGGACAATTCATAGTTACGGGGTTTGCGTACTTCTCGCGCCGCTAAGGTGTCTAAGCGCTGGTCGTCGTTTCGTATCCGACGTGTGGCGGTCGCGGCGGCACGGTCGGAAAAATACTTCTTTGCTTTGCCTTCAGCGCTGGCAAGACGCACACCTCCGCGAGAGATTTTTCCTGCCGCCTGCCGATGCCTCCGCACCTTACGCGTTTCGGCTTGCTGGGCAGCGTGCAGTTCCACATACTTGGTGCGGGCACGGGCTTTTTCAGCCAGATAGTCGGAGTAACCCCCAGTGCAACGGTAAAGACCTGCGGTTTCGCCCACCCCTTCGGCCTTCGCCAAGGCATTGAACACCTCCACGTCCATATCGTAAATCACCGTGGCGGTGTCCTCTATGAAGGCCCGATCGTGGCTGGCCATCAGGACCGGACCGCCCCAGCTATTGACCGTTTGTGTCAGAAAACTGAGTGCCTGAGCGTCGAGATGGTTGGTAGGTTCGTCCAAAATCAATACTGCCGGTTTCAAGATGAGGGTCGCCGCTAATTGCAGGCGGCCGCGTTGACCGGGAGACAACCGGGACAGCTCCCGGTTCCGCCCCGACCTTGTAAAAGATATCAAACCGAGCCCGGCCAGCACTTCGGCTACCCGAGCGTCGAGCGACCAAATATCAAAACTCGTCATCTGAGCCAGCAGCTGGTCATACTCTCGCTCCCACTCGCCAAGTGCGCCGCCCTCGTCGATTCGCACAGTTACCTCCGCAAACTGGCCAGCTATGGTTCGCAGTGGACGTAGCGCGGCGTCAAGGTAGTCGCCGACGCTACCATCAAACTGTTCGATGCTGGGTACCCGGAAGCGCTCCGATTCGGTTCCCTCGACTTTGCCCCGCTGTGCCGGCAGGTCACCCGAAGCGATACGCAGCAGTGTAGTTTTGCCACACCCGTTGGGTCCGACCAGGCAGGCGCGTTCACCGTCGCTGACGTGCAAACTGACATCATTGAGCACCGGGACGGTCGCATAGGAAAAAGAAATATTAACGAGGTTGATGGCAGGCATAGTAATCTCCAGGACGCAAGAATTAACGGGAAGCGTCTCAGCCAGGCTGAGTAGAGATTACCTGGTCATCGGAAGATATCTCCTCGATAGAAGGGGTGGGCGAAGGACCAGCTCCAATTTTAGCTCATTGCTTTCGTGCCAGCTACTGTTTTTTAGGTGCCGGCGTCCCTGTCACAAGGGACGGATTTCGTCATGCTGTCTTGCTGAATGCGCAGGGCAAGCCGATTTCCAAGACCTATGACGACACATTCTTTACGTCGGACCCGGAAGGTGCTGTGATCGTGGCGATAATCCACGAATCGGGAGACTCATACAAGGTGAAAAAGACCATAAGTACCAACCCCACAACCAGCATCGGCTTTATGCCACTTCTCCGGGGGATGGCAACGGAATCGGGGGCTACCTCGGATACAAATAGGAACACTAAGCGCGAGTCAGTCGGTGCTCCCTACTAGCTAGCCCCCTGGGGCGTTAGTTTTCGCTAGGTGTCTCGGGGGCAGGGGATGCCACGGCATCTTTTGGAGCTTTCGGGTGGCGTTTATCGAGGTAGTGCGCGGCACAGGAAGCGATGACGAGCAGGCTGAAAAGATTCCATGCAAACGCGGCAAAGCCGGAAAGCGGCTCGTTTTCCTGAGATGTCAAAAATGCGATTCCGAGAAGCACAGCCAGCAACACGTCAACTACGTAAACCCATGATTGGTTTACATTCGCGGTTTGTTTCCCTGCCAGAACGCTTGCCATTATCAGTATCACGAAAGAAAAGACTGCCCACCACCGAGGGATGACCGGCTCTCCCAGAACCTTAAACAGAACAGCCGACGTGGCGATACCGAGAACGACAATGATTGCGAGCGTGGCGAACCGCGACACTTTGCTACGCTGATTGGCTAGTTCCTTCATAGGCGACATTTTCTCATTTCGATTTCTATATCTCAAGAGGGTATGGTCCGGGAGTCTGTGGGGGCTGCCGCAGCAGGGTGGGGCGGGACGTTTAAGGTGCAGTGCCACTGGCGGTGCCGTCAAACCAGATTATGATGGTTTTGAAGGGCAAATTCTTTAACATTAATATCGCATTTCTACTGTTCAAAGCAATTTAGGGAGCGATTTTAGGTCAATCTGACCTTATTTGTTAAGTCAAAGTGATTTTTTTATATGCCATGGTATTGACGTGTGTGTATCGCTAGCAATACTATGGCACGAAAAAAAGAATCACGGATTATGACCACGAGCGTTCAGGGAAGGATTGCAATGGCTTCTATGCGAACAAAGCGTCTGGCAAGTTTTGTGCTGGCACCGTGCATAGTGCTAACTGCCTTGGCTTTTACCTTGCCTGCACTGACGGTTGCCGAGAACGCGGCGGCGGCGACTGGGCAATCCGCGAAGCCTAACACCGGACCGATTGGGACAGACAACGATCCCTGGCCACAGTCCTTTCCCCGGGACACGGACATGAGTCACGTGTCAAAAATGAAGCAGGGACGTATCGCGCTGGTTTTTGATTTTGATCCGCGCTACACCTGGGAGACCATGGGTGGAAACCGGATACCTCAGGGCAGGAATCAAAAAACCACGCGTAACTTCGACCAGTCCGAACAGATTAAAAAATATCTGAAAAACTTGGAGGGCGCCCCGGTACAGGTGGGGATATACACTTTTGACCGTTTTGACCGTACTGACAGGTACCAAAACGTAGCCTGGGCAAACACCCCGGATTTGCCCGCGACATCACTGGAAAACAAAGATGGCTTCGACAAAGTGATGGCGAAACTGGACTCCTTGGATGCCACCGACGGTACGGGAAGGCGTAAAGGGGATGGCACCGCTGCTGACGACGTGTCCAACCAGGAGCAGGGATTGCAAAAGGTACTGAACGATATGGATAAGTACCACTACACGGACGTGTTCCTCTTTACCGTGGGTATGCCAAACAAATGTGGGGTACACGATGGGGGATGTCCGGACGTCATAAAAAACCTCACCGAGGATCAAAAGAAATTCCTAAAGAAATCTGGTGCGCTTAAGGATGATGGCACCTCAGCTATCACCGAGCCGCATCGGTGGACGTACAAGAGCGACCCTGCAATTGCAGCCGCGGTGAAAGCCTACGAAATTCAGAAAAAAGGTGCCAAGCTGCGCCTCATGCATATGTACGTCAACTGGGGAATCAACGACCGCGCTTTTCAGTATGCGGGGTACATGCTGGGTGAAAAAATCGAAGGCACCATTGTCCCCGGTCCGCTGGGAGCCGAAGACCATGTTAAGTTGAATATCCCTGAGAGCATCAAAGACCAGTGGGTGACCATTCGTCACGCCGGGAATTTGGGGCTATACCACAGCGATAGAAGCATGATAGATGGGAGATATGACGGTAAAAAGATTGTGGAGGCGTGTAACAATTGGCACGGCTTGGGGACGCTTGACCTTCCCAAAAGAGATGGCTTTGCCCAAGATATTAAGCTCGGTGGAAACAATGGAAACCAATATTGTAACCACGTGCGTGATGGTAAGTTCGGTAAAACTGTGGTGGACTGGTTACAGAAGGCTCAAGGTCTAGCGGTAATTAATGACCAGGTTGACCAAGATTTACGCTTTATCAAGCCCAACGCGAATCGACAATTTAGCATCAAAGTTGCGGGCGGCAACGATACCTCCGTGAAAACCGCCGCGGACGGCTTCTTTGATCATGATGGTGCGGATGGTCAGGTCACAGAAGTTAAGTTTACCCAACCCTCGCCCCGCGAGCAGATTACGCCTTTCAAAGGCACGGATCATAAACTGCATAATGCCCGCTGCCATGGGTGGAACGCGGGGAAAAAACCGGAGACGTTCTATCCTGAAGACATTAATGACCCAAATGGTATCCCTATTGGTTTTAAATTCACGGATGAACAGCTAAATGTGAGCCGCGCCGGATATCAGCTAGCTAAGTGTGCGGTGTATTCCCGTCCTTTCCAGGAAGTAGAGATTGTCAAGCGTGCCATCACTGCTAAAGACGACCCGATAAATACTGTGCTGGGTCCGGGGAAAGTAAAAGAAAACAATCAAGTGGTGACTAAGCCGGGAGCGAAATACGAATTCGCGTGGAAATGCGTTGATCCCCTGAACCATGATGTCAACAAAGTGATTTCTTCCAGTGAGGGAATTCCCGCAGGTAAACGTACTCTGGAGATAAAAGGAAAGGTCAACAACCTCTACGAATGGGAACCCCTGGGAATCGGCAAAACTATAACTGAGAACAATCAGCCAAAGTCGATGCTGCCTGTAGGAGCCAAGTGTGAGGTTACAGAAAAGATTAAACTGCCCGCAGGCTATTACGCAGACGAGCGAGAAAACGCGGCAAAGGCTAACCAACTCTATACCTCAGAAAATCGTGTGGAGGGACGTAACTATCAGATAGAGATCCCCGCTAACGCCTCGGACCAGGAAAAGCAACACCCCGGGAGCGTAGGTCAGGCGCAAAACAAGGATAAACAAGCAACCGGGGGTCACACTTTTGGTGCCACTATCCGTTATGAACAAGGCAGTATTACCGCTTCTGGGGTTTCTCCGATTTCCCAACTGGTTTCCACGACTACTTACCGTTCCCGCAAGGCAGGAATTCATTTCACCCTGAAATTAGATAATCCCGAGAACGATCCTGCCTACGACACGGTTTTGGCTAAAGAAAAAGCTAAAACCGCACGTAATGGCGTAACTCTGGTGCCGGTTTACTACAACTGCCGGTTTATGCCCGACCCGAAGAAACCCTTGGAATTACCGGAAACTAATCAGGGCTACATTCCTACCCCGGTGCAAAGTGGGTGGATGTATGTTCCCGTCAAGCAAGGGGAAGCCACCGGCGAAGCCTACATCGGTTACCAAGGAGTTAACGAGCGAGGTGAACTGCCGAAACAGGGCGGTCAGGAAGTCAAGGTTCCGACCTGGCCGGTAGGAACACACTGCCTGTTTTCTACGGTGGCGCCTCCGGAGGCTGAACAGCAAAGCACGGGACGTCCGCTCGATTTGCCCGGTTTCACCAGTACTGAGAAATACTCCTCTACCGTATGCGCGGGTCATGACTATCAACCCGGTGACGGAGAAATTGAGTGCGGTAAAAACTATTTCTGGGTCGGCAGTGATAGAGAGCACACCATCAAATTAACCCAAGAATTTTATCGTCAACATGGACAATTGGAAGTTTCCAAAGTTTTGAAAGGCTCGGCGATTAGCCAGGGTCTCGCCACGCCTTACGAAATGAAGTTAGGTTGCCAGCAGGAACGGGTGAAATTACCTGTAAATGATAACGGTCTCACCCGTGGCAATGATGGTTCCTACACCTTCACCGTGAAGCCCGGAGAGCCACGAACGATACAGGGAGTACCCGCAGCGGCTAACTGTCAGCTGAGCGAGACTAATTCCAATAAAACCAAGATACGTAATGTTACAGTCACGATTCCTCGGACTCAGGAAATAGCTCCGCTGAAAGATTTGTCGAAGCCCCATCAGGTTGAGGTGGAAAACACCCTGGAGTACACGCCGGGAAGCCTGAAAATTACCCACAAAGGCACATATGACAATAACCTGACCTCCGCGATGCAAGAACAAATTCAGAACCAAAATCGCAATATAGAGCTTCGTTGTACTGATTTGGATGGCAAAGTTACTACCCAGTCCGTGCAGTTGCATCCGGGAGACACATCTGTGATACCGAACCTATCCGCGGGTTCCAAATGTGTTGTCAGCGCCGATACCAGTGGATTTAGTGTGCAAACCCAGGATGACCCGAATGCGGGACCATCGGAGCATTACATACAGGTGGCATCAAAACCGGTGGAAGTCACGATTAACCCAGGCAGTAATGAGAGCACCGTCGAATCTTCGTTTTCGCATCTCACTGCCGGGGAACTCACTATATTTTCGCGAGTAAAGCAGTGGCCGGCTTACGGTGCGGTAAGAGGGAAACTGCCACGGAATGTTTCTGCGGAGATAACCTGTGGAAGTCAAAGTTATTGGACTAAAACGTTAGATTTGGACATGACGGTACCGTCTACCATTAGTGGTACGAATTTGCCGGAAAACACTGCATGTAAGCTGCACGTAAAGGTGTTCAATACTTGGCCCACCGAGATTGAGGGCACGACCGAGTTCAAAGCTGGTGCCGGAAACAAGCTGACGGCAGCCAATTCACCCGCTGAAGAGTTCGATTTCACAACCCCGCGTTCCAATCAGACGGGTACTTCTCTGGTGCTGGCTCATAGCTTCCGCGAGGCTCAATCCACGGCGAAATTCCGCCTCGATACACCCCAGATGTGGACCAGCGCAGACGAAAATGCCAATACCGGAGTGAAGGTGCCTGATTCCTGGAAAGCGGCCCTTTTGAAAGGCATGAGCGCAGTGCCTAATGAAGTAACCTGCAAACTGGGCAACGATACTGTTTCTCGACCCGTAAATCTCGACCCCCAGGGCAACTTCGCACAGACTCAGGTGCCTCGTGGCTGGAAGTGTCAAGCGGCAGTCAGCCCAAGACTTCTAAAAATTGCGGGTACCGACCTCAAAGAGTCGAAATGGAGCCCGAGCGGTCCTGCCGGCGCAACTGCGAAAAATTTTGATGCGAAAGTGGCAGGCGCTGACCCGCAGGCTCCCGTGACATTGGACTGGACCGCAGGTGATGAATTTTCGGCAACGCTGAGTAATACATACCGTGTCCAATTGGCATCCTTTAATGTTAAAAAGAAAGTCGGTGGCGAGGGCGTCGGCGCGATTCCAGCGGAATACCAGTTTAAGATTCATTATTCGTGCACATTGAATGGTGAAACTATAGATCTTCCCGCGCCGGCTAACATTAACGATAAAACAGCTGAAGCCTACGAAGTGGTCAATGGCAACAACAGTGCCTGGGACGCAGCCGCACACCTCAAGAAAGACCTCGAAAAGCGTTTCAGCGGTACTTTGCAGACCGAAAAAACCGTTGACATCGTGCGGTTCCAGCAGGGTGAATGGCATCCTATCGACGCCCTACCAGCCGGTGCGGTCTGCACAGTTTACGAGGACGCCGCCGCTAAAGTCGATTCTTCGCGTCTGGATAATTATTGGGAGCTTGCCGCTGGCTATCGCGGTCGTGAACCCGCTGCCAAGTGCGAGGCTGATTCGAAAAAGTGTACTCCGACCTCGGAAACTAATAATGACGGTTTGGGCGGGGCAAAGGTATTTTTGCCTACAGACACATCGTCTCAGGCTAATAGTTTCTATAAAGATAAACAGAATGCTACAAACGACCACGGAATTCCTTTGAATCCCCAGGTTCCACAAAAATTCCCGGAAAACTTCGCCGGTACGGTAGTGGCGTGGAACAACTACACCTTTGATAAGGCGAAGAAACTGCGTTTGACAATGAAGCTGGAGGGAAACGGTAAAGAATTGCTCGCCGGACAAACTCTGCACACGCGGTTGTATTGTCAACCTCCTGCTATGCGTGACCAAAACAAGAGACTGGTAGCTTCCCAGTCCACGAAGGGTCGCAACGTGATTAACGCAGATCTGGAATTCAAGGTGACTCCGGACGCACTGAGGTTGGGTCGCATAGATGCCACCAGTGATGTCAAATTACCGGTGAATTATAAGTGCGTTATCGCGCAAAAGATGTTCTCTTTGGGTGATGGTCTGGCTACCATCCGACTCAGTGCAGACAGCGGTCCGGACAGTATCCAGCCACAATCCAGCGCCCCAGCAGATTTAGGCACGGGAACAACAGGCAGCACGCCAGTAAAAAGTAATTCTGCCACCACAGAGCAACTCCAGGAATTCTTTACTTCCCGCGACGATCCCGACGCTACTGGAAAGAAAATCGAGTTTAAGGAATATACGGCAGACGATAGGAATCTGTTCCAAGGGGCAGATGAAAACTATATTGCGGCTTTCCAGATGCCCGCAAAACTCCAGGAAGGTGCTACTGTCGGTTTCACTTTGACAAATCTGTTGTCCCGACCGGGTGTGGACTTTACGGTAGCGCACCAGCTCATCGACAATGTCAGCGGTTACTACAACTTGGGCGGGAAGCTAAACGATGCTCACGCGCTTAGCTATAAACTCGCATATGAATGCCAGGATCAGTACCTGAAGGAAAAATACCAGGACGGCGGAACAGAGAAAACTCGCCCGCTTACCTATCAGGGAGAAGTTGCGCTGGGCGTGAACCGAGAGGTTCAGCTTTTCGCAGCCGCAGACCCGAATGCCGCCAGCAGTGGCACAGTAAGCTCCGGGCAGCCTAAATTTATTCCTGCCAGCTCGAGTTGCGCATTTTGGTTAAACAATGCGGGGAACGATCCAATAGCCGGATATCCGGCAGTGCAGCTGTTGACCAGCAGCATGGTGCAGGGCGATGCCAAGTTGGCAGGTCGTTTCCGTAACCAACGTAAGTCTGCCGAGCGCGATCCCGGTCAGCTCAAAGCCAAACCGATAGTTTTTGAAAAAGATCCTAGTGCGACAGCTAACTCGGGAAATTCTGGTGCCACCGCGCCGAACGGCGTCGCTTCGGGGAATAGCAGTCAGCCGGCAAACCCTGCTAAAGCGGGAGAAAAAGCCACACCGTTGAAAGCGAAACTCACCTTTGATACTTGGTACTTTACAGAACGCCAGGAGCTGAGCCTGAGCACCTATACTTACGGGGCAAAAGCCGATGAGGCAATCGCGCCGGGCACTAAGTTTACCTACGAATACACCTGCAATTATCCCCAACTTCCGGGAATGACTTTCGATGGGGCAACGCGCAAGCTCGAAGGCATAAGTCTGGGTGACCGGGTCAGTCTGGGGCAGGATACCAGTGAGCCCTGCGATAGAGCTCCGTCCGGCGGGGGGACAGCTGTGTCTAGCCAGCCAGGAGGACCTGCCCCCGCTCCCAAACAGTGTGTTAAACGAGTAGTACCCGCGGGAACCTCATGCACCGTCACCGGACACCAACCGAGTCGCCCGGCAGCACAGAACTATCTGAATGTGGTGACTAACCAGGTAACCAACCAACCGGACTTGTGGAATATAGATAAAAACGGTCAACCCAAGGGTAAACCTAGAATTACCAGCAAGACTGTAGAAAAAATTGTTAAACAAACCGGTGCCGATGGCAGCTTTACCGTCCAATTAGGTGGTCAGACCAACGGTAAAGACAATCCGTTAGACGTGATTATTGGTCATATTGTCTATATGCACGGGGCAGAAATTTATGTGCGCCGAGTTGACGACCAACACCATCCGGTAAAGGACGCGAAGTTTGACTTGTACACACAGCCAGTCAGCGCAGTCACCGCTGGCACAAGTCCCGCCGCGAAGTCTCAGGTTTCGTTTACGCCGGATTTGGACTCATCTGGACAGGCTTCGGGCTGGTACCGTGCCATCCTCGCTCCCGGAACGTATTGGGTCGGTACCACTAACACCGGGGCTAACGGAGCTGAACTGCTGTGGCAGCGCTATCAATTCGATGTCAGTATCGCCGATAAGAAAAACGGTAAAAATCTGAATCCCGAATTCGACACCGTGGTGACTCTGTCTGAAAAGAGCCAGCATAGCGGTTTGGTGACATTGAGCAAACGAGAACTGACGACGACCCCAGGCAGCACCGCCGGTAGTACGCCCAGTTCATCCAGTAACCCCACCCCGTCCAGCTCACCCAATGCCACGGAGTCATACACTTCCAGCCAAGACCTCAATTCGCTGGATGCAACAGACTTCGTGAAATGGGATTTAGAGATTGGTGACATTCGATTTGGGACCCTGCCGCTCACCGGAGGCAAGCTGCCGTGGATGCTGGGTAGCGCCGGAATGCTGATGGGGGCGGCAGTAATACTGATGTGGCGGTTACCCAGACGCGAGGATTTTACTTCAGGTAAGGAAGCCTAGGGAACCGGCATGAGGATTCAACGTAGCAAAACCGAAACAAACATAACAACATATGGATATACGGGAGGGATTGACATGCGAAACGCAAAAGAAGGTGTTTCACGAATAATGGGTCTGGGGATAGCCCTGGTGTTGGCAGCCGTGTTTTCAATGCTCATATGGGTGCCGCAGGGACACGCAGACGGCACCACGGTAGATATGAACAAAACGGGGTCTATCACGGTGCACTCAGTGGAGGGTGATACCGGTGTCCCCGCTACTGGCGCGGAAGTCAACAATCTTACTAACCAAATAATTAATGGTTCGGAATTCAAGCTGACCAAGGACTCTACAGACGTCAGCACCTTAGCTGGTATGCAGGCAGCCGCTGGGGTGACAACTAAGAATTTCACCGCTGACACCCACTTTAGAGCGAAAAACTGCACCACCCAGACCAACGGCTCATGCAAATTTGAACCTTTGACCCCCGGTGTGTACAAGTTGGAACAGATCAAGGCGCCGACAGGTAAACAGACTGCCGCTCCGGCTATCGTGGTGCTACCACTGACCAATCCCACAGGCACTGGCTTCATGTATGACATTCACGTCTATCCAAAGAACGCCACCATCGGCAGCATCAAAAAAGTAAACGCCACGCCCGCCGACACCCTGCTGAAAGAGGGCGCGGAAATGACCTTTAAGATTACCGTCCCGATTCCCAAACATGACGCCGATGCAAAGAAATTCACCGCATTTACCGTTACGGATGAACCCGGTTCCGGTCTGACGGTAGCGGAAAGCGGCATTACGTCCGTAGTCCTGGGAACTGAAACCCTGACCTCAGACACTCACTACACAGTATCGAAAACGAATAATAATGTTAAGGTAACGTTTGTTGGTGACGGCTTGACTAAGCTCAGTGGGAGCACGGAAAGTGAGCTGATTGTAAATGTGAAAGGCACAGTCACTAACATCACCACTGCTAAGGTAGTTGAAAACAAGGCTGCCTACGCTTACAAACTCGCAGACGGCACGAATAACACTGGTGGGAAAGACCCCAACGGCAACGATCCCGGTTCAGAGGGTGTGGAAACTAAGGACGATGATTCCTCCCAGACCACCTTTGGATATGTACAGATTAAGAACACCGACGGAACCACCAACGCACTGACGGGTGGCAAGTTTAAGGTTGGCAAGTGTGCTGCGGATGGTAAGTCCGTGGTAGCCGGTCAGGAAGTTGCTACGGATGCCACCACAGCTGCTCAGGTTGGTCCGATTGGTCCGCTAGCTAAACTGTGCGTCGAGCAAACCACGGCACCTACTGGCTATGCCTTGAACCCCGAAGCCACTGCCATCGAATTCACCGCTGAGAAAATCAAGAGCGCTAACAATAAACCGCTGGAAGCCCTGGTTACAAACACCAGTAATAACGACTTCCTCGGGAAGCTCCCTCTGACAGGTGGTCCGGGCGTAATTGCTCTGCTGAGCGCAGGAGCAGTGTTGATGTTGGTTGCCGTAGCGCTGATGTCGCGTAAACGTCACCAGGATTAAGGCACATTTAGTCAGGAGAACGTGATGAAACTGATGGGACGGTGGCTCGCAGCTTTGGCGCTATGCCTGGTGGTTACCATAGTGAACCCCGCGGGAGCGTTAGGGGTCACGCGTGCCACCGCCCCAATTCACTCCTTCACAGGGGATGGCGACCCTGCCAGTTTATTTAACGCGCACGTTGCTGCTCCCACAGGTACCGGCACCCTGACACTCGTCCGAGAGGCAGGTAACCCCTATAACGATGAGACACCGCCCAGCGTGCAAGGAGTGGCATTCAAGGTCGCGAAAGTCACAGGAGTGACTTTGGCTACGGCTCAATCCTGGCAAGACATCAAGAGTCTCACCCCAGAAAAAGTCGCCGATAAATTAGACTCGCCGGTCACGCAGTCAACCGACTCTAACGGCAGGGCGGTCTTTGACCACCTCAGCGTGGGACTGTACTTGATTAGCCAAGAACAGGAACATGCTTCTGGAAAAATCGCGCCTTTCCTAATCACCGTACCGGTAGCGGATAAAACCCGACACTCGTGGAACTATCGACTGGTGATTACCCCGAAACCGCAACCTCGTTCCCCAACCGGTTCGACATCCGGTTCGGGAACCGGTCCATACGTTTCGGGAGAAGTCTCAAAAGATACAACGCCGACCCCCACCCCTAGTGAATCTAAATCCCCGACTCCGACAGCGGATCCAAGTCCTGGTGGCGGAAATAAAACCTATTCCGCAAATAAAGACCATAACAAACAGGAACCGCCGGTAAAATCCGTGTGGTTGCGTGCCCCGAATGGTGACCTGATTTTAGTTGCGCCCGATGGGACGATAATGGCGAGACTGCCCGCAACCGGGGTGATTGCCGTACAGGTTGGCGGAATGGCCCTGTTTCTCATAGGTGTCGGGATGTGGATTTTGCTGCGGACGAAACGCCGCCAAGAGAGCCAGGATGCTGCCAGTGTCGAGGCATTACACAAGTAAAAAATCGAATCGTCAGATTTCCCGCCTGGTGCCGCTATTGTTTGCCCTGGCGGGAATCGCCTTGTTTATGTACCCCGTAGTGGCAACACAATGGAACAACTACCGGCAAAACCAGATTACGACTTATTATGCCCGGCAAGTCCAGGAACCACAGCGTTTGGAAGCGCTGGAGGCATCCGTGGCGGCAGCTCGGCGCTACAACGAGGAAACCCCCGGCGCGCCGATTCTGGATCCCTGGCTTTCCCGCGTGTCACAAACCAATAATCCCTACCAGGAGTATTTGGAACAACTGAACGTGATGGAACAAATGGGGCAGCTAATCATTCCGAAAATTCGTGTGAATTTGCCGATTTATCACGGCACTGAACCAAAAACTCTGGAACGGGGGATTGGACATCTTTACGGCTCATCACTGCCGGTAGGAGGGGCGGGGACGCACGCCGTGTTGACCGGACACACCGGTCTGACCAACGCCACTTTGCTCGATCACCTGGAACAAATGCGAGTCGGAGACGCTTTTTATCTGAATGTGGCAGGGCTGCACATGAAATATCGTGTGGTATCCGTAGTCGTGGTGGAGCCAACCGAGATAGGAACCCTGAAAAGGCAAGACGGACGGGACTTGGTGACACTGATTACCTGTACTCCCTATGGAATTAATTCACACCGTCTGTTGGTGACAGGAGAACGCACCGCGCTGGACAAAAATGAAGAGAATGCTTTTAACAGCGGCTTTATGCTGACCTGGTCGTGGTGGATGGTGGCTGCCTTAGTTGCATCGACGCTGATGGCATTGCTGACCCTGTGGTGGTGGCGCGGCAAAGGGCGACGCCGCAAAGAAAAACACCCGCGAAAGCAGGGAATAAAGCACGCGAAAGCACGGTAATGCGATGCTCCATTCAACCGATGCGACTATTTCCCGATTGAGAATTCACCGTGACCAGGGCAGATTGACACCGCGGGGACTAATCAGCGAGAGTGTAATCAGCGAGTGTGAGCCGGGGCGCCACTCGTGGGGTAACCACGCACGGTGTGGTTTACCTGGGGTGAAAATGATTTTCCGCTAGGGTGTAACCATGACTGTGAAAATTGTTCCTAAACTGTTTCTGCTCACTGGCGCGGCGGCGTTGACCCTGAGCTTGAGCGCGTGCTCCACCCATGCCAAAGAACAGGCTGCCAGCCAAAGCCCGACCGCGTCCAACTCTGCCACCCCCACTCCTGAAGAACCCAAGTCCACCCCGGCTGCTGTCGTCGAGGGCGACCGTCCCCAGGTGGTCGGTTCGGGAGCTGATACCGCGGTAGGATTCCCCAAGGATATGCCCGCCCCGGAACAGAACACCGCGTGGGTCGTCCAGGAGGGGACAGGCGCGGTGGTCAGTGAGACTGATACCGTCACCGCTAACTATGTGGGACAAGTGTGGGGTCAGGGTAATATCTTCGATTCTTCCTTTGCCCGCGGAAAAGCCACATCGTTTAGCTTGCAGCAGGTGATTCCTGGTTGGACCAAGGGTTTGGCAGGGCAAAAGGTCGGGGCAAAAGTTATCCTCGGGATTCCTTCTGAAATGGCTTACGGTCAACAGGGGAACCCGCCCGTCATTCCGCCAAACTCGCCTTTGGCTTTTTACGTGGAAATCGTTGATTCTAAGCCTGCTTCCTAGAGACGATAGCTCAGTGCCATGTTGATTTCTGACCGTGATATACGAGCCCTAGTAGCTCAAGGCAAAGTCGTGCTGGATCCCTGGGACCCGGACGCGGTGCAGCCCGCCTCCGTGGACATTCGCCTAGATCGGTACTTTCGCCTGTTCGATAACCACAAATACGGCTTGATTGATCCCTCAAAGGAGCAAGCTGAGCTGACTCGCCTGGTGGATTCTGGCGACAAACCGCTCATCTTACATCCCGGCGAATTCGTGTTGGGTTCTACTTTTGAACACGTGACCCTGCCCGATGACATCGCGGCGCGTCTGGAAGGGAAATCCTCGCTGGGGCGGCTGGGGCTGCTGACCCACTCGACTGCGGGATTCATCGATCCGGGCTTTACCGGGCATATCACCCTGGAGCTGTCCAACACAGCGACCATGCCGATTGCGCTGTACCCAGGCATGAAAATCGGTCAGCTGTGCTTCTTCCAAATGTCCTCTCCCGCAGAGGCCCCCTATGGCTCAGGGGCGAAAGGCTCCCGCTACCAGGGGCAGCGCGGTCCGACTGCCTCGCGTTCTTACCTGAACTTCACGCAGGTAGAGGTCCCGGAAGGACGCGGGATTGTAGCTGAAGCTCATTGCGACCCAGAACTGTGAACTGCTTTTCCTCGGTCACCAGGGACGGCGCGGAAACGCTGCCAGATGCCACGACACGTCGTCGAGCCTACCCCCGCGACTGAATAGCGTCCCTGCAGCGTCACCTCGGTAACGGTCGGGCAGATTTAGGAAGGAAAAATCATGTTGTCACCTGCCAATCGCCACGATTCTTTGGATTTGTCAGCTGCGCAGCCGTTTCACTTGCTGGCGGTTGCCGATGACGTGCAGCCTGAAGAAATCGACATTCTGGCAGGGCAAATTTGGACCGAGTGTTCCCGCTTGGGACCGGGACTTTTAGAGCTCAAAAAAGAGGCATATCTGACCGGTCCTTGGGATTTGACGCCGGAAGCGATTGTGGGGTTGGGGCTGCCCAGCCGCCTGAAGTTCGCGTATTTGGCAGGCGTTCCTGCCCTGCGTGGGAAACCCGTGCCGCAGTGGTTGCAGGGGCGGGATCCCTTGTGGGACGCGTTTCGAGAAGGCGGTCCGGAAGGGCTGGAACTCGAAGTTTTGCAGGGGCTGCGGCGCATGGCACGGCGGTTGGCTGGCGCCTTGCGGTTCTCGACCGGTCCGATTATCGTCCCGGATCCAGATTCCGCGGTGAGCTTGCGTGTGCTGTCCGAAATTTGGTTGGAACCAGCGGCCTGTCTCCAGGTGGTGCAGCGAGCCTTGCCTATCGCCGCCCTGCTGATGGGAAACGAAACTGAACAGACCCAGCGCCGCTCGGGACCTAAACCCCCTCGCCTGACCACCCCCGAGGAACGCGCTAACTATGACCCCGACGGCTTGCGCTCGCGTATTCAAGCCGGGGTCAGCCCGGACGAGCGGGCGTGGCTACATGCGGAAGCAGAAGCCTATGACGAAGCTGCCATGTCTATGCCCCTGATGGTTGACGCCTACGCGATTGCCGCTGACGTAACCCAAAAATCGTCCGTTCACGTGGTGGTGCAGGGAGAAACTGCTATCCCCCCGGTCTTGGGACATGCTGAAGACGGCTGCGTGAGCTACGCCATTTCTTGGATAGCCCCAGAAATCACCATAACGGAGGAAAGCAGGCTGAAACGGACGATGCGTCTGGATCGGCTGACCGTCATTGATGCCATCGAAGCTGTCGCCAGACAACTGGCAGAAGCAACCAATGGGGTCATTATTGACGAGGACGATTTCGTCGTTACTCTCTAAGTCCGGAACCAGATGGAACGCGCCCTTGCCTAGGCGCTTTCGATGCCGATGCCGGCTTCGCTGTGCTTGTTTACCCACCACTGACTAGCGGTACGCACGGTGAAACGCTTGATAATGGCGAGCAATACCCCGGACAGGACCGCGAAAACGATGGCTTGTGCCAACCCGACTTCCACGTCATCGTCCTGCGGAGGATTAGCTCCGGTGGCCATCCTCCATCCCAATTTGACGATGTTGTCGCTGACCAGGCCCGCCAGGCCCACAGCCGCTACATTTACAACTTTTTCTCCGATGTCCACGTTTTCTCCTTAAATCCTTGTCAGGTTTACACCAAACAACAGCGTCCCCTCCATGTTATCGGGTCAAGACTCGGTTCGGTCGAGAGTACCGTCGCGGGTTTTGTCGGTGCAGTCGCGCGTGCGGGACGGGCTATTCTCCCAAGGAATCTTTCGGCAAACGGTATTCGTTGCCCAGCCGCAGCGAGGGTGCTATCAGACCTTGTTCGCGCTTTTTCTCCAATAGCGTCACCATTTCGTCGCCCAGCGTCCACGGGTCGACCGAGTTGAGGTAAATCCGGGTGGAGCCTTCGAAACCTGCCAGGGTCGAAGTGCGCTGTTTTAGCAGGATACGGAACCGCAGTGGGACATCGAGGTCAACAGGTCGGTGGTACCATTCCTCGTTGGTGGGGACGGCGGGTCCTACCGCACAGTGCAGTGCGTGTAACACGTCAGAAATCCCGTCGACCTGTTCCCGAGTGTATTCCCACGGCAACAGTGCCGGTCCCAGAGGCCAGACTGCGATGGTTTGGTAGCGGTGTCCAAAGTCAGCGAACCCTACTGCGTAGTCGTTACCCAGAATCATCATTTGTCGGTGCGTCACATAATGCAGGATTCGGCGGTAAATCGCTGGGTCTGCCGCCACACGCGCAGCTTCAGCTTCAATCTGGACCCCGTATTCATCCACGGCTACCAGCTGTTTATGCAGGTGGTCAAAGGATGCTCCGGCTGGTCGCAACCAATTTTGGAAAGCGGTGACGTATTTCACGGCAGGATTCAATTTGTACAGGTCTTGCAGGGTGGCGATGGTGTAGCCGATGTAGGCACGGTGTTCAGCCACGCTCAAAGTCCCTGCCGAAGCGTTTTGATCCGCCCTGGTCGCCCCGTCCACGTAGTGACGCCGTGCCACGATTACATCGTGTCCCCCGGCGAACAGGCCGGTGGCGTACTGCAGCAAAGCGTCATCGGGGATAGTTTCCAGGTGGTCCTCACCGGACGCCTCCAGGCGCATTTTCACTACGTGCAAGACGTGATCATATCCCGCTGCGGAAGCCAGGTAATCTGCCATGCGCCGGTTTTGGGCCTCAGTGGGGTAGTGGTTGTGGTTTTCGTGCCAATAATCATAGGAAACAATCTCAAAAAGGTTGGGAATACGCCGAAACTCCGCGACCATGTCTTGCATGGAGGCGGCGGGCAGGCCCTCGATTTTGTGGAACTTTGCGTCCAAACCTTTGACCAGCCGGGATTTTTCCGGCGGGGTGTCAAAGTAGCGGTCCGTGCAAAAGGCGCAGGTGTTGGTGAAGTCGGAGGGCTGCAGCAGCGGTGCCGGTTCCGTGACTACTTCGCGATGGAAGTGGGGGCGATTCCCGCGACTTGTCACTGTCCATACTTGGGTTCCGGTCAGGGGATTGCGCTGTTTGATGGTGCCGTCTGCCATTCGGTCCATCGGGTCGGGGGTCAGCTGGAGAGGGTTCTTATCCTTCATGATGAACAGTAATCCTTTGGGGTTGGACCTCGACTCACATATCGAGCCAGGCTTTCGCTTGGCCGGACACATCTTCGAGTACGGCTTTGGCATCATTCGCCAGTTTGGAAGGCACAAAAATATGGGTGTGATAGATTCCGGAAAAAATGTTTGCCGGGATGGAACGGGAGGACAACACTTGGGCAATCCCAGAATTTAATCCGACCACGTCCAGGGAACCGGGCGCTGACAAGGTGATAATCGTGTAGGGGTCGGCAGTGCTCAGACCGGCACGAGCAGCTTCTTCCAAAGTCACCCCGATGGTAATGCCTTCCGGTTCACGGATTAACGCCACCGGTTCCACGTCTGGAGGTAGCTGGGTAACACTGGCAAACACGTACTCCACCCCGATGCGGGGGTTAATCTGAGCCAGCATTTGTTCGTATGTGGCGTTCTCGCTCATAAAATCCTATTCAATCGTTTCTCGGGGTCTTTCCCGGTGACGTAACCTTTTCATTCTAACCGTCCTGGGGCACTATTGTCCGGAGCCTCGGGAACAGTATGTCAGTTAGTGAAAAGGAAGTCGTGTGTCCCCTGGAGAATTGGTGCGAAACAGACTAATAGTTATTAAAATATTTAACTAATTTCTGAGGGTGGCAAGTCACTATGGAGAGCCTCCGGAGGGGCGCATACTATCAGTCGTGTCACGTCCAATTTAAGCCCGGCTGAGTCGCTGGTTTTGCCGGGCGCAAGCGTTGCTAAATCCCCCTCGCGAGTCAACGACCAGTGTTGACCGCGGCGCTGGAACGCCCCGGTGTCACATCCCTAGCCTCAGCCACCAGCGATTCCGCTGGTGAAGCGTACTCCATGCCAATCAAAGTGGCATTATCGAAATAAAACGAGGTCACGGAGGCCAGGGCGCACTCGCGTTTCCGCGGATCGTGAACCAAAGATTTGCCCTCCACAAAACGTCGCAGCGTCCAAATCGGCAGCTGGTGAGAAACCACCAAAGATTCCCTACCGGGGGGAGTCAAGGCCCTCGCGTGAGCCACCGCGCGAAACATCCGCTGAACGATGTCCCGGTAATGCTCCCCCCAAGACGGCAACCAAGGTGCCACGTACAGCGGCCAGTATTGCGGGTGCGCCAAAGTCAGCGAGGAACGGTGAATCTTTTGACCGCGCAATTTATTGCCCGCTTCGGTCAGACGCGAATCGAGGTGAACAGGCAGCTGGAAAATTTCGGCCGCGGGCGCGGCGCTTTCCTGGGCGCGCTGCAGAGGAGAGGACATAATCATGGCAATATCGCGGTTTTCCGCTGCCAGCCAGCGAGCTGTTAGCGTCGTCATTTCCCGCCCGCGCTCGGTCAGCCCAAAGCCGTCGAGCCGTTCGTAGAGCACCCCTTCCGGATTATCAACTTCGCCGTGTCGCATCAGGTGGACGGTGGTCAGAGCCATGGTTCCTCTCTTCAGGGTTGATGGTCAGTGGTGGTGATGGGTGTGGGACAGTTATCGGCGACGGGGAAACCGGGAACGCCAAATCCGTCCGGGGACGTGTAGAATCCGGCGAATCACGTATCTCCAGAGGACTCGCAGCGTCCACAGGAAACCTATCGTGATGGCGGGCAGGTAGCGGCTGCGCACCTTGATGGCAATATCCAGACGGCGGTGCGCGAAATCATAAATCGGCCAGTGGCGACGTTTGGCAATCCGGCGCAACTTTGGTTCGGGATTGACCACACAAGGGTGTCCGACCAGGTTAAAGAGCTTTTCGTCAGACATGGAATCGGAATAGGCATAGCACTGTTTCAGGTCGTAGTCGTGTTCCCAAGACAGTTCCAGCACCGCTTTGGCTTTCATGGTGCCGTGCATCAGAGACTGCGGCATCTTTCCGGTGTAGCGTCCCCGCTCATCGACTTCCACCACCGTGCCCAGAGCCCCGGTCAACCCCAAACGATGCGCCATAGATTGCGCAATTTCCCTTGGGGTAGCGGAAACCAGCCAGACATCGTGCCCGGCATCGAGGTGCTTTTGAATGATCTTTAATGCTCCTGGAAACAAGCGTTCCTGCAGGAAACGGTCATAGAGTTCCTCACCGACCAGCACCAAATCCGATTCCAGTTTGCCTTCGATAATCTGCAGGGACCGTTTTTTTACCTGCTCCACGCGATGGATGCTTTCTCCGAAAATGACGTAAAGCAGGGCTTGGCGAGCCGCAAAAACAAAGAAATCCAGCCCAAAGTAGCCGCGGGAATACAAATCCCGTGCCAGATACCAGGTCGAGGCACCACGGATTAAGGTGCCGTCGACATCAAAGAAAGCTGCGATTTTCGCCACGTATTAATCTTACTGAAGTGTTTTTTGAGACGCTCAAAAACGTGCGCGGGCTCGGAAAAATCCGAGCCCGCCGACGTCTACTTCTTATTACGACGCTGATGACGCGTCTTCCGAAGCAACTTGCGATGCTTCTTTTTCGCCATCCGCTTGCGACGCTTCTTAATGACGGAACCCACGCCGACCTCCTAAAATAACTGCTGCCACCGAACACGCGGCAAATAACCACACAAGTTTACCTTTTTCAGACACCCTAGCCAAAATGAGGGAACCTGCGCGCGCGACGACACCCCAAACTATTGCGCGACGGCTTCGTCGTCGTTGCCAATCATCCAGTTGTCTAGGTTTGACGCAGAGAGCTCCTCGACAGCTTTCAACGGTACTCGAAACGAACGCTTGACACGAACAGCGGGAAGATCGCCAGCATGAACCATACGATAAACGGTCATCTTCGAGACCCTCAACAAGTCCGCAACTTCCGCTACGGTGAGGAACCGTGGTGCCTGGCTCTGAGTCATTCCCGTCATCCTAAATTTGCCTAGACGCGCGACCGGAGCCACTTTAGTCTCACACTCAACACGCGCTACATACAAAAATATATCGGTAATTTACCTAAAAGTGTTAGTTCTTCACCCCCGATTTTCTCTAAACCTCCGATTTTTGCCGAAATTCCTCGCTTTTGACGGACGGGTATTCCAGTTTTGGTCTGGCAAAGGGTAACGTTGTAACCGAGTTTTCCGCACGGGGGCTTCTCAGGGCTCCGTTGGGACAGCGAAAGCTTACCCGAAAAATCAACCGGAAAATCCCTGTCAGGAAAAGGAACGGGCGAACTTGAAGTTTTTTGCGAACCTGCGCGAAAAAAGCGGGAAGTGGTTTGATGAACTGGCCCGCCGCGCCCCCGCTCGCCTGACGCTCGCGGTGTTCCTCTCTATCATTGTCGTCCAAACTGTTCTCCTGTCCCTGCCGATTGCTACTCGCGATCCAGGTCATGCTCGCTTTATTGATGCGCTGTTTACCAGTACTTCCGCAGTGTGTGTGACCGGTTTGACGGTGGTGCCTACCGATACCTACTGGTCGCCGTTTGGGCTAGTAGTCATCATGCTCGGCGTGGAAATCGGGGGACTTGGTGTCATGACCCTAGCATCTATGCTGTCCTTGGCAGTATCGCGCCATATCGGTCTGACTGCTCGCATCTTGGCTGCCGGGGAAAAGAAATCTTCCCTCGGAGAAGTCGGCTCGCTGGGAAAAATGGCGCTGCTGGTGTCAGTTTCGGTCGAATCAGTCATTGCCCTGATGCTTTTCCCGGAGTTTATCCGGCAAGATTACGGCATCGGCTTGTCAGCTTGGTATGCCTTGTTCATGGCGGTCAGCGTGTTTAACAATGCTGGTTTCGTCATCGTGCCGGGCGGGGTGGAACAGTTCGTGGCTGATTTCGGCATTATTGGTCCCATGTGCCTGGGAGTTTTCATCGGCGCTATCGGTTTCCCGGTTTCCCTCGATTTGGCACGCAATTGGCGGCGGCCTAAACACTTGAGTTTGCACTCGAAACTGACCATCACGACCTACCTAGCGCTGTCGGTAGTGGGCGGCGGAATCAACGGGATTATCGAGTGGGATAATCCGCGAACTTTGGGGGCTTTGGATTTGCCGGGGAAGCTCCTGGCAGCTTTATTGGGGGCGTTTAACGCCAGGTCACTGGGGGTTTCCACGATTGATGTGGGTTCTATGCACGAGGCGTCTTGGTTCGTTTCTTCCATCATGATGTTTATCGGGGGTGGTTCGGCGTCCACCGCCGGGGGTATCAAGGTCACGACTTTCGCGGTGATGGTCCTGGCAATCGTGGCAGAAGTGCGTGGTAATCGTGACATTGAAGCGTTCGGGAGGCGTATTGGCCCGTCAACGGTGCGCCTAGCGGTGGCAGTTGTCGCGATGAGCGCCCTGGTCATAGGGTTGTCTACCGCCACGTTGTTGCTGTTGACGAATTTGCCGTTGTCAGAAGCTCTTTTTGAGGTCAATAGTGCGTTCGGGACTGTCGGTCTGTCTACCGGCGTCACCGGTTCCCTCCCGGATTCAGGAAAAATTTTGCTGTCCCTGCTGATGTTTACCGGTCGGGTGGGAACCATGACCTTCGGGGCTGCCCTCGCCATGCGGAACCGCCGTCGGGTGATACGATTTCCTGAAGAAGCCCCCAGTATCGGATAGGCATGCAGCGGGAGTAAAAACAATGGCGATGACGAATTGGGCGTTCCCCAGTCTGGAGACGAAGCCGGGGGCGTGGCGTCGCTACTGGGTGGTGCTGGTGGCTTTCCCGGACCTGTTTCGGGAAGTTTTTGCAGATTCGACCCTGGAGGCCTTTTGCCTGGGAATGGTAGATGACCCTTTGAGTCGGAAGTTGTTTGTCTCGTATATGCGCTCCCATGCCCGCAAGGAACGTCATGCTCTCAAGGCTTTGCAAAACGGCACTGATGTGCGTGATATTCCTGGTGCCACCCCGGTAATTCAGCAGTTTAAAACTCGCTTTGAGGAGCTTCGCCGCGAGAACGTTCAGGGGGTTTCAGAACAGAAACTGCCCCTGCTGGTGGAGCGGCTATCTACGGCTGCGTGTGATTACACGTTTTGTGAAAATCTGCAACCGCGAATTGCGGATCGGGTCATCGGTCCGAGTGGTCGAAAAATCGCGGATGCCTTAGCGCAGCAATGGCTGGATTATCCCCAATTAAAGTACCTAAACCAGCGTTTTCACCCGCGGGCGCAACACCTGAGGTTTGATTCTCTGGATGCCGTGACTTTCCGTCAGCCCTCCGTCCCCAGCGCTGTGCAGCGGACTGCTGGACAGTTGCCGCGTTATGTGGAAGCTCATGGGGGGACGAATCCGCAAACTTTCCCTTATATATCGAGTTTCATTGGCCCGGTGCCGCCCATCCCCGATCCAACTTCCGGTTTGCGCTTCCCACAAGCGCCGTTGCGGCAGTTTGCCTGTACACGCGACCTGTTTGATCCGACGTGGGCTGGCAGTCCGGAACAAGCGCGGGAGCTGCCTTTCCGTTTTGAGGAGATTCCTCCGCTCAGCTTTGACCGGGTCTATCAAGTGAATACCCTGCAAGACTGGCGTGAACTGGTTAGGCGCTATCCGCTAGAGTTTACCAACCCGGATGTGCGGCAAGAATTCCAACGCTTGAGCGGTAAAGACGCACTCTTTCTGGGGGTTGATTGGGACCGAGTCCGTCGCGACTATGACGTGGTGTTTTTCGGTTTCAGAGCAGTTTTGGATGGCGCCGATGTGGGCGTGGACCTCGAAGCGAGTGAATTGGGTGAAGTGGCGCAATCCTGCACGGGAACCCGTCTCACTGCACTTATGTATCGAGTGGTGCCGGGCTCGACTTATTGGTTGAATCTCTAAGCTTTCACTCAGGGGCGATTAGCAAAATCTTCGAGCAGCTTTCCGTCTCCTGACACGATAATCAGGTCATTAGCTGCCACCACGGTGTCAGGTCCGGCGTATTCAAAGTGCTGTCCGGGTGAGATAACACCTAGGATGTTGACCCCGTAGCGACGGCGCACATCGGATTCCAACAGGGTGAATCCTTGAATTTCTGCCGGGGGGCGCATCTTAACGATCGAGAAGCCTTCGCGGTCCATCTCTACGTAGTCCAGCATTCTGCCGTCAACCAGGTGCGCGGTGCGCCTTCCGGCATCAAATTCTGGGTAAATGACATGGTGGGCGCCAATACGACGCAGGATTTTGCCCTGTTCTCGACTGATGGCTTTGGCCCAAATCTGTTCCATCCCCAAGTCGACCAAGTTAGCGGTAATCAGCACCGATGCTTCCAGAGCGCCCACACCCACCACGGTGGATGAAAAATCTTTGGCACCCAACTGTTCCATCGCGTCCAGCCGGGTTGCGTCGGCTTCTACCACGGGAAAGAGCGGGGAAAAACGCTCGACTTGTGCCGGGTCATTTTCAACAGCCAGAATTTCGCGGTCCAAAGAATTCAGCGTCATCGCGACCGCGGATCCGAAACGACCCAAGCCGATTACCAATGTTCCTGAGGACTTTTCCTTTTCAGCCACCCTCAAAGTTTACCTGTTTCATGCCTTGTGGTTGGCTTTCTGGCGGGATTGTGGCGGTTTTCGAGGGATTTTTGACATCGCGCGGCTGCGGCGGGGAATCACCCCAAAACAATCTTTTGTCCTGACAAATACCCCTTTTGAACACTAAATGCCAGCTCAAACCCAACTCTGGACGAAAAAATCTGGAAAGAACCTAATGAAGTCGAAAACCAACCGATAGTTACGGTTGTCGCCAAGGTCACCGGCAACGGTGTCTTGGGGTCAGAGATTATGGCAATCCAAGGATGGGATGAAAATGAGTGAGCAACTCGGTGGCACAGATAAGCTGCAGACGCCTCAGATGTTTGCAGTGGCGGTGGCTTCCACGGCTGGTCGCAGTGCCTACGATAATGTTCCTGCTTTTCCCAAGATTGTCGCCCCCAGCAATGTGAATCGGGCAGACGCCAATGCGCGGGCGTTTAACTCCGGAACGTTGGCTGACGCGGTAAACAGGCTGGTAGGGCTCCCTCCCTTTAATGTTCCTGCTTCGGGTATTGTGGGGATTCTTAGTTCTCGCACGGTGGCTAACCAGGGTTTCGTCGCCTAGCGAGGCGGGGTCGGGTCAGATTCTTTTTTCTTCATGATGTTCTCCTTTCGGGGCAAGGCGTCCGGGTTACTTTCCGGGCGCTTTGCCCTTTCTGGGTTTGATTTCACGAGTCCGCTGCGCCAGTTTTCGTTTTGGTTTTCTTTTTCGGGAATAAATCCGCGCCTAGATAAGTTGAGTTAGATAGACTCAAGTTTTACAGCCTCGGGTAGACAAGGAAAATTGCCTGAGATAAACTTGAGTCGTTAGAACTCAAGATTGCTGTTCTTGGGTTTGAAATTTAAAGAATACGAACACACAAAAAGGGGAGAAACACAATGGCAAAAGCAGTAGGCATCGACTTGGGAACCACAAACTCGGCTCTGGCAGTTTTGGAAGGTGGTGAACCTACGATTATCGCTAACGCGGAGGGAATGCGTACCACACCTTCCGTGGTGGCGTTCTCAAAGACAGGCGAAGTCTTGGTAGGTGAAGTTGCCAAGCGCCAGGCGGTCACGAACGTGGACCGCACCATTTCATCGGTAAAGCGCCACATGGGCACCGACTGGAAGATTGACATCGACGACAAGCAATACACTCCGCAGGAAATCTCGGCTCGCATCCTGGGCAAACTCAAGCAGGACGCCGAAGCCTACCTGGGTGAAAGCGTGGAATCTGCCGTCATTACAGTTCCGGCATATTTCAACGATTCGCAGCGTACCGCGACTCAGGAAGCTGGCAAGATTGCGGGCTTGAAGGTACTGCGTATCATCAACGAGCCGACCGCTGCGGCGCTGGCTTACGGGCTGGAAAAAGGTAAAGAGGACGAGCTGATTCTGGTCTTTGACCTGGGCGGCGGTACGTTCGACGTGTCCCTGCTGGAAGTTGGTAAGGACGACGACGGATTTTCCACCATTCAGGTGCGCGCCACCAATGGCGACAACAAACTGGGCGGTGACGACTGGGATCAGCGCATCGTTGATTGGTTGGTTGACCAGGTAAAGACGAAGGACGGCGTGGATTTGTCCAAGGACAAAATCGCACTGCAGCGTCTGCGCGATGCTGCTGAGCAGGCCAAGAAGGAACTGTCCAGCGCAATGAGCACGAACATTAACCTGCAGTACCTGTCCATGAGCGAAAATGGACCGATTCACCTGGACGAGAAGCTCACGCGCGCAAAGTTTGAAGAAATGACCGCAGACCTGCTCAACCGCTGCAAGACTCCGTTCAACGCGGTTATCAAGGACGCCGGCATTAAACTCAGCGAAATTGACCACGTGGTGTTGGTCGGTGGTTCCACCCGGATGCCTGCCGTAACCGAGCTGGTCAAGGAGCTGACTGGCGGTCGCGAGCCGAATAAGGGCGTGAATCCCGATGAGGTCGTGGCAGTGGGGGCAGCTCTCCAGGCGGGCGTCATTGAAGGCGACCGCAAGGACGTTCTGCTCATTGACGTGACCCCTTTGAGCTTGGGTATTGAAACCAAGGGTGGCATTATGACCCCGCTGATTGAGCGCAACACGGCTATCCCGACGAAGCACTCCGAGGTCTTTTCGACCGCCGAGGACAATCAGCCTTCCGTGCTGATTCAGGTCTACCAAGGGGAACGTCAGTTCGCTCGCGACAACAAGCCGCTGGGCACTTTCGAACTGACCGGAATCGCTCCTGCGCCACGCGGACTGCCGCAAATCGAAGTCACTTTTGACATCGACGCTAACGGTATCGTGCACGTTTCGGCAAAGGACCGCGGCACTGGTCAGGAGCAGTCCATGACCATCACCGGCGGATCTTCCCTTCCGAAGGACGAAATTGACCGCATGATTAAGGAAGCCGAGGCGCACTCTGCGGAAGACAAGCAGCGTCGTGACGAAGCTGAGGTGCGTAATGGTGCTGAACAGGCCGTTTACCGTATCGAGAAACTGCTGAAGGACAACGCTGAAAAGCTGCCTGAGGACGTGGTGGCTCCGGTGAAGGAATCTTTGGAACACCTTAAGAAGGCTAACGAAGGTGAAGACATCGAAGCTATCAAGACTGCGATGAGCGAACTGGAGGAAAAGGCCCAAGCCATTGGACAGGCTCTGTACGCCCACGCGCAGGAAAACGAGTCGGCGCCGGCGGACGGTGCTGCTGCGGAACCTAACACCGCCTCCACCGATGATGACGACGTTATCGACGCCGAAGTCATTGATGAAGACGATGAGGGTGATAACAAGTGAGCGAGGACAAACTCAGTCAAGAGGCCCGCAAGGCGTACGCCGAAGCTCAGAAAGAATTCGATGAAGCCGCTGCCCATGAAGCCGAAAAGGCCAGCGCGACACAGAATTCCGCAGAGACTGAGGTCAAAGCCAAGTCTGGCTCCAAGAACGGCAAAAATGCCGACTCCGCGGCGGAGCATTCCTCACACAGCCATGTTTCCCCCGGTGACTCTGCTGGTCACGAAAACGGGGGCGCGGCTCAGGCGGGTGGACAGCCCGCCGCGGATGAAGCGGATGAGCTGACCGGCGAGTTGGCTCATGCCCAAGAGGACCGTATCGCGACGCTAAACCAAGACCTCGATCGCGCCAAGGATGACTTGGCGCGGGCGCGGGCGGATTTGTATAACCTCCAACAGGAGTACAGCAACTACGCCAAACGCACCAAGGCGGAAATCCCCCAGCAGCAAGAAGCGGGGGTCGCCTCGGTGGTTGATGCCCTGATGGGAGTGTTGGACGACATTGATTTGGCTCGTCAGCACGGAGACTTGGAGGGTCCGTTTGGCGCGGTGGCTACCAAATTGGAGTCCACTTTGCAGACGCGGTTTAAAGTCAAGCGTTACGGAAAGGTCGGCGACACCTTCGATCCGAATCTGCACCAGGCCATTCAAATGGCTCCGGGTGCAGATGACGGTGGCGAACATATCATCGACGCGGTGGCGCAGCCGGGCTACCTGATGGGAGAACGGGTTCTGCGCGCTGCCATGGTGGTGGTGGGAGTTGAGAAAAGTCCCTCTGCCGACCAAACTTCAGAGGCATGAATCGTGAATCAAGAAATGGAAAGGGGGTAAGCGATGGGCACCAATGATTGGATTGATAAGGATTATTACGCCGTCCTGGGAGTCTCAAAGGACGTGACGGATAAAGACCTGAAAAAGGCCTATCGCAAGTTAGCGCGTCAGTATCACCCGGACCAGAATCCCGGCGATAAAGCGGCTGAGGAAAAGTTTAAAGAGATTGGCGAGGCTTACTCGGTTCTCTCCGATTCCGAACAGCGTCAGAAGTACGATGCCTTGCGAGCGATGGTCTCTGGCGGTCCTCGGTTTCAGGCTGGGGGGTCCCGCCACGGTTCTGCCTCCGATTTTGAGGACGTGTTTTCGGCAATGTTCTCTGGCGGTTACGGCGCTGGTGGTAGCACTTACGGTGGTGCCGGTCCGGATTTGAGCGACATCCTCAACACTTTTACCCGCTATGCGGATAGTGCGGATGGAGCTGGTCCGGGTGCATCTTACGCCGGATTTGGACCAGGCTTTTCGGGTCGTTTTCCGGGAGGAGCCCGACCCACGGCTGACCCAGGTTACGGTGCCGGAGCATCCACCGCGGGGGCGCGCAAGTTCGCGTTCCGTGCCCAAGACGGTGCTGACCTCACGGCTTCCACGAAACTGACCTTTAAACAGGCGTATAACGGCGCCACCATTCGGCTCAAGCTGCACGGTGAAGTCATTAGCGTGCGGATTCCTCCGGGGGTTCGGGACGGGCAAAAGATTCGCCTGAAGGGTAAGGGTAAGCCAGGCATAAACGGTGGCGAACCGGGCAACCTGGTGGTGACCTGCAGTGTTTCTCCGCACCCCTTCCTGCAGTTGGATGGGAAGGATTTGCTGTTCACTCTGCCCATTACTTTTGCGGAAGCCGTCAACGGGGCACTTATTGAAGTACCGCTGCCGGATGGTTCGACCGTGAAAGTTAATGTACCGAGCGGTACACAATCTGGTGAGGAGATTCGGATTCCCGGATACGGCTTGCACACCAAGAAAGGACGCGGGAACTTGCGCTTAACCGTGCAGGTAGCCGTCCCGCAGAAGCTCTCGCGGGCTGCCAAGAAAGCCGTTGATGATTTCGCGGCGGCAACCAGCAGCGCTAATCCGCGCGCCGAGTTAGATCGGAAGGTTGCGCTTTAGGAGATGTCATGAGCCTAATCGATGAGATGAATGCGGCCCTGGCGCTGTTGTGTTCCAACAATCGGCGGCTGGTGGAGACCATTCTGACCAAAGAATTCGGAGGGGCTCACGGCACTGCCGGGCTCAGCGAGGTCGAAGCCCAACAGGTGTGGGTGAAGCCCCGGTTTCGGGTATCTCAGGCCGCCGAAATGATGAGCATCCACCCCCAGACCCTGCGTCAATATGATCGGCTGGGTCTGGTGGTGCCGCGACGCACCGGTGGGGGTGGACGGCGCTATTCGCTGCGGGATTTGGCGCGACTACACCAGGTTCAGAGTTTGTCCCAGGGAGAGGGCGTGAACTTAGAGGGCATTCGGCGCATCATGGATTTGCAGCGCCGCGTGGATGAACTCGAAGCAGAAAACGCGGCGCTCTCCCTGGCGGCAAACCGGCAAAATCGGGTCTTTGCCGCCTCCTCCAGCGGTGAAGTTACGAAACTTAATCGCGGGCAGCGACCCGAAAAGACACAATCAATAGGCTTCCCCCTTGGGGCATCTTCTCAGTCGAGCGCCCTGGTGGTGTGGGGTCAAGAAATCCCGTGAGCACTCTAAATCACAGCAACTGAAACCGGGTAGTTCTGTTTCCCAGGAATTACTGTCTGGTGCTGAATTGTTTCCAAATTACGCAAAGGGTGAAAATCGGTTTTTACCCTTGTGTCGCGGAATACGCCGCCCGCAAATACTGTTTATCTAAGTGCCGAAAAGGCGAAGGGAATGATATCTATGGATCAAAAATTTACGACTAAGTCTCAGGAGGCTCTGGCAACGGCACTGCGTACCGCGGGGGCGGCTGGCAATGCCATGCTTGAACCGATACACCTGCTTTCTGCGCTACTGGAAGACCGTGAAGGAATTGCCTTCGAAGTGCTCAGCAGTGTGGCTGATGCTGACGCTATTGGTCGGGAGGTACGCCGTGAACTGGCGTCTTTACCGGGGGCGACCGGTGAATCTGTGGCGGAACCGCAGCCTTCCCAAGCTATGCTAAACGTCATTAGTGCAGCTGGTGCGAAAGCGCAAGAGCGGGGGGATGATTATGTCTCTACCGAACACTTACTGTTGGGGTTGGCTGAAAATGAGGGCAGAGTCGGCAAGATTCTGCGCGATGCGGGAGCTAACGACAAAAAACTGCGCCAAGCTATTAAAAAGATTCGCGGAGACGCCAAAGTGACCTCCCCGAACCCCGAAGCTACGTTTAAAGCCCTGGAAAAATACGGCGATGACCTGACCCAGCGGGCTATGGATGGCAACCTTGACCCGGTAATTGGGCGCGACAGCGAAATCCGGCGGGTCATTCAGGTGCTGAGTCGCCGCACCAAGAATAACCCGGTGTTGATTGGGGAGCCCGGCGTGGGCAAGACCGCCGTGGTAGAAGGTCTAGCCCAACGTATCGTAGCGGGAGACGTGCCCGATTCCCTCAAGCACAAGCATCTCATTGCTCTTGATTTGGCAGCGATGGTAGCGGGGGCGCAATATCGCGGTCAGTTCGAGGAACGGCTGAAGGCAGTGCTGGAAGAAATCAAGAACGCTGAAGGTGAAGTGGTGACCTTCATTGACGAGCTTCACACCGTGGTCGGGGCGGGAGCCAGTGGCGGGTCGATGGACGCCTCAAACATGCTGAAGCCCATGCTGGCGCGCGGAGAGCTGCGTCTAGTGGGGGCGACGACTTTGGACGAGTACCGCGAGCACATTGAAAAGGATCCGGCTTTGGAACGGAGGTTCCAAACTGTATTCGTGGGGGAGCCCAGCGTGGAGGACACCGTCGCCATCTTGCGTGGCATAGCTCCGAAATATGAGGCTCATCACAAGGTGACTATTGCGGACGGGGCTTTAGTGGCTGCCGCACAGCTTTCTAACCGTTATATTTCCGGTCGTCAGCTGCCAGATAAGGCTATCGATTTGATTGACGAAGCGGCGTCTAGGCTGCGGATGGAGCTGGATTCCTCGCCGGAGGAGATTGACTCTCTGCGCCGAGAAGTGGAGCGGGTCAATATGGAGTTGTCCTATTTGAACGCCTCCGACCCGAACCGGGAGGATCCGGCGACCGAGGGGCGCGTGGCGCAACTGCAAGCCAGTTTGGATGAAAAGCAGGCGCAGCTAGATCGGCTAAACCTGCGGTGGGAAGCCGAAAAGGCGGGTCATAACCGAGTCGGCGAACTGCGCGTAAAGCTGGACGAACTGAATACGGCTCTGGAGCAAGCCATGCGCGAGGGGCGTTGGGAAGACGCAGGACGTCTGCAAAATGGCGAAATTCCAGCGATTCAAGCCCAGATTACGGCAGCGGAAGGCGAGTCCTCGAACCAGTCGAGTGCGGCGGGGCACGCTCCCACCGATTCCGCCATTTCTGGAACAAACAGTACAAAACCTGGTCATCCGGATGCTGGCGACTCGCAAGACGGTCCCATGATTGCTGAGAAAGTCGATGCTGCCGAGATTGCGGAAGTAGTCGCCTCTTGGACTGGAATCCCGGTGGGCAAGCTGCTCCGGGGCGAATCTGAAAAGCTGCTGCACATGGAGGAATACCTGGGGCAACGCTTGATTGGGCAAAAGGATGCCGTGCGCGCGGTGTCGAATGCGGTGCGTCGGGCGCGTGCAGGAGTCTCCGACCCGAATCGTCCGACAGGCTCTTTCCTGTTCCTGGGACCGACTGGGGTAGGCAAGACCGAGCTGGCGAAGGCTCTGGCTGATTTCCTGTTTGATGATGAAAAGGCTTTGACCCGTATTGATATGAGTGAATATGGTGAGAAGCACTCGGTCGCGCGCCTGATTGGTGCCCCTCCGGGTTATGTCGGATACGAAGAAGGCGGTCAGCTGACCGAAGCGGTGCGGCGGCGCCCTTATGGGGTGGTGTTGCTCGATGAGGTCGAAAAGGCGCATCCGGATGTTTACGACATTTTGCTGCAGGTGCTTGATGACGGTCGATTGACTGACGGTCAAGGGCGTACGGTTGATTTCCGCAACGTCATTCTGGTGCTGACCTCGAACCTGGGGTCTCAGTTCCTGATTGATCGTGAGGCTGATCCGGCAGAGGCGCATCGCCAAGTTTTGGATTTAGTGCGTGCCGCATTCAAACCGGAGTTCTTAAACCGTTTGGACGAAACCATCATGTTTGAGGCTCTGTCTACCGAGGATTTGGAACAGATTGTCGACATCCAGATTCACCAGTTGACCACGCGCTTGGCGGAATCTCAGTTGACCCTCGAAGTCACCGAGTCGGCGCGATCTTGGCTGGCGGTCACGGGCTACGATCCGACTTACGGAGCGCGCCCGCTACGTCGCTTGATTCAACGCGAGATTGGCGACCAGCTGGCAGAAAAGCTGCTGGCGGGGGACATTACGCCCGGTTCGACCGTGGTCGTGGACATGCCCAATTTCAGTCCCACAGATTTAATAAAATCTGGAGACTTGAGTGAATTGACAGGACCAATGTCAGACCAATATCGACTGGAGCTAAGGGTAAAAAACGCCCAATAATCCAGTAAATTGCCTGTTCAAGGCGGCGCGGAGACAATTCCGTGCCGCCTTGAGTGGTTTTATGTTCCTGAGAACGCTTCTCAAAACGTGGAAGTTTACCGAGTGGTAAGTTATGATTAGGTGTGAGTTTCCTGGCTTTTTGCTGGGAATAGGTTTTTAGGTGTTGGTCTACCAGCGAGAGAGGTCACAGTGGCGCAAAAGCGGGAGCGTGGTCCCTATCAATCGGGGTTAGCGAGGCGGGAAGCAATTCTGGACGCAGCTGTCGATTTACTCGCTGAAGTCGGCTATCACGGTATGTCTTTGCGCGACGTAGCTCGTCATGTGGGAATTTCGCATCCGGGGGTTATCTATCACTTTCCCTCCAAAGAGGTGCTCCTAATGAGCGTCGTGCAGCGCTACGAAAAACAGCTCGGTTTTGACCTGGATAACCTCGAGAAGCTAGATGCGTTGCCGGTATTAGATACCCTGTTAGAGGTCACTTCTCGGCTGAATGAAAATCCCATGATTATCGAAGTGGAATGCATGATGATGGTTGAAGCCTGCTCGGAAATCCATCCTGCGCACGATCATTACATGCGCCGTTCCGCGCGTTTGCTCAGCATTTTAAGGCGGGCTTGGTCCCGCCTGCAGCAGGATGGAAAAGTTAGCGCCACGGAAGATCCGCTGCGTTTGGCAGAGATTCAGGCTGCAGTCTTTAACGGCATCTTGATTCATTGGCTTTATGACCGCGATTTTGATGCTTCTGAGGAACTGGCACGTTATTTCATCTCGGTGTTCCTGCCACAGCACCAAGAGGAGCTGTTACTGCACTACCGGGAGTCCGGCTGGATTCATTAAACTGTACCGATTGGTAAAGACCTATGAGTGTCGCATTCGGTTCCCTCACTCTGGCGCACCTGCCGGCGCGCCAGGGCTTTGACTTTCCCTATGCTTTGGCGGTCTTATCGCGTCAGGCTAACGGGGATGTATATGTTTGGACCACTGGATCCACGCCCGCCGCGGTGGAGCGGTCATTTCCCTGGATGTCAGTCACCAAATTCTTGGTGGCGTTGGCATTTTGGCGGCAATCTCAGCGCGCCCCCGTGTTGTCTCTAAACACCCCGGTCGGCTCCCCTGTAGCGCCGGGGGTGAATCTGGTGGACTTACTTTCGCACTGTTCAGGACTGCCTTTTGACGCTCCAGAAACTGCTCCAGACCGACCTCGTCTGGGGGTGCAGCTCGGGATTTCTCGTCCCGATGCGCGCGCAATCGCGCCGTTTACTAAGCGAATCTACTCGAACTACAACTTCGAGCTGGCTGGGGCGATAGCGGAAAAGGTCGTGGGGAAATCGTGGACGGACTGGGTGCGGGAAGCAGTTTTAGAGCCTCTTGGAATGAGCGGTACAATTTTGTCGCATTCTCCGGCGTGGGGTGCGGTCGGTCCTGTGACTGACTTGGCTCGTCTGGCAGGGGAGCTGCTTTGCCCCGAAGCGGGAGTGCTGGGATTTACCGAGCAGGACCTCGATAGATTTTGCGCACCGCAGCATCCGGGATTGCGCGGATTGCTTCCGGGCTATGGGCCGCAAAAGGACAATCTCTGGGCGACGGGCGTGGAACTGCACGGCGTGAAGTCGCCCCACTATCTGCCGGCGTCATTTCCTCCGGAGGTCGTCGGGCACTTTGGTCAGTCGGGGTCGTTTATCTGGGTGGACCGCGCTGCCGGCGTGGCGGGGGCATTCTTGGGAGCACAAAAATTTGGTCCGGTGCATCGGGCACTGTGGTCCGACCTTAACGCTCAGATTCGTGAACTTGCTCTCTTGGCGCAACATTGAAACTCGACGGTACGGACATTTGGTTCTGACTTCTCTGGTTAAGAGTTTGTGGGGCGTGGCGGATAAGCTCGCCGCCACGCCCAGATACTGATGGCGGCAGCGTGCCCCACGTTCAGCGACCGTGTCGAACCGTACTGTGTAATCTGTACTAATCGTTCCAATGCGTTCTGCATAGCGGGGGTCAGACCCTGCGATTCTTCGCCGAAAACCATTAGGGTGCGCGAGGGCAGTGTCACGGTTTCCAACGGTTCCGCACCGGGAAAATTATCCATTCCCACTATCGTGAGTTCCTGTTGGGCAGCATACGACACCAGGTCCTGTACCTCCGGGTGGTGGTGCAGGTGCAGATAACGGTCGGTGACCATGGCGCCGCGGCGGTTAAAGCGCCGCCTGCCCACGATGTGTACGTGACGCACACCCAGACCGTTCGCGGTACGGATGATGGAGCCGGTATTGAAATCGTGTCCCACATTTTCAATTGCGACTTCCAACGTAGGCTCCCCCGGTCCAGATTGTAATAATCGGTCCAGTTCGTCGCGGATGGCTTCTTGCCGCCAATAGCGGTAGCGGTCAGGTACATTGCGAGTATCACCGTCCCGCAACAATTCCGGGTCATAGTGGGGGTCGGTTGGCATGGGCTGATTCGCCGGCCAAGGTCCCACCCCTACCGCTCCCGCTGCATAATCTGCCAGTGCTGGAGGAGCATCTACCGGTTTATTGTTCTCTTCCACGCTTTACACTTTATGCTTAAAGCGTGAAAAAGAATGATCCACAGCTGATGAAACTCGCTGAACTTGTGAAAACCCTCTCCGTTGTCCACGGGAAAGTCACTCTCGCATCGGGGAAAGAATCCGACTTTTATGTCGATATGCGTCGCGCCACCCTGCATCACGAGGCTGCCCCGTTGATTGGTCATGTCATGCTGGATTTACTGGAAGAAAATGGGTTCCCAGTCTCGGAAATCGACGCCGTCGGCGGGCTGACAATGGGGGCTGACCCGGTCGCGACGGCGATGCTGCACGCGGCGGCGGCCCGAGGCTTAAGCTTAGATGCTTTCGTGGTACGTAAGGAAGCAAAAGACCACGGCATGAAACGCCAGATTGAAGGCCCGGACGTGGCGGGCAAGCGGGTAGTCGTCCTGGAAGATACCTCGACTACCGGTGGCTCCCCCCTCCAAGCTGCGCAAGCGCTGAAAGCTGCGGGAGCCGAAATCCTCGCAGTCGCCGTTGTGGTCGACCGTGCCACCGGGGCGAAAGAAAAGATTGAAGCCGCTGGCTACCCCTATTTTGCGGCGCTGGGTTTATCTGACCTGGGGCTGTCCTGACAATTTAGAGTCAACTCCACAGACGGCGTTACCGACACCCCTTGTGCCGGGCTCGCAGCGACAGCACGGTATCGCCCTTTGGTTAGGTCAGACTGGGAAATCCGCAATAGACGCGAAAAATGTGTGCAAAAGTGCAAGAATAGAACACGTCAACATGACAATTCGATGCTACATAAAAGGAGATAATCGTGGCCATTGCAACCCCCGAAGTTTATAAGGAAATGCTGAAGCGCGCCAAGGAAAACAAGTTTGCCTACCCGGCAATCAACGTGACTTCCTCGCAGACTGTGACTGCTGCCCTGCGTGGTTTTGCTGAAGCCGAATCTGACGGCATCATTCAGGTGTCCGTGGGCGGTGCGGAATACTGGTCTGGCTCGACGATTAAGGATCGCGTGGCAGGTTCGCTGGCAATGGCCGCTTACATCCGTGAAGTTGCTCAGAATTACCCGGTCAACGTGGCTATCCACACCGACCACTGCACTGAAGACAAGCTCTCGTCTTGGACTGAGGCCCTCATCGACTTGGAAATTGAGGAAGTTAAAGCTGGTCGTCTACCGTTCTATCAGTCCCACATGTTTGATGGGTCTTCCATTCCTCTGGAAAAGAACCTCGAAGTGGCAAAGCGTCTGCTGCCGAAGGCTGCCGCAGCCAAGACCATCCTGGAGGTAGAAATCGGCGTCGTTGGTGGCGAAGAAGATGGCGTTGTTGGGGAAATCAACGAAAAGCTCTACACCACCACCGAGGATGGCATTAAGACTGTTGAGGCGCTGGGCTTGGGTGAAAATGGTCAATACCTGACCGCTTTGACCTTCGGCAACGTCCACGGCGTGTACAAGCCGGGTCACGTCAAGCTGCGTCCTGAACTCTTGGGCACCATTCAGGAAGAAGTCGGCGCTCACTTTAACGCCGGAAACCGTCCGTTCGACTTGGTGATGCACGGTGGCTCCGGCTCCACGGCTGAAGAAATCGCCACCGCGGTAGCCAACGGCGTCATTAAGATGAACGTTGACACCGATACCCAGTACGCCTTCACCCGTCCGGTCGCGGATTTCATGCTGAAGAACTACGAGGGTGTGCTGAAGGTAGACGGTGAAGTCGGCATTAAGAAGCAGTACGACCCGCGTTCTTGGGGCAAGGCTGCAGAAGCCGGAATGGCGGCGCGCGTCGTCGAGGCTTGCGAACGTCTGGGGTCTGTCGGCACCAAGATGAAGTAAATTCACTTCTGTTTCCGGAGGGGAGCCTGTCCAGGTTCCCCTCCGTTTTTATCCAGATGATAATTAGTGACAAAGATATTTATACAATCAATTTTGAGGTAACTTTTCCTCAGTCGATGAAAGTTGTCGGTGTTTCATCAACCGGGAAATAAGACAGGGCAATATCAGTAGGACGTTGCCACGATTCTGGGGCACTGAGGAAGCGCAACAAAGAATTCCAAGCAGCACCCTGCAAAGAAGAACCTTCTTTAACAATTGATTCTTGTAAGTCGATTTCCATCCAGTTAGAGCACAGCGCGCGACGGGTAAGTTCATCGCGAAGTGCGTCTTCGTAATAGGGAAGTAATTTTTTCAGTACTCCGCCCAAGACTATGGTGGTGACATCAACCAGGTTTATGTAGGTGGACAGAGCTCGTCCCAGATATCTCCCACAAAGCCTTACTGTTTCGGTCACTTGGGCGTTGCCCTTGTGTAAGCTCGCAAATAGTTGTTCCCACGGAGCATTTGCGGGTAAGCCTGCTCGTTCCAGAAGGTTCGCTTTATCAATATACGCGTCCAAACATCCCACTGCTCCACAATCGCAGGGCTTATCTTCATCGCTGACTGTGATGTGTGCAATTTCACCAGCCCATCCATGCAAGCCGGAGGAAACTTTTCCATCTAGTACTAGAGCAGAACCGATTGCGCTATTTTGTGAAATGAAAATAAAGTCGCTGAGCTCATGACCGGTTTTTTGTCGGGCGATACTTTCTGCTAACGCAGAAAGATTCGCTGTGTTCTGGTAATCAACCGGTACTTCGATATGGAGCTTCGAGCGGAAGTGTTTCTCCAAATCAATGTTTCTCCATCCCAAATGAGGTGACATGTGCAAGTTACTGGTTGAGGACGAAATAATTCCCGAAAATCCACAAGTAATCCCGCACAGAGACAAACCCGAGTGTTGTATTTGGGAAGTTAACTCGTTCACCATGGTTGCAAGTTTCCCAAGGGTACTTTGAGGCGAGTAGGCGGGTACGTCAACTTGGTCAAATTGTTCGGCAATGATGTTTCCGCGCAAATCCATCACGCAGGCGCTGATGTAATCTCGACCGACTTCGGCACCTATGCCCCCGTGAGTACGTCTGGCTGGAGTCAACATGATGGAAGGTCTGCCGGAAGGTCCGACACGGGTAGAGCCTTCCCTAATGATGCCGAAGTCCAGTAGATGTTCTATGAGCCTGGTTACTGTTGAGCGGTTTAGTCCTGTTTCGTGTGCCAGGTCGGCTCTTGACATGACTTCAGATCCGGTAATGATTCGGTAGGTCAGCAGTTGCAGATTGTGATTACGTAAGGACTCTGCTCGCATGCCGGGGACTTCGTGATCCGCGGACTGCAAGGATGTGTTTTTTGATTTGGCTGTTCGACTCAAGTTGACTCCCTCGTCATCTGGAACAATCATAACCCAAATTAGTCTTTCGTTAGCCTGTTTTGAAAGTATTAGTTGCCAGAAGCAACTTAACGCTCTTGATGGATAGAGAATTTTTGCAGTATCCATGAACGAAACAAACCCTTTCCCGGGTAGTTGCCCATGAATCAGAGGAAAGTTGAATGAATGCCTCGCATAGAAAAATGTTAAAAAAATGCTTGACAGGATTTATTCGATGGTGCTAATGTGCATAGTGCAACAAAGGTGACTCTAAACGGAGAGGTTCAGAGTCTAGTGACACGATGAGGTGGAACGTGAGTAACCGGTTGGTAGCAGGGATAGATTCCTCGACACAGTCATGCAAAATCATGATTCGTGATGCCGACACGGGTGCGCTGGTGCGTTCTGGAATGGCATTTCATCGTACAGGAACCACAGTTAATCCTGCGGTTTGGGTGCGAGCCTTCGACGAAGCGGCACAGCAAGCAGGAGGCTTGGAAGACATCTGCGCTATTTCTGTAGCGGGTCAGCAGCACGGGCTGGTTACTTTGGACGAGGACGGGGAAGTCGTTCGTGATGCCGTGCTCTGGAACGATACCAGCGCGGGAGCTGATGCCAAGGACTTAATTACAGAGCTAGGGCAGGGAGACGCTATTGCAGGACGGAAAGCCTGGGTAGCAAAGACGGGTTCGGTACCGGTTTCGTCACTCACCGTCAGTAAGTTGCGTCATCTCGCGGTGAACGAACCCGAGAATCTCTCCCGAACCCGTGCAATCGCCCTTCCGCATGACTACCTGACCTGGAAAATCACCAAGAGGAACAAAATCACGGATTTAGTGACAGATAGGTCAGATGCATCTGGCACCGGTTATTTTGATCCCGTGGAAAACGTCTACCTACCAGACATTTTGGAGTTAGCCGCAGGCAAAACGGGCACGGACCTGATTCTTCCGAAAGTTCTCGGTCCCCATACTCCTGTAGGCGAATTTAGCGTGCAGGGTAAAGAAATGCTTGTAGGTCCCGGAGCTGGGGACAACGCCGGAGCTGCCCTGGGTCTTGACCAGAAACCTGGTCATGTCATTATTTCTCTGGGGACCTCAGGTGTCGTCTCCCTAGTTTCGAAAAAACCCACCTGTGATGAAAACGGTGAAGTTACTGGTTTCGCAGATGCGACCGGAAATTACCTCCCGTTAGTGTGCACGCTCAACGCGTCTCGAGTGCTTGATACTACGGCGGCAGCCTTAGGTGTCAATTATGAGAGATTTTCCGAATTTGCACTGAGTGCGCCTCCAGGGTCTGAAGGTTTGGTGATGGTTCCTTATCTCACCGGCGAACGCACTCCGAATGCGCCGTTAGCTACCGGCTCTCTCTTGGGCATTCGAGGGGATAACTTGACCGCGTCGAATATAGCTCGAGCTGCAGTTGAAGGGATGCTGTGTCTAGTGGGATACGGTCTCGAAATCTTCAAGAGATTAGGCGTGGAAGTCAACGCAGTTTCCCTCATTGGAGGCGGGGCAAAGTCCGAGGCAGTGAGACGTATTGCTCCGTCTGTCTTAGGGGTGAAGGTGACTATACCGGAGATTGGAGAATATGTGGCCGATGGCGCCGCGCGCCAGGCTGCATGGGTTCTAAACGGAGGAACTCGTCCGCCTGTCTGGTCACCCCGGCTGACCTCCTCATACACCGCGCAATCGCAACCTTTTATTATGGAACGCTATCAAGAAGTTAATGGCCTTTTTGCCGATACGACACAGTTAGAATTGGAGTAAGCGAGATGAAAGATTTTCGTCTACCGCAAGAGCTGGGAGTTGCCGGAGTGGTCCTGGCTGTAGGTATCATCATGGGTGTTATCTCCCCAGCTTTTCGCACCTTAGATAACCTTGAAGTACTATTTCTCAATGGCTCTGTGGTGTTGTTTTTGGCCTTGGGTCAGACTTTTGTACTGCTAACAGGTGGTATCGACCTATCTGTGGGGTCCAACATCGCTTTGACCGGAGTGATTGCTGCATTAACGATGCAATCCGGTGTTCCTTGGTGGGCAGCAGCCCTCATCGCCTTACTTGTGGGTGTTGTCGTGGGACTGTTCAACGGGGCAATGGTGTATTGGGGCAAGATGCCGCCTTTTATCGTCACTTTCGCGACTTTTGGCATTTCGGCATCGATTCCAAAGATTCTCACGGATGCGAAATCTGTTACTGTTTCGGATCCCATGTTTGCGATTTTCGGTCGCGGGAGTCTATTCGGAATCCCGATACCTGTAGTTATGGTCTTAATTGCAGCTGTCCTTTGTGCATTATTCCTTCGACACAGCGCCACTGGGGTACACATCTATGCAGTTGGCGGTAATCCGGCAACATCTCGATTGGCTGGTATCAACGTTGCCAAGATTACAGTCCTGGTTTACGTAATTTCCGGTGTGACCGCAGCCTGTGGTGGCATTATCACCGCTTCGCGGCTGATGGTGGGATATCCCACAGCAGGTTCTGGAACTGAACAGTTCTATTCAATCGCATCAGCTGTGGTTGGCGGGGTTTCACTATTTGGTGGGATTGGCTCAATTCCTGGCGCTTTTCTGGGGGCGCTGCTCATTGCCGAAGTCTCAAACGGTATGAATGTCATTGGCGTATCTTCCTATTGGCAACCTCTGGTCATTGGCGTAATTATCTTGATTGGTGTGCTCATTGATACAAATCGCAAGGGCTTTTCGATGCGCCGTTTGCTTCAGCATTTTACGAAAACTACTGACTCTGCAATTGATTCAGATTCTCCTACGCAAGGAGACGAAACGCTTGGACACTCAACGAGTGTAAAAGATGATCAAAAAATACAACCCTCACTGAAAGAAGGATAGAAATGAAAAAAATTCTTGCAACCATAGGCGCGGGTGCGCTTGCTGCCTTCGCCCTATCCGCCTGCGGCAATGCGCTGGATACCGGGACTTCCGGAAGTCCTGGAAAGGATAATGGAGCAGCATCCATTCCGGAAGCCTGTAAGGGAGACAATCCCTATTTGGCTGTACTATTGCCCAACCAGACGAATCCCTACTATGTAGCCATGAAGGAAGGCTTTGAAGACGAAGGCTCCAAGAATGGATTCAAAGTCGAAGTTCAAATTGCTAATGATGACGATGCCAATCAGCTGGCTCAAGCCCAGGCTATGCTGGGTAAGAATCCCTGTGCCTTGGCGTTGAACCCGGTTAAATCTGAACCTGCAGCTGCTATCGTCAAGGCCGCAAACGACAAGGGTGTCCCGGTGTTTACCGTCAATATCTCGGCTGATCCCGATGCTTTGAAAGCACAAGGTGCATCGGTAGTTCAATACCTAGGAGCTGATAACGCGGCTGGTGGGGCTCAGATGGCTGAGCAGATTATGAAAGACCTGGGTGCTGACACTGCAATGGAAATTGGTTTTGTCACCGAACCTGATGAGGTTGTAGTGGTAGAACGTGACGAAGGTTTCAAGAAGGCTATTGCAAAGAATCCCAATGCCAAGGTGGTAGCTGAAGTCGATGGCAATGTTAAGCTCACAGACGCGTTAAATGTGACTTCTGAGATGTTGCAGGGGCACCCTGGAATCAGCGTAATCTTTGCATCTACTGGTCCCGCTGCACAAGGTGCCGTGGAGGCGGTTAAAGCCTCGGGGAAGGATATTAAGGTTTACGGTTTTTGCGCCTCGGAAATGCAGACAAACGACGCCTATCCCGCCTGTGTAGCACAGGAACCAGAAGACTATGGTCGTCGTACCGTACAGCAGATTAAGACTTATATAGGTGGAGATAAGGTGGAAGATAACATTCTTCGACCCCTGAAACTGTTCACTAAGGGTCAAACACCCGCTCCCGGCGAAGTCGGCTAATTAATAACCAATCAGTAAACCTTCATCGAGAAGGAAGGAGACGCCTGCGATGATGGAAGTATTTGAAGCAAGAAATATTGCGAAATATTATTCTTCGGTGCCTGCTCTCGCAGGCGTCTCTATCAAAATTCACCCCGGTGAAATTGTCGGCTTAGTGGGTCACAATGGCGCCGGCAAATCTACCCTGTTGAAAGTCCTTTCGGGGGCTCACGGTGCAGATGGCGGAGAAGTGCTGATTGACGGTACAGAAGTTAACTTTGCTTCACCAGCAGGTGCCCTAGCTAAGGGCGTGGGAACCGTCTACCAAGAGCTGTCACTGTTGCCGAATCTGACGGTTGCGCAAAATGTGTTTTTGGGAAGAGAAAAGTCTGATTGGAAAGGACTAAAAAAGGAGGAAATGCGCAACCAGGCAAAAGAGCTGGTAAAGAGTTTCGGCATCGACGTAAACGTTGATGCGCCCCTGGGGCATTATGCTGTGGCAACTCGCCAGCTTTTGGAGATTGCTGTTGCTACGTCTAAAAATATCAAATACTTACTTTTAGACGAGCCAACGACCTCTCTGGAAGGCGAACAGGTTGATTCGCTTTTGAAATACATTAAAAACCTGGCAGAAACGTCCAATATCGGTGTACTAATCGTCGACCATAAGCTTGATGAGTTATATCGGATTTGTGACAGAATTGTTGCTTTAGTTGACGGAAAAGTTCGCATTGATGGTAATGTAAATGAAGTTTCTCATGAAGACGTGGTGGTGGCTATTGCCGGGGAAGACGTATCGAGTCTTCTTGATTCAGAGCCAAAGAGAGATGCTGTATCTGTGCCCACTTCAGAAACGTCGAAAGTACAGGGGCGCGGTGAGCCGTTAGTACAGGTGAGGAATCTTCGTTCTGCAGCATTAAAAGGCGTTAATCTTGATATCTATCCTGGAGAAGTGCTTGGTATTTATGGTCTAATTGGTTCGGGGAGAACAGAATTCCTCCGCGCGCTGGGCACATTGCATCCAATCGAAAGCGGAAGTATTTCTGTTCAAGGTAAATCTTTTAAAGGATATAAACCTGTTGACTCATTAAAAGCAGGTTTGGTCTATGTTACTGAAGAAAGAAAAATGGACGGTATAGTTCCGCAACTATCACCAATAGTAAATACCTCATTACCTGTTACGAAAAAATTTAGCAAACTTACTTGGTTAAGTTTGAAAAAAATGGATTCTACGATGCAGAAGATACTCGCTAGGCTCCAAATTCGAGGTAATCTTCAGGGGCCTGTGGTCAGCCTCTCGGGCGGAAACCAACAGAAAGTTTTGTTGGGACGAGCTATTGCGTTAAATCCGAAGCTACTGATGCTTGATGAGCCCACTAAAGGTGTAGACATTGGCGCCAAAGGAGAGATCCACCGCATATTTAAGGATATGGCGCATCAAGAGCAGGTAGCCGTGGTTGTAGTTTCTTCGGAAGAAGAAGAAATCCTTGAAGTCTCTGACCGCGTATGTGTCTTTGCGCAAGGACGCAATATCTGTGAACCAGAGGACGTCGCGAATTTCAGCGTACAAAGGTTGCGTAAGCTGGCTTGGTCAAAAGACTAAACACTCTAAAATTGCGGCACTCAGAGTGCCCGGGAGAACAGGCGGGAGTTGAACAGGGTACGTATCAGCCAGCGGGGAGCTAGGCGTGCGCCTGCCATCGCAATTTTGTACCGAACGGTCGGGGTGACCAGGACGCGGCGACGGCGGGCTGCTTCGATGGCAGCGGTGACGACCGCTTCGGGACTGATGAATCCGTATTCAGGCCAGACTGAGGCGTTCATCTGGGCTGATTGGTGAAACTCAGTTTTCATTAGACCGGGTGCCAGGGCGGTAACGGATACGCCGGTGCCGCGCAGTTCAGTGGAAACTGACTCGCTAAAGAAACGTACCCACGTCTTTATCGCCGCGTAGGTGCCCATAGCGGTGTATGCCGTGGCGGACGAGACGTTGATAATTGCTCCGCCTCCAGAGACTTTTCCAATCGCGGGTCGCCCGATTAGCATTTGTAACAGACGTTCCACTTTTCCAGGTTTGTGGCGATGAGTTCGCAACCTCATTGCTCGGGCGCCCTCAAACGTCAGTCGACACAATGCCCGCACCATTACCTCTAGAGCATTGTCCTCGCGTTCCCACTGACCGCCCACAAAGTTTTGTCCCAGGCCAAAACCCGCGTTGTTGACCAGCACCGCAATCGGGCGGGAATCATCACGGAGACGACGAATGACCGCGTCCTGACCGGTCTTGGTGGACAAATCTTGAGCCAAGACCTCCGTTTCAACGCCCAAAGTGGCGTGAATCCGCTGCGCCAAAGCCTGCAAACGTTCTTGACGTCTGGCGACCAGCACGACGTTGAGCGGTTCGGCAGCCAACTGCCAAGCAAACTCTTCGCCTAAACCGCTGGAAGCTCCCGTAATCAGCGCCCATTTCACCACAAAAAATCACCCAATCATTGCAATAAATTCATCTATTGCATAACCTTATTAGTGAACGTTTGAGTTGCCAAAGCCGGTGCGTCCGGTAGTCTTTGCCGGTGTTGCGGCGTTTGGATTCTGTCGTCACCCCAGATTCTGGGGACCGAAGGAATATGAGGGAAACACATTGAAAAGCCACACAGCTGACAAACTTGAAGCGATGATGGACGCGACTTTCGGCACGAAAGAGGAACGGGAAAAGGAAATCACTCCAGTTATGAAACCTATCAAGTACTGGCTCACCGACATGGACGGCGTATTGGTACACGAAACTAAAGCGATTCCGGGGGCAGCGGAGTTCCTGCAAGCCCTGCGGGACAAGGGTAGGGAATACCTGGTGTTGACCAATAACTCCGTCTTTACCCCTCGTGACCTCTCCGCGCGCTTAGAGGCCTCCGGGCTGGAGGTTCCCGAAGAACGTATCTGGACTTCCGCGTTGGCGACCGCCTCTTTCCTGAAAACCCAGTCCCCGAAATCTAGCGCCTATGTGGTGGGCGAAGCCGGTTTAACCACCGCCCTGTACCAGGCTGGCTATGTCATGACCTCCACAAATCCGGAATATGTGGTGTTGGGTGAGACGCGTTCCTACTCTTTTGATCAGATTGCAACCGCGGTGCAGCTCATCAGCAAGGGCGCCAAGTTTATCGCCACAAATCCTGACAAGACCGGTCCCACCAAGGACGGTCCCATTCCTGCCACCGGCGCAGTTGCCGCCATGATTACGGCTGCCACCGGCAAGAATCCGTACTTCATTGGCAAACCCAACCCGGTTATGTTCCGCACCGGCTTAAACAAGATTGGCGCGCACTCCGAAGAAACCGCCATGATTGGTGATCGGATGGAGACGGATATGCTGGCAGGGGTAGAGTCTGGCTTGCATACGTTCCTGGTGCTGACCGGCTCCACGCATCGTGAACACATCACTGATTTTTCATATCGACCTAACGAAGTCGTGGACTCGATTGCTGACATCATCGCGCGAGTGTAGCCTCACGGGGCGAGTCGTCCACGATTGATAGTTGGCGCGCGTTTAAGCTCTCGCAAAGGCTGCCCGAATTCAGTTATCCTTGCCCAGGAAAAACGGGAATTCGATAGACTGGGAAACGCTGATTTGTAGGGAGGTTACGGTGCGTATTGCGACTTGGAACGTGAATTCGATTCGCACTCGAGTGAATCGAGTGACGGCGTTCCTGGAACGTGAAAACATTGACGTTCTGGCGATGCAAGAAATCAAGTGCCGTAACGATCAGTTCCCCACCCTGGCTTTTGAAACTGCTGGCTACCAGGTGTTTGTCAACGGTCTGAATCAGTGGAACGGGGTAGCAGTGGCGGCACGCCAAGGGATTAGCGCCCACCTGCTGGGCACTGAGTTTTACGGCGCTATCGACCAACCGTACTTTTCCGTCCCGCCCAAACCGCCCCAGCTGGAACCACGAGTGTTGGGGGTACGTGTGGCCGGGGTGGAGTGCTGGTCCCTCTATGTCCCCAATGGTCGCGAAGTCGGTCATCTTCACTACCAATACAAGCTGAAATGGCTCGATTCTCTGCGTTCCCACGTGATTCGTACTCTGGATACAGATCCGGAGAGTTTGGGGCTATACCTGGGGGACTTCAACGTGGCGCCTCGTGATGAGGACGTGTGGGACCTGGCAGACTTTGCCGCGGCGACCCATGTTTCCGAACCGGAACGACAAGTGTTCGCCAAGCTCCTCGACCCCGACACGGTCGCCGATGCGGTCACCCTCCACGATGACCTTATCGGGGGTCTACCGGGAAACCTGACTGAAATCACGCGGAAATTTGCCCCCGGTTGGACCTATTGGGATTACCAACGCGCCCGTTGGCGGCGTAACCAGGGCATGAAAATAGACTTTGCCCTGGCTACCCCCCGTCTGGTTTCTCGAGTGACGGGCGCATATATTGACACAGCCGAACGTGATGGGGAACAGCCCTCCGACCATGCTCCGGTAATAGTCGATTTTGAATAGATTCCGTCAGTCATCTGACGTTCGGGCTTTCCCTCAGAAATTGCTCCACCCTGCCGATATTAATCGGATAGTGTGGATACTGCATCGTTAATTAAGTTAAGAGGGAGCAAGAGATTTGGGTATTCTACGTCGTATGACCGTGGCGGGGACAGCGCTGGCTTTGACCCTGATGGGACTGGCTTTGCCTACCAGGGCTATAGCGGAGGACCGTGCCGCTTATCCCGGTGCTATTGACCTACCAGCTTGGATTACCGACGGAAAACGTGAACCGATTAAATCCGATGCCTCCCCTCAAGATAACTGGGTGGTGACCGGGAAAGTCGTCACCTATCGCTCCGGGGAGCGCGCCGGTGCGAATGATGACCCGGGTGAGAAACTCGTTGCCGGAATCAATGTGTATGCTCGCTACCAGGCTAATAACGGAGCTTGGTCACCTGTTTTTAAAGCCACTACCAAAGATGCCTCCACAGATTCCAAGACTGGCAGACCCTCGAACTACGCCATCAAAATGCGCGACTTTGTTGATTACAACGGAGAATTGGGGCAATTCCGTCCCGGTGAGGGCAAAGCTCAGCGCCTACAGGTGTGGATTAACCCCGAACAGGTTCCAGGGTATCGACTGACTTTCTCGGAGCGTACCGGCGGGGTCGTACAAGGCTACTCCACTCCCAAAGATTTCAACTACCAGTTCAACCAAATGATGCAGTGGGGATATACTCCATTCGGTAAGTCCACCCAAGTGTCCCAGATGAATATCGGTCTCATTAGAGTCGCAAACTCTGCGGATGAGCTGGACCTTGGTAACGGGGTAAATATTGAGCCTTCTTTGCCTAGCGCTTCCGCGAAAAAAACTTTGAAAGGTTACGTGCGCTGGGAGAACCAAACCCTGAACCGGGGAGGTGGCAACGCCTATGTCGGGCGTCCCAACATCGAGGATTATCCGGTTAATACTCCAGTCGTAGATTACGTAGTGGTCGCAGCCGTAAAAGATAAAAACGGTGCTGTTGAAGCCCGCTGCACCACCACTACGGAGGTGCCAAACGACGATGGGAAATCCCCCAACTGGCAAATTAATTTTCGCCAAGACGTCGATGTTAAGAACATGAAGTTCCAGGTATTCAAAGGGGACTGTCGGCCGGGAAACGTCAGACTCGAAAGATTGCCGATGCGCATGGGTTATTGGAGCCCGTTCCCCACCACGGTAGATAGCTGGGGAACCCCGTTGGAGTCCACCCTCGGCAGTGCAAATCGTGGTTGGACCGGACTGCCGGGGACGTGGGCAAATAACGTCCGGGTATTGTTGCGTCCCCTGCAAATGGAGTTGACCCCCCACGGCACCAATTCGGGTCCGGATGCGGGCACTCAATCTTTCTATGGGGATACAGTCACAGTGGATTACAGCCGGTTGCCGCTGAACACGCCACTGGTGGCGCGTCTGTACACCGGAAAGTTGAACGATGACGGATCGGGACGTCCTATCGATTCCATAAATTTTAAAGCAACAGGTGAAAAAGGCACCGGGTCGCTGACTTTTAACACGCCACTGAAGGGCGACACATTTCAGGAATACTGGGTCGACGTGGTTCCCCAGAAGATTGATAAAAATCCGGAACTGCAGGTGTTGGCATCCCAAAGTTTCCTGTATAAGCCTATTCGGCTGGGAATTAATAGCGGAAAGGTGAACGAAACTGGAGCTTACACGATTTATCAGAAAGCTCCGGATGCCACTTCCAGCGGAGTCAAGCTCACTGAGTGTCAGGTGATTTCAAAGGAACCTATCGATGCCACCACGCGGCAAGATTCCCTGCCTTCCAACTTAAAACGGGACACTTCCGCAGGCAGTAACGGATGTACGTTACAAGGCGTACCGGAGAAATCTGGGACTTACTCGCTGTGGGTCAGGTTCAACTTTACCGACGGCTCCGGCAAGAATCATACCATCGTGCAATATCTTCCTTGGAAAGTCGCTCCACGTCTAAAGCCGCAGATAGAATCGGGAACTCCGGATTCGGAAATGAATAAATTCTCTCCGCTGGAAAAATTCCCTGCCATTGGAGTGCCATATTCCGGTTTGGTTTCTCCCTATGCGGATTGGCAAGGTCGGCACTTCACCTATCAGGTATTTGATTCTGAACCGGGTGCCAGCAGTGTCGCTCTGGAGCCTGCAGCGGATGGAATGGTTAGTCTGCGGGATGGAAGTGTTGATAGTGGGTTAAGGTTTGACCCGGCTACCGGTCAAGTCACCGGCACGACTCAAGCGGGCAAATCCGCCGTTTTTTGGGTGAAAGCTACCGACGAGGATGGTGGAGTCACCCCTGCTGAAAAGTTTGAGATTCACCCCGGCTCGCCCTTGATTTTGCAGCGCGCCCAGTTGCCCACCGGCTCTAGTGGTAGCGAGTACCAGAACGCGAACGGAACCCCGATTGTGATTTGGGTTTCCGGTGGGCAGCCCACGACCGATAAATTGACGGTCAGTGGTGGTCCTGAGCTGTCCCGCAATACCTACTCTAATGTTGAAATTCTGGGGATCTATGATGGTGAGAATCACAAGGTAAACACCACCGATATTGGCGGAATAAACTGTTCTACCCAAACTTCGGGCAACGGTAAATATATTCTCTGTTCGGGCCAGCCCAAGGTGTCTCAAGTCACCACCTATTACCTGCAGGTGAAATACACAGATAGTGCTGGTCGTACCCTCGACGGATCCAAATACAACCTGCCCCAGATCAAAGGCCTGTCGACCCTGTCCGGGGCAGAGGGCTGGCTAAAGATGACGCTGCTGCCAAAAATCACAGTTGATACTAGCTCTGACCCCAACGTAACCAGTATGGAACTGCCCGATGGTACGAAAGGATTGAGTTACGGACCGCAGGACGTTAAGAAATATCTGTCGGGCGGTACCGGGAACTTCGCGAATTATACTTTCAGCGCAGCCGGTTTACCGGCTGGTTTAACCATGGACGCCAATGGTGTAATCACTGGTAAGCCTGTGGAAACTACCACGCTAAACGGGGCGGCGGTTACGGTTTACCTGCGGGGCAAGGACGGCACCGCGGCGGAACGCTCCTCGACGTCCGTCAACTTCACGCTGCGAATCAAGACTGATTTCAAGGCGGTAAAGGATGTTCTGTCCGCGACAGCACGGGGAGGAAATACCTACACTTCCAGAGAGCCGCTGCTTGACATGAGTTCTGCCGGAATTACTGGTGGGGTATCTCCCTACAGTTACAAACTGCAATACAAGTACAGCGAAAACGATGATTGGCAGAATGCCGCCCTTTCCGGGGGGCGCTACCAGGTTCCCAATGCGGATGGTAACCCTTCCGGTCTGTTGCTGGATAGCAACGGCAAACTGGTGGGGGCAACTATGGGCAAAGACTCTTTCCCTCAGCTGCGGGTGGTGGTGACCGATGCTGATACAGTTTCTTGCCAACAGGGATGTCCGGTAAACGTCGGCTTAAACCTGAAACGAGTCGATGACCGACGCCCCAGCGTGGTCGAGGGGGCTTCTCTCACCGTAAACGTAGGGGAAACTGCTACGGGGGCTTTACCGGTAAATGATCCCTCAGGCACGCCCCAAAAATATACAGTCACAGACGCGGTACTGCCGAGGGGAGTCGCTCTCACAGTTGATGAAGACACTGGAGCCTACACCTTAACTGCAACCCATGAGACGAAAGCAGACAATAGCGGTTCCGTCACCCTGTCTGTCACTGGCGCTAACGGCGCGAAAGCTGAGGTAATTTTGCGGGTTCACGTGATGGACCAACGCATCCCGCAGACAAATAATAACGTCGCGATCAGTCTGGAACAGGGCATTCCAGTTCCTGCTACAGCGAAGGTGTCCGGGGCGGTTGACGCGGCGCATTCTCCCGAAATCAAGTGCTTTGTGCCCGCAAACTACGCCTCTGGTGATTGCCCCACTACGGCACAAAAACTGCCCGGACTGGTTGGGGTCACCCTGAAACCGAACGGGACGCTCACCGGCACCCCGGTTAAGGGCGATGTTGGGGAACACCAGGTTCCATTGAAAGCGTTGGGGGTGAATGGCAAATGGTCGGCTGAGTTTAGCACGACAATGACCGTCTCGCCCTCCACCCTGGTATTCGAGCCAGGATTGGCGCCGGGTGGTACCACCGGACAGCCTTATGAGTGGACCTTTAGTCCCGCCACCGGCGCCGAGGGTCTCACCAAGCAATACCTAGTTCTAGATCCGAACGGTCATCCTGTTGACGGTTGTACCGTGAACAACCACGGGAGCAAACCGAAACTCCAGTGTGATGCGAACGCGCTACAGAACAAGGTAACTTACACTTTGCGAGTGAGTGCTGGAACTGGCGACGTTGCAGTCAACATTGACCGGGCATTTACCCCAGCGATTTATCCACCGCTGAAATTTGGAAGCTACACCTTGCCCAGTGCCGCCGTTAAAGCGGTATATCGCCGGAATGACGGCAGTACATTCAGTTTCACCGCTGCGGGGGGTAGTGGCAGCTACGGATTTAGTTTCCAAGCTGGCTCTAAACACCGGAAAGCTACACCTCCGTCCAGCTGTACCGGATGGGCCTTGTATACCACAAACGATGAGTACTCGGGGCTGTGTCTGGAATCTGACGGGCGTATCACCGGAACCCCAACTGTGGCTGGAGTTATTGATTTCTCCAAACTGGAGGTCCTTGATAGCGCGCAGCATCGCGCCGGACTGCCCACAGATGTAGAGAAAATGCTGGTTATAAACCCGCCACTAGAATTCACTACGCCGTGTGTAAAGCCGACGTCCGGCACCGATTACCCGTGCCAGGGCGAAAGGAATCAACCGGTCGCAGCGAACGGAAAACTTAAGATTGCCACCGTGTCCGGCGGTGCTACGCCTTACCGCAATCTGCGGGTGGAAGGTCTGGAGGCCTATAACGCCGGAGCCGCTAGCTCAACCCCGAAGTTACGTGCTGAATGGTGTGATGGCAACCAGACATCCAACACCGTCGGAGACATCTGTTTGACTGGGACGTGGTCCAAGACGATGTCGCCCGGATCCTCCCTGAACATTTCCGTGACCGGGGCGGCAGGACGGACCGTCACGGTGGAAGTATTTATCCCGGTATCCACCGACCTGAAATTCACCGATAAGCCGTCCGGTGCTTTGCCCAGGGGAGTGACCCTGGAACAAGCCACCAATGGTGGTAAACCTGGCAATATCAGCGATACCGCCTGGGACAGTGTGAAAGATAACGTTAAATCGGGTCTGCCCACTGTGGGTATTAGCTTGGACAAGGACGCCGTAAAGGACGGTAATAGTGGAGGCGTTCCAGCTTTGGTTAAGGGTGGGGTCGGTCCTTACACTTATCTGACCGTGCCCTGCGACAACACCGATGCATCCGGTAACTGTGCCCTAGGGGACACGGGTTTGTTCTTGGACAAGTCCACGGGTCAGCTCGTGGGCACTCCGAAACCCGGTACCAGCGCTGCTGTAGTGGTGAGCGTTACCGATTCGGATTCCCCGGCGCAAACCAAGAAATCCAACCTGGTGTTTTCTATCGCGGATACCCGAAAGCCAGTGGTGCGCGCGACCAAGATAAACGCCGAGGTTGACACCGCTGTGCACCAGGTCATACCGGTTAATGACGGCTCCGGGCAATACCGGAGCATCTCAGATTCGGGCAAACCTAGGTGGATGAGTCTCACGCTGACCAATAATGTACTGACCGTTACAGGAACGCCCGAGTCAGGCGACGTCACAAGGGCAGATGGCACGTTTAGTGTGCAGGTGACGGATGCGAACGGTAATGTCAGCGAGTCGGCCACCATTACTTACACCGTTGAGGATAACCGTGTCCCGGACTTGAGCAGTCTGACGAACGGCTCCAGCAGGGACTTGACTGGAACGGAAGGTCAAGGTATCCAAGGTTGGACACCCCTGCCTAAAGATGCAGCCGGTTACGGTCCAAAGATTACAAAATGGAAGGTTGAGGGGCTGCCTCAGGGGGTAACCTTCAACCCCGCCACCGGCACGCTTTCGCCCAATAAGATTGCTTCTGGTGAATCGGGGACCTACCCCATCACCATTACTGCCACGACCGAAAACGGTAAGACCGCCACCATTGTGAAGACACTGGAAGTACGGGCTTCTGACCTGACAGTCACGGAAAGTAAAGTCCAGAATCTGACCGGGGGACAACTGACCAGCCCCGTCACGGTAGCGACCGTGAGTGGCGGAGCTGGCAACTACGGCTTAGACGTGCAGGGGTTGCCGAATGGCGTTACCGCGGAACTTGATAACAGTGGCAACATTGTACTGAAAGGTACAATACCTGCGGGGAATAACGACTTCCCCGTGACGTTTACTGTAAGGGATGCGGACGGGGTGGAGCGGACTCTCACCCGCACCTTGCACATCGGCGCGGGATTGTCTGTCGCCAAGACCACCATGCCCACTGCCACCATTGGTAAGGCATATGAGCAGCGCTGCTTGGGAGTTTCTGGGGGAACCGAGCCTTATGGAATTAGTGGAACTCTGAACGGCTTGCCCGAGGGTATGGCACTGGCGGCAAATGCTGGCGGCAAGGACATTTGCTTGACAGGCACGCCCTCCGGCAACGCAGGAGCGTTTACGGTTACTTTCACCTTGCAAGATTCTGCCACCAATCCGCCAGCAACCAAAGAGGTGACACTTACCATTCCGGTGAACGACGAGTTCACCGCAAACAGACCAACACCGCCTATGGGCAACTTGTATGTGGGCAGTAAAACTACTGACTTTACTCCCACGGAGGGTAAGGGTGACACCTGTTATGGACTGGACGCGTCTGGAGCGTGCCAGAAAGCCAAGTTTACCTATTCGGCGTCTGGCTTGCCCGCGGGGCTGTCCATTAATCCTCAGACTGGGGTGATTTCCGGTACGCCGACGGAGCCGGTAAAGAACCGGGAGATTAGCGTGACGGTAGCTTCCAACGCGCCTGGTGGCGATGCGGTAACCCAAACATTCATGATTACGGTGGCTTCGGCATTTTCCAACCCGGAAAATCAGTTCCACATGCCATCTGCAGCCAGCTCAACTAGTCTGGACGGAAACGGCACGGTTAAGAACGACAGCAACCAGGTACTGTCCGCTCCGGAGATTAAGAAAAACGGACAAGTTATTGCGACAGGAAAGTACTCCATCCATGGCGGTACCCCTGACTCGCAGGGGAACTATCCACTGGGCGATACCGGTCTGGCTTTGACTCCGGACGGGAAACTTGTCGGCACTCTCAAACCCGGACAGCCCCTGGCAGCTGGCAACGACGGCACTTTTGGCCTTGGGTCATACGCTGTGGTTCTTCAGGATGACGCTGGCGGTGACCAGATTGGTCCTCAGACGATTGCATTTACCGTGACCGATACGCGCAAGCCTGCTATTACGGTAACCAGCGCCACTGTTGAGGTCGGGCAAGCAGCCGATATCAGCATTGGGGTGACCGGTGGATCTGGAAAGATTGACACGGTCGAACTAATGAGTTGTAACCCAGGCAACAACAACGTGAGAGTGGATGGAGCCACAATCAAGGTGTTGGCAGCTGCTTTTACCAAAGGTGGAACTACGGCCTGCCAGGTTAAAATCACGGACCACAACGGTCTAGCCAAGACTGAACCGTTCACTATTAAGGTCAACGATAGCCGTCTGCCGAAGTTTAACGCGAGCAATCGGGAACGCTACGCTTGGCAAGGTCTGGATTTCGCCAAAGTCACTTTGGGGAGTAATACTAAACCGGGCATTCCGGTGATGACGTGGCTGGTCGACCCTGCCACCGACGCTTCGGCAGCGCCGCTAAAGACAGTAACAATTGCTGGCTTGCCCGAAAATTTCAAAGTTACCTCCCAAAATGGAACAGTTACTGAGAACTCCGGAGCTTACACGTGCAGCAACCCAGCAGATTGCACCATTGTGGGTTATGCTGCCAAAAATGTCATCGGGATACCGTTCTTTACCCTCACGATTACGGCAAACACCCAGAACTCGGAGCGGCAACCGACCAACCTCACCGCCAGAAAGTCGATACCGCTGCGCGTGTTTGCCTCCCCACTCCAGCTAAACACCAAAACTCCTGTCGGTATGATTCGCGGCGCAGCCAACTATAACTCCCCGATCGGCACAGTCGACTATCTGGGCGGAACCATTACTCCGACTACATCGGCGGGACAGGCTTTTCTCAACAGCCCTAGCGCCTGGGACGGCACTTACGCCTTAGACAACGCCAACTACGATATTGTGAAGGTCACGGCGTACAACCGCAACGGAACAAGTTCAGAAGTGTCGGGACACGGTCTGACCATAACCGCCGCAAACTCTGTTGCTGCAGCGATGCCAACGGGAAGCCAGAAGGCGCAAACCTTGACGCTAAGCTCCGCAGGCACTGATGCTATCCCGCGGGGAACCACTTCCCTGGCGGTCGAACTGAAAGTCACAGATGGACACGGAATTGTGCGTAGCGCCACCGTGAACATTCCGGTGGTGCAAAAGCTGGAATGGGCTGGTCCGCCGTTTAATCGTGCCGACTCCACGGTGAAACTGGATACCATCGGGGTGCAAGGCGCACCCTATCCGGCGTATTACGCCCAAGCCAAGGGTGGGGACGGCAGCTTCAGTACCTCTCTCGCTGAGGAAACTGTTGCCATTCGGACTGCTGTGGATGCTGACGCGAAAGCCAAGTTCAATGGCGGAACCAGCTATACCGGGTACAAGGGTATTACCCCGGTGTATTGCAAAGCGCAGGGCAAGATTCAATCTGATACTCGCCCGAAGTGCTTCCCCATTCCCGGCTTGGGCGGGACTATTCCTGCAGATAATGCCTGGAACAATCCGCTGACGGCTGACCATCAGGGTCTGTTTATGCTCTCTAACGGGAAACTCTCCGGGTCTATCCCCGTAGATGCCGCCACCGGCGTCCATACCGCTCAGGTCTTGGTCATTGACGGCTCCGACCAGCTGATCAAAAAGACTTTCTCTATTAAGGTTGAAAAGAAACTGACCCTGACCATAGATAATAATAATGAGTTGCCAAAAGGTAAGAAGGGTGTCTGTTACGGCTCCACCACGGTGAAACCTGATGGCGACGGAAAATGCCCCACCACGGGAGACGGTTCCGGGGTTCAGGTTGGCACCTATGGCGGTACCAATGGTATTACCGCGAAGTGTGAACTTATCCCGCAGGTAGCCGGACTTAAGGTCACCTGTACCGGAGGCAAAGTCACGATTTCTGGTGCCCCGACCCAAACTTATGACGGCAACGCCACTGTCAAAGTCGCCTTGACCGGTGGCGCGGGTCAGAGTGTGGAAAAGACTGTGCCGTTGTTGATTGAAACTGACATGATTTTCAAAGACCACTCCGCCATTGGCGCCGACGTCAAAGTGGAAACCCAACTGGATGGCACGCAAAAAATCGAGGTCAACACCACTGCTGACGGAAACAAATTCCCCAAGGTGAAGCTGGACATTGAGGGAGGGGTGCCACCATACACCTACCACGTAGAAAACAGTGATGGTTCAGCGGTTTCACCCGTACCTTGCCCCGCAGGTGTAACAAGCACGACTAGCAAGCCGATAATGTGCTACCCCATCGGCACCACCGGTCTGGTTCTAGACTCAGAGGGTAACGTCCACGGCACTCCCATTCCTGGTGGCAATGCGGACGGAAAGCTCGTCGTCGCGGACTCCGACACAACCTCGCGCACTAAGAAAGCCGCTATCACGGTGAATATTGCCGACCAGCGTCCTCCACAGGTCTACGACCTCACTATTAACACGACTGTAGGTGCAACCTCCTTGAGTGGTTCTACCCAACTGGTAGCAGAGGATCCGCAAAACCCGACGGTTGACCCCAGCAGCTCGAATTGGACCCCCGAACAAGTCAGAGCTGCGAGTCAAAAAGGCTTCCACGCCAAAGAACCGGTCAATACGCTGGGAACGGTAAAAGGTTGCTCGGCGAGTTCTCTGCCGAACTGGTTGACGCTCGGATCTAACGGGGCGATTTCCCTGGTCAATGGCGAGCAAGTTCCGATTGCGGCGGCGGGGCAAACGCTGCGGTTCTGTGTGTGGTACGTAGGTCCCAACGGAGTCAACGCTCCGAAACCCGCTGTGGTTAGCGTGAACGTCACCGACCAACGCCGCGTAACTATCGACAGTGGAAACGGTGGCACCAAGGAGGTCAAGATTGGTAAGCCGGTGAACCCGGACCCAACTACGCTGGTGGAGGCTAAAATCCCAGCTGACATGGTAGGTAACACCAGTAAACCTATCACGGTTAAGAAACTCAACCCCAACGGAACCGCTTGTGCCGGCAACGATTGCAAGTTCACCTCTGACAGTGCCGGCTTTACCGACAAGAGTATCGATGGTCTCACCGTCACCGGATTGAACTGCACAGGGAGCGCCGATCCGCGCAGCTGCTCGGTTACCGTCACAGGCACCCCGACCCCTCAGGCAGCCGGGAATCATCAGCTGTCCTACCAGGTCATCCTGCCTAACGGGCAGACCCAGATTATTTCCCACACAATTTACATCCCGCCCTACGACCTGGCGTTGAGTGTGGAACCGATGAGCCCGGCGGTCGGGGGACTGGAATATCTCCAAACGTCCAAGCCCGTTCTGGCTGTGGGAGGTTCAGGCAAATACTGGTTCCAGCTCTGGGATCCGAATTACCCGGTAGCTGACGCTTCTGACCCGAGCAATAAAGCGAAGGTTGGGAACATGGACTTGGTGACTACTGACAACCAGGTGAAACTGAAGTGGATTCCCACTACGGTCGACCTTGCACAAGCGCAACAGGGTAACGTTCCGGTCACCATCACCGTGTGGGATAAGGATGCCTGTCACATGCGACCAGCAGACCTGGTTGAGAACAAACCGGGACCGGCTAGTTGCCCCTACCAGGTCACCAAGACGGTTAAAATCCCCGTACATGCTGCCCCTGAAACTGCGGAAATTAACGTCCCGGATGTCACGGAAGGCACCCGCACCCCCGCCCCGTCGGTTTACACCGGCAGCGGCAGACCGGAACTGACACTGCTTAACACTGTGCCGACTGGCAACGAGGACTTATTTGAGTTCGACGCGAACTCGGGTGTCGTCACCTTGAAAGCGAGCGCGCGTCCCGGCACTTATACCGCTGTGATTCGTCTTACTTTGCCGGGTGTTGCCATCCCGTTTTACCGTAACGTGACCTTTACGGTAAAAGAGAAAACCGTCACCGGTCCCACCCCCACCCCAAACCCACAACCCGGCTACGGCTCGAGCGCTGCAGGTAATTCTGGTGCGGTCTATGACGATTTAGTGTTACGTCATGGGGGACGTGACCGGATTGGTACGTCTCTGGAAGTGCTGGATTACTTTAGCGAGAGATTCGCTACGCCCAGCTTATCGAAACAGAACGCTGTGCCGGCTTACAGCGAGTATGCTGGCAAGGTGAATCGTCCGTGGTCAGATACGGCGGTTTTGGTGCGCGACGATGACTATCCTGACGCTTTGGTCGCGGGTCCCTTGGCGGCTAACTACAACGCGCCAATTCTGATGACCCCGTCTAAACGGGTCCCGCAGCGAGTTGTGGAGACTTTGCGCAGACACGGATTTACGAAAGTTATCCTGGTGGGCAATTCCAGTGCTATCAGTGCCGGGGCGGTATCCCAATTGCAAAATGCTGGCTTCCAGGTGCAGCGCCTGGGCGGTCAGGACCGTTACCGAACCGCGGGAGTCGTCGCTGATCACCTGTTGGCGTCACGCGGTCGGGATAAATCCGACGTGTACCTGGCGACCGGTGTCGACTTCCCGGATGCTTTGAGCGCATCCTCTGCCGCTATCAAGAATGCCGGTGTGGTGCTGCTGACTCCTCGCCGGACTGTGGATGGAACCAGTCAAGGGTGGATGAACTCAGCCAAGACTGCGAAGGTAGTCGCAGTAGGTGGACCGGCGGTAACAGCCGCCGAACGGTCGGTGCATCTCGATGAGAAGCAGGTGGGTGCCGACAGGTACGAAACTGCGCAAAAGGTCGCTTCGGCTTACTTCCCGCCGAATCCGGGACGCATCGCTGTCGCTACCGGCAAGGACTTCCCCGACGCGACCCTGGCAGCGTCTCTGACTGCCCGTACCGGCGCGCCTTTGGTGTTGACCAGGGTGAACACCTTAACTAAACCTACTACCCAATTCCTTACCCGGAATCGTGCCAGTGTCCGCAAGGTTGACCTGGTCGGGGGGACCAGAGCGGTTTCTGAGAAAGTGCGTGGTGAAATCTATCACGCCCTGCGTTAATTTCCTGGATGTAGCGTGAAATAGCAAAGAGCAGGTTTTGTACTGTTAAGTACAAAACCTGCTCTTTGTGTCCGGGAAGCGTGCTGGATTCGTTTGGTTTCTGAGACGGGGTCAGTTTTTTGACCCGGTGTTGAATATAGCTAGCGATGATTTTCTCGGGACGCATCAGGTTTCGCCGCGGTCAGTGGGGTAAGCATTGGCGGTAAAAAACTGGGCGATTCTGGATGCCAGAATCGCCCAGTTTCAACCGGCGGGTGGTTGGGTTTTGGTGGTGTTGATTACCTGCCGGTTGAGGGGGTTTATTCAAATAGCTTTCACAGTTGGGATGGAGCGGCATTGCGAACTGCCAACGCCATCGGAACCGTTTTCAAATTTACCCGTTTCACTCATAAACAGCAACTAAACTCGTCCGACCTGGCTGTTGCGTAAATGACTGAAAGCTCTTGAATTGAGCGGGGTCTTCCACGAAAAATGCGTGTCAAAATTACATGGGTGGTTCCCGCCTATGCGACGGGAACCACCCAGATTAGTTTGCGTAATTCGCCGAAATGCGACCCGACCTCATGCGCTGACCGGTGCGCATCCGGCGCGCGATTTAGTCGGGCAGACGCTTGCCGGTGGCGGCGCTAAATACATGCTGATGACCGGGGGTAATCCGCACATTCATGACGCTTCCAGGCTTCGGAGCGGTACGTGGAGGTACCCGCACGACCAGGTGATCTTCTGTGACCGAACCCGAAGTTCCCTGTTCCGCACCGTCGAGGTGACCGTAGACGTAGCCGTCCGAACCGAGTTCCTCGATGATGTCCACCACGATGGGCATCACGCCATCGCCGGTGTCGGTGGTGATTTCCAAGTCCTCGGGACGGAACCCAATCGTGACCTCGCCACCGTCAGCGTCGGTTAGAGCGCTGCGCTGCGCGGCGGAAATCGGCAGGGAGGCGCCGTAGAGAACCGCTTCTTCGCCTTCCACCTTGAACTTGCGCAGGTTCATGGAGGGAGATCCGATGAAACCTGCCACAAAGTCATTTTCGGGGTGCTGGTAAAGCTCATCTGGGGACCCGACTTGTTGCAAAATGCCGTCCTTAAGCACGGCAATCCGGTCGCCCATGGTCAGGGCTTCGGTTTGATCGTGGGTCACGTACAGAGTGGTCACTCCCAGTTTGCGTTGCAAGGACGCAATCTGGGTACGGGTCTGCACGCGCAGTTTTGCGTCCAAGTTCGACAGTGGTTCGTCCATCAGGAACACTTGGGGCTTACGCACGATGGCACGACCCATGGCCACGCGCTGACGCTGACCACCGGACAGGGCTTTCGGCTTGCGATCCAGGTATTCGGTCAAGTCCAAGACCTTGGCTGCTTCCTCGACGCGCTTAGTAATTTCGTCTTTCGGAGTGCCCGCAATCTTCAGCGCAAAGCCCATATTGTCTCGCACTGTCATATGCGGGTACAGGGCGTAGTTTTGGAATACCATCGCAATATCGCGATCTTTGGGCTGCACATCGGTAACGTCCTTGTCGCCAATCAGAATGCGTCCGGAGTTGACTTCTTCCAAACCTGCCAGCATTCGCAGCGAAGTAGATTTACCGCAGCCGGAGGGACCGACCAAGACCAGGAATTCGCCGTCTGCAATTTCCAAATTAAGCTCATCCACCGAAGGGGTGGTGTTGCCCGGATAGATACGTGTTGCTTTGTCGAAAGTAACAGTTGCCATAATAATTTAATCCCTTCACCGGCGGGTACGCGCCGGACGATCCGTTGTAAAGGCTGGATATGAAAATTTGTCGGCAACGGCGCCGACCTGACCATTATTCCAGATTCGCGCGTTCTTTTTCAGGTTTTTATGCACAAGATTTTTGGGGGTGGGTTGACGGGCACAGGTTCGTTCCGATTAGTGGTGTAGGGAAGCTGAGGCGGGGGTTGGTTATACTCGATTACATGAGCGCAAACGCCGAGTTATTGGGTGCCGAGATAGGCGGGTATGTCTTGGAGCGCCGGCTCGGGACAGGTGCCTCCGCCACGGTCTATCTGGCCCGTGACGGTGCCGGTAATCCGGTGGCGTTTAAACTGTTGGCTCCCGACGCTGATTTGGGGCAGCGCGATGGTGACGCTCGAGAGCGGCTTCGTTCCGAGGCGTTAAGTTTGAAACGGGTCAAAGTTCCTGGGGTAGCTGCTGTGATGGACCTGGAAGTCGACGGGGTAGATGCTTTTATTGTTACGGAATACGTCCCCGGTCCGACCCTGGCGGAGGATGTGCGGGTTTCCGGCGCTTGGCAGCGCGAGGACGCTTTGGAACTGGGGAACCTGCTGGCTGACACTCTGCGCGCAGTGCATGAATCCGGGATTTGCCACCGTGACATCAAACCTGCCAACGTGATTCTTGGACCGAACGGTCCAGTGCTGATTGACTTTGGGATTTCTTCCGTTCTGGAAAATACCAGCGGGCTGACACGAACCGGTTTGGTGGTAGGAACTCCCGGATTTATATCACCGGAGATTATCGAGGGACAAAAGGCGGGTTTTGCTGATGACTGGTGGGCGTTAGCGGCATTGCTGCTGTTTACTCTGACTGGGCGACCTCCCTTTGGAACCGGCTCGCCGACGGTGATTATCTCGCGGGTGCTGGCTGGGAACCCCGACGTGGAAGGGTTGGAAGTGCCCGTGGCGGAGGGCTTTCGCCGCGCTTTGGCTCCCCAGGCTCGGCGTAGCGTGGATTTCGCTGAGCTGCTCCGAGTCGTCGAGTTTGGCGCGAACAGTGCGGAAACCGCTACGACCGCGCTTTTGACCCCGGCGGTTCCGAGCGAACCGGGATACACGGTGGTGATACCCCAAGAATTGAATGGTCGGTACAATCTTGCGGGGGTGGAGAGTCTCTCTGCCAGGATGGAATCCGCTCCGGAATGGTCTGCGGATGAAACTGGCGAAGTGGCTGTCACCTGGGGGAATGTGGATTTGCCAAATCCCTCGACGAGCGTAGATTCCGAGTCTTTCGCCAGTGTTGCTACGGGTGAACCCGGCGTCAAGCAAACCCCCGGTATGCTGCCTTTCCTGGGACTGGTTGGCGCGCTCGCTTGGACCGTGTGGGTTCCGTGGCAACCGGCAGTTTCCGGAATTATCGCGGTGCTCGGCTTTTGGGTGGCGGCAGTGGCGGGCTGGCATTGGCGTTCGACCCGGAAAATTCTTTCGTTGCCCGGAGCTTGTATCAAAGGCTTGGTTAGCACCATACCCGCTGCTGTTATTTTGGCGGTGGCGCTGCTTACAGTGGAGGAAATCCTTTACGGTCATAGAATCATGCTGCCCTCCGCGCTGCCCGACACCGTCACACTTTTTAGAACAAGCGTTCCAAAAAGTGTTTATGTCGCACAGGGTCTGTCCGGGGTGGCGCTGCTGACGGCGTGGTGGATTCCGCTCAGCGTCCCGCTGCGGATTGGTGCCAGGCGAGTGCTGCGGGCAGTTTTACCCACTCCGATGCGGCGTCTCATCTTGGGGTTGGCACTAGCGGGATTGGTCGCCGTTGTTTTCGTTCTGGCTTGAGATGGAGACGGAAGGGCGTATGGAAAGTATTGCCAGGGGATACCCCACAGAGTGGAGCCACTTAACAGACTCGAACTGTTGACCGTCCGCTTACAAGGCGGGTGCTCTACCAACTGAGCTAAAGTGGCGATGTTCTGATTTTCCCATAAATTTCCCCGCGCGACAAAGCCAGTATTTTTGGTGCCCACGTTCCGGGGGAAAAGCCGTTGATAAAGGGTTCTATAATCGAAGCAATGTCAAAACGAAAGTGACTCGAATCTTCGCGAGCTGTGTCAGGCGCGCTGTCCGGGAAACTTGAGGAAGGAAAGCCACCATCATGACTCGCAGCGCCACGGAAACTCAAGCCCTTCAAAAACGTATCCGCCAGCTGGCTCAGGAAAAAGACGCCGTTATCCTGGCACATAATTATCAATCCAGTGAAGTTCAAGATGTGGCGGATTTCACGGGAGATTCCTTGGCGCTGTCCCGTTTGGCTGCCGATGCTCCGCAGCATACCATCGTGTTTGCTGGCGTTCACTTTATGGCGGAGACTGCCAAAATTCTTTCCCCGCAAAAGCGCGTTTTGATTCCCGACGCCACCGCGGGTTGTTCACTGGCGGATTGTATTACTGCCGAACAGCTGCGAGATTGGAAAGCCGCACACCCCGGCGCGATAGTGGTCAGTTATGTCAACACCACTGCCGCGGTGAAAGCAGAAACCGATATTTGCTGCACTTCTGCCAACGCTATTGATGTGGTGAAATCCATCCCGACGCAAACTGAGATTTTGTTCTGCCCTGACCGTAATCTGGGGGCGCATGTGCGGCGCGTCACCGGGCGGAAGAACCTGGTGACCTGGGATGGTGCCTGCCATGTACACGCCGCGATGACTCCCGACATTTTGCTGCAAGGAATCCTCGCCGCCGGGGACGCAGACGTCTACATTCACCCCGAATGCGGGGGTACGCAGGCAGCTGTGGATCTCATCGGGGCGGGTAAGCTCAGTGAGGAACGCGTGAAAGTGCTTTCGACCGGCGGAATGCTCTCGGAAGCGAAAAAAGCTCCGAAAGGTTCGCGAGTGTTGGTCGCCACCGAGGTGGGGATGCTGCATCCCCTGCGCAAAGCCAATCCGGAAGTCACTTTTGAGCCGCTCATGCCCCAGGCGGCTTGCCCGTATATGAACCAAACCACTTTGGAAAACTTGGTCAGTTGCTTGGAAAACGGTCGCGACGAAGTTTTTGTGGACGAAGACATTGCGGTGCGTGCCCGAGCCAGTGTGCAGCGCATGATTGCCATCGGTCACACGGTCTCGCCCCAGCAGCACTAGGTGTGGGGATGCACTCTCATGGATGTTAATTGGACAATGACGACCCCGGTCCTGGTGGTTGGTTCTGGGGCGGCGGGTTTGAGCGCCGTAATCAACCTGGTTTTTGCCGGGGTCGATTGCGTACTGGTGACGAAAAGTGACCTCACCGCCAGTTCTACCGACTGGGCACAAGGGGGGTTGGCTGCGGTTTGGGACCGGCGAGACACTCCTGCAGCCCACTATGAAGACACCATTGTGGCGGGGGCGGGCTTGTGCAGCCAGACGGCAGTGCGCACCTTGGTCCAGGAAGCCCCGCGCGCCCTGCAATGGATGATGCGGATTGGAGCGCGTTTTGACCGTAACGCAGCCGGGGAAATCGACCTCCACCTGGAAGGAGGGCATTCCGCGCGGCGTATCCTGCACTCCAATGGGGATGCTTCGGGTCATGAAATCGAGATTACGCTGGCGAAAAATGTTGCCGCTATGGACGGTGCGACCTGGGACACCGGCGGACAAGGTGAACTGAAAGTCCTGGAAGACTGCGAGTTGTGTGATGTCCTGGTCGATGAGAAGGGTCGAGCCTGCGGCGCCACGGTGCGGGATTCTCGGCGCGGATTCGGGGTAGTTTCAGCTTTTGCGGTGATTCTCGCTACCGGCGGAATCGGTCAGTTGTGGAATGCGACGACGAACCCCGAAGTCGTTAACGGGGCGGGTTTAGCAGCGGCGTTGCGTGCCGGAGCGATTGGACGCGACCTTGAATTCATGCAGTTCCATCCCACCATTTTTGTACCACCCGTTAAAGTTAAGGGTGACCGAGGGGTACTTGTGTCCGAAGCAGTACGCGGGGAAGGTGCTGTTCTGGTGGACGGGCAGGGAAATCGGATTATGCGCGGGGTTCACCCACAAGAGGACCTAGCGCCGCGGGACATAGTCTCGGCAGCAGAACAGGAATATATGGTGGCTCACGGCTTGGATCACCTGTACCTGGATGCCACCAGTTTCGGGACTCAGAAATGGAAAGAAATGTTCCCCACCATCTATGAGCTGGTTTCCAGTCGCGGGGTGGACCCCATTACTGAGCCTATCCCGGTTCGCCCCGGAGCTCACTACTATTGCGGCGGAATCGCGGCCACCATGAGCGGTCAAACGAACGTGGCAGGACTCTATGCCATTGGGGAAGTGGCGTGTACCGGAGTGCAGGGTGCGAACCGCTTGGCGTCGAACTCCCTGACAGAGGCCCTGGTGATGGGCAGTTTAGTCGCCCAGCAGCTGGCGGAAGTGGACTTACCGCAGCTGCGTCGGTGCCCGGTGGCGAAACCGGCAGCGATTCCTCAGCCGGTAGAAATTGCGCCCCCGATACTGGAACAGATTCAGGAAATCATGAGCCGCGACGTCTATGTGCTGCGCGACCGCGCTGGTTTGCAGCGGGCGCAGCGTGAACTGGAGAAACTGTCTCCCCATGCTACGCTGGTAGCCCGTGCCCTGGTAGCATCGGCCTGGGCACGAGAAGAATCCCGCGGTACCCATCGGCGGACGGATTTCCCGCACCGTCGCGAGGAATGGCGCCGACACCTGGATGTGCAGCTGGGTCCGGACGGAACTTCCCTGGAAGTCAGTGTGACTCCAGTTTGAGCCCCAGGCGTGAGCCAGACATAGAAGGAAAGAGGGAACGATGTTACCGCCAGAAATCGCCAGCGCTTTAGCGGCAGCGAAGTTGGATTCGCGCCAGGTCGCAGACTTTATCGAGGCAACTCTAGATGAAGATTTGGCGTATGGACCGGACGTCACCACGGATGCCATTTTTGATGACACACTCACCCTCCAAGCTCGGATGGTGGCTCGTGCGTCGGGGTGCCTGGCTGGGGTTCCGGTTGCTGCCGCGGTACCTTTCGTGTTGGCGCAAAAGACCGGTGCCTCGACTCCGCAGGTCGCGATGCGCCGTCAGGACGGGGAACGGGTCGAGCCAGGCGATGTCATTTTAGAGATAACTGCTGGTGCCAGGACTATGCTGACCGCCGAAAGAACCCTGTTGAACCTAGCCAGTCAGCTCAGCGGTGTGGCGACCGCGGTGGCAGCTTATGTCGATGCGATTGCTGCTGCCTCCGGCGAAAGTGGAACGACAGGTACAAAAGCGCGGGTGCGTGATACTCGAAAGACGATTCCCGGAATGCGCGTGCTGCAAAAGTACGCGGTGCGCTGCGGTGGCGGAGAAAATCATCGGATGGGGCTGGGGGATGCGGCACTCATCAAAGACAATCACATTGCCGCAGCCGGTTCGCTGACGGCGGCAGTGCTGGCAGTACGGGCATATGCTCCCCAGATACCTTTGGAAGTCGAATGTGACACTTTGGAACAGGTTCGGGAGGCGACGAATCTGGGGGTAGGGCTGATTCTGCTGGATAATATGAACCCGGAAACCATGACTAAAGCGGTGGCGATTGCCGCCCCGCACGGAGTGAAAACCGAGGCCAGCGGGGGCTTGACACTGCGTGATGCGGCAGCGACGACCGCCAGCGGAGTGGACTATATCTCCGTGGGAGCCCTCACGCATAGTGCCCCCATTCTCGATTTAGCCTTGGATATGTAGGGAGCAGGCGATGCAAACAGGAGAGGAACGGGGTGGATTGGAGCGGATTATGTCCCCGGACTGGGCGCAAGTTATGGCTCCTGTGGAGGGACAGATTCACGCCATGGGAGATTTCCTACGCGCTGAGCTGGCGGCGGGGCGGGGGTACTTTCCGGCTGGAGAAAATGTATTTCATGCCTTTCAGTACCCCTTGGAGCGGGTAAAAGTCCTGATTGTGGGGCAAGATCCCTATCCCACCCCCGGTCATGCCATGGGACTGTCGTTTTCTGTAATGTCCGGTACAGAAATTCCCCGTTCACTGGTAAATATTTTTAAAGAACTGCACCAAGATTTAGGTTTGCCCTTACCGACTTCGGGAGACTTGCGACCTTGGGCTGAACAGGGGGTAATGCTGCTAAACCGGGCTTTGACCGTACAGCCGGGGAAACCTGCCTCTCACCGGGGTCGGGGCTGGGAAGCCATTACTGAGTTCGCCATCCGGGAACTTGCTAACCATCACGCCGCGCAAGGGCTGCCACTGGTCGCGATTCTGTGGGGTGCCGATGCACGTAGGACCAAAGAGTTCATGCCCCATGTGCCCTGTCTGGAATCTGTCCACCCCTCCCCGCTCTCAGCGTCACGAGGATTCTTTGGTTCCCGTCCCTTTTCTCGAGCCAACGAACTGCTGGTGGCGCAGAGTGGTCAGCCGGTGGATTGGCGCCTGCCCTGAGTCCGCCGGTCTGGAATCCATTTTTCGTTACTTTCCGTAGGGTTAACGGCGTGGGAACAGCCTGAAAACTACGATAATCCATAAGCTAGACACGTGGACGAAGCACGATACCCCGAGGATGAATTCGACCGTATTGGCAAAAACTTACCCCAGGGCGCTCACCGGCCTGGTCAGCCCTGGTGGCACGGTTTCTTGCCTTTTGTCATCGTGATTATTGCTGCGCCCTTGCTGGCTTGGGCCATGCTGCTCCTAATTGGGTCGCATCCCTCAACTGCTAATGATGCGGCGGGTAAGCCGCCAACGAGTCAAACCCCAAACGCTGTGGCGACGCCAAGCCCTTCTGAAACCGAGAAACCTAGCAAAAAGCCTGCGGAAAGCGCCGCACCCAGCGAGGAGCCGACTCAAACCACCCCGCCCACCGCCGAAACAAAGACCGAGCCTCGTGCGGCTGATAAAACTATCACCGTGAGCGTCTTGAACGCTTCGGGAATCAACGGTCTGGCAGCAAAAGTTAAAGACAAAGTAGCCGCGGATGGCTTCACAAAAGTATCCGCAGAGAACTTCCAAGGCACTAAGCCCTCGGCAAACACCATCTATTACCCCGCTGGCCACGAGGCGGAAGCGCGCGAGATGCAACGGATTTTGAATATCGACATGATTGTGCCTAAAGACGGTGCGCAGACGGTGCAAATCGTGCTGGTGAGTAGGCTCAAAGGGTAGCCTGACGGAGCATTTTGCGCAGCCTCACGGTGTGAACTCAGAAATTTAAAACTTGCACTCTCGGTGTGAGAGTGCCAAGATTGAGTTAGCACTCTCAATGTTAGAGTGACAAGTTGGTGAATGAGGCTGCAGGTCGCGCGGAGACGTGAACCGCCACAACCCCAGCCGTCCGTCGCGGGCATTCGCCGCACATGAACCTTATAAAAGCGGAGGTTGTAATAAATGGCAAAGATGATTGCCTTTGCAGAAGAAGCCCGTCGCGGCATGGAACGCGGCTTGGACCTGTTGGCCGACACCGTCAAGGTGACCTTGGGACCCAAGGGTCGCAACGTGGTGTTGGAAAAGAAGTGGGGCGCCCCGACCATTACTAACGACGGCGTGTCTATCGCTAAGGAAATTGACCTGGCTGACCCCTACGAAAAGATTGGCGCCGAACTGGTTAAGGAAGTCGCCAAGAAGACTGACGACGTGGCTGGAGACGGTACCACTACGGCGACCGTTTTGGCACAGGCTATTGTCAAGGAAGGTCTGCGCAACGTGGCTGCGGGCGCGAACCCGATTGCACTACGTCACGGTATCGAAAAGGCTGTAGACGCGGTAGTGTCTCGGTTGCTCGCCGACGCAGTGGAAGTTAAGACCAAGGAACAGATTGCCGCTACCGCTTCGATTTCGGCTGCTGATGAAACCATCGGTGGAATGATTGCTGAAGCCATGGAAAAGGTGGGTCAAGAGGGCGTCATCACCGTGGAAGAATCCAACACTTTCGGCTTGAGCCTCGAAGTCACCGAAGGTATGCGTTTCAGCCGCGGCTACATTTCTCCCTACTTCGTGACCGACGCGGATCGTCAGGAAGCCGCTTTGGAGGACACCTACGTCCTGTTGGTGGACACCAAGATTTCCTCTATCAAGGACTTGGTGCCGCTGTTGGAAAAGGTCATGCAGGCTGGTAAGCCGATTGCTATCGTGGCAGAAGACATCGAAGGCGAAGCTCTGGCGACCCTGGTGCTCAACCGCATTCGTGGCGCACTGAAGGTCGTCGCAGTGAAGGCTCCCGGTTTCGGCGATCGCCGCAAGGCTATGCTTCAGGATATGGCTATCCTGACCGGCGCCCAGGTCGTCAGCGAGGATCTCGGTCTGAAGCTGGAGAACGTGGGTCTGGAAGTGCTGGGTACTGCCCGCAAGGTTGTTGTCACCAAGGATGACACCACCATCGTGGACGGCGCTGGCGACAAGGATGCCCTGGAAGCTCGTATTCGTCAGATTCGTCAGGAAATCGAAAAGAGCGATTCCGACTACGACCGTGAGAAGCTCCAGGAGCGCTTGGCGAAGCTGGCTGGCGGCGTAGCAGTCATCAAGTCCGGTGCCGCTACCGAGGTAGAGCTGAAGGAACGCAAGCACCGCATCGAGGATGCTGTGCGCAACGCGAAGGCTGCCAAGGAAGAAGGCTTGGTTCCTGGCGGTGGCGTGGCTCTGATTCAGGCTGCCGCGGAGGCTTTCAAGGATTTGCAGCTGAAAGGCGACGAAGCGACCGGTGCCGCCATCGTGCAGGTAGCAGTGGAATCCCCGCTGAAGCAGATTGCGGACAACGCTGGTCTGGAAGGCGGGGTCGTGGCTGAGAAGGTCCGCCACCTGCCCAAGGGCGAGGGCCTGAATGCTGCTACCGGCGAGTACGAGAATCTGTTGGAAGCCAAGGTGGCTGACCCGGTGAAGGTGACTCGTTCCGCTCTGCAGAACGCTGCCTCTATCGCAGGTCTGTTCCTGACCACCGAAGCCGTGGTGGCTGACAAGCCTGAGCCTCCGGCTCCGGCAGCAGCTCCGGCTGGCGACGACAACATGGGTGGTATGTACTAAGCCAGTAGGCAACTGCTCGAGTTTTCATAACTTTCATCGGGGCGATTCCTGCTTTTGCGGGAGTCGCCCCGATGGATTTTATGAGTCCGTCATCCGTAAAACCACGGCGGTGGGGGGACAGCTTCGGGTTGCTACCGAGAAAATATAGGTGAGTATGTCATTACAAAGATTTGAACAATACCCGGAAAAAACCTTGAAATATACGCAAAAACTCCGAAAAAAGTCCTAATGAAAACTGAGTGGTTCCCGATAAATCAATTAGAGGTTACAATGTTAAGTAACAGCCGCAAGGATTTCTCGGTTTGGAACCTGGGAAAATCGTGTGGTGAGGGGCTGGGAAAACCCTGGAAATAGGAATTCGAAACTGAGGCAGGACGCGATGAAAAAGTTTTTGGTTACAGCAACGGCGCTGATGCTGGGATTGGCTTTTGCCCCGGCTGCATACGCTGAGAATTTGTCTACCCCGAGCGCATCCGGAGACTCCGCTGGCACGGTTATGCAGCACGTGAATCTGGATTCAATGCCCTCTGGTGCTTCCAATGTAGTGGTCAATCCCTCATCCCCCGCACCCACCGCTCCCTCCACTGCCGAACTGAACACAGGCGGCAGTGATGTAGATGTCCCGGCTGGACCTGAGGTCATGTACCCACAGGCTCCTGCCTCCGTTGCTAACGCGGAACCTCAGATTCACGCTAATGTGGCTCCCCAGGCTCCTGCCAACGCCAACGGACAAGCCAAGACCTCCATCTCGGCAATCAACGCGAATGCGCCACAAGCCTTTGTGTCCTCCCCGATTAAATCGGTTCCTGGTGTGGTTTCTTTCGTCTTTATCATGCTGCTGTGTGTGGGAGCTGGAGTGGCGGCTGCGGTCGTAATCTCGTTTGTCACCGGCAAGAAAATCAACTTGGGTCTGAACCGCTAAACACAAACAGCGTCCGACCTTACGAACTTCATAAAATGTTGAGAACTGAGAGACTTTGCGAGTCTCTCAGTTCTCAGTTTTGGGTATTTTGGTTTGTTCCAAAGATTTTTAGGCTCCGGCAAACAGCGCGGTAGCATTCGATTCCGCTTCAGCATAGTTCGCGGAGGCAGTATCTAGCTGTATACCAATCTGGCGAAGGTTATCCTCCACGGTAGCTTGGGTGGCGCGCCATTGAGCTGCTAGTGCCGCAAAAGCGCCGGACGCGGCACCGGTCCACGACTCTTGCAGAGTAGTCAGATTTGCCATCATCGCAGAAACCTGGGCGCTAACTTCCTCAGCGCAGGCACGGGTTTGGGCGCCGGCGGCAGCTACAGCATCGCTATCGACTTGAAATTGCATGGTGATTCCTTTCGTTTGAAACACTTAAAGCGCGGGAAAACCAAACTTTGGTTTTCGCACTCTCAAACTAAGGCAAGAGAAGTCAGCTGCCCAGATACAAAAAAATTACCTGTGGAAAACTCCGAAATCGTACTCCCTGTGGAAAACCCTATTCCTCCACGTCAGAAAGGGGTTTCAGACCGACTTCAGCGGGTTTAAGTGCTTTCATGACCATCGTGTCCATGGCTTCAGCGACGTTTTCGAGGGTCGATCCCAAATCTGCTTCGTCCGGAGGTGCATAAGGATTGACTTCGTTCGGTTCATCCGTATCTTCCGGATCCTGGTCCCGCGAAGCTGCTTCGGGCAACTCTCCGGTTTCGGGTTTGGTGGCAGTTTCCACCGGAGTGCCCTCCCTTGGGGTAGGCAGCATATCCGAAGTAGGTGCTGTTTCAGGAGTCGCGCCGGTTTGAGCAGCGGGTTCAGCCCCAGCACCAGCAATGTCCAATCCAGTAGTGCCGGTCTTTTCCAGACGTTCCAATTCTGCTCTCAGATTTTCGCGAGCCTGTTCTTCCCAACCCGCAGCGCCGTGAGTCCAAAAAAGTTGTGGGCGGCTCAGCAGGTTGCCGATGATTGTGGATCTGGCAGAAATAAAGCGAGCTTCATCGTAGGCAGCGTACTCACGGCGAATGTCCCGCAGGTATTCCAGATACTCTTGAGGATCCGCTGCTAAAACGCATAAATCCGCGTCTGAGAGCACTTGGGCATCAATGTCTTCAACTGCTTGATGGCGATATAAACCTCGGATGAGGTCCGTAATTTTTTCAATCCGGGCTTCACCAACGCCCAACTCAGCCAAAGAATCGGCAGCATAATCAGCTGAACCCAGCACATCCAGTCCCGCTTCACCGCGCTCTACTGCTGCTTCGGAAACATCAAAAATCGCACCGTGATACCACACTGCCAAACGGATAGCTTCCACGTCACGAGCCTGTTCGCTGAGAATATCGACGTTTTCCAGTGTGGTTTTGAGATATTCAAGATTATGAAAATGGCGCTCCGGAGCCATCCACCGCTGCGCCAACTCAGTGCCTACGGATTCGGCTACATCTCGTGGCGCCGTACCGCCTTCTGCGGCAACAGAACGGGCAAAACCCGTCAATAACCAAGCCGGTATTTTCTCGGCCATACACATCATCCTCTGTCCGCTTGGGGAAACCCAAAGCAACCTACAAAGTATATCTGTTTCTTTCGGTACTAACGACTTTCCTTAAAAAACCAAAGCTCCAGACAATAACTCCCGCGCTCTCAATGGCATCGGCGGGGAAAAACCCTCACTTAAGCGGAGCGCGGCGGGGGCGGGGGTGGGGGTGCAACTGTTGGTTTGGGAACGGGCTTAGCCACAGGTCGCGAGGGCGGTGCCACGGGGGGAGTTGGTGGCACAACGGGACTCGGCAAGGTGGGTCGAGCCACTGGGGGAGTCGGTCTTGCGGCAGGAACAGCCTTCGTGTTTACTCCGGGCACACCCCGCGATCGGGATGCACTAGCGGTAGATTGCGCCGCGGAGAGCTGACGGGAGTTTTCCTTGGAGCTGGAGACCTTATTGATTGCGGCAGCAGCGGCAGCGAATTTCGCGGCTGGGTTATTCTTGTTTTCTCCTTCAGCATCCACGTGTGAGGCTTGGCAGGGCAGCTTAATCCTCACCGTGGCACCACCGCCGGGAGTCTGGAGCATCGCCACCGTACCGTTATGAGCCGAAACGATACCGGAAACGATAGCCAAACCCAGACCGGTTCCGCCGGTGGTCCGCACTCGTGACGTGTCAGAACGATAGAAACGTTCAAAGACCTTTTTGGCGTCTTCTGGGGCCACGCCCGGACCGTGGTCACGAATCTCTAAGACGGCGCATCGTTGGAAAGCTGGAATCTTTGAAGCCACGGCATTCTTAATAGGAGCTCCCGTTTCGTCGGGCCACATGTGGTATCCCACCACCACCTCGACGGGAGTGTTTGCCGGAGTATGCTGGCGCACGTTAGTTAACAAATTGGTGATGACCTGGGAAATCTTTTCCGCATCCACGGTTGCGTAGACACTGTAAACTTCCTCCAGCGTCTCATCTTCCATGTTCAGCAGCTGCAAATCGCGTTCCGGATCCAGCACCGCCATATCCGACAGAGAGTTCCTCGCCAAAGCTGTAATATCGGTGCGCTCGAACGTCATCGGACGATGTTCATCCAACCTCGCCAAAGTCAGCAAGTCTTGCACCATGTTGCCCATGCGGGTGGCCTCAGACTCGATGCGTGCCATGACTTCTGCCTGACGCTCCGGACCCACACCGCCCATCCGCGACAGCTCCGCGTAACCGCGAATTGCAGCGGTGGGGGTACGCAACTCGTGGGATGCATCAGAGACAAAACGCCGCATCTTACGTTCGGACAATTCCACGGCAGAGAACGCTTGTTCCAGGTTGGAAAGCATCACGTTCAAAGAATTCGCCAGGGATCCCACTTCGGTGGTGTTGGGAGCTTTCTTAACACGTTGCGTCAAATCTCCAGCCGCAATCTTGTTCGCAACTCCTTCAATCTCATGCAGAGGTCGGAAAGCTCTTCCTACCAGGTAGTTTGTCATCAAAGTGCCGACAATGGCGATGATCAATGTCGAGATTGTGATGGTAAACATAATGGCTTGCAGCATATTACTCTGCGGAGTCATAGACAGACCAACAGTCGCGGCTCCCGCGACCTTCCCCTGTGAAGTCAGCAAAATCGACAACACCCGCCACTTTTGACCGGATTTGGTCGACGGAACCGTCGTTCCGGGCATGACCAGGGAAGATGAGTTACTTATTGTGGGAATATCAGCTTTTTTCGGCAAGTATTGACGCTGTGGAATGCCCGACTTACTCTTCGTAGACGGGGTGATAAATTCACGATCCGGACGGTGCATCGAGCCCACAAACTGCACGTATATGTAGTAATCGCTGGGCATATTGTTGGAAAACACCGTAGTGTCCGAAAGGTTCGCGGCGTTGGGGCCCATCACTCTAGCTGCCGCGGAAAGCTGGGCGTCCTGCTGGCTGGTCAGATACGACGAAAGTGACAGCACCGTTACGGTGCCAGCTAAGGACAGCGCCGCGACCAAGGCGACTGCAAAAATTATGGTCAGTCGCGTGGCCAAGGCCAGGGAGATCCACAGTTTCCCTATTCCACGCACTTGCCACTCCTCATCTGACTTGGGTGCCTCCTTGAAAACCCGACTCATTCCACCAGACGGCAGAGAAATGATTTACCCCGCCTCGTATTCTCATATCGCAACGGCGGCAGTAAACCGCTGATAATTACTCGTTGGGATCGCGTAACAGGTAACCGACACCACGACGGGTTTGGATGAGCGAAGGCGGAATACTGCCAGTCTCGTCAGGGGCATCAAGTTTGCGTCGCAGGTAGGAAATGTAAGATTCAACGATGGCAGCGTCACCCTCCCAATCGTATTCCCACACGTGATCGAGGATTTGGGTCTTTGAAACCACACGACCTTCGTTCACCATTAGGTAACGCAACAGTTTGAACTCGGTGGGGGAGAGGTCGATGAGACGCCCGCCCCGATGCACCTCGTAGAGGTTGTCATCCAGCTCCAGGTCAGCCACGCGCAGCAGGGGTTGTTCCACCGCGGACCGCTTCGTGCGACGCAAGATAGCGTTGATACGCGCCACGACTTCCTCTAGACCGAAAGGCTTGGTGACGTAGTCGTCTCCGCCAGCCTGCAGACCTTCGACCTTATCGCGCATGTCATCCTTGGCGGTCAGGAACAAAATTGGCATATCAATTCCGGAAGCACGCAGCTTTCGAGTCACGGTAAAGCCGTCCATATCGGGCAACATGACATCCAAAATGACCAAATCGGGTTTCTCCGTTGTGGCCAGGCGCAAAGCCTCGGTGCCATCCCCGGCGCTTAAGACATCGTATCCCGCAAAACGCAGGGAGGATGCCAAAAGATCGCGAATATTAGGTTCGTCATCCACGACCAAAAGTCGTGCTTCGCTCACTGCAGGTTCCATAACCATCCTCGTTAAACAAAACGTTCAATATGTCGTGCGAGTTAGGAGGCACAACACTCCTCACATACATCTTAACTGCAAAAAATAGTGCTTGGGTACAGCTTGACGGGGGATTTTGCGTTGAGAAATCCCGAGATTCCCTTATGGTGAGCAATTTTCAGTGGTTGATGGGTTCACAAGGGTAGAGCCTGGCGCTCCTCGAAAGTGCTGAGTTTTCGTGTGGCTGGCGTAGTTTACGATAGTGACATGTCTGAAATTGGTGGGAATCCCAGTCCGTCGCTGCGGGTCGGAGTCATCGGTATGGGGGCGGTCGGTCCTATCTTGGCTGCTGCGTTTAGGCAGGCAGGTCATACGTTAGCGGGAGTTTCGGCGCGCTCGGAGACTTCCCGAGAAAGAGTGGATGCCATCCTCCCCGGTGTTGCGGTGGTGCCGCCGGCACAGCTGGTGCCTGATTGCGACCTGGTGGTGTTGAGCGTGCGAGATCAAGAAATTGCCCCCCTCGTTGCTGAATTAGCGCAGACTCAGGCGTTTCAACCGGGTCAGCTGGTGGCTCACGTTTCCGGGGCTCACGGATTGGATGTTTTACAGCCTGCCGTCTGCACAGGAGCCATTCCCCTGGCTTTGCATCCGGCACAGACTTTTTCCGGCACTTCCTTGGATTTGCAACGTTTACCAGGAACTCATTGGGCGGTTAATGCTCCGCAATCCCTGTTGGCAGTGGCGCAAGCTCTGGTTTTGGACTTGGGCGGGGTGCCTCACGTACTTCCGGATTCGGCGCGTCCCCTATACCACGCGGCTTTGGCGCATGGGGCAAATCACCTGGTAATCGTGCTGACCCAGGCAATCCGGGCGTTGCAGATGGCAGGGCTGGACGACCCGGCTGTTTTTGCTGAACCTCTGTTTAAAGCGGCTTTTGACCGGGCTTTGCGCGAAGGAGAAACCGGGCTGTCTGGACCGGTAGCACGTGCTGATTTTCCAACCGTGGCGATGCACCTAGAGGCGCTGCGGAGCGGACCCGTGCTGCATAAAGATGATTTGGATCCCGCACTACCTTTTGATGATTTGGCTGACGTGCCCGATTCCTATCGGGCATTGGCGCGAGCTGCGACCCAGCGGTTGTGGCAACGTGGAGGTTTAAGCTCTCACCAGCGCGAGCAGCTTCGTAAAATTTTAGGCTGAATGCACATTCCGCCATGATTAATTTCGTGGCGCTCAGATAGGATGTCACCATGACCGATGAATTATTTAACCCTGCAGGCGTGACGTTTAAACCGATTTCCATGAAACTCATCACGGTGCGGATTCTGGGACTGTTGGCGGGGATTGCGGTGTTCGCGCTGGCTCTTGGGGGATTCGCAGGGGCAATGATGTGCACACAAGGTATTCCGTGGTTTTGGTTCCTAGAGATTGTACCGATTGGTCTGTTGGTGTGGCAGTTGTGGTTAATTCCACGCCAGGTCAAGGCATGGGGTTACGCTGAGTCCGAGCGGGATTTGTTTTTACGTCGGGGCATCATGTTTAAGAAAATGTGGGCGATTCCCTACGGGCGGATGCAGTTTGTGGATGTGCAGCAAGGACCTATCGACAGGATTTTCGGCATTGCCCAGGTCAGCATGAAGACCGCTTCGACGGAATCGGCGGCGAGCATCCCCGGATTGGACCATGCCGAGGCAGATCGCTTACGTCAGATCCTCACCGCGCGCGGTGAATCTTTGAGAGCAGGATTGTGAACACGGCGAGGAAAGACAGATGACACAACCAATTGACCCGGGCTGGGAACCCTCGGAAGGAACCCCCAAAGAGTCTTCGGCGCCTATGCCCTCGCAGGGCTCGTCGGAGGGGATTCCAGCCAGTTCTGACCTCTCCAGCGTTACTGCGCAACCTCCGGTTTGGCGCAAAGTACACCCCTTGACGCCACTGACCCAGATGTGGGGGGTTCTGGTGGCGCTGGTGGCAATCATTTATTCGCAGCTCGACTTGATACGTGACATTTCTAAGGCGATGGCTGCGATACGGTCGACAGGAAAGGTCTTGCCGGTGCTGCTTTTTTCCCTGCTGGGAATCGTGGTGCTTCTGCTGTTGCTGGTTCTTTTTGCCTATCTGAGCTGGAGGTTTACCGCTTACGCGCTGACTGATGAAGCGGTTTTGTTTCGTCACGGCATCATTTTTAAAAAAGAACGTCACATGCGGTTGAACCGAATTCAAGCGGTAGACGTTATCGCCCCGTTGGTGCCGCGTCTGCTCGGTTTAGCAAAGCTGCATGTGGATTCTGCAGGAGCCAGCGGTTCCCAGATTGACATTATGTATCTGAAGGCTTCTCAGGCGCAGGAGCTACGGGCTGAAGTTTTAACCAAAGCATCAGGTCAAAAAACTGTTGCCAACCGTGCTGTAGATACCACTAATTCTTTAACGAATAGTACAAAAATCATCGGGATAGGCGAAGCTGGATTAGTGGGAGACCTGCCCGCCGCCAGCGGGGAAGCGCCGGAGACAAAACTATACGAAATCCCCACCGAGATGCTGGTGGGATCAATCTTGCGTTCAGTTTCTACCTGGTTCGCGGTGCTGCTGATTCCGCTGCTGTTGGTGCTGGGGCTGATTCCCGCGATAGCCATCTTCATGAGCGGTGATGCGGACAGTTTCTGGGCAGCGCTGTTAGTGGCACCCCAAGCCCTGCTCGGTGTGCTTGCCGGTATTTTTGCTACTATCACGGCGATAGGTCAAAAAGTCAACGAAGGGTGGAACTTTACCGCGGCGGCTTCTGCCGATGGAATCCGTCTGCGCCACGGATTGACGACCCATGATTCCCAGACCATTCCTCCGGGGCGAGTCCACGCTGTAGTTTTAAAGCAGCCCTTCCTGTGGCGGAGTAAGGACTGGTGGCGGGTCGAGTTAACTATGGCTGGCTACCAGGGAACCTCTGAAGGAAACGGCGGTAATAAGAGCAAGACCAGCTCTCACGTGATGCTGCCGGTAGGAACCCGCGCTCAGGCATTGCAAGCATTGTGGATGATGGAACACGACCTCGGTGCGGTCACCGACCTCAACGGCGCCGAAATTGGAACAGCCGGTACAAATCTCTTGGAAGTCATGATGTACGGATCCGGTCCGGCACCGGGAATCTTTACGGCTTCACCGAAAGCTCGCTGGTTTGATTGGATTACTTGGAATCGCAAAGCTGCGGTGCTGACCACGACGATGGTGATGATTCGCGACGGCAGGATTACCCGGCGCGTGTCTTTTGTACCGCATTGCCGGATGCAATCCGTGGCCCTGCGGCAAGGACCGGCGCAACGGGCTTTAGGGATGGCAAATGTCAAACTGCACTTGGTGCCGGGCGTGGTGCCAACCACGGTGTACCATCTGCCTACCAGCTCTGCGCAAAGTCTGTGGGAACTGCAAGTTTCGCATGCTGATATGGCGCGGGACAAAGAACCCCCCGCGGCTTGGCTGGAACGCGTCATCTCGAACACGCAGCCTTGTGCCGACTCTAACGAGGAACAGACAGATATTTTCAGAGAGGAATAAGACCATGGAATTACTGAAAACCCGAGAAGAATTGGCGACCTGGCGCAAAGGTATTCAGGGCAAACTTGGTCTGGTCATGACGATGGGAGCCCTGCACGAAGGGCATTTGGATTTAGTACGTGCCGCGAAAGCCCAGGCAGATACCGTGCTGGTGACGGTGTTCGTCAACCCCACACAGTTCGCGCCCGGTGAGGACTACGACACTTACCCTCGTGACCTGGCAGGGGACGCCGCCAAGCTTCAAGAAGTCGGGGCAGACGCCCTGTTTGCGCCTACCCCTGAGGTCATGTATCCATCCGGTGAGGCACTGGTCCGCTTTGATCCCGGACACGCCGCCACAATCCTAGAAGGCAAGACTCGCCCTACCCATTTTGCTGGAGTGCTGCTGGTGGTGGGCAAGATGTTCCACCTGACTCGTCCCGATGTGGCGGCTTTTGGTAAGAAAGACGCCCAACAACTCGCCATTATCTCGCAGATGGTTACCGACCTGGACTTCCCTTTGACTATTTTGCCGGTGGAAATCCGCCGGGAACCCGACGGTCTGGCCTTGAGCTCGCGCAACCGCTACTTGTCCCCGCAGGAACGCGACACTGCTTTAAACCTTTCCCAGGCTCTGCAGTGGGGGAGAGAAAACGCCTCTCGTCTTGGTGCGAGCGATTTGGCAGCTAAGGTGCGGGAACGTCTCACAGCGGTGCCCGGCATAGACGTGGATTATGTCGCCTTGGTGAACCCGACAGGGTTCGTGCCGATTACCGGCGAATTTCACGGTGCGGCAATCTTGGCACTGGCGGCGAAGGTCGGTTCTACTCGACTGATTGACAACATGGACGTGCAACTTTAGAGGTCACAAGGGTCCTGCCGCGCCTTTCTGGGGTAGTAAACGTCTATGGTGGTTGCGGGAGAAATCGCTCGAAGCGGACTCCTCGCGGGGTGCACGTGGACAGGGAACTCATCCTGTTTGATTAATTCCGGGTGCGCCTGCGTTTTGCAGTCGCACCCGCTTACTCAATGTGCAAGAACAGCTGTTCCAGGTGTTTGATATTTTCTACTCGCTCCGGTTCACTGGCCTCGGCGGTACCCTGCAAACTGGAAACCATCAGGGCGAAAGAAGCCCTGTCTAAGCGGCGTGAGGACTCGTTCAGCTTGGAAATCAATACGCTCGCGTCTGCATCAGTGTCGAGGAGGCTGATAACCTCATCTAAGGACTGTTTAGCTTCGTTCAGCCGGGTGGAAACAGTCATTTTGTCAGCGGCGGAAAGTTGCATCGCATCCCCTAAACATCTTGATTGACTTCTTGGGGCAATTTTACCCGGCGCAAACCCGCCGAGGAACCGGTTGAAAAGGGTAAAAACCCTTACTGAACAACGCGACCGGGGAATGGTCTAGACTAGAACGGTGGCTGAAAAAGAAAACAAAACTGAGAATGTAAACCCAGCGCCTGTGGCGAGCGACGAGGAAACGTATGCTGCCGAGGCTCCTGAACAGATCCGAATCCGCGCGGAGAAACGCGCCAAGATGCTGGCAGAAGGCAAAAATCCCTATCCGGTTCACGTGGATATAACCACCACCATTTCTGAAGTTCGTGAAAAATACTCGGATTTGCAGGCAGGGGAAGAAACCGCAGAATTTGTCGGCTTGGCAGGGCGGGTTCGTCTGATGCGCTCCAGTGGCAAGTTGGCTTTCGCCACCCTGCAAGAGGGCAATGGTTCCACCATTCAAATCATGATTAGCGAACGGGAAGTCGGTCCGGAATCAATGTCCGCTTACAAAGCGGAGGTTGATTTGGGCGACCACCTGTTTGTCCACGGTCGGGTCATCAGCTCCAAACGTGGAGAGCTGTCCATTTTTGTGGATTCTTGGCAGCTGACCTGTAAAGCCTTGCGCCCCCTGCCGAAATCGTACATAAACGAGGCTGGTGAAGAAGTTTCCCTGAGCGAGGATATGCGGGTTCGCCGGCGTGACCTGGATATGATTATGCGTCCCGCTGCCCGCGACATGGTACGTAACCGGTCTCGCGTGGTACAGACACTGCGTCGCTACCTGGATGAACACGACTACATCGAAGTCGAAACCCCGATGCTGCAAACCCTGCACGGCGGGGCTGCCGCCCGTCCTTTTGTGACCCATATGAACGCCTACGATACGGAGCTCTATCTGCGTATCGCCCCGGAACTGTTCCTCAAGCGTTGCCTGATTGGCGGAATAGACAAGGTCTTTGAAATCAACCGGAACTTCCGCAACGAAGGTGCGGATTCTTCGCACTCTCCTGAATTTACGATGCTGGAAGTGTATTGCGCTTACGGAGACTACCACCAGATTGCTCGCCTGACTCAGGAAATGATTCAGCGCTGCGCACGGGACGTGTTCGGCACCGAAGTCGTAACTTTGAGCGATGGAACCGAATTCGATTTATCCGGGGAATGGAAGTGGATTGACCTCTACGGTTCCCTGTCTGAAGCGCTGGGGCAGGAAGTCACGGTGCGGACTCCGAAAGATGCCTTGGTCGCATTGGCAGATCGGCTCGGCATTGAGCTGGAACCCTACTATCCCTCCGGGAAAATCGTAGAAGTTCTGTGGGAAGAACTGGTTGGCGATAAATTGTGGGAACCGACTTTTGTGTGCGATTTCCCCGAAGACACTTCGCCCTTGGTAAAGACACACCCCGATAAGCCCGGTCAGGTACAAAAGTGGGATTTGATTATACGTGGCTTTGAAGTTGCCACTGGATATTCCGAGTTGAATGACCCGGTGGTACAGCGAGCGCGCTTTGAACAGCAGGCTTTGGATGCTGCCAATGGAGATCCGGAGGCCATGGAAGTGGATGAAGACTTCCTCATCTCTATGGAACAGGGGATGCCTCCCGCAGGTGGTATGGGAATGGGTCTCGATCGTCTGCTGATGACCTTGACCGGGTCGGGAATCCGCGAAACTATTACATTCCCGCTGGTTAAGCGGGTTTAACGTGAGTCGCGGTGGCTTCGGTCGGTTTGCTCCTAGCCCGTCAGGAGTCATGCATTTCGGGAATCTGCGCACCGCGGTAGCAGCGTATCTGTTCGCTAAATCCAGTGGGCGCGAATTCCTGGTGCGAATAGAGGACATTGACACCGGACGCTCCCGTCCCAGTTTTGCTGCACAATCCTTGGCAGATTTGGCGGCATTGGGCATAGTGAGCGACAGGAGGGTCGTCTACCAATCACAGCGCCACCAGTTGTACCAAGTCGCCTTGGAACAGTTGGTACAAAAAGGTCTGGTTTATGAATGCTACTGTTCGCGGGCAGATATCGCGGCAGCTGCCAGTGCGCCGCACGGGAAACCAGGAATTTATCCGGGAATCTGCCGGGACCTGAGTGATTCTGAACGGGAGGCTAAACGGACCGCACTGGCAGCGCAAGGTCGCCAACCGGCATTGCGTTTGCGGGCGCCACAAGGAGTGGAATATACGGTAAAAGATTCTCTGTTGGGGCCACTGACTGGTCTGCTTCACGATTTCGTATTGCGACGCACCGATGGGGATTGGGCTTATCAGCTGGTCGTGGTGGTGGACGACATCAATCAGGGCGTGGATCAAATCGTGCGAGGGGCTGACTTGGCTTCCAGCGCCCCGGTGCAGGCCTGGCTGACCGAAATTTTGGGTGGCTATCCTGCCGCCTATGCTCATGTGCCACTGGTCATGAATGCGCAAGGGCAGCGTTTGGCAAAGCGAGATAAATCCGTGACTCGCCCGGAACTGAACGCGCTGGGGTGGTCTGATCAAAAGATTCTCTTGAAGGTTTTAGAAACATTGGGATGGTCGGCAGCGAAAACTGACGCAACCGCACTGCTGACCCTCCCTACAGAGGAAATCCTGAACCACGCTCTCGCGAGTTGGAGTCCGGAAAATCTACCCGCGGAACCGGTCATTTTTCACCCCTAAGCGGCGGCAGCAACAGCGCTCGATTCGGGACTGGGTCAGCGCTCAAGAGTGCGAGGAGAGTAAACCAGGAGATTAGATAAAAATAATCTGTGCGTCTTCCGATTTCTTAATAAAATCAGGGGCGGTGATAATCCCAGAAACCCCCTTGAACATCATGTTCTGGCGCAGCTCCATGAGATCAACGGTCATTTTGCATCCCCACAGATGACCGCCCATTTCGACAATCTGTTCTAACAAGTCGCGCACGGGAGGGATACCGTTCTTTTCAAGCATTTTGTTCATGTACCAGGTGGCGAGATGCGTGGCACCCGGCAGATTTCCAAAGCTCGGGGGCAGGTAGCGTTTCCCCCAACCGGGACGAAATTTTTCCAAAAGGGGAAGGTGCAGAGCTGTATTTCCTTGCATAGTGAATTTTAGGGAGTCCATGGTGCGTTTCGTGATAATGTCCAAACCCCAGAAAGTAAAGAAAATATTGACGTCCACTTTTTCGGTAAGCGCTGCGATGGACATAATTAGCGCCGGGTAAGCCATGTCGAGGTTTCCTTTGGAACAGATAAATGCCATCTTGCGTTTTTCCATGTGCAACAATGGCTCAGATACGCGCCAGAAATCCTGGTCAAAAAAATCAGGTGCAGATTTTTCCATAGATCAATATCCTTCCGGCACTTAGATACAGCCTAGGGGCTTCGGAATACCAGCTACGTAGCAGATGAGTTTATTTGGCTTGGATGGGAACAGCTCGAACAGTTCTGCAATTGGGAAGTGTCCCGCCATTTCCATACGGCGCAGAGAGGGACTGACGTGGTATTTGACAAAACTCTGTCGGGCAAATTCGATGACTTCCCAATGTCGGGGGGTCATTTCCAAGTTAATCGCTCGCGCCAAATCAGTCCCGACCGCGCGGGTCCATTGACATGGATTCGTCATAAAGCCCTCCGCGTCCACGTCAATACTCCTGCCTCCGGCTTCGTGGAGGACGGGTATTTTCAGAACTTTTGTGGAAAATGCCGCGGCAAGACAGGCGTTAGGGCGACGTTTCCAGGTGGGGGCGATTAAACTGTCGGCGTCTGGGGTCGTGTCTGGAGCAGACAGCGGAGTAGTGCCGTCGGGGCGTAAGCCCCAGCGCCTAAAATCCTTACCGAAAAGCTGTATATGAGAGAATCTGTCAAAAACACGCAGACCTGCCATGAACGCGCTATAGAACACGAACAGGAGCCGTTTTGCGAGGTGGTTTCTCCGTGTCTGTTTCAGCAACGACAGGGGACCCAGGCGAGGAAAAAACCAGTTTCCAGTTACTGCTGGTACGGTGTAGGAACGATCAATTACGGTAGCCTGATTGTAACCGGTGTCGATAATGCACATCGCGTGACCATCATAACGCCGCATCATTGGCCTACCAGCTATGTAGTCAAGTAAGTTAGAAACTAATACCCTAGATTGATATACGCACGCAGATCCAGATTTGGAAGTTGGCAAATCGGCAGTGTCACCAATGACAAAAATATCGGGGTATTCACGATGCTGCAGTGTTTCTAAATCTGGATGCACAAATCCCATTTCATCGCCCAGCTTGGAATCCACGATGAATTGCTGACCTCGCATGGGAGGAACGGTCACCAGCATGTCGTAATCAATAGCCTTGCCGTCGTAGGCATACATCCGTTTTTCCGTTGCATCAATGTGGCGGACTACGAAGTCAGGCTGCACCTCGATGTCGCGCAGGCGCAACAGGTTAGAAAGATTCCGAGCAGCGATAGATTGCTCGAAAACCTGGGATTGCGGGGTAACTATCGTAATTTCGATGTCATCTCGGACCCGGTGGGTAAAGAAATAGTGATCGGCTTTCAGGGCGAACTCAATTGGGGCGACCGGGCAACGGATGGGGAATTCGGAGATATGCACGACGAGGTGACCGTGGGTAAAGGTCTGCAGCGCCCGGCGTAAACGTCGCGCCCAAGCCTGGGTATAGAAAGAATAGATCCCTGTGTTCAGGAGGGTTCCCTTCGCCATTCCCTCGACCAACTCAGGACGACACTCGCATCCTGTTGCCAAGACCAGGTAATCATAGGAAATTTGTTTGGCTTGGGTGATGACCATTTTTGCGACCGGGTCCACCGCGGTTACTTTATCCTGCAGGAAACGGATTCCAGGATGGAGGGTCTGCCGGCGCCGCCGCCACAGCAGAGGATTCGGAATTTTCCCAAAGGGTAATGCGACAAAACCCGGTTGATAATAATGCCGAGTGGAATAGTCGATGACGGTGATTTGGAACTCTTTACAATCTAACCGGCGCGCCAGCGAATTTGCGGTGACGGTGCCACCGGTACCTCCACCAATAATCACCACGTTTTTCATTCCAAGCCTCATTGCTTCGTGATTTCGCCATCGAATCCGTTCAGAATTCTAACGAAAATAATAGCGTGGCGGGAACTGTTGAGAGACCGATCCCTCGGTTTAATTTATTTTTTGAACCGTCTGACCAGCTTCTTCAGTCTCCACGAGAGACCAGATGCAGCGGGAGACCAATCCGAGTTCCACTTACCTTGCTGCGAGGCAGCAAAATTATCCGCGGGATAGGCGGGCAGGGCTGCCGAAACCAGAGTCTTGCGAATATCTACTTCTCCGCTAATGGCTTCGTCCACGGCGCGCAGCAGAGGCAGTTCGTCCAAAAGCTGCGGGCAGCGCTGCTCGATGAGTGTCATTGCCAACGGGGTGGAGTGTACCCCCTCGACCGTGTGCCCTGCCGCTTTCATTTCGGTTTCGGCTTCGTCCGGGTGCTCACCGCGCCCGAGACGCATCCCGAAAAACTTATTGCGGCCCGAAATGCCGGTAACTTCCAGGTCGCCTACTCCCGCCAGACCAATGGCAGATTCCGGGCGACCGCCCAAAGCTTCGCAAACCAGAGACATCTCGCGAATTGCCTGGGCAAACACGGCGGCGCGCAAGTTAGATTGTGGAGATCCGGTTGATTCCTGAATGCCCTCGGTCACTCCCAGGGCGATGGCGTAGCTGTTTTTCAAAGGAGCCAAGACCTCCACCCCGGTCGTATCTTCAGCTGGAAAAGCGCGGTAATAATCAGTGCGTACTGTCCGGGCATAGTGAATTGCAGCTCCGAAATCCTGGCAGGCGTACACCGTCGCGGTGGGTTCACTCAACGCGCATTGGCGGGCGATGACGGGACCTCCGATGGACACCAGAGTCGGTAGTTCGGCGCCATTTGCCACCGCAATCTGTTCCATTGCTTCTGCCAGCAAATGAACTTGACCCGCTTCATCCTTGACAAAGCCCTTCGTCAGTACCCAGACTGCCCGCACAAGGTCGAAATATGGCGCCAGACGTCTGGTGATATCGGGTAGACCTACTGCGGCAACACATATCGCCAGCACTTCCGCGCCTCTCACTGCCGCATCGAGGTGTTTGGCACGGTAGGTCTTAACCTGGGGTGCCAAGGGCACGTGAATCGCGGGGTGGGGTTGACCCTGAGCATATGCATCCAAAACGGCATCGTCGTATTCGGTTCCCCACATGGCTACGTCCCAGCCCGTGTCAACAAGTGGTCGGCAGAGCGCCGTACCCATCGCTGACGCTCCGATTACACATATCTTTGGCATTGCCCACCTCTCAAAACAAACGGCACCAAGCCACTTTACCGCACTGGTGACGGGGCGACCTACCCGGAAAACTTAGATAAAGATAATCTGTGCTCCCTCGGACATCTCGATGAAAGTATCAGCATCGACAATTCCTCGGACGCATTTGTGTAGATGACGCGGTGTCAGCTTCATCATGTCTGCCGAAAGTTTACATGCCCACAGGTTCGCCCCCAGTTGCGCAATCTGTTCAAGCATGTCGCGTACGGGCGGAATTTCCATCTTTTGCAGCTCATTTTTCATGTACCAGGTAGAAAGTTTCGTCATTCCCGGCAGGGCGCCAAACAATGGAGAAAAATGCATATCCCCTAATCCGGGATAATACTTTTCCAGTGTGGGAAAGTGTATGGCAGCGTTGCCTTGCATGGTGAACTTGAGTCGGTCCATCGTACGTTTATTGATTATGTCCAAGCCCCAGAAAGTAAAGAATACGTCCACGTGAACCCCCGCGTTGAGTGCGGAGTGAGCCATGATCAAGGCAGGGTATGCCATGTCGAGGTTGCCTTTGGAACAGATAAACGCCATCTTGCGGTCTACGTAGGTAATCTCGTCAGCTTCTCTGATTGAGTCAGCATTTGCGGGTGCGTCTGGTGGTGGAGTCATAATCCTGATCTTTGATGGTATGTTTCGTCTCTCGGAAGGTTCTGGAATCTGGTCAGTTAAGCTTGCCATTTTCACACGCATCCCACCGGTTTCGGAGCCCCTGCGAGGAAGGCTAACTTTTTCGCAGGCTTGGTTCCAAACATTTCAAAAACGGTTTTGACCTTGAATCCCCCTACCTTGGCAATCCGTCCCAAGGTTGGAGAGACGCCGTATTCTTCAAATTCGCGGCGGACAAAACGCACCACTTCCCAAGCAGCATCATCTAGCTCTATGTGCAAAGCCGCCGCTAAACCCTTGGCGACTTCGTCATTCCACTGTTCCGGATGAATCATGAAACCCTCATCGGTTACGTCAATAGGTATGCCGTTGACTTGATGCAATACTGGAATTTGGTTACTAGCGGCAGGAGTTGGCGGTTCACAGCTGGGGGTGGGATACGGAGCCACCTGAGGAGTCGGAGGAGCCACCTTGACCACGGGAACCCGAACTTGTGGAGAGGGAGATACTGCTTGACGTGGCTTCGGAGGAAGCGCTGTGACTCCATCATCACGCAGACCCCACCGAGCAAAGTCCTTGCCAAATCTAGGCATGTTACGAGGTAGCAGCAGCGGAAGACCGCGCACCAAGAGACCCCAATAAGCGAAATAGAACCCTATTTTAGCCAAGTGGTTGAAATGAGTTTCTTTCAGCAGGCTTAGCGGTCCCACCAGGGGGAGGGGAAACTTGCCCGTGACTGGTTGTACGTCATAGTTAAAGTCGAGCAACAGCGCCTTGTGAAATCCCGACTCAATAAAGCAAGTGACGTGTCCATCAAAAGATTCCGTCAAGGGTTTGCCGCGTAAGTAATTGAGGAAATTCGGCACGAAAGTCTTGGCTTGGAAATGAGTCACTGCGCCGGCCTTGGAAGTGGGAAAATCTCCCGCGTCGCCCAGCACGAAAATATCCGGGTAGGCGGTGGATTGCAAAGTGTGCTTATTCACGGAAACATAGTTGGAGTCATTTCCCAAGCCAGAATCAGCGATGTATTGCTGACCCATGGTCGGAGGGGTCGTCACCAGTAAATCAAAGGGGATTTCCCGCCCGTCGTAGCCAATCAGAACTTTGCGTTTCGGGTCGAGGTATTCAACGTTAAAGTCGGTTTCCAATTCGATGTCACGATGACGTAACAGCTCTCCGAGCTGTGCTTTGGCTACGGGTCTAGTAAAAGCCCCGTCCAGCGGGGTGACGAAAGTGATATCTATGTCTAAACGGCGTCTGCGCATGAAAAAGAACCAATCCGCCAAGAGCGCGAATTCCAGCGGAGCTACGGGGCACTTGATGGGCATCTCGGAGATGTGCACGACTAGATGCCCGCGCTTGAATTGCTGCATCGCCCGGTGCAGACGGACTGCGCCACCCAAGCTGTAAAAGTCATAGACGGATTTGCGCCACACCCTGGGGTCGCTCATTCCCGGCACTTGGTCGGGGCGGATGGTGCATCCCGTGGCAATTATGAGGTAATGGTAAGGGATAATCTGACTTCCAAGTTCTATGGTTTTAGCCACCGGATCCACTCGTTTGATGGTATCCATGAGGAAACGCACTCCCCTAGGCAAGAAATGCGAACGAGGTTTCACGACGCGGCGGGGTTTATACAGACCGAAAGGTATAAAGAGGTATCCCGGCTGGTAGTGATGGTTATTGTCGCGGTCCACTACCGTGATGCGGTATTCATGGGCAGGAAGTTTTCTGTACAGGCGATTAGCTACGGTTGACCCGGCAGTGCCGCCGCCGAGGATGACGATTTCCTGCATGGTATTCTCCTTTGACTTCTTCGCCCAAAGCGTTTTGTAATAAATCGTTAGCTGTCGCAGAATTCGCTGTTATATCAATAGACTTGCATGTTACTGTTAGGTAGTATGCAGGGCTGTATGAGATTGTTTTTGATATTGCCCTTAGAATTGTTACGTGAGTTCATCCGTTTCTTCCTCAGACCTAAACAGTCTATCGGTCCTGCCTTGGAAAGGTCGACTGAATTTTCGTGATCGCCTCGCATTAGCGGCGGGCAGAGGTGCGGCGTGGCTGTCCCGAGTCACCCGGCGAGGCAGCGGTGGCATGATTGGTGGTCGGGTAGCGTTGCGGCTGCAGCCTAAGATTCTGGAGCATTTGGCGGCAGATCGGCTTGTTGCTTTGGTCACGGGTACTAATGGGAAAACAACAACTACGCGAATGCTCAGCGAAGCAGTCCGGGCGGGAGGTGTAGCTGTAGCTTCAAACCGTGGCGGAGATAACATGACTCCCGGAGTTGTCGCGGCTTTGATGTCGAATCCGCGGGCTGGCGTGGCGATTCTGGAAATTGATGAAATGCACCTGGAGCTGATTGCGAAAGCAACTCGCCCGCGGGTTATCGTGTTGTTGAACCTCTCACGTGATCAACTGGATCGAGTGGGGGAAATCGCAGTTATTGAAAAACGCATCCGTCGCGCTGTCGATGAAAATCCACAAGCTTACGTGGTCGCCAATGTGGATGATCCTCTGATGACCTCGGCAGCTTGGGATAGCGCGCATCCTGTCTGGGTCGCGGCAGGCAAAGGCTGGAATGGAGACTCCTTGACAGCGCCTCGAACCGGCGGAGCTATTATTTATTCTCCGGATGAATCGGACGCGACCACTGGAAAACCACCTGAACTAGCTTCCGGTCTCGACCGGGACGTGTCGTGGCGCTCGGTTCCAGTCGAGGAACTGCTGGCTCATGAGGTGCCTTGGGACAAGCCCCCGACCCAGTCTGAGTTTGCTCGGCCTCACCCGAAGTGGATTTGGAAAGCCGAGAGCTACCAGCCCGGTGTTCCTGTGCAGCTAATCGATACCGGCAGTGGGCAGGAAACAACCGCGACGATACAGCTCCCCGGTCGAGCAAATCGTGGCAATGCCCTGCAGGCTTTCGTGGCAGCGAGATTACTGGGCGTGGAGGTCTCCGCTGCTGCTACCGGTATCGCTCAAGTGAAAGATGTGGCAGGGCGTTACGCTAGTTTCAGCGTGGATGGGCGCCATGTGCGGATGCTGTTAGCAAAGAATCCGGCAGGATGGATGGAATCTCTGACGATGCTGAACCCGCAGGCTGAAATCATCGTGGGAGTCAACGGTCAAATTCCCGATGGAACCGATTTGAGCTGGCTGTGGGATGTGAATTTTGAATCTTTAAGCGGAAAAACCGTGGTCGCTACCGGCGAACGTGGCGCTGATTTACAGGTGCGTTTGAACTACGCCAACATTGAGACACGTTGGGCGTCGACAGTTTTGGATGCTATCGAGATGGTTGCGCCCGGTGAGGTTGATTTATTGTTGAACTACACAAGTTTCCGTGATGCACGGGCTGAATTTGTAGCGCGAGGGTGGTTGCAGTGAACGAATCGACGTTGCGTATCGGGATCTTAATGCCCGAAGTATTGGGTACTTACGGAGACGGCGGTAACGCGGTGGTGCTGGCGCATCGAGCCAAATTGTTGGGCTATCAATCTGAGATTGTTCACGTGAGCTGCACTGAGGCAATCCCGGAGAGCCTGGATATCTACACTTTGGGCGGTGGGGAAGACGTTGCGCAAACCATTGCCTCTCGCCGCCTCTTAACCGACCGCGGATTGGAACGAGCGGTACAAAAACAAAAACCCGTTCTCGCGATATGTGCAGCATTCCAGGTTCTAGGAACTTGGTACACGGACGCGGAAGGCAGACGCACCGAAGGGGCAGGATTGCTGGACGTGGTGACTCTGCCGCAAGGAGCGCGAGCTATCGGAGAATTAATCAATTCCCCGAGCGGTTTACCGTTGGAACGAGAACTGAGTGAACCCCTGACTGGTTTTGAGAATCACGGGGGCGCAACCCTCTTGGGTCGGGACGCATCCCCATTGGGATTCGTGACCTCTGGCATCGGTAACGGTCAGCCTGGGGTAGCTCCGGGACTGGCAGACGGCGCTAGTGCAGCAGCCGGTGTACAGCAGGGGCATGAAGTTAGCCGGGAGATTCCGGAGGGCTATCGTGCCACAGAGGACGGAAAAGCAATGGAAGGTTGTGTGCAGGGTTCTATCATTGCGACCTATTTGCACGGTCCGTGTTTGGCCCGGAATCCGCAGCTGGCTGACTTGCTGTTAGCCCGCGCCTTGAGAATTCCCCTGCCTCTGGCGGTACCGGAAATTCCTGGATTGCAACGTTTGCGTCAGGAACGTTTAGCCGCGATTAAATAAAATCTTCCGGGACAAATTCGCTCAGCTGGATAGCTCCGATACGGGGCAGCGGTGCATTGAAGGCATGAATCTCTCGTTCTAAATCCACGATTTTTAGACCGCTTTCCTCGAGAGTGCGCAATTCGCCGGAGAGGAATTCTTCAAACCCAACCACCGTAACGTCGTGGTCGTTGCGCAGCAGACTGCGCAATTGAGGTTCAAAATCACCATCGTGAGAAACTAATACCACATTTCCGTATTCTTGTTTGTCGATAGCTTCTAAAGTGCGCTGAATCCCCACGTCAACAACCTTTTCATCCCTTTCAGAAGCAAGCGGAATCGGCTGGTAATTCATCGCCAACAGGGCTTGGACAAACGTCATGGGCATGTGCGCGGACGCATTTAGAAAGAACAGCCCCTTGGTTTGACCCGGAAAGGTTTCCGAGACATAGTCGCGGACACGATCCCAGCGGGGGCGTTCGTCAGGGTCGGGACGGCGTCCCAAGACGCTCAGCCCTAAGGTGGCGTCGATGTTTTCTCCATCGACTAAAAGGTAAGTCGTTTCTTCTTCAGGAATTTGCAGCTTCATTGAGTTTTTCTTTACTTACAGTATTTATCTTTAAATTTTCAAAATTTGAATAGCCGGGACTTCCAAAAGGTATCCCGATATTTTCAGACTTCTCAGCATCCTATAACTTTTTAACTATGGCGTTGGGCGGATAACTGCCCTAAAAACAGTTTTGACCCGGAAACCGGGTCAAAACAATTATCAGAGGACTATTTAGCTGGCGTGGGGAAAGCTTCCGGAATCCCACTGCCCAGCTGAATCAACATCTCTGCGCTTGTAGAAAGCATCGTCATCCCGATGAGCGGTCCTTGTGGGAGCTTCTCTCGCGCTTGGGCGATAAGTTGCTCGCAGCGTGCCAATTCCAGTTCAATCTGCGGGTCAATGCTATTGCGACGCAGCATTATATCTGTGCGCAGCAGCTCCAGATGCTGCTGCTCCCACTCTAAACGCAGCGGGAATTGTCCTTGTAACTGAGTCAAATCTTGCGCCAAAACCGAAGTGCCATAGATATTGAACAGGTTGGCTTGCAGACCACAGAGCTTGCTCAAAGCCTCGATGGGATCCCCTTCCCCGACCAGAGCCTTCTGGGCTTTTTCCATAGTTCGCAACGTAATGGCGATTTCCTGACCACTTGCTTCGGGATCATAGGTCCGGACGGTTTGCACATTCGCGTTCAATGTTTCCAACATGTTGGAGAGGTGCTCTTTGGTTTCAGATAGAAATGCACCGAGCTTGGTGATGTGTTCGAGGGCGAATTCGGTCTGAGTGATTGCTCGCTCAGAACCGCGCGCATAACGAATTGCAGTTTTGGCGTCCCCTTCTTGCAAACACTTTTGCCCGGACAAAATTCCCTTGTAGGCAGCTTTTAGTAGCCGTTTCGATTGACTTAGATTGGCGCTGGCATGACCCAGATTCGCCTGGGGATAGTCGGCTTCTAGCTGTTTTTCCACGATTTCAACCTGTGCCAAAGATTTCCGAGCTCGGTTCCAGGCAGCTGCCAACCGGTTGAGGGAAACCTCGACCTGGTCAGGATTGTAGCGACGCTTCGTGAATTCGAGTACCTCAGCGGACAGAGTCTGTTTAACCTGTTGAACCGAATCCTCAACTTGCCCGACTTCTTCGGAGCTGACTAAATCTGCTCCTGCAAGCCAGTTCATCAGGGCATTGGCTTGCTCTCGAGAGAAATCCAAGGTGGCGGCGAAGTTAGTGGTTTCCGCCGGTCCAAAGGCTTCCACGGAAGCGTGCAAGTCCTCTGCCGCCGCAAAAATCGCCTTGTTCAAATCGTGTACAGCGTTGAGACCCCGTTCGTAGCTGACCTCGCTTGCAGCGGCTGCTGCTTCATCGAAGAGCATCTCTGGCTCTGGATAGGTCGGGGCTTCCGGCTGAATCTGTTCCGGTGGTGCGGCTGTCGGCGCAGCTGCAACAAAGGTATCTGTCGGCACTGTTTCGGGGGTATCTCCAACCAGAGCAGGGGTCTCAAAAGTCGCGAAGGACTGAGTAGCGTTTTCCGGAGGTTCTGTTTCGGTGGCAGTCGCGGGGGCAAATGTCGCGTTGCCTTCAACCGCGCTGTCTTGATTGACTTTCTCAACCCGGTCAAACTTCGCACTGTCCTGAGGTTTCGCTGCTGTGCTGTAGGAATTCCGCCGATAAATCGCGATAGCCAAAGCCACTGCCACCAACATTGCCAAAATCAGCATGAGGATGAACCAGTTGTTGGTGGAACTTCCTGAAACGTCGGCGTTATCCGCGGGAGCTGCCGGACCAGATTTCGCCGACATGGCGAGATCCATCAACTGTTGGACGAAAGAACTCACTCCAGATGCGTAATCGCCGTTACTCAACTGATAAGGCAAAACCTGCATAGCCCGGTCGCCAGCCTGGGCACTATTGATAGCCGAACCAGCGGTAGAAGAAGCCGCAATCTCTCCGGCACCGTCGGCATTGGGATTATAGGCAATGGAGAGGAGATAAGAATTAGCTTGTAAATGCGAAAGTTGCATCGTTTTTTCGTTCCATTCGCGGGGAGAGAGCTCACCGAAATCAGGGACGATAGCGATATAGACCGACATGTTAAAATTCTTGGCGGCTTCAAGAGAACTCTTCACCTGGTAGATACCATCGTCGCCCAGCTTGTTATCGGGGTCGTAAATCTGACTGCTCGAAACATCCAGGGGATCAGCTGCGGGTTGGACAGCAGGAGAAGCCTGCGCGAAGTCCGCCGGAACGAACCCCGCCATCACTAAAATAAAACTCACCGCTATGAAACGAATTCTTGAGAACACAGTAACTTTGCTACTTTCTTCCAAACAGAACAAACGTCACCTACAACTTTATCTCAGCTGTGGCTTACAGTTAGACTGGTTGGGTTGAGAACTTTGCCGAAATCGTTAGATTTACGCGGTAAGTGAACCAAGATTTACAGAGGAGGACAAGTGCCGAGCGGGAAAGTGAAATGGTACGACGCTGTCAAAGGCTTTGGTTTTGTAGCTGGAGCCGACGGTGAAGAGGTATTTCTCCATGCCTCGGCTCTGCCTGAGAACGTGGTGGACCTGCACCCCGGTACCAAGGTTGAATACTCGGTAGTTGACGGCAAACGTGGTCGTCAAGCCATGAACGTAACCGTAGTTGAAAAACTTCCCTCCGTAGCGAAAGCACAACGTAAAAAAGCTGCTGATATGGTGCCTATTGTGGAGGATCTCATCCGGATTCTCGACGATGCCTCCGGAAATCTGCGACGGGGGAAATATCCCGAGAACGGGAAACAAATTGCCAAGATGCTGAAAATCGTGGCGCAGTCTTTCGAAGCATGAGCACCTCCAGAATGAATGAACTAAACCAAGAAGTGACACGAAGGAACTTTTGATGGCTCAAAAACAAACCCAGGCTACCAAGCCTGCGGAGACTTTGGAGCTTGACTCCGTACTAGCAAAACAGTCTGACCTGGCTCGTAACGCCCTAAAATCCATCACGAAAGACACCGAAGTGGGGGAGCACCTGCGGGTGGAAGCCACTGGTCAACGGTTGGTGACGCATTTTTTCCAGTGTCTGAAACCGGGATATAAGGGTTGGGTCTGGGCTGTCAGCCTGACCCGAGTTCCACACGGACGGATTGGGACAGTGTGCGAAACGGACCTGTTGCCGGCTGAAGGTGCCTTGCTGGCACCCCCGTGGATACCCTGGTCAGAGCGGTTGGAGCCCGGTGACTTGGGGCGAAAAGACCGCACTCCCTACAATCCCGACGATCCGAACCTTGACCAAGGATACGAAGCCACCGGGCAAGACGCTGACCAGCTGGCTCTGTGGGAATTGGGACTGGGACGCAAGCGGGTCCTGAACCGTGAGGGGCGCAATGCGGCGGTAAAACGCTGGCTGCGTGATGTACATTCGCGTACCGAGCTGGATCGTCACGGTAACCCGCCGGAAGACCCGTGCTCTACCTGCGGTTACCTTTGGAAAATCAGCGGTTCGCTCCGGCTGGAATTTGGTTTGTGCACCAATGCGTGGAGCCCTGACGACGGACACGTAGTGGCGATGGACCACACTTGTGGGGCACACTCCGAAACTGATGCGGATTTGACCCCCAGTACGTTACCGGTAGGACGGACCTTCCTGGATGACAAATCTTTGCAGGAACTCAATCCGGATGAGATTACCCTTTCGGGACAAACCGCGGATGCCTAAGCCTGTGACGTTGCGTTTTGGTTTATCCTCATGGAAACAGCTAGCGTTAAGCAGTGAGCAACAATACAACAAAAACTGCAAACAAATCCGCAAAGAAAACCGCTAAGAGTTCCGCCCGCACCAGCGACGGAATCGCAGGTTTTTTTGAACTCTCCGAGCGTAAATCTTCCGTAAGGCAAGAAATCCGCGGCGGTCTGGTGACCTTCTTCGCGATGGCTTACATCCTGGTCGTCAACCCCTCCATCCTGATTGCCGCAGCTGGCGCAGGTGGAGCTGAAAATGTCACCCCTGCCTCTATCGCGGCTGGAACTGCCCTGGTCGGAGGCTTGATGACCATCCTGATGGGGTTGGTAGCAAACTTCCCCCTGGCTCTGGCGGCTGGCATGGGACTGAATGCGATGGTGTCATTTACCCTGGTGCTTGGTCCCTTCGGGCTGTCCTTTGGCGAAGCGATGGGGCTTATCTTTTGGGAGGGCGTTGTCATCACGCTGCTGGTGGTCACCGGTTTCCGTGAAGCTGTCTTTAATGCCGTTCCCAGCCAGCTGAAAGTCGCCATCTCGGTCGGTATTGGTCTGTTTATCGCGCTGGTTGGTCTCATCAACGCGGGAGTCGTGCGTCCCGGCGGGACACCTGTTCAGCTTGGCATCGGTGGATCCTTTGCCGGCTGGCCGATGGTGGTATTCCTAGTCGGTTTCGTGGTGATTTTGGTTCTCTACATTCGCAAGGTTCAGGCTGCCATCCTCATTGGGATTGTGGTGTCCTCCGTTTTGGCGGTCATTCTCCAAGCAATTTTGAAAATCCCGCTGATGACTGACCAGACCGGCAAGGTCGTCAACGAAACTGGCTGGACCAAGAACGTCCCTGCTTTGCAGGGCTCGCCCGTGCAGCTTCCTGATTTTGCCACTTTCGGTCAGATTGACTTTTTCGGGGCGTTCACGAAGCTTCCGGTTATCTCAGTGCTACTGCTGATTTTCTCCCTGATGCTGGCAGACTTCTTTGACACGATGGGCACTATGGTCGGTGTCGGCGCAGCCGGCGGTTTGCTTGATGAGAAAGGCAACCCGCCGCGTACCTTCCAAATCCTGCTGATTGATTCTCTGGCAGCTATGGCTGGCGGTTTGGGCGGCGTGTCTTCGAACACGTCCTATGTGGAGTCAACCTCCGGCGTCGGTGCTGGAGCCCGTACCGGTTTGTCCTCCGTCGTAGTGGGGCTGTGTTTCTTGCTGTCCATGTTCTTTGCCCCGCTGGTAGAGCTGGTGCCGGCAGAAGCCTCGTCGACCGCCTTGGTCTTTGTGGGATTCTTAATGATGACTCAGGTGGCGGACATTGATTGGAAGAATGCTGAAAATGCAATTCCGGCATTCTTGACTATTGCCATGATGCCTTTCTCGTACTCGATTACTGCCGGTATCGGGTTTGGCTGCGTTGCTTTCATCATCATGAAGTTGGCGCGCGGTAAGTTGAAAGAGATTCACCCCTTGATGTGGGTCGTGGGTCTCTTGTTCGTTGTCTACTTTGCTCTGGGACCCATTCAGGCGTTGATTTCCTAACGGAGTTTCCCAGCAAAAGACCCGGTCAAGACGTTGACCGGGTCTTTTGAGATTTCGGATTGTTTAGAGGCGCTCGATGACGTAGTCGAGACAAGCTAGCAGTGCTGCCGTGTCGGCAGGGTCAGTAGAGGGGAAAGTACCGATGCGAAGTTGGTTGCGTCCCACGGCACGGTAGGGGCTGAGGTCAACAATACCGTTGGCGCGCAAAACCTGGAGCAGGACCGCGGTATCCACAGAAGCATCGAATTCGATGGTGGAAACAACCGGGGAGCGTTTTACCGGGTCGGCAACGAAGGGAGCGGCGAAAGGCTTCGCTTGCGCCCAGGCATAAATCGCTTCTGAGCTGGCGCAAACCCGCTGGTGTGCGTCCCGGAGTCCGCCGAGACTAGCTAACCATTGCAGTTGAGAATGTAGCAGCTCTAAAGTGGCAATGGCGGGCGTATTCAAAGTCTGATTCTTGACAGAATTTGCCACCGCAGTTTTCAAATTCAAAATCGCGGGAATCCAGCGGTCCGCAGACGGCGCGTCGGCGATTTCACTGGCGCGTTCTACCGCTTGTGGTGAAAGGAAAGCGAACCACAGCCCGCCATCTGACCCCAGAGCCTTTTGCAGAGAAAAGTAGTAGGCGTCAGTCTGAGTTAAATCGACGGGCACAGCGCCGGAAATGGAAGTCGCGTCAATCAACACCAACTGATCCGCGTGACCCACGCGTTTCACGGGAGCTATCGCCCCGGTTGAAGTTTCTTGCTGCGGCCAGGCGTAAACGTCTGCCTGTTCGGAAAGCTGCGGGAGGGTGGAGTCCCCTAACTCGGCTTTGGTGATTAGTGATTCCTGCAAGAAAGGTGCGCCAGAAGTCTCTTTGGCGAACTTTTCCCCAAAAGAACCAAAGACGGCATGAGAGGCGCGGTGCCTCACTAAAGATGCGGTGGCAACGGCCCAGAAAGTGGTGGCTCCGCCATTGCCGAGGGTTACCGTGTAATCGGTGGGAACCTCAAAAAGTTCACGCATCCGCGAGATACAGTCGGCTACCAGATTCTTTACCGGGGGCTGCCGATGAGAAGTCCCCATGAGAGTCGAACGCCCCAAGCAATCTAACTGCTCACGACGAATCAGGGTGGGACCACAGCCAAAACGACCGTCCTTAGGTAAAAGTTCGGTAGGAATCTTTAGGTTCGCATATTCACTCACATTTCGATTATGCCATCACCCCCAACTGGTCGAACAATCTGCATCAGCCCGCCCCAGGACCCTTGTGCAGAAAATATGCGGAAACCCGGAAACTGACTGAGAAAGGAACCCGGCTGGAGAGATGCCCGAAAGTTGAGATTTTTGATAAGTTAGAGAGTGTTCTCGGCGGTGTAGAACCTGACTGTTGCTGAGAAGTCACGATGCAGAAAGAATCACGCGAATGAGCGAAATGGTCGATACCACGGAAATGTATCTGAAAGTCATCTACGAGATGATGGAAGACGGAGTGGCTCCGCTGCGAGCGCGAATCGTGGAGAGATTAGGGCATTCCGGACCGACGGTCAGTCAGACCATCTCCCGTATGGAGCGCGATGAGCTGTTGAGTCTGGAAGACGACCGAAAAATTTCGTTGACTGAACAGGGGATGCGCGCAGCCACTGAGGTCATTCGCAAACATCGGCTAGCGGAACGTCTCTTGACTGACATTATCGGTTTGCCTTGGTATGAGGTTCACGATGAAGCCTGCCGGTGGGAACACGTCATGAGTGAAAAGGTCGAGTCTCTACTGTTGACACTGCTGAAAATGCCGGAATGCGATCCCTACGGTAATCCGATACCCCGCCGAGTGAAGAACTACAAGAACTTTGACCCTACTGTTGAAGGATCTACTCTGGATTCTTTCTGGCGTCGCCACCCTGACGGAGGAACGGTACAGATTGGGAGAATCGGAGAGCCGGTCCAGGCTTGCGAGGGCGTTCTTAAGAAATTAAGTGAAGCCAAATTGTTACCTGGTTCTAAGGCTACACTCAGGTTTGATGACAACGCTGAAGTTGCCGCACTTTTCCCTGAAAATGCAGGCAAAAGTGGAGAAAAAGACGTGCCGGTCGTGGCGATTCCGCGTGACCTCTTCAAGCATTTTTTCATAAAGCTATAGGCAAAAAGTGCCCAATTCTTGTCAAAAGAGCCGGGAATTGTTATCCAAATGTGACATTTGAATTTCTTTGGTGTAGTGTTAGGAACACGTTCTGGGGACGGGTTGTGCCGTTCGGAATCTGAACTTGAAATCAGGCCTTCAAGGAAAGGGACAAGGTTGGCTAACACCACTTCTCGGGCTCGGCATCGTGCTGCCACTAAGCCCGTTACACCTTTGGATTCTCTGAAAACCATTGACGCAAAGAAGGGCTTCGTAGCCGCAGCCTCCGCCGGTTTGGCGTTGGGCACCGTTTGGGCAGGTTCAGCTATTGCTGCTCCCGAGGGCACAGATGCCCCTTCTCAGGCCAAAGTACCGGTCTCTGCCCAGGTGGGCGACGCTGTTGCGCAGGCACACCTCGCGGTTGCTGCCAACCCGGTAGTCACCGCCCCGGAGAACGTGGCGTGGACCGAGGGTCAAGTTGAGGTGCCGGCGCAGCAGCAACAGGAGCAAGCGCAGAGCACTAACAATCAGGGGACCGCTGCTCGCAGCACCCACCGCGCCGCAGTTTCTGCCGCTCCGATTTCCATTCCCGCTAATATTGCCGGCGGTTCTATCGCGGACATTGCCCTGCGTTACCAGGGCGTGCCCTACGTTTATGGCGGAACTACTCCTAACGGCTTTGATTGCTCCGGTTTCGTTGGTTACGTATACAACCAAGCAGGGATTGCCCTGCCGCGTACTTCGTGGGCACAAGGTGCTTCCGGTAAGCATGTTTCCGCCGGGGAAGCCCAAGCAGGCGATATCGTTTACTACGGCGGTCACGTTGGTGTCTACCTCGGTGAAGGCAAGATGGTGCACTCCCCACGACCTGGTGAGTCCGTGAGGGTTCAACAGGTTTACGGCAACCCTGAATACGTGCGCATCGGACAGTAACTTTCAGACTTGGGCGAGTGGAGTCGGGAATTCGGCTCCACTCGCTTTTTATTGCTGCCAGTCTGCTGTGGAGAGAGTTTTAAAAACGCACTGAAAAAACAGTAGACTTGATGACGTTGCCCTCGTAGCTCAGTGGATAGAGCAACCGCCTCCTAAGCGGTAGGTCGGCCGTTCGAATCGGCTCGGGGGCACTTCGTTTAATCTTGGTCGGGCAGAGTCGGCATTCCCAGCAGCAATGGCTGGTTTGGGTTAGAACAACAGCTAGTGGGGGAGTCGGCCACCGAGATTTCGGGTAGATCCGCGCCTAGCTTACTAAAGTCCAAATCACGCCCAGCGTTGATTTTTGCAGTCGAAATCATGAGTTTAATCCGATTCAGCTGGTTCACTGCCGAAGCTCCAGGGTCGTAATCAATTCCGACGATATTTGCCTGGGGATAACGGTTGCGCAACGGTCGAAACATGCCCTTGCCGACGATGTGGTTAGGCAGGCAGGCGAAGGGCTGCACACAAATGATATTCGGGCAGCCACTTTCAATCATGTCCGCCATCTCAGAAACTAAATACCAACCTTCTCCTGCCTGGTTGCCCATGGACGCGATGTCTTGGGAACGCTCATACATATCCATAATGTTGTGGGAAGGCAGGAATTTGCCGTTGGTGGCTGACATCGCCTTGTTCACCGTTGCGGTGTATCGGCGCAAAAGCCACAGTGCCAGTGGTTTCGTGAACCGGGCGAGGGGGTTTATCCCCAGGTGCTCCCAGTCCCATTTACCGTCTGCAAGCGTGTATTCAAAGAATTGCAGCAGACCGGGCAAGACCGCTTCGCAGCCTTCGTCTTCGATGGTTTGTACCGCATGGTTATTGGCGTAGGGATGGAATTTGACCAGTATTTCTCCGACGATTCCGACCCGCGGCTTGCGGGCAATGTTCCGCAGGGGAAGGGCATCAAATTCACGTACGCATATCTTCGTGAGCTTGGCATAGCTGACACGTCCGAAACCGTCGACTCGTTTTCCGCTCGAAGCAAACCAGTCGCGCCACAACGCGTTCCAGCGCTCATAAAGAGCCAGCGCCGAGCCTGGATCCGCCTCGTAGGGTCGGACTCGCAGCAGCATCTTTTGAATAGCGTCACCGATGACCAAGGCTTGAATAATTCGATGATAAATCGGAATCGTGAACTTAAATCCGGGGTTTTCTTCCAGTCCTTGCAGGGACATGGCAATGACCGGGACCTGCGGGTATCCGGCATCTCGCAATCCCTTACGCAGCAGCGAAGCATAGTTTGTCGCCCTACACATCCCGCCGGTCTGGCTCATGGCTACGGCAGTTTTATCCGGGTTGGCTCGTCCGGAAACAAATTCGTCGATGAGCTGCCCCAGCACCACCAGTGAGGGGTAGCAGGCATCGTTATTGATGTACTTGAGCCCAGTTTCCATGGTTTGCGCGTCGACAGTCTCCAGCAGCCGAATGTTGTACCCTTTGCGTTTCAGGATTGGCTCTGCCAGACGAAATTGGATGGTCGCCATCTGCGGCACCAGAATGGTATAGCCGGCATCTCGCATCTCTTTTGTGAAGGGGTGTGCCTCGTAGACATGACCCGCAGGGTTCTTGCCGGCACTATGGAGTACGGATAGGGGACTGGGCACTCCCCCTGGGCGGGTAGAGCTGGCAGGGAAGGTAGCCACGGTCGCTGAGGCGAGAGCTTCACCAGCGACCTGATGATGGTTCTCAGCAGTCTCGGGGGAGGGGTTGGGTAGAAAACTCACGTTGACACTGCCGGTACTGTCTACGTTCGCGCTGCCGGTCAGACCGGCGACACTGATGTTGCCGTCCGAGCGTTTAGAGCGTCCTGTGCGCTCGATAGCGGCCGCGGCCAGGGAACGTAGACGAATGGTTGCTGCTCCTAGGTTTGAGACCTCGTCAATCTTGAGTTGGGTATAGATGTCGTTTTGACTTTCCAGAATTTCTTGGACCTGTTCTGCGGTGACGGCATCGAGACCACAACCAAACGAGGTCAGCTGCACCAGCTCTAAATCTGGTTCCGAGGCAACTCGGGCGGCAGCCTCGTACAAGCGAGAGTGATAAGTCCACTGGTCGCGCACCCGCAGCGGGCGTTCCAGACGTCCGTCAGCGATAGAGTCCTCCGTCAGCACCGCCATGCCCAAGCTGACAATTGCCTCGGGAATTCCGTGATTGATTTCCGGATCCAAGTGGTAGGGACGACCCGCTAGGACCACACCGCGTTTGCCATGCGCGCGCATCCATTCCAGGGCCAGACGACCCTGCTGACGAATCTCGTCTTTGACTCTCGCGTCCTCGGCGTAGCCGGCGTGAACCGCGGCGGTGACCTCCTCAATAGTGACATTCCAGTCAGCAAATACTTCAGTCAGACGTTTTGCCACAAATTCTGGATTCGCCAGGTTTAAGAACGGTGAGATGAAACGAACTCCGGGGGCATCAAGACCTTCCACGTTGTGACGTAGCGCTTCGGGATAGGTGGCGACGACCGGACAATTGAAATGATTGTCTGCCTGGAGATTACGGGGTATGTTGTAGCTCACGCAGGGGTAGAAAATTGTTTGTATCTCTTTTTCTAGTAGCTGCTCAATATGCCCGTGGGCCAGTTTTGCCGGATAGCAGGTATTTTCCGAGGGAATTGATTCCATTCCCTGTTCAAACAGATCGTGGGAGGACCGTCCCGAAATCATGACGCGAAAACCCAGCTGGCTCAAAATTGTGAACCACAGCGGATAATCCTCATACATTCCCAAAACGCGAGGAATGCCGATATCCCCGCGAGTGGCTTTGTCTTCGGTCAGCCGACGATAGGCGAACAGCCGGCGATATTTCCAGTCATAGAGGTTTGGAACCTCGGACTTTTGAGGTCGTTTTTCCAAGCTAGCGCCGCGTTCACAACGGTTGCCGGTGACATGGCGGGATCCGTTAGCGAAGGTAGAAATCGTCACCTGGCAGTGGTTTTGGCAAAAGTTGCAGGTTTTATGGGTGGTTTCAACATCGAAGGCATCCAAATCCGCCAAGCTTGCCAGAGTGGATTGTGCGGTGGGGTCATCGTGCATTTTGGCGCTCAAGGCCGCCCCGTAGGCTCCCATCAGACCGGCGATATTGGGTCTAATCACCTCACGTTTCGTCAGTAACTCGAACGCCCGCAATACGGCATCGTTCAGGAAAGTACCTCCCTGCACCACAACCTTGTCACCCAAATCTGAAGGGTCTTTTAGCTTGATGACTTTATACAGAGCGTTACGTACTACCGAATACGACAGTCCCGCGGCGATAGCCCCGGTATCGGCGCCTTCTTTTTGGGCTTGTTTGACCGAAGAATTCATAAACACGGTACACCGGGTCCCTAAATCTATCGGATTGGGGCTCTGCACCGCGGCGGCAGCAAACTCCTGTACCGTGGTACTCATTGTGGCGGCAAACGTTTGCAAGAACGAACCGCAGCCGGAAGAACACGCTTCGTTGACTGAAATCGAGTCGACACTGCCGTCCTTAATCTTGATGAATTTCATGTCCTGGCCGCCGATGTCCACCACCGAAGTTACCCCCGGAGCGATACGGTTTGCCGCCCGATAGTGAGCCATAGTTTCCACGACTCCTTCGTCCAGACTCATCCCGGTCTTTATCAGGCCTTCACCGTAACCGGTAGCGCAAGCGCGTCCGATAGTGGTGTCTGCTGGAAGTTCCTGGTGAATTTGGCGGATAATCTCGATGGCCGCTCGGAGGGGATTCCCTTCATTTGAGGCGTAATGAGAGAAAACTATGCGGTCTGTCTCGTCGATAACTACCGCTTTGATGGTGGTGGAACCGGCGTCAATCCCCAGCCAACAACGACCTTGCGCTTCATTCGGGTCCAGGGACTGGATGCAATCGCGCCGGTGGCGCTGACGAAACTCCGCCAGCTCGGCATCGTTTTTGAATAGGGGGCGCATCCGGGTCGATTCATGGATGACCTTAGCCTGTTTCAGGCGGTCAATCAGGACTTTCAGGTTCTCCGGGGCGGCAGCTGGACCACCCGCGCCTCCGCCATCTGCCAACAAGGCACTGCCTAAGGCTACAAAGAGTTGCGCGTCGGGGGGCGTGTAAAAGTTGTCGACTTTGGGCAGCAGCTTTTGGTAAGCCTGGCGCAGTTCCGGCAGGAAATGGAGCGGTCCACCGAGGAACATGACCTGACCACGAAGAGGGCGACCGTTAGCGAGACCCGCAATGGTTTGCGTGGCTACCGCCATGAACACAGAAGCCGCAATGTCTGCGTGGGCAGCGCCTTGGTTCAACAACGGTTGAATGTCGGATTTGGCAAAAACACCGCAGCGTGAAGCGATGGGGTAAATGTTCTGGGATTGTGTCGCAAGTCTGTTCATTCCCTCGGCATCAGTGTCCAGCAGGGTCGCCATTTGGTCGATGAATGCCCCGGTTCCTCCCGCACAAGACCCGTTCATTCGCTGTTCGGGAGTCGGATGCAGATAGGTCAATTTCGCGTCCTCCCCGCCCAGTTCGATGATGACGTCAGTTTGCGGGCTGTGTTGACGCACAGCTTCGGTTTCAGCAATGACTTCCTGGACGAAAGGAACCCGCATAGAGTTCGCGATTTGCAGACCTCCTGAGCCGGTGACTGTGGTTTGGACGATGACGTCACCCAAATCGATGAGGACGTCTTCCAAAAGCTGGGTTAGCTCACGGCGAACATCTGCTTTGTGTCGGCGGTAGTCGGCAAAGACTTTTTGTCCTTGAGTGTTGAGGGCTACCGCCTTTACCGTGGTGGAACCCACATCGACTCCGAGGCGGATGATGTTCGCGGCACTAACACTCATACGATGGGCCTCAATTCATTTCCTTGCCGTGCTTGCTAGGAACCTATCGAGAAAACCGAGAAATTTTAACGTGTTGAAATTAGAATAATATAAAATACGAAATCCTTGAGTTCACCTCGAAAACAGGTGGAGAGTTGGCGGAATCGTTATTGAAACTTGAACAAATAATTAAGTAACGCAAGGTTTGTTAAATTGGTCAAGAGTGTGAATTCAGTCCGGAGGGGTCCTTCGGGGCCGCGAGGGGAAAAGCGAGAAAGAATCCTGACAGCAGCCCATGCGGCATTTACTGAACTGGACTATAAACACGCTACCTATCGCGAAATTGCTCGTCGTGCCGGAGTGGATCCGGCCCTCATCGCGTATTACTTTCGTTCTAAGGCTCATCTGTTGCGAGAATCGCTGGCTTTGCCGGGGAGATCCCAAGCAATTGATGACAGCGGCGTTGGTGGAGGGTCCTCCAGAAGAAACCGGACACCGTTTGGCTGCCACCATTTTGAATACTTGGGAACAAGCCGCTACGGCGGGAACTCCGGAGACACTGTTTAACCTGTTGCTGCAAGATTCGGCAACCCAGCAGACCTTTGCGAACTATGTGGAAAATCAGATTATGGCCAGCATTAAGGAACAAGTCGGGACAGATTTGGATTTGGCCATCGAGCTGATGTTGAGTGCGATTTTGGGGGTTTTGCTATCTCGCTATGTGGTAAAGCTGGAGCCTCTCGCCTCTATGAGTCGCGAAGACCTGATTGCAGTGCTGGGGACGGTGATTCAGCGCCTGCTGGGGCAGCTGGAAACTGTGGGGTAATCTGGCTTGTGAGTCCTCATTTCCTCCGCTAGATTCACCCACTTTTGGCGCGCCATCACTGAATTGTGCCATATTTCACCTATCGTGGATATGTGGAAGAAGATTTGGAACAGCCGGTACAAAACCCCGGAGAAAGTGCGGCAAATTCCGAGCCCGCTTCCTCTGTGTGCAATGATGCTGCCACCGAAGTCCTGCAGTCTGTAGCAGTCGATTCGGTTCAGGAGCGTCTGACGCGGTGGGCTGAAGAAGCCTCGGCTTCACCGGGAGCTCAGGGTCTACGTGACCTCGATACTCTGCAGAACCTTCTTGATTTGACGGGGGCGCATCCGGCGGGAATAGCCCAGTTGTATGGTGGTCGACTGACAAAATTATCTTCATTACTGCGTGACAATGCTGTCTTGGGAGCCGCTCGGGCAGTGATGAGGAAACTAGACGCGGAAAAGAAATCCTCAGTAGCGCGCAGCGGGCTGTACCCCACCAATCTGGTGATTGGGGTAGCTAATTGGACACAATTGCCCCCTTTTAAAGAATCTGAACGAGGCACTCGCCCCGAACTCAGTCATTTCAAACTGGAAAAATTTAATCTGCCGGTTCTGATGCGTCCGCTGGAGCTGGAGGCGATTGACGGAGACTACACCTTAAAAATGGGCGGGTCCGTCGTGATAAATCCGGTTCTGGTGAAAGCATTTCGTGACCGTCATATCGATTGCAATCCCGAAGCCATAATCGCCGCGAGCTTAGAAGACGGTCGCCTGAACGTGACCCCAGCTCTGGAAGCGATTCGCCGAGCGGGACAAGACTTTATACCAGGATTTGATCTCAAAGAAAATTTGCTGGTTGCCAATCTGGGAGTCTCCAGTGCGGTACTCAGCTCAGATTGGGATGCTATCCTCCCGATGGCTGGCAAGAATCCACTGGTCAGAGCCTTCGCCGGAGATAAATCGGCAGCTGCTGAACTCTTGGAACCATTGCCGGAGACCAGCCCGGCAGACCGGGATCCGGATTTGGAACGCGGCATCGGAGACTTGGACGTGAGCCAAGCCCGAGTTGTGGAATTGATTGCCAGCGGACGTTCTATTTTCGTCGATGTTCCTCCGGGAGCGCCCGGTGCCTCTACCGTACAAGCAATCCTGGCAGATTGCGGGGCCAGCGGGAAACACGTTTGCTACGTACCGGGAGGGCGCCGAATTGGTAGAGTCACAGTGGACGGTATGCAAAAGGTCGGATTGGGCAGTTTCGTATTGGACCTAACTGGGGCTAGTGAGTGGCTCAGCGGGCTCCGCGACCAACTGTTGAACGAAGACACCGCTTATCCACAGCCGCCAGTACCGGTGACCGAATTGGGTGACGCTCACGAAAGGCTGCGGCAAACCCGAGACAAACTGAGCGCTTACACCCAGCGTTTACATGTGGTACGTGAACCGTGGGGAGTTTCCGCCTATGCGGCGTTGCAAGCCCTTGCGGATTTAACCAGTGCGCAGCCGGGACCGCGCACGAAAGTGAAACTGGAACTTGCCGATGACGAGCATTCCAGCAAAGAGGGACGCGAACGGGCTCGGGATCTGCTGACCCGAGCTCAGGATGCCGGTCTCCTTGAGCCGGAATTGCAGGAATCCCCCTGGAAAGGCGTGGTTCTTTCGACCGAATCAGATGCCCAGGATGCCATCGAAAAGATTCATGCGCTGGCAGACGGTCGTCTGGAAACTCTGCATCAGGAACTGGAACGAGTCAGTGAAGAAACTGGATTGGTTCTCCCCTCAACCCTGAACGCCTGGAAAGAACAACTGGGAATGCTGGAGGGAGTGGCGCGCTCCTTAGATATTTTCCAACCCGAGATATTTGCGCATTCAGCAGCGGATATGGTCATCGCTACTGCCAGCCGCAAATGGCGGCAAGAGCGCTCCTTACCGATGAAAGGCAAGGACAAGCGAACCCTGATAAAGCAAGCTAAAGATGCGTTGCGTCCGGGGGTTGCACCTCAAGATTTGCACACTGAACTGGTACGAGTCCAAAGTTTTCGTGACCTGTGGCGTCGTCACGCGCTGCCGGGCGCTTGGCCACGAATTCCACAAGAATTTGAGGCGGTACGGGAACTGTCGGCGCAGGTGTTCGCCGAAGTCGCGGCGCTAGCCCCCATTCTCAGCCAAGTCACCACCCCCGAAGGGACGAAACCTGAGGAGGTACCGCTGTCCGACCTTTTGAATTTAGTAAAATCCTTGGACAAAACGACTGACCAGGCATTGCGCCTGCCCCGGCAAGTGCAGCTGCTAAAGGAACTGAAAGAGTCCGGTTTAGGACCGCTTCTCGATGATTTACGGGCGCGGCGAGTTCCTGCTGATTTAGCTTTAGCAGAACTTGATTTGGCATGGTGGTCAGCCATCTTGCTAAAGATTCTGCAGAGCGATTCGATCCTGGCAGGTATCGACGGGGCAGCCATGCACGAATTGGCAGATACCCTGCGTTCCTTGGATTTGGCGCAAATTGAATCGCTACCTTACCCCGTGTCCCGAGCCATGCACGAACTTGCCAATCAAGCGCGTCAAGCCCAAGCTTCGACCGCTGAGGTCTTGCAATCCGTGCTCGAGTGCGGGGATACGGCGGCGCTGTCTGATTTTCAAAGTTTTGCTCCCCTAATTCGCCAACTGCGTCCCGTCTGGGCACTTTCGCCGTACCTGCTGGCTCAGATTTATGGAAGTTCCACAATCGAAGTTTTAGTGTTGGATCATCTGGATTTTATGAGCTTATCTCAGGTGATTCCGCTCATCGCGCGGGCAAAGCAGCTGGTAGTGCTCGGCGATTCACGGCGTGGCTGGACTGGATTCACTCAGCTTGCCGCAAAAGTCCTGCCGGTAGTTTCGCTGCGCTGCGATTTGGGCGAGCTTTCTGAGCAGGTTGCCTTGTTCTTGGCGAGTCACGGTTACGGTGCGTCTGTGTCGCCCGTACCGTCTCCGCGCCCGGCTTCGCTGGTGAAACTTCACGTGATAAGCGATTCAGAATCTCATCTGGCGCGGGATGGCTCACCGGTAATTTCACGAGGCGAAATTTCACGCGTGGTGGAGTTGATTTTGGATCATGCTCTGAACCGTGCCTCGCAATCCCTGGCGGTAGTCTGTTTGAACCCCAGGGGAGTGACGCGAATTCGTTCTGCCTTGAACGATGCTTTGGTAAAAGTACCGCAGGCGCAGGATTTTTTTCACAAGGGGAGTGGACGGGAGCCTTTCGTCATCGTCGATTCCGCCGCGGCGACCGGGCTGCGCCGAGACGTAGTGATTATGAGTTTGGGTATGTCCAAGACTCCGCACGGGCGCGTGCAGTTGAATTTTGGTCCAGTTTCTGGTCCTTCCGGAGTTGCCCACGTGGTCGGTTGCCTGGAAGTGGTGCGTCAACGACTCGAAATCGTCAGTGCGTTTAGAGCCAATGAGGTTGACGTGTCCAAGATTAGTGAGCCGGGGGCTCGGATGCTGGTGGATTTGTTGGATTCCGCCGATAACCCAGAAGGCATGGAACGGGCTCTCACGACCCCGGAATCTTTTGAATCCGAACCGGACCGCCTGCTGGTGGATTTAGCGGAGCGTCTGTGGCGGGCAGGTCTGACAGTAGTGCCTCGCTTCGGATTCAAAGACGGAATTCAGATTCCCCTGGCGATTGGTTCTGCTGAACTGCCCAGTGAGCTGCTGGTAGCAGTTTTGACCGACGATGACACTTACGTGAGAGAACCTTCCTTGCGCAGACGGGAGAGGCTCTGGCCCGCCCGATTAGAAGCGGCTGGTTGGAAAGTCATCACCTGTTACACCATGGAAGTTTTTGCGAACCCTGCCGCGCAGGCGGCAAAGGTCCGACACGCGGTGGAAACGGCTTTGGCTAGCCGAAAAGATGCGCTTTCGGTTCCCCTCATCGCGGCTCCGCAAATCGAAGTTCCTGAAGAATCAAGTCGTCCTAAAACTGTACTGAATAGTACAGAATCGCCCGCAGCGGAATCTGTTGCGCCCCGAAACTCCGAGGAGACCCCTGCTGAGGATAACGCCAACACTAACCCCGAGGACCGGGAGTCAGAAGAAAAAAATCCCGCTGCCCCGAATTTGCGCGTGGTTGGAGCTGCCCGTGGTCCGCGACCTCCGGTCGCAAAAGGACTGCCTTTGGCGGCTTATGGGGATGACCAGCTAGATGAACTGTTGGAATGGATTCAATCCGACGGGGTGGAACGTAGCGAGGATCAGCAGGTGAACGAATTGCGGGAAACCTTAGAACTTTCGCGTCGTGGCGCTCAAGTCGACGCCGTGCTGCGTCATGTAGTACGTAGGCGTAACGCGGCCTTGTGAGGAAAATGATGGAACAGAACAAACCTACGCCACGAGACATTTTTGCTGCCCAAAAGGTCGAGCCTGAACCGAAAAAGGAACGTCAGCGGATTCGCCGTCACCGTCGTGCCACCTATATCTCCCGGCAAGACGAAGGCAAGGACAACCCCTTTGCGATTCCTGGCGGTGGAAGTGTGGAGATGCCCCCGGAAACGCAGGACGAAATCGACGAATCCAACGACAAGCGACTGCAAAATGACATTCCCCCGCATTTTGGAAAGTTGTAGCCGCGGAATTCGCTACCTGCGCACTACGAAGCTAAGGTCATGGTCGGTCTTGGCAGCGATGACTCGACGGGCTTCGTCCTCTGGTGCTGCCAAGTAAGCGATAGAGGCAGAGTTTCCGGTCCCCAAAAAATTCTCCGAGACAGCCTTTACGCCGACCACTCTGGCGTTGGAAGCTAACAGTTGCCCATCCACGTTTCCCCCGGAACACCAAATTTCTACCGACTGCCCGGTCTTGGAAAATCCTGCCACCGCGGGATCGCTAACTTCGATAGCGAAGGCAACTTCTCCGGTTCGCAGATCCTCCACCGCGTTTTCTACCAGCAATGCTGGTTGCAGTACCGTTCCCGAAGTCAGACTCACCGCAGCAGTCTTCCCGATGACACGGTCAGCTTTTTGAAAGTGATCTTGGGGAACAGCGGAGGGGGCGAGGGCGGAAAGCCTCACGTCCTGGGCAGTGATTTCGCAGCCTGCACACACTTCGTGTTTGACTACCACCACGGTGGCGGCTGCTTTTTCAGGTAAAAAGAGCGTCACCGCAACGAACACTGCCAAGATAGCCAGTCCTGCGGCGAGGGGATAACGCCAATTCCAAAAACGATTTATGGTCATGAGCCCACGCTAGGAAGAACGCAGACATTACGCCACTACCGTGGCTACCTACCTGTGGAAAACCCAATCTTCACCACCCTTGTGGAAAACTCTCAGAATTTCAGTAAAAGAGCAGTTCAAGGGAGTAATATGGGGGAATTAAGCGGGCAAAATTCCGGACTTTTGAAACTCAGAATCTTTCAATTTGAAACAGCAGGAGGGCGTTAACACGCCGGTTACCGGAATGTCGTATTGGTCCGTGGGGAGGATTAGTTCCTGCTGCAATTCATGGGTGTAGCACATCGCGTAGATAGGGGTTTGTTTCTTAACATAAGGTAGAGCTCGGTCATACCAGCCACCGCCTTGACCCAAGCGATTTCCTTGTCTATCTACTGCCAGAGCAGGGGTGATGACCAAATCCACTGCGGCTAGGGCGGAGGAGTCTAAAGCATCCCCGCTAGGTTCCATCGGTCGGTTTGGCGATCGGTTGGCTAAATCGTCGCGACCGGCATAAAAAGCCCAGTCACGGTTTAGCTTGGAACCAAGCTTTGGCACCAACAGCCGCTTTCCTTGTTGATAAAGCGCCTCAATCAAATCCAAGGTGGGAGGCTCTTTCTTAACTGAGACGTAGCAGGCGATGGTGTGAAAATCGGCGGCGAACTCCAGCACTCGATCCCTTATATCCTGACCAGCTTTTGAAACCTGGCTGTCACTGAGTCGGTCTCTGGCTCCGCGAATGAGTTGCCTTAACTGTTGCTTAGCGTCTTCGGGTTCCTGCCCACGCAAATCAGGTAGGTTTAGCTCCATCTCATGCACCTTAACATTGTGCCTTATTTACGTTGATTTATCTTGTTATTGCACCAAGATAGATTAGGCTTGATTTATGAGTTTAGAAGTTAGGTGCTCCGTCATCCCTGCTGCCGGGAAGGGAACCCGGATGTATCCTCTGACCAAATCGGTCCCCAAAGAGCTGTTTCCCCTAGTGGATCGACCGGTAATTATGACCGTGATTGATGAGGCTCTCCAGTGTGGGATTGAGCAGTTTCACGTGGTGACCAGTCCACGAAAGGCAACTCTGGGAGATTTTTTTACCGATACCGGCGACGAGTCTGATTCGCAGGATTTGCCCTTGCCCCAGGTTGATTTGGTGATGCAGGAACAGGCTAAGGGGCTTGGTCATGCCGTTCTGCAGGCTCGTGATTCTGTCGGGGAACAGCCTTTTGTGGTGCAGCTTCCGGATGATTTGTACCACCCGGAAGATCCCTTGCTGCAAACGATGCTGGATGTGCACGCGATAACCGGAGGGTGTGTGGTAGCCCTGATGAAGGTTAGCGTGGCGGAAGCGAAACTTTACAGCTCCGCACGGGTCGAGTCGGTTGACTTGGGAGCGGCAGCAGCGGGACACGAAGTGTTCAAATTGGCTGACATTATTGAGAAACCGGATGCGAATCAGGTTCGTTCGCCTTACGCCTTGATGGGACGTTACGTGTTGAGTCCTCGCATTTTTGAAATTTTGGAACGTACTGCTCCGGGGCGCAATAACGAGATTCAGCTTACTGATGCGCTCGCGACTTTTGCTGAAATTCCTGCTCATGAGGGAGGCGGAGTGTGGGGAGTTGTCTCCCAGGGACGCCACTTCGACACCGGCAATTTGACGGGATACTTGCAGGCGCAAATGGAGCTTTCCCTGGAGAACCCCGATTTCGGTGCTGAGCTTCGGAAATTTATGCGGGGCTTAGTCGGCACTGATGAATCAACAGTGGTCAAAACTCCTCCGGGGAAATGTCGCGAATCAGGTCAGAAAGGCAGGCGCTGACTGATGCGTTCTGTGGGAGAACATCTGAATCTGTGCCTGCTGGCAGCTGAGCCGTTGCCGGAACTGGCGGTACCCCTGGAAGATGCTGTGGGTTGTGTGTTAGCGGCGGACATTATTGCCGATTCCAGCCTGCCTGCAACTGACTTGGCTGGGGGGGACGGCTACGCGGTCCGTGCTCAGGATGTGGTCCACAGTCCCGCAATCTTGCCTGTTACCGCGGATATTCAAGCGGGAGATACCGTGTGGACCCGATTGGTGCCAGGCAGCGCAATTCGGATTGCTTCGGGGGCTCCGTTGCCCCCTGGAGCTGATGCGGTTGTCCCGGTGGAATCAACAGACATGGGGATTTCCCAGGTGACAGTCAACCAGCCGGCGTCCCCAGGGTCCGATGCAATGGTTATTCCCAGCGGTATTGATGTCCCTAGCGGTGCGACGGTACTGCGTGCCGGTCAGCGTTTAGACGCGCAAAAAATCGCTTTATTAGCGGCTTTGGGCAAGGGACGAGTGCGGGTGCATCCGCGAGTTCGCGTCGTGATTTTGAGTATTGGTGATGAACTTGTTGAGCCGGGAGCCCATCGTGAACCGGGTCAGGTTAATGACGCGAATGGTCATAGCTTGGCGGCGGCTGCCGAGGAAGTTGACGCGAAAACTTTTCGGGTGATGGTCACCGATGAGCGGGCGCGATTGCGCGAAACTATTGAAGACCAACTGGTGCGTGCTGACGTGATTGTCACTACCGGAGGTCTGTCCTATGGTCCGGCAGATACTGTGAAGGACGTACTCACTCCTTTAGGCGCCGTGCGCTTTGACAATGTGGCGATTGCACCGGGGCGTCAGTTGGGTGTCGGCAAGCTGGGGGAGGTTCCGATTTATTGCTTGCCAGGTAATCCGGTGGCTGCCCAAGTTGCCTTTGAAACTTTTGTGCGTCCAGCGTTACGAAAGATGGCAGGTTGGTCGAACTTGTACCGTACTTCGGTGTCGGCAAAAATGTCACGAGGTTGGGTTTCTCCCGCAGAACGCCGCGAGTTCGTCCCGGTGATTCTGACCGGAAAGCCGGGAGAATATCGCGGGGAAGTGTTGGGTTCGCATCCGCAGGCTCGCCTCGCAGCTTTGGCTTTAGCCAATGCATTTGCGGTGGTGCCGGAGGATGTTACTGAGGTCAAACCGCAGCAAACTTTACACTGCATGGTTTTGGAATGAGCGTTACAAAATGCGTAATTTGCGAGGTGAAACGGTTTACCCCGGCTCGTTTCGGCGAGTCATCATCCGGGAGGAAGACCTGAAACAACGGGGTCTACAGACAGATTTCGATTGGCTGGAAGTACGCCAGTTGAAAGGGCGAGATTTCTTAGCCATCGAAAAGCTGCGAATGGCGGACCGGTCTTGGTTGGCACCCTGGGAAGCTGGAGCGCCACCAGGGCTGGGACATCCGGTCAGCATCGACGAATTCGTGAAAGATGCCGCGCGCACCGCACGTCTGGGACAGGGATTGTATTTCGGCATCGTTGCAGAAGGGCGTCTGGCTGGTCAGATTTCGCTTAGTTCCGTACATCGTGGGGCAGAGATGAGCGCTGCCCTGGGCTATTGGATTAATTCCCGCTTTGCCGGTCGGGGGCTGACTCCACTGGCTCTAGCTATGGTCATCGATTGGATTTTCGCGTCCTACGGTCTGCACCGGTTAGAAGTGAACATTCGACCGGAAAACCGCCCTTCGTTGCGTGTTGTGGAAAAACTCGGGTTGCGCTATGAGGGATTGCGCCAGCGTTTTCTCTACATTGATGGGGCGTGGCGAGATCATAGTTCCTTCGCGATTACCACGGAAGAATGGCATCCTGGCGACATGGTGGCGAGGCTGGAGACGACGCTCGAGACAACGCTTCAGCACGATAATTCGCCGTCAAAATAATTAGCGAGGTACTGTTAAAACAGTTATTGGTGTGACAACTGTTAACTGCTGAGAATTCTGCTGTTGGTCAAAATGTCCCATTCCGAGAGGCATCCGGAGTGGCGCAACCCTTTTGTACCAGCCGGTCGTTATTTTGGTTTTGTGGGTATCTCTGCATGGATTCTGTTAGGTCTGACATTGGTGGTCACCGTGGTACTTTTACCGCAGGTGGCAAAATCGCGACGGCTGATGGGACAAGCCCGAAACGATGATCGTTTTTCGGATGGAGTGCGGCTCTTGGACCTGGACCAACAGACGCAGCGACCGCATTCTGTAGAGGTTGCGCTGCATAAAAACCAAGGTAAGCTCGGACTCGCAGCGACCCGTCCCATTAAAATGGCTCAGGATTTGAGAACCTACACAGAGATAAAAGCCAACCGCGCAGCGGCAGCTTCCAATCGGGTTACTTCTGCTCGTCGTCGTGCCGGACTGCTGGGAGCTATGGTGCTTGCCTTGGTTATAGTTGGTGCGTTTGCAGCCACCGGTTTCCTCGCTTGGTGGGTGATGGTAGCTCCTGTGATGGGTATAGGGGCAACCATTTCGTGGGGAGTTATTGCGGCGAAGCGCGGTCGCGAACAAGATCGTCAATTCCAGCAGTCCATTTGGGCTTTGGAAAAGCGTTTGGCGCAAAGCCCTGCGGGAAGAGCTGCATTGCAGTCCGTCGGAATGCGCGGAGCTAAGCAGTGGGCTAAAGTTGCGGCGACTTCGCTAGCGGGAGGAAAACAAATGCCTGGCACTCTGGCGCAAGCCGTGCGGATAGCTAATGAAGCAGCGCCTACCGCGGCAGTGAGCATAACTGCGGAAACAGACCGGCCGGCAGATATGAAACGTTCGGTACAGAAATCTGCTGACGTCGAAGTGCCGGAAAAGGTAGCAAAGGTAAACTCCCGCGGCGACAAACAGATTACCTCTGAGAAAGCTCCAAACTCTGAACTCGTAGAAAAACCCACTAAAACCGCGTCTGAACCCGCTGTGAAAAAGTGGAATCCTGCAGACTTGCCGACTCCGTCTTACACGCTTAAGACCGGAGCGATACGCCAGGTGGTTGTGGAACAAGACTTCCGAGCTGATTGGCAATATGCACCAGTACCGATGCGTCCGCAAACTGCTCAGATTCCGCCCGCCGGTGAGGCTCTGAGCGCTGAAGATATTAGCGTTGCGCCGGTGGATTTGGAAAGCATTCTCGAGCGACGCCGCGCCAGCGGAGATTGAGGCGAATTCTCGGTTTAGTTCCCGGCATTCCGACACGACGTCGTCAGGGCAACGAGGAAAATTGGAAGTTAGCTACTTCAACCGCTACAATCTATACGAACCGGGGCATTGGCGCAGTTGGTAGCGCGCAACGTTCGCAATGTTGAGGTCAGGGGTTCGAATCCCCTATGCTCCACCGGAAGGGTAAGATTGCAGGTCCCAGCGATTTTAGGGCTGGGAAATAGACTAAAACCACCCCGAAAACCACCCATTTTGCGGTTTGGTGACCTGCGAAAGCCGTTCTATCCGTGGATATATCTGAAAGGACTCGACACCCCTAGCTTTACGACTGGAAGTTCAGAATTGAGCGAAGCCGGTTCCGATTCTAGTGTCGTAGACAATAGTCGAATGTATGGAAATGACCCCGTCACCCCAATCGCATTGTCTTCGGAAGAAACTCTGGCATCTGTGCAGACAAATCATCGGTTTCGGAATTGTGGGATTGCTGGCATTTTTTATCGACTACGCGCTTTTTGCCTTGCTGTATAAAATAGTCGGGATTCATTACCTCATTGCGGCAGTGATTTCTTTTTGTGTTTCCCTAGCCTTTAACTATGCGGCATCTATGCGCTATGTGTTTCGGCACAAGAGTGACATGACGCGCCGACGTGAGGTGGTACTGTTCTTCGTGGGTGCTGTCATTGGATTGGGCATCAACGAAATCATGCTCTACGTCGGCGACGTCGTGTTCTGTATTGAGCCGCTCATCACAAAAATCCTTGCCACCGTGGTGGTGGCAGCGTGGAACTTTGTGACGCGGAAAATCTTTTTGGACTCTCGTGAATCAGAAAGTTGACGTGTCGATCACGTAGCGATAGCGCACCTTGGAATTCACCACGTTATTCCAGGCTTCGTTAATTTTATTGCCACTGATGATTTCAATCTGGGGTGCAATGTCATGTTCTGCGCAGAAATTCAGGACTTCTTGAGTCTTGGCGATGCCTCCGATACTGGAACCAGCGATAATCTTTTGATCGTTGACGACACTGCGCATCAAGAATTGTTGCCTGTGCTCGGGCAGCCCGACTACAGCCACGACGCCTTCAGGCTTCACGCAACCAACTAGGTCATCAAGTTCTACCCCATCGCTCAGTGTGGAGACGACCAGGTCGAATTGTCCAGCCATAGACTCCCAAGTGCCAACTTCACTGGTGGGGTGTAACTGTACTGCCCCGAAACGCATGGCGTCAGCCTCTTTGGCGCGAGTACGTGAAATGACGTGTGTCTCGGCTCCTAGAGCGGCAGAAATTTGGACCCCCATGTGCCCCAGACCGCCCATTCCCACAATGGCGACTTTCTTGCCGGGACCGGCGCCCCAGCGTGTTAAGGGTGAGTACAAGGTAATCCCTGCACACAAAATTGGTGCTGCCTTGTCCAACGGAATGGAATCCGGAATGTGGCAAATGTAGTCTTGTTCAACAGTGATTCCCTGTGAGTAGCCCCCGGCGGTAGGCAGTCCATCACGTCCCACACAGTTGTAAGTCCAGATAGTGCCTCCGTCGCTGCGGCAGAACTGTTCGCTGCCTGCTCGGCAAGTCTCACAATGCCCGCAGGAATCGACGAAGCAGCCCACTCCCACGCGGTCCCCGACCTTAAATTTTGTAACGTCTGTTCCAACCTTTGTCACAATCCCTGCAATTTCATGACCGGGTGTCAGCGGGTAGGTGACGGAACCCCATTCGCCACGACCGGTGTGAATGTCAGAGTGACAGACTCCGGCATATTTCACTTCAAAATAAACCTCGGTGGGGCCGGGCTCCCGGCGTTCCAAGACTGTGGGGTGAAAAGGCTGATCGGGTCCATCCATTGCGTAGGCTTTTACTTGTGTCATTATGCTCCTCCTCAAATTCGGGCAAAGCCGCGAGAGTAGGGGACGCGCAGCCTTACCCAGATGTGTCGCTGCTTTCAGCTTAATCCAATTTCATTTTGCTGGGAAGGGGGCGGCTGAAACCAGGAAAAATTGTGAGAAAGGATATATACAAGACCTAGGTATAAATTGTTTGGGTAACGCCTTAGAGAGTCTTGGCGACATCTTGGACCACCGAGATTACACCGCTAATCATCAGCTCCACCGCGATGGCTGCGAGCAGCATTCCAGCTAGTCGGGTCATTACCGCGACGCCCGAATTCCCCAAGAAATGAATAATCGGAGTTGCAAAATGCATAGCCAGCCAGGAGGCGAACATGACTGCGAAAGCTCCACTTGCCACCGCTATTACAGACAGAGGATGATGACCCGCATTTCCCATCGCAACCATCAGCGCCACTATTGACCCCGGTCCTGCTAACAGGGGAGTGCCCAGTGGGACAGCTGCAATGTTTAGGGAGCCTCCTTCTTCGCCGACAGTTCCTTCCGCTCCGGTCAGAAGCTGAAGAGCCACAATCAACAGCAGCAACCCGCCGGAAATCTGTAGAGCTGCGGGACTGATTCCCAACAGCCCGAACAGCTGAAAGCCAAAGAACCCGAATACGAACAGAATGACGATCGCCAACAAGTTAGCTTGCAAAGCCACAGTTTGACGCTGCTTCTTAGGGAGGTCTTTTGTCAGAGACATGAATACGGGGAGGTTCCCAAAAGGGTCGATGATTACAAACAAGGTCGTGAAGGTAGAGATGAACAACCCAAGTTCTGCGTTTAGCGATTCCACGGTACCTGCTTTCAATTCGCTGGAATAACGCCAGCAATCAGCAGCACCGCAATTAGCCCGCCGATGCACAGACGATAGATGATGAAAGAATTAAAGCTATGTTTCGAGACAAACTTCAACAGCCAAGCAATAGAAACATAGCCGATTACAAATGACATGACCAGCCCTAAAAGGGTGGGTGCCCAGCCTACGGTTTCCCCGATGGTGTCGAAATTGCTGATGCCCTCGAGAGTCCCAGCGGCGACCAAAGCCGGAATTCCCAGGAAAAAGGACAACCGGGTCGCTAGCACCCGGTCAAAGCCGAGGAACAGCCCTGCAGAAATTGTCGCCCCGGATCTCGAAACCCCAGGAATCAGCGATACACACTGCATTAAACCAATGAGTAACGCCTGAATTATGGTGGTTTGATTATCAGAATTGGTGTTTTGCCAGCTATGAGCGGGCTTCCTCGCCATTCGGCGAGCTGCATAGTGGTCGGCAGCGAACAGTACTGCTGACCAGACTACCAATCCTGCCGCTACGAACCACATGGAGCGCAAGCCTGTCTCTATAAAATCTTTAAACAGCAAGCCCACTACAGCAATCGGCACCGACCCAATGATGATGGCCCAGCCGAAACGGTAATCGGGATGGCGGCGGGCGGACTTGTGAAATACCCCCGTCACCCAAGCCTTAATGATGCGCCAAATATCGCTCCAAAAATAAAGTACTGCCGCCGCGATGGCGCCGATTTGAATGACCGCTGTGAAAGCGACCATTCCTACGTCATCGATTTGTTTACCCATCAGGTATTCAGCGATTGTGAGGTGTCCCGTTGAAGAGACCGGTAAGTATTCTGTAATGCCCTCGACGATACCGAGGATTAGCGCTTCCCACCATGACATGGGTTTTATCCTATACGCCACACCGGGAGACCTTGGCAAACGGAACCGGATGCGTGGGGGCGGGTTCTTTCGACAGGGCAGCAGAAAATTTAACGGAATTGGATGCGAGGGAGTGAGAGAATGTGTATTCTGACAATAACGTAACAAAAATTGAGGGGGAAACTCTTGGTGCAAAACAGTAAGACTCTGTGTATTGAGGGCTTGCACAAATCTTTTGGAACGCGTGAAGTTTTACGAGGGGTTTCTATGAATGTGCAGCCTGGTCAGATTTTGGGTTTTGTGGGAGCCAACGGAGCCGGGAAAACCACAACCATGCGTATCGTGATGGGCATTACTGATCCGAATCAAGGACGGGTGACTTTCGGGGGCGAACCTATAGATGCCACGGTGCGGGCCTCAATCGGCTATATGCCGGAGGAACGCGGTCTGTATCCAAAGATGAAAGTTGGCGAGCAGCTGGAATATTTTGCCAGATTGCACGGTCAGAATCGAAGCATTGCACGCGAATCAACCCAGCGCTGGGTACAGCGTTTAGGAGTGTCCGAGCGGCTGAAAGATAATGTGGAAAAACTTTCCCTCGGCAACCAACAGCGCGTGCAGCTAGCGGCGGCGTTGGTTCACAATCCGGTGCTGCTGATTCTCGACGAACCGTTTTCGGGCTTGGATCCGCTGGCAGTAGATGTCATGAGTGGAGTTTTACAGGAGTATGCGGCACAAGGGGTGCCGGTCATTTTCTCGTCTCATCAGCTGTCCCTGGTGGAGTCGCTGTGTACGCACGTGTCGATTCTTTCAGGCGGCTCCATAGTTGCCTCGGGGGAGGTTGAAAAGTTGCGGAGAGAAGTGGGGACTCCGATGGTTCGGTTGTGCGGCGATGCAGCTGCCGTTGCGGCAGGGGCGGATGCTGCCCGAAAATTAAATCAATCGGTACAGTTTATTTCCGGCGGTTTGCTGGTGCCGGTTCTCTCAGACAGCCCTACGGCTCACGCCATACTGCAGGCCGCCGTTGAGACGGGGAGTGTCACCGAATTTGTCCCGGTAATCCCCTCTCTGGCGGAAATCTTCCGCAGCGCCGTGGAAGAAAGCGAACCAAAATCCGGGGTAACCGAGACGGTCAGCACCGAGATTGAGGATGTGAAAGGTGGTCAGCAATGAAACAAATCATGATTATTGCCGGGCGCGAGTTCTCGGTGCGAATGAAATCCAAATCCACCATTATCTCTACCATTGTGGTGGTGCTGGTGGTGTTAATAGCAGGGGGATTGGCAAATTTCTTTCACCTCTCCGAAGCGGACACCGAGAAAATCGGCGTAACCACCCAAACCCAAAGTTACGCACCGGCCTTTGAACCCGAGGCGAATCCCTTTCTGAATACAGCTTCCCCGATGGGACCAGCGTATGAGGTAAAGGGATACGCCGACGACCAGGAATTGGAACAGGCGGTACAAAAAAAGGAGATTAGCCTGGGGATTGGCGGTACTGCGGATAAGCCAGTGGTGTTTAGCGATGGACCGGCTTCTCCTACGGCGATGTTGATGATTAATGCCACCGCGCAAAGCGTCATGTTGAGCTCGTATATTGGGAATCTGGGTGGAAGTTTCCAGGAAATCGCTCAGAAAATGCAACAGGTGCAGGTCGAGGTGAAAGACGTCTCAGAGTCCGAGGCTAGCGGGGATGACTTTAACTTCGCGGCTTACCTGGTGGTAATGGTGCTCATTACTCTGCTATTTGGCCTCGTCATGGCGTCGGGACAACTGGTGGCTAACGGTGTCGTGGAAGAAAAATCCTCACGAATAGTGGAAATTCTGGTTTCGACAGTGACGCCTATGCAGCTCCTCATCGGCAAGATTCTGGGCATCACACTATTAGGAGCCCTGCAAATCGTAATCATGGGCTCAGCTGGACTGGTGGCCTTGTTAATTTCCGGCCTGGCCAGCGGAATCCGGATTGACCTGGCCAGTTTCTCTGGCTGGTACATAGTGTGGTTTATCTTGGGCTTAGCGACCTATATGGTGCTATTCGCCGGGGCGGGGGCACTGGCATCGCGTCAAGAAGATGTTGGCCAGTCCACCCTTCCGCTCATTTTGCTGCAGATGGGCGGGTTCTACGCCGCCATTTTCTCGCTCCTTACGCCCGGAAGCGTCTTCATCAAAGTGGTCTCGTTAATCCCGTTCCTCAACTGCTACGCGATGCCGGCACGTCAGCTTGCCTCCTCCACCGTGGAGTGGTGGGAGCCTTGGCTTTCTGTGCTGATAAACCTGGCGATTCTCCCCTTCTTGCTATGGCTGGGGGCGCGACTGTATCGAGGAGGAATCCTGGCTACAGGCGCACGAATGAAACTGACGGATGCTTTGCGCCAAAAAGCCGCTTTGTAAAACCGTTGGAAACACAGGGAAAATAGCGCATGTGCAACTTCGATTTGACACTGTGTAGAAAACCTACTAAGTTATATATCCGTTGCGCTTGAGACTGACAAAGTCGAAAGGGCAGCAACTCGGGTCTGATGGCAAAGTTACGGAATGAACCGCGAGAGGATTTCTGTGCTCTAAAATCGGGTTCCCCGGTGCGAGGGTGACTTCGCGCGAGTGGGTTTGTTGGTTTTGATCTCGATAGCGTTTTGTTTTTTGTTTACGCGTTTTTTTGGTGTCCTTTTTTGGGGTGCTTTTGTTAGTGTTTTTGCGGTTTTCTGATTTGATGAGGACCGTGTTTGTCAGGTTTTTCTGGCTCTTTTTGGATGGACTGTTTTTGGTTTGTTTTTTTTGGAGAGTTTGATCCTGGCTCAGGACGAACGCTGGCGGCGTGCTTAACACATGCAAGTCGAACGATGAAGCCGCAGCTTGCTGTGGTGGATTAGTGGCGAACGGGCGAGTAACACGTGAGTAACCTGTCCTTTTCTTTGGGATAACGGCTGGAAACGGCTGCTAATACTGGATATTCAGGCGTCACCGCATGGTGGTGTTTGGAAAGGTTTTTTCTGGGATTGGGTGGGCTCGCGGCCTATCAGCTTGTTGGTGGGGTGATGGCTTACCAAGGCTTTGACGGGTAGCCGGCCTGAGAGGGTGGTCGGTCGCACTGGGACTGAGATACGGCCCAGACTCCTACGGGAGGCAGCAGTGGGGAATATTGCACAATGGACGAAAGTTTGATGCAGCGACGCCGCGTGGAGGGTGTAGGCCTTCGGGTTGTGAACTCCTTTTTCTCGCGAAAAAGGCACAGTTTTGGCTGTGTTGATGGTAGTGGGGGAAGAAGCGCCGGCTAACTACGTGCCAGCAGCCGCGGTAATACGTAGGGCGCGAGCGTTGTCCGGATTTATTGGGCGTAAAGAGCTCGTAGGTGGTTCGTCGCGTCTGTCGTGAAAGCCAGCAGCTTAACTGTTGGTCTGCGGTGGGTACGGGCGGGCTTGAGTGCGGTAGGGGTGACTGGAATTCCTGGTGTAGCGGTGGAATGCGCAGATATCAGGAGGAACACCGATGGCGAAGGCAGGTCACTGGGCCGTTACTGACACTGAGGAGCGAAAGCGTGGGGAGCGAACAGGATTAGATACCCTGGTAGTCCACGCTGTAAACGTTGGGAACTAGGTGTGGGGATGCTATCCTGTGTTTCTGCGCCGTAGCTAACGCATTAAGTTCCCCGCCTGGGGAGTACGGTCGCAAGGCTAAAACTCAAAGGAATTGACGGGGGCCCGCACAAGCGGCGGAGCATGCGGATTAATTCGATGCAACGCGAAGAACCTTACCAAGGCTTGACATACACTGCGATGGTTCCAGAGATGGGCCAGCCTTCGGGGTGGTGTACAGGTGGTGCATGGTTGTCGTCAGCTCGTGTCGTGAGATGTTGGGTTAAGTCCCGCAACGAGCGCAACCCTTGCCTCATGTTGCCAGCGGTTCGGCCGGGGACTCGTGAGGGACTGCCGGGGTTAACTCGGAGGAGGGTGGGGATGACGTCAAATCATCATGCCCCTTATGTCTTGGGCTTCACGCATGCTACAATGGCCAGTACAGAGGGTTGCGATACCGTGAGGTGGGGCTAATCTCTTAAAGCTGGTCTCGGTTCGGATTGGGGTCTGCAACTCGACCCCATGAAGTTGGAGTCGCTAGTAATCGCAGATCAGCATTGCTGCGGTGAATACGTTCTCGGGCCTTGTACACACCGCCCGTCACGTCACGAAAGTTGGTAACACCCGAAGCCCGTGGCTTAACTCTTTTTGAGGGAGAGCGGTCGAAGGTGGGATTGGCGATTGGGACGAAGTCGTAACAAGGTAGCCGTACCGGAAGGTGCGGCTGGATCACCTCCTTTCTAGGGAGCATTGCCAGTGTTGCGGATGTTTTGTCTGTGATGGTTTTTGTTTTCTGGTTTTGGGATGCGCGTGGGCATGGACATTTCCTGCTGTTTTGGTGGGGGCGCTGTCGGGTTTTGGGCTTATGGGCCTGGCTGGCTGCATTGGCATGGCTGTTTTGGTTATGTGGTGTGGTTTGGTTGGTTGGTTGTTATTTGTATAGTGGTGCGAGTATCTGTGATGCAAGTTTTTTTGTCTTGTTTTAGTTTGTTCTTCTGGTGAGACCGTGTTTGGTTTGTTGTTTTTTTGGGCGTTCGGTGGATGCCTTGGTACCAGGGGCCGATGAAAGGCGTGGTGGACTGCGATATGCCTCGGGGAGTCGTCGAGCGGGCTTTGATCCGAGGGTGCCTGAATGGGGAGACCCGGCAAGTTTTGTGGCTTGTCACCGTATTCTGAATTGATAGGGGTGCGGGGGGAACGTGGGGAAGTGAAACATCTTAGTACCTACAGGAGAAGATATTCCGTGAGTAGTGGCGAGCGAAAGCGGAGGATGGCTAAACCTAATGAGTGTGATAGCGTACGGGCGTTGCTTGTTGGGTGTTGTGGGGGCGTATGCTGCTTTCCGTATTGGAGCGGGGCCTTTGTGTTGTGTTTAGTTGAACTGTCTGGGATGGCAGGCCGGAGAGGGTGATAGCCCCGTAGATGTTTGGCATGGTGCTGGGTTGGTGCGTGTCCCCGAGTAGGGGCGGACTCGTGTAATCTGTCTTGAATCTGCAAAGACCTCTTTGTAAGCCTGAATACTTCCTGGTGACCGATAGTGGATAGTACCGTGAGGGAATGGTGAAAAGTACCCCGGGAGGGGAGTGAAATAGTACCTGAAATCGGGCGCTTACAATCCGTCAGAGCCTTGTGGGGTGATGGCGTGCCTATTGAAGAATGAGCCTGCGAGTTATGTTGTGTGGCGAGGTTAACCTGTGTGGGGTAGCCGTAGGGAAATTCCGAGTCTGAATAGGGCGTGGAGTCGCATGATGTAGACCCGAAGCGGGGTGATCTACGCTTGGCCAGGTTGAAGCACGTGTAGAAGCGTGTGGAGGACCGAACCCACCTGGGTTGAAAACCGGGGGGATGAGCTGAGTGTAGGGGTGAAAGGCTAATCAAACTCCGTGATAGCTGGTTCTCCCCGAAATGCATTTAGGTGCAGCGTTGCGTGTTTCTTGGTGGTGGTAGAGCTACTGGTTGACTAATGGGCCGTTTTGGTTACTGAGGTCTGCCAAACTCCGAATGCCGTTCAAGTTAAGCGTGGCAGTGAGACTGTGGGGGATAAGCTCCATTGTCAAAAGGGAAACAGCCCAGATCGTCGACTAAGGCCCCTAAGCGTGCGCTGAGTGGGAAAGGATGTGGAGTCGCGTAGACAACCAGGAGGTTGGCTTAGAAGCAGCCATCCTTGAAAGAGTGCGTAATAGCTCACTGGTCAAGTGGTTCCGCGCCGATAATGTAGCGGGGCTTAAGCGTACCGCCGAAGTCGCGGCATCAGCATTTTGCACGGCACATGGTATGTGTGTTAGTGGTGTTGTTGGGTAGGGGAGCGTCCTGCCAGAGTTGAAGTCCGGGAGTGATCTCGGGTGGATTTGGTGGGAGTGAGAATGCAGGCATGAGTAGCGAGTGGAAAGTGAGAATCTTTCCCGCTGGATGACTAAGGGTTCCAGGGCTAGGTTTGTCCGCCCTGGGTGAGTCGGGTCCTAAGGCGAGGCCGTCAGGCGTAGTCGATGGATAACCGGTTGATATTCCGGTACCGGCGAAGGACCGTCCATGACGAGGGGACATGTGCTAACCGATGCTGTTGGTCCTGTATGCTTTCGGGTGTGTGGGGTTTGATGGTCTTGGGGTCCCGTGTTTTAGTAGTCAAGCGTGTTAACAGGGGTGACGCAGAGAGGTAGCTGGCGCGTGTCTTATGGCTTGGCGCGTCTAAGAGTGTGGCCTGGTTCCTAGGTAAATCCGGGGGCTGTTTGGGTGAGACTTGATGGTGAGACCGTTTGGTTGAAGTTCAGTGATCCTGTACTGTCGAGAAAAGCCTCGACGCTAGGTTTTAGCCGCCCGTACCCTAAACCGACACTGGTAGTCAGGTAGAGAATACTAAAGCGGACGGGTTAATCATGGTTAAGGAACTCGGCAAAATGCCCCCGTAACTTTGGGAGAAGGGGGACCATCCTGGTGAAGCGTCTTTACGGTGTGGAGCTGGTGGTGGTTGCAATAGCAAGAGGGACGCGACTGTTTATCAAAAACACAGGTGCATGCTAAGCCGTGAGGCGCTGTATATGCACTGACGCCTGCCCGGTGCTGGAAGGTTAAGAGGAACTGTTAGCTTTGGCGAAGCGGTGAATTTAAGCCCCAGTAAACGGCGGTGGTAACTATAACCATCCTAAGGTAGCGAAATTCCTTGTCGGGTAAGTTCCGACCTGCACGAATGGCGTAACGACTTCCCTACTGTCTCGACCGTGAGCCCGGTGAAATTGCATTACGAGTAAAGATGCTCGTTTCGCGCAGCAGGACGGAAAGACCCCGGGACCTTTACTATAGCTTGGTATTGGTGCTCGCTTGCGATTGTGTAGGATAGGTGGGAGACTGTGAAGCTGGCACGCTAGTGTTGGTGGAGTCGTTGTTGAAATACCACTCTGTTGTAAGTGGGTTCCTAACTTTGACCCCTGATCGGGGTTAGGGACAGTGCCTGGTGGGTAGTTTAACTGGGGCGGTTGCCTCCTAAACGGTAACGGAGGCGCTCAAAGGTTCTCTCAGCCTGGTTGGCAATCAGGTGTTGAGTGTAAGTGCACAAGAGAGCTTGACTGTGAGACTGACAGGTCGAGCAGGTACGAAAGTAGGAACTAGTGATCCGGCCATGGCTTGAGGAAGCGTGGTCGCTCAACGGATAAAAGGTACCCCGGGGATAACAGGCTGATCTTGCCCAAGAGTCCATATCGACGGCATGGTTTGGCACCTCGATGTCGGCTCGTCGCATCCTGGGGCTGGAGTTGGTCCCAAGGGTTGGGCTGTTCGCCCATTAAAGCGGTACGCGAGCTGGGTTCAGAACGTCGTGAGACAGTTCGGTCCCTATCCGCTGCGTGCGTTGGAGTTTTGAGGAGGCCTGTCCCTAGTACGAGAGGACCGGGACGGACGAACCTCTGGTGTGCCAGTTGTTCTGCCAAGAGCATGGCTGGTTTGCTACGTTCGGGAGGGATAACCGCTGAAAGCATCTAAGCGGGAAGCCTGCTCCAAGACTAGGACTCCGTGACTTTTGTCGTGAGGCCCCCTGTAGACTACGGGGTTGATAGGCCGGGCGTGGAAGCACCGTGAGGTGTGGAGCTTACCGGTACTAATCGGCCGATAACAACAACATACACAGTCCCACCGATAACGTGGAACAAACAATGAAACGAGTAGAGCAGAAAGACTTTTGCGTTCAGGTATTCGCGACCACTATACAAATAAGAACCAACCAGCCCGGTACTAACAGTTATGTATCGCGGCTTGTGTTCATGGGTTTGCTAACTGAATATGGTTAGTGACTAGAGTCCACGATTGTGGCGGCGGTCATAGCAGCAGGGAAACGCCCGGTCCCATCCCGAACCCGGAAGCTAAGCCTGCCCGCGCCGATGGTACTGCACACGCCGGTGTGTGGGAGAGTAGGAAACCGCCGCACTAAAACTTGAAAAAACCGTTTCGCCCCCAAACATTTTGGGGGCGAAACCATTTAAACACCACACCAACCCACAAACCCGACCAACCTCACAATACACCTCTCGTAATACCAGCACATGTGAGTCGATTTAGTCGGCGGTTCATTTCTTACAGGAAAAATTCAGAGATTAAGCTGAAGACGAGAATGTCACACCGAGCAAACATGGGTGCAAATAGCAAGGTAGAGCCTTTTTGATAGTCTCATTCTTCGAACATAGACTCAGGTAATTTTCAGTTTACATCCAGAGTGTTTATAGTTAATGTGTCAAAGGTTGAAACAACTGATGCATGCAAGGTCGCTAAGCAGGTTGCAGAAACCACTATGTAACTTGATTTTGAAGGGAATCATTTTCATGAACAAGAAGTTTGTTACTCTGGCTGTAGCCGCTGCGATTGCTATCCCAGGTATGACGATTTTGCCGGCGTTGGCTGATGACGAAGTTCCTGCCAATGAAGTTTCAACCGTTGATGTGACCGAACCCGCTGCTGATGCTGTTGCCGCAGCTGCCCCGCAGAGCGACGAGGTTGAAGCAGCTGACCAAGCTGAGGATGCAGAGACCACTGAGCCAGCAGAGGAAGAGGCTGCCGAAAGCGCTGCCACAGAGGAGACCCCGGCTCCTGTTACCGCAGAACGTTCCACTGAGCTTACTCCTTCCGAGGCTCAGAGCGCTATTGACGATATTAACGCTGCCGTAGAGACCCTCAAGGAAATTCAGTCTGAGGAACCGAAGGCTGATTGGTCTAAAGAATTCGATAAGCTCTTCGCAACTGCTACGGAGCTGACCCAGTCCCTCGCCGTGGTCGCAGGAGGCTACCAGACCCTGGCAAACCCGGATTTGATTATGGCTCGTACCCACCTCATTGTTGAGATTGGTCTGACTGTTGATAAGTCCGCTAATAATCTGCGTTACAAGATTCAGAAAGCTCACGTAGAGCTCGGCTTCTCCGTGACTCGCGCTATTATGCGGGTGGCAAATATCGGTGCGACCGTGTACCAGCTGAACGACTCTATCAGCGACCTGCGCGCTACTTACGAGCGTGTCTCTACCTACCGTGACTTGAAGTCCACCGATACCGCAACCATCTACGTGAAGGACCTGTTGAACAAGGCTATCTGGAACACCCGCGTGGCTCGCGACAAAGAAATCTTGACCCACAAGAACTTCCGCACCTACCAAACTTTGAATAAAGAAATCACTAAGGCTGTGCGTGTTTGGTTCAAGGCTAAAGCCACCGTTGCAGAATGCGACGCGGCAATCGCTAAGCTGAATACTGCTTATGCAACTGCCTACTCCGCTCCGAGCGTTCGCTAATCTCTGATTACAATCCTTTCGCGGGAACCCTGCCGTACGGCAGGGTTCCCGCATTTAACCGTTGCAAATACTAATTTTCGTGTGCTTGTCGAGAAATGGAACGCCACTGATTACTTTCCAGTGCGGGCAGGAAAAACAGTCGTAGACTTAAACCATGGAAACTCTCGACGACGCCACGATGCAACAGCTAGAGACTCTGGCGGGATGGATGAGAGGGAAAAAGACCGTGCTGGTCACTGGGGCTGGCATGTCCACCGACACGGGAATTCCCGATTATCGCGGTAAAGGTAACACTGAGATACCCTCGGTTGAATATGACCAATTCGTCAGTGACCCGGTGTGGCAGCGTTGGGTCTGGGCACGTAATCACCAAACCTGGCAAACCATGTTGTCCCTTGATCCCGCTCCAGCGCATCTTGCGCAAGCAAGACTGGAACGTGCCGGGCTGCTGACCGGCATCGCGACTCAAAATGTTGATGGCTTGGATTTGAAAGCTGGGTGCCAAGAAGTCTATGAGATGCACGGTTCTTTTGTGCGAGTGGAATGCGTGGATTGTGGGGAAGTTACCGCTAGACAACCGCTGCACGAGCGACTCACCGAGGCCAATCCGGACTATCCTCTTGATTTGGACCCTGCCCACGTTGCTATTCTGGCAGTGGCAGACCGGAAAGCTGCCGAGTCCTGTACGTTCCAGACTGTGCCTTGTGAGCGATGCGGAGGGCTACTCAAACCAGCTGTCGTGTTTTTCGGACAGTTACTTCCTGCGGAGGTGATGTCCAGGGCTTATGCGGCAGCGGCAGCGGCAGACGTAGTGCTGGTGGTAGGTTCTTCGCTGGTGGTGGGGACAGCCTCGTACGTGATGCAGGCAGGACTAGCCAAAGGAGCCCCACTGGCAATCATCAATCGGGGTCGCACCATGTACGATCGCGCAGCGGATTTGCGTATCGAGGGTGGAGCTTCCCCGTGCTTGACTGCTTTGGCAGATTTGCTGGGAGCTTGACCTCGCAAAAAGTAACTCAGTGTGTTCAGTCTCCTAGAGACGCGCGCATTTCGTCAGCAATGTCCGTAAAAATTCCATCGACTCCCCAACTGGCGAGTTCTCGCGCACGGGTGGGGTCGTTGACGGTCCACACGTTTATCTGCAGTCCCGCATCTTGGAGACGTTTCGTAATTTCAATGGTTAGACCGGAGTCCTCGGGATGAATCGCGGTGGCGCCGACCTGTTCACAGCGGCTAACTGCGTCTTCCCACAGACATTCTTTGGTGAACAGGCACGCTAGTTGCAAGTCAGGACGTTGCTGATGAATCTGGTACAGAAATACGTGATTAAACGAGCTAATGAGCAGCTCCGTGGGGCTGACATCCTGGATTTCACGTAAAACTGTGTCAACCAAGCGGCGAGACATAGCGCCCCCAGCCTCGTTAGATTTCACTTCCAGATTGCATTTCATATGGCTTTCTTTCAGGAAGGTCAAAAGGTCAGTGAGGAGGGGAATCCTCTCATGGCGGTAACTGGTGCTGTCACCAAATTTTGCTCCCGCGGAAATCTGGTCGAGATCTGCAACTGTCAGGTCATATATTGAACCGCAGCGGTCGGTAGTGCGATCTAAGGTGGAATCGTGGAGGATGACAGCGGTGCCGTCCCCCAGAATGTCAACGTCAGTTTCTATCCATTCCACCCCGGCTTCGTGAGCCAGGCGGAATGCTGACAGGGTGTTTTCTGGTGCTTTTCGGTTTAGTCCGCGGTGCGCAAAAATTTTCATGGTTTCAGTCTAAGGTTGATTTATGGGAGATGTATCGAAAACTATCGGTGCACAATGTCGAGGGCGGGTCGCAAAGTGGTGGACCTGGCGCGAGGACGGCAGGATTCGCTGTGGCTTATGTCCACGCGCTTGCACGTTGCGAGAAGGGCAACGCGGCTTTTGCTATACCCGTTTGGCTCGAAATCGAGAAATGGTACTCGATACCTATGGGCGCTGTTCCGGTTTTGGGCTTGATCCCGTCGAGAAAAAACCGCTGTATCATTTCCTGCCCGGCACTCAAGTACTGTCTTTTGGAACCGCCGGATGCAATCTGAACTGTCGGTTTTGCCAAAATTGGGATATTTCCAAGGCTCGAGAAAATGACCGTTTAACCACCAGCGTTAGTCCGGGTGAAATCGCGGATTTAGCGCTGCGGTACAGGGCGAAATCAGTTGCTTTCACCTATAACGATCCCACGATTTTTGCGGAATATGCCATAGATACTGCGAGAGCCTGCCACGCTGAGAAGTTGCGGACGATAGCGGTGAGTGCTGGATACATTTGCGCCGAACCGCGACGGGAGATGTATGCCGTAATGGACGGAGCGAACCTCGATTTAAAGGGGTTTACAGAAGATTTCTATTGGCGCCTCACCGGTGCGCATTTGCGAGACGTGTTGGAAACTATTGCTTATGTTTGCAACGAAACCAAGTGCTGGGTGGAACTGACCACGTTGCTCATCCCCGGTCACAACGATTCTGACGGGGAAATTCGGAACCTCTCGAAGTGGATAGTCGAAAATGTTGGACCGGACGTTCCCCTGCATTTCTCGGCTTTTCATCCCGACTGGAAGATGCGGAATGTGCCCCGGACTCCAGCAACAACGTTGCAGCGGGCACGGGAAATCGCGTGCGGGGAGGGGGTTCGGTTTGTCTATACCGGCAACGTGCGCGACCGTGAGGGGGGAAGTACGTTTTGTCCCGGGTGCGGAGATCTGCTCATTGCGCGGGATTGGTTCGATGTGTCTCAAAACACAGTTGGAGAATCCGGGCAGTGCCCCCGTTGTGCGACCGTCATACCTGGAGTCTGGGCTTAGCCATTTTTCCCCTCAAGGTACGAGGAAAAAAGTTCATTCGCAGAGCCTCCGAACCAGGTCGCAATGAGCTTGGCGGCTGTTTTTGCCTTCACCCCATTCTGTACCAGCTGTTCCAGCTTATCGAGATGCAGGGTTGAATCCGCAGATTCGTTCCCGGCGGTTGCGCCTTGGACGACGATAACGATTTCACCTAAAACCTCAAGTCGGGAACATAACTCGGAATGCACAGATTCTAGGGTGCCTCGGATAAATTCTTCGTGTGTTTTCGTCAGTTCTCGCGCTACCACAGCCGGTCGATTGGCGCCGAAAACCTGGACCATAGCGTCCAGTGTCTCAACGGTTCGGCGTGGCGACTCTAAGAAAATCAGGGACTCGTTACGAGCGGAGAGAGATTGTAACGTATGGTATAAAGCGGCGAACTTACGTGGTAAAAAACCCACAAAAGTAAAGGAATCTGTAGGCAAACCCGACCCTACTAAAGCGAGTAGCGGTGCAGATGGTCCGGGGAGAACCGTAAACGGTATTCCGGCGTTCCCGGCAGCGTGACCCAGCCGAAATCCGGGATCTGAAATTCCCGGCATTCCCGCATCTGAGACTTGCAGGACTTGCTTGCCGTCGCGGGCTAAGTTCAATAATTCCGAAGTCATTGTGGCTTCGTTATGTTCGTGATAAGCCAGCAGTCGGGCAGACATTTCAACCCGCAAGCGGTGAGCCAAATCTCGGGTTCGGCGGGTATCTTCGCAAGCCACGACCTCAGCGTCGCGAAGTGCCTCGCGTAAACGTGGTGAGCTGTCCCCGACATTTCCAATCGGAGTCCCTGCCAAAACCAGGTTCACTTCCTCAAACACCGGGGGATAATCCATGCTCACGGTTCTATTCTTCCATTAAACTGGGGTTGTGAATATCCCACCTCGACCTGCCACCCCGGATTACAGAAACACTTCCGCGTCCAGCCGGGTTTTGCCGCCACGTCCGAGGAGGAACCGACTGACCTATGTGGGAAACGCTTTCCAAACCCGACCCGAGCGTGGGGATCGAGAATATCTCTGGGGTTGGTTGGGACCTCTGGTGGTATCCATTCTGGTGTTTTTGACTCGGGTGGTGCGCCTAGATGCCATCAAAACTTTGGTTTTTGACGAGACGTACTATGTCAAAGATGCTTATGGATTGATTAAACGCGGCTACGAAGTGCAATGGCCCAAAGACTATGATTCCACTTTCCTCACCGGAAGCTTCAAAACTCCGCTAGAAGGTGCTTTCGTGGTGCATCCCACCGTGGGAAAATGGTTGATTGGGTTGGGAATTAAGCTGTTTGGCAATCAACCGTTCGGGTGGCGTATCGCGGTCTGTATAGCGGGAGCGGTAGCGGTCTACCTGGTGGGCCGCATCGTGTGGGAGCTGTTTGGCAACGCGAGGATGGCCACTCTTGCCTCGGTTCTGATGGGGTTGGACGGGGTGCAAATCACTCTGTCACGCACCGCCATCCTGGACATTATCCTGGAAATGTTTATCCTTCTGGGGGTGCTGTGCGTCGTTCGCGATCAACTCAGTTATCGTCCTCGGCTCATAGCCGCCCTTGCCAGTGTCGATGCGACCCGGCGTACTGAACAGCTGCGGCAACGATTTCGTCGTGCAAAAAATGCGACCGCGGCGAATTCACGAGGTAGCTCACGCCCGTCTACCGGTTCCGGCAGCACCTCGGTTTTTTCCAATTTTTCTCTCGCGTGGGGACCGAGCTGTTGGTGGCGTCCTTGGCTGTTTGCGGCAGGCATCGCGTTTGGTTTGGCGATGAGCGTGAAATGGTCGGGTCTCTATGTCCTAGCAGTCTTTGGGATTTTTGTATTTTTGCGGGAATTATCCGCCCGGTGGAGTACCGAGCCAAGGTGGATTGGATCGTCTGTCTTAACTGGAGGAATTCCCGCCTTTGTAAACCTGGTACCGATTGCTTTCCTCACTTACGTGGCTTCTTGGATTGGCTGGTTCACTCATTCGCAAGCGTGGGGGCACACCAATCGCGGTTTGGTTGCGGATTGGCTCGATTATCATCGCCAAATTTTCGTTTTCCATACCAATCTGGATGCTACCCACCCCTACATGGCTAATCCGTGGGGTTGGCTTTTGCAGTTGCGTCCGACTTCGTTTTATTACCAAGAAGTACCGGGAGATTGTGGATCGAGCAGATGCATTGCGGCGGTCAATTCTTTGGGCAACCCGATTCTGTGGTGGGTCGGTTTTGTGGCGTTCTTCCTGATTATCATCGCGGCTTTTGGATTCCTCGACTGGCGCGCGGGACTGATTTTTACTGGATATATGGCCACTTGGTTGCCTTGGTTGGTGTATTCAAATCGCACCATATTTACTTTTTACACGGTGGTTATCTCTCCCTTCATGATTATGGCAGTGATATACCTGTTGGGCTTGCTGATGGGGGCTTGGAGAATCACCAAAGACAAAAACTGGACCGGACGATACAATCTGGTGCCGGCTCTGAGCCAGGTTTCACGAGGTGAATTCATCACTGCCCTGATGATTTTGGTGTTCATTTTCTCAGCAGCGGTGTTCTTCTTCCCCATCTGGACGGGGATGCCCATGCCCGAAGATCACTACGGATGGCGGATGTGGCTGAATAATCCCAACACGAAGTGGGCGTATTGGATTTAGGGAACTTACCGGCGGCGTTAGGATAGTGTCATGACACATATACTTTCTGCCGTCGCTTGGCCCTACGCTAATGGCCCGCGTCACATTGGACATGTTGCTGGTTTTGGAATTCCCTCGGATGTTTTTTCCCGCTATATGCGGATGCGGGGGCATGACGTGCTGATGGTGTCCGGCACGGATGAGCACGGCACGCCAATTCTGGTTGCTGCCGAGGCTGCCGGACTGACTCCGCGAGAATTGGCGAACCGAAACAATCGGGCGATCGTGGAGGATTTGTGCCAGCTGGGTTTGTCTTATGATTTGTTTACTCGTACCACTACGGGCAATCACTATGACACTGTTCGTGCCATGTTCAAAGTGGTGCGGGATAACGGTTATATGAAGGTGCAGACCACTCGTGGTGCGATTTCGCCTTCCACCGGACGAACCCTTCCCGACCGCTACATAGAAGGGACTTGTCCCATCTGTGGGGCAGAAGGAGCCCGAGGGGATCAATGTGATGCCTGTGGCAACCAGCTCGACCCCACCGACCTGATTCGTCCGCGCTCCAAGATTAATGGTGAGACTCCAGAATTCGTGGAAACTGACCACTACTTTTTAGATTTACCGGCTCTCGCCCGCGCCTTGAACGAGTGGCTCGACGACCGTGAAAAGAACGGCAATTGGCGACCTAATGTCATCAAGTTCTCCAAGAACTTCCTAAAGGACATTAAGCCGCGAGCCATGACCCGTGACATTGACTGGGGCATCCCTATTCCCGGATGGGAGGATCAGCCCAAGCGACTCTATGTCTGGTTTGATGCGGTAATTGGCTATCTCTCAGCTTCTATCGAGTGGGCGCGCCGGTTTGGCCAGTCCCCAGAGGGTTGGCGTCAGTGGTGGAATAACCCCGAATCCCTGTCTTATTACTTTATGGGCAAAGACAACATTGTGTTTCACTCCCAGATTTGGCCTGCCGAAATGCTGGGCTACAACGGACGTGGAGACTTCGGCGGGAAACCTGGCGATTTGGGTGTCCTAAACTTGCCTACCGAGGTCGTTTCCTCAGAGTTTTTGACCATGGAAGGCAAGAAGTTTGCCTCCTCGCGTGGAATTGTGATTTATGTGCGTGACATGCTGTCTCGCTACCAAGTCGATGCGTTGCGGTATTTTATCTCCGCGGCGGGACCAGAGAATCAGGATTCTGATTTTACCTGGAGCGAGTTTGTGCGCCGTACGAACTCTGAGTTGGTGGCTGCCTGGGGCAACTTGGTCAACCGCACCGCTTCCATGATCGCCAAGAAATTTGGAGAAATTCCCCCAGCTGGAGATTTCACGGCTGAGGATCAGGCGCTTTTGGATGCTGTCAATGCTGGATTTGAAACTGTGGGTGACCTCATCGAAAGCCATCATCAAAAGGCTGCACTAGCTGAGATTATGCGCCTGGTGGGGGAGGCTAATCGCTACGTCACCACCACGGAGCCCTTCAAGCTGAAAGACGAGTCACAGCGCGACCGGCTGGGAACGATTTTGCATGTCCTGGCTCAGGTGGTGACAGATTTGAACCTGATGATGTCGCCATTCTTGCCGACCTCAGCAAACGCTATCGACAAGGTCCTGGGTGGGGCTGGGGACGTGGCTCCTCTTCCCCGTATTGAAGAAGTCGTCGATTTAGACGTGAAGAATGAGGACGGGAGCGACCGCACTTACCCGATTATTACCGGAGACTACCGCAACGCCCCAACGTGGGAAAGGCATCCGGTACGGGTGGGGCAAGCCGTGGCAAAACCAGCTCCAGTATTCCAGAAGCTAGATGAGTCTGTTGTCGCGGAGGAACACGAACGTTACGCTAATTTGCTGCAAAAGTAACCCACGTTCTGAGGACTCAAGGTGAGTAAGCGCAAGTCAAAGCCGAAAGTGTGGCCACCCGTGCCGGTGAGCGGAGAGCCTTTTGAAGGCGGAGCGCAGGTCTTTGGTACCGGCAGATTGTTTGACAATCACACGCATCTGCCTCTGTTGCCGGGGGACTACGTTAGCGATTCCACGGGAGTGCGACTGAGTGCTGAAGAACAAATGGAACGGGCGGGACAAGCCGGGGTTCAGCGTGTGGTTGTCTCTCTGTGCAGCCTTCCAGAAGTCCAGGTGCTGTCAACCGACCGGGAACGGTTAGCCGGTTCCGCTTTTGAAATGGTGCGTTTTGCGGTGGCGATTCACCCCAACGATGCTCCGCGCCATCTGGGGATTCTGGATACCGCACCGGATAACATGGTGCAGACGCGGGAAGTCTGGCAGGAAACCCCTCTCGATGACGCCTTGGCGACAGTAGAGCAAACCGCCCGGGAATTTCCAGAGACGGTGGTCGCTATTGGGGAAACCGGATTGGATTATTTCCGCACTGCCGAAGCCGGTAAGGACGCGCAAAAGCAAGCATTTGCGGCGCATATCGAGTTGGCCAAGGCATTGGATTTACCCCTGCAGATTCACGACCGTAACGCCCATCAGGATTGTGTAGAAATGTTACAGCGCTGCGGAGCTCCGCAAAAGACAGTTTTTCACTGCTTTTCCGGGGACGAGGAATTGGCAGAAATTCTGGCAGAAAATGGGTGGTATGCGTCTTTTGCGGGAAACGTGACCTACCCCGCTAATCGGGATATTCAAGCTGGTGCCCTGGCAATGCCAGCGCATCTGCGCCTCATTGAAACTGATGCTCCGTATCTGACGCCCCAGCCTTATCGGGGTCGACCCAACGCCTCCTATCTGATTGGGCATACCGCGGACTTTTTGGCGGAGTTGACCCAGGTAACGAGCGAAGAGCTGCGCGAACAAACTTTTCGCAACGCCACCGAGGTTTACGGGTTCTAGGATTCATTCAAGTCAGTACCAGGATGTTAGAAAAGTTAAAATTGTTAAAGCAGTGGCTTTTGTTAACTGAAGGTGTACAATAGGTAACGAACTAGACAAAAATATAACGATTCGATAACATTTTTGTTGATGGAAGAGAACACTGCAAATATGAGCGTATCCCCCAAACGAGCCCCACGTCATCTGGAGATTAAACCGGCTCGAGGTCCACGAAAAATCTTTATACCCCTGGTGGGCGCGTTGGCAGCTACCCTAGTGCTGGGAACCGGTATCGGTACCGCATTTGCTATGGCGCATAAGACCGCAACCGTGGTCGCAGACGGCAAGGTCCAGGAATTCGGTGGCTGGGGTACGACGGTATCAGATTTGTTGGCTGAAAACGGTGTGAGCTTTAGTGCTAAAGATTCCGTAATTCCTGCCCCCGAGACCCCCGTCAAGAACGGGATGAAAATTACTATCGAAAGTTCGCGTGGCTTAACTGTCATGGTCAACGGCACCAGGAAAGATGTCGACACCACGGAAGACTCCGCTAGTGCGGCGATTAAGTCTCTCTGGGACGGTCAAGCGGTGCAATTCGTGGGCACCAGCGGCAAAGATTTGCATGGTCTACCCCTGGCACTCTTTGCTCCGGGTGAGAATTATCAGTTGGTTCACGATGGGGTCACCGCACAGATGAAAGCTGCGAAATCTGACTTCGCGCCCGAGGACATCCTGGATCGCAACAAAGTGAAGCTGACCGGCTTGGACACCGTCCAAGTGCTGTTTAACCCCGGTGTGGCGCCTATCGTGCAGGTGCAGCGCATCACGGAAGAAAACGTCACGGTGAGCGAGCCGATTCAGTTCGAAACCGAAACTATCAAGGATGATTCGAAGTTTGCTGATGAAAAGGTCGTGACGCAAAAGGGCACGACCGGGGAAAAAGAAATCACCAAGAAAGTGCGCAGCATTGACGGTGTGGTTTCGTCCGAAGAAGTCTTGAGCGAAAATGTCGTGACTCAACCGGTCAACGAAAAGGTTACGGTCGGGACAAAGAAACGTCCTGCCTCGCAACCTATTGCCGCGACCGGTGACGTGTGGAGCAAACTGGCATTTTGTGAGGCCGGGGGGCGCCCCGATACGAACACAGGCAATGGGTTCTACGGAATGTACCAGTTCACACTGCCGACTTGGCGGGCGGTAGGAGGTTCCGGTCTGCCGTCGGAGGCTTCGGCAGAAGAACAGACCCACCGGGCTCAAATTCTGCAAGCTCGTTCAGGTTGGGGACAGTGGCCGGCGTGCTCCCGGAAGCTCGGTCTGCGCTAAAATTCGGACGTGTTTTTGTTAGGTGCTCGCGATGTCTCAGAGCTCTGTGCGCTCTTAGAGGTATCTCCGAGTAAGAAAAAAGGTCAAAATTTCGTCACCGATCCGGGGACTGTGCGACGTATTGCGGCTGCAGCAGGGATTTCCCCCGGCGACACGGTTGTGGAAATTGGTCCGGGACTGGGGTCTTTGACTCTGGCGTTGTTGGAACTAGGCTGCAAAGTCATCGCTATTGAGATTGACCAGCGGTTGGCTGCTGCCCTCCCGGTGACGGTCGCTCAACATGGTGCGAACAGCGCGGACTTGTGCGTCATGACCCAAGATGCTCTGGAGATTGCTGGTGAATCAGACCTAGAACTCCCCGCGGGATGGGCAGCGCCACACCGGTTGGTAGCGAACCTGCCCTACAATGTCGCCACCCCCTTGTTGCTGCATTTCTTGGAAGTACTGCCAGGTCTGGAGAGCGCTCTGGTTATGGTGCAAGCCGAAGTGGCGGATCGCTGGGTGGCTGGAGTCGCTGACGGCGATTACGGGGCTCCCAGCGTCAAACTGGCGTGGTGGGGCAGAGCGAAGCGTGCTTTTAAAGTGGGGCGGAATGTGTTTTATCCTGTCCCGAATGTGGATTCAACCGTGGTGGAGTTTCGGCGTTTAGAGGTGCGTCAACGACTCAAGGACGACCTGAAACCGAGCGCAGAAGGCTTGACGGATGAGGCAATCGAAACGTTGCGGCAGGAAGTGTTCGCGGCTGTGAATGCGGCATTTTCGCAGCGCCGCAAGACGTTACGGCAGTCCTTGGCTGGGTATGCCGGTTCCCCCAACGCGGCTGCCAATTTGCTGGAAGCGGCTGGAATCACACCGGGATTGCGGGCTGAACGTCTCAGTGTCATCGACTTCACGAAAATCGCAGCTGCAAAACTTTATGGAACGAATGATACAAAATGAGTGGCGTGAGGATTCTCGAGAATGAACCGGGACGGCGCCTCAAAGTGTTTGCACCCGGAAAAGTGAACCTGTTGCTTCAGGTGGGGCAGCGTCCTGCTGGGCAGCCACGACACGAGCTACTGACGGTATTCCAGTGCCTGGATCTGGGAGAATATCTGACGGTAGAACCCCGTGATGCAGGCGAAACAGATATGGTTCATACTGTGCTGGCTCCCGGATTGACTGGACCAAAGAACCTGGACGGACCGGAAAACCTCGCTCTCAAAGCGGTTCGGACCTTGCGTGAAACTGGTGCCACAGTGCCCTTCACCAGCATAAAGATTGAGAAAAATATTCCGGTGGCAGGTGGTATGGCAGGAGGGTCAGCCGATGCCGCCGGGGTGTTATATGCTGTGAACCAGCTTTACGAACTGGGATTCACCAGCAGCGATCTGCAGTCTCTGGGGGCGAAACTGGGCGCGGACGTGCCTTACGGTCTAACCGGGGGAAACGCTTTGGGGCTTGGGTTCGGAGACAGAATGCAGAGTTTACCGGTCGGTACAAAATGCTACTGGGTCCTGGCGGTTTCTCCTCGTGGTCTGTCCACGCCGGAAGTTTTTAAAGCTTTCGACAGGATGGTTTCGCATCCGCAGCCCCTACCTTCCGCACTTTCGCCCGACTTCCTAGCAGCTCTGGATGGGAATCCCGCTGAACTGGCTGGATACCTTCACAACGATTTGCAGACCGCAGCCCTAAGCATTTTCCCCGAGCTATCCCAAATTATCGTCGCGGCAGAGCAGGCGGGGGCTTTGAAAGCTCTCGTTTCCGGCTCCGGTCCGACCGTTGCCGCTTTGTGCCCAGATGCGTCCTCCCAAAAAATAGTGGCGGCGAGGCTGGAGGCGCATCCTTTGGTAGCGTGTGTGTTCAGCGCCACCGGACCGGTATGCAGCTGATTGGGAAAGTGCCCTGACCAGACCAGCTTCGGCAGCAGCCCGCATTGAGAGTTGGGGTAGATGAATAAAGTGCGAGATGGCTGTTCAGATACTCAAGCCGTGGACTGTCTGGGGACTGAACGCGAAAGTTGCGGAAAACGCATCTCTCCGGTTTTCTCACCGCGACTGGGCATCGAAGGGGAGGAGCACGGCTCGCAACAGGCGCGCTAATTCGTTAACGTCCGCTTCGGAAAGATCCCCCAGCCAGTCACGTTCCGTAGCCATAAGTTTGGTAATCGCGGCATCGGCGTGTTTCTTGCCCTCTTCGGTGAGTTCCACCAGGATGGCGCGACGGTCCTCCGGATGGGCGCAGCGACGTACCAGTCCGCGTTCTTCCAAACGGTCGATGCGGTTCGTCATCGTCCCGGAGGATACCAGCGATTGCTGCATGAGCACTCCCGGTGTCAGAGAAAAAGGCTCTCCTGCCCGGCGCAGAGCGGAAAGCACATCGAAAGCCCAAGGCTCCAGGTCTACTGAAGAAAACGCCTCGCGGCGCGCCTGGTCGAGGTGGCGAGCGAGACGTGACACGCGGGAAAACACTGAAAGTGGAGTTAAATCAGCATGGGGAAGCAGGGCACGCCAAGCCTTAAGGATGCCGTCGACTTCGTCACCATCAGGTAAAGCGGAAGGGGGAACCATACTACCGTCCTATTGCCGGAAAAAATTTCTTTAATAATACTCGAGGTCGAGAATCTTTGTCGCGGAGAAATCTTTGTATCCTGGGTCTATGTTCCCCGGCACCCATGGGAAACCTCTCAAAATCCGGGCGCTCAGAACAAAATAATTCTGCCAATTCGGTCAGTACCCGCGATACCGGCAAGATATGGGAGAGCTAATTAGCAGTCTCAACTTTCTAAAAAAGTTGAAAAATGGCAAAATGGACAGGCGCTGTCTTGATTGTAGTCAGCGGCGCATTCCGCCCTGGTGTAATGGCAGCACAGAGGTTTTTGGTACCTTTAGTCTGGGTTCGAATCCTGGGGGCGGAACTTTTTGCTTTTTAGGGTCGGGCAAGGCGCTAGGATAGGAACATGACCAACGTCACCACCATCGTAATCTTGGCGGCAGGCCAAGGCACTCGTATGAAGTCTAAGAAAGCCAAGGTCTTGCACTCTTTCGCAGGGCGCACCCTGCTTTCTCACGCTATCCACACCGCTATGGAAATTGAACCGGAACGCATCGTGGTAGTGGTTCGTCACCAGGCTGATGCCGTCGCTGCCGAAGCTCTGGCGGTCAATCCTGACATCGTGATTGCGCACCAAGATGATGTGCCCGGCACCGGTCGAGCCGTGTGGTGTGCTTTGCAGAAGCTCGAGGAACTGGGAGTCGCGACAGGCACTTTGGTGGTGACTTCCGCTGATGTGCCGTTGCTTGATTCCTCCACGATTCTGTCTCTCGCAGAGACTCGTGAAGAGGAGGGCGCGGCGTTGTGCTTGCTGACCACCGAGATAGCCAACCCCTTTGGCTACGGGCGAATTCAGCGGGTGGCAGGGCACGTCGCCGGTATCGTCGAGGAACGCGATGCAACCTATGCGCAGAAGCAAATCAAAGAGGTGAACGCGGGGATTTACGCTTTTGGGGCGGAATTCTTAAACCGCTGCCTCCCGACCCTGTCGACAAACAACGACCAAGGGGAAATCTATTTGACCGACACGATTAAGGCTGCCCGGCAGGAAGGACTGAAAGTGTCTTCGGTGCTGTTGGCGGACACGGCACAAGCGGAAGGCTGTAACGATAGAGCGCAGCTGGCTGAGCTGCGAGCCGAATACAATCGCCGCCGGACTCGGTACTGGATGCTCCAGGGTGTCACCATCATCGACCCGACTACGACATGGATTGATGCTGACGTGACCATTGGTCAGGACACCACGATTTATCCCAATACGCAGCTGCGCCGTCACACCACCATTGGTGAGGATTGCCGTATTGGACCGGACTCGACCCTTATTGATATGAAAGTGGGGGACGACGCGGAAGTCTTTCGAGTTCACGGTCTGTCCTCTGAAATCGGAGCGCATTCATATATCGGACCTTTTACCTACTTGCGTCCGGGAACCATTCTGTCGGAGAGCACGAAGGTCGGAGGCTTTTGCGAAACCAAAAACATCCAGGTCGGGCGGGGTACCAAGATCCCGCACCTGTCTTATGTGGGGGATGCCACCATCGGGGAAGGCACTAACATCGGCGCCGCTACAATCTTTGCTAACTACGATGGGGTGCACAAACATCACTCGAATGTTGGTTCGCACTGCCGGACCGGCGCTAATAACGTGTTCATTGCCCCGGTCAATATCGGTGACGGCGTTTATACCGGTGGGGGAACTATCGTCCGTCAAGACATCCCGGAGGGGAATTTGGCAGTCAATGATTTCCACATGCGCCAAATTCCTGGTTGGGTCGCCGAACATCGACCCGAAACTATCGCCGCCATCGAAGCCATGCGGGCTGAACAAGCCAAAGAAAACTCCCCGGATAAAACCGCGGGTGATAATTAGTCCCCGTACACTGCAGGGACGGTAATACCTGCGAAAAAACCCTTGCAACAACAGAAAAAACTCCAATAAAAGAAGGAAACACGAATGGCAGAGTTGTTTGATACCCCACGTAAGCGTTTGGTGATTGTGACCGGACGATCGCATCCCGAACTGGCTGAACAGGTCGCTAAAGAACTTGACGTGGAGGTGCTGCCGACTACGATTTACGACTTTGCCTCGGGAGAAATCTATGTGCGGTACAACGAGTCAGTGCGCGGCTGCGACGTGTTCTGCATCCAGTCAATTTCTGGCAATGTCTCCAAGTGGTTGATGGAACATTTCATCATGATTGACGCCCTGAAGCGTGCCAGCGCTAAACGCATTACCGTGGTTGCCCCGCTGTATCCCTACGCACGTCAAGATAAGAAGCACCAAGGTCGAGAGCCGATTTCGGCGCGTCTGATTTCGGATTTGTACAAGACAGCTGGGGCCTCTCGCTTAATGAGTATTGATATGCACGCCTCGCAGGAACAGGGCTTCTTTACCGGTCCGGTGGATCACCTCCAGGCGATGCCAGTGTTGATTGATTACGTCCGCACCCGCGTGGATTTGAATAACGTGACCGTGGTGTCTCCGGATGCCGGTCGAATTCGCGTGGCTGAAAAGTGGGCTAATCGCTTGGGTGGATACCCTCTGGCTTTTGTGCACAAGACTCGCGATACCTCTCGTCCCAATGTGGCGGTAGCTAATCGTGTGGTGGGCGACGTTGCCGGGCGGACCTGCGTGCTGGTAGACGACTTAATTGATACCGGTGGCACAATTGCCGAAGCCGTGGGGGTCTTGAAGCACGCCGGAGCAAAGGACGTGCTGGTAGCGGCGACGCACGCGGTGTTTTCTGACCCCGCAGCAAAGCGTCTGAGCGAATGCGGCGCCCGTGAAGTTATCGTTACGGATACGGTACCGATTCCTCCGGACAAGTGCTTCCCGCAACTCAAGGTCTTGCCGATTGCACCATTGTTAGCCAGGGCAATTCGTCAGGTCTTTGAAGAAGGCTCTGTAACTGCCCTGTTTGAGTAAATCCGGTGTGAGTCCCCTAGAGCTTTACTCTAGGGGTGCATCAGGAATCCCTGAGATTCAATGTCATCCAGGATGGAGGCACGACGATTGCGAACCTTGCCTAAGTTCTGGAAGATTTGATTCGTAAACTTGTCCTCGCGCTTGCCCTTATTGCGCAGGTCATAGTATTCGCGCATCTGTGCGTCGTAATCTTTGAGGGCTTCCAGGTAGGAATCTGGACGCACGTAGGTGTCGGTCATGACTCGGAATTCTTTGGGCATCCGCGGTTTCCGCTGTGGGTTTTCGCCAGGGTATCCCAACGTCAGTCCCAGTACCGGGAAAGTGTAGAGGGGCAGACCGATAGCCTCGATGACCCCTTTAGGCTCGTTCAAAATATTGCCTAAAATGTTGGCTCCCAGCCCCAAAGACTCGGCGGCTACCACCACGTTTTGAACCATCAGGACCGCATCGGTGAATCCTTCTTGGAACGTATCTATTGTGGCAGCTGATTGGGGGTACAAGCCCATCTCTTGCAGGATAGCTGCAGCCCTGGCTAAGTCCACGATGAACAGCAAATACTCCGGGGCGCGAGCGACATATTCTTGACCACCGATTTCAGCCAGTTTTTCACGCTTTGCTTGATCCTTGACGCGGATAATCGACGCACTTTGTATCCCGCGTGACGTGGGGGTGTGCATGGCAACGTCCATGAGGGTTTGGAAAATATCCTCAGGAATAGGATCCGATTTAAACTCGCGGATGGTGCGATGCTCTAGCTGGACATCGATGGTTTCGTTCATGGAATCATTGTTTCACATTTTATCTTTAGGTATACCCAAATATTGATTCTGATCAGATTTACACCCGGACAGCGAGAGACACAGGAGGTTAAAGTTTCTGCAAATTAGTAAAATTACGGGGTTTTCGCTATTATTATCAGGTTGCCTCGGCGAGGGGGAGCGCGGCGGTCATTCCGTGGCGCGAACCGTTATCGACGCGGCCCGGTAACTTTTGCTGGATGCCCTTCGCCCGCTTTTGCTTTCGAGCAAGGCGGGTTTTTCTGTCTGGTGACAGGAAACGGATTCGTCTGTCGACCTGTAAGGGGAGGGACGAAACTTCGGAAAAGAGAGCCCGCAACAGGAATCCGTGGTCCTCCGGGGAAAACACAAACTGAGTACAATTTTGGAGGATACAAAACCATGGCTGATAACCCCACTTTGCAAGTTGAACCGCGCACTGATTTTGGCAAGGGCTTTGCTCGTCGCGCACGAGTTGCCGACAAGATTCCGGCAGTGCTTTACGGTCACGGCACGGATCCGGTGCACTTGTTGCTGCCCTACCACGATACTTTCCTGTTGGTGAAGGATAACCCGAACGCTGTTATTTCCCTGAAGGGACTCAAAGATCCGGCGATGGTCCTGGTTAAGGACATTCAGCGTCACCCTGTAAAGCGCCAGATTATGCACATGGACCTGCTGCTGGTGAAGGCTGACGAAAAGGTGGACGTGGAAGTACCTATCGAAATCATTGGTGAGCCCATGTCTGGTTTGGTAGCCAACCAGGACCTGCTGAATATGGAAATTTTTGCCCCGGTTATTGATATTCCGGAAAAGATTGAAGTTAACGTGGATGGTCTGGAAGACGGCGTGGTGCTGAGCGTAGCCGACATTAAGCTGCCTGCGGGCGTAGAAGCCAAGACCGATCCGGAAGCGATTGTTTTGAGCGTCGCCGCTCCGCAGGAAGCTGATATTCCTGAAGCCCCGGCGGCAGAAGATGAAACTGCGGAGGCTCCGGTTGCGGATGCTTCCGCAGAAGCTGCTGAATAATAGCGGTTTCCGGACACTGATTTGGATTGCTGATGAGCCCCACTCACGAACCACGTTTAGATCCTTCTCGTCTGCTGGACAAGGAGGGAACCTGGCTCGTGGTGGGGCTTGGCAATCCCGGTGACAAATATGCCGGAACGCGGCACAACTGTGGATATATGGTGACTGATTGCTTTGTGAAGCAGTCGGGTCAGGCATATCGGAATCAGTCTCTAGCGCGTGCGGGAGTGGTGGCGCGCGTGGCGACGGTGAGCTTGGGCTACGGGGTTGACGCGCCCAAGATTATCGTGGCGCATACTGGCTCATACATGAATGAATCGGGTCCGGGGGTGAAAGAACTGCTGGACTATTATCGGCTTGGGTCAGACCGTTTGCTGGTGGTTCATGATGAGTTAGACCTTGAAATGGGTTACGCCAAGCTGAAAGTTGGCGGCAGCGACGGGGGTCACAACGGGCTTAAATCCATCCAAAAAGCTTTGGGTACGAAAGACTTTGCACGTTTACGCATTGGCATCGGACGCCCCGTGAAGATGCCTGGCGGGGGTTTTGATGTCATCAATTGGGTTTTAGGGCGTATCCCAAAGTCGCAGCAAAGTATCCTCGATGAGGTTCTGGACCGAGCGGTACAATGTGTGACGGATATTGCAGAGAACGGTCTGGCGAAAGCTCAAGCCAGACTACATTTGGGCAACCCCAAGTAGGGGGCGGCGCCTGCAAAAGGTAGGGGCTGAGCTCGGGGGGTCAGGTACATTCATGAGTTTGCACGGTTTACTGGAGGTGACTGGGGATGCTTTGGCAGGTCTGGAGCCTGACAGGGCGGATACGGCGAGCGAATACGTAGCCCCACCCGGCTTTTATGCCCCGCTCATCGCGGGCTTGCCCGGCAGCGACGAAAGGCTGACCGTGGTCCTCGCGCCGAGCACCCGTGCCGCCACCCAATTGGCTCGTGAATTGGGAGCCTATACCGCTGGAGTGGAGTTGTTTCCTGACTGGGAAACCTTGCCTCACGAGAGACTTTCTCCCCGCACCGACACGATGGCGCGCCGGATTTGGGCTTTACACCGGGTGACGCATCCTCATCCGCAAGACGCGGTTCAGTTCCTGGTCATGCCCGTGCGAGCCGCGCTAGCCCCGGTAAATGCGCATATAGCTGACTATCCCCTGTTTACCGTGCAGGTGGGAGACACCTATGACCGCGACACCATGGCCGCAAATTTGTTGCGTTTGGGCTACGAACGCGTTGATATGGTCGGAGCGCGCGGTCAGTTTGCGGTGCGTGGAGGGCTGCTTGATGTTTTTTCTCCCACCTCTGCCCACCCGGTGCGTATCGAACTGTTTGGTGATGAGGTAGACACCATCCGCGCGTTTACGGCATCGGATCAGCGGACTTTCGGCGGCGACATCCGAACGCTGGTCGCCCCCGCTTGTCGCGAACTGCTCCTCGACGATACGGCACGAAAACTGGCTGCCAGCCTTGCTGGTCAGATGCCGCAGGCTGCCGAAATACTCAACCTGGCAGCCGAGGGCAAATACGGCGAAGGCTTGGAATCCTTGAGTCCCCTGCTGGGTGCAGAAATGGTGCCGCTGTTTTCTCTGCTGCCACCCGGTGCCCGACTGGTGGCGACCGATCGTCCCCGGTTGGAAGCTCGTGCTACAGAACTGGTAGAAACTACCCAAGAGTTCCTGGCAGCTTCCTGGTCGGCGGCCGCGGGTGGCGGGGAAGTGCCCCTGGAGATTGAACAAGCTTCATTTTTGACCTTGGAGCAGCTTCATGCTGCGGCACAAGAGGCGCACATGGACACGGTGTTCGTCTCTCCTTTTGCGGTGGGCGAGAACGCTCAAAACGTGGGGGCGCAAATCGTGATGGAGCCTCTCGCCGGAGAAACTGGACTGATTGGTACAATCGGCGATTTAGCTTCGAAAAACTGGAATGTAGTGATTACTACGACCGGCAAGGGAATGGCGAGCCGGCTGCGGGATGTGCTCAGCGAGGCTGATGTCCCGGCGAAAGTGGTGAAGGACGCAACATCGCAGAACGACGGAACCGTACAGATTACGGTGGCGCCCCTGGACGAAGGATACCAAGTCCCCACCGCGCAGCTGTTGGTGGTGAGCGAGGCACAGGTCTTGGGAAAAAAGAAATCCCGCCACACTGCCGACAAGGCAAACCTTCCCGCCAGACGACGCAAAGCTATTGACCCCCTGACGTTGACCCAGGGCGACTACGTGGTTCACCTGCACCACGGCATCGGACGCTTCGTGAAACTGGCGAAGCGCACCATGGGGCGAGGCCGGGAAACCACCTCGAAAGAATACGTGGTGTTGGAATATGCCCCCAGCAAACGCAACGGACCCGCTGACCAGCTGTGGGTGCCTACTGACTCCCTGGATTTGCTCTCAAAATATGTGGGTGGAGAATCTCCAACCCTGTCAAAGATGGGCGGAGCAGATTGGGCAAAGACCAAGTCCAAAGCCCGCAAAGCGGTCAAAGAAATCGCTCGTGAGCTGGTGCGACTGTACGCCATCCGGCAAGCCTCCAAAGGACATGCTTTCAGCCCGGATACCCCCTGGCAGCGGGAACTGGAAGATAGTTTCGAGTTCGTCGAAACTCCCGACCAGCTCACGGTCATTGATGAAGTCAAGCACGATATGGAACAAACCGTCCCGATGGATCGGCTGGTCTGTGGTGATGTAGGTTACGGAAAAACTGAGATTGCGGTCCGTGCGGCGTTTAAAGCGGTCCAAGATGGCAAGCAAGTGGCGATTTTAGCGCCGACCACCCTGCTGGTCAGCCAGCACACCGAAACATTTACGAGCCGTTTTGCGGGATTCCCGGTGACGGTGGCGGCGCTGTCTCGCTTTACTACGGCGAAAGAAGCTGCCCAGATTAAAGCCGGGTTAAAAGACGGCTCCATCGAAGTGGTCATCGGCACCCACGCCCTGCTGTCCGGAAACGTTCGTTTCAAAGACTTGGGTCTGGTGGTAATCGACGAAGAGCAACGTTTCGGGGTGGAGCACAAGGAAGCCCTAAAGGCTTTGCGTGCCGACGTTGACGTCTTGACGATGAGCGCCACCCCGATTCCGCGCACCCTGGAGATGGCAATCACCGGGATTCGCGGCATGAGCACCCTCACCACCCCGCCGGAGGACCGCCACCCGGTCTTGACCTACGTGGGAGCCTACTCAGATAAACAGGTTGCGGCAGCAATCCGGCGCGAGCTTTTGCGTGATGGTCAAGTATTTTTCGTGCATAACCGGGTGCAATCAATCAATAGGATTGCCGCTCACCTGGCCGAGCTGGTGCCCGAAGCGCGGGTGCGAGTGGGGCACGGGCAAATGTCAGAAAAACAGCTGGAATCGGTCATGGTGGATTTCTGGAACCAAGAATTCGATGTGTTGGTGTCCACGACGATTGTCGAAAACGGCTTGGATGTGACCAACGCCAACACAATCATCGTGGATCGTGCCGATCGGTTTGGCCTCTCGCAGCTGCATCAGCTCCGCGGACGAGTCGGCCGCGGGCGGGAACGTGGCTACGCTTACTTCCTCTATCCGCCGGGCACCACCATGAATGAAACAGCTTTTGAGAGGCTGAAAACGATTGGAACCAACACCGGGTTAGGCTCCGGGATGGCTATCGCTACGAAAGACCTGGAGATCCGAGGTGCTGGCAACTTATTGGGCGGTGAGCAGTCTGGACACATCGCCGGGGTGGGCTTTGACCTCTATGTGCGCATGGTGGGTGAGGCAGTTGCGACCTATAAAGGCGAGGAAGCCCCCGAAGACACCAGTGTGTCCATTGAGCTGCCCATAGATGCCTTTATTCCCGAGGACTATCTGGATGTGCAGTCGCTGCGTCTCGATGCCTATACACGTCTGTCCGCAGCGACTACCGATGAGGAAATCGATCAACTGTTGGAGGAAATGACCGACCGCTACGGGCGACCTCCGGAACCGTTGGAACGCTTGGGGGCAGTAGCAAAACTGCGTAACTTGGCGCGGGCTCAAAAAGTGCAAGAGATTAAAGTCATGGGCAAATTTATTCGCTTTGCGCCCGTCGAACTGGCGGATTCGCAGATGGCTCGGCTGCAGCGCATGTATCCGGGAGCGCGGGTAAAATTGGCGACGCGTGAATTGTTCATACCTGCACCGACTCGGAAAAATGGGTTGAGCGAGACTCCCATCGTGGATTTAGAGCTGCTGGAATGGGTCCAAAAAATCATTCGGGGCATTATTAAACCGCTAGCTTAAAATTCCCTCCCCGGTCAAAGAAAAGCTAAGATGGGAACGTTGGGTCGGACTATTGAAGGGAAAGACGATGGCGGAAAAGTCCCTCGTGACCAAGACCACTAAAACAGCGACCAAGCTGATGACGGGTGTTGTCGCGCTGGCGCTCGCGGGGGGACTTCTGAGCGGATGTGAAGCAAAACCAGGAGTAGCTGCCTATGGTGACGGCTGGGTCGTCACCGAATCCCAACTCGGAACGGTCACCAAAGAACTGGCCGAGGCGGGAATTAATCTCAACGACACCGCGGAAATGCAGACCGCGCGCATTTATGCCCTGCGCTATTTGCGGACTCTCCACGAAGGCGGTCAGGATTTGCTCTCGCAGTGTCCGCAGCTCGATGAGATTAAAACCGATTTGTTTAAGGTGAACCCCGCAAAGATGTCTCCCGAGACGCACGACGTCATGCAACTGTTGCTGTGTGCCACAGCGACAGACCCTGCAGTCGCTCACGAGTTGGGTGTGCAAACGGTCAATCCGCAGTTGGCAGCCCAAATTGAAAAGGCTTACAAATCCGGTTTCGACCTCAAGAACGCGAAACTGTCGAATCGGATGAACCAAACCATCCAAATTATCCAGCAGCGCGCCACACAGATGCAGATGATGGGGCAGGGGCAGCAGTAAGCAAAGTTTTGCGGCGGCAGCCGGAACGATAATTCGCAAAGAAAATTTGTTTGTCCGGGGAGAAATCCTCGGACAAATGCGCATTTTTAGGAAATAATAGTAGTGGCTGCCTGTACCCTCTTTAGGGCGGAGCGGCGGAAGAATAACAACCTGTCACATAAGGAGACTCAGTTGGCAATCATCGAAAGTATTTACGGTCGCGAAATTCTTGATTCCCGTGGTAATCCCACGGTGGAAGTAGAGCTTGAGTACGAAGGGGGTATGGTCCGCGCTGCGGTTCCGTCCGGTGCCTCGACCGGTCAGTTCGAAGCGGTGGAACTCCGCGATGGTGATAAGGGACGCTACCAGGGTAAAGGCGTATTAAAGGCGGTCAAGGCGGTAAACGACATCATCGCCCCCGAACTGGTGGGATTTGATACCGTCGAACAGCGCAGCATTGACGCGGCGATGATGGACCTGGACGGCACTCCCAATAAGGGCAAACTGGGAGCAAACGCGATTCTGGGGGTGTCCCTGGCAGTAGCGAAGGCTTCGGCAGAAGATGCCGGTCTGGAATTGTTCGAGTATCTCGGTGGTCCGAACGCTCACGTCTTGCCGGTGCCGATGATGAATATCTTGAATGGTGGTTCTCACGCGGATTCCAACGTCGATATTCAAGAGTTCATGATTGCGCCAATCGGTGCCGAGACGTTCGCCGAAGCGTTACGTATGGGCGCCGAGGTGTACCACTGCCTGAAGTCCGTTTTGAAGGACAAGGGTCTGGCTACCGGTTTGGGCGACGAAGGCGGTTTCGCCCCGAACCTGGAGTCTAACGCGGAAGCTCTGGATTTGATTCTGGTTGCTATCGAAAAGGCTGGTTACAAGCCCGGCAAGGATGTGGCGCTGGCTTTGGACGTGGCTTCTTCCGAGTTCTATGACAACGGTAAGTACAATTTCGAGGGCGAAGCCCGCGACGCGGCTTACATGGAGAAATACTACGAGGAACTGATCGAAAAGTATCCGATTGTCTCCATCGAGGATCCGCTGAACGAAGAAGCCTGGGAGGACTGGCAGAAACTCACCGCCGCCATTGGTGACAAGGTGCAGTTGGTGGGTGACGACCTGTTCGTTACGAACCCCGAGCGTCTGGAGCGCGGTATCAAGGAAGGCGTGGCAAACGCTCTGCTGGTAAAGGTCAACCAGATTGGTTCACTGACCGAAACGCTCGAAGCTATTGAGATGGCTCATCGGGCGGGATTCCACACCATGACTTCGCACCGTTCGGGTGAAACTGAGGACACCACTATCGCGCATCTGGCAGTGGCATCCAATGCTGGTCAGATTAAGACCGGCGCTCCGGCTCGTACCGAACGCGTTGCCAAGTACAACGAGCTGCTGCGTATCGAGGATATGCTCGGTGATGCTGCCGTTTACGCTGGCAAGTCCGCATTCCCGCGTTTCCGCGGCTAAGTTCATTTAGTTTCAAGAGTATCCCAGGTTGGTGTCATCATCAGCCTGGGATACTTTTTACCTGTTAGGGTTAGTCAGTTTGGCGGGCTGAAACGGTGAGGTAGGGAACTATTGAGCGGTCTTTACAGGGCGTATATCGTAGATGACCGCGCGGTGGTCCGAGATGGGCAGGCGTAAAGCTTGCGGTTCGCCCACCAGCTCCCAACCGTTGCCTAGCAGCTGATCCAGGGCAATCCACGGCTTGTCTGCCGGATATGACGGGATAGCCGCGTGTAGCTCGGGGTGCTGTTCCGTGGGCAAAGGTTGCAGCACCTTGTTGATTTGGTAATCACGCAGGTTGAAATCTCCCACCAGCAGGCAAGATTCAGAACGCAAATGATAGAGGGAACGCCAGGCGCGCCTCAGCTGAGAAGCTGCCGTGGGACGGTGAATCTCCAGGTGGGTCGTGCCGAGCGCGACGGTGCCCAGCGGTGTAGCCAATCGAGCTGCCAACAGCACCCGCATCTGACCAAACCGTACCCCCGTCCCTTTTGCGGCCGCGGGAAGGTCACGTAACCCTTCGAGAAAGCCGTGAGAAAAGCCTTTCCACGGGTCGCTGCCCCAAACTATCCGCGCCCGGACTCTGCCAAGACGTTTAAAGTGCCAAGATTTCGCTGGCCAGCGTGAGAGCAGGGCGATACCGTACCCGCTCTCGGCCTTTAATTCGCTGTCCAAAGGGCGGCGGTGCAGGACTTGGGACTGACCCGCGTAGGACGCTCCGATACGCCAGTAGGGCAGGCGTAGCGCCTCTGCTAACACACGCGCTTGCCGGACGTAGCCGGAACGCCGCTGTCCTTTGTCGACTTCCTGCAGTGCCAAAATATCCGGTTTTAACTGTTGGAGTACCTGGGCGGTCTGTTTTAGGTTTTCTTCAGTCAGCTGGGTGCGGGTGTTGACCGAACCCGATTTGAACAGGCTGCGGCAGCGTTCGCCCAGTCCCCGGATAAACGCTTCCGCCCGCGAATTCGCCTTTTGGACATCAGTCCATCCCTCCGCGGGGGTGCCCCACTGCAGATTGCAGGTAATAACCCGCAAAAAATCCGGATTTGGCAAAGTTTGGGGCGTTGCGTAGCGGCGAGGCGGGGCGGACTTTCGAAAGCGTTTATTTCGGCTCATTTCTGAGTCTCCTCAGAAGACGGGGTGGTGGTGTCCGCGGTCGTGGTGTCGCTGTCAGCAGTTGTTTTTTCCTCAGATTGTTTGGGTCCCGTGACAAGTTTGCGACGTTCCTCTGCATCTGGAGTCCCGGAATAGAGCCGGTCACCAGTTATCGTGGCAGTGGTGCTCAGCACTCTGGTATCTTGCAGAGCGTCTCGGGAAGGGGGCAGCTGTTCCGATTTCTCATTATGAGTTTCATCTAGCCGCCGGGCCTTAAATCTCCAGGAGCGGCGTTTTTCTTGAATCTTCCGGGCATACTGATCCAAAAGTGGCTCCCCATAAGGGCTGGTCGGGGCAGCTTCAGTCGCTTGCTTTTTGGTGGCTGCGGCGTGACGGCTGCTGTTCGTTTTCCGGATGGTCGCGATAGCTAGTTCGCGAGCTTGTTTCTCAATCTCGATTTCATCGACCGGGAGGTGCACTTCTGTAACTTTGTCAGTTTCAACGCGGCGGCGGGGCAGAGCATAGGGAGCTTCCTTTTCAATCCACTCAATCAAGCGTTCCCGCAGGTAGCACTTGAGATCCCACAGATCTCCAGAGTTTGCGGCGCTGGCGACCAACCGCACCAGCATGGTTTCAACGGAACTATCTGTGACCTGCACGCTGGAAGTGCGCCCATCCCACAAGTCTGTTTCCGAGAGCAGTCGGTCGACTTCGTTGCGGAAAGCTGCCAAGGGCAGACGCCAATCCACGCGCAGTTCCACGACCCCTAACAGGTGGGTGTCTCGTTTAGTCCAGTTTTCAAAAGGTTCCTCGGTAAATTTCTTGGACGGTAGGATGAGGCGGCGTTCATCCCACAGATGAATCACTATATACGTCAGCGTAATTTCTTCAATCGTGCCTTGCTGACCTTGGACAACGACGACGTCACCCACTCGAATCGGGTCGGAGAAAGCAATCTGAAGCCCCGCGAACATGTTTGCCAACACCCCTTGGGCAGCAATACCAGCGATTAAAGAAATAATGCCCGCGGACGCCAGCACTGAACCCATGGCGGCACGCGCTTCTGGGAATGTCAATGCAATTGAGATAGCCCCGAACACCCCAAAGAAAACTTGTGAAACCCGGTGCATGACTTGGGCTTGCGTCACCAAACGATTTGGTTTCGACCCGCCCTCTAGCTGTGTCCGGGTCATGTCCTCCAGGACGGCACAGAGTTCAATCAGCCACACCGTCACGGCAATAATCATCAAAATCAGCAAGCCGTGCGAAATTGTGCCGTAACCGGGAACGTTGTGGTCGCGTACAGTCCAGTACCACCCAATCGTCGCCCCTAAGGCGATACAGGTCAAAGACCCACCTACGCGAGAGCGGCGCTCCATGTATTTAATCAGTCGGTGTTTGCGTCCCCAGCGTCGCAACAAAAATCCGATAACTTGGGCGGCTGCCAACAACGCCACGATACAGACCAAACTGGCAGCTAAAACCGCCATAATGTCCAAGGAAGTTTCCAAGACTTCCTTCACTGCTTTGTCTGGGGTTGGATTTGGTTCCGGGGTCGGACTGAACACAAAACTCATGTATCTAGCATAGGTTATCGTGCCTAAACTGGCCGAGGGGAAGCGAGGTTTTGCACTCTGAGCATTTTTCACTTAGACTATTTCAAGTCCTTAGCCCCCTGGGCTTAGGCGACGCTCCTATCGTCTAGCGGCCTAGGACTCCGCCCTTTCACGGCGGCAACACGGGTTCAAATCCCGTTGGGAGTACTGGCAAGCCTTCGGGCTTGCGCCTTGAATGGCCCTGTAGCGCAGTTGGTTAGCGCGCCGCCCTGTCACGGCGGAGGTCGCGGGTTCGAGTCCCGTCAGGGTCGCAGTTCGTCGATGGTCACAAGCTAAGACGAACGTTGGCTCTGTAGCTCAGTTGGCAGAGCGAACGACTGAAAATCGTTAGGTCACCGGATCGACGCCGGTCGGAGCCACCAGATCCTCGCGTCAGGCGGGGATTTTTGGTTTTTACGTGGCGGCTTACAATCGGCTTTTTTGGGTCATAATAGAGGTATCCCCAGAATCATACGGAGGAATTATGGCCGAAATGAAACGTGCATTGTTGATTGTCGATGTCCAACCGACCTTTTGTGAAGGCGGAGCCCTAGGGGTGGTTGGGGGCAACGAGGTTGCCGAGCGGATTGCGGACTTTGTCACTGAGCATGAGGACGAATACGAGATTATTGTCACCACTCAGGATTGGCATATTAACCCGGGAGCGCATTTCTCCGACCATCCAGACTTTATAGACACCTGGCCTCCTCACGGGATAGCGGGCACCGCAGAAGCGGAACTGCACGACGCTATTGCCTCCCTCCCTTTTGATGATTCCGTTAAGAAGGGTCAGTATGCGGCGGCTTATTCCGGCTTTGAAGGGGTGAACAAGTCGGGGGATACTTTGGAAGAGATTTTGCGTCGCGCCGACATTACCGATGTAGATGTGGTCGGTATCGCGGAATCGCACTGTGTGAAAGACACCGCTTTGGATGCCCTGGATTTGGGTTGGCCGACCCGCGTCTTTGAGGACCTCACCGTTCCAGTTTCAGCAGAGCTAGGGGAAGCAGCCCGTGAAGAGATGGCACAGGCTGGGATAGACGAAATTCCCAGCACCGACGCTTTTAAGGCAGTTGACTGAACTTCTGGCTGCCCGGAGGCGTAGATACAAATAACCGGCTCGAGAGAGTCTCCCGAGCCGGTTATTGACAGCCTTGTTAGTCCAGGTACCCCAGTTCTTGAGGAGTCTTTCCTAACCGAGCCGCGATACGAGATTTGACCTCGTCAGTTGCGGTGCGGCGGATAATCTTAACGTTTTGTGGCAAATCCGTGTACAGCTCGGTCTTAAACGGATTGCGCTTGGTTTTGACAATCTTCCACACGTGATAGACCGCCAGTCCCGCGTTGGCTGCCAGCGCCAGGAAAGACAGCAGGAACAGTGCGGCGTGGTTTTGACTCGCCACGTGAGTGAACATGGAGTCTTGGGTGAAGTGCGGGAACGAGAGCACAAACGCTGACCAGAACGTCAGGGTGTAGGCGCGATACTGAATCCAGGCGCCTCTGCCCATCGTCATAAATGCTGGAATCGTACAGGACAACAGCAGCGCTACGCCCGAATACCAGGCCCGATCTGAGAGACAGTTGTAGCAGTACGCCACATTCCACAGGTCGTAGGCAATAATCCAGCCAATCGTGAGGTCAGTCCAGATAATGTGACGGTTCGTTTTTGACACATAGATTCCGGTCCAGCCGGCAATCATCAACAGGTTCAGAATCCCCGCGATACCGTTCATGATGTTCCACGGACCGCCCCAGACCCACATACCGTTATTCACATTTCCGTGCAGGGAATAGCATTGGAAGTCTCGAATTACGGCTTCGAGGATGTTGATTGAGAGAATAATTGGAGGAATCAGCAGGTAGAACCGGTTGCGACGCAGCTTAGGGAAGTACTGCAAAGCGACTAAACACAGCGAGCCGGCTAGCGCCGAGTACTGTTTAGCGATGGCGAACCAGCCCTCACTTTGGGTGCCCGGAATCGAGTGTGGCCACCAGAAAATCGTGAGCAGCACCGGCACTACGATGAACAGCGCGATGGCAGCCCACTTAAAGCGAATAGCGAGCCAGGCGAGGGCGGCTAATACCGCGATGACCAGGAAAAGCATCGCGAAATCCCACCATTGCCCCACCTCAAAAAAGAACAGGTTGGGAGCCTCTGCAGGCATGACCATGATTAGTCACCCGCCTTCGACTGATGCTTACCCCATCCCGGCAGATAGGTACGTTCGCGCTTTTGGCGGATTTGTTCATCCCAGCTGAACTCCGGCTCGCTCCAGTCTACGTAGTAGTCCGGGTCAACAGTGTCTTCCCACGGGTTGCCCGGTTCGGTGGGTGGCCAGTTGGGGTTGTCGGTGACGGGAGGTCGGATTTCAGCCACCGCGGGGCTGCGGCGCCCGTAGCGGAACCATTGCGTATAGGTGTCCTCAAACAGTGGGGTTCCGTCCCAGCGACCTGCCGGGGTCCCGGAGCGGAAGAAGCGTCCACCCAAGGCTCCGCGCATGAATTTGCCGTGCCACTGCTGTTTCTTGCGGAACTCGGCGACTCGCTTGACGTAGATATTTTGCATGTGTGCCATCACGCCGCCGACCAGTTCGATATTAATCCAGTTGATGGCGCGAGTGTAGAGGTTATCTGGCTCGAAACCGACTCGCCAGTGGTTGAGCAGCCGGCACCGTTCGCCCTTGAGAGGAATAACGTAGAAACACCACGCCGCGGCGTAATGCTTCATGAACGGGAAACGGAAAGCATAGCTGCCGGGGGCAGCGGGAGGGTTCTTGGTATCGACCCATTGCACCAGGTATTTGCCGGGCACGACATCCGCCCATTCCATAGACATACCTTGGTAATCAAAACCGGCAATATCGCCGGGTTGAATAGCGTCCGGAGTTTGAAATTCTTCCTGAATTTCATAGTGATTATAAAAGGGAAGACGCGCGAAAGTCCTTTCGAGAAATTCGCTGCTGAATGAGCCTGATTTTTGCACCCCGATTTGTTTCAAAATGCGATAAACCGCATAAGCAGGGGCATCAATATCAATGGCATAAGTCGAGGATTTACCATTCTGGTAGTTCAGGTCAATAATGTCATCGGCGGGGTAGACCCAGTCCTGTTCTGCCCGAGTTGCTTTCCCGCTGAGCTGCGAAAACGCGAACACTCCTCCGAATATGGGAACTGCCGCGAGGCCGGCAAGTTTCCAGAAGCATTTTCCTTTAGGTGACGTAGCCATTGTATTTAACGAGTTCCTAACTCCTCGCGGAGTAATGCCGTGAGGACGAAGCCGATAGATGCAAAAAAGGATTCACTTCAGAATCATCCGAATATAAAACCTATTGACAGGAAACTAACACACTATTGCGAAAAATGGGTGCGTTTGAATCGAGAGATTTATAAAACTCATTTTGGGACTAACGTCCTAATGAAAACAATGATTGGGAGTTCTACACTATAAGGCAATAAGCCGTTACAAAGGAGCAGTGGTGAATACTTTCTTAGGATTGTGGGAAATCGGAACTCCGCGAGTCTATTTGTTCTGGATTGTGGTTTTATTGGCTCAAATTGCAATAGCTGAGATAAACCGTCGCTGGAACTGGACAATTTTTGTTTTGTGGACCGTAGGGGGCATCGCGGTAATGCCTTACGTGATTACCCACGGTATTCCCATGGTGGGATGGTTCCCCTTCGGAAAGTTCACCATCATGATTCTCACCGCCACTATGACCGGATTCTTGCTGTTCTATGGGAAACGCCATCCGCTTAAGGCGCACCGCTATGCTTTCTGGTTTGGTCTGGCGCTCTGGATTGGACTGGCGGTGAACATCATGGAGGCCAATATCCGTGATGTCACCATTTTCTTGCAGGCCAGTGAATACTATTCCTGCGCTGCCGACTGGCAGTGTCTGCAAGCCATCGACCAAGCGCACAGCATTCCCATGATTCCGGGACTGCCCGAGACACGCGGCGTCGCTGCCGCGGTGGGAACCGAGGCATGGTATCAGGCGGTGGCTGCCAACTTTGCGCAAGCCCATGTCGGTATCGATCCTGCAACCGGGTTCCGTACCATCGGGGGATACTGGAACTTGCTTTCAGCGCTGGCAGGAGTGCTGAACATCATCACCATCACCGGTCTGGGAAAGATTGCCATTACTTCCCAGCCGAACCAGAAAGTCAAAGGACTCATCTGGGTGGATATGGTGTGGCCCTGGATTATTGCCTACGACCTGTGGAATCACGCTTTCCTGTACAATTCGCTGGCTGATTACACCTGGTACTGTACGTTTGCCCTGTTGCTGGCGTGTACCATTCCCGCTTTCACGTGGGCGAAAGGTCAGTGGATATGGTTTAGGTGTTTCACCCTCATGTTCTGGATTGCGGCGAACAACATCTTGCCCGAACTGCTGGTGCAACCCTCCGGGATGTTCAACTACGCGACGATGAACCCGGTGGCAAACATTGTCTGTGCCTGGCTGGCGCTGATTTCCAATGTGGCTTTGTTCGGTTACTGGCTGTACAAGATTATCGGGCAGAAACGTAATCCCATCACTGGAGTGCTGTTCTGTGAACTCGGAGCGTTCCGCAAGGTCGTGCTGGCTCACTTCGATAATAAAGACAAGTACTTCATTGTCGATCAAATCCCGCAAACCCCCATGGAACTGGGATTTGAGCCGGATACCTTGGTTCCTCCCGAAGATGGCTGGGTGGGCATCATGCCGTGGTGGCGCCGGGATAAGCGCTACCTGGGCAAGCCGCATACCCCGCTCAGTGCTGATCCGGTTGCACAAGCGCGCCTAGAAAGGAAATCAGGGGATGAACCTAGTGAGAGCGCGAAAGCTGACTCCTGATACTGAGTAAACGGATGAGTCCGGTCGCCCCGGCTCTCACAAGTGTGGTCGGTGGCGGGCGTTTAGCGAGCCTGCGGTTCGTTCTGGTCTGTTTTCGATTTCTCAACTTTTGCTCTCGACGTGGTGGGATACTGAGGTGTTGGCACAAGGAGCGTTGGATAGGTTGGTTTGGTGATGGTTTCGGATTTGGCAGCTGCTCGGGAGTTCGCCGCCCAATGGGCGGGTAAAGGCTACGAGAAGGGCGAGTGCCAGAAGTTCTGGACGCTGCTGCTGCATGACGTTCTGGGATACGAGCGCATGGAATCGGTGCGGTTCGAGCATCGCGTCGCTGGTGGCGGCTTCATCGACGTGTGGATTCGCGACGCCTCCGTGATGGTGGAACAGAAATCTCTGGGGGTGGACTTGGACGCTCCCGAGATGCGGCAGGGGGTGCTAAAGACCCCGTTGGCGCAGGTGTGGGATTATGCCGAGGATTTGCCTCGCACCGAGCAGCCGCGTTTCTTGGTGACGTGTAACTTTGGCGAGTTTCGGGTTTATGACCGGGATCGCGGTGGTCGCCGCGATTTGGAAGGCGCACCGACTTTCGCGTTTACGCTTGCCGAGCTGGGCGAGCACCCCGAGTATCTCGGGTTCATCATTGACCCAATCAACTCGCGCTTAGAGAAAGAAAAACAAGTCTCCATTCAAGCCGGTGAGCTGGTGGGGCGCCTGCACGACGGGCTGCTTGCCCAATATTTGGAGCCGGACGCGCCTGAAACCCGCCACGCCCTAAACGTGCTGTGCGTGCGACTGGTGTTCTGTCTGTACTGCGAGGATGCGGGACTCTTCCAGAAGGATGCGTTCTATCGTTATCTGAAGGGCGTTGCCCCTGCTGATGTGCGTCCGCGCCTGAAACTGCTGTTCCGGGCGTTGGACACACCGGTGGAGCGGCGCGACCCTTATGACACGACGCTGCGGGAGTTCCCTTATGTAAACGGGGGTTTGTTCGCCGGTGATTTTGAGATTCCGAATTTTAGCCCCGAACTGTTGGGACTGTTGTTGGACGAGGTCTCGAGGGCGGTGGACTGGTCCCAGATTTCGCCCACGATTTTCGGGGGGATCTTTGAATCCACCCTGAACCCGGAAACGCGCCGAGCTGGCGGAATGCACTACACCTCCCCGGAAAACATCCACAAGGTCATCGACCCGCTGTTTTTGGATGACCTGAAAGCCGAGCTGCAAGCCATCGGTGACGCGGAGGGGTTGACTCCGCGTCAACGCACTAATCGTTACCGGGCTTTCCACGAGCGGCTGTGCAAGATGCGGTTTCTGGACCCCGCCAGCGGATCAGGAAACTTTTTGACCGAGACGTACCTGCAGCTGCGGCACCTCGAGGATGAAGTGTTGAGCCGGCTCAATGCTGGTCAAACGGCGTTTAGCCTCGCAGAGGTGGGCGCGAGCGTCACCAGGGTGTCCTTGGACCAGTTTTATGGCATCGAAATCAACGATTTCGCGGTGAAAGTTTCCGAGGCGGCATTGTGGATTTCGCGGCTAAAAGCCAACGGTGAGACGGAGATGTTGCTGGCTCTGGGGGATGATGATTTCCCCCTCCGGGAGAGCGCCCACATCGTGCAAGCTAATGCGCTGACTTTGGATTGGAACACGGTGCTGCCGGCGGACCAGTGCAGTTACGTCCTGGGGAACCCGCCGTTTATCGGCTATTCCCGTCTGGATGGGGCGCAAAAGGCCGACCGGCTGGCGATTTTCGGTAAGGTCGGCGGGGTACTCGATTATGTGGCGTGCTGGTATCGAAAAGCTGCCGACTATATGCGGGGTAACCGAGAGATTCAGGCGGCTTTTGTGTCCACTAACTCAATCGTGCAAGGTCAGCAGGTCGCGCCGCTGTGGCGGGGACTGTTTGAGTCGGGCATCGTGTTGAACTTTGCACATCGCACGTTTATTTGGGCAAATGAAGCCTCCGACCAGGCGCACGTGTACTGCGTGATTATCGGGTTTTCCTATACGGAACGGAAAACGAAATACGTGTGGGATTATGCGGTTAAAACTGACGAAGACACGGCGCGCGACGCGACACTGGGACGCGCTAGGCGGGGTGGCGTTGGGGTCCGCCATGAGGTGAACCATTTGAACGGATACCTCGCGGATGCGCCGGATGTGTTCATTGATAAGCGCACTAAACCGCTTTCTGCAATGCCCTCAATGACGTATGGATTTAAACCCGCTGATGGTGGCTTTTTACTCTTAAGTCCAGAAGATCGTGATGAATTTTTGGCGTCTGAGCCGGATGCTGAAAAATGGATATGTCCTTTTGTCACTGCAAAAGAATTTATTTCAGGTAAACAGCGTTATTGTCTTTGGCTGCCAGAGATTACTCCAGATCAGCTCGCAGCTCTACCAAAGGTACGTGCTCGTGTCCAGGCTTGCCGACAGTGGCGTCTAGAGCAGGTGCAAACGGGTGACGCTTATAAGCTGGCTGACAGACCTCACTTACTGCGACCTACAAGTAAGTTTAAAGAGGGAATTTATATCGTTATACCGCGCCATTCAAGCGAGCGCCGCAAATATGTACCTCTGGGCTTTTTAGATTCTCAAACTATCCCCGGAGACAGTGTTTCTATAGTGCCGAATGCAGATATTTATCTGTTTGGTGTTCTAATGTCTCAAACGCATAATGCCTGGATGCGGGCGGTTGCCGGTCGGTTAAAAAGCGATTACCGCTATTCCAGTGACATTGTTTATAACAACTTCGTATGGCCTGACGCTGCCCCCGCCGAGCGCGAGCGCATAGAGCAAAGCGCGCAGGGGATTTTGGAGGCGCGGGCGCACTATCCGGACGCTTCCCTCGCCACGCTCTATGACCCCGACTTAATGCCAGTCGAGCTGCGGGCGGCACACCGCGAAAATGACCGCGCGGTCGAGGCGGCTTACGGCTTGTCGGCTGATAGTGATGAAGCAGGCATCGTCTCGCACCTTTTCGCTCTCTACGCCACCAAAACCTGCAGTACGCCGGGAAAGTGCGGATGAGATGTCTGCTGATTGCACGGTGGGATGGTGAGGGTAGGAACACACAATGAAGCAAAAGCGGGTGCCGAGTAGCGAATAGTGAAAGTAGGGGAGGGGCACTAAATAGTCTGTTGCGGTATTGATAGAGTCACCTTTAAGCCGCCATGTTTGCTGGGGCTTATCGTGACCGTTCCTTTATGGGCGTCGATAATCTGTCGCACGATGAGCAGTCCTAAGCCATGTCGCTGTTCAGTGGTGCTGGTGTCACAAATCATATAATGCAGAGTATGGTTGAGCTTTTCTAATTCTGGAGCGGAAACACCTATTCCATCATCCTCGACGCAGATAATGCAATTATTGTGTTGTACAGAGACGGATACGTATATCGTGCAGCCATTTTCGTTATGGGAGATGCTGTTATAGAGCAGATTTGAGAGGGCTCGTTGCAGTAAATCCTGGTCTACATTGACATTGCAAGAGGCTAGATTTTCGTCAGTGAGCCATTTTATCGAAAATCCATCTGGCAGATCCATATTTATGAAATCTACGACTGTCTGTCGAACGATGGCAACAACATTGTGCGGTTGAATCATCAGTGGTTGCATATTGTAATCGAGCTTGGACGCGAGATTGAGGTCTCGGATCAAGTTCTTCATTCGTTCACTTTGTTTGATAATCATCGTCACTTTTTTACGGTCTGGAACCGAAAGCTGGGGTGAATTTTCTAACTGACCAGCAAAGCCCATAACCATCGAGAGTGGGGTCCGGATATCGTGAGAAACCCCGGCAATCCAGTTCGCCCTAGCGGTTTCTTTCCTTCTCAACTGTTCTTTTTGCTGCTGCAATATGTCAGAAGCAGAGTTGATGTTTGCGGCTAGTTCCGAAAGGACCCCAGTCTCAGGAACAGAGACACTCTCTCCCCTAGAAAGCTGTTGTATGCCCTTGGTGATTGGGTTGACGGACTTGAGGAACTTGGTGTTAGCAGTTAGATAAATTCCGAGGATCAACAGGACGTTGATAGATAATATGCTCAGGAGGATTTGCGGAAAGTTAGAAATTAAACTGTAGTTCCAGCTCGGTTGGGCATGTTTCCAAAAACTATGGTGTGGAAATCCGACTACAACCACGCCATGATTATTTCTGCCGGTATAGGTAGGGTAGCCGTCAAGATACCCGGTGCTCAAATCAGCTATATCTGGCAATGTGTAAGAATTTGGAATGGTCTGAGGAGTGTTTGGGGTTCTCCAGATGACTTTTAATGTCTCGTTATCTATTAAAATCGCCCACGCTCTCGCCTCGGTTAATTTTGTGGACATGCTATCTGATAAGGCATATTCCCCGCGGGGAGAAACCTGTAAGGCTTTTCCAGTCGCCCGGGCGATGGTGTAGGGAGAGGCATCTACACTGGGGGCGTAGTTTGCTACGAGTACGACAAACGCAATAATGTTCAGTAAAATTATCAGTACAGAGCTGAGCAGAAAAATGCTTATGAACCGGTGTATGAGCTTCGGTACGCTTTTCATGCTACTTCTCCTCTAGAATCAGCTTGTAGCCCAGTCCCCTTACCGTGACCAAAGAAACAGGCTGTGAAGGATAGCGTTCTATTTTTTCCCTGATGCGCCGTATGTGCGCCATCAAAGAATTTTCGTACCCAAAGGGATTGGTACCCCAGGCGGCTTCACATAATGCTTCAATCGTTACGATACGACCGGCGTTTCGGTATAGGGCGGAGAGGATGTCATGTTCTTTAGCGGTTAGGGGGATACGTTCATTAGCCTTTATTACTTCAGCCGAGGAAAAATCAATCTGACTATTTCTCAGTGCCACTATGGGATTTTCTCCGCGGTAGCTTCTCCTTAGTATAGCCATGATACGATACGTTAGCTCTTTGGGGTGAAATGGCTTTACGATATAGTCATCTGCGCCTAAACTAAATCCCTTAAACCTATCTTCATCCTCACCACATGCGGTGAGCAGCAAAATAGGGCAGTCGACGTATTGCTTTAATTTGTTCATTAACTCAAAGCCGGTGCCATCGGGAAGCATCACATCGATGATTGCTAATTCGGGTGTCGCCTTTTGAGCCACTTCGAGGGCTTCTTTCACACTTCTTGCCGTCATAATTTGGCGAAAGCCGGATTCTTTGAGAATTGATAAAACCATGTCTAACAGGTCTTGCTCATCATCAACGAGGAGTATGCGCTTGTTCAGTAAATAAGCATCCTGATTCATGGTCACGCCTCCTGGGTACCTATTCTGCATGTCATCGTATCCCTGCCATTTGTGTGGGATACCGGAATCTGGTGGCATTAGCTCCAAGTAAACGATACTCGGCTGTCGAGTTCATGGTGGGGATGTGGGGCGTCTGGATTGAAAAAGTAAGGTAAATGTAAGGTAGGGAGAATTTTGCCGTAAGGACAGGGCACTATGGTAAAACCATGGACGAAAAAATTGCTCATGACTATATTGTTACCACGGAACAGTTAACAAAAAAGTACAAATCATTTGTTGCTGTCGACGCCGTGTCACTGCATATTCGGAAAGGAAGTATTTACGGTTTCCTGGGTCCGAATGGGGCAGGTAAATCTACTACCATGAAGATGCTTTTAGGTCTCACGTCTCCCAGTAGGGGTACCTTTACGATAGATGGAAAACAGTTTCCTGGGGACCGCATATCCATACTGAAAGAAATCGGATCATTTATTGAGTCTCCGTCTTTTTATGCAAATCTGACCGGTAAGGAGAACCTTGAAATTATTCGCCGCATTTTGGGATTACCGAAAAGTGCAGTTGATGATGCGTTAGATTTGGTCGGGCTGTCCGAGTTCGGCGACCGTTTGGCAAAAAAGTATTCCCTGGGCATGAAACAGCGGTTAGGGCTGGCTGGAGCGTTGCTCGGCAGACCCCCGATTTTGATTTTGGATGAGCCGACAAATGGTCTCGATCCGTCGGGAATACACGAGATCCGAAATCTGATTAAGTCGCTGCCAGGTCTATATGCCTGCACAGTCCTGATTTCATCTCATATGCTGTCTGAGATTGAGTTGATGGCGGATGACATCGGAATACTTAACCACGGTCGCTTGCTGTTTGAAGGAAGTCTTGCCGAACTGCGAAAGTATGCCCTGAAATCCGGTTACGCTACAGACAATTTGGAAGAAATGTTCTTGTCCATGATTGAAACCGACAATGAGCACCGGAAGCAGAGGGCAAAACTATGACAGCGCTGGCAATCGAACTTAAGAAATGCAAAAGGACGGGTTTTCTCCCACTCATGCTGGCAGTGGGTATCTTGGGTGCAGCCTACGCGTTTCTAAATTTCACCTTACGCAAAGAAACATTATTGAGTCTGCCCCTCGCCCCGATGGATATCCTGCTGACCCAGCTTTACGGCATGATTATGGTATTAAATATGTTCGGTCTGATTGCTGCAGCCTGCATCATATACAATGTGGAATTTAAAGGAAATGCGGTAAAGAAATTGTATATGCTTCCAGTCAATGTCACTGCAGTATATGTGAGCAAATTTACCATTATGAGCGTCTTGTTCGCGATAGCTGTTTGCCTGCAAAACTGGGCACTTGCAGCTATTGGAGCGGTTGATTTGCCTTCCGGTGCATTCGACATCAGAATCCTGATTTCGTTTGCAGGCTATTCATTTCTCACTTCGTTGCCCGTTCTGTCCTTTATGCTATTTGTTTCGTCAAGAATTAAAAATGTATGGATCACCCTCGGAATTGGGGTGGTGGGATTTCTGAGTGGGATGGCTTTGGCGACTTCAGACATAGTCCTAAGCCTGGTGTCACCCTTTGTGGTCATGCTCAAACCCGCTGTCGCGATGAGCGCCCAACCGGATACCGCGGTAGTGCTCGTATCCCTGATAGAAACCATTCTGTTTTTCGCAGCCGGACTCTGGTGTGTTCGTCATCTGCGCTATGAATAGGGGAAATTACAATGAATTTTTCGGAATTGCTCAAAATCGAATTTTTGAAAACAAAACGCAGCCACATAACCCTTTTACTCTTTATAGCCCCGCTGCTCGTCGTTAGCTCCGGTGTGGCAAGCCTTCGTAGCTACTTATCGCCTGAGTATCCTAACGCTTGGGCAGCGATGTTCATCCAAAGTGCATTAATCTATTCCTATTACCTGCTCCCATTGAGCATGATTGTAGTATGTGTGATGATTGCGGGTCGCGAAACAGACCATAATGGCATACTAAAAATGTTGGCACTTCCCATTAGCCGCTATGCTCTCTCATCTGCAAAATTTTGCGTGTTGCTCGCTTATTTGCTTCTGGAAATGGTCGTGTTCATGGCTTGTTTCGTAATCGCCGGATGGATGGCGACCTTTAGTATGGGAATTCAAGAATCGCTCCCACTCGTGTTTCTATTAAAATGGTGCGGCGCGCTTTTCCTGACCATGATTCCCAGCTTAACGATTATGTGGGCGATTACGGTAGTGTTTGACAAATTGTTTTTATCTATTGGTATAAATATACTCCTGGTCATACCCGGTATCCTCATGGCAAACACACCACTATGGTTGCTCTATCCCTATTGCTACAGCGGGTATCTGGTTTCACTCTCGCTCCACAGCGATAGGATACTCACCATCGGTACAGGATTTACCCTCTGGCCATTTGTGCCCATTGCTGTTCTCATTACTGCAATTATGTGGTTCATTGCTCTCACGCAGTTTGGGAAAAAAGAAATGAGCTGAACGGCAGGTAGGGGTTACGCTCGGGATGCGAGAAATTTTCACCAATACGCGCCGGTAGCTATGTCCCCGACAGATACTTCCTCTCGACAGACCCGCCGAGCAGCACCAGAGGCTTAAAGTCCTTTATTTGCAAGCAAATGCGGATATAGCGCCATGATAGAATCAGATTGATTCGGGAGTGTATTTCCCGGAAATCGATGGCGTCTCGGGTTGGCTGGGACAGAACACAATGAAGAGGTAAAAATGAAAATTTCTGCACGCAACCAGTTCAAAGGCACGGTAAAGAACATTGAACGTGGTGCGGTCAATTCAATCGTTGAAATTGAAGTCGCTCCGGGGGTTTGCTTCGCGGCGTCCATCACCAACACTTCGGTGGACAATTTGGGGCTTTCTGAAGGCTCAGATGCTTACGCCATTGTGAAAGCATCCTCTGTAATGGTGGGTGTAGACGCTTAATCTCTCAGAGAAACTATAAAAAACGGCACTTCGGTGCCGTTTTTTAATGCTTTCGTGCGGTTGTATTGATGGGTCGAGGATTGGGTTGTGGGTAGACCCAGGGGGCTTTTTCTGTTTGGTGCTTCGGCGGCGCAATGCCCACTGGGCAGCGTTAAATGTTTGAGTGGGATGTCCAAAGCTCATCCCACTCAAAAAGTAGGCCCAGGGGGGCTCGAACCCCCGACCCACGGATTAAAAGTCCGCTGCTCTACCAACTGAGCTATAGGCCCGTAGGAAAGATTATAAGTAAAAAATCTCCGTAACGACAACTGAGCACGTGGTCCCCTGCTGAAAATCAGGTCTGCCAGCGGATTGACCGCCATCCTGAGACTATCTGGTGTGGGCGCTGCAGCTCCAGGTGTGCCCCGTCAGAATCCCTCGGATTGGGAACAGCGAGGGAAATGCTCTCTGCATCTCCAAGTTCGCACAAAAACCCGTGTGAACGGGGATAATTAAGGTAAACCGAAGGAGGAAACCATGGAAACCAGGAAACCGCGACGCCCGGCCATCATCGAACCAGAAACTTTGGAATATTTGGAAGGCGAGGAAGACCCGGCACTGTCCAGTGAATCCGCGCACACCTCGGCTCGGATCTTGGTGAAATCCCCCAACGGAGAGTGGTCTGACCCCGAGCCGGAGACCAAGGAACGCCTGCTGGCATTCATGCAAGGGAACGGCGTAGATGAACTCGCCGAGCTGTGGTCGCGTTCCCCAGTCAACACCCTGCCCGGTGTCCTGTGGCGACTGCTGCTGATAGACCAGTGGGTGAAACGCTACCCGGAAGGCGTGAATACGCGCTTCAAACAGGGACTCAATTCCCCGCAGCTTTCGGAATATCTCGATATTGACGGGGCGCATTCCCTGGATTTTCCCGCCTGGAAAAAACAGCTGGAACAAATCCTGAGCGGAAGTTTCGACGATAATTTCGCCGATTTTCTGGATAGGTCCCAGGCGGTGCTGCGAGTCTTGGCAGCCAGTGAATCGGTTTGGATGAAGAAAGATTCCGCGAACCCGCTGGCTAACGAAGTAACCCTGCGAGACAACGCCCTGCTGGTCACCGCCGACGAGCTGCTCGATGCGGCGGCAATGTATCGCGAAGGTCGCTTGGACTGAGGCGCTGCACCACTTGCCGCCCCCGCACGGGACAGCAAACTGCACATAAGCAATACATGAGCAACACTAACCAATAGTTGAGGGGACATAAGGTGTCGGATAACCAGAAGAACAACGCTAAACCGGAAACAAATGGGACAGAAATTCCCGTCCCACCTCCCTTGCCGGGAACAGAAAAGAAATCCCTGTTCGCGGGCGCTACGGCGGAGGAAATGTTTCCGAAAAACGATTTGAATCCCGGTGGTTCCCAAGAATACGACGATGCGGACTTTACGGAACCACAAGCCCCTCGAGAAGAAACCCTGCCCGACCCGGTCGCGATAGCTCGTGCGGACGCCTTAGGCTCAAAACTCAAAAAGAACAAATCCTCAAATAAGATTGACCACAAGCCCCTCACCCTAAAGAAAGAAGACGGGTTGACCCCCGACGGGCTGCCGAAACTGCCCAAGGGGCGTTTCGCCGACCGGGAACTGTCCTGGCTCGCTTTCAACCAGCGCGTCTTTGAACAAGCCCAAGACCCGCGTCTGCAACTGTTGGAACGGGCGTGGTTCCTGACGATTTACTGCTCCAACCTGGACGAGTTCTATATGGTACGGGTCGCGGGTCTGAAGCGCCGTATCGCCGCGGGATTCGCGACAGTTTCCGCATCGGGGTTGACTCCGCGTCAGCTGGAAGGCGAAATCAGCCGACGCTCCCACGAGATGACCGGTAACGTCTATCATTATTTCCAAGACGAGATTCGCCCAGCTCTGGATAAAGCCGGTCTTGTCATCACCGATTGGGATCGTCTGAACGAAACTCACCACGAAATTCTGCACCGATACTTCCGCAATCAGGTGTTCCCCATCCTGTCGCCGCTGGCAGTGGACCCGTCCCACCCCTTCCCTTACATCACTGGGCTGTCACTGAACCTGGCAATAATTGTGCGTAACCCCAACACCGGCAAAGAACACTTTGCGCGTATCAAAGTGCCACCCATCCTGCCGCGCTTCGTAGCCGTGACAGAAAACGGGGTCGAGAATGACCCCTCGAGCGTAATTTTGGCAGGGGAAAAGGTTAACTTCGTCCCCATCGAACAAATAATTTCTGCACATCTCGATCACCTGTTCCCCGGCATGGAAATCAAAGAAGCCCACGAGTTTAGGGTGACTCGTAACGAGGATTTGGAAGTCGAAGAAGACGACGCGGAAAATATTTTGACCGCGATGGAATCTGAGCTCGCGAAACGGCGTTTCGGACCGGCAGTGCGCCTGGAAGTGGCGGAATCTATGCCGGCGTTCCTGTTGGATTTCCTAAAAGAGAACCTCGAAATTGGGACTTCCGACGTGTTCCGACTCCCCGCGCCGCTGGACCTACGCGGTCTTAACGACCTGCACGACTTGGACATTCCCCAGTTGAAGTACCCGCCGTATGTGCCCGTGACCCCAGCAGGACTGGCAGAGAAAGAATCATCGAAACCTGCGGATATTTTCAGCTCAATTCGTGACCATGACGTGCTGATACACCTGCCTTATGATTCTTTCGCCACCTCGGTGCAGCAGTTCATCGTGCAAGCCGCGCAAGATCCGAACGTGCTGGCAATCAAACAGACCCTGTACCGGACCTCGGGTGATTCCCCAATCGTCCAGGCCCTGATTGACGCCGCCCGTGCCGGGAAACAGGTCGTGGCTATCGTCGAGATTAAAGCGCGTTTTGATGAAGAAGCCAACATCGGTTGGGCGCGCAAAATGGAACATGCAGGGGTTCACGTGGTTTACGGTTTGGTGGGGTTGAAAACGCACTGCAAGCTGTGCCTGGTGGTACGTCAAGAACCTGACGGACTGCATCGCTACTGCCACGTCGGTACCGGCAACTACCACCCGAAGACGGCACGTGGGTATGAGGATTTGGGTCTGCTGACCGATGATCGCGAAGTCGCTCAAGACCTGACCCGTTTGTTCAACCAGCTCAGTGGATACGCTCCCCGCTCGACTTTCCACCGACTGCTGGTCGCCCCCCGCTCCATTCGTGATGGCTTGATTGAGCGGATAAACCGCGAAATTGCTAACAAGAAAGCTGGCAAGAAAGCTGGAATCCTGTTCAAAATCAACTCGATTGTCGACGAGCGTATGACGGATGCGCTCTACCGGGCTTCCCAAGCGGGAGTACCGGTGATGGTCCAGGTCCGTGGCATTTGCTCCATCAAGCCGGGTATCCCCGGTCTGAGCGAAAACATTAGAGTGGTGTCTATCCTGGGACGATTCCTGGAGCACTCGCGAGTCTATGCGTTTAAGAACGACGGGGACCCCGAAGTGTGGATTGGTTCCGCGGACCTGATGCACCGCAACTTGGATCGTCGCGTCGAAGCGCTGGTGAAAATCGTGGACCCCGAACAGATTCAATATCTGATTGATTTGGTCAAACACGGCATGGCAGAAACGACTGCATCATGGCGATTGATGCCTGACCAACAGTGGGTGCGAGTCAACCGCAACGATGCCGGGCTGCGTCTAGAGGATATCCAGGAAACCTTGATGAGCCACACCTCCTCGCGGGTGGCAGGACGCGGTGGCGTCTCACGGCATTGAAACGGGTGCTGAGGACGATACCGGAAAGGGGAATCTGATGAGTAAAGTATTAGCTGCCGGCGGGGTGGTTTGGCGTGGCGGGGAACTGCGTCCAGCCCTGGAGGGCGTACCCACCCAAACCCCTTATGAATTTTTAATCGTCCACCGCCCAAAGTACAACGACTGGTCCCTACCAAAAGGAAAAATGGAACCAGGTGAACTGCTACCTGCTTGTGCGGTGCGGGAAATCGCCGAAGAAACGGGGGTGCAAGTGTGCCTGGGACCACAGCTCGGAGTCACGGCATACCCGGTGGAAGGGCGTCAGAAACAGGTGACTTACTGGCTGGCTCAGGTGCGCCACAGTGCGGCGATACTGGCCAGACCCTATGTGGAACCCGCCTCGACACGCGAGATAAACGAGACTCGCTGGGTCGACCAGACGCGAGCACAGGAACTTTTGACTCAAGAATATGACCGTCACCTGATAGCGCACGCGGAGGAATGCCTGCGACAGGGCTGGGGAGACTCGACACCCGTCATGCTCGTGCGGCACGGGAAAGCCAAGAATCGACTGAAATGGAACACCGATGATTCCTTGCGTCCGTTAAAGAAACGCGGCAGACACCAGGCTGAGAATCTCGTTTCAGTCCTGAGCGCTTTTGGAATTTCTCGCATGTTTTGTTCCCCGTGGAAACGCTGCGAGCAAACGATACGCCCCTACTTGAAAGCCAGTGGAATCAGGTGCGAATTTCCGGACGTGTTGAGCGAGGATGGTTACGCTGCCAATCCTTACGCCGGGCGGGAACTGTTGCGCGCACTGCTCCAAGCTGCCCCCGCGGAAGGACCGACCGCCCTGTGCTCCCATGCCCCGGTGCTGATTCCGCTGATGCGGTCTCTGGGCAACGACTTTTTGAGAGAAACCCTGATACCTCTGGAAACTGGAGAATCCCTAATCGTCCACGTAATTCCTGGCGTTGAAGCCGACCCGAAACTGATCGCTGTCGAACGGGCAGAAGCGGAACCACCCGCCGGTTACGCGCGGGATTAGTCAGAAATCCGCACAAGCCCGCTCGACCGGTTTTTGTGTTCGCTCGGCGCGCGGAGGGAGATGGTGCGCTGCCTAGATTCGCAGCAGGAATTCCAACAGGCTGTAGACCGCGGCAGCGACCACGGCAGCAGCGGGAAGAGTCAGCACCCAAGCCACCACGATGTTTCCTGCGGTTCCCCAGCGGACTGCGGAAAGCCTGCGAGTCGCGCCCACTCCCATGATGGCGGTGGTTACGGTATGCGTAGTGGAAATCGGGGCGTGCCAGATAAACGCGGTAAAGTACAGCACACCCGCGGCAACTGTCTCGGAGACAAAACCGTTAGCCGGATTGACATGAATCACCCGAGAACCCAAGGTCTTCATGATGCGAAACCCGCCCACGAAAGTGCCGGCGGCAATGGCGATAGCCGCCGCAAACTTGACCCACAGAGGAATGGGATCATCCAAGTCAACATGACCGGAAGCAACCAGAGCGATGAAAATGACCCCCATGGTCTTTTGTGCATCCTGCAAGCCGTGACCCAGAGCGAGCGCCGCGGAAGAGAACTTTTGACCGACCCGGAATTTGCGCATGGTCCGACGATAAGCCAGGTTCTTCATGAACATCATCACCAAGCTCATCAGCACATACGCGAAAGTGAAACCAATCAGTGGGGAAACCACCATCGGAATCAAAACGTGGGAAGTGATTGTCGACCAATTCACCGTGACTCCCGCTGCCAAGCCAGCCCCTGCCAGACCACCAATCAGTGCGTGCGAGGACGATGACGGCAGCCCAAAGTACCAGGTGATGATGTTCCAACAAATCGCCCCGATGAGACCCCCGAGAATAATCAACAGACCGTGGGCTCTCTCGGCGTGAGAAACAGCCGTGGCATATCCGGACATGTCGATGATTCCGGAACCGATAGTTTTCGCCACCTCAGTCCCCAGCAGAGATCCCACCAGGTTCATGACCGCAGCCATCGCTAGGGCAGTGCGCGGCGCCCAGGCTCGTGTGGAAATTGCGGTGGCAATAGCGTTGGCAGCATCGTGGAAACCATTGGTGAAATCAAAGACAACTGCGATGACAACGACGAGAACGACCAGTAGCAGAGAAATATCCATCGGGGAGCACCCTCAAGATTCCTTTATCGCAATGCCCTCAACCAGAGCAGCTAGATGCTCGAAAGCATCGCAAGCATCCTCAAGCCGTTCGGTGACGTCTTTCAGCTTGATGACCGCTATCGGGTCAGGATTGTGATTCACAATATCGGACAAGCAATGCATATAAATCTGGTCGGCTTGATTCTCTAAGCGGTTGACTTCCACCCAGTATTCGCGCAGTTCATCCAAGGTTTTCAGGCGTGGCATGGCGGAAGCCGTAACCTTGGCGCACTTTTGGAGGATGGCTGCCTGTTTATGCAAGCATTCGGGAATTTCTTGCAGCTGATAGACCACAATGAGATTTCCAGCTTCGTCTACTAAGTCCATGCAATCGTCCAGACGGTAAGCCAATTCGCTGAGATCATCGCGATCCAGAGGCGTGACGAAAGTCTGGTTAATTTTGTTCATGAACTCGTGGGTCAAATCATCAGAAGAATTCTCGACCGCGTGTAAATCGTTGCGCACCCCATCGCGCTGCGCAGTCGGGAGCGACATCAATTTTGCCAAGATATCGGTGCCCTCAATCAGGTTGTTGGCAATTTCGGTGAGCTGCTCGAAAAATCCCTCATCTTTGGCGCGATTGAACAGACCCATTTTTCACCCTTCTTAGTGATGGATTCGGCAAAACCTGACTAGCCTGAGAACCAGTTGCAACAGTTCTAGCGAATCGTGTTATGTCGGTCTCGTTTACTCTATCTGGTTGAGACCTACATTGTAAAAACAGGGTAAGTTTTAGGGCAAAGACAGGTTAATTCGGGTCATTACCAGAAGGTTTGTCAGGTTAAAGGGGAGATTAAAAGTTTTTTTCGTTAAAACCGGAGACAAGGTATCGCAGGTGTGGTAACTTAAATACAAGACATCGATGTCCGTAGAAGCCCCGGGCTCCATATACTGCCGCTACGAGCGGCCTTCGCGCCGACAGGCGCTTTACGGTTTCGGTGTCGTTGAAGGCTCCGCTTGTCGGAGCCTTCAGAGTTTAACCCCAGAGGAACGCCAGAACAGGCGCGTTCCTGGCAGCTCCCAAACTTATGAGAGAATCAGAGCATGACTTCCCAGCCTCACGCGGAAAAGCCGGACCCCTCCCTGACCAATACGGTAAAAATTACGCGTCGCGTGCGTCGGGAGGAACACCAGGCAGAACAGATTGAAAAGCTGCCGAAAGTTCCGGAGTCCCTAATCGGGCGGGTCATCTGTGCGCATCCGGAAATCATCACCGCCCTCGCGGCTTTGGGTATGTCCCTCATTTTTGTGCTCCCTGCGGATTTCTTGACCGTGGCAGGGGTTATCGCGGTAGTGTGTTTCGCCTTCGGCTGGGCGCATTTGGCGCATCTTCCCGCCCCCCGAGCCTCTTTCATTCTGTTGACTACCTTTGGGGTGTTGGCTGTACTGATGGGAAGAATCTTTGGAGATTTCTCGATAGTGGCAGAAGTCGTGGGCTTGGGCGTCATGGGGGCTTTCATCGTTGAAATGCTGCGTCGCCCCCGGACAGATTTGTTGAGCTCAGTGGCGGGCAATGTGACCGGAATACTCATCGTCTCCACCGCGGGGGCTTGGGTCATGCTAGAAGCGGAAACACTGTGGTATTTCCTGCTGGTGCCCGGCGCGGTCACTCTCATCGGGGGATGCATCGGCATGGCGATGAGCGCCAATTGGCAGTTGAAATGGAGAGTCTTTACAGGAATCCTGTTCTCGGTAATTTTTGGTTTGGCAGCCGGGGCAGCCATCCTCGTGATGGAAGGAACTTCGCGGGATCAGATGGTGCTTTTTGCGGGGGGACACCTTCCCAGCTTGACCGTGGCTTTGGTTTCCGGGCTGCTGCTGGGGGTCGTGTTCGGAATTGCGTTCGCGTCACTGACGGTACTTTTTAGTGGCGACCTGGCTCCATCAACAGTTTCGGCCGCGGTCAGCCAAGCTTTCATTCCCGTTCTCGCAGCGGCGGTGCCGCTCTATATTCTGGCGCGGCTTTTAGTGGGGGAGGGTCCTACACTTGCTTGAGGAATGTTCCCAGGTTCGCGCCCAAACTGTAAATAGGGGGTAAAAATGCAAGTCACCTATCCGAGCGTTGACCGAAGTTGGCCGGGGATGGTCACAGACACGGGCTGGAATCACGGGCTGGAACTGCTCGAAGGGCGTGGCTATGTCACGATTCCCTTGGGAGTGCTGAAAGTTTCCGGGACAGATCGCTGGACGTGGCTGAACTCTGTCAGTACCCAAGATTTTTCCAACTGGGAGACTGCCTCGTCACGAGAAGCCCTCATTCTCGACCCCACCGGACATATCGAGTTGAGTTTTTTCGCGGTAGACGATGGCACTAACGTATGGATTCTGACCGAAGAACCGCGAGGTGCCGTCGAGTTTTTCCAGTCGATGCGGTTCCGTTCCCGTGTGGAAATCGCCGACGTGAGCGCAGACTTTACCGTCATAGGCTATCTGAAAACCGGGGACAAGGACTCTTTGGCAGCCCAATTTTGGAGTGAGCAGGCGCGCGTGACCTGGACTGATCCCTGGCCCGGTCCGGTGGGAAACACGACCACATTCACCATTCCCGGCGCGAGCCACCCGGCGGACGACCCTGCCGCACCCCACCGTGAACTGGCGGTAGTTTCGCATCCTGACCTGCCGGCTCTCGAAGCAAAGGCGGCAACGAACGCCCTGATGAAAGCAGACTTAGGCGCTTGGGAAGCCGTAAGAATCTCCCTATGGCACCCCCGCCTGGGGCGCGAGGGCAAACCGGGGACCCTCCCTCATGAATTGGACTGGCTGCGGGTCGCTGTCAGTTTGCAAAAGGGCTGCTATCCCGGTCAAGAAACCGTGGCGAAGCTGACCAATCGGGGTCGTCCCCCGCGCCGCCTCACGTTTTTGGATATAGATGGGTCCCGCGAGGAACTCCCTGCCATAGGTTCTCCTCTCACCTTGGAATCTGACGGCTCCGAAGTCGGGGTGTTGACCTCCGTGGCTTATCACCCCACAGACGGTCAAATCGGTCTGGGCTTGCTCAAACGCCAGGTTAATCCCGCGGAAATACTGCTGGTGGAGGGAACGCGTGCGGCACAAAGCGTCATCGTGGACCCCAGCGGGGACAACCCGCGACGCCTGGACGACAGCAAGCTAAGCGGTTTACTAGGTTTGAGAGCGAGGAAAAAATAAAATGTCGGATATTTTCGCGGCGATAAACTCGGTGCAAACGTTTCTGGTGCTGGGATTGGTCCTGATTGTGGTGGGAATGAGCCTGTATGCCTTGCTCCACACCCTGACTACCCCCGCCCAGGCTTTTCCGACTGAAGGCAAACGGACCCGCAACTTTTGGGCTTTGCTGAACCTGCTGGCACTGGTGATTTCCTTCTTGGGGATAACGCCCAACGGTTACGTAGGTTTATTTGGCGTGATGATGGCTCTGATAATTCCGGCTGTGTACTTGGCAGATGTACGTCCCGCCGTGGCTTCGTGGCGCCGACGCGGCAATAACTCGCGAGGAATGGGGCAACGTCCCCCAACGCCCTGGTGAACCCGGAACAGACAGAACGAGACGGCGACGCAAATCGGAAAGGAAAATCGATGCGAGCAGTAATTCAGCGTGTTAACGGCGCAAAATGTGTAGTTAACGGTGAGGTCACCGGCGAATTTACGGGACCGGGACTGGTGGTCCTGTTAGGGGTAACTCACACGGACGGAGACGCGCAGGTCGAAAAAATGGCGCGCAAGATTGCGAATCTGCGTATTTTTGACGCTCCGGGTGCCTATGATGCGGCTGGGGGGTCTGAGAAACTTTCACAAGCGCGTGGTGCGGAAGCTTCCGCGGTCCAGTTGGGGCTGCCGGTGCTGCTGATTAGCCAATTCACGCTCTATGGAGACGCGCGCAAGGGCAATCGACCTTCGTGGGTGGCGGCAGCACCGGGAGAAGTGGCGCAACCGCTGGTCGACGCGGTGGGAGCCGCGCTGCAGGATCAGGGGATGCGAGTGGAACGCGGAATTTTCGGGGCTGACATGAAAGTGAGCTTCACCAATGACGGACCGTTCACGATTCTGTTGGAAGTGTGAGTTAGCCGGTAGTGAACACAGTCGCGTTTTCACGGCACGGGGGCATAAATTGGTAGCGAGTATTAAAGGGAGTGCGTATGTTTGAAAGATTTACCGACCGAGCCCGCCGGGTGGTGGTGTTAGCCCAAGACGAAGCCCGCCGGCTGAACCAAAACTATATCGGCACCGAACACCTGCTGCTGGGACTAATCCATGAGGGTGATGGCATCGCGGCGCGAGCTTTGGAAACGATGGGTATCTCGCTAGAGGCTGTGCGCGCTCAGGTGATTGAGATTATCGGTGAGGGAGAGCAGCCCACTACCGGTCATATTCCCTTTACCCCGCGAGCCCGCAAGGTGCTGGAATTTTCTATGCGTGAGGCGTTGCAGTTAGGGCATAACTACATCGGTACCGAACACATACTGCTGGGGTTGTTGCGGGAAGGCGACGGGGTCGCCGCCCAAGTCCTCATCAAACTCGGTGCTGACCTGAACAATGTGCGCCAGACCGTTATCGAACTGCTGTCTGGATACCAGGGCGGTCAGTCTCAACAGAGCGGTCGCGATACTGTGGGCGTCGGTGGCGGTCGTGCCGATAACCCCAACGCGGGGGGTAACTCGGCAATCCTGGACCAGTTCGGACGCAACCTCACCCAGGCGGCGCGGGAGTCCAAACTTGACCCGGTCATTGGACGCACCAAGGAAATGGAACGCGTCATGCAAATCTTGTCCCGGCGCACCAAGAACAATCCGGTCTTGGTTGGTGAACCGGGAGTGGGTAAAACCGCCGTGGTGGAAGGTCTGGCCCAGAGTATTGTCCGCGGAGACGTCCCGGAGACTTTGAAAGATAAACAGCTTTATTCTCTGGATATGGGTTCCTTGGTGGCGGGTTCGCGCTACCGTGGTGATTTTGAGGAACGTCTCAAGAAGGTGCTGAAGGAAATCCGCACCCGTGGGGACATCATCTTGTTCATCGACGAGATTCATACCCTGGTCGGTGCGGGCGCAGCGGAGGGCGCGATTGACGCTGCCTCCATTTTGAAACCGATGCTGGCTCGCGGTGAGTTACAGACCATCGGCGCCACCACCATCGAGGAGTACCGCAAGTACATCGAAAAGGACTCGGCTCTGGAACGACGTTTCCAGCCGGTCAAGGTCGAAGAACCCAGCGTGGAAGAAACCGTTGCCATCCTCAAGGGGTTGCGGGACCGTTACGAGTCGCATCACCGAGTCATGATTACTGACGCGGCTCTCGCTGCCGCGGCGCAGCTGGCGGATCGTTACGTATCTGACCGGTTCTTACCGGATAAGGCAATTGACCTGGTTGACGAAGCTGGAGCGCGTTTGCGGATTAAGCGCATGACGGCGCCGCCAGAGCTGAAGGAAGTCGACGAAAAAATCGCCAAGACCCGTCAAGCCAAAGAGGCTGCCATTGATGCCCAAGATTTTGAAAAGGCTGCCCAGCTGCGTGACGAGGAAAAGCATCTGACGGAAGAACGCGCAGCGAAGGAATCCCAGTGGCGCCAGGGCGAAGACACCTCTGAATCGGTGGTTGACGAGGAGCAAATCGCCGAGGTCTTGGCGATGTCCACCGGCATTCCGGTGTTCAAACTCACGCAGGCAGAGTCCTCGAAACTGCTGCGGATGGAAGACGAACTGCACAAGCGCATTATCGGGCAAGACGAAGCGGTCAAGGCAGTGTCCCAGTCCATCCGCCGGACCCGCGCCGGTTTGAAAGACCCGAAGCGACCCGGTGGCTCGTTCGTGTTTGCCGGACCCACCGGGGTGGGCAAGACCGAGCTCGCCAAAGCTCTGGCAGAATTCCTCTTTGGTGACGAAAACGCCCTGGTACAGCTGGATATGTCCGAATTTTCGGAAAAGCATACAGCATCCCGACTGTTCGGCTCGCCTCCGGGCTACGTCGGCTATGACGAGGGCGGTCAGCTCACCGAAAAGGTGCGCCGCAAGCCCTTTAGCGTCGTGCTGTTCGACGAAGTGGAAAAGGCACACCCGGATATCTTTAACAGCCTGTTGCAGGTGTTGGAAGAGGGACACCTCACGGACTCGCAAGGACGCCTGGTCGACTTTAAGAACACCATCATCATCATGACCACGAACCTCGGTACCCGTGAAATCAACAAGGGCGTGCTGACTGGTTTCCAAGCCAGCGGCGAGTTAGCCACGGACTATCAGCGGATGAAGGGCAAGGTTCAGGAAGAACTGAAACAGCACTTCCGTCCCGAGTTCCTCAACCGGGTGGACGAAATCGTGGTGTTCCCGCAGCTTGAAAAGGGCGAAATCCTGCAGATTGTTGACCTGATGATCGCCAAGCTCGATGACCGGATGCTGGATCAGGGCATGGCTTTGCAGATTACTCCCGCGGCGCGAGCTTTGCTGGCGCACAAGGGCTTCGACAAGACGTTGGGAGCTCGCCCGTTGCGTCGGGCGGTGCAGCGCGAAATTGAGGACGTTCTGTCCGAAAAGATTTTGTTCTCTGAGCTGGGCGAAGGACAGACCGTAACGGTAGACGTCGAACCGAGGTTCATCAAGCACGAGTCTGCAGACAAGGTGAATGGGACGGATTGGGAGTTCACTGACGACGCCGAATTCACATTTACCGGCTCGGACGGGCTGCCCGAAGGTCGAGCTCAACAGCGCCGCAAGCTCGAAGACGTGACCGCAGCGACCATTCGTGAAGCCGAATTGGCAGCTCGGGAAGCGGATGATTCTCCGGATAAAGAGCCGGCGGCATAAGCACCATAGACAACTTCGCGGGTCTGCCTTAGCAGACCCGCGAAGAGTTTAACCCCTCTCCGGAAGTCATCCTTTCTGAAACAGAGTCGTTATGGGTTCATGGTTGAGCCCGTTACGGGGTATATTCATAAGAGTCATATTTGTTGCGTCGCGTCAAGGGAGAGGCCGAATCTATGTCCACCGCCAGCCACGATGAACAGTGGTTTGAGCGAGTATTTGCGGAACACGGCACGGCTATAGTGAGATTCCTCTATCGTCGTGGAGCCTACAGTGACGCTGAGGATTTGGCAGCAGAAGTCTTTACCGTGATGTGGAGGAAAAAAGCCGAAGTCCCCGACGGCGCCGAACTGCCCTGGCTGTACAAAACCGCGGGCTTGACCTTGGCTAACTGGTATCGCAAAAAGAAGTCCCTACCGATGGGGGATAACCAAGAAAGCCTGGACTCTACCGATTTTTCCGACCCTGCCCAACTCGTCGTGGAGGACCAGGGCATGCGAGCCGCCCTGCTGAGTCTCAGCGAAAGAGACCGAGAAATCATCCTCGCGGTCGCCTGGGAAGGCTTGAGCGGCAATGCCTTGGCACAATATTTGGGAGTGAGTCGCTCGGCAGCGGATGCAGCCTTATCACGAGCGCGGAAACGGCTGGAGGAAGCGATTGAAAATAATACTTCTTAGGGAAGTGTAAGAAACGCCAGGCAGGTTACATGTATATGTTGCAAGGTCGAAACTGTGCCGGGCCTGAGGACGGTTTCGACCAGCTAAAACTTTTATTGATATGAACGACGAAATTCGGTAATCACAACGATTGCCGTACAGGAGAAGGACCAGGAAGTGGACAACCACAAAGTCGAGATGAGCGGGCTGGAGGCTCTGCGCTCACTCGACCCTGCCTGGAACCTGCCCGTTGATTTAGACTCGTTGCGCGCCAAAGTTTCCGCCCAGATGGAATCTGAAGGTTTGACTTTTGCAGCGCAGCCACCCGCGCATGTGGTTGCGACGGAGACTGCGGATACCCAAACTCCGGTAGCGGAAGTTGTTTCTCTGGCGGTGCGCCGGCACACGCTGGCAGTGCGTCGTAACTGGCTGGTTGGCTTGAGCGCGGCGGCGGCGGCAACAGTGGTCGGTTTTACGGGATGGAGTGCGCTTTCCCCCGATGAACGTGGCGCCGTGCCCATTTCAGACGACGGCGTGGTGATTGCAGACGGACCGCGTATTACTGCCGCGGGCTCCGAGATTGTAGTGCCCGGAGCCAGTGAACGTTTGGAAAATGTCGGCGATGTCGAGTTCGTAGCGGCGGGTCATTTTTCTACCGTTCCAACTAAAGCCCCGATTTTGCGTGTCGGGAAAGGAGCCAGTGTTTCTGCTGATCAAGTCCAGAAAGTCGCGAACTCTTTGGGCATGAGAGGCTCCGTTAAAAAGAACGGCGCCGGATTCACGGTCACGGATACCAAGGGGGCGACCTTGACGGTCACTGTGGGTCAGCTGACTTCTCTGACTTTTGATAACCTCTCGGCGGTGCGGATGGAATGCGTACCGGTGAAACCTGGAGATGGCAACGTAGAACTGCCGAACCCTGACGCGACCAAGAATCCGACCGAGAACTCTGGCGCTAGCTCCAATAGCTCTCCAGCTCCGAGCACTTCGACCGCTCCCGGCTCCACGCCGCTGGAACCTGGTGAACCGACTGAACCGAGCGTGGCGCCGACCCCGAAGTGGACTCCAACCCCGACCGAGACGCCGACGGAAACTGTTCCTCCGGCGGTACGCCCGGAAATTCCAGAACCAAGTCATCCCGCCACCAAGGGAGCTACGCAAAACGTTGACACCGCAGATAACGTTAACGTACCTGGCGCAGTGGTCGAGGTTGGTCAGCTGCAAGTCCTGCTGGTCGTAAACCAAACCACGGATCCTTCCGGGAATTCGCCCATAGAGACCGTTGAACCGCAGGCGACGCAGAACCCGTCTCCGGGACCAACTCCTTGTGTCATGAAAGTGGCAGGAAACGCGCCCTCTCCCCAAAACGCTATCGCCCAAGTTGAGAAAGTTGCGGCTTCTCTGGGAGCTACCGTGATGAGCCGCTCGGCAGGAGCCAGCCAGAAAGATGGTCTGACCACGGTAACTGTTCCGGTGAAGATGCCTGGTCAATCCTCAACCCAAAGCTGGAAAGCTGTAGTTTCGGAAGCTGGGGTGGCTTCGATTCGAGCCAACTTGGGTAAGGAAACGAAGATTGGCGAGTACAAGGTTATTTCTGAGGCTCAGGCAGTGGAGCGTCTCAACAATCCGAAGTACGGTCCTTTGGATGTGCATAACCAGAAGGGTCTGCCCACCAAGATTGATGGTCGAATCGACTTGGTGAGTGCCCGGCTGGTCAGTCAACCAGTCAGACAAAAGGACGGCTCCATCCTGGACATGCCGGTCTATCTGTTGACTGACTCTCAGGGGCGGGTTTGGACAGTCCTGGCAGTGGCGGAGTAAGCCCGCTACAAACTCTCCCACCTCTGTTCCTTTCATATTCAGCAGGTTCCGCGCTCGTTTTTCACGGGGAAGGGGAACCTGCGCTGCGTACCGGAGTTCCCTCCCTTTTGCACCACGAAAGGGGAGACGATTGAACCGTGGAACGTCACGCGGTAAGGGGCTTGAAACCTGGCAAAAACCCGTGAAGTGACGAGAATGCACGGTGTGAGTGAGGGCGGAAATATTGCTAGGATAGTTCTGGCGCGTGGTGCGCAGATAGTTCGAAAAAGTTGGAGGCTTAACACATGCCCAAATTCGTTTACCGTTTTGCAGAAGGCAATAAGGATCAAAAAGACCTGTTGGGTGGCAAGGGTGCAAACCTGGCGGAGATGAGCAACCTCGGGTTGCCGGTTCCCCCCGGATTTACGATTACCACCGATGCTTGCCGGGCTTACCTAAAGGAAGGTAAAGTCCCCGAGGAAACTACCGTGCAGGTCACCAAGGCTTTGCGTGAGGTGGAAGAGACCGTTGGTCGCGAGTTGGGTGCGGCTGAGGATCCATTGTTGGTGTCGGTGCGTTCCGGCGCAAAGTTCTCTATGCCCGGCATGATGGAAACAGTTTTGAACGTCGGTCTAAACGATAAATCCGTAGAAGGTCTGGCTAAGATTGCTGGCAACGACCGTTTCGCTTGGGACTCGTACCGCCGCTTGATTCAAATGTTCGGTAAGACCGTGCAAGACATCGACGGCGACCTGTTCTCTGATGCGCTGGATAACATGAAAAAGAACCGTGGAGCTAAGGCAGACACGGATTTGAATGCCAGTGACCTGAAAGAACTCACCGCGCAGTTCAAAGAAATCGTTAAAGAGCAAACCGGTAAGCCGTTCCCCCAAGATCCGCGCACCCAGATGGACATGGCGATTGAAGCCGTGTTCCGTTCCTGGAACTCGGAACGCGCCCGCATCTACCGTCGCCGGGAACGGATTCCCCACGATTTGGGTACCGCCGTCAATATCGTGACCATGGTGTTTGGCAACATGGGCGCAGATTCCGGCACCGGGGTGTGCTTTACCCGTGACCCCTCCTCGGGTCGTCCGGGGGTGTACGGAGACATTCTGATGAATGCCCAGGGTGAGGACGTCGTGGCGGGTATCCGCAACACCGAAACCCTGAAAGACCTGGAGGGACACGATAAAAAGTCCTATGACGAACTGTTGGGTATCATGCGGAAGCTCGAAACTCACTACGAGGACATGTGTGATATTGAGTTCACCATCGAACGCGGCAAACTGTGGATGCTGCAGGTGCGCGTGGGTAAACGTACCCCGGCAGCGGCTTTCCGAATCGCTACGCAGCTGGTTGATGAAGGCTTGATTACCACCGACGAAGCCCTACTGCGGGTCACCGGCGAACAGCTGCAAAACCTGATGTTCCCGATGTTTGACATGTCTGGCAAACCAGAGGTGTTCACCAAGGGGATGGCAGCATCCCCCGGTGCCGCGGTGGGCAAGATTGTGTTCGATAACGACGCTGCCGAGGCTTCCGCTAACGCTGGGGTGCCGTGTATCCTGGTGCGTCGCGAGACGAACCCCGATGACTTGCGGGGCATGGTCGCAGCGGCAGGCGTGTTGACCAGCCGTGGCGGCAAGACTTCTCACGCCGCAGTGGTGGCTCGCGGCATGGGCAAGACCTGTGTGGTCGGGGCAGAAACCATCGTGGTTGACCAAGCTGCCAAGACCGCGACCGTGGGGGACACCGTCCTGCACGAAGGTGACGAGATTTCCATCGACGGTGGTACTGGCGAGGTATTCCTTGGTGCGGTTCCGGTGCAGGATTCTCCGGTGACCACTTACCTTTCTCACGGTTTGCAGGCCGGTCTGGACGCCTCAGACAGCGAAGATGAAAAGGACTTGATTAGGGCAGTCGACCGCCTGATGACTCATGCGGATGAGGTTCGTCGCCTGGTGGTGCGCACCAACGCGGACACCCCGGCAGACACGCAGCGGGCCTTGGATTTCGGTGCAGAAGGCATCGGTTTGTGCCGTACTGAGCACATGTTCCTGGGCGACCGTCGTCCCCTGGTAGAAAAGCTCATTCTCTCTCCGGAAGGGTCCGATGAACGTCAGCGTGCCCTGGATGCCTTGGAGCCATTGCAAAAGGGCGATTTCAAGGAAATGCTGAAGATCATGGACGGCAAGCATATGACCGTTCGTTTGATTGACCCGCCGCTGCACGAGTTCCTGCCGGACTTGACGACTCTGGAGATTAAGAACGCGGTGGCAAAAGCTCAGGGCGAATCGCTCTCGGAGGAAGACCAGCACATGCTGGAGGCGGTGCGTCGGATGCATGAAGAAAACCCGATGCTGGGTCTGCGCGGGGTTCGCTTGGGCATTTACCTGCCGGGCTTGTTTAAGATGCAGATGAAGGCGCTGGTCTCGGCGGCTTGCGAACTAAAGAAGGACGGCTTGGATCCCCATCCGGAGATTATGGTTCCGTTGATTGGTTCCATCCGCGAGCTCCAGTTGGTCCGCGATGAAGCTGAGGAAATCATTGCTCAGGTTCAAAAGGAATACGGTGTCACCTTTAACGTTCCGGTCGGTTGCATGATTGAGCTGCCGCGTGCCGCCATGACTGCCGAAACCATCGCCAAGGAAGCCGAATTCTTTAGCTTCGGCACCAACGACCTGACTCAAACTACCTGGGGATTCAGCCGTGACGATGTGGAAGGCGTGTTCTTCCCGCAGTATGTAGAAGCCGGAATCTTTGGGGTCTCCCCGTTTGAATCTATCGACACTCACGGGGTGGGTCGCGTTGTCGCCGAGGGCGTAAAGCGCGGACGGTCCACCAAGCCGAATCTGCCGATGGGTATTTGTGGTGAGCACGGTGGTGATCCGACTTCGATTCACTTCTTCCACAAGGTCGGATTGGATTACGTGTCCTGTTCGCCGTTCCGGGTGCCCGTGGCACGTCTCGAGGCGGGTCGTGCCGCTGCAGAACATCTGAAGTGGGACGAGTCCGCAACACAGGGTGTTGAGTAATCCTCAACGTCGCATCTAAATAAAAAGCATTTGGTGCCGGGTTCTATAAAGAGCCCGGCACCAATTTTGCGCCAGGGTCTGGCACACCGGGAAACGTGGACACCAGGAGCGTCCCGCAGCGTCGCCATCGTGGTAGTTGACCTCTCAGACAGCTTTAGAATAAGCGTATCATCGCAGGTAGTAAGCATTTAAAGGAAGATTTGCTTATTTGTTAAGGATGCCAGAATGAGAAATCCAAGCTGCCACTTCCGCGAAAAACTCTGCCCGTTCCAAAGGCTGGGACAGAGTTAAATCATGTAAACCGGACATTTGTCGCAGCGTTAATCCGCTGCCCACTCGACCGTAAAGGGTATTGATTCGATCTGCGATGAGATTTCCATTCAACACCGTGTCAATGTGACGTGCCGCTTCGGTCCAGCCTACCAGCGCAGTTTTATAGGGGTTTTCCATCTCTAAAGCTTTGCTGCTACCGCTAGTTAACCTTGACATGGTTGACAGATATAGCTGATGTTTCAACAGGTTCTGACGGCGCGGTGAAAGCCCAAGAGACTTCCACCTCTGAGCGATGAGCTTGTCAATCCGAGCAATCTCCGGCTGGTAAAAATCATCCGGGTCATGCGCTGCCGTCAAGCAGAGTACAGGTTGGTCAGAAAAACGCGCATAATCGACCAGCCACTGCTGGGTGCTCAGGATAGCGGAAAGCCAACCAAACAAAAGGGGAGTCCCGCTGCTCATGCGCCAACGCGAGTTTGTGGTCCAACCGCACACCGCCGGATCATTGCGAAATGGAACTAGGCGGCGAGGCAGCGGCGAACCAATAGTGCGGTATCCCACCAAAGAGTCTTGGTAAACCGTAGACCCTGGTCCCAGCATGGGGATATGCAGCTTCTTTAGATATTTCGCGATGAAGCTACGGACCGTATTCCCGGCAGGAATTCCGGATATGTCATGTACCACCCAGGGCGAAATAAAGATGAGACCGTCATAGGCATCGTGGTGACGCGAAGCCCACCCGGAAACTACGGCACCCCCATTGGAATGCCCCATCACAACTACCGGCAAATCAGGGTGTTCCTGGCGAGCTGTAGCGATAGCCCAATCTATCTCACAGTCATAAGAGGCGTAATCATCCTCGTAACAGTTAAACGAAACTAAACCGGACCAGGGTGGCATATTCCGACCGTAACGATGCAGGTCAAGACCGTAAAATGCGGCTCCCAGACGCGCCATCATCCGCGCCAGATGAGCTTGATAAAAATAGTCATTCCAGCCGTGAACGTACACGGCGATAAAACGGGGAGCCGACACCGCGTCAAGTTCTGTTTCGACTTGGATTTCGCGCCCTCGCAGCTCTGAGCTGAGGTAATCCTGAAGGTAATCCAGATTTCGGGTTGATGAGCTGTCCCATTGAGCCGATATGTCGGAATTGGAAACGTAGCCCTCGGTATGCTGTTGGGGGCTGGCTGGTGGCGGGAGAATCCGGAAGCTGCCCTGGTTAGGACCCCCACCGGGTTTCACATTTACCGGTACTACTCGATCGGGCAGCTGTGATTTTGGATCCTTCGAGGGAATATAGCGCACCAACGTGGCTGTGCGTGGAGAAATCTGATCGGGTTCCAACTGAAGTTTCGCAGCCTCGAACCCAGGACCCAGTACGTCAGGAAGGTATCGCATCCTTAAATTCTAACGTGTGTGACGATTCGTGACGCAGAAATGACTGAATTTTCAAGGTTTTCCGGGCAGGAATAACAAATTTGAAACCTGTCCCACTCAGGTTCCTGATGGAATCAGTCCCTCAGCAGCCAATGGTGGTGTCCTCGGTGGTGAGGAACTCACCGATTGCCTGACCGACCGCATCATTCTCAATCAAGAAGCCATCATGCCCGGAATCGGAATGAATAATGACCGCCTGGCTGCGCCGGGTCAATCGAGCCAACTGTTGCGTTTGAGAGGGGTAAAAGAGCCGGTCAGAGTCTACTCCCAGTGCCAGAACACGAGCCTGTACCTGGGAAAGTGCAACTTCTAAACCGCCTCGGCCCCGCCCTACGTCGTGCGTCAGCATCGAGCGAGTCAACACCCGATAGGACCCAGCATCGAAGCGTTTTGCCAATTTCACTCCGTGATGGTCCAGATAAGACTGCACCGCCAAGCGACCTCCCGAAAGGGGATCTTCCTGGTATCCCGGATCGCGTCCGAACCGCTCCTGCAGTTCCTTGGGGCAACGGTAGGTAGTATGCGCGACCTCCCGGGCTAAAGCTAACCCACGGAATGGTCCCTGACCAGGAGGATTATCGTAATAGTCGCCGTTGTGAAAATTCGTGTCCAGTTCCAGCACATGCATCTGGACATGGCACCAAGCAGCTTGTTCGGCAGTGGTGGCGCAGCCGGTAGCTACTGCCACCAGCCGCTCCACCTGTTCGGGATAGGTCACTGCCCACTCCAGAGCCCGATGCCCCCCATGGGAGCAACCAATGACGGCAAACCAGTGGGGAATGCCGAGCTGATTCATGAGGATTTTTTCTGCCGCCACCTGATCGCGAGTCGTCAACAGGGGAAAACGCGACCCCCAAGCACGCCCGTTCGGTGCCAAAGTGGCAGGACCGGTCGAACCTTGACACCCTCCTAACACGTTGGGGCAAACCACAAACCATCGGTCCGTATCTACCGCGGCACCAGGCCCGACCACCTCGTTCCACCATCCAGGAGTGACGTGACCCGGCCCGGCTGCGCCGTAGACATGAGAATCTCCGGTGAGCGCGTGATCGATGAGGATAGCGTTGGATTTGTCAGCGTTCAATGTGCCGAAAGTCTCAAAAGCGAGCCGGGCACCCGGCAGAGTCGATCCGCTCTCGAGCTTCAGCATCCCCAGGGCTGCAAACTGACGATTTCCCTTGGGGTCAGTAGGTTTCCAAGCCCCACTGACAGGTAACAACTCATTCGTCTCTGGCATCGCTATCCTCGGCTCTCCGGTGTGCAGGTTCAGGCTTCGAGCTTCGCTCGCACCGCCTTCGCCGCCCCGACCAAGTTCTCTAAGGTGGCGACTGTTTCCGCATAAGCGCGGGTCTTTAACCCGCAGTCCGGGTTGACCCAAACTTGCTGCGGATCCAAAGCGGCAACGGCCTTTTCCAACAGTCCGACTTCCTCATCAAGTTTAGGCACTCGGGGTGAGTGAATGTCCCAAATCCCCGGTCCTAACCCACGCTCGAAACCGTGCTCGTGCACCGCCGGCAAAATGTCCATCTTTGAGCGGCTGGCTTCAATCGAGGTGACGTCCGCATCCAGGTGATCGATTGCATCTACCACCACATTGAACTCGGAATAACACAAGTGGGTGTGGATTTGCAGCTCTTTGGGAGCCCCGCCGGTGGCGAGGCGGAATGCCCCCACCGACCATTGCAAATATTGTTCTCGTCCGGCTGCCCGCAATGGCAACAGTTCGCGAATCGCTGGTTCGTCGACCTGCACGATCTTAATGCCGGCAGCGTTGAGGTCAGCGATTTCGTCTCGCAGCGCCAACCCCAGTTGATCTGCGACCTCCGCCCGAGACTCATCATCACGGACGAAAGACCACGCCATGATGGTGACAGGACCGGTCAGCATTCCTTTCATCGGCTTTGTGGTGAGAGATTGAGCATAGGTAGACCATTCGACCGTAATGGGGTGAGAACGCGTGACATCTCCCCACAGAATCGAAGGGCGAGTGCAACGTGAACCGTAGGACTGCACCCAGCCATGTTCCGTGGTGGCGAAGCCCTCCAAGTTTTCGGCAAAGAACTGCACCATGTCGTTACGTTCAGCTTCTCCGTGTACCAAAACGTCCAAACCGAGATCTTCCTGCAGCTTTACGACCCGAGCAATCTCATTGCGGATTTCCTCGTCATATTGCGCCTCGTCGATTTCGTGGCGGCGGAATGCGGCGCGAGCCTGTCGAATCTCGGTGGTTTGTGGGAAAGAACCAATCGTAGTGGTGGGCAGCAGGGGCAACTGCAGAATCTCCGCTTGTGCCGCCAAACGCTGCGGATACGGGTCACGAGTCCGGTCTGCCACCGTCACGGCCGCGGTAGCCTGACGCACCTCGGCACGCTTTACTCCCGGATGGTTAGCTCGAGAAGCCAAGATTTCGGCATTTTCTGCCAGCTCAGCGGTAATAGAATTGGGATCTGCCAAACCACGCGCCAAGGTCTGTACCTCGGCAATTTTTTGGTCCGCAAAAGCCAACCAGGAACGCACTTGTGGGTCCAGGGACGTCTCTACCGCCGCATCGTGTGGAACATGCTGCAGCGACGTGGAGGTGGACACGCTGAGATTAGGGACGACCTGGTGAATCGCCTGTAAAGTCGCGAGAGCCTGCCGCAAGTCGGTGCGCCACACGTTGCGACCGGACACGATGCCCGCCACCAGGGTCTTGTCGCCGATAGTCTTAAGGTCAGCAGGGCTGGGCACGGGACCGGCTACCAAATCCAGACCAATAGCTTCCACGTCGGTGGCAGTCAGCACGTTCAGTCCATCGAGACCCAGTGGTCCGTACGGAGCGTTAACAAAAATTTGCGGGCGATTGGTCAGTTTGCTCAAAAATTCGTAAGTTTTCCGAGCCACCTCCAGCACTTCCTCGCGGGAAGTGGACCAGGTGTCACACACCAAAGCTGGCTCATCCAGCTGGACCCACGTCACCCCGGCTGCCGCGAACTGGCTGAGGAAAACCTCGAATCCAGCCAACACTGCGTCCAATCGCTGCAAGGGCTGGAAATGGGTCGGGGCGTCCGCGCTCGCTTTTGCACCCAACAGATAGGTAACGGGACCGATGAGGACCGGTCGCAGCGCGCTGCCCCCCACCTTGACTTGTTCCAGCCAGGGGTTAGCCACGGCAGAAATCTGCGTGTAGGGACCGATTTCGGGAACCAGATAGTGATAGTTCGTGTCAAACCATTTGGTCATTTCCAAAGCAGCTTTATCATCGACGCCCCGCGCCAGGGTGAACTCTCCGTCCACATCCAGAGAGCCGTCGGGGCGTACCAAGTTACCAAAACGCTGGGGTACTGCTCCCAGGGCGCAGGTCAGGGTCAATACTTGGTCATAGAGCACAAAGTCTCCGGGATTTGATCCCGGTTCGGTCAGTCCCAAGTCTTTGAGATGGTCGATACGGGTCGTTAACTGCTGGTTTATCTGGGTATCAAAAGTGGCGCGATCGATTTTTTGACCCCAGTAGTGTTCCAGGCTGCGCTTCAGTTCGCGGTTTGCGCCAATCCTCGGGTATCCCGCTACAGTGGCGGCGGGAAAAGTTTGCTTTTCAGTCATTTTCGACAGTCCTTTCCATAGGTCATAATTTGTGATTTTTGATTAAATTCGATTTGTCTCGCTGAGCTTTCTTGGTGAGGAAACTCAGGGAGAGATACGGTGCATGGTGGCATTCATCAGACCGAGCAAGTCTTGGGAGTCCTCCTGATCCACGTGGGTAAAGCCGCGTGAACGGAGATGCTCCACCAAGTCCAAGACCGGTCGGGGGCGGTTAAAGGTATAGAAGTGAATGCCGGGGGCATTGGCTTCAATGAGGTCGTTGACGAAGTTCAGAGTGGCACCTAAGCTCTCCAAGATTCGCTCGGCTGGATCAGAGATATTAGCTATGCTCTTAATCCTTTCCGGAACTGGAACCCCGGTGAGACCTTCGAGTCGTTGGAGGCGGTGCATGTCTGTAAACGGAATTATTCCCGGAACGATGGGTATCGTCACGCCTTGGTACGTTGCTGATTGAACTAGCTCGGCATAGTCCCGAGCCTGGTAAAACACTTGGGTGATGGCAAAGTCGGCGCCAGCCGCTTGCTTTTGCACCAGGGCTTGAACTGCATCCGTGCGAGTCTGGATACTTCCCGCTGGATAAGCTGCCACCGCGATGCTAACGGCGTGGGCATCCCCCAGATAATCAGCGGAAACTTCCCTGATTAACTGCACAAGTTGGAACGCTCGGTCAAATTCGTTTGGCTCGGCTGCTCCTGACGCACTATCGGGAGCTTCATCTCCGCGCAACGCGAGGAAATCACGCACTCCCAAGTCCATCATGTCCTGGATGATTCCCACCAGTTTCGTTCGGGTTTTCCCCAAACAGGTCAGGTGCGCCAGGACAGGGCGTCCCGAACGCTTCAAAGCGTGCCAGAGGACGGATTGTGAAGCATCCGGTGTTGTACCGCTCGTTCCAAAAGTAACGGAGACATAATCGGGACGAGAATCTAGCAGCCGGTCTATTCCTGCCCATGCCTGGGAAGTCAGGCGGGAGTTACGCGGCGGATACAGCTCGTACGATACTCGCAGGTCTCGCCCCGACCCGGTCCGGCGCGAGGTCGCGCCGGACTCGGGGAGAGACGAAACCGCGGGACGCGGAGCCGCATAGAGGTCTTTGATAGTCATCAGTATTCCTAAGTAAGTGAGAATTATTTAACTATGCGACGTTTACCTGCTGTGCCGCGGCCAGACCGCGTTCAATATCTGCCAAAATATCCCGAGGAGCTTCGATACCAATCGACAGTCTGACGGTGCCGGGGGTGATGCCCTGCGCTAACAGCTCGGCTGTAGTCAGCTGAGCGTGCGTGGTGGAGGCAGGGTGAACCGCTAAGGAACGTACGTCTCCGATATTTGCGACATTCGCCAGCAATTCCAGGGAATTGATGAACGCCTTACCGGCTTCCAGACCTCCTGCCAAATCAAAGTTCAACAGGGAACCGCAGCCCTTTGGGGTGTATTTTTGTGCCAGCGCATAGAACGGAGAGGAAGGCAGCGAAGACCACCGCACCGTCTCTACTAAGCCCTTGCCCACTTGGGACTCCAGGAATTCAGCGACCTGACGCGTGTTGGCAATGTGTCGTTCCATCCGTAGGCTCAGCGTATCCACACCCAGTCCTACCGTCCACACCGCGAAAGGTGAGGCTACAAAACCGAGATCCCGCTGACCTTCCACTCGTGCTTTCAAGATAAATGCCAAGTTTGCCCCTAAGGACCCCTGTACACCGAAATCGCGGGCATAAACAACGCCATGATAAGAGGAATCAGGAGAGTTGAAACCGGGGAAACGTGGAGCCGCTTTTTCCGCAGCATAGTCGAACCGACCGGAATCAACCACGACACCGAGCATGGCTGAACCGTGCCCGCCCAGGTACTTGGTGGCGGAATGCACCACGATGTCAGCCCCAAACTCAATGGGACGGCACAGATACGGGGTGGGAACCGTATTGTCGACAACGAGTGGAATCCCGACCGCATGTGCGGCTTGAGCCAAAGGCTCCAGGTCCAGCACATCGCCCTGTGGATTGGGCACCAGCTCCCCATAGTAAGCTGCCGTGTTCGCGTCGGTGCGGGCCGTCCACTGACTAATGTCGCGAGGATCGTCAACAAAACGCACCTCGATACCGAGACGATCCAAAGTATGACCCAACAGGTTAAAGGTGCCCCCATAAATCGAGTTTGAAGCCACCACATTTTGCCCCTTCGAAGCCAAAGTCAAAATGGTCAGCGTAATGGCAGCTTGACCCGAGCCGGTCGCAATCGCCCCAACACCGCCTTCCAGCGCGGCAATCCGAGCTTCCAAAGCATCGTTGGTGGGATTACCCAGTCGAGAATAAATGGGACCCAGCTCCTGCAGAGCAAATCGGGCAGCTGCCGACTCCGCACTCGGAAAATGAAATGCGTTCGTGGCATAAATCGGCACCGTTTGCGTGCCCGTGGTCGGATCGCCGGCATATCCGGCATGAATCTGCAGTGTATCGAAGCCCCATTCAGGGTGGTCGACCCAGTTGGGTCCAATAGTAGTTTTAGACATAGTAGTTTCCTTTGCGTGAGTTGTGGTTGTACAAACTTGTCCCCAAAAGATTTTGGCTCTGACGGGCACGCAGGAACATAAAGATACGAATGCTCAGCACCGGACGCGGCGCGGGACGTTTAGAGGCTGACGTGCACGTCAGCGAGGCATTCGTTTAATCATGCTGTGATTGTAGCAACCTCGCGACCAAAATGCGAAACCGACATTTCAAAGCGCAGGTCAGCGCGGTTTTACTCGGCGGACGCGTCTGGACTCGACGAGGCAGGAGCGCCAGGAGGAGAATCCGGAGGTTGGCTCTTGGGGTCAACTTTCGAGAAAGACGTTTTCGCGCCGAGCAATCCGTTGATGAACATCTGTTTAGCTTCAATACTGGGACCACCTTGAGACTCCGGGTAACCAGAGATGACCAGGGCATAAATAAACTCCTGGTTATCGCGCACGAAAGTTCCTGCCAGCGAATTCGTAATCGCTAACGTGCCGGTTTTGCCACGCACGACTCCTGCAGCCAGAGTTCCCTGATAAGTGTGCTCCAAAGTGCCATCTGCGCCTGCCACGGGGACATTGGCAGTAACCGAGTGCAATTCGGGATGGTCTCGACTCGTCGTCAGCCGTACCACGTCTGCCAAGACTCGCGCCGGAATCCGCGTCTCATAAGCCAGCCCTGAACAGCCCTTCAGCTCGGTTTTGCCCAGGTCCACACCCAACTCTCGCAGTGAATCCATGACCGCTGCTCCCGAGCCTGCAAATGTCGGTTTCGCGTTGCGGTGCAGTGCCACCAGTCGACCGAGACTCTCCGCTAAAGTATTATCCGAAATCTTTAACATTTGCCGTTCCACCTGGGCGAGCGGCGCCCCTTGTGCGTAAGCAATCGGAACGGGACCGTGACTGGCAGAAACCTCGGTACTCACTTTCGGTAAGGGGGAGAGCGGATCAAGGAGCTCTTTTGACGCCAGACCCGATTTACCTACCTCGACTTTGGCTGGTCCAGCCCCACCCAAACGGCTTAAGGCTTGCGCGAAAGCCTGACCCGCGACCCCGGCTGGGTCAGATTGGTACCCCCGGTAAGCATTCGGATCGACCAGCCCAGTGTTAATGGCCATGCCTTGAATGGGGCCAACCCAGCGGTCGTCCCCGTCGCGCCAAGAAGGAGAGGCAGTTTGAGAGCCAAACCAGGAGGTGTCCAGCACCAAAGTGTAGGGCTTTCCATTCAATAGGCTGCCCGCGGGTGATTTGTCCCGAGAAGCCGGTGAGTTCGAGGTCGCAGATTTAGATTTTTTCGCGGAGGAGGGCGGGGGACCTCCGGCAGCCGGTTTAGTGTTTCCCGGAGTTTGGGCAGAAAGCGCCACTATGGTGTCTGCTGCGAGAGTATCCAGACCGGCATAGCCTTTTACGGAACGCGGTGTGTCCGCGCCTGCCCCCAGCAGCATGTCTCCACCGCCGATTAAAAACAGTTTGCGTTTATCGTTATCCCATGCCACGACCGTGCGGGCCCGTGCGTCCGGACCAAATTCGTGCAGCGCCGCTACCGCAGTGAGCAGTTTTGTCGTCGATGCGGCAGTCAGCGCGCTTTGGGGTTCATGAGACGCCAGTTCCACACCGTCGCGGTCGCCTACCCAAAACGATAGCTTTGCGTTGGCGAGGCGGTAATCGGTGGCAAACTCGCGCACCAGGGCTTTATACGTATTGGCGTCGAAATTAGTGGACTTGGCAAAGAGCGGAATCTCGGCTGGCTCGGGACTCAGCGCAGGAGAATCAGGAAAAGGAGCTACTCGCGGCAGCGGTGCTTTGAAGGTCAGAAAACCGGGCACTAGGTCTGCCCCGTCAGCGCCGACGTAAGCACCGCCGAGAACCAGGGCGCCAGCAATTAACGTAGCGCTTACTCGTCCTTTGGTATGCACCGCGACCCCCTGTCACACGGTCCGTATATCTGGAAACAACCCTATCTAGTATAGAAGATGTCGCTCTGGGGTGGGGTGTGGCACAATAGTTTACAGCGATGTTCACCAAAGCAGGTGACGTCGATGCCAAGTAACGCCAATCCGGAGACACCGGTGGCACAAAAAGTAAGGATGCCGAAGAAAATAATGGCTGAGGATTTTTTGACGTTCAATGTGACCATTGAGATTCCGAAGGGGAACCGAAACAAGTACGAAGTCGATCACGAGACGGGGCGTATCGTTTTGGATCGAATGCTGTTCACCTCCACTCGCTACCCTGATGACTACGGTTTCATCGATGATTCTCTTGGTTTGGATGGCGACCCGCTCGATGCCTTAGTCTTGTTGGAAGAGCCAACCTTCCCCGGCTGTGTCATCAAGTGCCGGGCACTGGGGATGTTCCGCATGACTGACGAGCACGGCGGTGACGATAAAGTCTTGTGCGTTCCCGCCACTGACCAGCGAGCGGCGTGGCGTACGGAACTGGAGGATGTTTCGGAGTTTCATCGCCTGGAAGTCCAGCACTTCTTTGAGGTTTACAAAGACCTAGAACCCGGCAAATCCGTAGAGGGAGCTAACTGGGTCGGGCGTGAAGAAGCCGAGAAAGAAATTCATGCCTCGTGGCAGCGTTTCCGCGACAAGGAAGGTCCGGACGCTCATACCTACATTCACCTGTGAAAGACTTACGGCGAGACCGGTCAACAGTTTGGTTGACCGGTCTCTGCTTTAGCTGACTTGTTTCGGGGGCGGTACCAGGGTTAGGTGACCGTGACGTTTCCCGGTGGCGGGAGGCGGTTCGGACGCGGTTGCGTCCGAACCGCTGGATGAGTGAGCGTCTCTTCCTAGGGGACCGCGATACCCTTCGGGATGCACGGCTTGACGGGGGGCAGGATTTTGCGCCGCTGCCTTTACAGCGTTGGCTAAAGCCATTAGTTCTTCATCGTTGGGGGGAGGAGGCGTAAAAGAATTCGTCAAATGTACGACTTCCCAGCCCCGTGGTGCGGTCAGCTTTTCCGCGTGTTCGCGACAAAAGTCGTAGGCTCCTGGATTTCGATGGGCAGAGAGTGGACCAATAATTGCGCTGCGCTCCCGGTAATCAAAAGTCATCGTCGCCACCGCCGGGTTGGGGCAGCTTGGTTTGGAACAACGGCGCGTATAAGTCACCCCTCCAGCATACTGTTACCCCGTCCGGGATACGGTCAGGCTCGCTTGCTAACATCGATTCTGAGCCGAATTCGAGAGAGCTGCGACAAATGCTTAAATCTCGCAGCGATGACTTCTTTCGGACGTCCTCGACCCCGCTGCCGTCACGGGATAAGCTAGAGACGATGAGTGGAAAAACTAGAACCGATCGGGTTCGTGTCTTGGATTTGGGTGGCGAGATTCGCTGGGACGTCAACAGCGGACCACGGCTGCGACGTGCCTATGTCCGTCGCGATCGCCACGGCCGCGGTAACCGTGGAGTCTTGGTTCCAGCGATGTTGCCGCGTTACCGAACCCGTCGGGAAACATTTGACGAACTGGTCATTCAGGAAGTCCGATCCCTGGTGGCAGCCTGCCCGGAACTGGCTGCTATCCAGTACGGGGTAGAGGATGTCCCGCCTTCGGATCCGGCACCCTGGGAGAGCGAGTCTGTGGTCCTAGGCAGGGGCTTCGGCGCCGACCCAGGCAAAAGTTTGCCTGCTCAAGTAGTCGTGTATCGGCGTCCTTTGGAACAGCGCGCTCGCTCCACGGATGATTTGCGTTACCTCATTCACGGGGTGGTGCTGGAGGAATCTTCCCAACTCATCGGCAAGCATCCCGAGGACATTGACCCGCATTGGTAGAACGCGACTCAAATCTGTCCGCGCCGCTTTAACGAAATATAGGCATCTGCCAAATTTGGGGGCAGATTTTCGGGGGTGGCATTTAAGATGTGTCCCCCCAACAGGGGTATCAGATTCCCGGCTTCTTCGTGTTCGTTCAACTCCGCCATCGCAGCTGCCGCCAGGAACGCATCCCGGGGATTGAACCGACCCAGCGACTGCTTAGCATCATTGAGGTTCCATTGGCTGGGAAGTTGAGCCAAGCGTTCCAATTCGGGATCTAAAGAGTTTGCCACCAGGACGTGATGCCGGGAGGACAACGCCTCTATCATCGGCATCAGACCGGAACGTTCCGCCCCACCTTCCAAACCCGTCAGAATCACCACCAGCGAACGCTGCCGCAGCCCGGAAAGCAAAGTGTGGCTGAGCCCTGACCAGTTCGCTTCAGTGAGAGAAACTTGCAGGTCAGCCAGAGCTTGCGCCATCTCAGTTATCAGCCCTGCACCGCGATCCGGTTGGATATGGAAACGAATCTGATTGTCGAAAGCAATGAGATGAACCCGATCTCCGGCACTGCCAGCCAAGGCTCCGAGCAGCAAGGCTGCCTCCATAGAGGCATCCAAACGGGGATATTTATCGAGCCGCACTGCGGCGCTGCGCGAAGAATCTAGGCAGATGATAACGTTGCGGTCGCGTTCTGGGCGCCAAGTCTTGACCACGGGGGTACGCAGTCGCGCGGAAGAATGCCACTCAATATCGCGCACGTCGTCGCCAGGGACATATTCCCGCAAGGAATCAAATTCCGATCCCTGCCCCCGCTGCATCACCAGGGAATTGCCCTCCAAACGTCGTAACGTTTTTAGGCGTGAAGGCAGGTATTTGGCGCTGCGAAACTCGGGTAGAACTTGCACTTGCTGCACGATGGGTGCGGAGAACTGACGAGCCCCCAGTCCCAAGGGTCCATAAGAACGCACGGTGACGGCATCGCTACGCAGAGTGCCTTTGCGTTGGGGGGTGAAGCTGGCTTGTAAAGTGGTCGTGCTCTGCGCGTCCAGCGTCACTCGTTGCCGGCGTGGCAAGGCTTGCAGTGAAGGTGGCCACGCGTCGCGTATCTGGGCATGATATTTGCGTTTGGTGGGATTTTTCACGCTCACGGTGTAGGGCGTTTCGGCACGTTGACGCAACGTGTGGGGCAGAGAACGGGTTATCGCCAGATGTCGGGGACTGGGGGCAGCGATGACATCAAACAGCCACACCAGCAGGCACACCAACAACCAAAAAAAGGCGCCAGTTTTCCAGTGAGTCAGCAGCACCAGTGGAATACCCAGCGCTATCAAAAACGCTAGGCGTTTGGAAACTGCCATGTTTTCGCCTCTCCTCTATCTTTGCAGCTTGAAAACCCGGATTGCGTCGCGTTTAGCGAGGCACCGGGGTGGTGGCCAGGACACTATCCAAGACGGTCTTGGCGTTGACCCCTTCCATTTCAGATTCGGGACGCAGCCGGAGACGGTGTCGGAACGTGGGCAAGACCAGGGACTTTACGTCGTCCGGGGTGACGTAGTCGCGTCCGGACAGCCATGCCCAAGCCCGTGAAGTTGATAGCAGGGCCGTCGCGCCACGGGGTGACACCCCCAACTCGACCTGGGGTAAAGAGCGAGTGGCGCGCACCAAGTCGACGATATAGCCCAACACTTCACTGCTGGCTTTAACGTCCTTGACGGCGTGACGAGCCGCTGCGATGTCCGCTGCGTTGGCAGCTACGTTCACTCCCGCTGCATCGAGGTCACGAGTGTTGAAACCGCTCAAATGTAGCTGCAATACCTCCAGCTCAGTTTCCCGCGTCGGCAGAGGAACATCGAGTTTCAGCAAGAATCGGTCGAGCTGAGCTTCAGGCAGGGGATAGGTACCTTCGTATTCCACCGGGTTCTGGGTCGCGATTACCGTGAAAGGTTTAGGCAGCGGACGACTCACTCCGTCAGCGGTGACTTGGTGTTCCTCCATAGCTTCCAACAAGGCAGCTTGAGTTTTCGGAGGGGTGCGGTTAATCTCATCCGCCAGCAGCAAGTTCGTAAACACGGGACCTTCCCGGAAGGTGAACGATGACTCTTTGGCATTAAAAATCAGCGAACCGGTCAAATCGCCCGGCATCAAATCCGGAGTGAATTGCACCCGTTTGTGGCTCAGGTCCAGCGATTTCGCCAAAGCTCGCACCAGCAGGGTCTTGGCAACACCGGGGACACCTTCCAGGAGCACATGCCCTTCCGCCAACAACGCGATTACCAGCCCGGTTACCACCGCATCCTGGCCTTTCACCACCTTGTTGATTTCGGTACGCAACGCGATGAGCTTGCGCAAAGTCGGATCTTGCATATCCATTTAGCTTTCCTTTCGCGGATTTAATTTAGTCAGGAGATAAAGGTCGTGCATTAGGTTCCCCAACCCGCGGGCGGTAGTGGGAACCTCGCCATAGAGCAGTTCGTGAATCTGTGACTCGGCAATTCCGGTGTAGCGAGACACTTCCCGCACCATTACCGGGGGAGTCGTCGGGGTCGGAATGTGTAGAGCTGAGCCTATGCGTCGAGCCGTGTATTCCCGCGCCTTGTGGGCAGCCGCCGCTACCGCTCCAGACTTTTCGTAGAGATGCCCCCGACCGTAAACCGCCTCGGCACCGTGCACCACCACCGGTAACTCTTCGGGAACCACGCGACCCAAGCGACGCCCTTGTGCCAACGTAAACACGAAAGCCGCCACGAATAAATACACTAGGGCAATGAGGAAGAAATCGGGTAACAGAGGCTGATCCTTACCGTTTTGGTCAGAACCCTGCTGGAATGTGGTGCCGTTGACCCAACCAACCTGGGGACTGGAACCCAACAGATTCAACAGCAAAGCGGCATTACCGGCAGAGGCGATAGTGTCGTTGCGTGCCAGGCTGTCCTCAGACAGCAAAGCTAAGTGGAATCCCTCAGGACGCTTAAACGATACGTAGGCAAAAGCGTTATCTTGTACCGGAAAACATGCAGCTTCGGGCTGGCGCAAAGGGCGCAGCGAACCGCGGGTAGAGGAAATCGTCTGGGCTGCTTTCGCGCCGGGGAAATCGCATTGAGCCTCGATTCCGTCGGGAGTTCCTGCCGGTACGGATTGCACATAGGGATCGAAACGTTTACCTTGCGCCAAAGTTCCTATAATCAACAGGTTCGTGGGAGTGTGCAGAATCTCTCGCAGGGCGACGTCGTCAATCTCATTGGTGTTGGTGATTACGACGGTGTCTTTGGAAGTGAAGTTATCCAAGTCTCGCATTGAATAGACGTCTTTGACCATGACTCCCCGGTGGCGCAGCACTTCAGCCAGAGCCATCGCCCCGCTGCCTTTCGGGTTGCGGATGGACAAATCGACATCATCAGTGGGGGCACGCAGCACCGCGCTGAGGAAAGAAAAAACTGCCAACAATATCAGACCGCCGATAACCCAACGACTCCGAAAAATCGCTTCCGAGATACGTGGAGTGGCAGTAGGCGGGGTCGCGCTGCTCATCAGGCAGTACCTCCCGCCGTTACCAGGGCTTCCTGCGGTGTATCGGTGGCGTCACCGCGGACGTGGGAACGATTTGAAACGAAAGACTCCAGCCGAGAATCTAGGGAAATAAGCCTTTGTACTTGGGCAGTGTCCGATTTTCGACGCCCATACCGCAAGGCATTAAATACGTTGGCTGCCCAAGCCAATTCTTCTGATTCTGCAGGAACTGCCTGACTGAGGGCGGTGCTGCCTTCACCGGCGGTGAGTCCGGGAGTGATTACCAGCAGTTCATTGGCTTCGCAAAGACGCAACAGGTGACGGAATTGCTCCAGGAAAGCCGTGGAGTAGTCCCCGCGGGCGAGGGCATTTTGTGCTGCCGCCAAGTATTGCACCGCGCTGCGGTTATCCTCGAAAACCGCAGCCTCGTCGGCGAGAGTGGGCTTGATTTGCTCCCCGAACTTCCAGTTTCCAGTGAACAAAATCATGATGATGATGACCAGCAGCGCCACTACCAAAGCGGCAATTAGCCACAGCCAGGAAGGCAGGACGGGATTGACGCTGGTGGAAGAAAAAGTGTCGGCAAACCACTCTAGGATTTTTTTCAGAAGGGAGGGGCGTTCCTGGTAAACCGGTTTGGACAGTTCCTCTTCGAGCGTGTCGCGCCCCTCCCGGTCTGATACGTCCGCCAAAACTAGGCTGGACAAATCAACATGATGGAGCCACAAGCTCCCCAGTTGCGTTGAAATGTTCAGCATCCCTACCCGAAAGTCCTTTCCGCAGTGTCGTTAATTAGCCCTGTTGAGCCGCCTGGAGCAGGCTTACCGCCAGACCCTCGCGACGCATTCGCGTATCAATGTAGAGCAGACCTAAAACTGCCCCATAGAACGGCATCGCCAGTCCAGTAATGATGGTGCTTAAGACGGCGGAGAGAGTCATTAGTGCCGAGAAATTCTGACTGACCATCATTGACGCGGAGATAATCAGGCTGATTACAACATTCAATCCGTTGGCTAGGAATGAAACGATCAGGGAAGTGAGCAAGATGACGCCAAAAATCTTCCAGAAGCTGCCTTTGGTCAGCTTCCAAGAGCGCTTCAATGCCGGGATGATGCCAATATCTTCCATGACGGCAGTGGGGATAGCGAAAACTAGCTTGATATAGAGCCAGGCGGAAAATACAGCGACGGCTATGAGAGTGAGAAAAGTCAGACCCAGTAAGCCCAGAGATGCCCCGACATCTTTGATGTTAATCAGGAAAAACCCACCCAGCGGGAGCAGACCCAGCCCCAGCAACACGACTGACCCCAAGATGAGCAACAGAGAATAGCCAACGATGCCCCAGACGTGACCTTTCAAAGTTTGCCACACATCAGCTACCGAGGGGCGGCGTCCCAAAACCAACGGCCCCAGTCCAGCCACGCAAATCCCCAAGGTCATAAAGACGATAAACATCTGGAGCAGGCTGGTGATGACGCCTATGAGCATCGTTGATTCCGTAAATTCCAGCAAACCGTCCATCGGGGCGTCCGTGCTGTCAAGATTGAAGTCGTTAGCCATGTAGGTATTGAGGTCGGGAGTGAGGAGATGAAGCAGCGCTCCCGTCAACCCTCCGAGCACCGCCCAGAGAGCCAAAACCAGACCGAACATGACAGCGGGGGCCTGACGGATTGCAGAGAAAGCGCCGTTATAAATATCGCCAAGTTTTAGCGGGCGCAGCGGAATAATTCCGGGCTGAACCTGTTGATAGTTCAAACCATAGGGGTCGAATCCGGCACCGTTGGTGCTGTTCATAGCGTTTGTACTGTTCGTTCCAAAGTTGGGAGCGGAGGTCTGTGGGGCAGCCGCGGCAGGGTCTGGGGTCGGAAGAGGATTTGGGAAAGACGGCGGTTTGCTGGTGCTGTCCTCAGGGGTTAGTGTCCACGAACCAGTCTGGAAACTACCGGGGGTAGGCGGGGTCGGGGGCACAAACGAAGACTCAGGAGATATTGGGCTGACCTGACCCGGTGCCGGGGCAGTTTCGCCGGAATTACTTCCGGGAGGAGTGTCTTGGGGGGAGTAAGTATTGTTGCTCATGGCGCCTTTCCTATAGCTCGTTCACTTAATATTGCCACGATGAGGCGCAGATGCGCTCGTTCAAACCGAAAAACCCTTTTAATGCCGAGCTTCGCTGCGGCTTCCCCGCAAATTGCTAAATCGTGTCAAAATAGGGGTATGAGTGCAAAAATCCTGGTAGTAGATGATGACCAAGCCCTGAGCGAGATGATTGGCATTATTCTGGAATCATCCGCCTATGAACCAAGTTTTTGTGCCGACGGTGCAAAAGCCGTGGATAAGTTTCGGGAAGTCGAACCTGATTTGCTGCTTCTCGATTTGATGCTGCCGGGTATGGACGGTATCGAGATTTGCCGCCGAATCCGCGAGTTCTCTAATGTGCCCATCATCATGCTGACCGCAAAATCGGACACTACCGACGTAGTGGCAGGGTTGGAAGCGGGAGCGGATGATTACATTCCCAAGCCTTTCAAGCCTAAGGAGTTATTGGCACGGGTCGCTGCTAGGTTGCGCAACCTGGATGCAGCTGAACATGACGTCTTGAAAGCTGCGGGGGTGGAAATTAACCTCGCTTCTCACGAGGTGAGTCGAGGGGGAAAGCCCTTGAACCTCACTCCTCTGGAGTATGACTTGTTGGTGGCGCTAGCCACAAAGCCAGGGCGCGTCTTTTCCCGCGAAGAATTGTTGGAACAGGTCTGGGGGTTGCGTCATGCCTCCGACACGCGCCTGGTGAACGTACACGTCCAGAGGCTACGCGCCAAGGTCGAACTTGACCCGGATAATCCTACTGTGGTTCTTACAGTCCGCGGCGTGGGCTATCGGATTGGGACTGAACCTCAGTGAGTTCCTCGCAATACACGACGTTTCGGCGGACGCGCCGGCAGCGCAGAATCTCGCAATTCTTAGGCAGCGCCACCCGCTATTTGATTGGATTTAATCAATCTACGTGGGTGCCGAAACGATTGCGGCGCTCGTTGGCGCTGCGGATGGCGATCATCATGCTGGTCGCCACACTGGTGATTCTGTTCGCAGTAGGGATTTACGCTTCTACTGCCATCAAAAACGGTATCTTTCAAGAGCGACTGAATCAGGTCTTAGAGGAAGCTGCTACCCAAGCACGGGCAGCGCAAAATCGTTTCGATCAGGCTCCGGCTTCGACTGTGGAACAGGTACAGTCTCTCGCTCAGGATGTGGTCACTTCCATCTCTACGCTCACGTCAGGATCCAGTGCTCCAGCGGTGCTAATTTTGCGTAACCCCAGCGAAACTTCCTCCTTCGTAATTAACGAAATCGCTACCCAGAACATGCGGGAAGTCATTACTTCCCAACTGCGTCAAGCGGTACAGCAAAAGACCGGTCAGCATTGGCAGTCCATTGAGATTACGGACGCGCAAGGCAAACGGCATCCCGGTATTGCGGTGGGGACCGCCGTAAGCCTGCCCCTCGCGGGGGCTCACGAGCTCTACCTGGTGTATTCCCTAGCTGACGAACAGGCGGCAATAAACCTGGTGATGGGGGTTTTAGGCGGTGGCGGTCTCGCTGTTCTGGTGCTGGTGGCAGGGATGACCTGGGTGGTGGTTTATTCCGTGCTGGTGCCGGTGCGTCGCACGGTGCGCACCGCAGAACGTTTGGCAGCTGGGGATTTGAATGCGCGAGTACTCTCCCAAGGTCAGGATGAAACCGCGCAGCTAGCTGATTCTTTTAACAAAATGGCGAATTCCCTGCAATCCAAGATTGATACTTTGGGGCAAATGTCCCGGCTGCAGCAGCGTTTTGTCTCCGATGTGTCCCACGAACTGCGCACCCCGCTGACTACCATGCGAATCGCCGATGACGTTATTTATGATGCTCGTGAAGAACTCGACCCTGCCGCTTTGAGAAGCGCGGAACTGTTGCATGATCAGATTGAACGCTTCGATGCCATGCTGGCGGATTTGCTCGAAATTTCGCGTATCGACTCCGGGTCTGCCCGGCTTGATTTTGAGATAGTGGACCTGAATAAACTTGTCGCGCAAGTGGTGGAGGACAACGCCACTTTGGCTGAAAAAGTGGGCTGCCGAGTCATCTTTAACCCGCCAAAATATCCCTGCGCAGCCGAGCTTGATACCCGCCGAGTGACCCGTATCGTGCGTAATTTGCTGGTTAACGCCATTGAGCACTCTGAAGGAAATCCCGTGATAATTACTACCGATTCCAGTGAAACCGCCGTCGCGCTGCGGGTTTCTGATCACGGGGTGGGGATGTCTCCGGAGGTAACTAGTCGCGTGTTTGACCGTTTCTATCGTGCAGATCCAGCACGAGCGCGGACCACGGGGGGGACCGGATTGGGGTTGGCCATTTCTCTGGAGGATGCCCGCCTGTCCGGAGGGACCCTGCAAGCCTGGGGCAAGACCGGTTACGGCTCATCTTTCCTGCTGACTTTGCCGCGGCGGCATGACATGGAACTTGGTCCTTCACCTCTGGATATTACTGACTATGTCGAACCGACCTTGGATAGTTACGTTCCCCCCCAATCCACGCCGGAAAAGGCTAACGCGCCCATGAACGTGACGGACGACCTTGGGAACAACGGGGAGGTGCAACCATGCTAAGTGAATATCGAACCCGGTGGTGGCGCGCTGTTCTGGTGGCAATATGTGCCCTCAGCCTGGTCGGCTGCGCTACGTTACCAACTGCCGGTCCCGTCAATGATTCTAAAGTGCGAGTCGGTGCGAACCAACCGCTTCTGGGTTTGAGTGCCCCCGGACCGGTCCCTAATGCAACCGTGGAACAAATCGTGACCGGTTTCATTCGTGCCTGTTCGGCGGGATACTCCGATGACTTTACCGTGGCACGTTCCTTCCTGGCTCCCAAAGCCGCGATGGATTGGCGCCCCGATGCCCAAGTTGAAATTTTTGATACGGATTCTGCACTGGAAACTCGTGAACTGGGAGATGGCTCGGTCGAAGTCACCGCCCGCGCGCTTGGAAGTGTCGACGAAAATGGAAACTATACCGTGGCGGGAGCCGCCGAAAAGGTTCGTACCGTGTTTTCCCTCGTGAAGCCTGCCGATAACCAGTGGCGTATCGCGGCTCTGGAGGACGGGGTGATGCTGTCGCAGTCGGCTTTCAGCTCGATTTACGCTTCGGCTCCAGTGTATTTCCTCACTAACGATGCAGGAGCCCTGGTCCCAGATTTACGTTGGTATCCGCGCCGCCGGCTGCCGACCTACCTGGTCAATGCCCTCTTGGCAGGACCGCAAGACCCGTTTAAAGGGGCGGTTCGTTCCGCTTTCCCTGCCGGCAGTACTTTGGCAGGAGGCGCGGTGGATGTCTTTGATGGGGTTGCTAATGTGTCTCTAAATGTCACGGATCCTCTCAACGATCCCACCACGATTAACTTGGCGTACTGGCAGATGGAATCAACCCTGCGAGATGTTTCGGGAATTTCTACTGTCAGTTTGAGTGTTGGCAAGGTTCCCCTGGAGAATACGAATCCAATCACGCAGAGCACCACACCACAATTCCCCATCATGGTTAAAGACGGTAATGTGGTGCGTCTCAACGCCGGAGCTACCGAGGTCCTGGTCCCTGCCGGGGCGGTGGGTTCCGGAGTCATCACGAATCCGGCTATCTCTACTGCGGGCAATGAAATCGTATTTACAGATTCCAGCTATCGTCGACTGTATATGTGGGGGCACGGTACAGTGACGCAGCTGTATAGCGGTCGAGAACTGCTGGCTGCTTCCATCGACCGAAACGGTTGGATTTGGACCCTGGACACGGCGGATTTGCACCATCTGATTGCGCTGCGTCCCGATGGAGCCAGGGTGAATTTGGAAGTGCCGTGGGAAAGCGGAGACCCCGTTCATACTTTTACCGTCAGCCCTGACGGAACGCGGGTTGCTTTCGTGCGCCACGTCGGTCAGGCTGACATCGTTAGCGTCGCGGTGGTAATCAGGGACGCTTCGGGGGCTCCCAAATCATTTTCCGCGCCGGTAGCGCTGCAGACCGGAAATGAGGTTGTTCCCGCAATCGCGTGGCTACAAGGGGATTCCTTGGTGCTGCTGACCGGCTCTGGAGATAACACTGCCGTTCGAATTGCTCCGCTATTCGGACCTATTTCGTCTTTGCCGGGGGTTAAGAACGCGGTGGATTTGGCTGCTGGTGAGGAGGAAAATCAGATTTATTTGATTACCTCGGGTGGCGATTTGTATAAGCGTTCCGGGAGAAACTGGCAGCAAGTCCTTGACGGTGTCTCTGACCCAAGCTATCCCGGATAGCGCTGCAGGAAACACGCTATGGTGGACTTTTCGGGTATCTGGGACGCTGCAGGAGAGCTGGGAAAGGTATTGCTGCCTACGGAATGTGTGGGCTGCGGGGCTTGGGATGAAGAAATCTGCGACACCTGTCTGGCGCAGATGCTGGGATGCCCTTTCCCCCTGCAAATCAGCGAGGACGACGATAATGTAACGGATGTTCCAGTATTTGCCATCGCAAAATATGACGGTCCGATGCGGCGGGTAGTTTTGACCGGTAAGCACGACAAACGGCGGGATTTGCGCGCGTATTTCAAGGCGGCGGGTCAGTCGGCGGTGCAGGGGCTGAGGTCGGAGAACTTGCTCGATACGGGCAAATTTGGAACAGGCGGTACAATCCGGGGGGAAATGTTCGTCGTTCCGGCGCCTTCCACCCATCTGCAAGACCCGTCTGAAGTTGCCGCAGCCTTTGCCCAAGGTGCGGCGCGCGGATTGGTCGCCGCGGGGCTGTGCCGTCAGGCATCCGTGCTAGAGATCCTGGAACTGGCGACGGGCTCCACAACTCAAGCCGGTCTGGGGTGGGAGGCTCGTAACTTGAATCGGCACGGCAAAATGCAGGTTCGGGGCAGCACGGTAGTGGCGAAACGTGAACTTGCCGGTAAGGACCTGCTGATTATCGATGATGTCAGTGCCACCGGAGCGACGTTGAGGGAAATGATTAGGGTTTTGTCCGGTTTAGACGCTACCGTCCTTGCGGGGCTAGTTTTCGCTTCATCGCGCCGCGAAACGCCCGTATCAGGTACGCAGAATTTTGAAAAATAAGTGGAAATCCTGCAGGTCCTTGCAGTGTGTTCTAAAATAAAAGTACATGCAAAAATCGCAGGTGACACACTGGAGTGTGCCTGCGTTAGAAAGAGGTGAGAACCGAACACTCCGTCCCAGCAACTGATAGTTGGAACTCAAAATTCATAGCCCTAAGGAGGCCATCATGGAAATCACCGTGAAAGCACGTAATGCTGAAATTCACCCGGACTTTCGGGAATACATCGAAGAAAAAATAGCAAAGGTGGAGCAGCTAGCGCCCCGCACGCAGCGTGTCGATGTGGAACTGACGCATGAAAAAAATCCGCGACAAGCTGATACTGCCGAACGCATCGAACTGACTGTTCTGGGCAAAGGGCCGGTGGTGCGAGCGGAGGCATCTTCGTCAGACCGCTACGCTGCCGTGGATATCGCTGCCGGAAAACTGTTTGAACGTTTGCGCCGGGCTCGGGATCGTGCCAAGGATCACCGTAAGTATGAGATTCCGCCGGATGTAGAACTGGATGTGCAGATTCCGGAGGCAAGCGAGGCTCCTGCCGCGAAACCGCCCTTGAAACTCGGTGAATCACGTGAGGAACAGTTGGGTGATTCCCCTGTCATCGTGCGCGAAAAGCTGCATGAGAGCCGGGCTATGAGCGTCGAAGAAGCCCTGGACGAGATGGAATTGGTGGGTCACCCGTTCTACCTGTTTATAGATTCGGAGACTGCGCAGCCGGCGGTGGTTTACCATCGAAAAGGTTGGACTTATGGCGTGATTCGCTTGAACGCGACCTGCACGCAAAACGACTAAGTTAAGACTGGGTCCTGGGGCGCTGTCCTAGGACCCGTCTTTATTTAATTTCCGATTGGTCACGGTGTCTGTCATCGGGAACCGAAGTTTTGTCGTCGCTTTCGCGAAGATAGGCGCTTTCAACTAAAATGGTCACGGCTGAGTCATCGCGTTCAGGTCAATTTCCTGGCAAACGTGGATAAAAAGCTGTTGACCTCAATGGATAGCCCCCTAAGGCCATCCCATAGACCTGAAAAGGAAGGCAAAACGTGTCCTTACTTGATAAGTTCATGCGCATCGGTGAAGGTAAAGTCCTCAAAAAACTGGTGAAAGTAGCTGACGCGGTGGATCGGCTTGAAGACGAATACCGCGAGTTGAGCGAGAGTGAACTGAAAGCGAAGACCGACGAGTTCAAACAACGTCTCGAAGAGGGCGAGAAACTCGATGACATCATGATTGAAGCCTTCGCCACGGTTCGGGAAGCCTCCGATCGGGTACTCGGACTGCGTCACTTCCGCGAACAGATTATGGGCGGGGCCGCCTTACACTGGGGCAACATTGCCGAAATGAAAACTGGTGAAGGCAAGACCTTGGTAGCTACGCTGCCGTGCTACCTGCGGGCATTGAGCGGCAAAGGTGTCCACGTCGTCACGGTGAACGACTACCTGGCGTCTTACCAGGGTGAGCTGATGGGACGTGTGTACCGTTACTTGGGGCTGAGCACCGGTATCATCATGGCTCAGATGGATCCGGAAGAACGCCGGAAACAGTACAACTGCGACATCACCTACGGCACCAACAACGAGTTCGGTTTCGACTACCTGCGAGACAATATGGCGCAGCGAGTGGAAGACTTGGTGCAGCGGGAACACAACTACATCATCGTCGACGAGGTGGACTCCATCCTGATTGACGAAGCCCGTACCCCTCTGATTATTTCCGGTCCGGCGCAGGGTGACGTCAACCACTGGTACACGGATTTCGCCAAGATTGTCCAGGATCTGCACCCCGGCGAGGATTACGAGGTGGATCAAAAGAAGCGTACCGTGGGGGTCCTGGAACCGGGCATTGACAAAGTCGAGGACTACCTGGGTATCGACAACCTTTACGAAGTTGCCAACACACCCTTGATTGGATTTTTGAATAACGCTATCAAAGCTAAAGAACTGTTCAAACTGGACAAAGACTACATCGTGACCCCGGAAGGTGAAGTGCTAATCGTCGATGAGCACACCGGGCGTGTTCTGCCGGGAAGGCGCTACAACGAAGGGATGCACCAGGCGATTGAAGCCAAAGAAGGCGTGGAGATTAAGGCAGAAAACCAGACCTTAGCCACGATTACCCTGCAAAACTACGTGCGTCTCTATCCGAAAGGCTCTCGTGCCGGCATGACCGGTACCGCTGAGACTGAGGCTGCTGAATTTAATGACGTTTACAAGATGGGTGTGGTGCCCATCCCCACGCACAAACCCATGATTCGTGAGGACAAAGACGACCTGGTGTATAAAACTGCCGAAGCGAAATTTAACGCGGTCGTCGAGGACATCGAAGAAAACTATCACCGCGGTCAGCCCGTACTGGTCGGTACCACCTCGGTAGAGAAATCTGAATACCTCTCTCACCTGCTGAACCAGCGGAAGATTCCGCACCAGGTCCTCAATGCAAAACAGCACGAACGTGAAGCTGCGGTCGTAGCGATGGCGGGGCGGAAAGGTCAGGTTACGGTCGCGACCAACATGGCTGGGCGCGGTACCGATATTATGCTGGGCGGTAACGCCGAGTTCCTGGCGGTACAAACTTTGAAAGATCGTGGTTTGGATCCGGAAGAAAACTCTGAGGAATACGAAGCTGCTTGGCCCCAGGCTCTGCAAGAAGCTAAAGCCAAGGTGGCTCAGGAACACGACGAAGTCGTGGAACTGGGTGGGCTTTATGTCTTGGGTACGGAACGCCATGAATCACGCCGTATCGACAACCAGCTGCGCGGTCGTGCGGGGCGTCAAGGTGACCCCGGTCGTTCCCGTTTCTATCTGTCGATGGAAGACGAATTGATGCGTTTTGCTAACCAGGGCTGGCTGGGCAACATGATGCGTTCGGGACTGCCCGAAGATATCCCGCTGGAGTTTAAGATGGTTTCCGGCGCGATTCGTTCAGCGCAAACCCAGGTGGAGGGACGCAATGCGGAAATCCGCAAGAACGTTTTGAAGTATGACGATGTGATGACTGAGCAGCGCGAGACCATCTATGGAGAGCGGGGACGAGTGCTGCGCGGGGAGGACCTTTCGGCTACGGTTGACTCCTTTATTGAGGGCACGATTGCCGATGCGGTTGCGCAGGCCACGGACCTTCCCGACGTCAGCGATTGGGATTTGAAGACCCTGTGGGCGGGGCTAAAGAATCTGTATCCAGTGTCACTTTCGGTGGAAGACTTGGAAAACGCCGTGGGCGGTAAATCCGCTCTGACCACTGATTTCATTACGGAACAGTTAGTTGACGATGCTAAGCTGCAATATGAGCTAGCCGCTAAGTCTTTGGCAGAAAATCCCATCGCTCAGGCGCAGTTGGGTGATGAACCCATGAAAGAACTGGAGCGTCGGGTCTTGCTTTCGGTGGTCGACCGGCTCTGGCGCGAGCATCTGTACGAAATGGATTACTTGAAAGAAGGTATCGGTCTGCGGGCGATGGGGCAGCGCAACCCCCTGGTGGAATATAAGACCGAGGGTTACCTCATGTTCAGCGCGATGACGGGACGCATTAAGGAAGAAACCGTCCAGAACGTGTTCGGGTATGTCAAGGCTTTTGTTGACGCCATGCAGCGCGCTGAAACTGCAGCACAGGAAACTGATGAGAACGGCGAAAGTCCCGCGGAGACAACGGAAGAAGCCACGCCGGATAATGATGCGCCTATCTCTAAGAGCGCGGCAAAAAAGAAAGCCCGTAACTTTAAGAAATCCGGGCGCAGAGCCGGTCTGAAATCGGTATCAGCTAATCGCACGGTGATGGGAGATACCGGTCACCAGGCGATGAATACTCAGATTTCATACTCCAGCGATGGCTCTGTGGAAGAAGCCCCGCAGGGTAACCGGGCGCAGCGTCGTGCAGCAAAACGGCGGGGCTGAGCCACTTTAGTTAGCCCAGGCGAATCGCGGCAATCATCCACTGTTCGCCATGATTTTCTAAGGTTAGCGCGGCGGCGCGAGTTCGCTGTCCATCATTGAGCACGATAACCGCCTCGTGAGTCGTGGCAGAGGTCGCCCGGCTGTGAGCACTGAGCACTCTGACCGGTGAAACTCGGCGTGTTTTTCCGGTCAGTCCGGGCTGTGGCTTTTGTTTAGAAACGATAGCGTTGCGTCGCTGTTCGAGGTAACGATACGCCTGCGGTGATGCCCAGCGAGTCATTTGGGATAACGGGCGAGTGCCCTCGATGATTTCCAGGCCGCATCGAGCCATCTGCGCAGCCCAGACGCGCGGAGAATGTTGGACGTCCTCAACTGGAGATCTCCGGACGGATTTTGTGGGGAGCTCGCGAGCCGGAACGGTACCGGGGTGCTCGGTTGCTTCCGCTTGGTGATACGTCGTCAAAATTTGTGCTGTCTGACCTCTTTGGGCGTAAGTCGCCCGGACTAAACTCCGTACGGATGATTTAGCGACCTGACGGCGTTTCCAGGCAGGTCCCAGCACCGGTTGGGGGCGTGGGTTTGTCGCTATCGTGGCGGTGCGCTGCAGGTCATCTGAGGCAGGTCCCTGGCGCTTGACCTCCTGTTGGAATCCCCGTTCAGTTTCCAGCAGCAGATTTACGGTGACGCGGGTGGTGGTCGGCGGGGTGGGGACGTCAGAAGGGCGGGTCCTGGAGAGCCCGATCTGGGGTGTGGCATCGTCGGGAGGAAGAGTCACCGGGGGAGTGGTGTTAGCTTCCGTCATGTTAGGTTCAAGAAGTGCGGTTTTCATAGTTTTTCCTTTTTGTAGTGGTTTCAGTTTGGTTATCGTATATTTGGTGATGTTTGATTCATTATCATAGGGTGCTGTTTGTTAGTTTGTCAATATCTGACGCTTTAGGATAGTTTTGCCGCATTTCTGATACCTTGTAGTACGCTTTGCTGTTGTAGCCAAAGTGGGTGAGCTAGACTGGGGAGCGTGGAGCATGACGAATTTCTGGATGACCTTGCAGCTGATTTTGCGGCGAAACTGCGGGCGCAGCGCCAAGTTGAAGCGACTGAGTTAGCGGCAGCAGACGCTACGGAGGTGACGCTTTCCGGTCGTTTACTAGCTAGTGTGGACGCTGCGGTAGAGATTCAGCTCATCAACGGAGAATCGCTGCGTGGAAAAGTTGCCGAAGCTGCCGCAAGTTGGCTGATTTTACGTTTGTTACGCATGGATATATTCATTTGGCAGCGGGCTATCGAAGTTGTTTCTGGCTTGGGACCTGCGCCGCAATGGCCGACCTTGGTGGAATCAAGAATCCCCGGCACGGTGAAGCTGCGGGAGTTTGCTGCTACCCGCCGCGAAATTCAATTCACTACCCGAAACCAAACTTTGAAGGGATATATCGAACGGGTTGGTGCGGATTTCGTGGATGTTGTCGATCATGGACGCCGTGAGGCTATTGCTCTCGCAGCGTTGCTCTATGTTTCCTGCCCCCGTTGAGGGATGCTGCTGAAAATAAATTTTTAGCCCGCGTGTATAGCCTGAGAACTGGTTAAACGCGCGGGCTACGATGAAAAGGGGGTTACTCCACCAAGGCTGCGCCGGAAGCAATTTTTTCCTCGCTTTGGGCATATTGTCCTTTAATGTATTCCTCCATTGCAGACTCCTCAATGCGCCAGAGACCGCGCCCGCCAATCTGGATTGCTTTGAGTTCCCCGTTATTTATGAGGTTGCGTACTGCGCCCTGAGAAACCTTTAACATGTCAGCAACGTCAGCAATAGTGAAAAAATTATATCCCATGTACTCATGGTATATCAAATACCATAAAACCACGACAAAACTAGTCCTATGCTTCTATATTTTAATGGTATAAAGCCTATGAGGAGATTTCAGGGAGGTCTCGTATGCCCATCGGTTCGGAAATATCAAGTAAATCTCAATACTTGAATCGGCGTACCGTACTGGGGGTAGCCCTGATGATACTAGCTGTAATCCTGGTCATTGTGACAGTGCGTGTGACCAGCCACTTGGAGGGTTACCTGGTGGCAAAAACAACCCTCGTTGCGGGGCATACCGTGCAGTCTGGTGATATTGAGGTTATTTCCGCTAATCCAGGTAGAGCAGCGGGTCAGTACCTGCGCGAAGGCGAGATGCAAGAAGGCAGCGTGGTCGTCCAAACTATTGCCGGAGGACAACTGATTCCCAAAGCATCGCTGAGCCAAACTGAGCCCTTCCGCAAACGGATTGTTCTCAATCTCGCCGCACCCCTGCCAAGCAGCGTAAAGAAGGGTGATTACCTCGAAATCTGGAAACTCCCGGATGAAAAATCTGCCAGCACTTTCGAGTCGGATGCTCCGCTGGAAAATGCTCAAAAATTAGCAGATAAAGCCGTGTTTCTGGCTGAGAAGAAGTCAGAAACAGCTCTCGGTTCGAAAAACCAAATGAATGTGGAAATAAGCGTACCGGAGGAAGATTTGTCACCTATCCTCGCTGCTGTCGGTACGAAAACCCCCTTGATGGCGATACCGGTGGCATCATGAGTTTTATTGGGGTAGCGACCTGCCTGCATCCGGATTTGGAAGCGGACATCATCCGCACCATTGAATCAGATTCTCTGCCCCTGCAAGTCATCCGGCGTTGCCGGGATGCCACGGAGCTGCTATCGATAGCCAAGGCGCATTTGGTACAACTGGTAGCGGTGGATACCGAGATGCTAGAACTGGAAGGAGCCACCGTCCAGGAACTCACCGCTGAAAACGTTGCGGTTATTGCCTTTGCCCCGCTGGAAGACGTGGATCAGTTGAACAGCTGCGGAGGGATTTCAGTTTTAGCTAAAGCGGATCCGCGGGTGGAAGAACTTGAACAGAGCGAGGCGGCACGTCTGCTGAGCCAGATGATGTCTATTCTGATGCCTCCGCCACCTCCCAATCCGCGTGAGGAATTCAGCAACGATAATGCGGAAATGGCAGGCTCAATAGGGCAAATAATCGCTTTTTGGGGTCCGGTGGGGGCGCCCGGAAAGTCTACATTGGCTTTGAATATTGCTTCGCGTTTACGTAACTATGGTCGAGTACTACTGGTCGATGCCGATACCGTGGAGTCATCCCTGGTGCAGATGCTGGGGATAGCCTTGGACACCTCTGGGGTGGTGACTGGATGTCGTTTAGCGGAACAAGGAAAGCTAAAGCCCGAAAGCTTTCCACAGCTGGTGAATCGCGTGGGTTTCGGGGTTGACTTGTTAACCGGGTTGACCAAAGCGGAACGTTGGCGTGAAGTTGGACAGCACGCGTTGTCAGCACTTTTAGAGATGGCTCGGATTAACTATCGCTGGATTCTGGTGGATTTGGCGAGCGGGACCGACGACCAGTCAGATTTGCTGGCAGCAATGGGACCAACCCGTTACGGGGCTACCCTGGGAGCTCTTGACGTTGCTGACCTGGTGGTGGAGGTCGGTCTGGCTGATCCGGTGGGCATTCGCCGGCTGCTGGTTAATCACAATTGGGCTCGTGAACAGGAACTGTGGAACTGCCCTACCTTGGCAGTAGTGAATCGCGGACGGGCCTCCGTAGGCGGAGCAAACTGGCGCAATTCCATAGTTAACGTGGTAGCAGCTTCAGTTCCGAACCTACCGGTGGCAGTGGTGCGGGAAGCTGGAGAAGATTTTGACCGTGCTCTGATAGCTGCTTGTGACGTGATGACAGTAAATCCGCGTGCTGGGGTACTGGAAGACTTAGAAAGGGTGCAAAACGAAATCTTTAAACAACTTGGTTTGCTGCCCCGACGCGGTTCGAGACGAAACAGACCGGGGGAAAACAAACTGTGGAAGTTTAAACGCGGTGAACAGAAAGAATATAAAAAATGAGTAGCGTGCCCCAACAACTGAAAAACATTCGTGCCTACATCGCGCTTAGCCCGGCATGTCTGCAGGGCAAAACTTGGGAAGGCTCGCCGGTCACCGTTGTGGATGAGGCGTGGTGCGTGGCTGCCGGTTTTCCTGCCCCCGGTGAGTTGCGTGGGGAGGATCGGGAAGTGGCGGAGGATGAGGCTTTACACGCCGCGGCGTTGAAATCTTTGGATGCGCAAGTCGACAGTCCCCGTCCCCTCCGGGTAGTAGCCGTGGCGGAGGTCGCCGGTACTGACCTGCAATCCTGCCCCTCGAAATGCGGTGGATCATATATCTTGACTCGACCGGTTCAGTATTCTGAAGTGGTGTCTTATCATGTAGATGAACCGGCGGCTATCGCAGAAGTAGCGAAACTGGTACAACTGCGCGCAGGGCAGGCAGAGGGCGCGACCGAGGCGGGAGAGCCCTCCCCAGAACTGGAGTTTCCAGAATTACTGTGGTTCGATGGTTCCGAGCTTGAGATTCTGCGTGAATTCCTGGGTTTGAGCTAAAACGTATCCAAACCGTTGATTTGGAGGTAGGAGCCAATCTTGCGGGTCCCGCCCGGTTTTAGCTCTGTGGTATTTCCGCTCTGGTAGTTTCGCACTTGCACCTGGAGGGGAATTTCCCCCTGCAGTTCGCTGACATGCGAGATGATTCCCACGCAGCGTCCCCCGTCTTGCTGCAGATGATGCAGCGCGGACATGACCGCCTCTCGAGTGTCGTTGTCCAGAGATCCGAAACCTTCATCAATGAAAATATTTTCCAGGGTGATGCCGCCCCTTTCCCTTTGGACGACCTCGGAGAGAGCCATGGCGATAGCGAGTGAACAATAAAATTTTTCTCCACCGGACAGAGATTTTGGCGGGACTACCTGGTCTTCAGCGCCGTTGTACATCTCAATGCCCAGTCCGTGATATTTCTGGTTGCGATCCGCTTCATACTGGTCGTTGTGTCGGATTTGGTAGTATCCTCCGGAAACGTCAGAAATCAACTGGTTAGCTACGAAAATCACCTGTCCCAGCCGTTTACTCAAGTAGTAAGCGCTTAAAGTAGTTTTCTTTGCATTATCCCCATTGAGCACTTGCGATAAGCGTTCATATCCGGCAATCTCTGAGACTTTTGTGTCCCATTCCTGTTTAGTTTGTGCGTACTTTTCCTGTAGTCTGCACAAATTCTCGTGAGATCTGTCCATAGCTGCTGTTCTTTGGGTGAGGGAGCGATACTCCTGTTCACCGGTAGCGACGGCAGCCCGCAGGCTCTCCAGGTCGGGAATAGTGGCGGCAGCTTTGTCTCGATACGCATCGGTATCCAGTTTCGCGCGCAAATCAGCGACTGCTTTGTGGTGAGAAGTGACTGTTTCTTGGTCAGTCTCAAGTTGTTGGCGAGACTTGGCGTAGGTCTGTGCCTCGGCTACTGACTCGAAACCGTGATCGGTCAAAGATTTGCACAGCGCGGCGTGGGAGATAATCCATTCTTGGCGAATTGCTAGCCAGGAATCATAAAACTTGGAGAGCTGTTTGACCGTGTCCAGACTGAGCTGGTTCGTCTCTAACAAGTCTTTCGGGTCAGAATCTGGATTAAAAGCTGCCAATTCCGCTTGAATTTTGTCAGCAAGCTCCTGAATATCCGCGTGAAGATTTTTAATCTCCGTGCTTAATCCGGCTTCTTGCTGAATGAGAATTTCACGTTCGGTTTGATTGCGTTCTCGTGATTCTTCCAGTGCGGCGATTGTCTCCTCCAACTGGGGTACTTGCTCGCTCGCTGCGGTAGCTGCGGCTAGAGCCTGCGTTGCCACAGCTAGGTCAGCAGCGAGGGACTCTACGTCCCGACCTTGGAGCTGATCCGTAGCTGTCTGCAATTTGGTGTTAATCTCGGTCTTTGTTTCGTTCCCGTGAGTCAGGCGGTCTTGGGCTTTTTTGGCGTCTCTGACAGCTGCTTCATAGTCTTGAAAAGTCGTCTGATTCGTCGTTTCGGCTGCGGGATGCGGGTGATTTCGGGAACCGCAGACCGGACAAGATTCCCCGTCTTTCAAGCGTGCGGCTAAGCGAGATGCCGCAGTACTGGACCATTTTCGTAACACTGATGCGGCGTTTTCTTGTGCCTGGTCGTAATGTGCTTGTAGAGAAGCTACGTTTTCCTGGGCAGCTTTGAGTTCCGTGGTTAACTTTTCAGCCGATTTTGCCCATTCGTGGAGTTCCTGGACGTTTGCGAGTTCTGTCTGCCGGCTGACCAACCCGTCTGCGAGCGATTTCTGTTCTCTCAAACTCTGGCGTTTTTGGTCCAACGTCGCTTTGGTAGTTTTAGCGTTGTCAGCCAGCTGATGCATTTGATTATGCAGAGACTCTAACTTCGATTCTTTGCTGTGGGCAGCGGTGGTCTTCTCACGCTGCAGGCTGAGATTGGCTTTTATGGTTTCTAGTTTCTTTTGGCTGGCGTTAACCTCCGCGCTAATCTCATCACGCAAGTCAGCCAAATGGGGGCTGAAGTCCGCGTCTTCCAGCCAGTTTTGTAAATCTGTGTCCGAAAGTGCGGATACTCGGTCTCTAAATCTGGCTAGATCTGTATCATTGTCTACCAGCTGTGCCAAAGTGTCCAGAATGTTGGCGCGTTGGTGACGAGCCGATTGATAAGGTTCCTGCGCTGCATCATCGGCGTCTATGACGGCGTTAGCGTGCAGAGCTTTCTGGTTGCGTTGATCCAGCTGTTCAATTTCGGTGGTCTTTGCAGTGAGCTGGCTGAGTTTGTCTGCCATCTGTCGCGCCTCCAGGATGACACGCTGCTCAGTTTCCGCTTTCGTAAGTTCCGTCTGTGCCGCAAGGTAATGCTCCTGAGCTTGTTCAGCGGCGTCTTTACTCTGAGCGGTCTCAGAACACAAAATTTTTGTGGCGCTAGCAAAGAGGGGCTGCCCGGCTCGATCCAGGGCGGAAATCGATTGTGCTGCTGCGTCTTTTGCTGCCGCAAATTCTTCCAGAGTGTCGTGCCAGGCGGTTTCGTTTTCGCCCGCAATTTCGATATTAGAGAGATCTGCGTACGCGGTAGTGAGAAGTTCGTCGAGACGCCTGGTGTACTCTGCGGTGGTTTCTTTCCCTTGAGAAGCGCGTTCCTTAGCGGCTTTTTCTAGAGCGATAAAGTTTGACGCCCCGAAAAGATTGGATAAAACCTCATGCCGCTGCCCCGCTCCGGCGGTCAGGAACTGTTGAATCTGACCTTGGGGAAGTATGACCGTCTGGAGAAAATGTGATTTCTCTAAACCGAGGATTTCCACTACCATCTTCGTTACGTCTTTGCCGGTCGCTATAGGCTCGGTAACTTTGGTGAAAACCGAGGTATCTGACACTTTCAGCTGGGCTATGGATGGAACGGGAGTCTTTCGACCTGGCTTCGTAAATGTCACCGTGCGTTGCAGCTCATAAAACTTGTCATGGGCGGAGAACACCAGCACGACCTCGGGGGGGTAGTCCTTATCCCAGTAGTAGGAGAGGATGCGATCCGTCGTGGATTCCCTCTCGCCGGCTACATCCCCATACAGAGCGTAGACAATCCCATCCAGGATGGTGGACTTTCCCGAACCGGTTTTGCCTGTAATTAAGAACAGTCCCGATTCCGCCAGTGTGTCCAGATCCAGGGTGGTGCGCTCATAAAAACTTCCTACCCCTTCGAGAGTAAGTCTGTGGAATTTCATTTCGCGCTCCCCTCAAAAGTGTTTTCAAATAGTTTTCTCAGTAAGGCGAGGTCTTCCTCCGTATCGATGCCGCAGGTACGCAGGAACTCCGTGGCGATTTCTAGCTCGGAAAGCTCCCGGAATTCCGTGCCAGATGACAATGTCTCCGGGAGAGAATCCTGGCGATGGGTGAGGGTCAGCATCCGAGGGAAAACTGCTTTGAGTCGGTTGTAGGCGTTAGGTGGCAAGATGGTTTCGGTCAGGTTAATGCTGCAAAAGGCGTGATGCCAGCGTTGGTAGCGGGGGTCTGCCGGGTTCGTGAGATCCTCGATGCTGCCTTCCAATTGTTTTACTTCATAGGGTAGTTCCAAGGCTAACCGCTGGACCTCGACCTGATGATTCGGGTCAATCTGGACCAAAAGGGTGCCTTTCACGTTGTGCTCACTGACTCGATACGGGAGGGGAGAACCCGCATACCACGCCGCAACGTTGGTGCCTGACAACTGAAATGCCTGATGAATGTGCCCCAGGGCTAGATAGTCAATGCCCCGACCTCCTTTCAGACCACCGGCGAGATCGTCCAGTAGGGAAACCGGAATGGGAGAGAGATTCCCTAACGGTTCCATTTCCCTCACCGGTGACAGGAAGTCATGAGCCATCGCGAGAACCGGGACGTCTGTGTCTCTCCGGTGTAAGTCACGTGCGATACGGCGCAACGCTGCCGCAAAAAGTGCCTCCGGTTTCCCCGGAAACACCGGATCTGGGTCGTCCTCGCTGGGGGGTGGGTCTAACGCGTCATCGAGATGACGAACCCCGTCAGTATCGACCCACGTGGATAGTTCCGTGCGATCCTGGTACGGATACAGGTAGGGGATGGGATAGACCAGTGCGCCGAGTTCACCATCAGGTCGCGGAATTTCGATGGCGGTACCGACCTGGGCAGCTTTCGTCACGATATTGACTTCCGGCAGAGTGAATCCCTTGGCAAAACCGAGCCGGGAAGCTCCATCGTGATTACCCGCGATGAGAATGACTCGAGTCATTCTCCGGGCTTGATTCAGGAAGTCCGATAGCTTGTCCAAATCGGCGTCTCCTGGATTTGGCTTGTCCAATACATCGCCAGAAATCAGCACCGCATCGGGACGGTGGGCTGCAATTTGCGCCAGAATCTGTCCCAGGAAGTCGTCCTGGTAGGGGGCCAGGTCATAGTTCATAAAGTCCCGACCGAGATGCCAATCAGAGGTATGTATAAACTTCATGACTCCAGCTTAAGAGTAACCCCGCAAGCGAAAATTTAAGAGTTGTAAAGACCTCGCCAGTTAGTCTGTTTCTGAGCCAATATACTGTAAAACTTGGGAATGTAAACGTCCGTTGGTGACTACTGCCCCCGGTCCATTCACGCCATCCTCGCCGGTGAGGGACGTGAATTTACCGCCAGCTTCGGTCACGATGGGATAGAGAGCTCCCATATCCCACAGATTCAAGTCTGGTTCCGCCGCGACATCCACGGCACCTTCTGCCAGCAGCATATAAGACCAAAAATCACCGTAGGCTCGAGTCCGCCATACCTGTTGGGAGAGATTCATGAAGCCACGTAAACGATGCGCCTCAGCCCATTCCCCAATGAGAGAGTAGGAAAAAGAAGCCTGGTTTAGGTTAGAAATCCGCGAAACTCGCAGTTGACGCGCGGAGGTGCGTGACCGACCGGTCCACGCTCCACTGCCCGCTGCTGCCCACCATCTAAAACCTAGGGCGGGCGCGCTGACCACTCCCATCACCATTTTGCCGTCTTCCATCAGCCCAATTAGCGTCGCCCACACCGGAACTCCGCGCAGAAAATTCGAGGTGCCGTCAATCGGGTCGATGACCCATTTGCGGGATGCCAACCCCGTGCTGCCTTCTTCCTCACCGACGACGGCGTCCCGACTCCGGGAATGCGACAGATGCTTGCGGATGAGCTTTTCGGCAGCTTGATCCGCATCCGTTACCGGCGTTAAATCCGGTTTATCGCTGACTTTCAAATCAGGAGCCAAGAAACGCTTGGTGGTCAGGGCGTCTACCTGGTCTGCCATAATCAGGGCTAACTGTAAATCATCTTCCCAGCGACTACTCATGTTCTAAACATATCCCGTGTCGCGCTGCGAAACGGTCAACGGCGCGATTTTTCCATTAAGCTGAACTTATGCAAGCAACAGTTTGGTCGGCTCCCCGCGCGCGTGGTCCCGTTTTTGGTGCAGTGCGGTTGCCCGGTTCAAAGTCTTTGAGCGCCAGAGAATTGTTGCTCAGCGCCATCGGTGATGCTGAGGCTAATCTTACGGGAGTTCTGTTTGCTCGAGATACAGACCTGATGGTGCAAGCGCTACGCTCGTTGGGGGCAGTTATTGCGCCGTGGCCTCCAGTCGTGGACCAACCGGTACAAATTAAGCCTTTGCCACAACTGTGGACTGGTGCTCCTGCACAAGATGCTTCGGGCGGCCCCTCGGGTGGGGCTCCCATTACGGTGGATTGCGGTCTGGCTGGAACCGTCATGCGTTTTATTCCCGCCTTGGCGGTGGCATTGGGGCGTGCGGTGCGATTCGTGGCTGATTCCCAAGCTAATGCTCGACCGATGCGCCCCCTTTTGGATGCCCTGGTCCAGTTGGGTGCCCGCATTGAGTATGAGTCCCCGGATGGGGACGTGTTCCCCTATACGATTTATCCTCCAGCGGAACGCCTCGGCGCGGAAGTTACCGTAGATGCCACAGCCTCCTCGCAATTTATTTCGGCGCTGCTGCTGGCGGCACCACTGCTTCCCGACGGTTGTACCATTCGTTCCAAAACTGTGGCATTGCCCTCACTGCCACATATTGAGATGACCATGCAGTGTCTGTCGCAGCACGGGATTACGGTGGAACAAGGTTTATCCGATGATGGTAAGCCCTTTTGGAACGTGGTCTCAGAGCCGGTCTTTGGTCAGGATGTCTTTATTGAGCCAGATTTGTCCAATGCGGGACCATTCTTAGCTCTGGTGGGCATTGCCGGGGGGCGGATTTCTGTTCCGGCTTGGCCGGCGAAAACCATGCAGGCGGGGGCGGCGTGGCTGCAAATTTTGCCCTTAATGGGTCTGCGCGTGGAGTGGAACTGCGGGGTGCTGACGGTTTCCCGACCAGGACCGTTACAACCGCTAGACGCAGATTTGAGTGCCGTAGGGGAGTTGGTTCCCGCCGTGGCAGCCCTGGCAGCTTTTGCGGAGGGAACTTCTCACCTCCGAGGTCTGCATCACCTGCGAGGACATGAAACAGATCGTCTCGAGGCGCTGCGCGCCGAACTCACCGCAATCGGAATTTCTTGTGAAATCACCCCGGAGGACGACCTTGTGATTACCGGGAAACCCGTAACTCCCTCGTGGCGTGATACCCCGACGATTGATGCGGAGCCGCTGTTGCTGCACAGCTATCAGGATCATCGGTTAGCGACTTTTGGTGCGCTCCTCGGATTGTACTATCCGGTACAAATCGATGATATTGGTGCCACCACCAAAACCCTGCCTGATTTCACAACAATGTGGGAACGCCTGTTGGGAGCAGCCTCTTGAGCCGCCGCGACATTGGCACGGATGATCCACGAGTACACGTGCGTCCGGGAAAAGGCAGTCGCCCCCGTACCAAGAAACGTCCCAGCTTTGCACACGCTGTGCCCGGAATGGTTGTGGCAGTTGACCGGGGTCGGTTCACGGTAGCAATTAGCGCCAACTGTATGGTGCAAGCGGTGAAGGCGCGAGCGTTGGGACGCAAGGGTGTCATCGTGGGGGATTGGGTCGGATTGGAGGGGGATACCTCCGGCACTCCCGATACTTTGGCACGTATCGTCACCTTGGAGGAACGTCAAACTGTGCTGCGTCGCAGCTTTGACGAATCTGAGGTCGGGGCGCGCGAAAAACTCATCGTCGCCAACGCCACCCAGATGCTAATTGTGGTTGCCGCCCGTGACCCGGAACCGAAACGTGGCATGATTGACCGCGCCATAGTGTCGGCTTTGGACGCGAAAGTCACCCCACTGCTGGCGGTAACAAAAACAGATTTGGATTCCGTCCCGGCGCTGATTGCAGACTATGAAGCCGTCGGCATTAAAGTGTTTACCCTAAACAGGAACCTTTATGAAGCTACCGCTCCGGTGCCCTCGCCTGTCGAAACTCATCCCTCCCACCTGGCGCCCCGACCTTGTGCCCCACGGTTACAGGAACTTCACCAACAGTTGCAGGGTGAAGTCACTGTCCTGTTGGGACACTCCGGGGTCGGAAAATCTACCTTGGTGAATGCGCTGGTGCCGGGCGCAAATCGGGCGACCGGAGAAGTGAACGAAGTAACTGGCAAGGGGCGGCATACTTCGACCTCGGCGGTTGCTTTACCAATCGGTTCACAAGGGTGGCTCATCGACACTCCCGGAGTGCGTTCCTTTGGCTTGGCGCACGTCGATGCGGCGGGACTGTTGCGCGGATTTACAGAACTTTACGCGATAGCTCAGGACTGTCCGCGAGGCTGTGCACATGCCGCAGATGCCCCAGATTGTCTGTTGGATGAGCACCCGGAACTGGCGCTGCGTTTGGCGTCCTTCCGAAGCCTTTTGAGTGAGGTTCCTTCCGCTTACTGAAAAGGGAAAGTCCGTAAAACACCAAAGTTAACTCGAACTATCGTAAATCTTTGTCAAGGTCTGAAAAATAAGGTGAAATCTCTAGGCTAAAAGTCCTAAATTAGGAGCACCATGGAAAAACATTTCCAATGACCTTGAAAGGGAAAAATATAGTGGCCCAGACACAGTCGTCGAATAATTCACCCTCCGAAGAAGTCATCGCACAGCTTCACGCCCAATACCTTGCCGATAAAAATTCAGTTCCTCTCGAATGGCAATCGTATTTTCAACAGATGGAAAGCTTGGGATTGCTGCCGGGAGCAGCTGCCAGCGCCTGCTCCGAACTCACGCATAGCAACGAAATCACAAAACACAGTAAAGAATCCCGACCTGCCGGACTTGATGCCCAGCACTCCGACCGACCTCCGCTGCCACGTTCGGTGGTACACCCACCGACTTCTCCCTATGCCGCAATGGTGGCAAAGCAGCACTATGATGCGGCAAAGTCCGTCGTTAAGGGGGAGGATCATTCAGAACGGTTGAAGGGCATCTCCGCCGCAATTGTGAAAAATATGGATGCGTCGCTGTCCGTGCCGACAGCGACGTCTTACCGCCAGATTCCGGCGAAAGTGTTGATTGAGAACCGTGCCCAAATTAATGACCACCTGAAGCGGACCCGTGGCGGTAAAGTGTCCTTTACTCACTTGATTGGCTACGCCATCGTGGAAGCTCTGGTGGAAACTCCCGATGTCAATGTGCGTTATCGCCTGGAAGACGGTAAACCTTACGTTGACCATTTCGCTCACGTTGGTTTCGGGCTGGCAATTGACCTGCCCAAAGACGACGGTTCGCGACTGTTGGTCACGCCTGTCGTGCACAACGCCGACACCCTCTCTTTTGAAGAATTCGTCCGCGCTTACGAAGAACTCGTGAAAAAAGCTCGTGACGGCAAACTGGGAATGGAAGATTATTCCGGTTGCACGGTGACACTGACAAATCCGGGGACTCTGGGAACCCTCATGTCATCGCCTCGTTTGGTGCAGGGGCAAGGTTGCATCATCGGGGTGGGAGCGACAAATTATCCGGCAGAATGGGCCGGGGCTTCCGAAGAACAGTTGGCTCAAGCCGGGGTTGGCAAGATTATGCACATGTCCTCCACCTATGATCACCGAGTCATCCAGGGAGCTTTGTCCGGCACTTTCCTGGGAGTAATCGAAAAGAAGCTCAAAGGCGAGGATGGATTCTATGAGCGCGTCTTTGATTCCATGAAAGTTCCTTATGAGCCTTTCAGCTGGGCGCGTAACAACGAGTACACCGGAGAAGGGGAACTGTCCAAAGACACGCGGATTGCACGGTTTATTCACGCTTACCGTTCCCGCGGACACTTGATTGCGGATGTGGATCCCCTGGATTATCGGGTCCGTCGGCACCCAGATTTGAAACTCGATGCCTATGGGCTTTCCATCTGGGATTTGGATCTCTATTTCCCGGTGGGAAGACTGGGTGGCAAGCACAATGTCAGCATGAAGCTGCGCGACATTTTGACCCAAATGCGCGATACCTACACCCGTACCGCGGGCATTGAATATATGCATATCCAGGACCCCGAACAGCGCGCGTGGATGCAACAAGAAATTGAGCAACCTTATGAGCCGCCCAGCAAAGAAGTCCGTCACGCCATCATGAACCGCTTGAATGCGGCGCAGGCTTTTGAGGACTTTTTGCAGACCAAGTATGTGGGTCAAAAGCGCTTCAGCTTGGAAGGCGGTGAATCCCTGATTCCCCTGATGCTGAGAATCATGGACGATGCTGCCCATGATGGCTTGGCAGGGGTGACCATCGGGATGGCACACCGTGGACGGTTGAACATGCTGGTGAATGTGGCCGGCAAAACCAACAACCAGATTTTCGCCGAGTTCGAAGGCAACATGAACCCTGGTTCGGTGCAAGGTTCCGGGGACGTGAAATATCACTTGGGCACCGAGTCTATCTACGAGTCCTATGAAGGCAAGACCACCAGCGTCTATATTGCGGCTAACCCCTCCCACCTAGAGGCTGTAGACCCGGTGGTCCAGGGCATTGTTCGAGCGCAGCAGGATAAAGTCGGTATCGAAGGCGACTACGGTTACCTGCCCGTGCTGATTCACGGTGATGCGGCTTTCATCGGTCAGGGAGTCGTCTATGAGACTCTGAACATGAGTCAGCTTAAGGCTTACACCACTGGCGGGACGGTACACATCATTGTGAATAACCAAATTGGTTTCACGACTTCCCCGACCAATGCCCGTTCCACGAACTATTGCACGGATTTGGCTAAGGGCTTGCAAGTGCCAATTTTCCACGTGAACGCTGATGATCCAGAGATGGTCACGCGGGTGGCTGGTTTGGCTTACCGTTTCCAGCAAAAGTTCCACAAGGATGTCATTATTGACCTGATTTGTTACCGTCGCCGCGGACATAACGAGGGCGATGATCCGTCAATGACTCAGCCGGTGATGTACCACCTGATTGATTCCCATCCGACTACCCGCACGGTTTACATTAACAACCTGATTGGTCGTGGCGATCTCTCAGATGCGGAAGCCCAAGCGGCGGTAGAGGATTACCATCAGAAGCTGGAAAAGATTTTTGAAGAGACTAAGGAAAAGGGCTATACCCCGACGCGTCAGGGTGAACAGGGCGGAAATGACTGGGATTGGAACCTGCCCGCTGCGCAGACGGATCAGTCTGATGACATGATTGCTTGGACCTCAGCCATTCCGCAGTATGTAGTGGAAGCCATCGGGGATGCCCATGTGGATTACCCTGAAGGATTCAACATGCATCCCAAGATTAAAAAGCTCTACGAAAAGCGTCAGCGGATGTCTCGTGAAGGCAACATTGATTGGGGCTTTGGTGAGTTATTGGCGTTCGGGTCGATTCTGATGGAGGGCGCCCCCATCCGCATGTCCGGTGAAGACGCTCGTCGGGCGACTTTCGTGCAGCGTCATGCAGTTGCTCACGATTTCTCCACCGGTGAGGAATGGACCCCACTGGAATTCTTAAGCGACAAACAGGGCAAGTTCATGATTTATGACTCATCCTTGTCCGAGTACGCGCCGATGGGCTTTGAGTACGGCTATTCGGTGGAGCGCCCGGAAGCTCTCACCATCTGGGAAGCACAGTTCGGCGACTTCTCATTCGGCGGTCAAACTATGATTGACGAGTTCATCTGTTCGGCGCAACAGAAATGGCACCAGCACTCCTCGCTGGTGCTGTTGCTGCCCCACGGTTTTGAGGGACAGGGACCAGACCATTCCTCGGCGCGTATCGAACGTTGGTTGAGTCTGGCTGCCCAAGACAATATGTGGATTGTCCAGCCCTCCACTCCGGCTAACCATTTCCATATGTTGCGTGAGCAGGCTTATCGTCGACCGCGGACCCCGCTGGTGGTCTTTACCCCCAAGCAGCTGCTGCGTTTGAAAGCGGCGGTATCTTCGGTGCAAGATTTCACTACCGGTCGGTTCCAACGGGTCATTGTTGACCAGGGAAATCTGGATCCCAATGCGGTGACCCGCGTGCTGATCTGCACTGGTCGGCTGTATTACGACCTGGCAGCCGAACGTGCCAAGACCGGGGATAAAACCACCGCAATCGTGCGTTTGGAACAGTACTACCCGCTGCACGAGGATCTGAAGCCGATTTTGGCACAGTACCCCAACGCTGAACTGGTATGGGTACAGGACGAACCGGAGAATCAGGGCGTCTGGACCTTCCTAAAGATGCACCAGGATGCCTTCATCGGTGACCGTCCCATTCGCGTGGTGTCCCGCCCCGCGATGGCAGCCCCCTCCACCGGCTTGGCGTCTGTGCACAAGAAACAGGCCGCCGACCTGGTGTCGCGTGCTTTTGCCCGCTAAACAGCAATAACAGAGTTCCCCGGAAGAAACGAACGCTTCCGGGGAACCCTGTATTTCGAGCTGGATAAAAACGCTGCGGGTGCGGGAAGCTTTCACTTACCCGCACCCGCCGTTCAAGCTTTAAGCATTGGGGCGTTTGCCGTGATTAGCGGCACTCTTGGACCGCGCCCGACGCTTGCGACCGCGTTTCGACATAACAGCCTCCTTCTGAAGTTTGTAATCAACCTGCCCATTTTCACACATTCCCAGCCTTCCCGCAAACCCGCGGCTGCGGGGGAGCAGTGGAGGTGTCACGTAGCTATCCAATCTTACGAATCTCTATCATGATACGTTCCCGCAGTTCTACTGGGGCCTCGCACCGGCAAGACTGGCGCAGTAAGGTGATGTAACGCTCCACCCACAAGGATTCCTCGTGGCAATCCGGGCAGTGTCGCAGATGATCGTGGAAACGCTGCGCCAAGGGCAAGTCCATCTCGCCGTTCATGATTTCACGCATATTTTGCGTCACGGTTTCACAGTCGCAGTCGCACTCACTGTCACAGCCGCAGCCGGAGGAATCCGGCGTGCGGGAGGGAAAGTTTTCTTTAAAATTCATGACATTTGCACCTCAGCTTCCACACGCTCCCTCAGCATTTTCCGTAGTTTCGCTCGCCCGCGGTGCAGACGAGACATGACCGTCCCGGAGGGAATATCAAGGATTTCCGCGATTTCTTTGTAAGCCAGACCTTCCACGTCGGCCAGGTACACCGCTTCGCGATATTCATCAGGCAAAGCGTCGAGGGCATCGAGAATATCCTGGGTGCCCAAACGGTCCAAGGCCAGAGATTCCGCGGAACGAGATTCACGATTGGAGTCATCTTGAGACAGCTGGTAATCCGTAATCTCAGCCATAGTTTCCGTGCGGGGGCGACGCTGATCCTTGCGATAGGAATTAATGAAAGTGTTGGTCATGATGCGATAGAGCCACGCCAACAGATTCGTTCCCTCTTGAAAAGAATCGAAACTCCGAAAGGCTTTCAAGAAGGTTTCTTGGACCAGGTCCTCGGCGTCATGTGGATTTCGGGTCAGCCGCAGGGCACCGGAATAGAGCTGATTTAAAAACGGCATGACTTCCGTCTCGAAGCGCTGTTCCGTTATGGATCGCGTCTCGTGCGGGGGTGCAGAGTTTATTTTTTCGCTCATCGGTGCCCAGTCTAGCGCGCAGAGCGGAGGGGAGACAGATGGGGGTCGATTTATCGCGCCCCTGGCTCGAGCGGGTCTGGCGAGAGATTTTTCCAAAGTTCGTCCCACGCCTGTTATAACCATAACGGGTGGTTTTTATTCCGCGTCGCCCAATACGTTTCGAAAAGATGCAAACTGTTCTAAAAAATGAGGACAATAGTGTTATGAGGACTTTGCTGCGTTTTATCTCGCGTCCGCTGCTGGCGGCGGTGTTCATTCATGATGGACTCGACGCGTTGCTCAACCCCGACGACCACGTGGAACGTTTTCGAAAGATGGAGCCGACTTTAGAAAAGGTGGGGCTGCCTCCCATTTTGACTTCGGACGCGAAATTGTTGTCGCGCTTGGCTGGGGTTGCTACGGCGGTGACTGCGCTGGGTCTAGCCCTGGGGAAATCTCCCCGGATTTGTGCCCTCATTTTGGCAGTGGTAAACCTTCCCATCAGCGTGGTAAATAATCCAGTTTGGGCAGCGAAATCCACAGCGGAACGCAGGGACTACACGCGCGGCTTGGTCGCTGGCGGTTCGCTGGCGGGAGGCTTGGGAATGGTTCTGGCTGACGGTAACGGACAGCCTTCCCTGAAGGCTCGTCGCGAAATCGCCCGCGCCGCCAAGGCTGGCAAATAAGCACGGTGGTTAAACTGCAAGACACCTCGCGATTTCCTGTGTTTTCCTCCCGTACCTCGGTACACCAGTATCGATTCGATTGTCCCACCTCGGTTTTTGCTGAGGGTGCACCAGGGCGGTGGGTCAGTTGAGTCCTGTTGTGGCTGACTGGTTGTTGGTGGCAGTGGGACTGATTCTGACTTTGGTTACCGCATTTTTTGTTGCCACCGAGTTTGCTTTCCTAGCGGTCGACCCTGCCAGAGTTGCGGGGCGAGCGGCTAACGGAGACAAGCGGGCCGCCCTTGTGAAAAACTCAATCTCTAATCTGTCTACCCAGTTGTCCGGCACTCAGGTAGGCATTACCCTGTCCACAATCATGGTGGGTTACACCACTCAAAAAGCCATCGCAAACCTGGTGACACGCGGATTGGGACACACCGGGATGGCTTTGGCTGCCGCCACGGCGCTGGGGGCAGTAGTCGCCCTCATTCTCACAAACCTGTATTCCATGGTCTTTGGCGAGCTCATCCCCAAGAACCTGGCGCTGGCGGACCCCCTGAAAACTGCGGCTTTCGTGGTGCGTCCCCAGCGGGCGTTCACTTCTGTTTTCAAGCCGCTCATCGTGGTGCTGCGGTCTTCGGCAAACTTCGTGTTGAATCGGATGGGCGTGGAAGTCGTGGAAGAGCTCTCGGGCGCGCATTCAGCTCAGGAGCTCGTGGCAATGGTGCGCCAAAGCGCGGAGGAAGGGGTATTGGATTTATCTACCGCTTCCCTGTTCACCCGTTCGGTGCATATTTCTGGTCTGGCAGCGAAAGATGTGATGACCGACCGCGGTCGGGTGCACTATTTGTCTCAGAATGACTCGGCAGATGACCTCATCGAGAAAGCGCGGGAAACTGGGCACTCTCGTTTCCCCGTGGTCGGACCGAACGGTTTGGACGACATTCTGGGATTCGCCAATCTGCGTCGGGCAGTATCCGTTCCTTTTGAACGCCGCAGTGAAGTCGTGGTCACCTCGTCATCACTAATGTATGAAGTTCCCAGAGTCCCGGAAACGATGGGGCTGGCGGATTTGATGGTGCTGCTGCGCGACGCGGGCAGTCAAACGGCGGTAGTGGTCGATGAATACGGGGGTACTTCCGGCATCGTGACCCTGGAGGACGCGGTTGAAGAAATTGTGGGCGAAGTCGCGGATGAACACGATCAGCACGCTGCCGGGATTAATCATCCGGTGGAAGACGAGTGGTTGGTTCCAGGGCTGATACGTCCCGATGAACTGTTGATTCAAACCAAAGTGGAACTGCCCGATGAAGGTCCCTATGAAACCTTGGGGGGGCTGATTATGACTGAACTGGGACACGTTCCCTCGCAGGGGGAGACAGTCCTGGTCAACGGATACCTTTTACGCGTCGAGCAAATGGACGGTCGACGTATTGACCGGGTCCGTATCACCCGCAATCCGACCCCTGACGAGCAGGTAGATTCTGCGGAGGTGGCTCATGAATGATTGGGTCTCTTTAATCTTTATGGTGTTGCTTCTGGCTATCAATGCTTTCTTTGTGGGTGCAGAATTCGCGTTCACGGCTTCCCGGAAAGCTGAGATTGAGCCCCTGGTGAAACAGGGGAAACGCGGGGCAGCTTCCGCAATGATTGCGGTAGAAAATGTTTCCGAGATGCTGGCGGTTTGTCAGCTGGGAATTACGCTGGCATCTACCGGATTGGGAGTGGTGGCGGAACCGGCTATCGCGCATCTGTTGCTGCCGATAGCGTTGCGTCTGGGGCTGCCACCGGTCAGTGCCCATTCTTTTGCTATCCTTCTGGCTCTGCTGATTGTCTTGTATCTGCATGTGGTTGCCGGGGAGATGATTCCAAAATATACCTCGGTTTCCGCCCATACCCGCCTCATTTTGCTCTATTCCCCCCCGATGGTGGCGATGGAAAGGGCACTGCGTCCGGTTATTAGAGCAATGAACCGATTTGCGAACTCGGTGGTGAGGTTGTTTGGTTTGGAACCGCAACATGAGGTTGGGGTGAGTTTCACGGTCGAGGAAATGTCCTCAATCGTTGAAAAATCCCGCGAGGAAGGGGTTTTGGAGGACGACCTGGGTCTGCTTTCCGGGACGCTGGAATTTTCTGCCGAAGTGGTGTCCGGAGTGATGGTCGGTTTGGAACAATTGGTGATGTTGCCAGCGGATATCACGCCCGTAGAGGCGGAAAAAACCATGGCGCGTTCCGGGTTTTCGCGTATCCCGATTATTGATGAAACCGGAAACATTATCGGATACTTGCACATCAAAGATGTCATTGCGGTAGATAAAGGATTACGTGAGAACCCGTTGGAACCCTGGCGGATTCGCTCGTTAATTACCGTGACGCCGCAGATGGAAGTGGAGGATGCGCTGCGCGTGATGCAAAAGCAAGGCACGCACCTGGCGGGGGTGGTCAATCCGGAGAATCCGGAAACGGTGATTGGAGTGGTCTTTTTAGAGGATATTTTGGAAGAACTGGTGGGTGAAGTCCGGGATTTACTCTGAGCACGTGTAGCTACGGGCGGCACCATTGATACCAAAAATCCAAGATTCTTTCAGGTAATTTTAGGAAAAAGTCATTTCGTGTTAACAAATGTTACTAAAGTGAAAATTGATGAGCGCTTTTGATTGCAAATCGTTATCTAGTTGTTATAAACTTGAGTTCTAGTTGTTATCCAAAGTCGGAAGGTGACCCTTGGAAACCGAAAGGCCTCGCACCCGTCGGGAAGCACGTGAACTGCGTAATCGTACTCAGTCCGCGCGTATCAGTAAAGAAGCACAAATTTTTAACGCCCCGCGCTTGGTATTGCTGGGCGTAGTTTCGGCTATTACCGTGGTAGCTCCGCTATCTGGGATGGTTTCCCCCAATTTGTCCATCGCCTCGCCGAATTTTGAATTCAGCACCAATCAGACTTTGCTCTCCGTCGTAGCGAAAGCTAGTGGCGCTACTGATTATGACTCCGACTTAAACGCGGTCCCCGCCAGCTCGCGTTCTCGAGTGGTGGAAGCCTCCGCACTGGGACAGTGCGCGGCGCAGGGATCGGCGAACGGTGATGCTTCTGCCGCTCCGGAAGAAAAGCTTTTGCTGTGGCCGTTATCGGCGGGAAGCTATACGTTCACTTCCCCCTGGGGAATGCGAGTCAACCCGGTGACCGGGACGAGGTTGTTGCATGAGGGCGTTGACTTGTCGGCACCCACCGGCACGAATATCTATGCGGTAGCTGACGGAATTGTGATGGATGCAGGAATGCAGGGTTCCACTGGTGTAATTACCATCAAGCATGTTCAGGACGGAGAAGTGTACTATTCCCGTTATTTGCATATGTATAGCAATGGTATTTACGTGCACCAGGGCGACGAGGTTAAAGCTGGAGATGTCATCGCCGGGGTAGGTTCGACCGGACGCTCTACTGGACCGCACTTGCACTTTGAAATTCGTAACGCCGACAAGGAATCCGTCGAACCTATGGGCTGGATGAAGCGTCATGGCGCTAGGTTCATCAACCAGATTTGTTCCTAGAAGCACGCTTGATTTTGCGACCCGCAGCTGTCTTCCCCGTTTCACGCCGTCGACCCGTACTCTTGGCTCACCGCGGATCGGCAGTTTCTGCTAGCGCAGCTTTAGGGTGTCCGGTTCCGGAAAATTCACGAGCTGCCTTTGATTGGGCTGTTTCTTGCAGCGCGGTTTCCGGGTTGGAAACTGATATTCACGCCACTACCGACGGGGTTCCCGTTATTAGTCACGACCCGCTGTGGCACGCGGCGGACGGGGAAATCGCTATTGCCGAAGTTTCCTGGGCGGAGCTGTGCCGGCATCAGCTGCCTAACGGCGAGCAGCCTTTCAGCCTGGAAGAATTCCTGGATCGATACCCCAACATTTACTTGAACATTGATGCTAAAACCGACGCGGTCGTGCCCGGTGCACTCCGCGTCTTACAGGGGCGTCAGGATTTGGGGCGTCTCGCTCTAGCGTCCTTTTCTGCCCGGCGTGTTTGGAAAATGGCTCGATACCTGGGACCGGGGTGCGGATATTTGCCGGGAGCGCGGGATATTGCGCGACTTTTAGGGGGAGCCGCGGCTGGCTTGGTCCGACCCGTCCACCCGAAGATTCGCGGTATAGAAATTCCCTGGGAAACAATCTTTTCCTCGGAAGGGGAAAGCGGGGCAGCGCGGCGGCTCGAATCTGACACCCGTCGCGTAGTGTCGGGGTTGGCGGAGAAACGCTATTTAGAACGCCTTTACCGCTTCGGCATAGTCCCGCGTCTCTGCAGAGATTTTCACTGCGCGTTGGCGGTACCCGAAAGCGTTCCGGGGATGAGAATCGTGACCCCGCGGTTCGTGGCAGCAGCGCACGCTCTGGGCTGTCCCGTGTATGTGTGGACCGTGAATGATCTTGCCTCGTATCGACGCCTAGTTTCCCTTGGCGTTGATGGGATTTACACCGATATTGTTAGTACATTAGCCCAAAACGGGCATTGAGGAAGCTTCCTGCCAGCCGGCAAAAATTGTTGCAATATCAAGGGATACTTAATGAATTCTGAAATAAATATCGGAGAAAGCTAAAAATTACCTTGGAGCTGGAGAAAGTTACTGGTAGATTACTGATGTCAGCGGAATTCCAGAGAAAGGTTAGGCAATGGAACAGCAGCGCTCGGCAGTTCGTTTAGCCGCCGTGGTCGCTAAGCAGCGCCAAAGCAGTGATGCTCTGCAAGGTGCCCAGACCGTTGTCGATGAACACACTCAGTGGGTGTTGTCCCATCTTTCTAGTGGTGATCGCGACCTGATTAAATCCGTCACTGGCGAAGTCATTGAACCCGGTGCTGATTCCGCCTCTCTGTTTGCTTTAACCTTGGCTGAATCGCGAATTAATCAGGCTTCTGCCACAACTGCGCATTCCCAAAATCAACAGCTTCTGATGCGTCGTCCGCAACCTCTGAGCCAGCATGATCGCATTGCTACTTTCACCTCCATGCGTGCCATGCTGGGCAATGGCTCGGTGGGGCGAGCCTTGGATACCGAAGCCTAGCTCTCTCGTGTTCCCCGTGTTTCGTGTTGGGGATTTCGTGATTTGAGAGTTTTACGTAGGGTGTAGTCATGACGCATTTCCACGACAATCCAAAAACTTCTCAAAAGTCTCTGGTTGCCTTGATGGGACCGGCTTTCGTGGCCGCCGTCGCCTACGTGGATCCAGGCAACGTAGCCGCCAACATTACTGCCGGAGCACGCTATGGATACACACTGGTGTGGGTGCTGGTACTGGCTAACTTGATGGCCATGCTGGTGCAATATGAGAGTGCGAAATTTGGCATAGTAACCGGTCGGTCTCTCCCGCAGGTCCTCGGTGACCGTTTACGACGACCGGGGCGGATTGCCTTTTGGATTCAAGCTGAAATCGTGGCTGGTGCCACCGATTTGGCGGAAGTCATTGGTGGGGCTATTGCGCTTAACCTGTTGTTCGGGACCCCGTTGCTGGTAGGCGGATTGATAATCGGTGTGGTGTCTTTGGGGATGCTGTTTTTACAAAATACGTCCGGTCAGATTGTGTTTGAGCGGGTCATTATAGCTCTGCTCCTGGTCATTACTCTGGGATTCGTGGGAGGACTGGTGGTGGCTCCCCCCTCCTGGCAGGCTGCCGTAGCGGGACTGCGACCGACATTCCCCAATGCAGAATCAGTATTGGTAGCTGCCTCGATGCTGGGAGCCACGGTGATGCCCCACGCGATTTATCTGCATTCCTCATTGACCAAAGATCGTCACGGCTCAGAGCATCCGGATGATCAGAAGCGCAGGCTCATCCGGGCGACAAAACTGGATGTGTTCTGGGCGCTGCTGGTGGCTGGTTCGGTCAACATTGCCCTGGTGCTGCTGGCTGCCGCTGCATTGCGCGGTCCCGGAACCGGTCAGACAGACACCGACACTATCGAGGGTGCTTATCACGTCATAGCTATCGCCCTCGGCGGTGGGGTAGCAACGGTATTTGCGGTAGGGTTGCTGGCTTCAGGATTAGCTTCTACCTCGGTGGGGGCATATGCCGGGGCGGAAATTATGTCAGGTTTGCTCCACGTTCGCGTTCCATTACTGGCGCGGCGCGTGGTGACTTTGATACCGGGATTAGCTATTTTGGCGCTCGGCTTTAATCCCACTTGGGCACTGGTACTCAGCCAAGCTCTGCTGTCTCTGGGAATTCCTTTCGCATTGCTACCCCTGGTCATCTATACGTCAAAAAAGACCATCATGGGATCCTTTGCTGATCCCAAATGGTTGCTGGCTATTAACATCGTGGTCGCTGCCTTAATCGTCGCCCTGAACCTGGGACTTTTGGTGCTGTTAATGTTGGGTATGGGGGGCTAAAATTTACCTTCTGGAAACAAAGCGGTAAACTGTTGAAACTGATTACAGTATGCCCCGGTAGCTCAGTGGATAGAGTGTTTGCCTCCGGAGCAAAAGGTCATGGGTTCGAATCCCATCCGGGGCGCTGAATCTGGGGTGACGCATGTGCAAAACCGTAGTATCTCGAACTTTCTATCCCCTCATGAATTGCTAATTTTGCTGTGCTAATGGCGAAACGTTAGGCTTGAGGGGTGACTCCAGAAGAATTAACTCAGCGCATAATTGCGCAACTTAGCACTGCGGCGGCGGAAAATAATATCGTTTTGGCAGACGGCGTCTTGGCCGAAAAAATGCGTGTGGAGCGACCCAAGAACCGCGACCACGGAGATTGGGCGACTAATATCGCCTTGCAGCTGGGCAAATCTGTAGGCAAGAACCCCCGAGAACTGGCGGAAATCTTTGCTTCTGCCATTGCCCAGATTGACGGGGTGTCCTCAGCAGAAGTCGCCGGTCCGGGGTTCATCAATATCCGTTTGGAGGCCGGGGCGGCTGGTGCTTTGGTGGCTGACATCCTCGCCTCCGGTAACGATTACGGGCACGGTGAAGGTCTCAAAGGGGTTCATATCAACCTGGAATATGTTTCCGCTAACCCGACTGGACCGCTGCACATTGGCGGCGCGCGCTGGGCAGCAGTAGGGGATTCCTTAGCTCGCTTGTACAAATTCAGCGGGGCAAAAGTCACTCGTGAGTATTACTTTAATGACCACGGCAGCCAGATTGACCGCTTTGCCATTTCCCTGCTGGCAGCGGCTCGCGGTCAGGAAACCCCCGAAGACGGATACGGCGGGCAATACATCGCTGACATTGCTGCCAAGGTTCAAGCTGAAGCTAAAGCAGCGGGGGATCCAGACCCGGCGACCCTTGACGATGAAGCCGCCCAGGAATACTTCCGATCTCACGGCGTTGAGTTGATGTTCGACGAGATTAAAGAATCGCTGCGTGGCTTCCGCACCGAGTTCGATGTGTTCTTTCACGAGAATTCCCTTTATGAGACCGGGGCGGTCACCAAGGCATTGGATTACTTACGCGAACGTGGCGAGGTCATCGAAAAGGACGGCGCAACTTGGCTGCTGACGACCAAACACGGAGATGACAAAGACCGCGTGGTTATCAAGTCCGACGGCAACGCCTCTTATTTCGCCTCCGACGTGGCCTACTATCAGGATAAGCGTCGCCGCGGAGCGGATCGCGCCGTATTCCTGCTCGGCGCCGATCATCATGGCTATGTCGGGCGCATGATGGCAATGTGTGCTGCTTACGGTGATAAGCCCGGCGTGAACATGCAGATTATCATCGGACAGCTGGTGAACCTGTTTAAGGACGGTGAACCGGTGCGTATGAGTAAGCGTGCGGGAGACATCGTGACCCTGGAGGACTTCGTCGAAGCAGTCGGCGTTGATGCGGCTCGTTACGCTTTGGTGCGTTCCTCGATGGACACCCAGTTGGCTATCGACCTTGATGTGCTAGCTTCACATACCAACGAAAATCCGGTTTACTATGTCCAATATGCACATGCCCGCACCTCGAATGTGGCAAAGAACGCTGCTGCACATGGGGTTTCTTGTGCTGATGGCTTCGCGCCAGAGGAACTCCGAGACCCGGCAGACGCGGCACTTATCGGCGTCTTGGCACAATTCCCCTCCGTCGTGGCGACCGCTGCAGCTGAAAATGCCACGCATCTGGTGCCGCGGTACTTGGAAAACCTATCGGGGGCATACCACACTTGGTACGGTAAGCGCCGTGTTACACCCGCTGGTGATGAACCGGTGACTGCCGAACATGCAGCGCTGCTGGCGCTGAACAATGCTGTTGGTCAAGTCCTGCGCAACGGCTTGGATTTGTTGGGTGTGACCGCCCCCGAACGGATGTGAGTGGCACCGTTTTTCTCGACCCAGCTGCGCCACGTCAGGAAGGAACTCACGGTGGATTTGGCGGCTGGTAATCCAGCACGGTTACACCTGGCTCCTCTTGACCTGCACTACCGCAAGTTTTTAGACGACCACCCTGCTGATACAGTGAAGGGGTAAAGGAACGCCGAGAGGGAGATAACGATGGCGCAAAAACAAGACGTCAAAATTGGGTTGCTGGGTGCGGGTACGGTGGGGCTGCAGGTTGCGCGCATCTTGCACGACCAACAGCAGGAACTTGCGGCACGAGCGGGAGCGAACCTCGTGCTCAGCGCAGTGGCAGTGCGGGACACTAGCAAGGTTCGGGAGGGGCTGGACCAGAGTCTGTTGACCACCGATATTGACGCAGTTATCAACTCCGCAGACCTGGTCATCGAACTGATGGGAGGTCTGGAACCAGCGCGTAGTGCCATGTTGAAAGCCTTAGAAGCTGGTAAAACCGTGGTGACCGGCAACAAGGCAGTGCTCGCGCAGTACGGTCCGGAGCTTTATGAGACCGCTGCTCGCACCGACGCGAATTTGTATTTTGAAGCCGCGGTGGCGGGGGCGGTTCCGGTGGTTTATGGGCTGCGGGAATCCCTGACGGGGGATCGCATCAACAAAGTTTTAGGTATCGTCAACGGCACCACCAACTACATCCTTGATCAGATGACAACCCATGGCTGGTCATATGAACAGGCCCTGCATCAGGCTCAAGAGCTTGGCTATGCCGAGGCGGATCCCAGCGCGGACGTGGGCGGTCGTGATGCGGCAGCCAAGTGCGCCATCCTGGCGTCCCTCGCTTTCCACACCCGGGTGAATCTGGAAGATGTCCCCGTGAAAGGGATTACCGAGGTCAGTGCGCAAGACATTAAACAGGCTACAGAATCCGGCTACGCGGTGAAACTGCTGGCTCGCGCCGAAAGGGTCATCGTGGAGGGAGAGGAACAAATCGCCCTCGGGGTGGAGCCGACCCTGGTTCCCCAGAGCCACCCCCTAGCGAGTATCACTGGACCCTACAACGCCATAGTTCTAGAAACCGAGTTTGCCGGTCGGCTCATGTTCTACGGGGCGGGCGCGGGTGGCGCTCCCACTGCCTCCGCGGTATTGTCCGATGTAGTGGCAGGCGCTAATCACTTGGTTTCAGGAGGGCACGCTCCCCGCGAAAGTGTGTACGCGGCCCTACCAATCTGTGAACCGGGACGGGTAGAAACCCGCCGTCAGGTTCGTTTGGAGGTCGCCGACCGAATTGAGATGATGGCAGAGATTGCCAAAATCTATGCTGTGGGCGGAGTCTCCATCGCGTCTTTGACTCAGTCTCCGACCGAGACGGTTCCCACCGAAGCGACGTTAGTCATTTCAACCCACCGGGCACAGAATTCGCAGCATGATGGAATTACTGCCGCTTTGGCGAAATCACCAATAGTGCATAAAATCGCCTCAGAGATGTCCATCGAGTAAGACCAATAATAGCCTCGAGAATTTTCGTGCCTAAGCCGGCACCGTCGAGGGCAAAAACTGTTGAAGTTATCGAAACCACGATTAAGGAGCAACCAAACATGGCACAGATGTGGAGCGGTCTGCTGGAAGAATACCGGAATCGACTTCCCCTGGAACCCAGCGACCCCGTCGTGACTCTGTTTGAGGGCAATACTCCCTTGATTCGGGCGCGCCGGGTGGAACAGCGCATCGGTGCCCTGAGCGATAAAGCTGGTGTAGACACCACTGGTACCGAAGTTTATGTGAAATTTGAGGGCGCCAATCCCACCGGTTCATTCAAAGACCGGGGCATGACCATGGCCATGACAAAGGTGAAAGCAGCTGGTACGCAGATGGTCGCTTGCGCTTCCACCGGCAACACCTCCGCATCGGCGGCGGCTTACTCGGTCGCGGCAGGAGTGGGATGCGCAGTCATTTTGCCTGCTGGAAAGATTGCCCTGGGTAAGCTGGCGCAGGCGGTGATGCACGGAGCCAAGCTGATTGCCGTGGATGGAAACTTTGACGACTGCTTGCGAATCACCAGGGAGCTGACGGAAAAGTACCCGGTGGATTTGGTCAATTCGATAAATCCTTACCGTTTGCAAGGACAAAAAACTGCCGCTTTTGAAATCTGCGATGCCTTTGGTGATGCCCCGGATATTCACTGCCTGCCAGTGGGCAACGCCGGAAATATCAGCGCCTATTGGATGGGATATAACGAGTATTTCGGACGGAAAGTGGCATCCTCAATCGAGGATTCCGCCCAGAAACTGAAACCGCAAACCACCAAGCTGCCGCAAATGTGGGGGATTCAAGCCAACGGAGCCGCGCCTTTCGTGGCGGGACACCCCATTGAGAATCCGGAAACTATCGCCACCGCGATACGAATTGGCAACCCAGCGTCTTGGGACTACGCCACCGCAGCACGCGACGACTCCGGAGGCTTGATTACCGCCGTCAGCGATGCCGCCATCATGCAAGCGCAGTCCATTATTGCCGCGGAAGTCGGCGTGTTTTGTGAGCCTGCCAGCGCTGCCCCGGTAGCGGGTCTGTTGGCATTAGCTGAGCAGGGCAAAGTGCCTGGTGGGGTTCGCATTGTTTGCACTCTTACCGGCAACGGCTTGAAAGATACTGCCACCGCGATGGAAGCTAAAGGTAACATGACTCCGCCCGTAATTGCACCTAGCCTGCAGGCGGCAGTGCGGGAACTCGGTCTGTAATACCACTGTCCTCGCCCGGTCAGTGTCGTGCCCCCGACCCAGCGCAAAACCATCGAACCTAAGGAATTGCCATGAATTTTGTGCGTGACGAAGTAACGGTCAGTGTGCCTGCCTCCTCGGCTAATCTGGGACCGGGATTTGATGCTTTAGGAATTGCCCTCGAACTGCGCGATGAAATTAGGGTGCGAGCCACCACCGGGGCGACCCACGTCACCGTGGAAGGAGAAGGCGCCGGCAAAGTTCCTGAGGATGACACCAATATGGTGGTGCAGGCGCTGCGAGCTGGTCTGGAATCTGTGGGGGCTTCCCAAATCGGGATTGAAATGCATTGCGTGAATCGGGTCCCGCACGGTCGCGGTCTGGGTTCGTCCTCCGCAGCGCTAGTTTCCGGTCTGGCAGCCGCCGGAGCGTTGCTGGAGCCGGGAGCCTTGGACACCGAGGCGATTTTTCAGCTCGCCGTCCAGATGGAAGGTCATCCTGACAATGCTGCTCCAGCTGTCTACGGGGGAGCCGTCGTGGGCTGGATGGAACCCAGTGCGGGTCAGGTCACGCCGCGAGCCTACGCGCAACAATTTGAAGTTTCCCCACAAGTGCGTCTGACCGTGTTGATTCCAGAATTTGAACTAGCGACGTCGCAGGCTCGCGGGCTGCTGCCTGAATCAGTTCCGCATCGAGACGCGGCTTTTAACGCGGGGCGTGCCGCACTGCTGCCGTTAGCCTTGGCACAACACCCCGAATTGCTGTTTTTTGCCACCGAGGATCGGCTGCACCAGGAATATCGACGTGAAGGGATGCCTCAATCCTTAGAGATGGTTGATCGGCTGCGCGCCGCCGGCACTCCTGCCGCCATTAGCGGTGCCGGACCAACGGTAATAGTTTTCGACCATCTGGATCCCGCCACGCGCCAAGACCTCGAACATTTGGGCTGGAAACCGCGAGAATTGCCGGTGGCGCCGCAGGGAATCATCGTTAGATAACCTTCCTGAAACCACTCATCTCGGTACTTCGACCGGGTACCGGCACCCCCGCACTTGTGAACCAGACCCTACCCCGCCAAGAAAGGCATTGACGGGGTAGGGAGGGATTTGGAGATGAACGAAGTTTTAGCGTCTGAGGACGTAACGCACCTGGAATCCGGCTTTCGTGAACGCATCTTCCAGATCGGCGGTATTCACGGTGTTTACGCCCAAAAGTACAAAAGAGCTCTCCATCCCGGTGCGGTACACCGCGATATGGGTAATGTTGGTCTCCAACTCCTCAGTGACCCCAGCCAGGCGGCTCATCACTCCTGGCTGGTCATCAGCCTCAATGACCAGGCGGGTTCCGGGCTCTCGCGCCCCGTTAATGTCGATAAACGCATCGAGGACGTCTGATTCGGTAATCACCCCCACGACCTTGCCCTCATCCAGGACCGGCAGAATCTCAACTTTAGTATCGCGCATGAGGATGGCGGCTTCCTCCAGCATGGCGTCGGGCGCGATGGTGGGAGGATTCTTTCGCATGATTTTATAGATTTTCAGTTTGGACAACAGGTAGGCCACTTCGCCAAAAGACAGGGAAGTCGCGTCAGAGGGAAGAGCTCGGTTGAGGTCTAACTGTGACACTACGCCACACAGCTTGCCGTCACGCAATACCGGCAGTTTTGTGATGCCGTGTGTCTGCATCAGTTCGATAGCGTCCGGTACGGTGGCACCGGAATCAATCGTGAAGGGGTTGGCTGTCATTCTCCATTTTACAAACACGGTTATCCTCCCAGGTAGGCATGTTTAACTTCGTCGCTAGCCAGCAGTTCTGCGGCGTCGCCTTGCAACACAATCTTGCCGGTCTCCATCACGTAGGCGCGCGAGGCAATCTGCAAAGCCATGTTGGCATTTTGCTCTACTAATAAAATCGTAGTTCCCATTTCTTTAATCTTGACGATGATGTCAAAAATTTCTTGGACAAACAGTGGAGCCAAGCCCATCGACGGCTCGTCCAACAGTAGGACGCGCGGTTTTGCCATCAGACCGCGCCCCATGGCGAGCATCTGCTGTTCGCCCCCGCTAAGCGTCCCCGCTAGCTGATTTTTCCGGTCAGCCAAGACCGGGAAACGGTCAAACACCATTTTTAAATCCGCGGCGGTACCGCTCCGGTCTTTGCGCATATAGGCACCCAAATCAAGGTTTTCCATCACGGTCATGGTGGGGAACACCCGGCGACCTTCCGGAACATGTACCAGACCGTGTCGTACCCGCGAGCGTGGGGAGGACTTGGTAATTTCCTCGCCGTCTAGCCAAATCGAGCCTTCTAAAGGGCGTTCCAGACCGGAGGCGGTGCGTAACGTGGTGGTTTTGCCGGCTCCGTTAGCGCCAATCAGGGTGACGATTTCGCCTTCTTCCACGCGCAGGGAAATACCTTTCAGAGCTTGGATGCCACCGAAAGAAACTTTGAGGTCTTTAATCTCAAACATTTTCTACCTCCTGCCCCAGATAGGCTTCGATAACCTTCGGATTGTTACGAACTTCCTGTGGTGTACCCGAAGCGATGACCACGCCGTGATCGAGCACGTAGAGACGCTCGCAGATGGTCATCACCAGTGACATATCGTGCTCAATGAGCAGGATGGTGAGGTGATAGCGCTGGCGCAGTTTTGCAATCAACGCCGTGAGCTGGGCAGTCTCAGCTGGATTCATCCCCGCCGCCGGTTCGTCCAACAACAGCAGTTGTGGGTTAGTCGCCAGGGCACGAGCAATCTCGAGGTGACGCTGTTCCCCGTAGGAGAGGTTTCGAGCATGTTCACCAGCTTTTTCAGCGAGGTTCATCATTTCTAGCAGCTGCAGAGAGTCTTTGTGGACGCGTTGGCGCGACCGTGACCAGGACGGCAAATGTAAAAAGGACGCCAGGAGGGAATATTTTTCGCGCTGTTCCATTGCGAAAACCACGTTGTCCAGCACAGTCAGGTCCTTGAACAAGCGGATGTTTTGGAAGGTACGGGCGATGCCGCAGCGAGAAATCACAAAGGGCTTTTGACCGGCGATAGAGATCTCCCCACCCTTCGGGTCAGGGCGGAAAGTAACCGTGCCCGACGAGGGGGGATAAACTCCGGTCAGCAGGTTGAATACGGTGGTCTTGCCTGCCCCGTTGGGTCCAATCAGTCCAATTAGTTCTCCGGGCTGCAGATACATGTCAACGTCCGTGAGTGCAGCGAGACCGCCGAAGTGTCGCGTCAAACGGTGCACGTCCAAGATGGCATGAGCGCGTTGCGACGATTCTTCCTTCTCTTCCGAATTGGGCTCTAGGTGGGGTGTTTCTTTCTTCGCAGCAGAAGGGGCGGGCAGGGCGTTGCTACGTTTCGGTTCGCCCTTCCCGGTAGGCTTACGCAACAACCGACCAAAAACCTTAAAGTTCAGTTCCTTGGTGCCCAACAGTCCTTGCGGGCGGAACACCATGAGGATGACCAAAACCAAGGCGTAGAGAATCATCCGAATCTCCGGGAAGGGCTGGAGCAGGGTGGAGACTACCGCCAGCAAGATTGCCGCAATTATCGAGCCGGTCAGTGAGCCCAAGCCACCCAAGACCACTATCACCAGGATGTTTATAGACATCATGAAGTTGAACAAATCCGGCTTGACAAAGAAAAAGTTCCCGATGTACAAACCGCCGCCGACAGCTCCAAAGAAGGAACCAACCACGAAAGCCAAGGTCTTAATTCTTGTGGAGTAAACCCCGATGGATTCAGCAGCAATTTCATCCTCGCGGATTGCGATACAGGAGTGCCCGTGACGAGAGTCTAGGAAGTTACGAATCAACACGATAGTTCCGGCAGTGAGGATAAAGAGAATGTTCCAGTCCGTGAACTGCAGCTGAATGAACAGCCCGGCAGCCCCTCCGGAAAACTCCAGATTTAGCAGCAGCACACGAATGATTTCCGCCATACCCAGAGTGGCGATAGCCAAGTAGTCGCCCTTTAGACGCAGTGTTGGCAGACCAATGAGGAAACCGATACTGGCGGCAAAGATTCCGCCGACGAACAATCCCCAGAAGAAACCGCCGTAGGTGGGAATTGCGGTGACAATGAGCCCGGTGGAATAGGCTCCCACCGCCATGAATCCCGCATGTCCCAGGGAGAATTGCCCGGTGAACCCGGTGACCAGGTTCAACGACACCGCCAGGATAATGTTCACGCAGATGGTGACCATAGTGTTAAAGATGTAAGAGTCGATGACTCCCACCGTGATGAGGGCGTAACCCAACCCCCAGAGGACCGCGAGTATGATGGCTTGCGCAATGATACTTTTTATTCCTGGTTTCATGGCTTAGACCTTCTCCTGTACGTTCTTGCCGAGGATGCCGGCGGGTTTAAAGATGAGCACGATGATCAGCACCAGGAACACCGTGGCGTCACGGAATGTGGACAGCCCCAGAGAATTCACGATTGTCTCTAATAAGCCGACCAAGTAGCCGCCAACTAACGCGCCTGGAATCAACCCGATGCCACCTAACACAGCTGCCACAAAGGCTTTCAAGCCCGGCATAATGCCCATTAGCGGGGTGATGGAAGTGTAATACAGCCCCCACAGCACCCCGGCGGCACCAGCCAAAGCGGAACCGAGAGCAAAAGTGAAGGAAATCGTGTTATCGACGCTGATACCCATGAGTTTGGCGGCGTCTTGATCCTGACTGACCGCGCGCATGGCTTTCCCAATGCGAGTTTTCTTAATGATGAACTGCAGGACAACCATCAAAATCACGGAAACCACCACGATGATGATTTGAATCATGGACAGGTTCACCCCACCGAAGTGGTAGCTAGCTCCGAGCCAACCGGTTTGGGCGGGATAGGCGCGCGCCTCGGCTCCGACAAAGTACATGGTTACATACTCAATCAACAGAGACATACCAATGGCGGTAATCAGTACGGCAATCCGGGTCGAGTGGCGCAGCGGCTTGTATGCCAGACGCTCAATCAGCATCCCCAAGATTGCGCAGATAATCATTGCTGCCAGCAGGGATGTGAACGGGTCGAGGTGCAGCAGGACCATTCCCGCGAAACCGGCGTACGCCCCGACCATCAGGACGTCGCCGTGGGCGAAGTTAATGAGCTGAATGATGCCGTAGACCATGGTGTATCCCAATGCGATAAGCGCATAGATACTCCCCAGCGACAGGCCGTTAATCAGCTGTTGCAGTATCAAATCCATGAGGAACGTTCTTTCTTAAGGTCCGCTGGGCGAGAGCCCCAAATCCGGTGAGGAGTCGGGCAAACAGGGCACCTCGCCCGGCGGACATACCCGACTACTTCAGGGCGTAGGCCTCAGCGGAGTCCTGGACACCGTCCTTTAGGGAAACCACAACCGCCGTCTTAATCGGGTCATGGGTCTGGGGATCCATGTCGAAAGAACCGGTCACTCCAGCGAAGCCCTTGGCATGAGCCATCGCTTCGGCAATAGCTGGACCGTTCAGCTCTTTTGCTTCACCAATCGCCTGGGCTACGAAGTAAGCCGTGTCGTAGCCCAAGGCGTTGAATGAGGAAGGTTCCTCGCCGAACTTATCCTGGTAGGTCTTGATAAAGTTCTGGAGCTTAGTGTTGGAAGTATCTAGCGCTGAGTAGTGCGAAGTAAAGAAGACGTTGTTCAATGCCGAGGCGCCTGCCAGTTCCAGTAGGGTAGGGGAATCAAAGCCGTCGCCTCCCAGAATCTTGGCGTTGATACCCAGTTCGCGTGCCTGCTTGATGATGAGTCCGACTTCCTGGTAGTAGCCGGGGATATAGAGCACATCGAAATTCTTGCCCTTGATGTTGGTCAAGGTCGCCTTGAAATCGGTGTCGCCGGCCACGTAGCCTTCTTCGGCGACGACGGAACCACCAGATTTGGTGAAGTTTTCCTGAAAGTTCTTTGCCAGGCCTTTTGCATAGTCTGAAGAGGTGTCCCCCATGATGACTGCGGTCTTGGCGCCTAACTTTTCGGCGGCATATTTTGCCATCACACCGCCCTGATAGGAATCGGAGAAACAGGTGCGGAACGCGAATTCTTGGAGTTTGCCGCCGGTGACGGTCACATCATCCGCGGTGGCAGAACCGGAAATTACCGGAACTTTATTTTGGTTACCGGCGGGGATGACCGCTTTGAAAGAACCGGAGGTTGCCGGACCAATCATGGTCAGGACCTTGTCCTGGCTCATCAGTTTGGTGGCCAAAGTGGTGGCTTCGGCTGGCTCTGACTTGGAATCGTATTTCACGATTTCAATCTTTTTGCCTTTGACGCCGCCCTTGGCGTTGATTTCAGCAAACGCCAGTTCGATGCCGTCCACATTTTGTTTACCGTAGGTGGCGACTGCGCCGGAAAGTTCGTAGTTAACACCGATTTTTATCGTGTCACCAGTAGCGGCGTTGCCCCCTGCCACGGGTCCAGAGCTGGGTGAGGTGCAGGCCGTCATGCCGGTCAAGGTGAGTGCTGAAATTGCAGCAGCCGCAATTATGCGTTTCATCAGAATGCCTTTCTTTGAAAAATGAAATCTTTCGGGTGAGATAGAGAATCCAAATCCGCAAAGCATTGAATGTTAAAATAAAACACAAAGCGGCGGAAACTACATCCCTAGTGCCCCGGAATTGCGTTGCTGCGGTAGCTTCCGATACTCGATAGACCATTGTGTGGTCCGGGTGATGACGGGGTCACGCTGACGAGGTTGATACTCGTTTTGTTGAAACCTTAGCGTGGAGGTATGATTTTATCAACACGGCTCAGCCGCGGGTCCGTAGAAATCTTCCGGACCAACCCCGATTCGTATTCTTGAGTCGGTCTGCTTGCGAACCTTCGTAATTTGGAACGTTGCGCGAGTTTTTACCCATTACCTTTGAGATAAGGATACTTGTGAACGACAATCAACTGGCTGCTATGAAGCTTTCGGAACTGCGCGAACTGGCAAAGTCGCTAGAAATCAAAGGCATTTCGCAGGCTCGGAAACCGCAACTCATTGAAGCGATTATTGAAAAACAGCAATCTGGAGGTTCTGCCGGTACCTCCGCACTTGCAGAGACTGCTGCGCCGGAACAGACTCGTGTCGCTGAACATGACGGCGAGAAAGATGCTGCCATCTCCGCGAGCCAGGCACGTGCGGCGCGTCGTCATCGTCGGGCTTCTGCTCCGGCAGGAGAACCCGCCGTGGATGAAACTTCTGAAAAAGCTGCCACTCTTGACGTAAAGGCTGCGTTGGAACGTGATTTGGGAGCCACTCCCACGCGTCAACGCCGTAACCACGATGATGTCGATTCAGTCACCGAAAACAATCCTCAACTAGAGGCGGTAGCTCAGGGAGCTAGCGTGCGCCGTGAACAAACTCAAGAAGAGCGCAGCGAACACTATGATCGTCGTAATCGCAACGATCGTCGTGGTCGGAACCGTAACCGCAATCGCGGGCGCGATCGGGATGACAACGACAATACCAACAGCAGCGACGAGATTAGCCCTGAAGAATTGCTGCCCATTGCCGGTATCTTGGAAGTGAAAGAGAATCACGCCTTCGTGCGAACCTCCGGGTATCTGCCCGGTCCCAACGATGTTTACGTGACTTTGGGACAGGTGCGCCGGTGGGGGCTGCGTTCTGGCGACGCGATAGTGGGAGCCGTGCGCAAGCCTCGTGAAGGTGAAGAACGTCGCGTCAAGCACAACGCTTTGGTGCACCTGGAGTCCATTAACGGTCAGAGTCTCGAGGAAGCCTCGCAACGAATCGAGTTTTCCAAGCTCACCCCGCTGTATCCCGATGAGCAGTTACGTTTGGAAACGTCTTCGAAGGTGCTGGCTCCGCGGATTATTGACTTGATGGCTCCTATCGGGAAGGGGCAGCGCGGTTTGATTGTGTCCCCGCCAAAAGCTGGCAAGACCATCATCTTGCAACAGATTGCTAACGCGATTTCCATCAACAACCCGGAAGTTCACATCATGGTGGTCCTGGTGGACGAACGTCCGGAGGAAGTTACCGATATGCAACGCACGGTCAAGGGCGAGGTTATTGCCTCGACTTTCGACCGCCCGGCTTCGGAGCACACCACCGTGGCAGAACTCGCCATTGAGCGGGCTAAGCGCCTGGTGGAGTTGGGTGGCGATGTCGTGGTATTGCTGGATTCCATCACCCGTTTGGGGCGTGCTTATAACCTTGCCGCCCCGGCTTCGGGTCGGATTCTCTCCGGCGGTGTGGACGCGTCGGCGCTGTATCCGCCCAAGCGTTTTTTTGGGGCTGCCCGCAATGTTGAAAACGGCGGTTCCTTGACGATTATTGCTACAGCCTTGGTCGAAACCGGCTCCAAGATGGACGAAGTTATCTTTGAGGAATTCAAAGGTACCGGCAATATGGAGCTGCGTTTGTCTCGTGAACTGGCTGAAAAGCGTCTGTATCCGGCAGTGGATGTCAATGCTTCGGGCACTCGTCACGAAGAGGTGCTGTTCACGAAGGAGGAGCTGAGCGTGCTGTGGCGGTTGCGTCGTGTGCTGGCGTCTCTGGAACTGGAACAGGCCGCGGGAGTGGTACTCCAGAAGCTGAAGGATACCCAGAACAATGCCGAGTTTCTGATGGCAGTCGCCAAGACGACTCCCACGGAATAATTCTTTTATTTTTCACAAGGTTCCCCTCTTGCGTTTGTGCGGGAGGGGAACTTTTTTTGGTTGGGTAGTTGATAAAAGCAGCGATAATTGTGCGTACAAATGTTACTACTGTTACTAAAGTGAATCCTGAGATTATTGTAGAATTCAGTGAATTTTGTTTAGAATAGTTAAATCTGATGTAAACTGCCGATGGATGTGGCTAGGGTTAAAGAAGCTGTTAAGGGAGGCAGACTTTGAGTAACGCAGACCATTTTGGACCATGGCGGCGTCGCTTGGCGGTAGTGAGTGTAGCTGCGGCTATGACTCTGGGGATGGGAACAATTCCCCTGGCGGTGGGAGCCCCCAGCGCCAAATCTGACCGTATCGCCCAACTGGAAAGCGCTATCGCCCGCAACCGTGTGAAAGTCGATGCAGCCCAGTTACACTATGCCCAAACGGCAGAGGATTTCGCCGAGGCTACGGATGCGCTGAATGCTGCTACTTCCGAGGCAAGCGAAAGCGCGAAAAAAGCCCAGGCGGCAAAACGAGACGCCGACGCAGCGAAAGCGAAATTGGGTCGTCTTGCCGTGGCGATGTATCGCCAAAACGGCAATGGATTGTCGGATTTTGCAGCGATTACTGAATCAGATGCCTTCCGTAAAGCCGCTTTGAAAGAAGCTGCCACTGACGCTCTAGGCAATCAGGCGGACAGCCAAACTCAGGGATTGATGGCGTTGCAAAATGTCGCCGAGGTCTTGCGTGACAAGGCCGATCGCGCTGCCAAAGCCAAGAAAGATGCCGCTGTTAGCTTGGCTACTACCGAGAAAACTGCCCGTAACCAGGCCCAAGATGCTCTGGATGACCTCAAGAAACTGGAAACCCAACGGGAAAAAATCATCGTGGAGCTCGCGCGGGAACGCGACGTGACGATCGCGGAAGAAAAAGCCCGTCAGGAAAAAGTCGAGCAGGAACGCCAAGCTGCCTTAGCGGTCGCGGCGCAGCGCAAACGTCAAGAACAAGAAGCCTTGGCAGCTCAGCAAGCTGCTGCCCGAGCAGCTCAACAAGCGGCCGAGCAAAAAGCCCGTGAACAGGCAGCGAAAGCGGAAGCTGACCGCCAGGCGCGGCAGCGCGCGGCAGCTCCGGCAGCTCCGGCAACGCAACCTTCAAATCCGGCACCACCACCTGTTGCGGCTCCTCCGCAGCCAGCGCCACCGTCTCCTGCAGCCGCTCCGGCTCCGCGGGTCGTGAGCCCTCCCAGCCGGGCTGCCAGCGGAGGATACGGACCTGCCCTGTTGGAATGGGCCAAAACCAAGACTGGTCTCCCTTACGTTTGGGGTGGAACCGGACCGAATGGTTATGACTGCTCTGGACTGGTCTATGCGGGAATGAGAGAACTGGGTAAAGGCGTGCAACGTTCCGCGGCAGCCCAATACAACGCCTACGCCAATGTGCCCTTCAGCCAGAAACAGCCGGGAGATTTGGTGTTCTGGTCCAATAACGGGACCGGTAGCGGGGTCTACCACGTAGCGATTTACTCTGGTGGCAATACCATCCTGATGGCGCCCAAGCCAGGTAGCTCCGTGGGCACTTTCAACATCTATAATCAAAACAGGATTATGCCTTTCGTGGCGCGCCTCTAATATAGTAGAGTGCGCCCCATGAGTTCTCTGCCCCCATTTGTTAGCCCTGAGGGTGCCGAAACACGCCTGTGGGAGCGCGATGCCGGGGGAGCTTTGGGGGAAATCCAGCTCGCGGTGCGCCGGGTGCTGCAATCACTAGGTTCCCCTGACGATACTCTGCTGTGCCTGGCGCTTTCGGGTGGTCCTGATTCGCTGAGTTTAGCGGCGGCGCTGGTTCGCGTCGCCCTGCATCACCCGCATCCGTGGGACGTGAGTTGCTTCACGGTAGATCACGGCTGGCGACCTGAATCCGCCGCAGAATCACAAGCTGCCGTCCAGTGTGCCCGTGAGCTGGGGTTTTCTTCGGCGATGGTGTTGCGGGGCGAAAGCGGCGGGGGCGCAAACGGACCAGAGGGAGAGGCGCGCCTGTTGCGCTGGGGATTGTTGGCACGCGCCGCCGTCGCCGAGGCCAAAGCCCAGGGGAAGGACCACGCGGTTATTCTCACCGGACATACGCTGGATGACCAGGCAGAAACCGTCTTGTTACGTTTGGCGCGGGGATCTTCGTTACGTTCTATTGCGGCCATGAGAGAATTTGAGACCCTGGATTGCAAAACCGGTCTGCCCTTACGTTTTGCCTGGAGAGAGGCAGATTCCGGTGCTGTTGCCGCGGTGGATTTGAGCCTAGCGCGTCCGTTGCTGGGAATCCGGCGGGAACTCACCCAAGCCGCTTGTGAACAGGCCGGGCTCGTGGCTGTCAACGATCCGAGCAACCGAATGGAAGGTCCCGTGAAAACTGCCGCCGGCCAGCCGTTACCTCGTGCTGCTATCCGCGAGCAGGTCATGCCCGCGCTCGCGGCCGCGCTCGGACAAGACCCCGCTCCCGCACTGGCACGTCTGGCCGGTCAGGCCGCCGCGGACGACACCATACTGGGAATGCTCGCGGGAGAGGTCTTTTGGGAAGTGCTCAGCGATGAGCCCGGCGATTGGGAACCGGGGGACAGTGTGAAACTTGAACTCACAGTCATTGAGGGGTACAAATACCGCGACCTAATCCGCTATTCCGCCCCGGTTCTGCGCCGGGTGGTACGCCGAGCGAGCCTGTTAGCGGGGGCGAGGGCGGATTCCCTCACTGCAGCCCACCTGCGTGGCGTAGTGGACCTGATTCGTGACTGGCATGGACAAGGCCCGCTGACCCTGCCTGGAATTACGGTGACCCGGCGGGGAAACTTCCTGGAATTTAGTGCCAGCCAGAATCGCTCCGACTCAAAACAGCAACCAGAGTGAGCCAAATTCTGACGCATTTAGGCATTGCGGAGGGAAGGTCTAAAATGGACACAGTCCAGTGGAACACTTTTAGAATGGACCTGCGATTTGAGGGAGGCATGTGATGGACGCTGCAGACATGGGCGCAGACATGGAACGGGTCTTATTGACCGAGGAACAAATACAAAACAGGCTCACTCAAATGGCGGCGGTCATTGACAAAGACTACGAGGGTCACGAACTCCTGCTGGTGGGCGTGCTGCGTGGGGCGGTCATGGTGATGGCAGACTTAGCGCGGAAACTGCACTCGCCCATTCAGATGGACTGGATGGCAGTGTCTTCCTATGGCTCCGGGACGAAATCTTCCGGAGTGGTACGGATTTTGAAAGATTTGGACACAGACATCAAAGACCGCCACGTCCTGATTGTCGAGGACATTATTGATTCCGGTCTCACTCTGTCTTGGTTGGAGGCAAACCTGCGCACTCGCGGGTGTGCCTCGTTGAATATCGCGACGTTACTGCGTAAACCCGATGCTGCCAAAGCGGTGGTTAACCCGCGCTACGTCGGCTTCGATATTCCCAATGAATTCGTGGTTGGATACGGTCTGGATTATGCCGAGCACTATCGCAACTTGCCGTTCATCGGGCTGCTAGCGCCTCACGTTTACGAAAAGTAACGTTGCGGATACTTTGGGGAACCGCGTAGTCAGGATTTACGGTAATTCAGATCGCCGTGCTTCGTGTCTGCTCCCGGAGTGGCGCGGGTCGGGGCTGTAGAGCAGTCCAGAGTCTCTCGGTTCAGGGGGATTGGGTATATTTACGCGTATTTCTTTTGTTTTTTAAGAAAGTAAGTTCTCCTTTTGCGCCGATTTCTATCGCGTCTGCGAGTCAAGAACCAGACGCGATAGCAACTTTCAGGTGCTTCCCCTTTGACTGGTATAAAACTGCGGTAATGTAACCATTTTTGAGCTGTTTGGTAGGCTTAAGGGGTAGTACCGGATAACGGAAAAGTGAACATGGACAAGACAAATAAAACTCAAAAGAAAAAACAAATCTCCGGCGGCATCGCGGTCTTTGTAGTCATTGCCATCATTGTGGCTTTCATGGTTTTTTCTGCCCAAGGCGGTCCCAAGCGCATCACCACCGGCGAAGGGCTGACGCTGCTGCGGGGTAACACCGTCGAGAAAGTCGTGATTAACGATGGAACCCAAACCGTCAGTATGGAGTTGACCAAGTCCTACCAACGTCCGCGGGTTTACCTGCCGAAAGACGGTCCTTTCGGGTTGAAACCGAATGCTGACGCGGGCAAAAAAGTCTCTTTTTCTTATGTTCGCCCCCAAGCAGAAACTGTTGCGAACGCGGTCGCTGACGCGAAACCAAAGAAGGGCTTCGATTCTATCTATCCGGTGTCCTCCTGGTGGGAGTCCATGCTCACTTTGATGGTGCCGATGATTATCCTCTTTGTGGTATTTTTCTGGTTTGTTTCGCGCATGGGCGGGGGGATGGGTCCTCTCGGAATGGGTCGAGCCAAGCCTCGAACGTTCAACAAAGAAGACAAAACGAAAGTGACTTTTGCCGATGTGGCGGGGGTCAATGAAGCTGTAGAGGAATTGCAAGAAATCAAAGAGTTCCTGGCGGAGCCGGAAAAGTTTCACAAGCTCGGGGCGAAAATTCCCAAGGGAGTGCTGCTCTATGGTCCTCCCGGTACCGGTAAAACCCTGTTGGCGCGAGCTGTTGCGGGCGAAGCCGGGGTGCCGTTCTTTTCTATGAGCGGTTCAGAATTCGTCGAGATGTTTGTGGGGATGGGTGCCTCGCGAGTGCGAGATTTGTTCGAGCAAGCACGGGCAGCAGCTCCAGCCATCATTTTTGTAGACGAAATCGATGCGGTAGGGCGTCACCGCGGTACCGGTTTGGGCGGGGGTCACGATGAACGTGAACAGACCTTGAACCAACTGCTGGTAGAGATGGACGGATTTGATGAACGCACCAATGTCATCATGATTGCCGCCACAAACCGCGCTGACGTGCTCGATCCGGCGTTGCTGCGACCCGGTCGTTTTGACCGTCAAGTGGCAGTTGAAGCGCCAGATCTAAAGGGTCGCGAAGCGATTTTGGCGGTTCACGCCAAGAACAAGCCCTTGGACCCCGAGACGGACATGAAATCACTGGCTAAACGTTCCCCCGGTTTTACCGGCGCGGATTTGGCCAACGTGTTGAACGAAGCGGCTTTACTGGCGGCACGTCACAGTCGGGAAACCATCACAGCTCAGGATCTTGATGAAGCGGTAGACCGGGTCATTGCCGGACCTCAGAAGCATTCTCGAATCATGAACGACCACGACAAACTGGTCACTGCTTATCACGAGGGTGGTCACGCCTTGTGCGCCGCGGCCTCCAATTATTCCGACCCCGTGACGAAAGTGACGATTCTGCCGCGCGGACACGCCTTGGGCTACACCATGGTCATGCCCACCGAGGATCGCTATTCCGAGACCCGTAATCAGCTGTTGGACCAACTGGTTTACGCTATGGGCGGGCGAGTCGTGGAGGAAATCGTGTTCCAAGATCCCTCTACCGGGGCGTCTAACGACATTGAAAATGCCACCGCTATCGCCCGCAAGATGGTGACCCGCTGGGGCTTGTCGGCTGGTCTGGGAGCGGTTCGTTACGGCAGCTCTCACGACGAACCTTTTGTGGGCATGGATTACGGTAAAGCGCAAGAGTATTCCGATTCCACTGCCCATGCTATCGACGCGGAAGTACAGGATTTGATGGAAGCTGCCACGCGAGAAGCCTGGTCCATCATTACTGAAAACCGTGACATTTTGGATACGCTGGCACGCCGGTTGCTGGAGGAAGAAACTCTGGACGAAAAAGCCCTGGACGTCATCTTTAAAGATGTTAAGAAGGCACCGCGTCGTAAAGTCTGGCAGTCTTACGAAGGATTGACTGCTAATGACCGGGGACCCATTGAAATTCCAGAAGCTGTGAGGATTCGTAACGCCAAAGCCAACGACGAGTCCGGAGAAGGCTTCGCTTTGGACGGTGCCGACCGTCCCCTGGCGGATTCCGGTATCGGGGGGACCGTGCCTTTTGAGCAGGGAGAAGTGAACACTGCAGATAGCCCGACAGCCTCGGAACCAAACACCACGACCCCGGCTGATTTGGGTCTGCCGGTTCCTCCCGTGAGGAATGAACAAGAAGTGCGTATTCTTGATGACACCGACCCGCTGCCCTCGGTCGAAAAGAGTGGGGAACCTTTGCCGACATCACCCAGTGAGGAAGAAAAACAATGAACGCGAGCTACAACCCTGATGGGGTGACCCAGGCTGTACGGGATTTGTTGGTAGCAGTAGGAGAGGACCCCGACCGGGAGGGTTTACGCGACACGCCGGAGCGGATGGCTCGCTCTTTTGCGGAGATGCTGCAGGGATACCGAGAGGATCCTAAAAAGCATTTAGAGCGAATGTTCCCGGTGGAGCATAATGACCTGGTCTTGGTCAAAGACATACCCTTTAACTCCATGTGTGAACATCACCTGTTGCCGTTCGTTGGTCTGGCGCATGTGGGTTATATTCCGCAGGGGAAACGAGTTACTGGGTTGTCCAAGTTGGCACGGCTGGTAGACGGTTACGCCCATCGGTTGCAGGTGCAAGAACGTCTGACTCAACAGATTGCCGATGCGTTATGGGATGTGCTGCAGCCGCAGGGAGTCATTGTGGTGCTGCAGGCTGAACACATGTGCATGACAATTCGCGGAGTGAAAAAGCCGGGAGCGCGCACCACGACATCCGCGGTTCGCGGGGTGATGGAACAATCCAGCACGACGCGGGCTGAGGCGATGAGTCTGATTTTGTCCGCAGACTAGCGCACTGTGGATTATTGGTTCGGGATTTCCCGAAGCTGTTTTAAATTACAAAACTAAGGAGTAATCGGTGATGACCGTTCCCATGGATACACATCCTGAGCCATCGGTATCGTCTCTGCCAGACTATCTGTGCCCGCCACGCACGTTGGTAATGGGGATTTTGAACGTAACCCCGAATTCCTTTTCTGATGGGGGAAAATGGTTTGATTCAAGCCAGGCAGTAGCGCATGGTTTGGAAATGGTGGCACAGGGAGCTGACCTGATTGATGTGGGGGGTGAATCCACCGCGCCCGGTCGCAAACCGGTGGAGGTTGAAGAAGAAATCGCCCGTGTCCTGCCGGTGATTTCGAAACTGTCAGAAGCGGGGGTGACTGTTTCCGTGGATACTCTGCATGCGGAAACTGCCCAGGCGGCCGCGGCGGCGGGAGCCAGCATCATTAACGATGTTTCGGGTGGCATCGTGGATGACACCATGTTTGCCACCATTGCCACGTTGCAGTCACGTTACCCGCAGCTGAGCTACATTTGCCAGCATTGGCGGGGCAGTCCTGAGGTAGCTAACCAGTTGGCAGTTTATGACAATGTTGCTGCGGAAACCTGGCGCGAGGTGGAGTCGCGCCTGGAGCTAATGCGCCACAGCGATATTGATATGCGGCGAGTCATCATTGATCCCGGTCTGGGGTTTTCCAAAGTTGGCGAACAGGATTGGGAAGTCCTGGCTAACCTCGAGGTGTTTTTACATCGGGGCTACCCGGTGCTTCTCGGACCATCGCGGAAACGATATTTGGCTGACTTGGAAACAGTCGCGAGTGACCGGCATGCCCGTGACGATGCCACCGCGGCAGTTTCTATGTTTTGTGCGCTGCACAAGGTTTGGGCAGTGCGGGTACACAACGTTGCCCCGGTGGCAGTAGCTGTCCAGGCGGCAGCTCGCCTGGACGCCCACCGCCATTCTTGTTGAGAGGCAGTTTTGAAAATGACTTTGCATAATGCTTCCAATTCGGATTTTCCCCAGGAAATCCGTGGACGTCAGGTTGACGTGCTTGACTCATTAGACGGGCTCGATTCCATTACCTTGCGCGGAATTTTCGCGCGGGGTATCCATGGAGTTTTGGAATCTGAGCATCACGCTCCGCAGGATTTTTCAGTCGACCTCACCTTGTGGTTTGATTCCCGTAGGGCTGCCAGCTCGGATGACGTCGCCGACACCGTTGACTACTCGGTCGTGGCAGAAAAGATTGTCGCGGTCATTGAGGGGAAAAGTGCCGCTCTGATTGAACGTCTGGCTACGCACATCGCCTTGTCTGTATTGGAGGACTCGCGCATTGCAGCAGTCCAAGTCACCTTGCATAAGCCACACGCGTGTCTCAACGTGCAATTTGAAGATGTGGCGATACGTATTTTGCGGACTCGGTCAGATTTTGAAGCACACCAGGCTGATTTTCCGGTCAATCTGACCCAGCGTCCGGATCAGATTCGCCCCGCAGTTTTAGCTTTGGGTGCGAACTTGGGCAATCCGCTGGCAACCCTGCGAGAGGTCGTGGCAGCCTTGCAGTCTGCCCCAGAGTTTGAGCGCGTGGAAGTCTCACCCCTGGCACGGACTCGTCCGGTGTTGCAACCCGGTGCTGCCCCGCAACCGGATTATTACAACGCAGTGGTGCGAGTATGGTCGCGGTTGTCTGCCGTAGAGCTGTTAAAGCTAGCGCATCATCTTGAGGATAGCCACGGGAGAGAACGCCCTTATCATTGGGCAGCACGCACTTTGGATGTTGACGTGATTGACGTGGAAGGGGTCGTTTCGGCAGATTCTCGTTTGGTCTTGCCCCACCCGCGAGCCGCCACGCGGGCGTTTGTCCTGGTGCCTTGGTCGCAGCTGGACCCGCAGGCAACTTTGGAAGGTCGCACTGTCGCCAAACTCGCAGCGTGGGCACAAGACGTCGACGGTATCGTGAACTTGTGGGCAGACTGGCTGGAAACCAATCTAGATACGGAATCGGCAAAACCGGCGTCAAACCTTTCTGCTGCTGGTTCTTCGGGTACTCCCGAAGTTTCTCCGCGGAGCGATTCTCCGGTCAGGGACCGTGACAGTTTCGGTCTGCCGTCTTGGCAAGCCGCCTTGCCCCAGACTGAAGCCCGGCCTCGCGTGGTCGACAATGACACTGAAATCGACATTATCCGTCAACAATCAGTCGCTCCTGCCGCGAGTTCTCTTTCCTCCGCATCGCCCGCGGTTCCGGTACCGGAGTGGAAACGGGTCAGGAGACGGCGGCACTGATGAGTCACACGAGACCCGTCGTCCTGGTGCTCCTGACAGTGGTGGTGGGAGCTCTAAGCGCCACGTTGCTGAACTTCCTGTACAACCAAGGCGCCTCGCTGCCGCGTGATGGGGTGGAGTTTGGCTTAGTGGTCCTGATTATTTCTCTCTTGAGCGCGTGGTTGGCAGCGCAGGTGCAGCGCCTCAAGAAGCGCCAGTCGACATGGATGAGTGCGGTGGGGGCTGCTCGGGTGGCGGCGTTGTCTCTCGCTCTGTCGCACACTGGTGCCATATTCTTGGGCTATTTTGGGGCGCAGACTCTTTTCATACTGGTAAACCTGGGAAATGATGCCTTAGCGGATATGTTATGGAAAAAGATAGTGGCGGTCATTGGTGCGGTACTGATGACCATCACGGGGCTGGTAGTAGAAAAAATCTGCACCATTGACCCGAAGGATCCGAAATCTCAGTCCTCGCCTGGGGCAACTCCGGAAGCTGCTTGAGATTCCGGGGCAGAGGTTTCTCGAACCGGCGCTGGGAATCAGTTCGTTTGTGCGTCGTCAATCAGATAGCCCGCTGCAAACAGCAAGGAGATGGGGATAGCTTGGCGAGTATGAGCCAATTTCACCCCGGACAGACGGCGGCGCTCACCCCGGCGGAACAACCAGAATTCAAACCAAATACTGCATCCCAGCAAGACCGTCCCGAAAGCTCCCAGAAGCATCAGTACGCGCCAATCCAGATTTTTCGGATCAAATTTCACATTGTCGCTGGTCATTTCCCAGGCCTCTTGATCGGGGCTCTCCGATGCGATGTCGTCTCGTACCGCGGTGACAGTATCCCGTGCTACCAAAGCGGTCAAAGCCGTTAGGGCGGGAATAATGCCTAATCGTACCCATGCTCGTGGTTTCTTCTCCGTGAAAAAATCAGGGGAGGCATACCAGGCAAAAGTCAGCAGGGAGCCGATACCGGTGATGGCGAGTTGGTGGGGGGTAACAATCTTGTGGCGGGTACCCCTGACGGAGGACTCGTGCCTTGTTGACGCGCTCATGAAAACTCCTTTGTTTTGACAAAATTCTAACAACTAACGGCGTGGACTTTCGGGTTTTGCGTCTCTAAGCCGTAACTTAGGAGCATGACTGGCACCGGGACAGATGAGAATCGCACAGCGCGACAACCGCGCACAACGGTGTCCCGAAACGGCAGAAACTCAGGAACTGTCCCAACACGTCAGACACCAGCGCAGGCCGCCGCTAAAAAAGCAAAAAAACGCGGGACATCGCGTCCTCCGAAGTACACTAAAGCCCAAATTCAGCGCAATCGTTTGATTGCCCTGGCGATTGTCATTCTGGCAATAGTGGGAATGGTGGTTGCGATTCGTGAAGTCGCTGCCGCATTTACCCGGTGGCAAGCGACGCAGGCCGCAGAGGCTAAGGCTTATCAAATGCGGATGGAAGAACGCACTTTTCCCGCGCCACAACCCTGCGCGGACAAATCCTTGGGAATCACCCTGACCCATCCCAGCGCGGTGCTTACCGTCGGAGCTGGAGATCAAGCCGAAATGGTCGTGCACAATACCGGTAAAACTGCCTGTACCGTGGTGATCGACCCCACTAAAGTGGGGATGCAGATTATTTCTGGCAACCAAATCGTCTTTAATTCGACCAGTTGCCAGCCTGCCGATGCCCCCCGCAAGCAACTGTTACTGGATCGCGGCATGACCTGGAAACAGACCCTGAAATGGGACGGTAAGATGCAAAATGCAGATTGCTCGCCCGCTAGCGACGCGGCAGCTGCCGGTACATACCGCCTCAATGCGGTGTGGAACGGAGCCGTTACCGGGACAGAAACGGTCTTTGCCATCCAAGATCCACCCCCTGCTCCCAGCTCAGCGCCGGAAAGCGCGCCGGAAACCAGTCACGAAAACACCACGAAAACAGTAGGATGAGATTATGAACGATGCGCAGAGATTCCGGGAAGTAATCACCATGCTGGCTCCTGGTACCGAGCTGCGCGACGGTCTGGATCGAGTCATCCGGGCACATGCTGGCGCCCTGGTAGTTCTGGGCTATGAAGACCACATCAAGCGAATCTGTTCAGACGGTTTTGAGTTCGATATTGATTTCTCGGCTACCCGGCTGCGGGAACTGTGCAAAATGGACGGTGCTGTCATCATCGATCCGAACAAATGGCGGATTCGTCGGGCTAACGTCCAACTGCTCCCTGACCCCTCCATCCCCACCACAGAATCCGGAATGCGCCACCGCACCGCGCATCGTGTCGCGGTGCAGAGCGGCAACCCGGTCATTGCTGTATCGCATTCTCTGCGGGCAATTTCGCTATATCTGGGCAATAAGCGCTATGTGCTGGAAGACCCGGAGACCCTGCTGACCCGCGCCTCTCTGGCGATTGATACCTTGGAAAAGTACCGGATTCGATTGAACGAAGTTTCAGACTCGCTGACCACCATGGAAATCGACGACATGGTCACCGCCCGTGACGTGGCACTGGTGGTGCAGCGTCAAGAAATGGTACGCCGAGTCGGGCATGAAGTCTCCGATATGCTCATTCAGCTAGGTGAGCACGGTCGTTTGCTGAAAATGCAGCAAGCTGAACTGATGCGTGGCTTTGCAGTGAACCGTTCCCTATTGATTCGTGACTACATGCCCGATGAATACTCAGAGGAAAAGATTGTCAATCGTCTGGGCGAACTGGATGATGCAGAATTGTTGGATTTGAGCCTGGTCGCCCGCATCATCGGAGTGAACGGGATGGGTTCAGAGATCTTAGAGATTCCTTTGAGTGCCCGCGGTTTGCGGATGCTGGCGCGGATTCCACGTCTCCCTGCTCATATTGTCGAGGCGATCACTCGCCGCTGGGGGACTTTGTCCGAGCTGCTGGAGGTTTCCACCGAGGAGCTGATGGAAATCGAAGGCGTGGGACCGGGGCGTGCCCAAATCATCCATGACAGTCTGGAACAGGTCGTCGAGAACTCTGCTCTGGAGCGTATCTCGTCACACAGTTAGGGGTTTAGCGGGGTTGCCACATAAGTGTGGAGCTTAGGCTTCCGGTTGGACTGACGGGGTAGTTTGATTGTGTGACGGTGTCCCGGCGGAGTCTGCAGGGTGACGGCGCATTCGCAGCACGATTAGCGTTGTCGCGACCAAGCAAACGATGGCGGTTAAGAAAGACCCCTCCATTCCGACACTGCCGCCGGTAATCCACTCGGGACCGACAAAAGTGCCTTGCAACAGACCACGTTGTTCCCCGGTGCCTGATACGACTGATCCCCAAAAAGACCCCTGCACCGCGTTCCATCCAAAGTGCAGTCCGATGGGGAACCATAAGCGTCGTTTCCACAGGTAGGCGGCCCCCAGTAGCGGTCCACCACTGAGCGCTAAGGCAACTACGCCCATTCCCGTCATGCCGGGATTCATCAGGTGGAGTCCACCGAACACCACGGTGGACATGACCAGCGCCCACACCGGTCCCCACGCCCGATCAAACAGGCGCACCATCACCCCGCGGAACAGCAGTTCCTCCCACACGCAGGACACTAGACCCATAGCTATGCCCAGTCCCACGCCGGGTTCGACACTGACCTTTACCAACTGCCAGTGCCCGCTGACCCACAGCAGCAGCATCGGGAGACTCACCAGCCCTGCCCCTACGGCGATTCCCGCTAGGGTTTCGGGCAGGGCAAACTTGGCAGCCAGCTCTGACACGGGACGTTTCGCTAGTTGACCAACCAAAAAACGATAGACAGCAATCTCTGCAACACACAGAATCAGACCGCAAATCCCCAGGGCTACGGGGGTGTCAAAGACTTCCCGAGGAGAGCTGCCGGCGTGTGTACCAGCGCGGTAGATATGCAGTGTTAAACCCGTGACCAGCAAGTAGACCCCAATCAGAGCCAGGGGCAATAAAGTTGCCTGCATCCATACGCCTTTTTCTCCGGTGAGGCGTTCCGTGGCGGCGCTTGCAGCCAGAAGGGGACTCTTCGCGCCGGGTTCTAAAGGTTCGGGAAGTTCGGGTTTTGGCTGGTTGTCGCTCATGGGTTCATTTTAGTGCAGCCAGATTTTGCCCGCGTGTTGACTGGTTTTGTTGCAGTCAAGCTGTTTTGGTAAGATTTCTCTTTGGTGTCTGTTTTTAGCCACCCAGAGTCGTGCGAAGAAACTCGTGCGAACAGCGGGCTCGCTCCGTTCGAGCTCCGGACGCAACCTGAAATGCCGTTCTTGAATCAAGGACCCAAAGGAAGGCGGACCGGCCCCCGGACGGTACAGCTATGTCCGCGGGGCGGCTATAAAGCCTTAGATTCCAAACATATTCAAGAAACGGAGTTACTGTGCCTACTATTGAACAACTTGTCCACCAAGGACGTACCAGCAAGCGCACGAAGTCCAAGACCCCGGCCTTGGCAGGCTCTCCGCAGCGTCGTGGTGTGTGCACTCGTGTGTACACCACCACCCCGAAGAAGCCGAATTCGGCTCTGCGTAAGGTCGCACGTGTGCGTCTTTCTTCCGGCATCGAGGTCAGCGCCTACATTCCCGGCGTTGGTCACAACCTTCAGGAACACTCCATCGTGCTGGTGCGCGGTGGTCGTGTGAAGGACCTCCCCGGTGTGCGCTACCACATCGTGCGTGGCGCTCTCGACACTCAGGGTGTGCGCGACCGCAAACAGGGTCGCTCCAAGTACGGTGCGAAGAAGGAGAAGAAGTAAGAATGCCTCGTAAAGGACCGGCGCCTAAGCGCCCACTCATTGCTGACCCGGTGTACAACTCTCCGCTGGTCACTCAGCTCGTCAATCGCGTCCTGCTGGACGGGAAAAAGTCTGTGGCTCAGAACATCGTCTACGGTGCGCTGCAAGGCGTGGCTCACAAGACCGAGCAGGACCCCATCGTGGTGCTTAAGCGCGCGATGGAAAACATCCGTCCGCATCTGGAGGTCCGTTCCCGTCGTGTCGGTGGGGCGACGTACCAGGTTCCGGTGGAAGTTAAAGCTTCTCGTGCGACCACTCTGGCGCTGCGTTGGTTGGTGGATTTCTCCCGTCAGCGTCGCGAAAAGACCATGACTGAACGTCTCATGAACGAAATCTTGGATGCCTCCAACGGCTTGGGTGCCGCGGTGAAGCGCCGTGAGGACGTTCACAAGATGGCTGAAGCTAACCGCGCCTTTGCCCACTACCGCTGGTAGTCGCCGGGCAGTCGCTAACCGTAAGTTCCGGTTGCAAGTCAGCACCGAGGGACTTTTGGAATTACAAGAAACAACAAACACTAACGAAGGGACATGCCCGTGGCACTTGACGTGCTAACTGACCTTAAGAAGGTCCGCAACATTGGCATCATGGCACACATTGATGCCGGTAAGACGACCACGACGGAACGCATCCTGTTCTACACCGGAATTAACTACAAAATCGGTGAAACTCACGATGGCGCTTCGACTATGGACTGGATGGAACAGGAACAAGAGCGCGGTATCACCATTACCTCCGCGGCTACCACCTGTTTCTGGAACAAACATCAAATCAACATCATCGACACTCCCGGACACGTGGACTTCACCGTTGAGGTGGAACGTTCCCTGCGTGTTCTGGACGGCGCGGTAGCAGTGTTCGACGGTAAGGAAGGCGTGGAGCCGCAGTCCGAAACCGTGTGGCGCCAAGCTGACAAGTACAACGTGCCGCGTATCTGCTTCATCAACAAGATGGACAAGCTGGGCGCTGACTTTGATTTCTCGGTTCAGACCATCATTGACCGCTTGGGCGCTCGCCCGGTCGTGATGACTTTCCCGATGGGTGCCGAATCCGACTTTGTCGGTGTAGTCGACGTTTTGCGTCAGCAAGCCGTGTACTTCCCCGAGAAAGACGCTGATGGCAACGATACCAAGGGCGCCATTGTCGAATACAAAGACATTCCCGCAGAATACCAGGAAAAGGCCGCAAAGTATCTCGAAACCGCTACCGAAGAGGCTGCTGAAGCCAGCGATGAGCTGATGGAAACCTACCTTGAGAACGGTGAGCTGAGCGTTGACCAAATCAAGCAGGGAATCCGGGCGCGTACCATCCGTTCCGAAATTTACCCGGTCTACGGTGGCTCCGCTTTCAAGAACAAGGGCGTGCAGCCTTGCTTGGACGGGGTTATCGACTATCTGCCCTGCCCGTTGGACGTCGAGGAGGTTCGTGGTTTCCGTCCCGGTCACGAAGAGGACGGCGAAACCGAATCCCGCAAGCCTGACGAGAATGAGCCTTTTGCCGCCCTGGCTTTCAAGGTGGCGGTGCACCCGTTCTATGGCAAACTGACCTACGTGCGTGTTTACTCTGGTAAAGCCGAACAGGGCACCCAGATTTACAACTCCACTAAGGGCAAGAAAGAGCGTGTGGGCAAGCTGTTCCAGATGCACTCCAACCACGAGAATCCGGTGGAAGTTGCACACGCTGGTCACATCTACGCCTTTATCGGTCTGAAGGAAACCACCACCGGTGACACCCTGTGTGCCATTGATAAGCCGATTGTGCTGGAATCCATGACCTTCCCCGACCCCGTGATTCACGTGGCAGTGGAGCCGAAGTCAAAGGCTGACCAGGAAAAGATGGGTACTGCTATCCAGAAACTGGCAGAAGAAGATCCGACCTTCACCGTGCGTTTGGACGAGGAAACCGGTCAGACCGTTATTGGCGGTATGGGTGAGTTGCACTTGGACATCATCGTGGACCGGATGAAGCGCGAGTTTAAAGTCGAAGCTAACGTGGGCAAGCCCATGGTGGCTTACCGCGAGACCATCAAGAAGAAGGTCGAGAAGGTCGAATACACCCACAAGAAACAGACCGGTGGTTCCGGTCAGTTCGCTAAGGTGCTGGTGACATTCGAGCCGCTGAGCGAAGAAGAACGTGCCGAAGGCAAGACTTATGCCTTTGAAGACAAGGTCACCGGGGGTCGTGTTCCACGCGAATACATTCCTTCCGTTGACGCAGGCATCCAGGAAGCTATGGAATCCGGCGTGCTGGCTGGATACCCGATGGTGGACGTGAAGGCAACGCTGGAAGACGGCGCTTACCACGAAGTTGACTCGTCGGAAATGGCTTTCAAGATTGCCGGCAACATGGTGTTCAAGGAAGGCGCCAAGAAGGCGAACCCCGTCATCTTGGAACCCATCATGGATGTGGAAGTTCGCACCCCCGAGGAATACATGGGCGACGTCATCGGCGACCTGAATTCCCGCCGCGGCAACATTGCTTCCATGAACGACGGCCAGGGCGTGAAGGTTATTCGCGCCAAGGTGCCGCTGTCAGAAATGTTTGGTTACATCGGTGACCTGCGTTCCAAGACGCAGGGACGCGCGGTGTTCACCATGCAGTTCGATTCCTACGCCGAGGTTCCGCGTTCGGTTTCCGAAGAAATCATCGCCAATAACCGCGGTGCATAAGGGTTATTTTCCCTTTTCAGAGTGTTCCCGGAACGTTCGCCGGGTACGTCTCGACAAGAGCCGGGGACACTCTTGGGAAAACTCACAATATCCGCAAGAAGAAGAAATCAAGAAAAACTCAGGTAGGAAAATCCGTAAGATAGTGGTAATCTGACATCTGCTTATTTATTACGGAGCAAAACTACCTAAATCCAGGAGGAAAGAAAGAAGTGGCACAAGGCACTTATACTCATGACAAGCCGCACGTTAACGTCGGCACCATTGGTCACGTTGACCACGGCAAGACTACTCTGACTGCAGCTATCACCAAGGTGTTGGCTGATAAGTATCCGGATTTGCCCGCAAACAAGTTCACCCCCTTCGATCAGGTGGATAACGCTCCCGAGGAACGTCAGCGCGGCATCACCATCAACGTTTCTCACGTTGAATACGAAACCCCCAACCGTCACTACGCTCACGTGGACGCCCCCGGTCACGCCGACTACATCAAGAACATGATTACCGGCGCGGCGCAGATGGACGGCGCTATCCTCGTGGTGGCTGCTACTGACGGTCCGATGGCTCAGACCAAGGAACACATCCTGTTGGCTAAGCAGGTTGGCGTGCCCTCCATCCTGGTCGCTCTGAACAAGTGCGATTCTTCCGATGTGGACGAAGACATGCTCGAAATCGTCGAGGACGAAATCCGCGATGACCTGGAGAAGCAGGGCTTCGATCGTGACTGCCCGATTATCCACGTTTCCGCTCTGAAGGCCCTGGAAGGCGACCCCGAGTGGACCAAGAAGATTGAAGAGCTCATGGAAGCGGTCGATACCTACATTCCTGAGCCTGTTCGTGACCTCGACAAGCCGTTCTTGATGCCTATCGAAGACGTCTTCACCATTACTGGTCGCGGTACCGTAGTGACCGGTCGTGTGGAACGCGGCAAGCTACCGTTGAACGCCGAAGTGGAAATCGTAGGTATTCGTCCTACGCAAAAGACCACCGTTACCGGTATCGAAATGTTCCACAAGTCCATGGACGAAGCCTACGCCGGCGAGAACTGTGGTCTGTTGCTGCGTGGCACCAAGCGTGAGGACGTTGAGCGCGGTCAGGTTGTCTGCATTCCTGGCTCCGTGACCCCGCACACCAAGTTCGAGGGCAAGGTCTACATCTTGAAGAAGGACGAAGGTGGACGTCACAAGTCGTTCTACGACGGCTACCGCCCGCAGTTCTTCTTCCGCACCACCGACGTGACCGGTGTTATTCACCTGCCCGAAGGCACCGAAATGGTTATGCCTGGCGACACCACCGAAATTAGCGTTGAGCTGATTCAGCCTATCGCTATGGAGGAAGGTCTCGGCTTCGCTATTCGTGAAGGCGGTCGTACCGTTGGTTCCGGTAAGGTGACCAAGATTATTGCGTAATTACCTACGGTAGATTACACAGCGATGGGCAGGAAACGTAGTTTCCTGCCCATCCTGCTATTAACTTAAAGAATCCGTCAAAGCCCATAATAGCTTCCCACCTTAGCTATAATTGGTGGAGCTGTTTTTTGTAACTTTCCATCGACAGGCAGAGAGGGGTCGCGGTGCGTTCTGGTGTCTTGGACGACAGATTCTTTGCTACCTTGGCAGAATTTTTGTCCTGGATGCACGGCCCCCGCAAAGACGTGGTCGATGTGGAATCGGGACGACTGCTGACTAGGGTAGCTACGGCTTCTCCCGAAGATGCCCAAGAATCGCTGATGACAGTGCAGGCTGCCCAGGTGGTCTGGACGGAGATGGGGTCCTTTGGACGTGCCAAGGTCTTAGCTCGCTTTTCCCAGTTAGTGTGGAAGTTTCAAAATGAAATGGTCGCCCTGTCGCAAATGCTCAGCGGCAAATCATTGATTGACTCCCATGAGGAATTTCTAGATGTTTTGTCCACTGCGCGAAATATTAAATATAGCAGCCGCCGTTTAGGTAAACGGCGAGCTGGTAGGGGAGTGCTGCCAGGTTCGCGGTGGCGGGTCTACCAGCGGCCCTTGGGCACCGTGGGAATTTTTACGTCACCAGAGTGGCCGCTTTCTTCAGTTAACGATGTCCTCCAGGCGATTGCGGCAGGCAATGCTGTAGTCAATTTTGTGACTCCCCAAGCCGCTTTGGGTGCCGTATTGATGCACGCCATGCTGGTGGATGCAGGGATGCCTTATGGCTTGTGGAAAATCATTCCGGATACGACTTCCAAAGCAGGTCGTTCGGTAATTCCCGGTTTGGATATGGTGTCAGTTTTAGGCTCAGAAAAACTGGGACGCAGGATTTCACGAGTTTGTCAGGAATACAAGGTTCCTTTCAAAGGTTTCCTCCAAGTGCACAATGTCGGGGTGATTAGCGAAGACTGTCGTTTTGATCATGCGGTTCGGGCAATGGCACGTGCCGGTTTCCAATTCGCAGGGCAGTCCGTGAACGGAGCCGAAATCATCTGGGTACAGGAGTCTATTTTTGATTACTTTAAACTAGCTTTGAAAGATTTTGTGTCTGACCAGGTCACCATTGGTTCTCTGGATTCCGCTGACACTACTATGGGACCGATGTTGACCCCTCAGCGGATACAGAGAATGCAAGAGCTGGTGGACGATGCGGTCCAGCGAGGAGCCGAGCTGGTGCTCGGGGGCTATGCTGTCCCGGAATTGGGACCGTCTTTCTTTGAACCGACCATCCTCTCCAGAGTGCCACAAGATGCCGCGCTTTTTGAGAGCGAAGTGCACGGACCGATCATCTATCTGCAACCTTTCCAGGATCTCGCGGAAGTATCACGTTACTTAGGGACTTCACGACACAGTTACTGTACCTATCTGTTTACCGAATCCGAGTCTACGATGCGTGATTTTGTCCACGCGGTTGACGGCGCGGCGGTAGTCATTAACGATTCCTACATGAGTCTGTACTCGACATGGAACGCTCCGATTCAAGGTATCAAGAACACCGGTTCTGGAATCCGTCATGGGGCGGAGTCAATTTTGCAGTATTCCCGCGTGCAATCCGTGACCAGACAAGAAGGTCATCCCTGGATCTCAAACGACCTACAGCCCGGTAACAGGATGGAACGATGGAGCTTTTTCTCCAGTCGCGCCGCGGTGATTGCTTCGATTCTGTTCACCGACACAGCGATTGCCTATGCCTGGCGCAATATGTGGCACCACATTAAGAATCGAATTCACGGTCCAGTTTAGAACCGCTTTTGTCTCATCGTGCCCCGCATAGCAACGATTTGGGGACTAGCTCGACAAACGAGGCAGTAGACTACAACAGAAAGGAGGAGACATGGAATACCCCAAGGGCATTAATGACAAGTTCGTACAAGCCCTGCTGGATGCTGGGCGTAGTGAGAGTGGCGCTGAGACCCCGGTTTACAACGTCCAGACGTGGGAACCATTTGGAACTATCCATTGCTCCACCTTTTCCGAAGGGGAACAATCTGTACTCCGGGCTCATGCCGTGAGTGATCAGTGGTCACAAGAGGGGTTTTACGCGCGTTCGCGTATCCTATATCGTTTTTTGAAACAGGTGGTGCGTCATTACGGACCAATTATCGGTCTCAATCAGCTGTTGAGTGGCAAATCCTGGCTGGATGCCTCCGCGGAATATTTCTACATGATTACCCAGGTGCGAGGCATTAAACGAAATCTCAAGTATCTGTGGAAACCGCGTCGAGGTGCGGGTACTGTCCCCCGGTCCACCTACCGGGTTTGGTACAGGCCGGTAGGAGTAGTGGGGATGTTCACTTCTGCAGACAATCCAACCTCGATGGTCTGCGACATCCTGAATCCTCTCATGGCAGGTAACGCGGTTGTCAACTTTGTGACCCCCCAGGCAGCTCTGGGATCTCTGCTGATGAAAGCAATGTTGGTGGATGCCGGTATGCCCGAAGACGCGTGGCGTGTCGTGGTCTCGGATTCTTCACAGTTTGGGATGAAGTTCATCCCGGCTCTGGACTACGTTGCAGCTATCGGATCGAACCGGATGTGTCAACAGATTTCGATGGAGTGTGCGCGCCATTCGGTCCCTGTATCGTGCTTTGGCGGGATTAAGAATATTGCGTTGGTGATGGATGACGCGAAACTGTGGGATGCGGCGAAAGCCTGTGCCCGTTCGGCTTTCCTCAATGCCGGACAATCTATAAATTCTGTCGAGATTATTTTCGTACATGAATCAGTGCGAGAACCCTTCGAACAGATGATGCTCCAATACACCCAGGAACAGATTCGAGTGGGTCGATTCACGGACCGACACGCCACTATGGGCTCCCTGATGTATCCCAGTCGGGTTAAGAAATGCGAGAAAGTGGTGAAACTTGCTCTCGATAACGGTGCTCGGGTGCTGATGGGGTCTCACCCGCGTCCGGAGATTAGCCCGACTTTCTTTGAACCGACCATACTGTCGAATTTGCCTTACGATTTGGACCTCTTAGAGACGGAAGTGTACGGTCCCTTGGTGGCGCTGTTGCCATTTGAGGGCATCACAAGTGTGGTTCGTTTGGTGACGGGGTCCCGGGTGATTGACTCTGCCTCTGTCTTTACCCGTGATATCGATTTCGTGCGGAACCTGATTAACAATGCTGAGTTTGCCACGGTTAGCGTCAATGACACGTATTTCTCGATGGATATGTCGTGGAGGGCACCGATTCAGGGTAAAGGCGAAAGTGGGCAGGGGATACGTCACGGTCTGGAAGCGATTTTGCAGTACACCCAGGTTTTTTCAGCTACGCGTTTAAAGAGCATCTCTTGGGTGCCCAAGGATTGGCGTTCTGGAAACTGGACTGAACGCCTGACTTTCTGGTTTATGGGTTTCTATTCTTGGCTGTCGCGTAACGTGACTGACACAGTGGTCGCAGACGGAATCAGGGCTATCCTCCGGTGGATTCGTGATCGGTTTGTCGGTCCGGTGTAATTTTCCGTATTTAGACCAGGTGCTGTCCATCGCATCTCCGTTCGCTATATGAGACAAGTTGTTTTCAAAACATGAATGGCGTTATGGTGAGTTTCAATATTCACCCAAACGAAGGATTTTCCTGATGCGTAGAATAATTGTCTCAATATTTGTCGGTGTAGCCGCGTTGGCGCTGGCGAGTTGTTCGTCTTCAGACGGTGCCAAGGGAGGTGCTGCCGGTAGTGATGGCGGATACAAGGTCGCCATAGCCCAGTACGCCAGTTTCCCGCCCTTGGACGAGGCAGTAGCCGGGTTTAAGGACGCGGTGCAACAGGCGGGACTGGATGTTTCCTATGACGTTTCTAACGCGCAAGGGGATCAGACCAACGTAAACTCCATTGCTTCCAAGTATGCCTCCGGCGATTACGATTTGGTGTTCGCTATTGCCACGCCTATGGCTCAGTCCATTGCTCAGAACGTGGTCGATGTTCCGGTGCTGTTTACCGCGGTGACAGACCCGGTGACAGCGGAGCTGGTCAAGTCTAACGAAGCGCCGGGTTACAACGTGACCGGCACTACGGATATGAATCCGGTGGCTCAACAGATTGACTTGGTCAAACAGGTGATTCCGGATGCTCACAAGATTGGCGTTATCTATTCCTCAGGAGAGGTAAACTCCCAAGTGCAAGTCAAAATGGCGAAAGCTGAAGCCAAGAAACAAGGGCTGGAAGTAGTGGAAAAAACCATCACCAACACTGCTGAAGTCCAACAGGCTGCGCAAACCCTCACCGGGGTAGACGCCATTTATATTCCTACCGATAATACTGTGATAGCTGCTTTGGATTCCGTGCTGCAAGTGGCAGAGGAAAAAGGCATTCTCACGGTGACGGGGGATACCAGCTCAGTTGAAAACGGGGCAGCTTTGACCCTGGGTCTGGATTACCGGGAACTGGGTCACCAGACCGGGGAAATGGCAGTAAAAATTCTGAAAGGTGAGGTCCAGCCGAAAACTATGCCGGTAGAGTCTCAAAAGAAACCACAGCTGGTGGTGAACCCCGAGGCTGCCAAAAAACAGGGACACCCTCTTTCTGACGAACTGTTGGCTAAAGCCGATAAAACTATCAAGTAACCAATATCTATAGACAAAAGCCCATCCAGCTAGAAAGCGGGGTGGGCTTTTGCGGCGTTGAAAGACGCGGTATTTTGGGGCGCTATTTTGGCTGGAGTGTCAGCCTCGTGTTTAATGAGTGGATAAGCGACCCCGAAAACGTAACCGGGGAACCTTTTGAATACATGTAAGGATTTGAGAAAACATGATTGGTGCGGTGGAACTCGGCCTGATTTATGGGCTGATGGCCTTGGGGGTGTACCTCACATTTAGAATCCTCGATTTCGCCGATTTGACGATTGACTCGAGTTTTACCACCGGAGCGGCTGCCTGTGCGGTAGTCATTCTGGGCGGGGGTAGCCCCTGGCTGGGAACTTTGGCAGGATTCGCGGTGGGACTCATCGCTGGGTTTATTACCGGTTTGCTGAACACGGCGGGGAAAATTCATCCGCTCCTGGCAGGGATTTTGACCCAGATTGGTTTGTATTCAGTGAACCTGCGTATTATGGGCAAATCCAACCTGCCGTTCCGACGTGAAGAATCACTGTTTACACCACTGCGCGAGGCGAATCTGGTGGGGACGTGGGTCAGCGTGGCGATTTTGCTGGCGGTCTTGCTGGTAGCCTGCGGGATAGTCGTGTGGTTCCTGTCCACCAATCTGGGGTTGGCTTTGCGTGCCACCGGCGATAACGAAGAAATGGCGCGTGCCCAAGGGGTGAACACAGATTTGGCTAAACTGGTCGGCTTGGCGCTGTCCAACGGCTTGGTGGCACTGTCCGGTTCCCTCATCGCCCAATATCAAGGCTTTGCGGATATTTCTATGGGTATCGGACTGATTATTGCCGGTCTAGCGTCAGTTATCATCGGCACCGCGCTCATCCCCACCGGACGTATTTGGATGGCAGTGTTGGCAGTGGTGGGCGGTTCGGTAGTGTATCGCGTCATTATTCAAGCTGCCTTGATGATTCCGGGATTCAACCCCAACGATATGAAACTGTTGAGCGCAGTCATCGTGGTGGTGTTCCTCATTGCCCCGCGGTGGAAGGGGTTTCTCTCATGGCAAAAGAACCATCCCATTGCGGAGTTCTCCGGGGTGCAGCCCTGGGATACAGCGGATGCAGAGGAACTTGACTCCGGCGATACCCGCCCGGCGGATAAACATGTTACCAAACGGACGCGACGGAAAGGACTGTGAGCCATGCTAGAACTTTCACATATTTCCAAGGCGTTTTTCCGTCACACTGTTAACGAAAAAATTGCCCTGCGTGACATCTCCCTGCAGTTGGATGAAGGCGACTTCGTGACCATCATCGGTTCTAACGGGGCGGGCAAATCGACCTTGCTGAACATCGTCTCGGGGCGCTACCGTCCGGACTTGGGACAGATACATATTGACGGCAACGATGTGACGCGCAAACCTGACTACAAAGTGGCGCGTTACGTGGGTCGCGTGTTCCAGGACCCGATGGCGGGAACCTGCCCGCACCTGACTATTGAAGAGAACTTGGCAATTGCCTGGGCACGCACGCATGGGCACGGGCTGGGACTGGGAGTAACTCCGGCACGCAAAGCACAGTTCCGCGAAGAGCTCAAGGTGCTGGAACAAGGGTTGGAAAATCGCCTAACAGCCCGCGTAGGCTTGCTCTCTGGCGGGCAGCGTCAAGCACTGTCCTTGGTGATGGCAGTGTTCACTCAACCGAAGATTTTGCTGCTCGATGAACACACGGCGGCTTTAGATCCGGCGCGTGCCGAGCTGATTACCCGCTTGACCCAGGAGCTGGTGGCGCGCCACGGGCTGACCACCCTGATGGTGACCCACAATATGGAACAAGCTCTGCACCTGGGCAACCGCCTCATCATGATGCACGAGGGCGAAATCATTATGGAACTGAGCGGGAAAGACAAGGAAAACGCGACTGTGGACGACCTACTGTCCCAGTTCGCCAAGTTCAAAGGCGCGGCGCTATCTGACCGGACCATGCTGTCCTAAACGGGAAATCGTATCATCGGCATTGCATCTCACTGTAGATGATAGAGTGAGACCTCCCGATGCTTCTGGATAATCAAGCGATATGTCAAAAGATACGTTGGGTCAACGATGGTATTTTGTGCTCACCTAGTGTCACTAAGAAGGTTCACCAAATGTGGTACGAACATGGTACGTATTGGACTGGAATAGCGTAGAGGTTCCGACAGTATCTGCTTGAAAGGGGTAGAGAATGTTCAAGAAAATTGTATTCGTAACTGTATTTAGTATCTGTATGCTACAGGCTGGGAACGTTGCAGTTGCCTACGACGGTGAGGGGGCAAATAAAAATACTGTAGATGTTGAAATGCTAAGTAATGAACTGCGTTTAGCTATTGTAGAAAATCGTCCAGTAAGTTCTATGTCAAAGCAAGAACAACTGGAATTAGCTGAATTGCTTCCTGCGGACGGGAGTGCTATAAGTTTTCAATCGGATGTGTATGGACAATTGCGTTCGGCTAAGGGAATATGTACGGCTTCAACTCAAAACATACACCTACGCACATCTATGCAAAAGAATTACATTGGAAACAAGCCAGAAACGCATTGCGATAATGTTGCAAAGTATATTCAAATGGACACTGTTATATTTCGTAAAGAATGGTATGGATGGGGGAACCCAACAGCCTATAGCAGTTACAGACTTAATGTGAAGGATTTTACTAATAAAGGAATCGCTCGGAAGTGTGTTGATCAGACTAAACACGATTGGAGGGCAATCAATAGTCATTATATCGTTGATAAATTTGGATGTAAGCATACGTTGTATAGCTCTACAACGGCGGAAGGTCTTAAGTGCAGCTGAACAGACAATCTTGCGAAACGAAGTCTGACGCGACATTCCTGACGCTTTCTCTGCTGGGGGTGCTGTTTTCAGAAATCGAAATGGAGGGGTATCTATCGGACGACGATTTTTATCAACGTTTCGCCGAGGCAGATAGTTCTTTACTTGAGGATATTTCTCGTTCGTTGACCAAGGTAGAAACGATCTCTGATGATCGAGGTATTATATTCCTCCAAAATTTTCTTGATTTATACCCCTGGGGGCGATGGAAAAAGATTTATAAACTTCCTCTGTCGCCTCAACCATTTTCAGCTCTCAATAGGGAAATATTTTCTCGGCTAGGCAAGCGCGTGCAACGCTTACTTACCGGGGAGCATGAGCAGCCAGAAATTGCCTTCTATGTGGAAGCTGTTGATGATAACGGTTTTGACACCGCAGATGCCTACTGGTGGAGTTTTGACGCAAAGCCTCCGTATCGAGTAACTCTGCCAGGGAAGTACGACGTAAATTCGCAACTCTGGCTGCCTATACTGACTGATGAATTCCAAATTATCTCTCCGGGATGGCACGCAGTAAATACGGTACGCGATAAAAGTAACCCTATTAAACTATTGGAAATTAATTCCTATAATGATTGGGTTTCGTTGTGCAACCGCTTTCCTTTAGTAAAATCAGCACCGTACCCCTTGAATGATATTAATGGTGCGCCCCAGAAATGGGTTACTGCTGACTTAGATTCGGCGCGTAATACGTATGATGCTATCAAATTGTCGATTAGAGGTTACTTTGACGCTGCCTACCGATTACAAGACCAAATCGATGGAATTCCTTGCTTACTGATGGGCTGGAATCCAGGTGCCACGATTTGGCTGCATCCGTCAGTTTCTGGGCTTCGAGAATTTGCCACGGGAGAGCCAATAAGTGTAAGCTAGTTCCTCGGCGCATCTTGAGGCGGGTTCACGCCTCCCAGTGCGCACTTGCCTGGCAAAAGTCAGGTGAAATGGAAATCCAACGGTGCGAGATTTCAGCGTTGTTGCGTTTAGAAATGCGACACACCCGAAAGCGTGTACCGGTGAAGAACCAGTTAGAGAGAGGTTAGCCCATGGCGGGACAAAAAATCCGCATTCGGCTGAAGTCTTATGACCATGAGGTCATTGACTCCTCGGCAAAGAAAATTGTCGAGACGGTAACCAGTGCTGGCGCTACCGTAGTCGGACCTGTGCCCCTGCCGACCGAAAAGAACGTTTACGTTGTGATTCGGTCGCCGCACAAATACAAAGACAGCCGGGAGCAATTTGAAGTTCGCACCCACAAGCGTCTGATTGACATTATTGACCCCACGCCTTCCGCAGTTGATTCGCTGATGCGTCTCGAACTGCCGGCAGACGTGAATATCGAGATTAAGCTGTAAGGAGGACCACGATGACTGACACCATGGCCTCTGTAAAGGCATTGCTGGGGCGCAAGCTCGGCATGACCCAGGTCTGGGATGAAGACGGCAAGTTGATTCCCGTGACCGTGGTTCAGGTCGAAAAGAACGTCGTCACCCAGATTCGTACCAATGAAACCGACGGCTACGACGCTGTCCAGCTGGGCTTCGGCAAGATGGACGAACGCAAGGTCACCAAGCCGATGGCGGGTCACTTCGCCAAGGCCGGTGTGGAACCGCGTCGCCACCTCGCAGAAATCCGCACCGGTGACGCTAGCTCCTACGAGCTTGGTCAGGAACTCGGCGCGGAAGTATTCGAAGCGGGAACGCTGGTGGATGTTTCGGGAAACACCAAGGGCAAAGGCTTTGCCGGCGTGATGAAGCGTCACGGTTTCCAGGGCGTATCTGCTTCTCACGGTGCGCACCGTAACCACCGCAAGCCCGGCTCTATCGGTGCTTGTGCCACCCCCGGTCGCGTGTTCAAAGGTCTGAACATGGCTGGTCGCATGGGCGGTAACCGTCGCACCATCATGAACTTGAAGGTTCAGGCTGTGGACGCGGAAAAGGGCTTGGTCGTTTTGACCGGCGCGATTCCCGGCCCTAAAGGCGGCATCGTCATGATCCGCTCTGCTGTGAAGGGAGCCTAACAATGACTGAAAACCGCAGCGTAGACATTTTTGATGGTGTCGGCAAGAAAACCGGCACTGTCGAGCTGCCCGGAGAGGTTTTCGACCTCGACTTTAACAACCCCTTGGTACACCAGGTCGTAAACGCCCAGTTGGCGGCGGCTCGTCAGGGGACTCACGCCACCAAGACTCGTGGTGACGTTTCCGGCGGCGGCAAGAAGCCGTGGCGTCAAAAGGGCACCGGTCGGGCGCGTCAGGGCTCGATTCGCGCCCCGCAATTTACCGGTGGCGGCACCGTCCACGGTCCGCAGCCCCGTGACTACTCTCAGAACACCCCGAAAAAGATGAAAGCCGCCGCTTTGCGTCAGGCTTTATCCGATCGGGCTCGTGCTGGGCGTATCCACGTGCTGAGCGATTTCGGCGTCAAGGAAACCCCGTCCACCAAGGCTGCGAAGGCAGCTTTGCAGGGGGTAGTCGATAGTCGTCGCGCCCTGATTGTGTTGACCCCGGAAGTTGATGACGTCGTGGCATTGAGCGTGAACAACCTCAGCGAGCACCACGCACTGTTCGTCGGTGAGCTGAACACTTACGACGTGTTGGCTAACGACGACGTGGTGTTCTCGGCTACGGCGTTGGACTCCTTCCTCGGGAAAGGAGAAAACAAGTGAGCCTGGAAAAGACTAAGAACCCGCACGACGTGATTATTAAACCCGTCGTCAGCGAAAAAGCCTACAACTTGATTGACCACGGTCAGTACACCTTCGTGGTGGCTCCCAACGCAAACAAGGTTGAAATCAAGCTGGCTATCGAAGAAATCTTTAAGGTAAAGGTTGCTTCTGTCAACACCCAGAACCGTGAGGGCAAGCGCGTGCGCACCCGTACTGGCTGGGGCAAGCGTAACGACACCAAGCGCGCCATCGTCACCCTCAAAGAGGGCTCGATTGACGTCTTTGGGATGCAGGCCTAAGGGGGATAACTCATGGGAATTCGTAAGTACAAGCCAACTACTCCGGGGCGTCGCGGTTCTTCCGTGTCAGATTTCGCGGAAATCACGCGCGATCATCCGGAAAAGTCCCTGGTTCGTCCGCTGCACAAGACCGGTGGGCGCAACAATAAAGGTCGGGTTACCTCGCGTCGTCGCGGTGGCGGTCACAAGCGCCAGTACCGTCTGATTGACTTCCGTCGTCACGACAAGGACGGCATTCCCGCCAAGGTGGCTCATATTGAATACGATCCGAACCGTTCGGCTCGCATCGCTCTGTTGCACTATGCCGATGGTGAGAAGCGCTACATCTTGGCTCCGTCCAAGTTGAAGCAGGGTGATTCTATCGAACAGGGACCCACCGCGGATATCAAGCCTGGCAACAATCTGCCGCTTAAGAACATCCCGCTGGGTACCACGATTCATGCGGTAGAGATGCGTCCGGGCGGCGGCGCCAAGATTGCCCGTTCCGCCGGCGTTTCTGTTCAGCTGGTCGCTAAAGAGGGTCGTTTTGCGCAGTTGCGGATGCCGTCTGGTGAAATCCGCAACGTGGATGCCCGTTGCCGCGCCACTATTGGTGAAGTCGGCAACTCCGATCATTCCAACATCGACTTGGGCAAGGCTGGTCGCTCCCGTTGGCTGGGACGCCGTCCGAAGGTCCGCGGTGTGGTAATGAACCCGGTTGATCACCCGCATGGTGGTGGCGAAGGTCGCACTTCCGGTGGTCGTCACCCGGTGAGCCCCTGGGGTAAGCCTGAGGGTCGTACTCGTAGCAAGAAGAAGGCGTCGAATCAGTACATTGTCCGTCGCCGTAAGACTGGCAAGAATCGCTGATAGGGGAGTTTGTTTATGCCACGCAGTTTGAAGAAAGGCCCCTTTGTTGATGCACACCTTCAAAAGAAGGTGGACGCACAAAACGAGGCCAACACGAAGAACGTTATTAAGACTTGGTCGCGTCGTTCGATGATTACCCCAGATTTCCTGGGTCACACCATCGCGGTGCACGACGGTCGCAAGCACGTGCCGGTGTTCATCACTGAGTCCATGGTCGGTCACAAGTTGGGCGAATTCGCTCCGACTCGTACTTTCCGTGGTCATGACAAGGATGACAAGAAAGGTCGCCGCTAAAGCGGGGGAGGGATAGAACATGAAAGCAATTGCTCATACCCGCTATGTGCGCGTGACTCCGCAAAAGGCTCGTCGCATCATGAATGAAGTGCGCGGAATGGAAGCCAACAAGGCACTTGACCTGCTGAAGTTTGCTCCGCAAAAACCTGCCTTGCCGATTCGCAAGACCTTGGTTTCTGCCTTGGCTAATGCCGAACAAGCAGCCCGCAACGCTGGTACGTCTTTTAACTCTGATGAGATGTACGTCGTCGAGGCCTATGTAAACGACGGTCCCACGATGAAGCGTTTTCGGGCACGGGCGCAGGGTCGCGGGGCGCGTATCTTGAAGCGTACTTCTCACCTCACCATCGTGGTGGGAGATGCCGAAGACAAGAAGGAACTTGCTGCTCCTTACTTGCCGTCCCAGCGTCGCCCACAAGCCGACCGGATTTCAGCGTCCGCCGCAAAGAAGGCTGCCGCGGAAGCTGTCACGAAAAAGGCAGCCAAGCCGGTAGAGACGCCGGAAGAATCGACGCCTAAGACCGATAGCGCTGCCAAGAAGGCTCCTGCTAAGAAGTCTGCCGCGACGAAGTCCACGACCAAGTCGAGCACGTCGAAGTCTGCCACGTCCAAGGCGGCGACTACCAAGTCTGCCAAAGCCAAGTCGAGCAGCAGCAAGTCCACGGCTACCAAGAGCGCAACGGCGAAAAAGCCCGCTGCAAAAAGCACTGAGAAGGGAGCGGAGTAAATAATGGGTCAGAAAGTACATCCCACTGGTTTCCGTCTGGGCGTAACCGCGGAACACCGTTCCCGTTGGTTTGCCGACTCTACCAAGTCCGGTCAGCGTTACCGTGACTTCGTGAAAGAAGACGTCGAGATTCGTCGTCTCATGCAAGATAAGCTGGAACGCGCTGGTATTTCCAAGGTCGAAATCGAACGGACTCGCGATCGTGTGTCTGTCGATTTGTACACAGCTCGTCCCGGTATCGTTATCGGACGCCGTGGCGCAGAAGCGGATCGCTTGCGCGCTCAGCTGGAAAAGCTGACGGGCAAGCAGGTGCAGTTGAACATCCGCGAGGTGAAGAACCCTGATTTGGATGCGCAGCTGGTCGCACAGTCTATTGCGGAACAGCTCAGCGCTCGTGTCTCTTTCCGTCGCGCTATGCGTAAAGGAATGCAGTCCGCGCAGCGCGGCGGTGCTAAGGGTATCCGTGTGCAGTGCTCCGGTCGTTTGGGCGGTGCTGAAATGTCCCGCTCCGAGTTCTACCGGGAAGGTCGCGTCCCCCTGCACACCCTGCGTGCCAACATCGATTACGGCTTCTACGAAGCCCGCACCACTTTTGGGCGTATCGGCGTAAAGGTCTGGATCTACAAGGGCGACATGACCGAAACGGAATGGAACCGGATGCAGGCTGAACAGGCTGGTCGCACCGGTCGTCGCAATGACCGTCACGCCGGAAATCGCCGTCCGCGTGCCGATCGTCCTGCTGACAACGCGCCCAGCGAAAACGTAAATGAAACCCCCGAAGCCGCGACTGTCGCCGCCGGGGCAACCACAGAAACGGAGGCATAAGCAATGCTGATTCCTCGTCGTACTAAGTGGCGTCGCCAGCACCGTCCGGGTCGCCGTGGCTACGCTAAGGGTGGCACCGAGATTGCTTTTGGCGATTTTGGTATCCAAGCCCTGGAAAGTGCCTATCTGACTAACCGTCAGATTGAAGCGGCTCGTATTGCCGTGACTCGTCACGTCAAGCGTGGTGGCAAGATTTGGATTAATATTTTCCCGGATCGTCCGCTGACCAAGAAACCTGCCGAAACTCGTATGGGTTCAGGTAAAGGTTCCCCAGAATGGTGGGTGGCTCCGGTGAAGCCCGGTCGAGTACTGTTCGAAATCGCCGGTGTCAGTGAGGAACTGGCCCGCGAAGCACTGTCTCGCGCCCAGCACAAACTGCCCATCAAGACCCGTTTTGTATCCCGAGAGGGTGGTGAATGAACATGATAGGTTCCAAAGGACTGGCTCCTAACGATTTGGATGCCATGGACAACGAGCAGCTCGCGATGAAGCTGAAGGACGCGAAGCAGGAGCTTTTCAACTTGCGCTTTGCCCAAGCTACCGGTCAGCTCGAAGACCACGGTCGCATCAAAGCGGTTCGCCGTGATGTCGCCCGCATCTACACCATTTACCGCGAGCGGGAACTCGGCATTCGTACCGAGCCCAGCGTTAAGGAGTAATCAATGGCAGACGAAACTATGACCACCGAAACGACCGAACGCAATCACCGTAAGGTGCGCCGCGGCTACGTGGTGTCCGATCGCATGGAAAAGACCATCGTGGTTCAGCTCGAAGACCGCGTGAAGCACCCGCTTTACGGCAAGGTCATGCGTAAGACCAAGAAGGTTACGGTTCATGATGAGCAGAATCTCGCCGGTATTGGCGACTTGGTCGTCATCATGGAAACGCGCCCGCTGTCCAAGACTAAGCATTGGCGCCTCGTGGAGATTGCCGAAAAGGCTAAGTAATTCTCCACAACTCAAACTCGGTTGAGGTCTTTAATGAGACCTTTCAATCTGGATAAAGGACGCGGCCCGGATACATTATGTGTCTGGGCTGCGTCCTTATTTACGCCGCAGTGGTCTGCCTAGGAGTTGAGATTGTGATGCAAGTCATCGTCTCGCAGGTCTCGTCCGCTTAGAATAAAGACGTGATAGCATTACCGTCTTTAACTGATTTGAAAAATTCGCGCAGCCTGAAATGGAGCGCCCATCCTGGAGCCTTAGGGATGTGGGTCGCGGAAATGGACTTTGGGATTGCCCCAGGAGTTCGAGCAACTTTGCAGTCTGCCCTAGATGACACGGTTACCGGTTATACTCCGGTAGGTCTTTCTCAGCAGGTTGGTCAGGCATTGCGCGAGTTCTATGCGGATGAGTTTGGCTGGACTATTCAGCCCGATGCGGTCGGCGTGGCAGCCGATGTTTTGTCAGTGCTGCAAGCCGTGGTGAGCATCCTTCCTCCCCAGGCTCCGGTAGTCGTGCCTACCCCGGCATACATGCCATTTTTGACTTTGCCCCAGGATCAGGGTCACGAAGTCATCCAAGTTGCGTCTCTCTATGATGCGGCTACAGGTAAATACCAGCTGAATTTGGAGGGTATATCGCAGGCTTTCGCTACGGCGGAAAGCGGCGGGCTGCTGGTCCTGTGCAATCCGTGGAATCCCGTGGGGAAATGTGTCAACGCTGACGAAATGTCCGGGTTATGCACTATCTTGGAACAAAATCCCCACGTTTTAGTGTTCTCAGATGAGATTCATTCTCCGCTGGTCTTGGACGGGAAGCTTCATCCTTTTGCCAATTATTCCGATTTGGCAGCCTCCCGAACTGTGACTGCATCCGCCGCCTCAAAAGGGTGGAACATCCCTGGTTTGCACTGCGCACAATGGATCATTCCTGATGAATCGCTGCGGAAACGTTTACGTACCCCACTGCAGGTCTTTGCCTCGGGCGCGACCCCGTGGGGAATGCTGGCTACGATTAGCGCTTTCCGTGACTGTCGCAATTGGCTGGGGGAAGTCAAGGCTCAGATTGTTGAGAATCGGGAACTTGTCCGCAACTGGCTGACCAATCACGGCGAGCACTTCCGGGTGTTTCTCCCGGAGGCAACTTATCTGTCCTGGTGGGAAACCGATGGAATTCTCGGAGATTGTCCCGCCCGGACTCTGCAGGAGCGCGGTCTAATTGTTAACGACGGTGCGGATTTGGGTACGGGCTTTGAAAAAGCTTTCCGTTTGAACCTGGCGACTACCCCCGAAGTGCTGCACGCTGCTTTGAACCTTATCGGAGCGCGTGGTTAGACCAGGCGGAGCCAGTTCAGGTGAGTTCATTGTCACGATACGATACTGGCTGCATTAATATCGCGGAGGAAGGCTTTAAAAACTCTTGGTGGACCTCACCCGCGGGTAAGGTCCACCAAGAGGATTAGTTATGAAATTGGGCAGTTTTAGATTGCACTGAAGAGGGGCATTAGTCCCGCGCTCATATCGCTCATATCGTTCGTATCGTTAGCCATTTGCATGAACGCCATCCCTCCTACGATTATCATGGACATTGAGATAGCAAAGCTAACGATTCCTATAATTGTGAGCACCATCGCGACAAGTGTCCACACTTTTAGTCTAGAGGTTGGCTCCATATTCTGTTCTAACATCTCTTTTTTCGCCTTGCTGCCCAGATACCAAGCGATAGGCGAAGTAACCCAAAAGAATATGCCGATAATAGCCAGTACCATTACGGTCTGTTCCTGGGGATGCTCATAAGGGCGGGCGAATTGACCGGGCATGGGCTGTCCCGTTGGCTGCCCCAGAGGTTGTCCAGGCATTGGTTGCTGCCCCATCGGCTGACTGGGTTGAAAACCGGGAACCTGACTGGGATTGCCTGGTGGGGACTGATAAGGATTGGACATACTTCCTCCTACAAAATAAGTAAAAACACCAGGTCAAATTTATCAGGAACGGTTCGCATAGCGCTACCGTTTAGGGGATGGCTTTGTACGTCTAGTGCATTCCTTATACAGGAGAATTTTAAAAAGGTGCACGACCACTGAATTTGTTTTTCACATGGATACCCAATATTTTCTTGCCTTCTATCGGTCCTTGTTGACTGTTGGCATATTCATTCAACCTATTGAAATTGGCTTGGCAGCGCCAGAAATTGCCCCTTACACAAGAGACTCCAATCGCTTTATTTGTTATGTTAGGCTAACCTAAGTAAGCTAGCGGATTTAAGGTGCGTGCGACAACAGAGATGAGGGAGATGTATGCCTAACGGTGAGATTCTCAAATTGGGACGTGCAGGATGGATTCCTATGTGTGCCGCGTCTCTTTTCGGGTTACTTCACTCAGCAGTGACTCTTAGCCTTGCCTGGGTTATGTCAAGAATTTTTGCCACCCTTTATTCTGGTGAGTATTCACATCTGGTCGTGTTGCTGGGTGTTCTTGCAGTACTGCTACTGGTGCGCCCTGCGATTGCGCTGGGCAAGGAACTTCTTGTAAGTTTGATTGGCAAGACCGTCAAAATAGATGTCAGGCTCAAGCTGCTCCAACACTTGAATAACATTGGACCTTTTGGCTTATCATCCAAGCGCACTGGAGAAGCTGAAGCATTAGTCACGGACGGTGTTGAACTTCTCGAAGATTACTATGGCAGGTATATTCCCCAAATCGCTGTCACTGTGGTGACAGCGATTACAGTGCTCATTTTGCTGTTTCAGCTGGATTCACTTGTGGCATTCATCGGTGCAATTGTGGTAGTCCTGACACCGACTCTTCCAAAAGCGTGGAACAAGGTGCTTACCCGCCGGGGATACCGGCATTGGGAACAATATTCCCAGATGAATGCGGAAGTAGTTGATGCCATGCAGGGCATGACGACGCTGCAACTTTTTAACGGGGTCGAAGAACGGCGTGAAAAAATCGTTTTCACCAGTCAGAAGCTTTTGTCAACAACTCTTTCGCAGATGCGTATCTCGCTGCTTGAGTCAGCGCTGTCGTCTTGGGTTGTGTATGGCGGTCCGGTGATGGTTCTCGCGCTCGGTGTCCACCAAGCAGCACAAGGAAACATAGCTGTAGACTCTCTGTTCTGGTGCATGTTCTTAGGCGTAGAACTATTCCGTCCTTTCCAAGATCTCAGCGTCAATTGGCATGCCGGCTACCACGGCTATTCAACTGCTCAGAAGGCGCTTAGCTTACTAAAGGCTCCGACTCCTGATGACTCCAGTCTGCCCCAAGAGCACCGACCGCGCACTACAGAAATCCAATTTAATGACGTTTCCTATCGGTACTCTTCAGCGCTACAAGACGCAGTCAGCGACATTAACTTGGAAATACCGGAAGGCGAAACCCTCGGACTAGTAGGGCAATCTGGTTGTGGAAAATCCACAATGCTTGGTATGTTGCTACGCTTTGGCGATCCCAGCAGGGGGAACATTCGCATAGGAGGAGTTGATCTACGAGCACTTTCACGTGACGATAGGTGCTCTTTGATTACGCTTGTGCCACAAGAGCCTGTAATTTTTGATGGCACCATCGCAGACAATTTACGTGCCTGCGCGCCGAATGCCTCGGATGAGCTTCTTAAATCCTTGTGTCTGTCGCTAGGTTTGGAAGATATCGCCCCAATAGACACTTTGCTGGACTTCAGAGTGGATGAGCGTGGTAGCGGTGTTTCTGGTGGCCAGCGCCAAAGGGTGGCAATTGCTCGTGCTTTGCTTAGAGAAACGCCTATTTTGTTGCTGGATGAAGCAACCTCGGCTCTCGATGCAGAGACAGAACGATTGACTTGGCGTGCCATTGATAATCATCGCAATAAATTAGCCTCTAAAGGTCGCTCGTTGACGATTATCTCGTCTGCTCATCGTTTGGAATCAGTTCGCGCTGCAGACAGAATCGTAGTTCTTTCTGCGGGAAAAATTGTGGAAATCGGTAATCATGACAGTCTCATGCACCAAGGAGGCACTTACGCAATGTTGGTTGCTACGTCCGAAGAATTGGTGCAATCATGAAACAAATTTTGTATAGAGACGCATTCGGACCAATTCTTCGACTGCTGCCAGGGCTATCACGTTACAAAAAACATGAAGCGCTTATTTTTGTTATGTTATTAATTCATCGCATTTGCGTTACGGCAATCAACGTTATGAGTGCTGCATTAGTGTCGCGCATTCTAATACTTAGAGAAGTCGATCAGCTGGCTTGCTGGATGTTGATTTCATTGGGGTTGCTGGTTCTCTCCGTGGGACTGAGTTGGTGGCTCGATATGTGGTTTGCTCATGTCTATAGCTACAAAATCATCGCAGATCTTCGCGTCGATTTGTTTGATGCAATCAACCGTATTAGTCCCGCAGGGCTACGTCACAGAAAAACTGGCGACGTTGCCGCCGCGGCTATGTCAGATGTAGAAATTACCGAGTGGTTCTATGCCCACACTGTGATTGATTTTCTGGCTACACATGTGGCTAATTTAATCTTTACCATTGCAATGATTATTCTCGTGGGACCGTCAGGTCTTATCTTGCTGGTTGTTACTACTTTGATTTTGCTGGTTCCGATTCTCACTTTAACATTGCAGACCAAGCAAGGAGACAACATTCGGCGTAGTCTTGCAAATCAAAAAGGGCGCTGCTTGGAGATGATTCAAGGTTCTCGCGAAATCATGAGTCTCGGTCTGGCTAATCTCCAGTTAGATGCTATTCGTGACTCTACTTTGGAAGTCCAACGTCATAAGCGCAGTTACTTGATTCGGTCTGGTATAGAAATCGCGGTATCCCAGCTAATGATTTCTGCTGCCACTATTGGTGCCTTGGCATGGCTGCTGGGGTTGATGCATTCTGGGAAAGTTAACCTCGCCTCTATCCCTCCAGCCATGATGTTGCTAAGTGCGTCGTGTATTGCTGCTCTCAGCATCTCTTCGATGCTCCGCAAACTCGGCGAAGTTTCTGGGGCAACCAGCCGATATTTTGAGCTAATTGATAAACCTCGACAGGTCCATGATCATGGGAATACGGCAGAATTTACTGACGGCTTGCTGAGTTTGGAATTTAGAGATGTATGCTTTCAATACGATCAAGCTAAGGTAATAAATGATTTCAGCTTGCTCATTCCCGCAGGCTCGTCAGTGGCGCTGGTAGGGCGCACGGGTGCCGGAAAATCTACATTAGCTGCGTTGGTCGTTCGGTTATATGAACCACAATCCGGAGAAATTTATATTGACGGCAAGAGAATAGATTCAATTCCTCTGAAGCAGCTGAGACAGCTGGTAACGCTTGTTCCGCAGCATCCCTACATTTTCAGAGGTACTATTCGCGACAATTTGCTCATGGCTAAACCCAGCGCTTCTGAGGATGAACTATGGCAATCGCTTAAAATTGCCCAAATTATGGACACTATACGGAATCTGCCCAAACAATTAGACACTGTAATTGGAGAACGAGGCGCAACGCTTTCAGGGGGTCAGCGTCAACGCCTCAGTCTAGCTCAGGCGTTCCTGCGTAACTCGTCTATTGTTATTTTTGATGAATCTGTATCCAATCTTGATCCGAAACTCGAGCAAGAACTAATTGAGGCAAGCAGATTTATCTATGAAGGGCGCACCACGATAACCATAGCCCATCGTCTTTCCACGATTAAATCAGCTGACTGCGTGGCTTTTCTCCATGAAGGTAAGTTAGCTGCTTTTGGTCCCCATAGTGAATTAATTCAGCATTGTGAACCATATCGAGAGTTTGTAGCGCCTACTTCTGCGTAGGTTCACGAATAGCAGATATTGATTGGGCATTTTTGTCACCTGTTTATTAAGGGAAGTAACACCACCCCATGAAGGAACTGTAACTGTATATTTCGGGCGGAGCTGCAGATGGCAAGTGGATTCGGGCAATTGTTCAAGTAGGTGTCGGCATGGTAGTCTACACCCTAAGGGTAGGCTAACCTAACAGAAAGTTAAGTCATTGAATAGGCGTGCGAGAATTTGGACTGCGACTCTGGGAGCTCTGACTATTGTTTCTGTCGTTCTTGCCATAGGGGTAGGTCCGGCTTCTGTTAGCCCCGCGGCTACTCTCGACGTTATATTGTGTAAGCTCTCGGGAAACTGTGCGGGTGTTCCTCAACGCGACATGGTTATTGTCTGGGATATACGAGCACCACGGGTAGTTCTGGCTGGCTTGGTGGGGATGGGGCTCTCGATTTCTGGAGCTGTAATCCAATCAGTGGTTAGAAATATCCTGGCTGATCCGTACTTGCTCGGAATTGCCTCTGGGGCATCAACCGGGGCTGCAACTGTAATGGTGTTTGGGGCAGTTGGAATATTCGGGTTAACTCTGGGAGCCTTTGCTGGGGCGCTCATTTCAATTTGCGCTGTCTTTCTGTTAACTACCGTAGGTGGCGTTCTGACCGCGGAGAGGGTTGTGTTCGCTGGCATAGCCGTAGGTCTATTCATGAGTGCGCTAACAAATTTAGTGGTATTTTTCTACGGTTCGCAGGCTTCAGCTCACGCGGTAATGTTCTGGATGCTAGGTTCATTGGCCTTAGCGAGTTGGAATCAGTTACCTATACCTGCTGTCATCACGTTGCTTACTATTGCTATATGCGTTTCGCAAGGTCCACGTCTTGATGCAATTTCACTGAGCGATGATACAGCCAGAGCATTGGGATTCAATCCACAAACCTTGCGATACGTAACGATAACGGTGATAGCGGGATGCGTTGCATCTTTGGTAGCAATCTCTGGAGCTATTGGATTCGTAGGGTTAGTCGTTCCGCATATCGCGCGGCATCTTGTCGGTGCTACTAGTCGCAGTGTAGTTCCCACCGCAGGAACCCTGGGGGCGCTTCTTCTTATATGGGCTGACGCCGTAGGCCGGGTCGTATTTGCACCTCGAGAATTACCGATAGGCGTAATTACAGCATTGGCAGGTACGCCATTACTCATGCTTTTAATCAGGAAACAGTACAAATTCTCATAGACATACAGAAAGGAAAACAATGAGATATAAAACACTAGGAGCACTGGTTGGTGCTATTACGCTGCTCGCTTCGCTAAGTGCCTGTGGAGATGCAAGCAAATCTGAGTCTTCAGCATCAGGGGAAAATAATCAGAGTACCAATTCTGTTTCTTACCCCTTAGAGGTTGATTCATGTGGCAGGAAAGTAACTATTGAAAAAGAGCCCACGAAAGTAATGTCCATCGGGGTAGCTTCTGGAATATTTGCTGCGAAAGTTGCCAAGAAAGGTCAATTCGTCCTGCGGTCAGGAGAGCTGGGCGAAAAAAATCCGTTAGCAGACGAGTACGGCGCTGAACTGTGGGATGAAGCTAGCCCTTCAACAGAGGGTATTATCGAAAAGGGTGTTGATTTAGTTATCGGTGACTTGTACGGTAAAGCCGATCCCGATAAGCTTGCTGCGGCGGGAATTCAGATGTACATACCGAGCGTATTATGTCAGCACGCCAAAGAAGAAAATCCGGATTTGGTTAAAGGTGATGTTTCACCAGTAAAGCTAACGGATGTTGAAAACGATATTCAGGAACTTGGTAAAATATTAAATAACCCTGATGCGTCAGGAAAAGCAGTTCATGAATTCGACAGCAAGTATAAAGAAGCTAAAAATACCATCAAAGATAGCGGTAAGTCAGCCGCATTCTTGTTCTATTTCTCTGAGCAGTACCCGGTTATGTCTGTAGGCGAAGGTGGTATTGAGGGCGCGATTATGAGGGAATTAGGTTTAAAGAACATTTTCTCTGACCATAAAGAAGCCTACTTGGAAGAAGTTAGTTGGGAGGCTGTTCTGCAGGCTAATCCCGACGTGATAATTATAAAGTACGGCAGAACAGGCTCAACTTTTGAACAGGACAAAGCACGACTTCTCAAAGAGCCAGGGGCTGATACCTTAACTGCAGTCAAGAATGACAATATTATCGGCATTGCGAATCGTGAAACTTGGCCCTCGCCTGAAATCGCTACAGGAATGCTTGAACTAGCCAAGAATATTAATAAAATCAAGTGAACACCTACGATTGCAGGAATATAACCTTCTCGTACCAAGGGACCGTTAGCGGTAAACCGCTGCTTGACGATTTATCGCTAACGGTCCCTACGGGGATTACGCTTGGAATTATCGGACCAAACGGTTCAGGTAAATCGACTCTCATAAAGTGTTTGTATAAGTCGATTATCCCACAGAAAGGTACTATAAATTTTAACGGTACGGATTTAAATCAAATCAGTACCAGACAACTATCGAAGCTCCTTTCAGTGGTGGTACAGTCGGAGACGGCAGCTCTTCCTCTAACCGTTAGAGAATATGTTGAATTAGGGAGAGCTACGTACCACAATGCGTTTGAGGGCTATTCATCTCAAGATGCTGAAATCACCAATTCAAGCATGGAAATGCTGGGTCTTTGCGAATTGGCAGATGTTCCAATAACTAGAGTTTCTGGAGGAGAACATCAACGTGCCAAGTTAGCGAGAGCGCTCTGTCAATCTACCTCGGTTATGCTACTTGATGAGCCGACCAATCATCTGGACATATATTTCCAGCATCAAATTCTAAAAATCGTCAAGAAGCGCAATCTTTCAGCAATAGTAGTTCTGCACGATTTAAACCTAGCTGCGATTTATTGTGAATTAATTGCAGTATTGAATAAAGGCAAAATTGTTGCCCTGGGCAAACCAGAAGATGTACTCATTCCGGAAATCCTTGAAGACGTGTACCGTGTAAAGGTGCAGCGCATAGATACCAAACACGGGGTACAGCTTCTGTTATTACCAATGAACTAATATGCTGTATGAAACTGTTTATGAACTAAAAATCGGATTTCTGTTTAGCGAGTAGTTTTGGTGTTGACTAGGTCTTGCAGGTGTAGTCTCCGAAAGGCGGGCATCGTCTTCGGAGCTACCGACTGCGCCTGTCGTGATTCAACACGCTTGGGTGACTTGTCCGGTCTCTACGTCGTACATAAACCCGCCGACTTCGGCAAACCCTTTAATCAGGGCGTGATTGCGTAGCGTCTCTACGTCATCGCGCAAATGTTGAGCTTGGTTTGGGTCAGCCCCGAACACCAAATCCCCAACGGGTTGACCTGCATGTGCGACTACATCTCGTTGAAATCCTGCCTCGTCAATGGAAGCCATGGTGCAACGGGTATGCTCTAGCACCATAATTCGATCCACATTAAGTTTATGGACTGCGGCGATGGCTCCCGCCAAGGTATTGGGGCTCAAAAATCCGCCGGGAGTGCGCAGAACTTTGGCTTGACCGACGTTGAGCCCGAAAATCTCAAGAGGATCAAGTCGGGAATCCATACAAGTCACAATCAGTAGTCCATGCGCGGGAGCTCCGGGAAGCCCACGGTAGGGAAAATTCTTCGCGAATAGAGCATTAGCTTGCAGCAAATCATCAAACACATTTTTAGCTTAGCGTTTTTGCCGTGAGGTGGATGTCAGTTCGGCTGTAGTTTGCTACTCCAGTCGATAAATACTAGACTTGGAGGGTTGCTTTTGGCTGAGACCTCTCACAAATGTGTCTGTGTCAGCCAGGGGTTTCAATTCCGCCTGTTCGAGGTGGGATTTTTGTGCCCTCGCAACGCAAGATAGGTTCGGCAAGGCTCTATTGAGAACCGGCCAGACGAAGGAGAAAAGATGATTCAGCAGGAGTCGCGACTGAAGGTCGCCGACAACACGGGGGCTAAGGAAATCCTTTGCATTCGTGTAATGGGCGGCTCGAAGCGACGCTACGCCGGCATCGGCGACACCATTGTCGCGACCGTCAAGGATGCTATCCCTGGCGGTAACGTGAAAAAGGGTGAAGTCGTCAAGGCTGTCGTAGTCCGCACTAAAAAGGAAACCCGCCGCAAGGACGGTTCCTACATTCGTTTCGACGAGAACGCCGCTGTCATCCTCAAGAACGATGAGGAGCCGCGCGGCACCCGTATCTTCGGGCCCGTCGGGCGTGAACTTCGTGAAAAGAAGTTCATGCGCATTATTTCACTCGCCCCGGAGGTGATCTGATGGCAGCAAAGTTGAAGGTTGGCGACGAAGTCGTGGTCATTACTGGTCGCGACAAAGGAAAGCACGGCCGGATTCTGCAAATTGACCGGAAACGTGAACGTGTAGTGGTCGAGGGCGTCATGATGATGAAGCACCACAACAAGGCGGGACGGACTCAGCAGGGTCCGACTGGTGGCATCGAGACAAAAGAAGCCTCCATTCACATTTCCAATGTGATGTACTACGAACCCGCGGCTGCCAAAGCCAAGCTCGGCAACACGACCAAGAAGATTGCGGGTACCCGTGTGGGTATGCGTGAAGAGGTCGTAGAGCGCGACGGTAAAGAAAAGACCGTCCGCATTCGCGTGTCCAAAGCTACCGGGAAGGATCTGTAATGGCAGAGGAAAATTACACCCCGCGGCTGAAGACCAAGTACCGCGAAGAAATTAAGGGTCAGCTGCTCAAGGAATTCCAGCACCAGAACGTTAACCAGGTTGGCGGCTTGGAAAAGATTGTCGTGAACATGGGTGTGGGTGCTGCTGCGCACGACCACAAGCTCATGGAAGGCGCTATCTCTGACCTGTCAATCATTACCGGTCAGAAGCCCGTGGTTGACAAGGCTCGCAAGTCTATCGCTCAGTTCAAGTTGCGTGAAGGTTCCCCGATTGGGGCACACGTTACACTGCGCGGTGACCGCATGTGGGAGTTCCTCGATCGTTTGCTTTCCACGGCTTTGCCGCGTATCCGCGACTTCCGTGGTTTGAGCTCCAAGCAGTTCGACGGTCACGGAAACTACACTTTCGGCTTGACCGAGCAATCTGTGTTCCATGAGATTGACCAGGACTCCATCGACCATGTACGGGGGATGGACATCACGGTCGTAACCACCGCTGCTACTGATGACGAAGGCCGAGCACTGCTGAAGTACCTCGGTTTCCCGTTCAAGGAGGATTAAGAATGGCAAAGACCGCTTTGAAGAACAAGGCAGCGCGCAAACCCAAGTTTGCGGTGCGTGCCTACACTCGGTGCCAGCGCTGTGGTCGCCCACATTCGGTGTATCGCAAGTTTGGCTTGTGCCGTATCTGCCTGCGTGAGATGGCCCATAATGGCGAGCTCCCCGGCGTTAAGAAGTCTTCCTGGTAAACACATTAAGGGGCAGGTCGATTACGAAACCGCCTCAGAAAGGGCCCAAGCCCAATGACAATGACTGATCCTATAGCAGACATGTTGACACGTCTGCGCAACGCCAGCTCGGCGTACCACGAGTCGGTATCTATGCCGTACTCGAAGATGAAGGCCGCTATCGCGAACATTCTTCAGACTGAGGGTTACATCAAAGACTACGAGGTCGAGGAAGCGCGAGTCGGCAAAACTTTGACGCTCAACTTAAAGTATGGCGCCAAACGTGAACGCGCGATTTCCGGAGTGAAACGCGTCTCTAAGCCCGGTTTGCGGGTGTATGCAAAATCCACCAAACTGCCGAAGGTCCTGGGCGGTCTGGGCGTAGCGATTATTTCGTCCTCGTCCGGTATGCTCACTGACCGCGAGGCAGCCGACAAGGGTGTAGGCGGAGAAGTTATCGCCTACATCTGGTAAAAGGAGGCTGACATGTCGCGTATCGGTAAGATTCCGGTGGAGATTCCCGCCGGTGTGGAAGTAAATATCAATGGACAAGACGTTTCCGTCAAGGGTCCCAAGGGTACCTTGGCTCTGTCCGTGGCGAATCCGATTTCCGTGCAGGTTGACGGTTCGACCGTGGTCGTGACCCGTCCTAATGACGAACGTGAGTCTCGTTCACTGCACGGCTTGACCCGTACCCTCATTGCCAACATGGTAGAGGGTGTCACCAAGGGATACGCCAAGGTTCTGGAGATTCAGGGCACTGGTTACCGTGTCAATCAAAAGGGCGCTGGACTGGAGTTCCAACTCGGATTTTCGCACCCCGTCAATGTGGAACCCCCGGAGGGCATCACGTTCAAGGTCGAAGGTAACCGGGTTACCGTCGAGGGTATCTCGAAGGAACTGGTCGGCGAAGTCGCCTCGAATCTGCGCAAGATTCGTCCCCCGGAGCCTTACAAGGGCAAGGGCGTACGCTATCTTGGTGAAAATGTTCGCCGCAAGGTCGGAAAGGCAGGTAAGTAATCATGGCTTATTCTGTAAAGGGTAAAGGCAAGAGGCTGTCGCGTATGCGTCGCCACCAGCGGGTTCGTAAAAATATGTTCGGATCTGCGGAAAAGCCGCGTTTGGTCGTAACCCGTTCTAACCGACACATGGTCGCTCAGCTTGTCAATGACTACGAGCACAAGACTATCGTGAGCGCTTCTACGATGGAAGATGCCTTGCGTAGTGCTCAGGACAACAAGGTCGCCAAGGCGACCGAGGTCGGCAAGTTGATTGCACAGCGCGCCAAAGCCGCTGGGATTACTCAGTGTGTGTTTGACCGCGGTGGAAATATGTATCACGGTCGCGTTGCGGCTGTGGCTGAAGGTGCCCGCGAGGGCGGACTGAGTCTGTAAGGGAAGTTGAGAAAATGGCTGAACAAGAACAGCAGATTACAGGCGAGACCGCAGACTCTGCGGACCAGACCACGAACCTTGGCGCTAACGACGCCCAGGACCGTGGCGGTCGCCGCGAGCGCCGCGGAAATCGCCGTGAACGCGATGACCGCCGTGACAATCGTCGTGGCGGCAACGCTGATGACAAATACATCGAACGTGTGGTAACCATCAACCGCGTGTCCAAAGTGGTAAAGGGCGGTCGTAACATGTCCTTCTGCGCTCTGGTCGTGGTTGGCGACGGTGAAGGTACCGTCGGTGTTGGTTACGGTAAGGCAAAGGAAGTTCCGGCAGCGATTGCTAAGGGCGTGGAAGAGGCGAAGAAGTCCATGTTCCATGTTCCGATGATTCGCCACACTATCGTGCACGAAGTCCTCGGTGAGGACGCTGCGGGCGTAGTGTTGCTGAAGCCGGCTTCTCCCGGTACCGGTGTAATCGCTGGTGGTCCGGTGCGTGCGGTTATGGAATGCGCCGGAATTCGTGACGTTTTGTCTAAGTCTCTGGGCTCTGACAATGCGTTGAACATCGTGCGCGGTGCCGTGGCTGCCTTGAAGCAACTCGAGCAGCCCGAGGCTGTCGCGGCTCGTCGTGGTTTGCCGCTGGAGCGTGTTGCCCCTGCCGGTATGCTGCGGGCTCGCGCCGAAGGCGAAGCTCAAGTGCGCGCCGAAGCGGTTAAAGCCGAGGCTGAATTGGCTGCCGAAGGAGTGAGTGCGTAATGGCTAAGAACCTGAAAATCACTCAGGTGAAGTCCACGATTGGTTCCTCGCGAGATCAGCGGGCGACTGTGGCAACCCTGGGATTAAAGAAAATTCGTCAGTCTGTGGTGCGACCCGATAATCCTGCCGTGCGCGGTCAGATTCAAAAGGTGCGCCACCTAGTAAGTGTGGAGGAGGTCGACTGATGAGCGAGAGCGAAAAAGAAGAGACCGCAGCGGAAAAGTCTGCAGCAAAGAAAGCTCCGGCCGCTGCTAAAAAGGCAGCTGCTAGCGATAACGTTCAGGTGACTTACCTGCACCATTTGCGTCCCGCGCCGGGCTCTAATAAAGCCAAGACTCGCGTCGGTCGCGGTGAAGGCTCTAAAGGTAAGACTTCGGGTCGCGGCACCAAAGGTACCAAGGCACGTTACCAAGTGCCTCTGGGCTTTGAAGGTGGTCAGATGCCGATGCATATGCGCTTGCCTAAGCTGCGCGGCTTTAAGAACCCCTTCCATGTCGAGTATCAGGTAGTGAACCTGGATCGCCTGTCTGAAGTGTTCCCTGAGGGGGGCGCTCTGACAGTTGACGACCTGGTTGACAAGGGTCTGGTCCGCAAGAATTGCCTGGTTAAAGTGCTGGGAACCGGTGAAGCGACAGCCAAGTTTGACTTGACTGTAGATGCCTGGTCCAGTTCCGCTAAGGCAAAGGTCGAGGCACAAGGCGGGTCTTTGACCGCACGCGTTCGCTAAGGATTACGGCGGGGTACAACATCGTACCCCGCCGTTTCCACCATTTCTCTTGAACCGGTATCATGTTTAGCTAGGAAGTGAGCTGCGCTCACGGACTTGCCGAAATTCTTTGGAGGACATTTGTTTACCGCTTTTATTCAGGCTTTCAAAACGCCTGATCTTCGTAACAAGCTGTTGTTCACCTTCTTTATCATGGCTCTGTTCCGCTGGGGTTCGTTTATTCCCCTGCCGGGTGTTGACTACGCCACGTTAAAGTCGGTCATCTCTGATGTTCAGAACAATGGGTCGCTGCTCGACTTGGTGAACATGTTCTCCGGTGGCGCTTTGTTGCAGCTGTCCGTTTTTGCCTTGGGTATCATGCCTTACATTACGGCGTCGATTATCATCCAGCTGTTGCGCGTAGTCATTCCTCGTTTTGAGGATTTGCACAAGGAAGGTCAGACCGGTCAAGCAAAGCTGACCCAGTACACGCGGTACTTGACTATCGCTCTGGGCGTCCTGCAGTCGACTTCCATCATCACCGCTGCTCGCACCGGCACGCTGTTTGGGCGAGCTTCAAATCAAAAGATTATCCCCTCGGATTCCGCCTGGATTTTCATCCTCCAAATTTTAGTGATGACGGCGGCTACCGGCTTGATTATGTGGATGGGTGAGCTGATTACCGAAAAAGGTGTCGGCAATGGTATGTCGATTCTGATTTTCACCTCTATCATCGCTAACTTGCCGCGAAAGCTGTTCGCCATCGCTGGTGGTAATGGCGGTATTCAAAAGTTCTTGGCAATCGTTACTCTGATTCTGTTGGTGACGCTGGCTGTGGTTTATGTGGAACAGGCAATGCGTCGCATCCCGGTACAGTATGCCAAGCGCATGGTGGGGCGCCGGATGTACGGCGGCACCACCACCTACATTCCGCTGAAGATTAACATGTCTGGCGTTATCCCGGTCATCTTTGCGTCCTCGATTCTGTCCCTGCCAATGATGCTGGCACAGTTCGGTGACCAAAATGCCAAATGGATTCAGTGGATTAGCATGAACTTCCGTTCCAGCTCCTGGTTCTACCTGGTTATTTATGGCTTGCTGACGTTTGCGTTCGCGTTCTTTTATACTTCGATTACTTTCAACCCCGAGGAAGTCGCGGACAACATGAAGAAGTACGGCGGTTTCGTACCAGGTCTGCGCGCAGGTCGTCCTACGGCTGATTACCTGCACTATGTGATGACTCGTATCACTACGGCAGGTGCAGTCTACTTGACTATTGTGGCTCTGGTCCCGCAGATTGCGATGGTTGCCATGAACGTGCCACAATTGCCCTTCGGTGGTACTACAATTCTGATTATTGTCGGCGTTGGTCTACAAACGGTGAAAGACATTAACGCCCAACTTCATCAGCATCACTACGAAGGATTCATGGCATGACGACAAATTTGGTGATTATGGGCCCTCCCGGCGCGGGTAAAGGGACCCACGCCAAAGAGATTGCGACACATTTTCATATCCCCTGGATTTCTACCGGCGATATTTTCCGTAAGCATAAGGCGGAAAAGACCGAGCTGGGCAAACTTATTGAGTCTTATATTGACAAAGGTGAGTTTGTCCCCGATTCGGTTACAGACCGGATTGTCTGTGAGCGTATCAGCCAGTCTGATGCTACAGCCGGATTTCTGCTCGATGGCTATCCTCGTTCCATTCCCCAGGCGAAAGTCCTCAAGGCTGTCCTGGCTGAAGCTAATGAGCGGGTAGATGCGGCGATTTATCTGGATGTTAGCGCTGCCGAGGTAAAACAACGTTTGCTGAAGCGTGCTGAAATTGAGGGTCGTACTGATGACACACCCGAGGTCATCGACCACCGTCTCGAGGTGTTTTTCGAAGCTACACAGCCCCTGCTGGACTTTTATGAGCAGGAAGGCGTGCTGCGCAAGGTCGATGGGGAAGGCACCATTGCTGAGATTGCCCAACGCTTGCTCACCGTGATGGAAGAAATCGAAAGGAACTAGCTCGGTGTCAGTCCAAGACCGGCGCATTGAGATTAAGTCCACTAATCAAATCCTCAAAATGCGTCGCGCCGGAATGGTGGTAGTCGCGATTCACCAGGCTCTGCGCGAGGCTTGTGAGCCAGGTATCACTACCGGGGAGCTGGATCAGATTAGCGCTGCCGTCATCAAGCGCATGGGCGCGAAGTCGAACTTTTTGGGTTACGGTGGCTTTCCCGCTACCGTGTGTATCTCGATTAACGAAGAGGTAGTTCACGGGATCCCGGGGAATCGGGTGCTGCAATTTGGCGACTTGGTGAGTTTTGACTGCGGTGCCTACATCACAGATGACGCTTCGCGCCAATGGCACGGAGATGCTGCCTTTTCGATGATTTGTGGCGGTGAAACGCATGCTCGCCCCGATGATTTGCAGCTGCTTTCCACGACCGAACGTGCGTTGTGGTCAGCCATAGCCGCCTTGGCGAACGCGAAATATCTGGGTGAGATTGGCGATGCCGTTGAGAAAGTTGTGGCAGAAGATACGCTCCGTTACGGCTGGGAGCCAGGCATTGTGGAGGAGTACGTGGGACACGGTATCGGCACCGCCATGCACCAGGCTCCCGATGTGTTGAACTATTCCACACGCTCTCGGGGACCAAAGATTAAACCCGGTATGGTGTTGGCTATCGAGCCTATGTTGACCCGAGGAGGTTCTGTCACCAAGGAACTGTCCGATGGCTGGACGGCGGTCACCGTCGACGGGTCTAGGGCTGCTCACTTTGAACATACGGTGGCAGTTTTACCCGGTGGGGTGTGGGTTTTGACGGCTCCAGATGGAGGACGAGCCGGACTGGCTCCCTTTGGGCTTTCTCCGCGAGCGATAGCACCTCGAGGTTGAAGTTTTCCCAAGTTTTGCTAGGTAAGCCTCTAATTCCCGTGATTTTGAGCGAAAATCCGCTTTTATTGGTAAGTTTTGTCGTTAGATTTAGGTTTCACTGGGGGTGCCTAATATAGAATAATTAGAGCTGTGCCGTCCGGCACCGTGAATGGCAAGGAGAATACAACGTGGCTGAAAGCAGCAACCCCGCAATCCCCTCTCGTTTCAACATGGGAGTTCAGAGGTTTTCCCGGTTTGTGCCCGAAGATGATGGGTATCGTCCCCCGACGTTGACGGCTCAAGGTCGTGAGGACGTGGAGCGCTTGCGGGCGAAAGTACGCAAACATAATCCCGGCTACATCTATACGAACGGGGTTTCTTTGCCGTCCCAGCTGCCTAGCGTGCCGGAATTGTTGGACGAACTCGCCAGCCACGTGCGTTCTGCCCGCAGCGACCATGGAATTCCAAATACGCCCTTGCCCGAGGTTGAAACCTCCGAACTTGCCAAGGCAGGTTTTGACTGGAAGGCTATCGCGGATTGCGCTATCGAGGCTCTCGAAACGGGTTCACGCCGACCGCTGCCACTGGCTAACGATCCGTCCGCAGCAGAGATTCCCGGTCTGAATATCATTGCGGCAGCGCGGGCAGCGTCCCCTGCAACTCCAGCTTCGCAGCCACCTGCTGAGCCCGAATCGGAGACTTTACCCACAGAAACTTCTGCCAGCGAATCTGACCAGCAGTCTAGCGAGGCACCCGAACCGGAATCATCCACAACTCCGACAGATACTCCAGCAGACGTGACCGAACCTTCGATTCCCGAAGACGAGACACCGGTAGCGCCTGCCCAGCAGACAACGGTGGCTGAGACCCCGATGCCAGAAGAATCCGTACCTTCGCCCGAAGAATCGGTGGCTGGCGTGGAACCTGCCCCGGAAACGGCTCAGCCTACGCTTGACCACGAGTCGCCCGTTACCGAGGTCCCGGTCGTCGAACAGGCTGCACCCAGCTCTGTTCCAGAGCCTGCAGAAGTTGCCGTCAGCGACGCTGAAGCGGTTGAGGTAACTGAGGAATCGCCTGCACAGAACCCCGATGTACAGAGTCCCGAGGATGCTGTGGAACATCCGTCCGCGGAACTTACCGAGGAACAGCCTGTTGAGGTGGCGCCCGAGGAGCTTCCCGTTGCAGAAACAGAAACTGAAATCGCGGACGAGACTCTCTCCGCAGAGCTTTCTGCCGCAGAAGACCTGGTCAGTGAACGTGTCTACGACGATAACGTGCTCGAAGCGGAAGGAAATGACGATGAACGCTTCGTAGGTGACGTGGAAGGTGAGATGGCACATTGGGTCGTCAATCCTGAAGAACCTGAAGAAGTCTCGATGGCAGCGGAGGAACCAGCCACAACGACAGATGAAACCGTGACTGCTGATGAAGTTGTGGCGACAGAAGAGCTATCCGCAACCGACCTTGTGACCAATTCTGAGCAAACCGCAGCGTCCCCAGATTCGCAAGTTGCTGAGGAACTACCTCCCGCCGCACTGCTGGAGGAAACGGAAATTAATGAGCCACTGTTGGAGACAGAACTGACTCAGCAGGATGCCGTCTCCACCGCGCCTGTGGCGGAAGAGGAACTTGAGGTTGCCGAAGAACCTCCCGCTGCAGAGGCAGAACAGCCTGCTGCCGCGGAAACTGATTCCACCGTGGAGCCCTCCGAGGAACTCTCTGCGGAACTTCCCGAGGGACTTCCAGAAGAACTTTCCGAGATGGCGGCTCCAATCACCGAGACGGAAGATGCCTTCGTAGAGACTGACGTTGACTTGGGGGATTTAGATTTTGGTGATTTGGATGATTTAGCCTCCGAGATTGAGCCGGTTGACACGCAGACTATGCCAGAATCCGGTCATCCCGAACAGGTTGAGGAATCTGTTGCTGATGGGCCGGCGGATACCGCTGAATCAGAGGAAGAACTCCCAACTGAACAGCTTGAAGATACCGAAGCCTCCGCAGAAACGGCTTTGCCTGGCAGCGAGGCCATTGGGATGGAGGAGCCTGCGGCAGACTTTGCCTCAGATCCAGAGTTGGTAGACCAGGATGAAATTGACCTGGGGGATTTTGCTGATACAGACTCCGAAGTTCCGACAGAGCTGCCCGTTGCTTCCTCAGATGAGCTGACTGAGAGCGATGTCGCTGAGGGATATGCAGAAACTGCGGTTGACGCTGCGGACCAGCCTTACTGGGGGGAAAACGCCGAGGAAATGCTGACCCAAGTCGATCAAACCGAGCCGGTTTATTCCGAAGAACAGGTACCTTTCGATATTCCTCAGGTGCAGGGCGACATTCCCGAAGCGATGCAAGAGGGATACCCCGAATGGGACCCGACCGCTGACGCTGAAGAAATGCCCGGAGCCGATGAAGAATTGTTTGCGGCAAAGTACGAAGCGGGAGAATACGAGACACAGCCCGTCAAACAAGGGTTCTTTTCGAGACTTTTTTCCAAGAAGTCAAAGAACGCCGGTTGAAGGACCATACGCAGAAGCTAATAACAGGTAAAATACCAGTACGCTCAGGGAGGTGAGCCCAGTATATGACCGTGCAGTCTAACCGCATTGTTTCGCTGCTAAACAAGCAGTCGCAGCACCCTCTGCGCAATGCAATTATTTTCATGATTGGCTGGGTCATCCTCATCTTGGTGGGCGTGGTCTTTATCGTGACCACAGTGATTCCGCGGACTCAAGGTTATGTCGCCACCGTGGTTCCCGACGACTCTATGAGTCCGACGTTATCCCGGTCAGATTTGCTGCTGTTCCAAAAGATACGCCAGGAGGGCGCGCAAAAGCTCAACCCCAATGACATCATCGCTTACCAGCCCACCGAAGCGGTGAAATATAAGATTGCGCGAATCAGCGAAGTCATGGGGACCGGTAAAGACATGCAGTTTGGGGTGAAGTTTGATAATCCTCAGGCGGAATCTAGTGATGGAACTGTGACACTGGATATGGTGCGGGGGACGTTGCGTTACAAGGTGCCATTCTGCGGTACCGTAACCCCGTTGCTTCCACCTCCGGCGGTTTCATACATGCTGATTTTTGTCGCCCAGTTGCTGCTGATTTATGCCGGATGGCAAATCGGTACGTCTATGATTAATGCCCGCGACCCGCAGCGTCAGGCACGCGCAGCGCGACTGCGGACTGCCGCCCTAGCCGGGAACTTGGAGACCACACGCCAGCGGTTGCGCCGACAAGGTCTTAAGTAGCCTGCCCCAGAGGCGTCCACGGTTTCTCCGCGCGCGGCAATGTCCTGCCGTTACGGAGAGACTTTCAAATTTGGTGTTCTTTGAATAAAAGGTTTAGAATCAACTTTTGGACTGTCTGATGGCAGGAATACCTGTCTGAGGATAGAGTCTGATGATCCAAAAGACATTTTGCGGAGGATTGGTTAGCCCTATGGGGAAAAAAGACGGAGTCATCGAGGTTGAAGGTACGGTAGTTGAGGCCTTGCCCAACGCGATGTTCCGGGTGCAACTGGCCAACGAACACGTGGTTTTGGCGCATATTTCAGGAAAAATGCGCCAGCATTACATCCGTATCCTGCCTGAGGATCGCGTGGTAGTCGAGTTGAGTCCTTACGACCTCACTCGAGGCCGTATCGTGTATCGCTACAAGTAAAATGGCCTAACTCGGAGGAAAAAATGAAGGTTAACCCCAGCGTTAAGCCCATCTGTGATAAGTGCAAGGTAATTCGCCGGCACGGTCGCGTGATGGTGATTTGCGAAAACCCGCGTCACAAGCAGCGTCAGGGCTAAGTCCCGACGCGTTGCTCTCGACGCATGACCCGATTTGGGTCAAGCACCCGCCAGCGGCTGGTCGTGTACCTGTTGTTTCAGGTGTAACGAGCGCCGTAACCCTCGGTATCAGGGGCCGAGGCTACGCTACTGAAAGCGTGGAAGGTCGGGTGACGGCCTCTGACAAGAATACAGGAGAAATACATGGCACGCCTGGTAGGTGTGGATTTGCCGCGCGAGAAGCGCATGGAAATCGCTTTAACATATATTTACGGGATTGGACGTACCCGTGCGACGGAAACCTTGGCAGCGACCGGTGTGAGTCCGGATACGCGAGTCAAGGATCTTACCGAAGACGAATTGATTGCCCTGCGCGATTTCATTCAGGCCAACTACAAGGTCGAGGGTGATTTGCGTCGTGAAGTTGCTGCCGACATTCGCCGCAAGATTGAAATCAACTGCTATCAAGGGCGTCGTCACCGCGCGGGCTTGCCGGTTCACGGTCAGCGCACCAAGACTAATGCGCGTTCTCGCAAGGGACCCAAGCGCACCGTTGCTGGTAAGAAGAAAGCGAAGTAAGGGGGATAAATCATGGCAGGTAAGTCTCAAGCCACTAAGTCGCGCCGTAAGGAACGTCGGAACGTTACCGAGGGCAACGCTTATATCAAGTCCACGTTCAACAACACCATCGTGTCTATTACAGATCCGTCCGGTGCCGTTCTCGCTTGGTCGTCTTCCGGTCAGGTCGGTTTCAAGGGTTCGCGTAAGTCGACGCCGTTCGCAGCCCAGCTGGCTGCCGAAGCCGCGGCTCGTCGCGCGCAGGAATTCGGTCTGAAGAAGGTGGACGTGTTTGTTAAGGGTCCGGGTTCCGGTCGCGAAACTGCGATTCGTACCCTGACTGCTACCGGTCTGGAAGTTGGTTCCATCCAGGATGTAACTCCGCAGGCTCACAACGGCTGCCGCCCTCCGAAGCGTCGCCGCGTCTGATTGCGCTTGTGTCCGACCCGGTTGAGCCGTTGGCGGTCCTCACCAGGAACGTACGACGGCTGACCGGGATTCGGCAAATAAACTTTCAACCCAAAATACTCAAATCCCCTCGCCAAGGATTTGGAGCCTGAACCGGTGTGGTGGCGGATGCCGGAAAGGAAATCAACAGTGCTTATTCAAGCGCAACCGAAGCTGACTGAAGAAGTTATTAATGACCAGCGCTCTCGTTTCACGATTGAGCCCTTGGAACCAGGTTTCGGGTACACTCTGGGTAATTCCCTGCGTCGCACCCTGCTGTCCTCGATTCCTGGCTCGGCAGTGACCTCCATCAAGATTGAGGGAGCTCTGCATGAATTCACGACCCTGCCGGGCGTGAAAGAGGACGTGACCCAGATTGTTTTGAACATCAAGGAAATCGTCTTGTCTTCGGATAACGATGAGCCCGTGGTGATGTACCTGCGCAAGACTGGGGAAGGCGAGGTCACCGTGGGTGACATTATGCCTCCCGCGGGCGTGGTGATTCACAACCCGGAGCATCACATTGCCACTTTGAACAAAGACGGCAAGTTGGAAATCGAGCTGACAGTGGAACGCGGTCGCGGATACGTCTCTGCGTCTCAGAACAAAGACCCAGAAGCGGAGATTTCTCGCATTCCAGTGGACTCTATCTATTCCCCGGTGCTGAAAGTTTCCTACCGAGTGGAGGCCACTCGTGTGGAACAGCGTACCGACTTCGATCGTTTGGTTGTTGACGTGGAAACCAAGAAAGCCATCCTGCCACGTGACGCGATGGCTTCCGCGGGTAAGACCCTCGTAGAGCTGTTCGGGCTGGCTCGTGACTTGAACCACGATGCCGAAGGTATCGAATTGGGACCGTCCGGTAACGACGCAGCTCTCGCTGAAGATTTGGCTATGTCGGTGGAGGACCTGGATTTGACCTCCCGCGCGTTGAACTGCCTGACTCGTGAAGGCATCAATACCGTAGGGGACCTGGTGGCTCGTTCTCAGGCAGACTTGCTGGATATTCGCAACTTTGGTCAAAAATCCATTGACGAGATCAAGGAAAAACTGGCTGGAATGGGAATGTCTTTGAAAGACACCCCGATGCCTGCTGTCGAAGGCGCAGACATTCCCCAGTTCAGTGATGAAAACTAACTTTTGAGACACGATATAAGGAGAATTAAGAATCATGCCTAAGCCCACGAAAGGCCCCCGTTTGGGTGGCAGCCCGTCTCATGAGCGGATTATGCTCGCGAACCTGGCTTGCGCCCTGTTTGAGAATGAATCTGTAACCACCACCGAAGCACGCGCTAAGCGCCTGCAGCCGCTGGCTGAGAAGCTCATCACCAAGGCTCGCCGCGGTGATTTGCACGCTCGTCGCCAGGTGCTGGCCAAGCTGCGTAACAAGGCTGTAGTCGCCAAGTTGTTCGAGGAAATCGCTCCCGCCATCGATAAAGAGCGCGAAGGTGGCTGCACTCGCATCGTAAAGATGGGATATCGCAAGGGCGACAATGCACCTCTGGCGGAAATCTCTCTGGTGCTTGAAGGCGTCGAAAAGAAGAAGAAGGCTAAGCCGGCTGCGCCGAAGAAGGACGCTGCCAAGCCGGAGGTAACTGAGGCGGAATCCGATACGAAGGAAGCCGCTGCGGACGCGCCCGCAGCTCCTGCCGAGGAACCGGCAGAAGCCAAGACTGAGGAAACTCCGGAAGAAAAGGCTGAGTAAGCCAACTCAAATTTCTGGGAGGGTCGGGTTCATTTGAACCCGACCCTCCGGTTTTTTGAGCGCTGCACCATAAATTCGCCACTGCACCAGCAGGACGGATATTATTTCCAGCAGCCCGAGTATGGATGCGGTGCGTCCGCAGGAAACCGTCACCCGGTCAGTGCAGAGGGGCTCAGGAGGGGAATAATGCGCATACGCCTGGATATTCGCTATGACGGGACGCCGTTTCACGGGTGGGCCGCCCAACCCGGATTACCTACGGTGCAAGGCGCTTTGGAGTCTGCTTTGACAGTGATTTACCGTCAAACAGTTGAGCTTACGGTGGCGGGACGTACCGATGCTGGGGTTCACGCTAGCGGACAAGTTGCTCATTTCACCGTGCCCGAGGTGGGGGACCGCATCGTTTCCCCCGACACTTTAGCGCCTCGGCTGGGGGCGGTATTACGAGCGGTGCTGAGTGGGAATCTGGCTAGCCCGCTCCCTGATTCACCTGCCGCCTACCCTCCGAACGCCATAGATGCCCTGGTGGTCACCGCAGCCACGGTGGTACCCGAGACCTTCGACGCGAGGTTTTCCGCTCTGGCGCGCCATTATGTGTACCGTATCGTGGATGATTTGGCAGCGCGTAACCCGTTATCCCGTAACTGCTGTTGGTGGTATCCCACCCAGTTGGACGCAGCTGCCATGAACACAAGCGCCGCGGTGCTGTTGGGGGAACACGACTTCGCTGCCTTTTGTAAACCCCGCGAGGGCGCCACCACAATTCGAACCCTGCAACAGCTAGAAACCCTGCGCACGGCACCGGGAATGATGGAGATCCGGGTGCGTGCCGATGCCTTTTGCCACTCTATGGTGCGTTCCTTGGTCGGTGCGCTGACTGAAGTGGGGCGCGCTAAACGTGACACAGCCTGGCTGGCAGACGCGCTTGCCGCCAAGGCACGTATCCCAGAGATTCCCGTTGCCCCTGCCTTGGGACTGACACTGACTCAGGTTGACTATCCACAAACCGAGACGGAACTGCTGACTCGCCAACAAACCACGAGAGCCCGGCGAGACTGCGGGTGCCCAGAACGCCGTTGAACAGCCCTTTCCCCAGCGCAGGATATAACGGTTGCTACTGGTTCACTCCGCTGCTGTAGCGCTATGCTGCTGGCTCATTTCAGCCTGCTTGATTGCCAGAGCATTCGTATTTTCTGAACCCCGAAACACCACAAACTTCCACCAGGCGAACTCACCAACAAAGTTCAGCAACAAACTTATGCCCTTCAACAGCCAGTCTGCCCAACCCAAATCAGAGAGAACCTGTCCACCCCAGGACGTTAGGGGGATAAAGAACACATAGAACAAGGCGACCTTGAGCATTGCGATTGGAACGTTATTTGCTGACTTGAACGTGAAGTGGCGGTTTACCGTGAAGTTATAGATTACCGACAGAGCGATAGAAACCGATTGAGACATCCAGAACGGGAACCATCCCGTCAGAGAGTGAATCCACGCCATCAAGGCAAAGCTGGCGACCTCAACGCCGGCGGCGGTGATGGACAGCAAGGTAAACTTGATAGCTTGAATCAGGGCGGCTTTGCCCTTGGAAGCCTGGCCGACAACTACCGCGTCGGGGTTGGGCGAGTCAAGAGCCGGGGCTGAATCGTCAGCACGAGAGGGGTTGGATTCCGAAGGTGTAGCGGGGGAATTACCGGGCTGTTCGGGTTGCGGCTCCGGCGAGGTGGGAGAATCCGTCTGTGTCATGGTGGTAACCCTTCGTTATTGCGGTCGGTTGTGATTGTTGAGCAGATTGAAGGCTTTGCGGTTAGCTCGGTACAAACCTTTGAATACTTCGTATTGCCGGTCATAGACAGCGCGATTTTCCCGGTTAGGCACGTACCGGTGCTGAACTTTCACGAGTCTCTGAGTGGCATGAACCAGGTTGTCGACTTCTTTTGCCCCTACCAGGGCGACCAGGGCAGCACCGACCGACCCCACGTTTTGCGGGTCCTGTACCGTCTCTACCGCTCGCCCCAGCACATCAGCCAGAATTTGGGAAGTGACCGGCGAGAGGGCTCCGCCACCGACGAAACGGACCGTGTCGGAGGTGTGAATTTTTTTACCTTCAGTTTCTAAAAACCAGCGCAGATGGAAACACACGCCTTCGATGACGGAACGCAGCATTTCGGTCTTGCCGGTCTCCAGGGAGATGTTGAAAAACATGGCACGGGCATTCGCGTCCTCAAATGGGCAGCGGTTTCCGTGTAGCCACGGGGCGAAAATCACCCCACCGCTGCCCGCGGGGGACCTCTCGATGACCTCCGAGAGGTACTCGTAAAGGGAGGTGTATTTTGTCTCCATGTCCGCAGCTTGATCCCTATGAGACAGATAGACATTTATCTCATCTTCTGCCAAATGCTTGCGGACCCATTCGAAGCATTTTCCAGCCGTTTCCAATTCGGCGAAATAGTTGTACTTGCCAGGATCGGCACCATCGACGGTGGCAATCATGGAGTTGACATCCACCACGCGCTTAGCGGTGACGGTAGAAACCCATCCCGAGGTTCCCCAGTAAATATGGGTGTCACTGACCGCGCAAGCTCCAGCACCTACCCCAATGAGTGACGCATCCCCACCGCCAGCATAAACCGTAGCAGTTTGCGGCAGCCCGAGCTCTTGTGCAACTTCCGGAAGTAACGTCCCGACCGCGGTCGCAGACGTGACGATAGGCGCCAAATGTCGCGGATTCACCCCGAAAGATTGAGCTAACCGTGATGCCCACGCGGGACGGCTGGCGCGCACGTCTAAGAGTAACGTGGCAAACGCCGAGTCTACGGACATGACGAAACGCCCCGTCAGACGGGCAATGAGGTATTCCTTGACGTCAAGCCACTTGTGGACTTTGGCATAAATCTCCGGTTCGTTGTCACGTACCCACAGGTACTTCCACATTGGGTCCTTGACGGAAGCGGAAACCGCGGAGGTCCGGTACAGGCTGGTCAATAACTTTTTCGCGTTCATTCCCGCAATTTTCACGCCGGTTTCCAGCCCGCGGCGCTTTTGCTCGGCAGCGCGCTGGTCCATGTAGCTCATTGCCGGACGCAGGTGGTGCCCCGATTCATCTACCAGGACCAAAGCCTGCATCTGGGAGCAAAAACTGATAGCTTGCACTGCTGACATTTCTCGCGGATTTTCCCGCGTGAGCTCACGAGTGGTCTCTACGATGGCGTCCCACCACTGGTCCGGGTCTTGCTCCGCGCCTCCATTAGGGAAAATTGTCAGGTCATAGGTGCCCAACCGAGAATTCACCAGATTTAGCTCTGACCCCGCACGATACAGACAAGTCTTTACTCCTGACGTTCCGACATCGTAAGCAAGTATTAACATACTAAATTCTTTCGTTCAAGAGTTGTAAGATTGGGGGCAATGATTTCGGCTCGGTGAGGAGAAAATCAAATGCGGATCAACCAACCCAGCACTCGCGCCATTAACAAGCAACTGGATGACCTTATCAAAAAACCAATTTACTCCATTAGTGCCGGAGCTTTGCGCGATTACGAGCGTGATTACTTTGAAGCCAAGTGCTCAGGTTCGAAATCTATGATTGAAGCCGCCAAGGACCGCATTCCCGGTGGCGTACAGCACAATCTGGCGTTTAACCATCCTTTCCCCCTGGTCATCACGAAAGCTAGTGGACACGAACTGACGGACATCGACGGCAACGTGTACTTCGATTTTCTACAGGCAGGCGGTCCGACCGTGCTGGGCTCTAACCCTCCCGAAGTCCGTGAGGAAGTCATTAAACTTTTGCACGATGGGGGACCGTCTACCGGGCTGTTCCACGAATACGAATACAAGCTGGCAGACCTCATTGCCTCGCGCGTGCCGACAGTAGATATGTTCCGAATGCTGGGTTCGGGCACGGAGGCATGCATGGCAGCAATCCGGGTCGCCCGCCTCGCGACTAAAAAGAAGCACGTCCTCAAGATGGGCGGAGCCTATCATGGCTGGTCTGACCAGCTGGGCTACGGCATCCGGATTCCCGGATCCAAGTTCACCCAAGCCCACGGGGTGCCTTGGACCATGTTCCGTTACGTAGACGAATTCATGCCTGGCGATTTGGGTGACCTGGAACGCAAACTGCGCCTGAAGAAGCTCCACGGCGGTACGGCCGCGGTCATGATTGAACCTATCGGACCGGAGTCGGGAACGTGGCCAATTGATCAGGCTTTCCTGAAAGGGGTGGAACGGCTGTGCCGTCGTTACGGGGCGCTGCTGATTTTTGACGAGGTTGTTACTGCTTTCCGGATTTCTGACCGCGGGGCTTCGGGTCTGTTTGGGATTGACTCTGATTTGACGGTATTTGGCAAGGTCATCGCCGGAGGGTATCCCGGCGCCGGCGGTTTAGGGGGCAAAAAGGAATACATGAAGTACCTCGCGGCGGGAATCCAGACCGGAGACAAGGTTAAGAAGGCATTGATTGGGGGCACGATGGCAGCGACCCCGATTAGCTGCGTGGCGGGATACCACACGATTAAGCGCATCGTTGAGACCAATACTTGTGAATACGCCGGAGAGATGGGCAACCGCTTGACTGATGGTCTGCAAGCCCTGGTTAAGAAATACAATCTGCCGTTCGTATGCTGGAACGAAGGCAGCGTATGCCACTTAGAGACGGTTGGAACCATGCATTTCTCCATTGATTGGAGCAAACCGTGGACCATCCCGCACGTGTTGAGTGAAACCTCGAAACGTAAGAAAGAAATGGAATACATGGGAGCGGCTTATACTGCTGAAGGACTGATTACTTTGGCAGGTTCGCGCCTATACACTTCCGCGGCTTATACCCCGGAGCTAATTGACGAGGCGCTAAACCGTTTCGAGCGGGTGTTTCAAAAGGTTGAGATGAAGCCGGTAACTAAGAAATAGCCAGTCGCAGACCGTCGCAGTGGCGAGGAAAGGACTATAAAAATGACCGGGAATGCTGGGCGAGACGATGAAACCGGAAATGCGATCATAGACACCGCACGTGTCTTGTTGCGGGAAGGGCTAGTGGCTCGGACTTGGGGAAATTTGTCTCAACGAAGCGGTCATGACCGGTATCTGATTACGCCATCAGGGCGAGATTACGAGACAATGACTCCGGATCACCTGGTAGAGGTGGATTTTGAGGGCAAATGGTCCGGGGAGTTGAAACCGAGCGGTGAACGCGGGCTACACACGGAAATCTATCGGGAACTGCCCCAGGTGCAGTTCATCATCCACACCCACCAGCCTTATGCCTCGGCTCTGAGCGTGGGTGGCGCGCCGGTAGAAATCCCAACTGAGCTGGCAGAACGCATCGGTTCAGAGACTTTGCCGATTGCGGATTACGGGTTGCCCTCCACGGGGAAACTGCATAAGTCCGTGTTGACCACGCTACGTGACACCGCTGCCAGGGCTATCTTGATGCAGGGGCATGGGGCGGTGTTGTTCGGTCGGGACGCGGATGAATTGGTGGATTTGGCGCAGGCTGTGGAATCCGCCTGCCAGATTCAGTTTGAGCTCATGACCGGGTGGAGCAGGGCGGGCGAGACCGTGCGAGTGCGTCGATTTGAACGTGACGGTATTGGATTGCCGCCTCAGGTTATTCATATTTTTATGCGCCGCGATGACGCCGGGGCAGTGGTCGCCACGGACGATCCGCTGTTCTTGAAGTTCCGCGAGACCGGATTGAAGGCATACCTGGACGATTTCAGTCAGCTGGTGGGCTTGAAAGTCGGCAAAACATTTGGCAAGAACATGATTTACGGGCGCAAGGCGACGTATTTCCTGGGCGCGGACCTTGACGAGGCGGAGGCAGTGTTCTCGGTCGCGCAGAAGAATGCGTTGGCAGCTTTGGTGGCAGAGACAACGGGCGCAAAGCCCATCCGCATGATGGATGGGACGATTATGCGCGGGGTTTATAAGCTGAAGTACTCCAAGCTCAAGGATAAGTAACGCTTGCCCTGCAACAGACCCCGCCGGTCAGCACCAGCTGATTCAGCGGGGTCTTTTTCTTTCAAAAGTCCCCTCTGGTCGCGTAACCAGGCGGGGATTGTAGCCGAGGGAACCTATTGAAACCACTCCAACATTCATGCCAACAATTTATTTACCCGCTCGCATTGATATGAGGCACCACGGAGCGTTTGTCCCCACACTTGAGCCTACACAGTACGCTTCACTCCCGCTTTTTCCCAAAAACATAGCGAACCGAAGATAATTACGTTCCGACCGGCGCCCAGCACCATTTCCAAAAAGTGTCAAAAGTGGCGAGAAAGCCATGAATTCTATCAGTAACCCCTTTCTTTAATGCTGTTAGTAAGGGCTAAAGAGCAGTGTCCTTAGTGGGCTTTTTGTCATCTGACCTGCAAAGTCTTACCTTACGATTCGGAGGGAGGTATGGGGGCAGAGCAGTTGAAAAGCTCCATTACCACAAGATACAATATACGTCGTTTACCTGGGACGAATTGTCTGACAGGTTGTAAAAACCAAGAATCAGTAAAGTAAAGGCAAAAGGAGTGCTGTTGTCGATGTCGCAAATACCTACTGCAACTGAGAATAAAGCAGAGAAACCGCCAGCCTGGGAAGGATTTGTTCCCGGCAACTGGTGCGAGGAAATCGACGTTCGCGATTTTATCCAGAATAATTACACACCCTATGAAGGAGATGACTCCTTCTTGGCTGAGCCTACGGAAAAAATTAAACGTCTGTGGAACCACCTGGATCAAAACTACTTGTCAGTGGAACGTAAACAGCGTGTTTACGATGTTGACTTAGATACTCCCGCCGATGTCGACGCCTTTGGTCCGGGCTACATCAGTGACGACGATGACGTAATCGTCGGCTTACAGACCGATGTTCCGCTGAAACGAGCCATGATGCCAAACGGTGGCTGGCGCATGGTGGAAACTGCCATCAAAGAAGCCGGTAAAGAAGCGAATCCTGAAATCAAGCGTATTTTTACCCACTATCGAAAGACCCACAATGACGCGGTTTTCGATATTTACACCCCCAGGATTCGGGCGGCGCGTTCCAGCCACATTATTACCGGACTCCCCGATGCGTACGGACGCGGACGCATCATCGGAGACTATCGCCGGGTTGCCTTGTACGGTGTGGATAAACTCATCGAAGAAAAACTCAAAGCCAAAGACAGAGTAGTCAATGAACCCTTCTCTGAGCACTGGGCACGTTACCGTGAAGAACACGCTGAACAAATCAAAGCCCTTGACAAGCTTAAGACCATGGCACAGTCATATGGATTCGACATTTCCGGTCCGGCTAAAACCGCCAAAGAAGCCGTCCAATGGACTTATTTCGGCTATCTCGCCTCCGTCAAATCACAAGACGGGGCAGCTATGTCTATCGGACGCCTCTCCGGGTTTTTTGACATCTATTTTGAACGAGATTTCAAAAAAGGCATCCTCACCGAACCAGAAGCCCAGGAAATCATCGATGCCCTGGTAATGAAACTACGCATTGTACGTTTCCTGCGCACCAAAGCCTATGACGAAATTTTCTCCGGCGATCCCTACTGGGCAACTTGGTCAGATGCCGGTTTCGGGGAGGACGGTCGTACCCTGGTCACCAAGACCTCCTTCCGGTTGCTTCAAACCCTGGTCAACCTGGGACCAGCGCCGGAACCGAACATCACGGTCTTCTGGAACGAAAACCTGCCGGAAGGGTACAAGAAATTCTGCGCTAAAATTTCCATCGAAACTTCCTCTATTCAATACGAGGCAGACAAGCAAATTCGTGACCACTGGGGAGACGATGCTGCCATCGCGTGCTGTGTATCTCCCATGCGTATTGGCAAACAGATGCAATTTTTCGGAGCGCGCGTGAATGCGGCCAAGGCATTGCTTTATGCCATTAACGGAGGTCGCGACGAAATGACCGGTAAGCTAGTGGCTCCCGGATATGAAAGTATCTCGGGCGATGAAGCGCTTGACTTTGACGATGTCTGGGTCAAATACGAGGCAATGCTTGATTGGGTAATCGAAACCTATGTAGAAGCATTGAACATTATCCACTACTGCCACGACCGTTACGCTTATGAGGCTATCGAAATGGCTTTGCATGATTCTGACATTGTGCGCACCATGGGTTGTGGGATTGCGGGACTGTCCATCGTTGCCGACTCACTCGCAGCCATTAAGTATGCTAAAGTTTATCCGGTTCGGGATGAGACTGGTCTAATCGTTGATTACCGCACCGAAGGGGATTTCCCAACTTATGGCAACGATGATGACCGTGCTGACGATATTGCCGCTACCGTGGTTCACACCATTATGAGCAAGATTAAAGCCATTCCCATGTACCGCGGAGCGATTGCCACTCAATCGGTATTAACCATCACTTCCAATGTGGTTTACGGCAAGTTCACCGGTTCCTTCCCCTCAGGTCACATGAAAGGGACTCCATTTGCCCCTGGCGCTAACCCAGAAAATGGTGTCGACACTCACGGAATGCTGGCATCCATGCTTTCTGTGGGCAAACTGGACTACGACGACGCCCTGGACGGTATCTCGCTGACCAACACGATTGTTCCCTCTTCATTGGGACGTAACCTTGACGAACAAGTCACCAGCCTGGTCGGCATTATGGATGCCGGCTTTGTCCGCAAAGGCTAATCTTTAACTCTAAAACTGATAACTAATAACTGAAGGGAAAAGAATTATGGCAGTTAAAACTTTCGATGAGCGACTCAAAGACATGAAAGCAAATCGTTGCGCCAGCGGAGGTGTGAAAGGTCTGTACCACGCGAATATTAACGTGCTAAACCGGGACACCTTGGAAGACGCCATGGAACACCCGGAAAAATACCCCCAATTGACCGTGCGAGTTTCCGGGTATGCCGTGAATTTCGTGCGTTTGACGCATGAACAGCAGCTAGACATTATTTCTCGTACGTTCCACAACAAGAAATAGTCTGGCAGCAGTGAACCTCACTTTAGAACGGGTTCGGGTCGATACCATCTTTGGAACCGAAGGTTCCACCGGGGAGTATCGACCCGAACCCTCTGAAATCGAAGTTCCACGGGTTCGTGGTAAGGGGCTGGACGGTATTGCTACCGCCCCGGAGATGGATCGGAGCACACATTCAAAGCTGGTTAACGCCGGAGAACTAGGCTCGGTGCATTCTTGGGAATTGGTAACCGCAGTGGACGGTCCGGGCACTAGGCTGACAATTTTTCTGGCCGGCTGTCCTCTGCGCTGTGTGTACTGCCACAATCCTGATACTTGGCAAATGCGCGAAGGCACTCCGATTTTAGCCAAAGACCTGTTGGACAAGATTGTTCGATACAAGGCGGTTTATAAAGCTACTGGCGGCGGGGTCACCTTTTCCGGAGGGGAACCAATGATGCAGCCACGATTTCTAAAAAAACTGCTGCGCGATACCAAAGCCGAGGGCATTCACACCAATATTGATACTTCTGGATCTTTAGGATTCAGCTTTAGCGACCAAGAACTTGAACTGTTGGATTTAGTGATGCTGGACGTAAAATCCGGCAATCCCGACACCTATCAAAAAGTCACCGGCAGACCTCTGCAACCCACTATTGACTTTGGGAATCGTTTGGCTCAAGCGGGGATTCCCGCCTGGATTCGTTTCGTAGCGGTTCCGGGCTGGACCGATGACGCGGACAACGTGAAACGCGTGGCTGATATTGTGGCTAACTGGAGTAACGTGGAACGGCTGGAAGTGCTGCCGTTCCACCAAATGGGTCGGGACAAGTGGGAAGAACTGAATCTAGACTACAAACTAGAGACGGTCCAACCTCCCGACGAAAAATCCATCGAACAGATACGGTCGATTTTTCGTGCCCGGGGAATAACCGTCTATTAGAGTGTCCACCGCTAGATTGGAAAATCGGGATTCTAATCCCAGCTAAGTTAACACAAGTAGGGGAGCATTGCCCGCTCCCATGACGTTTATCCCCGGTTTTTTGAACCCAAACTTGAGCCTAAGCAGGCTAGAAGCTAGGCAGACTGGGCAGTTGATGAACTGAATTGACGCTTTACTATGTCGTTCGGCGAGTGGGCGTGTCATACGAACAATTTATTTTCGCGCTCAAAATACGTGAATTACGCCGTGATTTTGACCCAGGCGCGCGGAATCGTTAAGATTAAACGGTTGTATGCCCTTGAGTTGGTGACTATTCCCACTCATACCGCTGTCATCCCAGGGCACACGCAAACTTTCATCATCACAAAAGTGATGAGACCGACGATTAAGAATTGAAGGCTAAAGAAGTGCGTACTTATTCACCCAAGGCTGGTGACGTTGACGCGAAGTGGCATGTAGTTGATGCCGACGGCATCGTACTGGGACGTCTGGCTTCCCAGGTGGCTACCTTGCTGCGCGGCAAGCATAAGCCGACCTTCGCTCCCAACTTTGATAACGGAGACTATGTCATCGTTATCAACGCGGAAAAGGTCGTGTTGACCGGCAACAAATGGACTGAAAAGACTGCCTACCACCACTCGGGTTTTCCCGGTGGCTTGAAGGCAACCTCTTACCAGGAACTGCGGGACAAGCAACCCGAAAAAATTATCGAAAAGGCAGTTAAGGGAATGATGCCCCGTAACCGTCTCTCGAAACAGCAATTGACGAAGCTGAAGGTTTACGCCGGACCGGAACATCCGCACGCCGGCCAGAACCCGGAAGTTTTTGAACTCACGCAAATCGCGCAATAAACGCGGTTCGCAAAACCTCAAGGAGTATCGTGGCGAAGACCACTGCAGAAATCGAAGAGCTGGAGGAAGTCCCCAGCGAATACACCACCGAGACTCCGACGGCTCAGGATGAACCGGGTCGTGGGAATTCTCGCATCGACAAGGGCACGGGGTTAGGGCGTCGCAAAGAAGCCGTAGCCCGTGTGCGTTTGGTTCCGGGTAACGGCAATTGGACTATCAACGGTCGCAGCCTGGAAGATTACTTCCCGAACAAGTTGCACCAGCAATTGGTGATGGCACCTTTCGTGCTGTTGGACTTGCAGGGTCGTTTCGACGTCAAGGCTCGTATTGATGGCGGCGGCATTTCCGGTCAAGCTGGTGCGCTGCGCCTCGGCGTGTCCCGCGCTCTGAACGAAATCGATCGTGACGCCAACCGTCCCGCGCTTAAGAAAGCCGGTTTCCTGACCCGCGACGCTCGCGCCGTGGAGCGCAAGAAGGCTGGTCTTAAGAAGGCTCGCAAGGCACCACAGTACTCGAAGCGCTAAAAACAATCGAGACTTATGCTGGTGGGGTTCTCCGGTGAGGACCCCACCAGTTTTTTGCCCGCGGCATTTCCTAACTTCCCACAAAAGGTTGATAATCCGCTAATTTTAGGACTTTGAGTTATTTCCTATTTGCTAACCGTGGAATAATGGTGAGGTTAGAACACGAGAAAGGCAAAACTATGTCGCAAAGACTTTTCGGTACTGACGGGGTTCGCGGGCTGGCCAATGAAGACATCACCGCGGAACTGGCTCTGAACTTAGGGGTAGCAGCGGCTCGCCTGGTGGTAGAAGAAAAGATTATGGCCACCGGTCAGATGCCCATCGTGAAAGACTTGTTGAAAGAGCAACGTGAGTCGGCTATGGCGGAATCCCGCACGGGGATTAAACGACCCCGCCTGATTCCGGAAGAACCTGCCAAGCCACGCGCGATTATCGGTCGCGATACGCGAGTCTCGGGACAATTCTTGGATCATGCCCTGGCGGCGGGACTGTCCAGCGCCGGGATGGATGTCACTCGGGTCGGCGTCATCCCCACTCCGGGCGTGGCATATCTCACGGAATCGCAGGACATTGAACTTGGTGTGGTCATCAGCGCGTCGCACAACCCGATGCAAGACAACGGTATCAAGTTCTTTGCCCGTGGCGGCTATAAACTCCCTGACGAGATGGAGGACCGAGTCCAAGCCATGCTGGGACAGAATTGGGAACGACCCCTCGGATCCGGGGTCGGCGATGTGGTAGCTAACGGCAAAGCTGCTGACGATGCCTACGTCAATCACCTGGTCGATACGGTTCCGGTATCTTTGCATGGGTTGAAAATCGTGGTGGATTGCGCCAACGGGGCAGCTTCGGAGATCGGTCCGCGGGCGCTGCGAGAAGCCGGTGCGGACGTCATCGTGATTAACGCCTCTCCTGACGGGCGCAACATCAACCTGAATTGCGGTTCAACTCATCCCAAGCAGCTGCAATCCATGGTGGTAGCCGCTGGGGCGGACTTCGGGGTGGCGTTCGATGGGGACGCTGACCGTTGCCTAGCAGTGGATGGTGTCGGCAACCTGGTTGATGGTGATCAAATCATGGGGATGTTGGCTTTGGATTTGCACCGGTCAGGAATGCTGACTCATGACACTCTGGTGCTGACCGTGATGAGTAATCTCGGGCTGCGTTTAGCGATGCAACAGGTGGGAATTAAGACCCCCACTACCGCGGTAGGGGATCGTTACGTGCTGGAAGAAATGCGCGCTCACGGCTATATTTTGGGTGGCGAACAGTCCGGTCATGTGATCAATGCCCGCTACGCTACGACCGGTGATGGTATTCTCACCGCTCTGCAAATCGCAGCAACGGTGGCTACTCACCAAGCTCCGCTGACCGAGCTTGTGTCGCCCATCCAAAAGCTGCCCCAAACCCTGATTAATGTTCCCGGAGTGGACAAGACTCGTGTGAATGACCCACGGTTGGCTGAGGACATCGCACAGTCAGAAGCCCGCCTCGGGGATACCGGTCGGGTTCTGTTGCGTTCATCCGGTACAGAGCCCCTGGTGCGGGTGATGGTAGAAGCCGCGACTCAGGAACAGGCTGACGCAGAGGCCCAAACACTCGCCAACCGGGTGCAGGAACTATTAGCGCTGTAATTTGCGCCGCGAAAGCGAGGAAATGTGTGTGGAATTGTCGGTGCCGTCGGAAGTGAGAGCACCAAGGTAGCTGAGGAAACGGTCCTGGAAGGGCTGTCTCGTCTGGAATATCGTGGCTATGATTCAGCCGGAATCGCGGTGGTCGACGCAACCAGCGCGAGCCCCGAAATTACGGTCGAAAAGGAAGTCGGTAAGCTCTCTGAACTGCGTAAGACTTTAGAGAAGCGTCCTTTGCCCAACGCGACCACCGCGATCGGGCATACCCGCTGGGCGACCCACGGGGGCGTTACTCGTGAAAACGCTCACCCCCACCTGTCTTATGACGGAAAATTGGCGTTGATACACAACGGCATTATCGAGAACGCGGAACCTTACCGCGCTCACCTGGAGACCCTGGGCATCAAATGCGTCAGCGAAACTGACACCGAGGTGGTCGCTCACCTGCTGGAACGTGCCTACCTGGCCGAACCGGGCGGGAACGCTGAAAATGCTGGGGAACAGCCGATTGCTCCCGGTACTATCCCGCTGTGCAATCTCGACCCCAACCTGGGTTGTGCGGCAGCAGCAACTCGGTTAGCGCGGGCAATGCTAAAGGTCACCAGGGATTTGGAAGGTTCGTTTACCCTGTTGGTAGAACATGCGGATGCGCCGGGGGTCATTGTGGCAGCACGTCGGTCCTCTCCGCTGGTGCTCGGGTTGTCACAAGGGATGAACTTCCTCGGTTCTGATGTGTTGGCTTTCGCTGCCCGTACGAAACAAGCCTTGGAAATTGGTCAGGATGAAGTCGTGGTCGTGGCTCCCGCCGGAGTACTGGTCATGGACCAGCAGGGGAGTGAGATTCTGCACACCCAAGGTCTGGACGTTATCGCTCAGGATCCCGCCCAGCGCAAACGGGCTTATGAAGTCGATTTCGCGACCGACCGCGTCACCAAAGAAGGCTTCGATACCTTTATGGAAAAGGAAATCCGGGAACAGCCACGGGCGGTGGGCGACACCGTCGCGGGACGCCTGGATGCTGCCGAGGCACTGACCTTGGATGAGCTGCGGATTGAATCCGAAGTGTTTCGTTCCATCACCTCGGTGATTATTGTGGCGTGCGGCACCGCCTCCTATGCCGGTCAGGTGGCGCGCTACGCTATCGAGCACTGGTGTCGGATTCCGTGCGAGGTGGAGCTGGCACACGAGTTTCGCTATCGGGACCCGGTGGTGAGCCGGCGCACCCTGGTGGTGGCGATTTCTCAGTCCGGGGAAACCATGGACACGATTATGGCAATTCGTCATGCCCGCGAACAGGGGGCACGAGTCTTGGCAATTGTGAACACGCCTGGCTCTACGATTTCTCGCGAAGCCGATGCGGTATTGCTGACTCATGCCGGACCCGAAATCGCAGTGGCCTCTACCAAGGCGTTTACCGCCCAGATTGCGGCATGTTACCTGTTAGGTCTGTACCTGGCTCAGGTACGCGGCAACAAGTATGCTGATGAAATCGAAGATTACCTGGAAAAGCTCGGTCAGATGCCGGCACGGATGCAGACCGTTTTGGATCGTTACGCCAGCTCGCTGGACTTGGGCGCGAACCTTGACGACATTAAGTCAGTCATCTTCCTGGGGCGTCACGTCGGATTCCCCGTGGCGCTGGAAGGGGCACTCAAACTGAAAGAGATTGCCTATCTGCACGCTGAAGGTTTCGCGGCAGGGGAACTGAAGCACGGTCCTATTGCCCTGGTAGAGTCTGGGCAGCCGGTCGTCATTATTGTTCCTACCCCGCGGCGACCCGAGTTACATCGTAAAGTTGTGTCCAATATCGAAGAAGTCCGAGCACGCGGGGCCGTGACCTTGGTTGTGGCAGAGGACGGGGACGATTCCGTCAACGAGTTTGCGGACGTAGTGTGGCGGGTGCCACCCACGCCCACGTTGATGCGTCCCCTGGTCGATGTGATTCCGTTGCAGCTGTTAGCTTTGCGGATGGCGGCGCATCTGGGATATGACGTGGATCAGCCGCGTAACCTGGCTAAATCAGTCACGGTGGAATAGGGGCGCGCGGGTAACATGCTGACCCCAGCGCTTCCGAACGTGACTCTCATCCCGGTCCTGCTGCTCACCGCGGGCGGGAACGGTGGTTGGATGCCGATTTCGCAAACTATCACGGAATGGATTCACAGCTTTGCCGGTTCCCCACTGGCTTTGTTGTTTCTATCGGGTCTGTGCTTTACGGACGCTTTCTTCCCGCCGGTGCCCGCCGAATCAATCGTCATCGGATTAACTTCGTGGTATTTCGCTGCCCCCGGCAATGTGGTTCCCCTGCCCGGCATATTTTTCTGTGCCGTCATCGGAGCGACCTTGGGTGATTCTTTCGCTTTCTTCCTGGGCACTCGCATCCACGTGCAGCGCATCAAATCGTGGCGAGAGGGGAAGGGCGAACGGGCTTTCGCGCGAACCACGAAACTTTTGCACAAGCGCGGTACGTCCTTCATATTTGCGGCACGTTTCGTCCCCGGTGGGCGAGTAGCGGTCAACATGTGTGCCGGGGCGACTGGTTTTCCCTACAGTCGATTCTTGCGCACCGACCTGGCTGCCGTAATCTGCTGGGTGGCGTACGGAATGTGCATAGGTTTTACGTCCGGGAGCATCCTGGGGCCGGTCAATCCGTTGTTAGCGACGGTGGTGGGGATGACCGGAGGAGTAATCCTCAGTCTGCTGCTGGATCGTTTAGTCGACTGGCTGCAACGACGGTTTCAGTGGGGGCATCTGGACTCGACACCAGAATCGGGTGATAGCACTCCGGCTGAATGAATGGATTGACGGGGTCGGTTGAGGGCAGGTCCTAAATCTTGCGCAGGTGCAGACGGTGTACGCGGTGGTCGGTATCTTTCTCCAGGATGAGGGTGGCACGAGAACGGGTCGGAGCCACGTTTTCCTGCAGATTTTTCAGGTTGACTTCCCGCCAAATCTGGCGAGCATGAGAGTCTGCCTGCGCGTCGGTCCAGGTGGCAATCTCTCGGAAGAAAGAGTCGGGTTGTTTGAAAGCAGTGGCGCGCAACTGGTGGAAACGCGACAGATACCACTGTTCAATATCTGCGGGGCGTGCGTGCAGATAGATAGAAAAATCAAAGAAATCCGATACTGTTAGGGAATTATTACCCCCGTCGGCAATCAGAGGCGGGGCCAACACATTCAACCCCTCCAGGATGAGGACATCCGGGGCGCAAACCAGCTGGGACTTACCCGGCACAATATCGTAAGTGACGTGCGAATATACCGGGGCTGCCACTTCTGGTGCCCCGGATTTCACTGCTGCCAGAAAACGCAACAGACCACGCCGGTCATAAGATTCAGGAAAGCCTTTGCGGTTCATAATCCCGCGTGCTACCAGCTCCGCATTGGGGTACAAAAAACCGTCCGTAGTGACCAAATCGACCCGTGGAGTGCCCGGCCAGCGGCTCATCAACTCGCGCAACAGCCGTGCCAGAGAGGACTTTCCCACCGCCACCGAACCTGCCACTCCAATCACAAAGGGAGTGTGCTGGACCGCGGATTCACCTAAAAAATCAGCGCGTCGGGAACGAATCTTGATAGTTCCGGCGGCATAAATCTGTAGCAGGGCGGTCAAAGGGCGATAAATCGCGTCAACCTCAGCCAAATCGATAGGGTCGCCCAAAGCGCGCAAACGCTCCACATCAGCCTGCGCCAAGGGTAGAGGGGTCTGATCCGAGAGAGCCGACCACTGTTCCCTTGTGAACATAACAAAAGGTGAGGCGGTTTCCTCCAGCCCCGAGGGTGCCTGATGTGGACGAGCTGCCATAATCTCGCGCATCGCCGAACCGTATTGATAATCGCGCAGCCTTTCTTGAGTGCCGCGCGGATCCGTCAGGAAATCCTCCATCAACTCGGTGGTGGGAGCGCCGAAATTATCCCTCATGACTTTTTGACCACCGACCCCAAGCACAGGCTGCCGTCCTTGTCACGGAAGAAATAGGCGGAAGGTTCTTCCAACTGCGAGTGTGCTGCGCGGATATACATGGGGTAGGTGTTTTTCACCGTGTAAAGGTGGATGGACTCGGAACGTAGCTCCTGCAAAGTCTTAAACGTGTCATCGTCGAGGAGTCCCCGTTCGGTGTAATGCAGTTTTTGGGCAGCCTCCGGGGTGTATTTCGTGATACCCGGTGGAGGGCTCCACTTTTCGCACAAGGTCGGATAGTTTTCCTCCGCGTCCGCACCGTTGAACGGGTAGCTAGAACGCGCCATAATCCTCGCTATCAGGTAAGACACGTCCTCGGGAGTGACCGAATCCATCTTGCCGTCATAAATCGCCGTCGGGCAGGAATATCGATCCGCTAACTCGCTCCAGCTGGCGCGCACCTCCACGTTAGAGTCGCTCCAAGACACCCCGTCATCGGTAGCTTTCGGAGTCTGCGACAAGGCGTGCAACAGGACCTTTTGAGCGGGCGGAGTCGTGTAGCGGTCGGTAAACACTTCCGGGGTAATCAGCCAACAGCTGCGCTGCATAGCGCCAAAATTTCCGGTCTGTAAGTCCTTAAAGAAAGCCTGCATTCCGGTGAACTGGACCGGGTCGCCCGACTCAATGGATTCTTTCTTCAAGCTGGTTTCCGCAGAACGAGTGGGAGTCGGCATCCGCCGTGCAGTCTGGCTGGGGCTGGGGCGCGTCGAAACCTCGGAAACATTGCTGAAAGATTCAGGGTACGTGAGGTCTTGCAGACCTTCGAGGTTGAGTGACGCCGGGGGTGGCTCGGGAGTATCTTCGGGAGCCGACTTCGTGGGAGTCATCTTAAGAGTGGAGTTGGTGCGGAAGTTAGAGCCGGTGACTTCCACCAAAAGCGGGGACGATAGTTTTGTGGTGGACCGAGAGTGACTCGATTCAGAGGGGGTCTGATTCGGCATGGCGGCGATTTGCGGTGCAACTATGAATAGCGTCACCAGCACCAGTAAAATGCCTGCTGCAGCCAGCAGGAACAACCCTGCCACCAGGCGCTTTGGAGTGGAAAGAAGCCACAGTTGCAGGCTGTCTTTTTTTGACATGGCTACCTTTCGTGAACACAGTGACCCCGCTGCATAGTCATCGGGATTTCCTAGCTTTAAGATTACCCAGTTTTCCTGTCGGTTGAAAACCGCAAGCGCCTCTAAGTTTCTGACTCGGTGCCGATTTTCGTCTAGGCTGAAATCGTGATTTGGGGATATGCGCCGGATTTGATTGCACAAATGGAAAAACCTCTGGTTGCGCAAGCTGACCGTGAGCAGGGCGCGGATGCGCTGATGCGGCGAGCTGCCTACGCGCTGGCCCACCATACGCACCGGACCCTGTCTGGAGACTACGCGGACGTCACCGTAACGCCGGCTCCGCGCGGACGGAGACGTGTCCTGGTTTTGGTCGGGGCAGGCAATAACGGCGGCGATGGCTTGTATGGAGCAGCATATCTGCGACGGCGCGGGTATCCGGTGGTGGTCTTGCCGACCTCGAACCATATTCACGAACGTGGTGCGGCCGCGGCTCGGCAAGCTGGGGTAGAGTTTTGGCCCCGTGTGTTACCCGAGACGGTTGCGGCGACTCTAGACCTGGTACAGGCATGGAAACCGGTTGCCATAATCGACGCGATTATCGGTATCGGAGCTCTGCCACCGCTGCGCGAGCCGGCGTTATCCCTGGTCCGGGGCATAAGGGAGTGGCGCAGCCGATTGCCGGACGGGGCAGGACCTCTGGTGGTGGCGTGCGATCATCCCTCCGGTCTGGATCTGTACCAGGGCGCTGAGTCGGGGGCAGAACCGGGATTGCTGCCAGCCGATCTGACCGTGACGATGGGGGCGGCGAAAACCGGGATGCTGGTCGGTCCCGGTGCGCTTACGGTAGGTAGCCTGCAAATTCAAGGTATTGGGCTGCCCGAGCCGGCGATGCAGCCCAGCGTTGGTTTGGTAGAACGCGCTGACGTTCGCGATTTGTGGCCTTGGCCGGATTTTGCTGATCACAAGTATTCCCGCGGAGTTTTGGGTGTAATGGCAGGGTCATCGCGCTATCCTGGAGCGGGTGTCTTGGTCACCAGTGCCGCCTTGAATGCGGGGGAGTCTTTCTTGCGTTACCTGGGCGAACCTGCGGTGCAACCAGTGGTGTTACAGGCATGTCCAGAAGTCGTACTGGGAGAAGGTCGGTGCCAAGCCCGCATTATTGGTCCCGGTTTGGTGGCAGGTTCACCGCAGCATCGCGAACAAATGCTTGACGCTTGGCGCCGTCGTAATCCCGGAGAATTGGTGATTCTCGATGCCGGCGCGCTGGGACTTATCGGAACAGAAATCCAACCGGATGCGGACTGCCTGTTGACCCCCCACGCTGGGGAAGCGGCTGCCCTGGCTGCCCAGCTTGGTCGGGAAACTACCCGAGAGACTATCGAGAGCAATCCTTATGCCTGGGCATCGCACCTCGCCGCGGACACGCACGCCACCGTCCTTTTGAAAGGACCCACCACCACTATCGCCAATCCGGGGGGAACGGTCTATTCCTTGACTCACGGCACCCGAGATTTGGCGACGGCTGGTTCGGGGGATGTCCTGGCAGGAATTTTGGGTTATGTTTTCGCCGCGGCAACTGCCCGTGCCGAAGCTCGCGGAGAAAGTTTGGATGTGGGAAAAATGGCGGCAGTGGGAGCCTGGCTACATACCGAAGCGGGTCGTTTAGCTGCCCCCACCCCTCGCGCTACCGCAATCGTGAAGGCAATTCCCCAGGCTTTAGCGGGGCTATAAACTATCTCGGTGTAGCTAAACGTGACAAACTAAGAAGTGCGAAAACAATTTTTGTAAAGGAAGATTATGACCAACGTGGATGTTTCCCAGTGGCCGGTGCGCGCCGTGGTAAATCTGAGTGCATACCAGGAAAATCTTGCCCAAATGCGGCGTTTTGCCCCGCACAGTCAACAAATGGCAATCGTCAAAGCTAATGCTTACGGACACGGTATTGAGCGGATGGCTCTGGCTGCGCTCGGTGCCGGCACGGAATGGTTGGGCGTGGCTAAGGCTAGTGAGGCTTTTCGGCTGCGCAAATACCTCGATAAGCACGGGGTGCCGCGTGACCATCTGGTCGACACTCCCACTTCCGCGATGATGCGTTCGCGCCTATATCAAACCGCAGCGATGGGTCTGCCTTCAGCTACCCGCCCCCGCATTCTGACCTGGTTGTATGTCCCGCATACGGATTTGCTACCGGTGGTGAAATCAGAAATCGACATCTCTGTTTCCACTTTGGATCAGCTCGACCAGGTGTCGCGAGCGTGTGATGCGGCAGGAAAACGTGCGCGGTTACACCTGAAAGTCGATACCGGACTGTGTCGCGCGGGAGCCACGGATGAAGATTTCCCGGTGCTGTGCAAGTTGGCGCGGGCACGAGAACGCGCCGGGCTCGTTGAAGTTAGTGCGGTCTGGTCGCATTTGGCGCGCGCGGATGAAGACACCGCTGCCGCTGAGGCTTTCACCAAGTCGCAATTGAAGGCTTTTGATGAGGCTTGGGAGGTCGCCCAAGAGGCGGGTTTGCGCCCCCAGCTGCGTCACATCGCCGCCACTGCCGGGATTATTTGGTATCCCGAGAGTCACTATGACCTGGTCAGGGTGGGGATTTCGGGATACGGTTTGAGCCCGAATCCTGAAATCGCGTCATCGTGGCAGCTGGGGGTGCGTCCGGTGATGCGACTGGAAACGAACGTGGTTCAGGTGAAAAGGGTTGAAAAGGGCGCCGCAGTTTCCTACGGCGGGGAATGGGTGGCGCCGGGACCGCGCTGGTTAGGGCTGTTGCCGGTCGGATATGCCGATGGTTTGCACCGCCTGGCAAAGAATCGCGGCGAAACCTGGATTAAAGGTCGGCGCGCCCCGATTGTGGGACGGATTCCTATGGATCAAATCGTGGTTGACCTGGGTCCGGCGGTGGACGATACGGGGACTTCCGTGCCGTGTCCGGTTGAACCCGGCGAGTTGGCGATTATTTTTGGCGACCCGAAGGATCGCCTGCTGGGGGGAATTCCGGGAGTTCCCGCGCTTCCAACTGCCGATGACTGGGCGGAATGGACGGATACCATCAACTATGAAGTCATTACCAGCATTTCCCCCAATGTGCCGCGGGTTTATGTTAAAGACGAACCGGAGCGCTGAATACAGAGAGCTGACGCCGGGGCTGTTGAATTACTGAGGAGGAACGATGAGTCACGAGGGAAACCTGTTGCTGGAAGTCGAAACGAGGTCCGCAGCTGACACCCGTCTGTTGGGGCAAGCGCTGGCACCATTTCTGCAAGCTGGCGATTTGGTGATTCTGGAAGGGGATTTAGGAGCTGGAAAAACCACTTTGACCCAAGGTCTTGGTGTGGGATTGCAGGTCAACCAGCGGGTCACCTCCCCGACCTTCATCCTGGCTCGCAATCACACCAAGTCCCCCGACGCGCCGGGACCGAACTTGGTTCACGTGGATGCCTATCGTTTAGCCGGTAGCGACGATGTAGAAACTCTGGATTTGGAATCGGCACTTGAAACCGCGGTGGTGGTGGTGGAATGGGGGACCGGTAAGGTGGAGGACTTGAGTGCGCACACTCTGAAACTCTCCCTGAGCCGTCCTGAAACCGCCGAAGGTCCCATTACGGGAACCATCGTGGATTTGCCCGAAGATACGACTTGTCGAGTTGTTTTTCACGGTCTGGAGGGAACTTGGGACCTGTCAGGTTTGGTGCAAAAGTGGGAGGCTCTGCGGGCACAGGAAAACGCGAGTCTCGAACCAGGTGCGTCCGCTGAAGTTTGCCATGCTGAGGTGGAATCGTAAAAAGCCTGATAGGAATTCTATGCTAAGCGTTCTTCCGGTGCGTCGCGGGCATAAGTCCGTACTGGTCGGGATCATCGTGTTGCTGAGCGCGGTGGTGATGAGTTTTGCTGCGCCAGGTACCGGGCAGGCAGTAGCTGATACCGCGCCCAGGTTTTCGGTCGGTAGTGCAACTGTGAGGGCAACTCCGGACGGTGAGATTCTGGAGGGGCTGGCGTCGCGGGACTTCCGGAGCGACCTCCCTGATGATGTCCGGGTTTGGTTTAACAGCAAGGCCGCTACTCTAGGGCAATCCTTGCGGGGATACCTCCCGGATAACGCGAAAGTTTCTCCAGATGCTCAGATTGAAGTGGGAATTCCGACCCAAGTGGCGACCTGGTCTGCTCGATTGCTGCGGGGCACCTACAATTCGGAAAGCGCGGTAACCCCGATTGATATGTGGGTCGCCCCGGTGAGCATCGAGAACCGCGAACTTGGGGTGGTGGTCTATACGGAGGAAGAAAAAGACCTGTATCCCCTGCGGCTACCATCACGCGCTGACGCTTTGGCTCCCAAAACCACTGCCGGGGTTCCGGAACCGACATTGAGTTCACGTGAAAATAATCCGCAGGTTATGAGCGGGGTTGTTTTGGAACCAAAAAATTCTCATCTTCCTGTCCGGCTTGACGAGCCGGGTGCCAGCTATGCGCTGCCTGAGTTGGCGCATGAACTATTGACCACAGCGCCGGATGCTGCTCATCACAATCGTCCTGTGTATGACCCAATCATTCACGGTTGGTTCATGTTAGATGAGGAACGTTTGTTGCCGGTTTCTAACGCAGCGCGTGCCCGCGTGGTCGGTGCCGTGACTTTGGCGCAGGTCCAAGAAGCCGTGCAATCTTGGTGGGGGACTGTCAACCCCACTCCCACGCCAACAACGGAAGCCTTGCCGACCAGCAGTAATACTCTGGTGTGGGTGGTAGTCTTGGCGGTCGCCATTGTGGGTATCGCATTGTTGGTGGTGTGGTTGAGTTTTCGGTGGCAATCCCGCACCGAGGAATCGGCAGAGGTGCTCTCTCTGCCGGATCTGGAACTGATTTTGGTGCCGATGTCTCCACCTACTTCCGCCGTCCCGACTTTAGCTGTGAATGGTTCTGCGGGAGAAGCGCATTAGGATTGTCTCTGTGAGTTACCTGTTTATCGATACCTGTGCCGGGGCGGGGGTTGCCCTGGTGAATCCCGAAGACCCCAGCGAGACGCTGGTGAAAGTTAATCCTGATGGAAAAGCTCAGGTAGAAGCCCTTTCATCGCTGGTTGCTGACGTAGTCCAGGAGGGGGGCAGACCGGAAAAAATTGTGGTTTCGCGCGGACCTGCTCCGTTTACCGGGTTGCGGGTCGGTCTGGTTACAGCTCGTACCTTGGGCTTTGCTTGGGACGTCCCGGTCTTGGGGGTGGATGAGCTTTTGCTGCAGGCTCAGGCAGCCGCTGGCGTGCTGTCCGGCGCTGATTGCCCCTCTCGGGCACGGGGGGAGACTCCACGCTGGATAGTTTCCCTAATGGATGCCCGCCGACACGAAGTCTATGCTGGGCTGTTCAGACCGAATCCGGCGGGCGGACCGGTGTCGCAATGCGGGACCGACTGGGTTGGTTCGGCGGGACTTCTCAAGGATATTACCCAAGGGTGGGACCGCGACTTTACGGGGTTTGCTGACGGGAGAGTGTTCTTGGTCGGCAACGCTGCCACCCAAATCACGGGGCAGACCGTAGACGTAAGGTTTGCTGACCTGGCTCGAGCGGCAACCTCCCTTGTGAATGGGGCAGCAGGGGATACCGAAGCCCCACAGGAACTGGCTTTGCAGAGCACCGAGCCGCAGTACCTGCGCCGCCCGGACATTCAACAAAAGTCATAGCCGAAGCCAAAATCACTGGTGAGCCATGCTTCGTGACGGGGTAATTGCAGATGCAGTATGCCTGGAGGGAGCCGAACGGGAGTGCTTCGGGGCAGACGCCTGGGAACGGGAGGCGGTGGCGTCCCTGCTGGTGCATCCGGATGTCAGTGTTAGGTTGAGTTTTAGCGAGTCTGGGGATCTGGCAGCGTGGGCGGTGTGGGGTCTGGGAGAGATGAGCGTTCCGCTACGGGACCTCCCTCCCGCTGACCGCAATCAGGCGATTCCAACTGAAGCTCGTGGAGACAGATTGATACGAGTCTTATCATTGGCGACCCGCCCGAATTGGCAACGAAAAGGCTACGCTACGCAGCTGTTAACAGATGGTCTGCGCCGGGGGCGAGATTGGGGATACGTCGGAGCTGTGTTAGAGGTTCGATCTGGCAACAAGGCAGCTCAGAGTCTCTATATAAGTCAAGGATTCCAGGTGCGGGCACAGTTGCCGTTCTGGTTTCAAAACCCGGCAGAGAACGGTCTCATCATGGTGAAAATGTTTTTCTAAACTCAAATGTTTCGAAAAAATTTTATCCCCGTTGCTTACGTGCTGACATGCGCAACTGGATAAATAGGGACTTTCGACCTGAGCATACAGGTAAATTTGCAGTTCAAGACCATTTTAAGGGTTGTAAAACGAAACTTTTGACCTGATTCAGCCAAGCCGCCCTCAGAAAATCTTATAGGCTCGACATCGTGGCCAATACAACATTAACTACAGATAACAAAGCAATCAAGACCACCGTTATCATCAAACAAGCCATGGCGATTACTGGCGCGTTTTTTGTGGGGTTCGTGATTTTGCATGCCTACGGGAATCTCAAAGTGTTCTTCGGGGCGACCGTGTATAACGATTATGCGCTGCATTTGCGCACATTTCTCATGCCCATACTGCCCTATGAAGGGTTGCTGTGGATTCTCCGGGGCTTGCTGGTAGTTTGCGCCCTGGTGCACGTTATTTCCGCTATTGTCCTGTGGCGTCGCGCCAGACTCGCGCGCGGTTCTCGCTACATGGTTAAAAAGTCGTTGGCGACTGCTTACGCGGGACGCACCGTCAGATGGGGTGGCATCATCCTGTTGCTGTTCTTAATTTTTCACTTGGCGCACTTCACCATGAAGTTTGCCAAGGTTGGCGACGCGGCAGCCTACGCATCGCACCAGGTATTCCTGGATCCGATGGGAAATGTCGTTGATGCTGCCGGACCGGGGATTATCTCCGTGATGGAAGGTAATCCCTACGCCATGATGTACACAACCTTCTCGAATTGGTGGATGGTGTTGGTTTACGCCATCGCGATAGGCGCGCTGTGCTTGCACATCGCTCACGGCGTTTGGTCCGCGTTGCAATCTATGGGCTGGTTGCGTCGCAACACCCAGTACACGGTTCAGATTATTTCAGGCTTGATTGGTCTGCTGGTGTTCGCAATGTTCCTGGCTCCGCCGGTGGCTATTCTCGCCGGAATGCCGATGCTGGCGTGAGGAAGGTAAGGAAAGACAATGACTGAACTGATTGACGGTTACTACACCGAAGGCGATAAAATCGCCGATACTCGGGCACCGATGGACGTTCCTATCTCCGAGCGCTGGTCCACCCGCAAGTTCCGTGGCGGTCTGGTGAACCCCACAAACCGGCGTAAGCTGCACATTATTGTGGTCGGTACTGGTCTGGCAGGCGGCGCCGCAGCTGCTTCCTTGGGTGAACTTGGCTACCACGTGGACGCATTTTTCTATCAAGACTCGGCGCGACGGGCTCACTCGATTGCCGCTCAGGGCGGTATCAACGCTGCTAAGGGCTATCGCAACGACAACGACTCGGTCTTTCGACTGTTCTATGACACGGTAAAGGGCGGTGACTATCGTAGCCGGGAAAATAACGTTTACCGTTTGGCGGAAGTCTCTGCCGACATCATTGACCAATGTGTTGCTCAGGGTGTGCCTTTCGCTCGCGAATACGGCGGCTTGCTTGACAACCGTTCTTTCGGTGGCGTGCAGGTCGCGCGGACGTTCTATGCGCGTGGTCAGACCGGTCAGCAGCTGCTGATTGGCGCCTACCAGGCATTGAGCCGCCAGGTTAAAGCCGGCACGGTCATCGCGCATGAACGTCACGAAATGATGGACCTCATCATCAAGGACGGTAAAGCCCGCGGCATCGTGACCCGTGACATGACCAACGGACAGGTCGAGACGTGGATTGCTGACGCGGTGGTGCTGGCCAGCGGCGGCTATGGCAACGTGTTCTTCCTGTCTACCAACGCGATGGGTTGCAACGTTTCTGCCGCGTGGATGGCATATAAACATGGCGCTTACATGGCAAACCCGTGTTACACCCAAATCCACCCGACTTGCATCCCACAGCATGGCAACTTCCAGTCCAAGCTGACGCTGATGAGTGAGTCGCTGCGTAACGACGGACGTATCTGGGTGCCAAAGAAAGCGGAGGATTGTTCCAAGGATCCTCGTGAAATCCCCGAGGAAGATCGTGACTACTACCTGGAACGTATCTACCCCTCCTTTGGAAACCTGGTGCCTCGCGACATTGCGTCTCGGCAAGCCAAAAACATGTGTGATGAAGGTCGTGGTGTCGGACCCAAGATTAACGGGGTGGCTCGCGGTGTCTATTTGGACTTCAGCGAGGCCATCGAGCGCATGGGGCGGGATAAGGTTTCGGAAAAGTACGGCAACCTTTTCGACATGTACCAGCGTATTACCGGAGACAATCCTTACGAAGTACCGATGCGTATCTACCCCGCAGTGCACTACACGATGGGTGGCTTGTGGGTCGATTACGACCTGATGAGCAACATCGAAGGTCTGTACGTGGCAGGGGAAGCGAACTTCTCGGATCACGGCGCGAACCGTTTGGGCGCCTCTGCTTTGATGCAAGGTTTGTCTGACGGTTACTTCGTGTTGCCGGCGACGATTTCGGACTACCTGTCTCACGGCGCGATGCCGAAGTTGAACCAGGATGACCCGGTCGTTCAGGAAGCTCGGGAGCGTGTCACCAGCAAGGTGGAACGGTTGATGTCCATTCAAGGCACCCAGTCGGTTGATTCTTTCCATAAGCGTTTGGGTCAAATTATGTGGGAAAAGTGTGGCATGGAACGTACCGATGCGGGCTTGCGTGAAGCTATTACCGAGATTCGCGAGCTGCGCGAGGAGTTCTGGAAGGACCTGCGCATCCCTGGACGTGCCGACGAGCTAAACCAATCCTTAGAAAAGGCCTGCCGCCTGGCAGACTTCCTGGAACTCGGTGAGCTCATGTGTATTGATGCCCTGCACCGCAAGGAATCCTGTGGTGGTCACTTCCGTGCTGAATCTCAAACGGAGGAAGGCGAAGCGCTGCGTCACGATGACGAGTTCCTTTATGTGGCGGCTTGGGAATACGGCGGGTCTGATGAGGCTGCGCCTATCCTGCACAAAGAGGACCTCATTTACAAAGATATTCAGCTGAAGCAACGGAGTTACAAGTGAACATTACATTACGAGTTTGGCGTCAAAAGGGTCCGTCCGACAAGGGCGCGCTCCATGAGTATCATCTCACTGACATATCCGAGGATGCTTCCTTCTTGGAAATGCTGGATATTCTCAACGAGCAGCTGTTCGCTCAAGGTGAGGAACCGGTGGCTTTCGATTCGGACTGCCGCGAAGGCATCTGCGGGATGTGCGGTATTGTCATCAACGGCGTGCCTCACGGTCCGCACAAGAACCGCACCACAACTTGCCAGCTGCACATGCGTACCTTTAAGGATGGCGACACGATTACGGTAGAGCCTTACCGTTCGCGGGCTTTCCCGATTCTGCGCGACTTGGTGGTGAGCCGTGCCGCGCTGGATCGCATCATCCAAGCCGGCGGTTATATCTCGGTCAATACGGGTTCTGCCCCTGAAGCTCACTCGGTGCCGGTGCCGAAGCCCGATGCGGATCGAGCATTTGAAGCTGCGGTCTGTATCGGCTGTGGCTCGTGTGTGGCGGCTTGCCCGAATGGCTCGGCTATGCTGTTCACTTCTGCCAAGGTCACTCATCTGGGGTTGCTCCCGCAAGGCAAGGTGGAGAACTACGAGCGTGTGGTGGCGATGTTGAACCAGCACGATGCAGAAGGCTTCGGCGCTTGCCAGAATATCGGCGAGTGTGCGGCGGCGTGTCCGAAGCAGATTCCCATGGATTGCATTAGTTTCTTGAACCGTCAGCTGGGCAAGGCCTTCTTAAAAGGCAGATAAAACCAGCGCGGTGAAGTAATCGAGAAATGTGGCGCCCCGGATTCTGGGGCGCCACATTTGGCTTAGAATCGCGTTTTCACGGGCAAATTAAGCAATTAGGATTTTTTTAAAAATATCTCTGTACATTCTGAGTGAAAGACTGTACACTTGTACCATCAGGTGATGGAGAGATGCCTTGGCACCGCTACAGAGCCCCTCATTGGGTTCCAATGGGGATAAATACCAAAGTTGGCAATCCAACTTTGCATTTCGTGAATTTTGCACGGAATGAACGCCGGGAGCAAGCCGAAGATGGTCAACTTCCAGCGAAATATTGAACAACAACAAAGCAGATGCGCGAGGCAGCGCATCGTAGCAAAAGGAGACAGATATGGCGAAAATCGTTAGTTCTTGGAACGATTTTGATCCTTTGAAGCGCGTGATTGTCGGTCGTGCCGACAACTCCATGATTCCCCCGGAGGAACCGGCGACCTCCGAGAAGGTTCCTGTCGATTCCGAGATGCGCGGTATGTGGGGTATGCGCCCGCTCGAGACCGTGGAAAAGGCTAATGCTCAGCTCGACAACTTGGCAAAGATTCTGGAAGATCACGGCGTTATCGTTGACCGTCCCACCCCGTTGCAGTGGAACCAGGCCATCGGCACTCCGGATTTCCGCAACGACTCCATGATGACCTGCATGCCTCCTCGCGACATCTTGCTCACCATTGGTAACGAAATCATGTCGGCTGCGAACTCCTTCCGTTGCCGTTACTTCGAGTACTTGGCATACTGGCCCTTGATGAACCAGTACTTCGAGGAAGATCCTGAGTTCAAGTGGACCCAGGCTCCTCGTCCTCGTTTGACCGACAAGTCCTACAAGCACAACTACTATGATGAGAGGATTTCTCTGGAGGAGCGCTTGGAGCGCACCGCCGCTAAAGACTTCGTGACCACCGAAGTTGAGCCCTTGTGGGATGCTGCTGATGTGATGCGTCTGGGCAAGGACCTGTTCATTCAGCATGGTTTGACCACCAACCGCAAGGCTATGGAATGGTTCAAGCGCTACTACCCCGAATTGCGCGTTCACGCCGTGAACTTCCCCGGCGACCCCTACCCGATTCACATCGACGCGACCTTCGTGCCGCTGCGTCCGGGTCTCATCATCAACAACCCGCACCGTCGCCTGCCCGAAGAACAGCGCAAGATCTTCGAAGCGAACGATTGGCAGATTGTGGATGCGGCTCAGCCGTCTCACACCACCCCGCCGCCTCTGTGCTACTCCTCCGTGTGGTTGTCCATGAACTGCTTGGTTCTGGATCACAAGACGGTTATCGTCGAGGCTTCCGAGACCAACCAGCTCGAGCAGATGGACAAGCTGGGCATGAACGTGATTCCGGTTGCGTTCCGCGACGCTTACCCGTTCGGCGGCGGTCTGCACTGCTCCACCGCGGACGTTTACCGCGAGGGCACCTGCGAGGATTACTTCCCGAACCAGGTTGCTGATCCGACTCTCGTCTAACTCGAGTTAGATTCAATCTAGAATTAACACGATGACAGTTCATGTTGGGGCTGCGGAAAGATTTTTCGCAGCCCCAATGTGATATAAGCGTGAAGTAGCGCTGATTATTCTTTTCTACTAAATACACATATTGTGAGCTCCTCAAAGAAGAGGAGGACGAGTTGATAATTCGCAAAGGTCGTGATGACAATGAGCACTGAAAATAACTATGTAATGAACACAAAATTGGGTGTCATTACCATGCTGATTTCCGCAACAGGCATGGGGTTGGTACCACTGTTTAGCCGGTGGGCTACGCGTACAGATATGTTTGACGGAACTAAAGGCTTAAACGCCGGGAACAGTGTCGGTGCCCTCATGGCAGCCGGCCGTATGACTATGGGCATTATCTTTTTCGTGTGCATAGTCCTGTTAACAAAAAAGGTTCAAGTCTGGAAAGAACTAAAAGTTTCCCCTGCCATCATCATGGGTGGCGTGATGATTGGTCTGTCCTTGGGCTGCTATGTAACCTCGACTTTGCTGACCACTGTGGCTAACGCCGTGCTGCTCATCTATATCGGACCGGTCGTCTGTATTGTGTTGGCTCGGATATTCCGTAAAGAGCCCATGGGCGCGGTTCAATACATTTGTCTGGTGGCGGTGTTCACCGGTATGTTGTTCGGTAACCAGCTGATTGGCTTTGGTGACAAAGGATTCTTCGTCGATTTCAACTTGGCAGCCTCCACTCCTGAATTTCCTCTTGCCGGTTTGGGTAACATTTTTGGTTTCTTGTCTGGTATTTTCTATGGCGCATCGATGTTCTTTAATGGCTACCGCAAAGATGCAGACACAGCAGCCCGCGGTGTGTGGAACTTCATTGCTGCCACAGTAGCGTCTGGTAGCTTGGCGCTGATACTGCACCTAGTCGGCACTATCGGTCACGTTCCCGGTTGGGCGCTAGACCTCCATTTGACCCCCTTTAACTGGGTGGGCACGGTTCTGCTGTGGATTATTTGTGGACCTATCGCATTAGGGTTCCTTTTGGTTGCGGGTCGTAACTTGCCGGCTGCAGATTACGGCATTATTGCCTACTGGGAAGTACCCGTTGCTTTGTTCATTGGTTTGCTGATATTTGGCGAAGCTCTGACCATTAACACGGTTCTAGGCTTTATACTGGTAGTAGGAGGAGGAATGTACCCGAGCATCAGTATGCTGCGCCAGAGCCGAAAGAACCGCAAGCAGAGTCGTTTATCGGGCGCGGATCAACCAACAGAGGTTGTGGACGCGACCGTATCCTGACCTTGGGATTCGGATTTAATCCAATAACCAGTTCGGGATTGATATGTCAGATAATAACCAAACCGAAAAAATGGAAACAGACGATACGATAGTACGTCGAGTACTATCGTCATCGTTCCTGGGAAACTTTGCGGAATGGATGGATTACGGTTCCTATTCGTATCTTGCTACTGTAATCGCTGTAGTATTCTTTCCAGATGGGGATGCTAGCGTCAAACTCCTAGCGACTTACGCTGTTTTTGCGCTCTCCTTCTTGGCACGCCCCATAGGGGCATTCTTCTGGGGTTACATGGGTGATAAGAAGGGGCGCAAGTGGTCCCTGACGGCTTCAATCTTGGTGATGACGGGTTCTACCAGTCTCATTGGTTTGATTCCAAGCTACGCAACCATTGGGATAGCCGCTCCACTGCTGCTGCTGTTGTTGCGGCTTACCCAAGGGTTCTCCGCATCTGGTGAGTACGCCGGAGCGGCCATCTTTATCGCAGAATATGCACCGGTTAATCGTCGAGGCTTCTATTGTTCCATGGTTCCGGCATCTACTGCTGTCGGACTCATGTGCGGTTCATTCCTGGCAACGATTCTCACGTTGACCATGTCGGACTCGATGATGCAGTCAATAGGGTGGCGAATACCGTTCTTGCTGGCTTTCCCACTCGGGGTAGTGGTACTGACTCTCCGGCTCCGCCTGGAGGACTCCGAGGTGTATTTGCGGATGCTTGATAATCTCAAGGAATCCGGCAAAAAGATGTCTTCACCGCTGCGGCTGCTGTTCACTAAGCACCTGAAGGAAACTCTGATTTGTTTCGGGGTTTCCTCCCTCAATGCCATCGGCTTCTACATGGTGTTCACGTACCTGCCGGTCTACATTGAAACTGAAGTGAAGCTCGGCACAGTTGAAAGTAATATCATCACCAACATCACGTTGATTGCCTACGTGTTGATGATATTTTCATCAGGAAAGCTATCGGACAAATTTGGACGAAAGAAACTGATGATTGCGGCATCGGTATCTTTCATACTGCTTACCGTGCCGGCTTTCCATATTCTCAATACAGGTCAAGCTGTTGTTATTCTGATTATTGAGCTGATTTTGGCATATTGCCTCACGCTTAATGACGGAACTCTCTCATCCTTCCTTTCGGAGACTCTCCCTACGGAAGTGAGATACAGCGGTTTTGCCATTTCGTTCAACCTGGCTAACACGATTTTCGGCGGCACGGTTGGTTTCATCTCCACCCTGCTGATAAAAACCACCGGAAATTCTATCTCGCCAGCATACTATATGTGTGTTATCGCAATCTTCGCTCTCATCTGTATGATTTTCGCCAAGGAATACAAGGATAAAGAGCTGAAGTGACGCGTAACATTATTTCGGCTTTGTCCCATCATCAACTCGATGATGGGACAAAGCCGAAATTTTTTTGGGACACAGCGGATGTCTCGCCATTGCTCTCTGATTCAGCTAGGAGGTAATCATGTCGAGTAGCCATGCTTCGAGCAACCCTGGCGGTCAGACCAGTGAGCCACAGCGCTTGGAAAACCAGAACACCTTGCTGGCTTCTGCACTGACGCAGGCTCAAAGTGAGTTGAAGAACCTGCGGAAAGAGATTCAGCGGTTACAAGAACCGCCTCTCACTCACGGAACTGTCGTTAAACTCGTCGATTCTGCCCAGCGACTCGTGGATGTTTCTGTCATGGGACGGCGGTTTCGTGTCACTCTGGGCAACACGATTACTTGGGGGAGACTCCAACTCGGAGACACCATTTTGTTGAACGACAAAATGGTCGGCATCGGAAGAGAAACTGCTGCCGATACCGGAGTGAGCGCGGTCATCCTCGAACACGTGGACGAAGACCGCATCCTGGTTACGGTCAATAACGATAGTGTTCGTTTGCTGCGACTGAGCGACCAGCTCCGTGGCACGAGGATTCGTCCCGGCGACACTCTGCTGGTGGACCTCCAATCGGGATTCGCTCAGGAATATCTGGCACGCCCCGAGATTGAGGGACTGGAGCTTGATGACGATCCAGGTGTGAACTGGAATCAAATTGGCGGATTGGAATCCGTCTTGACGCTCATTCGGGAGACCATCGAACTGCCGATGACCCACCCCGAGCTTTACGAAAGCTATCAGCTGCGTCCGCCTAAGGGCATTTTGCTTTACGGTCCACCGGGCGTCGGGAAAACCATGATTGCTAAAGCAATCGCCACCTCTCTGAGCGAGATGCTTGGCAAAAAAGCCCACTTCCTCAACATTAAGGGTCCGGAGCTGCTTGATAAATACGTGGGGGAAACCGAGCGCCGAGTCCGTGCCGTGTTTTCCCGGGCTCGGGACAAATCCGCAAACGGGGTTCCGGTTATCGTGTTCTTCGATGAGATGGAGGCTCTGTTCCGGACCCGCGGTACGGGCGTCTCAAGTGACGTCGAGACGACCGTCGTTCCGCAACTTCTCGCCGAGATTGACGGGGTGGAAGAGCTGCGCAATGTGGTGATAATTGGCGCTTCTAACCGTGAAGACCTCATTGATCCGGCAATTGTTCGTCCTGGTCGGCTGGACATGCATATTCGCATCCCGCGCCCCAATAAAGAAGCTTGCGCCGAAATTCTCGGAAAATATCTACGTGAGAATCTGCCCTATGCATCCGGAGCTCAGCCTGCTGCCTTGCGGGATGAGGTCATCGACAGAGTCTTTACTCGCGACGACACCACTGCCATCCTGCGAGTGACACGCAGATCTGGTAAGGAAGAGACCTGGTATCTCTCTGATTTAGTCTCCGGGGCAATGTTGGCTTCGATAGTTGAAAAAGCTAAGGCACGGGCGGTTCAACAAGCACTCCGGGGCGAGCCGGGGATTCGTCTCGAACACCTGGTGGCGGCAATACGGGATGAAACTGCAGCTCACCAAGACCTGCCGGGAGTTTCAGACCCCGAAGAATGGGCCCGGATTGTGGGGCGTTCGAAACGGTTAGACCCCATTGTAGACATCACCCCGATTCAACAGGACTAAAATCACCGCGGGAGACCGCACAAAGGAGGAGACACATGCTGAGTGTAAAACGCATCATGTCGATAGAAACTGAATATGCCTTGAGCGATTTTCCCGGCAGTGAAGCGCCGGCAGCTGCTGAGACCCAAGCGGCAGAGCAAGCCGAAGTTTTGGCACAACGTTTGTTGCGTTCTTGGGCACTGGAAGAAGCGAAAACACCGGGAGTGCCGGTGACTAATCACGTACCCGACCCGGCAGGTGCAGCTGTCTCATGGCGGATGCTCCCCGGAGCCGGTACCCGTTTCGACTATTCAGGAGAACATCCGGAACTCGATGCCGAAGGCAAAGAACACCGGAACTTACCTCCTGAAGCAAGGACGAACGAGGAACTCGGTGCCGTCCTGACCGGCGTGAAAACGCGCTGGATTACGAAAGTCGATGCGTTTGGTCAACACTACTACCGCGGCAATTCCACTATTGCACCCAACGGAGCGAGACTTTACGTCGACCACGGTCACCCCGAGTATTCTGCCCCGGAATGTCTCGGACCTCTCCAAACCGCGCTTTACGACCGCGCTGGAGATGAGATTATGGTTCGTGCCGCTCAGGCTCTGCGTGACAATACTTCCCCTGACGAGGCTGGGGCGAGGGCTTTAATCTTAAAAAACAACGCCGATGCGCACGGTTCGGCTTGGGGGGCACACGAAAATTACCTGGTAGAACGCAGCGTGGAGTGGCAACTGCTGGTCGACCTCTTCATGCCGTTCTTGGTGTCTCGCCCGATTTTTTGCGGCACGGGACGTCTCGGGCTGGGGCAAAACAGCGAAACCGCGGGATTCCAAATCTTTCAACGTGCGGATTTCATCGAAACCGAAGTTTCCCTCATGACGACACGGGAACGTCCTATCGTCAATACCCGTGATGAACCCCACGCGACTCGCCGCTATCGGAGGTTCCACGTCATCACCGCGGATTCCTCGATGTTCCCCTATTCCACGGCGTTACGCACCGGGACTGCCGCGCTGCTGTTGAGCCTGGCAGAAAACTTCCCCGAACAGGCTCGTGAACTCGCTGACAGATGGGCGCTAGCGGATTCAGTGGCGGCAATCAAGGCTTTTTCACGCGATGTTACGTTGCAACAAACCTGTCCTCTGAAGGCGGGGGGAGCTGCCACCGCGTTAGAAATTCAGCAAGGGTATCTGGAGTTCATTCGTGAAGTTGGGTTCGAGGCGGGCTCGGGAGGATACCAGCAGGCAGACAGCGAAACCAAGTGGGTTATCGAGAACTGGGAACGGGTCTTGAAATCCCTCAAGACAGGCTGGCATGAAGCCACTGCCCTCGTGGAGTGGTGTGCGAAACTCGCTCTCTTGGACCGTAAGCGGAATCAACTCGATTGCGGCTGGGATGACCCCAGATTAGCCTTGTTGAATCTGAGATTTTCTATGGTCGATGAGGGCATGTCTCTGGCTCGTGCTCTGGAAAAAGGCGGCTTCGAGTCTCTGTTTGCCCTTGATGAGATTCAGCAGGCATCTCGGGAAGCCCCGGCAGAAACCCGTGCTGGAGGTCGCGCTGAGCTGCTCCGGCGGTTCCCTGACCAGCTCTGGGCGGCTTCTTGGATGGCGATTTTGGTTGACATCGGGAAACCACAGTTGGTGCGGGTGCAATTCCCCGATCCGCACCATCCCACCCGCCATGAAGTCCAGAAAGCCGTGGAAATGTGCGAAGCCAAGCTGGGCTCCGAAAGCGAGAATCGGGAGAAACTCGTTACGGAAGTCCTGCAGGCCCTGGGGGTAGAATTGCCCGCGGATTTGAAATATTACTCTTGGGACGAGGGCTACTACGCCAGCGAAAGTTTTAAAGAACAATTTGAGAAAGGGAAATGAGATGGCGAAACAGATTCAAGAGAGCCACTCCACCAGCGAGAACGAATCGGTCGAAGAAGTCGAACTGGCTCCTCAGAATAAAATCTCAGAAGACAAACTAGACGCGTTAATCGAAGACATCGAAGATGTCTTAAACGTCAACGCCTTGAGCTTTGTCCAAAACTTCAAACAGCAGGGCGGACAATGACACGTCTCGGAAGGGTCTGTGGACTCGAAACTGAATATGGCGTTACCAGCGTCTATGTTTCTGATGACTCCAACACAGAGGAATCGCCCCTCGGTGTAGAAGAAGCAGTGAGAGAGATTTTTGCCAGTACGGAACGATCTGTGCGGGTTCCTCACGGGTTTCTCTCCAACGGGGCGAGGCTCTATGTCGATATTGGAGAGCACCCCGAATATGCCGGTCCCGAATGCCTTGATCTCGAAGACGTCGTGGCTCAAGACCTGGCGGGTGACGCGATTATCCAAGATTTAGTCGATATTGCCAATAATAATTTGCGGAATCGCGGTATCCGGATTCACGTCTTAAAAACGAATGCCGACTCTTGGGGAAACAGCTTTGGCTGCCACGAAAACTATCAATATGGGGCGCACACCCCGATTTCTCTGCCGGCTTTCGTGTCATTCCTGGCGGCTCGACAGATTCTGTGCGGAAGTGGCTGCATAGACGAGGAAGGGAAATACTGCTTTAGCGCGCGAGCGCAATACATTACCGAGGCGACTTCGGCTGACCCTACGCATCACAAGGCTTTCATCAACACGAAAGAGGAACCGCACGCGGATGCTTCCCACTGGCGTCGTTTGCATGTGACCTGCGTGGATTCAGCCATGCTGCCGGTGACGGTTGCCCTGCGAGCTTTTTTGGCGGATCGATTTTTGAGCCTTTTGGAGAGCGGAAAAGAGGAGGAATTTATCGTCCTCGACGATCCCGTGACAGCGGTGAAAACCTGGAATTACGACCCAAATGTGCGGATGTCGGCACACCGTGGGGACAGCGCAGTCGAGGTGAGCTGCCCAGACCTTTTGCGAGAAAGCATAGAGTTATTACCGGAGGAAGACGACGAATTCGGTTTGCGGGATGTGGCTACCCGTGGCTTAGCAGCCCTGAGTGAAGGCGATTTCGCGGCTCTGAGCAGTGAGCTTGATTGGTCACTGAAATATCAGTTACTTTCCCACGTGTCCGCTGGCGAGACGAATTTTGGTGGGGTCAGAGCCCGGCGCGCCGATTTAGTATTCCACGATTTATCGAGGCAATACGGGCTGCGTGAGAAACTCTTGAAATCGGGAAATGTGAAGTTACTGGTAAATGAGAGTAGCATTAACCGCGCTAAGACAATTCCTCCTGCCAATACGCGCGCATTTTTGCGTGGAAAGGTGGTAGAAGCTTGTGACCTAGCTGGTAGGACAGCGTCGATTGGATGGTCTCACGTCCGGTTGGACGACCCGCCCAGCCCGCAGATTGACCTGCTGAATCCGCTGGAGACTGAATCTGCGGAGGTCTCGCAATTGCTTGAAAGAATTGAAAAATTGGGACGAAAATAGACCGACCTGACTAAACGACCGGAAAATTTATTTCACTAGCAGACTAGGGGAGGACATCGCGCGCTTGAGTACTGTCAACGATTCTAAAAAACCAGATACCAGGACCAGAATCTTGAAAGCAGCTTCGCAGATGCTGCGCCAGTCCTCTCCTAGCGCACTGACCTATCGCGCTCTGGGGAAACAAGCCGGATTGCCCCATTCCACGATTGAATACCATTTCCCCACGCGCGATGACTTGTTGATGGAAGCAGCGAGCCTGAACGTGGAGGTCTGGGTGGGACGGGCTCGTAAAATCCGTGACGACGCGGTGCAGCTCTCCTCAGCAGAATTGCGTGACAAGTTGCCTGAGGTTTTAGTAGCCGCGGTACTTCCGCAGACTACTGACACTCAGTACATCCGTACCTACTTTCTGCACGCACTAGTTTTGGCTGAGCATCAGGTAATTGTGGAAAAGAATCGCGAGGGACGTGCTCGGTTTGATGAATATGTCGCGGATATTTTAAAAGCCGCTGACTGTTCATGTTCGCCTAGTGTCGTAATCTCTACTATCGACGGTTTGGCTGTTGAAGTGGTCTCCGAGGGGGGCGTGTTTCCGAAAGATGTGGTGGAAAAGCTCCGCTGTTTCTTGTGTTCCTGTCCCGCGCTGTCCGCGTGTCTTCAAGCCTTGGCTTCACCCCAGGCTTGCACCTGATAAGTCTCGAGCTTGATTTCCGGTCCGAATTTAGCCCCGCCCAGCCCGGCTTTATACATTAGCTGCGAGATAAAGTCATGCACATCGGGCAGCTCGCTCCAGACCTGGGGTAGGAAAGTCGCCCGGTGAAAATCACGACGCAAAATGACCCCGTCTATACCGGGACGCAGCCGGGACAGGTAGGATTCATTGCTTTCCCCTTCGAAACGTTCGAGCGGCTTGGGCTCGGTGAGGACAGAAACCTCAATCTGAATCTGGTCGAGTTCTGAGGCCTGCAAAGGCGGAAAACGTGGGTCTTCAAAAGCGGCAGCCAAAGTATTTGCGGCGATGTCCTCGCCGAGCATTCGGTGCGGGGCAAGTGAACCTATGCATCCGCGCAGTTGCCCGTGATTCGTCAGGGTTACGAAGGAAGCGCCGATGGAGCGCAACAGCAGTTGCAACGCGCGATCTGACGCGCTAACTTTACTGATGGCGTTGATTGAACCAATCTGATTATCGTCCTGGAAAGCGTCGGTCAAAATCTCACGGGCTATCTGGGGCAGCAAAGCTCCGTAACGATCCGGAATTCCGGATTCGTCCTCAGGTGAGTTGTATTTCCAAAAAGCCACGGAGGAATAACCAACGACTCGTGATTTATCCCCGGCGGTGTCTCCGGAACTGGCATTCATCAACAGTTGAGGATGCCACTGCACCCGACGTGCCAAACGAATCAGCCCGGACCAGGCATAAGCTCCGCAGGCTTGGCGCGGGTCGAGGGGGTACTCCAACGACATGACTTGAGACAAAGTCGCGGTGTCGAGTTTGCGTGCCTCATCGTAGCCCAGGTAGTGGGACAAATCCGAGGATACGATAATCAAAGTATCGTCAGGATTTTCCCCCGGAATCGAAAGTAGTGTTTGTAAACTGTCACAAACATCTTCGGGGGTGCAATCTCCAACTGCCATGGGGACGATGGCAAAATCTACGTCTCGGAAAACGGTCTGCAGGAAAGGCAACTGAACTTCCAAGGCATGTTCATCCACATGGGAGGGCTCGAAAAACTTCGCGACGGAACTATGCTCCACCAGGTATTGCTGGGCGACTTGATCCACCGGAACTTCCCCCAAGGGGGTGACAAAAGCAGTAGCTTCGCTCAGCGCGATACCGTGACATCCAACACGGTGAGTGGGACCGGCGATGATGACGCGTCGGGGACGTAAAGTTGAGACGAGCTGGAACCCGACCGCGGCGATGAGACCGGAATAGATGTATCCGGCATGAGGAACCTGTACCCCCATTAGCTGACGGAGAGGTCTGCCTTGTGAGTTTCGCGAAACATCGTTGGTGATGAGGGCAGTGGCTTTTTTCAGCAGTTCGTCTACCGTTCTTTGCAGCTCACCAGGATCCTGGGGGTAAAAAGATCCTGCTACTGCCGGCTTACGTACGAAACTCATGATTCCATTATTCCCAAAAATAGCAGGCGAGGGGGCAAAACTCGCCCCTTTTTATCGGTCGAGTAAAAACGGGGGCTCCAACCCCAGGCAGGGGCTAATTATTGTAGGTTGTTTTTTAGCTTAAGGGCGGGAAAGTTCACGTTTAACACCCAAAAGGGTGAATAATTCGAGAGAATAAAACCGGGTCGGGCTACCGGCACAGAACCGAGGGGAGAAATACAGATGGGCGGGTCCGCAAAGACGGCAAAAACTGGAAAATCTAGCGCGAAACCGAAATCGACGCAGTCGGGTCAGGAAAAACGCATCGGCATTCTCACTTCGGGAGGGGACGCACAGGGCATGAACGCAGCGGTACGTTCCGCGGTGCGTTCCGCCATAGTTTTGGGAGCCAAGCCGTTCGCGATACGCGAAGGCTGGATGGGTGCAGTCCAGGGTGGCTCCTGCATTCACGAACTGAGTTGGGGGGATGTCTCCAATACGATTTCCAAGGGCGGTACCATCATCGGTACAGCTCGTTGCCCGGAGTTCCGGGACTGGGAAGGGCGGCTGAAAGCCTGCGAAAACCTGGTTAAAAACGGCATTGACCGGCTCGTTTCTATCGGCGGTGACGGGTCGTTGCGGGGGACGGAGGAACTGCGCCAAGACTGGCCCAAGCTCTTGGCACAGCTGGTAGAGGAAAAACGTCTCAGCCCTGAGGAAGCCAAAGCTCACTCGTCCTTGCGAATTGTCGGCTTAGTCGGGTCTATTGACAATGACATGGCGGGCACAGATATGACTATCGGCACTGATTCTGCCTTGAACCGAATCTTGGCAGCGCTGGATCAACTCTCGTCCACTGCCGCTTCGCATCAACGCACCTTCGTGGTGGAAGTCATGGGACGAAACTGCGGTTATTTAGCTTTGATGAGCGCTGTAGCGGGTGGTTCTGACTATGTCTTGTTTCCCGAAAATCCTCCGGCTCCCGGCTGGGAGGAAGACATGTGTACGGTACTCAGCGAAGGTCGCAAGCACGGGCGGCGCGACTCCATCGTGGTCGTGGCGGAAGGGGCAAAAGACCGGGATGGTCAGCCCATCACTGCGCACTATGTTGCTGAGGCCATAGAGCAGCGCACTGGAGAGTCCGCGCGAGTTACCATTTTGGGACACATTCAGCGGGGCGGGACGCCCTCGGTTTACGACCGGTGGATGCCCACCCTGCTGGGGTACGCTGCGGTACAGGACGTCATCGAGGCACAACCGGGAGATCCTGCCAAAGTCATGGGGGTGCGTTACAACCGAATTGCCCGACTCGACCTGACTCAGACCGTGGCGGCGACCTCAAATGTTCACGAACTGATTAAGTCCGGAGAATACGACCAAGCTATCGCCTCACGGGGGACTTCCTTTACCGATATGGTAGAGATTTTCCGGGTTCTGTCCACCCCGCCCTCACTGCTGAAACCTCTGCTTCGCAAGGCGAAAAAAGTTGCGGTGATGCACGTTGGTGGCTTGGCTCCGGGGATGAACATGGCGGCTCGAGCCGCAGTTCGATTCGGACTGCAGCGCGGCTTGGAAGTCTTAGGGATAGAGGGTTCCTGGCAGGGACTCATCGACGGCAAAGTCCACAAACTGCGGTGGAAAGATGTAGAGGGCTGGGACTTCCGAGGCGGAGCCGAGCTGGGAACCAAACGGGAAGTGCCCACGGTAGAACAGTTCTATGCTATCGGTCGCTCGATTGAAAACCACCATATTGATGCGCTGGTGCTGATCGGGGGATATAACGCGTACCTGTCTGCCCAAGCCATCAGCGAGGAACTGAAACATTATCCAGCTCTACAAATACCTATGGTCATCGTCCCGGCCTCCATTGATAACAACCTTCCGGGAGCCGAAATTTCTATCGGGACTGACACCGCGCTAAACAACGCAGTATGGTCCATGGATTTGATGAAAGAATCAGCAGCCGCTTCAAAGCGTTGTTTCATCACTGAAACTATGGGTCGCCACTGTGGCTATCTGGCCCTGATGAGTGGCATTGCTGCCGGGGCAGAGCGGGTTTACCTGGAAGAAGAAAACATCAGCCTAGAGACGCTGGGCAAACACGCCACTGAAATGCGTGAAGCTTTTGCAAAAGGTCGTCGCCTCGCCCTGGTGGTTCGCAACGAACTGGCTGGGGGACATTATGACCTGAAGTTTATGGCCAACGTGTTCAAGCAGGAATCCCTGGGACACTTCGACGTTCGTATAGATTCGGTGGGGTATCTGCAGCAAGGCGGGGCGCCCTCGCCTTTTGACCGGCTTCTCGCGGTACGTCTGATGTGGGAGACTATGCGTCACATTGATGTTGCCCTAGATTCTGGACAGTGCGCCATTGAATATATCGGCGAAGAAAATGGTCAGATGTCATACCACGACATTTCTCAAATGGAGAAACAAGTCAATCCAGAGAAACGTCGCCCTATCAATCAATGGTGGATGGGGTTGCGACCGCTGATTGAAGTGATGGCCAGTTCGAATCCGCCAATCAAAGACTTCCCCCTGCCGGTCATCGACATGAGCGGACCGAGGTCGTAACTTTAGTGTTTTGCACAGAATCGCAACACAAACCGTAAAAACAGGAACATAACCCCCGGGGAACAACCCCAGGCAGACTATTGAACAGAAGGGAAACCTTAATGGAAACGAAAGATCCGACCACTCTGGCAGCATGGAAAGACCTCACCACGATGGCTGCGGGATTCCACCTGGATTTGCGGAAAGCCTTTGCCGCAGACCCCGCCAGGGCAGAGAACCTGTCTTTTGCGGCGGCAGATTTGCACGTGGACTTGTCAAAGAACCTGATTACCGGGGCAGTTTTTGAAAAGCTTTTAGAGCTTTCTGCCCAAGCCGGGGTGCGTGACTTGAGCGAAGCCATGTTTAATGGTGAACACATCAATAACACGGAAAACCGGGCTGTGCTGCACACCGCGTTGCGGGCTCCCGCGGGGACTCAGTTGATGGTAGACGGCAAGGATGTCATCGCTGAAGTACACGAGGTCTTGAGACGGATTTATGATTTTGCTGACTCGGTGCGTGACGGGTCTTGGGTCGGGGTTAGCTCCAAACGCATCCAGACCGTAGTTAATATTGGTATCGGCGGGTCTGATTTGGGTCCGTACATGGCTTATGAGGCGTTGCGACCTTTTGTGAAGCCCGGTCTGGAATGCCGTTTTGTGTCCAACATTGACCCCACCGATATTTCGGAAAAAACCCGCGACTTGGACCCGGAAACGACCCTGTTCATCATCGCTTCCAAGACCTTTACCACCTTGGAAACCATCACTAACGCAAAAGCCGCCCGCGCCTGGCTGCTGCGTGGTCTGCAGGAACGCGGTGTTATTGATGAAACTGATGCCGCCGCAAAAGACGCCATCTCCAAGCATTTCGTGGCGGTGTCCACCGCTCTGGAAAAGGTCGCAGCCTTTGGTATTGACCCTCGCAATGCTTTTGGTTTTTGGAACTGGGTGGGGGGACGTTATTCCGTGGATTCCGCGGTGGGAACGTCGCTTGCGGTAGCTATCGGTCGGGAAGGATTCGAAGAATTTTTGGCTGGTTTCCGTGCTATCGATGAGCATTTCCGCAACACCCCGCCAGCGTCGAACGTGCCGTTGCTGATGGGCTTGCTTAACGTGTGGTACTCCAACTTCCTGCATGCCCAAACTCATGCGGTGTTGCCGTATTCCCAATATCTGCACCGTTTCCCCGCCTATCTGCAGCAGCTCACGATGGAATCCAACGGGAAACGGGTGCGTCGAGATGGTACGCTGGTCAGCTACGATACCGGTGAAGTGTTCTGGGGAGAACCCGGCACGAACGGTCAGCACGCCTTTTATCAGCTGATCCACCAGGGAACTCGGCTGATTCCGGTGGACTTTATTGCGTTTGCCCGTCCGACTTGGGATCTCACTGACAGCGAGACGGGGAAACGTCAGCACGAGCTGTTCTTGGGTAATTTCTTTGCCCAGAGTGCGGCGTTGGCTTTTGGGAAGACTCCCGACGAGGTGCGGGCGGAAGGTACACCGGAAGAATTGGTAGCGCACCGAACTTTCCCCGGAGACCGTCCGTCTACTTCCATCATGGCACCTGCCCTCACTCCAAAAGTGCTGGGGGAGCTTATCGCTCTGTACGAGATGATTACGCTGGTTCAAGGCGCAGTCTGGGGTATTGACTCTTTCGACCAGTGGGGCGTGGAACTGGGCAAAGCGATGGCGATTAATCTGGGACCAGCCATTAGCGGGGATGCCGAGGCGTTGGCACAGGCGGATGCGTCGACCCGAGAGCTGCTGGAATACTATTTCGCACACAAGTAAGCCGGTGAAATTCTGCGTTTTTTCAAGGGCTTTGGTTTACCCTCAGCGTGGCTTTTTGCGCTAAAGTAATGAATGCTGACGCTCAGAGTGGAAGCGTTTAACACAATGCAAAGGAGTTAAATCAATGGCTAAAAGTCCTGTAAATGTTACCGTCACCGGTGCTGCTGGCAATATTGGGTACTCGCTGGTATTCCGTATCGCCTCCGGTGAAATGCTTGGTCCGGATCAGCCGGTTCGAATCAAAATGTTGGAAATCACTCCGGCTTTGAAGGCTGCCGAGGGCACTGCCATGGAACTGAATGACTGCGCTTTCCCTCTGTTGGATGGTATCGATATTACCGATGACCCGAATGTGGCGTTCTCAGGCTGCAACTTTGGTCTGTTGGTAGGTTCGATGCCGCGTAAGCAGGGCATGGAACGCGCAGATTTGATTAGCGCCAACGGCGGTATTTTTGGTCCGCAAGGTAAAGCCATCAACGATAACGCCGCTGATGATGTACGTATTTTGGTGGTGGGTAACCCGGCGAACACCAACGCGGTCATTGCTGCGGCCTCCGCTCCGGATGTTCCCGCTTCTCGCTTTAACGCCATGATGCGCCTGGATCACAACCGCGCTCTGAGCCAGCTGGCAGAAAAGCTCAACGTGCCGGTGTCCAGTGTCAAAAAGATGATTGTCTGGGGCAACCACTCAGCTGACCAGTACCCGGATATTTCTTTCTGTGAGGTTGACGGCAAGCCGGCATGTGGCTTGGTTGACGAAGCTTGGCTGGATGATTACTTCGTCCCGACCGTGGCAAAGCGCGGAGCTGCCATTATTGAGGCCCGGGGCAAGTCCTCCGCGGCTTCAGCGGCTGCTGCGGCAATCGATCACATGCATTCTTGGGCTTGCGGTACCCCCGCGGGCGACTGGGTCACCGCCGCTATTCCTTCAGCTGGTCAGTACGGCGTTCCCGAGGGTCTTTCCTACGGTTTCCCCGTGACCTCCGACGGCAAGGAATGGAAGGTTGTGGAAGGTCTGGAAATTTCAGAAAAGACTCAGTCCAAGATTAAGTTCAATGCGGACAAGGCGGCTGCGGAAATCGACACCGTAAAGTCCCTGGGCATTATGTAAATCTCCGATAAAACATCTCGGTGTGGGAGCCAGATTCTGGCTCCCACACCGATTTAACACCATTGCGGATGCGGTTAGCCTGCCATCCGGGGGCAGGATTGCTTTACAAAATCGCGAAACTCTGGGGTCCCATCCGTAGCGTGGTCCCCGTCAACTGGGCGGAGCCGATACTGAAACGCACCGAACGCTCTTGTGACAAATCGTATTCCGCGTCAGTGTGTGCGGGATTGACCGCCACAATCAGGCTTTGCGCGGCATTTTCCCGTTTGAAAACGAACAGACGTTGATTTGGCTCCGCAGAGAGGACGCTGAAGCCACTGTCGGCTGCCAAAGCCGGGAGTTCTCGTTTGCATTCCAACACGCGCGTCACCGTGTGCCACAAAGAATCCGGCTGGGCGCGCTGTGCCGCCACGGTGGGAGCATCCGCGCTAGCATCGACCGGCAGATAGAGATCCGTTGCTGGAGCAGTGGAAAATCCCAGGTTGTCAGTACTATCCCACTGCATCGGGGTGCGGGCTCCGGTACGCACGTAACCGCCCTCTTTGGTGGGGAGCAGCTGGTGACGCAAACCAATTTCGTCTCCGTAATAAATAAATGGCACTCCCGGCAGGGTCAGTATTGTCGCCCACGACAGACTGAGTTCGCGTTCGCTCAGACGAGGCGCAGCCCGCCAGGTGTCGTGATTGCAGGTAATGAGGCTAAAGAATGCTTCGGCTTTCTCAGAGTCACGCAGTTGTGGCTCGTATTGCTCCAAGAAACCACAGATGTCGGTGGGTGCGTCCGCGTTGAAGTAGCTCAGGTCGTTTTCCCGCACATACGGGGTGTTCGTGTTGCGTAGCAGGATGTTGTAGCCGTTCGGGTGATTGTCCCACCGCCAATCTAGATAAAAGTCCATGTCAAACCCGGCTTGCACCGCTTCGTGGGGCACCCCCCACTCGGCGACAAACGCGGCTTCGGGGAATTCAGGGCGAATCTGGTCAAACATGTAATGCCAGGTCTTGATAGTGTACGGCTTACCTTCGTCATCATGTTTCACCAGGGAATTTGCCATGTCTACCCGGAATCCGTCGGCGCCGGCAGAGAGCCAGAAGCGCATGACGTCCACCATCGCGTCACAGGTCTTCCGGGCAGCTTCACCTAAAGCCTCGTCTTGCCAGGGATACTTCGGGTGCGCCCAACCGTAGTTCAGCGCAGGCTGGCATTTGAAGAAATTGAGGATATACGTCCCATCGCGTTCAGTTTCTCCACCGATAAAGGGATAGCCGTCGCCTCCGGCAATCCAGGAGTCGGTCCACACGTAGCGATTCGAGAACTCGTTGGGCTCGGGACGGGAGCTGGATTGGAACCAGGCGTGTTCCTCGGAGGTGTGCCCCGGTACCAAATCCAGCAACACGTGAATCCCCCTGGCGTGCGCTTGCTCGAACAAACGTACCAAATCCTCGTTAGTGCCGTAGCGGGGAGCCACCAGCTTGTAGTCACGCACGTCGTATCCCGCGTCCTTGAAAGGTGAATCGAACAGGGGATTGAGCCACAGCGCGTTAATTCCTAGCTCTTGGAGGTAGTCCAAGCGGGAGATGATGCCGGGAACATCCCCGATGCCATCTCCGTTAGAGTCCTGAAAACTCTGGGGATAAATCTCATAGAAAACCGCGTTATTCAGCCATTTGGGACGGGGGTATGAGGTGCTCACAAAAATCCTTTCCTTGGGATGCGGTAATAGATAGGTCACAAAGACCTCAAAATATCTTACAGAACGCTCTCGTGGTTGGGGTGAATCTGGCGCACCAAAGATGATGTAAACACCCTGTAAATTAGTGACCTGGTGACGGGGAAAAAATATTAAAAAAATATTGAGATTTCCCCAAAGCCGCAGGGAAGAAAATGCTAGCATCTAGATTAATGTTTGCTTCGAAAAGCGGAGGGTATTTTGCCCGTCATTTTGCGGAGCTTTCCGAGCCGGGGAGAAATCCTCCTCGCCTGTCGAAAGGAAAATTAATGTCCATGACGTGGAAGAAAGCTTTTGGTCTGATTGCCGCCTCTGCGGTAGCCCTGTCCATGAGTGCTTGTGGCGGTGGTGCTGGCGGGAATAGCGCTAGCGGTAAGACTGAAGATGTGTCGCTGTCTGTGTGGGCTCCCCAAGAGGATCAAGCGGACGGTAACAGCTGGCTGGCAAAGATGGAGGAATCCTTCGAGAAAGCTCATCCGGAATACAAGATTACCTGGAAGAATGACGTTGTCTCTGAGGGCGATGCCAAGACTAAGGTAGAAACCGATCCGACCGCTGCCGCTGATGTTTACATGTTCGCCAATGATCAGCTGGGCGGTCTGCTCGACGCTGAGGCTATCGGTGAGTTGGGTGAGAACGAAGCCAAGCAGGTTAAGGAACAAAACGAAGCCTCCATGGTGGACTCGGTCACCGGCACTGATGGCAAGATTTACGGTGTTCCTTTTACTTCAAACACCTGGTTCATGTACTACAACTCAAAGAAGTTCTCAGCTGATGATGTGAAGTCTTTGGACACGATGCTCGAGAAGGGCAAGGTGTCCTTCCCGCTCGACAACTCTTGGTTCATCCAGTCTTTCTACACCAAGGGTGCAGGACTGACGTTCTTTGGTGATAAGGGCAACGATGCCGCCAAGGGTATCACCTTTGCTGACGGTGATGCCGCCGCTACCGCGGTGACGAAGTATCTGGTTGGCTTGGCCAATAACCCGAACTTTATGGATGATGCAGAAGGCTCCGGTCTGGGCGCGCTGAAGGCTGGCGACACCGATGTGGTGTTCTCCGGGACCTGGGACGCCGCCAGTGTGAAGGAGGCCTTGGGTGATGGTTACGCAGCTGCCAAGCTGCCGACCTACAAGCTGGACGGCAAAGATGTCCAGATGGAGGCTTTCGCTGGCTCCAAGGCTGTGGCTTACAACCCGCACGCCAAGAACGCCAAGGCTGCCGCTCAGTTCGCAGCATTCCTGGGCTCCACTGAAGCTCAAAAGGCTCACTACGAGATGCGTGGTATTGTCCCGACGGACAAGTCTCTGGCTGACTCCATTACTGATGATGACTTTGCCGCCAAGGCTCAGCTGGAAGTTATTTCCGAGGCTTCCATCCTGCAGCCGACCATTTCTGCGATGGGCTCTTGGTGGGATCCGGCACAGGCTTTCGGCAAGGGTATCCTGAACAAGGAAATCACCGAGGCTACTGCGGAAGCTCAAACCCAGAAGTGGTCTGAGCAGTTGGCCAAGATGGTTGGCTAAATAACTACATCTCGAAGCTGTCGGGCCACTGGAAAGAGGCGCTTTCTTCCAGTGGCCCCGCAGCCCGGTCGGGGCTTTTACTGTCGGCCTTTTCATTGAGAGGGAAACCTAAATGGACGCAACGCAAACGTCAAACCGCGAGGCAAGGTTACGTAAGAAACTTGGAAAAGACTACGTTTCGCCCTCGCCCTATAGCTTAAAAGTTGCCTTCCGGGAAGGCGACGCAATCACCAAAGCGTCCGCCGTCATCTTCGGACTGGGTAACCTGACGCACCGCCAAATTGTGAAGGGCGTGATTTTCCTACTCTTAGAGATAGCGTTCTTTGCCTTCCTGTTTACCAACGGTTTAGGATTCCTCGCGAAACTTCCCGGACTTGGTGACCAGGAACAAGGTAAAGTGCTGGTCAACGGCTATTGGGAGTACAGTGCCGGGGATAACTCGGTCATTATCCTGCTCTACGGTGTAGCCACGATACTCATTATTCTGGCGTTTATCGGCGTGTGGAATCTCTCGGTCCGCTCGGCATACAAGGCCCAAGTACTGACCGCAAAATCCGGTCGGGCGCCCTCAATACGTGAAGACATCGCGGACTTACTGGACAATCGTTCCCATGTCGGTTTCTTGTTCCTGCCGACTCTGGGCATCCTCACTTTCAGCGTTCTGCCGTTGATATTCATGATTTCCATGGCTTTCACCAGCTACGACCACAAGCATCTGGTGCTCTTTGACTGGGTTGGATTGAAAAATTTTGGGGCGATTTTTGCAAACTCTTCCGGAGACGTGAACCTGCGAATCTTTAGCTCCGTGCTGATTTGGACCCTGATATGGGCGATTTTCGCGACCTTCTTAAATTTCTTCCTGGGCATGTTTATGGCTATGCTCATCAACCGCAAGACCACTCGCTTTAAGAATTTTTGGCGAGCGTGTTTCTCTATGTCCATCGCGGTGCCGCAGTTCGTATCCCTGCTGGTCATCAACCTGATGCTGCAGCCCCAGGGTGCCATTAACCGGCTGTTGATGGACTGGGGATGGATTGACCAAGCGTTGCCCTTCTTCACAGATGCCACCTGGGCTCGTGTCACGGTCATCGTGGTGAACCTATGGGTCGGTATTCCCTTCACGATTATGCAGATTACGGGCATTTTGCAAAACATTCCCGCCGACCAATATGAAGCTGCCAGGATTGACGGCGCTAACTCTTGGGTGATTTTCCGCAAGATTACCATGCCCTACATCATCTTCGTGCTCACCCCCTACCTGATTACGACTTTCACGGGTAACGTCAATAACTTCAACGTTATCTACCTGCTTTCGCGGGGCGCGCCCGTGCCAGTCGGGGATTCTGCCGGCAAAACCGACCTTTTGATTACCTGGCTGTACAAACTCACAGTTGATAAGAACGACTACAACCTAGGTGCGGTCATCGGTATTATGACCTTCATCGTACTAGCGGTGGTGTCGCTGATTACCTACCGGAGATCCGGTTCCTTTAAGAATGAGGAGGCCTTCCGATGAACACATCCGCTCCAAGCACAGCAGTTGAGGTCACCCCTCGTGCCGGGTCCAAGACTTCTATCATGGGCAGTCTCAGCAAACGCCGCATGGTTGGGGACATCGTGGTGCACACGTTCCTGGCTATTATGGCAGTCATTTGGATGCTGCCGATTGTGTGGGTAGTTGCGGAGTCTTTTAACAAGGATCCCGCCCCTTACACCAAGACGTTCTTTCCCAAAGAATTCTCGCTGGATAACTACATTAAGATTTTCACGGATCGTTCCGTCATGGACTTTCCCCGGATGTACCTGAACACCTTTATCATTGCCTGCTTCACCTGCGTGATTTCCGTGTTCTTCGTGCTGATGGTGGCTTACGTCATGAGCCGGATGCGGTTCCGTCTGCGTCGCACTTTCATGAGCGTGGTGCTAATCCTGGGTATGTTCCCCGGCATTATGGCTGTTTCCGCGATTTACTTCATCTTAAAGGCGGTGGGGTTGACCGGTGGTGGGATGACAATTCTCGCTTTGATTCTGGTGTATTCCGCTGGTTCCGGCGCGGGCTTCTATGTCATGAAAGGGTACATGGATACCATCCCGAACTCTTTGGACGAAGCGGCGATTCTGGACGGCTGCACTCGCTCACAAGTATTTTGGAAGATTATCCTGCCTATCTGTAAACCCATGATTGTCTACCAGGCCATTGTGAGCTTCTTGGGACCGTGGTTGGACTTCGTGATGGCGAAAGTCATCGCCCGCACCCAATCTGACTACACCGTGGCATTGGGCTTGTGGCTGATGCTGGAAAAGGAATACATCCATACCTGGTTTGCTCGTTTCGCGGCGGGGGCAGTGCTGGTTTCGGTGCCGATTGCCATCCTGTTCATCGTTATGCAGCGCTTCTATCAGGAGTCCATGTCCGGTTCGGTGAAGGGCTAGATGGCGTCGTCTACCAACGGTGTGCCGGAAACAGGACCGGAGCGGTTGCGTGGTCTGAGCAACTTTCGTCTCAAGGTCATCGCCGGAGTCTTTCTGTCCTTCCAGGTGGCGTCCACTACGGTGATTCCGTATTTTTTCGGAACGGATTTGAAAAATAACTTCGGGGCGCTCACCGCGGTGGTGCTCAGCGAAGTGGTTTCGTGGTGTGCCGTGCCGATTTATGCGTGGCTTCTCGCGGAGGGGTTCACGTGGACCGCTAACCGCTGGCACTATTTGTGGCGCTTGGTGATTCTGGCTCTGGTCTGTGAAGTTCCCTACGACCTGGTGACTTTCCACCGACCCGTGGATTGGGCTTCGCAGAACCCGGTGTTCGGTCTGGCTCTGGCGTTGCTGGTGCTGATTCTCATCGATTTCATTCGCCGCCGGTGGTCGGGCGCACAAGCCTGGATGGGCGCGTTGGCGGTGGCTGGTGCCGGAGTGCTCTGGGCGTTGCTGTTGCATTTGGGAACTCGTCAAGGTGTCATCAATATTGGATGCTTGCTGATTGGCTTCGCGCTGATTTTCTATCTGTTGAGGTTGCGGGAAAACACCATGATGATGACGGCTGGCTTGCTGGGGGCTGTGAGCCTGGTGACACCGGCGATTGGAGTGGCTTTTCTGCACTACCGTAATGAGACCTTGGGCTACCGAAATAGCAATACTCGATGGTTTTGCTACGCGGTCTATCCGCTGCTGCTCATGCTCGGGGCAGCTTGGGGGACTCTGCTGGTTTAGGTCGGTGTGGATTGCTGGCTAGCCATGACTGGTCGGGAGACAGGCTTTGACCTGACAAACATTTCTCAAATCCCGGTGCTGATGAGTCCTGACAGGAAAAACGTAATGTTCCAGCTCTTTTTCATTAAGACCCACAGGAATGTATGAGAGAATGTTAATTGTCCCTGACGGGTAATGACGCCCTCCGGGAAATAATGACAATGAAGTTAACTGATTGGAGTTTCAATGCGAAAGCTCATTGCGGCTGCGGGCGCGCTGGCGCTCGGTCTAACTATGACAGCCTGCTCTCAGGCCTCTGACGCCGGCAAAGACGGTGGCGACGCTGCCGGCAGTGCCTCTCAAGTTGGAGTGGTGACCTGGTGGGAGCAAGGCTCTGAGAAAGAGGGCTTCGATGCCTTGAAGAAAGTCTTTGCGGAACAGCACCCCGATGTGGAACTGGTTAAGCAGTCCGAGTCCGGTGGTGGCGGCTCCAATGCAAAGCAGAAGTTGGCTGCTGATTTGGCGGCAAAGAATCCGCCAGACACCTACCAGGCACACGCTGGCGCCGAGCTATCCTCGGATATTGCCGCTGGGTACCTTGAGGATGTGTCTGCTCTCTACGATGAGTTCAAGCTGCGCGATGCTTTCCCGGCTGACCTGATTGATTTGCTCACCGTGGACGGCAAGATTTACTCCATCCCCTCCAACATTCACCGCGCTAACGTAGTGTGGGCCAATGTTGAGGTCATGCAAAAGGCTGGCTTGGATCCCAAGGCTCCGCCGAAAGATATCAAGGGCTGGATTGCCGATATGGAGAAGCTTAAGGCCGCCGGTGTGAAGTACCCGATTACCGTCGGCGCCACCTGGACCCAGCTGGAACTGCTCGAAACCGTGCTGATTTCGGACTTGGGTACCGATGCTTACAACGGCTTGATGAATGGCAAGACTGACTGGAAGGGTGCGGAAGTCAAGGCTGCCCTGGAGGACTACGCCAAGATTCTGACCTACGCTGATCCGTCCCTGCTCTCAGAGGACTGGGAGCCTGCTATGAAACCGGTCATTGAAGGTAAATCTGCCTACAACGTGATGGGCGACTGGGCGCCGCCGGCTTGGGAGAACGCCAAGATGACCTGGGGCAAGGACTACGTGACCTTCCCCGTTCCGGGTAATGAAGGCGTCTTCGACTTCCTGGCTGACTCCTTCACCCTGCCGGTAGGTGCGAAGCATCCCGACGGTACGAAGGCGTGGCTGAACACCATTTCCTCCAAGGAAGGTCAGATTGCCTTCAACTCGGTCAAGGGTTCCATCCCGGCTCGTTCCGACCTGACCGACGATGAACTGTCTAAGTTCTCGGACTACCAGCGTTCCGCGATGGAATCCTTCGGTAAGGACACCATCGTTTCCTCTATCGCTCACGGTGCGGCCCTGCCTCTGGCAGCCACCGAAAAGATGAAGAGCGCTCTGGGCAAGTTCAACTCCAGCAAGGATGTTGCGGCTCTCCAGAGTGAGCTGGCTGCTGCGGCTGCTGCAAAGTAGTCCGTAAACAGGCAAATGTCTCTACGCCGGCGGGTTTTCATAACCGTAAAAACCCGCCGGCGTAAGACTGAACTGGGGAGCACCCACCGACCTTGTGCAGTCGGTAGAGGCGAGTGAAGAACCTTGCGCACACCGAGGTGAACCCCGCAAATTTCAATCACATCGACCACTAATTAGGGGACAAAATGTCAGGCAACGTCGCCGTTAAGACACCTGAAAAGGCTCGAACACCACAGAAGCGTCAACGGACGCGCAGTTCAAACGGTATTAAGCAGTGGGGACCCGGACTGTTACTGGTGTCACCATCTATCATCCTCGTGGCAGTTTTTGTCTACGGCTTGTTGGGCTCTAACTTGTTCACATCCCTGCAAGATAACCACTCTGCACCACAAGTCTCGGGGGTGCAGCCGGTTAACTTTGTGGGGTTTGCAAACTTCGTGGCGTTATTTGCGGACAAGGATTTTCAACACTCCCTGATTAACCTGTTGATGTTCACGGTAATGTTCCTGGTGGGTACGTTATTCTTCGGTTTCATCTGGGCTTGGCTGTTGGATAAACCGATTAAAGGGGAGGGAATCTTCCGTTCCGTATTCCTGTTCCCGATGGCGGTATCGTTCATCGCCTCCGGCGTGGTGTGGCGCTGGATGCTGAACTCCGCGCAAGGTGAGAACGCTTCCGGTTTGAACCGTTTGCTCCAGATGATTGGTCTGGGTGGGCTGCAAAACGACTGGATTTCGAACCCCACCTTTGGGGTGCTGGCGGTGGGGATTCCTGCCGTGTGGCAGCTCTCGGGCTATGTCATGGCCCTGTTCTTGGCAGGATTCCGGGGAATTCCTGATGACCTGAGGGAAGCCGGGCGCGTGGACGGTGCTAATGAATGGCAACTATACCGTTACATTATATTTCCGCAGCTCGCACCCGTAGCGCTCAGCGCCGCCATTATCATCGGGCATATGTCACTGAAATCTTTCGACTTGATTATGGCAGTGGCGGATCAGACCTTCTATCAGACCAAGGTCCCTGCCATTGATATGTATAACTTCATGACTGTTTCTGATTACTCGAACGCGGCCGCGGTCGGCACGGTGCTGTTGGTGATTGTGGCGCTACTGGTCGTGCCCTACTTGATTCACGATGCGAAGGAGTCCAGCCGATGAGTTCCGCCACAGCAATCGACGCGGGTGCTGCCGCGATTACGACAAAAAAGGTCAACGTTAACGGTTCGGTAGGAAAGAAACGAGGTGGGGTGAATGTCGGCAAAGTCATTCGCTACGTGCTCTTGATTTTCTTCCTCGCCATGGTCCTCATGCCGGTGTACGTGCTGTTGATTACATCTTTCAAAGGGGCGGGGGATGCCGACCCTTCCCGGACTTGGTATCTGCCTGCGGAATGGAACACCGATAACTGGGCGCGAGCCTGGGACCAGTTGCAGGGCGGGCTGTTGCGCTCCCTGATGCTGGTGATTCCGTCCTCGATTATTTCGGCAATGCTCGGTTCCGCTAACGGTTTCGTCCTGTCTCGCTGGCGTTTCCCCGGAGCGAACGTGGTGTTCACCCTGATTTTGTTCGGCATGTTCATTCCCTACCAAGCCGTGATGATTCCCATGATGCGCATGGTGGTGGCGTCCCAGATTGGTTTCGGGATTCACACCCTGATTTTGATGCACATCATCTATGGCATCCCGATTACGACCCTGATTTTCCGTAACTATTACGAGAGCGTCCCGCGGGACCTCATCGAGGCCGCGCGTATTGATGGGGCAGGAATGCTGCGCACGTACTTTAACGTGGTGCTGCCGATTTCCATTCCGTCTTTCGTGGTGGTGCTGATTTGGCAGTTTACTTCCGCGTGGAACGACTTCCTGTTTGCCCTGTTCTTTGGTGGCGGTTCCCAGCGCGGTCCGGTCACGCTGTCCTTGAATGAGTTGGCGCACGGTTCGATTATGGCTGACTACGGCGGTTCCATGGCAGGCGCCCTGATTGCCTCCGTCCCGACGCTCCTGGTCTACATCGCGCTGGGCAAGTACTTCGTCGGCGGCATGATGGCTGGCTCCGTGAAGGGGTAATCCAGGCCGTTTGCCGTGGTCGCGGAGCTAAGTCGGAGGAGCGAAATTTTCGTTAACCACCCCCAGTTTATGATGAGAAACAAATGATGGAACTCTAACTGGGAGGCGCTATGAACATTGCTAACAGAGCTGATTGGTGGGAGGAGATGTGTTCCCCACAGGCCAAGGCCTTGTGGGCGAAATCCGGCGACGAACGTGCCCACCTATCCCTTCCACAGCACCTAATCGATGCTGCCTGCGTGGCACAGTGGCTGTGGGATAACTGGGTTTGCGACGTGCTAAAGGCTACGCTTGCCCGACTATGGTGCTTGAACGAATCGGAAGTGCGCACGCTTTACTGTTTCTATGCGGGGACCCATGATGTCGGTAAGGCAACTGTGACGTTCCAGCGACAGATTGAGAATCGCCCCGACGCTGCTTGGCTGCTGCCGCCACTAGAACAGGCGGGGTTGTCGTTGGACTGGCCGCGCGGCGAGGGTTCGAACGTCTCATTCCCGCACGGGACTGCTTCCGGTCTGCTGTTGCGTAAGTGGCTGGAGGAACAGGGAATCTGTAAATTCTTGCGGGTGGTTCTTTCGGCAGTTCCAGACGCGCACCACGGTTTCACCTCTAATCCCATGACGCTTAGGCTGCGGGAGGACGGCATCAAAAAACGTGAAACTCAGTTTGACACCATCGCTTTCCAGCTGTTGGACGGAATGGCTGAAATTACTGCAATCGCCCCCGTTCTTGAGCGCTTGCAGGACAGCGGTGAGGTTCCGACTGCTCCTGCTCTGCAGCTGATGACCGGTATGGTGGTGATGGCAGACTGGATTGCGTCTAACGAGGATGCCTTTCCTTACGAACCGGTTTTACCGCAGGTTGAGCGTGTTTCGCGGGCTATGGACTACATTCAACTGCCTGCACCGTGGCGGCCGCAGGACATTTCCGACGATTTACCGGAACTCTTCCGCAAAACTTTTGCATGGGGGACAGATATTACGCTCCGTCCCGTACAGCGGGCTGCGGTTGAGGCTGCTATGGATGCCCCCGATCCTACTCTGATGATTATTGAGGCTCCCACCGGTGAAGGGAAAACGGAGGCGGGGCTGGCTGCGGCTCATGTGCTGGGCGAAAAATTTGGCTCTCTGCCTGAATTGGTATATGTGGCGGTGCGGGATACCCGTTCGGTGTCTCTGGTCAACGCTTTTGAAGAACCTGTTGCCTGCGAGCGGGGGAGTCGTGTCCAAGCTGCTGTTGAGGTCTTGGCGAACGAGGAAACCGCTATCGAGGATGCCTATGGGATGAAACCACTGGCTGCGTTCGTGGTGGATCCGAAAGATTATGCTGCGAAGCTAGAGGATATTGCTCACAAGGTCACTGTGCCGGAACTGACTTCCCTGATTGTGGAAGTTCTGGCTTCCCAGGAAGTAGCATAAGCGATGTCCTATTCACTTCTATTGTTGCTGAAAGGACCTCTGCAATCCTGGGGTGATGAATCGCGTTACACCACGCGCGCGACCGGTTCCACTCCCTCCAAATCTGGAGTTATTGGATTGCTTGCGGCTGCTCAAGGACGCCACCGAACCGATCCGTTAGAAGATTTGGTTCGATTGGACTACGCCGTGAGGGTCGACCAATCAGGGGCGCTGTTGCGTGACTATCAGACTTCGCAACCATGGCAAAAAGATCCTAATGCATCGGCTAAATTGGTTTCTCGGTATTTCCTATCAGACGCTGCTTTTGTAGCTGCAATAGGTGCCGAAAACCGCTCGATACTGGAAGGATTGCAAGGAAATCTGTACCAGCCTGCCTACCCACTTTTCCTAGGGAGACGCTCGTGTCCCGCCCCAGCAAATCTTGATTTAGGGATTGTCGAAGGCAACGTGGTCACTGCCCTTATGGAACACGAGGAATGGCACGCGACTTTGTCTCATAAGAAAGAACGGGGTGAGGAAGTCCTGCTGCCAATCTATCGGGATGGTAAACCTGGCGAAGCTGGGACACCGCGCCAGGACGTGCCCATTTCGTTTTCTCAAGAGCACCGCCGTTACGGCTGGCGAACAGTTGTTTACGCCGGTGCCAAACAAATAAAAAACGAATACGGCACCAGCCTAGATCCTTTCTTTGAGGCGGTGATTTCCTGATGGCTACCTTCACGAAAATTCTGCTCAATCCGGCTCGCCGGCAGGGAAGAAAGCTATTGACTAATCCACAAGCAGTTCATGCGGCGGTATGCGCGTGTTTTCCTCCTGATATGAACCAGAATCAGGGGCGCGTCCTGTGGCGCTTGGACCAGCGTTCCCACGAAAATATTCTGTATATCGTGGGACCGGAAAAACCAACGGCAGTACATATCGTAGAGCAGGCTGGCTGGGATACGCGTCCGGCACAGTCCGCGGAATACGACCGATTGTTGGGACAGCTAAAGAAAGGTCAACAATGGAACTTTGAACTGGTTGCTAACCCGACGAAGTCTCTGAGGCGAGGTGGGGAACAACGCGGCAGAGTGGTCGCGCTTTTGAGCGCACCGGATCAACTTGCCTGGCTTCACTCCAAAGCAGAGTCTATGGGAGTTAGTTTCGGCACGCTAGAGGAAAGTACTGCTCAAGTGGGAGAGAGGGAATCAATCTCATTCAAAAGGAACTTTTCCGCTGAAAGCAGTCCCAAGGTGCATTTAGTCAAGGTCCGTTATCGAGGATATCTCGAGGTAATTGACGCTGAAAAGCTCCGTCAAACTTTAGTTGGGGGAGTAGGACGCGCCAAGGGATACGGTTGTGGGTTGCTAACCCTGGCACGCATTCAGTGAACAGTCATGCTGAACACTCCGGGCAGCACGCCCTTGCAACGCCAAAGTCTTTCCCGGATGGAGGATCGCCTGTCTTTTCTTTACGTCGAACGGGCGATCCTCAACCGGGAAGGCAACGCTTTGACCATTCAAGACTCCAGAGGCATAGCGCATATCCCCGCAACCCAAGTGGGAGTGGTGCTCTTAGGACCAGGGACAAAAGTTACCTACGCTGCGATGGCTTTACTGGGTGACGCCGGTTGCTCCGCCGTTTGGGTCGGAGAGAAAGGAGTGCGCTACTACGCCCACGGAAGACCTGCTGCCAAGACTTCTCGAATGGCTGAAGCCCATGCACGACTCTGGGCGAATCAGCGTTCTCGGCTGCGATGCGCCAGGCGCATGTACAGTATGAGGTTCCCCGGTGAGGATGTCTCGAATTTGCCCCTTTCCCAGTTACGTGGGCGAGAAGGTGCCAGAATGAAGAGGATTTATGCGGAACAATCCAGACGTACCGGAGTTCCGTGGACACGGCGTTCTTATGATCCGAACGATTTTGGTGCGGGCGACCCCATTAACTGTGCACTGACTGAAGGGGCTGCGGCTCTCTATGGAATTGCGCATGCGGTTGTGGTCGGTTTAGGTTTTATTCCTTCCTTGGGAATTATTCACAGTGGCACCGATCGTGCTTTTGTCTATGATGTTGCGGATTTATACAAGGCGGAGATCTCTATTCCGGCTGCCTTTGAGGCTGTTGCCGCCAGCGCGGAGGGGGATGAATTGAATGTGCGAAAAAGGATTCGCGACAAAGTAGTGACTACCAGGCTCATGCAGCGAATGGTCAGGGATTTACAGTATGTCATGGAGATTCCTACCGACGACGCATATATAGATGCAAATCTGTTGTTGTGGGATGAACTTGAAGTCATCGCTGCGGGGGTTAACTGGGCGGATGAGGATAGTGTGCTCCGATGATGGTTTTAAACGTGACTGCAGTTCCAGCAGGGCTTCGCGGAGACCTCACAAAGTGGCTAATCGAAATTGCGCCTGGAGTATTTGTCGGAAACCCTAGTGCGCGTGTACGCGATCTGCTATGGGAACGCACGGTAGCCCTGTGCAAAGATGGACGCGCTCTGCTGATTTTTTCGTCCAACAACGAGCAAGGAATGGAGTTCCGCACCCACCGCCACAGTTGGATACCCACAGACTTCGATGGGGTAACCCTAATGATGAGACCATCGGGGGATGGACAACAGTATTACTCGCGCAGAACCGGATGGTCTATAGCCAGACACCAGGGAAGAAAGCGCAGAGGTGTTTAGATTCCGTTCGGATATACAAAGCTCCTGCGGATACGGATTTGGATTGTATTAAGTACAGCACGGAACCGATTTCAGAAATTAGCAGTTGTATGTACACTGGTTAAATACGTAGTGAATTAGCTGTTCACTAAGTGTGGTCCCCGCACTCGCGGGGATGAGCCCTTGTTTCATGGTGTTCCATGAGGTAATAAAGAGTGGTCCCCGCACTCGCGGGGATGAGCCAAACGGCTAAATACCAACGAAACGGGGAAAAGGGTGGTCCCCGCACTCGCGGGGATGAGCCCCGCCGAGCAGATAAACCGCTGGATGGTAGAAGGTGGTCCCCGCACTCGCGGGGATGAGCCCCACACCCTCGCCATCAGCACCGACGGTAGCACGTGGTCCCCGCACTCGCGGGGATGAGCCCATCGACACGCCGGGATAAATGGTTAATTCTCTGTGGTCCCCGCACTCGCGGGGATGAGCCCCACGCTAGAGAGCTGCAGACCGGCTCACAAGAGTGGTCCCCGCACTCGCGGGGATGAGCCTAATTTGGCGCGCCGCGCCTTCGGCGCCGGCGGGTGGTCCCCGCACTCGCGGGGATGAGCCGCACGCTTTGGTGAAATGTGGCGCCGGCGATGTGTGGTCCCCGCACTCGCGGGGATGAGCCCTACTACCAATCTGGGCGGGAGCCCTCGACCCTGTGGTCCCCGCACTCGCGGGGATGAGCCCTCATACTGTCTCCCTATCACTCCAATAGGAAAGTGGTCCCCGCACTCGCGGGGATGAGCCCACGGTTAACCTTTTTATCCCGCATAATGTCGAGTGGTCCCCGCACTCGCGGGGATGAGCCTCTGCGTCATGCCACCGCCGATGTACTTATCCCGTGGTCCCCGCACTCGCGGGGATGAGCCCCCGGCTGGGGGGTGGGGCTGCGTGATGGCAGTGTGGTCCCCGCACTCGCGGGGATGAGCCCAGCCCGCGAACGTTTTCACGGCTATGGCTATGGTGGTCCCCGCACTCGCGGGGATGAGCCCATCAGCGCGGCTGCGTCACCCCCCGCCTGTACGTGGTCCCCGCACTCGCGGGGATGAGCCCGGGGGTATCCGTACCCGAACTATACGGGCGAGGTGGTCCCCGCACTCGCGGGGATGAGCCCGCTCAGCGCCGGATAATGTTTTCATTCCTTCTGTGGTCCCCGCACTCGCGGGGATGAGCCCAAATCTCTATCCCCGGACGCTCCGGCAACCTAGTGGTCCCCGCACTCGCGGGGATGAGCCGTCCTCTCAAACCCGGTAGGTGCGGTAAGCGGTGTGGTCCCCGCACTCGCGGGGATGAGCCCCTTCTGCCTGCCTGTACCGCGGTTTCGTTCGTGTGGTCCCCGCACTCGCGGGGATGAGCCTCCGAGCGGGTAAACGATAACGAGGGCGCTTTGGTGGTCCCCGCACTCGCGGGGATGAGCCTGATTATGAGCCAGCGGGATCCAAAACCCTTACGTGGTCCCCGCACTCGCGGGGATGAGCCCACGGCAGGGATTCAACCCAGGCTGCGACCGCGGTGGTCCCCGCACTCGCGGGGATGAGCCTAGCAGCCCGTACCTGGTTCTCTAAAAGCTCAAGTGGTCCCCGCACTCGCGGGGATGAGCCTGTTCTTGGCTGAGAAATGGAAGAAACGCCTTGGTGGTCCCCGCACTCGCGGGGATGAGCCCCTGGACACGTGCAGATAATGCGCCATGTTCTTGTGGTCCCCGCACTCGCGGGGATGAGCCTACCTCTACAGCCTCGGTGAGGCTGATACCTAGGTGGTCCCCGCACTCGCGGGGATGAGCCCGTCTCCGTTTGGTGAAGAATTGCCAACCGGGTGTGGTCCCCGCACTCGCGGGGATGAGCCCACGCCCGCAACCGACAACTAATCGAAGCCAGAGTGGTCCCCGCACTCGCGGGGATGAGCCGGCGTCGCAGTACGAATTCGTATTCGGTGGTTTCGTGGTCCCCGCACTCGCGGGGATGAGCCGATTGCCTAAAGCGCTGCTGACGTGCAAAGTTAGTGGTCCCCGCACTCGCGGGGATGAGCCCAACGGTGGCTGTTTTGGTGCTGGTATTGCCCAGTGGTCCCCGCACTCGCGGGGATGAGCCGCTCACCGGCTTTAGCCATAGCGTCGCGGGGTGGTGGTCCCCGCACTCGCGGGGATGAGCCCCCGGACAGGGACTTTCACCTCATCATCAGACCGTGGTCCCCGCACTCGCGGGGATGAGCCTATTTGCACATGGGAAGATTTGTTTAACGCGGAGTGGTCCCCGCACTCGCGGGGATGAGCCCATCCAAATCAGATTCTCAGCCTGTTCCACATCGTGGTCCCCGCACTCGCGGGGATGAGCCCGTGCGTTGAAAACGTTTGCTCAGTCGCTTATCGTGGTCCCCGCACTCGCGGGGATGAGCCCATGTTAATGCGAGAGCCCGACGGGGCAATCTAGTGGTCCCCGCACTCGCGGGGATGAGCCCCCCAACGCCTACCACGAATACAGGAAAACCTAGTGGTCCCCGCACTCGCGGGGATGAGCCTATCGCCGCCGGCGGTAACCAGCTGCAGCTGGAGTGGTCCCCGCACTCGCGGGGATGAGCCCCCGAAGCCCAGGTCGCGTTCGACATCGCCAGGGTGGTCCCCGCACTCGCGGGGATGAGCCCCCCACTTCTCCAGAGTCTCAAAATAGAATCGAGTGGTCCCCGCACTCGCGGGGATGAGCCCCTATTTTGAGCAGGCTTTGATTCGTGGGTCTGGTGGTCCCCGCACTCGCGGGGATGAGCCGTAAGCGGGGAAGTTTATCCACCACCAGAGGGCGTGGTCCCCGCACTCGCGGGGATGAGCCCAAACGGGTTATAGCGCTACGCAAGGGCGCGGTGTGGTCCCCGCACTCGCGGGGATGAGCCGCGCTTATCGATGCAAAAGATTTTGTTGAAGCGGTGGTCCCCGCACTCGCGGGGATGAGCCCCATTGCACAGAACGGAACGCCACTTTTTCCGTAGTGGTCCCCGCACTCGCGGGGATGAGCCGGGCAAGCGCGGTTATTGCAAAACCACCGTGTGGTGGTCCCCGCACTCGCGGGGATGAGCCTGCGGTTCTCGACGAACTGGAAAGCGTGGGTGTGTGGTCCCCGCACTCGCGGGGATGAGCCCGAGCAAGACACCGTGCGAATGTATATTCAAGAGTGGTCCCCGCACTCGCGGGGATGAGACTGAGGGTCGCGTCTTGAACAGGGATAATTCTCAGTGGTCCCCGCACTCGCGGGGATGAGCCTAGGGGTTCGGATTGCTCCCACTGGTTTGTCTGGTGGTCTCCGCACTCGCGGGGATAATCCCAATGTTGCCTAACGTGCCTCTGTTCGGCGCTGCTGCTGAAGACCGCGCCAGTCTGCGCCAACGAGTCGTGGAAAAGCTCCAAACCCTGTTTGATCGCTTTTACGTGCTGTAAAGTTCTTTGCAATTTGCGCTGGCACGGTATTAGCCACAGTTTCTATCGTGTGCAGACTAGGCTCCGAAGGTCACAGAGATGACGAAATGTATTTCGTCGACTCCAGGTCATCCGTGACCTGTCCGTGAGTCGCGCAGGTGATTCCTGCTGATGGCGTCCGGAATTTGGTCATCTCTGTCAGGTTAAGAGTCTGATTTCGATGCATGATTAAAATTTCCGTCAGAACCGTCACTCTTACAGCTCACATACGCGGGAGAAAAATCAGCACACTTCACTTACCGAAACCAACGATGGGTGCTAGCTGCAATTGGACGGAATCATTGTGCCCAGAAGCGGGGTTGCTCTGCGTGTATCACCATTTCGTGCTGCCGGTCGTGCGGATTAGCCATTTTACAATCGCCGCTACTGCGGCACCCTGTGCCCAGCGGTCGAAGCTACCTGAGCGCCGATGAACTCTGATCCGGGGATCGTTAGGGCGACCATATGATTTCAAATGTTTGTCAAAGTTATCAGCCCATCGTGATTCCAGGAGGCACACGCCCTCTCCGTCTAAAACTACGTCAAGTACTAACGCCGCTGAGGCTACCGTTTGCACATAAATAGCTAGATTCTCAGTGAATTCTATAATTGCGCGGCGGCATGATTTATCGCCATAATCTGCCAGATTGATGAGTTCTTCAGCGGAAGTGGGGGCAGAATCGCTGTTGGTGATTGCTCTACCGGTCTGTGCGCGCGATAAAACTGCTGGCAAAGTTAAAGCGCCATTAGCACAACCCACGTGCCCGTATTGGCAGACCCCGTGAGCTCCTGCCAAAGGGATGTGAGAAGTGGTTCCCAGTCCGCTGAGAGGAGAACGCACCGCTCTTAAATTGTGTACCATGCCGTTCCCGATGCCAGCCCCAATAGTGGCAACCACAAAGTCTTCACATTTGCGACCGAGTCCGAACCATTGCTCTAACATGGTCAAGCCGGTGACATCGTTAACGAACTCAATATCCGGGTGTGACGATGAATTTATTTCGTGGGTTATGCTATGTAAATCAACGTTTTGCCAGCCTAAAAACCGATTTTCTTTAATCCTAGAGGAATCTATTTTTCCCCCTAAGGAAATCCCAATTCCCTCCAACTGGGAATCATCTTGATTTCCGATTTGTCTACGAATGACAGCGCAGAGCTGGTGTAAGCAATCTTCGGGGGCGTGGCTTTCTACCGGCACTGCTTCCCGCGACAAAATCCGTGCGTTGGCGTCCGTACGCACACAATGAATCATCGTTCCCGTCAGATTAACCCCGATGAAAGCATGTTGATCTGGGGGCACCGCTAATAGTTGGGTGGGGCGCCCCATGCCGGTTTTTGAGACTCCAGAACGCACTTCGGTAATCATCCCGCTCTTCATCAACGGACGTACTAAACGCGTCAGCGTAGCGGGAGATAGTTCTAGGTCTCGGGCGGTGTCGGCACGAGAAAGGGGACCGTGCGCCAGAATGTGGGCAGCAGTAGCTAGTGACGAGTCGTCAAAAAGTCGCGTCATAGTTTCCCTTTCCCTCTGGGTAGCAGCGGTCTTTACACTGAACCGGAACAAAATATGTGGAAAGTGCTTCAAAACTCCTTGTTCCCAGTTTACATATGCGCTACTATCTTTAGTAGTGAAAATATGTCGGCGCGAGGTGGCGGCGGCTAAAAATCCTGGGAGGGTTCAATGGCGAATTTTTCACGTTTAATTCATTTACGCAATGGGGGAACATCGCTCTGTTTACGCATTACAGAACGGGGAGTTCCTCAGGTTATTTATTGGGGAACCGATCTCGGGTATCTCAGTTCGGCGCAGTGTGAAGAAATCTCAAAGTCGCAGTATTCTGCGGTGGTCTCGGGGACTTCAGATATTCCGCCGCTCTTTTCTTTAGTTCCGCAACAAAGTGAGGGGTGGATTGGAACTCCTGGTCTGATTGGATCTCGGCAGTCAGGGGCACTCTTTTCTGCTTTCATTCCGATTGATGTCCAAACCGATGGTCAGGGAACCAATGGAGCGCCCTCGGAAGTAACGGTAACTCTCCATGACGAAGAAGCCGATATTAATTTAACCATTGCGGTAGAAGTCACCCCCTCTGGGGTCATCCGCGGGCAAGCGAAAGTGATTAATACCGGAGCTGACGGCTACGAGGTTCAATCGCTACTGCTGGGGCTGCCCACTCCGGCAAGTGAAACCTATGTATTGGACCAAACGGGGCACCATCTGCGAGAACGTGATATTCAAAAGCATGAGTTCACTATTGGCTCCCACCAGCGAGAAATTAATGTTGCTCGCGGACATACTATTTCCAGCATTCATGGCACCTGCCAGCCGAATACCTCTTGGCAGGACGGACTCGTTCACTATGTGCATGTGGCGTGGTCGGGCAATACTCGCACTATCGCAGAAAAAGACACGCAGGGTTATCAGGGCATATTGGCGGGAGAATTGCTGTTCCCTGGCGAGGTGGTACTCAAACGTGGTGAAGAGTACTGCTCACCCTGGATTGTGGGAACCTGGGGACACGGTCTCGATGAGGCAGCAGCTCGGATGCATAGTTTTGTTCGCAGTCGGACTGCCCATCCTGCTACCGAACGCCCCGTTACTCTCAACGCTTGGGAAGCGGTCTACTTTGACCAGTCCTTGCCGCGTTTGCTGAAATTGGTAGATTTGGCAGCCGAAGCCGGGGCAGAACGTTTTGTACTCGATGACGGATGGTTCTCGGGACGCCGTGACGATACCTCAAGTTTGGGGGATTGGACTGTGTCCGCAGAAGTGTGGCCTGACGGTCTTTCTCCGCTGGCTGACGCGGTCCACAGTAAAGGGATGCAATTCGGCTTGTGGTTTGAACCCGAAATGGTGAATCCTAACTCCCAAGTGGCGCGCGAACATCCAGATTGGATGCTTTCTCCACGTACCCACCGTCCGCAAGAAGCGCGCTATCAGCAGGTCATGGACCTGACCAATCCCAAAGCCTTTGAGCATGTTAAGGGGCAAATGCTGGAAGTATTGGATTCAACGCAGATTGAATATATTAAGTGGGACTTCAATCGTGACCTCTACGAAGCGGTTTCTCCCACTACCGGTTGTCCGGTGTACCATCAGCAAACACTAGCGACCTATCGCTTACTGCGAGATATTAAAGAAGCCCATCCGCATCTCGAAATTGAGTCTTGTGCAGGAGGGGGAGGACGCATCGATTTAGGGATAATGGAATATGCGGTGCGAATTTGGGGATCTGACTGTACAGATCCGATTGAGCGTAAGCAGATAGAAGCGGGTACCTGTTTGCTGCTTCCCCCAGAGCTAATTGGCTCCCACGTGGCTTCCCCCGTGTCGCACCAGACCGGTCGAACCTTAAATTTGTCGTTGCGCGCATCTAACGCATTGTTCTCTCACATGGGAATTGAATGGGACTTGACAACGGCTAGTGCGTCAGAGCTTAAAGAACTCGCCAGCTGGGTAGCGCTTCACAAGGAGCTGCGCCCAATGTTGCACTCCGGACGAGTCGTTCATCTAGATCACCCTGACCGGGGATATTGGGTGCATGGGGTAGTATCCGTTGATCAAACGCGTGCAGTCTATGCGGTGACCCGTTTACATAGCTCTCCCCAACGCCCTTCGCCGGCACTATGCCTGCCGGGTCTGGAAGCCACAACTACTTATCGAGTACGTGAAATGCTCCCACAAGGTGTCGAATCAGAAATCGGTAACGGACAGGGTTCCGTCCCTTGGTGGGGAACAGGCTTAGAGCTGCCGGGGAGTGTCCTTGAACACTCTGGAATTCGTTTCCCGGATTTAAATCCCCTGCAAACAGTGTTATTAGAAGTATCTGCTAGATAATCCATTTTTTATCCAATTTTTTCATGTTAAGAAAGGAGACCAGGATGGAAACATCCTCAGATGTTGTTTCGACGAGGAAACAACGTCCCGTGATTATTTCACGTCAAGCGCGATACGCGTTGATATTTCTGATTCCTGCCGGAATTGGTTTATTTTTCTTTTACCTTTTACCCGCAGTGCGTGGATTCTATTTTTCATTCACGGACTATGCGGTGCTAACCCCGGCCAGGTGGACAGGGCTGGCAAACTATCAGCGTCTGATTTTTGATCCTCTGTTTTGGAATGCCGTAAAAGTGACGGTTTACTATGTGGTGCTAAACATCGGTTTCCAAACCATTATTGCTATTGGGCTGGCAGTGTTGCTACAGAGATTGACAAATTCAACGCTAATTCGAGGGATGGCTTTGCTTCCCTATTTCATAGCGAACGTAGTGGTAGCTTTGGTTTGGTACTTCATGATGGACTACCAAATCGGTATTGTCAATGAAATGCTTAACTGGATTGGTCTCGACCGAGTGGCTTTCTTTGGAGAATCTGCCTGGGCGATTCCCACGGTTGCTTTTGTGAACGTGTGGCGCCACATGGGTTACACGGCACTGCTGATTTTTGCGGGTTTGCAAACCATCAATCGAACGGTGTGGGAGGCTGCTGATATTGATGGAGCTGGAGAGATACGCAAATTCTTCTCCATCACTTTGCCTCTATTGCGACCGGTGCTAGCAATGGTCATGGTCGTTACCATCACCGGATCATTCCAAATCTTCGATACTGTTGCGATTACCACCAAAGGTGGTCCGATTAATGCTACTCGCGTCATTTATTACTACATTTGGGATTTGGCATTTGGGCAACTTGACTTTGGATACGCCTCTGCTATTGCCATGGTGCTGTTCGTTCTGTTATTTGGAATCTCACTCATTCAGCTGCGGCTGATGCGTGCCGGCGAATCAGATGAACTGTGAGGAACTAAAAATGACTACCACAACTTTGAAAACTGCTACCAAACAAACGGATAAACACCCCCATATGGGGCACACCGGAAAAATTGGCTCAAAGAAACATCATGGGCTGGGATTTTATTGCGCCTGGGGCTGCTTGATTATTCTGTTGATTATTACGGTGTTCCCCTTCCTTTGGATGTTGCGATCTTCTCTCATGACCAACACTGAGCTGTTGGCACATCCTGGAACTATCTGGCCAAAGAATCCGACTTTTGATGCCTATCGGCGAGTATTCGGTATGACCACTCCGGAAGAATCTCTGACCCAGGGGGGAGCTGGTGCCTCTATAAACTTCTGGTTATATCTGCGTAACTCTTGCATAGTGGCCTCTACAGTAATGGTGGGACAAACCTTGTTCTCAGCTATGGCGGCCTATGCTTTTTCACGATTAAGGTGGAGAGGTCGGGAAGTAGTATTCGCGATTTTCCTATCAGCGTTGATGGTTCCGGCAATTTTTACTGCTATCCCGAACTTTGTCTTGATTAAACAGCTGGGACTGCTAAATACTTTTGCCGGCATTGTGCTTCCCACTTTCTTTATGACCCCTTTCTCTATATTCTTCCTCCGGCAATTTTTCCTGGGAATCCCGCGAGAGATTGACGAGGCTGCCATGATTGATGGGGCAGGTCCCTTCAAGGTGTTCTTCCGGGTTATCTGCCCTATGACTTCTGCCCCGATTATCACTCTAGCGGTTCTTACCTTTATCAATGCTTGGAACGATTACATGTGGCCTCTGCTAGTGGGACAATCTGATCGGGTCCGGGTATTGACGGTTGCCCTGGGAATTTTCCGGTCGCAAAAGCCTCAAGGTTCACCAGACTGGACCGCACTGATGGCGGCGGCTCTAGTGTCCGCACTTCCCATTATCATTTTGTTCACCATCCTCGGAAAGCGGATCGTGAACTCTGTTGGATTCTCAGGAATTAAGTGAGGCTCGACATGAAAAATTCTGTGATTGCTGTATCCGGGCGACGGTTTATGGTCGCAGCTCTTGCCGCTGTACTGGCTGGCATCTTAACGGTCGGATTAACTTCGTGTAGCTCTCAAGTCAGCGGTAAACCAGGGCAAACCACCCTGCGGTATTGGCTGTGGGATTCCGGGCAACTTCCCGGATACCGGCAATGCGCGGCGGATTTTGAAAGAGAAAATCCCGATGTGCATATCCAAATTGAACAGTTCGGATGGGACGATTATTGGACGCAAATTACTGCCTCGATGGTGGCTGAAAATGCGCCCGATGTATTTACTGACCATACTTCTCAGTTCGGTAAGTACTCTGCTTTGGGGCAGCTTCTAGATATCGACCCTTATGTTAAGCGAGATAACTACGACTTGAGTCATTATGCGGCAGGTCTGGCCGATCAGTGGAAATCAGCAGATGGAAAACACCGATATGGTCTTCCCAAAGACTGGGACACCGAGGCTATTTTCTACAACGAAGACATGGTTAAGGCAGCTGGTTACACCAAAGACGATTTATGGAAACTCGAGTGGAATCCTCAGGACGGAGGCAGTTTTGAGAAGTTTTTGGCTCGTCTGACCGTTGACGTGAATGGTGTTCACGGCGATGAACCTGGCTTTGATAAGAAACATGTGAAAGTTTATGGAACCGGTTACAACGACACTGGTGGCGGTCTCGGTCAGATTCAATGGTCACCTTATGCCCTGTCCAATGGAGAATGGAGATGGACCGAGAAAAACCCTTGGGGAATGCACTTTAACTACGATGATCCGAAATTCCAAGAAACTATCGGATGGTGGATTTCCTTAATCAAGAAAGGCTATATGCCGCCGTTGTCAGTTGCTACTTCAGGAGTGGGGACGGTAGAGTCATTGGGGTCGGGATCGTACGCGACCTTGTTAGAAGGTTCCTGGAATATTTCTACCATTGATAACGCAACTGATTTACCGATTCAAGTCGCTCCGACCCCGATTGGACCTGATGGACATCGCGCTTCAGTTACTAATGGTCTGGCAGATTCAATTTGGGTGGGAACTAAGCATCCTCAAGAATCTTGGCGCTGGGTTAAATATCTGGGGTCAGCAAAATGCCAGGATGTGATTGCTGAGCAGGGTACCGTATTCCCCGCCATTACTACGTCGACCGATAAGGCGATTAAAACTTTCGAAGATATGGGATATGACGCTCGCGCCTTCTCAGTTCATCTGGAAGACAAAACTACCGTCCCCTCGCTGGTGGTTGATCGTTGGGCGCAGGTCGATGCCCTCATGAAACCGGCAATGGCCAGCGTGATGTCTTTTGAAAGTGAACCATCAAGCCTGACAGAAGCGAACCGACGGGTTAATGCGTTGATGAGCGCAAATCGGGGGAAGCGTTAGGTGATGTAAAAGGAAGGTTTCATTTTCGGGCGCCCTTATCGCTGTTGCGGTAGGGGCGCCCGACTCTTACCTGCTGCCTGACCGACTCAATTTGCTCATAATCTGTTAGGTTTTGTAGGGTTTCGCAGTTTGGTTGGTAATCATTGAGACGCTAAGGTTGCGCGAGCTAGGTTAAATTCTGGCTAGGTAAATCGTTAATCGCGTTAATCTGTCGGAGTTCCTTTAAATCGAATTTAGGTGTTCGTTCGTAGGTCAGCAGTCCGTTGACCTCTTGCTCGACATCCGTGAGCTGGGTGTAACAGAATCCTTGCACGTATTGCGAAGAACGTAAGGTTGAAATTAGGCGACGATAAGTGGCTAAAAATTCTGCCGCTGAAGATACACCGAGGTAACTCCAATCTGAATTCTGATTGTTGGCAAATCCGATACCTCCGCATTCAGTAATCAAGATGGGCTCTCCGCGGTAGCCAAACCCCGCAGCATACACGGGATGACCGCTGACAAATTGGGACACTAACGCTTCCTTGGAAGTTAAAGTTTCACAAAACTGGGTGAATTCGGAATCGTCTGCATCCTTACCCAGCTTGTAATTGTGGATGGCGCAGATATCGGTGATTGTTTGATCCCAGCCATCGTTGGAACTTACCAGACGAGTGTCGTCTAGTGACCGCAAGAGGTGGTACAGGGCTTGTGCCCAATGTTGCTGTCGCTGATTCGAATGAATTTGTGGGACTCCCCAGCTTTCATTCAAAGGCACCCATGCCACGATACACGGATGATTACGGTCGCGTTGATAAACAGCTTTCCAAGAATCAAAAATAGCTATTTGTGACTCTGTGGTGAATAGCGGGGTAGAAGAACATTCTTCCCAGACTAGAAACCCAAGTTGGTCTGCCCAATAGAGAAAACGGGGATCTTCAAGTTTTTGATGCTTGCGGCAACCGTTGAATCCCATCTCTTTCGCAAGCGAAATATCCAGTCGGTAGTCATCATCGGTAGGGGCGGTGAGCAGGCTTCGTGGCCAATAGCCTTGGTCAAGAACTAGCTTTTGATAGTAGGGCTTATTATTTAAATAAATAATTCCATTCTCGGTATGGATTTTTCTCATTCCAAAATAGCTGCTGACGGAATCTAGCTCGAGATTTGAATTAATATCCGATAAGGTTAGCTCTACTGTAAATAGATTGGGGTATTCGGGGCTCCATATGTATTCATCGGCACCATGAAATCCGGTACGAAAAATATCTGACCCGAAAATATCCACAGAAAACTTCAGCGTGGGACCGACGCATTTGATTTGTGTCTCGACGAATAATTTATCTTGGTAATGAATCTGTACCTTTAGCCAGGTATTTGAGGAGCTGGTTTTCGTATGCACTGTGAACTCAACAGATCCGCTGTCCAGGTCTGGCTTAATGGCTAAAGACTCAATGCGTTGTTCGTTGACGACTTCCGTCCAAACTGTTTGCCAGATTCCACTGCTCCGCGTGTACCAGATTCCTTTGGGTGTGGATTTCCAGAACTGTTTCCCGCGCGGTATTTCTTGGTTAGTCAGCGGGTCATAAACGCGTAAACAAAGGTTTTGAGTGGTTCCTTCGGTAAGGAAAGGTGTAATGTCGACGGAAAACGGAGTTTCACCGCCGGTGTGCTCTTTTACCATTTGCCCGTTTAAAAAAACTTGTGTTTGATAATCAACTGCCCCAAAATGCAGTAATAAATGCTGTTGTGGGGTTAAACTCGGAGCATCAAAGTTGCGTTTGTACCAGATAATGTCATGTTGCTCCCGAGTATTAATACCACTCAGCTCGCACTCATACACAAAGGGAACATTAATCTGCATAGGGAAAGGAGAGTCTGGCATATACCAACGCTCCCGCAGACCCTTATCGTCATCGTCAAAGCGGAAATCCCATGTCCCATTTAGATTCTGCCAATTTTCTCTCTCGAATTGGGGGCGAGGATACTCGCTGCGCAAATAGTTCATAAGATTCTCCCAGGGCTGGATCTAGTCGGTATTCTTACTGCTTATATAAAGTTGTTGACAGCAGTTGATTATATTTGGTTTTAAACTGTAAATTTTTGCAGCTTTATTTTACCGGGTTTTGTTGGGGGATTGGTGTGAGTAGCGGGGTTTTTATTTGTCTGCCTGGTTTCTGACCTGCTGTTACAAGTTCATTTGTCGGGCTGAGGTATGCAAAAATAGATTCGTGAGTAAGGCATCCCTCTCCACCTGCCCGTGCTTGGGGTAGGACCATTCTACGTTTCTGGTATTTTCATCGTCACGGTCTCCGCAACCATTTTCAGATATCTGGGATGGCTGAGGATTGGGACGATTGATAACTTATGGATTCGAATACTTTTGATTCTGATAGCCATTGTCCTGATGGTGGAGTCTGTAATCGTGTGGTGCTTAGCGGTGTTCGGCTCGCGCATGGTAGAAAGCGTCAAAACCGGTCAATTGATGACCACTGGAATTTACGCGTGGGTGCGACATCCTGTCTACACAGCTTTCTTCCTGCTCAACACCGGTATTCTGATCTCACAAACAAACTGGTGTTTGATGGCCTTGCCGTTCGTTTATTGGCTCGCATTGAGTATTTTATTGAAACGCACCGAAGAACGCTGGTTGCAGCAAAAGTTTGGTGCTCAGTACGCCAGATACGCAGCTCGCGTAAATCGTGTATTACCCTGGCCACCCCGTGGACCCGAAACCATCTGAAGGCGAGTTTTCACCCACTTCAGCAGGGCAGGGTAGGTGACATTGGTCTTCTCGATGATATATGGGAGAAGTTTTTCGGGAACCATTGTCGCGACCGAGCCTCAAACCCGTGCCTTTGTCAGATAAAAACCGTGTGGGCTAAGGAAAACCCCAGCCCACACGGTTGAATTTTAGTCACAGAGCGCGGCGTTCAAACCTTGCGGTAGAACCCCTTGAGTGCGGTGTGCTTCATCACGGTACCAATGAGCACGCCGAGGCGCCCCAAACCGAGACGAGCCGCGTGGAGATCGATGAGCTCGACGAGGTTCCCGTCCGGGTCGCGGAAGAATGCCCAATCAGCACCGGAAGAATGCACCGGTTCATTCATGAACTCCGCGCCTTCCCGACGCAGGCGGTTCACCCAACCGGGCACGTTGGAGACATGGAAGGCGATGTGGGAGTATCCGGGTCGATTCCAAGTCTCGCGTTCGTCCGTCACCACGGGCGGATCGAACTCGAACAATTCCAGGATGTTGCCGGAACGGGAACACATGAAGCCCAGGCGAACTCGCTTAATGCCCTCCACGTGATACAACCGCTCGACAGGCTTCAAATCATCGCCAGTGATTTCCAGATAGTTCATCAGTTTCAGCCCGAACACCCGGTCATACCATTGGACGGCGCGCTCGAAGTTCGCCACGGTAACGCCAACATGACCAAGACCCCAGTTGATACCGATGCTGTTCATTTTGTTGCGACATTCCCGCTGCTTGCGTTCCAGGAATTCTTCCTTGCCCAGCTTTTTCAGCTCTAGTGCGTTGTCCACAGCCAGCTTTACGCCGTAACCCAGCAGCACCAACGCGCCGAGTTTGGTCGCTTTCCGGCAGGTTGTCTTCATAAAACGTCGCTTGCAACTGACTGTTTTGGCTGCTTTACTTCGCATAGTCACCCACCGCCATCATCAGCGCGCCGAGTTCGGCACCGTATTCGGGCGAACCTTCCATCGACATGCGACCCGATGCCTGGGCATCCAGAAGGTCATCTGTCTGCAGTAAGGTCCCTAATGCGGAGGTTACCGAGTCGAAGCGCATCGTAAAGAACGCGGCGCTGCGCGTGTATTCCCCGCGAAATGCCTTTGACTTCCCGGCTTTGATGCGGATGTATGCACCCAGTTCGGGATGTCCATCCACGACATAGGCGTAAACGCGATCCGGCGAAGGATCCGTCCACGCATGCACACCGGGATGCCCCGCCTTATTCAGCTGGCTCATGCCGGTGGTCAGCAGGTAGAACATGCACTTCGTCAGCAGTTTCCGGTCATCCTCAATCTTGGGTGCCGCCGTTGCGCCCAGCAGACTGGACATCGCCAACAGAGCCTTCACGGTAGCGACCAAAAGTCCTGGATTGCTCAGCCCCCCGCGAATCTTGGGCAGGTTCACCTTGCCTTTAAAGAAGTCGTTGAGCTTCTCGGGGGAAGGGAACTCGATTTCCACGTTCGGCAGCGGGTGTGCGCCCAGCTTCGGCGTAATGCTCGCACCGTGAATAATCAGGTGTGTGGCGTAACGTTCCGGACGTCCGTCTATCGACGTGCCTGCCGGGGTCAGACAAGAAATCTGGACCACGCCTTCCTTGCCTTTAAAGGCTGCCGCCAACTCCGGCTTTTCGGCGACAATTGGTTTCAACAGCGGAATGACCGCGTTGAGAAACACCACGTTGGCGTACCGAACTTCGTCGTCAATGCTGGGATTGGGGCCCATCGGGAACGGCTTGGCTTTCGTTTTCTTTTCACAAGATTCTCCGCATGCCTTGTCGGTCTGAGTTGCCTGAGGCGGGGCGGAGCTTTGTTTCGTTTCTTTAGTCATGGCGCTCTACCTTAGAACTCGTCTTCCCAGTCGTCGTCCTCCTCGAAGTCCATGTGCATGACTTCACGAGCGGCGGCCACACAACCGTTTTCGTCCCAGCCGTAATGAGAGTACAGGTCCTCAGGCTGACCGATGACCGAGAATTCGTCAGGGATACCGAGCTTCTTTAACACGAAGCCCTTGCGGGTGGTAGCGCCAACATCAGCGACCGCGGTTCCCAGACCGTTGATGATGTTGTGATCCTCAACGGTGATGATACGCCGAGTTTCGGTAATCGCCTTGGCGATGGCATCTTCATCAATCGGCTTCAGGGTGTGAATGTCCAGCACGCGCACGCTCAGACCGTCCTCCTTGGCGAGGATGTCAGCAGCTTGCAGGGCGCGCCACACGCCAGATCCGGTCGCGATAAACGTGAGGTCCGTGCCTTCTCGCAAAGTATTTGCCTTGCCAAACTCGAAAGTAGGAATCTCGTCACGGTAGACAATCTGGTCAAATCCGCGGTTCAGACGGATATAGACCGGACCCTGGTGCTCATAAGCAGCCTGTACGCAGTACGCAGCCTCCAGACCATCAGCCGGACACATGACCACCAGGTTCGCGAAACTACGCAGAATAGCGATGTCTTCGGTGACATGGTGGGTCGTACCGGCAGCCCCGAAAGACAATCCTGAGTGCGTACCAATAATCTTTACATTGAGATTCTGGTAGCAGATGTCGGTGCGGATTTGTTCGCAAGCGCGCAGGGCTGCGAACGCCCCGAACGTAGACACGAACGGTAGCAGCCCCGCTTTTGCTAACCCTGCAGCGATACCGAACATATTTTGTTCCGCGATACCTACGTTATAGAAACGCTCGGGGAACTCTTTGGCAAACACGGAAATCTTGGTGGATTTTGCCAAGTCTGCCGAAAGCCCCACGATGGTGGAGTCTTCTTTGCCCAGTTGCACCAAAGTCTGACCGTATACCTCCGCGGTGGTCAGATTAACCGCGTCAATCGAAGTGTAAGTTAATCCTCCAGCCATGTTTAGGCTCCCTTCACTAGCTCGAGTCGTTTCTGCAGGTGTCGCTTGAGAGATTCGACCGCCTTGGCATACTTTTCGTCATCAACAGCGCCGTAGTGCCAGGTGTAGTCGCCTTCCATGTAGTCGATGCCTTCGCCCTTCACCGTGTCCATCAGCAGCATGGTGGGCTTACCCTTGATAGTGCGCGCCCGATCAAAAGCGTCGACCAAATCGGGTATCGAGTTACCTTTGACCTCAATGACTTCCCAGTTGAAAGCGCGCCATTTGTCCGCGAAAGGCTCCAGACCCATGACATCGGCAGTCATGCCGTCAATCATGGCGTGGTTGACATCTACGATGCCTACCAGGTTGTCTACCTTAAACTGACCGGCGCTCATAGCGGCCTCCCAGATGGAGCCCTCGTTGCATTCACCGTCTCCCATCAGGCAATAAGTACGCCATTCTTTGCCAAGCTGACGTGCCCCGAGTGCCATGCCCACAGCCAGAGACAGACCGTGACCCAGCGAACCTGTAGAAACTTCCAGACCGGGAACCTTGCCCGCATCCAAGTGAATGCCCAGGTGCGAGAGGATATGCGAATAGGTCGGCAGCCAATCCTTGGGGAAACACCCCAAGTCGGCGAGGACCGGTCCCATCCCCACACCGATGTGCCCCTTGGAGAGCACGAAACGGTCGCGATCAGGGTCGTCCATCTTGTCGGCGCTGAAGTTCATCTCGTGATGATACAGAACCGTCAGTACATCCATGGAGCTCATGGCACCGCCAATGTGACCGCCACCTGCCCAATTCACCGTATCGAGGGTGAGCAGACGCAGCCGATTAGCGGTTTCTTCGAGTTCCTTGTGTTCTTTAGCCGATAAAGCCATCTTTCCTCCTTTGCTTAGGCTTGAGCCAGAATCTCACGTGACTTGTTTTTCACTACGCCCATCGCTTCGTCAGCCACGTCTGCGATGAAGTCGATGTCCTTGTCGGTGAGAGCCGTGTTCGTGAAGTGGTTGTGGTGGTTCGTCATGAACACGCCACGCTTCACGCATTCACCCACGAAGGCCTGGTGCAGCAGCAGGTTGGGGTCTGCTTTGTCTTCGAGACCTCTGATTTGGTGGAAGAACAGGGCAGGTTCGCCACTGAAGCGGTAATCAAAGCCGTGATGCTTGGCAATCTCGGTCAGGCGCTCAATGATTTTCACGCCGTGGTCGTGGCAAATCTTTGGCGCATCGATTTCACGCATCTTGGTGATACAGGCGATAGCCGCTGCCATCGGCGGGGCACTCATCCAGTATGAACCGGTACACATCACGGAGGCGGCAGCGTCCTTGAGGGACTCGATACCGGTCACTGCCGAGATATTGTGTCCGTTGGCGATAGCCTTGCAGAAGCACTCCAAATCGGCTTTGAAACCGTAGTGGTAGTCGGAACCCTTCATATCCAGGCGCCACCCGCAGCGCACATCGTCAACGATGAGCACGATGCCTTCGCGATCGCAGATAGAACGAATCTTGTTCCAGTAGCCAGCCGGTGGCAAGATGCTGTCCTCAAAGACCGGATGGTGGTACGGGGTGGCGATAAAGGCGGCAATCTCGCCCTTGTATTCAGCCGCGAGACGTTCCACCGCGGCGGTGTCGCCCCAATCCACCAGCAGTTTGTCCTCGACTTCTTTCTTGCCTACGCCGGGGGCGCCCCAGCCTTGGGTCCATCCAATCACGCCGTGGTAGCCGCCATTGACAGCGATGAACTTATCCCGTCCGGTGGCGGCGCGCGCCACCATCAGGGCGTAGTTTGTGGCGTCTCCACCGTTCTTGGCAAAGAACGCCCAGTCTGCCATATCTACTGTGTCCACCATCAGTTCTGCCAGATCGACCATGAGAGTGCCGGGCTGCACTGCACAGTTTAGAATCTTTGCCTGTTCCGCAGCGGCCTTGTCCACGTCGGGGTCGTTGTAGCCCAGAACCATCGGACCGTAAGCGCACATCAGGTCAACGTATTTGTTGCCGTCCACATCCCAGAAGTAGGCACCTTGTGCTTTCGAGGCGAATAGGGGGTAAGCGCTGATAGGCATGAAACAGCCTTCCGCCGGTCCCAAGTGCCCGTAGACGCCACCGGGAATGACCTCAACTGCGCGCTCGTACCATTCGTGGCTCTTGGTGTGTTCGTAAGTTTTCATCATTTTGTATAGTCCTTCCTCACGCGCGTTTTCTAGCTCAAGTAGAACGGCACCATGCCGAGGATCTTGTTCATGTTGTCCAACAGGGGAACATATCCGCCCAACTTAATCAGCTCACGACCGATAGCGGGATAGGACGCGAGCTCGCCGCGCAGGACCTGACCGGTGGTATCCAAATCAGAAAAGACCATAAAGGCGTGACGTCCGTTGGGGCCTGCGGCCTTGGGCGCATCGCCGTCGACGATGCGCGCGTGATGGTCATTGATAACCATGGTCAAAGCGGGACCGTTGGCAATCTTTAGTCCGATGGTGCCGTCGCGCATTCCTTTGGCGACCTGGATACCCTTGGGGTCCTGGTTGGCAATCTCCGCCATCGCATAGACCGCGACGTGCAGGGTCAGCAGGGAGTTGATTCTGGCGAACTCGGGGTCCTGCAGCAGTTGGGGGGTCGGCCGCAAGTAATAGGAAAGCCGGTCCGTAATCTCGGTGAACGTACCTGTTAGGTACTTCAGTTTGGTGAAGCCCTTGAGTGGTACCGGAATCCCTTTGCCGTCGAACATTTTGTTGACCATGCTCGGCACGGGGAAACCCAAGCTGATATCAGCCGGTCCGCCACCGGGGAAGAACTCAATTTTGCCGTCGCCCAGTTTGAGCCGGACTGAACCGACGTTCGCTGCCTTGAATTGTAAGGTCAGCGGGACATGTTCCAAGAGCTGTTTCGACTTGGGATCGAGCTCTGGGAGCTTCTCGAGTGTACGCAAAACTGCCCTAAGATTGACGGCAGCCATAGCAGTTTGATTCATAAACCCACCTCGTCGTGTGTTTTGTGTTTACTTGGCAAATGCAATTATAGTGTGGAACCTGTTATTTGTGCAGCGGTTTTCCCGAGTGTTTTTCGTTATTTAACCCAAACTGCTCCCTTATTTTTGATACCGGGAGGTCCGGCGGAGATACCGAATTCGTTCCCGGAGATTTGCCGGCTAAAATGGGCGCGTACCCTCCCGCTGAAAACATGAGAAAACGTGGGATTACGAAAAGCAACACCAATAAGGAGCACAAGTGGCATCAACGATGGATTCAGTAATATCTTTGGCGAAACGCCGCGGTTTTGTTTACCCCTGTGGTGACATTTATGGCGGGACGCGCGCGGCGTGGGATTACGGTCCCCTTGGTGTGGAGCTAAAGGAAAACATCAAAAAGGCCTGGTGGAACTATATGGTGCGGTCCCGCGAAGATGTGGTGGGTCTGGACTCCTCGGTGATTTTGCCCCCGAAAGTGTGGGACGCTTCCGGTCACCTCAAGGCTTTTACTGATCCCCTCATCGAATGTCTCAGCTGTCACAAGCGTCTGCGTGAGGACGACTTGCAAGAAGAGTACGCCGAGAAACACGGCGTTGAGAACCCAGACGATGTCAGTATGGATGACGTCCCCTGCCCGAACTGTGGCGTAAAAGGTAAATGGACGGAGCCTCGGGCGTTCTCGGGACTGCTTAAGACCTATCTGGGACCGGTGGACGACGAATCTGGTTTGCACTTCCTACGCCCGGAAACGGCTCAGGGCATCTTTATCAACTTTGCCAATGTGATGACGACTGCCCGCAAGCGTCCACCCTTCGGTATCGGTCAGATTGGTAAGTCTTTCCGCAATGAAATCACTCCCGGCAACTTTATCTTCCGCACTCGTGAGTTTGAACAAATGGAGCTGGAGTTCTTTGTGGAACCCGGTACCGACGAAGAATGGCATCAATACTGGATTGATCACCGCTTTGAGTGGTACACCGACCTGGGTATTAAGCCGGAAAACCTGCGGTTGTATGAGCACCCGAAAGAGAAGCTCTCGCACTATTCCAAGCGTACGGTAGACATCGAGTACGCCTTCGGCTTTGAAAACTCCAAGTGGGGTGAGCTGGAGGGTATCGCCAACCGTACTGACTATGACCTGGGCGTACATATGAAGGCTAGTGGTCAGAAACTTGATTATTATGACCAGGCCAACGATAAGCGTTGGGTTCCCTACGTTATTGAGCCTTCTGCCGGTCTGACCCGCTCCCTGATGGCTTTCCTAATCGAGGCCTACACCGAGGACGAAGCCCCGAACACCAAGGGTGGGGTAGACAAACGGACCGTGCTGCGTCTCGATCCGCGCTTGAGCCCGGTGAAAGTGGCGGTGCTGCCGCTGTCGCGTAAGGACGAACTGCCCGAAATCGCCCACAATATCGCTGCTGAGCTGCGTAAGCACTGGAATGTGGAATATGACGATGCGGGTGCGGTGGGGCGCCGCTACCGTCGCCAAGACGAAATTGGTACGCCCTACTGCGTCACGGTGGATTTTGATTCTCTGGAGGACCAAGCCGTGACGGTGCGTGAACGAGACACCATGACCCAGGAACGCATTGGGCGGGATAATCTGCTCGCGTATCTGCGTGATCGTCTGCCGACTTGCTAGTGTTGCGGCGAGTCTCTTCCACGACAGAAATACCGGTCGGAGGCGTTTTTGGCTCCACAGTATCCACAGTGTAAATATCCGCCCCTGCGAATTGGTGGGGTGGAGTTTGTGACCCCCATTGCGCTAGCGCCAATGGCAGGGGTGACGAATGCACCGTTTCGTGATTTATGCGCGGCATTTTCCCGCCAAGGTTTGCCGTCTGAGTCTGATAGCTCGCTTCGTCGTGACGGCGAAACGGGGGCGTTTCGTAGCGTTGAGGGCATGTTCGTCAACGAAATGATTACCGCGAAAGCGCTCATGATGAACTCGACTCGCTCGTGGGTCATGGCGCAATCCGGTCCGGGGCAAACTGTTCGAGTGCTGCAGCTTTACGGAGTAGTGGGAGCTGATTTGGCCTGGGCGGCTCGTGAACTAATTGCCCGGGATCTGGTGGATGTCATTGATTTGAATTTTGGTTGCCCGGTCCCCAAGGTCACCCGCAAGGGTGGGGGAGCCGCTCTGCCGTGGAAGACCGCGTATTTTGGCGACCTCATCGGTCAGGTGGTTCAGGCGGCGCAGGAGTCATCGCAGGCAGCCCGACGCGAGGTCGAGGTGCCGGTAACCGTAAAAATCCGGGTCGGAATTGACGAAAGTCATGAAACAATGCTGGACGCGGGACGGGCAGCACAGGACGCGGGAGCAGCCGCGCTCACGTTGCACGCCCGCACCACGAATCAGTATTATTCCGGGCACTCTGATTGGTCGCGGATAGGTCAGCTGGTCAACACGCTGGATATTCCGGTGTTGGGCAACGGCGACGTGTTTTCTGCCTCAGACGCACTGGAAATGTTTGCGCAAACGGGGTGCGCAGGTATCGAGATTGGTCGGGCTGTGCAAGGTCGTCCCTGGATTTTTCGTGAAATCACGGCAGCTCTGTGGGGTCAGCCGATTCCCGCGGGTCCGACTTTGGGGGAAATCGTCGAGGTCATTCGCGCTCACGCCTGTGGCTTAGTGGAACATTTCGGTAATGAAAAAGCGGCGCTGCGGGATATGCGTAAACATGTGGGATGGTACCTGCGAGGTTTCCACCTGGGCGGGGATACTCGCGCGGAACTCACTCGCGTCGAGACGTTGGATGACCTGGAGAGACGTCTGTACGACCTTTTGCAAACGCTCGACCCCAACACCCCTTACCCCGAGGCGGCGCAGGGCAAACACGGACGTTCGCGCGCTCAGCGTCATGTCAAACTACCCGAAGGCTGGCTCGACACCCGCGAAATCGACGCGGCGGCGACCAAAGCCCTGCACCTGGCAGCAGACGATTTCGATGACCCTTACGCCAAATCAGAAGCGGAACCGTACCCAGCGGTTAGGCTTGATAAGTGAGTGAAATTGGAGCATATCCCCGGGAGGTACACGAACGTTTTGTTACGGAGACCCACAAGCGGGGTAACCGCACGGACTTTGAGCGTGATCGGGCGCGAATCTTGCATTCCTCGGCGCTGCGCCGCCTGGGTGAAAAAACTCAGGTTTTGGGACCGATTGCCAATGATTTTTCACGGACGCGCCTGACACATTCCCTAGAAGTTGCCCAGGTAGGGCGCGAACTCGGTAAGGGACTGGGCTGTGACCCGGACGTGGTCGATGCCGCTTGCCTGGCGCACGACTTGGGGCATCCACCTTTTGGGCATTCCGGAGAACGGGTGCTCAATGACTTGGCTAAAGATATTGGCGGGTTTGAAGGCAATGCTCAGACGTTGCGCTTGGTTACCCGCCTAGAGCCGAAAGTTATCGGTTCACAAGGGCAGTGGGTGGGGTTGAACCTGACTCGTGCCACTCTCGATGCCATCGCGAAATATCCCTGGCTGCGGGGGGAGGGACCGCACGGTGCGGATTCCCCCAAGTTTGGGGTCTATGCCGAAGACCGGGAGGTCTTTCAATGGCTGCGGCTTGGCGCTCCCGATAATCATCGCTGTATAGAGGCTCAAGTAATGGACCTCGCTGATGATATTGGTTACTCAGTCCATGATGTCGAGGATGCTGTTGCCCTAGGATCAGCCAACTTGGGTGATTTGGAAAATGAAGAAACCTTTGTTGATGTGGTTGACATAACGAGGCGTTGGTACGCGGGGTCGTTCGGTCCGGGCAAGTTCAGCGCAGACGACTTAGCGGCAGCTCATGAAAGGCTGCGGCAAATGCCTTTCTGGCTCACCGAGCCAGTGTCGGATTACCGTTCCCAAGCCACTCTGAAAGATATGACGTCACAGCTCATCGGGCGCTTTGCGCTAGCCTGTCATGACGCTACCCGCCAACGATACGGAGACCGTCCCCTGGTGCGTTACGACGCGGACGTAATCGTGCCTCCTGAAACTCAAGCAGAAATACTCCTGTTGAAAGGCATTGCCGTGTACTATGTCATGGCTCCGCGCGAAACGACTCATGACCACCTCAGTCAGAAACAAATTCTCTCCGACCTGGTGTGGGCACTATTGGAACAGGAAGCTACGGGGCAGCGTGTCTTGCAAGAGCCTTACCGCGCCGAGTGGCTGCGCGCGGAAGAACATCATTTGGGTCGAGATGCGGGTCGTCTCCGGGCGGTAATAGACCAGGTAGCGAGCTTGACTGACCTGTCGGCAGGCGCTTGGCATGCGCGTTTGGTGGGGATGATTACACAACCTGTCTGACCTAAAACTTAGGCTAGTATGATTGCATGGTTTCCAAGTTCGACCCCGAGGACCTGCAAAAGGTCCGTGATATTCCCATAGAGTCGGTGGTCAGCGACTATGTGAGCCTGCAGCGCAAAGGCAGTTCACTGCTGGGCTTGTGCCCATTCCATGACGAAAAAACAGCATCTTTTAGCGTGACGCCGGTACGAAACATGTGGCATTGTTTCGGCTGCTCTCAAGGTGGGGACACCATTGATTTTGTGCAGCTCATCGAAGGGTTGACGTTTCCCGAGGCGGTCGAATTTTTAGCCGCGAGAGCCGGCATCACGATGCATTACGTGGAAGGCGCAGCCATTACGAAAGAGCGCGTGGAGCCGGGAACTCGGCAGCGGTTGCTGGAATGCAATCGGGTCGCCCAGGATTTTTTTGTGTCTCAACTCGTGTCTCCGGAGGCGCAGCGAGCGAGGGATTTTGTCGAGGGGCGAGCTTTCACCTCCCAGGATGCTGCTCATTTTGGGATGGGCTACGCGCCGCCGGGCTGGAACAACCTCACCGATTACTTACGTTCGAAAGGCTTTACTGACCAGGAAATTGTGACGGTCGGTCTGGGCAAACCGGGACAGCGCGGGATTTATGACGTGTTTCGCGACCGTGTCATGTGGCCTATCAAAGATGTAACCGGGGCAGTTTTAGGCTTTGGCGGACGGCGTTTGGATGATTCAGATCCGCAAGTCCCGAAATACATCAATACCCCAGAATCCCCGATTTATCACAAATCTTCCGTGCTCTACGGACTGGATTTGGCGCGACCGAACATCGGGAAAGAGCGGCGCTGTGTCATCGTCGAGGGCTATACCGACGTGATGGCGGCGCATTTGTCCGGAATCACCACCGCGGTCGCGACCTGCGGTACGGCATTTACGGACGAACATGCCAAACAGATTCGTCGGTTTATCGGGACTTCTGCGGATAGCGCTTCGTCTTTGAAACTCCCTGGAGGTCTGCCCCCGCGCGGCGGTGAGGTCATCTTCACTTTTGACGGTGACGCTGCCGGACAAGCCGCAGCCCTCAAAGCTTTCCGTACTGACCAGGACTTTGCCTCTCAGGCTTTTGTGGCGGTGGCTGACGATGGCTTAGATCCCTGTGATTTACGGATGCAGCGCGGACCGGGAGCCGTACGGGACCTGATTGAGGGTCGCAAACCACTGTTCGATTTCGTGTTGAAAACCATCATCTCGAAATACGACTTAGATAGCCCCGCGGCTCGCATCGAGGCTATGCGTGCCACCGCTCCGGTGCTGGCAGAAATTCGTGACAAGGCATTGCGAACTGAATATGTGAAACAGGTCAGCGGTTGGCTGGGGGTTAATGTCAGAGACACTTGGTACACAGTGAATGAAGTGTGGCGAAGGATTCGCTCCCAACAGCGCGCCAGCAGCGCTAGCAGTTCTCAGCCAGGGGGACTCGGGGGACCCGGCAATGCCGCGGGTGGTTCTGAAAAAAGCGCCAACCTGGGAAATCTGACCGGGTCAGACGCGTCCGGCAGCCCACAGGTGATTCCGCAAACTCGGCTGGACCCGGCGGTAAACACTGACCCGGTGTGGCGAGTCGAACGTGACGTGCTGATAGCAGCTTTACAGTTTCCGGGTTTCGCAGCCCAGACCGCTTTCGACACCCTGGATCCGCAGAGCTTCACCCAACCCACATTGCGAGCCATTTTTGAAGTCATCGCGGCGGTGGGCGGTGCGGGGGAATATCGGCGTCTCGCGGAGGTCGCTCAAGCAGCGGGAGAACCCCATCCGGGAAACGTGGCTCTAAACCGGTGGGCGGCGGCAGTGAAAGCCCAGGCTGGATCCGTTTTAGTGGGAGCGTTGACGAACCTGGTGACTCGTCCGGCTCCTCTCTATGAAGCGAATCAGTCCGCGGAAGAAACTCGCATCGCGGCGGAATCTTGGGTGCAAAACGCCGTAGAATCCATGGAACGCAAGGGTCTGAACGCTCAAATTGCCAGTCTGAAAGCTCAGTTGCGACGTCTCGATTCCAACTCCCCGGAAAAGGCGGAAGTATTTGGCAAACTCATCAATCTGGAAAATCGGATGCGCGAACTGAACCCCGAATTCTGAACTGTTATGTCTCTGTACGGTCGGGTTAGAAAAATTTGCGCCCTCACATAACGTTTCGCCACGAGCCGAAATATCTCAAAGTTAGGGAAAATCGGGGAGGCAACCTAAAAACCAGATGCCGGATAGCGCAGTTCGAGCTGTGCCAACGGCAGTTGTCCCGGTGCGGACTGTGGACCTCCTACGGTGACGAAAGTACCCCAGTTACCCAGTTGCGGACCTGCTAGGCGAGTAGGCTGACCCAGCGCGCCCATCCCAATCAAAATCGTGGGTCGGTGAGTGAGCAGGAAAGTGGTCTTCCCGCCCTTTTGAAGGTTTGCTAGCTGTTGTGGGGTTTGCGGCGAAAAAGCTGCTTTGGACACGTCTGCTCCCAAATTGAGTTGATAAATGAGCAGGTCGCTGACTTCTTTTTCGCTGTTCGGGGAAGGCTCCCAACAGTGACGGGACAAAATAACGCCCGTACCGTTGCCGTGTATGTTGCGCAACAAACTGGTCAAACGTTTCTCATTGTCCTCTTGGACGTGGGGATTCTCGGCCGCGGCGGTGGCTTGTTCCGCGGTCATGCCTAGGTAGGGATAGTTTGACTCGACATCCACCCAGTCAGCGCACTTCGCGGCTTGTGCCACGAGGCTTTCATAGACTTCCGCAGTAATCGAGACGTGCCCGCCTTCGGTCCGGAAAGTCGCTAAAATCGGGCGTTTTACCTGTTCGCGAGCTTGTCGCAAGAGATTTTCGATTTCGGCAAAGTCACGTTTTGTACCTTGAAAAGATCCACGGGACAGCCACACCCCATCCAGACGAATCTCGACCAGTTCGACTCGTGGATGCATATCGCGGATGAGCCGGTCATAGCCCAGCATCCCCGGATTCACCGAGGTAATAAACGTGGGGCGACGCCAATCCGCAAATAAATCAGACATGATTCTACTTTAGCCTTTCGCTACGCTGCTCGAAGAGCGGGAACGTTTTTTCTTTAGTCAGACTTGCGAAAATCGAAGCATAGCACAACGGTCTGCAGACCCGGAATTCTCCGGTTTAAAGCCTTATAAAAAAGGCGCTGCAGCCGGAGCGTTAGAATCAAATCGCACAAAAGCACCAGAGCAAGGGGGCAACAGTGACCGATTTTTTCTATGCTGACATCTTGCCGCACGGCGAAGACACCTATACCTACCGCAAGCTGACATCCGAGGGGGTTAGCGAAGTCGAGGGACCGGATGGCACCAAATTCTTGAAAGTTTCCCCCGAAGCACTGACTCTCCTGTCTGAGACAGCTTTCCACGACATTTCCCACTACCTGCGCACCGCTCATCTTCAACAGCTGCGCAAGATTCTCGATGACCCGGAGGCGTCGGGCAACGACAAGTTCGTAGCGATGGACCTGCTGCGCAATGCCAACATCGCGGCAGCGGGGGTCTTGCCCATGTGCCAGGACACGGGTACTGCCATCATCAAGGGAGAACGCGGTCAACGCGTGCTGACACCCGGTCCGGATGAAGAAGCGCTGTCTCGTGGGGTTTACAACGCCTACACGAAACTGAACCTGCGCTATTCCCAAAACAGCCCCCTGTCCATGTATGAGGAAAAGAACACCGGGTGCAACCTCCCGGCGCAGGTGGAGTTATATGCTGAGACCGCCCCAGGACACGAAGCAGAGTACCGTTTCCTGTTCATGGCCAAAGGTGGCGGTTCAGCCAACAAGTCCTACCTCTACCAGATGACCAAGGCGATTCTTGACCCCGAACATATGATGCAGTTCCTGGAGGAAAAGATTCGTTCCCTCGGCACCGCCGCCTGCCCGCCCTATCACTTGGCAATCGTCATTGGTGGCACTTCCGCGGAATACGCGCTCAAGACCGCGAAGTACGCTTCGGCGCACTATTTGGACGGCTTACCCACTCACGGCGGCGAACAGGCGCAAGGGTTCCGTGACCTCGAGATGGAGGAACAAGTCCTGGATATGACCCGCCACATGGGCATCGGTGCTCAGTTCGGCGGTAAGTATTTCTGCCACGACGTGCGGGTGGTGCGTCTGCCGCGTCACGGTGCCTCACTGCCGGTAGCAATCGCAGTCTCTTGCTCGGCAGACCGGCAGTGCGTGGCAAAGATCAACAAGGATGGGGTGTTTATCGAAGCTCTGGACACCGATCCGGGACGCTTCATGCCCGACCCCAGCGAGGCGGAACTTGGCGGGGATGAAGCGGTGAAGATTGACTTGAACCGCCCGATGAAGGACGTCCTCGCCGAACTCACCAAATACCCCATCAAGACGCGGCTTTCCCTGACCGGAACCCTCATCGTGGCTCGTGACATCGCCCACGCCAGACTCCGCGACCGTCTGGAAAAGGAAGGCGACCTGCCCCAATACTTCAAAGACCACCCGGTGTACTACGCGGGTCCGGCGAAAACCCCCGAAGGCATGCCGTCGGGGTCGTTCGGGCCGACCACGGCTTCACGTATGGATCCCTACGTGGACTTGTTCCAAGCTCACGGGGGCTCGATGATTATGCTGGCCAAGGGCAATCGTGGTCAGGTCGTCACCGATGCTTGTCGCAAACACGGTGGTTTTTACCTTGGTTCTATCGGCGGTCCCGCCGCGGAGCTGGCAGCTCATTCCATTAAGAAGGTCGAGGTTCTGGAGTACCCCGAGCTGGGGATGGAGGCCGTGTGGAAGATTGACGTCGAGGACTTCCCGGCTTTCATCGTAGTGGACGATAAGGGCAACAATTTCTTTGAGGGCTTGGACAAGGTCGTGCTCACCTTGAAAGTGCCGCCAAAGAAGTAGTCATTAGCGATTTGTTTCCGGGCGGGCGTCTCGAAGGGAGTTCTCTGCGGGATGCCCGCGCCCTATAGCTGTTGGTGGAATTGGTTTACGGAACAGACTGGTGCTGAACAATACACCCAACACCTGAATGCGCTTCACGCGAAAATCCGGGGCTAAATACACTGATAAAAACAACTTCCATGCGGTACACTTTGTATCGTCCAACTCATGAACCCATGAGCTGTGTGTACAACGAGGTATTCGCGGAGGGCTTTAAGATGATTATTGGTGTACCCAAGGAAATTATGAACGGTGAAGACCGTGTGGCTGCCACCCCCGAAACAGTGGCGGATATGGTCGGCAAAGGCTTAACCGTTTTGGTCGAAACAGGTGCCGGGGAAGGGTCCTTCTTCCATGACCCGGAGTATGTCTCAGCAGGCGCGGAGATGGTTAGTGACCCGGAGGAAATCTACCAGAGAGCGGACCTGATTTTGAAAGTTAAGGAACCGCTGTTTAACGAGGCTAAAGGGCGATCCGAAGTCTCGATGATGCATAAAGGTCAATACTTGATTACCTTTATTCACCCGGCGGCTCCACCCAATCACGAGATGGTCAAGGAGATGGCGGCGCAGGGTGTCATTTCGCTGACTTTGGATGGTGTGCCGCGTATTTCTCGGGCGCAAAACTTAGACGCCCTGACTTCGATGAGTACCTGTGCCGGGTACAAAGGTATCCTGTTGGCGGCGAACTATCAGCCGTCCTTCATGCCCCTGATTCACAGTGCTATCGGGCGGATTGATCCGCTGAAGGTGCTGGTCGTCGGGGTAGGCGTGGGCGGCTTGCAAGCCCTGGCTACCGCGAAGCGTTTAGGTGCGGTGGTGTACGCGGCAGATATTCGCCCGATGGCATCCGAACAGGCCACTTCTCTGGGCGCCAAGCCGGTAGAACTCGGGGTGGATCCTGAAAAGGCTATAGGTGAAGGCGGCTATGCCCAGGCTCTGCCGGAAGATGAACTGGTCAAGGAACGTGCCGCTCTGGCACAGGTCATTCCGGATATGGACATTATCTTCGCTTCGGCGCTGGTGCCGGGTCATTTGGCACCACGGCTGATTACCGAGGACATGGTGAAAACTATGAAGCCCGGTTCAGTTATCGTGGATATTTCTATTGACCAAGGCGGTAACTGTGAAATTACGCCTCCGGGAAAGGTGGAAGTCAAGCACCATGTCACCCTGGTGGGGATTAAGAACATCCCCGGTATGCTGCCGAAGAGCTCGACCTTCATGTTCGCCAAGAACATTGCCAACTTCGTGGACTTCCTGGTGAAGGACGGTCAAATCGTCCTGGATCGTAGCGATGAAATTATTGCCAAGACCCTCACGACTATCGACGGAGAAATTGTTCACGTCGGTGCGCGTGAGGCGATGGGCCTGGCATAGCCTGACTCGAGATTGTGACGATTGGGGCGACCGACCGGTCTACGGTGAGGTCGCCCTAATCGGTACCACGGGATGTGGTGACAGATTCGTCCCGCCACCACCGTTGGGTCAAATTCAATACATTCCTGACAAAACCGTAACTCAAGGAGAAACCGATGACTCCATTCCAAGGTGTGTTATTGGTCGTACTGGTGGTGTTTACCCTGTTCGGCTATAAAATCATCAGTCAAGTTCCCAGTCTGTTACACACTCCGCTGATGAGCGGGATGAATGCTTTTTCTGGGGTAACCGTGCTGGGCTGTCTCAGTGCAGCCGCATTAGCGGTGAGTCTGGGGTCAAAAGCGCTGGGCTTGCTGGCAGTCGCACTGGCGATGGTGAACATTGTCGGCGGGTTTGGGGTTACTGACCGGATGCTGCGGATGTTCGACAAGAAACCCAAGTCCGTTGCTGATGGAGGCGCTCAGTCGGGAGAGGGTGAGTGACTATGAATAACGCTTTGGCTCTGGTGGGAGCACCAGCCCCGAACAGCCTGCTCTACTATGCCGTTTCGGTAGTGTTGGTGATACTGGTGCTGGCGGGATTAAACATGCTGTCGAGAGTGCAGACGGCAGTGCGCGGAAATCTTTTGGGCGCCTTGGCGATGGCTTTGGCTATCGTAGCGACGCTGTGGAACTTCGGGATTCTCAGCGCGGTCGAGCTCTATGCCGCGATGCTGGTCGGATCGCTATTCGGGGTCATCATTTGGCGTAAAACTCAGATGATTCGGATGCCGCAAACCGTGGCTCTGCTCAATGGCTTGGGCGGTATGGCCTCGATGCTCGCCGGGGCGCTGGCTCTGACTGGGCACGCCGATAACAATGCTTTTGCCCAGTTCACTGCCGGTTTAGCGATCGCTGTTGGTGGCGCTACCTTCTTTGGTTCCCTCATTGCAGCAGGGAAGTTGCACCAGATACTCGATCAGCACCCGAAAGTGCTCCCCGCGCACTCCGTGTGGGTGGGGCTGAGTCTGCTGGTCAGTTTAGGTGCTGCCCTCGCTTACGTTTTTCCACCGTTCAGCAGTCCGGGTGGGGCACAAACAGTGTTGCTCATCGTCCAGATTGTGGCTGCCAACCTGTTTGGTTACCTGTTGGCGGTACGGGTAGGCGGAGCCGATATGCCCATCACGATTTCCCTGCTCAACTCCCTGTCCGGGGTGGCGGGAGCCATCGCTGGCTTGGCGATTTCTGACCTGCTGCTGGTGGCTATCGGGGCTATCGTCGGGGCTTCCGGTCTGCTGCTGACCCAAATCATGTGCCGGGCGATGAACCGGCATCTCATGGAAATCTTACTGGGCAATACTTCCGTCAGCACCGCTGCCGCAACTCCAACTGAAACTGAATCGGAAAAACCAGACGACTCGGCTTGTGCAGGCGAGACTGACACCAGCGAAACCACCCGTGGGGACCGACCGACACTCGCAGCGCCTGTCGCGGATCCGGAAAATACGTTCGCAGACTGGGTAGAAAATGCTCAGCGCGTCATCCTGGTGCCCGGCTATGGAATGGCATTGTCTCAAGCTCAAGCCCAGGTCAAACGCCTGTTGGACTACCTGGAAAAGTCTGGAAAGACCGTGGACTTCGCAATCCATCCGGTGGCGGGACGGATGCCCGGACACATGAACGTGCTGCTGGCTGAGGTCGATGTGGATTACGAAAAGCTGCGGGAGATGAAAGACATCAACGATGATTTCGCGAGTGCGGATTTGACCGTGGTCATCGGGGCTAACGACGTGATGAACCCGGCGGCAAACACTGCTGAAGGCACCCCAATCTACGGAATGCCCGTGCTGAACGTGGGGGACTGCGCTCATGTGGCCATCTTTAACTTCGACTTGAAACCGGGCTATGCCGGAGTGGAAAACCCGCTGTATGCCCGGGCAGAAACCGAACCGGAACGGGTGTTGATTTTCCCAGGCGACGCCAAAGAAACTCTGGCGGCACGGTTGGACGCACTTGGGGCGCCGCCGGCGATTGAGCTGTTTTAGTCCCTGACTTTCAATCTGATTTGGCGAGAATTACGGGTCAACAGCCGGGCGCTCCGTAGATACGGGGCGCCCGGTCGGTTTACCCTCTGAGTGAGTTTTTGGCGGCGGTTTTAGCTGTCTTCATAATGTGGGCGTCGAGAGTTTTCTTGGAGGGAACCCCAAACAGCAACAGCACTCCGAACAGCGACACGAGGGTATAGAACCAGAACAAGCGGATAAATCCCCGATTGAGCTCCAGCTGGAACGTCGACTCGATAGTGTCCGCGTGAGCGTCGATGTCCTGGAGATAATCCTGGCGGGCTTGCTCTAAAGCTGGTGGGACGAAACCCAGCCGTTTCTTCATGGCGTTACTTTGGCTGGCGAACGTGTAATTCGCCAGCTCCTTGGAACGTGCCACAATGTTGGTGACATCCGCGCTCTGGAGGCGATTGAGCAACTTATCAGGCAAGTTAGACATGGAAAAATTGGGGTTGATTGTGTCTCGAGGAGGGACAGAGGATTGCGTGTCACCGCGGGGGTTACCGGTTGACGTTTGGTTTTTGCTGGAGTCTTGCCCTGCTGAGGGGGGCATTTGCCCCTGGCTCGATTGATTGCCGACCCCCGGCATTCCATCAGGAGCCGCTGCCATAGTGCTGGACAGGGCAGACATATCCGGCTTCGGCAGGACATCCATAACCTTTTCGGACAGACCACCCATAGCGGTGGCGAGCAGACCCACCATGATAGCTGGGGCGAGAGTGGTAGCTAGCGATCGTGTTAAGGACAGCGTCGCCTGACCGGTATTCGCGTCACGGCTGGGCACCAGGTGCAAAATCAGGTAGGTCAGGGGAGCTCCCATCAAGAACCCTAGTCCGAAGCCCATCACAAAGATGGATACGCTGGTTGACAGGAAACCGGGATACGGGGAAGTCCAGAAGATTAGCAACAGACCTGAGATGGCGGAAATCAGCATTCCTAGCCCCAGCACAAAGCGAGGACCGAGTTTATCGGTGAGTCGTCCGGAAATCGGTGCTGCGATACCGGAAGCCAGCCCGATGATAATCGTGGGGTAGCCGCCATCACCCGTAGACAGGCGCATAGAGTTCTCGGCGAACTGCGGGATGAACATCACGGTCATCATGAGCGCGCCTGCCACCATCCCGAGCAACAAAGTCACCCCGACCGGAATGTTCGCGAAATAATCAAAGTTGATTAACGGGTCATGGACACGATGCTCGGTAACCCAGAACACTATCCCCGCAATCGCGAAAATCAGCAGGGAAACCCGCACATTGGAATCCTGGAAAGAGTAACCGAGGTCGGTGAAATCCAGGTGTTGAAACATCCACAACAGGGCAGTGATAGCAACGACGATTAAGACGGTGCCCGGAATATCCAAGTGGCGACCTGCTTCGGCGCGCTCGCGGTCCAAGAACATTGCTCCCAGAACTACCACTGCCAGGGCAATCGGCACGTTAATGTAAAAAATCCACTGCCAGTTATCGGTGCCAGCGATGTCCATGATGAGAGAGCCTGCAGAGCCGCCAATGACTGAAGCCACGCCGTAAACCATGCCGACCAGCCCCAGAGCCATACCGCGCTTTGCGGGAGGAGCGATGACCCCAGCAGCGGCGGTAGCGACTGGCATCATGCCACCGCCACCCACGGCTTGCACCACGCGGGAGGCTAGCAGCAAACCGAAAGATTGAAAGTCTTGGGCGAGTCCACACCCTAGTGAACCAATCCCGAACAGGGCGATAGCCAGCACATATACCGGTTTGCGCCCTAACACGTCTGCCAGTTTACCGATGACGGGGATAGCAATGGCATACGCCAGGGTGTAAATCGTAAAGACCCAGACGCCAGCCTGGTCATCGACTCCTAAACTGTTTTGGATGACGGTACGCGCCGGATTCACGATGCCCATATCCAAAGCACCCATGAAAATTCCTGCCAGGTACAGCGCCAGAATCAATCCCCAACGATTCGGCACAGTGTGTTCCAGTGAAGCTAAACCTGTGGGGTTTTCGTGGTCATTTTGCGTTTCTGCCTCACTGTATGCCGGGGCAGCTGCGGGTTCATCAATGGTAGTAATCACGGTCATGTGATTAAGTATATTGATAGTTAAGAAACTTAATCAAATTAATAGAAAGCTCCCGCGGAACTGTGGGGAAAGGCAGGTTTTCCTCAGAGGTTACTGGTTTTTGTGGGGTTTAGGAGAAGACTTCGTGTGGTGGGACTCGCCAATCTGGTCGGTGAATTCTGACAGCATCTCCGTGAACTGTTTGATTTCCTGGTTAGAACGGTCGGCGAACACGCCATTCAGGTCCACATTTACGGAACCGACAAAGTTGTGACCCAGCTTGTCTCCAGATTCCGCAATCCGCAGCACTGCCCGGCGGCGATCTTCTGGATCTGTTTGCCTGCTGATGTATCCCAGATTGACCAAACGATCCACCAGATAGCTGGCGGCAGCGCGAGTAATGTGCAACCCATCGGCGAGTTCCGAGGGCGAGAGGGGTTTTCCGGCAATCTCGGAACGCCAAATCATCAGCAGACCATCGCCATCCTTGCCGTGCATTCCTAAGTCGGCTGAGATATTGGCAATCAAATTGTTAGCGGAGAACACCAGGCGGTGAAACTCGTAAACCAACTGTTCACTCAGCGCCGAGCGCTCCTTATCGACTTTAGCAACCTCACTCATGATGTTAAGTATATTGACAGTTAAGTGATTTTAACTAAACTGGGCAGTTTTCCGTGGCTGCCAGATCCCGAGTCGATGTCAGGTTTTCTAAAACAGAATGAACCCCGGCATATCCAGGGCTCACTCCATTTAAATCAAGCGAACCACCTGACGTGCGATGGCGAGCTCCTCGTTGGTGGGTACCACCAGCACCAGCACTTTTGAATCATCGGTAGAGATGCGCCAAATTGCCTTGGAACGGTCACGGTTTTCGTTGCGTTCGCGGTCAATCTTGACCCCGATGAACTCGAGTTTTTCACACAAGCGCCGCCGGATGCGGTCATCGTTTTCACCAATGCCGGCGGTGAAAGTCAGCACGTCCAAGCCGCCTAACTCAAAAGTATAGGCACCGATGTACTTCAACAAGCGCTGCTGATAGGTCTGCAAAGCCAGCAGGGCATCGGAATCGCCCTCATCACGGCGTTTCCAGACATCGCGCATATCATTATCGCCGCACATACCTTTCATACCGGATTGCTTGTTAAACAGGGTGTCGACTTCATCCACGCTCATTCCTTTGCGCAGCAGGTGGAACACCACAGCGGGGTCAATATCGCCGGTACGGCTGCCCATGACCAGACCCTCCAGCGGCGTCAAACCCATAGAAGTGTCCATGGGCAGGCGCCCCAGTTCTGCGCAGGCGGACGCACCATTTCCCAGATGCAGGGTGATTTGTTTGACTGTGTCGTCGCCCAGGTAGTCACAGACTTTGTTGGCTACAAATTCATGGGAGGTACCGTGAGCGCCATAGCGACGGATACGGTAGTCATGCGCTACCTGCTTGTTGAGGGCGTAGCTGCGGGATTTTTCGGGCAGACCGGCAAAGTATGCGGTATCAAAAACAGCTACGTGGGGCAGGTCGGGCCACAGTTCCATAGCGGTGTCGATGCCGATGAGGTGGGCGGGATTGTGTAAAGGCGCCAAGTCGCACAGTTCCTCAATCTTGGCGCGGACATCATCGTTCACGATAGCCGGTCCTTTGAAATGCCAGCCACCTTGGACGATACGGTGACCAAAACCGGATAAATCTACGTGTTGCAAGTCAGGCCCGTGGGCTGCGAACATCTCGATAATCTGGGTCAAGGCTTCCTTGTGACTCGGAAGGGGCAGCGCCGCGCTGAACTTGCTGGCATGGACTTCGTGGGTAACTTCCCCTCGATCGGTGCCGATGCGTTCCGCTTGACCTTTGGCCAGCACGTCACCGCTGACGGGTTCGATTAGCTGGTACTTCAGGGAGGACGAGCCGGAGTTAATCACAAAAATGGTTTGGTGGCGCATAATGATTGTTCCTTTTTCTCTTCACAAGGGCGTTCGTGGGGTTTCTTCCCGCGGGAGCCTAACCTTGGGCTTGGATAGCAGTAATGACGATGGTGTTGCTGATGTCATCCACGGTGGCTCCGCGTGACAAGTCGTTGACCGGGGCGTTTAGTCCTTGCAAGATAGGTCCCACCGCCAGCGCGCCACTGGTGCGCTGCACTGCTTTGTAGGTGATGTTTCCGGAGTTCAAATCGGGGAAGATAAACGTGTTTGTTTGTCCGGCAACGGGGGAATGCGGAGCTTTCTGGGCAGCCACGGACTCGACTACTGCGGCATCAAACTGGAGCGGACCGTCGATGGACAACTCGGGGGCTGCCGCACGGGCTTTTGCCGTCGCCTCCCGGACCAGGTCAACCAGCGGACCTGAACCGGAGTCAAGCGTGGAATAGGACAGCATGGTAACTTTCGGTTCCAAGCCAAACTGGGCCGCAGTCTTTGCGGAAACCACCGCAATGTCTGCCAGCTGGGCGGCATCCGGGGAAATCGTCACTGCACAATCTGCATATAGGTCAAAATGATCGTCAAAAACCATGAGGAAAGCCCCCGAAACCAGTTTCACGCCGGGCTGGGTCTTAATGAGTTGCAGCGCGGGACGAATGGTGTGGGCGGTAGTGTGAGCCGCTCCTGAAACCATGCCATCGGCATCCCCGCAGACAATCATCATGGTGCCAAAGAAAGAAACATCTTTTAGAGTCTCCCGCGCAGTGGCTTCGTCCATACCCTTATGCGAGCGCAGTTCCACCAGCTTGGCGGTGTATCGTGCCAGCTTTTCGTCATCGTGGAGACTAACTATTTCAGCCGCGTCCAGGTCTAGGTGCAGTCGTTTGGCAGATTGTGCGATTTGTTCCGTTTCTCCTAGGAACACAATGTCCGCGGCGCCGGTTTGCAAGACTCGAGCGCCAGCTTGCAGCACGCGATCATCGTCTGATTCCGGTAACACGATGCGTTTTCGACTGCCCGCAGCTTTTTTAGTCAAGCCGTTGAGGAATAAGGTTTTGAAGTCGCTCACGTCCAGCTCCAATTCTTTAGTCAGGGTTTGGAAACCACCGGTGGGATTAGACTAAGTCTAGAGATAATCCTACTAACGTTTTCCCAGACAGATTTAAATCCGGTATTGGTAATCCGTTGAAAACCTGACCGGTTTGCAGTCTTGGGGTGTAGCCTTAGTAAAAATTTTGCTCAGCGGGATGACAATTTCAGAAAGGAATCCGTATGTCCGGTCGCGTTACTCTGCCCATTGAAAATGGAATGGACGATGAAATCCGTCAGATAGCCAGGCTTTGGGGGGCTGATGCGGTACGCAACTCGGACGGAACCAAATTGCCCCCCATCACTTCTGAATTGGGGGCGAAAGTATATGAAACCTATTTCGTGGGGCGCGGAGATAATGATTGGGCTGCTGCTCATCCCCAGGACAGGCCACAAATTTTCCTGATGAGTCAGCGTTGCCCGGCCCTGGGTGAGGAACCGCTGCGTATCTCTGTCATGGACGGTTACCTGGATAAACAGGTCGAGCCGGATATTCAAGCTGACCTCCAGCGCTACTGGCAAGTAATCGATCGCACCACCGGGGAAACCCTTCCTTCTGAAAAGTGGAGTCTGACAGGAAAGGGAGCGGACACCCAGGTGTGTATCGCAAAGCCCGCAGCAGGTCACGTCTATACGGTAGATTTCCTAGCTTGGCAAAACTGGGATCCGGTGCAAATGTATAACTACATCACGAATCACTGGGAAGACGATCCGCAGCGGATACGCGAACAACCTTATGACATCCGTAATCCCGAAACTTGGGAATATGCCCAAGCCCACATGGACAAATGGCTAAAGGACCATCCGCACGTGGACGTGGTGAGATTTACGACCTTTTTCTATCAATTCACGTTGGTATTTAACAATCGAGAAAAAGAAAAAATGGTCGACTGGTTTGGCTATCTCGGTTCCGTAACAAAGTTAGCGCTGGCTGAATTTGAATCTAAATATGGGTATGCGCTGACTCCGGAGGATTTCGTTGATGAGGGTTACTATAACTCGCCTTTCCGGCTTCCTCGCTTGCCATTCCTCAATTGGATGGAGTTTTTAGGTGAATTCGTCACGGAACGGGCGCGCATTATGGTGGACAAAGCTCACCAGTCTGGTAAAGAAGCCATGATGTTTCTGGGCGATCACTGGATTGGAACCGAACCCTACGGGGATGATTTCCCTTCCATAGGTTTGGACGCCGTCGTTGGCTCGGTGGGGTCAGCGGCGACATGTCGGATGATTTCTGATATTCCGGGGGTGAAATACCACGAGGGGCGTTTCCTGCCGTATTTTTTCCCGGATGTTTTTTTCGAGGGAGCCGACCCGGTGCCCGAGCTAGAGGCGCGTTGGTCCCAAGCCCGTCGCGCGATTGTGCGTAATCCTTTGGATCGCATGGGATACGGTGGCTACCTGTCCCTGCCCGTGAAATTCCCTAAGTTTGTCCAGAGAGTCTCAGAAATCACCGATGAATTCCGTTCTCTCCACGAGGTCAGCGGGGGTGCGAGACCGGCAGTGTCCACAATTAAAGTGGCGGTATTAAATGCTTGGGGGAAAAAACGCTCCTGGATGACGTCGATGGTGGCTCATGCCAAGCCGTATTTCCAAACTTATGCCTACGAAGGTGTGCTGGAATCACTGGCAGGACTGCCGTTCACGGTGAGTTTTATTAACTTTGATGATGTGTCGCGCGGAGCCCTCGCGGATGTTGATGTGCTCATCAATGCCGGTCAGGCAAACACAGCATTTTCTGGGGGAGATTACTGGGATAAACCTGATATTTCGGCGCGAATTCGTGAGTTTGTAGCTGGTGGCGGCGGTTTTATCGGAGTCGGCCAGCCCAGTGCCTGTTTCGTTGAGGGGAGTGGAACGTTCTTCCAGTTGAGCGACGTTTTGGGGGTGGATCAGGAAGTTGGTTGGACGCTGTCTACGGACAGGTACGTTAACGTAGCCGAAAGTCACTTTATTATCGAGGGATTTGACGCCCTGGAACAACGCAGTCGGGGTAGGGGATTAAAGGAGATTAACGTCCTTGAAGTGGAGTCGCAGCTCCAGCCCGGACGGGAACAAGCGCTGCTCGATATTGGTCCCGGAGTGGGGAGCATCATTCCTACCGGTGGTCAGGTATTGCAATTTATCGACGGTTCGGTTGACTTGAGTGTTCACGAATATGGCAAAGGTCGGTCGGTTTACTTTGCGGGGCTCCCCTACAACAGTGTGAACTCACGGTTATTGCATCGTGCAATTTATTGGGCAGGTCACGCGGAGGAACGCCTTACGGAGAACTATTTTGCGGATCGACCAGAGGTAGAGGTGGCTTTCTACCCGGAGGCTCACAAGGCTTTTGTCTATAACAACTCTGACACTGCACAGAGTGTCAATGTGAGAGGACCGAAGCCTTTCCAAGTAACTTTAGGGGCACGAGAATCCCGTTGGGAAACTGTCTGAAATAATTTAGAAAACCCTCCCCAAGGTGGAAAAAACTGTGGTTGTATTTAACGTGTGGTTTCCTTAAACCATGCTCATAAATAACCGAGGAAGGTAGATTAAACATGCAATTAACGTCTAAACTGCGTTTTGCTGCGATTTTTGCGGGCGTTGGGGCACTAGCTTTGACCGGCCTGACTGCGTGCTCTGATGGAGGCAAGGGGGGCGATACGGGTGCTTCCGGTAAGCCGGTGACGATTAAATACCTGCACCGTTTGCCTGACGGGGAAGGCATGACCAAAGTCGACGAGGTAGTCGCGCAATGGAATAAAGATAACCCGGATATTCAGGTCGAAGCTGTTAAATTCGATGGTAAAGCTCAAGAGCTGATTAAGAAACTTGAGACTGACGTGAAAGCAGGCACGGCGCCGTGTCTGGCACAGGTCGGTTATGCAGATTTAGCTGAAGTTTATGTGAAACAGCTGGTAGAGGATGTTTCCGGAGAAATCGATAAGTACCGCGATAAATTTGCCGCTGGTCCGCTGGATTCCATGAGTATTGATGGAAAGTATTTTGGGCTGCCTCAGGACACCGGTCCGCTGGTGTACTACTACAACAAGGCAGCCTTTGATGAACTAGGTTTGACTGTCCCCACTACCGCCGACGAGTTCGTGGAGACTGCCAAGAAAGCTGCTGAAAAGGGCAAGTTCATTGTGGACTTCCAGACCGATGAGGCCGGTAATATGCTTCCGGCGCTGAGCGCCGCTGCCGGAGATCAGTGGTTCAAGGTCGACGGTGATGCGTGGAAGATTGATACTGCTGGAGCTGGCTCCTCGAAGGTGGCTGACTTCTGGCAGAAACTCCTTGACGCGAAAGCGACGGCTACCGTGCAGCGTTGGGATGAAGAATCCTGGAAGGCAGCTTTGAACAACAACCTGATTGGCACCATCGGAGCGGCTTGGGAAGCTCCGCTGCTGGCAGGCGACATGGCTGGCACTCCGAACGAAGGCAAGTGGGCAGTAGCTCAACTTCCGAAATTTGGGGATGAGGCTGCGTCCGGTCCTGACGGTGGTTCCGGTGTGGCTGTGGTCAAGGGATGCGCTGCCCCAGCAGAAGCTATGAAGTTCAACGCTTGGTTCAACACGCAGATTGATGCTCTGGTTTCTCAAGGTCTGGTAGTCGCCGCCAAGGGCACCATGACTACCCCCGAAAAGGTTTCCGCATTCTACGGAGGTCAGGATGTGTTCGCAGAGCTGACCAAAGCTAACAGTGCGATGAAACCCTTCACCTACATTCCGGGTTGGTCGGCAGTACAGGCAAACGCTGAAGTTGCTGCTAAGGCTGCGGATGGTTCCGGTAAAGTGGCTGATATCTTCAGCTGGAACGCGGATACCGCCAAGTCTACGTTGAGCAATCTGAATTTGAAGGTTTCTGAAAAGTAGCGTGTTTTGTTCCCAACGGAACAAAAGCGAAAATTTTGAGTCATGGGTGTTCACTGAGCAGTTAGTTTCAGCGAACACCCATGACTCTGCTCGAACCAAATTGATGGGGAACCAGAATGGAAAAACAAGTTGAGGAAACAACGTCAGCACCGCTGACGAGACCGGAAAAACAATCGTCTCTGTCTAGAGAGTCTCGGAGTGCGGGGAATACACGGCGAAAGACATCACCGCAGGCAAAAATCCAAATTCGTGCGGGTTGGGCTTTTTTAGCTCCTTTTGTAATTTTATTTGTTCTGGTATTCCTGGTTCCCATTCTGGTATCGATATACTCCAGTTTTTTTCAGCTCAAGACTACCGGTGGGGGTGCGTACGGTGGGGGCGAGTCTGCTAACACATTTGTAGGACTGCAAAACTATCAGTACGTCATCACCTCTCATGATTTTTGGATGGGAATTGGTCGCGTCATCCTCTATACGTGTCTGCAAGTTCCAGTAATGATTATTGCTGCCTTGGTTCTGGCGCTGGTGCTGGATTCATTCTTAGTGAGACATGCGACGATATATCGATTAGGTTATTTTCTGCCTTTTGCCATCCCCGGTGTCGTGGCGGCAATGATATGGCTCTACCTGTATAACACGGAGGTTTCTCCCCTGGTGAAGGGCTTAGCGGCAATAGGGATTAACGTCAATTTTCTGAGCCGGAACGTCGTGTTAGCTTCTATGGCAAACATGACGACCTGGACCTATACCGGATATAACATGCTGATTTTTTTGGCAGCGCTCCAGGCAATCCCGCAGGAACTCTCCGAAGCGGCGCGTATTGATGGCGCCAGCGGGCTGCAAATTATGACTCGAATAAAGATGCCTCTGCTGCGACCAGCGGCGCTGTTGGCGGTCTTGCTCTCTATCGTGGGCACTATACAGCTATTCAACGAGCCAACAGTCATCAGCTCGACCCAAACTTGGATGGGTAAAGCCTATACGCCCATGATGATGGCATATAACACCACTATGGGAACTTTAACTCCCAGCGGAGATGGACCTGGCTCTGCGGTGGCGATTGTCATGGCGCTCATTGCCGGTGTGTTGGCAGTGGGATACTTCTTTGTCGATCGAAAGGTGGGCGGAAATGATTAAGAATCGTAATTCTAAACTTTCACATATGGTGACTGAGCATTCTCCGCAAGGCTTCGACTACATTCCGTCTCGAGAAGGAATGCCGCCGCGGGCTATTGCTCCCTCCATGATTTCCCGCGGAATTACAGCCTTTATGCTGATTCTGGTACTCCTTTATTTCATATTCCCGGTCTATTGGGTCATCATCTCAGCCACAAAAACTAACGCAGAGTTGGCTAACACGTTTGGATTGTGGTTTGCGACGCATGGTGAGGACACTGAGAGTAAAAGTCTCATCGAGGCGATTGGTGTCAATTACGACAAGTTAATGAGCTGGACTCGAGGCAATTTCTGGCGCTGGGTAGTGAACTCTTTGCTTTATTCCACAGCCTCAGCCGCGATCGGAACTCTGATTTCTGTTATGGCGGGGTATTCCTTGGCTAAGTTCACTTTCCCCGGAAAGAACTTGTCTACGGGTATCATCATGGCGGGATTGTTAATGCCTGCCGCGCTTTTGACGGTTCCGATGTATATCGTCTTTTTACATCTGGGGATTTCTAACACTATGGCATCCATTATCGTGCCGTGCTGTGTGTCCCCGTTCGGAGTTTTCCTGGGACGAGTTTACGCGCAAACTTCGGTTCCCACCGAACTAATCGAAGCTGCACGTATTGATGGTGCCTCGGAAGCGCGCATTTTCTTTACCATAGTATTGCGCATCCTTGCCCCCGCTATGGTCACGATTTTCTTGTTCATCTTTGTGGCTTGCTGGAACAACTTCCTGCTGCCTTTGATGATGATTTCGACCGATACTCTGAAACCGGTCACTTTAGGGCTGTACGGGATGATGAGTTACTTTAACCCAGAAAAAGGCGCCGTTATGATGGGTGCTCTGTTCGGGGTAATCCCGCTGATTATCCTGTTCTTAGGTCTGCAAAAGTACTGGCAGTCCGGGCTAGCTGCCGGTTCGGTCAAAGGTTGATTTTCGTTCCTTACCTACCGCGGTGACTACTATCTAAGGTTCAGAACTTTCACAAGAGGTGGCGAGAACAACATGACTTTTGCTTTCCCGGAGCGTGGCGTAACTTTGTGTGCTTCACAAGTTGGTATTTCGATAGAATTTATTGAGGCTCTGCTGGAGCGGATGCACGAACTCGAACTAAACACGCTAATTTGGGAGCTGAAACTGAAATCACCGCGTTGGGAACGCGCGAATACCTGGCATTATTACACATCATCGCAAGTATCGCAGATATTAGCGTTAGCGCAACGCCTCGGGATTGAAGTTATTCCCGAGGTGAATGCGCCCGGGCATATGGGAATTTGGCTAGAAAACTATCCGCAATATGCCCTGCGGCGACCCGATGGAAGTGTAGACCCGGAGGGTAGATTAGATATTACCAATCCGCAAGCAATTGAGTTCTATCTCCGGATAGTCGCTGAATACCTGCGTATTTTCCCCAGTCGTTGGTGGCATATGGGCGCAGATGAATACATGATTCACGATTCCTTCGCTAACTATCCGTACCTCGCGGAATATGCCCACCAGACCTTCGGACCCGATGCTAGTGAATACGATGTTTTTAACTCTTTTGTTAATCAAGTTAACCAGTTTGTAAAAGGGCAGGGCAGGCGTTTACGAACCTGGAACGATGGAGTACACGAAACTTCCGTGGTGCATCTAGATACCGATATTTTGATTGAATACTGGAAAGACGAAGGTCTGCGGATCGCAGATTTTAGACAGCGGGGACACGAGGTCATTAATAACAGCGAGGTTCTATATTGGTCCAGATCTCATCCCCCGTATCGAGTCGACGCCCCCGCCCTGTGGGAAAGCAACTGGGATGCCCGCACTTTTATCGGCAATCAATACCTCTCCGACCCACCACGGGACGGTGCAGGCAGGCAGCGAGGCTTGCGAGTTTCAATCTGGCCTGATGAATCCTATCGGCAAACCGAGCATGAGGTTTGGGAAGCCATTCAAGATTCCTTGATGCTGGTCGCGGAGCTGGGTAAAGACGGCACCAAATGCAATCATGATTGGCGCGCCGTCCGGATGAGTTATCCACCTGTGCCCACAATCGCGGGCAGTACCGTGTCTCCCGGTCTGTATGAGATACCTGGACTGGACGCGGTAGGAAAGGGGCCCTGGCGAGTCCAGCACACGCCAGACGGATATTGCACCCTCGCGGATACAGCTTGCGGAAAGAACTTGACCTTGAAAGACGGGCAAAAGCATTTGGGTGTGGTTACCCAAGCCGGGGCGCGACCGTCGCTGGAGCCCCCAGCTGACATGTCCGTGAGTTGGCCTGCAGGATGGGATGAAGCTGAAAGCCGAAACACTCAAAAATGGATAATCAGCGCTGCAATTTTCACAGATAACCCAAACCTATCCCAGACTGATGAAGTTTTTTGCATAAAACCTGCCCTAACCGGTCAAATCCTAACCCACACTTGTGAAGGCGTGGCACAGTGGCCCTTCGACAGCCTACAGGGCGAGGGCACGTTCACCCTCCGTAAAGTAACGCTCTCGACAGTCGATAAAAAACCCAGCTCTGACATCATTTGATGCCAGAGCGAAGAAGGGGTTCGAAGAATCTAGTGTGCGAAGAGTATGTTCTTCAGGGCAAAGCGGTCTGCCCGGAACAGATATTCGCCATAGGCGGCAATCTTTCCGGATTCGTCATAAGAGACATTTTGGATGCTCAGCACCGTGGAACTCGCAGGAATCCTCAGGAGCTGAGCCTCTGGACCACTGGCCTTACGGGCAGACACCGCTTGACGAGCCATTGTCACGACAACGCCACGCTCGGCTAGGGCACTTTCAAATGAATCACGTTCTAAGGCGGTGGCAGCCGGAGCAATAGAGGAACGAATCATGTCAAACATGAGTCCCGCGGGCTGCCGATCAATCATGCGCAGGCGACGGATAGTGGTTACGTTGGTGCCTGGAGCCACCTCCAGTTTCGCACTGACTTCCTGGTTAGCTGGGGAGGCGCCGTAAGACAAAACTTCCGTAGACGGCTTGTGCCCGTCCGCCTTCATCTGGTCAAAGATGGTGGAGAGGGCATTGGGGCGATGCACTCGGGTCGGAGCTACCTGAGTGCCGACACCACGGCGACGCACCAGCAGTCCATGGTCACCCAGCTGCTGGAGGGCTCGACGAGCAGTAGGGCGAGAGACATTGAGGCGTCGTGCCATGGAAAGCTCATCTTCCAAACGCGTACCGGGGGTAAGCTGACCAGAAAGAATCAATTCTTCAATCGGCTGAGCTATCTGATGGTAGAGCGGAACTGGGGAGTTGCGATCCAGTCGAACGTCAGCTTCGAAGTAAGTTGGTACCTGACTCATGGCGGGTCTCCTTTCCCTTATGTCATTGGTCTATCCTTTGACCCTACATATTATTGTATCGACAATTAATGCCTATACATTAGCGAAAACCGTTGAAATATCAACGAAATATCCCTGAATAAAGTCTGGGAAATTCGGAGTCAATTTATAGCGAAGAAATGTTTTAGGATTAACCCATGGCTGAAAACTTGCAACACGGTAAACCCGTAGGACCTGTCTTAGTTGTCGACTTTGGTGCGCAATATGCCCAACTTATTGCGCGCCGAGTTCGCGAGGCGAAAGTTTACTCGGAAATTGTGGGACATAACCTGACCGCCCGGGAAATATTGGATAAACAGCCTTCAGCCATCATTCTCTCAGGTGGACCGTCCTCTGTTTATGCTCCGGGGGCTCCGACCTTTGACCCGGCAGTTTTTCAGGCAAATGTGCCGGTACTGGGCATTTGCTACGGGTTTCAGGTCATGGCACAAGCCCTGGGGGGCACTGTTAGCCCTACCGGAACTTCCGAGTACGGTCGAACCAACTTGGAAGTGACCCCGGACAGCCGGCTGCTGGAAGGAACCCCTTCTGAACAGGTGGTTTGGATGAGTCATGGGGATGCAGTTTCGGCTGCTCCCAGCGATTTTCAAGTTACCGCGGCGACGGATGATACAAAGGTAGCAGCCTTTGAGAATCCTGAACGAGGGCTGTATGGAGTGCAGTGGCATCCCGAAGTTCGTCACAGTGCCTACGGTCAACGGCTCCTGGAGCATTTTTTGCATGACCTAGTCGGGCTGGATCCGGTGTGGACGCCACAATCCATCATCGACACTCAGGTGGAGGAGATTCGCCAGCGCGTGGGCGATGCCCAGGTTATCTGCGGATTGTCTGGCGGGGTGGATTCTTCCGTGGCGGCTGCCCTGGTTCATAAGGCTATCGGTGACCAGCTGACATGTATCTTCGTAGACCACGGTTTGCTGCGTGCGGGGGAGCGCGAGCAAGTGGAACGAGACTACGCCGCCAACATGGGAATCCGGGTCAAGTCTGTAGACGAGTCCGCCCGCTTCTTGGGAGCGCTGGCGGGGGTGAGCGAACCGGAACAGAAACGCAAGATTATCGGTCGCGAGTTTATCCGCTCTTTTGAAGCCGCCCAACGTGAGCTCGTGGCAGAGATTGGCGCCAGCGGTGGGGAAGTGAAGTTCCTGGTACAGGGGACTTTGTACCCCGATGTGGTGGAATCTGGTGGCGGCAGCGGCACGGCTAATATCAAGTCGCATCACAATGTGGGCGGATTGCCTGAGGACTTGAAGTTTGAGTTGATTGAGCCGCTGCGCAAACTGTTTAAAGACGAGGTCCGTGCTCTGGGGCGCGAATTGGGGTTGCCCGATGTCATCGTGAACCGTCAGCCTTTCCCTGGCCCGGGCTTGGCTATCCGCATCATTGGGGAAGTTACCGAAGAACGCTTGCGGATATTGCGAGCGGCGGATTTGATTGTGCGCAACGAGCTGAGCGCAGCCGGGCTGGACACGGAGATTTGGCAGTGTCCCGTGGTGTTGCTGGCAGATGTGCGTTCTGTAGGGGTACAGGGTGATGGGCGGACCTATGGGCACCCCATTGTGTTGCGCCCAGTTTCCTCCGAGGACGCCATGACTGCGGACTGGTCGCGCTTGGATTGGGAATTGGTGGCGCGGATTTCTAACTTGATTACCAACCAGGTCCCCGAGGTCAACCGCGTGGTACTGGACTGCACGTCCAAGCCGCCGGGGACCATTGAGTGGGAGTGAACTTAGCCCTCGTTCCATCTAGCTGCAAGCCGCCCGTCTAGTGGCGGTGGGCTAGCATCTAGTGGTAGGAATAGGACAAAGCCACCGGAAATTTCGATGAGTGGAATTCGCCGACCAGCCCCGAAATCAAGCGATTTCGGGCTTCTCTTACCTCCTTTGAACTGCGGAAATACTCTTAACGCCTGTTCAACGCCTGCACAGGATGAGATTAGTTGGCATGAAACAGGACTTGTCCCGAAAACGTGCCAATGCCAACGAAATGATTCCATCGCGTTTTTCGGTCACGGCGCCATCTTGGGGCCCTGCGTGTAGTCACCGTGTAATCACCCCGCCTTTTGGCGCTCCGATTCCGTGTATGCGCAGGTAGGAGCGAAGAGTGACAAACCTCCCGGAAACCGGGTTCGGACGCGTTTCCGACAGGTTCTGACGGCATCCGAAGACCCTGGAGTCACTCTCGCCGCGCGTCCCAGAACCCTACTCCGAACGTTTATGGGACGCTTCCGAATTGCAGTAGTTGCCGAAGAGTGACAATCCCGGCGGAAAGAGAAGGGGGCGCCCGCGCCCCCGACAGCTTTATCTGTGCGCCCTCAGCCCTTGAAACGGGCCTTCCAGGCCCCGTAGTCCTCCTCGGAGATCTCCCTGGCGGAGAGCCAGCGCGCATGCGCTTCCACGCCTCCAGGGCCCGGTCGGCCTTCTGGGAGCCCGGGCGCCGGCCGCGTGCCTGGCTCGGCCGCCCTAGGCGTCGTCCTCCACGGCAAGCCGGTCCTCCCTCGACCGGTAGCTGCGCCAGCAGCAGTAGAGGTATCCCAGCACCGCTGCCGCCGACAGCGCGGACACGATGACGAAGATGGCGACGTCATTGAGCCACATCACGGAGGTCCAGCCGCCGAGGTCGACCTCGCTGGACAGCCTCCCGAGTGCCGCCGCGACCCCTATCAGCAGGGAAACACCCGCGCCCTTCCAGACGAGGCCCGTCCCGCCGAAGGTCTTGGCCTCCAGAACGCGGAGAGAGTCGCTGACGGCACCGCTTCTCGCCTTGGCCAGCGCGACGAGAGCGAGCGCGGCGACCAGGGCTGCGAACTCGACCGACTCCCCGAGGGAGCCTCCGCCCGTCCTGGCTAGGTAGTTGAAGCGAGAGGAGATGTCGAACAGCACCCCGCCGGCCAGGATGTAGAAGCCGGCCCGGTAGACTGGGGCGAGGACCGACGACATGCGCTCGTCCTTCCCCTCGCTCTGAGATGTGATGATTTCTTTCATGATGCCCCTTTCGGCTAGTCCCAGAACAGCTCGTCAAGCGTCTTGCCGAGCTTCTTGCAGATGAGCTTGCAGAGATTGAGGCTGGGATTGTAGTTGCTGGCCTCGATGCTGCAGATGGTCTGGCGGGTTGCGCCGACGTCCTTGGCAAGCTCGGCCTGCGACAGTCCCGCCTCCTTGCGCGCGGCGCGCATCCTTTCGTTTCGTTTCTGAATCACGCTCTTCTCCTCCGCGAAGCAATGGTAAATGTCAAATATATCCGACATGAAAAGTATCCACGATATTTCTCTTAATGTCAAATATATATGACACGAAACGCCCCGCATCGCCGCATGGGCGGTGAGTCGCGCCTGCATCGTGCCGAACGGCGTGCTGTTCCGCAGTAACTCGAAGGCCTACGAGCAGCTGCGTCGCGAGCTGGTGGAAAACCAGAAGCTTGAGACCATAATCTACATGCCGTCCGGCGTTTTCAAACCCTACTCCGGGGTGAGCACCGCGATTCTGGTATTCACCAAGACTGACGCGGGTGGCACCGATGATGTGTGGCTCTACAATATGGAGGGCGACGGTTACACTCTCGACGACAAGCGCGACCCCGATGAAAAGCACGATGACATCCCCGACATCCTGAGCCGCTGGCACAATCTCGGTGCCGAGCGCGACCGTGCTCGCACCGAGAAGAGCTTCCTGGTGTCCAAGAGCGAGATTGTAGAGAACGGCTATGACTTCAGCTTTAACAAGTACACGGAGACTGTCTACGAGCGCGTAGAGTATCCGCCCACCGAGGAAATCCTGGATGACCTGGCCGACCTGAACAGGCAGATGACTGAGAGTCTCGCGGAGCTTCGCCGTATGCTCGGTGGTGGTCAGAATGACTAACAAACCCCAATTTGTAGACCTGGGAAGCGAAAGAAACGAAGTCCTTTCTATTCTTGATGTGGTTGCGTATGTCTGCTAAAAGCGTACAATTGCAACGTGACTTATTCGAATCACATAGCTGCTCTCAACGAGCTCTCCGCCTCGGAGGGTGTCTTCACCACGGCTCAAGCCGCACGGCTTGGAATCACGCGCAATGCCCTGTCCCAAGCCGTGGTCTCCGGCCGAGCCGAGCGAATAGCGCACGGCGCATACCGGCTTGCCGGAACACAAGGCGATTTCATAGACGAGCTTGCGGCTGTCTGGAAGCTAACTGATCCAGCCGCATTCACCCACGAGCGCATAGAGGTCGGCGCCTGGGACGGAATCGTCATCGGCGGAGCGACTGCGGCAAGTCTGCAGAACCTCGGCGACTTCTACCTGTCACCGTATCGCATCTACGCACCGCGTAGAATTAATTCCCGCATGAAATCCGCGAGTTTCGCCATCAGAAGAGTCAACCCGGACGACGTGGGCTGGATTAAGGGGCTACCTGTTACACTTCCCGAACGAACGCTCGTCGATCTTTGCCTGGACAACGAAGAATGGTCTTTGGTGGAAGACGCCTTCAACTCTGCGGGAAATCTCGACTATGACCGCCTGGTGAAGATAATTGCCGACCAGCCGGAGAGGAAGAGCGTCCAGGAATCGTTATCGGCGATTCGCGGACTCATGGAACAGCACCTCGACAAGGAGTGCGCCAGATGAGATACCAGACTCCAGCGGCACTCGAGATGGCTGCAAAGGCGGCAACCAGACGATCGGCGCTCGACACGGGTCGAGCCATGACCGGGTTCTATTTCCACAGACTTCTTTGCCGTATTTTCAGCGACCCGCATCACGCTTTCGTGCTTAAAGGCGGCCAGAGCATGCTCGCCCGAACCGTGGACGCGCGTGCGACGAAGGATATCGATCTGCTCTGCAGGGAGCGTTCTCTGGAGCGTGCCCTCGAAGAGCTGAAGAGGCTTGCCTCTGCGGACCTTGGCGATTACATGCGGTTCACGCTTACATCCGCTGACCCGATAAAGGTAGAGGACGAATATCGGAGCGGACTGCGTGTTGTTTTCCTGCCTATGCTCGGCGCGAAGAGCCTGCAGCCCATTGCCATCGACCTCGTTGTCGACGAGGTTCCCCTAGAACGTGCGGAACTCGTCACCCCTGCGGACAGGATTGAGGTCGAAGGGCTGCCGGTATGCGACTATCTGGTCTATCCCGTCGAGAGCGCGTTGGCGGATAAGCTCTGTGCACTGGTTGAAAGGCACGACAGGAGAGCCTCCTCCCGTGTGAAGGATCTTGTTGATATTGCGGTCTATGCGGTGACATGCTCCATAGATGGAGGAAAGCTACGAGAGCGCGTGCTACAGGAAAGCGCCGTGCGCGGCATCGCCCTACCTGAGACATTTTGCATCCCAGATGAATGGGGCGCTCCTCATGAGCGGCAGTACGAGAGGCTGTGCTCCCAGACCGGTCTGCCCCATTCGCTTCGGAGCATTGACGCGTCAGTCGAACTCGCAGGCAGACTTTTCAATCTTGTGTATGCCGGTTTTGCAGATGGTATGACCTGGAATCCGGTAACGTGCGAATGGGAGTAGGCATCCACGTCCTCAAATGAGCAGTGCTTCCAGTCGGGCAAATTGAGGGCACATGGAAAATCTCCGGGTTTTTTGAGGGAGGAACCCATTGGGCCTCGCTCTAGTTTTATAAGGAAGAGATGCTCCCCGGCGGGTTCTTTCAGTCTGCAGTTCGGTATGCAATAAAAGGGGTGTCGCACCATGTGGCTGTGGCGATGTGGTGAGAGGCTCCCGCGAGCAGGCGCACAGCAATGGGATGCCCGATCAGATGTCGTTGCCCATGGTGCGGAGCGCTTCGTCTAGCTCGTCTTTCCTGACACGCAGAAGTCTCCCAATCCTTATGGCGGGAACCTCCTGCCGCTCGGTGAGCTTGTAGACAACGTATTCGATACGAGCAGGTAGTCCGCGGCCTTCGGCAAGTCCATGAAGCCGTCGGGCAGGTCGTTCGCATCGGAGGTCAAGAATGCAGCAGATCCTCGTATCTCCGCCCCGGCATTCTCGCGGTTACGTAACTATTATCGGACAAGTCAGCATTCGCGGCTTTATCCCCTTGCAGGGGTCCGCTCCTGTGTGAAAATCTCGTCTGCCATGTGTCACCTCTCGTTTGGCATCTATTCAAATTAAATTCTCTTAATGCCAAGGAGACCTTTCCTTGGACGACATCTAGAAATCTAATAGTTCTTTCGCGGTCCCGTAACGCGGCACAGGACTCTAGGCCACGCTAAGCCACTGTAAGACGCTTTTCTGGAAACAATTCCCCGCAGAATTGGCCACAATAGATTTCGTCGATGTCGTCTAACACTCTCCAGGTGAGATAATGCTGTAGAGCATTAGAGTGTTATAAAGACCCTTGGAGCTATCGGCGAAAGAATAGGACAGACGGTGAAGATATCTTCGATAACAATCAAAAACCACAGCCGACTACCTGACTGCGTGTTGGATGTTCGGAACAATTTGATACTCGTAGGTCCGAACGGAAGTGGAAAGAGTTCGTTAATCAGGTGCCTTGACCTGCTCTTGGGCAAAAGCATGCAGCAACTGTATTACAGCATCAGCAATTCTGATTTTCGGGATGCAGAGCAACCTCTTTTTATTGAAGCGAAACTAACAAACCTTAACAGTGACGAACTCTCCTTTTTCCCAGATGAAGTAGACGTCCAAGACAACTCCCTGACGATTCGATTGGAAGCAAATCTCAACGGCGAGGATCTCACCATTAGCCGCTTCTTCCCATATGGGGTTGGTAATGCCCCTTTAAGCTCAGCACAACTTAAAATCACCGGATGGAATATGGTCCCATCCGACTTTTCGACGAAAACGCTCGCCCCAGGCCGGAGGAACATCGTCGATGATTACCTTAAAGAAATCGATGCATCGGGCGATCAGGTTAAGTTGGGGGAAGCGATAGACGCGCTTGGCAGCGCCATTAATGACTCCAACGCCTTTACCGGCGCTTTGAGCTCCTTGGCCTCTAAGCTCAATCCGGCGCTAGAGGGTGGAGTGACAACCGAAAATCTCCGATTCGTCCCAGGGGCAGCAATCGAGGGGAATCTTTTAAGCGATGTGCGGCTTGAGATGAAGGATAAGTCTGGCTCTATGCGGGAGGTAACCGAGCAGTCAGATGGCACGAAGGCTCTAATCTCGTTTGCAATATTTGGACTGATTAATTCGAACGGGATTATCGCGATTGATGAGCCTGAAACTCATCTTCATCCGTCTGCGCAGCGAAATTTGATGCAGGTACTGCAGTCTTCGGATAGGCAGCTAATAATTGCTACGCATTCCGGTGTTGTTGCGAGCGAGTTTAGCCCGGACAACATTGCGGCAATGCGAGAATCCATGCCTCCCGCTCAGCCAAAGAGTGGATTCCTCGAAGGGCAAGAGGACCAGAAAATGCTTGCCAGATGGTGGATTAGCAGCCGAATTGAGTTGCTAACAGCTAGGAATATCATTGCCGTAGAAGGTCAGTCGGACAGAATGGTAGTAGAACGGGTTGCCGAGTTAGTCGGAAATCACTTGAAAAGAGATGGTATTGAGATTCTCGAGGCAGGTAGTTGCAATGAAATGCCGTACGTTATGGACATTTTTGGCGCCAATGGGTTTGGAAAGCAAGTAAGTATTCTGATTGATGAAGACGCTGAAAATAAGACAGCCAGCGCACTCAGTATTGCACTCAAAGATCTCGCTTCAAAATCCGTGTTCGTATCGAGAGTCGATCTCGAAGACGAGTATGTGGCGGCTATTGGATCCAGCTCACTTTGGGAAGCGCTCGGCAAATCTAACCTGTTTCCTCCAAACAGGCTGAAATGCTGCCGTATTGCCAGAGGAGCCAGTCTGCCAAGCGCAACCGAATTGGCAACCTTCTGCAGGAGGAAGAGAAACAAAATCGCTTGCGCTATAGTCGCGTGCAGCCTCATGGATGGTACTTCTGCTTCAAGGTTATCCAGCGTTGTAGAGATGCTTAATAATGCCGTCTAGCACGAATCCAGCAACTCAAGAGCAGCAAGAAATCTACGATTACGAAGCGTTCGACATGGTTATCACCTCTCCGGCGGGGTGCGGCAAAACAGAAGCTCTTGCATATAGGGCTAAAGGGCTTCTCGAACGATTCGATTTCTCCGGAAACGGCAGGAAGCTTCTCATTGTCGCATTCACGAATCAGGCGCGGGACAATATTACTGAACGACTAGCAAAGTACATCAGCGTTCAAGCATTGAAGCGGCACGTTACTGTGTGCAACTTTCACGGCTTGGCGTCAAGAATAATTAAGGCGCATGGAAACGTTGTTGGCATCGACGACACTTGGGAAGTCGCGAGTTTCGATTGGACGAGGAAAGTCGTTCAGAAACTGAATTGCGACAAAGAGACAAGAACGCAAGTGGAAAATGCCCTGAGGACTGCAAAGCTCACTTGTCTGTCTGACGATGGGGTTATGGAAGCGCTCCAGGCGGAAAGTGGCCAGATTGGGCGGCTGGCGACATCAATTGAATACAGTCGTCGCGAGCGAAAGATTGTTACATACGATGATCAGATAAGAACCGCATTATGGATACTGCAAGACGAGAGGGTCGCACGGTTGTACGAAAATCACTTCTTTGCGGCACTCGTCGACGAGTTTCAGGATTTGACACCTCAGCAATTGAAGCTTGTCAAAGCGCTGTGCGGAAATAACATTTCGTATGCAGGAGACCTTGCGCAAAGTATTTTTTCGTTTGCGGGTGCGGATGCGAGCTTTACGTATCGGGAAATCTCCAAGAGTTGTGGCAAGCAAGTCAAATTGATCAAATCATTTCGGTCAGCACCAGCAGTACTAGATGCAGTCAACTCGCTTTCCACGCTAACTGATAGCGAGAACCTATCTACTGCTATGCCCTTCCATTGGGGTGATGGCGGGCTTTCGGGCTATTCGTGTTTTAGGTCTGAGGAAGATGAAGCCAGATGGGTAGTGGCCATGTCACAGGCAATTTTGTGGCACTGTCCAAATCAACGAGTTGGTATTGTGACCAGGACGGGTTTCCGATCAAATGCTATTAAGCATATTCTTGCGTCGGAGAAAATTGGTTATACCGACTGGGGAAACGGGCTATTTAGACCTGAGGTGGCAAAGACCCTACGAAACATTTGTGACGATATGGAAGGCAAATCCTTTGATGGCACGCTGGAAATCTATCGGTACATAATGGAGCAGGCCGCTCAAGCTCAAGGGGGATTGCCCGAGGAACTCGAAGAGGCGAGCGCGTGGCTTTTTGATCAGATTTTGCAGCACAAAAATGGCCTTTCTGTAATACCTGAGATCAGGCGGTGCATCGCCGAAAGAAAAGGCAATGAGACGATGGCAACACGTGTCGGTATACATTGCCTCACAGGACACGCCGGGAAAGGCCAGCAATTCGACTGGGTATTCATTGTTGGTCTTGAGCAGGGATCGATACCGTTCTACAAGGCAGGCACAAAGGAAGAGTTAAAGGAAGAGGCGAGGATTCTTTCGGTAATGATTTCTCGCGCGAGAATCGGATTCGTGGCTACTTCGACCTTAATCAGCCCCTATAACTACTCTCGAGAACCTTCAAAATTCCTTCCTTATCTTCAAAAGAATCCGAGTTTCCTCAACAATAAAGATCGGATCGAGGAATGGTGTGCTGCTGCAGACTGGGCAACCATTGCTCAGATGTAATGCGCCTTACCCGGCTGTCAATTGTGGTAACAACAGCAAATAGCAGACGGGCGTGTAGTCAGGTGCGTGCAAGAAATCCACGTTTCTGCAGTTCAAACGGTTACTCTTCAGTCGGGTGAAAATACTCTTCCCGGGTGACTACAGAACATGTAGTCACCACTGACTACACGGAAACGGGCTCTGTAACGATTAAGTGGGAATAAACGTGTGACTCTCCCGATGCGGATTACCAGGTCAAGCCCTACGATGGGTTCAGAGGTGACTTGAAATGCAACGGTTTGAAAACAATGTCTTTGACACGGCTTTGCTGTTTGAAGGCGGGGCTATGCGGGGCAGCTACAGCGGGGGAGCAGTAAACGCCCTGTTGGAGGCTGAAGTTTACGTGGACTACGTGGCAGGGATTTCTGCGGGGGCAACCTGCCTGGTGAATTATCTGGCTCGGTTGCCGCAACGCTCCCGGCGCTGTTTTGTTGATGTTTCTACCGATCCTGCTTTTGGCGGCTGGAAGACCGCCATCAAAGGTAAAGGGATTTTTGATACCCATCACATGTACTACGACATGACCGAACCAGGGGGAATGCTGGAACTGGATTATGAACGGTTTGCGGCTAACCCAGCGCTGTGGCGTGTAGGGGTGTACAACGCTGAGCGTGGAGAAAATGTTTATTTCTGTGCAGACCAGGTGGACACGGAGCAAAAGCTGACCCATGTGTGCAAGGCTTCTGGATCCATGCCGATTGCTACCCCGGTCACCTACATCGCCGGGGAGGCTTGCATGGACGGTGCTATAGGTCCCAGCGGTGGGATTCCTCTAGATGTGGCGCAGGCAGATGGTTACGAAAAGTTTCTGGTCATCCTGACACGACCGCGGGATTATGTTAAGGAAAACCGTCTGCCCGATTGGATTTATCGGTCTTTGCTGGCGCGTTATCCACGGGCGGCGCAGGCCTTGGTAGACCGTCCCGCGAATTACAACCGGACCCGGGCGGAGCTGGAACGCTTGGAGGCTGAGGGCAAGGCCTACGTGTTTTATCCCGAACATATGGGGGTGGCGAATTTCGAAGATAATCCCGCCAAACTGGAAGAAAATTTTGCTGCCGGATACGAACAGATGCAACGTGAACTCCCAAAGGTCAAAGAGTTCTTAGGGCTGTAAAGTCGCGTGGGATTCCTAGCCTGAATCTGGCTGTGAACGCTCAAAACACCGCGCGAACCCGGAATCTTCCATGTTGGATTTCGCATGGAAGACCGCGCGAACTACCAGAATTCCAACACAGGGTTATGATTGGGGAGTGAAAGATAGCTGGCGGGTGTTCACCCGTGACGTGAAGCGGATTATTGCGGTTCCGCGGTCCCTGATTATCATCATCGGCATCTTAGTCACCCCAGCCCTCTACACTTGGCTGAATATTGCGGCCTTTTGGAACCCTTATAAGGCAACGGAAAACCTGCCCATAGCGGTAGTGAATAATGATGTGGGAGCGGCATCTGCACTGACTGGTCAGCTCAATGTTGGCGACCTAGTAGTCGAACAACTGTCCGAGAATAAACAGCTCGGCTGGCAGTTTACGGATCAGGACACGGCCAATCACAAAATCAGAGCCGGGGAAGTTTATGCGACTTTCGTCATCCCTCAGACCTTTAGTAAAGATTTGGTAGATATTTTCAGCGGTCAACGCCACCAGCCGACCATCGAATACTATGTGAATGAAAAGAAAGGTGCTATTGCGCCAAAAATTACCGATGTCGGAGCAAATGAACTTGATATTCAAATCACGTCTACTTTCCGAGGCCAGGTTGGCGAAGCCATTGCACAGTCTTTGCGCGATGGTGGGTTAGAGATTGACGCAAATGTTGTCGGTGCTCAGGGTAGTGCTTTAGATGCCTTAAGCGGTATCAACCGGGATTTAGCTGATGCGCAAGTCGCCTTGGATTCAGCCAGTACGTCTCTGACGGGTTCCTTAGAGACTATGAAAAAAGTCCGGGCTGCGCTGGCTGCAGCTGACCCCGCATTGGCTGATGTTTCTGCGGCTTTGAGCAACTCCCAAGACATTTTAGGAACGATCGTCTCCGATGCTTCCGAATTCGCGGTCACGGCGGGGCAAGCCAGCATTAACGCCCAAAAAGCGCTCAATGAGTCCTCGGCGGCCGCGGGTTCGGCGGTATCGAATGCGACGAGTAAACTCACCGAAATGAACTCGCAGCTGCAATCCGGTATTCAGCGGGCGAATGCTTCGACAGCGAAAATGCGTGATCAGATTGCGGTTTTACAAGGTTACCCGCAGACACAAAAGCTCGCTGCGAAGTTGAATTCCCAGCTGAGCGACATGCAGAATCTGCTCGCTAAGGTCGGGAAAACCGGATCAGATGCGGCAAATGCCAGCGAGGATTTGCAGGCGCTAATGAAAGCCTTTGATCAGGCTCAGACCGATGTGCAAAGAGTTACCACTGGTCTGCGTGAACAGTCCAATCAGGCTGCATCCACATTAAATGCCCGGGTGACGCAGCTGTCGGCACAGCTGGGAGCCATCAAATCCGCGGTGGGTGTTGCGCGAATTTCCCTTACGGAAATTTCTGCGCTGACCCACGGAGTTGATGACCAGATTGTGAACATGCAAAACGTGCTTGACCAGGTGCAGGGCAACCTGAATGGGCTGGCCAGTACGACTCGCGTGGCGCAAACCGATGTGGCGACTCTGGCCACTGCGCTGCGGACCGGAACCTTGGAAAAAGTCATTGGTTTGGACCCGACCAATATCGGACGCTATCTGACCTCACCTGTGGAATTTGACCAACAAACGCTCTTCCCCATCAACTCTTATGGTTCGGGAATGGCGGCCATGTTCATCAATCTTTCCCTGTGGATTGGTGCGCTTATCCTGGTCATTATTTTCCGGGTGGAAGTCGATAAAGAGGGCTTTGGCTGGTTGAGCTTGCGCTCGGCTTATCTGGGACGATTTATGCTCTCTGGTGTGCTGTCTATAGGGCAGGGGTTGATTGTCAGCGTGGGCAGTTTACTAATGGGAGTTCAAGCGGTCAATGCTCCCGCTTTTATTGCTACATCCATGCTGATTGGGCCGTGTTATTTGGCAATTATCTATGCTTTAGCGGCCGCTCTCAGTCACGTTGGTCGAGCCCTGGCAATCTTACTGGTGGTGTTGCAGATTCCCGGCGCCTCGGGCATCTATCCGATTGAGCTCATGCCCGGATTCTTCCGCCAGCTTTCCCCAATGCTCCCGTTTTCCTATGGTATCAACGCGATGCGAGAAACTATCGGCGGGTTCTATGAGGGGCGTTTCTGGCATGTTATGGCGGTTTTATTGATTATGAGCGTCACGGTGTTCCTGTTGGGGTTTGTGGGGAGGCGTCGCTTGGGTTACTTCACCCAGCTGTTCTATGACGAGTTGGCTCGCACTGAACTGGTCGTGAATGAAAACGTGCAGCTGCAAAGCCCTGGTTATCGGTTGAGTAACATCATTGCGCTGCTGGGCAACCGGAAAGAATTTTCCACCCGTATCAGTCGACGTCAAGAAAATTTCAATGCTCGTTATCCCGCTTTGATTAATGGACTGAGCAGCGTGGGGATTTTGGGACTGGTTGTGCTGGGGTTGATTTCCCGGCTCACCTCCGCCAGTAAGCCAGCGCTTCTGGGCATAGTAGCGATTTGGGGACTGGTCATTATTGGGTCGCTGGTTAACGTGGTCGCGCTAAAGAGCTCAATAGAACGGGCCGAAAGGCTGTCGCATCTGACGGAAGATGAGCTTTTCGAGAGCCTCGCCCGCCAGCGAGATGCAAATGCTACCAAAACCACTACTCGGTCGGAGAGCCTGAACAGCGGACATAACTCGAGCCGCGGTGAACGCCACCTGATTACCGCGTCGGAGCAGGAAGACGACGCGGTGGAATCCGTTCTGGGGACCGCCGTCGGAACATTGGATGAAATCGGAGGCGAAAGCGCGGGGAACAACCCCGAGGAAACTCAGAACGAAACCGTGGACCAATCTGCTGATGAAATCCCGGACGAATCCCAGGATTTAGCCCGGAACGACGCAGCGGATCAAAGTACCGAGAAGCCGACGGGCGAAACCGATGCCTCAGTAACCGGGGAGGCAGCACGATGAACAAAGTACTTTTTATCATTCGTGACGACTTCCGCCAGATTCGCAGCAGCGTCATGGTTCGGATTTTCATGGTTCTGTTGATTACCGTGCCCTTGTTCTTCACCTGGTTCAACGTACTGGCGACCTGGGATCCTTTCTCGAATTCGGGACGTTTGCAGATTGCCGTGGCCAGCACCGATGAGGGTTACACCAGCAAGCTCCTGAACGTCAAAGTTAATGTGGGGGATACGGTACTCAAGGAACTGGCCGTGAATGACCGGTTCGACTGGGTTCTGACCAGCAAAGATCAGGCTTTGGAAGGTGCACGCTCAGGGGAGTATTACGCGGCAATTGTGTTGCCGGAGGATTTTTCGCAGTCCATGTTCACGTTCTATGCCGGCGGGGCCGCCCCGGCGGATATCACGCTGTACACCAACGAAAAGAAGAACCCACTGTCCGCCAATCTCACTACGCAAGGCGCTCAGGGTGTCACCGCGCAAATTAACACGACTTTTTCGCGAACCTTGGCCGAAGTCGCCGTGGGTATTGCCGAGGACGTGTCCTCCTACTTGGGCACTGCCGACACTCAGGCGGCCTTGGATCGGCTGAGCAACCGCCTCGAATCCCTCTGTGCACAACTGAATTCCGGGGCGAATACAGTCAGTTCTCTGTCTACCGTGATAGGTTCGGCGGTGCCCCTGGCCACAGGGGCTAAGCAGCTGGCTGCGGGGGTGCAGGACTCTTTCGATGAGGCTGTTGGCGACACAGTTGGTTCCGGGGTCAATAGTACCGGGGGGACGGATAATCCCTTCGCGGTTGTTTCCTCTGGGCTCGATGATGCTGTGAGCCTGGCCGCAGGCAATATTTCCAACCTGCAAAATCAGTTGGACAACTTGCTGGATTCGGCCAATAGCACCACCCAAAGCACCGCTGCTGCAATCGAAGAGCTGCAGACCTTGTTGAATAAACAAATCAGTGGATTCCAAAAGACTCGGGACGTAATCGAGCAGTCACTGGGCTCGGACGGGGCGGATTTGCTGGGGAAGGATCCGACTGTAGACCGGTTCCTGGCCGAGATGGACGCGGCGGTTGCTCGCCAACAAAGCCTGTCGAAGCAACTGGGCACTATCGCTGCTGACCTGCACCGGGGGGTGCCTCTCGATTCTGACCTGAGAGAGTCGGCCCACCTTGCCATGTCGGACGCGCAACAGGCTATTGACACGGCCCGTTCCCACTACGAGAACAACTTGCAGCCAAAGATTGAAAGCCTGCGCGAAAACCTGGATTCTGCCGGCAAGAATGAGGAAGTTTTCCGTTCATACCTAGAGGCGATGCGAGCCGACCTGTCGGAAAGTTCAGGCGGGATGATTGCGAGTATGCGCCGCTCCCAAAAGACCCTAGCCGATACCGCGCAAAAGATGCGTGACGGGGCTAGCCGCCTAGACCGGGCTCGTGAACAGATAACGTCCACTCGGGGGGAAGTGGACTTGGACCAAATCGCAACGACGTTGGGAGCTGACCCCAAAAGCTTTGCCCGCCTGATTTCTTCCCCCGTAGCAGTACAACGCAATGCGGTGTTCCCAGTCGCCACTTTCGGGGTGGGCATGGCTCCGCTTTTCACCGTCATAGCCCTGTGGGTTGGGGCGCTCCTGGCGGGGGTATTCCTGCGCACTGACATTTCTCCGAATGTGGGTCAACGCTACCTGGACAGCGTTGCAGACCGGAAACATCCGGATACAGCCGCTAGCGCGGATACGAATGCTGCGGAATCGTCACGATCAGCAGAACCAAGTACGAAATCGGGCGAAATAAGACCGACTCCAGCTGCGAAATCGGTCGTGAAAGCCGCAGTAAAAAAGCCTGTCTTCATCGGGGCTCAGGAGTACCTGGGACGCTACTTCATGTTTTGGGCAATAGGGATGGCTCAATCCACCTTGCTGATGATTGGGCTGATTGTGTTCGTGGAGATTGAACCGGCGCATCCCTTCCTGCTGATTTTGGCGGGATGGATCATTTCCACCGTCTTTACCAATATTGTTTATACGCTGGTCGTGGCGCTTTCCAATGCAGGCAAAGCCTTAGCCGTGGTGTTGCTGGTGTTACAGATTTCTGCCGCTGGCGGCGCCTATCCGCTGGAACTGCTACCGCAGTGGTTCCAAAACATCAGTCCCTGGCTGCCGGCCACGTATGCGATTAACCTGATGCGTTCAGCTATCGCCGGGATTTATGCGGGGGACTTTGCTTATAACTTGGTGATAATCCTGTTGTTCCTGATTCCGAACCTGGTGCTCGGGCTGGTCTTGCGGCATACGATTGCCGGGCGGATTCACGATATGACCAAAGCCATTGAAAAAACGAAGGTCATGTAGTCGGGGGCTATCCTTACGGGGACCAATTGGCATTGTTTCGTTTGTAAATTAACCATCAAAATGCCAAAAGGGCAGAAAACCACAACACAACCCGGACTACCACAAATAATTCGAGAAATCCTAGGCAAACTCGGTCACTAAAGTTGCACGAGTAGGGTTCAGTGGCGACCAAAGGTACGGAGTCGCGACTCGCCAAAATCTATCGCTTATCACCTTTACGGAATGTGTAAAGGTGATAAGCTGAGATTATGAGCAACGTCGCTGATTCTTTCGATTCTTTTAATTCTAATTTGGACTCGACGAATTCCGAGTGTTTGGTTCCCCTGCCTCCTATGGAGCACAACCTGTGGGGGACGCCAGATGAATCCAAAGAGCTGTCTGCCTCGGTGCAAAAACTGCTGCACAAACTGCTGGGAGTAGGGGAGCTGACGCTGCATCGTCGCACCACAGCACAGACGGAACTGTCCCCAATCCGTCTGGGCGATGCTGACCTTGCAGAGCTTGGGGAAATCGTAGGACCCGGCTACGTCACCACCGACAAAGAGCAACGCATCCGTCGCGCCCGCGGCAAGTCCTACCCTGACCTGGTCGATTGGCGGATGAATCGGGTGATTGAAGCTCCCGACGCGGTAGTTGCTCCGGGAACAGAAACGGAAGTCTGGGAGGTCCTCAAGTTCTGCAGCCGCGAAAAGATTGCGGTGGTTCCTTTCGGAGGGGGATCCTCTGTCGTAGGTGGTCTCAGTCCCAAGAAAGGCGGGATGCGGGCAGTCATCAGCATTGACCTGCGCCGCTTTGACCAGCTTGAGGACGTGGATCCGGTGTCTTGTGAAGCGACCTTCGGGGCGGGGCTCTCCGGACCGCACGCCGAGTTGCTGCTGGGCGAGTATGGTTTGCAGATTGGTCACTATCCGCAGTCTTTTCCTTATGCCTCCCTGGGCGGATTCGCGGCGACGCGGTCGTCGGGACAAAGCTCCGCTGGATATGGGCGTTTTGACGAGATGGTGCGTTCGCTGACCGTGGTGACCCCCAAGGGCATTATGGAAGTCGGATGGAAAGCGCCTATGTCAGCCGCCGGCCCCGATTTGCGTCACGTATTTTTAGGTTCCGAGGGTAGTTTCGGGATTATCACTAAACTGCGGTTACAGGTGCACAAGATTCCGCAGACTAAACGTTACGAGGCTTTTCGATTCCCAGATTTTGCAGCCGGCGCCGCTGCGGTGCGCGCTGTAGTACAGGAAGGCTGCGGTCCAACGGTGATACGCCTCTCTGACGAGATTGAATCCTCACTGAACCTGTCCAATACCGACTCGATGGGTTCCGCTGCGACCAGCAAAGTCGGATGCTTGTGCTTGACCATGTTTGAGGGCAGCGAAAATCACACCAAGTCCCGCCATGAAGAAACGCGGGCAGTGCTGCTGGCGCACGGGGGCACGTCGTTGGGCGAAATGCCGGTGCGGGAATGGGAACAGGGACGTTTTGGGGCTCCGGTACTGCGTGACGGATTGATTGACAACGGAGCTATCTGCGAAACCCTGGAGACCGCTACTGACTGGTCAAACATCACCAGGCTTAAGACCGCCGTGACAGAAGCCCTAACTACGGAGCTTGCTAAAACCGGCACGATTTCGGTGGTTATGTGCCACATCAGTCACGTCTATGCGGGAGGCTGTTCCCTATACTTTACGGTGGTGGCGGCGCAAAAGGGCGATGACCCCCAAGCTCAGTGGTGGCCCGTGAAACACGCGGCATCCCAGGCAATTATTGATGCGGGAGGGACAACTACACACCACCACGGGGTAGGCACGGATCACCGTCCGTTCCTGAAAGGCGAAATCGGCACACCCGCAGTGGAGCTTATCCGTGCGATTAAACACGAACTTGATCCGGTAGGGATACTGAACCCAGAGAAGCTGGTGTAGTGATGGAAAAAACGTTTGATCGTCACGAGATTCGGCATATTGCCCTGCTGGTGAACCCGGCTGCGGGTAAAGGGAAAAGCAGTGCCGCAGCAAAACTCGCCCACAGCGCTTTTGCGGAGGCGGGAGTGAAAGTAACGGTGTTGGCGGGAGCCTCCCCCCAGGAGTCCGATGAACTGATTCGGCGCAGCATTGACGATAGGTCTCTGGATGCCCTGGTGGTGTGCGGGGGAGATGGTCTGGTCAGCCTGGCTTTGCAAGCACAGGCGAAAACCACTGTGCCGTTGGGAATAATCCCAGCTGGAACTGGAAACGATCACGCTCGGGAGTATCGTATTCCGCTCGATCCCCGGCACGCCGTCAAGGTCATTACTTCCGGTTACGCCACCCGCACGGACCTCGGTCTGATGCGCGATGAGGAAGGGCGGGAGAAGTATTTCGGGACCATTGCCTGCATGGGGTTTGATTCATTGTCATCGGCTCGTGCCAACACGATTTCTTTTCCGCGGGGAGCTACACGCTACGTTGTGGCAGCTTTGATTGAATGGGTACGGTTTCGCCCGCACAATACCCGCATTTATGTCGATGGGCAGGAGGTCTGTTCCGGTCCAATCACCACCTGCGTAATGGGGAATACCAAGTCATACGGGGGAGGTCTGAAGGTGTGCCCCCATGCCAATCCTCGAGACGGACTGTTGGAACTTTCCATTTTGGGAGACCTGACGAAACTGGGAATGTTGCGCCATGCGGGTGTCTATAGTAACGGCACCTGGTGGAGATTACCCCAAGCACAGACCGCTCGTGGCAAGGTAATCCGCATCGAGATGCCCGCAGTCACCGCTTATGCGGACGGAGACGCCTACTTTGATTCTGCCATCGAGTGCACAGCCGTTCCCCACGCCGGATACTACCTGGTGCCACGCTCATGAAGACGCCAGGTTTCAGCTCCAAATCCCCGCAGCGGGAACACACGCCGGATGAAATGGCTATCGACCAGGCTATTGAAAAGGCTGCTCGAGATAGCCTCATCCGCAATGGATTTTCGCGCACCACCATCGCTCAGGTCGCCCGCGAAGCTGGGGTATCGCGCCCCACCGTGTATGCCCGCTATCACAATGTGACGCAGCTCGCTGCTGACACTCTGACACGAGAATTGCTGCCATTGGCGCAGCGGCTGCAAACGGTACCACAGACGGTGGAAGAGTTGGTGAAAATCCTGGTACAAGCCGCTCATGATTTGCAGCAAAATGAGCTGCTCGCTGCCATGATTGAGCGCGATCCGCAGCTGTTGCAAACCTATCAATTCCAACGCTTAGGTCGGGTACAAACCCGATTTATCGATTTGCTGGCACAGATTTTGGAACAGATGTCCCGTAACACTGAGTTGCGCGATGAAGACCCGCGTGTACTCGCTGCGATTGTGGTGGTGTCAGTGCAGACCGCCGCTGTACAACAAAATATTTTCCGAGCTGTGAGAGACGACGCTGACGTGTGGACCAAACAGCTAGAAGTACTGCTAAAGGAGTATTTGTTACCATGAAATTTTCGGCTGCTCTCAATGCGGCAAGGCGTCGCAACGACCTTGACGAGGTGATGAACGCGAACGAACCGGTGGATTTGGTGATAATCGGGGGAGGAATCACCGGGGTAGGTACGGCTTTGGACGCGGTGACCCGCGGGCTGAACACGGTATTAATTGAGAAACATGATTTGGGATTCGGGACGTCGCGCTGGTCGTCCAAGCTGGCGCATGGTGGTTTGCGATACCTGGCCAAGATGGATCTTCAGATTGCGCACAATTCGGCGGTGGAACGAGGAATCTTGATGACCCGTACGGCGCCACACCTGATTCACTCTTTGCCGCAAGTGACGGCCTTGGGGGCAGATACGAATTTATTTCAGAAGTCCGCGATGCGGCTTGGTTTCATCGCCGGGGATTTGCTGCGGATTTCGGCAGGGACTTCGAGTCGAGTCTTGCCTCACTCACACTACGCGTCACCTAAACAGACATTGGCGCTGTGTCCTGCGGTTTCACGAGACAGATTGCGCGGCGCTTGGGTTAACTACGATGGTCAAATGGTGGATGATGCCCGTATTGTTTCTGCCATCGCGCGGACCGCTGCCGGTTACGGTGCGAAAATTCTGACCCGCGTGGAGGCGTTGCGGATGTCTGCTCACGAGGTCCAGGTCCGCGACACGGTACGTGGTCAGACGGGGGTCATTCCCGCTAGAGCGGTCATTAATGCGACGGGCGTGTGGGCTGCCGGACTGGATACGGATATTCATATCCGTCCTTCTCGCGGCACGCATTTGATTTTCAGTGCCGAACGTCTGGGGAATCCGCGAGGTTCCCTCACGGTACCGTTGCCGGGGTCAATCTCTCGCTATCTGTTTATTTTGCCGGCACCGCACCATCGGGTGTACTTGGGATTGACGGATGAGGATAATCCCGGTCCGATTCCTGACGTGCCTGAGACTCCGGATGCGGATATCGATTTTCTGCTGCGTAACATCAACCTCGCTCTTGAACAGCCCTTGAGTTGCGATGATGTAATCGGGACGTTTACCGGGCTAAGACCCCTTATTGATAACGGTGGGGGAGGGGCAGCGGCAGATGTATCGCGTAAGCACGCCCTGATTCGTTCCTGTGAAGGTGCGTTTTCTGTAGTGGGCGGGAAATACACGGAGTACCGCCTGATGGCTGAGCAGTGCTTGGATCGGGTGCTGGCTGCAAGCGGGATTCGCGCCGGAGCTTGCCGTACCAGGGACTTGCCGATAATCGGGGCGCATCGTCACCCGGACTTCCGGGGAGTTTCGCGTGATGCCTTGGTGGGTTTACCCAAGCCTCTGGTGCGTCGGTTTGGGAGGGAAGCGCCGCTGGTGGCTCAGGCAGAGATTGCCCGACCTTTGGAATACTTGGATGGTACCGATGTGACGCGTGCCGAGGTAGCTTTTGCGCTGACTCACGAGGGAGCTATGAATGTTGCGGATATTTTGCAGCGTCGTACCAGGTTGGGGCTGGTGAAAGACGATGCCTCTCGGGTGGATGCGGAAGTCCAGGAGATTATTGCCGAAATAGCCGAAAAGGGGAATTACGATGTCATTGCCTAAATGGATGCTTATGTTGATAGCAAAGGTACAGGCTCGTCATCCCCTGGTGGTGGCTCGGGTGATACACCGATTGACCGCAAAGAAGCATCATAATGTCCCAAATGTTCCTGCCGCCGCGCCGCAGCTTCCCAGTAAGGGCACGGCGCATCTGACTTTGACCCGCACCGATGGGGTGCTGGCAGCTAATCGCGCCGCGAGAATCCCCGGTGCTTGAGGACCGCCTGCGGTGAGTCTCCATGCGTGAACGGTGAGACGTCACAAGGGTCGGTCGGGCGGTTTAACTGCCAGATAGGGTCGTTCTGTGGGAACGACCCTATCTGAATCCAGAATTTTGTTTGTATGGTTGTTGTTTAGCCCACACTTACGGGTGCGGTCGTAACCTCTTTCTCAGGTTGTGGGGATTTATTCGTTGATGTCTCGGCATTGCGAGCGGCTTCGCGTTCAGCCATGCGACGGTAAATGACCGAGAGTAATGCCCCAGACAGGTTGTGCCAGATGGAAAAGATAGCGCCGGGCAGGGCAGCTTCGGGAGTCATCGCAAAGTGGGTCTTTGCCAGAGTGGCAGCCATGCCAGAGTTTTGCATCCCGACTTCAATCGAGACCGTGCGTGACACCCGGTTATCCGCCCGCAGCAACTTCGAGAAGCCGTATCCCACGCCGTAACCCAGCATGTTATGCAGGATGACCGCGACCAAAACCAGCAGCCCGGTTGCCTTGATGGCGTCTACGGAGGCACTGACCACACCTGCTAAAACCGCGGAAATACCCAGGGTAGAGATCCAGGGGAGAGCCGGCAGGATTCGGTTGATGAACTTGGGGAAAGCCAGTCGTAGCACCAAGCCAGCCACAACGGGAACCAGCACCATCTTCACGATGCTCACCGCCATCGCCCCGGCATCCAACGGCATATATTTACCAGCCAGCCACTGCGTCAGCAGCGGGGTCATCATGGGAGCTAGCAGTGTAGAAATCGCGGTCATGGTGACGGAAAGAGCTACGTCAGCTTTCGCGAGGTAAGAGATCACGTTCGACGAGGTGCCACCGGGGGCGCATCCGACCAGGATCACACCTACAGCTACGGCATCGGGGAGACGTAGCACAGTAACGATTAATACCGCTAGTGCGGGCATGATGACGTATTGGGCGACAACACCCAGCAGGATGGGCCACGGTCTGGTGAATACCAAACGAAAATCCGGCAACGTTAGGGTCAGACCCATTCCGAACATAATGACACCCAAAAGAATCGCGACGTGCGGAGTAAGCATCCCAGCTGTAGCGGGGGAAAAGAATCCCCACAGGGCTGCCGCAATAATCAGAACTGGGAAAATCGTCACGGCCTTTAGGGCGCTGCGATCTTCGGGGGTAAGCGCTTTTGGCGCTACGGATTGGTTATCAGTTCGAGTATTTGTTTGAGTAGTCATGCTCCGACTATAGTCGTTTTGTCCATATAGCGGATAGCTGTATCAATATATGAGATAAAGATGGTGTTACCAAACCAAAGACGAGGTTTGAATTTGATTAAAATAGCATTTGTCGGTCGGTCAATGATTGATGATGCTCGCTACGACGCGGTATGCCGGTGGGTGTGGGTGTACCTAATAGGTTCCTCTAATGGTTATGGAGTTTCCGTAGTGCCGAGTCAACGAGTTTCATTTTTGTGGGTTCTGACTGCACCATCCAAGGTAAATATTTGTTGGTAATTATAGCCATCTGTTCATTAAGCGTGAGTGAATTGGAGAAGTTGGGCCGAGGAATGCCGGTGCTAGATTCATCATCGAGATACCATCGGAGTTGATTGAGTAAATGTACTCCTTTGACGGTTCCTATATTGCCAAGTTTAAAGCCGTGGAAGTTATGAGTCGCTAATGCTTTAGCAAAAGCATCTACTTTGAGAAATGCTTTATCGTTACCGATAGACTCTGCATCTGCATACATTACACCCAACAGAGCTTTTTGATTTGAAGACAATGAATTTGCAATTGTATCGATGCGAGATACGTATTTTGTAAAGGTGTCTGCACCTTGCGTGAGAGTAGTTTTACCCAAGGTGTTCGCTGCATCTTCGATTTGTAGACCGAGGCTTGGACCTTCTTCGGGATCAAGACCGGTATATTTGTTATATACACTGGCGGAGGCGTCAAAACGACCTAGAATACGTTTTAACGCATCTGAAAAACCGTCTAAATGAGAAGTATCTTCGAGGCGTGCTGCGGCGATTTGGTAATCATGTTGCCAAACTTTAATATCCAAGCGTGTAGCCCAGCGCCAATCGGATGAAGCATATTTAGCGGCAAGTACATCATTGTGAGGACGGTTCTTACGTTCGTTTGCTTCGTTAATCCTGAGATTATCTTGCTGCATTTGTTTGGATGAAACTGTGCGGGCGAACACTTCTAGCTTGTGAAAAAAAGACGATCCGGTTAAGTCTGCAGCAGTGAGATATTGACCATGATAATCAGAGCGTTGGTTGTTTTCAGTGGGGATGTTCCCCTTTGAATCGCTGAGAGCCTGAGTAAAGAAGCTGATGATATCGGTTTTGATGCCGTGAGCCTCTGAATCGCGCAGAAATAGTCCTTCGCTACCTTTATATCCGGAAATCCAATCCATAGCCACCAAGCTGGCGTCACTAGACGCCGCCTTGGTGGCGACGTTGTTGATGAGACCGACACAATCGTCGGCGTAGCTAGAAATGCGTTCCCTAAATTCAGAGTCGAGAGCTTCTAACAATTTATGTTCGTTAGCTTTATAGGCCTCATTTGCTGAGCAGGCTTTAAGTATTAAATCCCGGCGATGATTGTAATCTGTGACAAGTTCAGTTAGTGAGTCCTTTGAACGGTGTAGAATAGTATCAATTTTAGATAGATTACTAAAAGCGTCAGCGATAAAGTGCGCTTCGCTGTTAATATCTATAACGTCTCCCAGAATAGCCCGTAAACGAGAATTGCTTAGATTCGACTCTGAAGTAGAATCGATTCTGGTGTGAGAAATCTGCTGGGTGTATATCGACGGATTGTTGGATCCAATAAATATTTCGCTCACGTTTATAACTCCTCGTATTTTCCATTGTTGTTTAGCAAAACTATGGAGTTTTGGGTGGAGGTTACATTTTTCGCTGTTGTGGCGGTGGTGAGCCCTGTCTCACCCTTGAAACCATCTGCAAAAGTGCTGGATGTGCCCAGTGAACACCCTAGGATAAACGCTGCGACCAGGGTAATTAGGCGACGCGGAACGTTAATCATTTGAAATATCCCTTCTGGTTCGCACCAGTAATATAATACCTATTTTACGGCGGGTTATTTCAAGTGTAAATACACTATTTTCGGCGTGTAATGTCGTGAGTGCTCAGAGTAACCTATGCCTACATATCTTTAATCGTTGGTTTAACCAATCTGGACGCTTAGCCACCAGATGATTAATTTTTTTCCTAAATGCAGTTAGGCTGCGACTATATCGTCGAAGAAGTCGATGATGCCCCAGGCTACTTCGTCTTTTATGTCCGTGTAGTTGTGGATTTCGTGGCGATATCCGAAATAGAGCTGCGCCTGGGTCTGGTGTCCCGTATCCTCCAGCCAGTTCACGACCTCCATGAACCCGGTACCGAACATGCCGATGGGATCCTCAGAGCCGGCAATCAGGTAAACAGGCAGGTCCTGGGGGACCGCCTCCGCCCACTGCGGACCTTCGACCTGTTTCAGCATCTGGGCGAAATCGAGCATGGAACGGTTCGACGTCGGCTTGGTGAAGGCATCAAAAGGGTCCTCGGCGTGATCCTTTTGCACGTAAGGGTCCTCACAAATCCACTCGTTGCCAATCTTTACGCCCTCGGGAATGCGGGCAAAAGAAAAGCCGAAGAACTGCTGGATGATTCCGGGATCGCTGTTTTCACCCTCGCCAGCCGCCACCAGCTCTTGCAGCCGTGCTATCACCGCGTCCGTTTCGGGGAAGCGCCCCGTCACGCCGCACAGGGTGATTCCCGCGAGTTCGTTGCCATATTTCACCATGTAGTCTCGTCCAATCATCGAGCCCATAGAGTGACCGAAAAAGAACAGTGGCAGGTTTGGGTATTTTTCTTTCACAAGCACGGACAGGCGGTGCTCGTCCTCCATCATCGTGTGCGGGCCCTTGTCGCCCCAGTCGCCCCAACGGTCGTTCTCGACAGCGGTTTTACCGTGGCCAACGTGGTCGTCAGCTGCCACGATGTAGCCTGCCTCCAACAGATTGACGATGAGGTGCAGATAGCGGCGGGAATGCTCGCCGAAACCGTGAACAAGCTGAACAATGCCTTTCGGCTGCGCCGCCGGAACGTAAATCCAGCCGTAAACGGTGTCTCGTTCGTTGAAAGAGGGGAAAGTAATTTCGTGCAGCATTGCGCGTCCTTTCGTGGGGTAACGTATCGGGTGGACGCTCCTATCCTCACACATTTTCGGTCGATTTATACCGGGTTTGCAGCGAACACGTTGCCTCGGTGATGGTGCCAGTGCAGCAGGGCGAATGGATTACTGTCATGATGCGTCGTGAGTTATCGGGGATTTCGGGTACAGCAGAACTATGCCCGCTGTGCATGAACGACCGATTTCAAAGTGGGATTTGTGTTCATGCCTATGCGCTCTTTGGTAAAGATGCAGGTAGGGATGATTCGGGCTATAGAGAATTGCGTACGGGAGAAGTGAAATTGGTCGTTCGCGTCTCAAGCTTGAAAGCTTCGCTTTTGTAGTGGAAAAATTCTCGGTCTTTGGGTGCTCAACCTGCTGCGCGGCTTGCGCACCATTTCCTCGTTTTGTCACTAGGTCTGGGTGCGCAACCCGCCGTTTTCACGTCGGCTTGCGCATCCCTTAGCCGAAGCGGCAAATGCCTTGCGGCTTTTTCGTGGCGGGCTTCGCCCGCCGCGCGCCTCTCTCAACAAGCCGCTTACGTAAGCAAGCTTACGACGCGCTTGCCGAGAGAGACACCGCCTGCTGTGCAGACACGAAAAAGCCGGTCAAGGCGCATGCCTTGACCGGCGTCCGGGTATTAGCAAGGACTCGCTCCGCTCGCCTTGCATACCCTCCCTCGTTCGCGTCTCGAGCTCGAAAGCTTCGCTTTCGGCTTGAGACGCTCTCTCAGTCGGGTGGCTGACGAGATTCGAACTCGCGACATCCTGAACCACAATCAGGTGCTCTACCACTGAACTACAGCCACCATCGCTTGCGAAAAGCAACCCCCTTATCTTACCGGATTTTGCCGCTCAGACGAAACTCATGCCCCGCCTAATGCGAAACCAGTGTTTGCCTACCGCCGTACCGGGGGAACTCGTGCAGAAACGCCTCTGTTTACTTGAAAGGCGAAGTCTGCAAAATGTGGGCGGCTGCACTCTGCAGTTCTTCCGTGCTGGGACCCTCGCCTGCCGGCAGCAGTACCGAACGGTAATAGCGCAGTTCGTTGAGGGAATCAATGATGTCGCCCAAAGCTCGATGATTGCCGGTTTTTTCCGGAGCTAAACCGTACACCTTTGGATACCAGCGCATCGCCAGTTCTTTCAGAGTAGACACGTCAATAATCCGATAGTGCAACCAGTTGATGAGCTCCGGCATCTGTTTCGCCAAGAACGCTTTATCAGAATGTACTGAATTGCCCGCCAGCTGGGCTTTTCCGGGTTCAGGGACCAGGCGTTTCACGTAGTCCAGAACTTGACGACCGGCTTCCTCCACGCTCAAACCGGTATCAAGTTTCGCCAACAGCCCTGACTTAGTGTGCATTTCGCGGACAAATTCTCCCATGTGATTCATCGCGGTCGCGCTGGGCTTAATCAGCAAATCGATACCGGAATCCAGCGGGTTCAGTTCGGCATCGGTGACAATCACAGCGACCTCAATCAGCTCGTCAACATGCAAATCGAGCCCGGTCATCTCGCAATCAATCCACACCATCGGGTCGGTTTTTTTGTTTCCCATACGGTACTCATCTCCCATTCAATAGTTGTTTCTGGTGGCGAAATCTTCGCCTACCAGCAAAAGGCTTAGTTGCTTTCGTCAGCCAGGAATCGTTGCAAAATCACGTCAAGATCCACCATCGAAACTGCTTTTGCCATCGCTCCACGCAGGGGAGCGGACGAACCTAAGGCGCTCAGGCGCAACGTTGTGTCGGCGGCGCAATCCGGCAGGGCGAATTGGTTAATCGTCTCCCGAATCTGGTTTAAGAAACTCTCGCCTGCAAAGGACAGCTCGCCCCCGATAACAATCATCTTTGGGTTCAAAATGTTGCACACTTGCGCCAAGACGTAACCGATAGCACGACCGGCTTCTTGAATACGCCGAGTGACCCGCACGTCGCCCTCTTCAATCAGTCGATAGAGGTCCCTCAACGTGTGGACTGGAATCTCCAAGCTGCGCAGCGAAGCCATAATCGCGCTGACCGAGGCAATCATCTCCAGACAGCCACTGCCTCCACATTTACATAACTCATGATGGCTCGGAATCGGGAAGTGTCCGATTTCTCCCGAAATCCCGCCGGTTCCGTACAGGATTTTGCCACCTGCCATAATGCCGGCGCCAATCCCGGACGAGGCTTCAACATAGACGAAATCATCAACGTCCTTTGCGACTCCCCACATGTGCTCAGCTAAAGCCCCAGCATTAGCGTCGTTTTCGGTCAGAATTGGGAAAGGGGAAACTTCTTGAGCGATGTCTTCCAGGTTGATTCCGTTCAGTCCTGGAATCATGGAAGTGTAGTTGGACATGCGACCATCCGAACGCACCGCATCGGCAACTACGATGCAACCAGCCACAATCTGAGCGTTTTCCAGCCCCTTGGCTGCCATCATCGAGTCGAACAGGGCAACTGACATTTCCTTATTAATGGTTGCGTTAGCCTCTGGGGGAAGGGGGATGACTTGCGTATCCACAATCTCGTGATCCAGAGTGACAATCCCGACTCGTACCTGTTCACGTTCCAGAGACACACCCATGGCGTAACCAATTTCGGGGGCGAACGCAATCGTGTTGCCGCGTCGACCTGATGCGGCCTCCGCCAGACGCAAAATTTCGGCTTCGGTCAGTTCGCGAACGATGTTAGAAACGGTCGCGGGGGCCAGACCGGTGCGACGGCTAATCTCGGCCTGTGAAATCCCTCCGGCATCAATAATGGCAGACAAAACTCGCTTTTGGTTCGCTACGCGCAGAGACGAGGGGGAGCCGGGGCCTAAAAGGTTTTCCATAGTCACGAACCCCATTTTAGTGATTTTTCCCTATCAATGGTCAGCCTCCCCCACAAACTGAATACCGGTATCGGTATATTTCGGGAGGGTTGGTGCCCTCGGTGGGACTCGAACCCACAACCTACGGATTAGAAGGCCGTTGCTCTATCCATTGAGCTACGAAGGCTTACCGGTTAAACAAAATCTGTTAACTCGACCAGTTTAGCCTATTTCCGCGGTTTTTTCCCCTGTGCATAAAAGGGTTATCCACAGGCAAAAAAATATTTAGTTGGACATGACAAACCTTTGCGAAACCCTCGAACTGAGAGCTGTTTGCTTGACAGCTATCGACAGTAACGAGCGCAGAGGCGTTCGGGAAAGGAAAACAAAATGAGCTCCATGACAGTAACAGTAAGCGGATATTTGGGAAACACTCCATTTTTGCGCAAGACCTCCGCCGGTACGCACTGGGTCCGATTCTCTCTGGCCTGCAACGCCAGTTATCGTGATGTTAACGGCAACTGGACCAGCGGGGAAACCACGTGGTTCAACTGCAAAGCTTGGGGGACTTTCGCCGTCAACATTGCGGAATCGCTGCACAAGGGCGATCCGGTGGTTGCGCAGGGACGTTTAGTGCCCGGGACTTACGAACACGCCGATAAAACGACTGGCGTCGTCGAAAAACGCCCAGAACTGGCTCTGCACCTGACCCATATTGGGGTAGACCTGGTACGTACTCCTTCCATAAACATCAAATATGCCAAGGAAACCAGCGCCGAGGAAAACTCTGCGAAATCGAGCAAGTTCGATATTTCCGCGGACTCTTTGAACACCGTGAGGGATACGGGATTTGCGCAGACGGAGTCAGACCTCGTGGAGAGTGCGGATATTCTTGACGAATTAGACGTTGAAATGGAAGCTGCCGATGAGGAATCTTTGATTAGCGTCGGGGCTGACGCGGTACCATTCTGAAAAAGATTTGCGATTTCCGTTAGCATATTGGGGGTGCGGGTTTTTACCCCACCCCCAACAGACCTCCGGGCCAGATGTTGCTCGGCTCACCGAAACTGTAAGGAAGTTGCATGTCAGAGTACATTTATTCGATGTTAAAGGCCCGCAAGAAAGTCGGCGATAAGCTCATTTTGGATGACGTAACGATGGCATTCCTGCCCGGAGCCAAGATTGGCATGGTAGGTCCTAACGGTGCCGGTAAGTCGACCATCCTGAAAATCATGGCAGGTTTGGATGAACCCAGCAATGGTGAAGCCATTCTCAGTCCCGGATATACGGTAGGTATCCTCTTGCAGGAACCCCCGCTTAACGAGGAAAAGGACGTGCTGGGCAACGTCGAGGAAGGCGTGTGGGAAATCAAATCCAAGCTGGATCGATACAACGAGATTTCAGCCCAAATGGCAGACCCGGACGCAGATTTCGATGCCTTGATGGAAGAAATGGGTCAGCTCCAAGAAGCTATTGATGCTGCTGATGCCTGGGACCTCGACAGCCAGTTGGAACAGGCGATGGACGCGTTGCGCTGCCCGCCGGCAGACGCGGACGTGAAAACCCTCTCCGGAGGGGAACGCCGCCGGGTCGCCTTGTGCAAGCTGCTGCTGGAAGCCCCTGATTTGCTGCTGCTTGACGAGCCAACCAACCACTTGGACGCCGAGTCGGTGCTGTGGCTAGAGCAGCATTTGAGCCAATACAAGGGAGCGGTCATTGCCGTCACTCACGACCGGTATTTCCTGGATCACGTGGCGGGGTGGATTGCGGAGGTCGACCGCGGTCATCTGTACCCCTATGAGGGCAACTACTCCACCTACTTGGAAAAGAAACAGGAGCGTTTGGAAGTCCAAGGTCGTAAAGACGCCAAACTCCAAAAACGATTGAAAGAAGAGCTGGAGTGGGTGCGCCAATCCGCTAAGGGGCGTCAAGCCAAGTCAAAGGCTCGTTTGCAGGCATATGAAGCGATGGCAGCGGAGGCTGAGAAGTCGCGGAAACTTGATTTCGAAGAAATCCAGATTCCGCCGGGGCCGCGGTTGGGCACTTTGGTACTGGAGGCAACCAACCTCAAGAAAGGCTTTGGCGACCGTACCCTGATTGATGGTTTGAGCTTCAGCTTGCCCCGAAACGGCATAGTGGGAGTTATCGGACCTAACGGGGTCGGGAAAACGACCCTGTTTAAGACCATCGTCGGGCTGGAACCCCTCGACGGCGGTGACCTGAAAATCGGGGAAACCGTGAAAATCTCTTATGTCGATCAGACTCGCGCGGGCATTGACCCGGAAAAGACACTGTGGGAGGTTGTCTCCGACGGGGCAGATTATATTGAGGTGGGTAAGGTCCAGATGCCGTCGCGTGCCTACGTGTCCGCTTTCGGGTTCAAGGGAGCTGACCAGCAGAAGCCTGCGGGTGTTTTGTCCGGCGGGGAACGTAACCGCCTGAACCTAGCTCTGACCTTGAAAGAGGGCGGAAACCTGCTGCTGCTCGACGAACCAACGAACGACTTGGATGTTGAAACCTTGGGATCGTTGGAAAACGCCCTGTTGCAGTTCCCCGGTTGTGCCGTGGTCGTCACCCACGACCGCTGGTTCCTGGACCGAGTGGCGACGCACATTTTGGCTTATGAGGGTACCGAGGAAGATCCGGCTAAATGGTTCTGGTTTGAAGGCAACTTTGAGGGCTACGAAGCCAACAAAATTCAGCGTCTGGGACCGGAAGCTGCCCGACCGCATCGGGTGGTTTATCGGAAACTGACCCGCGGGTGAGGGTAAACGTACCCAAAAGTCACTGAAAAACGTTATAGCACCCCGTGTGCTTGCCCACTAACGGGTTTGAGCGGTTAGAATTAGTTAATGTAAACCGTCCAGTGTCGTACCGGTAGTGGTTGCGACGTGTGGCAATCAGCGAGCGGATTTTTGAGGAATCGATACAGTGGCCGAAACAACGCACTATCTTGAAGGATATTTGCCCCAAGTCCAGGACTTAGCCCGTCGACTGGGGGTGGACACGGACTATTGGGATTTTGCGGGCAACTACCATGAGGTGTCGCAATCGACTTTGGTTCGAGTCATTGATGCCCTCGGCTTTACGCTGCAAAGCTGTGATGACATTGGGCGTGCCTATGAGTCGCTGGATCGAGAATACTGGTTTTCCACGCTTCCGAAAGGGCTGGTGGTACGGCAGTCTCACGGAGCGAACATTCCGGTTCACGTGCCTGATGGCACCAGTTTGGAAGTTTGGCTGGAGACTGAAAACGGCGATACCAGACCGCTGGAACAGCTAGATATTTGGGTTCCGCCCCGTGACTTTGGTCCCGAAGGCAGGCGTGGTGAGGCCACGTTCCGCCTGCCTGAAGGCACCGAATGGGGCTACCATACCCTGCATGCCAAGACCGTGGAAGGCGACTTTTCCCAACAGGTTGCGGTCGTTCCGGATCGGCTGCCTTTGGGGAACCTGGAGCATTCCCGCTCTTGGGGCGTGATGACGCAACTGTATTCAGTGTCTTCTCGCGGTTCCTGGGGGATGGGAGACTTCCACGATTTAGGTCATATCGCTGAAATTTTCGGGCGCCAAGGCGCAGACTTCGTGCTGACCAATCCGTTGCATGCGGGCGAGCCCAACGTACCTCTCACGCCCTCTCCCTACCTGCCGGTGTCGCGGCGTTTCCTGAACCCGCTATACATCCGCCCTGATGACATTGCGGAATATAGCCAGTTAGATTCCACTTCTGAATCTCTGGTGAAAGTCGCTTTCGCTCAAGCCTCCAATGAAATTTTCCCCGTTGATGCGGTGAAATACATCGATCGGGATCGTTCATGGAAAGCCAAACGTGAAGCCCTGGAAGTCATTTTTAAGGTAAAACGCAGCCCCTCCCGCGAAGCAGAGTTCAGCGATTTTGTGGCAGTGCGAGGTCAGGACTTGCAAAACTTTGCTTTGTGGTGCGCCCTGTATGACCGTTTCGGCCCGGGACCTTGGGAAGATGACGTTGCCGATGTTTCCAGCCCTCGTGTGGCGGCGCTGCGGGAGGAACTCGCCAAACGAGTCGAGTTCTATTGCTGGCTGCAATGGATTGCCTCCACGCAGCTTCACGCGGCTCAAGAATCTGCCAAGAACTCCGGTATGACGATTGGCATCATGAACGACCTTGCGGTCGGGGTGCACAAGTGCGGTGCTGACGTGTGGTCCATCCCGGACGCTTTCGTGCGTACTATGAGCGTGGGTGCGCCACCGGATATGTACAATCAGCTGGGTCAAGACTGGTCCCAGCCACCGATGAACCCGCGTTATATGGCGACTCACGATTGGGAACCTTTGCGAGGGATTATTCACCGTGCCTTAGCCGATTGCGGGGCTTTGCGCATCGATCATGTGATGGGGCTGCTTCGCCTGTGGTGGATTCCGCAAGGAACTGACCCCAACGAGGGTACTTACGTTCGTTACAACCACGAAGCTACCGTGGGCATCATGCTGTTGGAAGCCGCCAGAGCTAACGCCGTAGTGGTCGGGGAGGACTTGGGAACAGTAGAGGACTGGGTCCGTGATTACCTGAAAGATCGCGGTATTCTGGGCACGTCGGTGCTGTGGTTTGAACGCAACGGTAGTGATTTCAGATATCCGGATCAATACCGCGAAATGTGCATGGCAGCTGTCAATACTCACGATTTGCCCCCGACCTTGGGATTCCTCCGTGCCGTCCACCTGGAAGTACAGGACAGTTTGGGGATTCTGCCACAGCCCCTCGAACAAGCCAAGGACGCTCTGTATGACGACATCTCGAAGTTGGTGGAAATGCTGCGGAACATGGGGCTGCTGGAAAATGAATATCCGACCGAGTCCGAGCTCATTTTGGCGCTACACCGTTTCATTGGCATGACCCCGGCAAAGCTGTCTGTAGTCAGCTTGGTCGACGCAGTGGGAGACCTGCGGATGCAAAACCAGCCCGGTACGAATAACGAATACCCGAACTGGCGGATTCCGCTAACGGATTCTCTGGGACGTTCGGTCAAAGTGGAGGAGCTGGAATACTACGTGGGAGTAGGCGAAATCTGCGAAGCGATGCGCGAATTGGTGAATCCGCAGCATCCGGAAAACACTGAAAACTAATGTTCTGAAAGGAATTATATTTTCAAAGCCGTAGCCTCTGTCGCGAAGTCGTCGCGTTGGGGTTGCCACTTTGCAATCCTTTAATAGCACGTCGAAAGACATTTTCCGGGCAGAATTTGTGGCAAAATTGAGAGAGCTGTTGGCTGCGGTATCCGTGACTACAGTCTGACCTGGAGATGCTGAGGAAAGGAAGTGCCAGCGTGGCGGGCAAAGGCAAAGCAGCCGACGCGGTATCCGATGTGGAATCGGATCGCATTTCTGGTGCTCAGAGCCGAACAGGCAAAGCCAAGCAAAAAGCCCAAAATTCCGCTGCGGCAAAGAAATCAGCGAAACGTCCGAAAGACGCCAAAGCCCCGGAGACTGCGGGTAAGCGGCAACATTTCGCTAGGTTCCTGTCACCAGGGTGGTACGAACGGTTCCTGCAGTATCTGTTTGTCGCGATATTGGTGCTGTGCGCATCTGAAATGTCCTTACGCCTAGGGCAGGGGCATATCCTTGGAGATCAGGGATTCGGCAAACTGTTTCCGGCGATATTGCCTGTGGCGGACATCTTTTACTATGTTGGTACCACGGTAGAGTCCTATTTTCCTCTGGTCGTGGCATTTCTGTTGGCTTTCGCGGCCGCTAAACGTGCTAACGCCGCCATCGGACTTGCGGTGCTGGGCGGTTGGGCTGGTTACCTGGGTGCCACAATGGCTTTGTCTCGATACAGTGCGGCATCCTCACAAGGGGAGGTTTCCGCTGTTGACTTGGGGCTGATGGGTGGAATCTTGGTGGGATTCCTGGTGGCTGGTTGCTGGAGCGAGTTCCGATTCCGCAAAATTGCTCCCTGGGCTCGAATGGTCAGCGGGATTCCTCTGGTGGTGATGATTTCCGCGACTGGGGGAGTAGTCCTCGGCATTCTGGTCGGCGTGTGTTACCAACTGCTTTATCTGCTCATTGCCGTGGCAGTTGGCACGGCAATGGTGTCCACTCCAGGTCCTTTAGGAGCTGCAATCTACGGTCTGCTCCATCCTTTTGCGGAGGTCGCCGGGTTTAGCTCCCTGCTGAACGTTGCGCCCTTTAATCTCTACGGCAGATGCCAAACAACCCAGGGCGACACCCTCAACGGTTCCTACCGCTGCTTTGTGTACGGAGGTACGCAGATGGAGGGGCAGCAGGCCCTGTTCCTCGCCGGGGGCTACCCGGTCGTAGCGTTTGGGCTGGCAGCACTGTTCCTGGTGTTGTGGCTGCAGCTGAAGGGCAGCAATCGTCAATACTGGCGCATCATGTATTGGTTCCTGATTGCCAGCACGTTCGTGGTAGGTGCCGACAAACCAGCGCTATATCTGTTGTTTTTCGCGGCTCCTGGTCTGTTATTGGTACATGCGGGAGCCTCGGCGTTTGCTTACGCTCTCACCGCGGTTTTCGGCGTAACTATTGGCTGGGCAGGCGGTCCCGGCATGCTGGACTTGCTGCGCTGGATGGGAACCGGTGCAGGCATTTTAGTGCTGCTCATCCTGGGAGTGATTTACGCTGCGATTTACGTCATGATTGCTATTTTCACAGTAAAGGCAAAAGGGAAACGATTGCGCCTGGGTGGATTTGGTGTGTCCTACATTACGAAACCGTTTATGGGCATCCCCAACAATTCCGGTGACGCGAAGTTCGCTCCGGTCCTCGTGAGTCAGAAATCGGAAGCTGTGAAGAACTCCACACAGACCGGCGCGTCGACCCCAGTTAGTGAAGATACTTCCGCGGTTTCTCCGGCTCCGGAAAAGCGAACTCCTGCAAAGGCAACTGCGGCAAAGCCAGTGGTGACAAAAGCGACCACCACAAAGGTCACTCCGGCAAAACCGGCAGCGGTTCAACCGACGCCCGCAAAGCCAGTCGCGGCAACACCAGCACCGACAAAATCGACACCGGCAAAGGTATCTCCGACAAAACCGGTTCCGAACCAACCAGGTATCGTTGAGCCTGTCGCCACGCAGCCTGTTGCCGCTCAACCCGTTATCACTCAACCTGAAGCAACCCGGGAACCGCGGATGGTGCGAACTGAACCAGCAATCAGACCCGCGCCCCAGTCTCCGCAGCCTGCGGTACGCTCGGCTGAGCCTTATTCTGAAGTCGCTGCCACGCCAAATCCCGCTTATACCCAGCAGGGATATGCCCAGAATCCCTATGGATACCAGGCGCCGAGCTACCCCGAAGGGTATCCGGCTTATCCCGAGTACGGACCGGAGTACAACGGTGGATATAATCCCCAACTATATGGATACCAAGGAAACGGCTACGCGTATCCCACCGCTTACAACTCCGCGGCAATGCCGCAGAACACTCCGACTGCGCAAAACTTTTCCGCGCCCCAGCCCCCACCGCGGGTTCCGGTCGCCCCGGCAGAGACTCACCCGAAGGCTAATCACCAATCGCGTTCGCATTAACCTGAGGCATGTATATCAGGATTGTTAAGATTGCCCGGCGGAGCGGGAAGCATTTCAATAAAAACCGCGGTCCCAGGAGCCAATAGCTCCTGGGACCTAAGTATTCTGGTGTCCACGGGGGACTTGCTCTCCGCTCTTTTGCGGGCACAGAGAGCTACCCGCCAGACTTTACCCTTCGCGGTCGCGCTGCTGAGCTTTCGCGATGCGTTCGGCGCCGGACTGGTTCTCGCGCATCATCCGCAGCAGAGCCGCAGGCGCGTCGGCATTGTTCGAGAGCCATTCCTGGGTGAGTGCCAGGACATCCACGCCACTGGATTCAAATCCCACCAGCGCGGCTGGATACATGCCCTCGATGAGCTGTTCGCCAATCTCGTGAGTACGACCATCATAAGTCTCCCGCAGCATCTCAAAGTAACGCTGAGCAAAAGGAGCCAACAGCACCGGGTCGGGTGTCCGATTGAAACCGGCGATGATGGACGCCAACTGGTCGTTCGTGAGAGTGGTATCGCTGTAAGCGCGGTCAAAGAACTCAGCCTTTACCGCCGAATCGGGCAAAGAAGCCGTGGCTTGCAGGACACGTTCGCGCCCGTTCACGGTGTCATCATTGCTCAGTTCAGCTTCGATAGCGCCACGGTCTACGTGTCCCACTGCTGCCAAAGAAGTCAGCAGATTCCAACGCAACTCTGTGTCTACCAACAGCCCGGTGAGGGTCTCGCTGCCATCCAGAAGGGCGGCACTGGCAGCGACGTCTTCGGGGGACTGTGCTCGACGAGCGGCAGCCCGAACCAGCTGCAGTTGGGTATCCGAATCAGCCTTGGCCAGGCGGGACAGCATCCGCAGACGCGAGGAGACGTTTCGAGCCACAGCTTCGCGGTTCTCCGCAGCAAGGTAACTTTCAACGCAGGTATCCAGATTACGCAAGGTGACCGAAACCACCATGGGGTGAGTTTCTACCATGAGGGCTTGCAAGGCAGTATCAACATAGTGAGAAGCACCGACCTCACCGTCACGCACCATGTCCCACAGAATCGACAAAATCTGGGATCGGGTCAGTGAGTCAGTGAAGGCGTCAATATGTTCACAAGCCGTACGCAAAGACTGTTCATCTAACCGAACTTTGCCGTAAGCCATGTCCCCATCGTTGACCAGAATGACGTCGGGGCGCGGACCATAGAAGCCGGGAAGAATGTATTCCTCGACCTCCATGTCGAATTCCTCGCGATGACCGGGAACAAACACGGTCTTGCCATCGTGCTGTTCCAAGTTGTAGGCACATACTGCCATATGCTGCGGACGCGGGGTGGCATCGGCATTGAAATGTTCTTGGACAATGCGCATGAAAGTAATCTCTCCGCTGTCGTCCGTCTGGATTTCGGGACGCAGCCACGTCATACCGGCTTCTTCCAGCCACTTGCGCGACCAGGCTTTCAAGTCTTTACCGGAGGTGGCCTCCAGCTCGGTCAGCAGGTCTGTCAGAGTGGCATTGGACCACTCGTGCTTGGCAAAGTATTCCTTAATCCCCAGGCGGAAGTTATCCCAACCTACGTACGTCACCAACTGGGACAGCACACAGGCACCTTTTGCATAAGTGATGCCGTCAAAGTTGACCTGGACATCTTCCAGGTCGTTGATGGTCGCCACAACCGGGTGGGTGGAGGGTAGCTGGTCTTGACGGTATGCCCAAATCTTTTCTGAACACGAGAAGGTCGTCCAGATGTCCTTCCACTGAGTTGCTTCCGCGGTGGCCTTGGTGGAGACAAATTCAGCGAAAGACTCGTTGAGCCACAAGTCGTTCCACCACTTCATCGTGACCAGGTCACCGAACCACATGTGAGCCAGTTCGTGCAAAATGGTCACGACCCGGCGTTCCACTCTGGTCTGTAGCGGGCGGGACCGGAATACGTACTCGTCGCGGAATGTCACGCAGCCCACGTTCTCCATTGCCCCGGCGTTATATTCGGGAACAAAAATTTGGTCATATTTACGGAACGGATAGGGGCGCTCAAAAGCGGTTTCGTAGAATTCAAAACCAGCGCGGGTGATGTCCATAACATCAGTGGCATCCAAGTGCTTCACCATAGAGGCACGACAGTAGACTCCCAAGGGGATGCGTCTGCCATCGCACGAGGTTACTTCGCCAGTTTCTCCCACGTAGGGACCTGCAATAACGGCGGTCAGATAGGACGAGATTTTTTCGGTGGGGGTGAAACGGTACGTGCGTACGCCGTCAGCGGCGATTTCAGGTTCCGGGGTGGGCGAGTTGGAGAATGCGTTCCACTCGGGGGGAACCACGAAAGTAAAGGTAAAGTCTGCTTTGATGTCGGGTTGCTCAAAAACTGCATATACGCGACGGGAATCCGGCACCTCGAACTGAGAGTACACGTAAGATTTGCCGTCTTCGGGGTCCGTGAAACGGTGCAGCCCCTCACCGGTGTGCATGTAAACGCAATTCGCCGTCACCCGCAGATTGTTGCGTTCCTGCAAATCTGGCAGGAAAATTCGGGAATCGGCGTAATTCGAGAGGTCTAATGCTGTCCCGTTCAAAATCACTTCGGTGACGGAATCGGCAATGAGGTCGATGAAAGTCGAAGCCCCTGGCTGGGCAGCGAAGTCAACTTCGGTCACGGAATGAAAAATTTGCTCTCCTTGAGTTAAATCAAGGTGTACGCGGTAGTGAACGTCGCTGACGATTTCCGAACGCTGCTCGGCTTCGACGCGGGTTAGGTTAGTTCCAGGCATTTACGCTCCTTTGAGTTTGCAATCGGTATATATTCTTCCACGTCTGAGCCCTTTTTGATGAAGTTTCAGCGTACAGATTACAGTTAAACTAGACTTAGGTTGTGGTCCGGGCGCGAACAGCAAGGGGAGGTATTTGCGTTGAGACGGAAAACCGCGGGCGATTTTGACTTCCAGATTTCAGCCTCGAAACTCCGCGGGGGGCGGCGTGTCCTCGTGGGAATTCTCTTAAGCGCAGTGGCTTTGACCGGATTGAGTGCCTGCGCAAAGAAAGACTCTGAGACCTCTACCCAATGGAACTCCACCATTGTGACCACGCCGGCCCCAAAGGGCTGGATTAACGGTAAGGACGGGGCTTTTCGGGTGCAGATTCCGTCATCCTACCTGGATGCTTACGATGCAATTAGCGGTTCCAAGCTGCCCGACGCACAGGTGGTGCTGTCGCTCGCTTCTGACAAAGCCCTCAACGGCTACGTTCCCGTCATGGTCATTGATCACGCCAAAGCGAATTCCGACCCTGATGAAGTGCAAAAGAACTTGAAACAGAATCCCATCTACAAGGATTACAAGAAGTTTACGGTACTGAACCCGACCCAAGTAGAGGGACTGAACGTCCTGGAAATGAAGTGGAGCTACGTCTATCAAGAGGTCGAAATGACCGCGTTTATGACCTTGGTCTCCGGGAATAATCATGCTTACGCCTTGAAACAAGACGTCCCTGATTACGCGCTGGAGACCTATCAGCCGATTATTGATTCCGTGCTGAAAACCTGGACTTGGAACGACCCGGTGAAAGGCACCAAGCCGAAACCAAGCCCCGCACCTACCAAATCCTGACTCTTTGATTCGGCTCCAGCCACAGGGCGTCTCCGGGCTTGGTCTGGAAAGTATCCGCGAATAGGTCGAGGTTCGCGACCACACCGTTGCAACGGAACTCTGCCGGGGAGTGGGGATCAACAGAAATGAGTTGTTTGGCCATTTCCGGGCGGACCTTTGTCTGCCAGGACAGTGCCCAGGATAGGAAGAAACGTTCGGCAGCGCTGAGCCCCTCGATAACCGGAGCATCTGCCGGGTCGGCAATGCCCTGCTGCTTGAGCTCTAACAGGTAGGCTTTCCAAGCGATGTCGAGTCCACCCAGGTCGCCAATGTTTTCCCCGATAGTCAGCGCGCCGTTGACATGGAATTCTGCAGGCAGCCCCTGGGGGACGAAAGCGTTGTATTGGTCGATTAGCGCATGGGTGCGTTTCTCAAACTCGGCTAGGTCCTGGTCAGTCCACCAATTTTCGACTTTGCCGGTGCCGTCGAACTTCGCACCCTGGTCATCAAAACCATGCCCGATTTCATGTCCGATAACTGCCCCGATAGAACCGTAGTTCACCGCTGCATCCGCATCCTTGTCAAAGAACGGGGGCTGCAGGATAGCGGCGGGGAACACGATTTCGTTTTCGGTCGGATTGTAGTAAGCGTTGACGGTTTGCGGAGTCATGTGCCAAATCGTGTGATCGACTGGACCACCCAGCTTGTCAATCCAAAAATTCGTCCCAAATACGCTGGCATTGTGAACCTTATCCATTAGCGTTCCGTCGCCGAGCTGGAGTTTCTCATAATTCCGCCACTTGTCGGGGTAGCCGATTTTGGGGGTAAACTGACGCATTTTCTGTAGCGCCTTGTCTCGCGTCTCCGGTCCCATCCAATCCAAAACCGCAATGGAATCCTGATAAGCCTGAATGAGGTTATCTACCAGGTGGCTCATAGCAGACTTAGCTTCGGCAGGGAAGTGGCGCTGCACATAAAGTTTGCCTAAAGCTTCGCCCATGACGGAGGACGCCAGGGAAACTCCGCGCTTCCAGCGTTCCCGCAGCTGCTCCTTGCCTGCCAGCTTTTGCCCGTAAAATTCAAAGTCCGCATTCACGATTTCGCTGGAGAGCAGGGAGGTATGCCCGTTCAAAGCGTGCCACAGCATCCACCATTTCAGCGTCTCAAAGTCGGTAGAATCCCAGAGTTGATCCATGTTTTCGAGGAAATCCGGTTCGCTCACGTTGACTTCCGTAAACATTTTATCAGGTAATCCCGAAGCCTTTCGCCAGGCTCCCAGGTCAAAACGCGGCAGTTTGGCAGCCAGTTCGTCCCAGGTCATTGGGTTGTTCGTAGCGTCCGTGTCGCGAGTTTTCACGTTATCCCAATGTAGTTTCGCAATCTCCGTCTCAAAGTTGACGATTCTAGCAGCCGCGTCCGCAGCTGCGGACTGTGAAGCATATCCGGCCAGGGTGAACATGCGAGCAATGTGCTGGCGATACTGATTCAACAGGCTGGCGTGTTTTTCTTCCAAGTAGTAGGCGCGTTCGGGCAAACCCAAACCGTCTTGCCCGAAATAGTTGACGTAACGTTCGGGATCGTTCACATCAATGTCGATGCCGGTATCAAAGAATCCCTCGTAGGTGCCTTCCGCAAAAGTCTGTGCCCACAAGTCACGCAGTTCCGCTTTCGTGGTGGCGTGGTCTAGGGGAGCCTGTAATTGTTGCAAGCTCGCGGTGCTGTCTGCTTCCACCGTGGCTTCATCCATGAAAGAGCCATAAAGGGAGGCAACTTTGGCAGCAAGACCGCTCAGTTCCCCAGTGATACGACCCGCGACACAATCTTCAATGATGGTACGGACCTGCTTTTCCGCTTCTTCAGCCAAGAGGTGAAATGAACCGTAACTCGCCTTGTCAGCAGGAATCTCGGTGCGCGCCAGCCATTTACCGTTTACGTAACGGTAAAGGTCGTCTTGGGGGCGGATGGTTTCATCAAAATCAGCGGGGTCAAGCATCCCCAACAGTGGGTTCTTTGTCATGGGTTCAACCCTACCGTGCCACACCAAAATTTTCCGAGCGACCCCGGCAACGTCACCGACAAAACTTGTGACTTTGCGACCGTATCGGTGACGACATCCCCGCAGAACTCAACGTGTTGAGAACCCTAGAGCGTCATACAGCTGCATCGCTTCGGGAGCGGCGGATATGTCCAATTGTAGCGTCAGAGCTTCAAGCCCCAACGCGTCCACAGCTCGGGAAGCATTAATCACCAGCCCCGAACCAATGCCCTGACGACGATACTCAGGATCTACAAACAAATCAGCAATATAGGGTTGGTCGCTGTTTCCGTCGGCGGTACACCACTCATCAGGAGCCTGGTGCAAGACGATAACCACGCCGACCAGTTTGTCCTCGTGCCAGGCCCCGAGGGTGGCTTCAGTCAACAGCGGACCGTAGGCGCCATCCCAAAACAAATTCAGCTGGCTGGCAGCACTCGACCCGGCATCCCGATAGGCAACCGCGTGCAGTTGCGACATCTGCACCACGTCATCGCGGGTTATCGGACGATAGGCAATCTTAATTTCTGACTTTGGCTCTGTTGCCGTCAACTCATCGGTCGACGGGGCTTCTAAGGACAGCTTGGACATATCCCAATTGTTTCATGTTTCGTACCTGCTGGGTAGTCTTTGCCGGCTGCTGAATAAAAATCATTCTGTCGGTCTGGGGGAACAACAGGTCGCGTCACTACCGAATTCAGATAAAACAGGTGATTGGGTCAGATACTCTCATCGGCGCGAGTTTGCCAAGGTCGGTAACATGGTGGAGTGGAAAACAAGCATGAAGAAGCGCACCAGCACCACCATCACCACGCCCATGAGCATCACTCCCCGGCGGTTACCCCCGAGGATTTGTCAGTTGACCCAGATTTGATTCCCTACCTGTTCGCGGCTCGAACCCCCGCCGAGCCGGAGGACCATAACAACCCGACCGGGGAACCTTGTGACCCAGAAAACGGTGACACACCCCGGAAAGGTCCCCTCGACCGCTTTGGCACTCCGTTGAGCCCCGAACAGCGCGAGCTTGTGGATGAAATGCACGACAGGCAACGTCCGGAGGCAACGCTGGGGCCCTCCACTATGGACGACCCGAAAGCTCGTGCTATCTACGAAACGTTGTTGACACGCCGTGCCGAACACCAGATTGAGCCCAGCTTGGAGCCGGTGCGGGGAGTGCTAGATTACCTGGGCAATCCCCAAGAATTGTTCCATTCCGTCCACATCACCGGCACGAATGGTAAAACTTCCATCGCTCGGATGATTGAGGCCTTGCTGGCAGAACTGGGATATCGGACCGGTCGGTTTACCTCTCCACACCTGGTCGACGTGTGCGAACGTATTTCAATCGACCAAGCCCCCCTGACCACCGAACAGTTCGTCCAGGCTTATGAAGACATCGAGGCGCAGCTGGCGCTGTGGGAGCACGCGCACCCCGGACGGCGGCTGTCCTTCTTTGAAGTCATGACTGTCATGGCGTATGCCCTGTTTGCAGACGTGCCGATAGATGTGGCAGTGGTTGAGGTCGGTATGGGCGGACGCTGGGACGCTACGAACGTCATTGATGCAGATACAGCTGTCATCGGACCAATCAGCTTGGAGCACGAACAGTGGCTCGGTAAGGGACTGACCAATATTGCGCGGGAAAAAGCGGGCATCATGCGACCACAGCGGGTGGCAGTGGTGGCAAAACAACCCGACGAGGCTCTCGCGGTGATTCGTGACACTGCCGCTGCCGAGGATGTAGTGCTGCGCTATGAAGGGGAAGATTTTGAAGTGCTGCGCCGGGTCCCGGCAGTCGGGGGACAAGTCCTCGACATTCGCACTCCGGCGGCAGTCTACCAAGATATTTACCTGCCCCTGTATGGGGAATTTCAGGCGGAAAACGCGGCGCTGGCACTCACGGCAGTAGAGGCACAACTGGGCGGTATGCCGTTGCACGGGGAATCTGTGGAGCGGGCTTTGGGGACGGTCAAGTCTCCCGGACGCCTGGAAGTGCTGCATTCCACCCCCATGATTGTGGCTGACGCGGGGCATAATCCGGGTGCGGCTCAAGCCTTGCGTCGGGCAATCGAAGATGATTTCCGTTTTGAACACACGGTGGGGATTTATTCCGCCATGGCGGACAAAGACATTGAAACTGTGTTGGGAATTATGGAACCGACCATCGCGGAGTTAATCGTGACCCAGATGCCTGGTGAGCGCGCCGCTAAAGTGGAGGATTTGCAGACCCTGGCGGCGGACGTGTTTGGAGACGAGCGGGTCTACGCTATCGGCTCCCTGCCCGAAGCGATTGCGAAAGCCGGAGAAATCGACGATTTACAAGGTGGCGTTCCCGGCTCCACCGGAGTGGTGATTTTCGGTTCTGTCGTGCTTGCCGGAATGGCACAAGACGTGTTGCGGAAAGACAAACTAAACTAATCACGATTGGTTCCCATCGACTGAATCTCGGTCGGAGCCAGTTGCGGAAATTTCAGGCAGTCGGGAAGGAGCAGCTGTGAGTTTGGACAAGCAGTGGGTGCTGCGCTGGATGGATGGCTGCGCTCGAGTGCTGGAACAAAACCGCGAAATGCTGGGGGATTTAGATGACGTCATTGGAGATGGAGATCACGGAGAGAACATTTCACGCGGGTTTTCTGCCGTTGACCAGCGCTTATCTGGAATCGTGGTAGAGAGCCCGAAGCAGGCATTACGGGTGACGGCAAATACTTTGTTGGCAGCTGTGGGGGGAGCTTCGGGATCTTTGTACGGCACGGCATTCTTGCGGGCGGCGCGTTCGGTGAGCACGGAGAGCCTAGATTCTCAGGCTGTGGCGATGCTGCTGGTAAAGGCGGCGGAGGGGATTGCGGAACGCGGTGGAGCCCAGCCGGGGGACAAAACCATGCTGGACGCGTGGTACCCGGCTGCTACGAACGCTGCTGCCGCGGTGGCGAAAGGCGCGACCCTGGAGGAAGTCTTGCGCGTCGCTGCGGACGCAGCCGCGAAGGGTGCCGAAGATACGGTGTCGATGAGCGCTGCAAAAGGGCGGGCGTCACTGTTGGGGGAACGTTCCATCGGTCACAAGGATCCCGGTGCCACCTCTAGTGCGCTCATTTTGGCAGAGGCGGCAAAAGCCGCCGCGCATTGAGCACTTTTCGGAAAAACCCTGATGAAATCCGGTAGGATGCACAGGTACTTACACAACTTGATGTTTCGCTCGACGTAGAACGAAACTTTTGACGAAAGGAAAGTCAATGGCTGACTGCCACATCCCTTATGATCCGAAGGAAGAACACACTCTGGTCATTATTAAGCCTGATGGCTACCGGCGCGGACTCATCGGCGAGGTGATTAGCCGGATTGAACGTCGCGGATTTAAGATTGTGGGCTTGCAAACCAAGACGGCGACCAGGGAAGAGCTTGAAGAACACTATTTTGAGCACAAAGATAAGCACTTCTTTGAAAGCTTGGTCAGCTACATGACGAGCGGTCCCATTGTGCTCATGGTTATCGAAGGCTCTCGAGTGATTCAGGCTTTCCGTAACATGATGGGAGATACCAACCCAGCAGTGGCGCTGCCCGGGACTATTCGTGGGGATTTGGCTCGGGATTGGGGCCCGGACGCGCAGATTCAAAACATTGTTCACGGTTCGGACTCGGTACAGAGCGCCGATCGTGAAATCGCGTTGTGGTTCCCCTACATGATTGACTAAAGGTCGTTATCGTGGCGCTCCCCCCGAAGGATCTCTCCGTTGGACAAGGTCGGAAGGACTGTTTTTTAGGGTTCGGGGGGTTGCGCTAGGGTAAGTGTGTGTATTTAAAATCCCTGACCCTGAAAGGCTTTAAGTCTTTCGCGAACACGGTTCACATGAGCCTTGAACCGGGGGTGACCTGTGTCGTTGGTCCCAACGGTTCGGGGAAATCGAACGTGGTCGATGCGTTGGCTTGGGTGATGGGCGAGCAAGGTGCCAAGAATCTGCGTGGCTCGCAGATGTCGGATGTCATTTTCGCGGGCACCAAAACAAAGGCTCCGCTGGGGCGTGCGGAAGTCCAGTTGACCATTGATAACTCCGATGGTGCGCTGCCTATCGAGTACTCGGAAGTGACGATTTCGCGCACTATGTTTCGCGCGGGTGGCTCCGAGTACGCCATCAACGGAACCTCCGTACGCCTCTTAGATATTCAAGAGCTGCTTTCCGATACCGGAATGGGCCGGGAGATGCACGTCATCGTCGGACAAGGTCAGCTTGATCGGATTCTGAGTGCCTCCGAATTGGAACGGCGCGCTTTCATCGAAGAAGCTGCCGGGGTGCTGAAGCACCGGCAGCGTAAAGACCGGGCGTTGAAAAAGCTGGAAAACTTGGCGGTTAACCTCTCACGTGTTCAGGACCTCACTAATGAAGTTGCGAAACGGCTGGGTCCCTTGGGAAAACAGGCCGAGGCTGCCCGTAAAGCCGCTCGGGTCCAAGCCGAACTCGCCGACGCGACTGCCCGCTTGATTGCGGATGCGGTGGCACAAAACAAAGAAAAAGCCGGCTCCCAAACCGCCTCCAAAGAACAGATTTCAGCACAGCTCGCCGATTTGGAAACCCGTCTGCAAGAACTGAACACGAAACTGACCGGGACGAAATCCAGCTTTGACGAGGTTAGCCCTCAGCTGGAGAAGCTCACCCAGACTTGGGCTGAACTGAGCACTTTAGCGGAGCGTTTGGAATCTTTGGCAAATCAGGCTCGGGAACGTGCCAACGCCCTCAAAGAAACCGCAGAACTGACCCGGACTGCCGACACTACCGAACTGGAAAAACGACTCGAAAAGACGCATGCGGAAATCAGCGAAAAGCAGGCTGCGGTAGCGAAAGCTGAGGAAGCGCTGACCCAGACCCAAACCGCGGAAGTACAAGCCAAAGAGCGTGAATTTGCGGTGCGTTCCCAGATTGAAAAGCTCCAGCGTGCCCAAGCGGACCGGCGGGAAACTCTGGAACGGCTGCGGGGGGCAGTAGCCACCGCTGCTTCGTTGGCAGAAGACGCGGTGACTAACCTCAACCGGATGGAAGAAGCCCTCCAAGCCGCTACGCAACGAGAATCAGCCTGTGCGGAGGAATTGAGTAAGGTCGAGGCGGAGCTTCCTCCCGGAGTAGCAGACGGAACCTTGGCGGCGCGAGAGGAAGAGCTTGCTACAGCCGTGGCGACAATTCAAGAGAAAGTCGCCCAGTTGGCACAAGAACTCGGCGACGCCAGGGAAGAAGCCGCGATTTGGGAAGCGAAACGCGAGGTCTTGGCAAAAACCCTGCAGCCCCAAGATGCTGCCGGGGCAGTGGCGAAAGCGGAGCTAAGCGGCATTAATGCGGCACTTTTGGAAACTATCCTGGTCGAATCCGGATGGGAAGACGCCATTGGGGCAGTGTTTGGGCAGTGGTCCAAGGCGTTGCTGACCGCGGGGGTGGAATCAGCTGCCGACGCGCTGCGATTTGTACGTCAGCAGTCCGCAGGTCAGGTTCACCTGCTGGTCGCGGACGCTGCGGGGACTCTCGCGGGGGCCCAGAAACCGGAGAGCCTGGAAAAAGCGGAACTTCCCGCCGGGGCGCGTTGGGCGAGGGAACTGGTTCATGCTCGCAAAGGACAGTCTTTGCCCCCGGTGGTGGCGACATTATTGGCTGGAGTGGCAGCGTGCCAAGATTTGTCAGAAGCTCGCGATTTGGTTTTGACCGGGGGAGTTACTGCGGCAGTGACTCAGGTAGGGGATTTTCTCTCGGCAACCCGGATTGTAGGAGGTGGGGATCCTGAGGCGGGAATTTTACGGCGTGCTACAGAATACGATGAGGCGGTGTCTCAGTCTGAGGCAGCGGCCGCGGCGGCAGATCAAGCCGACAGTGAGTTGGCTCAGGCAAAGACTGAGCTAGTTGCAGCTCAGGAAAAATACGACGCGGCAGCCGCACAGTTGAAAGCCCAAGATGCGGCGGCGGCCGCGGCGGCTGCGGCGGTGGCCGCCGCGAAGGCGAAACGCGGGGCGGCCCAGGCGGAAGTTGAACGAGCCGGGAAACATTTGGAACAGGCTCGTGCGGAAACGGAGAAGCGCCAGGAGTCTCTCAAACAGGCACAGGAAACTTTGGATGCCAGTCTGAAAGTCCAGGACGAAACCGGGGACGAGGAACCGGACTTTTCCGCCGAGCTACAAGCCGCTATCGAAGCTGTGTCCGCAGCTCAAACCGCTAAATCAGATGCTCATATCGCCGCGCATGTGGCTCGTCAAGAACTGGAATCCTTGGAATCGCGTGCGGCCTCGCTGCAACGTAACATTGCGGCAGAAAAAGCCGCCGCCCAAGCGGCAGCCAGCCGGGCGCTGGTGCGGGAACGACGCCGGAAACGGTCTGTCTACGTGATGGAACAGGCTGAATCTGCTCAGCAGCTAGCTCACGCCGCGGCTGCTCGCGCTCAAGCCCAGCGTCAAGCCAGTACCGCCAGCCGGGAACAGTTGCAAACTGAGATGGAGACGCTGCGCGCTGCCGTGGATGACCTGAGTCGGCAACGTACTGATCTCAAAGATGCTTCGATGCGCGATGAAGTTGCTTTGGCTGAGGTCAATTCCAAGTTGGCACGGCTGCTGGAACAAGCCCAGCAGGAATGCGGTTTGGACGAAACCACGCTGTTGGCGCAGTACGGTCCGCACAACCTGGTGCCCGTATTCGATGAGGCTGGTGAAACTATCGAACACGTGCCTTTTGTCCGGGAGGAACAGGTAGAGCGCAAAGCTCATGCGCAAACGGAACTGAAACGGATTGGGAAAGTGAACCCCCTGGCTTTGCAGGAACATGAAGCCTTGGTGGCGCGCCACAAATTCTTGGCTGACCAGCTGGCTGACCTGAAAAAGTCTCGTGACGACCTGATGAACGTGGTGGCAGAAGTGGATCGCCAAGTTGAAGAAGTATTCGGTAAAGCGTTCGCAGACGTCTGCGCCGCTTTCAAAGATATTTTCCAGGTCCTGTTCCCCGGTGGGGAAGGCAAGCTGACTTTGAGTAATCCGAAAGACCTGTTGAATACCGGTATCGAAATTGAAGCGCGTCCGGCAGGAAAGAACGTGAAACGGATGTCCCTGCTCTCCGGTGGGGAACGTTCCCTGGCGGCACTGGCTTTTCTGTTCGCGATTTTCCAAGCCCGACCCTCACCGTTCTATGTCCTCGACGAGGTCGAGGCGGCTTTGGATGACGTTAACCTGTCTCGGCTGCTGGGGGTTTTCGAAATTTTGCGTGAAAACTCGCAATTAATCATCATTACTCACCACAAACGTACCATGGAGATTGCAGATGCACTGTATGGGGTAACGATGAAAGAAGGCACCACGGCGGTGATTTCACAACGTCTGGTGAAAAGCCCTAGCGAAGGGGAGGGACCAATACTGCAAAGCACCGGCGTAAATTAGGCAAACCTGGGGAACTTAGAGATAAGATGGGGGACACCATATGTTCAAGCGGCTAAGAGACGTTTCTGCGCGGTGCTACGAGAGACGTTTTGGATGGAATCAATGAATATCCTGAGTACGACACTAAATAATTCGCAGGGTCTGGAAGGCTACACCGATCCGCTCATTTTTATGATTCCGTTGGCTATCGCCTTCATAGTTATTGTTATCGTTGCCAGCGCCTCTCAGATTGACTCGAAGCAGCGCAAGATTCGCAGCGAGGATCGTCTGTTGGACACCTTAGAGCGGATTCGTGAGGACAGCAGTGAGGACGGAGAAAGCACTGCCGAGGCTCCGCCACTCCGGCTGCGGCAAGGTGAAAAAGAACTCAGAAACATTATTGAAAAAACTATCCATGCTACCGGTTCCGACGAAGATGAACACTCTGACGAGGACACTGAGGTCCCCGAAGTGTCTCCGGATGCTCTCCAGCTCGCGTCTGACGATTTGGATGACGAAGACGACTTGGCAGAGACAGAAGATTGGGGTGAAGAGGACGAAAGCTTCGACGAAGAAGAAGCTGTGGTCAAGCCCGACGGGGTCTATTGTGACCCGGATGGGCTGTGCTTTCGACCTCTTCCTGGTCAGAGCGTAGAAGAAGCCCGCGCCGCGGCACGAGCAGCGATGGAAGCGGCAGCTGCAGCACTAACGGCGGATACAGCCGAAGACGCCGGCGCCGCCGAAACGGAGACAGCGGCAGAATCGGCAGAAGCAGTTTCCGTGGAACCTGAAAGCTCTGAGGTTCCAGAGGAACCCGTCACTCCAGAGGCGACTGATAGCTCCGAAACTGTAGAGACTCCAGAGGAAACCACAGAACCCGAGTCAGCCGCGCAGGCTGAGCCGTCAGCTGCGGACAATTCCGAGCCGCGGGAACCGGAAACCGAACCTGAAGTTGAGGAAATTGAAAAGCCGGAATCTAAGACTTCCCGGCTGCACCGTCTCAAGGAACGTCTCGCCGGCAAGGGCAAATTCGGGCGTGCCATTCTCAACGTACTGTCCAACGCGGATTTGGAAGAATCTGATTGGGAAGCAATCGAGGACGAATTGCTGGCTGCCGATTTGGGTGTCGAACCGACTGTGGAACTCATCGGCAAACTAAAAGTGAAACAAAAAGTAGCGGGCGAAAAGGATGCCACGCAGGTGCGGCGTATGGCGAAGCGGATGCTCACCGATATGCTCGACCGGAAAGCCGAACGTCGTCTCAACCTGGAAGTTCCCGAGGACTCTCCCACCCAGACTGCCGGAATCCTGTTGGTTGGCGTCAACGGGGGCGGGAAGACCACCACGGTGGGTAAGCTGGCGCGACTACTGGTTGCTGAACGCAAGACCGTAGTGTTGGGCGCAGCCGATACCTTCCGCGCCGCAGCCGGGGAACAATTGCAGACTTGGGGCGACCGCGTCGGCGTGCCCGTGGTACGTGCTGAAAAGGATCAGGCCGACCCTGCTTCAGTAGCTTTCGATGCGGCGAAAGCCGCGCGCGAAGCCGGTAGCGATGTCGTAGTGATTGATACCGCCGGACGCCTCCAAAACAAAGTCGGTTTGATGGACGAGCTGGGTAAAATCAAGCGCGTGGCTGAAAAACAGGTTCCCATTACCGAGGTCTTGCTGGTTATCGACGCTACCACCGGACAGAATGCTTTGAGTCAGGCAAAGATTTTTACCGAAGCGGTGGGCGTGACCGGTATCGTCTTGACCAAGCTGGATGGTTCTGCCAAAGGCGGGGTCATTGTGCCCCTGCAACGGGAACTGGGCATCCCAGTGAAGCTCGTTGGTTTGGGCGAAGGACCTGACGATTTAGCGCCCTTTGTGCCCGGCGATTTTGCCGACGCCCTGCTGGACGCCTAATTTTTCCTGGTGACAGTCGGAACCTGTAGCGGGTTTCCGGCGTTTGCTGCCAACTTCTCGCTTTGCCCTGCCGCGCGGCACGCCCTGTCCTCCCCACTTTTGCCCGAAAACTTTGCGTCATTATAAAATCGACGTGTGTTTAATAACCTGCAAGACCGCCTGACAGAATCGTTTAAGAACCTTCGCAAGAAGGGCAAGCTGAAGGACTCCGACGTTGATGCCACCGTCAGTGACATCCGTCGCGCCTTGATTGAGGCTGATGTGGCCTTGGAGGTCGTCAAGGATTTCACCGCCACCGTAAAGGAAAAGGCCTATGGAGCGGCGCGTTCTGAGGCTTTGAACCCAGCCCAACAGATTGTGAAAATCGTCAATGATGAGTTGATTAACATTCTGGGCGGTGAGGACCGGGAACTGCATTTCTCTAAGCCCGGCAAAGGTCCGACCGTGTTTATGCTGGCGGGTCTGCAGGGCGCCGGCAAAACCACCCTGGCAGGCAAACTCGGCAAGTGGCTGGCGAAAGAAAACCGGAAAGTCCTGCTGGTAGCAGCTGACTTGCAGCGTCCCAACGCGGTCAACCAGCTGCAAATTGTGGGTGAACAGGCCGGCGTCACCGTTTTCGCTCCCGAACCCGGTAACGGGGTGGGCGACCCGGTCGATGTGGCGCGACGCGCTCTGGCGTTGGCCTCCGGTTCAGGATATGACGTGATGATTGTCGATACCGCCGGTCGATTGGGCGTAGACGAAGAACTCATGGCGCAAGCCCGGTCCATACGGGACGAGGTGCAGCCCGACGAGGTACTGTTCGTCCTGGACGCGATGATTGGTCAGGATGCAGTGCGAACTGCACGAGCTTTCCAAGAGGGCGTGGATTTCACCGGGGTGGTCCTGACCAAGCTGGATGGCGATGCTCGCGGCGGTGCGGCGCTATCGGTTCGCGGGGTGACCGGGGTTCCGGTGCTGTTTGCCTCCACGGGGGAGGGCTTGGATGACTTTGAGCGGTTCCATGCTGACCGGATGGCTTCGCGAATTTTGGATATGGGTGACCTGCTGAGCCTCATTGAAAAGGCTCAAGAAACATTCGATATGGAGCAGGCCGAAAAACTGGCTGGCAAGATTCAGCAGGGTCAGTTGACTTTGGAAGATTTCCTCAACCAATTGCAACAGATTCGCAAACTCGGTTCGATGAAGAAGCTACTGGGAATGATGCCGGGGGCAGGCAAAATCCGGGAACAGCTGGACCAATTTGACGAGCGGGAAGTCGACCGGATTGAAGCTATCGTCCGCTCAATGACACCCGCGGAACGCCAGGACGTAAAGATTCTCAACGGATCGCGTCGCGCTCGGATTGCCGCCGGTTCCGGCACTACGGTCGCGGATGTAAACGGTTTAGTCGACCGATTCCAGATGGCGCAAAAGATGATGAGTGGCGGCATTCCCGGTATGGGCGGCGGTGCTGACGGAATGGGAATGATGCCCGGATTCGGTCGGATGCCCGGGATGGGGAAGCATTCAAAAGCGAAACAGGCAGCAAAGTCTGGCAAGAAAACCAAGGCCCAGCGCAAGGCAAAATCCGGCAATCCCGCGAAGGCAGCCCGTCAGGCTCGGGAAGCCCTGGAAGGTATTTCCGCCAGTTCCAGGGGCGGGACCCCCGCAATGCCCAACCTGCCGGGCGCGCTGCCGGCCGGTCTGGGCGGTCTTAACGGCACAGGTGGTTTTGGCGGAGGGACGCAGAAGTCCGCGCCGTCCACGCCCGCTCTGACCCCTGACGATTTGCCTGACGACATCAAACGGATGCTGGGCGGTCTGTGATGACTCCGCCGGGGGCGACAAACTCGGAAAACCTGCACTTTACTGGGGATTTTCTGTGGTCGGAAACCCCCAGCATGGAAGGGGAATACACCGGTCAGGCGACAACAGTATCTTGTGAATCTCGGTGGATACACGGCGAACTGTATATTCACGACGGTATCGTGAGCCGAACGGTAAAACCGGGGTTGACCTACCGAAAGGTCAGCGGCTACGCGATTCCCGGACTGGTCGACGTGCATTGCCATGTTGGGGTGACTCACGCGGGTAGCGTGTCCGTCGAAACCCAGCGAGAACAGGCTGAACTGGCGTTGCGTAGAGGCACGCTGCTGATTCGTGATTGCGGGGTGCCCGCCGATACCCGCTGGATTGACCAGGTGGCTGAGCTGCCGAAGATTATCCGCTGCGGTCAACACCTGGCACGACCGAAACGCTATATGCGCTACTACGGGCTGGAGCTGGAAAGCGAAGCCGATTTGCCCGCGGCGGTAGCCCAACAAGCCAAGCGTGGCGACGGCTGGGTGAAAATCGTGGGAGATTGGATTGACCGTTCTGATGGGGCAGACTCGGATTTGCAGCCACTGTGGTCGACCGCGGTGCTGCGAGATGCGGTGGCGGCCGCGCACCAGAACGGGGCACGAGTGACCGTACACACTTTCGCTCACCGTACGATAGAGGGTCTGTTAGATGCCGGTGTGGACTGTATCGAACATGGCACCGGCATGGATTCGGACGAAATCCTCGAAGCGCAACGCCGCGGTATCCGCGTGACTCCGACCATGCTGCAAATCGCGCGGTTTGCTGATTTCGCCGCCCAGGCGGGGACGAAATATCCGGTGTATGCCGCTACCATGACCGCTCTGGATCAGTCTCGAGTGGCGCATCAAGCCGCGTTGTATGCGGCAGGGATTCAACTGCTGCCGGGTACCGATGCCGGTGGCTATCAGCGTCATGATGCCCTGCCTCAAGAGCTGCGGCAGTGGTTGGAACTGGGGATTTCGGCACCCGAAATTATTGATTTGGCTACCTGGAAGGCGCGGGATTTCCTGGGTGCTCCCTCTCTGTGGGAGGGCGCGCCCGCTGACCTGGTGTGGTATGACTCTGACCCGCGCGCTGACCTCAGCATTTTAGAGCGCCCCGCTGGAGTGGTCTTGCGTGGTGTTCTCGTTGCTGGCGAGATTACGAAAGCTGCGTGCCGTGCCTGAAGGTCATGCTATTCACCGTCTGGCCGCCCAGTTTGCCCAAGTCATGAGCGGTGAGGTCGTGGCGGCGTCCTCTCCACAGGGACGTTTCACCGCGGGGGCTGCAGTGTTGAACGGGCAGCGTTTGACTGACGTACAGGCCTATGGGAAACACCTGTTCCTCGGTTTTGCTCCGCGCCAGGTCGATACTGCCCAGACCACTCCTGACTCTAAATCGCCTCCGACGTGGCTGCATATTCACTTAGGAATCTACGGATCCTGGCGCTTTTACGGGGACTCCGAGTTTACCTCCCGGCATGTCGGCACCGCCCTGAACCTCCCTGAGAGTACACAGCAAACCGCGGAAATCGTAGAGATTCCGGTGCATACTCACCATGATGACTCCGCTTTTGCGCCCCACGAACATTTTGCGGATCGCTGGTTTTGGACTCCCGCGCCTTTCACCGCGCCCCCACCCTATGGGACGGTGCGTCTGCGCCTGGTCACCGCTCACGGGGCAGCGGATCTCTCGGGACCAAATACCTGCGAACTGCTGGACGTGGAGGGCGTCGCTGCGGTGTTTGCCCGGCTGGGACCCGATCCACTGCGTCCCGACTGCGACTTTAGTGAGTTCGTGAAACGCTGCGCCACCCGTCAGAAGGGTATTGGCGAGGCTCTCATGGACCAATCCGTTATCGCTGGGGTGGGCAATATTTATCGCGCCGAAGTGCTGTACGCGGCACGTCTGAACCCGTTTACACCGGCTCGTGAGGTGACGTCGCGCAAACTGCGCCGAATCTGGGATTGGTTGAAAGAATACCTGCCTCTCGGAGTCGAATCGGGACGAATTACCACCGCGAGCCCCGACGATTACGCTGTTTTCGTGGAACGCGAGCTGGCAGCGGGACGTGAACCCCAGGCTATTGACTCCCGATACTACGTCTACCAGCGCCAAGACCGACCCTGCTTGCGCTGTTCCGCCACTGTTAAGCTGCGGATTGCGGGGGGACGAAAACTCTATTGGTGCCCGCGCTGCCAGCGCTGAGGAACGACGCGAAACTACAATCCGGGCGGGCTGATACCCGAAAACTGACCCCCGGTGACGCTGCCACGGTGGCACCGCTTGGTGCGAGTGTCCCGCAAAGGTGGAATAATCGAGGACGTGAGTGAAGTAAACCTGGGGATGCCCACCAAGTCTTTGTCCGCCGCGGAACCTTTGGCACCTCGCCACAAGACTCGTAAAATTCAGGTTGGCAGTGTCGCCGTGGGGGGAGACGCTCCGGTGAGCGTCCAGTCCATGACCACCACCCTGACTTCTGACGTAGCAGCGACCCTGCAACAGATTGCTGAGCTGACCGCCGCGGGCTGCGACATCATCCGGGTAGCGTGTCCTTCCGCGGACGATGCCGCGGCGTTGCCGGAAATTTGTAAGCGTTCCACCATTCCGGTGGTGGCAGACATTCACTTTCAGCCCAAGTACGTGTTCCAAGCTATCGAAGCTGGCTGCGGGGCGGTGCGCGTGAACCCCGGTAACATCCGGTCTTTTGACGACCAGGTGCGCGAAATCGCCCGTGCTGCCACTGACCACGGCACCGCGCTGCGGATTGGAGTCAATGCGGGGTCTCTGGACAAGCGGCTGTACGAAAAATTCGGGGGAGCCACCGCGGAAGCGTTGGCCGAGTCAGCCATGTGGGAGGCGTCGCTGTTCGAGGACGTAGATTTCCATGACTTTGCCATCTCGGTGAAACACCACAACCCGGTGACGATGATTCGGGCATATCGCCTGTTGGCTCAACATGGTGACTGGCCGTTGCATTTGGGGGTGACGGAGGCTGGTCCGACTTTCCAAGGCACTATCAAATCCGCTACCGCTTTCGGGGCGCTGCTGTCCGAAGGGATTGGTGACACGATTCGAGTTTCGCTGTCGGCGCCGCCGGTGGAGGAAGTTAAGGTTGGCTTAGAGATTTTGCGCTCGATGGGCTTGCGGAAACGTAACTTTGAGATTGTGTCCTGCCCCTCCTGTGGGCGTTCCCAAGTCGATGTTTGCACGTTGGCTAATGAGGTCACCGCCGGTCTGAAGGACATCACTTATCCCCTGCGTGTCGCGGTGATGGGCTGTATCGTTAACGGTCCGGGTGAAGCGCGGGAAGCTGACTTGGGGGTGGCGTCCGGCAACGGCAAAGGTCAGATTTTTATCAAAGGCAAGGTCATTAAAACTGTGCCAGAAGCTGAGATAGTGCCGACTCTGATAGCCGAAGCAAATCGTTTAGGTCAGGAACTGGGCTTGGAAACGGGCGAACCTCAGGTGAGCGTGGCAGGTTGAAGCCTCACTTCACGGTATCTGGATCCTGGCGGATTGCCCGGTGTCTTGCCTTGCCTAAAGCGGTCGACGGGTCGCGCACAGAGATGGTCTAGCTTCGTGAGGGGGCACAAGGGCGGGTTGCGGGTTTCCCGGTTTGGCTCAATCGTGAGGTGGCAACAGGCTAGGATGAGAGTTATTGCTTAGTTTTACCGAGGAGTTATGGAAAATGTCTGAAACCGCGTTGCAAAAAGCTACTATTCCTTTCGACGGTCGGGTGCAGTCCGGGGTGGAACAACCCCCGCAGGCTCATCTTGAAATGCTGGGGATGAACCTCGAGCCCAGCCTGGACCAGGCGGCGTTCATTGAGATGCTCAAGGACCTGACCGCTACGGCTCGCGAGCTGACCCAGGGCAACCCGATTCCGAACTTCTTGGCTCCGGAAATGGTCGCGGTCACCGCCAACCTGACCATCACCTGCGGTTTTGGAGAGAGGATTTTTGACTTCCTGGGCAAACCAGAACTGAAACCCGAAGGCTTGCATGACATTCCCGCTTTCAAACTAGACCAGCTGCAGGAACGCTGGGGGCAGACCGATTTGGTGTTCCAGATTTGCTGCGACGATCCCGGTACCCTGTTCGCAGCAGGTCGCCTGCTCCTGGTCAAGTGCCAAGGGAAAGCCACGTTGCAGTGGATGCAAAAGGGATTTACCTACGCTTACGGTTCTGCCCCGCGCGGCACCACTCCGCGGAATCCATTCGGTCAGGTTGATGGCACGGTGAACCCGTCCACCGCGGAGGATTTCTCCGAACAGGTGTGGTTGGACGGCACTGGAGAACAAGCCTACCTGGACGGTTCCACCATCATGGTGCTGCGTCGGATTCAAAACTTTCTCAATCCGTGGGAATTGCTGGATCGCCCCGCCAGAGAGCGAGTCATCGGACGCAAACTTTCCGATGGTGGTCCGTTGAGCGGCGGCGGTGAGTTCGATGAAGAGGACATGGATGCGGTGGATGAGTCAGGAAACTTCGTGATTAATCGGCGCTCCCACCTGGCGCTGTCCCGTGAACATGAAGATGACGGCTCCGATAAACTCCGTCGCCGGGCTTTTGCCTACGATGATGCGCCCGAGCCCGGACAATCTGACCTGACCAACACTGGTCTGGTGTGGATTTCTTTCCAACGTAACCCGGATCGTCAGTTCACAGCCATTCAAAAGCGCCTGGACATGCACGATTTGTTGAACAAGTTTATTTCGCATATCGGTTCGGCAGTTTATTGGATTGTGCCGGGAACCAGCACGGAAACCTATTGGGGGCAGGCTTTGTTGGAAAAATAGGTCGCCGCGGTCTTAGGAACTGGCGTCCGTACCCAGGGGCAGATTTTCGGTCCCGGTGGCGATGGATTGGCGAATGGCGCGGAGCAGACCACGCTGAGAGGCTTCGAGCTCTTGCGCGAGACCGTGCAGGCGGCGCAACGTTTCCGCGTTGCTGGCATCAGTAAACGTTTCCGGAGTGGGGTTTTTCCCCAAGGATTCCAGGAAAGCCATCTCTCCAGCCCATTCTCGCCGTGCGTCGCGCCACCGTTGCAGAGGGGCGACCAAGTTCGGATCCTTTGGGATGTAGCGCACCGCTTCGATGACTTGGTTATCCCGCACGACGACCCGGTCTGCGGCTGAAAGCGTTTCTTCGTAAATTAGTTTGATTTCATCTTGATGAGGGGCTGCGACTGAAATGACGGGGTCACCGTGAAAATGGCGAATTACCCACACGACGCCCAAAGTTAGGACGATAGTGCCCACCACAATCAGGCAATAGACCAGGTTTTGCATGGCGGACCATTTGTCTGGGGGAATGACCTGAGCGGGCAGCAGCATTTCCCAAGCGGGCACTGGCAACGTACGCATGACTGGATTTTAACAAACTTTTGTCTGTGACAGTGCCGGCGAGACCGGTTTGCCCCGGAAACCCTGGTTTCCGCTTAAACCCTCGGAATAGCGTGGTGTGGGAGGAGATAAATTTTTTGATAACCTGTACAGGCAGCGACTGGCGATGCCTATCCAACCCCGGACTATTTTGCGGGGTTGGTAGACAGGAGGAATAACCCTCCGGGAAGCGCATTTACACAATCGTACGCCTGGGTTGTGCTCGCAAAACTATGGAGGAACTATGACCGAAGTCATGAACCAGCCTCTTTCTGAGGTTGACCCCGAAATCCAGGCCGTGCTGGATGCCGAACTTATTCGTCAGCGCGACACTCTGGAGATGATTGCATCGGAAAACTTTGTGCCCCGCGCGGTATTGCAATGCCAGGGCAGCGTCTTGACCAACAAATACGCTGAGGGTTATCCGGGCAAGCGCTATTACGGTGGCTGCGAAAACGTTGACGTAGCTGAAAACTTAGCTATCGAGCGAGCAAAAAAGCTGTTCGGCGCCGATTTTGCGAATGTGCAGCCGCACTCTGGTGCCCAAGCGAACGCGGCGGTGCTTTCCGCGCTGATTAAGCCCGGAGCCAAGATTATGGGTCTGAGCTTGGCACACGGCGGTCACCTCACTCACGGGATGAAGATTAACTTTAGTGGTCGGCTTTACCAGGTCGCAGCCTACGGAGTGGAACCGGACAGCAAGCGTATCGACATGGATCGGGTGCGTGAACTCGCGTTGGCAGAGCGTCCCGACGTGATTATTTCCGGCTGGTCCGCCTATCCGCGGCACCTGGATTTTGCGGCTTTCCGTGCCATCGCGGACGAGGTCGGGGCCTACTTGTGGACCGATATGGCACATTTTGCGGGTCTGGTCGCCGCTGGTCTGCACCCCTCCCCGGTTCCTTACGCGGACGTGGTCTCCACGACCATTCACAAGACCATTGGCGGGCCGCGTTCGGGTCTGATTCTGTCCCGTGATGGGGAAAAGTTCGGCAAGAAGATTAACAGTTCCGTTTTCCCCGGTCAGCAGGGTGGTCCCCTGATGCACGTGGTCGCGGCGAAGGCGGTGGCGCTGAAGATTGCCGGCACTCCTGAGTTTAAAGAACGGATGCAGCGCGTCATCCAAGGTGCGCAGATTTTGGCGGAACGCCTGATGGCGCCTGATTGTCAGGCGGCGGGCATCGACCTGTTGACCGGCGGCACCGACGTTCATTTGGTACTGGTGGACCTGGTTAACTCGAACCTGGACGGGCAGCAGGCTGAAAATCTGCTGCACGCAGCGGGCATTACCGTAAACCGCAACGCGGTGCCGTTCGATCCGCGTCCCCCGGCAGTCACTTCCGGTCTGCGTATCGGCACCCCGGCTTTGGCTACTCGCGGTTTTGGCGAGGTCGAGTTCCGCGAGGTCGCCGACATTATCGCCTCTGTGCTGGTGGATGGCGCTGAGAATGGTGTTCAGTCAGTGGATGCGTCCAAGTACCGGGCGCGGGTGTCGAAACTGACCGAAGCTTTCCCGCTCTATCCGGGATTGGTGCAATGAGGGCGCCTTGGGAGGGGCCAGCGCAGGTTCTGGATGGCAAAGCCACCGCTGCCGCTATCAAAGCCGAGTTGCAGACTCGTGTCGCCGCGGTGCGTGAGCGCGGTGTCATTCCCGGACTTGGCACCATCCTGGTCGGTGAGGATCCCGGTTCTGTAACCTATGTTGCAGGCAAACACCGGGACTGCGCGGAGGTCGGCATCGAGTCCATTCGGATTGATTTACCTGCCACTGCCAGCCCAGACGAAGTCATGGCGGCGGTGGAGCGGTTGAATCAAGATCCAGCGTGTACGGGATACATTGTGCAGTTGCCGCTGCCTCAAGGCATGGACACGAACCAGATTTTGGAAGCAATCGACCCGGAAAAAGATGCTGATGGGCTGCACCCCATGAACCTGGGACGCTTGGTATTGCGGGTGTCAGAGCCGATTACTTCGCCTTTGCCCTGCACGCCTCGGGCAGTCATCGAGCTGGGACGTCGTTTCGGTTTGGATTTCAACGGTAAAGACGTGTGCGTAGTGGGTCGTGGCACTACGGTGGGTCGTTCCATCGGACTGCTGCTGGGGCGAAAAGACGTTAACGCGACTGTCACTTCGTGCCATACCGGGACTCAAGATTTGGCGACAAAGTGCCGCCAGGCGGACGTCATCGTGGCAGCATCCGGAGTCGCGGGCATTATCACCGCGGACATGGTTAAACCCGGCGCAGCCGTGTTTGATGTGGGGGTATCGCGGGTTCTCGACCCGGATACCGGCAAATCCCGGCTGTATGGTGACGTGGCTGACGGGGTGGATCGGGTGGCGGCCTGGTTGACTCCAAATCCCGGAGGGGTTGGACCCATGACCCGGGCGCTACTGCTGGTCAACGTGGTCGAAGCGGCGGAACGCGCAGCCGGACTGGCGTAGTTATTCCCATAATTTAAACAGTGTTCCCGGTCGGTTTCCGACCGGGAACACTGTTTATGAGGTCAGCTGCTAGCGACGTGCCCGGCGCCGAGACACGACCATCAGGGCTCCGCCAGCGAGGAACACAATCATGGCTCCGCCGGCCAGCGTGCCGGCAGACGAACCGGTAGTCGCCAAAGCCTTATGGGGACTCTGCACTGCCGGGGGTTGGGGCGCAGCCGGAGTAAATACTCCCGCGACCGGAGGCTGCGGCTCAGTCGGGGTAGCGACAACTCCCGCGACCGGAGGCTGCGGCTCAGTCGGGGTAGCGACAACCCCTGCGACCGGAGGCTCAGGCTCATTGGGAGGGACTACAGCCCCTCCCGGAATGGGATCTGGGTCAACACTCGGCGTATCCGGAGTGACCGGTGAATTTGGATTCACGGGGTTTGGCGGAGCGGGCTTCGGCTTGATGTCCATAGTTAAGGAAATACCCTGACTCTGGGGGCGAGTGGAATCGGTGCCGTTCCCGATGAGATTGCCCTCTTCCTGGCCTTGCAGGGTATACCAAGACCTAGACAGTCCTCCCATGAAACCACCAAAATACCTCGCTTTTTCACGTCGATTTGTGCTGCTAAATCCGCCGATGGACAGGTATCCTGTAGTGCGGAACTCCAACGTAGCCTGGTTTTCGGAGGCAACGTGGTCCTTAACCTTGACTCCAGAGATAACCAAGCCCAGCGGTTTATTTGCGTAGACCTTGAAGCCGTCCTTCAGACGCGAGTAGGCGCCTTTTTTACTATCTCCTGTTTTATAAAACTCATTCAAAGCCAAAGTAATAGCCAGCCGTTTTTCGGAACGTAACACGCTGACAATCCGGTACAACGGTTTGTCTCCGCCTTGAGGCTCCAGTTTGTAAGACTGCGGGTCGCTGGGCATTTCCAGGTATTCCGGAACCAAAATAATCGTCTGAAAGTTGGAATCGGCTTCACCGTATGTCAGATTCTCGACTTTAACTCGCTTAACTTTTTCCTGCCAGTCTTCCAGTGCTTGCAGTCCCACGGTGACATCCAGATTGCTTTTAATATCCAGGGTATCCCCGGAGTCTACCTTTAGAGTGTCATCGTGCTGGGTCGTGTAGTCTTTGTCCACAGAGAGTTTCCCCAGGGCATCGCCATACATACTTTTAGATCCGAAGTCACCATACTCCAGCTGTGGAATTTCACTGTCCGCAACGTCTTTGACCGTGAAGGCAGGGTCGCTTGGCTCTGCCGGAGCGGGCGTTGCCGGAGTCTCTGTAGTTGGAGCGACGGGAGTAGCAGTGACGCTGGGTGTCGGGTCTGGAACCGAAGTGGGCGCCGCATCGGATTGTTGGGAAGAAATTTCATCCGTGGGGGGAATAGTTGTTTCGGTTGCAAAAGCAGCCGGGGCAATACCGACCATGCCCAGTCCCAGGGTCAAAGTAGCTGAGGAGCCAATCACTAAAGCGCGGTTACTGAAACGAGTTAATAACCGGGAATCACATTGAAAAATTTTCATCTTAAGCATCTCTTTCTAATTCATTCGCCGGGCAGCTCTTAAGGCATTTCCCAGGCGATTAACACCACCCACATACATTCCATCGTCAGTTATCCCGCGCGATTAGAAATTTTTCAGAAATGCAGAGAATATTCCTGAATGCAGGCTGGAGGCGTGGGAATTACGCCGGAAAGTCGTAAGTTACCGTGACGGGGGCATGATCCGTGAAGCGGGCATCATAAGCCGGGGCGCGATACACCGCAGCCGATTGGGCTTGCCCTGCCAGACCGGGGGTAGCCATGTGATAATCCAGACGCCAGCCCGCGTTATTGTCATAAGCCTTACCGCGCCACGACCACCAGGTATAGGGGCCATCCGTGTCTCCGACGAGGGCTCGTCCTACGTCTACGCAAGGCAGTCCCTTACTCCCGGACAGTGTGTCTGCCATCCATGCGTCTAAGAACGCGATCTCTTCATCCATGACCCCGGAGGTCTTATTGTGATTAGATTTCCAGTTTTTAATGTCCCGGGCAGTACGCACAATGTTGAAATCCCCGCAAATCAGGGCCTCCTGTGGAGTATCGGAGCCCACTCCCGCCATAGCTCGCGCGCTCAGCTGCTGCACCCGTTCGCCAACTCGATGCAGGTATGCAATCTTTTGTTTCTGCTTTTCCGTGCGTAACTCCCCGGAATGCAAATAGGCGCTTACCAGGGTAAATGTTGTTCCCTGAGGTCCGTGAATGGCAGCCTCCAACCAGCGTCCGGAATCCACATCCGGTTCCCCACCGACCTCCGCATACAAATCAGGGGGGAGACCCTCGGTAAGCTGACCAATCTCCCAGTCGGAATCACGCCGTGCCCCCAGCGCCACCCCGGCACGACCTTTCACCCGGCAGGACCACACGTGCACGTCCCAAGCCGGACCAAACAAGTCTTGTGTGTCTTGGGGAGTGGCGCGGACTTCTTGCAGGCACAACAAATCTGAATCGTCGTTTTCCAGCCAGTCCCCAAATCCTTTACGGAAAGCCGCCCGAACGCCATTGACATTAACTGTGGTTACTTTCATGGGTTACCTTCGATTCAGTTTCTGAGACATCATGCTCGGGGCAACTGGGCGTCCCGACAGGTGTTTCTCGGCAGCGGTAGCAAAATGATGAGGCTGGTCCTGGTGGCTCCAGATGACCTGCTGAGACAGACGCCAAGCGGCTTCTTCCTGGGCAAGTGACCAGATTCGACCGGAGAGTGGATCGTGAGGCCAAAACAGGCTTGTGGGGGCTGAAACGGTCACGAAATTTGGGCGCTCGGAAAATTGCGGAAAGTCCCTCTCCGGAGCGGGAGCTGCCGGCGGGTTCGCAATCCAGCACGACATATACAGGAACAAGCGGCACAAGACATTGACCCACAGAACAATCGTCAAAATTAGGGTAAACGGGGCATAGGCAGGGGGCACACTTCCCGCTAAGTAAACTCCTGACATCTGCAGAGCCGTGGACAAAAATCCTAACGTTCCCGTCCCTATCCACAAATCGCGGCGCGGGGCACGCACCAAAGCTAGGTAGCGCAGCGTGAAAGCCAGAATCAAGGTTGTCAGGGCGCCGGTCAGGAGGAAAGCTCCGGCATTGATCAGCCCGGAAGGAGCCGGCAGCGCCAACGGCAGCCGACGCTGCAGAGTCTGTACCACCACTACGGAACCTGAACCTAAAACTGATGCCAAAATTCCGCCGAGGAACAAAACCAGGAACATACACACATCCCGCAGGGTATTTTTCCACCCCGCGCCGGGACGTTGCGGCAGTCCGAAAACGGTTTGGATACTGACGCGCAGTGCCGCAACCACCCGAATTCCTGCCATGATAGACACAACCAAAACCACCAGAGTTCCCCAGGTGAAACTGGGAGATGCAATCGCGGCGGGGTCAATCAGACCCGGCTGTCCATCAACTTGAATCGCGCCGGGAATCCATTGATTTACATCCCGAAAAATCGTGTCGCGGGTCAGGGGAAAAGCAAAAATCATGACTTGCGCGGTCATGATAATCAGAGTCACTATCCCTGCCATCGAAAACAGTGCGGTATAGGAAATACCTCCTGCCAAAAGGTTCGCGGAGGCATTCTGATAGCGCAGATAAGCCCGCATGAATCGTGTGGTGTTGAGCCGCTTCATGACAGCTTTCATCCGTTTCACCACGCCCACCGGGGTAGTGGGCTCGGCTGCGGGGGTATCAAGCGGTTTCGTCACGGGATTTCAGCACTTTCAGGGATGTAACTGAGGATGGGCGAAAATTTCGGGCAGTTCTCCGGTGACGCTTTCAGGTACTCCTGAACCTAGTTGGAGGATAGCTAACTGTTCGACATGGTTGGGTTCGAGCAGGGAACAATCAATACCATCAACCATGAAAAAGCCGTGTGAACGTTTCGACAGGGCCGCTACACGATCCAAATCTTCATCGGTGACGTTAGTCCCCAAAGTAATGTGCGGATAGTAGGGAAAGCGTGATTCGGTATCTAAAGGTCCGAAACGAAGTCGTTTCGCCAGTTCCTTACAGGCCTCGTGCCCGCGTTGCACCTCGATATAAACCACTGGGGACACGGGTCGGAAATCTCCAATGTTGCCGAAACTAATGACAAAGGGCGAAAAGGCTCGGCAAATTTCAGCAGCTTGAGCCTGAATTTCTGGGACCTGTTCGCGATCCACCGCGCGCGGTTCCAGGATGGTGATATGCGGGGGAACACCATCAGTCTTTGTGACTTTCTGCAGCTCACCAGCATAGGGCTCGGGCACGGGAATAATCATGCCCAGATAAACCTGACCTTCTTTACGCGGAGGTAAATACACAGGGTAAAGCCTACTCTGTTCAACGGAAAAACTCATCTCCCTACCTCCGGTAGAATTTGCGACGTGGAAATTCATGCGATAGTGCCTGCCGGGGGGTATGGGCGGCGGCTGTGGCCGTGGTCGACAGCGGCGAAGCCAAAGTTCCTGCTCAACATCAACGGAACGCAAAGTCTGGTGCAGCAAACCGCGACGCGTTTGGCGCCGATTTGTCAGTCTCTGACTTTCGTCACCGGCGCCCCGCACCGAGAGACGTTGGTCGCGCAAGTCACTGCTTTGGGCTTGCCGGTTCCAGTGCGTTGCGTGGCGGAACCCAGCCCGCGAGATTCAATGGCAGCTATCGCCTTGGGGGCAGCCCTGCTGGAGCACCGCTACGGGACCTGCGTGGTCGGGTCTTTTGCGGCAGATCATCTCATCACAAACACCGTTGCATTTTCGGAAGCACTTGCCCAGGCTGTTCCCGCTGCCGCTGCCGGATGGCTCACGACTATCGGGATTGCGCCGACCGAACCAGCGACCGGTTTTGGCTATATCGAAGTGGGACCCGCGCTGGATGGAGCTCTGAGCGGGGTGCATCGGGCGCAATCATTTACGGAAAAGCCGGATGAATCTACTGCTAGCGCTTGGTTAGCGACCGGGAACTACCTGTGGAATGCGGGGATGTTTGTGGTGCGCAGCGACATGCTGCTCGATGTCTTAGAAGCGCGGGTACCGGGGTCTGGCACGGCAGTGCGAAAACTGGCAGCAGCATGGGAAACGTTGAGCCCGGACGCGAAAACCGCACTGTGGGAGCGGGTAGTGGCGGCACCGATTGATACCGTCTTGGCTGAACCGTTGGCACAAGAGGGGCGGGTTGCGGTGGTCCCGGCCCGCCCGGACTTGGGATGGTCAGATGTGGGAGACTGGGAGGCGGTGCGTCACGTCGTCAGCAACGCTTCTGAACTGGCAAACCTGAGCCCACAGATACCGGTCTATACCGATGCGGCCCCCGCCGCTCTCGTGCGGGCAGAAAATCTCAAAGGTGTCGCAATTATCGGTATCCCCGGTGCGGTGGTAGTGGAATCTGCAGGTCAGTTGCTGGTAACGACCCAAGAATTTGCCCAAAACGTTAAAGTTGCTTCCAATGCGGCTGATAAATGGTGATACGGTTGCCAAGTCAAGGCAAAATCAGCAGGACAGCCAAGGCTCAAAGCCGTGGGTGAAAAAACCAAAATAAGGAACAAACTATGAAGACTTCGTATAGCCGGCGTGCTCGGAGCAGATTGCACCGGGAACTAGCGGACCAAGCCCTGTTGCGCTCGAAAGTTGATCCGAAGTGGACTGAAGAAGATCCGTGGCGAGTGTTGCGAATCATGGGGGAGTTCGTTGACGGTTTCGAATCTCTCGCAGAAGTCGGGAAAGCCATCACGGTGTTCGGCTCAGCTCGTGTCGAGCCGGGTACCGAGTACTATCAGCTGGGTGAAGAAATCGGGAAAGTTTTTGCCGAAGCCGGATTCTCCATAATCACCGGCGGCGGTCCGGGTCTGATGGAAGCGGTCAGCAAGGGGGCTCACACTCACGACGGGTCTACTATCGGTTTGGGTATAGAGCTGCCTCACGAGCAAGGCATCAACCAGTACGTCGATTTGGGGGTTGAGTTCCGGTACTTCTTTGTGCGCAAGACCATGTTCGTCAAATATGCCCAAGCCTTCGTGGCTCTACCGGGCGGTTTCGGCACCCTGGACGAGCTTTTTGAATGCGTTACGCTGCGTCAAACCAGCAAGATTCAGCAATACCCAATCGTGCTGGTCGGGCACGATTTTTGGGATGGACTCCTGGGATGGGTGCGTCAGCACTTGGTAGCGGAAGGTATGGTCAGTCCCGACGAGGTCGACATTATTCAGGTGGTAGAAACGGCCGCGGAAGCTCTCGCCGCGATTGAGAATACTCTGCCGAAAACGCGGTAACTACAGACGCGACGCGGAGGGGTATTTCCCATCCCGGTATCAGAAAATTCCTTATGCCCACCGCAACTTCCCGTATAATAGACAGGTAAAGCCGTTTTTGAAAAGAGGGACAAATGGCAGCCATGAAACCCCGCACTGGGGACGGACCCCTGGAAGTCACTAAAGAACCGCGCTGTAACGTGATGCGTATTCCTGCAGACGGGGGCGGTCGTCTGGTGATTGAACTAAACGACGAGGAAGTTGCTACCTTAGCTAAGGAACTAGAGAAGTTTTTGAAATAGTGCCGCGTTTTAACGAGTCCAAAATTTCTATTGATAAGACCTCAAGCTGGTCCTATGCGGAAGAATTCTTGCCGGAGTCTGAAATTATAGCAATTGCCAGAGACCAGGGCAGAGAACTCGGTTCCGTCCCGGTATCCCCCGGAGTGGGGGCGGCACTGCGGATGCTGGCGGGGGCTTCGGGAGCTCGGTCCGTGCTGGAAATCGGCACCGGAACTGGGGTGTCCTCCCTGTGGACGCTGGCTGGAATGCCTGCGGATGGGGTCTTGACCACCATTGATTTCGATTCAAAGCTCCACGCGGTCGCCAAGGAAATCCTCGCGGCGGCGGGCATCTCACTCACGCGAGTGCGCATGATTACGGGACGTGCCCTGCAAGTCCTGACGCGCCTCAGTCGGGGAGCCTACGACATGGCAGTGGTGGACGGAGATCCCGGCGAAACCCAAGCCTATATTGACCTTTTAAGCCCGGCACTGCGCCCGGGAGGGCTGTTAATCCTGGTCCACGCCATGTGGAACGATTCGGTAGCTGACCCCGCCCGCCGCGAACCGGATACCGTGGCGATGCGCGAAGTGTTGCGCCACATTCAGGAATCCCCAGAGTGGACGGAGAACCTGCTGCCGGTTGGCGACGGGCTGCTGGTCGCAATCAAGAATCGTTAAGGACATTTCGGCTGTCTGCAAGTCTCGGATTGCAGACAGCCGCCCCTGCACTGCCTTTATATCGGGAGCTATTTTACAGTGACGTTCAAACGGTGACCTTTTAAGCTGCGTGCTCGTTGGCTCAAAGTCGTGGCAGCGGAACGCAAAGCTGTGCCAGCTACGGATTCTCCGTTCTTGGCTGCCTCACTGATTGCCAGGGGCTCACCGCTATCGGAGGCTTCCCGATAGGCGACTTCCAGCGGAATTTGAGCCAGCAGGGGAACTTCGTAACCCAAAATCTGGGACAGTCGAGACGCCACCTGTTCACCACCGCCTGACCCAAAGACCTCGATACGAGAGCCGTCCGGACCGGTCAGGTAGCTCATATTCTCGATGACGCCGACGACTTTTTGATTTGTGCCCGATGCAATCGAGCCGGCGCGTTCGGCGACTTCAGCAGCGGCGAGCTGCGGGGTGGTCACCACCACGATTTCTGAGTTCGGCAGCAGCTGTGCCACGGAAATCGCTACGTCACCGGTACCGGGAGGCAGATCGAGCAGTAACACATCCAAGTCCCCCCAGAACGTTTCAGACAGGAACTGTTCCAAAGCCCGGTGCAGCATCGGTCCGCGCCACACCACCGGTTGCCCGTCGGGGACGAACATTCCCATAGAAATAACTTTTACCCCGTGCGCGGTGGGTGGCATCATCATGTCTCCCACCGGGGTTGGAGCCACGTCTTCCAAGCCGAGCATTCGCGGAATTGAGAACCCATAAATGTCGCAGTCCAACACGGCTACCTTTAGCCCAGAATCTGCCATTGCGGCAGCCAGGTTAGCGGTGACGGAAGACTTGCCGACCCCGCCTTTGCCAGAAGTAATCGCATAAACGCGGGTCAGGGAGTCTGGCTGAGTGAAAGGAATGACCGGTCTGGCACCCTGTAGCTTTTCTTTCACCCGGTCGAGTTCCTCACGGCTCATGACGCCCATTTCTACTTCTACGGAAGTCACGCCGGGAACTTCCGCCAAGCGCGCTTTGGCGTCTTGCTCAATCTGAGCCTGCAGGGGGCATCCCGCTATAGTCAGGGCGATGCGGGCAAAAACGTGGCCCGATTCGTCGATTTTCAGTTCCTGGACCATATCCAAATCGGTGATTGACCGGCGAATCTCGGGATCAATGACCTTTTCCAGGGCTTTCATCAGTTCATCTGTAGTGGGTAATGTCATACCTTCATGCTAATGCTAGCGCTGGGTTTTTTCACACTAGGGGGCTAGGCTTAACACTTGTTATATTTGCGGCTGTCATAAAGGAGTACGGTGGCTTTCAGATTTGGTAAGGCTCGGTTGAACGGACATCCTCGGTCTGCTGTGCCCCCGTTGCCAACACAATCACCGCGCCCGGCAGCGTCGGCGGCATCACCACTTGAGACCCGTGTTACGGACCCCGGGGAAAATGGAGAAACACCCCTCTTATCCCCGCCCAGCGCCGCATCTCGCCAGACTGAGAGAACCGTGCAGTCCTCGTCAAATCCCTCTTTACCAGACACTAAAATGCCTCGCTATCAGCTGCGCGGTCTAGACGGCATTCGAGCCTTGGCAGCTTTGGCAGTGTTGGTTTACCACGTGGCTCCAAACTGGCTGCCAGGAGGATTTCTGGGTGTCGACGTGTTCTTCGTGCTGTCAGGATTCCTGATTACGGCGCTGTTAACGCGCGAAAAGCGTCTCACCGGGCGTATCAATCTGGCTGCCTTTTGGCTGCGGCGTTTCCGGCGGCTGGTTCCTGCCGTAACTTTGACCGTCCTGGTGACCGTGCCACTGGCAGCCGTGGTAAACCGGGATTTTCTGGTGGGAATCTGGTATCAAGTCCTGGGAGCCCTGACCTATACCTATAACTGGGTCAACGTGGCTTTCGGGGGATCCTATTTTGACCGAACTAACCCGCAGTTCCTCTCGAACATGTGGACCCTGGCGGTAGAACAGCAGTTTTACCTGGCGTGGCCACTGATTTTACTGCTGATTTTCCTGATTCCGACCCGACATCGGTGGCTGGTGCCCGCACTGTTGGCGCTGGCTTCTGCCAGTGAAATGGCGGTGTTGAAAGCCGGTGGTGGGAACCTGACCCGCATCTATGAAGGCACTGACACGCACGCGTTCGGGTTGATGCTGGGGGCGACTTTGGCTTTGCTGTTCCCCCTAGCGTTGGAAAATACCCCACATTACTTAGATCGGTCAACAGTCCAGTTGCGCGGCTTGGCGGCTTGGATTGGCATGGTAGGTGTGTTCGTAAGTTTCTTGATGCTGCGTGACAACGACCCTTTCACCTATCCGTGGGGTGTGCTGGCGGTAAGTGTGCTGACCATCGGCATTATGCAGGTGTGTTTGGAGGAAGTCGCCGGTGTGAGTGGACCGGGTCAGATTCTGGTCGAATTATTGTCGTGGCGTCCGCTGCAATGGTTGGGGGTGCGATCCTATTCCCTCTACCTGTGGCATTGGCCGGTGTTTATGCTGGTCAACAGCCTGTGGCGAGGCTTGCCGCAGTGGGCGGCACTGGTGGTTATTGCCGCAGTATCGATTTTGGCAGCATCTCTGAGCTATAAATATGTGGAAAATCCCATGCGACGCAATGGTTTGTTAGCCACCTGGAAACGATGGTTTGCGCCACGTCTGTCTCAGGGTGAGAATCCGGCAGATTCCTCTCAATCGCAGGTGGCATGGTGGCGGCGCTCCCTGGTGTGGACGGCTGCCGTGGTAGCGGTGCTACCATTGGTCATTTCTATCGCCATAGCCCCGGAAAAAACCGCTGCCGAACAACTCGTTGCTGCCGGGGAACACTTTATTCATAAGGGAAAGCAAGTGGACAGCTCTCCTCGCAAGACTGGTGCGACCCCGCAATCACCCGGGCACGCCTCCCCGAAAAAGTCAACCGCGTCAACCAAAACTTCTGAAAATGTCGTGCCAATTACCGGGGACCAGGTAGACATTATTGGGGACTCGGTGACCCTCGCAGCAGCTCCGAAACTCGCTGAAGCCCTGCCCGGTGCCAATATAGACGCGGCAGTGTCGCGCAGCTCCGTGACTGGCGTGGGAATCATGCGCACCCTTCAGGCACAAGGCACGCTGCGCCCCTACGTAGTCTTTTCTTTGGCTACGAATTCGACGTTTAGAGTTAGAGACGGTGAAGCTCTGCTTGCCGAGTTCCCGCAGACAAAATTTGTGTTTGTGACCGGTCACGGCAGAGCCTCCCAGGAGTGGATTACAATCTCGAACCAAACTATGTATGCCCTGGCTGGAGCCCACCCTGATCGGGTGAAAGTCGCCAGCTGGGACAGTGCCATCGCCGGACATGTGGATCTCTTGGCCAGCGACGAAGTCCACCCCGGACCAGCTGGGCAGGACATCTATGCCGCGACCGTCCGCGATGCACTGCAGCAGTTTGCCACCAAATCGGGCAGAGATTCTTAGCTCAATGGCAACTCACCTAAAAGCGGGCTGGCGCCCATGGCGAGTATCTGGCGCAGGCTCGCTGCAGGCATAGTGTTTTCCCCGAGCTGATTAGGTTTGCCCGCCCCGTGATAATCCGATGCTCCAGAGACAAACAAATCGAGTTCCTGTGCCAATTCGGCAGCCAGCTGGCGGGCGGATGCATCGTGTTCACGATGATTGACTTCAATACCCCGCAGCCCGATTTGCGCAAGCTTGCGTACTGTGGCGGGATCGAGCTTCCGTTTGCTACGGGTCACTGAAAACGGATGAGCCAGCACGGGAACGCCGCCATCAGCGCAAATTGCCTCCACGACAGCAAAACTGTCCACAACTGGGCGCGTCACGTAGTAGGGAGAGCCGGGATTGAGTACTTTTTCGAATGCCTCAGAGCGGGTCTGAAAATAGCCTTTCCGTACCAAGGCATCGCCGATATGCGGTCGCCCCGGTGTTAATCCAGTAATTTCTGCCTCGACGTCTGACCACGTCAAGGGATAGTCCTGGCTAATCTTTGCGACCATGCGCTGCATCCGTTCCCGGCGGTCACGGTGGGCAGTTTTTAAGATTTCCCGGACGTTGCTGCGGTGAGGATCCGGCAGATAATTCAACAGGTGAACAGGGCATAGCTCCACACTAGTAGAAATTTCCGTACCCAAAATAATCGCGGGGGGTCTAACCCTTGTGGACATCAACGCGGCGTGAGCGACACGGAACGGCTCCCAGTGATCGAACGTATCGTGATCCACCGCACCGATTACATCCAGCCCTGCAGCCCGAGCCTTTTCCAGCAAATCACGTGGCGAGTCCGTGCCGTCGGAGAGCGCGGAATGCACGTGGGGGTCTATTTTCAAGGCCATATCCACATCCTAACGATTCGCCGGCGGACCCGGCAGTGACGTTTCGAGTCGCCAGAAATTACTGCGGGGAGTCGGAGCTGCCCGAAATCGAGGTTTCGCGGGATTATTCCGCCTGTACCCGGGCAATCCAGGCTTCCACGTCAGCCACGGTGCGGGGAATATTCTGTGAGATGCGCTCGCATTTGCCGCCGGGTCCCACCAAAATGTCGTCCTCGATACGCACGGAAATGCCGCGATATTCCGGGGGAACCGCCAAATCGTCCTTCCGGAAGTACAGTCCGGGCTCAATTGTGAAAATCATGCCGGGTTCCAGCCTGGCCCCGTTGTACATTTCGCGGCGTGCCTGGGCGCAATCATGCACGTCAATGCCCAGGTGGTGGGAAGTGCCGTGCACCATCCACCGGCGGTGATACTGACCGTCCTCCTGCAGTGACTCCTCCCAGGAAACCGGCAGCAGACCCCACTCGTCGAGCCTCTGTGCGATGACGCGCATCGCGGCGCTATGGACATCGGAGAAAATACAGCCCGGCTGATTCGCCTGTTCAAAAGCTGCGTCGGCAGCATCCAAGACCGCTTGATAGACCCGGCGCTGTACCTCGTTGAAACGACCGTTAATCGGCAGGGTCCGGGTGATGTCCGCGGTGTAGAGCGAATCGAGCTCCACTCCGGCATCAATTAAAATGAGGTCACCTTCCCGCACCACGCCATCGTTGTTAATCCAGTGCAGGGTGGCGGCGTGTTCCCCGGATGCCGCAATGGTGTCATATCCCAGACCGTTACCGACTTCCCGAGCCCGTGCCCCGAAAGCCCCTTCCACCACGCGCTCACCGCGGAAATGTTTCACCGCCCTGGGGAAAGACCGAATTGCTTCTTCAAAGCCTTCCTTAGTGGCGGCGACAGCCTTGCGCATCTCCTCGATTTCCCAATCATCCTTAATCAAACGCAATTCCGAAGTTGCTTCTTCGAGCGAATCGTCTAATTGTTTGGCGTCGTCGGGGTCGATTCCGGCTTGCTCCCGAACCTGATTCACCAGTGCCGTGGCTTGTGAATCAGAGGTAGAAATCATGGCAATCTGGACTTGACCAGCATCTTTCGCTAGGACATCAGGCAGCGTCTCCAGGTGGGCACAAGGAATTCCGCACATGCGCTCGAACTCTTCCAACGAGGGTCGCACCCCGACCCACAGTTCGCCGTAACGCGAATCGGCGTAAAACTCTTCAGAAGCCCGTGACGCGCGAGGACGGAAAAATACGGTGGCGACGTGCGTTCCTTCGCCTTCACCAACTTCGCCGTCCCGCACCGGGTTCAAAACCAGCACGCCATCGGGAATTAAATCAGTGCCTAAGCCGGTCAAGTGAGAAAAAGCAGAGTGAGGTCGGAAGCGGTAGTCGCAGTCATTGTTGCGCACCACCAGGGCACCGGCAGGAATGACGAGGCGCACACCCTTAAACTTTTCCCCCAAGGTCACGCGACGGCGCAGCGCGTAGGGCGCAGCAGCGGAGCGTTCGTAGCCATCAGTAGGGCGGGGACCCCAGTTTTCGCCAATAAACTTTTTAAACTCTTTGGACTGCGGTTGACGTGAGCGGTTCTTGCCGCGGGTATCTTTTTGTTCACTCATGCCTCCAAGTCTACGCGCTCGACCTCAACTCGCGACTATTTTCCTATCCTCCACCACGAAACTGTCTCTGTCGAAAACACGGAGAAAGGAATGGTTTACCAACCTAATATGAGGTTTAGGGTAAGTTCGGGGCGGAATCTTCAGGTGTAGCTTCGTCTGTCTCGGCGGCGGGCTCTCCTGTGTCTTCGTCCATTTCGGGGAAGGGAGCTACTCCTGCGGAGTCCTCAAGATCCGGGGCAGCCTGCTTGGCTGCTGCCTCCGGATCCTCCGGGGGTTGCCGAATCAAAGCGTTCAAAGCTGTTCCAACCAGCCCGGCTATCCCAATGCCGATAACGAAAGTCCAAATCACCCGATTTCCGCCGTCTTCGCCCAGGTCAGAAAACACAAAGAACTTCATCAAGCCAGCAATCAGTGCGGCGACAAAAGAGATTACGTACAAACCACCGGGTTCGCGATGCAGCAGGGCGCGCACCAAGGCGATGACCCCGCCCCAAAATCCGGCAGCCAGCAGGCACGCCCCGACCATCTGGGTATTTTCTTCAGCCGAGAGCATCGAGAGGAGACCTAATGCGATTAAAGCGCCAAAAACGACGCCTTCGTAAGGGGTGAGGTGATCAATCATTAGTGGGCTCCCTTACCTTTTCCAGTCTTATCAGACTTGTGACGGCGGGTACGTTTGCGTTGACGTTCCTTTTTAGCAGGTTCCTCAGTTGCCCCGCGCTTAGTGGTTTTTTCGCGTTCTTTAAAGTCGTGCTTCTTCTTGGTGTTTTTGCGTGTTCCGCGACCCTTCTCAGATTTGCGGCGCCCCGCACCAGAGCCTTTCCCGGCGTGGCGTTTCCCTGGACGTGCCGGGTCGCGCCCACCCAAATCCTCCAGCTCCTCGGCTTCCAATCCGGCGCGAACCCTGCGGAATCGTGGCAAGTATGCGGTAGCATCCGTGGGAATATCCAGGTCGGAATAGAGATGCGGGGAGGTGTGATAAGTCTCTTGCGGGTCCGCAAAATCCAAGTCGAGAGTCCGGTTAATAACTCGCCACCGCGTCAGGTCTTCCCAATCTATGAACGTAATGGCGCTGCCCTTGTTGCCGGCACGGGCAGTACGCCCAATTCGGTGAATGTAGGTCTTATCGTCCTCGGGGCATTCGTAGTTGATTACGTGGGTCACGTCATCCACGTCGATGCCTCGCGCTGCCACATCAGTGGCGACCAGCACATCCACCTTGCCGTGACGAAAAGCCCGTAAAGCCCGTTCTCGTGCGTTTTGACCCAAATCGCCGTGGATAGCGCCGGTGGCAAAGCCCCGCTCGGCGAGTTCGTCGGACAGTCGTTGGCAGGTTCGTTTCGTGCGGGTAAAGATAATCGTCAAGCCCCGGTTTCGGGCTTGCAAAATGCGAGCGATAACTTCCGTCTTGTTGAGGGAATGCACCCGGTACACGACCTGTTTGACCTGTCGCACGGTCTGCGAGGAGTCAGTCGGATCGGTGGCACGGATATGAGTGGGTTGGTACATGTATCGACGCGCGAGAGCTACTACCGGACCGGGCATGGTCGCCGAGAACAGCATGGTGTGACGGTGCGGGGGAATCTGGGAGATGAGCTTTTCTACGTCAGGTAGGAAGCCCATGTCCAGCATCTCGTCGGCCTCATCCATAACCAGGGTTCGGATTCGTCCCAGTTTCAAGGTGCCTTGATTCATCAGGTCAATCAGTCGTCCCGGAGTGCCAACGACGACTTCCACCCCTTTGCGCAGTGCCTCAATTTGGGAATCAAAACCAACGCCACCATAAATCTCGATGATGCGAGCCACTCGATGAGTCGCTGCGGCTCGGATTTCCGCCGCGACTTGTTTTGCCAGCTCGCGCGTCGGCAAAATCACTAGGGCTTGCGGGAATCCAGAATCCGGTATCTCATCCCAGCCTTCGTCACCGGGACCGATGATGTCATGCAAGATTGGAATGGCAAATCCGAGGGTTTTGCCTGTGCCGGTCTTTGCCTGACCGATAATGTCCTGACGATTCAGCGCGACTGGCAAGGTCAAAGCTTGAATTGGAAAGGGGTGAATGATGCCCTGGTCACGCAGCGCCGCAACGATTTCGGGTTCCACATCGAAATCGGCGAAAGTCTTGTCTTGGTTCGCCTCCAAGTCGTTAATACCGGTGATGTCCGCCGCGGTTTCCTCATCAGTTTCCGCGGTTTCCATGGTATTTTCGCTTCTCAATATGTATCTTCCTTATCGTTGTCAGTATTCAAAAGTCGTGTACCTACATCTTTCATTGTAAACCGCACCGGCTGGGGGATGTAGTGTTCCTGCCCGGTTCAACGGTTCACGAACATATGCCTAGAACTCGGTGACGTTGTGATTGACATAATCTGGCCAGTCCAGAGCGCTCTGGAGGGTTTTTTCACAGATTGCGGCGTATCCGCCCAGGGCGGTCACTTGGAAGGCATTGAGTTTTGCCAAAGTGCGCAGAGTAGCTTGGTCCAGGCGCCCGCACCCGCGCGGCACCAGCAAAATTGGTCCGTTGCGCAGATGCCCTCCCGAAACCGCATCAGCAAACACATCGCCGCGAGCCAGATAGGCGTGGGTTGAGGGTTGCAGACGTGCGGATTCCAAAGCAATTTCCCGCGATGTCTCATAGCGATCTCGACCGCCCAAGCGGGTTGCTGCTTTGCCATTAGCTACGCTGCGGAGCACTGCATCCGACACGGCGGCTCGTCCGCCCAGGGCAACTACCCGTTTCACTTGCAGGTCTGACGCCAGTTGGCGAATGGTGGCGATAGCGGGGGAGGATGAATCAACCAGAACGATAGGTCCGTCCCCCAAGGCAGCGCCGGTTAGCGCATCCGGAGAGACACTGCCGCCCGGTCCGTAGGCATTGGCAATGTAGAGAGAATTTGCTTTTGTAAAGGCTCTCCGGGCGACCATCACAGACGTATCGACCCGGTTCGCCCCGCCAACCCGCAATGCAGCGCGCCCCCCGGCGAGTTCATAGAGACGGGCGTCCGAAATTGCTCCCGTTCCCCCCAAAGCCGCGACCTGTTTGGGTTTCAGGGCGCGCAGAGTTTCAGAAATCACCGCGGGCACCGGAGACGAATCGGGAGGAACCAGTAGGACCGGACCGTCCTTGAGAACCCCACCTACCAAAGCGTCGGCAAAGACATCGGATCGGGCCAGGTATGCCACTGCCGGGCGTGAGTTTGCAGACTTGGCGATAGCTGCAGACGTTTCGAATCGATCCGCCCCGGCAATCCGGTCAGTATGCAGGTCGGGGATATGCGGTCGAGAATCTAGGGAGTTCACGACTCCGTCTTGATCCGCATCTCCGTCAGGGTCGGCCGGCCAGTCGGAGTTGAATAAGTTTATCTGATAGCTGGTCGAGGCAGGTACCGGCTGACAGTTTGGAGCGGTGTTGATGTTAGAAATACTGACGGTATAGCGGGCTACGTTGTAAAAGTCAGGAATGGTCAACTGATCCAGGGGGACTTTAAACAAAATCGTGTCATATCCGCCGTATTGCCACGGTGTCTGGTTAGGGTCGATTCCGGGTTCGGCACGGTGAATGACCTGTAGCGGAATCTCTCCCGTCGGACCGGTCACCCGAACTTCCGCATTACGCAGGTCTGCGCAGCGACCAGAATAAGACCAGCGGGACACGTTTTCGCCCGCTCCGGTAGGCAGGATACGGGAAGGGAAATACCCCGCTGCCGGCCACGCGAGGCTCGGGGGCTGCTGAATTGCAGGATTCCAAAAATTGGGGTGAGCAGGTTTGCCGGCAGCCTGGTAAGTCGTGTCAAAAAGTTGGATGGAAGTTGCCGTAGGACCGGAGGTGCCGATTGAGACCGCCCCTATAGCGGCGTTCGCTTGGATGGGTGAGAACATCTGCAGCCGATGTCCCAGATTGTCATTTGTGTTTGTGTTTGAGGCTTCGGTGATGTAGCGCAAGATTTCCGTGGCTGGAGTAACGATGCCATCCAAACGGGCAATCACCCCCGAACGGGAGGCAAGTTTCACGTCCTCGTTTAGGCACGCCGCGCCCGGAACGGAGTCGGGCACGGGGGAAGCCACCGGTCCTGCCGCGGCGGTGAGAGCTGCCTCTTGTGCCGGACCTTGCGGGGCGTAGCCCGCAGGCAAGCTGACCGGCGCGAGATGATTCAAAGACCGCAAATAGTTCCAGGTAGAGAGCATCGCCTGGACGGCTTCGGGCTGTGCCGTGCCGGGGGTACACGAGGAGATAACCGTTCCGGAAGAAAACGGAGTGACCTGATCTGTTGAGTTCCACAAGGTTTCAAACTCGGCGCGTGCTGTCGCCTCATTATTTCCCGGAGTCACCGGGGTACCGGCGCGCTGAACCGATACCGAGTTCGCCCCTGGTACTCCAACAACCAGCCCGGTTGCGGACAACCCCAGCGCTGCCAGTGTCACGCCGACGTGTCGCCACAGACGGCTTTTGCCCGCGAAAAGAGAGACCGGCGGGTGGCGGACGGGAGACTCGGTTGGTTTAAAATTCAGAACAGAAGAAATCCGCATCTCTCCATTTTGGCAACTTTTCCAGGCACTGTCTCGAGTTTCACATTCCCTACCGCAACGTGGCGCTTAGAATGAACCTATGGAAATTTCAGAAGAACGTACGGCGCATATGCTGGGTTTGGTTGCATTCACGAGGATTACGGCTTACGCCAGGCTGGCCCGGGACGTGTCCCAGACCACTGATTTCGCGGATCAGCTGGCATTGGCGCGCATGGGGGTTTCGTTCGTGACTGCCATTGATGATTTGGAAGCATTTGCGAATCGGCGGGGTTTAGATTTGGCTGATTTAACCCAGCCTTATGTGGGATTCTTTGACGATATGGAACTGCGCACTCGTCCTCGTGACTGGTGGGAGCGCATGGTGAAAAGCTATATTTTTGTGGGAATTTTGGCAGATATGGAGGACTTGGCAGCTCAGTTTGTCGGGGCTGACATGATTGAGATTTTGGGAGTTTCCGGCTCTGCAGGACTGACCCAGTGGGTACGCGCCAGGTTGCGTGACGGCATCGCTGCTGACCCGACGGTGGAGTCGCGCCTGTCCATGTGGGGACGTCGCGTTGCGGGAGAAGCCGTGGCGGGGGTCAGAGCCATCCTGGACGCTTATCCGCTGCTGCTGCCCGCTGGGGTAGAGGTCAACGACACGGTGGAAGAAATTCAAAAGCAGCATTCCCGCAGGATGGAAGACCTGGGTTTGGCTTTCTAAGGGAAATCAGATAGCGAAACCAATCCGGTTTTGACGCTCAGGGGCGAATTCAACGTAGGCGATGTTGCCGGCATTGATGAGGGTGTGTGACTCGCGTTTGTCCACCAAATCAATGATTTCCCCACCAGCGACGGCGTCCGTGAGCAGTTTTTGCAGTTCCTCGAAGGACTTGTCGATGTCCAGGGAGAGTTCGCGAGCTACGGACTTCATTCCGATTTTGATTTCCATTACCATTCCTTTCCGACTGTCCTCTCATTCTAGGGGTTTTGCCCGATGAGGGGGAATTTTATGTCCGAGGAGACGACGAGTTTTAAAGTTTCAAATTTTCGTCTTTGGGGCTACTGGTACTCTCAAACTATGGAGATTTTCGATGAGTTAGCGGACCGGGTTCGCCAATCGCTTGATGTCGGTGAATCCGTACTTTTGGCAGGGGTTCCGGCGAGTGGGAAAACCACGCTTTTAGCACAGCTGTTGGTGGGTAATCCCCGGATGCTGGTATTGAGTCCCAATGCGGGTGCTGCCCGCCGATTGAGTGAGCGAGCCTTGGAAATTCGGGCACAATCGGAAGATCCGGGTTGTCTCCTGGGGGTCAGTAAGGGTTTCGTGGCGGAAGTCTTTGCCCGCTTCAATCAATGGCGGAAAGCGGAAGGTCTGCCAGAAGTCAGATTGGCCACCGATGCCGAGGTCATGGTCCAGATTCAGGATTTCCTGGCTGGAATGCCTCTGGAAGAAGAACTGCGCGCGGCTCTGGAAACCCAAGGCTTCCGGCGTGACTTGGTGGATGGAATCTTTCGGGTCCGGGCTTTTGCTGGTGATGTCTCGTCAGACTCCGCAGCGTCCCCGGTACATCCGCTGGTGACCCGGCTGATTCAAGCGATGCAAGCCGACCGGGAAGCAAAACGCTCGCAGGCTCGTCAATCTGCCTGGCCTTTGGACACGGCTTCTCTGTTCGAAGAGTATCTTTTGGCGGTGAAAGCCGGAGCCCCGGTTCCGGAACTGGTAGGCATCGATGATTTGCAAAACTTCAACGGACTGATGATTGACATCCTCTCTCTGTGGGCGACGCATGGAACCACCTTGGTAGCCTGTACTTTGCCCGAAACCTGCGTGAATACCTTCCGTGGTGCAAGCCCCCACTTGAGCGAGAGGCTTTGGCAACAGTTAGAGACAATTCCGGGCAAAGGCGCCATCGAAATTTTGCTTACCCAAGAACACGTTCCCGCACCGTTGCGTCAAGCGTGGCGGATAGCGGTGAATCGTCTGGGCGTGCACGGCATCAGTGCTAGATTGTGGAACTCGATACAGGAATCATCTCCGGCCTCGACAGAGACAGACTCGCTCTGTGATGCAGACGGTCGAGACCGCATTATTTTGGTGGAAAAGTCCACTGACACTGCCCAATATCAAGAAATCGGGACTCTGCTGCAAGACGCTCATATCTTCTCTGATCGACCCCTGAAGTATTCACAGATGGCAGTTCTGACCCGTTCTTCCCGAGAAGCCCGGCAGGTCGCCGAAGTGCTGGAAAACATGGATATTCCGGTGGTAGTTCCGGGAGCCACCGGTCAACTCAACGAAGGGCGACTCACACGCTATCTGCTGAAGATGATGCAGGCGGTTTGCGTGGAAGATTGCGATCAAGTGAAACTATCGGATTTGGATTTAGCCGGATTGCTTTCTTCCGCTCTGGTGGGCTGGGACGTCTGGCGAATGCGGCGAATGGACTCCTCACTGTACGACCTGCGGTTGCAGCCACCGGCAGATTCAGAGAACGCTGCGGGGTCCACTGGGGTGATGGATTCCGCTGACACTGCCGATGATGAGGAGGGCGGAATCCAAATTGTTGGAAACTTACCCTACATTCAGCAGTTCTTGCGCCAGGTTATCTCTGGACAGAATGATTTCTCCGGGCGTTCAGTAGCTGAGATTATCTCTGCAATACCCGACGCAGCACAGCTGGTCGACTTGGCACAGGCTCTCCGATCGGGATGGCAACAATGGAAAGCCGATTCAGGATCAGTACAGCTGCTGCTCTGGAAACTATGGGACGGTCTGGGGCGTGGCGAAATCCTCCAGGCGCGGGCTTTGCAGCCCGGTTTGGTCCCCGCGGTGCGGTCTACGCTACAGATTGACCTGGATTTGGTGATGGACTTGTTCAAAGCTGCAGATTGGTTTGAGGCTCGTAACCCGGGCAAAACCGCGGCGGATTTCGCGCAGGGGATGTTGGCTCGCGACCTCCCCACCGGCACCGTGGCTCCTCATCATCTGGTGAAGGATGCAGTCACTGTAGTGTCAGCCGCAGCCACTGTCTCCCAGCACTGGCCCCTGGTGGCAGTGGTGGGTCTCACTGACGGAAACTGGCCGGCGATGCGTTGGCCGGGATCAATCTTGGGTTCCTCCATGTTTGAGCTGGAAAATTACGGCGACCCTACAAACTCCAGCAGTGCTGGTTACCTGTGGAATTGGCAAAACGAATACCGGCACTTCTTTACTGCCCTGACCCGCTGCACGCAACGCCTCATTTTGGGGACCACCGCGCAGGACGGTGTTGGGCGTTCCACCTTTCTCACCTCCCTGGTGCAGACTTTGCAGCTCGAACCGAAACAGCATCGTCGTTTACCCACCAATCTGCGTGATTTCGTCGCCTATCTACGCGCGGCTTGTCTGGGCGGGGAAACCAGTTGGGGAACTCCGACTATAGATGCTCCCACCGCCGCGGGTCTGCTCGCAAAATTGGCAGCAGGGGACTGCCCTTCGGCGCATCCGGAAAATTGGATGGGGGCTTTACCAGTCAGCGGAGACGAGACAGAATCTGCCGAAATTCACATTTACGCTTCCGGTTTGGAACGCGCCTTAGAAAATCCTCTGGATTACGTGCTGAGCTGGTCCGGTTACTCCAACGATGAAGATGACCCGTATGCGGCGAATAAAGTTGGCAACATTGTTCATGAAGCTGCCGAAATCCTGGGACGCAGGTACTGGTGGGAGGGGCACGGACCGCGAGATGACCTGGAGTTTGAGCAAGTCCTGACTGAGCTGCGCCAAGAAGTGCGGCGTCTGCTTGGTCCCTTGTCCGGTGAGACGTGGGTGGAATCTAACTTCCGTCGCCACATTGAGACCTGTCTGGTGCCCCTGGCGACCTTTCTGGTAAATCATCAATACCCCTCACGTTTTGAAGTGCGTTATCCCTGCCGGTTGGAGGCCAGCTCCGGGAAGGGTGCCTTGGTCTACAACGCCAGAATTGACCGGGTGATGTTTGCGCATGGGCGCGTCATCATCATGGACTATAAGACCGGTAATCCTTCTAATTTCAGTGCGGCTAAGGTAGCGGCTAATCTGCAGTTGGCGTTATATCAGGCTGCCTATAACGCCTCTCCGGACGGGCAAAAGCAGCCTTGTGACATGGCAGAAATTGTGGCACTGCAGGTTCCCCCAGACTCGAAAAAACTGTACGCCACACACGGCATTGAGGAACCTCGGGAACCGAAAGTCTGGGTGCAACAATCTCTCGAATCGGGAACGGAGGTGATTGCCCTCCCCAATCGGTTCTCCGGGGAGCAGCGTCAGATTCTCCGAGATCCCCTGGCGTGGCTGCGCGGCGAGACTCCGGGCGCGCCCGATCCGGAAGCCATGTTGTTGAGAGACTATTTGCAAGACCGTGTGAATTTAGCGGTGGCGGCGTTCAGTGGACCAAATTTGGCTCAAATTGAATCCCTCGGAGCTTGGGGCGCCGGTAATACTCTCGGAGTGGAAGTGAGACAACGATGACTACGACGAAACCAGTGACAGAAATATTTACCGCGTCCGAACTGGCTATTTTGACGGGAGCTAATCCGCCAACTCAGGAACAATCCGCAGTAATTACGGCGCCACGAGGACAGCTCCTGGTGGTAGCCGGGGCAGGCAGTGGCAAGACAGAAACCATTGCGAACCGGCTGGTTTATTGGGTCGTCAATGCCGGTATTGTCCCCGAAGCAATTTTGGGACTGACCTTCACTCGTAAGGCCGCGGCAGAGATGGCAGCTCGTTTTTCGTTGCGTTTGGATCGCTTCGCGAGTCTTTTAGAGTCGGTGCAAGAACGACGGCAAACCGCGGAGGTTACCGCGGTGTTAAAAGCCGCGGACTTTGATTTGAATCAGCTGCGCCAGCGTTTCGATACTCTTGTCCAGCGGGGAATGACTCCGGAAATGCTGCGTCACCCGGTTAGCGTCTCCACCTATGATTCCTACGCGGGAACCCTCTTGACAGAATTTGGCACGTTAGTCGGACGGGAATCCGGTTTCACCACCATCACGGATGCCGCCAGGTATCAAATCATGACTGACGTGGTGCAAAGCTGGACCGGGGCGTTAGGGACAAAACGTGAGGGGGAAAACGCTGAAAACCTGGTAAACATTCTGCTGTCTCTGGCTAACGACACGAATTCTCATCTCGTTGATTTGGCTGAGATGAAACAGACCTATCGTTCCTACCACGCAGCTGCCAGACGCTTGCAAGATACCGAAGGTGCCGACCTTAACAGCACGGCGTTACGTAATTTGGATACCATCATCGACACTATGGAATTCGGATGTAACGCTACTAACATCATCCAGGCTTTCAACGAACGTAAACGGGAACTCCTGATGGCAGATTTTTCTGACCAAACTCGAGAAACGGTTCGTTTGGTGGAACAACTGCCGGCAGTCGGGGAAAGTCAGCGGGAACGATTCCAGCTGGTGTTCTTGGACGAATTCCAAGACACCTCGGTGGCGCAGATGCGTTTCCTGGCAGGAATTTTCCGCGATTGTGCGGTTACTGCAGTGGGAGATCCGAACCAAGCCATTTACGGTTGGCGGGGGGCTTCGGCAGCCTCAATGGAGGACTTCGGTTCGATATTTTGCACGGATTCTCACCAGTTACTCACTCGGACCTTGTCGACTTCATGGCGTAACGACGCCGTCATCCTCGCAGTCTCGAACCGAATTTCTGCGGAATTGACAGGGGCGCCGGCAGTGGCTGCGGAGAGGAACATACCCCTGAATCAGGACGTCCAGTCGGCAATCAGTAAACCCCTGCAAGCCCGATCGGGGGCAAATCCCGGCATCGTCTACGGAATCCAGACGTTGACTGATTTGCAGCAAAGTCAAGCGGTGGTGAACTTTTTCCGGTTGTGGCAAGCTCAGCGGGTGAAGCTGCAGGGGGAAGGTGTGCCTGCCGAAAAATTACCTACCGCCGCAGTACTGTGCCGTGCGAAAAATGCTATTCCTGGCTTGGTTGAGTCCCTGCGCCAAGCCGGAATCCCTTACCAGACCAGGGGTATGCAGGGAATCTTGGAAGATCCGGGAGTGCGCCTGGTGCGCGCCGCTCTGGAGATCACTGACAATCCCGAGAAAAGCGCCAGCCTGTTGCTTTTGCTTGATAGATATAGGTTGGGATTGAGCGATTTGCAGGCAGTGGGACGGAATCGGCACCGTTTTACCCCCTACCAGATAGTAATGGAGGGCGGGGCGCAAGTTTCAACTGAAGCTCAAGCTCGACTGGAAAAACTACGCGGAATCCTGACGGAGCTAAAGGATAATGCCCCATTTGCGACCCCCCTGGTGCTGGCACGGTTAGCACATCGACTGCTCGATTTAGATATTGAACAGCAGTTACCCGGTTCCTCCTGCCAAGCTGGGGCCTATGTGGAGTTCTTAAACCTAGTTCGTGATTTTGGACGGACTCCCGGAGCGACGCTGAGCGGATTTCTTAACTGGCTCAGTGCCGGTGAAGACGAAGAAGCCAGCTTTGCTGACCTAGACTTCGAGGTGGACAATGCGGCGGTGCAGATTATCACCATGCACGCCGCGAAGGGGCTCGAATGGGATTGGGTGGCAGTTCCAAACCTAAACAAGAGCACTTTTCCTTCTGTCAGAGGTGAAATCTGGGTAACGCAACGTGATGTGTTACCCTACCCGCTGCGCAGTGATCGGGATCATCTTCCGGAGTTGGAACTGAAAACCCAGACCCTGCTGACTGCGACCGGAAGAGTGTCAAAGAAAAAAGGGTTACTCGAAACGTTTAAGGAAGATGCTGAGCATTACGCACTCCGGGAAGAATCACGGTTGGCATATGTGGCTTTCACTCGCGCCAAGTCCCGGCTCCTGTTGGGACACTGCTGGTTCGAACGGCAGACCAAGAAAGGACGTCCACCCAGCCAATTTTTCCTGGTAGAACAAGACCCGCAACAGCACATCTTTTCAGATGCTGATTCATTGGCGTCATCGGGCGGGGCAAACATTATCCAATCAGACTCATCTACGGTGTCAGTTGTGGAATCCTCGGAGGGGGGTGCGGTCGGCGCCGCAAACCTGTTGACTCCGTTTAACGCGGAGACATTTGCGCAGGAAGTCGCCCGATTGGGGATTGAGACTCCCGACGTGGACTGGCCTGACACCATAGTTACGTCCATTCCCGACAAAATTGAAAATCCAAACCAAGACCGGTTTGACGCTGGCATTTGGCCGGCGCTACCTCTCATTCAGACGCGCCCAGACTTTGCTCAGGCGGTGCAAGCCACTGAGGCTGCTTTGGATAGTGGCAAATTCTCTGGTGGAATCAGTCAGGACGCGGATGAAGAAGCTGAGCGCCGCTTGAGCCAACTGCTGCATCAGCCACAAACGCGCTTGGGCACCGGTGATTTGTTGGGACGAATTTCTGCTACCGGGATGGCACATTTGGCGCAAGACAGCGAGGGATACTTGCTCCAGCGTCTGCGTCCCCTGCCCCAACAGCCCAGTGTGGCGGCACGTTTGGGAACCTACATGCACGCTTGGATTGCCAGCCAGCTAGAAAATGAAGATACTTTCATTTTCGACGCCGGAACGGAAGACGGCTTCACGCCAGAACAGCGTGAACTGCTGCACAAATGGCAGCAGCGTTACGAAGATTTAGAACTACTACGGCGACTGCGTGGTCCACAGGTCGAATTTGACGGTGAACTCTACCTTGAGGAAGCCGGCGGTGCCGTGATTCCATTGCGGATAGATGCGCAGTTTGAAGAGGCGCAAACCGGAAAAATCTGGATTATTGACTGGAAAACCGGTCGACGTCCGACTCCGGAAAACTACGCTCAGTGGCTGCACCAGCTGGGAATTTATCGGCTTTACTGGTTACAGGAGCATCCCGAAACTCCGGCGGAAGATATTATCTGCGCCTACATATTCCTCAATGAGGACAATCCGGCGAAACAACTGCTCACCCTGCAAGACATCCTTGATGAACTGGGCATAGCCGAATACAGTCGGAACCTCTTGGTGAGTAACCTGACAGACCGGGGAGAGGAGATTGACGCAGTTTTAGAAAAATTTGGATATTGAAGTTATCCCCAGGCGCTGCAGTCTGGTGCCGGGTGGTTTCGTTCAAATGCTTTAGATCTGGCAGCGCTGCCCGTTCCGGCTTTATGCCCCTGCAGAAGCGGGGGAGGGCGCGTTGCCATGGTGAGGGCTTAGTGGCGCGACCTTCGTCTCAGCACCGGCACGGAGAGACAAAGGCGGGTCGGGGCGGGACCGTGACTTTGGAAGACCCCGCGGGGTCTGTGTTTGGGGGTCGGTGTGGCGAGGAAACGTAAGGAACACCGAGAGATTCAGTGAGAACCCTTGTGCTCTCAGGGGAAACGCGAAATTATCCCGTCATTAGGAGGCGTCATCCGCAGGCGAGGAAGTGCTCTCGGAATCTGATGCAGTGGCAATTTCTGCAGCAATTTCTGCGGTAATTTCCGTGATGCCCTCGGTGGAGGTTTCACTCGTGTCGGCGGTGTCGCCGGGGATATTTGCACTCTGGTCCTCATAGAGAGGACGACCCGTTAACGACAGGTCTCCGTCCAATCGCTCTAGCTGTTCGTTCAACAGGTCTTGGGCGTCGGCAATTATCGAGGCACTACCCTGGTTGACCCCCCAATTGAGCCAATTGACCAGCGCCAATTCAATACACAGGTCGGTACGTTGCCGCAAGAATGGGTCTGAGCCTTCCGCGCGTCCCAAATGGTAAGCGTCAAATACCAGGTCTACCGCCTCATCTGTCAGTTCAGACGCCACCCAGGATAAATCTTGGGAAGGGTCGCCCACGCTGACCTCGGCAAAACCAGAGATTCCCAAGATTCGGGAATCTGCGACCAGGACGTGCTCAGGATCCAGAGAGCCGTGGACAAACGTAGGATGGAAATGCCACCAGGCGTCTTCGTCGAGAGCTTGCTCCCAACGAGCTTGCAGCACCGGGGGCACCAAGCCGGTAGCGACCGCTTGGGACAGGTTTTTTCGCAAATCTGCGCGGATATCATCTACGCTGGGAGTGGGGAAACCAACATGAGCGACCAAGTTGGCGGGAATCTCGTGCAGTGCCGCGATGGCTTTACCCAGAGCGCGTAATAAATCCGGATTCTCTGCTAGTTCGTTGAGATTCAGGGGATTGCCTGGCAGCTGACGATAAACAATCACCGAAGTTCCGTCTTTCGAAGTGGCGCTGCCTTCGACACGGGGCACGTCAAAAGGAAGCCGGTGTGCATCGCGATAGTTCGTCAGCATGGTTAAAATCTTTTGCTGCTTATGCAGTGCTGTTTCCGCATCTGCATGCTTGGCACCAATGACGCTCCACCGGGCGGAGTGATTATCGAGGATTCCGGTCCAGCGGAAATCGCTGTCTTCGCCAACTGGCGGGCACAGAGACTCAACCTCAAGGTCTGGAATTGCCACGGTTGCCAAAGCCGCCAAGGTCAGAAAATCGGTATCGCTCATCTCTCAATTTTATGTCACCCGGGGAGGCAAACCGCCAGACCGCTCCGGAAAGCTGGAAATCTCGCCATTAAATGTCAGCCTTGGACAGGGGAATGGATTTATTGAGGGGAGTTGGTGCTGAATTTTGGCAAAACTATGGCAAAATCATAGAAGAACCTGGGAATTTTATGAACGTTAGATGGGAATTTTCCTTTCGGAGCCCGCAGCTTTGCACTGTAGCAGTAAAAAAGCGTTTAAACTAACCATAATTTATTGGCTCTCAAGTACGAGGGAGTTATTGACTTGGGCCTAAGCTACGGGAAACTGCAGCCACTGATGGACGATCCAACGGTGGAAGAAATCTGGCTGAACAGTCCTTCCCAGGTGTTTTGTTCCCGTGGCGGGCAAGCCCGCCTGACCAACCTGCTGCTGGCAGAAGACGAAGTAGAAGCCTTGGTAGAGCGGATGCTGCGAGCTTCGGGACGGCATTTGGATTTCGTCAACCCCTGCGTGGATGCCACCTTGGAAACCGGAGAACGTTTACATGTCGTCATCCCGCCTGTGACTGCTACCTGGTCCATCAACATCCGCAAGCACAGTGCGAAAGCCGTGAAAGTGCGGGATTTGGTCCGACTCAAGATGATGCCTGCCTGGCTGGCAAGTTTCTTGTCCGAAGCGGTGCGCATCGGCTTGAACATCGTGGTGGCAGGTCCGACCCAGTCTGGAAAAACGACTACGGTGCGGGCCCTGTGCGGGGAAATCCCTCCTGACCAACGTGTCATCACCTGCGAGGAGGTGTTGGAACTCAACCTGAAAGCCCCTGACACGGTGGCGATGCAGACTCGCAACGCCTCGATTGAAGGTCAAGGTGAGATTACCCTGCGCGATTTGGTTCGAGAAACTCTGCGGATGCGTCCCGACCGGCTGATTATCGGGGAGGTCCGCGGCGCCGAGAGCCTAGACATGCTCATTGCCCTGAACTGCGGGATTCCCGGTATGTCTACGATTCACGCGAACACCGCCCGGCAGGCGATTACGAAACTGTCGACCTTGCCGCTGCTGGCGGGAGAAAATGTGACCGCGGCATTTGTGATACCGACGGTAGCAGGTGCCATTGACCTGGTGGTGCAGCTGCGCGGAACGTGGCAGGGCAGCCGCGCGGTGACGGAAGTATTGGCTTTGGACGGGACACTGCGCGACGGTCAAATCGTGGCATACCCGCTCTACAGCGTGCCGCCCGAAGGTACGCAACCGGTCAAGAACTCTGCGAATTTCGATTTCCTCTCCGCCTTTGGCTCACGGGCTGGTCAGTTGTCTGCCCTCTGGCGGGAGGCGCCCCATGAATAGCCTCTGGCTGACCTGGGCAGCGGCTCTCAGTGCCGCTTCCGGTATTTTCCTGGTGACGTTGAGCCCGAAACGGCACTCAGCACATCGCGAAAGCTCCCTGAAACACTATTGGTCACAAAAATCTGCTCACTTCAACGACATCACCGCGGTAAGCGGAACGCGCCTCGGGTTGGGGCAGTTCTTGGTGCTGTCCCTGCTGGCAGGGGTGTCAGCAGGGATCTGCCTCACCGTGGTGACGGGTCTGGTGATGGTCGGGTGGTTAGCAGGGCTGCTGGCTGCGTATCTGCCATTTTTGGGACTGCAGAGCAAACTGCATTCGGTGCAGGGGCAACGCGGCAAAGCCTGGCCAAACCTGGTAGATGACTTAGTTTCCGGGGTGCGTGCCGGGCTGAGCTTGGGGGAAACCCTCCTGGAGGTTGCCGCGAGAGCCCCGAAGTCTCTGCGGGTGCCTTTTGCGCACTTCGCAGCTGATTATCGGGCGGGTGGGAATCTCGACGCCTCCTTAAAAATCCTGAAACGCGAATTGGCTGATCCAGTGGGGGATCGCATTGTGGAAGCGTTGCGCCTGGCTGCACAAGTGGGGGGCAACGACTTGGTAATTCTGTTGGAGGACTTGGGTGCGATGTTGCGCGCGGAGGAACGCACCCGCGGGGAAGTGCTGGCACGCCAATCTTGGACTGTGACGGGGGCGCGTCTGGCGGCTGCCTCCCCATGGATTATCCTGGCGCTACTATTGAGCCGTCCGGGCACCTTAGAGGTGTATTCCACCCCGGTAGGTTCCATGATTTTGCTGGTGGGGGCGCTGGTGTCGGCGCTGGCTTACCTCATGATGCTGCGGCTGGGGCGCCTGGAAGTTAGTCCGCGCACGATGCGGGAGTAGACCGTGGAAAACGTTGTGCCCTGGATTGTCGGTGGTCTCGCTGTCTTGGTCGGGAGCGGGTTTATCGGGGTGTGTCTGGGGCCGTGGATTCGTCAAGGCGCCTTTCCGACCTGGCGAATCACCCCTTATGTCCAGGCTGACCTCATTGGTATGGCGACTTACCGAGGCGCGGGCTTGCGGGATATTTCGTTTTCTCCTAGTGGCTTGACCAAGTTTCTCACGTTTATCAGTCCCTCTAAAGAATCTGTCGAGCGTCGGCTAGAACTGGCGGGTTTACCCAAGGACGTGTGCGAATTTCGCCGCTCGCAGCTGCGGTGGGCAACGTTTCTGGGTGTGCTGGCAGTAGTCTTGAGTATTATCGGATTCTGGGGGAGAACCTTGCCGATACCGGGAGCCTTCGTGATGCTGACCTGTTTTGTGTTGGCAGGACTGTTGGTTCCCGATTACCGGCTGACCGGTGCAGCACGGCGTCGCCAACTGAGTCTCAATCAAGAGCTGCCTGATGTCATTGAACTTTTGGCGTTGGCGGTGGGAGCCGGAGAACCTCTCTATGGAGCTTTGCATCGTGTCTCTGCCCGCTGCACCGATGTCGCCGGTCAGGAGCTGGAAAAAATCTTGGCTGCCGCAGATAATGGGGACTCTTTGGCCCCCAGTCTGACCGCGGCTCGAGCCCGCAATGATTCCGAAATTCTCGCGCACCTCATTGATGCCATTGTCTCCGCGCTGGAACGCGGTTCTCCCTTGGCGGGCGTGTTGCGGTCCCAAGTGGCGGATTCACGAGCGGTGGCGCGAACCCAGTTGCTCACGGAGGGCGGAAAGAAAGAAGTCCTCATGATGGTGCCGGTGGTGTTCTTGATTTTGCCACTCACCGTGGTGTTTGCTCTGTATCCCGGTTTGGTGGCTCTGCAGCTGTAAATCGTTTGTATCGAAATCGAAAGGATAAAAACATGCAAAAACTCCGTGCTTTGCGAAACTTTGTGTGCGCCCGTCTGGGGGCTGAAGACGGCGACGTTCCCGGCTGGGTGATGGTCACTCTGATGACGGCGGGGTTGGTGGTGGCGCTTTCGGCAGTAGCTCTGCCCGCCCTCACGAATCTGTTTAATGACGCCATCACGCATGTCTCGGCTCTCTGAAAGCCGTGCCTCGCTGCTTCGTCGTCTCGGGCAGGGCTGGCGTGGGGAGTCCGGTTCGGAACCCGCCAGTTTCGCTCTCGTCATGCCACTGGTGCTGATTTTGGTGCTGGGATTGCTGCAGCTGTCGCTGGCGCTGTGGGTCCGCACGACTTTGATTGATGCGGCGGGGGCAGGGGCGCACGCAGCAGCTCTGGCGGGGGCGCCGGAGAGTGCCGCCGATGAAACCGTGCGCGGTGTCCTCGCCTCGACTCTGGGTTCCGGCTATGTGCATACGGTCAGTGCCCAGCGGGTCGGCTTGGCGATGCTGCCGGGTTCCTTTGCCGCCTCTGACCTGGAGGTTATGGAGGTACAGGTAAAGGCGCCGATGCCCATCATCGGACTGTTCGGAGTGGGGGATATGACCGCAGTGGGTCACGCGGTGATAGAGGAGGGACCGTGAAGTGTCCGTTGCGCCGAAATCGGTCTCGGTTCGTTTCTCGCTTGATGCGGGGGGAATCCGGGGAGGCTACGGTGGAGTTTGTGGGCATTGCCATGATGCTGCTGATTCCCCTGGTGTACTTGATTCTGGCTTTCTTTCAGATTCAATCCGGTCTGTATGCGGCAGAAGCGGGGGCGGCTGGGGCGGCGCGCATCCTCACGTTACATCCCGTCACCGGGGTTGACTCAGCCAGTTTGGCGGTGCAGCTGGCGGCCACTGATCAGGGTTTACCGGCGGGGAAGGCGCAGTATTCTCTGGAATGCGTGACCGGACCGTGTCCTGCCGCGGGTTCGCGCGGTATCGTTCACGTTAGCCTGGAGGTTCCCCTGCCGTTGGTGGGAACCATTCTGCAGAGTTCCTTTCCGACGTCCTTGACGTTGCATGCGGATCATCCGATTCAGTGGGGTGAGCATGGGGCTTAGGGGAGGGCACCAGGGCGGGGCGATGCCACACCGTTTTGCTGCCCGGTTCGAGCGTCTCGTTGACGAGGACGGGCGCATCATGCTGTTGGGACTCGCCGCTTGTGTGCTGCTCTGTGTGATTATCCTGATGAGCATGGCAGTGTCGGGGGTGTATCTGGAGCAGCGGCGTTTGCAGCGCTTGGCGGATCAGACCGCATCTCTGGCGGCGGCAAACATGGCGGACGCGGCGTATTACCAAAATGGCATCGTTGACGGTGTCCCCCTGCAAATCGAACCATATCACGCCTCAGAGCGCGCTGCCGAATACCTTTCCGGAGCGGCGATAAGCGCAAATTCTGGTCTGGAAGGAATTGACCTGGTTGACGTAGATGTAGCTTCGACCCGGGTGCAGGTGACGCTGCGAGCGACCGGAAAAATTCCTCTGGTGCTCCCACTCATCAGTTCCCTGACCCAGGTCGAACTCACCGCTACCGGGGCGGCTTCGCTAAAGGCTAGCTTCGGCTAGCCGCCCCACCTTTAGTCATGAGCCAGCGCCTCCACCGGCGTGACCCGCGCTGCGGCCCGCGCCGGACCAATTGATGCCAAGAGCGCCACCACGATGGTGAGTGCTGCGGCCACGATTGCTAACGGGGGTACCACAATGATTTGTGCGGACGCCAGTTCCGTCACTGGCAGGGCGTTGATGCCGGCTATCGCGTAACCTAAACCGGCTAATACGCCTACAATCAGCGCTCCGAGAGCTGTTAGCAGTGCTTCGAAGGCGAGCATTCCTTGCAAACGCCCCTTCGTCATGCCCAAGGCGCGCAGCATTCCATTTTCCCGCCGGCGTTCCATCACCGACAGCGCCAACGTATTCGCCACCCCAACCAGCGCAACCAGCACCGATACTCCCAGCATCGCGAAAGCGCCCCACATCAATCCTTGTGCAATCTGGGTAAACATGGCACGGTCGGGCGCGGAACCGGTGATGTGGGCATCCTGCTCGGAGGCAGCCGGAATATCCGAAGCGAGCTGCTCAATGTCAGAAAAGCTGCAATCCGAGGAAATCCGCATCAGCAAAACTCGGGGTGCCAGCACCGTGGCATTACGCTTGAGTTCCTGGTCGGAGTCGGTTTGTGCCGGACGGACTACCTGGGTAGAGCTGACCAGACCAGCCAAATCCTGAGGGTTCAGGGACACAAAATCCAGAGAAGTTTTCTCAGCCGTGAGTTTCAGCACCTTATCCCCGCTCCGGACGGCATAAGGCGTGCCCACTTCCTCCTCATTCAGCTGTGGGATTCCCACGTGACCGGGAGTAACCACGGGAATCCGGCTGTGCGAAACTGTCGAGAAATCTTTAGATTCCAACAGCAGTTCCTGAGTGTCCGCGTCGGGGTCACAAGGCTCGTTCGTTGCGGCAACGATACAGCCGCCGTTTTCGTCATGGGTCAGCTTTTCCGGCTGAGATAATAATTTCTGGGTTTTTTCGTATTCTCCCCAGGGGACAGCGCTTCCCAACAGCCCATTTACGGCGATGGTATGTTGCAAACCGGAAGTGGCTTTCACATTGGCAATGGTGGTTTGGCTCAGCGGTTCGCCCTCCGAAACGAGTTGCAGGTCTATCGGTGTGTGTTCGTCAATGACTTTTTTGCCGGTAGCGTCTACCGAGGCTGCCCCGACCAGCAGCAACACCAGCAGGGTAATACCGAGGGTCAAGGCTGCGCCGGTAGCTCCGGTACGCCGCGGGTTACGCCCCGTATTTTCCGCCGCTAAACGCCACGTCACCGCCGCGGGGGAACTGAACACGCCCAAAGCGGAAGTCACGTAGGGCAAAACGATGGAAGTCAGCATAATCAGCCCCAGGAAAGAAATCATTCCGGCAAACATCGCTATTAGGAAGAAATTGGAGGTGTAGGTATCCATGTCTCCCTGCTCTGAGACACTCATCATCAACTGATGGTTCTTCAGGGTGGCGTAGACCATGGTGGCGGTGCCGCCAAAGAACAGCATGGAACCAAAAATGGCGCGAACCGTCCGGTGCTTGCGCCGCCGGCTGAGCTTGTCCTCCGTCGCCAGAGCCTCAATCGGGGTGACTTGGGCGACCCGGCGAGACGGGGCAAACCCCGCCAGGAAAGAAATCACGGTACCACAGAGGAATCCCGCCAGCAGACTTTGCCAGTTCAAAACGGTGAAAGCGTGACCCCAAGTGTCGGCGAGGTTGGCAATCCGGCACGCTATGGCTGAAAAAATCACGCCTGCCAATACCCCAATCATCGCCGAAACGGCACCAACCAGTAAGGTCTCGCGCGCCACCAGGGAACGCAGCTGACCGGAGGTGGCACCGACCGCCCGCAACAGAGCCAGTTGGCGCCGCCGGCGGGCAAACAGCACGTTGTAGGTCACCGACACGACAATAATGGCGGTAACGCCGGCGATGAGCGGGAACACCAAGGCCAACACGAGCAGGACGTCCTGTCCGCCCGTAATGCTATCCACGGCACGATCCAAGTATTGATCCGCGGTGAACACCTCATAGTAATCTGCGTCGGCAATGTGGGAGGTCAACTGTTTCAGCTCGGCCGTGGCCGCTTTCAGGTTTGTGGTGCTAACTCCCGAAATCAGCAAGATATCAGCTAAATAATCGTCCCCAGCCCAGGTTTTCACCAGGGAATCGGAAACGTAGCTGGTGGGGAACGCGCCGGGACGGGCTTTATAGATACCGCTGACCTTGAGTGGCACGGTCTTGGTGTCATCGGTGGCAGGATCGTAGATTCCTGCGTTGATCGTATCTCCGACTTTGACCCCGAGAGTCTTAGCGTTGGACTGCTCGATACCGATTTCTGATTCAGAGCTGGGGCGCTTTCCCTCCACGACCGAACTGGGGTCGAACGCGGGATTGCCCAGCCCTAATACCGAGGCAGACACCTTCTTGCGATTTGCGGACAAATCCACGCTCATGGACGTGCGGGTCAGGATTTTCCACTCCGGGTGGGCCTGATGGGCTTGATCCGCGACCTTTTGCAGGTAGTCCGGTTCGGGTCCCTCACCGTCGTAGGGAACCCCGTTGGGAGCCGTGACAATCAGGTCAGCACCGGCGGCTTTCTCCGTAAGGTTGCGAGCCAAAGTCGTCTTGAGCCCGGCGGTCAACCCTAGGCAGGTCAGCAGGAACGCTACCGCTAGGGCAATCGCCAAGGCAGTGGCGGTGTAGCTTTTCACGTTTTTGCGCAAATCTGCGCGCAGAATTCCTTTCATCTCTCACGCCACCTTCGCGATGTCTGCAGGTTCGGGGTGATGCAAATCGTGCACAATCATTCCGTCACGGACAATCAAGACCCGGTCCCCGGTCGTGGCGGCGTGCTGGTCGTGGGTGACCATCACCACGGTTTGCCCGAAGTTATCGACCGCCGCGCGCAGCAGGTTCAGGACTTCTGCAGAAGACGCCGTGTCCAGGTTTCCGGTCGGCTCGTCAGCGACCAGCATGGCGGGGTGGGACAGCAGGGCGCGGGCGACCGCGACGCGCTGCATCTGGCCGCCGGACAGCTCGTAGGGCTTGTGGTTCAGTCGGGTGGTCAGGTCCAGCCCGGTGACGATTTGGTCGAACCAGTGCCGATCTATCGGTTTATTCGCTAGGCGCAGCGGCAGTTCGATGTTGGCTTTGGCGCTCAAAGTGGGAACCAGGTTAAACGACTGGAACACAAACCCCACGTTGTCGCGGCGCCACAGAGTCAGCGGCTTGTCCTTCAGCTTCGTGATGTCCATGCGGTTGACCGTGATTGACCCGGAAGTGACCGCGTCCAAACCGGCTAGGACGTGCAGCAGCGTGGATTTACCGGAACCGGAGGGGCCCATGATAACCGTGAATTCGCGGGCGTTAATGTCGACGTTAACTCCGCGCAGAGCCTCGACGCGCGTGCCTTTTTCCCCATAAACCTTGGTGACATCGCGCAGCTGAGCTACCGGGACAGTTGGTAGGTCTGTCTCTGCATTGGTCACAAGGGGTGAGGGGAAAGTCCCGGGGGCAGCTGCGTTTGGCGGGGTCGGGGGCGTTACGGGAGTAAACGGTGTTTCGTCTGAGGAAACGGAGCTATTTGGGGCAGACATGGCTAACCTTTCGCTAGATTTCTTACGTGTAATCCAGCGTAACCAGCCCGAAACTCACCGGCTATAGGGGTTTACCCTGAAAAAACCCCGAGCCATCCCTGAGCCGATGAAAAGGTCTCTAGTGATCCAGTTTTCCTGGTGACCGCGGCGTTAGGCTGGGCAAACCTACTAGAACCTGTGTCTGATCCGGTTAGGGCCACAGTTGCGCGAAAATCTGGGAAGGCGGTATGCCGAAACGGTTTTGTGAAGTGACGTCATCTTTTACTGCCCTTATCCAGGGTTGGCGCAACGCTGACAGGGTCTGGTCTGGCGCTTGCTTCGATGCGGCATCGGGAGACGAAATCATCGCGATTATCTGGAGGTGTGCGGCGAATGCGTCAGCATCAGCCTGATTGATGAGGTGAATCGCGTCTGCAGCGGACTTAATTTGTGGAAAATCCAGGGCATATTGAGAGGCCCGCACATCCTCAACCCCCCCGTCTACCAGTGACTGTACGTCCCAAGCCAGGGAGCTCGCCCTTTGCAAAGCCCACTTCCGGTTATCACCGTTGAGGTGCGCTGCTGCCACTTCCATCCGGAACCGCGCAAAATCCAGGGCGGTTTGCGCTGCGGTAAGGTCTTGCAGATTTTTCCGGTCGGCTATCGGTTCGGGGGAGCCTTCCGGGTTCGTTCCTGCCGGTGCGTCTACCGGCACTTTTGACTCGGGGAGTGGGTTTCCCGAGGCTCCTGCTAGGTGGGATGCATCCAGCTGTTGCGCGGCACACAGTGCCGTGAGCAGTTGCGCGTCCTTAGCCTGGGGTGCCCGCGCTCCTGCTTGACAGGAAGTCGCGGCGGCATCTACCAGGAGTTGCAACAAATCCTCCACGCTGCCCGGAGCGGGGGAAGGCTGCGGACCGGGGTCCGCCCCCTCCGGCATACCCTGGGGCCACGGCTGCCAGACCCCGCCCATTGCGGCTAAACGGGTGGCGGAAAGGTCGCGTACCGTTCCTATGGCAGTGCGTAGCCCAGGGGATAGCGAGGCATCGTCAGCCATCTTCTCACTGCCGGCATTGATGGCGGCTTCTGCCCGAGAAACAGCGGAAATTCCTGCTTGTCCGGCATCCAGTTTCGGCAGGGCATCGGGGGGAGTGTCCAGGCGCAGTCCACACCCGGTCAGCGCGAGACCCGCCATAAGCCATAGACTTAGTCTCAGGAAATGGGACGGGCGAAAAAACATAGACCCATTGTTTCATACCCCCGTTCCATTCACGCGCTCAGACAACTCTGAGAAAACGAAAAAGGGGAGACTATTGCAGATAACAACAGAGGCCCAACCGCATACTTCAACGGATCCGAGTGTAGAGGCAATTATCCAGGTCGTGAACCCGGTCGTGGAGGCAGCCGGTCTGTATCTGGAAAAAATTGCCGTGACCGGTCCGAAACACCAGCGGGTTGTGGCGATTAGTTTAGATTTACCTGATGGTGTAGACAATCTGGGCAGTGCGCAACTAGAGGACGCCAGCCGCGCTATCGGTGCTGCCTTAGACGCCGCCGATCCGTTATCGGGAGCCTATACGCTTGAGATTTCCACGCTTGGTGCCGAACACGAGCTGACGAACCTGCGGTTGGCGCGTCGCGCCTTGGGTAAAGACGTAGAAGTGCGCACTGGCGGCCAGGTTCGTGCCGGAATCTTGACTGAAGTCACGGAAACCGGGTTGAGCGTAAATGATGACGGAGACGTTACGGTTTATCCCTTCGAGGACATAGAATCGGTACGTACCGTTATTTTGTTTGGGAAGCCTCGGGGGTCCCAGCGCAACGGGCGAAAAAATAAATAGCGACAAATCAATACGGAGGAATCATGCAAATTGACATGTCTGCATTGCGCCTGGTGGAAGCCGAAAAGGGCATGGATATGAACTCGCTTATCGACACGGTCGAGCAAGCGCTTTTGAAGGCATACCGCAACCAGCCGGGTGCTGAAAAGGAACATTCACGGGTTGAGGTTGATCGCAAGACCGGCGAGGTGCGGGTTTTGGTAAATGAGCTGGACGAGGACGGCACTGAGCTGGGCGAGTCCGAGATAACTCCTAAAGATTTTGGGCGCACCGCCGCGGCTACGGTGAAATCTGTAATTATTCAACGTTTCCAAGAGGAAGAAGACAAAGCTGTTCTGGGCGATTTTAAAGATCGTGTCGGTCAAGTCGTTTCCGGGGTGGTGACTGCCGGGCGCGATCCGAAGCTGGTGACTGTGAATCTGGGAGATGTGGAAGGCATTATTCCGCCGGCAGAACAGGTCCCTGGCGAGAAGTACCAGCACGGAGTGCGTCTGAGCGTTTATGTTCTGGCGGCATCGCGTGGTTTTAAAGGTCCGCACATTGAACTGTCTCGGACCCATCCCGGTTTGGTGCAGGGCTTGTTTAAACGCGAAGTTCCCGAAATCGACCGGGAAGAAGTCGTCATCGAATCCGTGGCTCGCGAACCGGGACATCGTACCAAGATAGCCGTGCGTCCGACTGAAAAAGGTATCAATGCCAAGGGAGCCTGCATCGGTCCGAATGGTTCCCGGGTCCGGGCAGTTATGAACGAGCTGAACGGAGAAAAGATTGACATCGTGGATTGGGCGGAAGACCCTACGGTTTACGTGGCAAATGCTTTGAGTCCTGCCAAAGTTATTTCGGTGCGGGTCATTGATGAGGCGAAGCGTTTGGCACGCGTGGTGGTCCCGGACTTCCAGCAGTCCCTGGCTATTGGCAAGGAAGGTCAAAATGCCCGCTTGGCTTCGCGCCTGACCGGTTGGGGTATTGATATTCATTCCGACACGGAAAATGGCGGCACTCCAGCCTAGATTGGCAGCTTTTACGAGGCGTGCGTGCAGCCCTCCGAGGTGCTCCCTCGGGGGGGCTGCGTGTTTTTTGCACAAGGGGTGACTACGGGTTTCCGGGGTGGCACGGTAACGTCTGGGACCGCCCTTGTGAAGGTATATCCGCAGGTAGCAGCTCTAAAAATTGACCAAATGGACACGGCTGTTACCAAAACGTTATAATCGAGGTTCGCGGCATAGGGTCGCGAATTGTTTGAAATAATGAGGAGGGCATTTGGCTGGGTCAAATGAGCCGGTCGAATATTTGAGTTATGCGTATTTCTAAACTGATGGCAAGTTCATTTGCAATTGCTGGAATCGGTGTAGCGGGCGTTGCTCCGATTGCCAATGCGGAAGATGGGGGCTCCGCAACCATTACAAATCAAACTGTCAGTGCCAAGGTTCGCTTGGCGGGTGTTGATCGTTACGAGACTTCTCAAGCTGTGTCCGCGGCAACTTCGTTGGACTCCGTGTTAGTCAGTGATAAGTCTCCTGACGGGCTCATTGCTTCCCTGCAGGCTGCTAATGATGATAAATCTGCGGTGATGAGTCCGAAGGCGCCCTCTCTGGGAGGCGTCAACCGTTACGAGTCCGCCGCAAATGTGGCTGTGGCAGGCGACGCGGATGCCCCCTTGGTCATCGCCAACGGTCGCTCAGATGTAGATATTTTGGCAGCTACATCCTATGCGGCGAATCTGGAGGCAAACCTCTTGCTGTCCGAGCCGAATCAGCTGGGTGAATACGCTGCAAAAGCTCTCTCCGAGTTGAATCCGGAGAATATCACGATTATCGGGGGGACCGGGGTCGTGAATGAACAAACTAAAAACCAGATTGAAGAACTGACTGGGAAAAAGGTTTCCCGGATTGCGGGAGATAACCGGTACACCACCGCGCTGGCAGCCGCGCAGGTTATGGGTTCGCACAACTACCTGCTGGTCAATGGCAAGAATCCGGTCGATGCGCTGACTTTGGCTCCCTTGGCGAAACGGAATAACGCCTCGGTCGTGTTGATTCAGACCTCTTGCGTTCCGCAAACCGTGCTGGGGGCTCTGGCGGGTAAGCATCTCACCGCCATCGGCGGTACGGGCGCTATTGCCGACAATTTCGCGGCGAAGACCTGTGAACAGCAGGCGGCCGAGGAAGCCGCGGCAGCTGCGAAGGCTGCTGCAGAAAAGGCAGCGGCAGAACAGGCAGCACGGGAAGCCGCCGCGCGGGCCGCAAATCCGTGGGGAGCCGGTACTCCGCAGGGTATCGCCTATGACATGCTGGGCGAGTACGGCTGGGGACCCGATCAGATGCAGCCCCTGGTGAACTTGTGGAATCGGGAATCCGGATGGCGTACGAATGCCGGACGTCGTGGCGGTCCCTACGGTATCCCGCAGGCTAACCCCGGTCGCAAGATGGCTTCTGCCGGTGCGGACTGGGCTACGAACCCGGCTACCCAAATCCGCTGGGGCTTGAGCTACATTAAGGGGCGCTACGGCAGTCCCGCTGGAGCTTGGGCGAAATTCTGTGCCCGCGGCTGGTATTGATTTTGCCTATAACTTAGGGGGTGGAGCTGTCACGGACGGCTCCACCCCCTAAGTTTTGCCTGATGAGAGGGCTCGATTCAGGTGCATAGAGAAAAGTCGGGTATAATCAAAAGTGGTGCTTTGCGCGGCTCCAACAGTCGCGCTTGGGCACAGGAACTTATCAGCTGAGGATACTTTGCGGCTTGCGGTTTTTCATTAATCCGGCGGCACTGTGTTCGCAATGACCTAGGAGCGGGTTGGAAGATGTTGGGCACCCGATGAGTACCCGATGAGTACCAACGATTAATCCATTCTCACCCTTCGCCGGGTGGAGTGGCGAAGGACAGGAGAAAAGTGGCACGAATGCGCGTGCACGAGCTTGCGAAAGAGCTCGGTATTGAATCCAAAGAAATGCTGGCGTATCTGAAAGACGCTGGAGAGTTCGTAAAATCTGCATCCTCCGTGGTGGAAAGCCCCGTAGTGAAGCGGATGATGGAACGCTTTGCAGAGGAAAAACTGGGCAAGTTCAGCCCGGAAGCCGCTGAGAAAGCCGAAAAAGCGACCGCGAAAGCGAAGAAGCCAGCTGTCAAGACGACTACAAAGAGTGAAACTGCGGATGCGGATTCTGCGGAAACAGAATCTTCATCACCCGCCAGTCCTGTTGAGCCAACGGCTCCAGAGACGGCGGTCACTCCGGATGACGCAACTCCAGAAACACCCGAAGCGCCGGAGACTCCCGCAGCCCCTCAACCGACCCCGGAGAAAACAGACTCGAGTCCCAGCCCTGCCAAACTGCAGGCGAAACCGAGTGCTCACCCTGATATTCCCAAGCCAGGAGCCGGGATTCCCAAGCCGGGCGCGCGTCCGGGTAACAACCCGTTCGCTTCTGCGCAGGGAATGCCACGTCCCGGTGGTACCAGTGGGATTAAAGCCAAGCCGGGTCCGCGCCGAGGGCGGCTGGGCAATAACCCGTTCGCTTCTGCGCAGGGAATGAGCCAAGGTATTCCCCGTCCCGGTCAGGGCGGCGGTCCGCGTCCCAAGCCGGGAGACCGCATGGGTTCCCCGCGCGGTGACTCCGGTCCCGCGGGTCGCGGTGGGCGTGGCGGGCGTGGTTCTCGCCCCAGCCCTGAAGCATTAGCAGGGGGCGGTTTTGGCGGCGCTCCGGCTTTTGGCGGTCCGCCTTCGCCACCTCGCGGTCGCGGTGGGCGCGGCTTTACCCAGGGCGCTTTCGGTCACGGCAAGTCCCGGAAAGGCAAGAGTCGTCGGGCTAAACGTCAGGAAATCGAAGAGCAAAATGCACCCGTCATTGGCGGTGTCACCGTCCCGAAAGGCAACGGTCAAGAGGTTCGGATTCGTTCCGGAGCGTCGGTTGCCGACTTTGCAGACAAGATTCACGTCAATCCTGCTGCGTTGGTGACGGTGCTGTTCCACATGGGCGAGATGGTCACTGCCAATCAGTCCTTGGACGAAGACACTTTCAAGCTGCTGGGAGCGGAACTCGGCTACGAGATTGAGGTGGTTTCACCGGAGGATGAGGACCGCGAACTGCTGGAATCCTTCGATATTGACCTAGAGGCAGAAGAACTCGATGACATCGAGGCAATGGAACCCCGACCCCCGGTGGTGACGGTGATGGGTCACGTCGACCACGGTAAGACCAAGCTGTTGGACGCCATCCGCAATACTGACGTGATTGATACCGAGTATGGCGGGATTACCCAGCACATTGGCGCTTACATGGTCACGTTGAAAAAGGCCGATAAGGGTCGCAAACTCACCTTTATTGATACGCCGGGGCACGAAGCCTTTACCGCGATGCGTGCCCGTGGTGCTCAGGTCACTGACATTGCGATTATTGTGGTCGCCGCTGATGACGGCGTGATGCCGCAGACCGTGGAGGCAATCAACCATGCCAAGGCTGCGAACGTGCCGATTGTGGTGGCAGTCAACAAGATTGATAAACCGACCGCTAACCCGGACAAGGTCAAAGCCCAGATGTCTGAATATGGGGTGCTGCCCGAAGAATACGGCGGTGACACCATGTTTGTGCCGATTTCGGCTAAGCAGCGGATGGGCATTGAGGACCTGCTGGATGCGGTGCTGTTGACTGCTGACGCAGTGCTGGATTTGCAAGCCAATCCGCACGCTCCCGCCCGCGGTGTCGCTATTGAAGCGAACTTGGACAAGGGACGCGGTACGGTTGCCACCATGCTGGTGCAGCGTGGTACTTTGCGCGTCGGTGACGCTATTGTGGCGGGAACTGCCTACGGTAGGGTGCGTGCCATGTTCAACGAACGTGGTCAAAATGTAGAAGAGGCCACCCCCTCCACACCGGTGCAGGTGCTGGGGCTAACCTCGGTGCCGCGAGCTGGTGATAACTTCCTGGTCGCTGAAGACGACCGGACAGCGCGCCAAATTGCGGACAAACGCGCTGCTGCGGAACGTGCAGCACTGCTGGCCAAGCGCCGCAAGCGCGTGACGCTGGAATCCTTCGACGAAGCCCTAAAGGCCGGCAAGGTCGACATGCTGAACTTGATTATCAAGGGCGACGTGTCCGGCTCGGTCGAAGCTCTGGAAGACTCCCTGCTAAAGATTGACGTGGGCGAGGAAGTCGGTTTGCGTATCATTCACCGCGGTGTCGGTGCGATTACCCAAAACGACGTCAACCTGGCTACCGTGGACAACGCCATCATTATCGGATTCAACGTACGTCCTGCCGAGCGCGTGGCGGAGTTGGCAGATAGCGAAGGCGTGGAGATGAAGTTCTATTCCGTCATCTACCAGGTCATTGAGGATGTCGAGAACTCCTTGAAGGGTATGCTAAAGCCGATTTATGAGGAACACGAACTCGGTACCGCCGAGATTCGCCAGGTCTTTAAGTCCTCCAAGTTCGGCAATATCGCGGGTTGCTTGATCAAGTCGGGCACTATCAAGCGTGGCGCCAAAGCCCGCTTGGTTCGCGATGGTGTGGTCGTCAACGGAGAGCTGGAGATTCATTCCTTGCGTCGCGAAAAGGACGATGTCACCGAGGTCCGCGAAGGCTTCGAGTGCGGTATCGGTCTGGAGTTTAAGGACATCCAGGTGGGCGACCGCATCGAGACGTGGGAAATGCGCGAAATCCCGCGCGACTAATATTCCTAATCAACCCGGTGTCCCGGTCGGGCTGCGGCGGTTTACTGCCGGGGCTCGGCTGGGGTGCCGTGATAACACAGCAGATTGAGAGAAACAATGGACGATACTCGGCGCGAAAAAGTCGCCGCAAACATTTTGACCACGGTGGCCAGCATGTTGGCCGGCAAGATTAAAGATCCGCGATTAGGCTTCGTCACCATTACTTCGGTCGAGGTCACGGGGGATTTGCAGCACGCCAAAGTTTATTACACGGCTTATGGTAGCGACACGGAACGCACCGCTTCGGGGGCGGCTTTGGAATCTGCCAAAGGATTGATTCGCTCCCGCGTCGGCAAGAATTTGGGCACCCGCCTGACTCCTACCTTGGAATTTGTCTCCGATCCGGTGCCTCAGCAAGCCGCGGCTTTGGAATCAGCCCTCGCGGAGGCTCGCGCGGCAGACGCCGAGTTGGCAGCGCGCAAAGGCACCCAGTATGCCGGGGAAGCTAATCCTTATAAGACTCCTCGTGAAACTGAAGATGACCAGGACTCCTAACCTGGCGGGGCAGGGGACTGTCCGCGGGGAAACTTTCGTCGGGAGCGGTCCGGAGGACACCTTTGGTGGGGGACGGCTGGTTCACAAGGGTTCCGGGGCAGGTTACGATGTTTGACGCGCCAGACTTTTTGCCTGACTGCCCTGAGGATTTACCTCGGGGTGAAACTTGCCCGCCCGGACTGGTCATTGTGGATAAGCCACGGGGGTTGAGTTCTAACGCGGTAGCGTCACGGATTCGCCGGTTGGCAGGTCAAAAGAAAGTCGGTTACGCCGGCACCCTTGACCCGCTGGCCACGGGAATCCTGATCTGTGCCATCGGCAAAGCCACCCGCCTGCTGCAATACCTGACGGCTCATGACAAGGTCTATACCGCGCGGGTGCGATTCGGTATCTCTACAGATACCGATGACGCGCTGGGACAGGTTCTATCCCGTGCGGGAGCCGCCTTATCCACGGCGGAAATCACGGCAGCGCTGGAACCGTGGCGCGGAGCAGTCGACCAAATTCCAGCCAAGTTTTCTGCCATAAAAATTGGTGGAAAACGTGCCTATGACTTGGCACGTGCCGGAAAAAACGTGGAAATACAGCCCCGTCCGGTGACCATTCACCGGCTCGAGCTGCGCGGTGCACCAGTTCTCGAAACGGTGGCAGGAGACGACTCTAACCCTCCAGTGCAGGTCACCGATGCGGACATCGTAGTGGGCTGCTCGGCAGGAACCTACGTGCGTTCCCTGGCTCGAGATCTCGGCGCGGACCTGGGCGTGGGGGCGCATTTGACTGCATTGCGACGTATTTCGGTCGGGTCATACGGACTGGACCAAGCACACAGTCTATCCGAGTTCGAGACCGAAGTCCGCCGTTACGGAGTGCTGCGCCCCTTGGGTTTGGACGCCGCGATATTGGGAATCTTCCCCGAATTTCCGGGAGATGAAACTCAGGTGCGAGCGTTGTCTTTCGGACAAGCTCCAGCGCTGCGGGACTCGACCCATGCTGCCCCAAACATCCCCCTTGAGACAGCAAATTCGTGCCCCAATGCGTCCGACGGTGCGCTGGTGGCAGTAACCGAACCAGTAACTGAAACAAAAGCTGGGGATAAACGCGTCGTGGCGCTGGCGGAGCGAAATCGTGACAGGCTGAAACCAATCTGGGTGCTGAGACCTGCAAAATCTTGAGTTGTCGAGACATAAAATAGTTAAGAGCTGATTTTATTTTGGGAAAGTGAAGAAATGAAACAAAACGCGTCTCTCAAATCATGGTGGCCGATGGTTACACTCGGTTTGTTGGGATTTGTAGGTCTGCTCGCCGGACCCGCGGAAATGAGTCTCGCCAGTCCGGTTGCACCAGCGGATACTCCCGCAATTTCCAGCACGGCGGCGGCGACAGTTCCGGCTGCGGATGAAACCGGTGAATTTCCTGAACTTCCGAAGAACTTCACTTCTCTCACCGATTCCGAACTGCCTGCCGGTAGTGAGCCCTCCGGGGGTTCTGACTACGGTGATTTGATGATTGGAGGGGGAACCCCCGCCAGCGCGGCACAGGCCGATTGGGTCGCATATATCAGTATCAGCAATCGGGACAACACCGGCGCTATCTGTACCGGTATGCTCATTGACCCCTCCTGGGTTTTGACCGCGGGTCACTGCGTCGCCAACGGTCCTAAATACATCAACGTGACTTTTGGACCGACCCGGCAAGCAAATACTGCCGTGAATGACTACAAGATCAATCCCCAGTACGATGCGACGCTGTTGCATCTAAAAGACCCGGTATATGGAATCACCCCCATCACCTTAGCCTCTGGTCAAGCCAAAGTTGGCGATGTGGCAGTGGAATATGGTTGGGGTGGCACCTCGAAGGCTCTCATGTCATCGTCGCAGCGGATTGTGGCGACCTGTTTCACCGTGGTACAGGGAGCTAGACAGGGTGAATTCTCCGCGAACTGCGGTGTCGCAAACGCCCCCGGTCAGCTCAGCTACAAGACTTCTTGGCCGGGAGTGAAAACTGAACACGGTGACTCCGGCGGTCCCCTGGTGGTGGGTAATCAAGTCATAGGTACGTTGATTGGGGGCAATGATCAGGGTGCCTACTTTGGATCCGTGATTCCCTTGGCTTCTTGGCTGAAAGATATTACCGGCTTGACCTTGGGTTCGCCTGCTCCACAAACGGCTGAATATCCTTATGAATCGCGATTGAACCGAATTGCTGGAGCTGATCGTGTCTCGACGGCTTTGGCGTTGCATGCGGCGAGTGGCACCAGTGGGGACGCAATGGTATTGACCACCGGTCGTCTCGCTCCGGATGCGTTGAGCTCAGCAGCTTTGGTGGGCGCGCGCGGAGCGACGGTGCTGCTCACCGTGTCCAGCCCGGTGGAACCGGCAGTAATTTCTGCCATTAAGGCTTCCCCGCGTAAGACTCTGTACGTGGTCGGCGGGGGAGTGAAACTGTCGGCTGCCCAACGCGCGGAATTACAGCAGGCGGGAGTGACCATCACCGACCTGGCGGGATCCGATCGCTTCGACACGGCGGGTCGAGTCGCTGCCCGTACGGTGCGGGAAAATGCCTCAGTGATTGCCCACACGAAAGTCCTTGACGTGTTCCTGGTCGACGCCACCAGCGACCCGAACATTCCTGATGCGATTGCTGCCGGTCCTGCTGTGGCAAATGCTCATGGCGTCATTCTCTTTACACGCGCAAACAACATTCCTACCCCCACCCAGAAAGCGATTTCTGACCTGGGGCGCACCGTGACCCAGCAGGGGGGCAAACTGCGCTTGTGGGGTATAGGTGGCGGGGCTGCCACAGCCGTTACCGCTAAAGCCGCTCACGCGGACGCGGCGTGGAAAGGTGCCGTCAGTGAGGTAAAGACTATCGTGGGTCAAAATCGTTTCCAGACCTCCACCCAGTTGGCACAGAACTTCTTCCCTAGCGCTGGGGGATACCTGGTTGCTTCCGGTATGGTTTTTGCTGACGGTTTGGCAGGCTCGGGCTATGCGCACGCAAATCATCAAGCTATCCTGCTGAGTCGTCCTGCCACTCTGGACTCGAGTCTGCAAAGTTTCGTGCCGGCTCATCCCCAAGCTTCCTACACCATCGTTGGTGGTGCCGGGGCGGTGTCTCGTGGCGTGGCAAACCAGATTGGCGCCCTGCTAACGTCGCGGTAACCGACCTAAATACCGAATTTTACCGGGTCTGTTGCTCGTCTCCAATCTCGAGCAGCGGCGTCAAATTATGGATAACGTGGGCTGACTCGCTAAACTTGCCACAAGTTCGTTTCCGACAACATTGAGGCAATAGACTATGGACAAGTTTTTAGAGGTACTCAGCACGGTAGATTCTTTCGTTTGGGGTCCGTTTTTCCTGATCCCTCTGCTGCTGGGGACCGGGTTGTGGCTGACTATCCGCCTGGCAGGACTCCAATTCCGCAAGCTGGGACCCGCCATGCACCTCGCCTTGCTGAAACGTGATGAAGCAGCCGGGGATAGTGCCGCGGGGAAACAACCGCTCGATGACACTATCGAGGGCGACATTTCCCACTACCAAGCTCTCACCACTGCTCTGGCAGCTACCGTTGGGGTCGGAAACATTGCCGGTGTCGCCACTGCCATCCACATTGGTGGGCCGGGGGCAGTGTTCTGGATGTGGATTACGGGGCTGTTCGGGATGGCATCGAAGTATTCCGAAGCCTTCATGGCGGTACGTTTCCGCACTAAGGATGCCAAGGGAGAGATGAGTGGCGGTCCGCAGTATTACCTGGAAAAAGTCACGAATGTGAAGTGGCTGGGGCGGACTTTAGCGGTTGCTTTTGCGGTTTTTGCGATTATTGCCTCGCTTGGCACCGGTAACCTGACCCAAGCAAACTCGGTCGCGACCCAGCTGCAGGCTTCTTTCGGGATTAACCCCTGGATGACAGGGCTGTTTATGGCGGCGCTGACCGGCATTGTGCTGCTGGGAGGAGTGAAGTCCATCGGTCGGGTGACTTCGGCTTTTGTTCCGATTATGATTATTCTCTACGTGGGAGCCGCATTGATTGTGTTGGGGCTGCACCTGGCGGAAATCCCTGACGCGCTGGCTCTGATTTTTCATGATGCCTTTACGGGTACCGCTGCCACAGGCGGTTTTGTGGGCTCCACGTTCATGATAGTGGTTCAGTACGGGGTAGCTCGAGGAATCTTCTCAAACGAGTCCGGGATGGGCACGTCTGCGATTGCTGCGGCTGCGGCACGCACTCGCGAACCGGTTCGGCAAGGTCTGGTGTCCATGACGCAAACTTTCATCGACACCATCATTGTGGTCTCCATGACGGCACTGGTCATCGTGGTCACGGGAGCTTGGAAAGCCACCGATGCGGACGGTAACCCGCTAGACGGTTCGCCTCTCACCGCTGAGGCATTCAACCTGGGATTCCCCGGCGGGCAGGGTCACTTTGTGGTCGCAATTTCCCTGGTATTTTTCGCATTTTCCACGGTGCTGGGCTGGGCGTATTACGGGGAACGTTGTGTAGAACGTCTGTTTGGTTTAAACGCTGTCACCGTCTACCGCGTATTGTTTGCCATAGTTATTTTCGTGGGCTGCATCACCGAGCTGAAAGTGGCGTGGACACTGGCGGATATTACGAACGGGTTGATGGCTCTGCCGAACTTGATTGGGCTGATTCTCGCTTCGGGTCTGATAGCTCACGAAACCAGAGCCTACCTAAAGCGCGACCCGAAACTGCGAGAATCCCGGTAAACTTTCCGCCCCGCCCTTGTGCCCCCGACGGAGGGCGCGGACGGTTATTGCTTTGGCAGCGCCTTAATCTGGGCAGGGGAGGGGGTTGCGGGCGGTTCGGTCAGCTCAGGAGTTTCGGGACCCACCAGGGACTGCAAAAACTCCCGGTATTTTGTGGCTTTGCTCGCACTCATGGCACTGCCGGGCGGGATCTGTCCTCGCGCAGCGGCAGCTAGCGGTACCACCATATGCGAATCGGGTTCCAGACCAATCCCCACCCACTGGGCAGAAATGACTTCGGCGTTGCCCTGCGCGGGAACCTTAATCGTCGCCCAGGCGATTTGTTCCGAGTCAGTGTGCATCGTAGCCAGGGGACGCATGTCCGAAATGACATTCCCCACGCTCCAATATGTCCACATGCCTTTTCCGTCCACGCCACCGGGTAGTTTCTCAATGCCTTGGGGCACGTGTGGATGATGACCGATATAGAGGTCAATCAGCCCACTAGCCGCAGCTTCTTGCGCCCATTGGCGCGCCCAGCTGGAGGGCTGCAGCTCGTATTCCAGCCCGTTATGACCGGACAGAATCACCACCTTAGCGCCTTCTTGGCGAGCTTCGGCCGCCCACTTGAGGATTTCACTCATGTTGTCCACATTGACCAACCAAGGCTTTTCTCTAATGTAGGGCATCCCGCCCAGTTTCCCCCACGCCAGGGACAGGTGCGCAATTTTGATGGTGCGACCGTCTTTCGTCAGCTGATACATCTGGTAGGGTTTTTCTGCCGCGCTGCGCCGGGAACCGGTAGCTCCCAGACCGGCTTTTTCCAGCACGTTGAGAGTCTGATACACGCCTTCGATGCCTTGGTCAGTAGTGTGGTTCGAAGCGGTGGAACAGCCGTCGTAGCCCAAGCCTTTCATGTCTTGCGCCCAGCCCGTCGGCATAGCGAAGTTAGGAAAACCCTGGTAAGCGGCCCCGTCTGCGGCGAAGGCAATTTCTTGATGGCAAATCGCCAGGTCAGCCCCCTCGAGAAACGGTTTGATCCCTGCCATCAGATTGGTGAAGTGCGTATTTCCCGCGGCATCACGCGACACGTCTGGCATGAGGGCGTCGTGTGTCAGAGCATCGCCCGTAGCGGCAACCGTAAAGGTCATTTCCGCGGGTTGGGTGGCGGTTGATTTTGGTTTGACCTTCACCAGGGAGGTCTTGGTGGGTACATCTTTGGCGGCAGTTTTACCGGCTGCACCTTCGCAGCCCGTCAGCCCCCAGGTGCCGCCCAACACCAGCAGGGTAGTCGCGGCAGCGTAGCTAATTTTACGGGTAATCTGTCTGTTTCCCATGGTACTTTTATATCAACGCCCCAGCGATTCAGCCATGCTCAGGCTGTGACCGCGGCGGGGTCGATGCGCTGAGCTTTGGGAACCCCCAGAACTACGGCAGTTTCCCACAGGTCACAATCCATGCGTTCCAGCAGCGCGTCCAAAGAATCAAAAGCCAAGTTGTCACGAATCCGATGGACGAACTCGATTACGACTTCTTCCCCGTACAAATCCAGGTCCGCACGCCCTAAAACGTGAGCTTCCACAGTACGTCCCACATCGCCGAAATGCGGGGAAGTCCCCACCGAAATCGCGGCGGGCACCACCTCTAGGGAACTTGGTGTTTTTGAGTGGGGAGGGTAGGGCATCCGCAGCCAACCCGCGTAAACCCCGTCAGCGGGAATTGCCTCTATAAAATCCGCATCCAGGTTAGCGGTGGGAAATCCCAGTTCGCGTCCGCGACGCTTGCCGTGAACCACCGTGCCTCGCACCGAGTGAGCGTGCCCCAACACGTAAGCTGCCTGGTCGACCCGCCCTTGTGCCAGGAGCTCGCGCACCCAAGACGAGGACCAACGGCGTCCAAATATCGGATCGACAATGTTGGACACCGTTTCGACAGTGAAACCGAATTCCTCGCCCAGTTCCCGTAAAGTTTGGGCATCTCCGCTGTTTTGGGCGCCAAAACGCATATCTTCCCCGATGACGACCACTTCCGGACGCAGCGGAGCGACCAGGTATTTGTGGACAAATTCAGCGGGGGATTGGGCAGCAAAATCAAGGTCATACTGTTGAACCCAGGTCGTATCCACCCCCAGCTGTTCAATGCGGGTCAGGCGATCTGCCAGGGAACAAATCAACTTGTTCTTCGGGTCGGGATGGTGAACCTGGCGTGGCAGCGGGTCGAAGGTCAACACGACGGATGCCACCTCGTGCTGGTGAGCCAGCGTCACGACCTTTTCAATGATTCGTTTGTGTCCGGTGTGAACCCCGTCAAAAGTACCGATGGTTACGATACTCGGTCCGAAATTTGACGGTTTGTCACGAAATATTTGCACCCCCCAACCTTAGCATGACGCTATCCTCCCGGATTCCGTCTCTCCCGGTCCCACCCGGGCTGAATGCACGCCGGCGTACCCTTGTTCTACACTGGCTTTACACGAAATAGAAGGGGGATTTATGTGGAGCGTGCAGGGCGTTGACGGCGTGCCAGTTCTGGTTGAGGTCGAACGTCCCCCGGTCGGAGCCGGTGAGATTCTGCTTGAAGTAGTGGCGGCGGGAGTGAACCGGGCAGACTTGCTGCAGGTCGCGGGTCATTATCCGCCGCCTGCCGGAGCTCCGCAGACGCTTGGTCTGGAGGCTGCTGGCACCGTCGTGGAAGTCGGTCCAGGTGTTGACCCGGTGTGGCTGGGGCGCGCCGCGGTGGCTTTGGTTGAGGGCGGGGCACAAGCCCAGTTCTGTGTCGCCCATGCGGATTTGGCTTTGCCTCTACCTGTTTCCGGGCGACTCAACGGCTATGTTGCGGGGGCTGCCTTGCTGGAAGCGGCGGTGACTGCGTGGCACAACCTGGTCGACTGCGGATTCCCCGCTGATTCGGGGGCGTGCCGTGCTGATTCACGGCGGTTCGGGGGCAGTGGGCACGGTAGCGGTGCAGCTAGCTAAGGCTTTGGGAGCCACCGTGGGGACGACCGCGGGAGAACCCGACAGATGCCACAAACTGATTCTTTTGGGGGCAGACGCGGCTGCGGATTATCACGACCCGGATGGGCTGTTGCGGATGAAACAGGAACTGACAGCAGGTCGTGGCTTTGACCTAATCTTGGACGTAGCCGGGGCGGGAGGCTTGGAGACTAATCTGGAGCTGCTCGCCCCATCCGGAATCCTCAACATTATCGGTCTGCAAAAGGGGCGTCATGCCCAGCTGGATTTGGGTCAAGTTTTGTCCAAATCGGCGCGGATTCAGGGTTCTACCATTCGTGGTCTCGATGTGGCGTCAAAAGTCAGGTTGGTGCGTGCTGTGGGGACACACGTCTGGCCGCTGGTACAGGCGCAACGGATACGTCCGGTTATCGCTCATACGTTGGCATTTTCCAAAGCGAAACGCGCGCACAAATACCTGGCCAAAGCTACGGCACGACCCTTGGGAAAAATAGTGCTTTTTACCGAGGCATGAACACGGGCTCGTCAATAACCGGCTGTGGCTCCGGGGCTAGAATTTGGGCGCTACGGCAACCTGCCACCTGCCTGATGAATTTGTCGTCTCTCCCGTAAAAGTCGTTCGTGCAGAATCTGTGTAATTCGCGGGAGTTGCGGGTTTTTGCTAGACTTGTACAGCCGTCATGTCGGCCGCGCTACCGATGGTCCAGGAAAAGCCTGGGCGCTGCGCGCAACGAGTTAGTAAAAAGGAGAACCTGTGGCTCTGACCAAGGAAGAAAAGCAAGCAATCATCAACGAATACGCGACTCATCCCGGGGACACGGGATCCCCCGAAGTGCAAATCGCTCTGCTGTCCAAGCGAATCAAGGACTTGACCGAGCACTTCAAGACTCATCAACATGACCATCATTCCCGTCGTGGTTTGATGCTGCTGGTTGGTCAGCGCAAACGTCTGCTGGGCTACTTGCAGGACATTGACATCGAACGCTACCGCAGCCTCAAAGAGCGCCTCGGTTTGCGTAAATAGCAACTAAGCTGGCCGGATACCCGGTCAGCTTTCTTTTCATGCCGGTATTTCCGGCTGGTATATGTAGGAACCCAGCGTTAATCGGTCCTCGGTAGTGGTCTCCTGGACCTTTCGCGAGTGTCTCGGTCTGTCCGGTGAGATTTGCGGAGAACCAGCCCAGTGGACCTCGATCGATGACCGCCGCGCTGAACAAAGAGAGGGGGATCCCTTGGAGGGACCCGAAATCACGGCGGCAGAAGCCGTCATCGACAATGGTAAATTTGGCAAGCGCGTCCTGCGCTTTGAAACGGGTCTTTTGGCTCAGCAGGCTGCCGGTTCGGCAATGGTCACCCTCGATGGTGAGACCGTTGTGTTCGCAGCCACCACGGTTGGCAAGCAACCGAAAGATCAATTCGACTTTTTCCCCTTGACCGTAGACGTTGAGGAAAAGCAATACGCCGCGGGACGTATTCCCGGATCCTTTTTCCGTCGCGAAGGTCGCCCCGGTACCGAGGCAATCCTGGCGGCGCGCCTGATTGACCGTCCGCTGCGCCCGGCTTTCGTAAAAGGGCTGCGCAACGAGGTGCAGGTCGTCGACACCGTCCTGTCAATCCACCCCGACCACGCTTATGACGTAGTGGCGATTAACGCCTCCTCAATGGCGACCCAGCTGGCTGGGCTGCCTTTCTCCGGTCCTATCGGGGGCACCCGCCTGGCTTTGATTGATGGGCAGTGGGTGGCATTCCCGACCTATCCCGAGATGGAACAATCCACATTCAACATGGTCATTGCCGGTCGCGTTGTCAATGAGGGTACCCCCGAAGAGGACGTCGCCATCATGATGGTGGAAGCCGGCGGTGGTGAATACGCTTGGGATTTGATTCAAGAGGGCAAACAGGCTCCGACCGAGGACGTCGTGGCCAGCGCGCTGGATGCTGCCAAGCCCTTCATTAAGGAACTGTGCCGCGCCCAATCCGCAGTGGCCGCCAAGGCTGCCAAGGAAACTCAGGAATATCCGCTGTTCCCCGACTATGAAGACAACCACTTCGAGGCGATGAAATCCGAGGTAGAAGCGGATTTGCTCGCGGCTATTCAGATTGCTGACAAGCTGACTCGAGAGAATCGCGAGACTGAAATCCGCGATGCCGCCATCGAGAAACTCGCGGTAGAAGGTGGCGAGTTCGAGGAGCAGGAAAAGGAACTGAAGGCCGCATTCAAGGCTTTGGAAAAGAAGCTGGTGCGTGCCCGGGTGCTGCACGAAGGTAAACGTATCGACGGACGCGGGCTGAAAGACATCCGTTCCCTGTCCGCCGAGGTCGAGGTGCTGCCTCGGGTTCACGGTTCGGCTCTGTTCCAGCGAGGGGAAACCCAAGTTTTGGGTGTGACCACGCTCAATATGCTGCGCATGGAACAGCAGTTGGACAACTTGAGTCCTGTCACGCACAAGCGGTACATGCACCAGTACAACTTCCCGCCCTACTGCACCGGTGAGACGGGTCGAGTTGGTTCGCCTAAGCGCCGCGAGATTGGTCACGGACACCTGGCAGAGATGGCTCTGGAGCCGGTCATTCCGGCTCGTGAGGAGTTCCCCTACGCGATTCGCCAGGTCAGCGAGATTATGGGTTCAAATGGCTCATCTTCGATGGGTTCAGTTTGTGCTTCTACACTGTCCCTGTTGAATGCGGGTGTGCCACTGCGTGCCCCGATTGCCGGCATCGCTATGGGCCTGATGAGTGAACCGGGTGAAAACGGCACCCAGTTTGCGACCCTGACTGACATCTTGGGAGCGGAAGACGCTTTCGGCGACATGGATTTCAAGGTCGCCGGTACCCAGGACTTCATTACCGCCCTGCAGCTGGATACGAAACTTGATGGCATTCCTGCCGATGTCTTGAAGGGTGCCTTGGGTCAGGCTCGCGACGCTCGCCTGAAGATTCTGGATGTGATGCACGCCGCTATCGACGGACCCGATGAGCTGGCTCCGACCGCGCCGCGTATCCTCACCGTGAATATCCCGGTGGACAAGATTGGAGAGGTCATCGGACCGAAAGGAAAGATGATTAACCAGATTCAAGAGGACACCGGCGCCGAGCTGACCATTGAGGATGACGGCACGGTCTATATCGGGGCAGATAACGGTCCGGCGGCAGAAGCCGCTCGTGATGCCGTGAATGCAATCGCGAACCCCCAGATGCCCGAGGTCGGCGAACGGTTCGTGGGTACCGTGGTGAAAACCACCACCTTTGGGGCGTTCATTTCCCTGACCCCCGGCAAGGACGGTCTGCTGCACATCTCCCAAATTCGTCGCCTGGTCGGCGGCAAACGCGTGGAAAACGTCGAGGACGTGCTCCAAGTCGGTCAGCAAGTTCAGGTTGAGGTCGCCGAAATTGACCAGCGCGGCAAGCTTTCCCTGCACGCCGTGGTAGACGATGAGGACGGCGAAGCCGTAACCGATTCGGAATCTGCCTCCTGCGCAGCTTGTGCAGAGGACCCGCGGGACCGTGAACACCGTGACCCTCGTGATAGCAGCGAACCGCGCCGTCCACGGGAACGGGCCCGCCGGCGGACACATCGTTCTCGCGGCGAGGACGATCGCGATTTCTCATAGAGTAACGCTATTGAAAACTACGGTGGCTCGGCGGGGGACATTCCCTCGCCGGGTCACCTATTAGAGGAGAGTCTCAATGAACACAGCTGAAAAGTCCGGTGCACCATTTTTGCCAATTATCCTGTCCGGCGACATTGGAACGTATGCGTTTGCGCGGTCATTTTATGAGCAATGGCATGTGAAATCTCTGATAATTACCCCTCAGGTGCTGGGACCGATTCGCCACTCCCGGCTGCTTGACGCGATAACGATAGATGAAAGCAAAATTGACCCGAACCTCAGTGTATTCATTGAAAAACTCATAGAGATGGGTCCCGAACTGGCGGCGCGTTACCCGGACACCCCGCTGGTGCTGGTGGCGAACCAAGATACCCACGTGGTCAATATCCAAAAGAACGTTTCCCGGCTGTCTCCTTACTATCGCTTTGCTTTCCCCAGCGTGGATGCCATCGAGCTCACCAATGATAAGGCGCATTTTGCGCAGGCTGCCGAAAAGTACGGTTTGCGGGTACCCACGACTGTGGAACTCCATCTTGATTCCGGCACGGACACGCTGATGGATGCTATTACCGCAACCCTGGGTGACAAATACCCACTGATTATCAAGCCCTGCCAGTCATACGGCTATGAGCGGCTGCGCTGGCCGGGTAAATCTAAGGTTTATACTGCGGAGAACCCGACCCGAGCCAGAGAAATCCTGCAGGATTTGGAAACACACACTGCTGGTACCCCGGAGGCGCGTCGGTTCGTGGCGCAGCCCCGGGTGTCTGGAAACGACACGCACAGCTTGTCCATCACCGCTTATGTAGATTCAGAAAAACGGGTCAGCTTTCTCGGCTCGGCGCATGTGTTGCTGGAAGACCACGTTCCGACCGCTTTGGGTAACCCGGCGGCGATGATTACAGAAAGCTATCCGGACCTGTATCGTCAGGTCAGCGATTTCCTGGTTGGCATCGACTGGCACGGTTTCGCGAACTTTGATGTCAAGGTCGACAGTTCCACCGGTCAGGCCTATTTCTTTGAGGTGAACCCCCGTATCGGCAGGAATCTCTATTACAACACCGCCGCCGGGAACAACCCGCTGCCGGCTTTGATTAATGACATCATCTATCACCAGCCTACGGAGCCGGCGCGCCACTTTGACACGATTCTCTATACCGTGTTGCCCATCCGCCTGATTTTGAAGTACACGACGGGTCAGGTGCGACACCAAGTCCAGTCGCTGCATCGGGCAGGTAAAGTATTTAATCCGCTGCTGGCTCCGGCGGAGAGACAGTTTTCCCTGCGATACCTGCGGCGGCGTCTCTATGTGTGGCTGTCCACTCAGCGGCATTGGTCTAAGTTCAAGCGCTATTATCCGCTGGACGCCTTAGAGGCAGAGGGGCGTGATTCTTTCGATACCGTTCAGCTGCGCGCGCAACGCTAGACTCTGCGCGCCCTAGCGACGTGATTCCGCCAGGGCGCCGATGAGCAAGGCGATTCCGGACGTTCCAAAAATCAGCAGGATTAGCGTCCACAGCGACACGATGACGCCCAAGGCAGACCCGACGACGATTAATCCAATCAGGATAAATACCACGCTGAAAGCGATGGCTGCCAGGCTGCGATGTTCACGGCGGGGTTCCAAGGGTGACTTCGAGAGAGTCTCCGCAGCGTTTTCTTCCTTTAGGTTGGCAGTGAGGGGGATAGTTTCTGTAGTGTTTTCCATAGTTTTCACCTGTTAGTTGTTCTCAATGTCGGGAGCGCGGTACGGGGAAGGCGTCGTGGATGAATCCGGGGGAACCGGTGTCGCAGATATGCTCGGTGTTCCGTTGGACATCCCCGCGGAACGCGGGGTTCCGTTTACCGGGTCAAACAGATTATCGCCGGGTTTCCACAAGCTGCCGCCGGGCTGGAACAGGTCATTGAACCCGTCTTGATTGACATCCGTCCACTTTCCGGCCTTGCCCGCCTGCACGTCAGCGAGAGTCAAAGTGTTGTTTAGGTCTAATTCCGATACATCTTTTCCGTTCAGTGCCAGAGCTACGCTTTCATCTCCGTCTGCAGTTTTGACGTCTATAACCCCGTCCCCGGATACGGCACGGCGGCGAAACTCTTGCAACGCGGTCCCGCTCTCACCCTCGGCGCCAGTCTCAGTGCTGTTATATTCCTCCAATTCGTCAGTCATCAAAGTCCGACCGTTCAACACGTAGTTGACCAGGAAATGCCCGTCAGGCAGCACCGCACCGTTCCATAAGTCCATGGCGGGACGTTCATAGAGCGACACACTTCCTTGTGCCAGGTTGATTTCGATAGTTTGGGATTTCGTCTTAATGTTTCGCGAGCCGTCCGACAGCGGGACGTGGTGACGAATTTGCAGTTTCGTCACATCCGAACTGCCCAGACTGATACTGGCAGCCTCATATTCCTTGGTTCGATCTATGAATTCCACGCGCTGATTGCCATCCATCGTGAAGTATTGCGGGCGGTGCTTGTCTCTGGACGAGGACTTGAGGAAGGCTTCACTCATGTTCCATTTGCTGTTTTTGAGAGTAGATGTCCGCACCTTGCCCTGTGCCAGGTTGATTTTCAAGTCAACGTTTTGCTCCGGGAGCGTATAAATCGAAACATCCCCGTTCGCCAGATTGACTTTGATGGGTTTCCCTGGGGTGGCGGCACGCAGGTCGATGTCCGCGCTGCCCCGCATGGCGCTGAGTTCATCGCCGGGGTGTAACTCATTGCTTTGGTAGCTAAACATTTCGGGAAAATCGCCCCAGTCAATGCTGGAACGCAGCACGCGCAGCTGGGGCATCACGGACATTCCCACTGTTGCCAGAGGCAGCGTCACGAACAAAATCACCAACGGGGTGACGACGGCGAGCCAGCCCGTCCGGCGCTTTTGCAGGGCGGCTATCAACATGCCACCCCCCAACACCATCGTCAGCAGCCCGACTGCCAAAAGCGCGGAACTGAGCGGATCGAGTACTCCAATCAGAGGCAACAAGACGCCGGTGAAAATCGACAGCAGCGCCAGTCCGCAAACCGTGAGACTGAGGGCGCGGCTCGGTCCGGGAATCAACGGCTTGAGGGGAGCGCCCGGTCGCGGATACGGTGGCGCAGACATAGTTGTGGCGCTGTTGAAGGGTGGCGTGACAGCAGCCGGGGGGACGGTAAAGTCGGCACTGGGAGTCGCAAATCCGGTGGTTGGTTGCGTAAAGCCAGCGGCGGACGTGGCGGGAGAGACGGGGGTGTTCATAAGCCCGTCTGTGGGGTTGGGCATGGCAGGCGTAGGTGCCTGTGGGGTGGGAACGAATCCGGTGGGTCCGGGAACGTAAACGTTCGCGACTGGTGGGGTACCGGTCTTGCTCTGGTTTACAACGTGAACGATGACCAGCACTATCACTACTAGAGGAGCCAGCATCAGGCACAAGACCAGAGCTATGAAAAAGAAAGCGAGTAAATCGTCGAATCCGCCCCCGCCGTCCCAGATGTCAAATATGTTGAACAGAAAAATGCCCTGGGGCAGCATCCGCATCGCCCCGAAACACATCAACGCAATCGCACCGGTGACGGCACCGCTCTGGTTGAGTAAGCCGGCGCGCCAATCGGTCCACAAGCTGCGTCCGGTGGTTTGGTTGGGCATCCACAACCATAGCGTCCCATAGAGCAGGGGAATAAACCCAAAGAACAGCAAACCGACCACTGCCAAACCGCGTACAATTACGGGGTCGATGTTCAGGCGTGAGGCAATTCCTGCACAAACTCCGCCGATGACCCGGTTGGGGGACCGCATCCATGCCGATCCGGCGGAATCTGGACCTCCGGGGTAGCCTCCCGCGCCCGTGGTGCCATAGTTTGCGCCGTTGTTGGAAAAATTGCCGGAACCGGGGTGGTCCGCAGGGCGGTAGCTTGTACCGTCTGGGCTAGGCGCACCCTGATAAGGTGCGCTAAATCCGGTGTTACCAGTCCCGTTTGGCGTCGTGGCACCAGGTGAGGTTGCGCCGGCAGCAGGGGTTGCGCCGGCAGTTTCGCCGCCATTGCGAGGTTCGCCCCCGACGGGGGGAACTGAGTTTGAGAGATGCTCTGAATCCATTTTTTCGTTCATGATTCCATCATGGTCGCAGTGTCGCGCAGTGGCTATGGGGGTTGTCCCTGATTTATCCCTGATTTATCCCTGAAGCCGGGTGAAACCCCGCTAAATCGTGGCAAACTGGACTTATGTCAACATCTGCTGCCGCCCCCCATATGCGGCTTCCCCTGCGACGTCCGGTGTCCGGGACGGTCCCGCCTGGTAAAGACGGGGTTCTGGCTGGGGTCGCCGCGGGACTGGCGCTGCATCTGGGAATACCACTGTGGCTGGTGCGACTCATTCTGGTAGTTTTAGCCCCTACCGGAGTCAGCATTTTGCTCTACGCCTGGTTGTGGATTTTTGTGCCACGCGGTAATCCTTGGGGTGCGGCGGGGCTACCGTTTCGCACAGATTCGCGGCTGGCAACCCCTAACGCGTCACTCGAGGGGCACTTTGGTGGCAATGAACGCTGGCGAAATGTGACCGTTCCAGCAATTTTGCTGGCGCTGGGATTAATCGCCATAGCTGGGGTCGGTGCTTATTCCGGACCAAAAATCATGAGCGATTTGCGTCCCCTCATCGTCATCATCATCCTCATCACCGGTATCGCCCTGATTTGGGCGGGGGCTTCGGCAGGTTCATCACCGTCCGAGCTGCGGATGGGAAGATTCCTGGGGTTTGCCATTCCCGGTGCCCTCCTGGTGATTTTTGCGGTTATGTTTGGATTCTCTGGAACTATCAGTCTGCGGGACGCGCTGCGCGGGGGACTCATTACCCTGGTAGTTATCGCCGCGCTGAGCTTGGCAGTTTTGCCGCTGTGGGCGCGTTTCTGGATGTCTTACAAGGCATCTCTGGCGGAGCAAACTCGCCAAACTGTCCGTGCCGATATGGCTGCCCACCTGCACGATTCGGTGTTGCAAACCCTCGCGTTGATTCGTACTCGGGCTGATGACGCTGCAGAGGTGGCGAAATTGGCTCGCGCCGAGGAACGTCAGCTGCGTGCCTGGCTCTATGAAGACCGCGGACATGTGGACTCGTCGCTGTCCCAAATTATCAAGGAGCTGGCAGGCGAAATCGAGGACCGTTACGGGGTGGTTTTAGACACCGTCACGGTGGGAGATGCCGTTCCGGGAGCGTGGTCCGAGCCGCTGGTGGCGGCGACCCGAGAAGCCCTGACGAACGCGGCACGCCACGGTGCGCCACCGTTTTCGGTCTATCTGGAAGTGGGGTCGGACGCGGTGGAATGTTTCGTGCGCGACCACGGCACTGGGTTCGACCTCGCCGCTATTCCGCAAGGACATCAGGGCGTGAAACATTCCATCATTGAGAGGCTGGAGCGTCACGGTGGCAGTGCGACCATCCGGTCGGGACCTAGTGGCTGTGAAATCGCGATGAAAGTGCCCCGCTAAACTGGGCAAGACTAGGGAGGAAACAAACATGAGTGACAGCGACGTGAGTCCCCAGGCTGGTGGGGAACATCCGAAATGTCCCATTTCGGTGCTGGTCATTGACGATCACGGACTGTTTCGGGCGGGAGTGGTTGCGGAACTGAGCAAGTATCCCAAAGAAGTCCAGGTCGTGGGGGAGGCAGACAGTGTGGAGGATGCTGTTGCCGCAGTGCGCCAGAACGTTCCCACGGTGGCGCTGCTGGACGTGCATCTGCCAGGTGGTCACGGTGGCGGGGGTGCCGAAGTCGCGGCGGCGTGTCTGGGAGTGCCGACCCGATTCCTGGCACTGTCGGTGTCTGACGCGGCAGAAGACGTGGTGGCGGTCATTCGGGCAGGGGCTCGAGGTTACGTGACCAAGACTATTGCGACACCTGACCTGGTCGATGCCATCGTCCGGGTAGCGGGAGGAGACGCGGCTTTCTCGCCGCGGCTGGCAGGTTTCGTGCTGGATGCGTTCGGGGCGGCGCGCACCGATATGGTGGGTACTGATTCCGAACTTGATTCGCTCACTGAGCGCGAGTTCGAAGTCATGCGCCTCATTGCCCGCGGTTTCGCTTACAAAGAAATCGCCTCTGAGCTGTATATTTCTGTGAAAACTGTGGAAACGCACGTGTCATCCGTGCTGCGCAAACTGCAGCTGTCCAACCGCTACGAACTGTCCAAATGGGCCCAAGATCGTCGGATTAGCTGACCCGCGGGGAGCCTGCGGAGCGCTTACCGAAGGTGAAGCAAACGGCTGCGAGATGATAACGTAAAGGCGCAATTATTTTCGGGTCAGAAAAGGAACAATCATGCAGCGCACCGTGGTAGCCCCGCACGCTTCAGCAGGCTTCATGCAGGCGCGCTATCCCGCTATTGCGCGCACTTCCAGCCGAGTGCTGCTGATGATTTGGGAGGCACTGCCCTCCGAGTGCGCCGCCTCAGCCCGGATGGAGCAAGCCAAAGCGAAATCTGCCAGCTTAGAGGAACCTCATTACCGTCGGCTGTGCCCGACCAGTCTGCGGCTGTCACGGTCTTTTGACAACGGTCTGACCTGGGAAGAACCCCGCACTTTGGCAGCAGGCAACCCGCAGGAATTTTTCGGATTTCATGTCCCCTCGTTCCTGCATGACTGCGTGACCGGGCGCATGTTTTGTTTTTATACCCGTTCCCTGGTGCCGGATTGGGACTTGCGGCAGGCGCAAACGGCACTCTTTGTGGCGTGGACCGATGACGATGGTCTGAGCTGGGAACACCAAGATATTACTTCCATGATTATTGCCGGTCGGGACTTTTCGATGGCGTATATCCCGCGCGGGCGGGGCACGCAGCTGACGAGCGGACAATGGGCGCAGCGCCTGTGTCACGCGGGAGTAATCGTGGACGAATCGGGGGATCGTAAAGCCGTGTTTATCGGCTCGGATGACCATGGCGCCAGCTGGTGGGCGTCGTCTCCGGTGGGAGCAAACGTGGATTATTGCACGGCGGTGTCCAACAGTGACGGAACTGAAGTCATGCTGTTGATGAAGACCCAAGGTTCGACGGTAAAAACGTGGGCGAAATCAGCCGATGCCGGTCGCACGTTTGGACAGCCCGCTGCCGCGACAGATTCTCGGCTGATTAACATCATGAGTCCGTTGGAAGAAGTGTTTCACGGAGCTTGCCCGGGCACTCCGCATGCGGACGTGTTCAGCTACATCGGTGAACGCACCACGGATCAAGGAGACTGTACCGTGTTGATGCTGTCTACCGATGGTGCCAAGTCATTTCGAGAAGCCGAGATGTTCGATGTGCAAACCTACGGTGCTCTCGACATTGTTTCAATGGCAGACCAAGCCAAGTTTGCCATCGCCTTCGAGGGCGCTGACGGTGTGGTCTGTGAAGTCTTGCCTTTCTCTAAACTCGGTAACATTGATGCACTAGCGGAACAGTGGGTTCACCAAGCATGAATGATTTGTTTTCTTCCCTCGCAGAAGGTTCTGGTGGCGAGATTCCCGTGTCGGCAGTCTTGCCGCGCGGAGCGGTCGCGCATTTTGAAACTCCCGATGCTACCTCTGATTTTGCAGGCTGGTCCGAGGCGGACGCGGCGCAGCGCGAGGACTGGCGGACGCGCAAAGTTGCGGCAATCGTGGACGGTCTGAACCCGGAACAGCACGCCGCGGTGACCCACGAGTCCGGTCCGCTTCTGGTCATGGCAGGAGCCGGCTCGGGCAAGACCCGCGTGCTGACCCGACGGATTGCGTGGCTGTTGGCGACCGAACGAATCCGCCCTTGGGAAGTCCTGGCGATTACTTTCACCAATAAGGCGGCCGCGGAGATGCGTCAGCGCGTCGAATCCCTGGTCGGCAACGCCGCGAAATACATGTGGGTGTCGACTTTCCACAGCGCTTGCGTGCGGATTTTACGTGCTGAGGCGGACACCCTGGGGGTGACCCGGTCCTTTTCAATCTATGACACCGCCGACACGAAAGCCCTGCTGAATCGCATCATTAAAGGGCGAGGTTTGGACCCGAAACGTTTCCCCCCGAAGTCTTTTGCTGCCAAAATTTCCCAAGCCAAAAATGAACTCATCACCCCCGAAGTCTTTGCTCTCGGTGCGGGGGTTGACAAAATGAGCCAGCTCACGGCGGAAATCTATACCGAGTACCAGCAGCTGCTGCGTCGCGCCAACGCGTTCGACTTTGACGACCTCATTGCGTCCACGGTCTATCTGTGGAAAGCACATCCCGATATTTTGGCACGCTATCGAGCCAAATTCCGTCATGTTTTGGTCGATGAATACCAGGACACGAACCCGGCGCAATATGAGCTGATACGCTTGCTCACGGTGGGCGCGACGGGCGATGCCCAGCCTCCTGCCGAGCTGACGGTAGTGGGGGACTCGGATCAATCAATTTATGCCTTCCGCGGCGCGACTATCCGTAACATTGAAGAATTTGAGTCGGATTTCCCCGGCGCCACCACGGTTTATTTGGAACAAAATTACCGTTCTACCGGCACGATTTTGTCGGTCGCCAACGCGATTATTTCGGAAAACGAGGGGCGGCGGAAAAAGAATCTGTGGACTGACGCCGGGCAGGGCATGCAGGCGGTACTGTACGCGGCTGACACCGACCGGGACGAGGCCGCTTTCATCGTCCGCGAGCTGCAAAAGCTGCGTCAGGAAGGCTCATCTTGGGACGAATTCGCGGTGTTTTACCGGACCAATGCCCAGTCGCGTTCTCTGGAAGAAATGCTGACGCGGGAAGGCATTCCGTACCGGGTCGTGGGCGGCACTAAGTTCTATGACCGGCGCGAAATTAAAGACGCTATCGCTTACCTGTGCGCCGCGGCGAACCCTGCCGATGACGGAAACCTGCTGCGGGTGCTGAACGAACCGAAACGCGGTTTGGGAGACAAAGCGGTGCAGACCATCCGGGAGGTTTCACTGAGTGAAAATCTCGATTTTGGTCAGGCTCTGCGCCAGTTCCTGCCGGGGGGAACCCATCACGGCGACTTGAGCGCGAAAGCCAGCGCAGGGATTACCGAGTTCGTGGGCGTTTTGGACGCGATGCGCGCTTTAGACGCGGCGGGCGCCCCCCTGGACGAAATCTTGGACACGGCCCTGGAGGACAGCGGCTACCTGCCGAAATTGCGGAAATCCAATGACCCTCAGGACGATGCGCGGGTGGAGAACCTGGCGGAGCTGCGTAACGTGGCGCAGGATTTTTCCCTTTCCGAGCCCGATGCCCGCCTGGCGGATTTCTTGGAGCGGATTTCCTTGGTCGCTGACGCCGATCAGCTTCCTGACACCGCCGGCCAGCCTGAACGCCCTGCTGACCCGGTACACCCCGCTGCGCCTCCGGAGGTGACTTTGATGACGGTGCATACCGCGAAAGGACTGGAGTTCAACACCGTGTTCGTGACCGGGATGGAGGACGGTCTGTTCCCGCATTCGCGTTCTTTGGAGAGTCCTCAGGACATCGCGGAGGAACGTCGGTTGGCTTATGTGGCGGTCACGAGGGCGCGCCAGCGGCTGTATCTGACGCGTTGCGCCGCCCGTACGGTGTTTGGTGAGACGGTAACTATGCCGGCTTCGCGTTTCTTGGATGACATCCCTGCCGAACTGGTGGATAACCGGCGCGAAGCCACCACTGTGGACTATTTCGGCGGGTTGGCATCCCGTGGCTACGGTGAACCGACCAGCTCCGCCTATGGTTACGGCGGGCGTGGCGGACGCGGGGGAGTCTCGGGCGGCTACGGCACGTACCATGGCGCTCGGCAATCCTCCGGGTCACGAGGGTCGAGCTCCGCGTTCGGCGGCAAGTTCGCCAACTCGCGGATAGGGCTCACCACGGCACGCGACTTGGCGGGCGGCAAGGACTCGGCGGCTGCACCGGCGAAAAAAGCGAAAGCGAAACCGGCAGGCAAGATTCCTGAACTTCACGTCGGTCAGCGGGTCCATCACGATATTTACGGGGAGGGCAAGGTTACCGGCTTGGAGGGGCAAGGTAAAGGCACTATTGCCACCGTGAAGTTCCGCACGGGTGCTGCCAAGCGGCTGCTGTTGAACTTTGCCCCGCTCACTCCGGTGGATTAAACGGTGCAGACCGGTGGGGTGCCGGTCTGCCGTAAAGTTCAGCTACTTTTTCTTTTTCTTTTTCTTCTTTTTGGGTTTGTTATTGACTCCCTGCGCGGGATTGCCCGCGGTCGGCGGTTCTGTCCCTTCCGGCAAGGCGTCCAACGTCACGAATGGGATTTTGCCGGATTTGGCACGTGCCACCACCTCGGCGGCATGATTGGGCGCCGAACGTACCGTCTCAAACGACGTGCGCACGTATCCGCTCGAGGGTGGACGTGCGGGCAAGGTAATGGGGGCAGTATCGCTGGGCAGGTCCGTATAGGGAATAGTGGACAGGAAGTGGGCAATCATATTCAGCCGGGCGGCTTTCTTGGAGTCAGAGGAGACCTGATACCAAGGGCATTCCGTCGTGTCGGTATGCACCAGCATTTCGTCTTTTGCTCGTGAATAGTCCTCCCACCGGGTGATGGACTCCAAGTCCATGGGCGAGAGTTTCCACTGGCGCAAGGGATCGTGTAAACGCCGGGAAAACCGCTCGTACTGCACTTTGTCGGATACCGAGAACCAGTATTTGCGCAGCATGATACCGTCCTCGACCAGCATCCGTTCAAAGGTCGGGCACTGCTGCATAAACTTTTGCACCTGAATGGGGGTGGCGAAGCCCATGACCTTTTCGACTCCGGCACGGTTGTACCACGAGCGGTCAAAAATTACGATTTCTCCGGCGGCAGGCAGGTGAGAAATGTAGCGCTGGAAATACCACTGGGTTTTTTCGCGTTCCGTAGGAGTGGGCAGCGCCACGACTCGGGCGACACGCGGGGAAAGGTACTCGGTCAGGCGTTTGATGGTGCCGCCTTTTCCGGCAGCGTCGCGACCTTCGAAGATGACCACGATGCGAGCTCCGGTTTGTTTCACCCATCGCTGTAGCTTTGCCAGTTCAGTTTGTAGGCGGTACAGCTCAGTTTCATAGATTTTATTGGGAACTTTGAGAGGTGGTTCCGGTTTAGCCGTCGAGAGCTTGTCCGGGTTATCGTGGTTTTGCATGGCGACGCTCCTTTGCTACGCTAACGCCCTACAGAGATATACCTCCAGCATAGACGGAAATTGCAGGACGGGGCGGTAATTATCGGAGTGGAAAATCTGATATTTTTCGATACACTAGAAATATCTCGATGTCGAGACATAATTTCTAGACCGAAAGGAACAGCGTGGACCTCTACGAGTACCAGGCGCGTGACCTGTTTAATAAACACGGAGTTCCGGTTTTGCCGGGTAAAGTCGCAAGCACTGTGGAGGAGGCCAAGGCTGCTTTCACCGCCTTGGAGGTTCCGCTGGCAGTGGTAAAAGCCCAGGTTAAGACGGGCGGTCGCGGTAAGGCGGGTGGCGTAAAGCTGGCTCGCAGCGTAGAGGAGGCCGCAGCCAACGCCCAGGCGATTTTGGGTATGAACATCAAGGGTCATACGGTTTATCGCGTGATGGTGGTGGCTGGCGCCGACATCGACCGAGAGTTCTATTTCTCGATTCTGCTGGACCGTGCGAACCGCCAGAACCTGGCGATGTGCTCGGTCGAAGGTGGCATGGAAATCGAGCAGCTTGCCAAGGAAAAGCCCGAAGCGCTGGCAAAAGTCCCGATTCCTGCTTCCGGCATGGACGTGACCGTGGCGCGTCAGATTGCCGACGAAGCCGGGTTTGATCCAGAAACTGCTGCCAAAGTCGTGCCGGTTTTCCTGAAACTGTGGGATGTCTACACCGGTGAGGACGCCACCCTGGTGGAAGTGAACCCGCTGGTGGCGACGCCCCAGGGCGACATTATCGCTCTGGATGGCAAAGTCACTTTGGACGACAACGCCCGGTACCGTCACTCCGAACACGCCGAACTGGTCGACCAGCGGGCGGCTGACGAGCGCGAACTCAAGGCTCAGGAGGCCGGGTTGAACTACGTGCGCCTGGAGGGACAGGTCGGCATTATTGGTAACGGTGCTGGTCTGGTCATGTCTACCCTGGATGTGGTGGCGTACGCCGGTGAAAAGTACGGGACGAAGCCGGCGAACTTCCTGGACATCGGCGGCGGCGCTTCGGCTGAGGTCATGGCGAAGGGGCTGGATGTAATTCTGACCGACCCGCAGGTGAAATCCTGTTTCGTCAACGTGTTTGGCGGTATCACCGCCTGCGATGAGGTCGCCAACGGCATCATCGGTGCGCTCCAGATTCTCGGCGACCAGGCGACGAAACCCCTGGTGGTGCGCTTGGACGGCAACAAGGTCGAGGAGGGGCGCGCAATTCTAAAAGCTGCCAATCACCCCTTGGTCACCATGATGGAAACGATGGACGAAGCCGCCGACAAGGCTGCGCAGCTAGCAGCGAAGTAAAGGAGAAGCACCACCATGTCGATTTTTCTTGATGAAAACTCCAAAGTAATTGTCCAGGGCATGACCGGTTCGGAAGGTCGCAAGCACACGACCCGAATGCTCGCCTACGGCACCAAAGTGGTCGCCGGCACGAACCCGAAAAAGGCCGGAACCACCGTCGAATTCGACGTCGTTCCCTACGGTCCGTTGGTTGACTCGGTCCAGGGCGGTACCGTCAGCGTTCCGGTGTATGGTACGGTCGCCGACGCCAAGGCAGCGACCGGCGCAAACACTTCGGTTATTTTTGTGCCCCCCGCCGGGGCAAAAGGCGCCATCATTGAGGCGGTAGATGCGGGCATGGAGCTGGTGGTGGTCATCACCGAGCATATTCCCGTCCAGGACACGAACGCCGCTTTTGCCTACGCAAAGTCTCACGGGGTGCGCATGATTGGTCCGAACTGCCCCGGTATCATCAGCCCCGGCAAGTCCAACGTGGGCATCACTCCCGGCGACATTACCCCGCGTGGCAAGCTCGGCTTGGTGTCCAAGTCCGGCACCCTGACCTACCAGATGATGTATGAACTGCGCGATTTGGGCTTCACCACCTGCATCGGTATCGGTGGGGACCCCATAATCGGCACGACCCACATCGACGCCCTCGAGGCTTTCGAACAGGATCCCGAAACTGAGCTCATCGTAATGATTGGCGAAATCGGCGGTGACGCAGAGGAGCGCGCAGCCGCCTACATCAAAGAGCACGTCACCAAGCCTGTGGTGGGTTACGTAGCGGGCTTCACCGCGCCCGAAGGCAAGACTATGGGTCACGCCGGCGCTATCGTCTCCGGTTCTTCCGGGACTGCGGCTGCCAAGAAAGAAGCGCTTGAGGCGGTGGGGGTGCGCGTCGGTAAGACTCCGAGCGAAACCGCGCGCATCGCCCGCGAAATCATGCAGAGCAAATAGGACTGCCCTAGCTTTTTTAGGGGGGCGCGGTCGGAACTGATTTCGGTCGCGCCCTTTTGCCTGTTCACGAGGGTATTGGGTCGAGTCACAAGGGTGTCGCGGCGGGGAGTACCGGTGTGGCAAGTCGGCGCAGTTCCGAGGGTTTCTTATACTTAGGTGGGACGAGGCGCGCTCAATGCGCCAGGGAGGAGAGTTATGGACGCACGGTCTAACCGTCCCGGTCAACGTCCCCCGACTCGACCGGGGAGGCGCCAGCGTCGCGTCAACACTGCTCCGGAAGGACAAACCCTGCCGGTCGATTCCAGCGAGGTAGGTTCCGGTTTGCCGGCACCCGCAACCGGCACTGCGGGGTTGAACACGGCAGAATCTTTCCGCCATCCCGACTTCCGCTCGGCATTCCGTGCGGTTTTCCACAAACCAACCCGCGCCGAACTGTTCCCTGCCGGAACTTGGCGCTCACTGTGGTTGGGGTTTCAGGCGTGGGCGATTAGCTGGGCGGTGCTGGTGCTGTTGGCGATTGCGGTGTGGACGCCTTCTGCCACTACTCCTTCGGAAAAAGGCACGAAGTGGAGTGATGCGCTGGCGGTGGGTAACGCTATTTTCGCGGTTGCGTTCCGCGCTGAGTTTTCCAGCGAAACTATGCGGTTTTCCCTCACCCCGTGGGGGTTCACCTTGCTGATGGGGTTGCTGTTGGCAGCGAGTTTGCGGACGGCGAAACCGTCGAATCCCGCGGCTTTGGGTTGGGGGCTGGCGGCTTTCCTGATTCCCTGCTGGGGGTGTTTGTGTTTTGCCGCGATTTCCCTGGTGGTGTGGCGTGCGGTCATTTTTTCGCTGTGCTTTGCTGCAGTGGTGTTCTTTGCCGTCGCCAGGCATCAGACCTGGTGGAATCTGACCGCGTTTTTCCCTGAAGGCGAGCCGTGGCCTTGGCTGAGTCTGGCAGGTCGCTGCCTGCGCGTGTTGGCTCGAGGGGGCATGGTTCTCTCCGCGATTTTCCTGGTAGCGGGTATGTTTACCGGCTGGGAGCAGATGCGCACTATCTGGATTGGTCTCAAGCCGGACGCTTTGGGTTCTGTCGCGATGGTCTTGGCTATCCTGGCATACCTGCCGACCTTGCTGGTGTGGGGAGCAGCGTGGATTACCGGTCCGGGGATTACCTTGGGGCAGGGGACAGTGTTTTCTCCTGGTCAGGTCATTGGGGGAGACTTGCCCCCGGTACCCGTGCTGGCGTGGCTCCCGGACGGACCGGTAGGGTGGTGGCCTCTAATCTTTCCGGTGTTGTTAGCCATTGGTTTGGGGCTCTACCTGGGTGGACGTCACCAGCTCGAACTGGCTGACACCGCGTTGTCCCTCGCCTTGTTTCTGGCAGGATTGCTGCTGGGAGGGCTGCTCATCGTGTGGTTCGTTAGCGGTTCACTAGGTCCGGGTCGCTTGGTCAACGTGGGTCCCCTCGGCTCGACCCTCTATGCGGGAGTGCTGGCTTGGGGGGTACCTTTTGTGGTGACTGCCCTGCTGAACCACCCCTGGACACGCGAAGCCACTCGGCGCTTCGCGGTGCGAGTCTCGGGCAAGAATCCGCAGGCTCTGCCCACTGCTAGAATCGACTTATGACGAAGCGAGTCTTTACGCTGCCCGATGATCGCCCCACCCGTTTGGTGGTGCTGATTTCCGGAGTCGGCACTAATCTGCAGGCGCTCTATACGGCGACCACTAACGCGGCTTACGGTGCGGAAATAGTCGGGGTTGTCTCTGACCGGGACACTGCTGAGGGACTGCGCTGGGCACAATCACGAGGAATTCCCACCGCTACGGTCTGTTTGGGGGACTTTCCTGACCGGGAATCCTGGGATGTCGCTTTCACGGCAGCGGTGCAATCCTGGGAGCCGGACTTAATCGTCAGTGCCGGATTCCTGAAAATTTTAGGTCCGAAATTCTTAGCCCAGTGGCCTTCCCGCGTGGTCAACACCCACAATTCACTGCTGCCTTCTTTCGTGGGCATCCACGGTCCGCGCGATGCTCTGCGAGCCGGTGTGAAGCTGGCGGGGGCGACGCTGTTTATCGTTGATCCAGGTATGGACACCGGTCCGATTCTGGCTCAGGTGGCGGTTCCCGTCCATGGTGATGACGACCTGGAAACCTTGACCGAGAGAATCAAAGTTGCCGAACGTGCTCAGCTGGTCGCCAGCGTGGGGCGGATGGTGCAGCACGGCTGGTGGATTGACGAAGTTCGTGCCGGTTTTGAAAGTGACTAGGATTAAACCGCGGGTTTCTGGCGACGGGATTGCGTTCAAGAGCCGAAAACGCCCAATTAACTGTTGATTTTTAGAAAAAAGCAATAATCCAAATTAAGGAAGGCAAGACAAGGTGGCGGAAACGACAAATCGGAACAAGGATACTCAGATTCCTGTCAAACGGGCTTTGATTAGCGTGTGGGACAAAACCGGACTGGAACAGCTGGCACAGGCTCTGGTCGAAGCTGGCGTGCAAATCATTTCCACCGGCTCCACCGCAAAAAAGATTGCAGCCGCGGGTCTGCCAGTTACCCCGGTAGAGGATGTGACGGGTTTTCCGGAATGCTTGGAAGGTCGGGTTAAGACTCTGCACCCGCACATCCACGCCGGTATCCTCGCGGATCGGCGCAAACCTGACCACGTCAAGCAGTTGCAAGATTTGCAGGTCGAGCCGATTGACCTGGTGGTGTGCAACCTTTACCCCTTTGAGGATACGGTAGCCAGCGGCGCTGACTTCGATGCCTGCGTGGAACAAATCGACATCGGCGGGCCTTCCATGGTGCGTGCCGCCGCCAAGAACCACCCTTCAGTGGCGGTCGTGGTGTCGCCCTACACTTATGACGCCGTTATCGAAGCGGTCCAGGCAGGTGGCTTTGACCTGCACGAACGCAGGCTCTTGGCGTCGCAAGCTTTCGCGCATACCGCTGAATATGATGCTGCTATCGCCACTTGGCTTGATGACCAGATGACTCGTTTCGCGATGGAGAACGTCGGGGAGCTGGACTCGGCAGACGAGTCGGATGAGGATTCTGCGATGCCGGAATGGGTGGAACTTTCCGGGGACCGGATTGCCTCCCTGCGCTATGGCGAAAACCCCCATCAGTCCGCGGCGCTCTACGTTGATTTGGAACAGACTGCGGACCAGATGGAAGAAAATGCACAGGGAGAATGCAACTGTCCCGCTTGCACGCATTACCCCGAGCTGGATGATATTGAGGCTTGCGACCGGGCAGGTTCGGACCCCCACTCCAAGCCGGCTCCCGGCATCGCCAACGCGATTCAGCTGCATGGCAAGGAAATGTCGTTTAACAACTACACGGACGGGGACGCGGCGATTCGGGCAGCTTATGACCACGCTGAGCCCTGTGTGGCGATTATCAAACACGCCAATCCGTGCGGGATTGCGGTAGCCGCTGACGTCGCGACCGCGCATCGTAAAGCTCACGCCTGCGATCCGGTCAGTGCTTTCGGTGGGGTGATTGCGGTAAACCGTCCGGTGACGGTGGAACTGGCGAAACAGATTGCCCCGATTTTCACCGAAGTGGTGCTGGCTCCCGCCTATGAGCCAGGAGCGGTGAAAGCCCTGGCATCCAAGAAAAATCTGCGCGTGTTACGCGTTACCCCGCCAGCCCGAGGGGCGCTGGAAGTGCGTCAAATCAGCGGGGGATACCTGGCGCAGCAGCGTGATGATGTGGCGGAGTCAGGGGATTGCTCCAGCGGATGGACCAAAGTGTGCGGTCCTGACGTTGACGAAGCGACCCTGCGTGACCTGGAGTTTGCTTGGCAGACTATCCGCGCCACGAAGTCTAACGCTATTCTCTTGGCACATGACGGTGCGACGGTTGGTATCGGCATGGGTCAGGTCAACCGGGTGGATTCCTGCAAACTGGCGGTGGAACGCGCCAACACCCTGGGTGGACGGGAGACTGGAGACGCCGCCGCGAGCCAGAGCGATACCGCCGGGGGAGCGCGGGCTGAAGACTTGGCAGTGGCTGCTCCGCCCGAGCGAGCTCGGGGCGCTGTCGCGGCGTCCGATGCGTTCTTCCCGTTTGCCGATGGGCCACAGATTCTCATCAACGCAGGTGTGAAAGCTATCGTGCAGCCCGGCGGTTCTATCCGCGACCAGGAAACTATCGACGTGTGTGAAAAGGCCGGGGTCGCGATGTTTACCACCGGGGTGCGTCACTTCTTCCACTAGACGTGCTGGCGGGACCGGTAATCTGGCGATGGCTGGTCCCGCCGTGACTTCGAAACCGTAACCGACTTCAGAAAACGTCAAGGGAACCTTTTGAACACGCCAAACCCGCAAGCTCCCGAACCTGCCGCGCCGGACTGGCAGGCGTTGGACTCCGTGACGCCTGATCAGCCCACTTTGGTGCCTGACTCGGCTCCGCATCCGTTTGATGCCCCCAGCCGGGTTCAGGTGCTGCTGTTGGGGGCAGCGGTAGTGGCTCTGTTGGTGTGTTCCGTGATTGGATGGTGGCAAGCGGCAGTTTGGGGTTTAGTGGTGGTTTTATTGGCACTGGCAGTGTTTCGCCTGACCAACCGCCACGCGTGGACTCGGGCGCGCGGGACCATATTTGACGTGACGATGTTGGTCGCGGCGGCGACAGGAATTACCTTGGTGATGCTGGTATTACCAGGGTGAACTGCGATGACTCAATGGCAGGATATTTCAGAAAGTTGGTAAGCTAACCCTATGGCTGATGAAAAACGTAACAATCGAGACGAGATTTCCACCGATGCACAGAACCCGATGGATAAGCCTGGCTGGGTGGAAATAGACGGGGAGCGATTCTGGCATTGCCCCCGATTGTTTACCGCTGAACAGCATCAAACTTTGCCTTGGACGCTGGCAGACCGGGTGCGTCGCCTGCCCAACGCGAAACTGCTGGATCGAAAGACCGAGCTCGGCGGGTGGCGTTCGATGACGGCAGTGGAGTTTAACGAAGATGTTCACTCGGTCGCGCGCGGCTTGATTGGGATGGGCTTACAACCCGGAGATCGGTTCTCTATCATGGGGCACACCTCGTATGACTGGATGCTGTTGGAATACGCGGGATTTTGCGCCGGACTGGTGGTGGTTCCCATCTATGAGACGGATTCCGCGGAACAAATCGCGTGGATTCTGGAGGACGCTGACCCGGCATTGGTGGTGTGCGAAACGAACGCAATGCGTGAGCTGGTCAGCTCGAAACGGGATTGCGGTCGCAGCTTGAAACACGTGTTGTGCCTGGAAGATTCCGCGGTGGTCAGGATTAAGAAAGCCGGGATGGACGTTCCCGATTTTCAGGTTGACGAGCTTTCCCGCGCGGTGACTATCGACGATATTGCCACGATTATTTATACGTCCGGGACTGCCGGAAAGCCCAAAGGTGTGGAGCTGACGCACGGGAACTGGATTGAGTTGCTGGCGAACGGCATGAGGTGGATGCCGGAAGTCGCAGGGTATCCGTCCTCTCGGCTGCTGGTGTTCTTGCCTTTGGCGCACGTTTTGGCTCAGTATCTGCAGTTCCTCCAGCTTTGGGGCGCGGGCACCCTGGGGCATGCTCCCAATATCCGCAACCTGATTACGGATCTGCAAGAATTCGCCCCGTCTTATGCGATGGTGGTGCCCCGGGTACTGGAAAAGATCTACAACACGGCTCAGGTTCAAGCCCGAGCGCACCGGATTTCGCGAATCTTGTTCTCACGGTCGGTGAAAGTCGCCGAGGCGTATTCGCGCGCTTTGGATACCCCCGAGGGACCCAACCGGCGGCTGCGGGCGAAACGTCTGGTCTATTGCCAACTGGTTTACCGCCGGATTTTGTCTCTGTTTGGTCCAAACCTCAAGTTCGTGATTTGTGGCGGAGCGCCGTTGAGCGAAGAACTGGGGCATTTCTTCCGCGGCATCGGAATGCCGGTGCTGGAAGGCTACGGCTTGACCGAGACCTGTGCGCCCCTGTGCTTTAACAACCTAAGGACCAACCGCATTGGCACGGTTGGTCCCGCCGTTGCCGCTACTGACCTGAAAATTTCTCCCACCGGAGAGCTGCTGGCAAAGAGTCCCGCGATTTTCCATCGCTACCATAACAATCCAGAACAAACTGCGGCAGCTTTTGAAAACGGCTGGTTTAAGACCGGTGACTTGGCGACTATCGACCAGGATGGCTTCGTCCGGATCACCGGGCGCGCCAAGGACATTATCGTCACCGCCGGGGGAAAGAACGTGGCGCCTTCCGTGTTGGAAGACCCGCTGCGCCAGTATGCCTTGATTAACGAAGTAGTGGTGGTAGGCGAGGGAATGCCGTTCGTGTCTGCCCTGATTACTCTGGATGCGGATATGTTGCCGACCTGGCTAAAGAACCACGGTATGCCTACGATGGACCCGCTGACTGCTTCCAAGAATCCCCAGGTGTTGCAGGCAATTTCACGAGCGGTGGAACGGGTAAACGCTCGGGTGTCTCGCGCCGAGTCCATCCGTAAGTTCAAGGTCTTGCCGACCGCCTTTACCGTCGAAAACGGTCTGCTGACCCCGTCGATGAAAGTCAAGCGCAAGCAGGTCGCCGAGGCTTTTGCTGCCGAAATCGAGGAACTTTACGCCGATAAACTGGTGAAGTAAGACTGCCGAATCGAACCCGGTGCTCCCACCCTGGGGGGCAATTTCCTGGAAATTTATCTCGATATCGAGTAAAATTTCGATAGTGGCGCCAAGCCCGGAAAATTGACCTCTACAAGGAGTAAAAATGGCGAAAATCAAAGTGGAAAATCCGGTGGTCGAACTCGATGGCGATGAGATGACCCGCATTATTTGGCAACAAATTCGCGAAAAACTCATCTTGCCTTACCTGGACGTGGACCTGAAGTACTACGACTTGGGTATCGAAAATCGCGACCGGACTGAGGACCAGGTCACGATTGATTCCGCCAACGCCATTAAGAAGTACGGGGTGGGCGTGAAATGCGCCACCATCACCCCTGATGAAGCCCGCGTAGAGGAGTTCGGGCTAAAGAAAATGTGGAAGTCCCCCAACGGCACTATCCGCAACATTTTGGGTGGGGTCATCTTCCGTGAGCCAATCATCATGCAAAACGTGCCGCGTTTGGTCAAGGGGTGGGACAAGCCGATTGTGGTGGCGCGGCATGCGTTTGGTGACCAGTACAAGGCGACGGACTTTAAGGTTCCCGGTGCTGGCAAGATTATGTTGAGCTGGGTGCCTGACGACGGCAGCAAGCCCATCGAGCACGAGATTATTCACATGCCCGAGGCGGGCGGTGTCGCCATGGGCATGTACAACTTTAACGACTCCATCCGCGATTTCGCCCATGCCTGCTTTAACTATGCCCTGGCACGGAAATACCCGGTGTATCTCTCGACCAAGAACACAATTTTGAAAGCCTACGACGGGGCGTTCAAAGACATTTTTGCCGAAGTCTATGAATCCGAATTTAAAGCCAAGTTTGAATCTGCCGGTTTGCTCTATGAGCATCGTTTGATTGATGACATGGTCGCCAGTTCTCTCAAGTGGCACGGCGGCTACCTGTGGGCGTGCAAGAACTATGACGGCGACGTCCAATCCGACACGGTGGCGCAGGGCTTCGGCTCGCTGGGGTTGATGACTTCTGTGCTGATGACCCCGGATGGGCGCACCGTTGAGGCAGAGGCAGCGCACGGCACGGTGACGCGCCACTATCGGGCTTGGCAGCGGGGGGAACAGACCTCTACGAATCCGATTGCTTCCATCTATGCCTGGACGCGCGGGCTGGCGCATCGCGGCAAGCTCGATAACACCCCGGCGGTCATTGAGTTCGCCGAGACCCTCGAGGACGTCATCGTAAAAACTGTCGAGGGCGGTCAGATGACCAAAGACTTGGCGCTGCTGGTCGGCGGGGATACCCCGTGGTTGACCAGCGACGAATTCATGAACGTCCTGGATCAGAACCTGCAGGCTCGCTTGAGTTAGAGCGCCGGCGCATCAGCACCAGCCCCACCACAATCAGCCCGGCGCTGAGCGTCATGGCTCCGGCTATCTGCACCCCAGTCTTTGCCAGCGCACCGGCGACTTTGCCGGGCAGCGACTGACTGGGCGGGGTCAGACCCCATTCTTCCCAAGTGCCAGCCACCCGCGGGTCGTCCGGGTTGGGAATGTAGGTGTTCGTCTTTGGGTCGTAAATCCAGCCGGGGATGTCATAAGGGTCGGTGACTCGGTTCGGGTCGACCCCTTTCGGCAGCTTTGGCAGCGGGGTATTGCTGGGGGAGGGAACCGGGCTAACGCTGGGTTTCGGGCTCTGACTGGGGGTGGCGCTCTGGCTGGGCGTGGGAGCGAATCCAGGCGTACCTCCGCCACCGCCAGTGCCGCCTCCGGGCTGAGGCGCTGCGGTCGCTACCGGTTTTGGCACCAGTCCCAGTCCGTAACTCCATTTGGGGCTGCCAGACGACGTGTCGCCGTAGGGTAGAGTCACCAGGGAGGGGCAGAACTTCAGGAAGTTCGTGTTAGGTGTGTTTGGTGGGGTGGACTCGATGAGGTACACGCCCAGTGCTAAGTTCTTAAACTCCACCACACCGGCGTAGTTCGTGGTGCCGGTTTGGGGGCTTTCCAAGCCTTTTTTGCGCGCTTGGGTGACAGTCAGCTGTGCCAACTTGCGGTAATCCACGCCTGTCCCGGTGGTGGCGACGTCTTTTACTTTCGAAATTTTTACCGTGTAGTTTGCGGTGGACCCGTTGGGTACGGTCGGGTTTTTCGGGTCATCATTGGGGTTCTTGCGGGTCAGATGCACTTCAATAGTGCCGGTCTGGGAGCCAGCAATGGCGTTTACGTTCAACCCGGTGGTGGTGCCGGTGACGGCATGAATGTGGTCCTCTTCGTTGCTGGCCAGGGCGGGCACGGCACCCAGGCTGAGAGCCAGCGCAAATCCTGCCCCCAGCGCGGTCAGGCGCATTTTCAGTTTCGTTTCCATGACTTCATCTCCCTGGTTTTTTCGGTTTCACGCGGTGCGTCACCTTTAAAGTTTTCGTTTCTTCGCCGACGTAGTTGCCCCCACACCCACACTATTGCCAGCACTCCTGCCGCGGTGGCGATAGCGACCAGCACCCACATCCACCAAGACAAGGTCTGCAGCGGAGCCTGCACCGCGGGGAAGTCCTCGGGGGGCAGGGTGGTGCGTTCCCCGGTGACCAGCAGGCGGTGGGAGTTGATTCCATAAGGGGTGCAGGTCAAGACCGTCAGCAGGTCGCGTCCGCCCTGGACTTTGAGGGTCTTTATTTCGTCGGGTTTCACCACGCGGATGTCGTAAACCCGGTAAGCCATCTTGCGTCCCATCACGTCCAGGAACATCAAATCGCCTTTTTCCACGTCTACCAGGTGGTCCAGCAGGGTCGCGGTGGGCAGTCCGGTGTGTCCGGTCAACACGGCGTGGGTGTCATTTCCGCCCACCGGCAGGGACGAACCGTAGAGGTGACCAATCCCGCGCTCCAGAGTCTCCACTTCGGAACCGTGATAAATCGGCAGGTCGACCCGCGCTTTGGGGATAATCAGGCGTCCCATCTCGGGCAGCAGGTCCAGCTGGTGCAGATACCCCTGATAGGGATAGTTGTTCTTGGACACGCGCGCCATCCACGGGTCCAGCACGGGGGTGCCGGGGATGCTTCGGTTGTATTCCTCGGCTTTCGCGAGCATTTCGTCCAGTACCTCGGGTCGGCTCTGTTCGATTTGTTCGCTGTAGGTCAGGGTGTGGCGGTGCTGCACATAATTGTTGAAGTTTGTTGCCACCACCGGGTAGAGCAGTACCCCTATCCCGATGATGGTCAACAGCACAGGAATCCACAGGCGGGGGCGTGAGTGGACGACGTTGATATGTTTTGGTGCGTTCGCGACCGAGCGTGGCGCCAACACTACAGTGTTCTTTCCGCTCACGTTTACCCCTCCTTTCGGCTAGTTGAGTTTAATCCCGGTACTGCGGGTGAGCGCGCTTAGGAGCGCTGGCGACGCATATAGACGGCAGCTCCACCCAACAGCACCAAACCGACGATGACGAACAGGATGATGCCCTTGCCACCGGTATTTGGCAGCAAACCGGTAATGGAGCTGGTGGAGGTGTTCTTTACCGTCACCTCTAAGGTGTTGCCAGCGGCGCCGGTAATCTTCGCCTTAGTGAATTCGAACTTTTGTGGACCAGCCAGCTGCTGGTAGCCATCGGGTGCCTTGGTCTGGACCAGGCAGAGCTCTCCCTCAGTGGCGCCCAGCGGACCGACGATCACACCGTTAGCGGCATCGGTAATCTCGAACTCACTGTTGGCGCCGATGGTCAGCGCGTTCCCGGTCGTTTTGGTGCCCAACGGGTCGCCCGCGCACTGGTAGATTTTAAACTTCGCTCCGGAAAGTTTGGTGCCGGTAGCGTTTTCGTTCAAAATCTTTAGCTTGCCGAAAGTGGTCTTGGCAGGGTTATCCGGATCGGACACAATAGTCGTTTCGCCGCCGCCGCCGTTTGCCGTGGTGTAGATAGCCTTCGCGGCGTTGGTGACCCCGTCGGTAGTATTGACCGAGTTCAACACTTCGGTTTTGACAATCAAACGCATGGTTTTGCCCTTGGCAGCGTTAATTTTAGTTAGACCATTAGCGGTAAAGGTGACCTCCAGCTGGTTAGCGGTCGGTGAGTCAGTAGCCACGGTGTAGTCATTGGCATTGCCAGCAGTCAAACCGGTATTCGCGTGTTCGGGGTCGATGGTAACGGAGGAGACGATTGTAGCTTTCATATTGGTCGGCAAATCCTGCACCTTAAACGTCGCGAAGGTGTCGTTGGTGTCGATATCTGGAATCGGCACGTCCATTTGCCAAGTCATTGTGGAACCGACCGTGATAGGAGTACCTGCCGGAGTAATGTCCGTCTTTTTAATCTTGCTGGCATCCCCATTCTTGGGATAGACATGGATGTCATACACCCAGTTGGCAGTGTTGGCTGGATCCGTCATGGGGACAAACACGACCGCCGGAGCCATCAGGGTTTTCCCCTCCGGGGCAGCAGTCTGCGTGAGTCGATACACGCCCGGCTTTAGACCCTGGAATTTATGGGTACCGTCTGTTGTAGTCTTGCCGGTTTGTGCCGCGAAGGTCGGATCCAGGGCGCCGAAATTTTTTGCTGTCAATCCGAGGGCACTCGAATATCCAGCATTGGTGGTGATGTCAATGTTGGATTTCTCGAGTTTAAAGGTGGCGTTTTCGATTGCCGTTGCACCTGCCGGTAACGGAGTCGTTTCCATACCAGTGGGGGTTGCCGTCCGACCGCCGGTGGGCATAGTCAGAGCGTGCACCGTGATTGAGCCGGTAGCGTTACCGTTAATCGCTGCGGCGGAGGCGACCGGCGCGTTGAGCATTCCCGCAGCCCCCAGCAGGGCGACCGCTCCGGTGGCAAAAATCGCCACAGTGCGACGCCAAATGGGTATTCCTATGGATTTCATATTAACTAACCTCATCTTCCTGTGTTTATTAATGGTTTTCTTTGAGTAAAGTCTTGCGTCGGTAAGTCAGGGCGAGCCCACCTGCCAGAATCAGCAGTCCCGTCAGCTCAATCCAGAGACGTGCCCCACCGGTCTTGGGCAAATATCCGGAGGAAACCTCCGCCACATCAATAGACCACGGCTGGGTATCGTTTGCGGGGGTCCGCACGGCTACCATCCCGGTGTGGGAGACATAGCCTGCCAATTTGACCTCGAGGTCCTGACCAAAGTCGGTGTACGGGTCGAATTTCCGGTTGCTATCGAGGTGATTCTGAGGACTGACCGTGAAATTCCAATAGGTCGGCAGCATTTCGCCCATCCCGGACTTGGTTTCCTCCAGCGCATACCCGCCGGGTGCCAGCGTGGCCGTGAATACGCCGGGTATTGTGTTGCCGTTCACGTCCGTTTGCGCGCTTACCTCGATGCCTTGATTTAAATCTGGCTGACCGTTCGTGTCGACGGGGTAAATCTTGAACTTAGCCCCGGTATCGATTGCTGTCTGGAAATCCTTATCCACCTTGCGGACCTGGACTTTTGCCTTGTCTCGATAAATCGTGTGCAGCACCACGCGCGGGTCGTCGCCAGCATTCATCGGGAAACCCGCCGAGGGTACCTCCGCGCGGTTAGCTGCCGACCATTCCACGTTGCCTTCGGCGGTGAGCACGTCACTAAACTTCGGTGCGGTGCGGGGCGTTCCGGTGGCAGGGTCTAGCAGCTGTTCCCGTGGCGGTGTCATCAGCGAGGTCAGGTGTGTCAGACCCTTATTTGTCAGGCTGCTCAAATCTGCCGAGGGCGGTTGGGGGACAATGGTGCATTTGGTGTCTACTGGCACGATTGCGCGAGCCAACTGGGCAGCCTTGGCGTCGCCTACCGCGACGGGGGAGGCGCTGGTGTATTCATACTGCAGACTTCCCGTTTCTGGATACGTGACCGGCAGCGTCGGATAGGTACAGCGGTAGGTATAGGGGTACTTTGTCGTGTCCTTTGCCAGCAGCCGCTCAGCGCGGTCGCCTTGCGGATACGCCACGACCCCAATATCGGCCTTTTGCACCAGGTAGGTGTTCGTAAAAGTGATGGTGGTCTGATTCTTGCCCGTCGGATCGAGGGTCACGCCTTTCGCGTGCTGATACTGGGTCAAATCAGATTTCTGGGTCGAGCATTGCTGATCCGGGTCAGTTTCAGTTGGGCAGGGGTATTTATCGTCCATGTATTCGGACTGGAATTGTTCCGCCGAGACTTTCTTCGTGCTGGGTGTCGGGTCACTGGTCACAGTGTCTTCGCGCCAGTCTGCGCCCAGCCGGTGACGTAAAGTCGGGTAGTTGGCTATCGGGTCGGTAGTGTCGGCGTTTTTCAGCGTGAAAGCGCAGGTAGCCGTGGCAGGCAGAATCCCCTCTGTCTCAGCATTCCGCTGGACCTGAACAGCGTGACCGGAACTGTCCACGTTCACGGTGCCGGTGTATGTCACCGGGGTGTCCTCGGTGGCGGGCGGCTGAGCCGGATTCCGCAGGTAAGCATCGGTGCAGGTGTAGTTGACCTGGTATCCCGCAATGGTGAGCTTCGAACCGACGTTTTCTTGGTACGTGGTGCTTGGCGTCGTCGTGTCCACCAGGGCAGTGACCCTCAGGTTTGCTTCGGGACGGATGTAGGTGTTGGTGAGGTCGAAAACCGTGTACTTTTGCTCGCCTCCCTGTGCCGAAACGTAGTCGGGATGTACCCGGAAGCCCTTGAGAATGCCTTCGTTTTGTGCCGGCACCAGGTTTTCATCCGCCGCGTATGTTACGCCGTCTGCGGTACCACCGTTGACATCAATGTCCCCAAATAGGGTCGCTAAATGATCTTTCAGGGTCGCCAGGGGGTCGGTGGCATCAGCGGGAATATCATCGGTCAAACTGGTGGAGGTATCCGAACTCACTCGGTGCAGCTGGTAGTCCACCGTAGCGTCATAGGACTCCGGTCGGATTTCTGCCAGCACACAGTTATAGTCCACCGGCACGAACACGTCCGACACGGCGGTAGCCGTGTAGGGGTCAGCCTTACTGGGGGTTAGTTTCAGCGTGGTGTTATAGATAGCGGCAGCGTTACCGGCGTTTGGAATCGTGACTCCGTTCGCCACCAGGGTGGGTGGTTTGCAGTACAAACGCAAGGAGACTGCTTTGCCCTCGCCCAGGCGTTTCCCGTTACCGTCTATCTTTAGATTTACCTTTACGCGGGTCTTTTCAAACGTGTAGTTGTTCCACGGCACCATCGTGCCCGCAAAGTTTTCCGGCAGTATCTTGGGCACGATCGGGTTGGTGGAACCGGCGGGATTGTCTTTATCCGACCAGAATTCGTTTTTCTTGGTTCCAGCGTCGCGTGGCAGTTTCACCAGGGCGATGGCTTTCGAAGTGGCAGTCTGGTAGCTGCACAGGTCAGTGCCTTTCGTTTCGCAGTTGGACACAATCGGTTCGCGGGAACGGAACCCCTCATTCAGCTCCCAATAGTTGTCCCACTTGGAGTGCGGACGCTCGGCTACGGTCGAATCTTCGGATACCGCGCAGACGGCACCGGCGGGCAGGGCGTCAATCGGGTGCCATTCACCTTGCTCGAACCGTCCCATCTTGATGCTCTGCTGGTCTGCCAAATCCGCGAGTCGGTCGTTGAGGTCGTTGCCTAACGTGGCAGTAACGTCCTGCTTACCCTTGATAGTGCGGGCAGCGGGTATCGGAATCTTTACCCCGTTTAGCGTGCAGGAATAATCGACCTTGAACTGGTGATTTCCCGGAATCATCGACGTGCCTTCGCCGCCGACCTTTTTCTTAAGGTTAAACGAACCCAGCTGCATCCGGTAGGGGATATGCAGTGTCAGGCTGTTGGCATCAGCAGCACTTCCAGCTCGGGTGACCACCTTGCCGGTTAAACCGCTCTGGGTGGCATCTGTTCCGGAACCGCCCACGGCGTTCCACGTAAAGTTGGCTCCCGAGGGGGCATCGGCGTTGAGTGCCTTGCCGTCAGCACCCACCAGGTCAGCGCCGGGAATCTTAAACCGTGGCTGTTTGAGGTCAATCTGGCAGCTCCAGCCCACCGGCACCGTCAGCGGGTTGGGCAGTCGCCAGCCGTCCTCATTCACCGTAAAGTCGCCGGCGATGGTGTATTTGTCCGACCCGCTGGTACACACCAGTTTGGCACGAGCCTTGTAGTCGCCCGTGGTGGCTCCGGTATCCGTTTTGTGGATGAACAGGGCTTTCTTCCACTTCGCAGGTACGTTAATGTTGGCTGCTGAGTCGGTATCGGCAGAAGTTTTCACGTCCGTGGTGGTCGAGAGCATCAGCTGTGTATATGCCACCGCATAGTTGTTGACAATGTTGATACTCAAGCTACCGCTCGCAGTGGGGGAAGTAAACGTGAGTACGGGATTGCCGGTATCGCTCGACGTATGCTTGACGGTGTAGCCGTTAGAGGGGGTCATTTTGGTAATCCGGGTCAGTCTCGGGTCATCGTTCGTGATCTGGGTCAGGGTGCACCGGGCGTTTGCGGGAATCTGCGTGTTCCCGGATAGTTCTTTGACGCCACCGTCGCGAGTCAAGGTCACATTTATTTCGCCATTCCCGCAGTTAATGGTGTAGTTGTAGTTTCCGGGCAGTCCGGACTTGAGGGAGGCGTAGGGCAGGGTGTCCCCGGATTCGGTGTGCAAGGTGATATTGCCAGCAGTTTGCAGCTTATAAGTGGTGGTAATTTTTGCGGGAGCCCCATCCAAAGTCACGTTAGGGGATTCCACCGTGGTAGAGGTGATGACCCGATTGGCGTCAGGATAGCGTGGGGCTCCGTTTGCGCCGGTCGCTTTCGTCAAATCTGGTAATCCCGGTATCTCCGTGGCATAGGTACAGGTCGTGCCTATGGGAAGGGTTCCCAAATCGACCGTGCCGTCACCGTTAATACTCGTTTCAATAACCTCAGGCTTTGCGACTCCCGGCTTCGTGCAGGTAGCAGTAACCTTCTTGGTCAGACTCTGCAAAGCATCTTGCAGGTCCTGGTCAGAGACAGTGGTATCAAAGCTGGAAACGTGCTGTATCTGTTTCTTGACAGTTTTATACGTGAATTTGGTATCGGTCGTAACCGGAACCGGAGTGGTTGTATCCGTAATCGGACCGAAAGTCTTTTGCCCCGGTTTAGTGACGGTGATGGCATTCGGCACACCGGTCAAATTCTCTTCGGTAACGCTACATTTGGCAGCTGCCGGAACCGTGACCGTGACGGGCACGTCCGCTTGTGCGATAAAGCTCGCGGTACCGGTGTGGATGTTCGCGCCATTATGCGTACAGCTGAGGTTTTCCTTAAATGTTTGTTCACGCCCCACCAATTCTGCGTCCCCGCTCACGGTCTTGGTGAAGGTTATCTGCGCATTCTTCCGTACTAGGTCCTGCTGGAGCGTAATGGATTTCTGTCCCCCGGAATGAACCCAGAAATAGTTATTGGTACACTTTTTCTCCGCAGTGCCCTTATCCTTCCAATCACTGGCGCACACGTTGGAGGAGTAGCTGTCGATGATGTTAAAGCCCTCTACGCTCCACGGGTGGGTTGTTGCGGTTCCGGGTGCGCCTTTCGGGGGCAGGGAAGTGAACAGGCAGTGGGTGCCGACCGGCCAGGTCGGAATGGTGTGACCGGCTTTATCCAATATCGGCTCATGGGTAGTGGGGTCACGTTTAATCCCCAGCTCGTAGTAATCAGTATCGTTGGTAGGCACATCTACCGCGCCGAGTTCCACATAACCGGGCATCGCGGCAGCGCCGGATTCGGGAATCTCCGGCGGGCGAGTCGGGTCACCCATATAGCGGCAGTTGTAGTAAACCGGCACTTTCCCTGGCTTAGTTAGGCTCGAAAATGCGGGATCGTTACTTTTGTTGGTGAGCTCGACCTTTAACTTCACCGAGGCTTTCTTCGAGGTGAAAGTGGTTAGTGACTCCAAGATGGATTTCTCGGTAGGAGCCGCGAACTCCGGCTTGGTCAACTGCTCCCCGGAGGCGGTAAAGCTGTAGTCGTAGCCGTTGGCGGCTGGGGCAACAGGTTTGGTTTCTTTGACCTCAAAGTATTGCGAGTGATCCAGGGTATCCTGGACGGTCATCAGGTTATCCCAGTCGGCTTTTTTCCACGGCTCAGGGCAACTAGCGGACTGATCCCTGCCGTAACAGCGATGCGGATACTTCACGGAGCTGTCCACCTGGCACGTGGCGCCAACCGGCAGACGGTGCACGTCATCCCGACCCTTAGTGCCGATGGGTATATCGGGGAAAGTATATTCAGTGTTCAGGGTGACGTCGGGACCGCTGGTATTTTGTTTTGCCAACACCAATTCTCTGGAATCTTTTACAAAAGGCTGCTGGGGGTCTGTAACAGCGTAGGGATCCTTACAACTCCACGCCACTTTAAACTTGGATTTCAGCACGTCAAAGCGGATTTGCTCATTGCTGACTTTCACGGATTTACGCAGCACGGATTCTTGCAGGAGGCGGTGATAGAACCCACATTTAATATAGGTGTACTTATCGAAGTCGGCTTGCGCGAGGGAAATCCCGCCGCGGGTATTTGTACCCGTGGCATCTGCCGGGGCAAAAGTAAACGGATCTTTGCGGCTGGAGAAACCTACGCACCGGGCGTTAGCCTCTCGGGGCAGTTTTTCCGGGGAGTATTTGTCATTCGGCAGCCGGAGGCGGGTCAGGGCGTACTTTTCCTGATTTGGTCGAGGCACAATTTGCAGGCTGCGCTCACCCCTGGTGGGTTTTTCAACGATGCCGTCCGTGCCGGTAGACAGTTTCCTGCCACCGATGATTTCAAAGTCGGTGTTCGCAATGGGGTGTTGGAACACCAAGTTTTCATCCACCGCATCCGCAGTAATCTCCAGACCTTTGTCTCTAAACAGGTAGTCCTCGACGGTTTCAGCAAACTTTCCATCCCGCACGTGATTGCAGCGTTGTTCAGCTAAGTCGTACGGATTGCCCGTCGGTTCCGGACCGGTAGAGGGGTCAAATTGGTTACAGGCTTTTCGGATTGCTTCCCGCTGGGCAGCATCTTTCTTATTGGTCGGTTTGTTGTACCAGTCAGAGTCCATATTCCGGGGGTCCTGGAAGTGATACCAGTCGTAGTTCAGCAGGGTATTCGAGGTTTTAGTTCCGTAGCCGTTCAGATTATGTTTGATGACGGTGATATTGCCGCCGGCTTTCCCAGCTAATTTGGTGAGGAAGTCTTTCCGTCGGCCATCATTGTAATAGGACGGTCCCATAGCTAAAAAGTTCACGTGGGCGCCCTTGTCGGCAATCGCTTTGGCTTCATCGTACGCGGCGTTTTCGGCATTTAACCTGTCCAACACCGGTCGGCATTTCTCATTGCTGGGATCGCCGTAGCAATATCCCAGTCCGGTGGTGAACACGATGATGTTGTTATACAGGGGCTGGGAGGGCGCAGTTCCGTGCTTGGCTTGATATTCCTGCGCATAGGCATCCATATCGTTGCGGATTTGCTTTAGTCCCCACTCGAAGTTCGAGCCGTCCTCAGCCTTCATCCGATAGCCTTCCCCATCGGTGGCGTCCAAGGTACGCAACTTGGCGACGACCTTGTCAAAACCGTCTTTGTTCTCCAGGGAAGTCGCTTTCAAGTTCGGGGTGTTATTGGGGGATACCCCGTTAGCAGAACGAGCCCGGTGGAAAGTGTAGACCCCGACCGAGACCGGAGCGCCCCGCAGGTGGCTGAGCATCTGAATGATTTGATTGGACTGATCAAAGTTGCGGTAGGGTTTGCCGTCTTTGTAACTGAAATAGGCTCCGCCCATGGTTTCCCAGGCGTAGCTCGGCTCGAAGTTAAACACCAAAGCAACGCGGTTATTAGTCAATTCGGGGGCATGTTCGACATTGTCGGGGCGTGGGAAGTTCGTGGTCCAGGGATCATTTTCGGCGTCGCCGAGGGGACCGTAGTCCGGCGGAATGTTCTGGGTGTTTGTAGATGCATCGGCCGGTGTGGGTCGCACCATCATGGAAACTAGCTGTACTGTACCTATCAGCAAGGCGAAAGTGGCGATTATCGCCAGAGCTTTTTGCACTATTACCCGGTTTATCATTGTCCCCACCCTGATTCCGTAGCGGCTTTCAAGCCTTTATTCTTCATCCATACCGTCAGGACGCGCTATTTCTCTATTCACACCATACATCGGGTATTTACCTGGGCTTTTAGCCTTCCCGGCAATTTCCCCTGATATTTTGAGGAAATCTACAGGAAAATAGGTCTTTTTGCGTGTTATGATGATTGTTTCGGAATAAAACGACCCTCAGGCAATATGGATACTCAGCTCGGCAAAGTGGTGCTCTGGTCTGAGGACGAATCGACGGGTTAATACCCTGGTATGAGGCTCCACGAGGGCGGGTGCCGCCGCAGTTGCTTATGCTTACTGAGCAAAGAAAATCACTATGCTTACGCTAAACACCACGACAGGAGGGAATCTATTGTCGTTCGTAGGAAGGTCCTGGCGTTACGTCGCCCGGAAACGAATTAAAACCATCATCATTTTCGCTATATTTCTGGCGATGTCTACGGTGCTGATGTCCGCTAATGCCGTGTCCCGCGCTACTGACGCCACCGCGGCGGAAATCGATGCAAAAACTGGACAGGGATTTGTGCTGGGAAACAATCCCCAGTTCAACACCGGCACGCCGCGAGGCGCCGGAAACGTGAAGCCCGCCGACATTAAAAAACTCGCCTCGCTGGACGGAGTGCAGAACTACGTCGCCCGCCAGAACGTCACCGCTGACCTGGTGGACGCCACAGCCCAAAAGCTCGACCGTCAAGACTATGACGAAACGAAAGAAGCCCAGTTCGGCAACGCCGTGAACGTGTGGGGAGTCAACGACACCAAGATGGATAATAACTTCCGCTCCGGGGCGTTAAAACTGGTGGCAGGTCGCCACCTGAATGCCCAGGACAAAAATAAATCCATCATCAACCAGGACTTGGCAAAAGCCAATCACCTGACCATCGGCAGCAAACTGACACTCAAGGGCAACCCTTATGACGCCGATAACCAAAACCACTCGACTAATGAAGTCACCACCGAAATCGTCGGACTCGTGTCCGGTTCAAACGCAGACCGGGCGGTATCGCGCAACGAACTGTTTTCTAACACCGTGTTTACCGACTTGGACACCACCCGGACGCTGTACAACGTCACACCTGCCACCGAAATCTATCAAGATGCGAACTTCTTTGTGAAAAAGGGCGCCAACTTTGACGATGTGGTGAAAGCTGCCGCTGCCAAAGACATCGACTGGCGCAGCTACCAGTTGAGCCGCTCGACCCAATACCTCGCCGGTATCACCGGCGCGATTGACGGGGTTCGTAGTGTCATGACCACCACCACGATTGCTACCTTTGTGTTGGCAGGAGCCATTTTGGCGCTGGTGCTGTGTCTGTGGCTCAACGAACGTAAGAAAGAGACGGGAACCCTGCTGTCGATGGGGGTGACCAAAGCGAGCATTATGGCGCAGTACGCCCTGGAGCTAATCTTTATTGCCGTTCCTGCTTTCGTCCTGTCCTATTTCGGGGCGGGAATGCTGGCGCAGGGGATGGGCACTTCCGTGCTGTCCTCGGTCAATCACCAAGCTGCTCAAGAAATGGCGAAAGCCGGTCAGTTTGGGGCGGATATGGAATCTTCGGCGTCTATGAAGACGCTAGAGAAACTCACCGTAGACCTGAGCCTGGCATCCGCTGGTCAGATTGCAATCACGGTGCTGGTGCTGATTGCGATAGTCGTGGTCATTGTCTCCGTGCCGATGCTGCGAAAAAGCCCGCGTGCCCTGTTGGTGGATAACAAATGAACGGGGTATGGTCACGTTCTTGGCGTTCGGTCATTCGCCGACCGCGTCGCAGCCTGCTGATGGTGGCGATTATTACCCTGGTGTTTACCGCCCTGGTCGCCCAGTCCGGGGTAAAGTCCACCATGTTGAGTGTGCGCGATGCCATCAGCTCTAACGTTTTGGCGGGGTTCACCGCCACCAGCCAAACCGGTCAGCTCCCGGACCAGACCTTGAAACAACTCGCTGACCTGCCGGGAGTCAAACGCCACGCCTATGAAGGCGAAGCTGCAGCAAAACCGGAAAATGCCAGCCTGGTCAGCGCCGCCAGCGGAATCCAGCTGGACCCCGAGTTTGGCGGGGATTTGCTGGGAATCAAAGGCACCAGCGATTCGTCGCTAAACCCAGAGTTCTTGGGGAAAATTTATACCTTGGAACAGGGCTCTCACATCGGTAAACCTGGTGTTGAGGCGATGATTCACCGCGACTTCGCGCGGAAAAATTCCCTGCACTTGGGAGACACCCTGGAACTGCGCCACGAAAACACCGTGGTGCGACTGAAAATCGGGGGGATTTATTCCGGGAAAGCCGAAAACCGTACCGGGCTGCCCTCGGGGAACTCCGAAAACCAAGTGTTTACGAACCTCGACGCCCTGCAAAAGCTCGGCGGTCAGGTCAGTACCGCACGTTACTTTACCGAGCGAGCTGACCAACTGCCCCAGGTCCTGAAAGCCGCTCAGACCACGGCCCCCAAGCTGAGCCTGGAAAACAATTCGGCGCAGTTCGCCGATGTGCTCCAAGCCATTTCCGGCGTCGACCAGATGCTAGGAATGCTGCTGTGGGGATTCTGCCTGGCAGGAGCGCTGGTATTGGCACTGGTGGCGACATTCTGGGTGCGCTCGCGATTGCCCGAGATTGGTATCTTGCTGTCCCTGGGCAAGACGAAACTGGAGGTCGGGCTGCAGTTCCTCCTGGAGGCAATCATATTTGGGGCGCTGGGCGCCGTGCTGGCAGTCATCCTGGGACGGCTGCTGTCAAACAGCTTGGGTCAGCTGGTGCTGTCCAAAGCCGGGAATGAGACGTTAGCGGCGCTAGAGCCTGCCAACGGAATCGCGGGGAATGCGATGTCCCTGGGACTGGGCTTCCTGGTCATCATCATCGCGCTGGGGCTGGCGCTGTTCCCCATCATGCGTCAAACCCCGAAATCTATTCTTTCCAAGTTGAGTTAAGGAGAAAAAATGAGCATTTTACAGTTGGATCACATCGATTACACCTACAAAGGTGCTGGGGCAAAAGTCCTGGACGACGTCAACTACGAGTTTCAGAAAGGTAAGTTCTATGCCATTCTGGGAGCCTCCGGGGCAGGCAAATCCACGATGCTGAGTCTGCTGGCAGGACTCGATGCCCCGACCGCGGGTACGGTCCTATTTGACGGGGCAGACATCGCGAAAAAGGGTTATTCCTACCATCGCAAGCACCAAATTTCCCTGGTGTTTCAAAACTACAACCTCATCGACTACCTGACTCCACTGGAGAACCTGCGCTTGGTCAACGCGAAAGCCAGCACAGAAATGTTGGAAAAGTTGGGCTTGGACGCGAAAGAAGCGAAACGCAACGTCCTGTTGCTGTCCGGCGGGCAACAGCAGCGGGTCGCCATCGGACGCGCCCTGGTGTCCGCAGCGCCGGTCATTTTGGCAGACGAACCGACCGGCAACCTGGATGAAGCGACCGCCGCGGGAGTGACAGAAATCCTGCAAAAGGCTGCCCACGAGGAAGGCAAATGCGTCATTGTGGTGACTCACTCCAAAGAGCTCGCCCGCAACGCCGACGTGACCCTGCGACTACAGCGACGCAAACTTGTGGAACTGTAAAGTTTTGCCTCCGGTCGATTTACTCGCCGGAGGCAAAACTCTTTTTAGAAGCTGATAATGCCGAACGTTTTCAACACGCTGGTGATAAAGATTGCCACCAGCAGGATGGGGGCGACGTATTTAATCATCACACCCCACAGCCCGGCTCTTTTGAACTCCCCAGAGAGACGCACTTCGTCAATGAGTACTGCTGGCTTCTTTCGCCACCCAAAGAACAGACACATCAACAAACCACCCAGTGGCATCATCACCGAGCTGGTCATAAAGTCCAGGAAGTCAAGTATGGTCGACCCCTCACCGAGAGGCTGAATAAACGACAGGGAGCTGTAGCCCAAGGTCACGATGATTCCCGCAGAGCTGAGCACCACGACAGTGACCAACAGGGCTTGGCGTCGTTTCCATGCCAGAGTGTCCTGAAGGATGGACACACAGGCTTCGACCAGGGAAATCATACTGGTCAGAGCGGCAAACATGACCAGCAGGAAAAACACGAAACCGATACCGGTAGCGATTCTGCCAAACTTTTCAAACACCTCCGGGATAACCAGGAACATCAGGGACGGTCCGGAATTCTTTGCCACGGCGTTGGCAGAACCCAAGGTCGCGAACGTGGCGGGAATAATCATCAATCCCGCCAGCAGACTAATCCCCAGCGTGGTGCCGGTCGTTTGGAGGGCCGAGGACGTCACCGAGACGTCCTTTTTCATGTAAGACCCGTAGGTGACCATCGTCGCCGCACCCAGCGACAGACCAAAGAACGTCTGTCCCAGAGCGGCGATGAGCAACTCTAGTGAAAACTTGGAAAAATCGGGAACCAAGAAATATCGCAAACCGTCCAAAGCGCCGGGCTGGGTCAAAGTAAAGATTCCAATCAACAGTGAAACCAGAATCAGCGCCGGCATCATAATCAGGTTAGCGCGTTCCACCCCACCGTTGACCCCCAGTGCCACGATGATGAACGTAATCGCCCCGAACAGCAGCATGAACGCCACAGATTGCGGACCGTCAGAGATGAATGCCCCGAAATTATCGCCTCCGTCAGCCAGTTCTTTCGTCATGCCGGCGGCGTAGGCGAACATGTAGCGGGTCACCCAGCCGCCCACCACGCCATAATACGAAGCAATGATGAAGGGGACCGCGGCGGTGAGCATTCCCACAAACCGATATTGCTTACCGAAAGATGCAAACGCCATGATGATGGATTTGCCCGTGTTCCGCCCTAGTGCAATTTCCAACACCAGCAGCGCAACACCCAAGGTCAGCATAAAGAGAAAGAACACAAAGATAAACGTGCCCCCACCGTAGTGCGCCGCCAGGTAAGGGAAACGCCAGATAGTGCCCAATCCGACCGCTGAACCGGCTGCCGCGAGGACGAAACCGAGTTTTCCTGACCACGAGGCTCGCTGCTCGGGGACCACACTGACATCTACCAAAATAATCTTCCTTTGTCTTTTCGATTTTGCAGTGGGGACAGCCAACGGTATTTTGGGTTGTGAAACCAGCCGGGGCTCTCTCCGCAGAAATCTTACATTCCCAACCCAAAAAGACCGTATTTTGGATGCGTTGGGGGAAAGTCGGGGCGGTCGGGGCAACGTTTGTGGCGCACCAGCCCGGTGGGGCGAGTGACGTGACCCGCAACGGTTAGTTCCGTTCGTGACCCCGACCAGCCGCGCCACGAAATGTCGCTAGGGAAGTGCGCGGTACCGACCCGTCGGGATGCCCCGCAGCAAGGCTAAAATATGAGGCTTTTGTGGTCGTTGTGAAACGAGTGCATCCAGAGGGTGGAAAACCGCGGAAAAATCGAGATTTGTTTGCTAACTTGCTGACAAATGCGCTAAATTTGCGTAGTCTCTAATGGAGGATTTCACCAAAGTGAAATCGACGATCTATCCGAAAGGAATCACATGTCTGTGAATCGTACTGAACTTGTTGCCGAGATCGCCAAAAAAGCCGGTCTGTCCAAGACCGAAGCTGACGGCGCTCTGTCTGCTTTCCAGGAAATCTTGATTGACTCCCTCAAGAAGGGTGAAACCGTGAAGGTAACCGGTCTGATGAATGTGGAGCGCGTTTCTCGTGCCGCTCGTACCGGTCGCAACCCCCGCACCGGCGAAGAAATCAAGATTCCCGCTGGCTACGGCGTTAAGATTTCTGCCGGCTCCACCCTGAAGAAGGCTGTGTCCAACAAGTAATCGAAGCATCTCGTACGAAGCGGTCGCCCCCGTGGCGACCGGCTTTGTTTTTAGGGGCGTCGCTCGGACCGAGTCTGCCACCACCACAGCCCAGGCTGACCCGGGCGGTTACAGGTTACAATGGTGGCATGAGCGAAACAACTGCGGGTCAGCCCCTGACTCAAGGTGGCACGGCGGTGCTGGAACGCACCGAAACCGAACTGAAACGTAATCCTGGTGACAACGAACGTTATGCCCACTACGTGCGCAAAGATCGAATTACTGCCTCGGCAGTGACCGGTCAAGCTGTCATCGCCCTGTGCGGCAAAGTCTGGGTGCCGATGCGCGACCCTAAGAATTTCCCGATTTGCCCGGCGTGCAAAGAAATCATGAAGTCCATGAACGGGGACCATAACGGTCAACCCGGCTGGCCCTTTTTCGGTGGTTCTGAGAGCTAAAGGTCCACGTATTCCGTGGGGATAGCCACTTCGCCTTCGCTCAAGCGCCACGCCTGATAAGGCAGTTCGTTACGGAACTCGATGTGGTGCTGCTGAGCGCGCTGCAGGGCATCGGGACCAATCCAAGATTTGTCAATAGTCCCGTCGATTACGAAATCCCGCTGCAATGGGCGAGCCTCGTGACTCGCGAAGTATTCCGTAGCAGCCTCCCGGTTCGGGGCAGTCACCAGCAGCTCGGTCGTGGCAGTGTGATCCTCAATAGCGCGTCCCGCCCATTTCAATCCGCCCCGAGTCGACTTCTCAACCGAGCGTTTCGCCACCGATTCCAGATTCCCGTTTGCGTCCTCACGAGCGACCAGCTTGTAGACCAGGGCAGCGGTCGGAATCCCCGAACCGGTCACCAATCGGGTGCCCACCCCGTAGGAATCCACTGGCGCGGCGCCCAAACCGGCAATAGCGTATTCATCCAGATCATTGGTCACCGTAATCTTGGTGGAAGTCGCCCCCAAATCATCGAGCTGTTGGCGAACTTTAAACGCGCCTGCCACCAGGTCACCCGAATCCAAACGAACCGCACCCAGTTCCCCCCCGGCAGCTCTGGCAATTCGCACCGCTTTCTCGACGGCAGCAGTCACGTCGTAGGTATCTACCAGCAGTGTAGTGTCCGGACCCATCGACTCAATCTGAGCGGTGAAAGCGGCTTCTTCATCCTCAAACAGCAGGGTAAAGGCGTGGGCAGCAGTGCCGATAGCGCGAATCCCGTATCGTTTCCCGGCCTCTAAGTCAGACGTACCCTGAAAACCGCCAATTTGTGCGGCGCGAGCAGCGGAAACAGCCGCCCGCTCATGTACCCGGCGCGCCCCCATATCCAGACAGGGTCTGCCGTGAGCGGCAATGGTCATCCGGGATGCCGCCGACGCCACCGCACAGTCGAAGTTCAAAATCGACAGCAGGTAGGTTTCCAACAGGCAAGTCTCGGCAAACGTCCCGCGAACCGTCAAAATTGGCGAATTCACCATGAATACTTCGCCTTCGGGATAGCCGAAAATGTCGCCGGAAAACTGGTAATCCTCCAGAAACTTAATCGTTTTCTGTCCGACGATTTTGTGATCCGAGAGGTATTTCAGCTGGGAATCATCGAACTGGAAACGCTTGAGTCCCTCCAAAATCCGCGCCACTCCAGCCATCACCAGGAAACGCCGCGAAGCGGGAAATCGTCGGGTAAAAATCTCAAACACGCATTGGCGCTGTCCCATCCCGTGCTCCAAAGCGGAGTCCACCATGGTCAGCTCGTACATATCAGTCAGTAAGGCAGTCGATTCGCGCGTGTTCATAGGTATAATTATAGTCGTGCCCGGCGGGTTTTCCGTTTTTACCCGGAGACGCCGGCATCCCTCTCGCGCGTTTACCTGTCACCAGGACGGGGATAAAGCCGACATCTGTTCATTCCCGTCTCGGTGGCGTGACGGGAGCCGGTAGCATAAAGCTATGCGCAAGGATGATGCTGATTCCCGTAAAAACCTAGTTCCCCACGTGTCAAATGCCCACAAGCTCGGCAGCGGCAGAGTGACCAGGGCTGTCGTCGCCCTCCTGGTGGTGCTGCTCCTGGCAGGTTTGGTCGGTTTACTGGTGCTCTAAGATGCTGGTGGAGCTTTTTGCTTCGAGGCGCGGTAATCCTGCGCGCCTGGTCAAAAACCTTTAACCTTAAAGCGTGAGTATTGTCGAACCCGGTACCGAATATGCTCCGTCTGCGGTCGCCCAGCTGGACCGGGTCCTTCCCGGTCAGTGGAACACAGTGGTGTGGAACGACGCCGTGAACCTGATGAGCTATGTGACCTGGGTGTTTAAGACCTATTTCGGGTACTCGCACGAGCGCGCGGAGCACCTGATGAAAGAAGTCCATTTTAAAGGTCGCGCTGTGGTGAGTGCGGGAACCCGTGAACAGATGGAAGCTGACGTGTTGGCGATGAGTGAATACGGGCTGTGGGCGACGCTCGAACAGGAAGCTGATTGAGGGGGACCGGACAAGATGCGTGCATTTGCAGCGCTGAACGCGCCTTCAGAAGGGTGGTTCAGCAGGGTTGAGCCGCACGAGGCGGTCTTGCTGGCGGGGATTTTCGAGGAACTGGCTGACGCGATGGAAGCCGAAGAACAGCGCGACGTCCTGGACATGATGGGGGTGGACCTCGATCCGAATTCCCCGAAAGAACACACTCTCATGTTTGAGAAACTGTTGGGAGTAGATACGGTGTCTTCCATCACCTCGCGTCCCGAACTGCACAGCGCCAGTGAGGAAACAGAGACGGAAACGGACCTCAATCAGCCCCACGAACAGCCTGGTGAATCCGCCACCCCACGCCGCGGAAACACCGGCTTTGAACCGAACTCACGGGGCATGACCGACGATCAAACCTTAGCGGCGCTAGACTTCGACCCCCTGGGTCCGCGTCCATGCCCAGCGAACCCCTACATTGCGGCAATCTTGCGCCCCATGAGCCAGGACCCGGAAGAAGCTGCGGAACTGCGCGCCTTGACCACCCCCGATTTGGCAGCGAAAAAAACTGCTGCCATGCGAACGGTCGCTGAAAGCCTGCGGTGGGCTGCCCACAGCAACGGTGCCGTGATGGTGAAGCCGGAAGCCTTGAAAGTGTGGGTCACCGCTATCAACGATGCACGCTTGGCTTTGGGGTGGTCCTTGGGCATTGATAACGACACCAGAGCGGAAGAAGTCGAGCTGATGGCGGAGTCCGACCCGGAGACCGGGGTCTACACAGCTTACGAAATCACCATCGCCAGCATTTATAATGCTTTGTCGTGGTGGTTGGAAACGTTAATGTATGCCGTTGATGGTTAGAACGCAAAGGATTTGATAGTGAATAACGCACCCATTGGGATTTTTGATTCCGGGCTGGGCGGGCTGACAGTGGCTCGTTCTATCATCGACCAGCTGCCGGGTGAATCGGTGATTTATATCGGAGACACTGCCAATAGCCCCTACGGCACCAAACCGGTGGAACGAGTCAAAGAACTGTCCCTGAGCGTCATGGACAAGCTGGTGGATCGCGGGGTAAAGATGCTGGTCATCGCCTGTAACACGGCTTCGGCTACGGCAGTATTTGCGGCGCGGTCAAAGTATGATGAGTTGGGGATTCCCGTCCTGGAAGTCATTTCACCAGCCGTGCATCGTGCCGTGTCCGCTACCCGAAATGGGCATATCGGGGTCATCGCTACCCACACCACTATTGAAACGGAAACCTATCAACGTGCCCTGCACGCTTACCAGCAAGTGCAGGTCAGCGCGAAAGCTTGCCCGGCATTCGTGGACTTCGTGGAACGCGGCATTACTTCGGGTCCGGAATTGCTAGCGGTAGCGCGAGAATACTTGGAACCAATCCGTGATGCCGGGGTGGACACCCTGGTGTTGGGCTGCACTCATTATCCGTTGCTTTCCGGTATCATCAGCTACGTTATGGGACCGGAAGTGACTTTGGTTTCTTCTGCCGAGGAGACTGCTCACGATGTCTATCGTCAACTGTTGGACAAGGACTGGTTGAACACAGATGACGGCACAGATACGGTAAACCCCCGTTACCAGTTCTTGGCAACGGGGGATACGCAAACCTTTACACGGCTGGCACGCAGATTCTTGGGACCGGAGGTCACTGCGGTCGAGCGCGTGTGAAAATCAGATTACTGAACCTTAGGCGTAAACGTCGAGCCCGCCTTGCGGGTTCATGACCTTTAGCGCTGCGGCTGCCGTAGCAGCTTTAGTCGCGGTGGCTGTCTGTGCAGCGACAGCCGTTACCATCAGGGCTTTCATCGTTTCTGCGTCCATAATCGGCGCAGCGCCAGAAATTGGGTTCATGACTCCGTCCTTTCCTCAGTACCTCGGATAACCGTCACAGCATGACATCGAGGTGCGAATTCGATGACTTGTAGGTGTGCGGCAAATCCGCATGGGTCGGTTGTGAAGGACCAACGACAGGCTTGAATTCAGCAACGTTACCGTTCAAGGCACTGTGACCGCCGGTAGCCGCAGCCTCGGTTTTCGAGGTGTTCGAAATGGGCTCGGGCTTGTCTGCTTTCCCACTGGGCTCCGGAGCCGGGCGGGTGAAAGCCTGATTTGTCAACGCGGGGTTTATCGCCCCAACTACATCTGTTGAAAGCATAATTTCCTCCTGAAACTCTGGCGAAGTTAAACGACTCCGCGAGGGCAATCCTTTGCTCTCACCCTCCATTGTGCCATTTTGCCCCGTGAAAGGCTAGACTGCCGGGAAAAATCAAAGAAAAATTCTCCCTCCTTACAGGCGACTCACAGAATTTGTCTGGACAATTGAGGCAGCGTCGGTTGCGACCCAGCGCGATGAGGGCAGTCCGGAGGGGGACGCTGCCGTTACCGGGTGAGACGAGTGCGAACCCCCAGCATTGCCTCGAGCTGTGGAGCAATCTGGCTAAAGGCTTTGGTGCGGTGTGAAATAGCGTTCTTGGCGTCCTTGCTGAGCTCACCATTGGTGACCTCCTGACCGTCTGCCAGGAAAATTGGGTCGTATCCGAAGCCATTTTTTCCCTTCGGCTCGCGCACCAATCGTCCGCCCATAACCCCGTTTCCCAGGTATGTTCCACCTCCCGGAATCAGCAGCACCGCGGCACAGATAAAAGCTGCCGTGCGATAACCATCGTCAATGTCTTGCAGCTGGTTCAACAAAAGTTCCAGGTTGGCGCGGTCGTCGCCGTGATGCCCGCACCACCGAGCGGAGAAAATTCCGGGGGAGCCACCCAAAATATCCACGCTCAAACCGGAGTCATCTGCCAAAATCGGCACATCCACCACGCTGGCCAAGGCCCGTGCCTTAATCAGAGCGTTGGCAGAGAATGACGTACCGTCCTCGCGCGGTTCTGGCGCTCCCAACGTGCCGGCGGCGACAATCCCCCCCGGGCGCAGGCTGGGCACCAAAGGACGCAAAATTTCTTCAACTTCCCGAACTTTGTGGGCATTACCCGTAGCCATCACCACCTGAGCCTCCGGTGGCAGTTTCAGTTTCTGAGCGTTCTTATCCCGCAAATCCGGTACAGAAGTCAAAATACTCACGCGATTACTCCATCTGTTAGCGTCAGCACCGCTCCGGGTGCGCTGTCTACTGCCGCGCGCTGCAGCCGGGTTAAGTCACGGCAACCAGCCTGTGCTAAATCCAGCAAAGCGTCCAGCTCGGCACGGCTAAACGGGGCGCCTTCTGCGGTTCCCTGTACTTCCACCAGGGATCCGGAGCCGGTCATCACCACGTTCATATCAGTTTCGGCACGAGAATCTTCCTCGTAGGGCAGGTCCAGGCGGGGGATGGAATCAATGATACCCACCGAAATAGCACAGACCGAGTCACGGGTGGGATTGCCGGGGATAAAACCGCTGTCCCGCCCCACGGCAATGGCGCGCTGCAGGGCAATCCAAGCCCCGGTAATCGAGGCGGTACGGGTACCCCCATCGGCTTGCAAAACGTCGCAGTCTATCGCAATAGTGTTTTCCCCCAGCGCGGCGTAATCCACCGCAGCGCGCAACGCCCGTCCGATGAGTCGGGAAATCTCTGAGGTGCGCCCGCTGATTTTCCCTTTGACTGACTCGCGGGTGTTACGGGTGTCGGTAGCACGGGGGAGCATGGCATACTCGGCGGTGACCCAGCCAAAGCCAGAATCTTTGCGCCACCGGGGGACCCCCTCCGTTAAGCTGGCGGAACACAGCACCCTGGTGTTCCCGCAAGACACCAACACACAGCCCTCCGGGGCACTGACCCAATCCATGTGCAAAGTCACCTCGCGGAGCTGGTCCATCCGACGACCGTCTGCGCGCTCTATTCTCTCAGTCATATCCACAGTCTATTATTTCTGGGCGGGAACCGTGCATTGAGGCAGTTCAGAGGTCTTTCCGTCGCGGATTTTTTGCACTGCGTCCAGCGCTTCGGAAAACGTGCCGATTTTTGTCACCGTCAGCCCTTTCGGGATATGACCCACGACTTCGTCACAGTTCTGGGTCGGAGCCAGGAAAAACTTAGCTCCGTCAGCTTTTGCCCCCGCCATCTTTTGGGCAATTCCGCTGATAGGACCGACTTTTCCAGCCAGGTCGATAGTCCCGGTTCCGGCAATCACCGATTTCCCTGTCAGGTGTTCGGGTGTGAGCTGCTCCACTATTCCCAAGGCAAACATGGTCCCTGCGGAAGGTCCGCCCACGTCTTGCAGATGGAAAGTGATGTCGAGGGGAATCTTTACATCCGAAGCCAAATAGATGCTGAGTTGCGAACCTTTCCCGATTTTGCCTTTTGGTAATTTTGCCGGAGCAGTTTTCATACGCACCGTCTGGGCTTGTCCATCGCGGACGATGCCGAGTTCTATAGTGTCGCCGCCCGGCACTCCTTCCAGGAATTTTCGCAAGTCCTCGACCGTGTGGACAGTCACCGGGGTTTGACCAGGTCGGGCTATGGTCCGTACCACGTCTTTGCGATGCAAGACTCCGAACGCGGGGGATTTCTTGGCAATTTCAGCTACAGACCAGGTGATTTTCACGTTATATCCCAAGGTTTCCAGTGCCACCGCCTCGGCAGAAAGCTGGGATTGGTCCATCTGTTGCACGCCGAGTTTCTTAATATCTTTGCTAGAGACGTTGCGGGGATAGACCACATCCACCGGCAAGATGGTGGCATTGGGGTTAAATGCTGCCATAATCAGGTCCCAACCACTGACCATGGAACCGGGCCCGCCCAGGGAAGAAACCGTGGTCATGCGGAGTTGTCCGTTGTGATTCGGATAGGTTTTCGCGCCTTTTACCTCGATGAGGGGAGTCTGCTTAGAATCCTTACCCAGTACGTCAAAAGTCGGTCCGGGATAGTTGATGACCACCGGGTAGGAATAGAGGAACAGAAAATACCCGCCCAGGACGATGAGGACGAGACCCCAGACCCAACGACTCAAAGACCAGCGGGAGCGGGTCGGTTCGGGCGCGTCAGCAGGGTCTTCTGGTAGCGCATCAGTTCCGGATGCAAGCGTCAGTGAATCTTTGGGTACGGGCGTGTCCGCCCCCTTATCCAGCGCATCGGTGTTCATCACGGATACTATAGTCTCATGGATGAAAGTGAGATGCCTGACTGGGCTCAAATGCTGCGCCAGGTTTTTGGCGAGGAAAAAGCCCGCGAGATGGAAGAAAAGCTCCGTTCCGGCACCCCGTTTTCGGCGTTTTCTGGTGGAGAAGGTATTTTTGCTTTCCCGTTACAGTCGCTGCTGTCCAGTTCCGATGAACCGGTGAACTGGGACTTGGCGCGCATGACCGCCTTGGGGCGCCTGGGCGGGGCAACCCAAGTGGTGACTTCCGCGGATGCAGACCGAGTGCGTCAAGCTCTGTCAGAAGCGAATTTGCGTCTCGACCCGGTCACTTCGCTCACGCCACCCCCCGCCAGCTATGCTGCCCTGTCCGTACCAAAGTGGCTGGATGCCTCGTCTGAAGTCTGGAAAATCTTGGTTACCCCGGTGGCTGCGAAGACGTCTGATTCTATGAAACAGGCATTGTCTGCGCACATTGCGGACGGGGATTTACACGTTGAGATTTCTTCCGGACCACCCGAGCTGCATCAGCTGATGGGGCTGTTTTCCAAGGACGGTGACCCGGCGTCGCTGAATCTGGATTCCCTGCTGGGGGTGTTGAGCTCAAATCTGTTTGGGCTGCAGTTTGGTCAGGCCTGGGGGACTTTAGCGGCGGAGAGTTTCGGCTCGACCGACATCGGGCTGCCGGTTGGAGAGGTGAATCAAGCGGCAATAGTGCTGGAAAACGTGGAAAAGTTCGCTGCCGACATCAGCCTGGAAGTCGAGCCGGTGTTGACCTTCCTGGCGACTCGTGAAGCTGCCTACGTGCGGCTTTATCACGCGGTGCCGTGGTTGCGGATGCACGTCATTAAAGCGATTGAGGACTATGCGAGGGACATCAACTTCGATTTGCAGGCGATGGAGTCTGCCCTGCAAGGGCTGGACCCGATGGATCAAGATGCCCTGCATAGACTTATTGCCCAAGGCGTGCTGACTCCCAGCCAGACGAACAACCAAACCGCGGCGAAACAAAGTCTGGAAACCCTGCTGGCAATCATGGAGGGCTGGGTCGACATGGTGACCACGCGCTGCTTGGCAGGGGCGTTACCCCAGATAGGCGCTTTGCGAGAGATGATGAATCGGCGCCGCGCCACCGGTGGACCGGCAGAAAAAGCGTTCGCCGCCCTCATCGGCTTGGAACTGCGACCCAAACGATTGCGCGAAGCCAGCGCCTTGTGGTCCAAGCTGGTGGCAAAGCTCGGAGAAGCCGGGGCAGAAGGCTTGTGGGACCACCCGGACCTGCTGCCGGAGGAAAGCGACTTCGACGCCCCCGACCAGTTCGTGGCGCGTTTGGCAGGAGAAGGTCCGAAAGACCCTCTGGAAGCCGATTTAGAGGCCATGCTGCAAGGGACTTTGGGATACGCCAAAGGGTTGGAACCCGGTATCGACTCGGAGGGTGACGCGGAGGTGTCACAAGACCGTTTCGGTACCGATTCTCCCGATGGTTCCGGTGACGGGACGGACCCGGACAGCCCGCAAAATCCCGCTTCTGACGCCTAGTCAGGCAGCGGGAACTGTCCGTGCCCGCTTCGCAAATGCCGGTTCTGGAGGGACGTCAAGTTCCATCGGGAGGTAACTACAATCGCATTCCGGGTGAGACTCAAAGTGCCGCGTGGTGACGGCGCCATCCACCGAGATACGTGTGACATCGCCGGGATGCAGAGCACGGCAATCTAGGAACGCCAGAGCCTGCGCTGCCGCAATCGCTGCCCCCACTCCTGCCAACGCGGTTTCTACCCGTGGAAATGCTGCCCAGTGCAGGTTCGCGGCGCGTTCTGCCAGGTGCGTCACCGCTGTGGCTTGGTGCAGGGCGAGACAGGATGTACACGGTGTCAGTCCGGGCACGACCAACGGTCCGACCTCAACAAAATCGTGGCCTGCCACCACTGCCAGGAAAGATTGATTGGTCTGCATCGCTTTTTGTGCCGCTACCGGATCGGGGATGCCCCAGCTGAACTGCACCGCCAAGTCCGCCGCGATTCGCTGCGTCGTTACCGTGGCGTGCCGTCGACGCTGTTCCACCAGGTCTTTCGTGGTGAGCCGCGGATGGGGGGCAGTTTCCAAGTCCGGTTCGGGACTGCGGGTGGAGGTGGGGACCTGAATCTTGCCGATGCCGGCGGCGCCCAGTTCCACCGCCAGCAGTTGTGCCATGCGGTCGGCTCGATTGAGGGAGACGCTCAGTTTTTGGCGAAGCCGATAGGTGCGGCGCATCTTGGCGCCCCCCACTCGTGACCAAAAACCGTCATCGGGACCGCCGTACAGGCGGGGATTGCGCAGTTGCAGCAGTTCCGCATCAGCCAAGGTCCGCAGCATTTCCGAGACTCTGGTCAAGGGGATGCGGCAGGCTTTGGCAAAATCGGACAAATCCGGGCGTGTACAGCCTGCCACCAGGCGTTGCAGTAGCTGGAACTCTTTTTCGGAACATTGCGGAAAGTGAAACATGGTTTCCAACCCGGCGCACAGCTCGACGGAGCCATCAGGTAGCCGAACCAAGTGAATACCCTCATTTAGTTTCATAATATATCACCTCTATTCAAAGCATCTCAAAACATATATAATAAACTCAAATGACAATTTAGAGCTTGTGGATAACTCAGCGTCCAGGCTGGACAGACCCCCGGTTTCGTGCCGTGTCGACCGGCGTGGGACACTTGAGGAAACCCGGAAACGCGGGATTGAGAGGAGGTAACCGTGGACCGTAAGCGTCAGGACGCGCTGCCCAGCCCGGAAGTGAGCGCCGTCCAACTGCTCGATGACCTAGATGAACAGCAACGCGAGGTCGCCCAGCACCAGCACGGAGCACTGTGCGTGCTAGCGGGGGCGGGTACCGGAAAAACCAGGGCAATTACCTACCGCATCGCCTACGGGGTGCGCAGCGGTCAGGTCAATCCCGAAAACGTGTTGGCGCTGACATTCACCCAAAAAGCCGCGGCAGAGATGAAAACCCGCCTGGAAGGTCTGGGGGTGGGACAGGTCTGGGCGCGCACATTCCACTCCGCGGCGCTGGCGCAAGTCAGGCATTTTTGGCCACAGGTTATGGGGGGGACCGTGCCCACCGTGACCGGGCTGAAAGCGACCCTGGTGACGGCAGCGGGAGTACGTTTGGGGCTGAACCTCGGAAAAGCGCAGGTGCGCGCGCTGGCGGGGGAAATTGAGTGGGCGAAAGTTTCACTAATAGACCCGTCGCATTATGCCCTGGCAGCGCGAGCGGCAGGGCGCGAAGCCGTAGCCGATTTGAGCACCGAGCGAGTGGCAGAACTGCTGGACGCCTATGAGGACGCGAAAATAGCGGCAGAAATGCTGGATTTTGAAGATATTTTGCTGCTCTGCGCGGGCATGATGGATGAACGCGAGGATGTGGCGCGGACCATCCGCAACCAGTACCGCTACTTCGTGGTGGACGAATATCAGGACGTCTCACCCCTGCAAAACTACCTGTTGATGAGCTGGTTGGGTCGCCGCCGTGATCTGGCAGTAGTGGGGGACGCGGCACAAACCATCTACTCTTTTGCCGGCGCCACTCCGGAATACTTGACCGAGTTCACCCAGACCTATCCCGAAGCGAAGGTTGTGGAACTCATCCGGGACTACCGCTCCACTCCTCAGATTGTAAACTTGGCGAATCAGGTTCTCGCTCAGGCAAAAGGCACGGACGGTAGACCTCTGGGAGGTACTGTCCGTTTGGTATCCCAACGTGAAACCGGTCCGGAAGTGTCATGGTTCGTGGCGCCGGATGATGAAACTGAAGCCAAGGAAATTGCCCGCCGCATTCAAGACCTGCTGGCGGAAGGTCTGTCGCCCCGCCAAATTGCGGTGCTATTCCGCACCAACGCCCAAGCTGCCCTGTTCGCGGTGGCGTTGGGGGCGAAACGAATTCCTTTCGTAATCAAGGACCAGGTCACGAAACTAGCGGGAGGAACTGCGAACAGCGGGACAGACACGGAGGACGACGAACCCGGCGGCGTAACGTTAGCTTCCCTGCATTCTTCAAAGGGACTCGAGTGGGAAGTCGTGTTTCTGGCAGGAGCCAGTGAAGGGCTACTGCCCATCAGCCTCGCCCAAACCGCTGCGACCATCGAAGAAGAACGTCGCTTGTGCTATGTCGGGGTGACTCGGGCGCGCAGCCGACTTATCGTGTCTTTTGCCAAAGCCCGCCGTGACGGTTCCTCTCAAGAGCGTGAGGCGTGCCGTTTCCTGGCGCCGTTTTGGCCTCACCGCAGTGCCACGCTGCGGCGTTCCGGCAGGCACTAGACTCGGTTCGGTCGGCGCTAGCGCAGGTCAAGAAGCGGTGTTTGAACCACCGTTGATGCCGTTGGTAATCAGCTGCAGCAAATCCGCGACTAACGCCGGGCCCTGTTCAATATGCTCCGGGTCAGTGTCGAAGCGCGGGTGCACGACCGACCAGGCTTCAGTGCGGGTGGCTGCCACAACGAAGCGGGACCGTTCCTGACCAGCAGTCTTTTTCTCCAGGTAGGCTTGCCGTTCCTGGGGGTCAGCGGGGGCATCTGCCATGTCCGCGGCGGTCAACATGGCGTTCGTTTCATAGAGCACCGCCACGCCTTCGATTTCGTCGCTCCACACCACGCGCCCCAGCTGTTTTAAGAAATCTAAACCGTCATCGTTGGGCAGCTGGAAAGGCAATGCAGTCAACGATTCCGGATCTGACTCGGCGGTATCACGCATCGCGTTGACCAGCTCATCCGGAGCATGTCCGGTCAGCATTTGGGCGGCATCCCCGGTCTTGTGCAGAGTAAAGAGCTGACCTGTTTGCAGGTCTGTCAGTGGTTCGGCATGGGCGTCAATCTCCCACACTACCCGCACAATAGCGGGAATCTCAGCCGGGACGGGAACCTGTTCAGACGCGGGGGGTACGGATTCTTCCCCGGTCGGGGTCGGGCGGGAGTCCCCATCGGGAGTAAATGACATCCCCATTACGGTCCCGCCGGGAAAATTCGTTAAAGGATTGCTTGACTCACTCATGATTTCCATTATCCCATCAAAAGTTGAAACTTCGGGGAATCACTCAGGTGAGCGGTCACAGTGGACGAAAAATGTCCCGAATGGAAGAACACCGAGGTTTTGTGGAAAGATGGCACTTGAGTACCCGATTTGAAACTGAGGTGTTAAGTGAGTACAGGGCATCCCTCCAACGGTTCATTCTTTGGCAACATTTTTGCCGGTCCTCCGGGGGGTGTTTCGCGTGGTCCGGGCGGGATGCAGCCGCCCCGTATGCCACGTCCCGCTGCCGGGGGAACGAATTCCGCTCCGCAGGGTGGAAACAAGACATTGGGCATGGTCGTCGCGATTATCGCGGTGCTTATCGCCGTGGTAGGTGTCATGTCCAAAGTTTGGGCAGAACTGGCTTGGTATCAGCAGCTGGGTCGCATTTCCGTGGTGTTGACAGCCTGGGGGTGGCGCATTGGTCTGGTGGTCGTGGCAATGTTGTTGGCGGCCGCGGTGACATGGGTGAACTTGATGATTGCGGCACAGGCGAGTCCCGATGCTTCGCAACGCGGCAAAGCTAAGAAACGTCGCAACGCGGAACGCAAGATGGACGCGGCGAAACGCCAAGCGCAGCGTAACGGTAAAAAAACTAACCCAGATACCGGTAAGCAGGAAAAGCCAGACTCGCAGAGTGATGAAACTCTCTACCCAGGCGAACAGTCAACGGACCGTAAAGGTGCCGACAAGCCTGCTGACTCGGAAAAAATTATTGACTTGGATGCTGAGTTTGAAACGGTCTTTGACACGGCTGATTTGGAGGAGGAATTCCGGCGTGCTACCCGCCGCTCCGAGCGTCCCGCGGTGGCAGCCCTGCACGATACTCTGCAGCCGTGGCGTAAATTCCTGATTGTGGTGCTGCCGCTGGTGGTGGGTCTGATGGTCGCCACCCCGTTGATTTCGCAGTGGGAGTTGTTCGCGGCATGGTTCCACCGGAGTAACTTTGGGGTCAAGGATCCCATCTTCGCTCGCGATTCGTCATTCTTTGTGTTCTCTCTGCCAGTATTTTCCGAGTTGACCACCCTGCTGTTCTATGTGGTGGTGGCTGCCGGAATGTTTACCCTGGGTCGCTACTATCTGCAAGGTAACTTGTCCACGAAGATTGCTGAAATCCCCAACCGCACCCGGATTCATATTTCGGTGTTGCTGGCTATCCTGGCTGCCATCATCGGTCTGCGCTACTACCTGGATCGGTTCGTGCTGCTGCTGGGCACGCACGACAAATTCTCCGGGGCGTCCTATACCGATATTCATGCCGTCCTGCCAGCCAAGAACATCTTGGTAGGGATTTCCTTGGTCATCGCGGTATTGTTCATCATCGGTGCATTTCGGAAGTCTTGGGTCATTCCCGCCACCGGGGTCGGTGTCATGGTGCTGTCATCAGTGCTGGTGGGTGGGCTATACCCGTGGCTGGTGCAGCGGTTCCAGGTCGATCCTTCCGCGCAGGAACTTGAAGCGCCCTACATCTCGAACAACATCAAAGCGACTCGTGACGCCTTTGGAATCGCTGACGTAAAGGAAGAAACCTATAAAGCGACCACGGAGGCGACTGCCGGTCAGCTCCGGTCGGACAGCGAGTCTACCGCCTCGATTCGTCTGTTGGACCCTTCGGTGGTGTCCCGCACTTTTGGCCAGATGGAACAGAACCGGCAGTACTATCGTTTTGCCTCCAACCTGGCGGTAGATCGCTACACGATTGACGGCAAGGCACAAGACACCGTGATTGCGGTTCGCGAGCTGGATACGAACCAGCTGGGCGATTCTCAAAAGTCCTGGGTCAACCAGCATACGGTGTTCACTCACGGTTTCGGGGTCGTTACTGCCTACGGTTCCAAGGTTGAAGGGGACGGTTCTCCGGCGTTTTGGGAAAAAGGTATCCCTTCCCAAGGCGAGTTGGGTGAGTATGAACCGCGGATTTACTTTGGTCAGTTCTCGCCGGATTATTCCATCGTGGGGGCGCCAAAGGGCGCGCCGAAACGCGAGTTTGATTACCCTTCGGATGTAACTCAGGACAAGGGCGTGAACAACACCTTTACGGGTAAAGGCGGACCCAGCGTGGGTAACCTGTGGGAGAGGCTGATGTATGCCCTCAAGTTCCGTTCGTCTGAAATCTTCTTTTCTCAACAGGTCAATAAATCATCCCAAATCCTGTTTTATCGTTCTCCCGAAGAACGCGTGGCGAAAGTCGCCCCATACCTGACATTGGATTCGCGGGCTTATCCCGCGGTCGTGGACATGGACGGCGACCCGAAAACCCCGAAACGGGTGGTATGGATTGTTGACGGTTACACGACCTCGAACTCCTACCCGTATTCAAACCACATGGATTTGAACACTTCTATCTCTGATTCGCGCAACATTGGCTACGGCTACCAAGTCATGAATAACGTGAACTATATGCGCAACTCGGTGAAAGCCGTGGTTGATGCCTACGACGGTTCGGTCCATCTGTACCAGTGGGACGCGAAAGACCCCATCGTCAACGCTTGGAGTAACGTGTTCCCCGGTCAGATTGAGCCGCTGAGTTCGGTTTCTGGCGATTTGATGGCGCACTTTAAGTATCCTGAGGACCTGTTCAAAGTGCAGCGAAACCTCATTGCGCGCTACCACACGACCGACCCGCGTTCGTTCTATTCCGGTTCGGACTTCTGGAAGCTGCCTGATGACCCGACTCACGAGGGTTCCCAAACCGTCTCGTCAGCGCTGCAGCCTCCCTACTATCTGACTATGAAAGCCCCCGGTCAGGAATCGACCGAGTTCTCACTGTACTCGACCTATATTCCTTACGGACAATCGGACCGAAACGTGTTGACCGGGTATTTGACGGTGGACTCGGAAACGGGATCAGAGCCCGGCAAGATTCGTGACGGGTATGGCAAGCTACGGCTGCTGTCCTTGCCCTCGGACCTGGCAGTTCCCGGTCCGGGTCAGGTGTCCAACAAGTTCAAGACCACCGATACGGTCTCGCAGACCTTGAACCTGCTGTCCCAGCAATCTACCGAAGTTGTTCGTGGTAACCTGCTGACTTTGCCAGTCGGCGGGGGGCTGCTGTATGTCCAGCCGGTGTATGTGCAGGGTAATTCGGGTACGTCCTATCCGCTGCTGCGTTTCGTGCTGACATCTTTCGGTGACAAGATTGGTTTCGCCCCGACGCTGCAGGCTTCCCTGGATCAGCTATTTGGCGGTGACGCCGGGGTACAGACTTCTGAAAATGACGTGCCGGGAGCTTCCGGTGCGGATGGTGAGCAGAGCCCTGCCGAACCGAATTTGACGCCGCAACAGCAGCTCCAGGCGGCTCTGAACGGCGCATGGAAGGCCATGGATGATGCGGACGCGGCTATGAAGGCAGGCGATTGGGAAGCCTACGGTAAGGCTCAAACCGAGCTAAAGCAACAGCTGCAGCTGGCTTTGACCTTCGATGGCGGGGCGCCGTTGCCTTCGGACGCGACGCAGCCGGCAAATCCCGGAGATACCCCTAGCGTCCAGCCAACTGCTCAGCCCAGCGGCGCAGCGACCCCGGCGGCTAGCCCCAAGGTGAAAGCCTCTGCGGCCAGTCCCAAGGCGAAATCCACCGCGGCAGCCAGCGCCCGTCCACAACCCCGGAAATCCGCTAGCTGACGCGGGAGGGTCGACTGCGGAAAGTCCCCAAGTCGAGGTGAAAATCGCTGGTCTGAGAAACCGTCAGTCGACCCGGAAAGTGCCGCAACGGGCTTGTGACCTCGACTCGTGACGCCCGCCAAGTTGAGGTAAAACCTCAGAACTGGTAAAGTGTACGGGTCGCTTGACGCGGGGTGGAGCAGCTCGGTAGCTCGCCGGGCTCATAACCCGGAGGTCGTCGGTTCAAATCCGGCCCCCGCTACTGTTCCACGGTCCCTGGAAGCATTCGCTTCCAGGGACTTTGCTATTTCTACGGTGTCTTCGGGCATGAGTTCTGAGAGTGGAACTTCTAGGATGGCAGCCGTCTTTGCTAGCTCGGTGACTGTCCAAGTTACCTTGCCTGAAATCTTGCGCGAGACTGTTGCTCTAGTAAGTCCAAGCAACTTACCAAGTTGCGGTTGATTAATATCACGGCGGTACATCCAAAATCGGATAAGTTCACCGACCCGCTGGTCAACGGTCTGTGCGCTCATAGGAGCAGCTATCACTGAATTCATAGGTTCATACTGACACATGATTGCAAATCATGCAACATCAACACGCTTGACAACACATAATTATCAGTATATTCTCAGTCATATAGTTACAGTAAACGTAACAATGAGAGGTTTTTATGGGTGAGGTACTGAGTCCTAAGCAAGCTGCCAAGCTTCTGAAAGTGACCACCGGAACAATCTACCGGTGGATAAGCGAGGGGAAGCTTGCTTACACGAGACTTCCATCTGGCTATTACAGAATCCCGGCTTCTGAGATTTCTCGTATTCTTACCCCCACCCCAGCGACCGAGAACACCAGTGCTGAAGTGGTCGATGATGTTGAAACCGAGTCTGACAATGCGGTGTTTCCTCCGGAGTTGTTTTAGGGGGTGGCTCGGTGAGTATTCAGGCGATGACGTGGGCGTTCGGAATTCAGAATTTGAAGCCTTTGGACAAGTTGGTTTTGGTATCTCTTGCTGACCAGGCTAACGATGAGGGGCTGTGTCATCCCTCTATTGATACTTTGGCGCGTATGGCTTCAACTTCTGTGCGGAGTGTGAAGCGGTCGGTTGCTTTTTTGAAGGGTAATGGTTTTCTGGAAGTCGTGCATCGGTCGAGTCAGGATGGCCGTTTGCCTAATGGCTACCGGCTTTTTGTCGGTGTAGAGATTTCGTTGGGAATAAACCAAAGGGCCAATTTGGCACTTAGCGAAACAGAGCCTGTGGATAACTTGGACGAAAACGGGACTTTTCGTTGCGAACAAACCAAAGGGTCAGATTGGCACTTAGCGGATTCTGAGAGTTCGCAAAGTGCCAACGTTGGCACTTTGCCTCCTTTAAACAACCCCAATTTAAATTCCATACCAACCACTGAACCTTACGTTATGTGCGACCAGGGTGGTTTGGTTGGTGTGGATGGGTTGGAAAAATCTTCGTCCGAGGGGGCGGGGGAGGTGGCTCCGGATTGGGGGTTGATTCGAGCTTGTTTGCCATCGGTGATGATGGGGGTTTTGCCGGATTCGGCGGCGCAGGTGGTGTCGGGGCTGCTGCACGAAGCGTTGGGTGCGGGGTGGAGTGAGCGTGAGATTCTGAAGCGTTTAGCGGCTAATGCTTTTCCCTCTGAGGTGCGTAACGGTGCGGGGTTGGTGATTTATCGGTTGCGTGATGTGTTGGCGGCTCCGGTGCCGGGCAGTGTGGCTCCGGTGGTGGCGCAGAAGCAGCGTAAGCGTGATGAGTGGGGTCGGGCGGAGGTTTCCGCGATTCTTGAAGGGCGGTCAAAGCTTGATTTGACTGCTCAGGAGAATGTTATGTCTACGTTTTTGTGTGGCCATTTCGGGTGTATGCCGGATCAGTCTGAGGCGAGTGTTATTACTGCCAAGTTGGGTGAGATTACCGAGGCTTTGTATGCCAAGGCTGATGCTGAGCGGGTGAAGCGTCGGGTACGAGAGGTGAGAGTTGGTGTTCCTTGATGTGTTGCCGAAGTTTTTGGCTTGCCTCGTTTCCAAAACGTTTATCGACGGTTCGGGATTTCGCATTGCGGGAAAGTCAAAGATTTCGGTTCCGGGGTGGGTGCTAGATTCACAATTGCGGGGCGTTTGGCCTCGTTTGGTTAGGAATCTAGCACCCAGGGAAGGGAAATAACGGAAGGAAAAATCATGATTATTAACAAGGTTGCAGCTGCGGGGTTTGCTGGGTTGCTGTTGGTTGCTGGTCTGGCTGGTTGTGCTCAGCAGTCTCAAGAGGAAAAGGCGTTGAAAACCTTGGAAGATGCTGGGTTGTACAAGGAAAAGGACTATGGGAAGGCTACTCCGAAAGACTATGACGCGGCATATGAAAAGCTCGTTGCTGCCGATAAGGAGTTGAAGCAGTTGGTTGAGGAGGCTACTGAGCTAAAGACCGAATGTGAGGCATTGCAGTATCAAGCCTATAGCGCTTCTGCTTGCCACGAATTGCTGTACTGGAAACCTACGTCACAGCTAGACCCCAAGACCGATATAACCGGGGAAACTCCCGAGGAGATTGCTTCGGTTATTGATTCTCTCGGTTATAGGCAGAGGGAGTTCTCGCGCGATATTGAGAAGTTGAATAAAGATATGGATGCCGTTAGGCAAGAAATGGCTGATATGAGCCAATGATGGTTTTCCCCGTCCCAGGGAGGGGGCGGGGTTTGTTGGTTCCGACCGGATTCCAGGATGGTGTGTTCGGTCGGGAATGAATGAAAGGTTTTGAACGATGAGTAAGAATGCTAAACATCGTGTTGAAACACATTATCTGGCAAAGATTGGTGCGGGTGCGGCTGGGTGCGCGTCTGTCTTGGCGATGGGGATGCCTATGGCGGCAATGGCTGCACCGGGTGACCCGGTTACGCCCAAGTCGGATTCTTCTTCGACCCAGCCGGTTACACCGGCTCCTGAGGATCCGGGTACAACCCCGGTGACACCTGACCCGGTAACACCGGGCGAATTCACTCCTGCTGAGCCTGTACAGCCTGCGGAACCGGTTAAGCCTGCCGAGCCGGTTAAGCCTGCCGAGCCGGTTAAGCCTGCGGAACCTGTGCAACCTGCGGAACCGGTTAAGCCTGCCGAGCCGGTTAAGCCTGCCGAGCCGGTTAAGCCTGCGGAACCTGTGCAACCTGCGGAACCGGTTAAGCCTGCCGAGCCGGTGGTTCCGGCGCATCCTTCTGTTCCGGTGGTGGTTCCTCAGATTCCGGTTACGCCGAGTTCGTCTGGGTTGGGGTTGCCATCTTTCCGTGTGGTTCCTCTAACGCCGGTGGGTCCCAAGTCGAAAGCATCGCTGCCTGAAGATGTTGTGTTGCGTCCGAGTGTGACTGCTCCTGCGCCGTTGGTGGCTGGGGTTAGTGAGGCTGCACCGAAGACCCCTGGTAAGGCTGTCTACGGGCGTGCTGGCAAGGCTGGCGTGGCCAGCAAGTCCGGCAAGGCTGGCATTGCCAGCACGGCTGGTAAGCAGGATGTTGCTCCTGAGTTGGCTCAGACTGGGTCGGTTGCTGAGACTGCTGCTGTATGGGCTGCTGGATTCATGGCTGTGGGTGCCGTGCTGATGTTGCGCGCTCGTCGGTTGACGAAAGGAGAGTGAGCATGGGTGGCGGTGACATGCTTGGCCAGGCTCTTCAGCTGTTTACTAAATTCGCTATCATCGGTGGAGGTTTGTGGACAGTGTGGGGCGTTATCAATCTTGCGGGTGGCCTGAAAGACCAGAATGGGCCGCAAACTCAGTCAGGGATGTGGCAGGCGATTGGTGGCGGCATGATTGTGGCTGCTGCTGCCCTGTTTTCCGCCGTGGCGATTTAGAGGTTCCTTGATATGGCTTTGGAAGTCAAGGTATTCCGGGAAATCACTGATTATCAGGCCAAAGTGATTTTCGGGCTGTCGTGGCGGCAGGCCGGCACACTGCTCGTGGCGATTCCTGTACTGGGTGGAGTGTACGCGGGGTTTTTCCTCGCGGGCCTCCAAGACCTGGGGGTTGTCGTTGTGTCGGTGTTGATGGTGCCTGCCGCCGCGTTTGGCTGGGTGCGTCCGATGGGTATTCCTTTCGAGAAATATGTGGGATATTTTTGGGCGTTTCGCCAAGGTCGGAAGTTCTTTACTTTCTCAAAGGTTGACTTGAAAGATTTGGATGGTGAAAAGCGAAATGAAGACGAAATCAAAGAGGCCAAAGCGCTCCCCAGGCGGGGACGCAGGGCACGCAAGAAGTTCGCGGCGTTCGAGTCAACGAACTGAGAGGGGTCGTAGCGGGAAGCTACATCGCCCTAAAGTATCTGTACAGTCAAAGATCCAGTACGAGGCGTTGGCCGAGTCTGGGCTGTGTTGGCTGGGTGGTAATAGGTACTCGGTGACGTTGAGACTGTCTGATATTGATTACCAGTTGGCCACGCAAGACGTACAGGAAGGCATTATTGAGAAGTATGCCCACTTCCTAAACTCTCATCTGTCTGGTCAGCATGTTCAGGTTACGGTGCTTAACCGGGTGTTGAATAAGGAAAGGCTGGCTCGTGACGTGCAGTTGTCCCCGCGTGGGGATGGATATGATGCGCAGCGAGGCGAGTATAACGATTTGATTGTGCAGCGCTTACAGAATGGGCGCAACAACGTGATTACCGAGAAGTATGTGACGTTAACGGTGGAGGCTCCGACTTTGGAGGAGGCTAAGACGGTGCTTTCTCGTATCGCGGCGGAGGACGCGGCTGCTTTGCATGAGGTTGGTGGGTGTCACGCCGTCCAGTTGAATGGTGAGGAGCGGGCGCGACTGTTGCAGCATTTCCTTCGTCCGGGTGCTGAGACTGATTTCAAGTATGAGGAGTTGCTAGCTCAGGCAGCCACCACCAAGGACTTCGTTTCGCCCTGGTCGATTGACACGTCTAGCCGGGAATATATCGGGTTAGGTTCTGTGCGGACCAGCTATTGGCAGGTTTTGGTATTGCGGAAGTTGCCTCCGTGGATGAGCGACAGAGTACTGAAAGAGCTGTCTGAAATCCCGGTAGATTTGACGGTGAGCCTGCATATTGACCCGCTGGATCAGTCCGAGGGGCTGAAGCTTGTGAAACGTCAGATTGCGTCTATGGATATGCAGCGTGGCACTGAGCAGCGAAAACTTATCAAGCAGGGATTGACCTATGACCTGCTACCTCATGAGCTGCAAGCCTCGTATGACGAGGCGGTGGATTTGCGTACCCAGCTGGAACAATCGAACGAAAAATTGTTCGAAACCACGATTGTGGTGGGTGTGGCCGGGGAAACGGTTGAGGAAATGCATGAGAACGTGAAACGGGTCATGCGTGTGGCTGGTAAACACTCTTGCCAGCTGGAAGTGTTGCGTTATATGCAGCTTGACGCGCTTAACGCGTTGTTGCCGTTGGGTGTGTGCAAGTTACCGATTTCTAGGATGCTGACTACTGCGGTAGCGGCGGTCATGGTGCCGTTTACGACCCAGGAAATCATGCAACCGGGCGGACTGTTTTACGGGATTAATGCTTTGAGTAAGAACCTGATTGTGGCTGACCGTAGGGAGGGAATGAACTCTAACGGGTTCATTTTGGGTACGACCGGCTCGGGTAAGTCTCAGTTCGCTAAGTTTGAAATGGAGCAGCTGTTTCTGCGTCGTCCTAATGATGAGATTTTGATTATTGATCCGGAGCGGGAGTATCCGCCTCTTGCTGCTGAGTTGGGTGCGACCAGGGTGGTTATCTCGGCTGGAAGCCAGGACTGTCTAAACCCGCTGGATTTGGATAAAACCACGAAACGTGAGGAGGGTAATCCTGTCAATGAAAAATGCACTTTTGTCACGTCTATCTGCGAAGTGTTGCTGGGGGGTAATGATGGGCTGAGTGCCGCGAAGCGTTCCATTATTGACCGTGCGGCGCAAAAGATTTACCGCGCCTATTGGGCAGACCCTACCGCTATGCCTCCGACCCTGGCTACGCTTTACGAGCAGTTGCGTCAGGAGCCTGAAGCTGACGCGGCAGAAATCGCCACTGGTCTAGAGCTGTATGCGTCGGGTTCAGCTGCGGGATTTGCTCAGCAAACAAATGTAGACCGGGCTAACCGGGTCACTGTCTATGACATTGCCGACCTTTCTAAGGATTTGCAGACTTTCGGGATGATGGTGGTGTTGGAGGAAATCTGGGCGCGGATTGTGAAAAACAAGGCCGAAGGTCGACGCACTTGGCTGTATATTGACGAGTTTCACCTGCTTTTCGCTAACGAGTATGCGGCTTCTTATACGCAAGGGATTTATAAGCGGGTGCGTAAATATGGTGCTGCTGCGACGGGTATCACCCAAAATATTGAGGAGCTGCTGGCTAACGAACGTGCAAGGCTGATGCTTTCCAACTCTGACGGCCTGTTTCTGTTGAACCAGCAGTCTACAGATGCTGATGCTTTGACCGACTTGTTGAAGCTGTCAGTGCAGCAGCGGGGATACTTCACTAACGTTCAGCCTGGCTGTGGATTGTTCAAGACGGGTGAAGCGGTCGTGCCGTTCGATAACACGATGGATACCAATTCGCACCTGTACAAGGTGTTCTCAACGAAATTCGAGGAAACTTATGTTGGATGATGATTTGCGTGAAGAAAATCTATACCTGATTGCTTCGGGTCAAGACCCCTCGGAAGAGCTGTTGGAGGAAATCCGGAAGCATCCGGCTTGCTATCCCAAGCTGGATGCTTGGGCGGAGTATGTGGAAAAAACCGGCACGAAAATCGAGCCGCCGCCACCACCAGCTATGGAAGCACCTGTTGAAGTTGAGGATCCGGGTGTAGATGACGTGACTGCCCCACCATCGGAGCCGACGGGACACAAGAGGGGATTGTTGCGTAGCAAGAATGTCGAGAGTGGGGCGCCTCTGCCGGTAAAGAACCAACGGATGATATTCGCGGTTGCTGGTATTGCAGGAGTTCTTCTCGTCGGGGCTGTTATCAGTGTGGTTGTTCTGCAAGCAGGTTCCGGTAATGCTAAGGCTGCTCCCACACCGGCTAAGACGGTCACGGCTCAGCCTGTTGTTGAGAAGGCACTGACCGTTAGCGGGGATGGGTTTGTGTGCAGCGCTAAGGGGAAAACGGTAACTTGCCTGGGCCAGAACAATCTTGGCCAGCTGGGGGACGGAGGCCCTTCAACGAACCACACGGGCAAAATTAGTCTCGTGAAGCCGGTAAAACTGTTGAGTAGTGGCGCGGATTTCGTGTGCGCGTCCTCAGGCAAGGGCGTGACCTGTTGGGGCGACAACCGTTGGAAACAGTCAGGGGATAACGTGAATCCAACAATCGCACCGACAGAGGTTTCAGCTTTGCACGGTAAAACGGTTGTGTCCCTGGCTTCTGGGGAACTGCATACCTGCGCAATCACCTCAGAAAAGAAGCTTTACTGTTGGGGTAGTGGTTTCTCCGGCCAGCTGGGGGACGGCAAGGAAGGCGAAAAGGCATCAGGCGTTAAAGAGATGCCTTTGCCGGAGGGCCAAATACCTCTCAGTGTTACGTCTTCGCGGTTCGGGTCATGCGTGACCATGAAATCTGGCAAGACGTTTTGTTGGGGTTCAAATGAAGGGAATCGTATAGCGGAAGGTGAGGCGCAGTACCTTGGCATGACCGAGATGGGGGTCGAGAACGATGCCGACTCAGGTACGCAAAACTAGCGTTTATCATTCCACCGCCGATACACGGTTTTTTAACGAGAGTAATGTGCGTCACGGTATCAGGGTTGATACTCGCCAGTCCGGGCATCTCTCTTTTGGGTCGGGGTTTTCCTTGCATCGTGCCCAAGGTAGAGCCTTTGGGCGGCAGGAATTTAATAAAGGGTTCAGAGGAAAAAGGTTCGGGATTAAACCAAGAAGAAGCAGGGGATTGCGGGTCTGGAATGAGGCAAATAATCCTGGCAAGCTTGCGGGTGTTGGCACCAGATTTCTGTCTGAGAATGCTACAGATGATTCCACCGAGGCTCTAGGGCGAACTATCGAGGCCGAAACGGGCCGAGCTAGCATCGCCGGTGTGAGAAAAGTCGGGGGTAGCAAGGTAGGAAAAGTTTCTGGCTATGTGGTGAAACAGTCTCGGAATAGAGCCGAGAGACTCACTGTTCATGCAGGTAAACAGGGGGCGTCCCTAGCTATGCGTTCAGCTGCTCTGGCGGCACGTTCGGCGGCTCGAGTGATTCAGGCGGTGGCGGCGGTATTGAGCGCAGCCGTGAGCATTATTTCTTCCTTACCGATTGTTTTAGCTGTGTTGGCAATTGTGGTTGTGGTGGTGGCGATTATTTCGTTCATATTCCCTAGTGCGGGCGCGGTTTCGGCGGCTTCGAGCTTGTGCGGAGGCGACGAAACGCAAATATCGGCTGCGTCCTTTCCGGATGGAACAACGGGGGCAAATATTAGTGATTCTGTTCCTGCGGGGGGCAGTAGCGTGTTTGACGGACATTTTCAGCCCCCTCTAAAAGGGGCGTTAACGGTCAGCTCAGGGTTTAATCCCGCCAGGCGTAACCCGGTTGATGGTGTTGTTAGATCTCATGATGGAGTCGACCTTCCTGCGCCGGGTGGAACGCCTATCTATGCGGCAGGGCCGGGGAAAGTCGTTAATGCTGGCGACGGTGGTACTTGCGGGAATTGGGTCAGGATTCAGCATCCGAGCGTGGGCGGCACATCATATTTGACCCAGTATTGTCATATGTCTGTGGTAGAGGCGTATGTCGGTCAGCAGGTCTTAGCTGGCCAGGAAATCGGTAAAGTCGGTTCTACGGGTCGCAGTACCGGTAATCATTTGCATTTCGGGCTAAAAGTTAACGGTAAATATGTCAATCCCTATCCTGTGATAGCCAACGGGACTATTCCCACCACTTACGCGGCAGCTATCGGCTCGGAAGCGTGTGCCGGTGCTTATGGGGGCTTGTCGCCGTCGAATGGCAAAGCAATGAGTAAAAAATTTCCACCGGAATCTATGACTGTGCCGGACAAGCGTATTTCCGGGGCAAAAATTACCCCGCGTTTGGCCAAACTTCGAGACGCGCTCATGGCGCAACCCAACCTTATCGGTAAAGCTAGAAACGACTTTCAATGCTGGGACGCACACCCTCAGAATCCGTCGTCAGACCATAGCCGAGGTAGGGCCTGTGACCTGCCATTTGTGTGGTACGAACAGGCTACCGGGAAAGACCTGGCCGACGGGAACAACATTGCTCGCTGGCTGATTGCCCACCAAGAGGAATACGGGGTGAAATATGTGATTTGGCAAGCCCAGATTTACTATTCGTCCACTGGCAAATGGCAACCATACTCGAACAGTGGGTCTGTTATTGCCGGACATCGTGACCATGTTCATGTTTCCGTCTATTGAGGGAGGATAAACCATGTTTCCAGGCAGTGATGCTCTCGCTCAGGGCTTGTACACCATGTTTAAGTTCATTTTCAGCCCTGACCTGGCGGGAGGAATTACAGACCTTCAAAAGACCATTGCGACGTTTAACGTCGCTGCTTACGGGCTTGCGGGTGATATTAACTCGACCATAATCAAACCGATAGCGGCAGTAGTTTTAGCCATTATTTTAGTTTTAGAGCTGGCCAGAATTTCCTCTAGGTTTGACGGGGATCAAAAGCTTGCCGTGCAGCAGGTGGCCACGGCCATGATTAAAGCTGTTCTGGTCATTATTGCTATCCAGAATGTGGATTTGATTCTGGGAGCAATCAACCAGGTAGGAGACAATGCCATTAGTGCTGTTGCCGCGCCTGGCTCATTATCGAGCAGTCAAAGCTACCCCTCTGTGCAGGAAATTCAGCAGGCAGATTTGCCCTCTCAGCTGTTTACTGGTGGGCTGCTGATAATCCCGTGGCTCCTAGCTTTAATTGCTGGCATTATCCTCAAGGTCATTGTGTTTGTGCGGTTCGCGGAAATCTATGTGCTCTCCGCTGCTGCTACCTTGCCTTTAGTGTTCATGGCCCACCCTGAAACGAAAAGCATCGCGGTGGGATACTTGAAAAAATATGCTGCCGCAGTTCTGCAAGGCCTAATGATTATTATCATGGTCAAAGTGTTTGCAGAGTTCAAAAAAGCCTGTCTTGGTGGGGGAGGCTCAAGTATCTCGGGGAGTGACTTACTTGGTACCACGCTAAACGCGGTACCCAGCATGGCTCTGAGTTCAGTCGTGTTCCTGTTCCTTATCATCGCTTCGGGCAGGCTCGCACGTGCTTTGGTCGGTGAGTAAAGATTCTTCTGGTTCGCCAGGCTCCCAATCAACCTCAATATCCCCGTCTTCTTCAGCCAGCGAGGCTGGCGTTGCGGGCATTGCCAGCGAGGCTGGCATGGTGGGCGTGTAGGTGTAGTTTTCGGTGAAGCTAGGGGCTGGTAGCTTCTTGGAGCGGAAGGGTCGCACACCGCGCAAAATGTAGATGCATTCGCCCCCTGGCAGTCGGCCTAGCTCGTCAGCTGTGAGTAGTTCACGTCCGAGTTTGCGTTGGGATTGAGAGAATGACCCGGTACGGCCTTTAGACTGGCTGGTTTCCTCGCTCATGATGGTTTGTTTCCCGAGTACTTTAGAAATGTATTCGGTGGTGGATTTCTCGTTACCGCCCAGGAATAGCAGACTATCGCAGTTGCCCACGATGGTTTCCCAGTCGTCTTTGTACATCGCTTTGCCTTGGGAATAGTTTTGCATGATGATTGCGGTCGAGATACCGCGACTGCGCATGACCGCGATTTTACGTTCAAAGCTGGGCATTTTGCCGATGTTAGCGAACTCGTCCATGAAGCATTGCACTTGGAATTTGAGTCGGCCGGTTTCGTTGTGGTCGGCCAGGTATAGGTTCGTTTCGAATAGCTGCTCATAAAAAATTGATGCTATGAAGTTGAAGGCGGCGTGAGTGTCGGGAATGACCAGGAATAGGGCAGTTTTCTCGGTTCCGATTTTGTCCAGCCCTATCGTGTCTGCGGCCAAGAGTTTGCGCATCTGTGCCATGTGTAGCGGAGCCATGCGCACGCCTAGCGAGATAATGACAGATTTTTTCGTTTCTCCCGCGCCTTGCAGGTAGGTGTTGTATTGGGCGGCGGCAAAACGCAGCCCATCAATTCCGGATACCGCCTCGCTGCCCCAATCTGCGGGGTCAGCGTCATATTCCGCAATCTTTTCGTTTACCGCCTCAAAAATGAGGTCTATATCGCTTTCAGCGTTTTCGTCTTCCTCGCTGGCTTGCATCCGAGCCAATAGATCCACCACGTCCACTAGGGAGCCTTCCCCGCCTTGAGTGAAATATACATAAGAAATCAGTGCGTTGAGTAAGGCGCGTTCGGCTTTTTCCCAAAACCCGTCCCCGCTGGTGGGTTTTTGGCCGTTCGTGTTCGTAATAAAGTTTTCGGTCAGGACTGTGCAGTCCACTTCGGCCTGGTGGGGGTTGAAGTAGGCGAGGGGGTTGAACTGGTCGGACTGGGCAAAATCTACCAGGTTGAAAACCCGGATACGGTACCCGGCATTTTTTAGGCTCTGTCCGGTGAGGCGTAACAGTTCACCTTTCGGGTCGGTGATAGCGAAAGAGGTGTTGGCTTGAGCGAGGTTCGGCATCACGAAGTACCTCGACTTGCCCGAACCGGAAGAACCAATCACTAGCGCGTTCAGGTTACGTTGTGTTTTTCTGGAATCCAGGGATAATGCTTCGCTGCCGGTAAACAGCAGTTGGTTACGTTTGTCCTTATCCGTAAATGGTTTCATGTCTGACGGCTTAGCCCACTGGGCTGAGCCGTGTTCTTCCCCAACACGTTGGCTCATTTTCCCCACATTGTGATACGCCCAGACCAGAAACATCAGCACTATCGCGCCGAGCCCTGCTCCGAGGTCGGCCGTGTACATTGACACGTGCAGAGGGGAGTGAAAGTCGTCCAGGACGTGATCTTGGACGAACGCTAGACCTTTATTCCAAGTGGTGCGGACTTGAAACGCTATCTTGTTGGCTGCCCAGAATGCGGCCAGCCCAAGAAAAGCGATAAACACTCTACGAGCTGTATTCACGGTTGTATTCTCCTTGTCTCTTGTGTTGCGTGCTGCGCCTGTGGGCTGCTGCGTGTGCCTCGATTTTCGCGTTGGCTAGCTCGGCCAACGATTTCGCTAGTTCTTGGCGCGTCTGCGGCGGTTTCCGACTCTCCCGAACGTCCTGGCTGGCATTGCTGTCATCGCTGGCAAGGCTGGCAATGCCGGTGTTGCTGGCGGGTGCCTCGGCCTGTATCGTCTGTGTGTTCGCGTCTTCGAGCGGTGCCGGACGTTCTTCCAGAACAACAGGCGGATGGTTCTTGACCCAGGTCAGAAATTCTGCCAACTCGGTTGGGGTATTTGTTGCCAGAATCAGGTTCGGGGTGGACAACACCGCTGCCTGATCCTGGTCAAGCCCCAGGCGGCGCAGAGCGGGATCAATCTGGCCGGGGTCGTTTTGCTCGACTTCCAGAGCAAAACCGAAATTTCCAAGCTCTCGCCTGGCCAACACTTCCGCCTTGGCCGTGCGGGTGAGGATGTGAATCCTAATAGCCATTTGCCTGCGCCCATTCCTCATAAATATCGAACGCTACATGCTCAGCATCCAGGTAAGGGAACCCGTCTTTCGTGGCCATTTCTCCCATACACAAAACTTTCATGCCTGTAGCGATACGCTCTGAATGCAGGAAACGCGCCAACCCGCCCTCGGTCCAAACCAGCGTGTTCACCGGGTCATATCCAGGTAAATCTGCTTTCACACTAAATGTCAGCAAGTTATCGCTTTCACGAACCGCGCCGACAATCTCCCCATATATTGCGGCTCTCATTACCTTGCTCCCTTCCTTCTCAAAGTTTCACAGCCGGTTTGGGTGTGACACCCTTTGTGGCTTTCGCTGTGCGAGCTTTCTTTTTCGCTGGGGCTTTTGCTTTGGCTTCTTTCTTATCTTGAGCGCGTTTTTCTATGTCTTTTTTCAGGTCTTGGCGGGTTTGTGGTTTGCTCAGCTTCGCTTGTACCTGTTTGAGCGCGTGCTTCATGGTGTCCGCGTCCTTACCCTGAATTTGCACATAATAGTTGCCGTCTTGGGCTTTATCTATGGCAAAATCGACCCCGCGTTTCTTCAATTCGTGCTGTATTCCCTTCAACATTTCGGGTGGGATTTCTATGGCGTGTAGCCCGTCGTTCGTTTTTCGCTGTAGCGCTTTCACGGTCATTTTTCCGTGCTCTGGTTGCCCTGGAAGTCCTGGAATTTTCTCTATTGCTTTTGTGGCTGCTTTCAGCGAAGTGGTCACGGTTTTATGTGTGAGCTTTGTGCCAGCGTTGAAAGCAACCCGGACTCCTTGCTGGCTGACATCAATCAGAATACGCTCAACCTTTTCTCCGGCTTCGTCTGTGAGTTGGCTCATTTCTTTCTCCTATCGAATTTTTTTCTGTTTCCGGTTGTCTTTTTCTTGTTCCTTGATTGCTGTGCGTAGCACCCGGGCTTTCCTGGTCGCGTTTTCAACTTCGATGTCTTCGCCCAGGTATGGGGCTTGTAAGTCGTCTCGACGTTGTTTTTCAATCAGTGCGCTTTCCAGCTGTTTCAGGGTGGTTGCCAGTTCTTCTCGTAGCCCGGAAATGAATGCCTGTTTATCCGGTGCTTTTTCGTATTCGAGGCGCAGCCCGTCTAGGGCGGCTTCTTCTCTCACGTCCTCGATTTTTTTAGCGATGACTGCCCGGTATCGCTCCCGAGCGGTGTTGCTGTCTAATCCGATAGGAACTGTGGTGCGTGCCGGTGCTGACTGGCGGACAGGATCAAGACGGGAAAACCAGTTGTAGAGTTCCGCTGCTGTGGTAGGTTCGGCAAGCTGACCGAAAGAGTCAGTCATGCGTCCTTCCCAGTTGTCTGGGAGGTACATCCGGAAGTGTGTCCCGTGGTCGTTTATCTGATGATTGAACACAACGATGTAACGTTTACGCCTATGCCCTGGCACCTGCACTCGATAGCGTTGCTCGTCTAGCACTTTCACCATTGAAGGCTGCACTATGTATTCTGAAAGGTTCTGCCTCCCGATCCGAGACATGAGAGCTGACTCGCTGTATGCCACGCCCAAAGTTTTGCCACGAATCTCCCGGCTAAAAATCTTTGGAGCCGCGTACAAGAGTTGTCCGCCTTTGAAATGGACTGAAATGCCCATCTCTCCAAGGTTGTCAGTGAAGGCCTCCCACGAGTAGGAATTGCGTACCGCTTCGTCTATAAACAGTTCGAGTTGCGCCTTTTTCGAGCGACCGTGCGCTCGCGCATGTAGCTCAGTCGTGGGTACATTTTCTCCGGGATTTTCGATAATGGACAAGCCGTGTTTACGGCATAGCTCGTCTGATATTTCTCTTATCTCAAAGTATCTTCGCTTCGGACAGCGGAAGTGTTTCAACGTGTTTCGGTTCACGGAATGAAAAATGATGTGGTTATGGATGTGGTCTTTGTCCACGTGGGTTGCCACCACATAGTCGTATTCTCCGTGTGTAATGGCTTCGACGAGTTCCACGCCGATGTCGTGTGCTAGGTTCTGTGTTACTTCGCCGGGTTTGAAGGATTGGATGACATGGAAAGCAAGCACAGTTCCGTAGCTCCCGGTCGTGTGCGCGTTCTCGGCTTTCTCGTGAATCTCCCGAAAAGCGATATACACCGAGTTAGCCAAGTGTGGGATGCCGCAGTTAGATGAAGTGAGGATGCCGCCGTTGGTTTTCTTCGGATCAACAACGTACTCAATCGCTGCTTTCAGCGTTGAGCGTATCTGGCCAATCTTCGTTACCGCCATAGTCTTTGTCATCCTCCAAGCGTTCAATAACTGCTTGAACTTCTGACATGAGCCGGAAAGTTTCCTCAACCATTGCATAGGTGGCAATATCGTTAGTATTTGCCTGCCTAGCAATCTGGTTGATGTTGTTTCCTATCGGCGCGATTAGCCTGGTGAGAATTTCCGATAGCGCACGCGACGAAGAAACTCTGACTTTACCGTTTGTCAGAAGTACCCGAGCAAATCGAGAGAAATTAGTTTGCTCGACGGCGTGCATCCGCGACGCTATCATGTCCCATTCCCCAGGCGAAACATAGGTTTTCCGAACCACGCTCCGCCCGTTCCTCCCGGCATCTCGTGGAACGTCCACGGTGCCTCCTTAAAGGGTTTGGGTATTCACTTGTGATACCCAACCAGCATACAGCAGAAAAGCGGTACTGTGTCAAGCGACACGGTACCGCTCTGCTATGCTGGCTACCAAAATAAAATATGAGAATACGGCAAGTTTTACTTGTCCTCTTTTCAGCCGCTCAGGGCAGCGATGCTGCCCTGAGCTTGCGCCCAGGAAAACCTGGGCGCAATAGACGGAGGCGCGCTACGCGCGCCCGTTCCTTTTCTGCTAAGATTGAACTTGCGAAATCTTGAACCGTCGGGTTAGGACAATCCGATGGAATACCAAACAAAAAAGGCTCGGCGTACCGCCGACCAAATCCTCTTTGCTGAACAGGAAAAGCTTGAGCAAAAGAAACGCGCCCTACGCTCTTTTGAAAAGCTACTTTCCCGATTCGAGAAAATCTCAACCGAGATTATCGAGGCTCGTGATGAACTCGAAGCAGCCGGGATGGCTCGCGCCAACATCATCGACGCTTTCCAGCTCGACCCCGTAGCCACCAAGCTACTAAAAACCACAACCAAGAAAACCACCCCAGCCAAGACCGAAACGGAAACCGTACCCGAAACAAACACAACGACCGAGACCAATCCTGACTGGCAAGACAACTGAAGGAGGTGAAATGTATGGCACTGGAACTTGAAAAAATCTTTCCTGATCTCTTTACTGGAATGACCACTGAGGAAATACAACGCGAAAATGACCTCTGGGCTAACCAATGGCTGGAAGGCTGGCAACCGGATAGGGAACAAGTGAAGCTCGGCCTGATGCGTCGCCACGGTGAACTCACTATGGACGAATTCATTAAAGCGGTCGTTAAGGACGCAGAGGAAAAATACTCATGAGATTCTTCTCTGACCCCTGGGACAGCTACTTCATCCGTGACACCCGAAAAAATCTGATTCCAACGTTAAAAAACAAGTTGGGTATCCACGACTTCTACATCCTGAGCAAAGCTGAGTACGCGATTACTTATGAGCGAATGTCGGAGATACTTTTTGATGACCGTCACGACTATAAGACCTTCGACGCGAGTCACGTCAAGACAATCCATGCCCACCTCTTTCAAGACATCTACAAATGGGCAGGAAAATACCGCACGGTCGAAATATCGAAAAAGAATAACGGAACTATCCATAGTTTTGCTCCTAAAAAGCTCATCGATACCTACCTAGAGCGCGTATCCGAAACAGTCAAGACCACGGACTGGGCGCACATTTCTCGCCAGGCTTTTGTGGAACAAATCTCAAAGGTGTTTGCCTACCTCAATCAGGCACACCCATTTCGAGAAGGGAACGGGAGAACCGCTCGTGTTTTCCTGATGCAAGTAGCGGAACTCTCACCCTTCGAACTAAGAATTTCCCGCATAGACGATAAAAAAGAGTGGAACCTGGCCTCAGCCGAATCCGCACCCCTTCCTGGAACCTTCGAGCCACGTCCCGAAGCCATGCACAAAATCATGGAAGGATACACTTTCCAGCGAGAAATTCCTGGACAAAATCTTCAAACTCCCGACATTGAAACAAAACCCCCGCAGACAAGACAGGACTTGGCAGAGTCAGTGTCCGAACGGGTAAAGACGAAAATCCAGGCTCGACAATCCAAAACGGAATCACAACCTAGGCGGGATAGAAAACCACCCACAAGATAAAGCGTCCTCTTTGAAAACATCATAAAAATCCCTAAGATCACAACGCCCTTCTGAAGTGAGGCACTGTACCGAGTCCGGAAGACACTACCTAACCCCTCGATTGGCTGGGGTAGATTCATTTTTGCGCTGGGGGAGTTTGAGGGGGTGCCGCGCTTGGCACCCCCTCATGACCGTGCTAAACGCGGCTTCTGGTGGGAGTTGGCAAAAACGCTGAGAGGAAGGACGAATCGGTACGGTAGAATGTTCTTATCACTGTGCAACTTGATTTTCGTGAGGTGAGTGCAATGACGGATGTTAAGCCTTGGAGTTTTACAATCGAATTTGACGCTGCGAAGGCTGCACGTAACGGTTACGATGTTGACACCCTGTATGAGTGTGTGGATAAGAACGTGCAGCGCTACGGTCTAACCCGTTTGGATCGGGGCACATGGAAAGCCAACGAGAGTAAAAAGGTGGAATCTCAATGCCTCTCTTTGTTGATGCTTTCCAAGCAGAAATGGGTCATGCAGAACTTGCACTCACTTACTGCCTACGAGCGCAGCACCGACCCCATAGACATAATTGCAGCTCTAAGGAAACGCAACCCAGAACGCGTCTATGCATAGGCTGTTGACCGCATGGATGAGCAAAATCGGAGGCTGCGGTTCGCGTTCCATTTCGACCTAGCCGAAGCTAAGTTGAAGGAACGCTATCCATCGGAGTCGGCTACTGGATACAAACAGGCCTGGGCGGATATTCGCTCATTCCTGGAAGCAAACGGTTTCACTCATACACAGTACTCAGGGTATGAATCTGTTGAACCTATGACTTATTTTGACGCTTACAACATACTGGACAATTTACAAGACCAGTTTTCGTGGTTCCAACCTTGTGCGCAAGGTGCGACGCTGACTGAAATCGGAGAGCGTTACGATGTGCTGGAGTACCTGAGGGCACAGACAGTGGATCACCGTGCAATGCCTGAAAAAGCTCTACAGAGTGACGCGCCTGGTGTTCCGCAGTCCCGTGAGGATGTTGCCAAGAGTATCGCGGAAGCAGTCAAGGTGAAACTTGAGGAAAGAAAGTCGAAAGGTAAACCGTCACCTGACCGGGGTAAAAAGCGTCCTTCAAGATAGAATCCTTCTCATTCAAACGTCCTAAAACTTGTCCCACATTCGCAACGCCCTTCTGAGGCGAGGAACTGTACTGAGTTCGGAAGACACTACCTAACCCCTCGATTGGTTGGGGTAGATTCATTTTTGCGCTGGGGGAGTTTGAGGGGGTGCCGCGCTTGGCACCCCCTCATTCGTAGTTGGTTGGCTGGTTGTCACTGTCGCCGTGGCTTCGGTTTCCGTTCTCGTTGTGTTGCTTCTTGTGTAGGTTTGGCAGTGTCCATTGGTTTACCGAATCTTTCCTCATAGATTTTTGCTAGAGCTTCGTCTACCTGGTCGGCTGGCATTGTTTCTACGGTCTGCTTAATCTTGTCGGGACGGAAACCGCTCCATTGATCTCCCTCGCCGGTGCGTACAATCGGGGCTTGCATCAGTCCTTCTGCTTTAAACGCTTCAATAGCCTCAGGGCTGAGCGTGGTCAAGTCCACAAGCTTGAACTTGACCCCGGCTTTCTGTAAGGCTCGGGCGGTCATTTTGCATCCCATACAGTTGGGTGCGGAATATATTGTTAAAACCTCAGTATCAGTCATTGTCTGTATCCTTCTTTTCGTTGGGCGGGTTGGTAAATTTCGCGGTTTGTATCCCGTTTTCGTCCTCTACGATTTCAGCGACTATGACTTTTTCCTTGCTGGTCTTTCCTTTACGGCTGACTTTCACGGTTTTTCCGGTTTCCAGTCCTTTGCCACGGATTGCCCACTCGTCGCCTTCCAGGCGGGTGAAAACGATACGGCCGTCATTCACTAGGTCATCTGGGCTGGTGCGCGGCCACTCGAATGTTGCGGTTTGTATCCCGTCCTCGTTCACGTCCAAAATCTTCGTGACGATAACTTCCTTTGTGCCGCCATCTTTTACACTAACGGTGGCGGTTTCTCCCTGTACCAAGTTCATGCCGGTAACAACGTAGTCGCCGTTATCAAGGCCGTGGAAGTACACTTGACAGTCCGAGTAGTCAATATCTGGGTGTGGTTCAGCCACCCAGTCAAACTCGGCGGTCATTATGCCGTCGTCTTCGCTCAAGATTTTCCCGACAATCACCTGGCGCACGGTGCCGTTTTTGGAAGTGACTTCAACCTGTTCACCCGGAAGCAGCGTGCTGCCAACAATGGCGAAAGTGTCATCATCAAGTTTCCGGAAAAACACGCCACCTTCATCAAGTGCGCCGGATTCAAATTCATCATTCATTACTGTTCTCCTTAATTTGTGTTGGGCATTATCCCCGTCGGGATACTGCCGGTTTCGATTGGTTGATAATGCTTGCCGCCGTTGTAAGCGGCTTCGGATTGAATCACGGCGCTTTCTAGGCTCGCCGCTGCCCAGGCAGATAGTGAGCCGGAAAAGCCGTTAGTGAGGTCGCGCAGGTATGCGGCGCGTACCCGCCCCATCAGTTCACCGCTCAACCGAATGGTGAACTTTGTGTCAGTCTTGCCAGCGGTGCTGGTATGGCTGGCGTGGCTGGTAATGCCGGTGTTGCTGGTGTTGCCAGCATTGCCAGCAATTACGGGGTCTGTTACTGCGGCCTTGCGCAGTCCGGCCAGTGCGGCAGGATCAGGTGTCTTCATGCGTCCTCCAATTGCTTTGCGAGTTCGGTAATGACTGCGGTCGTTTGTTCGTCGCTTGCCGGGATTGGTTCGTGACGAGTCGCGGCTGCGGCGATAGCTTCCCGCTCTGGTATTGAGACATCAAATAGGTAGTTGCCGAAATATTCGCGGAGCTTGTCTGCCCAGGCGCGCCGGTCGGTACGGTCTGGCCGGTAGGCATTCAGCACGATTCCTGCCAGGGTCAAGCGTGGATTGTAGTGGCTGCGGATTGTGGCAATGGTGGACACCATCTCGCTTACGCCGTCCACCGACGTTTCTCTTGCCTGGGTAACAATCAACGCCTTATCGGCCGCCACAAGCGCGTTAGTGGTTAGCATTCCGATTGCAGGGGGACAATCAATAATTATGTGGCCGTAGTCTTCTCTAAGTTCCTCAGTCACTGTAGCCAGTCTGGTTTCCCTTCCCAGAGATGTGTCGGATTCCCGTGAGGCCAAGAGCCTGTCAGCAGGAAGTAAATCAAGGCTCCACGATTCTTTGATATTTAGGATTGCTCCACGAGCGACTGATCCCGCCGAGCCAGTTGCCACCGCAGCCAAGACATCATTAAGGGTGAAATCTCCCGGTTTTATCTCAACGCCTAAAGTGGTGGTCGCGTTGCCCTGCGGGTCGCAGTCCACCAACAGATTCGGCTTGCCAGTCGGGCTTTTCATTCTGACGGCGAGATTCGTGGCGAGCGTGGTTTTTCCCACCCCACCTTTCTGATTACAGATAGCCAGTATCATCAGACGGTGCTCCTTCCGCTCATTACACGGTCAAGCTCTGCCAGTTCTGCCTCAAGGATTGGCTGAAGTCCTCGGACTTCAGCCAGTCGGGCTTCCCGGTAGAGTGCAAACAACTCCGGGTTGTCGACTTTATCCAGTTGCCAGTCGCAGGCGTAGCACCAAGCTTCCCAAGTGCTCACTTCAACATCACGGCTTCCGCAGTGAGGGCATTTCTTTACAAATGCTTCTTGTGTTGATTCATTCATCTGTTTTCTCCTTACTTTTCGTTGTATTCGGACTCAATAAACTCCTTGAGCTGCCTGCGCAATATGCGCAGTTGCTCTGTGGCCATTTCGACACGCCAGGTTTCGATTACCTCGGGCAAATTGGCGCTGTGCGCGATATTGATAAGTTGGGCATCTTTCAACGCGCTCAGAGCAGCCTCAAGATAAGCACCCAGCCGCAGCCGTTCTTCTGTGACAGATTTGCCAGCAATGCGGGCGTGGCTGGCATGGGTGGCATTGCCACCCCTGCCGGCGTTGCTGGACTTGCTGGCAATAGGTTCGTGACTCATCGTGTTCCCTTCCTCACGGTTGTTAGTGGATTATCTGGGCGCTGTTGGCGGCTCGGCGCATCGCGTCCGAAGGTGGCTCAACATAGCGTTGCGTGGTAGATACGGACGCATGGCCAAGGAGGCGCTGCACCGCCACCAGGTCACGATCACCTGCATAAGCATGGGTACCGAAACGATGACGAAGTGTGTGCATAGTCCACGGGGACGGCAACAAATTCGCGCCCAGCTTAGAAATCCACCGCGGTGTAACATGACCTCCATCTGCGCCGGGAAACACCCAGCCTGTTCCTGGCTCAGCCAGGTCACGGATTGAAGCGGCCAGGCCGTCAGTAATCGGTACAACGCGCTGCTTATTGCCTTTCCCATGCACTACAAGGGAATATCCAAGTAAGTCCTCGGTGATGTCGCCAGCATTCACCCGCGCGACCTCACCTGAGCGCAGCCCAGCCAGTGCGGCCAGCTCTAGCGCTAAACGGTGGCGGGGAGTGCAGCCAGCGAGGGCTTCGGCCAGGAGATTGTCAGGAATAGGGCGAGGCATCGGCGAACCGCGCTTTACTGTAGGCAAAACAAGTGCCGGATTCTCATACTTATAGATGCGGCTGTACCAGGCGAAAAATTGTTTCAGAGAGGCGTAATAGCTGTGGCGTGTTTCCGATTGCCACGGCTTTGCTGAAACATATTCCAGGAGCATCTCTGGTGTAACTTTTGACGGTGCGCACTCAAGACCCCTCGCAGTCGTGCGAACGTGCTGCAAACGGGTTCTGATTGTTTCAGGAGAGAGAGAACGGGCGCGCAAAGTCTTTTCCCATTCACTCAGCGGTTTTTGCCAGCCACGTGGGACTGGCCAAGGTTTTAGTGTGTTCATGCATAGATAATGACCAGCACCGTTGCTGGTCGCGAAAGCAAAGCGCCACAATAAAACGCAGCTCGATATACTTCAGGAAAAGATTTTTGACGAAAGCAGAAATTAACCCGGAGGTCGTCGGTTCAAATCCGGCCCCCGCTACTAAATAAATACCCCCTGAACTGCCTCTTTGCTCGGTTCAGGGGGTTTCTTTTTGTCTGTAACGAGGGCTCAAATACGGGGGATTTTCGCGTGTCTGCTGTCGGGCGTGTCGAGAGCTGTCGGGTGAGGGGGCGAGAAATCGGGGGACTATACCTTAGACCACCCCAACCCCAATCTAATCGCAAATTTCAGTCACCGGCGGGGTGGGTTTGCGTACCGCCAAGGTAGAGATAGCGGTGGTGATGGGGACGCTGGCAATGAGGGCAGAACCGGAAGCCAATATTTGCAAGGCTTGGGCGGCGAGAGCCTCCGTCGTGAAGAGGTCGCTGAGTGAGCGTTCAAAGAACAAAACTATCAGCATCACCGTAGAGAGTGCCGCGCCGGTGTAGGCAAAGACAATGGTGTAAATCGTCGACGCGATGTGGTCGCGTCCGATGCGCATAGCGCTTTGATAGATTTCGCGACGAGTATAGGTTGGGGCTGCCAATCGCAGCTCCCACACCGCCGAAGCTTGAGTGATGGTCACGTCGTTAAGCACCCCCAGTCCCGCCAGGATAGTGGCAGCAACGAACAGTTGGCTCATGTTGAGGTGCGGGATAGCGGCGGACAGGTCAAAGGAGGTTTCGTCAATGTAACCCGAAATGTGCGCGCTTTTCACAGCGATGGCGCCCAGCAAAGCCGAAAGCCCCAAACCGCACACGGTGCCCAGCAGGGCAGATGCGGTCCGCATGGAGATGCCGTGGGCGATGTGAATGACGATGAGCATGATGGCGCACGATCCGACCACTCCGACCCAGATGCCGGGGCGACCGCTGGCCAGGGACGGCAGCATGAAGTACACAATCACCACGGTCGCGAACGCTAGTCCTACCAGCGAAAGCGCTCCTTTGACGCGGGCGACTGCCAAAACTATCACGGCGAACAGGATGGCAAAGAGGATAATGGGCAGGTCGTGGGGGACGCCGGTGAAGGTGTAGGTGTCGGCGCCGGGTTTTTCCCCTGGTGAGCGCATGACTTGGATAGTGTCACCGGGTTTCAAGTCCGAATGTGCGCCGGGTCCGACTGCCTCCAGGGTGGTGACCTGGTTGGAATCGGGTCCACTGGTCAGACGCACGGTCAGGCGGACGCAGTCGTCTAGGTGGCTTTGCGCGCCAGAAGAGGAAATGTCGGTGTCTCGACACTTTGGCTCGAGTTTCACGATGTTGGCGCGTTCATAGGAAACTCCCGGCGCGGTCGCGAAACTGAAGTTCAGCTGGCGGACTTCTTGCAGATGGTGCCAATCGGGCCAGAGCCAAACCACTCCCGCCAAGGTCAAGACCGTAATCAAGCCCAAGGAAATTATCATCGCCAGGCGCGAAGCAGGCGAAGTCGTCGAAGCCTCTTGAGTCCGAGAAATCCGAGAAATCGAGTGAGAATGAGACACAGACAGCAAGTATATCCGTGCCAGTCACGGTTGTGCAGGGCGAATAGCTCGTCTTTTACAATGATTTCGGTGCGGAAACTGACATGGGGCATGGTTCTGGTTTCCCAGCGACAGTGCCTATTGAGAGTGTCGAAGGCAACAGGTCCGTAGGGGGAGCGGGAACACCCGCTCTGTCGACCGGTCTGCCACAACGCTGCAATCCGGTCACCAAGCGCGGCGCACACGGAGCGGTTGGCGGGGGGGATTAATGATGCGGGCTGCCTCAAAAGGTTGGGATTCACGACCAAAGAATCAGACCTGGGAAACCCGTGGTCTTAAAGTGCTGACCTGATTCTAAGGCTGCGGAAAATCGTCTTCCTGACTATAGCGGGAGTTTTAAATATGAAAAGTACGCGATTCTGGTCTTTGATGGACCACAAACAGTGGCTGGCACGAGCGGGGATGGAACCGGCATGCAAACCGGTTCAGCGAAGCTGCTCTGTGTGGGCGCATATTATGCGGGCGTAGATGGCGTTGATACCACCCCAGGGTGGGTTCCGTACAACGGTAAAAGAGTAGTTGTTGCGGCAACTGCAGGAGACGTGGGCTGGCCTTCGGATACAAGCCTGCCGGTGGGGGAGCCTAGAGGTGGTGGAGAGATTATTTTTGCGGAGTGATTCGGGCTGGTCAGTTCGCAACTTGCCGTGGCAAATGTTATCCTCAATAGTCTCGTGTTTGCGTTTCGCGCAAACCCTTAGGACCTATAGCTCAGTTGGCTAGAGCGCCACGTTTACACCGTGGATGTCGGGGGTTCGAGTCCCTCTGGGTCCACAAATATTTTCGGGCGGGTTTATCCCGTCCGAAAATATTTAAAGGGGTTGGGGACTCGAACCCGTGAGGGGCAGCGCCGTCCGAAAACGCGACAGCGTTTTCAGGCGCTGGCGTGAGAAATCGAAGATTTCGAGCGGGTGGTGATTTTGCGTAGCAAAATCACTGAGTCCTTCTGGGTCCACTTTTTTGTCGGGCGGGTTTATCCCGTCCGAAAATATTTAAAGGGGTTGGGGACTCGAACCCGTGAGGGGCAGCGCCGGGTAAATCTTGACTTGCTAGATATACGTAAGGGGTACCGCACCGGCGACAAAGCCGGAAAGGGATGGGAAAACCCAAACAAAAAACACACAATTAATCCTAAAATTCTATCCTTCATACAGAAACTTTTTGGCAGTGTGCGATTTTTCGAGGATTTTTTCGGTTGATAGGTAACTTTTCTCGCCCACTTTTGCGTGGTGGGAGCGGGCAGTCGTGCACTATGGCTAGGTTAGGATGCGCGGGTATGAGGTACCTGGATTGACTTATTCGCGAATAGCTCCGTTTTTGGCACTGAAAACCAGGAGTTCAGCGCGGGAGCGTACCGAGAATTTTTGCATGATGGCGCTCATGTGGGTTTTAATGGTGCTTTCCTTGCTTTGCATGACTTTGGCGATTTGCGCGTTGCTTTTTCCCCTCAGGGCTTCCTGCCAGACTTGCCGCTCGGTAGCGGTGAGAGCTTTTTCCCCGGCACGGAACCTGGGGTCGGGGGTGAAATTGGGGTCCTCGTAGTTGGCTATCAGCATATTGAGGGGTTTGGTAGACATGAACCTGCCACCATGGGCGACACGTTTAATCGCAGCGGACAGGTCGGCGCGGGGCGTGTCCTTGGTCAGGAATCCGTCCGCCCCGGCATCTAGGGCTTCTTTCAGCCAAGTATCATGGCGGAAGTTTGTTAACATGATTACTCCCAGGTTAGGGTATCGGGATTTGAGTTGTCGGGTGGCGGCGATGCCGTCCACTTTGGGCATTTCTACGTCCATCAGAACCACGTCGGGATGGTGGGTTTGCACTAAGTCCAGGACGTAGCTCCCATCAAAGCCGATGCCAGCCACACTGATTTCGGGATCTGCTTCGATGACTAAGCGCAGATCTTCAAGGATTTCGTGGTCATCGTCTATCAGAATGACCTGGTAGTGGTGGTGGGTGTCTGTGGTCATGATTATCCTTTCAATAGTTTTTCCAGGTCTGGAATCAGGGGGATTTGGGCCTCTGTGAGCCACATTGCGCCGATGGTGCTGGTCTCGAGGTTTCCTCCGAGGTTGTCCAGCCGGTAGGCCAAGCGTTGCAGTCCGGTTCCCCCGGAAACGTCGGGGGGTTTGGGGGATTGCCCGATGCTGTTGCTTTGAAAAAGCATCACCGTCTGTCCTTCTAGGTTTAGACTCAGCTCGACTTCACTTAGTGGAGCGGCGTATTTTTCCGCATTAGCGAGCAGTTCCGCTACGGTTTCGGTTACTATCAGGGTGTTTTCCACGGGTAGATTGTAAAGCCGTGGGTCAATGTCTGTGGTGAGGCTGATATTGGCGTGAGTCAGGTGCTTGTGGGCTTGCTCTAGGGTTTCTTTCAGGGTGAGTGCTTCCTGGTCGATGCCTAGTTGTACCCCTTCGAGAACCCGAATCAGGTGTCGCAGCCGACTGAGGGACTCGGCGGCTTCTTGCTGCAGTTCTTGTTGAATAATTTGGCGGTCGCAAGTGTTGGACTCTTCCCAATGTTGTAGGCGCAGCACCAGACGGGTGAGGTCTCGGGCGGTGGTGTCGTGGATGGCAGCGGCGATGCGTTGTTCGGTTTCTTCCTGGATGCGTCGGACGTTTTCTTTTGCGGTTTCGCGTTCCTCCACAATCACGCGTGCTGCCCAAGATAAACCAACAGTTATTAGGCTCAGGATTAACTGGCTGATGAGGGACTCAATCTGGTAGTCGAAATGTTGGAATGATGCAAAACTGGAGAGCACAGTGGCTATGACTAGCCAGCGTTGCCGATGCACTGTCCCCTCGGCGCATAGCACTAGCGAAGCCATGCTTTGAAGCAATATCGGGGTTTGTACTGGCAAGAAGATATAGAGGACACACACAGCTAACAGAATCCAGCGTCCCGGCGCGGGACGGAAAACCATCAAAATCCAGGCGGTAACTATAGGCAGTATCAACAGCCACAACCAAAGGGAGTGCGGTGGGGTTTTTATCCAAGTCCAGACCTGCCACAGGGCAAAAACAGCAAGGCTGGTCGACAAGAGCAGTCCACGCAGGGTCAGAGTGGTCATGAGCCATTGCAGTCCTGCTCTGGCGGCCACATCGAGGCGGAAGAGTCGGCTTAGTTGAGACCGAGGCATATCCATGTTTTTTATAATAAACCAGATTCCCTCTAAAGAATACAGTCATAAGAAAATGTAGTGATTTAAAAAATAATTGTGAAAAATATTCGACTTTGGTGCTGGTTGTTCTCCTACTTTAGTAGGAGAAGTTATGCGATGAAAGTTGGACAGGAATTGTTAGTAATCTCCTAGAACTCTCTTCTGGTGGTGGTAGATTGAAAACATGCACAGACCTGCATCTATTAAAAGAGTATCTCGAATTGGAAAGGAAGGTTTAAATGGCTTTGTTTGATATTAATAATATTTCTTTTCGTTATCATTCTAAGCAGGGTGATATTTTGAAAGGGGTAAGTTATACGGTGGAGTCGGGTGATTATTTGGCGATTATGGGTCCGTCCGGGTCGGGGAAGACTACGTTGCTGAAATGTATTGCGGGATTATTGTCTCCGACGGGTGGTGAGGTTCTTTATAAGGGGAAGGATACAACACGAGTGAAGCAGTCTGTGCTTAATCGGTTGCGCCGGACGGACTGGGGATTTGTGTTTCAGGAGTATAATCTGGTGGATGCAATTAATGTGGTGGATAATGTGCGTTTGCCAGCGTATTTTAATCATCAGCGTTTGAGCAAAGACGCAGTGATGACTGCTTTGGAGAGTGTTAATCTGGGGTCTTTTGCGTCGCGTTTTCCTGATGAGCTTTCAGGCGGTCAGCAGCAGCGTGTTGCTATTGCGCGGGCGATTGCGAGTAAGCGGGAGGTAGTGTTTGCTGATGAGCCGACGGGTGCTTTGGATAGTAAATCCAGTAAAGAGGTTATCTCGAATCTGACGGAGCTAAATAAAACCGGGGCGACCGTGTTGATGGTGACGCATGATCCGATGGTGGCGGCAGCGGCGTCGAAGGTGTTGTTCCTCTATGACGGCAAGATAGTACAGCAAGGAAACTATCAGTCGGCGCAAGAAATATCCAATATCCTGCTAGATATGGAGAACGCAAATGCTTGAGCTCGCGAATTTAGCCACTAGGCTATTAAAAGGTCATAAATCCCTATACCTCAGCTGTGCCGTAACGATTAGCATCGTCACTATACTTTCTTCAGCACAAGTTGCCTTAGGTATGAATCTGTCAAATCCTGCACTAGTTCATGTTGATGGCGTCTCCTCGGAAGAAGTAAGCCTGGAATTGATTCCTTTAAGAGGTGTATTGATCTTTTTAGGGATTATTCTTTTAGTGCTGAGTTCTTTTCTTATATTCTCAGCTATAGTGCAGGTGGTACAACTTCGTAGTGAAGAAATTCAATTATTAAAGTTGTCCGGAGCTTCCAAAACGCAATTAAACTCGCTAATTGCTTTTGAGGCTTTCGCGCTTGGCTTGTTTGTGGGTATCCCGTCCGCCGTAATTGGTAGCTTTTTCTCTATACCGCAGTTACAATTTTTAGGTGCTATTGGATTTTTTGGAAAGAGCCTACACGTAACATATGAATTCAATTTTATGCAGGTCTTATTTGTGGTAGGGCTAGTCATATTTGAGTGTGCTGTTGCTGGATATTTTGCGACAATAAAGGTGGGGAGTGAAAAAGAAACAAAAAGCGCTATAAAGAGGATTTCTCCGGTTACGGTTGTGTGGAGGGTTTTGCTGGCTTTAGCTATTGGGATTTTTCTTTTTGCAGTGAATCTAGATGCTTTTGGTGGTTTGTACATATTACTTGTACCACTGATGATAGTTATAGCTATTTTGTTAGTTGCACCATTGTTTATCCCTATTGTATCTAAACTGATAGGTAACGCTATTGGACTGTTTAGACCGGGCATTGGTTTATTAGTATCTCAAGTAAGTCAAAAGAATGTATTTAGGTTTTCACATTACGCGGCACCGCCTATTATATGTCTTGGGATTGTTGGCACTTTTATGGCCCTGGACTTTCCGACGTCAGAGATGCTGTATCAAGATTTTTACAATAGTTCAAAGGCTTCTTCGGTATTCATTACAGAAGGGTCAGCGGATGCTAATAAAATCTATGATCTAGTATCAGCGAAATCTGCGGATGTATCACGCATACGTGAAAGGCTAATATCGGATAAGCGAGGATATTGGAGCCTTTACTATGTTGATTTTAAGGAAAACTTTAATCTTTTAAATCAAAAACTTATTCAAGGACAATTAGATAACGTTGGAAATACAAATGTGGCCAGCAGTATATCTGGTAGTGTTATTGGGGATAAGGTTACTATATATAATGAAAATGGTGAATCTTTTGAATTAACTGTGACTGCTCTTCTCCACGACTCCGTACATGAAGGTTACTTTATAGATTGGTCGATGCTTTCTCATTTCCCGAAATTTGCGAAGTCCAAGAATACAGAAACAATGGTATTTGCCCGCGGAATTACCCCTCAGATGTCACAAGATATTGCAAAGTCTGTCAACTCTGAAGTTAAAGTACTTACTAGGTATGGCTATGCTAAGTACTTGCAAAATATGCGGCACGTACTTGCTTTTAGAGGTAATGTCGGCATGTTCGGTGTCATACTTATCATGACTTTGATAGCCTTATTGCAATTAACGATAAGTGAGGAAATCGCTCGTAGAAAGCAATGTCAACAACTACATGCCCTGGGAGTAGATAATAAGGATATCCTTAGCTTTGGATTAGCTACGGTTTTCTCTACTCAACTGGTTTCTTTATTATTGACTTTGCTCAGTCTACTATTTACAGCATATCGATGCTCTTCTGTGGCGAAAACCTCAACTATAGCGGATTTTATGTATGTAATGCCGCTAATCCTTATTTGTTGGGTATCAATTTTGCTCTTTACCTTAGTGATACAAACGCTGGCAACGCACCATTCACTACGTGCGGTACTATAAAATGTTTAATAAAGCCTCAATCAGATTGTATACTAAACAAGTTGCTGCCATAAAGTATTCGTTTATAGCTACGCTTGTGATTGGTGTGGTTACGTCTCTAGTGAATACGGTTCAACCACTACTTCTGAAATCTCTTTTTGATAACATTAACTCAATTAGTGCATATCAGATATTGGTTATTTTGGCTTTTTTGCTATTTTCCCTTTTTTGTCGGCATTGCAAGGATTGCTACAGCATACCTTTGTTAATAAAATTATCGCCAATGGTAGGAGGCAAATCACCAGGTAATTCAATACATTGATCATGAAAGTTTGATTATTGACTATAGGCGAGTTATTTCCAGATTTGTCTTAACCCCCTTTGTGATGGCTTTTAGCCGTAATTTCCTGCCAGATTGCGAGCAAAACTCTGCCCAGATGTCTGGTTCGCGCTCGAACACCCCCGACGCGATAGAGTACACCCCGTGCGAGTGGAAAATTTGCTGCCCAGAGGGCTGGTGTCTTACCTGGACGCGGACCGGATTCAGCGTGAGACTTGGGCGCAGGTACGTGATGGGGAACTGGACCACACCCTCATCTTGGGACAGTTCGAACCGACCTATACCGCCGGACGCAACACCCACGACAGTGACCTCATCAACAAAGACTTGCCGGTCATTCGCACCGACCGGGCCGGGTCGCTCACCTGGCACGGTCCGGGTCAGCTGGTGATCTATCCGGTGGTGAGGCTACGCGAGCCGGTGGACCTGATTGCCTACATTCGCGCTGTGGAGGGCGCGGTCATTGACGCGGTTCGCGGCAATTGGGGTCTGGACGTTGAGATTGTGCAGGGTCGCGCGGGAGTGTGGCTGCGTTACCGTGATGCCGCGGGGCGCACCGCCACTGAGCGGGGGACGGGACGCGACCGCAAACTGTGTGCCATCGGGTTGAAAGTCGTGCAAAACGCGACCCTGCACGGGTTGGCACTCAACATTCACCCGGATTTCAGCCACGCGTTTACGGGGATTATTCCTTGCGGTCTCAACGATGCCGGGGTCACCTCCCTGTTCGAGGAGGGGATCGAGACGGACTTCGACACCGCCGCAAAAGTCGTGGTGGACCAGCTCACCGTGAAACTCACCCCCTTGCTGGCTCCGTTTTCAGAAATTTAGGGACCGAAGACCCTGACGCGAACCAACGAAGTGGTCTAGCATTTAGCTTATGAACACAAAGAAGTCTTCAGCTCGTAAGCCCTTTGACCGTCCCAGCAAAGATACTTATGACGTCATCGTCGTTGGTTCCGGAGCTGCCGGTCTGTCCGCTTCTCTGACTGCCGCGAGGCGTGGTCTGAAAGTTTTGATGGTCGAAAAAAGCGATCAGTGGGGAGGTTCGACCTCCAAATCTGCCGGCATGGTGTGGGTACCCGGTAATAACGTTTTCGCTCGACTCGGGGGCTCGGATTCCACTGACCTGGGTCGCCAGTATATGAAAGCGACCGTGGGGGACTGCACCAGCGATGAAATGATTGACACCTTCCTGGAGGAAGGCAAGAAGTGCATGGACTTCCTCACCGCTTCGTGCCCCCACCTGGAGTTTAGGCGGATGGAAGGCTACCCCGACTATTGGTTGGATGCACCGGGCGCGGCAAAAACCGGGCGTGGCGTTGAAGCAGGCGCTTTCGATTCTCGCCTGTTGGGGCCGTGGGAGAAAACGCACGTCAAGGCGTACTTCCGCCCGATGTCTCCGGTGGACATGAACTCTTATGATTCGGCCGATTTGCTGCTGGCAATGACCGACCCTCGTCCCTGGATACGTGGCATGAAACTGTTGTGGCGCAACCTGAAACATTACGCCAAAGGCGCCCGCCCGCTCACTATGGGCGCGGGCTTGACCGCTGCCATTATGTACTCCGTCCTGCGTGAGGGAGTGGAAGTGAAACTGCAAAACGCCCTGGTCGACTTCCTCATCGGAGACGGCGACGCGGGCAAGAAAGGCAAAGGCGAGCAGCGCGTGACCGGTGTCGTGCTGGAACACAATGGCACCCGGTACCCAATCAACGCGACCCACGGCGTCATCCTGGCTTGTGGTGGCTTTGAACGCAACGAAGTCATGCGGCAAAAGTACCAGCGTCATCCCATCACCGGCACCTGGACCGTGGGTGTGGAAGGCAACACGGGCGACGGCATCGAACTGGGCATGAAGCATGGCGCCGCCATCGACAACATGGCTGACGCCATCTGGTCGCCGGTCATTAAGCTGCCGCGCACCGAAGGGTTCCAGCCCATCGTGATTGAGGACGAGGAACGCTTCATCATTCCCGACCGCTCCCTGCCGCACACCATGATGGTCAACGGCAAGGGTAAGCGGTTCATGAACGAAGCCCTGCCCTATTGCGCGGCTGGTCAAGGTCTGTATGGTGGTGTCTTTGGGAAAGGCGAGGGCGACGCTGAGAACATGCCGGCATGGCTGATTTTCGATCAGCAGTTCCGTGACAAATACTTCTTTGCCTACGGTCATATGCCACGGGTGGAGCTGCCTGACGTTTATTACGAATCCGGTGCCCTGGTACGTCGCGACACCCTGGATGAGCTGGCTGAAGCCATCGACGTGCCATCAGCAGCCCTGGCGGAGACGATTGAGCGGTTCAACGGTTTCGCCGACCGCGGCATCGACGAGGACTTCCACCGCGGCGAAAACGAACACGACAAGTTCTATGCCAATCGTTACCATCACCCGAACCCCTCGCTGGGACGCTTGGAAAAGGGTCCGTTCTATGCCACCCAGGTCTATCCCGGCGACATTGGCACGGCAGGCGGTCTGGTCATCGACACCAAAGCCCGCGTGACTCGTGAAGACGGCAGTGTTATCCCCGGTCTGATGGCTGCCGGCAACACGACCAAGTCGGTCATCGGTCACACCTACACGGCCGGAGGCACCTCCATCGGGGCGGCGCTGGTCTTTGGTTACATCGCCGCTAACACCGCTGCTGACGAGGCTTTCGCCGACAATCCCGTGTTCGTAGCGCACTAGCCCGACCGGGTCAACAGACTTTCCGGGAGCTTCACCGCGTGGTGAGGATCCCGGATTGTTTTTGTCGCGTGTGTCATATCGCAGGAACGGTAGTGAGGCAGGCAGAAAACGTGGGTAAAATGGACAGAGAGTGTCCCCAAACCGACTGAGAGAGAGCCACTATGTCCACGCTGGAGTCCGCGCAGCATCGAAAACTGTTGCGCCTGGAAGTGGCGAACGCGCGCAAACCCCGTGAAGATCATCCGCGTTGGCTGCGGGTGGTGGCAAAAGCTGGGACGGAATACCAGGAAATGCGTTCCCTCATGCAGGGAGCGGGACTGCACACGGTTTGCGCCGAAGCGGGATGCCCCAACATTTTTGAATGCTGGGAGGACCGGGAGGCGACTTTCCTGATCGGCGGGGCAGTGTGTACCCGGCGGTGCGGGTTTTGCGATGTGGCTTCGGGTAAACCGGAGGGGTATGACCGCGACGAACCGCGTCGTCTCGCGGAAACTGTCAAGCATCTGGGGCTGAAGTATGTGACGGTCACCGGGGTGTCTCGTGATGACCTGGAAAACGGGGCGTCGTGGCTCTATGCAGAGTCGGTGCGCCAGATTCGCGCGCTGTGCCCCGAAACCGGAGTGGAACTGCTGGTCGATGATTTTCAAGGTAAATCGGTCGCGCTGGAGGAAATTTTTGCCAGCGACCCCCAAGTCTTTGGTCATAACTTGGAAACGGTGGCGCGCCTGATGCATACGGTGCGTCCCGCCTTCACCTACGCGCGTTCCCTGGACGTCATCACCCAAGCCAAACAGTTCGGGCTAATCACGAAGTCGAACCTGATGCTGGGGCTGGGCGAAGAACCCGAGGAAATCGAAGCGACCATGCGCGATATGCTGAACGCGGGGGTAGACATCTTAACCCTGACCCAATACCTGCGCCCCTCCGAGCGGTACCTGCCGGTGGTGCGCTGGGTCAAGCCTGAAGAATTTGTGCGACTCAAGGAGCTGGCGTTGGACATGGGGTTCGCCGCCTGCATGTCAGGACCGCTGGTGCGCTCCTCGTACCGTGCCGGCAAGCTGTGGGCACAGGCGATGCGGCACTACGAACGTTGCATTCCGCCCCAGTTCGCGCATCTGGAACAGGACCGTCCCCCGGCTCGTCAGGAAGCCGAAGCGGTTGTGGAACGGGAAAAACAGCGGCAATCGTGCGCTTGAGTGCGCGGGCGGTCGCTTTGGGGGTTATTGGAACAGTGTCAAAAGTCCTTGCCGGTCAGGTTTGCCGTTTGAGTTCAGTGGGATGCGGCTCACGAGGCGCAAGGCTCGGGGGAGTTCCGCTTTCGTCAGGTAAGGGCGGGCGAAGTCTTGGAGTTGTTCCAAACTGAGCGGTTCCGCGTTTTCGGGAGTGTCGGGGGTTTGTACCACCACCGCTGCCACGATTTCACCCCAAGTCGGGTCGGGAACCCCAACGACCCGCGCTTCTGACACCCCCGGATGACGCGAGAGCACCGCGGCGACCCGCTGGGAAAAGACCTTTTCCCCGCCGGAGTTAATCGTGTCAGTCAGGCGTCCCACCAGGTGAAGGAAACTGTCTGCATCAAAAAATCCCAAATCCCCGGTCCGTAACCAGCCCGTTTGCGGGTCAATCAGGGCGGCGTTCAGTTCCGGATTTCGGAAGTATTCCCGCGTCACGCTGGGGCCGCGGCATTCCAGCTGGCCAATCACTCCAGGTTTGACCGGATTTCCCGCACCGTCAACAGCGCGCAGCTCAATATGCGGAAACGCCCGACCCACTACCAGTTCGCGCCCCGCCATGACATCCGTGGTCAAGGCGGCTCCTGAAGCGCTTTGCTCGGTCATGCCCCAAATGTTGATGGGGTTCCACCCTAAGCCAATCATGTCAGCGGCCAGCTGCTCATCCCACGGCGCGCCGCCCACCAGGGCTTTTGTAAACCGAGAGGTGTCCACTGGGCGCCCGGATTGCGCCGCCTGCCGGACCTCGCGCACCAGCATCCGGTACATGGTCGGCACCGCGAACATCATCTGGACCCGATACTTCTCGATAGCGGCGAGGATAGCGGCCGCATCGAACTTCTCAAAAATAACGACCGTACCGCCGTGGGAAAAAATATCCGTCGTCGTGCCGTTGAACCCGCCGATATGTGACAGGGGAGCCGTGACCGCCTCGACGGTGGCAGCAGAATACTCGAAAACTTCGCGGAAATTCGTGCAGCCCCACCATAGGTTTTTGTACGTCAGCAGGGTGCCTTTCGGGTGAGCGGAGGTGCCGGAGGTATAGATAATCGCGCCGGGTACATCGTCCCCGCATTCGGGCAGGTCGTCCAGCATTTTGGTGACCGCGAGCGCCAACGTCACGGGTGGGGTCGAGTCGTCGCGCGGCTCTAGACAATCCTCCAGGTCAGAGTACGTCACCAGGCGGGGGCGAGGAGTCGCGGTGGGGTCGCAGTCCGCCAGTTTTTCGTTCTGGGTGGGGTCACAAATAATGATTTTCGGTTCACAATGCGCCAGGATTTTCGCTAACTCCGGGGCGGGGAGGTTTTGATCCAAGGGCACTGTAATCGCCGGAATGGCGGCGGCAGCCACGAAAGTCAGCAAATGCCACGGGGAGTTTTTCCCGATGACAACCACGCGCTCGCCGGGAACGACGCCCCAAGACCGAAACTGGGCTGCCAGCCTGGTGGCGCGTGCCAGCGTCTGTGCCACGTTCCAAGTCGGCGGGGCAAAACTGGGTTCAGCGATGGTCTCGGCGCTGATTCCCTGGGCAATCCAAATCATCGAAGTGCGCCCAGGGTGTCGCAAAGCGGCTGCTTGCAGGAATTTCATCGGGGAATAATCGACCACTGTTGAATCATACCAAGATTGCTGGATTGGTAAGATGAGCATAAGTCGCTCAATGCAATGCTAGGGGATTATAAAAGCATTGACGGAATGTGTGACATAACTGTAACATTTTAAATGTGTTTCCTAAAGCTGAGGAGGATACGATGTATTACAAAATAATACCTATTTTGGTAATAGGATTTTCTCTGGTTTGTCTTGGGAATGCTCCGGCATTGGGTGTAGGCGATACTTCACTGGTAAAGGATTCAATCAATTCACAGGATTTTATGACCAGATTCGAGCAAAAGTATCCTGAAATATTTTCTTTTGGTAAGTGGGATCAAGAAACGAATAAATTCGTTATGGGAGTGAAAGGTGAGATGCCCCTAGAAGCAGAACTCGCTGCCAAAAAGTTTGCGACTGACTTCAAAGTTGATGAGAATACTGGTTATTCACAAAAAGAATTATTCGATGCAGCGGCCTTTCTGGTTCGGCATGTTGAAAGCGCTGTCGGGGTAATAGATTCGGATTCCGTATTTACGACCATTGATCCGACTACCCCTAGTATAGGTTTACAAATTGATAACTCTGTGCAGCAAAAACTCAAATCAGATTTGATTTTTGGTCTAGAGTCTATTTCTGACGATTTACAGGATAGAAGCGCCACAAACCTTGGCTCAAAATTGTTAAACACAGATAATCCTAAACTCCTCGCAAAGCTCAAAATCGACATGAATATAGGCAATGTTAGCCGCGAAGAGCAGGCGCTTTACGGTGGCGGTCGTATCTCTGGTAGTGATATTGGATATTGCACCACAGGTTTCACTGCTTCAAAATCAGGATATTCTAGTGGAATTCTTACAGCTGGTCATTGTTTGGTCGGAACCTCACCGATAGTTTAAGGGATGGAAAATTCGAACATTTCCTTGAAAAGGGTTACCAGAGTAAAAAATCATACAGCTGATGCCGGGTTTCTCTCTGCCGCGGGATATGTGACTTCACCTATATTCTGGAGCCTCCCCAACGGGGGGTTAACCACTGTAACGTGGAAGTTTACACCTTCTATAGGGCAAAAGCTTGCCTTTAAGGGAGAAACATCCTCGCGAAGGATTTACGACTTTGTATCAGGGTACGTTTGTGGAGGTACTGCAGGATGTGGAATGATGTACACGAAGAGAGGCGTTACGTTGGGTGGAGATTCCGGTGGTCCATGGTTTAGCAGCGGTGGGGCGGCAGGTATACACGGAGGACTCGTTACAATGTCGGATGGAACTTCTCACTCTTACTTTACAACGATATCTAAAGCAGAACAAGTAACAGGCGCAACTGTGAAACTAGGATAAAGTGTTTGATGTAAAACTCCCATCTTATGCATTCGTTGGCTTTATTCTAGTTGTGTTTTTGTCATTGACGGCTTGTTCCGTGGAGGTAAACGATACCGCTGCTCATCCCGAAACTGAAAATAGAAATTCCGATACCGGTCATATTATGGATTTTGGAATCGAAAAACACGATACGGACGGAATGATTTATTACGCATGGAGTAAACAACTCTCTCAATTTACGGATCTTGGTCATGGGGAGTTAAAAATGATTGAATCAGGTAATGCAATCTGCTTAACCGATTCCCAGAGTGGACAAAATTACGGTATAGTATTACCTGAAGAAGCAAATTTTACGAATGATCTGTTCTCTTTTGAAAACGGAGCCTCTTGGAGTGTTGGAGAGACTGCTGAACAGCATAACTTCTTTGTCAAAGAACCGAGGTTATATAATATAAGCGAGAGCATGAAGAAATCCCAGCAGGAAATTATCAAGGCCTGTAAAATGGATAATCAGAGAATCTTTTTCTTAATTCCAGGATTATAGTTTCAGCTTTTTCTTTTCGTAACTTTCATATGTAATTAATGCCACCACCCGGTATGATGGACGCATGAGCAATGAGGCATTGACTGTTTGTGACCTATGTGAGTGGATGGACGCGCATTTTGCGCCCGAGCTGCAGGAAGATTGGGACCGGGTCGGGCTGATTTGCGGGGATCGGGGCGACCCGGTGACGCGAATTCTGCTCGCGGTGGATCCTGTCGAGCCGGTCGTGGACGAGGCCCTCGAGTGGGGTGCCCAGCTGGTCATTACGCACCACCCCCTGTTCCTGCGTGGCACTTCTTTCGTGTCCACGGATACTGCCAAAGGTCGGGTGGTGCATCGCCTGATTCGTGGCGGGGCTGCCCTGTTTAACGCCCACACCAACGCGGACTCGGCACACGATGGGGTCGCGGAAGCCCTGGCCCAAGCAGCGGGGCTGGACCCGCAGACCTGGCGGCCGCTGCAGCCCGCCCCCGCCGACACGTCCTTGGGCATCGGACGAGTTGGTCCGGTCACGCCCACCACTGTGGGGGAGGTCGCCAGCCGCCTAGCGAACCTATTGCCCAGTTCGCCAGCAGGTTTACTGGTGGCAGGGGAGTCTGACCGCCCAGTCAAGACGGTGGCGGTCAGCGGCGGATCGGGTCAATCCCTGTTGCCCGCAGCCTTAGATGCCGGCGCAGATGTGTTCGTGACCGCCGATTTGCGCCACCACCCAGCGCTGGATTTCCTGGAGATGGACGGGGCTCCCGCCCTCATCATGCCGTCGCATTGGGCCAGTGAATGGATGTGGCTGCCCCGTTTAGAAACAGCGTTGAACCTGTGGGCAGGTGAAATCGGCAAACCCCTGGAAACTAAAATCAGCACGGTTATTTCCGAACCCTGGGACGCCTATATCCCCACCGTTGCCGACGAGGAGACTACGCCGGACGATGCCGGTTGCAGTTCGGTAAACTATTAGCTGTAATCGCGTTAAGATTTACTAAAAGACCACATAGACCCAAGGAAGAAGTCAATGAAAGCTGCGCCCGAAGACCAAGAAAAACTTTTGGACCTGCAGGTCCTGGATCGAAAGATTGCCGGTTTGAAACACTCTCTGGCCAGCATTCCGGCAGCGGTGCGCGCCGAACAAATCAAGGTTGAGCAAGATGAACTGCGTACCAAGTTGGCTTTGGCTACTTCCGCCCGCAACGACTTGAACCGGGCTTTGAAGCAAGCCGAAGGAGAGGTCAGCAAGGTCCAGGAGCGGGCGAAAACTCAACGTGAACGCTTGGATTCGGGTCAGATGAGCCCCAAAGAAATGGAACGCATCCAAGCCGAACTCGCTCAGCTGGCGACTCGTCAGGGGGAACTGGAAGATAGTGCCCTGGACGCATTGGATGCGTTAGAACGTGCCAGCAAAAAAGTAAAACTGGTGGAAAACCGTCGCGCGGAGCTGGCTGTTGAGCTCGACGAAGCGCAAACCGAAGCGGGCAGCGTTGCCGGTGAACTGCAGCAGGAACTGGTCGGACAGCAAACCGAGCGAGACGAACTGGTCGCCACGATACCCGCGGATTTGCTGCGGGAATACGAAACTTGCAAGCGGGCGACCGGCGGAATCGGGGTCGTAGCGGTTAGTGGCAACCAGTCAGTCGGGATGGATTTGGAATTTTCGATGGCAGAAATTTCGCGTTTAAACGTCGCCGCTCCCGATGATGTCATCGTCAGCGAGGACCACGAAGTCATTTTGGTGCGTAAGTAGTACAATAATCGGGCGGAAAAGCCGGGCAGGTAGTCGCGGGCGAGTCATTCGATAAGCTCGAGGAAAGTCCGGACTCCACAGGGCAGGGTGATGGCTAACGGCCACCAGGGGCGACCCTCGGGACAGTGCCACAGAAAGCGAAACCGCCCCACCGGGCTTATGCACGGTGAGGTAAGGGTGAAAAGGTGAGGTAAGAGCTCACCGCGCGGCTGGTGACAGTCGTGGCAGGGTAAACCCCACCCGGAGCAAGGCCAAGCAGCAGGCTGGGCGGCCCGTTCAAAGCCTGCGGGTAGGCTGCTAGAGAGGTCGGGTAACTGGCCTTCCAGAGAAATGGCTACCGGCGCGCGGCGGCAACAAAGCGCGTTACAGAATCCGGCTTACGCCCGGCTTTTCCGCTCAAATCAACCGGTTCGCAACTGCGGGGGCACAAGTGGGGGAGACGGCCTCTCCGGGCAACGGAAGTTCCTGGTTCGGCGGCAATGCCAAATGCAAAACGCTCCGGGACGCCGCAGCATCCCGGAGCGAAACATTAGTAAGCTCGGCTCAGACTCCAGCCGCCAGCGCGGCAGCCCCCGCGATGCCAGCTTGGTTACGTAGCTGGGCAGGGATAATCGGGGTTTTCAAATCCAGCAGCGGCAAGAACTTGTTGTGCTGACGAGAGACTCCACCGCCAACCACGAACAGGTCCGGGCTGAATAGCATCTCCATCGTTGAATAATATTTTTGCAGACGCTTCGACCACTGCTTAAAGGACAGTTTCTTGGCTGCTTTCACGCCGGAAGAAGCGCGACTCTCCGCGTCTTTGCCATCAATCTCGATATGTCCCAGTTCGCTGTTAGGAACCAGAATCCCGTTATAAATGAGAGCGGTGCCAATTCCAGTGCCCAAGGTGGTGACGATGACCAGACCGGGCACATCGCGCGCCGCGCCGTAACGAACTTCTGCGTAACCCGCAGCATCTGCGTCATTCACGCACTTGACCATGTGACCGGTGTACTTGCGCAACAGGACACGGACATCAATGCCAGCCCATCCCTGGTCGAGATTAGCAATAAACGGAACCAAATCATTCTTAACCGGAGCCGGAATTGTCAGCCCCAAAGGCATGTCCTCAGGAACGCCCTTTTCCTCAATGATTTGACGGCATACTTCCGCCACGGCCTGTGGGGTCGAATGTGCGGGAGTTTTAATTCTCAGGCGATCGCCAATAAAATCGCCGGTTTCCAAATCTACATAGGCACCTTTAATACCGGAGCCACCAACATCAATCCCAAATCCAGTTGCCACAAAAGTCCCTTTCGCGTGGGGGATGAACTTGGCAAATACTCTATGGTAAAGGCTGTGATTTCACCAAATTACAGCCCGAATCCAGAGCCATGGGGAGTGGTCAATCCACCCCGGCGATAACAAACTATCAATCCTGGTGGTTGCTGGGCCAGGTGAGAATTTCTCCGCCGTCCTCGCGCACCACGAGGGTGTGTTCAAACTGGGCAGTGCGTCCCCGGTCGCGGGTCACCACGGTCCAGCCGTCCCGCCACTGTTCCCAAGCGATAGAACCCATAGTTAGCATCGGTTCAATGGTGAAAACCATGCCTTCTTCCATGATTGTGTCATAGCGGGGGGAATCGTAGTGCGGAATAACCAGCCCGCTGTGGAAAGCCTCGCCGACGCCGTGACCGGTGAAATCCTGCACCACTCCGTATTCAAAACGGCTGGCATAGGACTCGATAATTCGCCCGATAACGTTGATGGAGCGTCCCGGTTTGCAGACTTTAATGGCGCGCATCATGGCTTCTTTGGTGCAGTCGATGAGCTGCTGGGACTCGGGGTCAATCTCACCGACCGGGAACATGGCACAAGTATCGCCGTGGACTCCGTCCTTATAAGCGGTAATGTCCAGGTTAATGATGTCGCCCTCCTCAAGCGGTCGGTCATCCGGAATGCCGTGGCAGATACACTCATTGACCGAGGTACAGATAGATTTGCGGAATCCCATATAGCCCAGGCAAGACGGGTAGGCGCCGTGATCACAAATAAACTCGTGCGCCACACGATCCAAAGCATCGGTAGTCACCCCAGGAGCGATATGCTTGGCAGTTTCCACGATGGCGTCAGCGGCGATACGTCCGGCTTGGCGGATTTTTTCAATTGTTTCCTCGCTTTTCACATCGGAGGCGGTGACCCGTTCCGGTCCGTCATGGAACATGTATTCCGGGCGGTCGATGTGAGAGGGAACCGGTAACGTAGCGGAAATGCGTCCTGGTTTCAGGTTTCCCAAGGGCGCGCGGCGGGCGAGTTCATCAGTTCGAGTTTTCTTGTGTAACACGGTAGTAATTCTTTCGATTCAATAGTTCGGAAGTCGCCTCTGCGGGACGACCTAATTCTCATGGTAGTTTTCGGGAGCCGGGAAAGTCCGGTTCACCACGGCATCACGGTAGTTTTGGGCAGCGTGTTTCAGTTCCGCCCCCACCTGACCAAACACTTGGGCGAATGAAGGCTTCCAGTCTTGCATACCTGCCATATCAGTCCACACCAGGACCTGCCCAGCGGCATCCGGACCAGCGCCGATACCGATGATGGGAATGTTGAGCTGGTTGACTGCAGCGCGTGTGGTCGCGGCGGGAACCATCTCAAAGACAATCGAGAACGCTCCCGCGTCTTGCAAGGCCAGTGCGTCCGCTATCAGCTCTGGAGCAGCATCGGAGCGCCCCTGCAGACGTTTGCCACCCAGGTGGTTTTCGGACTGGGGAGTGAAACCGAGATGTCCCATCACGTTGATACCGGCATTCACGATGGCTTTGACCTGGGGCAGGATGCGCCTTCCGCCTTCCAGCTTCACCGCGGCGGCCCCGGCGCGTACCAGCACGACGGCGGTATCCACGGCTTGGGCAGGGCTGGACTCGTAAGTCCCGAAAGGCATATCCGCCACAACCAGAGCTCGTGAAGCCCCTGCGGCGACCGCGGCAGTGGCACGAACCATGTCGTCTAAGGTCACCCCCACGGTGGAGGACATTCCTAACATAGTGGTGCCGTAGGAATCACCGACCAGAATCATGTCAATTTCTGCCGAATCAATAATCCTCGCGGTAATCGCATCATAGGCAGTCAGCATCGTCAGCGGACGTCCGGCTGTGAAGTACTGCTGGACGTGCTGGACGCGAAAAGGTTTTCCAGGCTTGGGGCCAATGTCTGGATGGTGTTTGTGCATAGTCACTCCTTGATTCTGTCCCTATGTCCCTATACATCCTATGACTTTGTCGCGGGCAATAGTTCCTCAGGTAGACTTTTCCTCAGCATCAGATGCCTAAACGTTTTAAGATATTGGCAGACTGGGTACAGTCCGGCAGCAATTTTGAGAAAGGCGAAAACACATGGGTTGCACGACTATTTTGGTGGGAAAGCACGCTTCGGCGGATGGTTCGACAATTATGGCGCGGACCGACGACTCGGGACACGGGTCTTTTGAAGCGAAACGATTTGAGGTCATTGCCCCGGAGGATTTGCCAAAAACCTACCGTTCTGTCCTGTCCCACGTCGAAATCCCCCTACCGGAGACTGGTTTGCGCTATACCCGTTTCCCTGACGCTAGCCCCCATAAGGGTCTGTGGGCAGGTGCGGGAATCAACTCGGCTCGCGTCTCGATGACTGCCACCGAGACGCTGACCTCGAATGAGCGCGTGTTGGGTGCCGACCCGCTGGTTGAGTTGCGTGAATCCCAAGGGGTTGAGGGTCAGGACGGCTACGTGCCGGAACAGCCCGGTGGCATCGGAGAAGAAGACATGGTGGTGTTGGTGCTGCCCTACATTAAGACAGCTCGTGAAGGTGTGCTGCGGTTAGGGGAATTGCTGCAAAAATATGGCACTTACGAGATGAATGGCATTGGTTTCGCCGATAATGACGACGTGTGGTGGCTCGAGACAGTAGGGGGGCATCATTGGCTGGCGCGGCGTCTGCCCGAGGAATGCTATGCGGTTATCGCGAACCAGTTCAGCCTCGATGACTTTGACTTTGAAGATGCTCTAGGGGAGGGGCGCGATTACCTGTGCTCGCCGGATTTGCGAGAATTTGTGGCAGACAATCATCTGGACACTGCACAAACCGACGGTCAGCCGGTCCAGCGGTTCAATCCGCGCCTGGCTTTTGGGTCACGTTCGGATTCGGATCACACCTATAACACGCCACGAGTGTGGGCATTGCAACGATTCCTCAACCCCACGGACGCATCTCGGTTTGGTTTCCAAGGAGATTCCCGCCCAGATTCAGATGACTTGGATTGGTGCCTGATTCCAGAGCGTCTCATCACTATGGAGGACGTGAAATACACTCAGTCCTACCACTATCAGGGCACTCCGTTTAATCCTTACGCGAGGGCGGAACAAGCTCGGATTGGTGGGGCTGATCAGCGCGGTATGTATCGCCCGATTGGGATTAATCGCACTAATTTCGTGGCAGCACTCCAGATTCGCCCCGACAAACCTGCCACCACCACCGGACTGAACTGGATAGCCTACGGAGCGATGCCGTTCAACGCCCTGGTGCCGTTCTATGCCAACGTGCGGCACACCCCGGAGTACCTGGAGGCGACAACCGAGCGAGTCACCACTGAAAATCACTATTGGGCGAATCGGATTATTGCGGCTCTGGTGGATGCTCACTATCATCAGACGATTCCGCACGTCGAGCGTTACCAGCAAAAGGTCGTGGCGGCGGCTTTACAGGTCGTGGCGCGGACCGACCGGGCAGTGGCTGAGCTGGGTGAGGACGCGGCAAATAACATGGAAGACTCTCGCGTCTACGAACTGCTAGAGGCTGCTAATGCTGAGATTGCTGACATGTTGAAACGGGAAACGGATGACTTGCTGGATAAAGTCCTGTTTGACGCCAGCCTCAATATGCACAATTCGTTCTCACGTGATGATGCCTGAGCCGGCAGGAAGTTTCAGATCAGGAGCTGAAATTGCGTCAAGTCGTAACCATCTATAACCCCGTGAAAGTCGGGGACGAAGACGAGTTTAAAACCAGTTTGAGCGCCGTGGCGCAACAGCACGGTTTTGTGGTGAAATACCTCACCACCAGTGTCGATGACCCTGGCTTCGCGATGGCTGCGCAGGCTCGAAAGCTGCAGCCCGACCTGGTTATTGCCGCGGGCGGGGACGGTACCGTGCGTGTGGTCAGCACCGAGATGCGTCACAGCGAGATTCCGGTGGCGGTGCTACCGGCGGGCACGACGAATCTTTTGGCGCGAAACCTCAATGTGCCTTTGGACATGAAAGCTGCCATGGAGCTGGCGTTTACGGGGCAACAAGTCTCGATGGACATCGTCAAGGTGCATAACGAAAAATCTCGCAAACCTTGGTATTTCACTGGTATGGCAGGAATCGGGATAGACGCCGAAGTGATGCATCACGTGGATGAGGGGCTGAAAAAGGTGGTCGGTCCCGTGGCATACGTCATGTCCTTTTTTAGGCAGGTCAACAATTCGGTGCAGCGGTGTCGGTTCCGCATCGACGGCAAGCAAGTATTGAAACGCAACGTGATTATTTTCATGGTCGGCAATACTTCTCAGCTGACCGGTGGCATCCAGCTGTTCCCTGAAGCCACGCCTTTTGATGGTTCCCTAGATTTGCTCATTGGAGCGCCGCAGGGGATTAGCGGCTGGTGGCGCGTGGTTAAGAACGTGGTTTTGAGACTGGGGCGGCGCAGCACGCTAGAGTATTTCAGCGGCAAACGCTTCGAAGTCCTGTTGCACAAGCCGGCGGTGTGGGAGATGGACGGCGACCCCGAAGCCGCGGCGCGGCACTGGGTCTTCCAGGTCGTACCGCAAGCCATTACGGTTGTCGCCGGCGAGCCCGGTCCCCTAGCGCGGATACGGTCGAGAATTCGTTAGGCTGGTGCGGAAAAGCTCGTCATTGGGCGGAGAGCTGCCATCACGCTGGACTCCGGCGGCTATTACAGCGCTGCCGCCACAAAAATCAATACTGAAATTGCTACTTCGGTCAGTCCGATGACTCGCGGTCGCCAGGGTTTGCCGCGTCGGTGTGCCTGCCAGGGGAACCATATCGAGCGTGCTAATGTCACCAGCCAGGCGACTGCGACCAAAGGCGATACCCAAGATAGTGCGGCAGAAAGCAGCGCAGCGGTGAACCCCAGGGCGTGCGAGACGACCGAAATCGCCAAGAAACGCCGGTTCCCCCGCTGCCGAAAAATCGTCTTTACGTAGGGCACCGAAGCTGCGTAATAGGCTGTGAGTTGCACTGCTATCGCGGCGGCAGCTGACCAACCCCGTAAAACAGTGGATAAAGCGTGTCCACCCAGAGCGGACGCCTCGCGAACCCCGTACATCGCGTCCTGACCCATCCGCAAAGCCGTTGCCATCAAGCCGCAGTGATAGGCGACCAAGGTCATCAGCCCCGCTGCCAGGATAATCGTCAGGCGCGCTCCCAAATCACGTTCCCGTCCGCGGTACACTTCACCAGCCCACACCCCGATGAGGAGAGCGAAAGCCGGAATCCAGCAGCAGAGCAGCGGCAGCGCTGCCAGAACGCCTAGACCCAGTAATCCCACCAGAATCCCGTATACCATAACAGGGTATCGCAAGGATTTTCTCCGCGGATTCTTAATCAGGCGTAGTGCCGAAAACACAAAGCAGAAACCAAACATCCACGCGGAGAGCAGCACTGCCTGTTGCCAAGCCCATCCGCCCAGCGTAGCTCCGAATAGCGCCGGAACGGTGACAATGAACCAAGCCCCATGCTGATTGGGTAGCCAATTCCGCAGCACAGACCTGACCTTACGGTTTTCACGGGCGGGGGGCAGGGTCATGACCTAGTATTTTGGCTTAATCTGGGAGGAACCACGAAAAAACTGACCGGTTGTCTAATTCGACATCAACTGATCGAGCAGAGCACCAACCTGGGCGGAGTTGTCCTCCATAGTCTGCAGATGTTTTTTCATGAGTTCGCTGTCGCCTGCCATGTAGGCTTCGACCGCGGCCTTGCCGGAGACATGGGTACCTTCGTGAACGCCCTCCAGCTTCTGGAAACAAGGCTGTCCAGAATAATCGAGGTGACCGCGCCCTTCGTAATACCACTTGCCCAAGCGACAGGTGTGGGAGGAGGAAATCCCCTCGGGGTTTGGCTCCGAAATTCCGGTAATTTGACGGTAAATACCCAACTTAAAGATGAAGTGATCGAGCTTCACCACCGAAACGAATGATTCCGTGGTTACCCGCGCAATCGAGTCCGCCATAGAGGAAACTTTTTCTCCCACCGCGGTCGCAGTCTGGCTGGATTTTTCTTCGAACTCTTTGGACTCGTCAATAGCTTGGGTGATGTTTTCCAAGGCCATAGAAGTGCCCTCGGTGATGGAACTGACCAAGGCGCCGATTTCTTGTGTGGCACTGGCAGTGCGTTCCGCTAGAGTGCGCACTTCCCCTGCAACCACGGCGAAACCGCGACCAGCTTCACCCGCGCGAGCCGCTTCAATAGTGGCGTTGAGAGCCAGCAAATTCGTTTGTGAAGCGATACCCTCGATTTGCTGTACAAAGTTATGGATGGACTCGGAAGCCTTGGAGAGCTCCTCCATATTACCGCCCATGTCTTGCAGCTTTTTCGAAATGTCTTGGGCGCCGTCAGCCATGTCGTGCAAATCGTGGGTCGATTCTGCCATAACCCGACGTGTCTCGGCGGTGTCAGCGGATCCCGCGTCCAATTCGGACACAATCTTGCCCAGGGAATCACGGACGTTTTCTGCCGATCCGAAACAACGAGCCAGGGGGTCATTAGTGCTCTGGGTGAAAGATTGCTTCTGGTTCAAATCATTGAGAGCTTTCTCCTGAGATTCTTTCTCAGCTTGAAGCTCGGCGAGTTCAGCGCGGAGACGCTCAATCTCTGCCTGTAATTGTTGCGTTTCTACAGCGGTCTTGGCTTTTCTCACTTTGGTTATCCTTGACTAAAGATTTTCCTCAAAACAATAGCTAATTTATCTCAATACGCTGCAATTCTGTAGCGCTTTCATCTGTTTTCTACTTTTTGTCCGCAGTTTTCATTCGATTAGCCTCGATCAGTTGCGGAACAAGCGAGTATCGTGGCACACCTTGATTACCGGACGGAGTGGCATTTCGACTAAAGTTGAAGGGGTTTTGAGCTGGCTAGGAGTCAAAGAAATCGAGGAAAAATGAGCGAAAACGTGTTGAGTCCGCTGGATACAGAGGGTTTGGAACGGGAAGTCGCCGCGGCGTTACAAGCTATCGCAGCGGCGGCTGACGTGGATACACTAAAGGCGGTGCGTTCTCGCTACAACGGCGACAAAGCACCCTTGACCCAGGCAAAAAAACTTATCGGGAAGCTCGATTCTCAGGACAAAGCCACCGCGGGGCAGAACTTGGGAGCTGCCCAAGGTCGGGTTCGAGCAGCTTTGGATGCCAAACAGACTGAACTTCAGGAAGCTGCGCAAGAGGCGGCTTTGGCGGCAGAAACTGTGGACGTGAGTGTGTTGTCCGCGCGGCACCCGCTTGGGTCGCGCCACCCGCTGATGGTGCTGGAAGAGGAAGTTGCGGACTTTTTCGTGTCTTTAGGGTGGGATATTGCTGCTGGTCCTCAGGTAGAACACGAGTGGTTCAACTTTGATGCGTTGAACTTTGACGCCGATCATCCGGCGCGCCAGATGCAAGACACTCTTTACATCGATTCCGCCTCCGTGGGGGGCAGCGCGGAAAACCCTGCCAACCTGGTGCTGCGCACGCATACTTCACCGGTGCAAGCGCGTTTGTTGACCACCCGCGAGCTGCCGATTTACGTGGCTATTCCCGGTAAAGTCTTTCGTGCCGACGAGCTAGACCCCACCCACTCCCCAGTGTTTAACCAGGTAGAGGGCTTGGCAGTGGACCAGGGATTAACGATGGCGGATTTGAAAGGGACTTTGGATCACTTTGCCCGTGCCATGTTCGGTCCGGAGGCAAAAACCCGGTTCAGACCATCTTTCTTCCCTTTCACTGAGCCTTCCGCAGAGGTCGACCTGTGGTTCCCGCAAAAGAAAGGTGGACCCGGCTGGATTGAGTGGGGTGGTTGTGGCATGGTGAATCCAAATGTGCTGCGAGCTTGTGGGATTGATACCGAGGTTTATCAAGGATTTGCTTTCGGAATGGGCATTGAGCGCACGCTGATGCTGCGCCACGGCATAGAGGATATGCACGACATCGTGGAAGGTGACGTGAGATTCTCAGACCAGTTCGGCGTGAATGGAAAGGGGCGCTAAAAATGGCTTTTGTTTCGATTGAATGGTTGCGTCGGTGGGCGGCAGTTCCCGCGGACACGAGCGCGTCTCAACTCGCAAAAGACTTGGTAAAGGTCGGTCTGGAAGAGGAAGCCATCCACACTTCAGGAGTGACTGGTCCGTTGGTGTGCGGTCGGGTAGTCTCGATGGTTCCCGAAACAGCCTCTAACGGTAAAACTGTCAACTACTGCCGGGTAGATGTGGGCGAGGAATTTAACGATGCGCCTGGCACTGGCAAGGAGCCTTCCGATATTCCCAGCCGCAGCATCATTTGTGGGGCGCATAATTTCAAGGAAGGCAATCATGTGGTGGTCTCCCTGCCGGGAGCTGTGCTGCCTGGCGATTTCGCTATCGCGACCCGAAAGACTTACGGTCATATTTCAGACGGCATGATTTGTTCAGCTCGTGAGCTGGGGCTGGGTCAGGATTCCAATGGCATCATCGTCTTGGAGGAATACCTCGGTGAGCGCGGGATGGAAGTCCCTGCTCCCGGCACCGATATGCTGCCCATTCTGGGGCTGAACCAGGAACTGCTGGAAATCAACATCACTCCCGACCGCGGTTACTGTTTCTCGATGCGTGGGGTGGGGCGTGAATACAGCCACTCCACGGGCGCAAAGTTCACTGACTGGGGTTTGGCTGAAAATCTGAAAAATGGCTTGCCCGCGGTCAATGATTCCGGCTTCCCCGTCGAAATCGAGGACGCGGCTCCGATTCGCGGTCATGTGGGGTGCGACCGGTTTGTGGCACGGATAGTGCGCGGACTAAATCCGAACGCGCCCACTCCACAGTGGATGGTGGCGCGGCTGGAATCGGCGGGAATGCGTTCCATTTCCTTGCCAGTCGACGTGACGAACTATGTCATGTTGGACTTGGGGCAGCCCATGCACGCTTATGACCTGGACAAGGTGACCGGTCCTTTGGTGGTGCGCCGAGCCCGCCAAGGAGAACAGCACACTACCTTGGACGACGTAGAACGCACCTTGGACGCTGAGGATCTGTTGATTACTGACTGCCAGGGCGGTCACGGCGCGCGCGTACTTGGCATCGCTGGAGTGATGGGGGGCGCGGACACTGAGATGACCGAGTCTTCCACGAACGTCCTGTTGGAAGCAGCGCATTTCGACGCGGTGTCCGTGGCTCGCTCGGCGCGCCGTCACAAGCTGCCGTCAGAGGCTTCAAAGCGTTTTGAGCGCGGTAGTGATCCGGAACTCCCCCCGGTGGCGGCGCAGTATGCCGCTGAGCTGCTGGTGGAATACGGTGGTGGCACCATCGACCCCGGGGTTACTGATGTCAACCACGTCAAACCCCAACCGACCGTTGCTTTACCTTTTACGGCCGCAACTCGGCTCATTGGGGTGGAGTATTCGCCCCAGCGTGTGGAGGAACTGTTGCGCGCTATAGGCTGTAACGTCACCAAGTCCGATGCTGATACGTTCTCGGTAGTACCTCCCTCATGGCGACCCGATTTGGCTGGTGGTCCTGCCCACCTGATTGAAGAAATTGCCCGCCTGGACGGCTACGAAAAGATTCCTTCCGTGGTGCCGGTCGGACCTGCCAAGATTGGTAACCCGGCGCCGCTGCGAACCCGTCGGGAAGTCAGCGACACTCTGGCAGAAGCCGGCTTGACCGAAGTCATGACTTACCCCTTCTTGGGCAATGAACACGATTTGATGGGGCTGCCGGTCGACGACCCGCGGCGCGACACCGTCAAGCTGGCGAACCCGCTGGCAGACGATTCCCCGGCATTGCGCAGTTCCCTGCTGGATACCTTGCTGAACACAGCCTCGCGAAATGTGTCCCGTGGCAATCCGCGAGTGGCAATTTTTGAACTGGATCAGGTCGTTAGCGCCCACGGGGTCATTCCGGCGCCCATCCCCGGAGTGGAGGAAAAGCCCAGTGATGAAGCCATGCAGGCGTTGCGGGCAGGAGTACCGAAGCAGCCCTGGCATGTGGCGGCAGTGCTGGCAGGAAACGCCATCGAAGCCAGCCCTCACGATGCGGCGCGCGCTTGGGATTGGGCGGATGCTATCGAGCTAGCAATTCGCGTGGCCGTGTCGCAAGGGTTGGCAGTGCGCCCCGAAGCCTTGGGGGTCGGGGGACAAGCCGCGATTGCGGCGCCTTTCCATCCCGGACGAGTTGCGCAAATCCGTGTGGGCGCGTTCACCGGTGGGAAAGTACTGGGGTACGCTGGTGAGCTACACCCCAAGGTATGCCAAAACTTCGGCTTGCCGCCCCGGACTTGTGCATTTGAACTGGATTTGGATGCGATTGAAAAGTCCCGCCCCAAGGACGCATTCCAGCTGCGTCCCGTCTCGACTTTCCCCGCCGCTAAGGAAGACTTGGCGTTCGTCGTGAAGCAAGACGTTCCCGCGCTGAAGGTTGCTAACGCGATTGCCAAAGCCGGCGAAGGTCTGGTCGAGGAGTTGCGCCTGTTCGACGTGTTTGAGAATGTGGAACAACTGGGGGAGGGTCGAAAATCCCTGGCGTTTGCGCTGCGGCTGCGTGCCGCTGACCGTACGCTGAGCCCGCAGGAAATCAAGGAAACTCGCAACCGCATCATCAAGAAGGTAGAGAAAACCTGTCAGGCAACACTGCGTTAGAGTCTCCGGACCAGACACGACTGGACTGCTGCGGGACGCGGTTGGTGGTGTAACTAAGGAGTTAGAGTGACTGCTAGCAGTTCACGAGGTCGAAAATGCTACGTTACTCTGGCGATTTTGCTGCTGGTTATCGTCGTGTTGGCAGGCGGTGTCGTGTTCCTGTTGTCGAACTGGAGGTCTAGTGGGCCGTGGCGCCTAGATGATGCTTGGGGCGGACAAAACCTGAACCATCCGGGACCGGTAGGGACAAAGATGCTGTCGGGCGCGGTTGCGTACCTTGACACCGCGCCGAAATATGACGGTTCTAAAGTGTATCCCGGTGGGGTGCCTAACGACGGTACCGGGGTGTGTACCGACGTGGTGTGGTATGCCGCTAAAGCTGCGGGAATGGACTTGCGTGAACTGGTTGATGCGGATCGGCGAGCTGACCCGCAGGCTTACGCCGCGATGGCTCCTGAGGGCGAGGCTCCCAATCCGGACATTGACTATCGGCGCGTTCGTAACCTCATTGTTTATTTCGACCGTCACGCCCAGAGCCTGAGCACAGATACCACGGACGTGGCGTCCTGGCAGCCGGGCGACATCGTGGTGTGGAAGGAACACGTGGCGATTATTTCAGATAGGCGCAACGCGCAGGGGTTACCTTATGTATTGCATCATGAGGGCAACGGATTTTGGTCTCGCTATGAGGCTGATGTCCTGGGCAATCGCGGGAAAGTGTGGCGGCATTATCGGCTGGAATCTCTGGGAGCAAAGATAGCTGGACACTAACCTGGAGGGAGTTTTATTCGTCCAGCTTCGTAATTTTCCCGAAACTCTTAGCATAAATATGCAACCATATGAATAAACATGTATAGTTGTGGGTATGGCAGAGGTAACAGGTAAAAAGGTTAAAGTTGCGGTGGCGGGAGCTTCCGGTTTTGCTGGCGGTGAATTGTTGCGATTGTTGTTGAATCACCCTCAGGTCGAAATTGGAGCCCTCACGGCGGCATCTTCGGTGGGGGAGCCCCTGGGAAAGCATCACCCCCATCTGTTTCCCTTGGCGCAACGGGTGTTGCAACCTACAGACGTTGAGAATCTGGCGGGTCATGATGTTATCTTCTTGGGGTTGCCCCACGGGGCTTCCGGGCAGGTAACTCGCACTCTGCGCGATGGTGGAGTGAAATCCCTGTTGATAGATTGCGGGGCGGATCACCGTTTGACCGACCCGGCAGCGTGGCGGGATTACTACCATTCTGAACCCGAAGAACCTTGGGCTTACTCGATGCCAGAACTATTGCACGCCAAGGAAAGCTCGGCGCGGGCACAGCGAGAAATATTGCGTCAGGCTTCTGAAATCGCGGTTCCGGGGTGTAATGTGACTGCGGTCACGTTGGCGTTGCTCCCCGCGGTGTGGGCAGGACTGGTAGATGCGTCTGACCTCGTGGCGAACCTAGCGGTGGGTTATTCCGGGGCTGGGAAAGCCATGAAATCTCATTTGCTGGCGGTATCGGCATTGGGCAATGCGCAAGGGTATGCCATGGCTGGCGTACACCGACATATCCCCGAAATTGCTCAGAACTTCCGCGTTGCGGGGGCGACGAAAGTTAACCTCAGTTTCACCCCTGTGTTGGTTCCTATGAACCGCGGTATCCTTGCCACGGTTACCGCGCCGTTGGTTGGAACTGGCGACCTGGGCGAACTGCGACGCGTATATCACGAAGTTTGCGATAGTGAGCCTTTGCTGGAATTTCTACCTGAGGGTATCTGGCCCACCGTGTCGATGGTGAGTGGTTGCGCCAAAGCGGCTATCCAAGTGGCGGTGGATAAGCGCGCCGGCAAGGTGGTGGCGCAATGTGCCATTGATAATTTGGGCAAAGGCACTGCGGCGGCAGCTGTGCAAGGTATGAATTTGGCTCTGGGGTTCCCTGAGCTAACCGGGGTTCCTACCGTTTCGACGGCACCCTAGACCAGGTTGGATGCCTCGGATTTCCCTCGAGGGGTTGTGGATGGAGGAAAACACTCCACAGATTGCACTAGTCCTGCTAAGATTCTGTCGAGCGTCCGTTCAGACTGTGTCGCCATCGGGCGGACTAAATTTAAGAGCAAAGGTGTATTACTTATGTCCAATCCTCAATACGGCATGCAGCCTCAGCCTCAGCAGCCACAACAACCGCAGCCGCCACAGCCCCAATTCCAGCAATACCAGCAGATGCCTTACGGCGTTAATGTTGGTGCTCCGGGACAGTTTCGCGAAGTCAGCAAGGTTCTCTATATTTTGATGTGCTTCTTTTTCGGCAACCTGGGCGTGCACCGTTTCCTGCGTGGTCAAGTCGGTCTTGGTATTTTGATGATTATCACCATTGGTTGTTTTGGAATTTGGACTTTGATTGACTTCATCATCAGTTTGGTCAAACTGGGTTCGTATCAAGGTGACAACTTCCAGTTCTATCAAAATGGCGCTTGGGTTAACTAGCCCTGCATAAAACCGTGAACGTTCGGCTCGGGTCCACGTGGATTCGAGCCAACGTGTTTTTATGAATCTTTGCACAGTTTTGTAAAACTATTCATATTGGCGTATATTTATTACCTGTAAGTGTGAAAAATAGGAGGTAGGCAATGAGCGTTACTTATCCCCGTGGTTTTAAGGCCGCCGGTGACCATGTGGGTCTACGCGGCAAGCTGCATCCGGATATGGCTATCGTTAGGAATTTGGGTCCTGACTCCACTGTAGCGGGGGTGTTTACATCCAATCGCGTGTTTGCTGCTCCGGTAGGCTGGGATCGGAAAGTCGTAGCGGGAGGTCGCGCTCAAGCCGTAGTTATCAACTCGGCAATCGCTAACGCTTGTACCGGTGAACAGGGGGATAGGGACGCTGCCGCGATGGCGGCGCATCTGGGTCAGGTTCTGGGTGTGGCAGAAAATGAATGTTTGGTGTGTTCCACCGGAATCATTGGGCGAGCCTTGAATATGCCCAAAATGACCGCCGGTATTGACACGGTTGCTGCCAAGCTGAGTGAGAACGGTGGTGCTGAGGCTGCCGAGGCTATTCTCACCACCGATACGAAGGCAAAAACGGTCACACACGAAAGTACCGCCGGGTGGAGGATCGGTGGCATGGCAAAAGGTGCCGGAATGCTGGCTCCTGCTCTGGCGACCATGATTGTGGTGCTTACCACCGACGCTGTTGGGGATTCTGCAACCATGCAAACGATTCTGTCCCAAGCAGTAGACCGGACCTTCAATCGCCTTGACTCGGATGGCTGCATGTCTACCAATGACACTGTGTTGCTACTGGCATCTGGCGCTTCCGGAGTCAAGCCTGACCCGGACGAGTTTGCCGCCGCTCTTTTGCAAGTCTGTGAAGACTTAGCCCTGCAACTGCTACGGGATGCTGAGGGAGCGCATCACGATATTGAAATTCGGGTGACCGGGGCTGCCAGCGAAGCGGGCGCTTTGGAGGCAGCTCGGACGATTTCGCGCTCTAACCTGGTAAAAACCGCCGTGTATGGCAACGACCCGAACTGGGGGCGCATTCTGTCCCAGCTGGGTACAGTTCCAGAAGACGTCTTGCCTTTCGACCCGGCTCGGGTGGATGTTTCCATTAACGGTGTGAAAGTCTGTAAAAACGGGGGAATCGGTGAGGATCCCTATTTGGCTGACATGAGTCCGCGGGAGTGTCATATCCTGGTCGAGCTGCACGCTGGTCAGGAAGAAGCCCACTTGTGGACCAGTGATTTGACTCACGAGTATGTGCATATCAACGGGGATTACACCACGTGATTGACTCTGGTGAGGACTAAATCCCGCGGGAGATTCACACTGCAAAACCAAAGAAATGGAAAGAACACGATGATTACGCCGATACAAAAGACCGAGGTGTTGCTGGAAGCAATGCCGTGGTTGCGCAGCTACCGCGGTGCCACTGTCGTCATCAAATACGGCGGCAATGCGATGATTAACGAGGATTTGCGCCGTGCTTTCGCCGCTGACATACAGTTCTTGCATCAGGTTGGTTTGCGCCCAGTAGTGGTCCACGGTGGCGGACCACAAATTACAAAGATGCTGGATCGATTGGGTTTAGAAGCGCCTTTCATCAACGGCTACCGGGTGACGACCCCGGAGGTTATGGAAGTCGTGCGTATGGTCCTAACCGGTAAAGTGCAGCGTGAACTCGTGGGATTACTAAACGTGGAAGAATCCCTGGCGATTGGGCTCACTGGCGAGGACGCCGGTCTGTTTGGCGCGCGGAAACGCCACTGCGAGCCGGGCAGCGACTTGGGACTAGTCGGGGACATCGTCACTGTTCATCCCCGCGCGGTAGTGGACATGCTGGAACAGGGCAACATTCCGGTCATTTCCTCCATTGCGCCCTCAGTTGACGATCCTAACGTGGTGCTCAACGTCAACGCCGATGCGGTTGCGGCAGCCCTAGCTATTGGATTAAAGGCACGCAAGCTCATCATCCTCACCGACGTGGAGGGGCTTTACCAAGATATTGATAACCCGGCATCCCTCATCAGGTACCTGACCGCCAGTGAACTGGAACGCATGTTGCCGACCATCAAATCCGGAATGGTGCCGAAAATGCAGGCTTGTCTCGACGCGGTACAGGGCGGAGTATCCCGTGCGACCATCATTGACGGACGCTTGGCTCACTCCATGCTTCTCGAAATCGTGACTGACCAAGGAACCGGTACCGAAGTCATTCCGGACAATGTCCTGCCGCTGCGCCCTCATGACGGCGAGCCCCTGCCTACGATGCAATTTCGGAAAGCCTAAACCCAAACCTCCTCACCCGCCTAGTGAAAGAAGCAAAAATGGACGTCAAAGAGTGGATTACGCGCTACGAGAACTCGATTATGAATACTTTTGGGACTCCGAAAACTGTGCTGACTCGCGGGGCGGGCTGCTTTGTATGGGACGAGGACGGTCATCAATATCTCGACTTGTTGGGCGGTATCGCAGTCAACGCCCTGGGGCACGGACACCCCAATATCGTCACCGCTCTACATGAACAGGTCGAAACCTTAGGGCACGTCAGTAACTATTTTGCGACCCAGCCACAGATTGAAGCCGCAGAGCGGATTTTGTCGATAGTTGAGCCTGGTGGCGCTCCGCAGGGCTCGCGCGTGTTCTTTACCAACTCGGGTACCGAAGCGCTGGAGGCGGCGTTTAAGCTGGCGCGGGCGCGGGGAGGAGCTAATCGCAACAGGTTTCTCGCGCTGGAAAACTCTTTTCATGGACGTACCATGGGGGCGTTGTCGCTGACCTACAAATCGATTTTCCGCGATCCTTTCCAGCCCATGCCGGCTGAAGTTGATTTCCTGCCATACAACATCGCCGCTTTGGAACGTGCCTTTGAAGGGGCACGGGGAGAATCCGTTGCGGCTTTGTTTATCGAACCGATTCAAGGTGAAGCCGGGGTGCGTCCGATTTCTGACGATTTCCTCAAGGTTGCACGTGAAGTAACGTCCCGCGCCGGTGCCCTGCTGGTTTTGGATGAAGTACAAACCGGGATGGGGCGCACGGGGACTTGGATGGCTCACCATTCGTCGGGAATCGTTCCGGATGTGGTGACGTTAGCAAAAGGGCTGGGTGCAGGGTTCCCGGTCGGGGCTTGCGTGGCTCTCAACGCCGAGGCGGCAAGCGTGCTAAAACCGGGGATGCACGGTTCGACTTTTGCGGGCAATCCGCTGGCGGGAGCCTCCGTATTGGCGATGATTAACACTGTCACCGAAGAAGGCTTGCTGTCTAACGTGCAAAACGTAGGCGAGATTTGGAAACGCGAAATTCTCGAGCTGGAGCACCCCCTCATCAGTGAAGTCCGAGGACGCGGGCTGCTGCTGGGAATCGGTTTACGTAATCCTTTGGCGAAGCCACTGGCAGACGAACTGTTCAGAGCAGGATTCATCGTTAACGCCCCGGATACGTTCACAATTCGTCTGGCGCCACCGCTCATCATTAATCCGTCCCAGACCCGCATGTTTACCCAAGCTCTGCCGGAAGTCTTGGACCGAGTGCAGCGTCAGGCAGACGAAGAAATTCGCCTCGGAGGCACCCGTGCCTGAAAACTCGGTAGTGCAATCCAAAATTTCCCGCCATAGCGCTATTTCGCGACTGTTGGCGGATAATGTGGTGCGCTCTCAGGGAGTCTTGCAAACCCTGCTGGAAAACGCTGGGTTTTCTGTAACGCAGGCCACGCTATCGCGGGACCTTGAAGAGTTGGCAGCTACGAAAGTGCGAGATGAGAATGGTTCTCTCCGCTACGTTTTGGGCGGAGCCCGAGCCACTACTGAACGACTTTTGCAGCTGCCGGGGACTCTGGAACGCTGGTGTGCTCCGCTTCTGATTCAGGCGACTCAAGCCATGAACCAAGTGGTGCTGCGTACACCGCCAGCCACAGCCGGTACTTTGGCGTCCGTCATTGACAAGGAAAATCTGGATCACGTGTTGGGCTGCCTGGCAGGGGACAATACGATTTTAGTTATCTGTGACAGTGTTGAATCTGCCACAGAGCTGTGCGATAAGCTGCGAGGCCTGGCCAAGCGCTAGACCTACACTACATTTCTTTTAAACCTCAAAAACATTCACCTAAGACTTTTTTTAAAAATTTCAGAAAGAGAGAACACTATGACTGAACGGGTAGTGCTGGCTTATTCAGGCGGCTTGGACACTTCGGTGGCTATTGGTTGGATGAAAGACAAACTCGGCGTGGACACGATTGCGGTGTCGGTGGACGTGGGGCAAGGCGGAGAGGACATGGATGTCATCCGCCAGCGCGCTCTTGATTGCGGGGCGGTGGAGGCTTATATTGCCGATGCTAAAGACGAGTTTGCCACCGAGTACTGTATGCCCTCCCTGCAAGCTAATGGACTGTACCAAGGTCAATACCCCCTGGTTTCAGCGTTGTCCCGCCCCCTTATCGCCAAACACCTGGTGATGGCGGCTAAACAGTTTGGCGCCACCACCATGGCTCACGGATGTACCGGAAAAGGCAACGATCAGGTCCGTTTCGAGGTGTCGTTTACTTCTCTGGCGCCGGATTTGAAATGCGTATCGCCGATTCGTGATCTGTCCCTGCAACGTGACGTGTCGATTGCTTACGCGGAGGAACACCACTTGCCCATCGAAACGACGAAACATAACCCCTTCTCAATCGACCAAAACTTGTGGGGCAGAGCTATTGAAACCGGCTTTTTGGAGGATCTGTGGAACGCCCCTACCAAGGATGTGTACAACTACACGGACGACCCGGCATTCGCGGGAATTCCCGATGAGGTGGTGATTACTTTCGAAAAGGGCATTCCCGTCGCGATTGACGGCGTAAAAATGACTCCGCTGCAGGTCATCCAAGAGATGAATCGGCGTGCCGGCGCCCAGGGGATTGGGCGTATTGATGTGGTCGAGGATCGTCTGATTGGGATTAAATCGCGTGAAATCTATGAAGCCCCCGGTGCGATGGCGCTGCTTACTGCCCATCAGGCTCTGGAAGCAGTGACTCTGGAGCGGATGCAGTTGCGTTACAAACGTCAGATGGTAGAGCCGGCGTGGTCCGATTTGGTTTACGAGGCGCAATGGAATTCGCCACTGAAGAAATCCTTGGATGCCTTTGTGGCGCACACGCAAGAATATGTGTCTGGCGATATTCGGATGGAGATGCACGCTGGGCGGGCAGTCGTGAACGGGCGTCGTTCTGAGGCTTCTCTCTATGATTTCAAACTGGCTACCTATGATTCTGGGGATTCATTTAATCAAGGCGCGGCGCGCGGTTTCATTGAACTGTACGGATTGCAGTCCAAGCTAGCTGCGGCGCGTGATGGAAAATACGGCAAGGGTATTACGCTGCAGGCCTCAAGCCTCTGAAGGTCACTGCCCAGGATTGTTGACGCATGGTTTCACAAGGGTTCCTCCGGTAGCCAGGTGCAGCAGCTCTGGTTGACGGGGGTACTGTGACGTTGCGAGAAAAGGAGTACACATGAGTGAAAAGTTGGCCCTGTGGGGCGGCAGATTCCAGGGCGGACCTGCCCAAGCGTTAGCGGCGCTGTCGGTGTCCACCCAGTTTGATTGGCGCTTAGCTGACTACGACTTGCAGGGCTCTTTGGCTCATGCCCAAGCATTGCGGGCGGCGGGGCTGCTGACCGAGTCGGAATACACCGACTTGAGTGCCGCTCTGCGACGTCTGCGGGCAGACGTCGCAGACGGAACTTTCACGTATTCTCCCGATGACGAGGACGTTCATACCGCGCTGGAACGCGGATTGCTGCAAGAAAACTACGCCGGACCGGAACTGGGCGGAAAACTGCGGGCGGGACGCTCCCGCAATGACCAGATTGCCACCCTGGTGCGGATGTACCTGCGGGATGCCGCTGCCCACCTGCAGGGTCTGATTGCCGCGCTTTGCCAGGCGATTTTGTCTCAAGCTGACCGTGCCGGAACCCATATCATGCCCGGTCGCACGCATATGCAACACGCTCAGCCGGTGTTGGTCGCACATCAGTTAATGGCTCACTTTTGGCCACAGCTGCGCAATTTGGAGCGTTTGCGGGACTGGGCAAAGCGTAACGATGCCTCTCCTTACGGAGGCGGAGCTTTGGCAGGCAATACGCTGGGGTTGGATCCGGAATTGGTTGCGCGTGAGCTGGGCTTTTCTCAGGTCTGTCCGAACTCGATTGATGCCACGGCTTCACGAGACGGGGTAGTGGAGTTTCTCTATGTCCTCACCCAGGTGGCGGTGGATATGTCGCGGTTGGCAGAAGAAATCATTATTTGGAATACTGCCGAGTTCGGCTACGTCACGTTGGATGATTCCTATTCGACCGGGTCCAGCATTATGCCCCAAAAGAAGAACCCGGATGTGGCTGAACTGGCACGCGGCAAAGCGGGGCGTCTGCTCGGTGACTTGACGGGTTTGCTGACTACGATGAAAGGCTTGCCGCTGGCTTACGACCGGGACCTGCAGGAAGACAAAGAACCGGTGTTTGACGCCATCGACACTCTGGAAGTTTTGTTGCCGGCGATGACCGGGATGGTGGACACCATGACCTTGCACTATGAACGTATGGAAACGCTGTCTACCGCAGGTTTCTCCCTGGCGACCGACGTGGCTGAATGGTTGGTGAAACGCGGTATGCCTTTCCGTCATGCCCACGAAGTCTCGGGAGCCTGTGTTGCCTTGGCAGAAGGGCGAGGAGTTGGGTTGGAGGACCTCAGCGATGCTGATTTCGCGGGGATTGACCCGCTGCTGACCCCAGAGGTTCGTGACGTCCTGACCGCTGCCGGTTCGGTTCAGGGTCGTCGCGGAGTGGGGGGCACGGCTCCGGAGCGCGTCGCGGAACAGATTTCCGCAGCGCGCCAACAGCTGCAGGCGTTCCAGTACTAGCAAGCACCGTGATGGCAAAAGCCTCTCGGATGAATTTGGTGCACGAAATTTTGGTTGCACGTTAAGCGAAACAGGAACCAAATCTGGACAAATAGCAATAAATAGAGGACGAATGTATCCGCTCTTTATTGTGAGCGCCCTCTGCGAGGAATGCATTTCACTCCTCAAAAAATCCCATCGCCACGCGTAAAGAACCTCGTGGCAGTTAAGCCTGCAATCCGGTGGACAAGGTCTGAAGTACGGGTTGAATATCGGTCAGGGTGGTCCCGGGGTCCTCCACAACGCCAAAATCCATAATCATAGAGTGACCCTACGAGCCCAGAACGCCTGGAACGGAGTTTCTTTCGGCAGCGCAAAGCGATTAGACTCGAAAGTGTGTTTCAGCCGATAGTGGTCGCAGCGGCGATTCTGGATGACCTCAGCCAACCAACGCAGGTGCTGGGGGCGCAACGCTCTTATCCCGAACAATGGCGGGGTTTCTATGAATTTCCCGGTGGTAAGACCGAACCCGGAGAAACTCCCGAACAGGCCCTGCGCCGGGAGTTGCGTGAAGAGCTGTCAGCGGAAATTATCGTGGGGGAGCGCTTGCAGGAAACCTGGCCTGCGCACGGAGGATTTCAGATGTTCGTGTACCTGTGCGCCCTTGCGCCACACAGTACGCCCCAGGTTGGAGTAGCGCATTTGTCCCTGCATTGGGTAGACCTCAAACATTCCGAGAGCTTGCCCTGGCTGCCTGCTGATTATCCGATTCTGACCGCCATTGCGCGGCATTTCGGCATCGCACAGAACTAAGCGCCTGGGGATTGCCCTCTGTATTCCGCATTCGGAGGGTGCCGGAGCGAGGCGAACTCACTCGGTTTCGAGGTTTACTGCACGAGGGCGTTGCGATGATTTAGCGGGAAACGAGGTTTTCCCTTTTGCCAGGTAAAGCCACGATATTGGTACGTCAGGTTAGGTTAATGGTAGTTTAAAATCCGTATAAAAAGTTGTTAGCCCTGCTGGGTTGCAAAAATTGAAACGATTTACTAAAGAAGGCGAGAAATCCTTGTCCAATCAGCCTGCGGCCGCTGCGACAAATAATGCCGAAGCCCAGTCCGCTCACCCCTATCGCGAGTTAACCTTCCGAGCCGTTATCATCGGCGGGTTAATCACTCTGATATTCACCGCTGCTAACGCTTATCTCGGATTGAAAGTTGGTCTGACCTTTGCCACTTCCATTCCGGCTGCGGTGATTTCCATGGCTATCCTGCGGTATTTTCATGACCACACGGTCGTGGAGAACAATATCGTCCAGACCATCGCGTCGGCAGCCGGCACGCTTTCAGCCATCATCTTTGTGGTGCCCGGTCTGGTTATGGTGGGATATTGGTCCGGCTTTCCCTACTGGGAGACCACAGCCGTGTGCATGGTCGGTGGCATTCTCGGCGTAATGTATTCAATCCCACTGCGTCGCGCTCTGGTGACGGGCTCAGACCTGCCCTATCCGGAAGGTGTAGCGGCTGCAGAAGTGCTGAAAGTGGGGGATGAAAACGGCTCTACCGAGGAAAATCGTCGTGGTCTGCTGGTGATTATCTGGGGTGGCTTAGCGTCTGCAGGAATGGCGCTGCTCACGGCGTTAAAAGCAACCGCGGGATCTTTGAGCGCGAACTTCCGGATTGGCGCCGGAGGCACCATGATTGGCGGTTCCCTGTCTTTGGCTTTGATGGGGGTGGGGCATCTGGTCGGTCCCGCAGTCGGCACCGCGATGCTGGTCGGTTTGCTGATTTCATACGGGATACTGCTGCCAGTCTTGACTCAAGGACAGATTGCGAATCAGGATCTCGGTGATGCGGTCAGCACGATTTTCGCCCATGACGTACGCATGATTGGGGCTGGAGCCATGGCGGTGGCGGCGGTGTGGACGCTGCTAAAGATTATCGGTCCCATCCTGAGGGGCATTGCAGACTCCTTAAAATCTTCAAAATTGCGTGAAACCGGTAGTCAGGTTCCGCTCACAGAACAGGACATTCCTTTCAAATACGTGGCTGCCATCACCTTGCTGTCCATGATTCCCATTGGCTTGCTGCTGTGGAATTTCCTCCGGAATTCGCCTATCTCGCATCACCTCGTGGCGTTGATTATGCTCAGCATTCTGTTTGTGCTGGTTTTGGGCTTGCTGATTGCCAGTATTTGCGGTTATATGGCAGGTCTGATTGGGGCCTCTAACTCTCCAATTTCTGGCGTGGGTATTATCGTGATTATTGCGGCCTCGCTGCTGATTCTGTTGGTGACCGGCAACACCAGCCAGACTCACCCCACCGAACTGACTGCCTATGCGTTGTTTACGACTGCAATCGTGTTCGGTATCGCTACCATCTCGAATGATAACCTGCAAGACTTAAAGACCGGTCAACTGGTGGGGGCTACCCCCTGGAAACAGCAGGTTGCCCTTATCGTCGGAGTTATTTTTGGTTCTCTGGTGATTCCTCCAGTCCTGCAGTTGTTGATGACCAGCTTTGGCTTCTCCGGGATGGAGGGGGTAGATGAGACTACCGCCCTGCAAGCCCCACAGGCGACTCTGCTGTCCACCATCGCTAAAGGGATTTTTGGTGGGGACATGAACTGGCAGCTGTTCGGTCTGGGAGCTTTGATTGGTGTTGGCGTCGTCATCGTTGATGAAATCATGGGTCGCGTCAGCCGGTTCAACCTGGCTCCGCTCGCCGTCGGCATGGGCATGTACCTCAACATTACGACCACTCTGGTCATTGCGTTGGGTGCTCTGGTGGGCTGGATTTACAACCGGTGGGCGCAACGTCAAGAAAAGGCTGAACAGTCCAAGCGCCTAGGCGTGTTGCTGGCGACCGGTCTAATTGTGGGTGACTCGCTGTTCGGCATCCTCAACGCCGGCATTATCGGAGCCACCAGTAACGCGAACGCCCTGGGGATAGTCCCCGATTCTTTTGCGCCAGTCGCAAAAGTTGTAGGAGTGGTTATTTTTGTAGGTCTGTTAGCGGTTAGCTATCGGTGGGTCATGAAGAAATCCGGCGAGTCTGCGCCGATGCCCGCCTCCGACATGACCAATGAAGAAACTACCGAAAGTCAAGCATAGAAAAGCTGGGACGTGAAGGTTTTTATTTCCACTCTATCGCCCCGCATAACCCAATTTATTGATATATAGCTGTAACCAGTTAGGAGAAAAAATGCTGCCATTTCCAGCAATAGTCCCGGTGAAGCCCGAGGAGCTTTCACCTTTCGAAAAATTTAATCAGCTTGTGGCCAATGCCCTTGGTACCGTCTACGGTATGAGCATTGGATACGTATTGATTGTCGTCCTGCTCGGTTTTGGAATCTACGCGACGATTCGTACCGGCGCCGTCCAGATCACCATGTTTTCTAAAATGTGGAAGACCGTGATGGGCTCCCGGAAAGGCTCTCATGGAGGCATCAGCTCTTTCCAGGCTTTCGCGGTGGGGTTGGCAGACCGTGTCGGCACCGGCAACATTGCCGGGGTAGCTATCGCGATTACCTTGGGTGGTGCCGGCTCCATCTTTTGGATGTGGATTGTGGCTCTGGTCGGGATGGCTAGTGCCTTCGTGGAGGCGACCTTAGCACAGATGTTCAAGGTCCGTAATCCTGATGGAACCTTCCGCGGTGGTCCGGCTTTCTACATTGAACGTGGACTGGGCTCGCGTGCCTGGGGTTCCGTATTTGCGGTATTGCTCATTTTCACTTACGCTTTCACCTTCCAGCTGATTCAAGCCAATACCCTGGCGGGCTTAGCGAAAGCGAACTTCGGAATGCCTACCTACGCCACCGGGCTGTTGCTGGTAGCCATCACCGCGCCTTTCTTTATTGCCGGGATTCGTTCAGTAGCGCGTATCGCTGAATACCTGGCTCCGCTGATGGCAGTCATTTACATGACCTTAGCGGTGATTGTTATCATCGAGAACATAGGTCAACTCGGTACAGTATTCGACATGATTATCCAGGGTGCATTCGGTGTGAATTCAGTAGCAGGCGGAACTTTAGGCGGTTTGTTTGCGGCTCTGATGAACGGCACGAAGCGTGGTCTGTACTCCAACGAAGCCGGTATGGGTTCCGCCCCGAACGCGGCTGCGACCGCTACCGTGTCTCACCCGGTTAAGCAAGGAATGATTCAGTCCCTCGGCGTATTCGTGGACACCATCTTGGTCTGCAGTGCGACCGCTTTCATTGTGTTGCTCGGAGGAGTCTACGACCCGAACGCGGCTGAACAGCCTTCTGACGGCGCGGCCCTCACGGTTGATTCGCTGGCTGCGTTGGGTCCCTGGACTAAACCGATTATCCTTATCGTCATCTTTATGTTCGTTTACTCGACTTTGCTGGGTAACTTCAGCTATTCCGAAGGCAACATTAAGTACCTGCTGGGCATTGAGAATAACGCGTGGATTGTCAAGGCGATTTCTATCATCGCGGTGTTCCTGGGCTCAGTGCTCTCCCTGGAGATGGTGTGGAACTTGGGCGACTGGACCGCGGCCCTGTTGGCCATCATGAACTTGGTGGCTTGCACCCTGCTGTTCAAGTGGGCTGTGGGCGCCCTCAAGGATTACCAGCACCAGCTCCAAACAAAGACCGAGGACGAAATCCAGTTCTGTTCCAGTGACAATGAGTTCCTCCCTGGCGAACTACCCACTGACGTTTGGACCAAAGAAGCAATCGCCCAAGGACGTAATATTTCCAGTGATCCGGCTTCTTGGGAACACGGAGATTAATCTGAATAACCAGTTGGTCCCAGGAACTGCGGTTCCTGGGACCAACTCTATCCCCGACCTGGTGTATTCCGTGAGGTAACGCAATGACCCGACCTTTTCGTATGAGCGTGGCAAACCCGGTAGCATAGAGGGGCGTGAAAACGTAACGACAAGAACTATTGAAGGAAGTAAACGTGAGCGATTTGATTGACGAACTGACTTGGCGAGGTCTGATAAAGCAACACACCGATATGGATGCGTTGCGACGGGCTTTGAGCGAAGGTCCGCTTACGTTTTATTGTGGTTTTGATCCGACTGCGGCATCGTTGCATCACGGACACCTGGTGCAGCTCATCATGATGCGCCATCTGCAACTGGCGGGACATCATCCCATCGCGCTGGTGGGGGGAGCGACCGGTTTGATTGGTGACCCGCGCATGACGGCGGAGCGTCAACTGCAGGACAAAGAAACCGTGGCGGGCTGGGCGGATCGCCTACAGTGTCAAATTGAGCGTTTCCTCGATTTTGAGGGCGAGAATCCGGCGCGGATGGTCAATAATCTGGAGTGGACCGCGCCGCTGTCCGCGATTGATTTGCTGAGGGACTTGGGTAAAAACTTCCGGATGGGCACGATGCTGGCTAAAGATGCGGTGGCGCGGCGGCTCAAGAGTGATGAAGGTATCTCATTCACAGAATTTTCTTACCAAATTCTGCAAGCTAATGATTACCTGCAGCTGTACCGGAAATACGGCGTCACCTTGGAAACCGGAGGCAACGACCAATGGGGCAACCTGGTCGGGGGCATGGACCTGATTCGCAAGGTTGAAGGCAAAGATGTTCACGTCATGACCACTCCTTTGATTACCAAATCTGATGGCACCAAGTTTGGCAAATCCGAAGGCGGGGCGATTTGGCTTGATCCAGAAATGTTCAGCCCCTACGCCTTTTACCAGTTCTGGTTGAACACTGAGGACGCTGACGTGGTGAACCTGCTGAAAGTTTTTACTTTCCTGAGCCGCGGGGAAATCGAAGCGTTAGAAACCGAAACAAAGGAAAACCCAGGGAAACGCGCCGCGCAACGCGCTTTGGCTGAAGCTGTGACCACTCTGGTGCACGGGGCGGATCAGACCGAACGGGTCAAGGCAGCTTCGACAGCGCTGTTTGGTCGCGGTGACCTGCGTGAGGTAGACGGGAAAACCCTGGTAGCAGCCACCGTCGATTTGCCACGGACCCAAGTCGTGCTGGGACAGACCAATATTTTGCACCTCCTGGTGGACTCGGGGTTGGAAAAGGGCATCGGCGCGGCAAAACGTACTGTCGCCTCCGGAGGGGCTTACCTGAATAACGAAAAAGTTGAGGATGAAGGTCGGGTCATCACTGCTGAAGACGTGTTGCCGGGTGGGGTCGTTTTGTTCCGAAAGGGTAAACGGCAGCTCGGCGTGGCTGTTACAGAATGAGGACAACGGGGTATTTCCCCAAATGTTGTTCATCAATCGTAGGTAGGTATTTTGTCCTAAAATGGATGCATATCCCAACGATGTGATACCGAACTGTCAAAGGAGACTGTGATGTCCGATACGGAAACTGAAACGATTTATCCTTCTGCTTCAGCCGAAGCTCAAGCGCGTCAGATGCAGCAACGCTGTGAGGCTTCCTTTCGTCACGTGGTGTCAGACCTCGAAAGGGCAGTGGGGCTGCCGGAAGGTCGTCCGTTACGGACTGTAAAATCGCCGTTCACCGGCATGGATACTTTGGGAGTTCCGCAGGCTACTCTGGCTGACCTGGATCAAGCCATTGTGCGTGCTCGCGCTGCGGGGCGACGCTGGGGCAATGCGCCGGCTGCCACCAGGGCTCGTTTTTTGTACAAACTTCATGACTTGCTGTGGGAGTATTCTGACGAAATTCTCGATGTGATTCAGTGGGAAACCGGCAAATCTCGCTACCATGCCTATGACGAGATTCAAGATATTGCCCTGAATTGTCGCTACTACGCCCGCATACTTTCTCGCGCGGTTCGTGAGGAGCGGCGTCGCGGGGCTTTTCCCGGCGTGACTCGCACTTTTGTGATGTATGAGCCCAAGGGTGTCGTAGGCGTGATTGCACCCTGGAACTACCCGCTGTCGATGGGGATTACGGATGCTATCGCGGCTCTCGCGGCTGGCAATGCCATCGTCACCAAGCCGGACTCTAACACTCCTTTGTCCGTGGTGATCGGGAAAGTTCTCATGATGAAAGCTGGGCTGGATCCAGATTTGTTTATCTTGGTGCCCGGACGCGGCTCTGAGCTCGGAACTCCACTCATCCAGCAGGTCGACTTCATGATGTTTACCGGTTCTACTGCTACCGGTCGAGTTATTGCCAAGCAATCGGGTGAAAACCTGATTGGGGTTTCGGCTGAGCTGGGCGGCAAGAATCCGATGATAGTGCTGGAGGACGCGCGGGTGGACGATGCGGTGGCGGGTCTGGTGCGCTCCGCTTATGCCAACACCGGTCAGCTGTGCGTTTCGATTGAGCGTCTCTACGTGCAAGACTCGATTTATGATGAATTCAAAGCCAAGCTCATTAAACGTATCAATGATATGAAAGTGGCGGTTTCCTTCGATTGGGAGACTGACATGGGGGTTCTGATTTCCGAGCATCATCTCGAAACGATTGATACTCAGGTGCAAGATGCTCTGGGCAAAGGCGCGGTCGCTCTGACTGGCGGTCATGCCTTGCCTGAAATCAGCTACACCGCCTATGCTCCCACGCTTTTGGAGGGTGTCGAAGAGGGGATGACCCTGTTCAATCATGAGACTTTTGGTCCCGTGGTGTCTCTGTATCGTTTCCACACGGATGAACAGGCTATCGCCCTGGCTAACGACACGAATTATGGCTTGAACGCCTCGGTTTGGGGTCAACCTTCTCACGCCGTGGCGGTGGCGCGCCGGATTGAAGCGGGCACAGTGAATGTTAACGAAGGATTCACCGCAGCCTGGGGTTCCACCGATGCGCCGATGGGGGGCTGGAAAGATTCTGGCTTGGGGCGTCGCCACGGTATAGAGGGCATCCGAAAGTACATGGAATCACGCACCATCGCGGTGCAAAACCGTGCGGTTCCCATTGCTCCGATTATGGGTCTGAGCCAGGAACAATACGTTAAGGTCTTAAAATTCGCCTTGAAAGCTATGCGGCGGCTGCATCTCTAGGGGCGCATTTCCTCTTCACGGCGGTCTTGAAATCGTGCCGAAGTAACATTCGGTGTGACTGGACCCGCCGTCCTTTGCACAACTCAAGCTCTAGCGAGGTATGTAATACCGGACTCGCCAGGCGGCATCCCCAGATTTCGGGCGCCAGTTTTCATCCGAACGGGTCAGGTCCAGTTGCCAACGAACGGGGTCAATCACCGGGGCATAAGCCACCGTGCTCATTGGCGGCACCATAGCGGTCATGTCCAATTGGGTGACTACCAGCAAATCTGCCAGTCCCAACTCCATGACTTCACGATAAACTTTGGCTCCTCCGGTAATCCACACTTGGGGGGTGCGGGCGCAAAGCTCCAACGCTTCCTCGAGGCTGTGCGCTATCTCGACGTCGGGAGCGGTGAATTCACGTGACCCGGTAAGCACGATATTGCGCCGACCGGGCAGAGCCTGACCCAGGGAGAGAAACGAGGCTCGTCCCATGATGATAGGACTGCCCATAGTCGTGTCTTTGAAGTGTTTAAAATCTGCGGGGACGTGCCACAGCATCTTGCCACCAGCACCCAGGACCTGTGCTTTGTCCTCTGCCCAAATCATTCCCAGCACACCGATACCATGTCCAGCACGAGAACTCACCGAGACATCCTCCGGAATAGGTGTTGAATCAGGAGAGATTGGGGGAATCCAGCCACAGGGATTAGAGACAGGATGATTTGTATCAGGATTCAAGACGACCATGCTGCCTCTCTTATCAGACCGCTACGGGAGCGGAAATTTTGGGGTGGTGTTGATAATTCGCCAGACGAATCATGTCAAAAGTGTAGCCGTCAATAGACTCGGCTTTATCTAGTTCCAATATGGGGAAGGGGTACGGCTCACGAGACAGCTGCAGGGAGACTTGATCCACGTGGTTGGAATAGATGTGGCAATCACCGCCGGTCCACACCAGTTCACCGACCTGCAGATTGGACTGTTGAGCCAGCATGTGGGTCAGTAGGGCATAGGAGGCGATATTGAAAGGCACCCCGAGGAACATATCTGCCGAACGCTGGTAAATCTGCAGGGAGAGACGACCTTGTCCGACCCAGCATTGAAAGAAAGCGTGACAGGGAGCCAGTGCCATCTGGTCTAAGTCGGAAACATTCCAAGCTGACACCAACATGCGCCGGGATGACGGGTCATTTTGCAGGGTCTCCAGCAGCTTTTTCACCTGATCCACCGGACCGGCAGCGGTAGGCCAGGCGCGCCACTGATGCCCGTATATTGGACCCAAATCACCGGATTCGTCTGCCCACTCGTCCCAGATATGAATGTTGTTCTCCTGAAGCCAGCGGTTATTGGTCCCTCCCTGCAAGAACCACAGCAATTCGCCGACCACACCGTGCCAGTACAAGCTTTTGGTGGTGATGGCAGGAAATCCCTGCGAGAGGTCATAGCGTAGCTGGCGCCCAAAAATTGAGCGAGTTCCCGTCCCGGTACGGTCGGGTTTTTCCACGCCGTGAGACATAATGTCGGCTAGCAAGTCCTCGTATTGGTGGTCGGTGATGGTCATATTTCCCCTCTTAAACATGCTGGAAATGGTATAAAACCACTGTATCAGGGACCCCTAAAGCAAAAATTCGTCAGCTTTGGCAGTCTCTTTGGTGAAAGCATTTTGAATGGTCTTTATCACGGCGCGCTCTACCCCCGCCGCAAAGAAAGGAATCGCGCAGGTCACTTCGCCCTCCAGCGTAATTTCGGTGTCGGACTGTGGAATCGACCCAGAATTGGCCACCATCGTGGCAGAAAATTTTACGGGGACGCCCGCCATCGAGCCACTCATGGTGCCGTTCTCGACCCATCCGGACTGATTCAAGTCCCAGACTTCCACCACTTTCAAGTTCAGCCCGGAATTGAGCTTATTCGCCAGCTGTTCGAGGTTCTCAGCAGAAACTGACACGGTGGAAGATACTCGGATGCGGTTTTCAGTCAGACTCAAGTCGACTTGGGCGCAATCATCCAATGCTGCCCAGCGTTTCTTGTAGTATTCCGGATTTTTTAACATCTCGGTGACTTGGGCGCGAGATCCGGAATAAACCAGGGTCTGGGTGAATTTCATGTCGAGGCTCTCCTGAAGTTTCAATTACCTCTATATTCTAAATGCAGGTTGCCCAAAACACAGCCCAACGCATACCCTGAGAGGGTGTCGACATTTAAACGCTCTTTGAGGGAACCCCCATTCCAGGAATTGTCCGCAGATGCAGTAGAACAGCTCTATCGTTTGGTGTCGGATTGGCAGATTATTTCTGACCTTTCCCAAGCAGATCTACTGCTGTGGCTGCCCAATCGTTACGATGGTATGTCTTGCGCGGCACACTGCCGTCCCGCCACCGGTCCCACCGTCCACCTGGATGACGTAATTGGGCTGAACCTGCCTGCCACTCGTCTCTCGCTGCTGGAACAGGTCTTGATAAAAGGGGAGATTATTGAAAACCCCGTACACCGTTGGACCGGGATGAACACGGTATCAGAAGTGCTGGTGCCCGTGCCTTTTGACGGACGAAACATTGGAGTCCTGGCGATTGAAACCAATCTGGCTTTCCAAGTCGGTGAGATTGGTGGCGAGGGATGGTTTAAAGCGGTTTCTCGAACCCTCTTAAAGATGGTGGCAGCTGGGGACTTTCCTTTCGAGGTCACCCCGACCACCGGCAAGCACGGCAATCCCCGCGTGGCTGACGGGGCGCTGATGCTCGATGGTGAGGGCGTGGTGGAACATTGCTCGCCGAACGGGATTTCTGCTTTCAAACGGCTCGGTTTTTATAACCAGCTTTATGGCGAGAAGCTCAGCGACTCCGTCCTGCCGCTGCTGGAAAAGGGCAGCGTTATCGATGAGGATTTGTCAACGGTGCTGCGAGGACGGTCTTCCGCCCTAGCTGAGATTGACGTGCGTGGAGTGGATTTGACCGTTCGCTCGCTGCCACTGGTCGAGGAGGGGGAGCGGATTGGAGCCCTGCTGCTGTGTCGCGATGTGACGGAAAAACGTCATAGGGAAAAGGAACTGCTGAGCAAAGACGCTACCATCCGTGAAGTGCATCACCGGGTCAAAAATAATCTCCAAACGGTCAGTGCTCTGCTGCGTCTGCAAGCTCGCCGTTCGGATAACTCGGTAGTTCAAGAGGCGCTATCGCAGGCGGAACGGCGAATTTCGATTATTGCAATGGTTCACGAGGCGCTGTCGCATACAGTTGATGAGACTGTGTCGTTTGATGACACGTTCCGCAGACTGTTAGCTCTGGTAGCGACGGCAGCATCATCTGACCACTTTGTGGAGACACGTTTCGTGGGTAGCTTTGGGACGCTGGGTGCGGATGCGGCCTCCGCCTTGGGGCTGGTGCTTACCGAGCTGGTAACCAATGCGATTGAACACGGTTTGGAAGATCGCGATGGGGTGGTTGAGGTCGAGGCGCACCGGGACGACACGAACGAAACTTTAGTGGTGACAGTCACCGACGACGGGCACGGTCTGACAGGCAATTCGGTAGGTTCGGGCTTGGGTACCCAAATCGTCCAAACCTTAGTGAAAACTGAGCTGGTCGGAACCGTGCAATGGGAGAACCGAGAGCCGCCCGCGACTGGCACGATTGTGCGCCTTACCGCTACCAAGCTGTGAACTGGCAGTTTTTGTTCGTGCGTTGAGACGGGTAAAAAACCGTGGTGGTGAGCAACCTAATGCGCTCACCACCAGCGGGGTCTTTCTGGGCTTGACACCCCAGAACGGTTAGGAATTAAAGGCTCGAAGCGCGACGCGCGCGGGCATTACGAGCGTTGCGACGCTTCAGAGAACGACGCTCGTCCTCACTGGTGCCACCCCAGACGCCGGCATCCTGGTTGTTATCCAGAGCCCACTTCAGGCAAATGTCTACAACCTGGCAGGTCGCGCACACGGCCTTGGCTTCCTCAATCTGAGCCAGTGCTGGGCCGGTGTTCCCTACCGGGAAGAAGAGCTCAGGATCTACGGTAAGGCAAGCTGCTTGATCGCGCCAGTCCATAATTACTCCTTAGAGTTCGGTGCAAAAGATTAGGTTAGGGATTTGTAAAACTTTTGCGTGGAATAAATTCGACTTAACAAGGGTGACATCATTCCAATGCATTTTCAAGAGATGTAAATCAAGAATCTTCCAAATATCATGTGATATGTGTCACACTACCATCTGGAGTGGCCAAAGCTCCCACTTCGGGACCATGCCGATAAAACGCTGGGAATCCGCCGATAGTCTGGAGTTTTCTAACGTGATCCATCTCGACGTTAAGGTAATTTGCCACCCGGTGTCTAGCCTCGATGGTGTTGCCTAATTGGGTAATCGTAACTTTCCGATTGGCAGAATTTGGTAACGAGAGGGCTAAATTTTCGGACATAATTCCAGGTGAGCGCAATTCTAAGAATGTTAGGTCAAACTTCAGGCTACTCTCAATAGTCTCCCATAAAACATTCAGTTTTGATATGTTACGTTCAGATTTGGAGACAATGATGAAACTATTCCGATTGATGTGTTCAGGTGCTAAATCTTCTGCCTCGATTAGCTGGTAACCAAGACGACGATATTCGCGTTTCAACTGGGCAACCAGGGGACGTAACTCGGGCAAATCGTCCACCACCCAGTGACGCTGCGCGGCAGAAAGACTCAGCCAATCGCGACGGGATGAGGACCAGCCTAACGTAACTTGCAGCGCGCTGTGGGGCATTTCTCGATGGGAAAATGCTTTCGGAAGGTCCACTAAAACAATTTCTTTATTGCCTGGGGTGTTTGGCGTATTCTCAGGAGAACTCGCGCTCGACTCTGGGTCAGATATTTCGACCAGACTTTCGCACGTGGAGATACCAATCTGTGCGGTGACACACGCGTTGCCGATTTGCCACACTCCGCGACCTGGTGTGATTACCGCAGGCAAAGACTCACGCAAACGCCCGTGTACTCCGTTTGACTCAACGCCGGCAGAATGCAAATCCACCGTATCTCGTGGACATAACACGAATTTTTCTCCCGCTAAGGCTCCCCAACCGCTATGCCCAGCACTCAAAGGAGCCGTGAACGCCAGTGCATAGCTGCCCGATCCGGTTTCGCTCAGCAATGTTTCCAAGCGCTTTACCCCCTGTCCCGGATAGAGCCGTTCCAGTTCATCAGCCAGCAAATCCGCCCGGTCAATCGCCACCGCGGCTCCTTCTAAACCACGGTTAGCTGCTAAGGACATGAATTGTTCGAGTTTCCACAAGTCCTGCGGAGCAAACACGGTGAGAAAACGTTGGAAAGAACCTGGCGACGGGTCGCTACTGTGCCCACGCCACTGGTTCCAAAACGTTGACGGGTCGGGAGTGATGACTATAGTCGAGCGACTTTGGCAGAGCCACATTGTGGTTAGAGTGGTCAGGGCAGTGGTTCGTCCGCTGCCGGGATTCCCAAAAATACCCAGGCTAGATTGCGGAAAACGCCAGGTTTGTCGAGCCTGGTGGGGAAAGTCCAGCAGGGCGAAACTCTGCGGGGGGCACGGCACCACTAGGGGTAAATCGGGGCACCAGATTTCTGGCAAAGGTGCGTTTCCGTGGCATTTCTCCCATGCCTGGCAAACCTGTTCCACGCAATGGCGTACCCAGTTGGCTTTCCCGCACCAGGCGGCTTGCGCCACACCGGAAGTGAGTCCTTCCCAATACAGACGACCCGGAATGTGCGGGAGACTCGCCGCCCGCGTATCGCTGAGTATCTCGGTGGAGTCTTGGGGTGAACGAACCCGCAAAGCTATTCGCAGATTGGTATTAGCCAAAATTTGACCATTAACTACCCCACCGGGCTTTTGCGTAGCCAAAATCAAGTGCAGCCCCAACGAGCGCCCATGCGTCGCCAGGCGAATTAAATTTTCCAAAGTCTCGGGATGATCCGTGGCTAGGGCGCGAAATTCGTCCACTACGATGAGCACCCTGGGCAGCCGTTGTCCCGTGAGCTGATGATAGTGCTCTAGGTCGCGGGCTTTGACCTGAGATAGAACCGTCTCGCGCTGTTTCAGGAATGCCTCCAGGGAAGCTAGGGCACGAGAAGTGAGCTGGGGCGTCAAGTCGGTCAGCACACCGTGAGTGTGGGGCAGGGCGCCGAGCGCCGCAAAAGCCGCCCCGCCCTTGTAATCAAGCAAAATAAACCGTAAGTCGCGAGGAGAATAGTGCAAAGCCAATGCCAGCAACCAGGTGGTCAACAGCTCGGACTTTCCTGCCCCTGTCGTGCCCGCCACCAGTGCGTGTGGTCCTTCTTTTACCAAATCAACCGCCCAGGGACGTTCTGCGGTGCTCACCCCGAGCTGGGCGCACAAGCCTGGGGGAGGCTCCTGCCAGTTACGGGCAATAGTCTCGGGACTGGTGTGTCTCCACTGGGTGACATCTACCAGGTCGGGCAATGTCTCGGTGGGAGGCATGGCAGTCAGGCTAAGACGCTGCGGATTTTCTCCCAGTGCGTCCATAAGAGAGCTAAACCAGGTGGCGGTGATAGCGAGGCGGTGCGGGTGCGTGGCGAGGATACGTTGCGCCCACGGTGGAGGCATCTCGGCACAGATGGTTATCCCGACTTCGTCCCTCTCCAAATGTGGGGTCTCGCTGGGGTCAAATACGCGAATCGTCAGGGTTCGGAGTGCGGATTTTTCTGATTCTTCACGCGGTTTGAGTCCTCGCCACGGGTCGGGATTATTTGCGCTGAGCCGAGCTTGCCCAAACAGGATAGCTTGGGCGATGACCCACCGGGCCTGATCGGCGCCTTGTGTTCCGGTGAAACACAGTGTTTCTCCCGGTTGAATCTGCAGGATTCTGCGGTGGAGTTTCCGACCCGTAAACACACGAATCTCACTGACTTTTTGCGAAGGCACCGCCAGGGGAGTGGCGGCGGCGAGCCAGAGCTTGTCCGGAGTCGGTACCGCCAGTGCTCGCCGGATGAACACCACCAGGGCTATCGTGCCGGCAATGCCCACAATCACCAGCAGGCGCCACCTCAGGAAAGCCCCTAATCCCAGCATGAGTAGCAGCGGTAGGAACATGAATAAAGCAGCTCGTCCTGCAAACTGTCGTGGAGCTGGGGGTGGAACCAACCGAAGGTCGGACGGACGGCGACTCAGGCGCAGTGTGGTGGTACCGAGTTTGAGTTGTGTGCCGGGCTTGAGATGGCAGACGCGACGTATCTGATGTGACCAGGGACGAGTTTTCCACACCTTGTACACAGGGGCAGAACCGGGGAACGGCAAGGCGCGCAAAGAGTTTTTTGAAGTTTCCAGATGCAGATTTTGACGCGAGATTTGCGGATCGCTCAATCCGCTCAATCTGCCAAATATCCCTGGAATCGCGGGCAAAGCTTGACCTGTGTCGGGTCCTTTAGTGACGACCCAGAGCAGCGGAGAAGCTAGAGCTGCCCGGGGCTGCAAAAAATGTTCCATACCCTCAAGCTAGAGAGTTCAGCCAATTTTCGCAAACGGTTATCCACAGCCTGTTGATAACCTAGGGGGAGAACTTGTTGATAACTCCCATCAAGCTGCATCAAGCCACGTCAAGCCGCTCCAGGGCACAAGTTTAGCCTGGAAAATTAGGACAAACCTCCTGCCGGAGGAATCAATACCAAGAAAATTAGTGAGTTTGGTAGCAAATCTGGGCAGCGACCTGTTGCGCCTGCGACTCATCACGGAGCAAAGCAATAATTTCCAAGGCAAAGTCAATGGAAGCCCCGAGTGCCCGCGCGGTGATGACCCGACCATCGTGAATCAAGCCGGTATCGGTATAATCGGCAGACCCCAAGCCGTCTTGGAAACCGGGATAAACCGTAGCTTTATGTTCATCGAGCAGTCCCAGTGCCCCCAATACCGTAGGTCCGGCGCATACTGCTGCCAGATTTTCCTGATGAGAACGCAAAATCTGGGACAGTTTGGCTGACGCTTTGAGGTTATCTACCCCGAGCTTGCCTCCGGGGATAACCAGGACTTTTTCGTCGCTGGGAACGTAGCTATTGAGGTGTACATCGCAAATCAAAGGAACCTGGTGTGAGCTCACGATGGTTCGCGCCTTCTCATCAGTTCCGGTGGCGTCGTTCACTGCCACCGTTTGAATCTCGATTCCCCCGCGGCGCAACAAATCTACGACCAACAGAGCTTCGCATTCTTCAACACCATTAGCAATAAAAATACTGGCTTCCATCTCGTCTCCTTAATCATTTGATTCAATTTCGTTCCCAGTTTACAAGGGGGCGCGTTAATTTGAGACACCAGGAGACCCGTAAGTTCCACCGCAAGTTGCCAGAGAACGGAGTATTTACCGGAAAGTTCCGGGTACTCCAAGGTTCAGATTTTGTGTTTACGGGTTGGTCTTAAGATGGAATGGTGAAGAAAAAAACCTCCATCCCTGAGTCTGCTTTAGCCCAGCACGCTGACCTGGTCGACCAAATCGAAGCGGCACGCACGGATTACTATGACCAAACTCCCGAGACTGGGGTGACTCGGTTGAGCGACGCGGAATACGACGCCTTGTTCGTGCAGCTGCAGTTGCTGGAAGCGGCTTATCCTGATTTGGTGACCCCGGACTCGCCGACACAAACGGTCGGGGGGAGCGGAGAGACCGCGAACACGGAAGGGTTCCCCCCACATCACCACCTGTGCCAGATGGGTTCCATCGACGATGTGTTTTCTTACGCGGAAGTTGATGCGTGGTGGGCGCGAGTGGAAAAAAGCCTGGAAGGTCAGGATTTTTCTGTTTCTGCAGAGGTAAAGGTAGACGGGCTGGCCATGAGTTTGACCTACCTTCACGGCACGCTCGCGGTCGGGGCTACACGCGGGGATGGCTTTACCGGTGAGGACGTAACTGAAAACGTGAAGACCATCGCGACTGTGCCGGTGCGCCTGAGCGGTGAAAACGTGCCGGAACTGGTGGAAATTCGCGGGGAAGTGTATCTGCCGCTGGCGGATTTCGCCGCTATGAATGCAGCCCGCGAACGTGACGGGGAAAAGTTGTTTGCTAATCCGCGTAACGCAGCCACCGGCTCTTTGAAACAAAAAGATCCCGTCCAGGCGGCAAAACGTCCCCTCGCGTTTCTAGCCCACGGGGTCGGGAAAGTGCGTTGGGCTGACCCCGGTGCGGCGGCACACCTGGAGACCCAAGAGGACTTTTATGAGCTGTTGGAATCATGGGGTTTGCATTCCGTGCGGGAAACCCCCGCCAGCCTGGGGCTGTCCCTAGCGGGAATACATTCCCTGGCTGAGATACACACGGTCTTAGACCAGATGACGGCGCATCGCCACGATTTCGCCCATCAGATTGACGGCGTGGTGCTAAAAGTTGACAGTTTTGCGCAACGTGACGCCCTGGGTTCGACAGCACGAGCACCGCGCTGGGCGTGTGCCTACAAGTTTCCGCCTGAGGAAGTTCACACCCGCTTGCTCGGTATCGAGGTGCAGGTGGGACGCACCGGGCGAGTAACGCCTTTCGGGGTGATGGAGCGGGTCCTGGTCGATGGTTCCTACGTTTCGCGTGCCACGCTGCATAACGCCAAAGAAGTCGCCCGGAAAGACGTGCGTCCCGGTGACACTGTCGTGCTGCGCAAAGCAGGAGACATCATTCCCGAAATTTTAGGACCAGTAATGTCCCTTCGAACAGCGGGTTTGCCCGAGTGGGTGATGCCAGACACCTGCCCTTCTTGCGGAACCGAACTCGGTGCGCAAAAGGAAGGTGACATTGACTTACGCTGCCCTAATCAGTCGGGATGTCCGGCGCAAATCACCGAGAGACTCATACACGTAGGCTCACGCAACGCCTTGGATATTGAAGGTCTGGGAGAGGAAGGCGCCTTGGCGCTGACTCAGCCAGAGTTCGGGCGCGGTGACGTGGCAGCTGCTCTCGCGGCGGGAGGGCACTGTGAGTTAGAGGACGGAACCATTGTCGCCGTTCCCTCCGGGGAACCGCGCAGCCTAGAGGCCATCGAAGACCTCTTACCGCCCCCTCAGTCCCCGGTCCTGACTTCGGAGGCAGGCTTGTTTGCCTTGCAACCTGAGGACTTGCGCGACGTGATGGTATGGCGTGAGATTCCGGGTACTGGCGGTCGAGATTGGCAACAGGTTAGGTTCTTTTGGGCGAAGCCGCGACCCTTGCCGAAAGCTGCTCAGGAAGCCACCGGGCAACGTTTCGGACCTCCTGTGGCGGGGAAAGTCGTGCAGACATTTTTTGAACAGCTGCAAGCCGCGAAGTCCAAAGAGCTGTGGCGGGTTTTGGTGGCGCTATCCATTCGACATCTGGGTCCGGTCGCGGCACGGACCATAGCCCGCCAGTTTGTCACGATGTCTGCTTTGCGAGTCGCTAGTGCCGAACAATTGGGCGAGGCTGAAGGAATCGGGGAAGTCATAGCTGCCTCCATTCGGGACTGGTTCACAGTCCCGTGGCATCAAGAAATCGTGGATGCTTGGGAAGCTGCGGGAGTCGGAGCCGTCAGTAAAGCGGAGGGGGCGAGCGAAGCATCTCTGGCTGGAGACACCAACCTAGCGCCCACCCTAGAAGGTCTGACCGTGGTCATTACCGGGAACATTCCCGGCTACACTCGTGAATCAGCTCAGTTGGCGGTAGAAGCCCGCGGGGGGAAAGCGACCGGTTCAGTATCGAAAAAAACCGACTTGGTTGTGGCTGGCGCCGGCGCGGGGTCAAAGCTATCCAAAGCCCAAGCGTTAGGCATCCCGGTTATTGAATCTGCTGGCTTCGAAGCCCTGCTGGAAAAGGGCATCTCCGGAGCCTAATCCGGTGCGTCACATGGCGGCAGTCCGGGCTGTACTGCGGACAAACTACTCCTGGGGGCGGAGACAAACCGGAGGTAGCTCCTGAAGGCGCAGTTGCGCGATCCGAGATTCCGAAACTTAGCTCTACAAAACTGAACCTAGCGGGCGCAACAGACGCTCAATGACTCGATTAACTACGGGGCGCTCCTCCCACTGATCCAGGGTGAGCTGTCGAGCGTTGGTCAGGTCGTTGAGAAACACTTGTTCCATTTGATTGGCCAGGTCGGTGGAAAAAATCTCCATATTAATTTCGTAGTTTCCGGTCATGGACAAACGGTCGATGTTTGCCGTTCCAATCGTGGTCCAGCATCCGTCGGCGGTGGCGGTCTTGGCGTGAACCATAGCCTCTTTGTAAAGCCAGATTTCAATCCCGGCCTCCAGCATCGGGGAATAGTATGAGCGTGCCACCCAGTCAGCCGCGATATGGTTTGAAGTTTCCGGCATCAGCACTTTAATATCCACACCGCGCCACGCCGCCGCGATGAGCTCGTCCAAAATATCCTGGTCGGGAATGAAATAAGCCTGAGTAATCCAAAATCGCTTTCGAGCCTTGTTTAACGCTTTGATGTACAGACCGCGAACGGGAAACAACAGGCGGTTTGGTTCGTTACGAGCCACTTCGATTTCAGGGCTCCACTGCCGGGGAAGAAATTGAGGCAACTGGGGCAGATTCCGGGTTTTGTGAGCATTCCAAAAGTCGGTGAAAGCGTCGGTCAGCTCCCATACTGACGGACCGGTCAGGCGCAGGTGCGTATCACGCCATTGGGTCGCATAGAGTGAACCAATGTTGTATCCGCCAATGAAGCCAATCTTGTTGTCAACGGTGAGGATTTTACGGTGGTCACGCCCGGTGGAACGCAGAGAGAGAAAGAACGAACGGAACAATCCAAAACGTAACACGTGCAGGTGGTGCAGGTGAGGGAAGCGAGTCATAGCGGGGGGCACATTGATATTGCCGAAAGCATCCCAAATAATGAAGACCTCAACCCCGCGCTTTGCCGCGGCAATCAAAGCTTCTTTGAACAAATGTCCGATTTCATCATTTTTCCAGATGAAAGTTTCAAAGAACACGTGAGATTGCGCCGAACGGATAGCTTCTAGCATCGCGGTGTACACCTCAATCCCGGAGGTGTACACCTGCATTTTGTCTGCAGCAAAGCGAATTTCAGGCAACTGGGTTACCGGGAACGGCTTGACCGGGGACTGACGCCAGGTTCGCAGGGTATCAATGGCGACTGTAATCACCCCGGCAACGAATTCAAACAGCAGGAATCCACCAAAAATTCGTGCCATTACCCTGGGGAGCTGCTGCGGTGTCTGCACCGCTAGTTCCGATAGCCGGGTAAAGAAACGGGCGATTTGGCGGAACACTTCACCGCGGGGTTCAGGGCTGTAATGATTACGCAGATTGCTATGCGGGTCCCCTACTCTTTTGCCCATGTTTGTATTCCTTTCCTGTTACCAGTGTAATGGACAGAATCCCAGTGTTCCCAGCGCAGAAGCGTACACGGTTAAAACCACGGTAGCTTTCCCGGTTCCCTGGTAGCGCACCCGATTTCCATGTCCAGTTTCGTCGTCTCGGGTAGGGCGAAATGAAGCGTTGCGACCATAGACCGCAAGGGTTAACCGCCACGCCCGGATTTTCGCTAGACTCAGTAATATGTCGACTATTGATGCTGATGAAGTGAGGCGCGTCGCTGGCTTGGCCCGAATTGCGCTGACTGACGAAGAAATCCAAAAATTCGCCGCTGAATTGGATGTAATTACCCAGGCAGTAGCGAAAGTAAATGAGGTGGCGAAACCGGATATTCCGGCGACTTCGCACCCGATTCCGCTCACAAACGTGTGGCGTGAGGATGTAGTGGGAGAATGCCTCGATCATGATGAGGTGCTCCAGGCCGCCCCGCAGCCAGACCGTGGCATGTTTGGCGTGCCCAAGATTATCGGGGAGGAGTAACTATGAGTAACGCAGAACTTTACCTGTTGTCTGCCCATGAGCTGGCCGCGAAGCTGGTGGCTAAAGAAGTCACCAGCGAAGAACTGGTGCGCATATTTGCGGAACGTATTGAACACCTCGAGAAAGATGTCCACGCTTTCCTGTTTGTCGACGTGGAAGGGGCGTTACAAACCGCTAAACAGGTTGACGCAGACCGTGCTGCTGGCAAGAAACTGCATCCTTTTGCGGGCGTGCCAATCGCGATTAAAGACAATATGGTGCAGCGGGGTAAACCCACCACCTGCGCGTCAAAAATCCTGGAAGGCTGGCTGCCACCTTATGACGCCACCATCGTGCTCAAGCTCCAGGAGGCAGGACTGCCCATCCTGGGCAAAACCAACATGGATGAGTTCGCTATGGGTTCCTCTACTGAGCACTCGGCTTTCGGTCCGACCCGCAACCCGTGGGATTTGGAACGGATTCCCGGTGGATCTGGCGGTGGTTCGGCGGCGGCAGTGGCAGCATTCATGGTGCCGTGGGCGCTGGGGTCAGACACGGGCGGTTCCATCCGCCAGCCCGGAGCTGTTACCGGAACTGTAGGCGCGAAACCGACTTACGGGGCAGTGTCTCGCTACGGGCTGATTGCGATGGGATCCTCCCTGGATCAGATTGGTCCGGTCACCCGTGATGTTCGCGACGCGGCGGCGTTACAGATGATTATCGGGGGGCATGATCCGCTGGATTCCACTTCTTTGGATGAACCGGTGCCGGATATTACCGGGGCATTGGCGAAAATCGGCACGGACGCTACGGGGCTGCGCGTCGGGGTCGTCAAGCAGCTGCAAGGCGAGGGCTATCAGGCTGGGGTGTTGCAGCGTTTCCAGCAGGCTGTGGAGCGTCTGCAAGAGGCGGGGGCGAACGTTGTCGAAGTGGATTGCCCATCCTTCGAGTACGCTTTGGCAGCTTACTACCTGATTATGCCGGCAGAAGTTTCGTCCAACCTGGCTCGATTCGATGGGGTGCGCTACGGTCTGCGAGTGTTGCCGCAGGAAGGCGAGGTCACCACGGAACGGATGATGGCAGCGACTCGTGAGGCGGGCTTTGGAGACGAAGTGAAACGCCGCATTATCTTGGGAACCCACGTGTTGTCGGCGGGCTATTACGATGCCTACTACGGTTCGGCGCAAAAGGTGCGAACCCTCCTGCAACGGGATTTGGCAGCAGCCTTTGAACAGTGCGATGTGCTGCTCACCCCCACCGCTCCGACTACCGCTTTCAAGTTTGGCGACAAGCTCGATGACCCGATGAGTATGTACCTCAACGATGTAGCGACAATTCCTGCCAATATGGCTGGGATTCCCGGGATTTCGGTTCCTGCCGGGGTGGCTCCGGAAGATGGCTTGCCCGTAGGTGTGCAGATTCTGGCCCCCGCTCGTGGAGACGTCACCATGTATGAGGTGGCAGCCCGTATGGAAGCTCAGCTGGCAAAGTCGAGTGAGCCAATGCCGCCCTGCCCGGCAGCGGCGTGGAAGGAGGGCGCAAAATGAGCGACAAATTGATGAGTTACGAAAAGGCTACCGAACGTTTCGATCCCGTTTTGGGACTGGAGGTTCACGTTGAGCTGGGTACGAAGACCAAGATGTTCGACGCGGCTCCCAACGCTTTCGGGGGCGAACCAAACACGTATATCACTCCGGTTTCCCTGGGATTGCCGGGATGTCTGCCGGTGGTAAATAAGCGAGCCGTAGAGTACGCGATTCGGATTGGCTTGGCGCTGAATTGCCAAATTGCTGAGTACTGCCGGTTTGCCCGGAAAAACTATTTCTATCCCGACCTGACCAAGGCATTCCAGACCTCTCAGTACGATGAGCCAATCTGTTATGACGGCTGGCTCGATGTCGAGTTGGAGGACGGTACCGTGTACCGCGTGGAGATTGAGCGTGCTCACATGGAGGAGGACGCGGGCAAGAACACGCATATCGGCGGTGAAGACGGTCGTATCCAAGGGGCAGATCACTCCTTGGTGGATTACAACCGCGCGGGAGTGCCGCTGGTGGAAATTGTCACCAAACCCATCACCGGGACTGGCGACCGCGCCCCTGAGGTTGCTGCCGCCTATGTGCGTACCTTGCGGGACATTTTCCGCGCTATCGGGGTTAGTGAAGCTCGGATGGAGCGTGGCAATGTGCGCGCTGACGTGAACGTGTCCTTGCGGGACAATCCAGAGGACCCGATGGGGACTCGCACGGAAACCAAGAATGTCAACTCCTTTAGGGGCATCGAGAAAACCGTGCGTTACGAGATGCGTCGCCAGGCGGCAATCCTCGCGGAAGGCGGCAAAATTGTCCAGGAAACTCGCCACTATCATGCGGCGGACGGGACAACTTCTTCGGGGCGCGAGAAATCCGACGCTGAGGATTACCGTTACTTCCCTGAACCAGACCTGGTGCCTGTAGCGCCGAGTCGGGAATGGGTGGAGGAAATCCGCAAGAGTCTGCCCGAACTTCCTGCCGTGAGACGCAAGCGTCTGCAGGGCGTATGGGGATTCACCGACATCGAAATGCGCGACATCGTCAACGCCGGGGCGGTGGACCTCATTGAGGAGACAGTTTCAGCTGGAACCGATGCGGGCGGGGCTCGCAAGTGGTGGATGGGTGAAATCGCGCGCTTAGCGAAGGGCGAGGAAAAAGACCTGGAAGAAATGGCGATTACTCCCGCCCAGGTGGCTGAACTGCAGCACTTGGTTGAAGACGGCAAGATTAATGACAAGTTGGCGAAACAGGTTATCGCCGGAGTTCTGGCTGGTGAGGGTAATCCTGGAGAGGTCGTGAAGGCGCGTGGCTTGGAGGTCGTTTCTGACACGGGTGCGCTGGAAACGGCTGTAAAGCAGGCAATCGCGGATAACCCAGATGTCGTCGCCAAGATTAAAGGCGGCAAGATGGCGGCTATCGGCGCCTTGATGGGGCCAATCATGAAAGCTACCCGTGGTCAAGCTGATGCGGGCACAGTTAAGTCCCTGATCATGAAGGAACTTGGGCTATAGGATTCCCTGAGCTCCCTCTTAAATGTTTTGTTCCCGAACCAAATGGTCCGGGAACAAAACATTTAAAGCCTACTTTTGAGTCTATTTGACGTAGTCTTCGCCTGTTCCGTAGTGTTCAATAACGAAATCCAAGTCCTTATCACCGCGACCCGACAGGTTGACCAGGATGGATCCGGGCTTGCCTTTGCGGGCTTCCTTGATGGCGTAAGCCAAAGCGTGAGAGCTTTCGATGGCGGGGATGATGCCTTCTAAGCGCGAGAGCAAGAACAGGGCTTCAATTGCTTCTTCATCGCGAATGGTTACGTAATTGACGCGTTCCATGTCGTGCAGCAGGGAATGCTCAGGACCGACCGAGGGGTAGTCCAGACCGGACGCATTGGAATAGACCGGGGCGGGATTGCCCTTTTCGTCCGAGAGCATAATCGAGTTGAAGCCGTGCATCACACCTTCACCGCCGTAGGTAAGGGTGGCCGCGTGATCGCCCAAAGCTGTGCCCCGTCCTTGTGGCTCGACCCCATAAATCTCGACCGGGTCAGCCAGGAAAGGCACAAACAAACCAATCGCGTTGGAGCCGCCCCCTACGCAAGCCATGATTTTGTCCGGCAGGTGACCGGTCTGCTCCAAGAATTGGGCACGTGCCTCCACGCCGACAACCTCTTGGAAATCTCTGACCATGACCGGGAACGGATGCGGACCAGCAGCCGTGCCGATGCAATAGATGGCGTCGTGATATTCCTCGGAATACGCCATGAAGGCGGCATCCACGGCCTCTTTGAGCGTTTTCAGGCCGAAGCTAACGGGGATAACACGCGCCCCCAGCACCTTCATGCGCGCCACGTTCGGGGCCTCCTTGGCGATGTCGACTTCGCCCATATAGATGTCGCACTCCAGGCCGAAATAGGCGGCGGCGGTGGCGAGAGCTACACCGTGCTGACCTGCTCCAGTTTCCGCGATGAGCTTCTTTTTACCCATGTATTTCGCCAACAGACCTTCACCCATGCAGTGATTGAGCTTGTGCGCTCCGGTATGGTTCAAGTCCTCGCGCTTCAAATAAATCTGGGTGCGACCCAGTTTCTGGCTCAGACGCTGGCAGTGGTACACCGGAGTGGGGCGACCTTGGAAGTCCTTGCGGATGCGGCGCAGTTCGGCAATAAACTGAGCAGACTGTGCAATTGTCTGGTAGGCCTCGGCGTACTGGTCAAAGGCTTTGACCAGCTCGGGGTCCTGCAGGTAGTTGCCACCGTATTTGCCGAAGTATCCCTTTTCGTCGGGGTATTCTTTGAGATAGTTGTCAAAATCGCGATATTTGTTCATTTTTTCCTCCTATGTTTTCGCAATTTCGTACTGATGCCGATTTGGTTCGAGTCCGAACCGTTCACCAGTTAAGTTACGCAGATTTTCTCCCAAAGTACAGGCGTGTTCACTATTCGAGCAGATTCGTCTCAAATACTGAAGTAGTGTCTGTTAGTGCTGGTCAAGTGTGATTTGTTGAGCTAGGTCGTTTGCTGACGGGAGCCGGCTTTAGGCTACACCTGCTTTGCGTAATCGACTCGAATTAGAATCGCTAATGTTATTTAAAAATATCTCTATATGCTTTTTGATATACGCAATTAGCGCGTTTCTTTATATTTTCAAGCCTCTGACCTGGGGAAACGTGAGATTTTAGAGTCAGGGTTTACAGGGGTGAAAAAATAGTTGACAGTCGTAATTAAGAACTTATTCGTTTACAGATACTTATCTCGAAAGGAAAGAAGCCATGAGTACTCAACCAGTAGTTAGCGATTGCGCCGTATCCGATTGCTCATACAACCACGATGGCTGCCAAGCCACCGCCATGACTATGGGCACCAAGGGCTGCTCAACCTTTATTGCCTTGCCTGAGGTCGGCGGTCTCGGAAAGCAAGCGGCAGTCGGTGCTTGCCAAAAATCCGATTGCAGCTTTAACGAGCACCTGGAATGCCAGGCGTCTGCCGTCAAAGTTGGCGGAAAGACCGGCGAGTGCCTCACCTATCACCAGGCTGCCTAGATTCATCCCGGATAATTCCATAAACCTGTGTGTGCGAACAGACTTTGGTTCGCACACATAGCTGTATTTAGTCTGATTATTTTCAATCTCCGGTATTCCCCGTAAGGCAGGCGAGGCTCCATTAGAATTTCAGTCATGTGCAAAATCCTTGATTTGCCTTCTTTAGCTGCGCGTGAGCTTCTTTCTTTGTGTGAGTTCGGCATGAGGTCACAAGTGCCTGCCGGATTTGGTTACCTTGGTCCCGAAGGGGCAGTCATGCCCGAGATGGGTGCCCAGCTATGGATTAATTGCCGCATGACGCATATGTTTTCGCTTTTTGCCCTCGCAGGAATCCATCCTGAACGATCCCGCGAACTAGCGATTCATGGCATTCACTCCCTGCGCACTCACTTTGTGGACCATGAATACGGCGGTTGGTTTTCGTGGATTGAGACTGAACTTGATGCGTCTGGGCAGCCTCGTCCCAATCTTGAAAAAGGTCCCCGTAAAGAGGCTTACGCTCATGCGTTCGTAATTCTTGCTGCCAGCTCTGCTACCGTTGCGGAAATTCCAGGGGCACGCGAACTTTTAGACGAAGCCAGACGTATCCAGGATGCCTACTGGTGGGACAAAGCAGCGGGGAGGGTCCGAGAATCCTACGCTCGGGACTGGACAGATTTGGAGAACTACCGCGGTGCAAACGCGAATATGCACACTTTGGAGTCGTGCTTGGCAGCTTTTGATGCCACTGCAGACACCGAATACCTGCGCCGTGGGGCATCTATTGCCACGAAAATTATTAATGATTCAGCGAGGGAATATGACTGGAAAGTTCCCGAGCATTACACCGGTAGCTGGCGTATAGACCTCGATTACAACCGTGACAGACCGACTGATCCCTTCCGCCCGTGGGGAGCTACGCCGGGGCATGGTTTTGAATGGGTACGCCTGATTTTGCAGCTCCAAGGTGCGGTCGAGGCTGCGGGATTAAATTTGAAATTGGAATGGGTTCACGAGGCCGCTGCGGGACTTTACCGTAGTGCTCTGGCTGCGTGGGGGACCGACGACGCTGCGGGAATTCCCTATACGACGGATTTCGAGGGTCGTCCCGTCTCATCCCAGCGGATGCACTGGGTCATATGTGAAGCGCTTGGGGCCAGCCTGGTGACAGCGAAGTGCTTCACCCGGTGGGCGGGGCAGGGCAGTGCGGATTTGGTGATTACCGCTGACAAATGGGTGGAACGTTTCAGCGAATACGCCCAAAGTAGCCTGATTGAATCCCCCGGTCGGTGGTGCCACGAACTAGACGGACATAACCGGCCCGCGGCGCTGACTTGGTCGGGTAAACCGGATATTTATCACGCCGGACAGGCTATGTTTTTGGTGAACTTACCGGTGCAACCGGGATTTGCTGCGGCATTGAAAAAGACAAAGTAGGCTGAAAATCGGGAATCAATTGCAGTTTTGGCGGCGTCATTCCCTCCGGTAGGCTGCAACGGCTTTTGCAAATCTATCTGTTCGGCAAGTCGGGTATCAAGGCAAAATTAGTGCTATACCTGACAAATCTAATGGTATGTTATTTCGCGACACGCCCGAAATGCACGAAAAAGGACCCTCGATTTGCATCTACAAAAACCCGCGTGTATAGTTTTATCTGTTGCCCACTTTTGAGGTGAGCAACGCCCCGATTGTTGATATCCTGGTGAAAACTGGGGTGGATCGGTGAGTGGGTTTGTTGGTTTTGATCTCGATAGCGTTTTGTTTTTTGTTTACGCGTTTTTTTGGTGCCCTTTTTTGGGGTGCTTTTGTTAGTGTTTTTGCGGTTTTCTGATTTGATGAGGACCGTGTTTGTCAGGTTTTTCTGGCTCTTTTTGGATGGACTGTTTTTGGTTTGTTTTTTTTGGAGAGTTTGATCCTGGCTCAGGACGAACGCTGGCGGCGTGCTTAACACATGCAAGTCGAACGATGAAGCCGCAGCTTGCTGTGGTGGATTAGTGGCGAACGGGCGAGTAACACGTGAGTAACCTGTCCTTTTCTTTGGGATAACGGCTGGAAACGGCTGCTAATACTGGATATTCAGGCGTCACCGCATGGTGGTGTTTGGAAAGGTTTTTTCTGGGATTGGGTGGGCTCGCGGCCTATCAGCTTGTTGGTGGGGTGATGGCTTACCAAGGCTTTGACGGGTAGCCGGCCTGAGAGGGTGGTCGGTCGCACTGGGACTGAGATACGGCCCAGACTCCTACGGGAGGCAGCAGTGGGGAATATTGCACAATGGACGAAAGTTTGATGCAGCGACGCCGCGTGGAGGGTGTAGGCCTTCGGGTTGTGAACTCCTTTTTCTCGCGAAAAAGGCACAGTTTTGGCTGTGTTGATGGTAGTGGGGGAAGAAGCGCCGGCTAACTACGTGCCAGCAGCCGCGGTAATACGTAGGGCGCGAGCGTTGTCCGGATTTATTGGGCGTAAAGAGCTCGTAGGTGGTTCGTCGCGTCTGTCGTGAAAGCCAGCAGCTTAACTGTTGGTCTGCGGTGGGTACGGGCGGGCTTGAGTGCGGTAGGGGTGACTGGAATTCCTGGTGTAGCGGTGGAATGCGCAGATATCAGGAGGAACACCGATGGCGAAGGCAGGTCACTGGGCCGTTACTGACACTGAGGAGCGAAAGCGTGGGGAGCGAACAGGATTAGATACCCTGGTAGTCCACGCTGTAAACGTTGGGAACTAGGTGTGGGGATGCTATCCTGTGTTTCTGCGCCGTAGCTAACGCATTAAGTTCCCCGCCTGGGGAGTACGGTCGCAAGGCTAAAACTCAAAGGAATTGACGGGGGCCCGCACAAGCGGCGGAGCATGCGGATTAATTCGATGCAACGCGAAGAACCTTACCAAGGCTTGACATACACTGCGATGGTTCCAGAGATGGGCCAGCCTTCGGGGTGGTGTACAGGTGGTGCATGGTTGTCGTCAGCTCGTGTCGTGAGATGTTGGGTTAAGTCCCGCAACGAGCGCAACCCTTGCCTCATGTTGCCAGCGGTTCGGCCGGGGACTCGTGAGGGACTGCCGGGGTTAACTCGGAGGAGGGTGGGGATGACGTCAAATCATCATGCCCCTTATGTCTTGGGCTTCACGCATGCTACAATGGCCAGTACAGAGGGTTGCGATACCGTGAGGTGGGGCTAATCTCTTAAAGCTGGTCTCGGTTCGGATTGGGGTCTGCAACTCGACCCCATGAAGTTGGAGTCGCTAGTAATCGCAGATCAGCATTGCTGCGGTGAATACGTTCTCGGGCCTTGTACACACCGCCCGTCACGTCACGAAAGTTGGTAACACCCGAAGCCCGTGGCTTAACTCTTTTTGAGGGAGAGCGGTCGAAGGTGGGATTGGCGATTGGGACGAAGTCGTAACAAGGTAGCCGTACCGGAAGGTGCGGCTGGATCACCTCCTTTCTAGGGAGCATTGCCAGTGTTGCGGATGTTTTGTCTGTGATGGTTTTTGTTTTCTGGTTTTGGGATGCGCGTGGGCATGGACATTTCCTGCTGTTTTGGTGGGGGCGCTGTCGGGTTTTGGGCTTATGGGCCTGGCTGGCTGCATTGGCATGGCTGTTTTGGTTATGTGGTGTGGTTTGGTTGGTTGGTTGTTATTTGTATAGTGGTGCGAGTATCTGTGATGCAAGTTTTTTTGTCTTGTTTTAGTTTGTTCTTCTGGTGAGACCGTGTTTGGTTTGTTGTTTTTTTGGGCGTTCGGTGGATGCCTTGGTACCAGGGGCCGATGAAAGGCGTGGTGGACTGCGATATGCCTCGGGGAGTCGTCGAGCGGGCTTTGATCCGAGGGTGCCTGAATGGGGAGACCCGGCAAGTTTTGTGGCTTGTCACCGTATTCTGAATTGATAGGGGTGCGGGGGGAACGTGGGGAAGTGAAACATCTTAGTACCTACAGGAGAAGATATTCCGTGAGTAGTGGCGAGCGAAAGCGGAGGATGGCTAAACCTAATGAGTGTGATAGCGTACGGGCGTTGCTTGTTGGGTGTTGTGGGGGCGTATGCTGCTTTCCGTATTGGAGCGGGGCCTTTGTGTTGTGTTTAGTTGAACTGTCTGGGATGGCAGGCCGGAGAGGGTGATAGCCCCGTAGATGTTTGGCATGGTGCTGGGTTGGTGCGTGTCCCCGAGTAGGGGCGGACTCGTGTAATCTGTCTTGAATCTGCAAAGACCTCTTTGTAAGCCTGAATACTTCCTGGTGACCGATAGTGGATAGTACCGTGAGGGAATGGTGAAAAGTACCCCGGGAGGGGAGTGAAATAGTACCTGAAATCGGGCGCTTACAATCCGTCAGAGCCTTGTGGGGTGATGGCGTGCCTATTGAAGAATGAGCCTGCGAGTTATGTTGTGTGGCGAGGTTAACCTGTGTGGGGTAGCCGTAGGGAAATTCCGAGTCTGAATAGGGCGTGGAGTCGCATGATGTAGACCCGAAGCGGGGTGATCTACGCTTGGCCAGGTTGAAGCACGTGTAGAAGCGTGTGGAGGACCGAACCCACCTGGGTTGAAAACCGGGGGGATGAGCTGAGTGTAGGGGTGAAAGGCTAATCAAACTCCGTGATAGCTGGTTCTCCCCGAAATGCATTTAGGTGCAGCGTTGCGTGTTTCTTGGTGGTGGTAGAGCTACTGGTTGACTAATGGGCCGTTTTGGTTACTGAGGTCTGCCAAACTCCGAATGCCGTTCAAGTTAAGCGTGGCAGTGAGACTGTGGGGGATAAGCTCCATTGTCAAAAGGGAAACAGCCCAGATCGTCGACTAAGGCCCCTAAGCGTGCGCTGAGTGGGAAAGGATGTGGAGTCGCGTAGACAACCAGGAGGTTGGCTTAGAAGCAGCCATCCTTGAAAGAGTGCGTAATAGCTCACTGGTCAAGTGGTTCCGCGCCGATAATGTAGCGGGGCTTAAGCGTACCGCCGAAGTCGCGGCATCAGCATTTTGCACGGCACATGGTATGTGTGTTAGTGGTGTTGTTGGGTAGGGGAGCGTCCTGCCAGAGTTGAAGTCCGGGAGTGATCTCGGGTGGATTTGGTGGGAGTGAGAATGCAGGCATGAGTAGCGAGTGGAAAGTGAGAATCTTTCCCGCTGGATGACTAAGGGTTCCAGGGCTAGGTTTGTCCGCCCTGGGTGAGTCGGGTCCTAAGGCGAGGCCGTCAGGCGTAGTCGATGGATAACCGGTTGATATTCCGGTACCGGCGAAGGACCGTCCATGACGAGGGGACATGTGCTAACCGATGCTGTTGGTCCTGTATGCTTTCGGGTGTGTGGGGTTTGATGGTCTTGGGGTCCCGTGTTTTAGTAGTCAAGCGTGTTAACAGGGGTGACGCAGAGAGGTAGCTGGCGCGTGTCTTATGGCTTGGCGCGTCTAAGAGTGTGGCCTGGTTCCTAGGTAAATCCGGGGGCTGTTTGGGTGAGACTTGATGGTGAGACCGTTTGGTTGAAGTTCAGTGATCCTGTACTGTCGAGAAAAGCCTCGACGCTAGGTTTTAGCCGCCCGTACCCTAAACCGACACTGGTAGTCAGGTAGAGAATACTAAAGCGGACGGGTTAATCATGGTTAAGGAACTCGGCAAAATGCCCCCGTAACTTTGGGAGAAGGGGGACCATCCTGGTGAAGCGTCTTTACGGTGTGGAGCTGGTGGTGGTTGCAATAGCAAGAGGGACGCGACTGTTTATCAAAAACACAGGTGCATGCTAAGCCGTGAGGCGCTGTATATGCACTGACGCCTGCCCGGTGCTGGAAGGTTAAGAGGAACTGTTAGCTTTGGCGAAGCGGTGAATTTAAGCCCCAGTAAACGGCGGTGGTAACTATAACCATCCTAAGGTAGCGAAATTCCTTGTCGGGTAAGTTCCGACCTGCACGAATGGCGTAACGACTTCCCTACTGTCTCGACCGTGAGCCCGGTGAAATTGCATTACGAGTAAAGATGCTCGTTTCGCGCAGCAGGACGGAAAGACCCCGGGACCTTTACTATAGCTTGGTATTGGTGCTCGCTTGCGATTGTGTAGGATAGGTGGGAGACTGTGAAGCTGGCACGCTAGTGTTGGTGGAGTCGTTGTTGAAATACCACTCTGTTGTAAGTGGGTTCCTAACTTTGACCCCTGATCGGGGTTAGGGACAGTGCCTGGTGGGTAGTTTAACTGGGGCGGTTGCCTCCTAAACGGTAACGGAGGCGCTCAAAGGTTCTCTCAGCCTGGTTGGCAATCAGGTGTTGAGTGTAAGTGCACAAGAGAGCTTGACTGTGAGACTGACAGGTCGAGCAGGTACGAAAGTAGGAACTAGTGATCCGGCCATGGCTTGAGGAAGCGTGGTCGCTCAACGGATAAAAGGTACCCCGGGGATAACAGGCTGATCTTGCCCAAGAGTCCATATCGACGGCATGGTTTGGCACCTCGATGTCGGCTCGTCGCATCCTGGGGCTGGAGTTGGTCCCAAGGGTTGGGCTGTTCGCCCATTAAAGCGGTACGCGAGCTGGGTTCAGAACGTCGTGAGACAGTTCGGTCCCTATCCGCTGCGTGCGTTGGAGTTTTGAGGAGGCCTGTCCCTAGTACGAGAGGACCGGGACGGACGAACCTCTGGTGTGCCAGTTGTTCTGCCAAGAGCATGGCTGGTTTGCTACGTTCGGGAGGGATAACCGCTGAAAGCATCTAAGCGGGAAGCCTGCTCCAAGACTAGGACTCCGTGACTTTTGTCGTGAGGCCCCCTGTAGACTACGGGGTTGATAGGCCGGGCGTGGAAGCACCGTGAGGTGTGGAGCTTACCGGTACTAATCGGCCGATAACAACAACATACACAGTCCCACCGATAACGTGGAACAAACAATGAAACGAGTAGAGCAGAAAGACTTTTGCGTTCAGGTATTCGCGACCACTATACAAATAAGAACCAACCAGCCCGGTACTAACAGTTATGTATCGCGGCTTGTGTTCATGGGTTTGCTAACTGAATATGGTTAGTGACTAGAGTCCACGATTGTGGCGGCGGTCATAGCAGCAGGGAAACGCCCGGTCCCATCCCGAACCCGGAAGCTAAGCCTGCCCGCGCCGATGGTACTGCACACGCCGGTGTGTGGGAGAGTAGGAAACCGCCGCACTAAAACTTGAAAAAACCGTTTCACCCCCAAACATTTTGGGGGCGAAACCATTTAAACACCACACCAACCCACAAACCCGATATAAGCCAAAAACACGAGTTTCGATTTTAGGGAGTTGATTTGCCTATGACTGATGACACTCCGTCCCGAGTTTTTCCTTCGAAGGCTACCCGTCATGCTGTCATTACCCGACTGCTGCAAGAAAACGTGATTCGTTCTCAAAGAGCTCTACAAAATCACCTCAACGAACTGGGGTTCAGCGTCACGCAGGCAACCTTGTCTCGAG